>NZ_CP196025.1:0-2559371 GCF_058745595.1 Methylotenera sp. E1MeOHC1 | reverse complement strand
GTGCCAAACAAAAATTCTTCTGCGTTGTTTTTATCTCTATACAACTTTAACTTAAACGCAGGATTCACCAACCCGAACTTTTCCATATCCTCTGAAACGATTTTTTGAGGACTTTTTGCTGCCACAATCGCTAAAATTCGCTGTACAGACAACTGGTCTGCACGTGTTTTATATGGCGCAGTTAAGCGCCAATATTTATCCACTTTTTCAAACGTCACCGGAGCTTTTGCTGGGAACTCAATGCTAATTGCATTAAATTCTGCCAGCTTATATGGCGAGACTTCATACTCAATATTTTTATTGGCTTCTGTTTTAGGGCGAACATATAAAAATGTGATTAAGCCCGCAACTACAGCAAGCAAAATTAGATTCAATAACCAACGTTTTTTCATGTCACACCCTCAAACAACAATTCAGTCCAAATATTTAGCTTATTAAGCTCTTCTGCGTTTCCACCAGAAATACAAACCAGCAATCATGAAGCCCAGCGGAATAAAGTACTGGAAGCCATGAAACACAGTCCAAGCCACCAAGCGACCTTGATCTGTGTCTGGAATAGAAACATTAATGTCTTTTAATGGCATTGGCTGTATCGTAATCAGGTTGTCATCACCAGCTAACCAGTTCACGATATTCACGCCTAAATCTAGGTTACCGCCGTTAGTGATAAAGGTATTAGATAAAAAGTTAGCATTACCCATCACCACAACACGCTGACCTTTTTTACCATAAATACGCTCTAATGCCACACCCACGTTGATTGGGCCGCGCTTGTCTGTTTTTTCATTAAATACAGGCTTAGCGCCTTTCGCCAATTTTTCAGCAGATAGCCAACCATTAGGCGCTACTTCAACCAGTTTACTCACCTTCCAACCATTATCATCGGTACCTACCGCGCTCACTTCATGTGACTCAGGGAACAAGGTACGCAACATAAAGTTTGTAGTGATTGCATGCTCGCCATACAAGCTTGCAAAGGCAACGCGTGCATCTGCGCCATACTGAGCCGATGCCATATCCAACACCACACCAGGTGACACTTGCAGACCCAAGTAGTCAGCAACAGCTTTCATACCTTTAAAATCGTTATCATCTAGCAACCACAGTAAGTTACCGCCAGCTTCCAAGTACGCCTTGATCTTTTGCGCTTCAATGTCGCTGACATCTACTTGTGGGCTAGCTACCACTAACATTGCACCATTACTTGGCACAGCCTGTGCAATGGTCAAGTCAGGGTTAGCAAACTTAAAGCCTTTGCTTTCCAACTGTTTGCCAAACTCACCCAAGTCATGATTTTTAACGCCTAGCAAGTTACGCTCGCCATGACCATCCAGGTACATAACCGCTTGCTGATTGGTGCGTGACAACCTAACTAGTAAATTGGTGAACTCTTGCTCTGCAAACGGTGGCGTAATGTGCTCTGCACGTTTTTGGTACTCCACTACAACTTCACCATCCACCTTAACGCCAGCATCTTGTGCTAGCTTTGGCTCTTCAGATGGGTTCACAAATTTAAGCCTGATATCATGTTTATCACGTTGATAACGTGCCACAAAGTCCACAATACCTTTGCGGAACACATCACCGCTTGATGCATCATCTTTAGTTGCATACACGGTAATGTTAACCGGCGCCTTCATTTGCTTGAGCACGTTCACACTGCCCTGCGTCAGGATATTGCGATTTGCCTGTGTAATATCTTTTGCAACGCGGTACTGACTAGCTAAATAGCCTAGCAACACAACCAGCATTAAAAACAGTACGACAAAAAACCAATTTTGTACTAATAACTGAAAACGTAATTTACGATTAATGTTCATGTTAAAAATTCCAATTAACCACGTAAGCGGTCAGCATCTAGGCGACGCACTGTTAAGGTTAAAAATGTCACTGCGAATAAAATAAAATATACGATATCTGCACTATCAATCAAACCACTGGCAAACGATTGAAAATGACGTGTGAGCGATAAGCTACCAAGCACATTGGTAGGATCATCGCCAAAAAAGCGGTCTAGCATCATCAGTGCAAATAGTGCGATAAACGTTAAAATTGCAGCAATCACAGGCTGCTGCGTTAAGCTAGAAAAATAAATACCTAGCGCAGAAAAACCGGCCACCATCAACAGCAAACCCAATGAGTTAGCTAACAAAAAGCCAAAGTCAATGTCTGCCCAAACGTTCAGCGTAGATAACATTGCCGCGATAAACACAATTAACACGCTTAAAAACGCAACTAAACCTACAAACTTACCCACCACAATTTCCGTGAGTGAAATAGGCGCACTGAATAAAAATGGCAGAGTTTGGCTGCGACGCTCTTCAGAGATGAGTCGCATCGACAACAATGGCACGGCAAACAGCATGATAAATGAAGCTAAACCATACACAGACTGACCGACAAACTGGGTCACCCCAGTACGCTCAGCCGGACGCATCGCACCTGACATCACGGCAAAGTAGTCATTTACTGCATTTAGGTATTGCGTACCAAAAGCAAACATTAACAACGATAAAATCACCCAGCCCATCGGCGAGGCAAATACACTTTTAAGTTCTTTTCTTGCGACATTAATAATCATAAATAAAACCTTAAATAACCGATTGTTATACTGAAAAGTGACTCGATTGAACCAAATTAAACAGCGGCATAGAAATATGCGAGTTGGTTAAACTGCAACCTGCTCTTGATAAGTCAACTGCATAAATACGTCTTCCAAACTAGTTTGGTCTGGCGCGATTTGATGCAAACCCCAGCCTTGCTGAACAGCAGCTTGTACAATCGCTTCTGCTGGCTCTGTACTTTCGGCATAACGAACACGAATCAAGCCATTGGCTAAACTTTCAGCCTCTGAAACACCTGATATTCTTAAAATTTCTTCAATGGCTGGCGGGTTGCGTAAGCCAATCAGCAATTTATTACCAACACGCTGGCGTTTAAGCACATCAATTGAGCCGTTAAAAACCAGCTTACCTTTGTCAATAATTTGCACTTGATCACACACCATTTCTACCTCAGGCAAAATGTGTGTAGAGATAATCACGCTATGATCAGTACCAACTTCACGAATTAATGTACGGATATCACGAATTTGAATTGGGTCCAGACCCACAGTCGGCTCATCAAGAATCACCACCATCGGGCTATGAATAATCGCTTGAGCAATGCCTACACGCTGCTGGTAGCCATTCGATAAGTTTTCAATCAGGCGCTTGCTCATGTGCGTTAAACCACAGCGCTCTTTGGCGTTTTCAACTGCCTTCTTAATATGTTTTGCACTCACACGATGCAGCCTAGCTGCCATCGTCAAATACTCATCGACAGTTAACTCTTTATATAGGGGACGCATTTCCGGTAGGTATCCAATTAAGGCTTTCGCTTCTTTTGGACTCTCTATCATATCGATACCGCAAATTTTGACACTGCCATGGCTAGGCGCCAAGTTACCAGTGAGCATTTTCATGGTGGTAGACTTACCAGCACCGTTCGGGCCTAAAAACCCTAAAACCTCGCCCTTACTTAAGGTGAAATTTACATTACTTACTGCTTCGCGGCCTCCATAAAGTCGCGTAAGCTCAATTGCCTCAACTGTAAAATTATTCATAGGTACTCAATTTTAAAACATTCGTTTAAATACAGACGGTTATTACCAATTTTATTAAAACATCATAAAAAGTCTGACCCAGATAAAACAAATCTATAGATTAAAATCTATAGGCGACAGTTCATTTCACATGCGTTATAGTCAACCTGTAATTATGTCGGAACTTGCAGCCGCTGTCACGGACTAAGAAGCAACGAGGCATGATACAGTGTTTAAGCTAAATATTAGCAAGGGCTCACCAGCCACTCAGCATAAATATTGAGCGAATCTCATTAAAATTAATGCAATCTATAAACGCGTAATTTACTATATAACTAAATCAATCAATTTTATAAATAGTTTCACATACCCTGATGACAAAAAAACTAGATTTGAATACGCCGCTGAAAAAAACTTCTTCAATCTCCACGGCGGTGAGTATTACTTTATGCGTACTTGCACTAGGGCTAACCAGCTGCGCTAGCAACACCCCCAATCGCTACCACTCTGAGACGTTGGCTAATAGTAACGAATCTGCCAACCCAGCTGAAAGAACACTCAGCGCAGAGTTTGTATATAAGTATCTAGTGGCAGAAGTCGCGGGGCAACGCGGTGAAATCGGCACAGCCGGCGCAATTTTTTACGACTTGGCACGTAGCGAGCAAGACCCTCGCCTAGCCGAGCGTGCGGCCAAAATCGGCGCTTTTGCCAATATTCCAAATCTAGCCATCCCTGCGGTAAAACTTTGGGCAGAGCTAGACCCATCATCAACAGAAGCACAGCAAGCCATGACAGAGATGCTCATTGCAACTGGGCGCCTACATGAGGCCGAGCCTTACTTAGCGCAACTACTGGTGAAAGAGGACTCAAGAGCCGGCGGCTTTTTATTTATCAACTCATTATTAAACCGCAGCCCTGATAAAGACGCGGTATTAAAGCTGATTCAATCACTAGCCAAACCCTACCCTGAGCTAGCAGAGGCAAACTTTGCCATTGCACAGGCAGCTTACATTGCGAATCGAGATAATGTTGCGCTAGATGCACTGGCAAAAGCAGAAGAGTCGCGCCCTAACTGGACCATTGTTGCCTTACTGAAAGGTCAAGTGTTATTTCGCCAATCTCCAGCACAAGCAATTGCCTTTTATTATGAGTATTTAAAAGTGCAGCCAGATGCAAACGAAGTACGCATTAATCTAGCAAAAATTCTGGTTAATCAAAAACAATACGCCGCAGCAAAAGCGGAGTTTCCTGTCATTTTAGAGAACGCCAAACAGTCCGCAGAAAACAATAGCGCTGAAATTTACGCGATTGTAGGGTTACTGGCGTTCCAAACCATGGACTACAACGAAGCAGAAAAGGACTTTAAACAAGCCATTGCCAACAACTTTAAAGATACTGACCAGATTTATCTTTATCTTGGGCAAACGGCTGAAAAGCAAAAACATGATGTAATTGCCATGTCTTGGTATAACAAAGTATCAACAGGGCCTCGCTACCTTGAAGCGCAATTTAGCTTGGCCAACCTCATTGCACGCACACAATCTATAGACAAAGCCATTGAACTGCTAGATAACTTAGAAAACTTGAACGTAGAGCAGCAGATTCAAGTGATTAAGACCCAAGCGTCCTTACTCTCTAAAGACAAACGCAACCAAGAGGCTTTTGACCTGCTAGATAAAGCGGTCAAGAACCTACCTAACACACCAGAGTTGGTCTATGACTACGCTCTTGCGGCAGAGCGCTTAGCTAAATTCGACATCATGGAATCAGAGTTGCGTAGAGCCATTGCCGAAAAACCAGACTTTGCTGCCGCCTACAATGCACTGGGTTACTCATTTGCCGACCGTAACATTCGGCTAAAAGAAGCCATCACCTTAATTGAAAAAGCATTAACCCTTACCCCTAATGACCATTACATGCTCGACAGCCTAGGCTGGGCACATTACCGCAAAGGCAATTTGGACAAAGCTATTCAATTTTTAGAACAGGCATTCCGCATTAATCCTGACCCTGAAATTGCAGCCCACCTAGGGGAAGTGCTGTGGCAAAAAGGTGAGTACGAAAAAGCTAAGAAAGTATGGAGTGATGCGTTAATTGCAGACCCTGACAATGAAATTCTATTAACGACTGCAAACAAATTTAAATCTTAAGCGCTAGCGTAGCCCCACCAACTGAACTCAACTTACACTAGCCATCCCTATGCAATTGACACGTTATTTCTTAGCCCTAAGCATGGTCACTTTATTTACTGCGTGTGCAACTACAGCACACCAGGTGACCATGAGTGCAGACTCATCCGCACGTAACCAAGCACATTTACTGCGCAATGCAACGATTCAACAATTCTCACTACAGGGCAGAATCGGCGTACAAACCAATAGCAAAGGCTTTTCAGGCGGCTTACAGTGGCAGCACTCCGCGGCTAATGACAACATCGCACTCTACTCGCCGCTTGGCGGCCAAGTGGCACAAATTACAAAATCAAGCGATCTCATTACACTCACCGATGCAAATGGCAAGCAGATATCTGCAGCAAATGCAGAAACACTCACCTATAATGCTTTAGGCTGGTCACTACCACTCACCGGATTATCCGATTGGTCATTGGGCCGCCCATCTAACAGCCCCATTCTCGCCATCACATGGGATGAACAAGGCTTACTGACCACATTAAATCAAGATGGCTGGAAAATTGAGTTTTCAAACTACACTGAGCAAAATGGTCATTGGCTGCCCGGTAAAATATCCCTAAAAAGCGATCAAGTTAACCTTAAACTGCTGGTGGAAAACTGGAGTAACATTACAAACTAAATAGTGACCTGTTTAACACTTTAATACTCACCACCTTTTACACGACCCTACATCACCGCCATGCATGACTTTGAAGCATTTTTAGCACCCGCAAAAATTAATTTATTTTTACACATCGTGGGTCAGCGTGAGGATGGCTACCATCTACTGCAAACAGTATTTAGATTACTGGACTATTACGACACTATCCATATCAAAACCACCAACACTAGCGCAATCAAACGTGTGAACGATGTGGCAGGCGTGCCAGAGGCACAAGATTTATCTATACGTGCCGCACTGTTATTACAAAAACATACCGGCTGCCAACTTGGCGCCGAAATATTAGTAGATAAAAAAATACCGATGGGCGGCGGACTTGGCGGTGGCAGCTCAGATGCAGCAACTGTGCTACTCGCCTTAAATCAGCAATGGCAGCTCAATCTGCCACGTGAAGAGCTGCTAAAACTAGGATTGCAACTAGGTGCCGACGTGCCGTTCTTCATC
Source organism: Methylotenera sp. E1MeOHC1 (assembly GCF_058745595.1). Classification (NCBI taxonomy): domain Bacteria; kingdom Pseudomonadati; phylum Pseudomonadota; class Betaproteobacteria; order Nitrosomonadales; family Methylophilaceae; genus Methylotenera; species Methylotenera sp. E1MeOHC1. The sequence goes on along the minus strand of NZ_CP196025.1, from coordinate 2,552,491 downwards.
TATGGCAGCAATGCATGGGCAGAAGGCGTTGGCGAGCAATTACAAGCACTTACGCTGCAAGACGCCCACTATGTAGTGCTTACGCCGAATGTTCATGTATCAACAGCACAAATTTTTGCTAATAATCAATTGACAAAGAATACGATTCCTAAGACAATAGCCGCCTTTTCAGAGATAGCGCAATTAAGCACTGAAAATTCAGCGTTAGGAAATATCCGCGATGGGTTTACAAATCAACTGGAAAAAGTAGTTTGTAGCATTTATCCTGAAGTAAAAGCGAGCTTGGGCTGGCTAAAACAGTACGGTGATGCTAGAATGAGCGGCTCAGGCGCTTCGGTCTTTTTGGAAGTAGCTGATGCAGAAACTGCGAATAGTATTTACCAACAAAAACCAGAAGAATATTTTGGCTTTGTTGCAAAAGGGTTAAATCAGCACCCTTTTATAAGTAAATAAGCTGGTTAAATATTGGGGAGTCGCCAAGCTGGTTAAGGCACCGGATTTTGATTCCGGCATGCGAAGGTTCGAATCCTTCCTCCTCAGCCAAATTTTGTAGAAGCGTGTAGATTATTTGATTTACACGCTTTTATTTTTTAGTGAGTTTTTTTTATTAGTTAGCTGGTCAATCTTGATGAGCCGGCACGATAGGAAATCGAATGGCGTCTAACGGCAACATGATGGTCTTTACTGGCAACGCCAACCCAGTGCTCGCGCAGCAAGTTGCAAAACACTTAGGTATTGAGCTTGGCCAAGCGCATGTAGGCAAATTTAGCGATGGCGAAGTCATGGTTGAATTGCTTGAAAACGTACGTGGTCGTGATGTATTTGTCCTGCAATCTACCAGCCACCCTACCAATGATAGCTTGATGGAAGTAATGGTCATGGTTGATGCGCTTCGTCGCTCATCTGCCGGCCGTATTACTGCTGCTATCCCATACTTTGGTTACTCAAGACAAGACCGTCGTCCACGTTCTGCTCGCGTTGCAATTACCGCTAAAGTTGTTGCCAACATGTTAACTGGCGTTGGTGTTAACCGTGTATTGACGATGGATTTGCACTCAGACCAAATCCAAGGCTTTTTTGATATCCCAGTAGATAACATCTATGCCACACCTATTTTATTGGCTGACTTGCTAGAGCAAAAACATGAGAACCTCATTGTAGTTTCTCCTGACGTTGGTGGTGTAGTGCGTGCACGTGCATGTGCAAAACAACTAGGCTCTGACTTGGCGATTATCGACAAACGTCGTCCAAAACCAAACGTAGCAAAAGTAATGAACATCATTGGTGATGTTGCTGGCCGTACCTGCGTGATCATGGATGACATGGTTGATACAGCAAACACACTATGTGAGGCTGCTGCTGCATTAAAAAAACATGGCGCAGTAAAAGTAGTAGCGTATGCAACTCACCCAGTATTGTCTGGCGGTGCAGCTGAGCGCATTATGAACTCTGAGCTTGATGAATTGGTAGTAACCAACACCATTCAATTACAAGCTGATACCATTAATTGTAAAAAAATCCGTCAATTGAGCGCAGCAGCATTGCTGGCAGAAACCATTCGCCGCATTAGCTGTGAAGATTCTGTAAGCTCATTGTTTATGGACTAAGTATTTCACCCTGCCCTCTGGTCGCGGAAGGCAGATTCATTGTAGTAAAGCAGTAAATTTAGGAGTAGTAAAATGGCTATTGAAATCAATGCAGTAAAACGTGACGCTAAAGGTACGGGTGCGAGCCGCCGCCTACGTCATGCTGGCTCTGTGCCTGGTGTAGTATACGGTGGTGGTAAAGATGCATTCCCACTAGAAATCAACGCTAAAGAATTGTTCTTACAATTCCGTCACGAAGCTTTCCACGCTTCAGTGTTAACGCTGATTCTTGATGGTAAAAAAGAAAGCGTACTATTACGTGACTTCCAAATGCACCCAGTGCGTAACACAATTCAACACGTTGATTTCCAACGCGTTAGTGCAACTGAAAAAATTCACGTTAAAGTGCCATTCCACTTCATCAACGCTGATGTAGCGCCTGGTGTTAAATTAGGTGGTGGTATTGTTGCTCACGTATTAACAGAAGCTGACGTAAGCTGCTTGGCAAAAGACTTGCCAGAGTTTATCGAAGTTGACGTTGCAGCATTAGAAATTGGTCACTCAATCCACTTGTCACAAATCAAACTACCAAAAGGTGTTGAATTTGTACAATTAGCACACGGTGATGACGCAGCAGTAGCTTCTATCGCTAAAACACGCGGTAGTGTTTCAGCAACAGCTGAAGAAACACCAGCAGCTTAAGTATTCATTACGTAAGCTAGCAAAATAGCGCGCACTTTTTGATTAAAGTGCGCGTTTTTTTTAGGTGCAGGCTGAATCGCATGTACGTATAAATGCATTACCCTAAAGATGCATCAACTAAAGTCACTATATGAGCGGAATTAAATTATTTGTAGGCCTAGGTAACCCTGGCGAAAAATATGCAGCTACGCGCCATAACGCAGGTTTTTGGTGGGTAGACCAAGTAGCGGCAGCCACCAATAGCAAATTAGCAGTAGATGCTAAATTTTTCGGCTTTGCTGGCAAGTTAAATCCGACTACAGACAGTTGGCTAATCAAGCCCACCACTTTTATGAACGCAAGTGGCAAGGCGGTAGCGGCACTGGCTAATTATTACAAAATATCACCCGCAGAAATTTTAGTGATTCATGATGAGTTAGACTTGCCTGCAGGCAGCATTAAAATGAAATTTGGCGGCGGGCACGGCGGCCACAATGGCTTGCGTGATATACATGCCGCACTAGGCACGCCAGACTACTGGCGTTTGCGCGTAGGGATTGGCCACCCAGGCTCAAAAAATGAAGTGGTTAACTTTGTGCTCAAAGCCGCAACTAAAGATGAACAACATGCAATTGACGACAGCATTTACGATAGCAGTAAATTAGTAGATTTAATGCTTAAAGGCGAATTTGATAGCGCCATGTTAAAATTGCATACAAAGAAATAAATCACCTCACCAGAACACACTGCTTTCCATTCAGATTTGACGCAAACATAAGGCGTGGAGGATGAAGAGATAAAGACAGTACAAAAAGTACGGCGAATCGATGAAGACGAACACAACGCAATGATTGCGTTAAAGATGATTGGAAAAATATGAAATGTGGAATTGTGGGCCTACCTAACGTAGGAAAATCAACCTTATTCAATGCAATTACCAAAGCAGGGATTGCGGCCGAAAATTACCCGTTCTGTACCATTGAGCCAAATGTGGGCATTGTTGAGGTGCCAGACACCCGTTTGCAGCCGTTAATTGACATTGTAAAACCACAACGCGTACAACCAGCCATCGTAGAGTTTGTTGATATTGCAGGCCTAGTCGCTGGCGCATCAAAAGGTGAAGGCCTCGGCAATAAGTTCTTGGCTAACATTCGTGAAACAGATGCGATTTCTCACGTGGTACGCTGCTTTGATGATGGCAATGTTGTGCACGTGGCTGGCAAAGTTGATCCACTTTCTGATATTGAAGTCATTAACACCGAGCTTGCACTTGCAGATATGGAAACTGTTGAAAAAACACTGCAACGCGAAAGTAAAAAAGCTAAATCTGGCGATAAAGATGCGATTGCGCTTGCTGGTCTTTGTGAAAGAATCCAAAAGCATTTAGACACAGGTGCACCTGTACGCACATTAGGTTTAGATGCTGATGAACTTAACATCATCAAACCGCTATGTCTAATCACCGTTAAACCTGTGATGTACATTGCCAACGTAGATGAGCGCGGCTTTGAAAACAACCCATATTTAGACAAAGTAGTAGCGCTAGGTAAAACTGAAGGCGCACCCGTAGTATGCATTTGCGCCAAGATTGAAGGCGAGATTTCTGAACTGGATGACGAAGACAAAGCGGTGTTCTTGGCAGAGCTAGGCCAAGATGAGCCAGGTTTAAACCGCGTGATTCGCGCTGCGTATGATTTACTCGGCTTGCAAACCTACTTTACTGCAGGCGTACAAGAAGTTCGCGCATGGACTGTTAAAAAAGGCGCAACAGCACCACAAGCAGCAGGTGTGATTCATACCGACTTTGAACGTGGCTTTATTCGCGCAGAGGTAATTGCCTATGACGAATACGTTAAAAACAAAGGTGAGCAAGGCTCAAAAGAAGCTGGCAAAATGCGCTTAGAAGGTAAAGAATACATCGTGCAAGATGGCGATGTGATGCACTTTAGATTTAATGTCTAAGAGATTTAACGTTTAACACTAGGCCACAATTATGCCTAGTGTGACAGCAACGCATGCGTGTAGGTGTTTCGGCACATACACGCATGCGTTAAATATCAAAACTCCGTATAAACACCCCTCCTCCCCAAGCTGTTTTTCATCGTTACAGTTTATTTGTAGCCGACTTTACATTTAATTGTGTTGCTGCGCATTTAGCTGTGCTGCTGCACTGTCTTTGTGCACCCCCGCAGCACCCAAGCCATCTCACATAAACCCTGCCAATATAATTATCATTTAATATCAAATAGTTAAGTATTACTTCAGCCGTGGCACGTCTATTGCTTCTAATAAACCAATCGCACCGTGTGCAAATAACAATAAAAATTTACAAACTCAATGAGTGGGGTTGTAAATCGCTTTAAACATAAACACTGATGCCAATGGCGGCATTAAGTGGCTCAAAGCTTGAGCGTAATGAATTTAAGACAAAGGCGTCTTTCAGACTGAGTTTTCACTCGGCCAGAAAGACGCCTTTTTTATTAGCATTTTAATCTTTTTAGATTTATCTAGAACGCAATATGGAGTAGCTGCTACTGGTATGAAGCAACAAAACATCCAGTACGCTAACTGTATTACGTAACCTAATTTTAACCATTGCATAAGGAGCAGGCATGTCAAGCAACAGTACGTCTAATCACAAGCAACAGCTAGGTACGTTGAACAAATACCGCGGCATTATATTGGCCGTCACGCTCTTTTTGGTATTTAACTTGGCAGTGCTCGGCCTCAACTTCTATACATCATCCACGCTTGACGGTGATGCCGTTTCTATCAACCTATCAGGCCGACAACGCATGCTTTCTCAGCGCACAGCCAAGGTGCTACTATCGATTCAGGTCGATGCAGCACAAGGTAAGTTTGATGCAAAAAATACGGAAGAGCTAAAAAAAGTAAGTACACTTTTTGACACCACTCTTAACAGTTTTAAAACTGGCGGCATTGTCGTGGGTGGTAATGAAAAGCCGGTGTTTCTGCCAAAAGTAACTGATATAGACTCCATCAAAGCCGTAGATGAAGCCCTGCTCATCTGGCAACCATACAAAAAACTATTGGAGTCCGTCATCCAAAGCAGAGTGATAGATGAGGTGAGACTAGATCTTGCCACAGATTATGCACGTGAAAATAACCTGAAGCTATTAAAGCTGATGAACAACCTGACGACACAGCTGGAACAAAACACCAAAACCAAAGCCAGCAACTTACAACTGATTCAAACCATTGCATTGGTCTTATCACTGTTACTTTTTTCCAACATTGTATTCAATGCATTGCGCAAACTACGTGCTGCCGATGGTGAGATTGAGAAAGCACAACGCGAAACTACCGAGATTCTTAATACAGTTAAAGAAGGGCTGTTTCTATTAGACCCTGAACTCGCAGTCGGCAGTCAGATTTCACGCTCTATTGAGCAAATATTACAGCATGAAGTAAGTGCCAACATGCCGTTTATGCCTATTCTGCAGCAACTGGTTTCAGATGAAATTTACACATCGTCTAAAGATTATATTCAGCTACTGTTCGGCAACAAAGTGAAAGAGAGCTTAATGCTGAGCCTTAACCCACTCTCACAAGTGAAGGTACAAACCAAGGATGATGCTGCTCCACGCTACCTGAGCTTTCAGTTCAATCGCGTAGTGGAAAATAAACAAGTGCTGCACCTATTAGTCACCGTACAGGATGTCACCGAACAAGTGACGCAGGCCGAAGAGCTAGCCAAGCTGAAAGGTCAATCGAACATTAACCTAGAGCTACTCAAAGCACTGCTGCAGGCAGATCCGTTCCAGCTACGTCAGTTTTTAAATCATGCACATAGCAACTTAGCTGTCATTAACGAGATACTAGCCAATGCAGATAAGCGCGCTGCCACGCATACTGACATGGTTAATCAATGCTTCCGCATTATTCACGCCATTAAAGGTGAGGCTGCCGCAATAGGCTTACAGGCCATTCAAGTGCTAGCCCATCAGTTTGAAGAGCATCTGGTATTTCTGCGTAAAAAGAATGAATGGGATGCACAAGAGATTCTGAGCTTACCGGTGATGTTAAGCGCCATGCTTGAGCAAATTATGCAAATTGAAATGATTACAGACTTTATGCAGGCGCATCATCAAGCCAATAACAACCCAGAAACTCCACCATCTATCTCGGCCAGCGTAGGTAATAATCTAAAGCGTCTCGCAGAGCAGGTTAACCAAAGCCAAAATAAAAACGTGCAGCTAAACCTAGAGCTAGCACTACTAGATCAAATGGACACAAAAACAGTGCACCAACTGCAACAGATTGGTATCCAACTAATCCGCAACGGCATTTGCCACGGCATTGAATCTGCAGACACAAGGCTGGCAAAAGGTAAACCATCGCATGGCGAAATATCCATCACCACACGTATGAATCAAGAAGGCATTATCGACTTTATCGTGCGCGACGATGGCCAAGGCATAGTCCCCAACCGCATCCGTGCAGCCATGCTCAAATCAGGTCGCTACTCCAGTGACATCGTGTATCAGTTATCAGACAAAGAAATTGTCGCCAAACTATTTGAGCCAGGCTTCTCAACCGCCAATGGTGCAGACCAAGATGCAGGACGTGGTGTAGGCATGGATTTAGTGCAATCCCTCATCAATGAAATTGGCGGTGAGCTAAAAATAGACACCAAAGCTGATGTGTTTACGCAATTTTCTTTCCGTATCTCCAAACACGCAAAACCATCTATCAACCTAAATGCGACAGAGGCAGTAATATGAAACTAATGATTGTCGATGACTCCAATATTATCAGGAGCCGGATTTCCAGAATTATCGCAGACTCAAAACTACCCCCTATCGAGATAGTAGGCACCGCAGCTAATGGCACCGATGCATTTGCATTATGCGTGGCACAGCGCCCAGATATCGTGACCATGGATCTCACCATGCCAGAGATGGATGGAGTTGAATGTACCGCCCTGCTAGTTGAGTTTGACCCTAACATCAAAATCCTCATCATCTCCGCACTCAGCGACAAAGCCACCGCGATTGAAGCCCTAAAAAATGGCGCCAATGGCTTCTTATATAAACCATTTACGGATGAAGAACTCGTAAACGCGATACTGGAGCTAATAAAAGAAAATGAGTGACTTAAGTGAAAAAGACATTGAAGTCTTTATTGAAGCCATCGGCAACTATTTCAAACAAGCAACCAAAGAGGCCGCAGCGATAAAAGTAGCGTACCTTGCCCAAAACGCATTTCCAATAAACGACTACACTGGCAAAATAAAGGTTAGTGACGGCTACGACGGCGCGCTCTACTTCTCAGCCCCTAGCGCCATGCTGAGGCATCTACTTACGGTCATGAAAGAAACCAACCAATCAGAAGAAAACCTGCTCGATGTCGTAGGAGAAATCGCCAATACCATCTCCGGTAATGCACGTAAGTACTTCGGCGAGAATATGGTGATCTCCATACCAGAAAAGATAGCCAACCTATCTGAAAATCTGGCGCAACAAGCACGCTCATACGCCTATGTGATTATCATCAAATGGAAGCACTACAGCGCATCACTCGTCGTTGATATTTCAAGAAACCGTTAAGGCAAAAACAAAACTGAGAGATAGTAAATAGCCATGCAATAGGCTAGAAACTTAATTATTAGAAATAAATCAAAAAAGTTAAACTATTTTTTGACAATTCGCCACTAAAACACTAGAATTGCGACCTTGCTGAAATTGAAGCAAACCAGTTTACAAGGTGATGTAGCTCAGCTGGTTAGAGCACAGGATTCATAATCCTGGGGTCGAGGGTTCAAGTCCCTCTTTCACCACCAACATAGGGTTTCACGTAAAATCGAAAACCCTCTAAAAGCCCCGTAGTTAATAGCTTCGGGGCTTTTTTATTGCCTCTTATCATCTCACAACACCTCTTTACATACCGTCACTTTTAACGGTACTATTGACGGTATCGCAGGTAAATCACAAGCCACGTACCGTCAAACATCCTTGCGAGCCTTATTTTATAAGGGTTTGTTAATTTGCAAGGAGATACCGTCAAATGTTATCCGCTACCGCAATCAATAACGCAAAATCAAAAGATAAGCCTTACAAACTTGCCGATGAAAAAGGCTTGTATTTATTTATTCAGACAACTGGCAGCAAGTTATGGCGTTTTGACTATCGTTTTTTAGGCAAACGTAAAACTCTTGCTTTAGGTTCTTATCCTGATGTGTCACTATCCCATGCTAGAGACAAAAGAGACAAAGCTCGAAGCTTATTAGCTAGCGACCCACCTATTGATCCAAGTGAAAATCGTAAAGCTGAAAAATCATCAAAATTATTAAACAGTGAAAATAGTTTTGAAGTGGTTGCACGCGAATGGTGGCAAACCCACATGAAAAATAAAGCTACAACACATAAAGATAAGGTGATCCGGCGATTTGAACTTTATTTATTCCCATGGATAGGTAGCAAACCGATTGCAGACATAACTGCCCCACAAATGCTTCAAGTGGTTAAACGTATTGAAGCTTTGAATAAACTTGAAACTGCTCATCGCGCTTTGCAAACAGCAGGGCAAGTATTTAGATATGCGGTGCAAACTGGTCGCGCAATTAGAGATGTCACTGCGGATTTAAAAGGAGCATTACCACCCACTAGCATTAAACATATGGCAGCATTTACCGAACCCAAACAAATTGCCGAATTACTAAGAGCAATAGATGGCTTTAGCGGAACGCTGACAGTTCAATGCGCTCTTAAATTATCACCCTTAGTATTTGTACGCCCTAGCGAACTAAGGCAAGCTAAATGGAGTGATATTGATTTAGATGCAGGTGAATGGCGCTATCTCGTGAGTAAAACAAAAACTGATCATTTAGTCCCCCTCTCCACTCAAGCCGTTGATATTCTGCGAACAATACATCCATTGTCAGGTCATGGTGAGTATGTATTTCAAGGCGGACATTCGCCATTAAGACCCATGAGCGAAGCTGCTGTAAATGCTGCGTTGAAACGCATGGGCTACGATACTCAAAGTGAAATTACTGGACATGGGTTTAGAGCAATGGCTCGCACTATCCTACATGAGCGTTTGAATATCGACCCACATATTATTGAGCATCAATTAGCACACAAAGTCCCCGATGCATTAGGTGCAGCATATAATCGTACTAAATTTATTGAACAGCGCAAACTTATGATGCAACAATGGGCAGATTATTTGGATGAATTAAAAGCAGGTGCGAAGGTAATACCAATTAAAAAGTTTTGATGAGTGTGTTAAATTTTATTGCTTGGTTTTAGCTACACAGTAGCTAACTGTAAAGTATAGTTTTCTTGTTATGTTTTTAGGGGAATGGTTTTATGTCAGAAGTGAATGATCTGCCTGATTTAACTCATTGGAAACATGTTAAAGAATTTTCGCTTAATGAAGCAGCACTGCTTTTAGCAGGTATTGATCCTTTAGATTACGACATGAAAGCAATCAACCGAAAGGCCACAGGTCGATGGAAAGTTGCTATTGGAATGTTAAGAGCAATTAAATCATCAATTCGACAAGGCTCTCTAGCCGTTCAGGTAGCCATTACCATTGACTATAATGGCAATGCGTTTGAATGCTCACCCACTAGTTATGAGAATGTTTTAGATGATGATTTAACAATCATAACTAGGGCATCATTACTAGGTTGGATTGAAAGAGAAAAAATTGACTTTGTCAGACCACCATCTACCAAACAAATAAAAACAACTGAATATCATACTGTTCAACAAAACCCTGCTAAACAAATCTTAAATACACATCATCGTTCAAGAGGTATTGATTTAATTGAAATTGTTGATCAACAGTTTTACTCTTCTTATGATCCAGAAAACAAAGATACCGCACCGAGAAAAGAAGAGGTTGTTAACTATCTAAATCAAAAACATGGGGCATCAAAAAACTTGGCATCGGCAGTTGATGTAGTCATGCGCCCTGACGAAGTTAAATCCAAGGGAAGACCAAGAAAAAATGGTGATTAGTTTTAAATACAATTAAATCAGCAAGTTACAAAATGGTGGTAACCTTTTAATTAATTAAACACATCACCATTATCAAAATAATAGTAGTAGCCTTTTTAAATAAATAATAAGGCTTTCTATCTATATCATACCTTTCAGTAGTCACATGATACGTCCTGCAATTCAATTAACAGGAGTGAATTATCATGAAACAAAAAACAATCTCGCCATCACTAACAAATTTTGATGCCCTCCCCGACTCTGCTAGTGTGCGTCAGCCAGTAGTTCAAGCACTATATGCATGCTCTGCCGCTAGTGTTTGGCGTGGTGTAAAAGCTGGTCGCATACCTAAGCCACGTAAATTATCCCCTAGAACTACTTGTTGGAATGTAGGTGAGTTACGCCAAGCATTAGCAGCTGCCAAATAAGCCATAGTTTTTTATAGGAGCTGGCTATGGCGAAACGAAATCAAAACCCCCGTTTGGCAAAAATCCATCGGAGTTACAAAGTCGATGAAATTGCTAACCTATACGGAACACATAAAAACACTGTTCTTAATTGGATAAAACAGGGGCTACCCACGTTTGACAACAAGCGACCATTGATGATTTTAGGAAGTGACTTAAACGCTTTCCATGCAAAACAGAGAGTAAAAAACAAGCGCCCGTGTAAACAAAATGAAATCTATTGTATGAAGTGCAAAACACCTAAAGAACCTGCATCTGGCATGGTGGAATATCAGTCCGTTAACGCAAAAACTGGCAACATTATCGGGATATGTCCAGAATGTGAAACATTGATGTATAGGCGTATCAGTAACACTAAGATTCAGCAATTTTCTGAACAAATGGGGTTCACTATACCGCAAGCACATTTACACATAGTTGATAGCTATTAACCCTCCGTAAATTGTGACTTCAGTAAAGGAGTAAATACCATGTTAAAACACAACCCAGATAACGAAAGAATTAAACATAAATACTTCACGTTCTTGAAAGAAGCAAAGCGAGTAAGCGATCCAACAATTGATGGCGTAGCCAAAGCACTGGCAAGGTTTGAAGAATACACAAAGTACAAAGACTTTAAAACTTTTAGGCATGAACAAGCCACTGGTTTTAAAAGACAGCTTATTGAACAAAAGGCTTTGAATAAAAATACCAAGCTCAGCAAATCAACCATTCATAGTACATTTGCACATCTTAAATGTTTTATTGAATGGCTGGCACGTGAGCAAGGCTACAAATCACATATCCAATATTCTGATGCTGAATACTTTAATACATCAAATAAAGACTTGGAGGTAGCAACTGCAAGAAGACCAAAAAAAGTACCTACTATTGAGCAAATTAAGCATGTTATTGAATTAATGCCAACCAACAACGAGATAGATCAACGTAATCGCGCGTTAATTGCATTTACTTTACTGACGGGGGCCAGAGATAGTGCAATAGCCTCAGCCAAGTTAAAACATATCAATATAGAGGATGAAAGTTTTGATCAGGATGCGCGTGACGTGAATACTAAATTTAGCAAAACTTTCATAACTGACTTCTTTCCAGTGGGCGATGAAATCAAACAGATTGTAGTTGATTGGATTTGTTATCTTAAAACTGAAAAGCTATACGGTAATGATGACCCTTTATTTCCAATGAATGAAATTGGTTTAAACGATCAAAATCAATTTTCATCCATAGGGCTTAGGGCGGCGCATTGGAGTACCGCTACACCCATCAGAGACATATTTAAAAAATCATTCAAACAAGCTAAGTTATCTTATTTTAATCCACATAGCTTTAGAAATACGCTTGTGCAACTTGCTGAAAAAAAGTGCAAGACTCCTGAGGCATTCAAGGCTTGGAGTCAAAATTTAGGTCATTCAAGCGTGCTCACTACATTATATAGTTACGGTGAAGTTAGCAGGCAACGGCAAAAAGAACTATTAAAAGGCTTAGATACATATGACCAACAAATACCTAGTAATGACTTTGCCGATCAAGTTGTCAAAAAGCTTATCGAGAGAGGATTAACCATGACAATCTAGCTGTAAAAATTGAATAGTTTCATAAAACTTCCAATTCAATTACTATAACCTCAAAAATAGGGGTTAAAAATGGCTGCAAAGCAAAAAAACAATAAAAGCATTGAAGAAACTTTATGGGAGTCCGCTAACAAACTGCGCGGTACAGTTGAGTCGTCTGAATATAAGCATGTAGTTTTAGGGCTTATCTTCTTAAAGTTTGCTAGTGATAAGTTTGAAGAACGTAGGCAAGAGCTTATTGCTGAAGGTAAAGAAAAGTACTTAGAAATGGTGGAGTTTTACACCATGAAGAATGTATTCTATTTGCCAGAGATTTCACGTTGGAGCTATTTAATTGCAAATGCCAAACAAGATGATATTTCTTTAAAAATTGATACAGCCCTTTTTACTGTAGAAAAAAACAACCCAGCGCTTAAAGGCGCATTGCCTGACAACTATTATTCAAGACTAAGCCTAGACGTTGCTAAGTTAGCATCCCTTCTCGATACCATTAACAACATAGACACGCTGAAAGACAAATCTCAGGATATTGTCGGACGTGTATACGAGTATTTTCTAAGTAAATTTGCTTTGGCTGAAGGCAAAGGCAAAGGCGAGTTCTATACCCCTAAAAGCATTGTAAATCTAATTGCCGAAATGCTAGAACCATATAAAGGGATTATCTACGACCCTGCATGTGGCTCAGGTGGTATGTTTGTACAATCCATCAAGTTTATTGAGAGCCATCATGGCAATCAAAAAGATGTTTCAATTTATGGCCAAGAACAGACCGCCACCACTTACAAATTAGCCAAAATGAATTTGGCTATTCGAGGCATATCAGCCAACTTGGGTGATATTGCTGAGGATACTTTTTTTAAAGATCAGCATAAGGACTTAAAAGCTGACTTCATTATGGCGAACCCTCCATTTAACCAGAAGCAATGGAGAGCCGAAAATGAGTTGAAAGATGATCCTCGTTGGGCTGGCTATGATGTGCCACCAACAGGTAATGCTAACTATGCTTGGATTTTAAACATTGTTTCAAAACTCTCTGAAAATGGTGTGGCTGGGTTTCTATTGGCAAATGGCGCTTTGAGTGGAGGTGGTGAAGAATACAAAATACGTAGAAAACTAATTGAAAATAACTTGGTGGAAGCCATTGTGGTACTCCCTCCAGATATGTTTTATACCACTAATATTAGTGTCACACTTTGGATTTTGAATAAAAACAAAAAAACTCGAACTATTGAGCAAAATGGTAAATTGAAAAAATATCGTAACCGTGAAAAGGAAGTTCTGTTTATAGATTTGCGAGAAGTGGGTATCCCGTTTGAGAAAAAATATACTCAGTTTTCAGTAGAAGATATTAAAAAAGTTACCGAAACTTACCACCACTGGCAGCAAACAGATTTTGAAGCAACATATCTAAATGAAGCGGAGTATTGCTATTCAGCCTCATTTGATGAAATTGCAAAAAAAGATTTCTCCTTGGTTCCTAGCAAGTACATTCAGTTTATAAACCGTGATGAGAATATAGACTTTGATGAAAAGATGTCTGCATTACAGATTGAGTTTGCAGATTTACTAAAAGCAGAAAAGTCCTCTAGAGATGATTTATTAACCGTATTTAAAGAACTGGGTTATGAGATCAAATTATAAAAGGCTTGCTGATTATATTCAGGAAGTGAATGTTCGTAATACCGATTTAAAAATCAATAATCTCTTAGGGATTAATATTGATAAGTTTTTTATGCCGTCAGTTGCAAACATTGTAGGCACTGATATGACAACTTATAAAGTTGTCAAAAAGGGTCAATTTGCATGTAACAGAATGCATGTGGGTCGCGACAAACGATTGCCCGTTGCCTTATTAAAACAAGATGAAGATGTAATAGTTTCTCCAGCCTACAATGTGTTTGAGATTGTTGACACCGATAGTCTATTACCAGAATACTTAATGATGTGGTTTTCTCGTAAAGAGTTTGATCGCAATGCTTGGTTTTATACTGATGCTGATGTGCGAGGTGGGCTAAATTGGAAAGATTTTTGCAATATGCAAGTCGCCATTCCTTCCATCACCAAGCAGAAAGAAATTGTAAAAGAATACAACGTGCTACTGGATAGAGTAAATCAGAATAAACAACTCATTCAGAAACTAGAAGAAACAGCACAGACTATTTACAAGCAATGGTTTGTTGATTTTGAATTTCCTGACGGAAACGAAAATCCCTATAAATCCAGTGGTGGCGAAATGGTGTTAAATGAAAAATTGGAAAAGGAAATCCCGAAGGGGTGGGAACCAACAAAAGTTGGAGATTTATGCAAATGTAATGCTTCAACATTATCTTTAAGAGATAAATTTGAAACAATTGAATATTTGGACACAAGTAATATTACAAATAATGAAATTGAAGAATTGCAAATATTAAATCTAAATTTTGATGAACTACCTAGCAGAGCGAAACGCAGAGTAAAGCATGATGATATTATTTTTTCAACCATAAGACCTAATTTAAAGCACTTTGGAATTTTAAAGAACATAAATAAGAACATGATTGTTTCTACTGGCTTCGCTGTACTAAGTAAAACACAGCCAAACTTATGTAGTGAATTGCTATATCTAAGCATTACGAAAGATGAAAATTTACAAAACTTACAAGCTAAAGCTGAAATGAGTGTTTCAACTTACCCTTCTATTAAACCAGAAGATTTGCTTGATCTCGATTTCATTTTGCCGTCGAAAGATATTTTAGAGAAAGCAACGTCCGTTTTCGTATCAATATTTAATTTACTTGGAAATCTTCAGAAAGAAAAAAAAGTAGCGAAATCATTTTATGACATTCTTCTTTCTAGATTAGCAACAATTGAGAATTAGATAATGAAATTCACCGAAGAAGTCTTAGAACAAGCCGTGATTGAGTTATTTGAAGCTGAAGGTTATCTGCATCAAAACGGCATGCACATTCATAAAGAAATAAGTGATGTGCTACTTCCTGATGATTTAAAAACTTATTTACTCAGTCGTTATGCGGCAGATGAAATTACCAATAACGAAATAGTCAGCATTATCCGCCAAATGGAAGTGTTACCTTCATCTGCCTTATACGATAGCAATAAAGCTATCAATAAAATAATTGCAGATGGTTTCGTGCTCAAACGTGAAGACCGAAGAAAAAAAGATTTATTCATTCAGCTAATTGATTTTGCAGCAATTGAAAATAATATTTTTAAAATTGTGACTCAATTAGAAATACAGGGTTTTGAAAAGCGCATACCTGATGGCATTGTATATATCAATGGTTTGCCATTAGTGGTTTTGGAATTTAAAAGTGCCATTAAAGAAAACACCACTATTAAAGATGCATATACACAACTCACCGTACGATACCGCAGAGATATACCCGAGCTATTTAAATACAATGCTTTTTGTGTGATTAGTGATGGTGTAAATAACAAGTCAGGCTCACTATTTGCGCCATATGATTTTTTTTATGCTTGGCGCAAAATTAATGCTAGCGATGAAACAGTGGATGGTATCAATTCACTATTTAGCATGGTAAAGGGATTGTTTAATAAGCAGCGATTACTTGATGTAATTCGTAATTTTATTTACTTCCCTGACACTTCAAAAGATGAAGTAAAAATTGTTTGTCGCTATCCTCAATATTACGCAGCTAATAAGCTGTTTGATAATATTAAGTTAAATCAACGCCCTCATGGTAACGGCAAAGGCGGCACATATTTTGGTGCAACGGGTTGCGGTAAAAGCTATACCATGTTGTACCTTGCGCGGTTACTGATGAAAAGCACTCACTTTGCTAGCCCAACCATTGTAATGATTACTGATAGAACAGACTTGGATGACCAGCTATCTGCTCAATTCACTAATGCCAAAGAGTTTATCGGTGATGATAATGTTGTAAGTGTGGAAACGCGTGAAGACTTAAAAACCTATCTACAAAACAGAAATAGTGGTGGCGTATTTTTAACTACCATACATAAATTTACAGAAAGCACCGAGTTGCTGACTGAGCGCAACAATGTTATTTGTATTTCAGATGAGGCGCATCGCTCCCAAATTAATTTAGATCAAAAGTTAAAAATTACTGATAAGGGCGTAGAAACCAAGTACGGTTTTGCTAAGTACCTTCATGACTCATTACCAAATGCAACCTATGTAGGCTTTACAGGAACACCTATTGACGGCACGTTAGAGGTGTTTGGCCCACCTATAGACTCTTACACCATGAAGGAGTCTGTAGAAGATGAAATCACGGTAAGAATTGTTTATGAAGGCAGAGCAGCGAAAGTATTGCTCAACCCTGAGAAGCTTAAAGAGATTGAAGAGTATTATAAAAAATGTGCTGAAGAAGGTGCGAACGAATACCAGATTGAAGAAAGTAAAAAAGCTGTTACTAGCATGGAAGTGATTTTAGGTGACCCTAAGCGACTAAAATTACTAGCCAAAGACTTTGTTGAGCATTATGAAAAAAGAATTGATGAAGGGGCTAGTGTTAAAGGCAAAGTCATGTTTGTATCAAGCAGCAGGCCCATAGCCTATAACTTATACAAAGAAATTATTGAGTTGCGCCCAGAGTGGGCCGAAGTAAGGCCCTGTGATGATGGGGTAGAACTTACTGAAGATGAGAAGAAAGAGTTAAAACCCATTGAGAAAATTAAGATGGTGATGACTCGGCATAAAGATGACCCTAAAGCTTTGTATGACATGCTTGGGACTAAAGATGATAGGAAAGAGCTAGATCGTCAGTTTAAAAACGCTAAATCTAACTTCAAAATAGCGATGGTTGTGGATATGTGGTTAACAGGCTTTGATGTGCCGTTTTTGGAAGCCATTTACATAGATAAGCCATTACAACAGCATTCATTAATACAAAGCATTTCTAGAGTAAACCGCGTATATGAAGGTAAGGAAATGGGGCTAGTTGTCGATTACATCGGCATAAAAAGTAATATGAATACAGCACTAGCCAAATACTCGAAAGTGCATGAAGACGATTTTGATGATATTGATAAAGCACTTAAAGTTGCTAGAGACCAGTTAGATTTATTGGCAAAACTATTTTATAAGTTTGATGCTAGCGTATTCTTTAGCGGTTCACCTTTGCAAAGATTAGATTGTTTGAATCGAGCTGCTGAGTTTGCTCAACTCACAAATGATATTGAAAAAAGATTTGTCGCAATAGTTAAAAAGTTACGTTCTTCTTATGACTTGTGCTGTTCAAGTGAAGAATTGACTCAAAGCGAAAGAGATCACATTCATTTCTATTTTGCAATTAAAGCAATTATTCATAAGTTGACTATAGGTGAAGCGCCAGATACCGCAAAGATGAATGATTATGTACGAGAAATGATTCATGAAGCCTTAATCAGTGACGGAGTTGAAGAGGTATTTAAGTTAGATAATAACGACCCTAAAAATCTAGATATATTCAGTGATGAGTATATGGCGAAGATTGATAAAATTACTTTGCCAAATACTAAAATCAAACTTCTGCAAATGTTGCTAGCTAAAGCGATTGAAGAGTTTAAGAAAACTAACAAAATTAAAGGCGTGGATTTTTCTAAAAAACTTCAAAAACTTGTTGAAGTGTATAACGAGAGAAAAGATTTTGAAGTGTTGCAAAGTCATGTTCTAGATGATGTAGCAGAGCAGTTTGCCAGCCTGTTTAAAGAGCTACAAGAAGAGCGAAGCTCATTTGAAGACTTAGGTATCAATTTTGAGGAGAAAGCGTTTTACGACATCCTTAAAGCCATCGCTCAGAAATACAAATTTGATTACGCAGAAGATAAATTGATAAAGCTTTCAAAAGAAGTTAAATCAATAGTGGACGATAAAGCAAAATATACTGATTGGGCAAAAAGAGACGATATACGAGCAGAGCTAAAAGTTAGTTTAATTTTAGTACTTGCTGAAAACGGTTACCCACCATTTACTAAGGATGAAGTGTTTAAAGAGATATTTGATCAAGCTGAGAATTTTAAGAAGTATTCTGCTACATGAAAACTCCATTTAAATTAAACTTTTATTTACAACTTATCTAATTAACTTACTTACCAAGTATTAGAAAATACATTTTATTAAAAAAGGTTATATAAATTAATATGAATACTAATGCTGATGTATGGGGGAAGCTTTTAAATTCCGAAAGACGCAAACCTGAAGGCTCACCTAAAGCTGCAGATGATATAAGAACACAAATTGAACGCGATTTTGACCGCATCTTATTTTCAACCCCTGTCAGGAGGTTGGCCGACAAAACTCAGGTATTTCCTTTAGATAAAAATGATAGCGTCAGAACTAGATTAACTCACTCACATGAAGTATCTAACTTAGCAAGAAGTATAGGTACGGCAATTGTATTTCACGACCATATAGCTTCCCAAGTTCCCGACGCTCAAAGAAACATACCAGCGCTATTAGCCGCCATTGGCTTAGCACACGACCTAGGCAACCCTCCTTTTGGCCATCAAGGTGAATCAGCAATTCAAAGTTGGTTTATAGAACATGAGGATTTAGTACTTGGCCCTTTAAAGGATAATACCCAGCATGTCGAAGATTTTAAAAAGTTTGAAGGTAATGCTCAGGGATTTAGATTGCTAACAAGGCTTCAGTTGCTTAACGATAATTTCGGCCTTGATCTCACCTATGCAGCACTAGCTGCATTAATGAAATACCCAACCTCATCCGATCAAATAGATGATAAGAAAGTTGCAAAAAAGAAGCATGGATTTTTTGCTTCAGAGCAAGACATTGTTGAGGATGTGTTAGAAAAAACTGGTTTATCTTTAGGCAAAAGGCATCCTTTGGCTTACATTATGGAAGCTAGCGATGATATTGCATACGTAGTGCTAGATATTGAAGATGCTGTTAAAAAAGGATTTGCTTCATTTTCAGATCTCATTTCTTATCTTGAACATCATTCTAATAAAGATACCGTAATTGATAATGTGGTTACGAATAGCTTAAATAAACATAATGAGTATAGAAAAAGTAAAGCTGCGGAGAGTCTTTCGCCTGCAGAACTTAACGACATTTCTATGCAAAGATTTAGGGTGTACGCAATCAGTGAATTAATTACAATTGCGAGAAAAGCGTTTGTAAGTAATATTAACATTTTCATTGATGGCTCATCAGATAAAGGACTTTTAGAAATTAGTGAAGGTGAAAACCTTAGAAAGCACTTAAAAGACTTTGCTAAAAAAAATGCTTATAAGAATAAAGAAGTGTTAAAAGTCGAATTAGGGGGATACAATGTAATCCGAGGATTGATGTATATATTCTGGGCAGCTATTGTTGATCGTAAGAAAGAAGATGATGTAAGCTCTCCACGCAATAACCCATTTACAAAATTTGTTTATGGACGAATTTCAGAAAACTATCGCAGAGTATTTGAGGACAATAAAAATACTATGCCAACTCGTTATAAAGAATGTCAGCTTTTAACGGATATGATTTCTGGTATGACCGACTCTTATGCAACTAATCTTTTTGAAGAGCTTTCTGCAATAAAAGGCGATTTTGATCCTAAATCTATGCTAAAAAATGATTAAACATAGTAAATTAACTAATCAGATAACTAATTATCTTAATTATGACTCGCCCGAGAGACATCTAATTAAGTCTACACTTCTCGAAATTTCAACAAAATTACCTGAAACCGCTATTTTTGGTGGCATGCTTAGGGAGTTCGCCTTAGGAAAAGCAAGAGAATTTTCATCAGATATTGATTTGGTATCGTATGCTAGTCAATATGAAATTTATTCAGCAATCAAGCAATACAACCCTAAAAAAAATAAATTTGGTGGCTACAGATTTGCAGTTGAACACCGTATGTATGATATTTGGTCGTTAGATGACACGTGGGCTTTCCGCGAGGGTATTATCAAAGGCACTCAGTTTAAGGATTTATTAAATACTACTTTCTTCAATTTAGATTCGGCAATATTTCATTTGGGTAAAGAAGAGTGTTATGTACCCGATGGCTATAAGGAATGGATTGAAAAATACTTATTAGAAATAAATATGCAGGAAAATCCTTCTCCTGCAAATATGGCAAGACGTGCTATAAATATGGCAACAAATAAGCAACTCAATATTGGGCCAAAACTTAGTTCATTTATATTTAGTCAAGAAGCTGACTTATCCAAAGATTTAATTACTAAATTATTTATCAAGGGGCTTAAAATTCACCTGGATAAAACTCCAGAAGCAAAATATGTCTTTCAACCACAAGAGTCAATTTTTTCTACTCTACATAAACTCTAAAAAATACTACTAGCAATAGTAATTGACGGTATATTTGACGGTATATGTAATTTTAAATATCAAAAGACATATATTCAACAAGGAATATAGGGAGATGTTTGGTTGACTCTTTCCCACCAATAAAGACGCCTCATTCGAAAGAATGGGGCGTTTTTCTTTTCTGCATTTTCTCGATTAGTAGCCATCTAGTAGCCAGTAGGAACATTATAAAGCTAATTTTAAGGCGTTTGATAGAGCTACTGAGCACGAATAAATAGCATTCTAAATCTCTACATCTCACGATAAATGAAATAATTAAAATTATCAGTATTATTTAGTCACAGTACATCATAAAATGATATTAGCAACTAACAATATCAAAGAACCAATAATTAAGATGTTTTATAAAAAAACAATTAAACCCGTCCACTTCGATACACAAAAATTATCTGACTTTCACTTTGGAACAGCCGATGCGCAATCTGATGAAGTTTTATCTTATTGCTTCCAAAAAATAAGCGGCGTCACTGAGTTCCTTGGCGGAACTAAAAGTATAGTACTAGGCGAAAGAGGGGCTGGTAAGTCAGCACTTTTCAAGTTAATTTCTGATAATACAATCCAATTCAACACTAAAAGAAGTAACTCAAGAATAGATTTAATAGTACCTTTAAATGATGATCTTGATTACATTTCAATATCTCAGGCAATTGATACAAGATTTATTGGAAAATCAGTAAAACCTCATTCTAAATATAGATTTTTATGGGAGCTCTACATTTTAGATAGAGTAATTAAACGCCTTGAAGAATCGAAAGTAGAAAAGAATTTAGAGTTTGAAGAGCTCAAGAATGATGTCGAAAGAGCTCTAGGGTCAGCCAATCAAAAGAAAGGGTTTTTTGAATCTATCAAAAATACTAAATTTACCGCATCCACAAAATATGACCCTGTCACGGCATCAATCACTCCATCTTTCAGTGCTGAGCCTTCTGCAAATGCAACAACAAATGGCATCGAAATTAGCGATAAAGACATTTCCCAAATAAGCAAACGGTTGCGAAAGTTTATCGACAAAAACACAAACTATGCAGTAACAGTCTTAATCGACAAGATTGATGATTTTGTTGTCGATATTGAATATGAAGAACAACTTAAGAACGTACAAGCTATTGTTGAATGCGCAAACGACTACCGATTCCCTCAAATCAAAGTCAAATTATTTTTACGATTAGATTTATTCAACAGGTTAAATTTTGAAAGAATCGGATATGACAAAATATACAGCCAAACAACAACTCTCGAATGGTCAAAAGAGGACATATGTGAGTTTGTAGCAAGACGTCTAATCTACAACTTTTTCGAAAATGAAGTTCCCATCAAACTTGATATAGACTTCAAGGCTTTAGATTTGGACTTAACATTACGAAACCAATTAATTAATTTAGCGCAATCAAGCGATAAAGATTTTTTTTCAAAAATAAAAACTAATACCGAACAAATAATCTTAAAAGTGAAAGCTCAATGGGCTATCTTCAGGAAGACCTCTCACACTGCTAGAAAAACAAACTTAGCACAGGAAATGTCTCTTACTGTAATTTCAAAAATATTTCCTAGAAAAACAAATCATTTCACTGTTAAATGTAAAAAAGAGCTTTTAAATATAGATGATTTTTTTGCTAGTCATTTTAAATTTGGGAGCAACAACCCAAACCCTAGATTGGTTCTGATGTTCCTTAACAACGTATTTGAATTAGCAAATCGGTATTATTACAACAATTCAGACTTAAGGATACTTGAGCTTAATTCGGACAATGGTTATGAGTTGATACTCAAAGATCACATTGATGAAGCTTATAAAATTTTACAAACCACTAGCAGAAAAACAGTTGCAAATTTCAACACCTCTTGGAAAAGAAATATTGATCAATTTTTTTCCAATCTTGGGGCTCCAATCAAATGCTCAGGCTTAACTATTGATGATATAAAAGAAAAGGCTGGACTCGAAGATGATGAAAACGAAATAAGAAGGTTCATTGCTTTCTTTTCACATATTGGATTATTTATAACTGAGAATCCTAACGCCCCGTTTGAATCTAGAAAATTCGAAATCCCCACTTTACTAAGAATGTGCTAACAATAATCAATGGTTTTCGTTCTTAAATGTCCTTTATATCTAGTCTAAAGAACAAGCCGCAATGTACTCAGTCCGCCGCTGACACGTGCGGGCGGTGCGCTTCTCGCCTTGCCTGAAATGGCGCTGGTAAAATGTTACGTTCAATAGGGAAATATATTTGTATAGCCACTTCAGTTTGCAACTTTTCTAACTTAAGTGCATCATAAGGGCTGTGAGAAAACAATTTTTACATTTACTGGTGGCACTTTTAGTATTGCTAATGCCAATGCAGGCTGTTTCTATGCAAATGGCAATGAACCAAGCTAACAGTGTAGAAACTGGTCACCACACCGCGATGCTTAGTGAGCAAGACTCACAGCAAAGTACGGCGATGAGCGAACATTGTAAAATGCAAATGCATCATGGCAAGCAAACTCAGCAAAAGCCCGCTTATTGCTTAGGTAGCACTTGTTCAGTGATATGTGCTGGCTTGGTGCTAGCTATGCCATTTTTTACTTTAGCAACTAGCCCGACTGTAAATGATTTCACCTCTTTTGTTGCCCCCCATTTTCACTCTCAGGCACCTGACTCCTTAGAACGACCTCCTCGCACCTTTAGTTAATTTCTCTTGATGCCAGCACTTTTTGCTGGCCATTAACAATTTAGAAATTGATTAGGAGTGCCATCATGCAACTTTCCAGTTGCTTCAAGTTTTTACTTAAGCTTGGACTTTTTGTATCCAGCTTTAATGCAGCCGCCGGCCCCATGGGCTTTAAAGATTCATTTATGGCAATGGGTGACTTTAATAGCAACTGGCGTGAGGCCTTTGTGAATTACGCCATCACCCCTCGCGATGCTTTTGGTGTCGGTGCGACTTATATGCGCTCTGATGATGAAACCAAAACACGCACACTAGAAGAGTTCACCTACACCAGCTTACTCAAGCGCTGGAACTTGCCTAACTCGCAAGCCAACTTATGGTTTACAGGTGGCATTGGTGCAATACAAGGTGAAAACGATTTAGTTGGGAAAGACCATCATTTTGACAAAGTGATGGTCACCCCAGGGGTTCAGTTTGATTATGAAACCACCCGCGTTTACTTTGCTGCAGCGCATCGCCTATATCGTGCGGAACATATTAATCATGATTTCACTAGCGTGCGAGCTGGCTTCTCATTTTATGAAACCGATTACGACAAAACTCAACCATGGGCAATTTTAGAAGCCCGCAACATGAATGGCTTATCGGACAAGATTGAAGTCACGCCCATGTTGCGCCTCATTAATAAAAGTTATTTTGTAGAGGCCGGGGTTAATAACTCTGGCCAGCCACGCTTTAACTTTATGTACATATTTTAATGATTATTAAGGAATTTATTATGAAAAAACTATTATTAGCATCAACCATTATCGCTGCATTATTTAGCCAAGCCGCATTTGCCACACAAACCATTAAAGCCAATGTAAACGGTATGGTGTGTGCATTTTGTGCACAGGGCATAGAGAAGAAAATGCGCGCTCTTTCACAAACCAAAGACGTTTATGTCAATTTAAAGCAGCGTATCGTGGCAGTAGAGCTTAAAGAAGGGCAAACTTTATCTAACGACACGGTAAAAGACTTGATCAAAGATGCAGGTTACGAAGTGACTAGCATTGAGATCAGCAGCCACCCGATTGAACACATTAAAGCAGAAATGGAGTCAAAATAAATGTTACCTACTTCTGCCAACCAAGAAATGGCTAGCCTTAGGAAAACAAAGTCCGCGTCATTTATCTCTCTATTTACCAGTGGCGGCACGCTGATTTGTTGCGCACTACCCGCCACATTGGTGGGGCTGGGTGCCGGTGCGGTGATGTCGTCATTAGTAAGCAATGTGCCGCAATTGGTATGGTTTTCTGAGCATAAGCTAGGCGTGTTTATATTTGCTGGCGTGATGCTTGCGCTATCAGGTTATTTGCAGTGGCAGGCACGCAGCCTGCCATGCCCAGCAGATGCAGAGCTAGCGGCGGTATGCATACGTACACGCAAAACCTCCCTGCGGGTATATATCGCATCCGTCATCATCTTTTTAATCGGAGGGTTCTTTGCTTTTATAGCGCCTTTAATCTTATACGCTTAACATGTTGCGTATTTGCATTACAGAAGCGCATGTAAATAATAAATAGAGACTTTAAAATTAAATTTGACTGAGTATCAATAAATTTACAATGATAAAGTTAGTGCTAAAGAACTAGTTTGCTAACAAAGACGCCTCATTCCAAGGCATGTGGCGTCTTTGTTTTATGCCAAAATTTGGCTAAAAGACTATTACAGAAGCATATAATTTTTTCACAATTGAAACAATTAGTTAACCATCTGAAATAATTCATTAATTACTGGCCAGTATGATAGCCACATATATTGAATTGATTTGCAATATATACTCTCTCAAAGTTTGTAGCGCTTTTTTGCAGAAGCGCTATTTTTTTGCCCGCTTTTTGGGTAATCTCCCAATTTTTAATTTTAGCGCCTAAACGTTAAGCCAACTAAAAGCGCACCATCTACGCTCAAAGCATCAAATTTTAGTTACATGACGCCTTAATTCACTGCTTAAAACACCAATTTCTGTTCTAATTTATTAATAGTTTACATACGCTAGGTCAGCCATCTACGCGGGTTTGCAGGTTTATTGGCATATAGAACAATGTCTCCCAAATACCATCGAAACAATGTAAGACAAACACCTACAAAATAAATAGACAAATAGCCATTGGTTGAATCGGACTAAAGAGTTACATTTCACCAAGCCAATTGCAGCATGGTTTTTACAATAGAAACAACGAATTAGGAAGCAAAATGAATGTAAAAGATATGATGTCCGAAATTAAGGACGCAAATCTCAACTATTTGATGATGGCTAAGCAGCTCATCAGTTCAGATAAAGCGACCGCCATGTTTCTTTTAGGCATCAGTAAAGAGATTGCTGATTTGCTAGAAAGCCTAAGTAATATGCAGGTTGTAAAACTGAGCAGTACAAATATGATGCTGACTCGTTTCCGATTTGACGACAGTGCAGTACTAGGTATGCTGACTAATTACTCAAAAGATCGCGATCAGGCGCATTTACACACATCTGTTCTGCTGGCGAGTCAATCGGCTGAGCAAATTTCCTAATAAGAATTAAGTATGAATATAAAGCAATTTTTTGGTATTAACTCTCGCGAAGCGCTCAAACAGGTGCGTATGGAGCTTGGCGAGGATGCCATTATTTTATCCAACCGCGCAGTAGATGGCGGCAATAGAATCACCGCATTAAAAGAGGAAGATTTAGACGCGATTGTTGACAACGCAGCCACTATGGAAGCGTCATACCGTACCCACACAGAAGGTTTTGGTGAAGACAACCCATCAGCGTTAATCTCAGTAATCAATAAAAAAATTGAGGGCTTTCATAGCAATCAGGCGCAACCTTTTGCGCCGAGCATGATGGAGCCAGAAACTCCTGCAACCAAAACGCAAGCCGAGCCAGCATTTACACAGCCAGCACCAGACACCATCATGCAGGCATCTATGTTAGATGCTAGCCAAAAAATGACTGAGATTTTGAACGAGATGCGCAGCATGCGTGATGTGTTTGAATCTCAACTCACTACGATTGCCTGGAGCAACACACAGCAGCAATACCCAACAAAAACAAGAATACTAAACATACTGCTGTCTTCTGGCTTTAGTGCTGCACTTGCCAGAATGTTATCTGAAAAAATGCCTGCAAATCTCAATGAAGCCAAAGCGCTTGCTTGGGTAAAGGCAATTTTAAGCAAAAATCTGGACAGCATCCCTAACGAAATGGGTATGCTTGACCAAGGCGGCATTTTCGCACTCATCGGCCCTACGGGCGTTGGCAAAACAACCACCACAGCTAAACTAGCCGCACGCTATGTAATGAAACATGGCACTGAGAGCTTAGGCCTAATTACTACCGATGCTTATCGTATCGGGGGTCACGAACAACTTAGAATATATGGCAAGATTCTTGGTGTGATGGTACACGCAGTTAAAGACGAAGCCGATCTTAAAATCGCACTTAACGAACTCAAAAACAAACGTACGATTTTGATTGATACCGTTGGCGTGAGTCAGCGCGACACAATGGTAACAGAGCAAATTGCAATGCTCTCTAACACCAACGCCGGCATTAAAAAGCTGCTTTGCCTTAACGCCACCAGCACAGGCGAGACACTCACTGACGTAATTAGAGCTTATAGAGGCAAGGGCTTGGATGGCACCATCATTACCAAGTTGGATGAAGCTGTCACCATTGGCGGTGTACTCGACGTTATTATCAGAGGCAAGCTAAAGCTTTATTACTTGGCCAATGGTCAACGTGTGCCTGAAGATATCCATTTATCAAACAAGAGTTACTTGATTCAAAAAGCACTAAAAATTGGTGCAGATGGCCACTCATTGCAGTTTAAAAATGAAGAGTTGCCATTTATCATGGCTAATACCAGACCATCAGTAAATACTTTATCTACAGAGATTAGCCGTGGTTAGTTTCAAAAATGATCAAGCGGCGGGCCTACGTCGCATCATGGCAGCGCCAAAACCTCGTGTAGTGTCAGTGATTTCAGCCTCATCTGCAGATCAGTCACGCATGATGATTAACTTGGCAGCATCCATTCGTGCGCAAGGCAGTGATGTATTGATAGTGCATGCATCAAGTACTACGCGCGAAGCTAGTTATGAGGTTGATAAAACCCCTACGCTCCTAGAAGTTGCTAAAACATCAGCGTCGCTATCTGTAGCAATTAAAAACACCAAGCAAGAGTTCGCCGTAGCTAAACTACTACCTAAAAATCAGGTAAGCACGCCGCTCAACAGCAAAGCTGGTGCAGTACTGAACCAATTATTTGATGAATTAGTCGTGCAATATGAAATTGTATTGGTCGATGCAACACTAAATAACGATGACTTGTTGCCGCTACAAACACTCAATAACAGCGACATTTTGATTCAACTCACACGCGAGCCAGAATCAATTAAAGATGCATACACGCTCATTAAACGCATTTGCAGCCAGCTTGGCAGACGCTCTTTTGGCATTATTGTAGATGATGCCAATGACGCACAAGCAGAAGTCGTTTTTAACAATATTGCGCAAGTAGCCAAACGTTTTATGCAAATCGAACTAGAGTTCTTTGGTGCAATTCCAGCAGATGTACATTTAGGCAAAGCTGCAAAACTTGGGCGCCCAGTCATTGATGCATTCCCACTCACCCCAGCCTCAAATGCATTTAAACAAATTGCTCAACGTTTAAACAGCAAAAGCACACGTATCGCGGATATTGACATGCTATACAGCACTAGCGCCATGGTTTAGCTACTGCTTTAACTGACACATAAAAATGGCTCCGCTTCACTGGAGCCATTTTTTATTGCGCATTAAAAGCCAACACTGACAGTTAACCCTGCATAACGAGAGAGCCTAGCTATCTCTTTTAGCGTTATTTAATCTACGCAAAAAATCACGCATCGTATCTCTAAAGCAATCTGGCTCAATGGTTTCAGTTGCCCTTGAATTTAAATCAAATATCTTTTGATAGGCAATTGGATCACACTGAATCGTACCCATCGACCAATCACCAAACATACGCTTATTGGTATAAGTAATATAAACAATCTGATTAAGACTATTGCGGGCATCTTCACAAATAGTGACATACAGCCTTAACACAGCAAGCTCAGGGCCTTCTAGCACCTGCATAAACAGCTGGCCACCATATAACAAAACGCCCGTAACATCTGCCTCATGATTATTTTTCTGAGACTTTTTTAATATATCGGCAATGTCCTGCTCAGTAATATCTTGTGCAGCCTGGCTACTGTATAACAATCTAATCATAAAACCCCTGCTTTACCCTCTACAGACTGCGTCAACCATATCAGAATCAGCCCCAACGACGCGCTAATTTAAATACAAAATAGCTACATTAGTGATATTGAATGCTAAATCTTTAATTAGCACCTCCATCACGAAATCTTTATATCAAACACGTGTCAACAGTATACTGACTGTCACGTTAATTGAACTAGCAGTTGCTTGCTAGTTTATTAAAAAGGAGTTTTCATGAAAATTACACAAGTTTTACTCACGACTACGTTGCTGTTTGGTCTAACGCAAGCGGCCTACGCTAATCATCATGGTGTCGAAGATGGCAAACAGGGTTGCCATAAAGCGGATACCAACAATGATGGCGCGATATCACGTGACGAGTTTATGGCAAAGCATCAGGCACGTGCTGAAAAAATGTTCACAAAATTAGATACAAATAAAGACGGGAAAATTGATGCTGATGAACGCAAAGCAGCGCACGCAGCAATGGAGCGCCACCACACTCCACCAGAAAAGAAATAGCAATACAGCAAAGATAGAGCCTCTTCCTAACAGCTAGGAAGAGGCTCTATCTTTCCCCCAAGTATAAGCACTCTTACGGATATGAGAAACTTATACGTCACATTTTAAGTTGACTTAACATCTTCATCTAACACAACTTCTGCGTAGCGCATGAGAGCCAATGCAAAAATTGGCTGTATTTTACACCCTGCTCTTGCCTAACACCCTCAGCCAAAGGAAACCTAAGACTCCAGCAGTCAATGACGCTAATAGAATCGCCATCTTGGAGGTGTTTATCACTTCAGGGCTACCTAGAAAAGCTAGATTAGTAATAAAAATAGACATAGTAAAGCCGATGCCACCGAGCATGCCTGCGCCAGTGATATGCGACCACTTAAGATCAGTAGGTAACTGACATATGCCGATCAAAACTGCAAAGTAACATATTAAAACAATACCTACTGGCTTACCGAGAATTAAACCCATGGCAATACCAAGACCATTTAAACTTGTCAGACCGCTGAGCCAATTTGAGTCGAAGGTAATGCCTGTATTCGCCAATGCAAAAATTGGCAAAATAATAAATGCCACAGGCTTATGTAGAAAACTCTCTAATCGATGCGAAGGGGATTGCTTGTCATTATCTTTCGCTGCGAATGGAATCGCAAAAGCCAACATGACGCCTGCAATCGTTGCGTGAATGCCTGATTTGAGCATGAAAAACCACATAAGCAGACCGCCAATAATGTATGGCAAAAGTAACATTACTTTGAATGCTCGATTAAGCATCACGAGCAGTGCCATTACAACAAAAGCACCGGCAAGATATACAACCGAGAGTTGGGCCGTATAAAACAAAGCAATAACTACAATTGCGCCCAAATCATCTATAACGGCAAAAGCAACAACAAATACTTTCAGCGAAGCTGGTATACGTTTACCAAGAATCGCCAATACTCCTAATGCAAAAGCGATATCGGTTGCCATTGGTATACCGATACCATCCTGCGTTGGCGTGTCATGATTCAGCATGAAATAAATAAGTGCAGGGACGAGCATCCCACCTATAGCAGCAACAATAGGAAGTAGCGCGCTTTTAAAGTTAGAAAGCTCACCTATATAGAGTTCACGCTTGAGCTCCAATCCAATAAGCAGAAAAAACACAGCCATCAAGCCATCGTTAATCCAGAGCTCCAAACTTAATCCACTAAATTCTACTTGCCAGAAATTTAAAAACGCATGGCCAATTGATGAGTTGGTCATCAGAATTGCGATTAATGTACAGAAAATGAGCAAAATTCCGCTCGATTTTTCTGATGCGAAAAAGTTATTAAAGGTGTTAGATAGTTTTACTGATGCTGGAATCATTTGCTACTCGTTATTTTTAATCTACTGAATAATATATGTATTTGCTAACTTGCGCTGGCTGATTAACTTTGCGATTTAAATGGCGCACGTTCATCTAGCTCATTGGTATAAGCCGCTAGCCCTGCGGACTCCTGCGCAACAAAATCTTGGATAGCTGCCGCAAAGTCTTGGTTTGCAATAAAGTGAAAAGAACAAGTCGGCCTGGCTTTAAAGCCACGGGCCAGCTTATGCTCGCCCTGCGCACCGCCCTCAAAATATTTTATATTTTCTGCAATACAAAACTCTTGGGCTTGATAATAGCAAAGTTCAAAGTGCAGATTGGGAACATACTGTAGCGCACCCCAGTAGCGGCCATACAGTGTAGTTTTATCGTAAATATTTAAAGCTGCGGCAACTGGATTGCCATCTAAATAAGCAATGATTAACAAGATATGCTGCGGCATACTACTGCCAATAATCTTGAAAAATTCACGCGTCAAATACGGTGTGGATCGATGCTCATGGTAAGTATTTTCATAACACTGATAGAAAAAGTCCCATTGCTCAGCCGTAACTTCTCCACCTTTAATTGACTTACATACCACGCCAGAAGCAGCGACTTTCTTCCGCTCTTGCCTAATCTTTTTGCGTTTATCATGGCTTAATTGGCTTAAGAAGTCATCAAAATTGGCATAGCCATGATTGTGCCAACGAAACTGTACGCCATGCCTTTGCATCCACCCGGCCTCTTCAAATGCCTTTGCAGAATCATTATCAGGGAACAACACATGCGCAGATGACATTTTATTTTGCTGCATAATTTGCAACAACGCATTGATGAGCAACGGCTTCGCATCAGGATCACTAGTAAGTAAACGGGTGCTGGTAATTGGGGTAAATGGAATCGCTGAAACAAGCTTGGGGTAGTAGTTAAGACCGTTACGTTCATACGCCTCAGCCCATGCCCAATCAAACACATATTCGCCATATGAATGATACTTCACATAGAGCGGCATAGCGCCGATCAATTGCGCATCATCATACAGCAGTAGCGGAGAAGGCTGCCAACCGGTGCCGCCACCGACAGATTTTGACGTCTCGAGCGCACTCAAAAAAGCATGTGCTAATAGCGGCATACCATCAAGCAAGCCATCCCAAGCTTTGGCAGGAACTCGTGCTACACCATCGCCAACTTCAAGCCTTAACGCCATACACCAGCACCATATCTGTTCATGATTGATACCTAATTATGCATCAAGGCACAGGTAATACGCTTAACTTTAAAGATGATTTTTTAAGGCAAGGAAAAACAGAAATTTGCACCAATGTCGATAAAATCAACATGAAGAATATATCAAAGGGGGCTGAACAATGAGAGTGGCTGGAGGCGTGGTGACTGTTGTCAGTGCAGCTCTATAGCGCTTTTTTTTTGGAGGAATTTGTTGCCTGTTTATTCTTTGCTTTAGCGTCTTCTAACGCTTCGGCCTCAATGGCTTTTCTTTGCTTCTCTAACTGTATTGCCGCCTCAGCAGCTCTGCGACGCTCTAGGATTCTCGCCTGTGCTTCTACCAGTTCGTTTAAAGAAATGACGCCATCCTGATTGGTATCTACACTGTTGAAATGTCTGGCGATTTGCGGCAGTTTCTCTGTGGCTTCTTGTCGATCTATCGTGCTGTCATTATTTGAGTCTGCTTCAAAAAAGCGCGCTTCAATGCTTTCTTGCATCGCGCGCCTGCGCTCTTCAATTTGGTCATGGCTAGGGTCAATGGAGCGGGCGTAATCTTCAAGTGCTTTACGTAGCATTTCTCTACGCTCAGGGCTAAAGTTCAGGTTTAAAGTCTTTTGGTAGCCTTCTTTAGCCTCATCTTCAGCGGCACGCTCGCCATCTGTCGCACGTCTAGGCTTTTCAGCTGCCGCAGACAGATTGTTCCTACTGCCAGGGTTAGCGCTTAAAGTTAGACTTAAGCTCATGCATAAAACTAGGCACGCGTACTTGGTCAATGACATATTGTTTAGCAAAATCAAATCCAAAAGATCAAGGTTCCAATATTGAGCATTACGATTGAAGTTGCATTATCATGAAGCACGTTTGTTAATTGAATGTTTCATTAAACGGTGAAATTGTAAGGAATTGTAAATTTTTTCGACATAAATCGTGAGACTGTAGATAAAATTGCAAGTTCAAGCACATAAAATTTAATATAAATATAAATTTAGCATACACTTTGCAGTTATTGAAAATAATATTGTTTTTACAATTACTCAACACAACGCTATTAAAAATTAAGGTTTAAACATAATGATGGCCGATCAAAATAAAAAAATCTTAGTCGTAGATGATGATGTCCGTTTACGTGAGCTATTGCAACGCTACCTCACCGAGCAGGGGTTTACCGTTAAAACGGCCAATGACGCTAAAGAAATGGACAGCATACTTGCCAACGATGCGATTGATTTATTAGTGCTGGATTTGATGTTACCGGGTGAAGATGGCTTATCTATTTGCCGCAGGATGCGCGGTAGTGCCGCAATGATGCCAATTGTAATGCTCACTGCGCGTGGCGATGAAGTAGATAGAATTATTGGCTTGGAAATGGGTGCTGATGATTACTTACCGAAACCATTTAACCCTAGAGAGCTATTAGCACGCATTAATGCGGTGCTACGCAGACACGAGCGCTTGGTACCGAGCGCACCCGCAAATGCAGCAGAGAATATCACCATCGGCGACTTTGTGTTCAATGCTTCGACGCGCTCACTTAGCCGTCAAGGCACAGCCATTGCTATTACCAGCGGTGAGTTTGCATTATTAAAGGTGTTTGTTGACCATCCGCGCCAGCCGCTATCACGTGACAGGCTGATGCAGCTGGCACGCGGGCGTGAATTAGATGTGTACGACCGCAGTATTGATGTGCAGGTTTCTCGCTTACGTAAGTTAATTGAACCTGACCCGGCTCACCCACGCTACCTGCAAACCATGTGGGGCTTTGGCTATGTGTTTATACCAGATGGTGAAGCTGACAACTAAAAATCTCAAGACAGGCAATTGCACTCCCACAACTGCCTGACCAAATGCTAACTTTTATCATTTAAGCCAACCACATTGCGCCTGTTACCCAAAAAGCTACTCTCAAGAATCATGTTGCTTATCGCCGTTTTATTAGCGATAGGCCAGTTTGCATCTTTACAGATTTTTGAGTACTTTGAGCGTGAACCACGCGCGCAAGCAACAGCATTACAAGCCGTTACAGTTGTTAATTACACACGTGCATCGCTGATTGCATCGCAAGAAAACCTGCGCTTAGCATTGCTCTCAGAATTAACCGGTAAAGAAGGTGTTCGTATTTATTACGCCGACTTTATGGAAGAAATTGCCCCACTCCCTGATGACCCATTCATCCACTTGGTGGCAGATAAGATTAGAGAGCGCCTTGGTGAACAAACCATTATTACCACCAAGCACTATGGCATCAGTGGCTTATGGGTCAGTTTTGGCATTGACCAGGATGACTTCTGGGTCGTAATACCGAACGTACACGTAGAGCGCCCGTTCCCTTGGCAATGGCTAGGCTGGATTGCCTTAGTCTTGAGTTTATCGTTAGCGGGCGGCTATTTACTTGCCGCACGTATTAACAAGCCACTAAACCTGCTGGTGAGCGCTGCTGACAAACTACGTAAAGGTGAGCAGCCAGAAAAACTTCCAGAAGACAGCGTGACTGAGCTACGCGAAGTAAGCACCACTTTTAACAAGATGGCTGAGTCGCTAGCAGAACTCGATGCTGAAAGAACGCTTATTCTTGCCGGTGTCTCTCACGATATTCGTACGCCCTTAGCGCGATTACGTCTTGCGGTAGAAATGCTACCTGAAAAAGATTGTGGCTACCTGAAGTCTGGCATGGTGCAGGATATTGCCGACATGGATAATATTATCCATCAGTTCTTAGATTTTGTTCGCGGCACAGAAGGCGAACCAACGCTGATGGTGGATATTAACACCTTGCTGCAAGCGCTGTATGAGAGACAACAGCGCGCTGGGCGCGACTTGGTAATTCAGCTGGCCCCCACTTATAAAGTGCCAATTAAGCCACTGGCAATGCAACGCTTATTAGACAATTTGGTAGGTAATGCTTACAACTATGGCGGCGGGCAAGTTCGCGTTAGCAGCCAGATACAGGCTGACTGGATTGTGATCAGCATTTTTGATAATGGCCCGGGGATTCCCGAAACCCATCTACAGAAATTATTACGCCCATTTGAACGGCTGGATACCGCACGTAGTAACGCAGGCGGCAGCGGTCTAGGCTTGGCAATTGCAGACCGCATTGCAAAGCTGCATCACGGTAAACTTGAGCTGATTAACCGGCCTGAAGGCGGCCTAGAAGCTAGGCTGAGCATTCCAATCAAGAACTAGCGACTGACGCATTAAGCGCCAGGCTCAAACCAAGCCAATTTCTCACGCAGATGCACCACTTCACCAATAATGGTGAGGCATGGTGCTTTTAGGCCAGCTTCAATCACCTTCTCCGATAGGTCTGCCAAGGTTGCAGTCACTACTTTCTGGCGTTGAGTAGTCCCTTGCTGCACTACCGCCACTGGCATATCCGGTGAAACACCATGCTTAATGAGCTGCTCACAAATCTGCGCCAAACCAACCAAGCCCATATAAATGACGACGGTTTGCCTTGGGCGTGCCATCGCCTCCCAATCCAAATCCAAGCTACCATCTTTTAAGTGCCCAGTAATAAACAAGCAAGCTTGTGAATAATCACGATGGGTTAGCGGGATACCTGCATAACTGGACACGCCGTTAGCCGCGGTAATCCCCGGCACCACCTGGAATGGGATGCCATACTCCATCAAGGTTTCGATTTCCTCGCCACCACGACCAAAAATAAACGGGTCACCACCTTTTAGACGCAGTACGCGCTTGCCTTGCAATGCCAACTTAGCAAGTAACACATTAATTTCTTCTTGCGGCAGCGTATGCTGATCGCGTGATTTACCTACATAAATCAGCTCAGCATCGCGGCGCACCAGCTCCATCACCTCTGGGCTTACCAATTTATCGTAGACACATACATCACACTGCTGCATCAAACGTAACGCTCTAAATGTGAGCAGGTCTGGGTCGCCAGGTCCACCACCAACCAAAAACACTTCACCCTTGTTGACGGTGCCATTTTCTTGATCAATTAAATCTTGCAGCAAAGCACGTGCCGACTGCTCTTGCCCTGACAAAACACGCTCCACTAGCGGGCCTTGTAGCACATCTTCCCAGAAGCGGCGGCGCGCTTGTGTGGTGGTAAATTTTGCTTTTACTTTATCCCGGAACTCGCCAGCAATGCCTGCAATACGGCCGTAGCCGGCAGGCAGCATGGTTTCAATTTTAGTACGGATGTAACGTGCCAATACCGGCGCATTACCTTCACTGGAAATCGCTATCACCACGGGGCTACGCTCAATAATTGAGCCCATGGTAAAGGTACATAAATCTGGTGCGTCTACCACGTTAACCGGAATACCCAATGCTTTTGCATCAATTGACACCGCTTTATTCACGGCTTCGTCATCGGTTGCGGCAATTACCAAGCATGCGCCATCAAGCTGATGCTTGCTGTAGGTTACCTGTACACATTGAATTTTTTTCGCGTCAGCCAACGCTTGCAGCTCATGACAAATTTCCGGTGAAATCAAGGTCACCGCTGCGTTTGCCTTTAACAGCATGCTAACTTTACGAGTGGCGACATCTCCACCGCCAATCACCACACATAATCGATTGGTGATATTGATAAAAATAGGAAGTGCTTGCATGTTTTGAATGACTATCTATACATTAAGTTAATCATTTTACCTTGTAGTGAACAACTTTGCGTGAGGCAAGTGAGCAAATACGTTAAAATCATATTTTGCGTTTTGGCTATAACACCTTGAATACACCTAAAAAAGTTTTTATTAAGACCTTTGGCTGCCAGATGAACGAGTACGATTCATCGCGGATGGCAGACATGCTGTCTGCGTCTGACGGCATGGTAGAGACACTGACGCCGGATGACGCTGATGTCATTCTGCTCAACACGTGTTCTGTGCGCGAAAAGGCGGAAGATAAAGTATTTAGCCATTTGGGGCGTTTTATTCCATTAAAAGAGAAAAACCCGAACCTAGTGATTGGCGTGGGTGGTTGCGTGGCATCACAAGAAGGCGACAACATTATTAAGCGTGCACCTTATGTGGACGTGGTGTTTGGCCCGCAAACCTTGCATCGCCTGCCAGAAATGATTAAAAACAAACAGGCCAGCGGCACTTCACAAGTAGATATTAGCTTTCCTGAAATAGAAAAGTTTGACCACTTGCCGCCACCGCGTGTAGAAGGCGTTAGTGCGTTTTTAAGCATTATGGAAGGCTGCAGCAAATACTGTAGCTTTTGTGTAGTGCCCTATACGCGCGGGGAAGAGGTTTCCCGCCCATTTGCCGACATTCTGACCGAAGCCGTACAATTGGCAGAACAAGGCGTAAAAGAAATTACGCTACTAGGCCAAAATGTTAACGCCTACCGTACCGAATATGACGGTGTGGAGGCTGATTTAGCCATGTTGATTGAAACCATTGCAGAAATCCCGCAGATTCAGCGCATCCGCTTTACTACCAGCCATCCCAATGAAATGAATGAGCGCTTAATTAATTGCTTTGCTACTGTACCTAAGTTGGCAGCACAATTACATCTACCGGTGCAGGCTGGCAGCGACCGTATTCTGATGGCGATGAAGCGCAATTACACCGCGCTGCAATTCAAATCCATTATTCGCAAGCTCAAAGCAGCCAACCCTAACTTAACGTTCACGTCAGACTTTATTATTGGCTTTCCGGGTGAAAGTGATGCAGATTTTGAAGCCACGGTAAAACTGATGCAGGACGTAGGCTTTGACGCAAGCTTTAGCTTTTTGTATAGCCCGCGCCCCGGTACACCGGCTGCATTTTTAAAGGATGACACCACACAAGAAGTTAAACTGGCACGCTTAGATAAGCTACAAGCGATTAACGAAGCACAGGCCAAAGCTATTTCTGAAGCCATGCTGGGCAGCACACAACGCGTACTGATTGAAGGCGCATCGTGGAAAGATGCTAGTTTGCTGGCTGGCAAAACTGATAAT
Source organism: Methylotenera sp. E1MeOHC1 (assembly GCF_058745595.1). Taxonomy (NCBI): domain Bacteria; kingdom Pseudomonadati; phylum Pseudomonadota; class Betaproteobacteria; order Nitrosomonadales; family Methylophilaceae; genus Methylotenera; species Methylotenera sp. E1MeOHC1. The sequence goes on along the minus strand of NZ_CP196025.1, from coordinate 2,514,989 downwards.
AATCGCGTGGTTGATATCGCCGGTGATACAAGCTTGGTGCATCAGTTTGTGACTGTAAAAATTACCGACGTTTCTAACCCAAGACGCTTAATTGGCGAGATCGTATAACCATGGAAATTACCCTAACCCCTGAAGACAATGCTCGCCTTGCTAATCTATGCGGGCCGCTGGATGAAAACATCAAGCAAATTGAAACCGCACTCGAAGTTAACATTAACCGCCGCGGCAGCACGTTTAACGTCAGTGGCAAACTGGACAACACACGTCTTGCGGCACAACTGATTGAAAACTTTTACGTCCGTGCCAAAAAACCTATCGAGCTAGAAGATGTACAACTGGGCTTAGTCGAAATCGACAAACTCAAACCTGAGGATGTGGTTTCAACTGCAATGCCTGTACTCATGACACGCCGCGGTGATTTGCATGGGCGCACACCACGCCAAGTGGCATATTTGCAGCAAATACAAGAGCATGACATTACGTTTGGCATTGGGCCGGCCGGTACAGGTAAAACTTATTTAGCCGTTGCCTGCGCAGTAGATGCGATGACGCGTGACCGCGTTAAGCGTATTGTGCTAGTGCGCCCGGCGGTTGAGGCTGGCGAGCGCTTGGGCTTTTTGCCTGGCGATTTAAACCAAAAAGTAGACCCGTACTTACGCCCATTATACGATGCATTGTATGACCTAGCAGGTTATGACACCGTGAACAAAATGTTTGAACGTGGCGCCATTGAGGTGGCACCACTCGCTTACATGCGCGGACGCACTTTGAACCAAAGCTTTATTATTCTGGATGAAGCGCAAAACACGACACCGGAACAAATGAAAATGTTCCTAACGCGTATCGGCTTTGGTACTAAAGCAGTCATTACCGGTGACGTGACACAAATCGATTTACAGCGACATCAAAAAAGTGGTTTGGTCGAAGCGCAAAAGGTATTAAAAGATATCAAAGGCATTGCCATGACCCACTTTTTATCTGGCGATGTGGTACGCCACCCCTTGGTACAAAAAATCGTCAATGCTTATGAAGAATACGAGTCGCACCAAAAAAATTAACGGATATAAAGCAAGCACATAGCATGGCATTACCGCGCTAGAATAGCGCAAGGTATAATCGAAATAACAATGCATAATTTTTGAGATAAAAAATGACACCAAATAAATACAGCAAGATTTTGCAAAAAGGCTTAAGTATTGTTGAGCAAGTAGTATTGATTGTGATTGGCATTGCCACGATTTTTGGCGTGCTTCAGGCAATTCTAAATATTTGGGATGAACGCACTATTCACGTTGGCGACCTATTGCTGCTGTTCCTATACCTTGAGGTGATGTCAATGCTTAGCCACTACCTCACAGCAGGCAAACTGCCGGTCAGGTATCCGCTATATATTGGCATTATCGCCCTAGCCCGATTTCTAGTGCTGGACATCAAAGAGCTCGACGCGATGACCATGTTTGCACTTTCTGGCTCCATCCTATTGATTGCGCTGGCCATTTTAGTGGTGCGCTATGGTCACGTGAAGTTTCCGTACACTGATGGCACAGACTTACAATCTAAAACCGATTAAGACTACCTATGCCTAAATTAGCTGCAACCATTCAATATGCCAGCGTCGCCGACAGCCTTCCTAGTGCTAGTCAGTTTCGCAAATGGGCAAAAGCTGCGCTACGAGTAGATACCGAAGTGACCATCCGCATCGTCGATGCTGAAGAGGGCCAACTGCTCAACAACACCTATCGCGGCAAAGATTATGCAACAAACGTGCTGACCTTCCCGCTTACCGAAGAGCCCCACCTGATGGGTGACATCATCATTTGCGCATCGGTAGTAGCCACGGAAGCCAAAGCACAGCAAAAAAGCCTAGAAGCACATTATGCGCATTTAACGGTGCATGGCATATTGCATTTGCACGGCTACGACCATGAAACCGATGCACAGGCTGAGCTGATGGAAGGCCTAGAAACTGCAATTGTCACGAAATTAGGGTATGCTTCTCCCTATCTCATTACATAGGACGCCAACTAATGGCAACCGAGTCGGAAAAACCAAGTAACCATAAATCAAGTAACAAGCCCAGCTTGTTGGAACGTTTAAGTAATTTCTTATTGCGGGAACCCGAAGACCGCGAACAGCTGGTCGAGCTACTGCACAGCGCATATGAAAATAGCTTAATGGATGCGGATTCGCTCGCAATGATTGAAGGCGTGCTGCAAGTAAGTGAAATGCAAGTGCGCGACATCATGATTCCGCGCTCACAAATGGATGTTATTGACATCACCGAGCCTCCCGAAGTATTTATCCCCAGTGTGATTGAAACCGCACACTCGCGCTTTCCTGTGATTGAAGGTAATAAAAATGATGTCATCGGCATTTTGCTGGCAAAAGATTTGTTACGTTACTATGCGGGCGAAGACTTTGAAGTCCGCGACATGTTACGCCCTGCCGTGTTTATCCCAGAAGCCAAACGCCTCAACGTATTGCTGAAAGAGTTCCGCAGCAACCGCAACCATATTGCCATTGTGGTAGATGAGTACGGCGGTGTGGCTGGCATGGTAACCATTGAAGACGTGTTGGAGCAGATTGTTGGCGATATTGAAGACGAGTACGATTACGACGAAGATGAAGACAATATTATTCAAAATGCAGATGGTCAGTACCGAGTTAAGGCACTCACCGAGATTGCAGACTTTAATGAAATTATAGGCACAGACTTCAGCGACGAAGAGTTTTCCACCATAGGTGGCTTGATTGTTAGCAAATTTGGCCACTTACCAAAACGCAATGAAGAAGTTAGTTTCAACGGCATTCACGTAAAAGTATTACGCGCAGATAGCCGCCGTCTGCACACCATTTTAGTTTCGGTTAAAACAGAGCCGGCTACCGAGAATAAAGACTAACAAAAACTAAGTTTAATTTCAACTATTCCATTTTAAATTAGGTAGATAGGGAACTAAGTCTAGAGATTCATTTCATAACTCTGTGTTGTCGTGAATCTCAATTCTTTAGTCCAATTTAACTGGAGTTCGTTATGAAGCACTTATTGTTTGTTTGTCTTTTTGTTGCGCAGGCACTATTGGTACAAACTGCAATGGCAGAGGAAGCCACGAGCAGCAAGGCTACCATCCCCACGATAGAGCAGGACTTTGTAAAGTCAATCAATCAATTTAGTAAAGCCCAAATTATTGAACAGTTTGGCGAGCCCGCAAAATCAGACGATGTAAAAGTAAAAGGCTCGGGTAAAGTGGTAGCTTCAATTTGGCTTTACCATTTTATCAATACGGCTGCTGACGGTTCTTATTATGAAACTACCGAGTTAGATTTTATTGATGACAAAGTGGTGATGGTTGCGTTTTTAAAGAATGATGGCAGTGAAGGGGCTGAAGCGGGCCAACATTATGAAGTGCCACTTCAATAACTTGCACACATAAAAAAGCGCCGTTCAAGGCGCTTTTTTACTTTCAAATTACCAAGATTTAAGTCTATTTTTTCAGTGCGTCACGAATCTCGCGTAACAAAATAATATCTTCTGCCGTTGGTGCAGGCGCCGGTGCGGGCTCGGCTTTTTTCAGACGATTCATTTGTTTCACTAACATAAAGATCACGAATGCTAAGATGACAAAATTAATCACGATGGTTAAAAAATTACCATAAGCAAGCATCGGCACTCCCGCTTGCTTAAGTGCCGCATACGTCCCCGCATTCCCTTCCGGTATTGCTGCTAATGCAACAAACATATTAGTAAAATCTACATTACCCACAACCTTACCAATCAGCGGCATGATGATATCGCCCACTAAAGAATCGACAATCTTTCCAAATGCAGCGCCAATGATGACACCCACTGCTAAATCCATGACATTGCCTTTTAAAGCAAATTGTTTAAATTCCGACGCGATACTCATGCATTTCTCCAGTCATAAAGTTGTACAGACAGATGCAACATCTGTAACGGGTATGGTTAACTTCAAATATTTTTCTTACTTGGTAATTAAATATATGACTTATATAGCCACCATGTCAACATAAGCTAATCCGCGCAGCACAATTTAGATGTTAATCTTTGTTATCTAAGGCACTAACAAGCTACAATTCGCAGCATGCTATTTCCTATATCCAACCCTGCAATAAAAACCGCAACGCTCTTTGCACTAGGTGCTTTTGGTGTGCTTGGTTTTGCGCCCTACTACTTTTACCCTGCCAGCATACTCTCGCTGATTGGCGTTATCTATTTCATTAGCTTAAGTGACTCAGCCAAGTCTGCCGCTATCAACGGCTTTACTTATGGCTTAGGCCTATTTGGTGTTGGCATTTACTGGATTTACATTAGCCTGCATACCTATGGCGGCATGCCTGGCATCATGGCAGCTTTTTCTACTTTTGTATTAGCGGCATTTTTGGCGTTATTTCCGGCCGCGGTCGGTGCCTTGAGCAAAAAAATGGGGCAGCAGCCTAACTCCATTATCATTGCCATTCCGGTATTTTGGGCACTCGCAGACTGGGTAAGAAGCTGGATATTTACTGGATTTCCGTGGCTCACGATTGGCTACAGCCAAGTCCCAGCCAGCCCTTTAGCCGGCTATATGCCAATTACCGGTGTTTATGGTGTGACTTTCATTACAGTGCTGATTGCCAGCGTGATTGGTGTTTGGCTAGCAAATAAATCCAAAGCACCCGCCTGGCAACGTGGCGCAATCGGCACGCTGTTATTACTCATCTCCACCGGTTATGGGTTAAAACAGATTGAATGGACGACACCGATTGGCAAACCGCTCAGCGTGAGCTTGCTACAAGGCAATATTGAACAAAACCTGAAATGGGCACCAGAGCTTGCTGAACACACCATGCAGCAATACCTGACCATGACGGAACAAAGTAGCGCAAAATTAATTGTACTGCCAGAAACAGCGCTGCCAGTGATTGCCAGTGAGGTTCCGCACGAGTTAAAAACAAGGTTACTTGCACACGCACATAAAAATCAGGGCGACATCTTGGTTGGGATGATTGAGCGTGAGGATGGTGAATACTTTAATAGCGTACTGAGCTATGGCAGTAAGCAAACACTGACGTATCGTAAATCGCACCTTGTACCATTTGGTGAGTTTATTCCACTGAAAGTGGCATTTGGCTGGGTATATCGAGACTGGCTCAATATGCCTTTGAGCGACTTATCTCGCGGTGCAAAATATCAGCAGCCTATGCCTGTTGCAGGTGAAAAAGTAGCGGTCAACATCTGCTATGAAGACGTGTTTGGTGAAGAGATCATTCGCCAACTACCGATGGCCTCGTTATTAGTTAACGTCAGTAACGACGCATGGTACGGCGAATCTTACGCGGCAGACCAACACTTGCAGTTTTCTCAAGCACGCGCGCTTGAAACAGGCCGCATGATGTTACGCGCCACTAACACAGGGGCGACTGCGATTATTGACCAAAAAGGTTATCTCACAGCACACGCACCACACTTTGTGCAAACCTCACTCAATGGATACGCCCAAGGCTACACTGGCACAACCCCTTATGTATACTGGGGAAACTGGCTATTTCTAACCATATGTTTCGGCTTATTGCTGCTCATATGGAAACGTAACAGAATGTCATCAAGATAAAACCTATTGCAAGACTACAAAACCAAGTAAAATTGCACTTTTCGCCAATTTCAACGAACATATCATGGCTTTAACATTTCAAGAGATTATTCTCACCCTGCAAAAATACTGGAGCGACAAAGGCTGTGCGCTTCTACAATCTTACGACATGGAAGTTGGTGCTGGTACTTCGCACACTGCAACGTTCTTACGTTCATTAGGCCCTGAGCCTTGGAAAGCAGCTTACGTGCAACCAAGCCGCCGCCCTAAAGATGGTCGTTATGGCGAAAACCCAAACCGTTTACAGCATTACTACCAATTTCAGGTGGTATTAAAACCAGCACCAGCAGACATTTTGGAGCTGTACCTAGGCTCGCTAGAAGCGCTAGGTTTTGACTTAAAGCAAAATGACATTCGCTTTGTAGAAGATGACTGGGAAAACCCAACACTAGGCGCATGGGGTTTAGGCTGGGAAGTTTGGTTAAACGGCATGGAAGTGACTCAGTTTACTTACTTCCAACAAGTAGGCGGCATTGACTGCAAACCGATTACCGGCGAAATCACTTATGGCTTAGAGCGTTTAGCCATGTACCTGCAAGGGGTGGATAACGTATACAACCTGACTTGGACACGTGATGAAAATGGTAAAGCCTTAAGCTATGGCGATGTATACCTACAAAACGAACAAGAGCAAAGTGCTTACAACTTTGAGCACTCAGATGCTGACTTCTTGTTTACCGCATTCAATGCGCATGAAAAACAAGCCAAGCATTTGATGGAAAATCAATTAGCGCTACCTGCTTATGAGCAAGTGCTTAAAGCAGCACATACCTTTAACTTGCTTGATGCTCGCGGTGCAATTTCTGTGACTGAGCGCGCAGGCTATATTGGCCGCATTCGTAACTTGGCACGCGCTGTTGCTGCCAGCTACCTAGACAGCCGCGCCAGACTTGGCTTCCCGATGGCGCCAAAAGATTGGGCAGATGAAGTGCTAGCCAAGCTTGATAAAGAAAAACAAGAAAAAGATAAGAAGGTTGCTTAAATCATGTCACAACAAAACTTACTTGTAGAATTATTTGTAGAAGAGCTGCCGCCAAAAGCACTGAAAAAACTAGGCGACGCATTCAGCAGCACATTATTTGAAACCTTGAAGCTTCAGGGCTTATCTGCTGAAAACTCAGTCGTGACTTCTTTTGCAACACCGCGCCGTTTGGCAGCGCACATTACCGCTATTGAGGCGCAAGCTAAAGACAAGCAAATTTCACAAAAGCTGATGCCTGTGAGCGTAGGGTTGGATGCAAACGGCAATGCCACCCCTGCCCTAATTAAACGCTTAAATGGCATGGGCTTAGACGAAGCCGCAGTTTCACAGCTAACCAAGCAAATGGATGGCAAGAACGAAGCCTTGTTTTTAGAAGTGACGCAAAAAGGCGCTGTGCTCAACGATGGTTTACAAAAAGCCATTGAAGAAGCCATCCAAAAACTGCCTATCCCTAAGGTCATGACCTACCAGCTAGCAGATGGCTGGAGCAGCGTTAACTTTGTGCGCCCAGCACATGGCTTAATCGCCCTGCATGGTAGCGATATTGTTGCAACCAGTGCGCTAGGGTTAAACGCTAGCAACCAAACGCAAGGGCACCGCTTTGAGGCTAAGTCAGCTAATGTGGTGATTAAAAACGCAGACAGCTACGCAGAGCAACTTAAAACAGAAGGTGCAGTGATTGCCAGCTTTGCTGAGCGTCGTGCTGAAATCGTACGTCAACTCACGGCAGCAGCAGCTAAAGAAGGCCTGAAACCAATTGACGATGATGCATTACTGGATGAAGTGACTGCATTGGTAGAACGCCCAAATGTGCTACTTGGTCAGTTTGAAGAAATCTATTTAGAAGTACCGCAAGAGTGCTTGATTCTTACCATGAAGGCGAATCAAAAGTACTTCCCATTGTTAGATAGCAATAACAAGTTAACAAACAAGTTCTTAATCGTATCTAATATTTGTCCTGCCGACCCATCTGCAGTGATTGGCGGTAACGAGCGCGTGGTACGTCCGCGCTTGGCCGATGCTAAGTTCTTTTTTGACCAAGACCGCAAAAAAACGCTGGAATCACGTATTGCTAGCTTAGAAAAAGTGGTTTATCACAACAAACTAGGCTCACAAGGTCAGCGTACAGAGCGCGTAGTTGCGATTGCTAAATTGATTGGCCAACAACTAGGTGGCGACGCATTGGCAGCACAGGCTAGCCTAGCTGCACAATTGGCAAAAACCGACCTTATCACGGACATGGTAGGTGAGTTTCCTGAGTTGCAAGGCATCATGGGGCGCTACTATGCGCAACATGAAGGTTTAGATAACGAAGTTGCTTTTGCAATTGAAGACCATTACAAACCACGTTTTGCTGGCGATGACTTGCCACGCAATCAAGTGGGTATCACCGTTGCATTGGCAGATAAACTCGAAACCCTAGTTGGTTTATTCAGCATTGGCGAAAAACCTACGGGCGATAAAGACCCGTTCGCATTACGCAGGCAAGCGCTAGGCATCATCCGCATGCTGATTGAAGGCAAACTATCATTAGCTTTTGAAGCACTGATTCAAGATGTACTGTCAGCGTTTGAGCACGATGCAGCTAGTACCAAAGCTACTGTACAAGCCATCAAAGAGTTTTGCTTTGACCGCTTGAGCGTCAACTTACGTGAGAATGGCGCCACAGCGCAAGAGGTAGATGCAGTACTTTCACTAGACCCTGCTATGCTCAGTGAAATTCCACAACGCCTTGCCGCTGTACGCACGTTCTCTGAGCTTGCCGAGGCGCCAGCATTGGCGGCAGCGAACAAACGCGTCAGCAATATCCTAAAAAAAGTGGAAGGTGAGATCCAAGCGCAAGTGAATGTGAGCTTGCTACAAGAAGCCGCTGAAATTGCATTGAATAACGCACTACTATCAGTCAAACCAGAAGCAGACAAACACTTTGAGAGCGGCGATTACACAAACTCATTAAAGGCACTGGCGGCATTAAAAGCGCCTGTGGATGACTTCTTCGACAACGTCATGGTCAATGCGGACGATGCCGCACTTAAGGCAAACCGTTTAGGTTTACTTGCCACATTGCACCAAACCATGAACCGTGTCGCTGATTTATCTAAACTGGCAGGTTAATAATCCATTCACCACGCTCATCACACTAAAGCATGACTTAAAATTTCTTTAGTAAAATGAGCGTGTATAACATTGAGATAAGATTGGTTACCTTATGAAGTTAGTGATATTAGATCGCGACGGTGTCATTAATCAGGACTCCGCCAATTTCATTAAAAATCCTAATGAGTGGATTGCGATTCCTGGTAGCCTTGAAGCTATCGCCCTATTGAACCAATCCGGGTTCAGAGTAGTGGTTGCAACCAACCAATCAGGCGTGAGCCGTGGCTTATTTGACATGGCTACCCTCAACAGCATTCACGACAAAATGCACCGCGAGCTGTCACTAGTCGGCGGGCGCATTGATGCAGTGTTTTATTGCCCGCACTCGGCTGATGACAACTGCAACTGTCGCAAACCAAAAACTGGCATGATTAAAGAGATTGGCAAGCGCTTCTCTGTAGATTTAAATCAGGTATGCGGTGTGGGTGATGCATTGCGCGATTTACAGGCGTTTGCCAATGCAGGCTGCCAACCCATCTTAGTGCGCACCGGCAAAGGTGAAACCACGCTAAGTTCTGGTGAGTTACCAGCTAATACCATCGTATTTGCCGACTTAAGTGAAGCTGCTCAATATATCATTGCTGAAAATATCTAACTCAGAATACATCTAAACTTTAGAACACACCTAAGCCCATGCTGCTGTTACGCTCCACTTTATTTTTACTCGGGCAGATCATTACTGCACCCATTTTCACATTGATTGCATTGCTCTCAATGCCACTGCACCCTGTCACACGTAACGTGCTGATCTCAGGCTGGGCGCGCAGCATGATTTGGTGGCTACGTATTACTTGCAATATCCGCCATGAAATTAAAGGGTTAGAGAATATCCCAACCACGCCCAGCATCATTCTGGCAAAGCATCAGTCCGCTTGGGAAACCTTAGCATTTCAGGCCATTTTCCCTACGCAAGTTTACGTGCTGAAACGTGAGTTATTGTGGATTCCAATATTTGGCTGGGGTTTGGCAATGTCATCCCCGATTGCAATTGACCGTAGTGCAGGGCGCGAGGCGCTGAAAAAACTTGTGGCCCAAGGTAAAGCTAGGCTAACAAAAGGATTATGGGTGGTCATTTTCCCTGAAGGCACGCGCAAGGCGCCGGGTGAGCGCGGCAAATATCATATTGGCGGCGCATGGCTCGCAACCCATACCGAAACACAGGTGGTGCCGGTTGCACACAATGCAGGCAAGTTCTGGGCTAAAAATTCATTTATCAAAAAGCCAGGTGTGATTCAGATACACATAGGCAAAGCAATACAAACCGTCAATATTAAAACCGATGCATTAAACAGCCAAGTTGAGCATTGGATAGAGTCTGAAATGGCAACGCTGCCGGAATGAGTCACACCATCCAACTCCCCTCTGGCGAGAAAATCCACTACACGCTGGAACACAGGCAGCGCCGCACCGTTGGCCTCAAAATCACACAAGAAGGCCTAATCATCCATGCACCCAAGCGCATCGCGCAAACCTATCTGGAAAGCCTGATTGTACTGAAAGCTGATTGGATTCTTAAAAAACTAGAGGCACGTAGCGCCAACCAGCACCCGCCGATGCAATGGCAAGATGGCAACCAGCTTTTATTGCTAGGCAACCCAATTACGCTAGTGACAAAACAGGATATTCGCTCCAGAGCGGTTGAATATACACCGGGCTTTTTACAACTGGCTATGCCCAATCACGATGAGCCAAGCGCTGTGGAAAGAAAAGTACTGCAATGGTATAAAAAACAGGCACTGACTGATTTTTCCAGACGCTTATCGCTGTTTGCCACCAAACTAGGTGTACCTACCCCTGAATTATTCCTATCCAACGCGCGCTCGCGCTGGGGTAGCTGCAACTCCAAAAAAGAAATTCGGCTAAACTGGCGCCTGCTGCAGGCTCCGCCGCACATTATCAATTACGTGGTGTGCCATGAGCTAGCGCACTTAAAAGAGATGAACCACTCAGCAAAATTTTGGGCAGTGGTTGCCAGTATTTTCCCGGATTACAAAGCAGCAGAAAAAGAACTGAAAGCGTGGTCGCCTAAGCTACACGTCATCTAGATTACTTGGGCTAGGCAGCTTGGCGTATTTGCATCCTGCGCACACACCATCCGCTAAAGCAATGCCGCAGCTACAGCAACTTCTGAATATCACTCGCAATCATATCCGGCTTAGTACCATAATCCACATACAGGCGAATCTTGCCGGCTTTATCAAACACATAGACACCCGCGCTATGGTCTATGGTGTAACCGCTACGCCCTTTATTTTCAACTTTTGCTGCAAAAATCTTAAAGTCTTTAAGCACTGCCGCGGTTTGCTCTTTAGTCCCATACAGGCCGATAAAGCTAGGATCAAAAGCCGGCACAAATTGCGCCAGCAATGGCTGCGTATCACGCTCAGGGTCCAAAGTCACGAACAGCACTTGTAACTCACTAGCGTTAGCCCCTAGTAACTTCATGCTTTGTTTCATATCATTAAGCGTGGTTGGGCACACGTCTGGGCAATGCGTATAACCAAAAAATAACGCAACAACCTTACCCTTAAAATCACTCAATGTGCGCGGCTTGCCAGTGTGATCGGTCAGATTAAGCGCGTTACCGAAGTCCGCCCCAGTAATGTCTGTAGTATTAAACTTTTGCGCATTATTTGCAGGGCCGCAGCCCACCAGCAACGGCAGTAACAGCACCAGCCATATTAATCTCATGAATTTATTCACCGAATCCCACCTTTGCAGCATCATTAATAGGTAAAGATTCTACCATGCACAATAAATTCAACATGTTGCATGATAAATTTATCTACAAATCAGATAAATTACTGCAAACCAAGTGCGCACTCGTTTACAATATTACTTTTGCAAAACTTCAAGCATTTTAAGGACTCAGCATGGCTAACCCTGCAGCAACTTCTGGCGGTATGGCAGACCGCGACGGCGTAATTTGGTATGACGGTAAAATGGTGAACTGGCGTGACGCCACCACTCACGTTCTAACACACACATTGCACTACGGCATGGGCGTGTTTGAAGGTGTACGCGCCTACAAAACAGACAAAGGCACTGCAATTTTCCGCTTGAAAGAGCATACAGACAGATTATTCCGCTCTGCGCATATCTTAGGCATGAAAATGCCTTACAGCAAAGAAGAGCTAATCGAAGCGCAAAAAGCAGCAGTACGTGATAACAATCTAGAATCTGCTTACATGCGCCCAATGGCGTTTTACGGCGCAGAAGCAATGGGTATCTCTGCAAAAACACTTTCTACCCATGTTATCGTGGCTGCATGGAAATGGGGCGCTTACATGGGTCAAGATGCTCTAGATAACGGTATTCGCGTGAAAACATCATCATTCTCACGTCACCACGTTAACATCACCATGTGTAAAGCCAAAGCAAACGGTAACTACATGAACAGCATCTTGGCTCACCAAGAAGCTGCGCAAGATGGCTATCAAGAAGCATTATTGCTGGATGTAGACGGCTTTGTTGCAGAAGGCTCTGGCGAAAACATTTTTATCGTTCGCAACGGCAAACTGTACACACCAGACCTGACCAGCGCGCTAGAAGGCATCACGCGCGACACTATCGTGCAATTGGCGACTGAATTAGGTATTCCAGTGATTGAAAAACGCATCACGCGCGACGAAGTTTATGGCGCTGATGAGGCATTCTTCACCGGCACAGCCGCTGAAGTAACGCCAATCCGTGAGCTAGATAACCGCGCAATCGGTGCAGGCACTGCAGGCCCAATCACTAAGCAATTACAAAAACTATACTTTGATGTAGTGACAGGTAAGTCTGCAAAACACGCAGACTGGTTAACATTAGTATAAAAACTAACACGCCCATTCCCGCGCAAGCGGGAATGGTGAAATAAGGATATTTTAATGTCTAACGCGAATGAAATCGAAGTATCAGCTAAAGACCTGCCGTTGCACTGCCCAACACCTGAGGTGGCATTATGGTCATCTCATCCACGTGTATTTCTAGACGTAGCAAAAACAGGCCATGTGGCCTGCCCTTACTGTGGAACAAAATATAAATTAAAAGCTGGCGAAGTGGTTAGCCACCATCACTAGCCGCTTGAGATAGCTGCGAATCAGTTGTTATTGCATCAGCAATGATTTCAGTGCGCCCCATTGCTATATCCGACTACACAAGCTGGTGTAGTTTGTACGCAGCGTATGCGGAGTTTTATCAAGTAACACAGACCCAAGAGATGCGCGACCAAGTTTGGTCTTGGCTGCATAATACCAATCACGAGATGAATGGTTTAATTGCCATCAACCACGAAGGCGTTGCGGTCGGCCTGGCGCATTACCGGCCATTTGCTCGGCCACTGTCAGCCTCCACCGGTGGCTATTTGGATGACTTGTTTGTCACCCCTTCCGCCCGCGGCAACGCGATAGGAACAAAGCTGATTGAAGCTGTCACGCACATTGCGAAAGAGAAAAACTGGTCCGTACTGCGCTGGATTACTACCGAAAACAACGCTCAAGCAAGAAACACATACGATAAGCTTGCCATGCAAACCAAATGGGTAACTTACGATATCAAGCTATAGCAAACTAACTTCGGCTGACTGCTTCCACAAACTATCCACCACCTGTTTTGCATTTTCTGCGGCACTATTTGTCCAAAACCGCACGCTCCCCAGCTGCGACTCGCTAGTGAGCAAATCAAGCTCGGCTAATCGCTTTTGCAACTGTTTAGCTACTGCAGCGCCAGTATCAATCAGGCTTACCTGCTCGCCTACTACCTGTTCTATCAATGGCCGCACAAAGGGGTAGTGCGTACAGCCAAGCACGATGGTATCTGCACCTTCATCCAGTAATGGCTGGCAATATTTTTTAACCAATTGCAAAGTATTATCGGCCTGCAACTCTCCGCGCTCTACACACTCCACCAAACCAACACATGCCTGCGTGACGACTTTTACATTGCGGCCATAGCTTTCTAACAGGCCTGCAAATTGGGCACTTTTTAAGGTGCCGGTGGTTGCCAGCACACCGACAATGCCATTTTTTGAGGCCGTTGCCGCAGGCTTGACTGCTGGCTCCATACCAATAATAGGTAGCGTATATTTCTCTCGCATCATATCAATGGCGGCGGCAGTCGCTGTATTACACGCCACCACGATGGCTTTGGCATAGTTTGCGATTAAAAAATCGGTAATCTCGATACAGCGCGCTTGAATTTCTGCCGGACTTTTATTACCGTAAGGCGCGTACTTGCTGTCAGCCACGTACAGCAATTGCTCATTAGGCAACAATGCATGAATATGTTGTAAAACCGAGATGCCGCCCACTCCAGAATCAAAAACAGCGACTGGCCTTTGCTTGATATCATGCATATTGGATTGATCGGTCATCATTAAGCGGTTAAGTTACAATGCACACATTATAAACCGTTGAGATAATTAAATGCTCAACCGCATACCGCAACATAACATAGCATCAGACATCACAGGCGCATAAGAAAAAGGATGAATAATGGGTAACCGTTTAAGTAAAATTTACACGCGCACAGGCGACAGCGGCACCACAGGACTGGGTGATGGTAGCCGCATAAGCAAGGATAGCATCCGCGTAGAGGCGATGGGCGATGTAGATGAACTGAACTCAGTCATCGGCTTAATCTTGGCAGAGGGGGTCTCTTCCCACTTGCAAACTACACTCACTAAAATTCAGCACGATTTATTTAACCTAGGCGGAGAGATTTGCATTCCTGGTTATGTACTATTAACAGCATCGTGCGTGGATGATTTAGAGCATCACATAGACACACTAAATGACGGGCTTAGCCCATTAAAAGAGTTTATATTGCCCGGCGGCACTAAAAGTGCAGCCTTTTGCCATTTAGCACGCACCGTATGCCGCCGCGCAGAGCGCAAACTCATTGAATTACACCGCAATGAGAAAGTAACTGAAGTTTCCCTGCAATATTTAAATCGACTCTCTGATTTATTATTTGTGATGTGTCGTATTATTAACAAAGAAGCTGGCGTAAGTGATGTATTGTGGAAAAACGAGCGCGCTTGAACAGCAGCGTGCCACTACCTCACGCCGCTCAACACGCGATCTCATCAGCACGGCCAGCATCCACCCATGCATCATTCAGATTTTAGAATCAATATAGGTTAAGCTATAATTTCAACATGATAAGAAAACTGTTCAACAAAATCTTTAAGCCTAAACTAGCTAAAACCGAGCATGAAACATCAGCGCGAGCCAGGCCAGAAAACGCAAAATCGCAGCATGCAACGCGCCCTGTCTTAGGTACAAAGAAATCTGCCAAAAGAAAAGGCAGCAACACTGATAACGCGAACAGCATTCCGCTCAAAAAGCACCAAATTGACCGCAGACTGCTAAGTAATGCCGCCATAAAAACTATTGAAGGTCTGCAAAAAGCAGGGTTTGAAGCGTATATCGTTGGCGGTGCCGTGCGCGACTTACTGCTACAGCGTGTCCCCAAAGACTTTGACGTAGCAACAGATGCCACGCCTGAAGAAGTTAACCGTGTATTTAGACGCTCACGCATTATTGGCAGGCGCTTTAGGCTAGTACACGTGTTGTTTGGTGATGAAACCATTGAGGTATCTACATTTCGCGGCCACCATGAAGCCAAAGGTGACGCTCACACCAATGAAAGCGGCCGCATCATTCGCGATAATGTATTTGGCAGCTTGGAAGAAGACGCCACACGTCGCGACTTTACTGCCAATGCCTTGTATTACGACCCTACCAGCGAGATCGTACTAGACTTCCATCAAGGGTTTGCCGATATTCAGGCCGGCATACTGCGCATGATAGGCAAACCAGAAACACGTTATGCCGAAGACCCAGTGCGTATGCTACGTGTAGTACGTTTATCTGCAAAGTTAGGGTTAAAAATCGACCCAGCCACCATGGCGCCTATCGCCAAAATGGCAGACTTACTGCAAGACGTACCGCCCAGCCGTTTGTTCGATGAAATGCTCAAGCTATTTTTATCGGGCCACGCTATTGAAAGCGTCAGTGCATTGCGCAAACAACATCTACATCACGGCCTGCTCCCTATGCTAGATGTGGTGTTAGAGCAGCCCATGGGCGAGCGCTTTGTCATGCTCGCACTCAAAAATACAGACGAGCGTATTTTGTCAGGCAAATCCGCCAACCCGAGCTTCCTGTTTGCCACCTTGCTATGGCATGAAGTACTCGCGGCGTGGGAGGTCTATAAAAAAGATGGCAACCCACCTATCCCCGCACTGCACATGGCGATGAGTGAAGTTTTAGCCTCACAAGCGGAAAAACTGGCGATTCATAACCGCTACACCGCAACCATGAAAGAAATTTGGGGCATGCAGCCGCGCTTTGAACAGCGCTCAGGCAAACGTCCATTTGGCTTACTCATACATCCGCGCTACCGCGCCGGTTACGACTTTCTGCTACTGCGCTGTGAGTCAGGCGAGTTGCCAGCAGAACTAGGCACATGGTGGACCGCATTTGCAGAAGCGGATAACGAAACACGCCAAGCGATGCTGGAGGCGGACACCGCTCCTAAAAAACGTAGAAAAAGAAATCGCAAAAAACCAAGCGGCAGCGCACCATCTGAATCATGATAAAACGCGCATTTGTTGCACTTGGAAGTAATCTGGAAAACCCAAAAGTGCAGGTGGAGCGTGCATTGATTGCATTAAACCACTTGCCGGGGACTCGATTACTAAAGCAATCATCGCTCTACCAAACAGCGCCGATTGATTGCGTTGATACCGCACCTGACTTTATCAATGCTGTGGCTGAAGTGGAAACCACGCTCTCACCTGAGGCGCTACTTGACGCTATTCTCAACATTGAAAATATTGCGGGACGGGAGCGCCCTTATATCAATGCGCCGCGCGTATTGGATTGTGACTTGCTGTTATATGAAGATGTAACGCTGAACACACCCAAACTCACCCTGCCGCACCCGCGCATGCATACACGTGGTTTTGTTTTATTACCATTATTTGAAATTGCGCCGGATATTTCCATCCCAAATCATGGCAAAATAGCCGCGTATATGACGCCAGAGTTATTGTTTGGCATCAACAAATTACCATCTGCAGAAAATTACCCTCAGTAAGTTAAAACATGAGCATTTTTAATAAATTTCCATACATTGTTGTTGAAGGCCCAATTGGCTGTGGCAAAACCACGCTTTCTAAAATGCTGGCGGATAAGTTCCCAGTGGATTATCTGTCCGAAAAAGCAGAGGCCAACCCTTTTTTACCACGCTTTTATCAAGATGCGCAACGTTATGGCCTACCGACACAGCTGTTTTTCTTATTTCAGCGTGCCAATCAAATCAAAGAGTTAAGCCAGCGCGATATGTTTGCAAAACCGATAGTTGCCGATTTCTTTTTAGAAAAAGACCCGTTATTTGCCAGACTCAATTTAGATGATGAAGAATATGCGCTGTATCATCAGATATACCAGCACCTGCAGCTCAAAGCGCCCAAGCCTGACCTGGTGATTTATCTGCAAACACCAATTGACTCATTAATGGAGCGTATTGAAGAGCGTAGCGTCAGCTACGAACAAGATATCCCAAGAGAATATATCGAACGACTATCCAACGCATACAGTGACCTATTCCACAATTACGACACATCCCCAGTGTTGATCGTCAACAACGAGAAGCTTAATATTGTTAAAAACCACAGCTCTCTAGACTTGTTGCTCGACCGCATCTTGCAGATTAAAGGACAGCGCGAGTTCTTTAATCCTAACTTTGAATAACCTTTGGGTATACATACATGACATTACCTAAGCTCAATGAAATGGCAGCCAGCGGCGAGAAAATAGCCATGCTCACGTGCTATGACGCCACTTTCGCTAAGTTGATGGCGTATGCTGGCGTGGACATTCTACTAGTAGGCGACTCTCTCGGCATGGTATTACAGGGTGCTGAAAATACCCTCAATGTAAGCATGCATCACATGACGTACCATACCAAAAGCGTTGCGGCAGGCGCACCTAATAGCTTGATTATTGCCGATATGCCCGTAGGCAGTTACGAGCACGATAACGAAGCTGCTTACAAAAACGCGGAGTGGTTGATACGCTCCGGCGCGCAAATGGTTAAATTTGAAGGTGGCGGTGACCGTGTAGAAACCGCACGCTACCTTATTGAGCGAGGCATCCCTGTCTGTGCGCACTTGGGCTTCACGCCGCAGTCGGTCAATCAACTTGGCGGCTATAAGATTCAAGGAAAAACTGAGGAAAGCGCCCATCAAATCATGCAAGACGCCATAGATATGAGCAATGCCGGCGTGAGCATGATGGTGCTGGAAATGGTACCCGCAGCATTAGCAAAGCAGATTACAGACAGCATTAAAGCACTGACCATCGGGATAGGCGCTGGCGTAGACTGCGATGGGCAAGTACTCGTTATCCAAGATGTGCTGGGCATTTATAATGGCGCAGCTAGCAAATTGCCTAGTGAATTTAAAGCACCGCGATTTGTAAAAAACTTTTTAGCTGATACCAACAGCGTGCAACAAGCTGTGAGCAACTATGTAAAAGCCGTGAAAGATAAAAGCTTTCCTGCGCTCGAACATAGCTACTAAACCTCAACTGTCGCTAAAACATGCAACGCATCCACACCGCTGATCAACTCAGACACACACTCAAGGCACACAACAGCATAGCCTTTGTTCCTACCATGGGCAACCTGCATGATGGCCACATCGCGCTGGTGAGTTTAGCCAGACAACATGCGCAATGTGTAGTCGTCAGTATTTTTGTCAACCCGTTACAGTTTGGCCCTAATGAAGACCTAGCCAACTACCCCCGCACCCTAGAGGCCGATTGCAAACGACTAGAAGACGCAGGCGCTGATATTGTGTTCATCCCTAGCGTAACTGAAATGTACCCGGATTTTGATGGTGAGCAACTAAACCAGACCATGACTATTTCCGCGCCGTCAATTGCCTCAGAGCTATGCGGCGCCTCACGCCCCGGGCATTTCTCTGGCGTGGCCACGGTCGTCATGAAGTTATTTAATTTAGTTATGCCGCAAGTGGCGATATTTGGTAAAAAAGACTTTCAGCAGGTATTTGTCATTAAAGAACTGGTGAGACAATTTAACTTACCGATACAGATTATTGCCGGTGATACGGTGCGCGAGCCAAGCGGCCTCGCCATGAGCTCACGCAACGGCTATCTAACACCGGCACAAAAAGCAGAGGCGGCACAACTGCACCAATGTTTAGTGAATATCGTTAATCAGATCAAGCAAGGCAATACCAATTTTGCAGATTTAACCCATTCTGTATCACAAACCTTGGTGCAAAAAGGCTGGTTAGTGGACTATATATCAGTACGTGCGGCCTGCACTTTACAGCCTGCAAAGAACCAAGATAGCCAGCTTGTTGTCCTGATTGCTGCAAAACTTGGTAATACCAGACTCATCGATAATATTGATTTTTGCGCTAAGTGATTGAAAAGACTATAATGCAATCCCTTTTGAAAATCGGTTAAGCACATGCAAAGAACCATGCTTAAATCTAAGTTGCACCGCGTACACGTCACGCACTCTGAATTACACTACGAAGGTAGCTGTGCGATAGATGAAGAATTACTCGAAGCGGCGAATATTCACGAATACGAGCAGATTAGTATTTACAACGTCACCAATGGTGAGCGTTTTTCTACTTATGCGATTCGTGCTGATCGTCATTCAGGCATTATTTCAGTGAATGGTGCTGCCGCACACAAGGCAGACCCTAAAGACATCATTATTATCGCCAGTTATGCGAACTATAATGAAGCCGAACTAGAAAACTACACGCCACAACTTATTTATGTGGATAACGAAAACCGCATAAAATCTCAACGTAATGCAATACCAGCACAGGCCGCTTAAATGACACAAGACACAAAGAAAGCAGCTTCTAACAATTTAGATTTAGAAGCTATGAAAAACGCAGTAGTAGATGCAATTGAAGATATCAAAGGTTTTGATATCAGCGTCATGGATGTACGCAAACTCACCAGCATGACAAATTACATGATTGTTGCATCAGCAAACTCTAGCCGCCAAGCGAAAGCTGTTGCAGACAACGTAAGAGAAAAAATCAAAGAAAAAGGCTTTGCGATTCGCGGTACTGAAGGCGAAAAAGAGGGAGAATGGGTTTTAGTAGACTTAGACGATATCGTTGTACACATTATGGTACCGGCAACTCGCGCATACTATAACCTTGAGCAACTATGGGGCGAGGCAGAAGCACGCCGCAGCCACATTAAACCAGTGTAAGTGACCACAAGGACCCTGCGCCGCTAGGTGGCAGGGTTCAGCTTTCGCAATGCCCCTCACCAACCATCCCCCTAAAGCCACTTGAAACTTCGGATTATTTCTGTCGGTCACAAAATGCCTAGCTGGGTAGAGACCGCTTGCGCAGAATATATTAAGCGCATGCCGCGTGAACTCAGTGTTGAGATTGTTGAAATCAAACCAGATAAACGTGCAGATGGCAAAAACAGCACCGTGGTGCAAGAAGCGGAAGCTAAGCGTATTCTGGAAGCCGCAGGCCGAGACTTTCTAGTGGTCTGTGATGAGCGAGGACAAGAAGTCACCACACTGCAACTCGCCGAGAAAATGCAGTTTTGGCAATCACTAGGCAAAGATATCAGTATTGTAGTCGGCGGCGCCGACGGCATTCATGCCAGCCTCAAACAGCAAGCCAATTGGCTGTGGGGTTTATCCAAGCTCACCTTACCGCATGCCTTTGTACGTGTACTCCTATGCGAGCAACTCTACCGCGCGCACTCTGTCATTCAAAACCATCCATACCACCGCGAATAACCCCACCCTTCTGGCATGCTTAATGCTTAGTTTAGAGATATCAACAAGATAAGTGCCTAATTTAACTAACCTATGCACCATTAAATTGCATTTGTAGCTAATTAGCACTTTTTTAGAAAAATTCTCTGGGAGCCATTATGGATAATCAATGTTTAGTTGTATTGTCAAAATTCTCTGTAGCAGCTAGAAAAGTAATAGGCGCAGTCAACCCAGCAAAACTAATTAAAGACCGCCAATATGCGACTGAGGTCTTTGAGCGCGTAGATGCACTGGGCGATGAAGAGCTAATTCTACTATCACTAGACTTACAACTACTCCTAGGCTTACTCACGCCTTCCAGCAGCAATGAAACTACTTCTATCCCACCACAAAAATACATGATGGGCGCAAGAAGCTAAGCAAAATGGCAACACGCTATCGTTGTAATCAAAACTAGTGAGATAACTGGAGTAAAATCACTACACCTTAATTGACAAGTGGTAGCGCATGCAATATTCAACCTCCCTAGTCTGGTTCCGTCGTGACCTGCGCGACTATGACCATGCCGCACTCTATTACGCGCTAAAAACATCACAGCAAGTCTACTGTGTATTTGTTTTTGACACCGAAATCTTAAACAACCTGCCGGATAAGTCAGACCGTCGTGTAGAGTTTATCTGGGAAAGCGTGAAAGAACTCAAAGCAGCACTCCAGCAACACGGCAGTGATTTAATCGTGCTACATGGCAAGGCACAGCATGAAGTGCCGCAGTTAGCGCAAACGCTGCAAGCTCAGGCGGTGTTTACCAATCACGATTACGAACCCAGTGCGATTGCACGTGATACTCAAGTTGCACAGCAACTGCAAACGCTGCAGATTGATTTTCATCATTACAAAGATCAGGTCATCTTTGAAAAAGATGAAATACTAACCATGGCACACAAGCCATATAGCGTATTTACACCTTACAAAAACACTTGGCTCAAAACTGTTAACGACTTTTACCTCAAGCCTTATCCGGTTGATCGCTACTTACATAACCTTGCCAAAACTCAACCACAAACCTTACCGAGCCTAGAGTCGCTAGGGTTTCTGCGCACCAATTTATCCAGTATGCGCCTACCCACAGGCATGAGCGGCGCAGCAACACTGTTTGCTGACTTTATAGAGCGCATCAAACATTACAAAGAAGCACGCGACTTCCCCGCCGTCAAAGGTGTATCTTATCTATCCGTACATTTACGCTTTGGCACTATCTCCATCCGCCAACTGGCAAGAACTGCGCTGCAAATCGGCGGCTTCGGTGCAGAAACTTGGGCTTCAGAACTCATCTGGCGCGACTTTTACTTTCAAATACTGCATCACAATCCACAACTGCAAACAGGTAAAGCATTTAAACCGGAGTTCGAGGCTATTCCCTTCCCTAACGATAGTGCACTGTTCTCCGCATGGTGTGAAGGAAAAACTGGCTATCCACTGGTCGATGCCGCAATGCGACAGCTTAATAACACAGGCTTTATGCATAATCGCCTTAGAATGGTCGCGGCCAGCTTTTTAGTAAAAGACCTGCTTATAGACTGGCGCTGGGGTGAGCGCTATTTTGCAGAAAAACTGATTGATTTTGATTTCAGCGCAAATAATGGCGGATGGCAATGGGCAGCCTCTACTGGTTGTGACGCCCAGCCTTGGTTTAGAATTTTCAATCCAATCACGCAAAGCGAGCGCTTTGACGGACATGGTAAATTTATCCGTAAATATGTGACAGAGCTAGCACACTGCAACGATAAAGAAATTCACGCGCCATGGCTAATGTCGGCACAGCGTCAGACTAGCATCAACTCCGTTATTGGGCAGGATTACCCCAAACCGATTGTAGATCATGCTACGCAGCGTGAACGCGTACTCAGCTTATACAAGAACACAGTTTGACTTAAATGATTGGGTCAATATACCGCTTGGCATTCCAGCACAGATCATCAACACCGTAGAAATGCTAAGAAAACAGCGCCTGAATTTTTGTTGCATAAATGTAACAAATGGTTTATTTTACAAGCGTTAATTATCGTCATGCACCACTATCAATATTTACTTATCAATAAATTGGTATAATGGCTCACTACTTTTCGACAAGTCTTTAAATAAGAAACATAAAAATGTATAAAAAAATATTCTATTTATTCGCCTCATGCCTATTGGCTGCGATGGTTACTGGCTGCGCGTCCCAAGCTAATAAAGACCCGTTGGAGAGCATTAATCGCGGCGTTTACAAATTTAACGATGTTACTGACCGCGCTGTATTCAAGCCTGTCGCCACTGCTTACAAAACAGTCGCACCTACGCCTATCCGCACTGGTGTAAACAACTTTTTCAATAACCTAGGTACACTTACTAACGTATTGAACAACTTACTGCAGTTTAAACTTGCTAATGCATTCAGCGAAGCAGGCCGCTTTGTTATCAATAGCACATTCGGCATAGCAGGCTTTATTGATGTTACTGGTATGGATAAAATCCCAGTGCATAAAGAAGATTTTGGTCAAACACTAGGTTACTGGGGTGTAGGTCCAGGCGCTTACTTGGTACTGCCATTTGCAGGACCATCTACCGTCCGTGATACCACGGGCTGGATTGTCGACCTTTCAACTACTGACCCGATCACTTACACCCACAATATCGGTGAAGTTCGCCTACACAATCAGTTACGTGCTGCGCAATTCATAGACAAACGTACTGAGTTGCTAGATGCAAAAGATTTAGTAGATGATGCATCATTAGACCCTTACGCGTTCATGCGTGACGCTTATCTGCAACGACGTGCAAGTCTGGTGCAAGATGGTTTAGTGCCAAGTGATTTAATCAAAGACGAGTTCTTTGAAGATGAAAAAGAAATTAAAGAGACTAAGTAAGCTCTAAATAAAAAAGCCCACTGAGTAGTGGGCTTTTTTTATAGCAAAACTATTTCATTATCAGCGGAATATACCGCTCAGCCAGCGATTAGCATCGCCGCTTCACTAAAGGGCTAAAGCCCTAAGTGGAAGCGCGAAAGCAGATTATTCACACGCCTAAAACCGTAAAGGTCTTGTCCGTGGAATATATCTGCTAAAGCAGATTATTCACACGCCACAGTCATTCGTTCGATTAAGATAGAACCCACTTGTTTTGAACCTTGCACCAAAACATCATTGCCAACGGCTACAATCATTTTTAGCATTTCTGCCATATTGCTAGCAATGGTGATTTCTTCTACAGGATGCACAATCACACCATTCTCCACCCAGTAACCTGCAGCACCACGTGAGTAATCACCGGTTACCATATTCATACCGTGCCCAAGTAACTCAGTCACTACCAGCCCGGTTCCCATTTCCTTTAATAAACCAGCAAAATCCAGCGCACCAGACTGCACGATTAAATTATGGTTACCGCCTGCATTACCGGTAGTTTTAAGCCCTAGCTTTCTGGCTGAGTAGCTGGAAAGCACATAGCCTTGCAACACGCCGTCTTTCACTAACTGACGCGCACTGGTGGCTACGCCTTCATTGTCAAACGGGCTACTGGCCAATCCTTTTTTAATAAAAGGATCTTCATAGATATTCAGTAGCGGTGAAGCGATTTGTTGCCCCAAGCTATCAAGCAAGAAGGATGATTTACGATATAAGTTTCCGCCAGAAATCGCGCTGATTAAAGTAGAAATTAACCCGCTGGCTAACGATGCCTCAAACAGCACCGGCACTTGGCAGGTTTTAATTTTTCTCGAATTTAGACGTTTAACTGTACGCTCACCAGCCAACCTGCCAATCTCCACAGGTGATTGCAAGTCTTCTGCGGCGCGTGCCGTAGCATACCAATAATCGCGCTGCATGCTGTCATCTGACTCAGCAATCACGGAGCAACTGATGCCATGACGTGAGCTTGGATATCCGCCCGTAAAGCCATGACTATTGCTATACGCAAAAAAACCTGTGCCTGTTGAAACACTAGCGCCTTCTGAGTTAGTAATGCGCGCATCCACCGCCAAGGCGGCCTCTTCACATTGTTGAGCCAGTAACGCCGCTTCATCTACTGAGAGCTGCCAAGGGTGATGCAGGTCTAAATCTGGAATGTCGTTAGCCATTAAATCTGCATCTGCCAATCCGCAAAAATCATCCTTGGCGGTATATTTTGCAATATTACAAGCAGCGGCAACGGTATCTTTCAATGCTTGAGGCGATAAGTCTGAGGTACTGGCGTGACCTTTTTGCTTACCGAAATAAACCGTGACCGACATACCTTTATCGCGGTTATATTCAATATGCTCGACTTCCTTCATGCGCACGGAAACATTTTGCCCAATACTCAAGCTCAGTTCAGCCTCAGCTTGGCTCGCACCAAGATTTTTGGCTACTTTAAGCACGTCTTCTGACATCTGCTTAATTTCGTCTAATGTATAACTAAACCCGGAATCTGACATAACGCTTTCTACTATAAAAAAATGTACTTTTATCACTCAACTGCATAACTGATATAATACCTCAGCATGAAACCTAAAAAGACAACTAAAGATACAGAATTAAGTAACGATGCAATTTTAGATGCAGACTTACCTACGAGTAAAACCAAATTAAAAGCTGAGGCAGATGCACAGCAGGCGCTGGGCGTTAAACTATCTGCACTTTCTAAAGACAAGCTTAACAAACTTAACCTGCCGGATGAGTTGCTCACAGCCGTACTCGATACCAAAAAAATTACTGCCAACGGTGCTATTAGGCGCCATCGGCAATATTTAGGCCGCTTAATGCGCGACGTTGATACTGCACCGATTATTGAGCAGCTATCACGCTGGGAAGGCAAAAATACCGCCGAGAACGCCTACTTCCACGGACTTGAACGCTGGCGCGATCGACTAATCAGCGAGCCTAATGCATTATCTGAATTTATGGCGTTGCATCCAAGCACAGATAGTCAGCAACTGCGCGCCCTTATTCGCAATGCGCAAAAAGAGCATCTAACCAATAAGCCACCTAAAAGCAGTAGAGAAATTTTTAAACTACTGCGCGAGATAACCAGCAGCGGAACCACATCCGACTCAGATGAGTCTGACGTATCAGACGAGTCGGAAGCAGAGTGATACTTCTGAACTAAGGCTCTGTACTAACGTCCAGCACCAGCCAGCGTCCTGGCTGGCAATCTTGCAGCATTAAAATCAATCGCATACCGTTGCCAGCGCATTTGCTTCGGTATGCCCTAAAACAAGGTAGTAAAAATCATGACGATGAATTTCGATACTGTACTTGATGTACGCCATGAAGATAGCCCGATTCCAACCATCCGCACAAAAGAGGCATTAGATGCCTTACCGCTAGGTAACGTCTTGAAAGTGATTACCAGCAAAGAAAGTAGCGTTAGAAACATACGCACATTGGTTGCAAATAATCCATTTACATTGTTGCAAGAACTAAAAACTGCAGAAGACTACATCTTCTTTATTCAAAAGTAACTTTATTAAAACTGATAGCCTCCACTCAGCGGGATTGACTACCAATCTTAGCAGGTAAAACAAGTTTTACTTGTGATGGCTACTCGCTGAACTCAATACACCAGTTCAATAAAGTTAATTTTAAATAATCTTTAACAGATTAACTGAGGCACTCTGCCTGCTTAACTATCCGCTTTATTTACGTGCGTTTAATTGCACAAACTGCGTCATTACTTCATCCCCGCGCTGCAGTTCTACCGCCACCTTTTGCCCGGCGTAACGTTTTACTGCCGCGAATAAATCATCCGCACTATTTAGTGTCACATCACCTAATTTCAATATAGCATCACCTCGCACCAAGCCCATGTTGTAAGCTGGGGATGCTTTTATCACTGCAATCACCTTCAAGCCAGGCAACTCTTTAGGCGCGGCTTCGTTTGCACTCTCCTGTTTCAGCTTAATCACATGCACGCCAAACAATGGCATAGGTAATTTAGCCCAGTAACTCGCATGATACTGATATTGTGTGGGGCCTTCTTCTAAATCATTCGGGTCAATTTCCCCTCCTTTTTTTGCAGCTTCTTTGATTAACTGTAGCTTCGAGCTTGCAGTTTGAGCAGACTCATATTTTTGATACACCATCACGATATCGGCTTTAATCGATTTGGCATGTTGCAACGCAAGCCCTGATGCTGCCTCTCTCGCCGAAAACCCAGAGGTACCCATCAAATCGTAACCATCTTCTAGCATGGTAATGTTGTCTTCATTTTTATGATTTCCAACAAACATCTTGGTATTTGGCACAGGCTGTAGTGAACGCAAATCACCTGCATTCTGCTTTTTGTAATTCTGCTCATACGGGTTCTGCTCCGCAGCATAAAGCTGATGTGTGAACAGCACAAACCCTATACTTGCCAAAGAAAACAGCATGAACTTTACTAAACTAGCATATGAATTATTGGTGCTAACCGCTGGCATAAAATATCCTTTGAGCTTGGTAATGGTATGATTTAGTCTTGCTTAAGTACTAGTGACTCAAAAATGACCAAAGAATTCATTAAAATCGGATTAGTTTCAATTAGCGACCGTGCAAGTAGCGGCGAATATGAAGATAAAGGGATTCCTAGCCTGCGCACATGGCTGGCGCAAGCTCTTACCTCACCGTTTAGCCTTGAGGCACGATTGATTCCGGATGAGCAAGACGAAATTGAATCCACCCTGATTGATTTAGTCGACTTTCAAGGCTGCCATCTGATTCTGACCACCGGTGGCACTGGCCCATCGTTACGCGATGTCACACCAGAAGCAACCATAGCGGTTGCCGATAGGGAAATGCCGGGCTTTGGTGAGCAAATGCGCCAGATTAGCCTGAACTTTGTACCCACCGCCATTTTATCAAGACAAGTTGCCGTAACGCGTAAGCAATGTCTGATTATCAACTTACCAGGCCAACCCAAAGCGATTGCACAAACCTTAGAAGGGCTGAAAGATGAGGCAGGCAATACGCTAGTACACGGTATTTTTGCTGCGGTACCATATTGTATAGACCTACTTGCAACGCCAGATAGCCCCATGCCAAGAATAGAAACCAATGAAGCGATTGTTAAAGCGTTCAGACCAAAATCTGCACCCACAGCCTAATTGATTAGCAAATGTCAGAGTTTAATTTAATTGCCAAATACTTTACCCGCCCTGCCAAACACGCAGATTTAGGCGTAGGGGATGATGCCGCATTGATTCGTGTGACTCAAGGGCAACAGCTCGCAATCTCGGCAGATATGCTGGTAGCTGGCACTCACTTTTTTCACGATGCTTCACCCTATAGCATTGGCTGGAAATCCTTAGCCGTGAACGTATCAGACATGGCGGCGATGGGAGCACAGCCCAAGTGGGCAACACTTGCGATTGCCTTGCCAGAAGTGAACGAGCCATGGCTGACAGAGTTCTCCCAAGGTTTTTTTGCATGCGCTCAAGCATTTAACGTGGACCTCATCGGTGGCGACACCACAAGAGGCCCGTTAACGCTGAGCGTGCAAATCATGGGGGAAGTCCCGCGGGGTAAAGCAATTCAACGTAACGGAGCAAAAGCTGGGGATGATATTTGGGCATCGGGGGTAATAGGTAGCGCAGCACTTGGGTTGGCTCACCTGCAAGGTAAAGTGAACCTCACGGAGCCAACCACATCACACTGCCTAACCGCATTAACCACCCCTACGCCACGCGTAGCGCTAGGTTTAGCACTGCGCGGTGTCGCCAATAGCTGTATTGATATTTCCGATGGTTTAACAGCAGACCTCAGCCATATACTCAAAGCATCTAACCTAGGCGCAAAGCTCGCACTAGAAGATATCCACTGTGACGATTATTTACGTACACGCTTAAATGATGGCAATATTCAGCAGTGCATCTTGGCAGGTGGTGATGACTATGAGCTTTTATTTACCGCACCTAAATCGCAACGCGATCACATTCAGCAATTAAGTCAGCAATTAGAGTTACCAATCAGTTTAATTGGCGAGGCTACACCACAGTTAGGATTGGTAGTCAGCCACCACCAGCAAACTTTAGACATCACCAAAAAAGGGTTTGATCACTTTGGCTAACAACCCTCTACAACCTACGTGCAAATTATTGCTTGCACATCCGGCACATTTTTTTGCGCTGGGCTTTGGTAGCGGACTGGCCAAAAAGGCGCCCGGCACCTTTGGCACAGCGGTGGGTTTGCCTCTATACTGGCTAATTGACGGCTATACACTCACAACACAATTAACACTTATTGGCCTACTGTTTTTAGTAGGCATTTATTTCTGCGACAAAACAGGTAAAGCCTTGGGCGTATCCGATCATGGCGGCATCGTGTGGGACGAAATTGTCGCCATAATGTTAGTACTTACTTTCATCCCTAACCAATGGCAATGGTGGTTAATCGCATTTTTACTATTCAGGTTATTTGACATCTGGAAACCATTCCCCATTCGCCAATGCGATGCCAAAGTGAAAGGTGGTCTAGGTGTGATGCTAGATGACCTGCTGGCTGCTATTTACGCCATCCTTAGTCTAAAGGCTTTAGCATGGACAATCACTCAACTTTAGCCACAACTCTCGGCCTCGCACTCAAACAGCGGGGTTACTTACTAACGCTGGCAGAATCCTGCACCGGCGGCATGGCAGCACAAGCCATCACCAGCATTGCTGGCAGTTCAGATTGGTTTGACCGTGGATTCGTGACTTACAGTAATGCCGCTAAAATAGAAATGCTAAATGTCGCCAGCACCACGTTAGAAACCTATGGTGCGGTAAGCGAACAAACCGCAACAGAAATGGCAATTGGCGCCTTAAAGAATAGCCACGCGCAGATTGCCGGCAGCATCACAGGCATCGCCGGCCCAAGTGGCGGCAGTGTAGAGAAGCCAGTAGGCACAGTATGCTTCGCACTGGTCGGCACTCACCTACCAATGTTCACATGCACCCAAAGATTTACGGGTGACCGTACGGCAATCAGACAGCAAGCCACCGCATTTATGTTAACCAAGCTTGCTGAACAACTCAATCTGCAAAACGGGCTAACTTAACACTCCATACAAAGTATTATCTGCGATAACCATCGCGGTGACCGTACCCTCGATGATGGTGATGCCCAGAATAATAGCCGCCATATACACCATAACCGCCACGATACACAGTTGCAGGGTAATAATATTGGTAAGCTGGCGCATCGTAATAAACGCTGTACCCTGGATAATAAGCCACAGGCGGCGCAACATACAGCACCTCTGCTGGATATGCATAATAGCCAGGGGCACCAATATTAAGTGAAAAACTGACAGAATCCCGCGCTTGTGCACTAGACAAAGTGGCGGCACCTATTGCCAATACCACTAATAGTGAACGAAATACTTTCATTGCCACTCTCCTTAACATTACACAACTACGCTCACACTTAACGAATCACAAAGCATCTCGTTGACTTCAAACGCAAGATTATTATTTTCATCATGATTACCATAAATACACATGGTTAAACGCCTATGATACTTACGCTAAACTGTAAAATATGGAATAATTGAAAGCTAATTTAAGCACTTCAAAATAAAGGTAAAAACCCAATGGATGACAATAAAGCCAAAGCACTCTCTGCCGCACTTTCACAAATTGAAAAACAATTTGGCAAAGGGTCCATCATGCGTATGGGCGACAGTGATATTGGCGAAGATATTCAAGCCGTTTCAACTGGCTCCCTCGGTCTTGATATTGCTTTAGGCATCGGCGGTTTACCACGCGGCCGTATCGTAGAAATTTACGGTCCTGAATCTTCAGGCAAAACCACACTGACCCTGTCAGTGATTGCACAAATGCAAAAATTGGGCGGCGTGGCGGCATTTATTGATGCAGAACATGCGCTAGACCCACAATACGCAGCGAAATTAGGCGTGAATGTGCCTGATCTATTAATTTCACAACCAGACACTGGTGAACAAGCGCTTGAAATTGCAGACATGCTAGTGCGTTCAGGCTCTGTAGATATTGTGGTAGTTGACTCGGTTGCAGCATTGACTCCACGCGCAGAGATTGAAGGCGAAATGGGTGATTCACACATGGGCTTGCAAGCACGCCTGATGAGCCAAGCACTACGTAAGTTAACAGGTAACATCAAGCGCACTAATACGCTGGTCATTTTCATTAACCAAATCCGTATGAAAATCGGCGTGATGTTTGGCAACCCAGAAACAACCACTGGCGGTAACGCGCTTAAGTTCTATGCTTCTGTACGTTTAGATATTCGTCGTACTGGTGCGATTAAAAAAGGTGATGAAGTTACAGGTTCAGAAACACGCGTCAAAGTGATTAAAAACAAAGTGGCGCCTCCGTTCAAACAAGCTGAGTTTGACATCATGTACGGCGAAGGCATTTCTCGCTTTGGTGAAATCATTGAACTTGGTGCGAACATTAAACTGATTGAAAAAGCCGGCGCTTGGTATAGCTACAATGGCGAAAAAATTGGCCAAGGTAAAGAAAATGCAAAAGAGTTCTTGCGTGAGCATCCAGAAATTGCAGCAGACTTGGAAGCAAAAATCCGCGCCAATGCTAAATCGCTAAATGAAGCAATGGTAGCGCCACGCGGTGAGGATGAGTAAAGAGTTTGTCGCTAAGTCATTACGGCAGCGGGCTTTAGATTATTTAGCCAAGCGCGAGTATTCTTATACCGAGCTTGGCAAAAAACTAAAAACTTACGCGGATGAAAATGATGACATTCAGGCATTACTGGATGACTTTAAAGCAAGAGGTTGGCTTTCAGACCAGCGATTTACTGAACAAATTATTCACGCAAGAAAAGCCAAGTTTGGGTCAGCCAAAATAGCACATGAATTGCGTGAAAAAGGCATTGCAGACCAATTAATTACGCATGCAGTAGCAACATTAAAAGCAACAGAATTAGATAACGCCACTGAAGTGTGGCGTAAAAAATTCAAATCCTACCCACAAAATCGTGAGGAATGGGCAAAGCAAGCAAGATTTTTACAAAGCCGAGGTTTTGGCTTTGAATTGATTAAAAAAATACTAACCGTTAATGATAACGATTAAACAAGCGATTAAAACTAAACTTTATGACCATACAACTTAGCAGCACCCCAAGCAGCAACGAAATTCGTCAGGCATTTCTTGATTTCTTTGCATCAAAAGGCCACGAGATTGTCAGCTCTAGCTCACTAGTACCGCACGGCGACCCTACCCTCTTATTCACAAATGCTGGGATGAACCAATTCAAAGACGTGTTTCTAGGCTTTGACAAACGCCCATACACACGCGCTACTTCAAGCCAAAAATGTGTACGCGCTGGCGGTAAACATAATGACTTAGAAAACGTAGGCTACACCGCACGCCACCATACATTCTTTGAAATGTTAGGTAACTTTAGCTTTGGTGATTACTTTAAAGAAGATGCCATCAAATACGCATGGGAACTGCTTACCGACGTATTCAAACTACCTAAAGACAAGCTAACCGTCACGGTATACGCTGAAGATGATGAAGCTTATGCCATCTGGAACAACATTATCGGCGTACCAGCAGAGCGTATCATTCGCATTGGCGATAACAAAGGCGCACGTTACGCGTCTGATAACTTCTGGATGATGGGTGACACTGGCCCTTGCGGACCATGTACCGAAATTTTCTACGACCACGGTGCACACCATTTTGGCGGCCCTCCAGGCAGCCCAGATGAAGACGGTGACCGCTTCATCGAAATCTGGAACAACGTATTTATGCAGTTCAACCGCGATGAAGCCGGCGTCATGCACCCGCTACCAAAACCGTCTGTAGATACTGGTATGGGTTTAGAACGCATTTCAGCCGTGCTACAACACGTGCATGCTAACTACGAAATCGATTTATTCCAGACCTTAATCGCAGCCGCAGCACGTGAAACCAAAACAGCAGACTTAAGCAGCCCATCACTCAAAGTGCTAGCTGATCATATCCGTGCCTGTAGCTTCCTAATTGCTGATGGCGTGATTGCAGGTAATGAAGGCCGTGGTTATGTACTGCGCCGCATTATTCGCCGCGCAATTCGCCATGGTTACAAACTCGGTGTACGCAGTGCGTTCTTCCACAAAATCGTACCGGATCTAGTGGCTGAAATGGGTGGCGCTTATCCTGAGCTTACAAGTAACCAAGCACGCATTACAGAGATTTTAAAACAAGAAGAAGACCGCTTTTTTGAAACCATTGAAAATGGTATGGCGATTTTAGAGTCAGAGCTTGCTAATACACAAGGCGTATTCAATGGTGAAACCGCATTCAAACTGCACGATACTTACGGTTTCCCACTCGACTTAACTGCCGACATTTGCCGCGAGCGCAATGTAGCGGTAGATACCGATGCATTTAATGCGGCAATGGCGCGCCAAAAAGAGCAAGCGCGTGCCGCAGGTAAATTCAAAATGGCCACCAACCTGGAATATGATGGTGTCGCGACCAACTTTCATGGTTATGACAAGTTAGAAACCAGCGCTACGATTACCGCACTATATAAAGACGGCGTAGCAGTCACAAAATTGGCAGAAGGTGAAGTCGGTGTAGTGGTACTCGACAATACCCCATTCTATGCAGAATCTGGCGGCCAGATTGGTGATTGCGGTGAACTACGCGGTGCAAACGGTATTTTTGAAGCAGAAGATACGCAAAAGATTCAAGCAGCAGTATTCGGTCATCATGGCATGTTAAAAACAGGGTCATTAAATATTGGCGACCAAGTAAGTGCGCGCGTAAATACACAAGCGCGAACCAGCACCATGCGTAATCACTCTGCTACACACCTGATGCATAAAGCACTACGTGAAGTACTTGGTGAGCACGTGCAACAAAAAGGCTCCTTAGTCGACACAGATAAAACCCGTTTTGACTTCGTGCACACTGCACCGATGACCGATGATGAAATCGCTAAAGTTGAACAAATTGTCAACGCAGAGATTTTAGCTAACGCAAGCTGCCAAGCCCGTGTGATGGATATTGAATCTGCTCAAAAAACTGGCGCGATGATGTTGTTTGGCGAAAAATACGGTGACGAAGTGCGCGTACTAGACATCGGCACCAGTCGCGAACTATGT
This sequence comes from Methylotenera sp. E1MeOHC1, assembly GCF_058745595.1. Lineage (NCBI taxonomy): Bacteria > Pseudomonadati > Pseudomonadota > Betaproteobacteria > Nitrosomonadales > Methylophilaceae > Methylotenera > Methylotenera sp. E1MeOHC1. Next base: position 2,481,347 of record NZ_CP196025.1, on the reverse strand, counting down.
GGCGGCACCCATGTCAACCGTACTGGTGATATTGGCTTATTCAAAATTACGTCTGAAAGCGGCGTAGCCGCAGGTGTACGTCGTGTTGAAGCCACCACAGGCGAAAGTGCTTTAAAACTGATTAACGCTCAACAAGCATTAATTTCAACATTAGCGAATGATTTAAAAGCACCAGTCAGCGAGTTAGCCTCTAAAGTGGCGCAACTCAGCGACCATGCTAAATCATTAGAAAAAGAATTAGCACGCCTAAAATCAAAACTGGCTTCTTCACAAGGTGATGACTTAGCGACACAAGCTGTTGAAGTTGCCGGGGTAAAAGTCTTAGCCGCCACATTGGATGGTGCGGATGCTAATGCGCTGCGCGAGACCATGGACAAACTAAAAGACAAATTAAAATCTGCAGCGATTGTGCTGGCTAGCGTGAGTGATGGCAAAGTAAGCCTAGCTGCTGGCGTTACTGCTGATTTAATCAGCAAAGTGAAGGCTGGCGAACTAGTCAACTTTGTTGCAGGTCAAGTAGGTGGTAAAGGCGGTGGCAAGCCTGACATGGCAATGGCTGGTGGTAGCGATGCAAGCAAGCTTCCACAAGCGTTAACCAGCGTAACGGATTGGGTAGCCAGCAAACTAAATTAAAATACCAGTATCTGGTTGGCAGTAAATCGCTAGCCAAATACTGGAAAATGCACTATCAGCTTCACCTAACAGCATGCGTTGTTAGCAAAATTAAACACAGTTAAAACAGTTAATAAGGTTAAAAGAACTTTTATGGCACTTATTGTACAAAAATACGGCGGCACCTCTGTTGCCAATCCTGAGCGTATCAAAAGCCTTGCTGCGCGCGTTGCCCGCTACAAGGCACTAGGCCACCAAATTGTCGTCGTTGTTTCTGCCATGTCAGGTGAAACCAACCGACTGATTGCATTAGCTAAAGAAATCATGCCGGATCCAGACCCGCGCGAACTGGACGTAATGGTTGCTACGGGCGAACAAGTTACGATTGGCATGACAGCACTAGCATTGATGGAACTTGGCATCAAAGCAAAAAGCTACACTGGCTCACAAGTTAAAATTCTGACTGATGACTCGCACACCAAAGCGCGTATCTTGAGCATTGATGAACACAACATCAAACAAGACCTAGATGACGGCTACGTAGTTGTAGTGGCTGGCTTCCAAGGCGTAGATGCTGATGGCAATATCACCACGCTTGGCCGCGGCGGCTCTGACACCACAGGTGTAGCGCTGGCTGCAGCATTGAAAGCTGATGAATGCCAAATCTACACAGATGTAGACGGCGTTTACACCACAGACCCGCGCGTAGTCCCTGAAGCGCGTCGCCTAGATAAAATTACGTTTGAAGAAATGCTAGAGCTAGCCTCTCAAGGCAGCAAAGTATTACAAATTCGCTCTGTTGAGTTTGCAGGCAAATATAAAGTTAAATTACGCGTGTTATCTAGCTTTGAAGAAGAAGGCGATGGCACACTAATCACATTTGAGGAAGAAAATACAATGGAACAACCCGTTATTTCTGGCATTGCCTTTAACCGCGACGAAGCCAAAATCACTGTATTAGGCGTGCCGGACAAGCCTGGTATTGCTTACCAGATTCTTGGCCCAGTGGCTGAAGCAAATGTTGACGTGGATATGATTATCCAAAACACAGGTGCAGACGGTACAACCGACTTCACATTCACTGTGCATAAAAATGAAATGAACAAAGCTTTAAGTATCTTGCGCGATAAAGTACAAGGCCATATCGGCGCACGCGAAATTAATGGCGACGATAAAATTGCTAAAGTTTCTATCGTTGGCGTCGGCATGCGCTCACACGTAGGCATTGCAAGCCAAATGTTCCGCACACTAGCGGAAGAAGGCATTAACATTCAAATGATCTCTACCTCTGAAATTAAGATTGCAGTAGTGGTAGATGAAAAATATTTAGAGCTTGCTGTACGTGTTCTACATAAAGCATTTGAATTAGAAGCAGCATAATTGCAAGTTAACGTTGATTTTTAAAAGCGTTTAGCGTAGTATCACGCCCTCGTAAGAAGCGTAATTGAAGTAAACGGAGAGCTGGCCGAGTGGTCGAAGGCACTTCCCTGCTAAGGAAGCATACGGGCTTAAATCTGTATCGAGGGTTCGAATCCCTCGCTCTCCGCCAAGTTTTATAAGTGTGAAATATTTTATTATTTTGCTGGAAAAAATCCCAGCTTCGAGTATAATGCACGCTTTCGCGCCCGTAGCTCAGCTGGATAGAGTACTTGGCTACGAACCAAGGGGTCAGGAGTTCGAATCTCTTCGGGCGCACCAAATAAACAAAGGCTTACAGTTTAACGACTGTAAGCCTTTTGTCTTTTATACATCCCGCATGCAACCTAAACCTCCCAGAATTTATTAAGAACTACAATGTCGAACTGTATGAGGAGGTTTGGATGCGCTCGTTACATGAGAATTCAATACTTGGCTTCTGCTAGGCTCAATTGCGTAACAGTTTACTAGTTATTGAAAATATGTTCCGACGCCAGATAAAGATAGAACATGCGGGGAAGCCTGCAACAAGCATTAAATACTAAGCTCAAGGCTAGCATTTAACACCAAGAAAGGCTCTCTGGAGTTTCTGTCGTTTATCGAAAGGAGGCTAAAATGAGCAAAATTCTTTGTGTACTGTATGACGACCCTGTCTCGGGGTATCCAAAATCATACCCGCGTGACGGAATACCCGATATCAAGACTTACCCTGGCGGGCAGACCTTGCCTACGCCAGAAGCCATTGACTTCAAGCCCGGCCAGTTGTTAGGTAGCGTATCGGGTGAACTCGGGTTACGAAAGTTTCTAGAATCACGCGGCCATCAGTTAGTGGTGACTTCTGACAAGGATGGCCCCGACTCACGACTGGAGAAAGAGCTACCAGACACCGATATCATTATCTCCCAGCCATTTTGGCCGGCTTACCTGACTGAAGATCGCTTTACCAAGGCACCAAAATTAAAGTTGGCAATCACTGCAGGTATAGGCTCGGACCACATAGACCTACAGGCTGCCATCAAACATGGCGTCACCGTTGCTGAGGTTAGCTATAGCAACAGCATCAGCGTTTCTGAGCATGTGGTGATGATGATTCTAAGTTTGGTGCGCAATTACATTCCTTCGTATCAATGGGTCGTGAGTGGCGGCTGGAACATTGCCGACTGCGTGACCCGCTCTTATGATTTAGAAGGGATGAATGTCGGCACTGTGGCCGCCGGCCGTATCGGTTTGGCTGTGTTAAGGCGACTTAAACCTTTTGACGTAAAACTGCATTACACCGACCGGCATCGGTTATCACCAGACATTGAAAAAGAACTACACCTCACGTTCCACCCCAATGTGGAATCTATGGTGAAAGTGTGTGATGTGGTGACGATTAATTGCCCATTGCACCCTGAAACAGAACATATGTTTGATGATGCGTTGATTGCTAAGATGAAACGAGGTGCTTACATTGTGAATACTGCTCGTGGAAAAATATGCGACAAAGACGCAGTAGCGCGAGCATTAAAAAGCGGTCAATTAGCTGGTTATGCAGGCGATGTGTGGTTTCCACAACCTGCACCTAAAGACCACCCATGGCGCACTATGCCATACCACGGGATGACACCACACGTATCAGGCACTAGCCTCAGCGCACAAGCGCGGTATGCCGCTGGTACACGTGAAATTCTGGAGTGCTGGTTTGAAGGCAAGCCTATTCGAGAAGAGTATCTTATTGTAGATGGCGGTCATTTAGCTGGTGCAGGTGCGCACTCCTATAGCACAGGTAACGCCACTAAAGGCTGGGAGGACGCAACACGGTACAGTGCGGCAGCAAGGTAGAGCAAAGGGTGTATTTATATCGTTCCCTGATAGAGATCAGGGAACGATATTGGCGTCTTTCACCATCACACTAATCAGAACTTTGATTAGTGAATGGTGTCCGACTTTAATTGGCGTAACTTATGCATTTGTCGCGAGTAAACAGTCTACGTGCTCAGATTGAATGGCACATTACTAATGGTATTGATAAGTGTGAGTAGTCACTTTGCCAATATGTTAATTTATAAATTGGTTATTTATTAAAATAACCGTTTATAAAGTACAGCAATCAATAAAAGCGATTGTTAAAAGGTGGTGGATAACTAAGCTAGTTAAGCAAGCATTAATGAATCTCAGCTAATTAATCTAAGTTAACCAACCTAGGCTGAATCCTAACTGCAAAATACATAGGAGAACGCGATGAGACGTAGACTTTATTTCGTGTTACCAGATATTAAAAGTGCGCAAGTGATGATGAACGAATTATTGCTAGCGCGCATTGACGCTAATCATATTCACTTTTTGGCTAGACCAGATAAACCTTTGGGCGACCTGCCTGAGGCAAATGTAATAGAGAGATCAGAACTCGTTTTTTGCGCAAGTGTAGGCATGTTGCTAGGCGCGGTACTAGGAGCATTGGCTGGAGTTCTAGCCATCATGGTTCCATGGTGGTTTGGCTCGGTTTCTACAGCCATTATCCCCTACACCATGTTGATTGGTGGGGTGGCGAGTGCGATTTGGGCGGGGACTTTAGCGACTGGAGTCCCAAACCATAGGCTAGAGCCATATAAAAAACCAATTAATGCCGGAAAAGTGCTGATGATTGTTTCTGTACCCTTGCATAGACTCATTGAGATTCGCGACATCTTGATTAAAAGACATCCCGAAGCCAGCTATGAAGGAACTTGGCCAACTGATCACGTATTATTTCCTTAGCAGTGGATTGATACGCAGTGATAAAAATGGCTAAGTAGTCTAAGCGTAATGTGAATGGCGCTTGCTGAATGTACACCTTGATGGTGTGGGGTCTGTTTCGGCCTGCAATGCCAAACAAACTACAGGCCAAAAGCACTAAATGGCTGTGCTTAACTTCAGCCCTACTATACCAACAAATATGCATAACAAACTTAGTAGCCTACCTAAGTTCGCAGATTCATCAAATAGCAATATGCCAAAAATTGCTGTGCCAATGGCACCGATTCCTACCCAAACCGCATACGCCGTTCCAACGGGTAATGATTTCATTGCCATTCCTAGCAGCCAAACGCTCAGTACCATTGCCAGCACGGTGCCTACCGTTGGCCAAAGTCGCGTAAAACCCTCGGTATACTTCAAGCCTATCGCCCACACTACCTCTAACAGCCCGGCCGCCACAAGAATCGCCCAACTCATCTTAACACCTCACAAAAAAATATTGGGTCGTCCCGAGATTAATCTAAATAAGCAAGGTCGTCCTTACTTATCGCACAACGCATAAAGTTTAGCACTAGAATTGAATGCCAGCTTACTTTCAACATAGCGCACAATGAATAATTACCAACCCATTGATGCAATCAAACGCTATTGCCCACCATAGCTTACACATGCTGCATGTAATTAAACATCACAAGGGAGCAATCTACAATTTATGCAGTGCCGTATTTAATTCTTAAATCAATTCATGCAATTATTGCACCATGCATCATTCATATTTAATTTTTTACTTATATAAATCAATGCAGTAGGCATCTGGCACATTTACTGCTCTTACCTTAATAATATTTAAGCTAAGGCACACCCCATACTATGCAGTCAATGAAGCCAGAAGTTACCGACAAAACAGAATTGTCAAAATTTCTGAATCAAACACAAGCCATATTGTTAGTGGTCATTTTCATCATGCTAACAGGCAACTTCGCCCTGTTTCACGGCATTGCGCACATATACCCACTTACAGTTGCCAATGCACCTTTTTTAACCTCATTGGCTTTATTCTTTAGCGCACTGACCGCCGTTTTCTTTTTATCCATTTGCCATGGAAAATTTACACGCTGGATATTGGCATTGTTTGTCATTATTGCATCGCAAGCCGCTTATTATATGGACCACTTAGGTGTCATTATCGATACCGTCATGATTGATAACATCATGCAAACCAGTACAAACGAGTTTGCTAGCTTAATTACCATGAGCTTAATCGTGAGAACTTTAGTTTTCGGTGTTATACCGGCATGGTTAATTATTAAATACTGCCCCGCACCAATCAATTTCAAAGCGGAATTTAAATCTAGATTAAAAACCATCGCTGTTTGCTTGGTAAGCATCGTTTTATTAGTAATACCGTTCACCGCTGACTACAGCTCGTTTATACGAGAACATAAAATTGTCAGGTTCTACGCTAACCCAACTTACTCAGTGTACTCGGCGATTAAATACGTCACAGAGCAATCAAAAATTGCAAGTCATGCGGTGTTACATAAAACGGCAGAAGATGCGGTTTTAATTGACCCAAGCACAAGTAAAAAAGAGCTCATCATATTAGTAGTTGGTGAAACTGCCCGTGCAGACCGCTTCTCATTAAATGGATATAAGCGAGAAACCAACCCATTGCTCGCCAAAGAAAACCTTGTAAGCTTTAGTAATGTCAGCTCATGCGGGACATCTACCGGCGTCTCTGTGCCATGCATGTTTTCATCTTTAGGGCGAGATAAGTACGATAAAGAAAAAGCGCTTGAGCAAGAAAATGTATTAGACGTTCTGAAAAAAAATGGTATTGAGGTGCTGTGGCGCGACAATAACTCAGACTCTAAAGGAGTTGCCACCAGAGTTAAATATGAGGACTTTAAGTCGCCAACGCTCAATCCAACTTGCGAAGGTGAGTGTAGAGATATCGGTATGTTAAGCGGGCTTGATAAGTATATTGAGGCGCACAAATCTCAAGACATGATGATTGTATTGCACCAAATGGGCAATCACGGCCCTGAGTACTATCGCAGATACCCCAAAGCATTTGAACGCTTTAAACCTGCCTGCCAAACTGGTGAGTTGAGAGATTGCTCTAAACAGGAAATTGATAATGCTTATGACAATGCAATTTTATATACGGATTATTTTTTATCCGAAGTGATTAGTTTTCTCAAAAAATACGACAGCACGCACGAAACAGCAATGCTTTACATCGCAGATCATGGTGAGTCTTTAGGTGAACACGGCATTTACCTACATGCCGCACCGTATATGATGGCGCCTAAAGAGCAAACGCATGTTCCAGCCATTGTATGGGCCGGGAAAAGCTTTGATTATCGCTTGGATGATATTAAATCGTATCAAGACCATGCGCTGAGCCATGACGATTTATTTTGTACTATACTGGCTTCGTATGAGTTAGATTCACACATATGTGCAGCCAAAAAAGGCATTTTCTCTAAAAATACCGCGTTAAAATCAGCGGCTATCTCTGACAATCATGCAGAGAGGAAACTAAATTAATTCACCATGGAACGCTGGGTTCTATACGCTATTATCTCCATGCTGTTTGCAGGCTTTACTGCCGTCATTGCAAAACAGGGCTTAACTGGCATTTCTGCTGAGCTTGGTTTAACGCTAAGAACACTGTTTGTTTGCGCATTTATTATTTTGTTTGGTCTGCTTGCCGTCACACCGGCTGAAATTAAAAACCTGCAAAAACATCATTATATCTGGCTGGCACTATCCGCCCTCACCACTGCCGGCTCTTGGATTTTTTATTACAAAGCACTGAAAATGGGGGATGTAGCAACGGTCGCTCTGATTGATAAAGGCAGCGTGGTTGTCACCGTGATATTGGCATGGCTGCTATTTAAAGAAGTTATCACCTTACGCATGATGATAGGCGCAGTATTAATTATTGCTGGCATCATCACGATTGCAAAAAAATAATAGAATCACCACAACCTAATCCTAAGGCTGACCAAAATTGACTAGAGCGCATAGCTGACGTGAGCCTCTACCCCACTGCAAAGCTTAATCCCCCTTCAATTAACTGACTAAAGCACAAGAGACTTAAAATCTCTTGTGCTTTTGCAATCTAATCAAGCTAAAAAAGCCAATTAAAAAAATCCTTATAAAACATAGGTATGGAAATTTAAAATAAATAATATCTATATATTGTGCTTTTAATATTGAAATCACCCACTATGTTGCGTTATAGTGCTTGCACACGGTTCTTATTTTTCAGTCGAAAATTAAGATAATAGGGAATCCGGTGCGAAGTTTGACCTAGCGCAAACATCAATACCGGGGCTGCCCCCGCAACTGTAATCAGAGAGTTATTTTGTATTTCTCGCCACTGAATTTTGATTAATTAAAATTTGGGAAGGCTAGCAAAATGATGATGACCTGAGAGCCAGGAGACCTGCCGTAGACATTTTCACGCTGCACTTGTGTGAATACTTTTATAACGTTTGAGGCGGGGTGTCCTCGGCAGATGGGTAGACTCAATCTATCCGCCATGCTGGTCTTTGTTTGGCGTATTTTTCTATTGTAGAAGATGCTCGCCTATAAAGCGTACCTGCCCTTTATTAAAAAAGGGAAATCTAAATGGATGACATAAAACCATCTTCAAGTACTGACTCAGTACAATCTACACTACTGCCTATGTTGCAGGTAATTCGCCGTAATGGTGCCGCGGTAACATTTAATTTAGACAAAATTGCTATCGCGATCACTAAAGCCTTCTTGGCGGTTGAAGGTAACCAAAGTGCCGCATCACAGCGTGTACGTGACCAAGTTAACACATTGAGCCAAATCGTTAATAACGCATTAATTCGCCGCTTACCAGCTGGTGGTTCTATCCATATTGAAGACATTCAAGACCAGGTTGAACTAGCCTTGATGCGTAGCGGCAATCACGACGTAGCACGTGCTTACGTGCTTTACCGTGAGAAACGCAATGCTGAACGTGCCGCAGAAAAAGCGACGACTAGTGAACCTAGCCATGCGCTGAATGTGAATATTGACGGTAAATTAGTGCCGCTTAACATTAAACAGCTAAACGACATGGTGGCAGAAGCCTGTCTGAATCTGGGCAACGAAGTAGATGTGAACCTCGTTGTAGAGCAAGCAGTGCGTGATTTATATGATGGCATTCCATTTAGCGAAGTATATAAAGCGCTGATTTTATCTGCGCGTAGCTTGATTGAAACTGAGCCAGCTTACAATTATGTAACAGCGCGTTTGCAGCTGGATTTAGTGCGAGCTGAAGTATTAGGCGAGCGCGTAAGCCATGCTGAAATGGATACGTACTATGTGGAATACTTCCCACGCTATATCAAAATCGGTATCGGCTCAGATTTGTTAGACCCACGTTTGGCACAGTTTGATTTGGGTAAACTGGCCGCAGCTTTGGTTAAAGAGCGCGATTTCCAATTTAGTTACTTAGGTATTCAAACTTTATATGACCGCTACTTCTTGCATATTGAAGAGCGTCGTATCGAACTACCGCAAATCTTCTTTATGCGCGTGGCGATGGGTTTGGCGATTAACGAGATTGACCGCGAAGCGCGCGCAATCGAGTTCTACAATGTATTGAGTACGTTTGACTTTATGAGCTCAACGCCAACTTTATTCAATGCTGGCACATTGCATTCACAGCTTTCTTCTTGTTACCTCACCACTGTGAGCGACGACTTGGACGGTATCTACCAAGGCATTAAAGAAAATGCTTTGCTGCAAAAATACGCAGGCGGGTTAGGTAACGACTGGACGCCAGTTCGCTCATTAGGTGCACGCATCAAGGGCACTAACGGTAAGAGCCAAGGCGTGATTCCATTCTTAAAAGTGGTGAACGACACGGCAGTAGCGGTAAACCAAGGCGGTAAACGTAAAGGTGCAGTATGTGGTTACTTGGAAACTTGGCATCTGGATATTGAAGAATTTTTAGACCTGCGTAAAAACACCGGTGATGATCGCCGTCGTACGCATGACATGAATACCGCGCATTGGATTCCAGATTTATTCATGCGCCGCGTGACTGAAGCTGGCGAGTGGACATTGTTCTCACCATCTGATGTGCCGGACTTGCATGACAAATACGGTAAAGCGTTTGAGGCGGCTTATGTGGAATACGAGCGTCGTGCGGATAATGGCGAAATCAAGTTGTTCAAGCGCGTGCCTGCTTTGCAGATGTGGCGCAAGATGCTTTCTATGCTATTTGAAACAGGCCATCCTTGGATTACGTTCAAAGACCCATGCAATATTCGTTCGCCACAGCAGCACGTGGGTGTGGTGCATAGTTCTAACTTATGTACAGAAATCACGCTGAATACTTCTGATACAGAAATCGCTGTATGCAACTTGGGTTCTGTGAACTTATTGCAACATTTAACAGAAGTTAACGGAAAGTTAGTGCTAGATAACGACAAATTGCAAGCCACGATTAAAGTCGGCATGCGCATGTTGGATAACGTGGTGGATATCAACTTCTACCCAGTGGGTAAAGCGCGCAACTCCAACACACGTCACCGCCCAGTGGGTATGGGCATCATGGGCTTTCAAAACTGCCTGCACGCAATGCGTATTCCTTATGCAAGTATGGAAGCGGTTGAGTTTGCCGACCGCGCCATGGAAATGGTGTGCTACAACGCGTACTGGGCATCAACCGTGTTGGCAGAAGAGCGCGGCCCTTACTCTAGCTTTAAAGGCAGCTTGTGGGATCAAGGCATCTTGCCATTAGATACATTAGATTTGTTAGCTAGTGAGCGTGGCGGCAATGTGGAAGTGGATAGAAGCAAGACATTGGATTGGGACGCTTTGCGTAGCCGCATCCAAAAAGTAGGTATGCGTAACTCTAATTGCGTGGCGATTGCGCCAACTGCGACGATTTCTAATATCGTCGGCGTATCTGCCAGCATTGAGCCTGAGTACCAAAACCTGTACGTGAAATCTAACTTATCTGGCGAGTTCACCATTGTGAATGAGCAATTGGTCAATGATCTGAAAGCACGTGGCTTATGGGATACCGTGATGGTGTCAGACCTGAAGTATTTTGATGGTTCATTGGCGCCTATCGAGCGCGTGCCAGCAGACTTAAAACAGCTTTATGCAACAGCATTTGATGTTGATCCAAGCTGGTTGATTGAAGCGGCAGCACGTCGCCAAAAATGGATAGACCAGGCGCAATCACTTAACCTGTATTTCGCAGTGCCTTCAGGCAAGAAGCTTAACGATACGTACTTATTGGCTTGGCAACGTGGCTTGAAAACGACGTATTACTTACGTTCATTAGGCGCAACAGCGGCAGAGAAATCGACTGGTAGTGGTGGCGAGTTGAATGCGGTTGCATCAAGTGCGCCAGAACCAGCGCCAAAGATGTGTTCGATAGATAACCCGGAATGCGAATCTTGTCAATAAGCAAGCGTCTGTGAGCCATCCATTGCTTTGTTACAACAATGCTCAAAGACTGCGCCGTACTATTTGTACTGTCTTGTCTTTTGCGCTTGTCGTGCCTCGCACTGAATAGCTCTCACTAGCTTGCTAAAAATGATGACGAAGAATTAAGGAAAAAACATGCTTTCATTTGAAGATGAAGTTTACGTAGAGCCAACTAAGCCACAACTGGCGCCAGTGCCAACACCAACCGCAGCGCCAGTAGCAGCAAACCAGCCGTCTATTTCAGGCCGTGTGAATGCCTCAGATAAGCGCATGATTAACGGCCAAACGGACGTGAATCAACTAGTGCCGTTCAAATACCATTGGGCGTGGGATAAATACTTGGCCGGTTGTGCCAATCACTGGATGCCGCAAGAAGTTTCCATGAGCCGCGACATTGCACAGTGGAAGGACAGCACTGCACTGACCGACGATGAACGTCTGATTGTTAAGCGTAATCTGGGCTTTTTTACCACAGCTGACTCATTGGCTGCGAACAATATCGTGCTGGGCACTTATCGCCACATCACTGCGCCAGAGTGCCGCCAATACTTGCTGCGCCAAGGCTTTGAAGAGGCGATTCATACACATGCCTATCAATACATCGTTGAGAGTTTGGGTTTAGACGAATCTGAAGTATTTAATGCTTACCAGGAAGTAGCGAGTATTAAAGATAAAGATGACTTCTTGATTCCATTCATCAATGTCCTGACAGACCCGGAGTTCAAAACCGGTACACCAGAGGCTGATCAACAACTATTGCGTTCATTGATTGTGTTTGCCTGCATCATGGAAGGTCTGTTCTTCTACGTAGGCTTCGTGCAGATTCTGGCACTTGGCCGCCAGAACAAGATGCAGGGCGCGGCTGAGCAGTACCAGTACATCTTGCGTGATGAGTCTATGCACTGCAATTTCGGTATTGATGTCATTAATACGATTAAGCTTGAGAACCCACATTTATGGACTGCTGAATTCCGTGAAGAGATTAAAGGCTTAATCCAACACGGTGTTGAGTTGGAATATCGTTACGCAGAAGCAACCATGCCACGCGGCGTGCTGGGCTTGAATGCCACCATGTTTAAGGAATACCTGCGCTTTATTGCCAACCGCCGTTGCCAGCAAATTGGTTTGGATGTGCTTTACCAAGGTGCGACCAATCCGTTCCCATGGATGAGTGAGATGATAGATTTGAAGAAAGAGAAAAACTTTTTTGAAACCCGTGTGACAGAATATCAAACGGGCGGCGCATTAAGCTGGGATTAATCTGGCGCCAAACTGGCAAGAATAGCCTTAGCTACACGGCTATTTTTGCCTGCACTCAAGGAGTAGCGCCTTTTTCTTTTAAGAGCGCTACTATTTTAGTATTACCTGCATCTTCAGCTAAGGCTAAAGCAGACTTACCGTTCTTACCACGCGCCAAGATATCAGCACCTCGTTCGATAAGTAGTTCAGCCACTTCAAACTGACCAGATGTGAGACTAAGCAATAAAGGCGTAAAACCAAGGCTATCCCGATCATTGATATAAGCCCCTCTTTTGATCAACATTTCTGCAATAGTTTTATAACCAGGCAATTGTTGACCACATACCAGTAAAAGCGGCGTCATGGTCTTGCGGTCATAAGCATTCACATCCGCACCTTTTTTGATCAGTATGCCCGCTATCACCGTGTAGCCTTTTTTTAAAGCAACCAACAGCGCGGGCGTGCCATCTGGATCTGAAATGTGGATATTGAAATTACTACGAACAAAGAGATCAACAGCCGCCTGATTACCTGTATGAATTGCCTGCAGAAACTGCTCTTCACTGCGCGCAATCCCTAGCCGCTCTAATTCTTTAATAGCAGCATCTATACCCTGGGCTTCGCGGATATGTTGAGACTGTCGCACTTGCCGCAGCCTGAGAATGTCTTCCATCACCTCTTTTGGGAAGCCCTGACGCCCGCCGCGAGAGTCAATAATCAGCTCACTGAAATAATCATGTATTTGTGGTGTAGACCACAGCTTCTCGATGCGCAACAAAATACGATCGAACTTATCTTCAAGGGCGTATGGGTAGTTCTCGCCGAGGTATTCAAAAAAAGGATGTTTAACAGACATAATGAATATAGTAACTTAATCTAGCTATTTAAATTGAGTGAGTTAGTAATGACTACCAACATCTCACAAAAATTCATTATAATCAATTTTTAATATGCTAAGCTAACAGCGTTGCATAGTTTACTCACGCGCTATTTCGTAAGTAAACGAAAGGATTATTTTGTTGAATTTCGAAGAAATGCATACAAGATTACCCGCTTACTATCGTTACCTGATTGCGATAGTGCTGTTCCTCATAGCCTTTTTTCTGCGTTTCATCATCGCACCAGCACAAGAAAATCTGGCTTACATCACCTTTTATTTGCCAACACTCATCAGCTTCTATCTACTTGGAACTGGCCCTGGCGCCTTGGTGGCTATACTTTCTGGCATAGCTGGCGAATACTACTTCGTGAAACCATTTGAAGTATTATTTAGCGCGCAAAAGAGCTATCTTCCACTCGTATTTTTCTCCTTAACATCTTGCCTGATTGGGTTAATCATCACGAGACTTAGCCACTACAGTGATGAACTCAAGCATGCCGAAGTCCGAGAGAAGTTCCGTAGCCATGTACTAGAGCTGATTACCAAAGGGGCGCCGCTACCTAATATACTCAGAGCCATCATCCTCTGGGTTGAACAAGAAAACCCAGCTATACGCGGCAGTATTATGCTGCTAGATTCTGAAGGTAAGCGCCTGTTGGCAACAGCCGCTCCTAACCTGCCTAGATTCTACGTAGCCGCAGTGAATAATCTAAGCATAGGCGAAGGCGTTGGCTCCTGCGGCACAGCAGCATTTACCGGCAAACGGGTCATTGTTGAAGATATACAAAACCACCCTTACTGGCGCTATTTTAGAGAGATTGCAGGCCAAGCAAGGCTTGGGTCTTGCTGGTCGGAGCCAATACGTTCAACGCAAGGCAAGGTACTAGGAACCGTCGCCATCTACCACCAGAATACATACCGGCCAACTGAAGCCAATATCATGCTGATTGAGCAAGCCGCATATCTCGCAAGTATTGCCATTGAAAAAAATCATAGTGAACTTGCCTTAAAGAAGAATGAAGAACGCTGGAGATTTGCTTTAGAGGGTGCAGGAGACGGGGTTTGGGAATATGATTTTCAAACAGGTAAAACTGAAGCATCCCCACGCTTAATGGAGATTTTGGGGTTAGATGCGAGCCTAACATCTGATGTTGAGAGGTTTCACCACTGGGTAGCGTACACCCACCCAGACAGCGTCACCAACACAATGATGGCGATACAGGCGATGAAAGATAACAAAACCGATCGCTACCAGATTGAACAGCAAAAGCTATGTGGAGACGGCTCTTACAAGTGGCTACTGAACCGAGGCATGGTGATCAGCCGCAACGATGAAGGAAAACCATTACGCATGATTGGCACCTCTACAGACATTACCGAGCGCAAACAGCTTGAAGAGGAGTTCAAACGCCAAGCACGTATTGATTTCCTCACTGGGGTCAGCAATCGCCGCTACTTCATGGAGCAAGCCGAACAAGAAATACAGCGCACCAATCGCTACGACACGCCACTCTCGTTCTTTATGCTGGATATTGACCTCTTTAAGCAGGTTAATGATACATACGGCCATAAATCGGGCGATACGGTGCTGAAAAGAATGGCTACGGTATGCCGTGAAACCTTACGTGAGATCGACATCATTGGCCGCGTAGGGGGCGAGGAGTTTGCTATTTTACTGCCCGAGACAGACAAAGCAGAAGCCGCCGAGGTTGCCGAGCGGCTACGTGCAGTACTTGCCAATGAAAAAGTACCAATGGAGGTTGGCATTCCCATTCAGTTCACAGTTTCAATCGGTGTAGCTTCCAGAATATCCAAGCAAGACAACATCGACATGCTACTCAACCTAGCAGATGAAGCACTTTATCAGGCCAAAAAGTACGGGCGCAATCGAGTCTACATTGCTATGCAATAAGCGGATTAACCAGAAGTGGAAACTAGAGGCTGACTAATAATTACACTAAACTCTTAATCCAGCTACTTGCAGGCACAGGTTTACTATACAAATACCCTTGGTGGACCACCACTGCCCTAGCATTCAAAAAATCTGCCTGCTCTTGCGTCTCCACCCCTTCAGCCACCACATTTAATTGCATATGTTTGGCAACTGCCAATACCGATTCAACTAAAGCCGCATCGTCTGGGTCATGCGGCGCATCCTGCACAAACGTTTTATCTATCTTCAACTCATGAATCGGCAAGCGTTTGAGATGACTTAGCGAAGAATATCCGGTACCAAAATCATCCAGAGAAAAGTGTATTCCCAGTAAAGTGAGCTCCGTCATTTTAGCAATCACCTCGCTGATGTTATCAATCACCAACCCTTCCGTCACTTCGAGCGTCAAATGGGTTGGGTCAGCGCCGGTATCCGCTAAAATTGTTTTAATGCTCGAAACAAAACCCCGCTGACGGAAGTGCCTTGGACTAATATTGACTGATACGCGAATCGGCAAACTGTAAATATCCTGCCTTGCCAAAATCCGGCAAGTTTCAGTGAGCACCCACACATCCACATCCACAATCAAATCTGTTTCTTCAGCCACAGGAATAAATAAAGAAGGCGGCACCAAGCCACGTTCGGGATGCTGCCAGCGCACCAAGGACTCAGCGCCAACCACCACACCGGCAGCGTTCACTTGCGACTGCAGATACAGCATTAACTCTCCGGCTGGAATGGCCAAGCGCAATTCACGCTCAATTTTGAAGCGCTGCTCAGCCACACTTGCCATTGACTGTTCAAACAAGATACTTTGATTGCCACCATTTTGCTTAGCACGATGCATGGCTGTATCCGCGCGGCGAAACACATCACCCGCATCATCTTCAATATTAATAGGGAAAGTGGCAATACCAATACTACCTGATGCAATCAACTCATCATCCCCCAGCTGAATTGGGAGCTTAAGCTGCAATCTAATTTTATCAAGCAGGTGGCTAACCATCGAGTCAATATCTGCTGTATTGCTTGCACCTTTCGGAATCAACACCGCGAATTCATCCGCAGACATTCTGGCTAGCATACCATCGGCTCCCACCAGCGGCTTTAGCCTATCGGCGATAAAACATAGCAGCATATCCCCCACCGCATGCCCACGCGCTTCATTCAGCGTTTTAAAACGATCTAGGTTTAATAAAATGAGTGCACCTTTGGAGCCAGTGCTTTTGCACTCCAATAAGGCACAATTAAGACGATCAATCTGCAATGATCGATTCGGTAAGCCGGTCAATGAATCGTAGTAGGCCAAACGGTGCAGCTCAACACGACCATGCTCTTTCTCTTCATAATCTTGAAAAAGCAGGCAAATTAGCATCGTTGCCACCGGATAAAACAAAATAATCGTGGGGCCCAACTGCTTATCAATCCAAACCCCAATGCCGCCAGGTAAATATAAAAACAGCAGCAGCATCACCACGTGCACTAGCAGGCCAGCACCTAATAGCGGTAGTGCCTTCAAAGAGCCGCCTACACTTTTCCGATAATAATAAAACGCAACACCGATTAAAGCAGCCACTACAGTGACGGCAACTCCGATATAAACACCGGCTCCACCAAGCCATATCCGGTATGCGCCGATAATAGACGCACTCAACGCAGCAACAAAAGGGCCACCAAACATCCCTGCAACAAACAAAACAATGGAGCGCCCATCAAAGATCACGCCATTACCGTACTGCACTGGTGTCATCATGCCAATCACACCGGCAATACCAAATAAAAGACCAAAAAATAACGGCTGCGTTAACGGATTTTTTTTATTACGGGAGGAGGTAACTTGGTAGATTGTTGTGAGCGCAACTAACAAAGCAGTATTGTGAATCAGCTCAATAAAAAACATGACACTCCCTTAAAGTAGATCAGACGAAATCAAGCTGCATATTAACTGATAAGATCACTAATAAATAAGCCGAACAAATAAAAATTAAGCTTTGCACACTCGCTTACTCCAACCAAGCACTTAAAAAAGCAGAAAAACCTCGCCTCAAGCCCTAGCTTGCTGCACATACCCGATTACGGCCAGACTGCTTTGCCTGATAAAGCGCCTTATCCGCTCGACTAAGCAACACATCGATATTGTCATCCGCTGACTCCACAGAAGACACGCCAATCGAGACCGTATACTGTACTGGCAAGCCATCCTTCATTGGCACTTCAGAGTCAGCAACCGACAGCCTTAAACGCTCAGCCACTTCCAGCGCCTCTGTGCGATTGGTTTCTGGCAGCAAAATAGCAAACTCTTCACCGCCTACGCGCCCAATAATATCAACCTCACGCAAGGTTTGGCGACATACATCTGCCAATTTTTTCAATACAATATCGCCAACTTTATGTCCATGGCTGTCATTAATTTTCTTAAAAAAGTCAATATCCATCATAAAAATTGCCATTTCTTTTTCATAGCGCTGACTTCGACTAAGCTCTTTCTCCGCCTGCTCCATAAAGTGACCGCGATTATTCAACTCAGTCAGGTAGTCAATATGTGCCTTTTGGTTAAGCTCCAACTCCAGCAGTTTACGGCTATTAATATTGGCATGCACCCCTATCATGCGCATGGGCTGATGTAGCGCATTAAACTCAGCAATTTTGAACACACTATTCATCCAAACCCAATCTCCGTTTTTTGCACGGCGCCGATAATCAACAGAGACCGAGTCACTGCCAGTCATGCACTCATTTAAGAATGACATCACCCTAGCACTATCTTCCGGGTGCAATGCTGCCTGCCACTCCTGCAAGTTATGGTCTAACTCCCCCTCTGCATAACCCAGAACTTGAGAGTACTCATCACTCGTCGTCATCTCACCCGTTTTGATATCAAAATCAAACCAAGCCTGATTAGCCGCCAATAACGCAAGGCGCATTCTGTCTTCACTTTTACGTAGCTGCGCCTCAGCTCTCTTTAACTCAGTGATATCTCTGGCAATACCAAACAAACCGATAATATGACCGTCTTTATCTTTCATCGCATATTTACGGTTATCAACCCAACAGGGCTTACCATGACTATTTAACAGCGGCTGTACCTCTTGTGCCATAGGCAAAAAGCCATTAAAAATCTTTTTCTCTAGCGTGTAATAAATATCCGCATACTCCCTAGGCAGCACATCGTAATCTGTTTTACCAATCAAGTCAGACCAATGCGCGATGCCTTGCGTGACATCTACGACAGTTTGGCTTGCACTAGTAAACTGATGATTTCTATTCTTGAAATAAATGTAGTCATCTGTATTTTCTAGCATCGCAAAAAAGCTGTCATACATCAGACCCTGAGCAATCTCGAGGTTAACCTCAGGTTGCGCAAGGGTGAGCGTAATCCGCGTTTTTAAATGATCTACATCTAGCTGTTTTTGATAAGTGGCACTCAGAATCTTAGCCAGCCCCTTCTTATCTACAATTCTAAAAGTCAGGGTAACCGGCTCTACTTGAGATGAGTGTGAGAAAATCGCATCGTATATATCTAGGTCATCTGGATGAAACAAACTTTTGAGTGTGGGGCTAGATGCCGACAGCTGCGTCGAACTCCATCCGGTCAGAGGCTTGGCATCCCCCTCCAACTGCTCACAAACGAGCGCATCAAGCGCTACAACAAACATGAATTTAATAGGGGGGATATTTTCTTGTTTTTTGCTAGCCATCATGTTGACTTTCAGTCGGTTAAACAAGCTGTCATCATTAACACCTACCTAAAACCTACTGTGCTACCTATACTGGGGCTTGTCAAGAAATATACATAGCATGTGCTCGCTATTTCAAACACCTACTTTCTGCTGCCGTCCGGCTAAAACAAAACAGCCCAATCGGATATCGATTAGGCTGTTAATTTGATAGCGCATAATTGCAGCAACGGCACTAGCGTCCATTGATGAGCGCACACTACCCCTTACTCAACCCCATACAGAACTGCGTTGACTAGCATCCAGAAAGGTCCAGGCTACGATGCGGCTTTGTTTTTGACCTTGCGTCATTTCTATGGTCCTCACCTCACGCGCATGCACGTTCTTGAGCGCACGGTAAACACTGGGCAAGTTAGCGGCTTTTGAAATCAGCGTGGTAAACCATACGCATTGCGTTGCATACTGCTTACTCTGTTTAACCATGGCGGTCACAAACGCCTCCTCACCCCCAGCACAATACAACTCTGCGCCTTGCCCGCCAAAATTCAATACGGCAGGCTTGCTACCCCCACCCTGTTTAGCCACATGCTTACCTAACCCCCGCCACTTTCGTTGCGTGCCGGCCTGCGCATCGGACAGAGAGCCATGAAACGGCGGATTGCACATCGTTAACGCAAATAACTCGCCCGGTTGAATCATGCCGTTAAAAATGGATGTTGGTGTAGCCTGCAATCGCAACTCAATTACATCAGTCAGGGCATTTGCATCCACAATCTGCTGTGCATTGCGTAGTGCCTTAGCGTCAACATCTGCCCCCACAAACTGCCACCCATATTCATGAGTTCCAATCAGTGGATAGATGATGTTCGCACCTACGCCTATATCCAGTACGCGTACAGATGGCCCACGCGGCACCACGCCATGAGGCTCACTTAGTAAATCAGCCAGATAGTGCAAGTAATCCGCACGCCCGGGAATGGGCGGACATAGGTAATGTTGAGGAATATCCCAAACATCCACCGCATAAAACTGTTTGAGCAAAGCCTGATTAAGCGCCTTAACGCTTTGCGCATCAGAAAAATCAATGGAAGCATCGCCATACGCATTCAATTGCACATATGGGGCCAACGCCGCGCTAGTTTGCATTAGCGCATCAAAGTCGTAGCGCTCGCGATGTCGATTACGCGGATGCAACGCAGATTTGGTGTTTTCAGGTTTCACTAATGTTTGATAGGCAGATTAAAAAGATAAGTACCCAAAGCGTCTATGCACATGGGTTAAATAATAGCGCTAATCGGAACTGACAGCACAAAAGAAAAAGGCTTAATCATTTCTGATTAAGCCTTATATATCTTGGTAGGGTGTGCGGGGATCGAACCCACGACAAACGGATTAAAAGTCCGCTGCTCTACCAGCTGAGCTAACACCCCATTCATTTCGTAATTAACTGCGTTACTTACGAAAGGTCGCCATTATATAGAAACTATCAGGTTGGTCAATGAGAAATTCACAAATAACTTAATTATTTTGTAAAAAAGTTTTCTATTTTTCGTAAGAGATTGTTTTAACAAGACTTCTAAAGTGCACCGCTTCACCCGAACTAATATATTAACGCATTCCAGGTAGCTTACCGCCCATCAAACCACCCATACTGCGCATCATTTTTGCCATGCCGCCTTTGCTAAACATCTTCATCATTTTCTGCGTTTCTTCAAATTGCTTCAACAAACGGTTCACTTCCTGCACTTGCACCCCAGAACCATCCGCAATACGTTTTTTACGTGTTGCCTTAATCAGCTCAGGTTTACGGCGCTCCAACGGCGTCATGCTATTGATAATACCCTCAATGCGGCGAATGCTCTTGTCTGCATCATCTGGATTAACTTTGGCTGCCATGCCTGCAAGCTGTGACGGCATTTTATCCATGAGTGCTCCCATACCCCCCATTTTTCGCATTTGCGACATTTGCGCTTTAAAGTCGTCTAAATCAAAGTTTTTACCTGATTTAACTTTATCGGCCAGCTTTTGCGCTTCAGCCATGTCTACGTTTTTATGCGCTTGCTCAATCAAGCCCAGCACATCACCCATACCGAGGATACGTGATGCCATACGGTCTGGATAAAACGGCTCTAGGCCATCCACTTTTTCACTCACACCGATGAACTTGATTGGCTTACCTGTCACATGGCGAACCGACAAAGCCGCACCGCCGCGTGAGTCACCGTCCAGCTTGGTTAAAATAACGCCGGTTAACGGTAAAGTATCCCCGAACGCTTTCGCCGTATTAATCGCATCCTGCCCCTGCATCGCATCAACCACAAACAAGGTCTCAATCGGGTTCAAGAAGGTGTGCAATGCCTTGATTTCAGCCATCATCGCTTCATCAATACCCAAGCGGCCTGCCGTATCGAAAATCACCACATCGTAGTAACCGCGTTTTGCAAAATCTAAAGTCGCAGTAGCAATATCAAGCGGCGCTTGGCTGGCATTACTATCAAAGCACTCTATCTCCAGCTGATTCGCCAGCGTTTTAAGCTGCTCAATCGCGGCTGGACGATAAACGTCAGCACTCGCCAACAGGACTTTCTTTTTCTGCTCTTTTAATAACTTTGCCAACTTGGCAGAGGTGGTGGTTTTACCCGAACCCTGCAAACCCGCCATTAAAATAATAGCTGGTGGCACTGCAGCTAAGTTCAAGCCTTCATTGGCCTTACCCATGAGTGAGGTCAACTCATCGTTCACCACTTCAATCACGGCCTGACCTGGGGTTAGGCTCTGTAACACTTCCTTACCCTGCGCACGTAGCTTCACCGCAGCAATAAAGTCTTTCACTACCGGCAAGGCAACATCAGCCTCCAGTAAGGCCATACGCACTTCACGCATCGCATCAGCGATGTTTTCTTCAGTTAAGCGTGCTTGCCCACGTAAGTTTTTAATGACGCCCTGCAAGCGCCCAGTCAAGTTTTCTAGCATCTTTATACTCGTACAAATAATATTAGGTCTAATTTTACATCAAGCGTCAGACCTGTCCTATTAATACATTTGTTTAATCAATCCAATATATTAAGTAAGTTTAAGCCTCAGCACTGGCAGCTTGATTACACTAGCGCCTGCTGGCGTAGTAAGTGATGTGATAAATCTTATATTTATTAATCTCAGCTATTATATTTACGCGCTAATTGCGCCATAATTGCACTATGCAAAAATTAATTCCTTACTTTATTGTTGCGTTTATTTATATGGCTGTGGCTATTGATTTCTGGCGCGATGCAAAAGCACCAAACCATGCCAATATAAAACCTGATGCATTAAAACTGCACTCAGCAATGATTGCCTTGGGCTTACTGATTCATGGTTGGCTATTACACCAAAGCATTTTCGCGATCGGTTTCAACTTGGGCTTTTATCAGTCAATTTCGGCCATACTGTGGTTAACGGTTTTAGTGTATTGGGTAACAGATCGCAATCATCAGCTATATAGCCTGCAGGCCTTTGTGTTGCCACCAGCTGCTGTATTTTCACTGCTACCGGCCTTCTTTACCGAAACGCATTTTTTGCCTGAATCTGGCAACCCGCTGTTTATTGCGCATATCTGGGTAGCCATGATTGCCTACAGCCTGTTTACGTTTGCTGCATTGCATGCCTTGCTGATGACCATTGCGGAACGAAACCTGCACCACAAAACCACGCTGATTAAGCTACCTAGCTTCCCACCATTAATGGTGATGGAAAGCCTGCTATTTAAAATGATAGGGTTTGGATTTATTCTACTCACCGCTACTTTAGTGAGTGGCATGTGGTTCTCTGAGGCGCTGTTCCATAAGCCAGTGCAATTCAACCATAAGACCATCTTCTCAATTGCTAGCTGGTTTATTTACGCTGGGCTATTGTTTGGCAGATACCAGTATGGCTGGCGGGGATTAAAAGCCATTCGTTGGACCCTCACTGGCTTCGTCCTGCTGGTGCTAGCTTATATTGGCAGCAAATTTGTTTCGCAGATACTGTTGGGGCACTAAAAACGTTTAAAGCAGCGCGCGGCTGCTTTAAACTTAAACTTGATATCGACAAATGATCGGCGCACTGTAAATAGACGCTGTCTATGCACAATACCTATGTGCGCAAACTAATACGAGGCCACTGATGCTGCTCTGCATATGTTGCTAGCGTAGGGTCTGCATCTACGGCGATAGGATTAGTCACCAACTTCATTAACGGTAAATCATTGTGCGAATCACTGTAGAAATAACTTTTCGCAAAATCGCCTAATTGCTGCCCACGTGCATTTAACCAATCGTTAATACGCGTTACCTTACCCTCTTGAAAGCTCGGCACACCTTGCACGCCACCCGTGTATTGGCCATCGACCATTTCCGGGTCGGTACCAATCAAATGCTCAATGCCATATGCAGTAGCAATTGGCTTAGTCACAAAGCTGTTCGTTGCCGTAATCACAACGCACAAATCGCCTGCCGCTTTGTGCTGATTCACCAACTCTTGCGCCTTCACGGTCATCATCGGGCGAATCACTTGCTCCATATATTTCAAATGGAGCGTATCTAAAAACTCTTTAGAGTGTTCACTTAACGGCTTTAATTGAAATTCAAGAAATTTATAAATATCTAGATTGCCGTTTTTATAATCTTGATAAAACTGGTCATTGCGCTCTTGATGTGTCTTGCCGTCTAGCAAGCCTTCACCAATCAAAAACATGCCCCAGTTGTAATCGCTATCACCAGCCAGCAAAGTATTATCTAAGTCAAACAACGCTAAATTCTGCGTTGGAGTTACGTCTTGTTTCATATTAAATATCTTCATTATTCGTTACAGAAAGTACTAAAAATACACCTACCAAAATCACACCCAGCGCAGCTATTTCAACCGTGGTTACGTGTTCAGCGGCCCACCAGATGCCCACGGCGAACGCCACGATCGGATTTACAAAAGTATTGCTGCTGGCAACTAAAGGCCGCACCGTTTTAAGCAAGTACTGGTATGCACTGTATGCAATTAACGACCCTAGTACAATTAGAAACACCAGCGCACCCCATGACTTAGATGATACCTGCTGAGGCCATGACTCGCCAGCGTAAGCGCTTACTAACAACAGCGCCAACCCGCCCACAAACATCTGGCACGCCGCGCCCATTAAACCTGCCGGCATCGCTAAATGCTTACCCCATACCGAGCCAAACGACCAACTCGCTGCAGCAAATATCAACAAGAAGGCGCTAGTAAAATCCCCTTCAAAACTGCCGCCCAGATTAAGCAACACAATACCAACTAAACCGATGGCAATACCTAGCCACTCTTTTAGCGTAATCTTATGCCCCCAAATTGAGGAAAAAATTGCCATCCAAATCGGCGCGGTGGCGATTGATAACGCAGCAACGCTCGATGAAATGGTTTGCTGCACATAACACACAGTGCCATTGCCTAGCGCAGGTAACAACAGCCCCACTACACCAGCGCCAAGCCATTCGCGGCCAGAAGGCATCGCAGCACCCAAATAACGCATCACAACAAACAAAACCGCGCCGGCAACAGTGAAGCGTATACCCCCCATTAAAAACGGAGGAAAGCTTTCTATCCCAAAACGAATGGCCAAATATGTTGAGCCCCAAATAAAGTAGGTACAGAACAGTGCCAACACAATCAAAAGCGATTGCCGACTCATACGTAGACGCATATTGTTATTCTGCTAGAACTTAGCCAGCTTCCAAAAAAAGTTGTCCTGCCCTAGCAGTAGTTTAGAAAGCTCATCCAAAAATGTTGCATCCACCTGATCAAACGGCATTTCCAATTCCATCTCACCAAGCTTGGCAATGTTTTTTAATGAAAAGTGCAATACCTCAGCATCAGATAATGCCGTGACTAATATTGAGCCTTTGACTTGCCAAGGAATAGTAAAGGATACCGCTGTCACCCGTGCATGTTCATTCTTCACGTCTTCTGCAGTATGAACTATGCCATAGCGCCACAACACATCTTTAATGCGCTGTGCAATGCCTAGCTCACGTTCAAATTTAAAAACCTGCGGTGCCTTGTAAAAGTAGAATAGTGAAACATGGCTAATCTCATCAGAGAATGCTTCATTACTCAAGAGCGTATGCCGATACTCAGCAAAAGGCTCAGTCACCCTTAACCCAGATAAATCACCGATGCTAGGCAATGAAATGACATGGGGAAACTCAGGCTCAATCACTCGAATTAGCTCAGAGAACTCACGCCAATAATTGAATACCTCTTTAAGTTTTGCATTACGCAAAGCGAGCGAATCAGCACTGAGTTTGCTTTGATTATTTTTATCCTCAAGCGTTTGCTGCGCCTGAAGCTTCATCTGTCCTAACAAACTCATGGATTCGCCCGACTTGGTTTTAACAACACATCCGCATTCAAAAACTACACTTGAGGATGCGCACGCTCTAGCTTGCTATGTAACTTATTCAATCCATTTAAATAAGCTTTGGCAGAGGCCACAACAATATCCGTGTCCGCACCTTGCCCATTCACTATACGCCCGCCCTTAGAAAGACGTACCGTCACTTCGCCTTGCGCATCTGTACCGCTGGTAATGTTATTCACTGAGTAAAGCAATAACTCAGCGCCGCTGTTTACAATTTGCTCAATCGCCTTAAATGATGCATCTACAGGGCCACCGCCATCAGCCTCAGCTTTTTTCTCACTGCCATTATCACTTACTGTAATCAAGGCATGTGGCACCTCACCAGTTTGTGATGCCACTTGTAAATACACCAATTTATAATTCTCGCTTGCTTCAGACACAAACTCATCGCTCACTAAGGCGTGTAAGTCTTCATCAAAAATTTCAGACTTTTTGTCCGCTAAATCTTTAAAACGTGCAAACGCTGCATTTAATAAATCTTCAGTTTCAAGCTCAATGCCCAACTCTTTCAAGCGCGTTCTAAATGCATTACGGCCAGACAACTTACCCAAGGTTAATTTATTTGCGTTCCAACCCACATCTTCAGCACGCATAATTTCATAAGTTTCGCGATGCTTCAACACACCGTCCTGGTGAATACCAGACTCATGTGCAAACGCATTGGCACCTACAATCGCCTTGTTAGGCTGCACCGGATAGCCAGTGATAGTAGAAACTAACTTACTGGTTGGTACGATTTGTGTCGCATCTATGCTTGTGGTTAAGTTGAAGATGTCATTGCGTGTTTTCACTGCCATGACCACTTCTTCCAAGCTTGCATTACCTGCACGCTCACCCAAACCGTTAATCGTACACTCAACCTGACGCGCACCAGCCATTACCGCAGCCAATGAGTTTGCCACTGCCATACCAAGGTCATTATGACAGTGTGTAGACCACACTACCTTATGACTATTGGGCACACGTGCAATCAATTCACGCATACGCTCGCCCCATGCTGCTGGAATAGAGTAACCTACAGTATCTGGCACGTTAATGGTTTTGGCACCAGCTTGAATCACTGCATCGAATACGCGAATCAAAAAATCCATGTCTGAGCGCACCGCATCTTCGGCAGAGAACTCAACATCATCTGTATATTCCAACGCCCATTTCACCGCTTGCACCGCACGCTCAACTACTTGGTCTTCGGTCATACGGAGTTTATTTTCCATATGAATCTTGCTGGTGGCGATAAATGTATGAATACGCCCTTTTGCCGCAGGTTTAATTGCCTCACCAGCACGACGTACATCGTTCTCGCTGGCACGCGCTAATGAGCAGACCGTTGAGTTTTTAATAATCTTTGCAATTTCGTGAACCGCATCAAAATCGCCAGGGCTCGCCGCCGCAAAACCCGCCTCAATCACGTTCACGCCCAACTTCTCAAGTTGACGTGCAATACGAATTTTTTCCTCTTTGGTCATTGCTGCGCCTGGGCTCTGCTCGCCATCACGCAATGTCGTATCAAAAATAATAATTTGCTCTTGTGTCATGATAATTACCTTAGTTTTATTTTGTTTTAGCCTATCATTGCTTTAAACAACAGGCTAGTAGCTGGCACCTCACCTAAAAAATTGGGTGCGCGAAGTAATACTTAAATTTGGGGTGTGTTTAGTCTGCGCACTAGCGCAGAAAGCTAAGAAGGCGTAACGCAGATAATTTGCGTAGCAAATCGGCACTGGCATGTTGATGCAGTGCATATTGAGTAAATGTAATATTTAAATTGAACATAGTACTAGCAATATAATGTTTTTTAAGTGGTTTCGCAAGTGCTTAAGTATTTGAATTTATTTATCATGATGATCAATAAATCTTAACGAACGTTGTGTATTACTTAAGCACTTTGGGTTGGCTGTAAATTACTTAGCAGTAAATTTTCCACGCAGCCACATCACATAGCCTGAAAGTGCATAGATTGTCATAATCAAAAACAATACTTCCGGCGGGCTATAGGAAATCAGCACAAAGCCCAACATGATGCCAAGAATAACAAAAAATGGCACGCTCGCTTTTAGATTAATATCTTTGCCGCTGTAATAGCGCAGATCACTCACCATAGAAGCACCAGCAAACACCGTAATGCACCATGCCATCCATTTCATTTGCAGCACACCAAAAAATACATCGCGGCCATTCACGCCATACTCATAAGACACCCACACAAAGCCAGCCAGCAAAGCAGCAGCAGCCGGGCTAGGTAAGCCTTGGAAATAACGCTTATCTTGATTCACATCATCCAGCTTGGTATTAAATCTAGCCAACCGCAGTGCCGCACAAGCGCAATAAATAAAGGCAGCAATCCAACCCAGTTTACCTAAAGGCTTAAGCGCCCAAACATACAAAATAAGCGCAGGCGCAACACCAAACGACACCATATCAGACAGGCTATCGTATTCTGCACCAAACGCGCTTTGCGTATTGGTCATGCGGGCGACCCGACCATCCAAACCATCCATCACCATTGCGATAAAAATCGCAACAGCAGCCTGCTCAAAGTTGCTATTCATCGCCTGTACGATTGCGTAAAAACCAGCAAACAAAGCCGCAGAAGTAAATAAATTAGGTAATAAATATATTCCGCGCTCACGTAAAGACGGTGAGTCAGAGTTACGATGAAATGTTTTTTGTTTAGGTTCAATCATGTTTTACATCATACCTTTATATATGATCATATTTAAATTTTGATTAGTATAACAAAGCCTATTGCGATACTCGAAATCAAATTTCAACACTGGTAACTTTAATTTTTTAAAAACACGGACATCTAATCTTAACACTGACAGCGACGCGCCAGACAAAACAAAGCCGGCAAATAGCCGGCCTTGTTTCAATTACCCATACTCACGTTAATAACAAGTAAGCCTCACATTATTTAGCGGGTTCTGCGACAAAAATCTCTACGCGACGATTTTTGGCCCGATTTGCCGCGGTGTCATTGGCGACCAAAGGTTCACGTGAACCTCTGCCTTCAATCGCAATCCGGCTAGACTGCACACCACGTGCTACAACATATTCACGAACACTTGCAGCACGATTTAACGATAATGGGTTGTTAACAGCGTCACTACCTGTACTATCCGTATGGCCGATAACGGTTACGTTACTTGCCGGATTGTTCACCAAGCTGGTAGCAAAAGTATCGAGCACAGTTCTAAAATTTGATTTGATATCAGCACGACCCACGTCAAAAGAAATATCACTAGGGATATCTAGTTTCAGGCGATTATCCGCAGTCTGCGTCACACCTACGCCAGTACCTGCTGTAGCTTCTTCCATTTGCCTTTTTTGCTCTTCCTGACGCTTAGTCCAGACGTTGCCCGCAACAGCACCCGCAGCAGCACCAACAGCTGCGCCAATCGCAGCACCTTTCCCTTTACCGGCAATCGCACCTACAACGGCACCTGCACCAGCGCCAATCGCGGCACCTTTAGCCGTGCCCTTTTGCGTCTCTGTCATATTGGCACAACCGCCAAGCACAAAAGCCAATAAGCACGTACCTACAATCATCGTATTTTTCATATATCCTCCATTATTAATTTATAGCTAAACCTTAGAGCATATTTTACTAAAATAGTTTTCACCAAGACTTAATATTTAGGATTCAACCCTTAACCGGCATTCACAGACGCAGAGTGGCTACGCCTACAAGCTATACATATTGTGTTAGTATCGCGACATTCAAAATATTATTGTTTTACCATGCAATTTACCTTACACAAACAAGATGGCCTCGCACGTCGCGGCACTTTAGAACTAGCGCACGGCAAAGTTGAAACGCCTGCTTTCATGCCTGTCGGTACTTATGGCACAGTCAAAGCCATGTCTCCGCTGGAACTGACCGAGATTGATGCGCATATCGTACTCGGTAATACCTTTCACCTATGGTTGCGCCCAGGACTAGAAGTGATCGCGGCACACGGCGGCCTGCACAAATTCATGGGTTGGGATAAACCCATACTAACCGATTCAGGCGGCTTTCAGGTTTGGAGCCTAGGTGACTTACGCAAGATTACTGAAGAGGGGGTTAAATTCCGCTCTCCTATCAATGGCGACTCATGCTTCCTCACACCAGAAGAATCCATGCGCATCCAACGTGTATTGAACTCAGATATTGTGATGATTTTTGATGAGTGCACCCCTTACCCAGCCACCCTCAAAGAGGCCAACGACTCGATGCAGCTTTCGCTCAGGTGGGCAAAGCGTAGTAAGCAAGCGCACGAAGGTAACCCCAATGCTTTATTTGGCATCATCCAAGGTGGCATGCACGAGGAGCTACGCGACGTTTCTCGCGAAGGTTTAGAGCAAATTGGATTTGATGGTTATGCCATTGGTGGCCTTTCAGTAGGCGAACCTAAAGAAGATATGTTGCGCATATTAGCGCACACTGCACCCAAAATGCCGCAAGAGAAGCCACGCTACTTAATGGGCGTTGGCACGCCTGAAGATTTAGTCGCTGCCGTATCACAAGGCGTGGATATGTTCGACTGCGTTATGCCGACACGCAACGCACGCAATGGCTGGCTATTTACGCAATATGGCGATGTCAAAATTAAAAATGCCAGCTACAAAAACGACACCAATCCGCTTGATGCAGACTGTGCGTGCTATACCTGCCGTAACTTCACACGCGCATACCTGCACCACTTGCATAGAATTGGTGAGATCTTAGGCTCTCGCCTAAACACCATACATAACCTGCATTATTATCAGCAACTCATGAGCGGCATGCGTGGTGCGATTGAAGCAGGTACGTTTGACACGTTCAAGCAAGAGTTTGCAGCAAAGCGCAAAAGCTTGACCTGAATCAACTGAACGAAAATCTGCACCGTCTGCATTCACATACAGTATGTGCTAGAATTAAAGGCTAATTTTTAGATCATTTTTTAAGTTTTTTTAAAGAGAGTTATATCGTGTTTATTTCAAATGCTTATGCTGCAACAGCGCCTGCTACAGATTTCACTAGCTTTTTACCATTGATCGTCATCTTTTTACTATTCTTCTTTATGATTATTCGTCCGCAGATGAAGCAAGCTAAAGAGCAACGTAACATGATTGCTGCATTACAAAAAGGCGATGAAGTAGTCACTTCTGGCGGCATTGTTGGCAAGGTCACTAAAGTAACGGACGCATTTGTTACGCTTGAAATTGCAACCAATACTGAAATTACCGTTCAAAAGCATGCAATTCAAAGCGCCTTGCCAAAAGGTACGATTAAGAGCATCTAATCCCAAGACTTTATAATCGCTAAGCGCCATCCTAACTAAAATTTAACTAACACTTTGCACCACTGCTTTAAGTAACTGCAAACCGTTGACTAGAGTCTGACTATGAACCGCTACCCGCTGTGGAAAAACATTTTTGTTGTCTTCATGATTCTGATGGGGCTGATTTACGCTATCCCCAATCTGTTTGGTGAATCGCCTGCAATTCAAGTCACCCCTGCAAAAAGCACCAGCAAGATTGACCCTACCTTACTAGCACAAGTAGAACAGATTCTGCAAAAAGAGAAAATTGCATACGACGGCATTTATTTAGACGCACGTGGTGTAAAAGCGCGCTTTGCAAATACAGACACGCAAATCAAAGCCAAAGACCTACTACAAGCCAACCTAAGCAGCGACTACACAGTCGCCTTAAACCTGCTATCGCGTTCACCAGACTGGCTACGTAGCATAGGCGCTAAACCGATGTACTTAGGCTTAGACTTACGTGGTGGCGTGCACTTTTTACTGCAGGTCGACATGAAGGCTGCTTTAGACAAAGCTGCAGAGCGCTTTGTTGGTGACTTTAGAACAGCATTACGTAAAGAGCGTGTTTCATACGCCGGCGTAACACGCGAAGGTCAAACCGTACAAATCCGCTTTACCAGTGCAACAGAACTAGCTAAAGCCAGAAAAATCATTAGCAATCAATATCCTGACTTAACGCTTAAAGATAGCATCAATGGCGAAGATATTGTACTGAGCGCTTCATTGAATGCGATTGAGCAAAAACGTATTCAAGAGTTTGCATTAAAGCAAAATATTCAAACACTGCACAACCGAATCAACGAGCTAGGTGTAGCTGAGCCGATTATTCAGCAACAAGGCACAGACCGCGTGGTAGTACAGTTGCCTGGCGTGCAAGATACTGCCAAAGCTAAGGAAATTTTAGGCCGTACTGCTACGCTTGAAATTCGCTTGGTAGATGAAGAAAAATCAGATGCAATGACTTTGGAAAAAGCCCAGAAAGGCCAAGCACCTGTTGGTACCGATGCGTTTAAAGACCGCGAGGGTCGCGCTATTCTCGTGAAAAAGAACGTGGTACTCACTGGTGACTACATCACCGATGCAGGCCCTGGCGTGAATGGCCAAACTGGGCAATCAGTGGTGAACGTAACACTGGACGCACGCGGCGCACGCGTATTCCAGCAAGTAACACGTGAAAACGTGGGCAAACGCATGGCTATTTTGCTGATCGAAAAAGGCAACACCGAAGTAGTGACCGCACCAGTGATTAACGAAGAAATTGGCGGTGGCCGCGTACAAATATCAGGCATGGCAAACACGCAAGAGGCAACTGATATTTCTTTACTATTACGTGCCGGCGCATTGGCTGCACCAATGGATATCATTGAAGAACGTACCGTTGGCCCAAGCATGGGTGAGGAGAACATCAAACGCGGCATGCACTCTACCTTGTGGGGTTTCGCAGCCATTGCGGTATTTATGATTTTTTACTACCTAGTATTTGGTGGAATTTCAGTATTGGCGCTAGGCATTAACTTACTGCTACTGGTAGCTATACTTTCTATGTTGCAAGCAACATTAACCTTACCGGGGTTGGCAGCGGTAGCGCTAACGCTGGGTATGGCAATTGACGCCAACGTGTTGGTTAACGAACGTATCCGTGAAGAGCTACATAGCGGCAATACACCTCAAGCCTCAATCCACATTGGCTATGACCGTGCTTGGGATACAATTCTAGACTCTAACGTCACCACCATGATCGCCGGTATTGCCTTATTCTTATTTGGCACAGGCCCGGTTAAAGGCTTTGCGGTTGTACACGTACTTGGCATCCTCACTTCTATGTTCAGTGCGGTGGTGGTTTCACGTGCGATTGTTAACTGGGTTTACGGTAGCCGTCGTAAAACAACACACCTTTCAATTGGTTAAGCGCTCCAGTTAATTTAGCGCCCACAGACAAAAATATAGAGTAAAAACTATGGAATTTTTTAGAGTAAAAAAAGACATCCCCTTCATGAGCTATGGCCGTTTAACCACAGCCATCTCCATGATTACCTTTATACTTGCTGTCGTGTTTCTTGCTACACGCGGCTTGAACTTTGGTGTGGACTTCACTGGCGGCACCATGATTGAAGTGAACTACCCGCACGCTGCAGATTTAACCAAGATCCGCACCACCATTGATGGCATCGGCTTGAAAGATGCAACCGTACAAAACTTTGGTACTAGCCGTGACGTGCTGATTCGCTTGCCGGTCAGAACTGGCCTTACTGGCGCACAGCTTTCAGACAAAGTATTAGGCTCGCTTAAAGCAGTAGATGACTCAGTACAAATGAGCCGCATTGAGTTCGTAGGGCCACAAGTAGGCACTGAGCTGTATGAAAAAGGTTCGCTAGCCCTGCTATTGGTGATCGCAGGCATTATGATTTATCTAGCACTACGTTTTGAATGGCGCTTTGCTGTTGCGGCAATCATTGCGAACATGCACGATGTGATTATTATTTTGGGCTTTTTCGCCTTTTTCCAGTGGGAGTTCAACCTGACCGTACTAGCAGCAGTGCTTGCAGTATTAGGCTACTCAGTAAACGAGTCTGTAGTGGTGTTCGACCGAGTGCGTGAAAACTTCCGCAAAATGCGTAAAGCTAGCGTCACCCACGTGATTGATAATGCGATTACACGCACCATGTCACGTACCATCATTACCCACTTCTCTACACAGCTTATGGTGCTGTCTATGCTGTTATTTGGCGGTGAAGTGTTACATAACTTTGCGCTAGCACTGACTATTGGTATTTTATTTGGTATTTACTCATCAGTGCTGGTAGCTTGCCCGATTGCCATGTGGTTAGGTGTTAGCCGTGCCAACTTAATGAGTGATGTGGAAAAGAAAGACGGCGATAAAAAAGAAACGCATCCTGATCCAGACCCATCTGAATTTGCCTAAAACTAAAACAACCGCTACAACAACCTAACAAAGCTAAAAATTGTTGTAGCGTGTTGCACTCCCTACGCAAAAAAATTTAACCACACCCGTTTCTTAGCAACGACCGCCCCCCTCACAGGAACGTGCAGAAAATCACCACACTTGTTCTAAGCCCTTATCACGTATACACTATCTCTTCGTAGTAACCATCACATCATACTTTGGACAACATACCCATTTCTTGGCAGCTTGGCGCCCTAGCCGTTCTGCTTTTAATTTCAGGCTTTTTCTCACTTGCTGAAACCAGCTTGATGTCGGTTAACCGCTATCGTTTAAAACATTTAGCGAACCAAGGACATCGTGGAGCTAGGCTGGCAACGTTTCTGCTGCTAAAAACCGACAAACTGTTAGGTGTAATCCTACTCTGCAATAACTTTGCCAATGCCGCATCTGCAACCTTGGTCACCATTATCGTCGTTGAGCTGTTTGGTGAGGGGGAATGGACACTCATGTTTGGCACCATGACTGTGACTTTTGCTATTTTAGTGTTTAGTGAAATCTCGCCAAAAGTCATCGCAGCGGCATACCCAGAAAAGCTTGCGTTCTTTGCCAGCTATATCTTGTATCCATTGCTAAAAGCACTGTATCCAATCGTATGGTTTGTTAACCTGTTTGTCGTAGGCTTATTACGCTTACTTAGGGTTAAAGTGAATTTTGATGCACAAGCACAATCACTCACCATGGACGAGCTACGCAGCATTGTGACTGACGCTG
The DNA here is from genome assembly GCF_058745595.1 of Methylotenera sp. E1MeOHC1. Taxonomy (NCBI): domain Bacteria; kingdom Pseudomonadati; phylum Pseudomonadota; class Betaproteobacteria; order Nitrosomonadales; family Methylophilaceae; genus Methylotenera; species Methylotenera sp. E1MeOHC1. Next base: position 2,447,028 of record NZ_CP196025.1, on the reverse strand, counting down.
GGCACTTTATGCCCAAGAAGCACCGCACCATTTTATTAAACCTGTTTGAGCTGGAAAAAATCACCGTAGATGACGTCATGACGGCGCACACCATGATTGAAAGCATTAATTTTGATGCGCCATTAGAAGACATCCTAAGCCACATCACCAATACACATCACACACGCCTGCCAGTGCGTCAGGGTGAGTCTGAAGAAATCATTGGTATTTTGCATGTACGTAAAGTGATTAACCAGTTGCGTGAACACTACCAGCGAGATGATTTTAGTAAAGCCGCCTTACTTGAAGTAATTGACGACTCTTATTTCATCCCGTCCGGCACGCCTCTATTTACCCAGATTCAGCAGTTTCAGGAGAATCACGAGCGGATTGCGCTAGTGGTGGATGAATATGGTGAGTTAAAAGGTTTAGTCACCTTAGAAGATATTTTAGAAGAAGTGATTGGTGACTTTAATACACAGCTACCTTCCAGACTGGGCAGCTATCACCAGGAAGAGGACGGTAGCTGGCTGGCCGATGGCACCAGCACATTGCGTGACCTTAATAAAAAATTAAATCTTGAGTTGCCACTAGATGGCCCGCGCACGCTCAATGGTTTGATTCTTGAGCATTTTGAAGACATCCCTGAGCCCAACACCAGCTTCAAAATTGGCTCTCACCGCCTTGAGATATTGCAGACGCAAGATAGAATTGTAAAAAGCGTCAAAATCTTCCCTTAGCCTAGGCAATCGCTGATTACCTGTTCGCAACAATATCTCTTCGAGATAAACCAAATTACACTTGAATTTTTTTCAGTTTGGCTCAAAATAGACTCATACTATGGCAAATAAACCGCACGAAAATGACATTGCACTTAAGCCTGAGGTTGCAAAACCAAAATTACCCCCCATGTTTAAAGTGCTACTGTTAAATGACGACTACACACCAATGGAGTTCGTTGTTGAAGTCATTGAGCGTTTTTTTAATAAGAGCCGTGAACAAGCAACGCAAATTATGCTCAAAGTACATACTGAGGGTGCTGGTATATGTGGCATTTACCCACAAGACATTGCAGAAACAAAGATGAATCAAGTAGTGAGCTATGCAAGGCAATCGCAGCATCCATTGCAGTGCATCATTGAAATGGCATAAATGTAGGCGAGATACATAATAGAAAGTTAGGTACCGAGATGATAGCGCAGGAATTAGAAGTTAGTTTGCACATGGCGTTTATGGACGCAAGACAAAAACGCCACGAGCTCATCACGGTTGAGCATTTGCTGCTCGCAATGATTGACAACCCAACCGCGGCTGAGGTTCTGCGTGCATGCGGCGCAAAGTTAGAAACATTGCGTACCGAGTTAAATCAGTACATTGAAGAGCACACCCCAACGGTGATTGGGCAAGATGATGTGGATACGCAACCAACCTTGGGCTTCCAACGTGTAATCCAGCGCGCTATGTTGCATGTACAGTCTTCTGGCAAAAAAGAAGTGACCGGCGCGAATGTACTCGTAGCTATTTTTGGCGAAAAAGATTCACACGCTGTATTCTTTTTGCATCAACAAGGCATCACTCGCCTAGACATCGTTAACTTTATTTCTCATGGCGTTTCGAAAATCGGCGAAACAGCTAAACCAGAGGGCGGTGAACAAGAAGCCGAGGCTGAAGCAGCACCCAATGGCGCACTTGAGAACTACACGCTTAACCTGAACTCACAAGTTGTGGCAGGCAAAATTGACCCGCTGATTGGCCGCGCATCCGAACTAGAGCGCGTGGTACAGACTTTATGCCGCCGCCGTAAAAACAACCCACTGCTAGTAGGCGAAGCTGGTGTTGGTAAGACCGCCATCGCTGAAGGCTTAGCTCGCCGTATTGTAGAAAAAGATATTCCTGATGTACTTGCTAATGCCGTGGTGTACTCACTCGACATGGGTGCCTTGCTTGCAGGGACCAAATACCGTGGCGACTTTGAACAACGCCTAAAAGCGGTAATGAAGCAATTGGAAGAAAAGCCTGACGCGATTCTGTTTATTGATGAAATTCATACATTGATTGGCGCAGGCTCTGCTAGCGGCGGTACTTTAGATGCAAGCAACCTATTGAAGCCAGCGTTATCTAATGGCTCGCTCAAATGCATAGGCGCTACGACTTACCAAGAATATCGCGGTATCTTTGAAAAAGACCACGCACTATCTCGCCGCTTCCAAAAGGTAGATGTGGTAGAACCTAGCGTTGCCGAAACCATTGAAATCCTCAAGGGACTTAAATCACGCTTTGAAACACACCATAGCGTGAAATATACAGTAGCGGCGCTCACTACAGCAGCAGAATTATCTGCCAAATATATCAATGACCGTCACCTACCAGACAAAGCGATTGATGTGATTGATGAGGCCGGCGCAGCACAACGCATCTTGCCAAAATCTAAACAGAAAAAAGTGATTGGCAATAAAGAGATTGAAGACATTATTGCCAAAATTGCGCGCATTCCGCCCAAAAATATCTCTAGCGATGACCGCAACGCACTAAAAACGCTGGAACGCGACCTAAAAGCGGTGGTATTTGGTCAAGACAAAGCCATCGAGGCACTATCCTCTGCCGTTAAAATGGCACGTAGCGGTTTGGGTCAAAACAACAAGCCGATTGGTAGCTTCCTGTTCAGTGGCCCTACTGGCGTAGGTAAAACAGAGGTTGCAAAACAACTGGCTTACATTATGGGCATAGAACTGATTCGCTTTGATATGAGTGAATACATGGAGCGCCATGCCGTATCACGCTTAATTGGTGCGCCTCCGGGCTATGTGGGCTTTGAACAAGGCGGTCTAATGACCGAAGCAATTACTAAGCACCCATACTGCGTATTGCTATTAGATGAGATTGAAAAAGCGCACCCAGATATTTTCAACATCTTACTGCAAGTAATGGATCACGGTACGCTCACGGATAACAATGGCCGCAAGGCAGACTTTAGAAACGTTACCATTATCATGACCACCAACGCTGGTGCCGAGAGCTTGTCTAAATCCAACATGGGCTTCACCACAGCGAAACAAGCTGGTGATGAGCAGGCAGATATCAAACGTTTATTCTCTCCTGAGTTCCGCAACAGGTTAGATGCTACTGTTTCGTTCACAGCGTTGTCACAAGACATTATTATCCGTGTTGTGGATAAATTCTTGATTCAACTAGAAGACCAATTGCATGAGAAAAAAGTTGAAGCCACATTCAGTGATGCACTAAAAGCACACCTCGGCAGAAAAGGATTTGACCCACTCATGGGTGCACGCCCAATGGCAAGGTTGATTCAAGACACTATCCGCAAAGCGCTGGCTGATGAATTGCTATTTGGCAAACTGGCTAACGGCGGCAATGTACACGTGGATATTGATGACAAAGACGAAGTAAAACTCATCTTTGAAGAAAATAATCAAAACGAGGCTAAAGACTTAGCAACCACTTAAATCTCACCGACTGTTTGTTGACCTGCATCGCGCCGCAACGCACGATGCAGTTGCGTTGTTGAGTGAACAAACAGTCACCACTTGCTATTAAGGTACTCAGCCATGGTCGATGTCACTGCATCCACGCTACAAGTGGCTATTGAGATTTTTGCCACGTCGGCCTTTGCACTTTCTGGGCTAGTTGCTGGCGCCAGAAAGAAGCTAGATGCCTTTGGCGTGTTCGTGGTCACCGGGGTAGCAGCCTTTGGTGGCGGTACTTTACGTGACGTGCTGCTTGATCGGCGCCCGTTCTTCTGGGTTGATCACGCCAACTGGATATGGCTCATGCTGTGCGTATGTATGCTTGCTATGTTGTTTATGCGTAATAAACATATACAGCTCACCGAGCGCGCTATCCTCATCCCCGATGCATTAGGCTTGGGTTTATATGCCGCGCTAGGCACACAAATCGCATTACAGCAGCAACTACCTGTGATTATATGCACCTTGATGGGGGTGATGACCGCGGTGTTTGGTGGCGTATTACGAGATATCTTTTGCGACGAAATCCCTAAAGCCTTTAGTGATTACCAGCCATATGCGGTAATTGCGTTCTTAGGTGGCTTGCTGGTGTGCTTGCTTAACCAACTCCATCTGGCATCCTGGCTTTGCATCTTTATCCCTGCCGCCTTGATGACGATATTACGTATCTTAGCGATTTACTTTGAATGGCGCCTGCCGCACTGGAAAACAGAGTCGAACTAAATGTTTGGCGATTGGTAGCCAGCCGACTCACTGCGCGGAATAAACCGGATGCTTATCCATAATGCTATTAAACAGCGCAGATGACAGCATCAAATTCAGCCAGGTCTTTAACTTAGGATAGTTTGCAGACTCAAACCATACCGCATCTACCGCAGAGAACTGGCGAACAAATGGGAAGATAGCAATATCGGCTAACGTCAGCTTAGCCCCCATTAAAAAGGCTGTTTGGCTTAGTTTCTGCTCAAGCTTGGCTAAGAACACCTCACCGAGGGAACGATAGTCCTCCATCGCTTGCTCAGGAAAGCGTATCGCGTATTTATAACGATCTAAAGCCTGTTTAAAGCTGGTATCGTTTTCAGTAATGAACTGTTGTGTTTGCGTGGCATCTGCCGAGAGCCAGCCGTCAGGGTCGCTTTGCTGCAATGCCCAATGCATGATATCCAAGCTTTGCTCAAGCACGGAACCTTCTGCCGTTACTAATACAGGCACCGTACCTTTGGGTGAGACTTCAAGCAAATGTGCAGGTTTATCACGCAATGATATCTCGCGTATTTCTACTGCAATACCAGCATACTTTAATGCCATGCGAGCTCGCATGGCATAAGGACAACGGCGATACGAATATAAGATCGGCAAGGTCATCGACAGAAAGCGAAATTAGCCCAATGCCTGCGCTACGTCACGAATCAGCTGTGGGCCTTTATAGATTAAACCACTGTATAACTGCACCAAACTCGCGCCCGCCGCAATTTTTTCTACCGCATCAGCACCACTCAAAATACCGCCTACCCCAATAATTGGTAGCGCACCTTGTAAGCGCTGCGATAACTGCTGAATCACCACTGTAGATTTATCTCGCACTGGCGCGCCAGACAAGCCGCCAGTTTCTGCAGCATTTTGCATACCTTGTACCGCATCACGCGAGAGCGTGGTATTGGTTGCAATCACACCATCTATTTTATGCGCCATGAGCAAATCTGCAATTTCATTCACTTGTTCAAGCTCTAAATCCGGTGCAATTTTCAAAGCAATCGGCACATAGCGACCAAACTGCTCGGCCAATTTCAACTGCTCTGCTTTTAATGTAGCAAGCAAATCTGACAAAGCTTCTTTTTCTTGCAAAGCGCGTAAGTTTTTAGTGTTGGGTGAGGAGATATTGACCGTGATATAACTGGCATATGCATACACTTTACGCATGCATATCAAATAATCACTCACCGCACTTTCATTGGGCGTATCAAAGTTTTTACCGATATTAATGCCAAGCACACCTTTATATTTAGCCGCTTTCACGTTTTCTATCAGGTTATCTACGCCTAAATTATTAAAACCAAAGCGATTCACGATACCTTGCGCCTCAGCTACGCGGAATAAACGTGGCTTAGGGTTACCAGGCTGCGGCCTAGGGGTAATCGTTCCGACTTCAATAAAGCCAAACCCCAAAGCTGCCATGCCATCAATCACCGCAGCATTTTTATCCAAGCCTGCAGCTAAGCCTACCGCATTGGGGAAAGTAATGCCCATCACCTGTCTAGGCTGGCAAATCGGCGCCGATGGATACAACTTCAAAGCGCCTAACCGCTCGGCAGTTTTTAAGCTTTTTAAAGTAAAGTCGTGAACAGATTCAGCATCAAACTGAAATAATAGAGGACGTGCAAGAGAGTAAATATTCATAACGTGATTTTACTGCATTCTTAAACATCCCCAAAATGAGGGAGAGTGCTCCTTGCTAAAAAAGAGAGCTACACTAGCTAACTAACGCAGCTCTCTTTTAACACTAACCGCTAACAACTAACCACTAGCCCAGCGCCACTTCCACCAAATTATCACTAAACGTAGTCGAGTGTCCCATGTCCCCAAACTCAGCCGAGCTAATACAATTCACCGTCCCATTATTCAACTGCCGCCAATAACCAAGCGTAGCCACCACTATCCCTGCATTCACATCATCAGATATCCTCGCCACGCCTTCAAACACACCGCGGTCGTTAAACACTTTCACTACATCACCTGCTTTAATATTACGTGCGGTAGCATCTAGCTGATTAATCATCACAAACTGCTCACCTTGACCTTTAATCTTTTCGGTGACATTGGCATAGCATGAGTTTAAAAAGCCATGACTCTTTGGTGAAATAATATTTAAAGGGTATTTGGCGGCAAGTTCAGGATTAGTTGCTGGCGTTTCACGTGATGGTACGTAATCTGGCAGGCTATCTAAATCTTCGCCCGGTTGAAAACCTTCATACATTTGACGGAAAGGCCCTGCCACAAAGTTTTTTGCACCCTCTACCAAAAAGTGGCATTTACCAGTGGGGGTAGGAAACTCACCTTTAGCATGGCGTGCGCGCGTGTCTTTATCACCAAACGCTTTTAATCGTGCAAAACCATGCTGGCGTAAATAATCTAAATCGATACCATCACACGTAGGTGAATCCCAATCAACATAATGCTCTAAGCACTCAGTATCATTCCACTGGAAATTAGCATCGGTATAGCCCATGCGTTTGGCTAGCTGTCTAAAAATCTCGTTATTGGGGATGGCTTCACCTGGTGGATCTATACACTTCTCATTGTAGGTCAGATACAAATGCCCCCAAGATAGCACCATATCTTCCATCTCAGCACCCATCGCGGCTGGCAATACGATATCTGCATAGGCAGCGGTATCAGACATAAAATGCTCAGCGACGACCAAGAACAGGTCTTCACGCTCCAAGCCTTTGACTATCTTGTCTGTTTCAGGCGCTTGCGTAAGTGGATTGGTATTCCATACCATCATCGATTTAATCGGTATTTTAAGGTTTAGCTCACCGGTGAGCGCCCTGCCTAATTGCAAGTTATTCACCACAGGGGTGCCTTCAGGAATTAAATCTGGGCGTGAAATCACGTCAAATTTATAAGGGTGCTCCCATACTGGGAATTGCAATGCACCGCCACCTACATGGCGCCATGCGCCAATTAACGCAGGCAAGCTTGCCACCGCACGAATCGCTTGGCTGCCACCGTAACTTCTTTCTAACGCAACACCTAAGCGGATTGCAGCTGGCGGTGTCGTCGCGTATTCGCGTGCAAATTTTCGAATATCATCAGCTGAGATACCTGTAATTTCTGCTGCCCATTCTGGCGTTCTAGTGTTAGCACGCTCAGCTAGCTCTTTGTAACCTACGGTGTACTGATCGATATAGTCTTGGTCTACTAAACCTTCACTAATAATCACATTCATCATCGCCATCGCTAGCGCACCATCCGTGCCTGGTTTTGGCGCAATATGCCAGTCTGCTTCTTTTGCAGTTTTAGACGCATAGGAGTCCACGACTACAACTTTAGCGCCTCTTTTTTGTGCCTCATGGATGATGTGCCAGTGATGTAAGTTAGTGCTCACTGAGTTGCACGCCCATATGACAATATACTTGGCGTGTGCAAAACTTTCTGGGTCCACCCCAGCGGTAGGGCCTACCGTCAGCAACCATGCAGTACACGAACCCTCACCACAAAACGTACGCTCACACACTGTTGCACCCATGCGATTAAAAAAAGCATCGCCACCATTTAGCCCATGCACTAAACCTTGGTTACCTAAATAACTATTCGGCATGATGGCATGCGGGCCATCTGTATCAATAATCGCTTTCCATTTGCTGGTAATCTCATCCAATGCCTCATCCCAAGATATACGCTTAAACTGCTTACTGCCCTTGGGGCCTATACGTTTTAGCGGATAAAGTAAACGGTCAGGGTGGTAGTGACGCTTTTCGTAATCTTTTAATTTCACACACAAGCCACCGCGTGTCATTGGGTGCGATGTATTACCCGTCACAGAAATCAATTTTTTATCTTTAACCGTGTACACCATTGAACAGGTGTCTGGACAATCATGTGGGCATCCACCATGAAAGGTTTGAACAGAGGCGTCAGCTGAAGCGTTCATATCATCATCCTTAAATAATACAACGATGGTTTAAAAATAACAGATTGCAGCACATTGCTTTATTTTTACAGGTTAACGCTAATATATGCTCACCTGTAACCATTGGCAATGGCATAATTATTCACTGAATTATTAATCAACACGGCACATGAACAATCTTAACCAACCACTACAGCTACTAGGCGGCATCACCGCCAGCGAGTTCTTAAAACACTATTGGCATAAAAAGCCTTTACTGATTAAAAATGCAATCCCCGGATTTAAGGGGCTATTAAGCCCAGACGAACTGGCGGGCTTAGCTTGCGAAGAGGAGGTTCAATCCCGTATCGTGGAAGAAATTAAAGGGAAATGGCATGCAAGCCATGGCCCATTTGATGAAAATGACTTCACAAACCTGCCTGAAAAACCAGACCCTAAGCACCGCTGGACCTTACTAGTACAGAGTGTGAACCATCACTTACCTGAAGCGGCTGAACTGCTGAGCCAATTTAATTTTATTCCACATGCCAGACTGGATGACCTGATGGTGAGCTACGCACCGGATGGCGGCGGTGTAGGGCCGCATTTTGATAGCTATGATGTGTTTTTGCTGCAAGGCCAAGGCAAGCGATTATGGCGCATTAGCGAGCAATCTGATTTAAGTTTGGTAGAAGGCGCACCATTACGTATTTTAAAGAACTTTGACACAGCACAAGAGTGGCTAGTAGAAGCCGGTGACTTGCTCTATTTACCGCCGCATTTAGCACATTGGGGAATTGCGGTAGCTGATGGCAAAACAGACTGCATGACTTACTCTATTGGATTCAGAGCGCCCAAAGTGCAGGAGCTAGCCACAGAGTTTCTTGGCTTCATGCAAGATAAACTCAATAAAGATGCAAACGCCTTACCCGGTATCTATCAAGATGCTGATTTAACCCTGCAAGAACACCCTGCCGAGATTGGCAACGGCATGATTAGCAAAGTGGCCGACATTTTAAAAACCATACAGTGGTCAGATCAGCATGTGGCAGACTTTTTAGGGTCCTACTTATCAGAGCCTAAAGCAGATGTCTTTTTCAACCCAAACAAAAAGATATCTATACGTAAATTCCATGAAAATCTGCTGCAGCACGGTATCTGTCTAGATTTAAAAAGCCAAATGCTGTTTACCGCTCAGTATTTTTATTTAAACGGTGAATCTATTGCTGCAACAGGCCAGTCAGCAAGGTTGCTCACCGCACTGGCTGATCACCGTAAATTGACCAGCGACGACATTGCAGAAGTAGGCGAGATAGAGACAGCAATCATTGAGCAACTGCATGTTTGGTATCTGGCCGGCTACCTTTACTTTAATTAAGCATAGCGCGTATTATTACCATCATGGACAGCACATTGATGCCAGATAAAATCGTAGTTGGAGAGCATTTGTATAACGAGGCCATCAAGCTCATTATACAAAGTGCGGAGCATGAACTTTTAATCTTTGACCAAGATTTAAGGCTCGGTGAGTTCTCCGGCTTGGCTACCTATGAACTGTTGCAGCAGTTCTTAAGCCGGCAGATTACCAGCCGCTTAAGCATTATTTTGCAAGATAGCGCATATTTCCAAGACAAATGCCCCAGGCTGCTTAACCTGCTTAAAACCTTTGGGCACAAAATGAGCGTACACGTTACTAATCCGTCCGCAAAGCATGCAAAAGACTGTTTTATTCTCGCGGATGGCAAACACTACATTAAGCGCATACATATCGACCAGGCACGATTTAAGTATGCCTATGATGATGTCACAACGGTTAAAGCACTTCACACTAGATTTGAGGAGCTGACAGAGGCGATTCAAGACACGGTGAGCACCACACCATTAGGCTTATAAGGCATCAACATGATACGACTATTGATAAAAAATCGTTGGCTGTGGCTGTTATTGGTATTTAGCCTCACGCTGCAAAGCCATGCCGCTAATGATTTCAAAATTTTCACCCTACAGCATCGCTTTGCCGAAGAAGTCTTACCGACGATACAAGCCGTTATTGGCAACCATGGCACAGCATCTGCCATACAAAACCAACTGATCGTCCGCACAGATAGTAAAACGATGGCTGAAGTTGAGCAAACCATTGCCACACTAGACACTGCACGTGAAAACTTCACTATTAGCGTTAAGCGTCAGAATAACGTTACAGGTACTAGCCGCAACACTGCAGTCAAAGGCCGCACTCGCATTGGCAATGTCGCCATACAGACTGGAAATGATGTGAGAGGGGGCAGGGATGGCATCCAAATAGGCGCAGAAGATAACCAAACTAACTCACAGCAAAGCAGCCAGCAGTTTATTCGGGTTACAGATGGCGCACCTGCCTATATCAGCGTAGGTGAATCCATTCCCTACACCAGTGAATGGGTAACACTCACACGCCGCTACGTAGTTAGGCAAATCAGTACAGAGTTTGTAGATATCGGCACAGGGTTTACAGTGCGTGCCCGTAGCATAGGCAGCCAAGTTGAACTTGAAATTACCCCTACATTTTCCAGCCTGCAGCAGAATGGCCGCATAGAGTTTGAGCAACTCTCATCTACAGTACGAGCGCAACGCGGCGAATGGGTTAATCTAGGCGGCATGATGCAAGACAAAGATGAAGTTAGCCGCGCCATATTGACCAGCAGCAGCGGGCAATCTTCCCAGAATAACCAGCTTTTTATTCGTGTTGAATAATCATTTTTGGGCAAGCTGCATGAAAGCGGGAACTTTTTTACTATATTTCAGCTTAATATTTGAAATGTAGTGTTTTTTTTTTTAATTCCTGCTAGAATTTGCGCCACTCGATATAGTTATTAGTCACTTTTTAAGTAGTATCGAAAACAGTTTTTTAACCAGTTAAACTCATAAGGAAATTTAAAATGACACGTTCTGTTTTGTTAGCTGCATTGTTAGCTCTTGCTGTTACTGCTTGTGGTGAAAAAGCTGCTGAAGCTCCTGCTGTTGAAGCGCCAGCTGTTGAAGCACCAGCTGCTGAAGCTCCTGCTGCTGAAGCACCAGCTGCTGAAGCTGCTCCTGCTGCTGAAGCACCAGCTGCTGAAGCTGCTCCTGCTGAAGCTGCTCCTGCTGAAGCTGCAAAATAATTTATTGTTTAATCAATAGTTATTAAAAAAGCCGACGCAAGTCGGCTTTTTTACGTCTAAACACTGAAACCTCAGTAATTAGCATCCGTTTTATACATCAACCAAGCTAGCTGATTTGACGCCAGTCGAACCCCAAAGCCTGATCAGCAATACCAATCCAATCCAGCGCACAGCCAGCAACCCCTGCTAACGCAGATTGAGCCAGCAACGGCGTATTGTTTTTTGCGCTTAGATGCGCAGCTATCAGATGCTGCAATTTAGAACGATCTAACTTCGCGAGTAAATCAGCTGAGGCTGAATTCTCCAAATGCCCCCACTCACCGCCCACACGCTTCTTTAAAGATGCCGCATAAGGCCCCTTACGCAGCATAGCGCTATCGTGATTACACTCCAGCACCAGCGCATCACAAGCATTCAATTGCTGCTCAATATGCACGGTGGTACGCCCAACGTCAGTCAGAACCCCTAGGCGATGCTGACCATCACCAAATACACACTGCACAGGTTCACGTGCATCATGCGGAACAGGATATGGACACACTTCAACATCAGCCACGCTAAACGGCGTGTGGCTATCAATCACATTCAGTTGCAAGTTGTGCTGATTCGGGAAATATCGCTCGGCCATTTTGAGGGTACCATAGGTGAGCCAAACGGGGATATAATGCCTAGCAGCAAACTTAAAGGCGCCGCCGGCGTGGTCGTCATGCTCGTGCGTAATGACGATGCCCGCTAAATCTTCAGGGTTTAAATTCAGACGAGCTAATCGACTGCTGGTTTCTTTAATGCTAAATCCACAGTCCAGCATCAAGCGTGTGTTATTGACTTCAACCACTAGCGCATTGCCAGCGCTGCCACTACCGAGCGAAGCAAAGCGCATGTTTGATCTCTCTTCTATAAACTGACAATAAATAAAGGCGGGTAGCAATGCTGCTGAGATGGTACAGCGCTGAGAATATACAATCTGGGGCAACAAGCCCGAGATTACCTAAACTAGCTGCCTGTAGCGCAAGCAACGCTCTCACCTTGAAGCGTGCCGCATCACCTAATAAAAAAGGCGGCCAAGAAGCCGCCTTATATTTTAGTTAGCGTAACTGTTCGTACATCAGGGCAATAATTCTATTTGCCGTTGTGGTACGAATGCGTGCACCTTCGGCATCAACCACAGTCACCACTGCACCGTTATCACCGTCACTCACTTTGATACGGTATTGGCGGTCTTTGTTAGCTTTTTGTTTGTCGTCACTACCCCAGAACTTCAAGCTATCCACGATGCTTTTATCTTCTTTTTTGGCTACTGACTCAGGTTTCTTCTCTTCATCATCGCCCCAGAATTTAATGCTCTCGATCAGACCTTTCTTTTTCTTCGGTGCGTCGTCAATATCAACATCAGCGTAACGCACAAAGAAAAGTCCATTAGAACGGTCTCTGTCTTCAATTACAAAGCCAACGCGATCCAGAGCCAAGCCTACACGGCGCCACGCACGGTCGAACTGGTCAGTCAGTAGCAATCTGGCGCTACCGTCAGACTCTTTCACCACCTCAGCATGCTTAGCAGCTGCTGCATCAGCAAGTATCGTTTGCGATTTTTTCTCTTCTACACCTAATTTCACCATCAAGCGGCGTAATAGCTCAGCATCCAACTCTGCATCAAAGGCATCACCTCTAGGGTTAGTTGCCGCTTCAGCTTTGTAACCGGTTTCAATTTCACCCAATTGCGTTCTAACACGGGTTTTACCATCATCTGGTGCACCAACCACTGAACGATGCGTCATATAAATCTCGGTGGTACCGGTATCGTTACCATGCTCTAGGCGTGTACGGAATTTTCTCTTATCAGCAAAGCCTGATAATTTATCCAGCCATTTATCAAACTTATCCAGCGCGTTGCCTGACTCATCTTTTTTCAGCGCTTCAGCATCAATCCACTCTGTTTCCATAAACCCAACTTGTGGGTTTTCTACACGCACAGCAAAGCCCATATCGGTCCAGAAGTCACGAATCACCGGCCATATTTTTTCAGCTGGCGCGTTTACCACTAACCAGCGCTGTGTGCCTGATTTTTCCATACGCACGCCATCAGGGTTTTGCAACACTTTTTCAACACCGGCTTCTTGACCCTCTTGCGCTTGGCTGTAACTAGAATAACTCGCGCTACCTGGCACAGCATAAGCATCACTTACTGGACTCGCGGTTAAATCCGGCGGCACTTCTAATGGACGTGAACGGCCTGCACCTTTGTAATCTGATTTTGTATCAATAAAAGGAATAGAATCACAAGCACTTAAACTTGCCATTAAAAACAAAGGCAGCACTACAGACTTTGCTTTACGCAACACGCCTAGACGATAAGCGCCTGCGTTGAAATTAACTTGTTTCATTCAAACCTCGTGTTAGAACTCTGTTGTTCGTTATAGAATTTGCGCAGGCTCACACGCCTTGCGCAAAACTTCATGGTACTGAGCTGATAAATTAACCATTGGCAATCGAATGCCAGTTTTAATCATGCCCATCTGTGCCAACACCCATTTAACCGGGATTGGATTCGCCTCTACAAATAACTTCTGATGTAAACCGAACAGTTTGGCATTGATTTCACGTGCGACTTTTACATCCCCAGCCAGTGCAGACACACACATGTCGTGCATCAACTTAGGTGCAACGTTGGCGGTAACTGAAATCACGCCATGCCCGCCTAATAACATCAAAGACAATGCAGTTGCATCATCGCCACTGTAAATAGCGAACTCTTTTGGAGCGCGTAATAGCAAATCAGTTCCACGCTCGATACCACCTGTCGCATCTTTGATACCGACAATATTGGCATGGGTGGCTAAACGCAGCACAGTGTCATTGCTGATATCACAGCCAGTACGGCCTGGTACGTTATAAAGAATTTGCGGGATAGCCACGGCATCGGCCACGGCTTTAAAATGCTGATACAAACCCTCTTGCGTTGGCTTGTTGTAATAAGGCGCAACCAAAAGGCAGGCATCAGCGCCTAGCTCTTTTGCCTTTTGTGTCAGCACGATGGCTTCTTTGGTTGAGTTAGCGCCAGTACCTGCAATCACTGGAACGCGGCCAGCCACCTGCGCAACGGCTGTTTCAATAAGCAAGCAATGCTCATCAAAATCTACAGTAGGAGACTCCCCTGTAGTGCCAACAATCACAATACCATCCGAGCCTTGATCAATATGAAAATCAATCAATGTTTTTAAAGATGGGATATCTAAACGCCCATCTTCAAACATGGGCGAAACAATAGCAACTAAACTGCCTTGCAACATAGGAAATCTACCTGATTCATAATGTTATATTTTAACCTGAATGTTTCATAATTTTCTGTATTTATTACGCACAATTTCCAATTGACGATGATTTTATAAAAACATTAGCCAGCATCGTTTCAGCAGACACCGCCCATCGTAAAGATTATCACACCTACAACACTAAAATCCTCGTGCAAGATTGCCGTCGCTAGTATCAACCTGCAACTTACTCAACGGCAGTAAAAACTTATAGCAGCATTTATATATCAAACACTTAACGCAAGTGTGCCCTTAACTGATTTACACCGGAACAAACGCTGTATAATCTAAAAAATTATCGCTGAAACCCATATTTGAAATATGACTTTCGATTTTCATCATTACATCATGATTTTGATTGGCACCGTGTTTGTAAACAACATTGTGCTAGTCAAGATTTTGGGCTTGTGTCCATTCATGGGGGTTTCTAAAAAACTAGAAGCCTCTATCGGGATGGCCGGCGCCACTGCGCTGGTGTTAAGCGTGGGTTCAATGACGAGCTGGGGTATCAATCACTACCTGCTGGAGCCAAATGGCCTGTTTTATCTGCGCACACTTTCTTTCATTGTGATTATTGCTGGCGTAGTACAGTTAACAGAAATGGTCATGGAAAAGAACTTCCCCACCCTACACCAAGGCTTGGGTATTTTTCTGCCGCTAATCACCACCAACTGCGCGGTGCTTGGCATCCCGCTACTCAATGCGCAAGCCAGCCATAGTTTTTTAGAATCACTGTTCTTTGGGCTAGGTGGCGCACTTGGTTTTTCATTAGTGCTAATACTGTTTGCGTCCATGCGAGAGCGATTAGAAGGTGCGGACGTGCCTGCTGCATTTAAAGGTTCGGCTATCGGGATGATTACCGCCGCATTAATGAGCTTGGCATTTATGGGCTTTATGGGCCTAGATAAATATTAGACTTAAGGACAAATACTAGACTTAAGTATTAAAACTTCAGCAACAATAAAATATTGTATTAAAGATTTGGGTGCCGCCAAATTTCATTAAACAACATAAGCAACTATTAAAATATTAGCCACTTTATTTAAAAATAATCAAAAAGCGATATGTTATTAACCTCCATCTACGTCATGCTTGGGCTAGCCTTAGTGCTGGGCGCTTTGTTAGGCATTGCGGCATTACTTTTTAAAGTAGAGGGCGACCCACTGGTGGCACGTATTGATGCCATCTTACCGCAAACACAATGCGGCCAATGTGGCTACCCCGGCTGCAAACCCTACGCAACAGCCATCGCCAATGGTGAGGCCGATATCAACCAATGTCCACCAGGTGGCGATGCCGGCGTGCACGCGTTGGCTGATTTACTAGGTGTAGAGTATAAACCCCTCAACGCGGAGCACGGTTTACCCAAGCCAAAGTCTGTCGCCTTTATTGATGAAGCCACTTGCATTGGCTGTACTTTATGCATACAGGCGTGCCCGGTAGACGCCATTTTAGGTGCGGCTAAGCATATGCATACAATTATCGCCTCAGAATGCACAGGCTGCGAATTGTGCTTGGCGCCCTGCCCGGTAGACTGCATTAGCATGGAGCCACTGGCTGAAACGCCTGACAACTGGAAGTGGAAATATCCGGTATTCCCCATCAAGGCATTGCCTGCAAATTCTGGCAAGGTGTCTTCATGAATAACATTATTCAATTTGCCAGCAAGCTGATTAAAAACCTCACTACAAACACGGCAAATGACGTACATAAATTTCATGGTGGCGTACATCCAGATGGCCACAAATATGAGTCAACCACCCGCCCGATTGCACAACTGCCGATTCCGGAGACGCTGACCCTACCCCTACGTCAACATGTTGGCTACATTCCGAAATTGAAAGTCAAAGTAGGCGATTACGTATTAAAAGGGGAGATGCTTGCCGAGGCGGAGGGCACGGTATCCGCTGCCATCCATGCGCCGACTTCCGGCACCATTACCGCTATTGAAGAGGCGGTGATTCCGCACCCTTCCGGCTTGCCTGACATGTGCGTGATCCTGACACCAGATGGTAAAGACCAATGGAAACCATTAACACCGATAGACTGGAAAAACACAGCGCACAGTGAACTGATTAGCAGCTTACGCACATCGGGCATCGTGGGGCTAGGCGGCGCGACATTCCCCACACACATTAAACTGCGTAAAGATGGATCATCCGCTATCCATACCCTAATTATTAATGCAGCGGAGTGCGAGCCTTACATCACATGTGATGACATGCTCATGCGCGAACGTGCAGACGAAATCATCAAAGGAGTAGCCATCGCCCAGCATTTACTGGGGGCAGCTAAGGTAGCCATCGGTATTGAAGATAACAAGCCGGAGGCCAACCATGCCATGACGACTGCCAGCCAAGCATTAGCTAACGCATCTGTCACTACGGTGCCTACGCTCTACCCCAGTGGCGATGCGCGCCGGCTCATTCATTTACTCCTTGGCGTAGAAGTGCCGCATCATAAACGCGCAACCGAGGTTGGCATTCAAGTATTTAACGTAGCCACCGTACTCGCGATTTATCGCTATTTCACTTTCGGCGAGCCTAGCGTAAGCCGCATAGTGACAGTGACCGGCAATGTTGCCTCACCGCAGAACTTTGAAGTTTTGTTGGGCACACCCATGCCATTACTGATGGCTGCTGCTGGCGGTGCCAAACCAGACACCACCCACTTTGTAATGGGTGGCCCGATGATGGGTTTTGACTTACCCAGCCTAGACGTACCTGTGACCAAAGCCGCTAATTGCATTATAGCCGCTAGCCCGGCCTTGTTTGCACCACCGCCCCCAGCACAACCATGCATACGCTGCACACGCTGCGCGGACGCATGCCCAGTGAATTTACAGCCGCAAGAGCTGTATTGGTTTGCCAAATCTGACAACTTTGAAAAGGCCCGTGATTACAATTTATTTGATTGTATCGAATGTGGCTGCTGCACTTACGTTTGCCCCAGCAACATCCCGCTCGTGCAATATTATCGCTACGCAAAAAGTGAGATTATTGCGCTCGACAAAGCACAAGAAGCAGCCGATTTGGCACGTGAACGCAATGACTTTAGGCTTGCACGCATCGAACGCGAAAAACTGGAACGGGCGCAAAAACATGCGGAACGGGCAGCCAGCGCTAAATCCAATGAACCTAAACCCGAGCTAGCTGAAGCAGAAAAAGCCACTAGCAATCCAGATGCTGTTGAAGCGAAAAAAGCTGCAATTGCAGCAGCTATAGAGCGAGCAAAAGCACTAAAACTAGCTGCGGCCAGCAGCAATGCGGCAAAAAATAGCTCCGAGCAGCCCGCGCAAGATGAATCATCAGCACATAAAACTGAGCCTAGTGCAGCCGAGACAATGCTAGACGCCACGACCACGGCAGCCAATGAGGCACAAGCCAAAACAGATAAAAAAGCACTGATTGCTGCGGCAATTGAACGAGCCAAGGCGCAAAAGCTAGCGGCAGAACAAACTGGCGATGCCCCTAAAAATACAGAAAACCTGAGTGCTAAGGTCAAAGCGGAGATCGATGAAATTGAAGCCATACGCACTAAAGCACAGCAAATGGTTAAAAATAAAGTACCTGATTAATGATTAACTCACTCTATTGCCATTAGGATATGACGATTGAACCGTTCACCTTACATCACTGACGCACCTAGCGTAAGCATGATTATGCTCAAAGTATTGCTTGCGCTGGTGCCGGGCATCGTGGCTTACGCATGGGTTTATGGCGCAGGCATTTTGCTCTCGCTCGCACTCGCCACAATTACCGCACTAATCACCGAAGCGGCTATTTTAAAAATTAGACAACGACCTATTGCCCCCAGCCTCGCAGACCTGAGTGCCGTGGTCACGGCATGGCTATTGGCACTAGCACTACCGCCGCTCGCGCCATGGTGGCTGGTGGTGGTGGGCACGCTGTTTGCGATTGCAATTGCCAAGCAACTCTATGGTGGCCTAGGCTATAACCCGTTTAACCCAGCCATGGTTGGCTACGCTGTGCTATTGATTTCCTTTCCGGTAATCATGACCAAATGGCCAGCGCCACTAGCGTTGGCAACAACACCATTAGGATGGACTGAACAATTTAGATTAATTCTCGGCAATGTATTACCCACTGGCGTACCACTAGATGCAGTCACCTCAGCAACACCGCTAGACTACCTAAAAACACAGCGCATGCTGCAACTAGAAGTAGAAGCCATTTCACAGGCACCTATTTTTGGTCACTTTGGCGCTAAGGGTGGGGAGATGGTTACCGCAGCTTATTTGCTCGGTGGCCTATATCTATTGCAGCAGCGTATTATCTCCTGGCATTTACCCACTGCATTTATTGCCGCACTAGGGTTAATTTCCTTTATATTTAATTTGATTGAACCTAGCCAATTTGCAGGCCCAAGCCTGCACTTAATGGCTGGTGCATCCATGCTATGCGCGTTTTTTATTATTACAGACCCGGTCAGTGGCCCTACCACGCCTAAAGGCAAACTATACTTTGCCGCCGGTGCAGGTGTGCTCACTTATTTAATTCGCGTATATGGCGGCTATCCAGATGGCGTTGCATTTGCGGTATTAATCATGAACATGTGCGTACCATTGATTGATGCGCATACCCAACCACGTGTATTTGGACATAAGCGCTAAACCATATAAGTAGGCAAGACAATGTCAGAAACTATTATTAAACACGCCATTAAAACAGCAGGCACGCTCACTGCATTTGCGCTAGTGGGTACGGCCATACTTGCTTATATATTCATCATCACGCGCGCGCCGATTGAGGCAAGTGAAGCTGAGGCACGCCTCGCTCTGTTTTCGCAGATATTGCCGCACGACACTTATAACAATGATTTACTGAAAACAGAACTCACTATCCCGCCTAATCCATTACTGGGTAACCGTGTACCCAGCAAAGCCAATATTGCCAAATTAGGGGATGAAACTGTGGGCGTCATTCTGGAAGCGATTGCACACGATGGCTATGCTGGTGACATTAAGCTGCTGCTTGCTATCCGTGCAGATGGCTCTATCAGCGGCGTGCGCGTGCTTGCCCACAAAGAAACACCGGGGCTGGGTGATTACATAGAAATTGAACGCAATGCCTGGATCACACAGTTTAGCAATGAATCTTTAACTAAAACCGTTGCCAAAGATTGGGCGGTGATTAAAGATGGCGGTAAGTTCGAGTACATGGCTGGTGCTACAATTACACCACGTGCAGTCGTAAAAGCGGTAGCTAAGGCATTACAGTTTTTTGATGAAAACAAGCCCTTGTTATTAGAAAACAAAACTGCAGATAAAGCGCCACAAAGTAAGGACGCGACATGAGCATCTATAAAGAAATCACCCTCAATGGGATTTGGAAGCAAAACCCGGGCGTAGTGCAACTATTGGGCTTGTGCCCAACGCTGGCCGTTACCACTAGCGTCGTCAACGGGGTAAGCCTTGGCTTGGCAACAGTATTGGTGATGGCGGCAGCGAATGGCACCATTTCCCCCGTGCGTAAATATGTCCCCAACGAGATTCGCGTACCTGTATTTATTTTGGTGATTGCAGCATTGGTCACCGTGATTGATTTGTCTATCAATGCGTTTGCGCACCCGCTACACAAGGTTTTAGGTATTTTTATCCCGTTAATTGTGGTGAACTGCATTGTACTCGCGCGCGTAGAGTCATTTGCCGCTAAAAATGCGCCGATACCATCCATTCTGGACGGGTTTATGATGGGCATAGGGTTAACCTTAGTATTAGGCTTGCTAGGTGGCATGCGCGAGCTTGTCGGTAAAGGTACCTTATTCTCAGGCCTAGACCTAGTATTTGGACCCGCAGCCAAACAGTTTGTACTCACTATCATCCCGGATTACCACGGCTTCTTATTGGCGGTGTTGCCACCAGGCGCGTTTCTAGGCTTAGGCATGCTGATTGCGGCACGCAACTGGATGGATATTAGAAACAAAGCAAAATCAGCTGACGAGCATACAGCCACATCGGCACTGCAACCAGCGCTCCACCCTTAACCTGTCAATCACGCCTTATGAATGCAGAAAAACGCTTAGAAATATTTAAACGCTTAAAGTTAGCCATCCCTAATCCAGCCACAGAACTAAATTACAGCACTACTTTTGAGCTACTGATTGCTGTAATGCTGTCAGCACAAGCCACGGATAAAAGTGTCAATCTGGCAACCGACAAGCTTTTCCCTATCGCCAACACCCCTGAAAGCATTTTGGCATTGGGGCTGGAGAATTTAGAGCACTACATTAAAACCATAGGCTTGTACCACTCTAAAGCCAAAAATGTGTTAGCTACCTGCCAAATACTGATACAAAAACACCAATCGCAAGTACCGCACTCGCGCAGCGCATTAGAGGCGTTGCCGGGCGTTGGCCGAAAAACTGCCAACGTGGTGTTAAATACAGCGTTTGGTGAACCTACCATCGCCGTGGATACGCATTTATTCAGACTGGGCAACCGCATCAAGCTTGCTACTGGCAAAACCGTGCTAGATGTAGAAAAGAAATACATTAAAACCATTCCGGCAGAGTTTATGCAGGATGCGCATCACCTGCTTATTTTACACGGGCGCTATGTGTGTACGGCACGTAAACCTAAGTGCGCAGAATGCTGCATAGAAGACCTATGTGAATATCAGGCAAAAGAATACTACCTGCCACCTAGCGCTGCCGCCGCAACCAAATGAAAGTCGCCACCAGCATTGTATTAGGACGCCAAGCCCTGCCAGCACTAGCTGCGCAAGCGGTCACCAATGCCATGCACAAAGCTGGAATCGCCAGTGCCAACGCAGTGTTGCTGTTACTAACTTCAGAGTTCGCCAGCAATCCGCAAGCCGCCATTAAAGCTGCAGCCAAGGCCGCGTCTTGCACACAGGTGACGGGCTGCTCAGCAACTGGCATTTTTACGGAAGAGGACTGGGTGTTAGACACGCCAGCAGCTGCAGCCATGGTGTTTGGCGGTGATATCAGGCTAGAACTAGCCCGCCACAACCATGACCAGCAGCCACTTTTGACCATCGCCGCACCCAGTGCAATTAACAGTACATGGCTCGACCACGACACCCGCTATGGCGGTATCTCTGGTGACGTTACCGGGCAAGGGCCGTTCTCGGTATGGCAAAATGCAAAAGGTGATGTCACAGGACATATCGAGATGTTTATCTCCGGGGTAAAGATGGCAACTCAGGCCGCACATGGCTTAAGCTTGCTTAGCACCCCAAAGCCGATACAAGCCAGCCAACAGTTTAATCTACAGCAGCTAGGCAAACATAAAGCACTTAGATCCTTACAAAAAGCTTGGGATAACGACCACAAGGCACCGGAGCCCTTGCCGCTACATTTAATCATGGCGGTATATGGCGAGAGTACAGAGGCTATTCTGCAAGGTAATTATCATCAAACAACGATTATCAGCTGCGACGAAGCAGACGGTAGCGTCACACTCGCTCATTCTTTACCCGTGGGACAGTATTTAAGCTGGGCACTGCGTGATGCAAACAGCGCCCAAGCTGACATGTCGATAGCCGCAGATACGCTAGCCACAAAGCTAGGCAGCAACCCAGACTTTGGCTTATTATTTTCATGCTTAGGGCGAGGGCCGTACCTCTACGATGGTGAAGACCTAGACTTAAAAGTCGTGACCAAGCGCTTCCCAAACATGCCATTATTAGGCTTTTATGGTAACGGTGAAATTGCCTGTATCAATGGGCAGAATCAGCTGCTACCTTACTCTACCGTTCTTTCATTATTTTCAGCGTTATAGCGCAATAGGTATTTTATGAGTTTATATAACCCCAGCCGCGACCAAGCCAGACAGTTTTTATTTGACGCGTGGGCAAAATTTAAACAACACGCCCAGCTCTCAGATTTAGAGAAAATTGCAGTAGAGGTGATGCAAATGCACCCCGAATATCACGCCATACTAGATGCGCCAGAGCGTTATATGCAGCAGCAGTACTTTCCAGAAATGGGCGAGACCAATCCGTTTCTGCACTTAAGCTTGCATTTATCCGTGATTGAGCAAATAGCCATCAACCAACCCATTGGTATCCATGGCATTTACGAACAGCTCAAACAAAAACATCAAGACCAACACCTCGCACAACACGATATTTTAGATTGCCTCGCCGAAACCATATGGCAATCACAGCGCAACAACACACCACTAGACTCTGCACATTATCTGAGCCTATTACAACAAAGAGTAGCGGCTTAATATGCACAGCAATGTTAACGATTGGCTGAATGAACATGGTGATTACCTATATCGCTTTGCGCTAGCACGCTTAAAAGATACGCATCAGGCAGAAGACGCAGTACAAGAAACCATGCTCGCTGCAATTAAGCACAACAGCTTTGCAGGTGACTCATCAGTACGCACCTGGCTCACGGGTATACTCAAACATAAAGTAGTGGATATGCAACGCAAGCTAATCCGCGAACAGCCGATATCAGACCTCATTGATTTAGATGCTGGCGAAGAAAGTATGGACGACTTTTTTGACAAAACCGGCCATTGGCTGGATAAGCCGCAATCTTTTGACATGCCAGACCATGCGCTAGAACAAAGCCAGTTTTTAAGTGTACTAGACACCTGCATGCAAAAACTACCTAAGAAACTCAAAGCCATTTTTATGTTAAGGGACGTACATGAAATGGAGAATGAAAATATTTGTAAGGAACTTGATATTACACCGACCAATGCTTGGGTAATGTTGTATAGAGCTAGGATGGTGTTAAGAAAATGTTTAGAGATGAACTGGGTTAAAGGCTAGGTGATACATATGATGACCTGTAAACAAGCCAGCAAACTCATCTCGCAGTCTCTAGACCGTCCTTTATCTTGGTCTGAACTTATGCAGCTAAAACTGCATCTCATGATTTGCGATGCATGTAGCCGATTCAAAAAACAATTGAATCTACTGCGCGTAGCACTGCAGAACATAAGAACCAATATGGAAAACAATAGTGCTATTACGCTCCCATTAGCTGCAAAGGCGAGAATTATTGATCAGATAGAGTCTGACCAGCAATCTCAGTAACTTTTATTAGTTGTAATCAGTGGTAACTCTTTTAATTAAAGGAAACGACAATGAACAAAACACAAAAAACTCTTTCTCTTGCTATTGGTGGCGCATTAGCACTTTCAGTGGCGGCAACCACAGTGAATGCAGCAGAAAATCCATTTGCATTAAAAACCCTTGCTAGTGGCTACCAAGTAGCAGATGCACACGATGCAAAGTCGGCTGACGGTAAATGTGGCACAGGTAAGTGTGGTACCGCTGAAAAAGCCAAAGAAATGAAAATGAAAGATGCAAAATGCGGTACCAGCAAAACCAGCAGTGCAGAAAAAACTAAAGAAGGCACTTGTGGCGGTGAGAAAGCCAAAGAAGGCTCATGCGGCGGCGAGAAAAAATAAGCACCAGCAGATTGATATAGCGCATGATGAGTCCGTTGATTAATCGTAGTCAAATTCATGGTGCTGGTCTGGGGTTGAAGCGAGAGCTGATACCCCAGATTCAGTCGCTCGACAACCAAACATTAATTTCTAACATCCAGTTTGTTGAAATAGCCCCAGAAAATTGGATTGACGCGGGCAGTAAGGCAAGCAAACAGCTAGATTGGTTTGCGGCGCGCTACCCTATCGTATGTCATGGCCTTTGCTTATCACTGGGCGGCATTAGCCCGCTAAATACTGACTTCTTGCATCAGGTTAAGCAGTTCATAAACCACTATGACATCGATATCTACACTGAACATTTAAGCTATTGCACAGATGGCTACAAAGGTAAGCAAGGCTATTTATATGACCTGTTACCTATCCCCTTTACCGAAGAGGCAGTACACTATGTGGCAAAGCGCATTCGTCAAACCCAAGACATACTGGGCAGACGCATCGGGATAGAGAACGCCTCATTTTATGCAGCTGCGCCCATCTCTGAAATGAGCGAACTGGCCTTTCTTAACGCAGTGCTGAGCGAGGCGGATTGCCTGTTACATCTGGATATCAACAACATATACGTCAACAGCGTAAACTTTAACTTTGACCCATTCGCATTCTTGCGTGGCATACCGCATGAACGCATTATTTACAGCCATATCGCCGGGCATTATCAACAATCACCAGATTTACTCATTGATACGCACGGAGAGAATGTCATCGACCCGGTTTGGGCACTCCTGAAAGACGCCTACGACTTATTTGGCGTGTTTCCCACCTTACTAGAGCGCGACAGCAATATTCCAAAGTTAGACACACTCATGCAAGAAGTAGACAAAATCGCCGACCTGCAACGCCAAGCAATTCCGCGTAGCAGCAAAGACAATGCAAATACACTCACACCGCTGATGATTTGAATTAGCTAAATAATCATGTCGAGCCAGCTACTCAGCTTCCAACAATATCAACTAGCGTTTACAGCACGCATACGCGATGCGCACAACCAGCCTATTCCTCTGGGTGTTGCGCCTGAGCGCATGGCGGTTTATGACGAAATTGTATTTAACAACCTGCTTGAGTCTGTATCCGCATGCTTTCCGGTCGCGCGTAAAACCATAGGTAAAGCTGCCTGGCTTAAATTGGTACGCACTTTTTTAAAAGACCATTCGGCAGATACGCCACTGTTCCGCAAAATTCCAGAAGAATTCTTAGCCTTTTTACAGCACACCAATCTGGCATTGCCACCTTATCTGCAAGCGCTATGCCACTATGAATGGATAGAGCTTTATCTCAGCACATTGCCGGCACTCGACCGTCAAGAAGCCGACGTGCATGGTGATTTGGCGCTCCATCCCTTGGCATTTACACAAGCAATGCAGCTACTCACTTATGACTACGCCGTGCACAAAATCTCTCCTAAACATAAACCTAGGGGCATAGAACCCACGTACCTGTTAGTGCACCGTGACGCAAACGACAAGATTAAATTTATCGAGCTAAACCCGATGACATTTAAACTAATTACGCTATTAAAAGCTGGAGAATTGACTGCGGAGCAAGCACTGACCATGCTTGCAGAGGAATTAAAACACCCCCAACCACAAATCATTATGCAATTTGGATTAGGGGTCTTACTAGACTTGAAAAATCAGGGAATTATCCTTGGCACAGCACCGCAGTAATATCAAAAGGATAATCATCGACTACTGCCGAACACCCTATACCTTACTTAATCGAAACTAACAGTCTCGCTCTGACGCGTTTCTAACACAGATAACAGGTTCTGCTGCTC
The DNA here is from genome assembly GCF_058745595.1 of Methylotenera sp. E1MeOHC1. NCBI lineage: Bacteria > Pseudomonadati > Pseudomonadota > Betaproteobacteria > Nitrosomonadales > Methylophilaceae > Methylotenera > Methylotenera sp. E1MeOHC1. The sequence goes on along the minus strand of NZ_CP196025.1, from coordinate 2,421,270 downwards.
AGCTGGCTGCATATCCCACCAGCCTCTAATTTCTGGGATGGTACGATAACAACCATGGCAAAAGCCTGTTGTTTCATCAATGCTACAAACCCCGATACAGGGGGATTGTACTTCTACTGTATTGTCTGACATTGCTAACCCTATTCTTAACTTAATACACCATGTTTGAGCTTAATATACGCTTAGCTTAATACGCCATGGCACTGCTTATATTTTTTACCTGATCCACATGGGCATAGGTCATTACGGCCTACTTTAGCGCCATCACGTACCATAGGCTGCTGTGCTGCCACATTTGCTTCGGTATCTTCAGAAACATCACCAGCCAGTGCTTCTGCATAATCTGCATGCTGGTATTGCACATTTTCAACTTCGACTGGTTTTTCTACCGCTTCAACATCCGCCTCAGTTTTTACTTGTACCAACATGGTCACTTTAGTGACTTCAGTTTTAATGGTGTTGAGCAAGCCCTCAAACAGCTCAAATGCCTCACGCTTATATTCCTGTTTAGGATTTTTCTGTGCATAAGAGCGTAAATGAATCCCTTGGCGCAGATGGTCTAATGCAGCCAAATGTTCACGCCAGTGGTTATCTAAGCTTTGCAGCATTACTGAGCGCTCAAACTGACGCAAGATATCTGGGCTAGCCAAATCTTCTTTTGCCTGATAAGCCTCGCTTGCCGCGGCAAGTATACGCTCACGCAATGTTTCTTCGTGTAGGTCAGGGTTATCTTCCAGCATTTTTTGTAAACCGATCTCTAAACCAAGATCAGCTTTCAACTCACGCTCTAGCGCTGGCACATCCCACAACTCTTCCACGCTATCAGGCGGAATATGCGTAGCCACCATGGTCACAATCACGTCTTCACGCATGGCTTTAATCGTTTCACCAACATCCGCAGCTTCCAGCAACTCATTGCGTTGCTCGTAAATCACTTTACGCTGGTCATTCGACACATCATCAAACTCTAATAATTGTTTACGAATATCAAAGTTACGGCCTTCAACCTTACGTTGTGCATTTTCAATCGCACGCGTGACCCAAGGGTGCTCAATCGCCTCACCATCCGGCATATTCAGTTTGCCCATAATCGCTGAAACGCGATCAGAAGCAAAAATTCTTAACAATTGGTCTTCTAAAGATAAATAGAAACGGCTAGAACCCACATCACCTTGACGGCCTGAACGTCCACGCAACTGATTATCCACACGGCGTGACTCATGGCGCTCGGTACCTACGATATGTAAACCACCGGCTGCCAGCACAGCATCATGCACCTGCTGCCAGGCTGCTTTAATCTCAGCCACGCGGCTTTCTTTTTGCGCATCAGTCAATGATGCATCATCATGCACTGCAGCGATTTCAGGCTCAGGATTACCGCCCAACACAATGTCGGTACCACGGCCAGCCATGTTAGTAGCAATGGTAATGACACCGGGACGCCCTGCCTGCACAATAATGTGCGCTTCACGTTCATGCTGCTTCGCGTTTAATACCTGATGCTCTAACTTTGCCTCAGTGAGCAATTTAGAAATCAGTTCTGAGTTCTCAATTGAGGTCGTACCGACCAACACTGGCTGCCCACGGCCTTGGCAATCTTTAATATCTAAAATCACCGCCTCGTATTTCTCGCGTGAGGTTCTATAGACTTTATCCATTGCATCTTTACGTTGCATCGGGCGATGCGTCGGGATCACAACGGTTTCTAGGCCATAAATCTGGTTAAATTCGTAAGCCTCGGTATCTGCCGTACCCGTCATACCAGACAGTTTGCTGTACATACGGAAGTAGTTTTGGAAAGTAATGGATGCCAGCGTTTGGTTTTCTTTTTGAATCTCAACGCCTTCTTTCGCTTCAACCGCTTGATGCAAGCCATCAGACCAACGGCGACCTGCCATCATCCGGCCAGTAAACTCATCCACAATCACGATTTCGCCATCACGCACTACATAGTGCTGATCGCGATGGTAAAGGTTGCGTGCGCGTAGCGAAGCATATAAATGGTGTACTAAAGTAATATTAGACGCCTCATATAGACTTGAGCCTTCAGCCAGCAAACCAGCTTCTGCCAATATTGCCTCAGCATGTTCATGGCCTTGTTCAGACATCACTACATTCTGTGCTTTTTCATCCACCCAGAAGTCGCCTTCGCCCTCTTCCTCTTTTTGTGGAATCAGTTTCGCAGCCACTTCATTGATTTGCGTATATAGGGCTACGCTGTCATCCGCCTGACCTGAAATAATCAGCGGGGTACGTGCTTCGTCAATTAAAATCGAATCGACTTCATCGATCAATGCATAGCTCAGACCACGTTGTACGCGCTCTTCACGGCTGTAGACCATGTTGTCACGCAGGTAGTCAAAACCAAATTCGTTATTGGTACCGTAAGTAATGTCTGCTGCATAAGCCGCACGTTTAGCTTCATTAGGCATTTGCGATAAATTAATACCAATCGACAAACCTAAAAAGTTATAAAGCTTACCCATCCACTCCGCATCGCGCTTGGCAAGGTAATCATTGACGGTAATGACATGCACACCCTTACCGGTAATGGCATTCAAGTAGGTAGGCAAAGTTGCCACCAAGGTTTTACCTTCACCAGTACGCATTTCGGAAATTTTGCCAGCATTCAGCACCATACCGCCGATAAGCTGCACATCAAAGTGGCGCATGCCTAAAGCACGGCGGCCGCCTTCGCGCACTACGGCAAATGCTTCCGGCAGCAATTTTTCTAAAGATTCGCCATTGGCAAAACGTTGCTTAAACTCCTCTGTTTTCGCGCGTAGGCCATCATCACTCAACGCCTGCATTGCAGGCTCTAATGCATTAATTTGCTCTACTTTCTGTGCATATTGCTTAACCAGCCTATCGTTACGGCTACCGAATAATTTTTTGAACAACGTAGATATCATGAAATGAAATACTTTCCGCTAGAGGATAAACAACTTTAAATTGAGTAAAGATTGAAGTTAAGTGTGAGATTGTAAACTCGAAATGCCTGACAGGTAATAAATCATAAGGTATTAAGTGGGGTTTATTTTTATAATTTCAATAGTTAGCGCGATGCACTAAGATATTTTCTTGGGTCTAACGGGTTACCATTCAACCGGATCTCATAATGCAAATGCGGCCCGGTTGAACGCCCGGTGCTCCCCACCTCGGCAATAATTTGCCCTTTTGCCACACGCTGTCCCACACTCACCAGCAACTTGGAAGCATGGGCATAACGTGTTTCTAAGCCAGAGCCATGGTCAATCTTGACGATTTTACCATAATCAGGGGTCTGCTCTGCCGTTGATACAATACCGCCAGCGGCAGCGTAAATCGCAGTACCGGTTGCGGCGGTAAAATCTAAACCTTCATGAAAAGCTTTACTGCCGTTAAATGGGTCTAAACGCCAGCCAAAACTAGACGAGTTAAACGCGGCATCTACCGGGCTACTGTTCGGCAAGGTGTTTTTTAATACGCTTTGCTGCAGCAGCTTTGCTTCTATATCACTTAAATATTCTGTTTTAACTTCAATTTTTTCCATTAATTCGGCAATCTTAGTTTGCAGCTCAGCCTCAGACAACGGCGCACTGTGCACTAATGGCCCACCTTGATTGGCACCGATTGATGCATTCACTGGGTTGGCGAGTACCGGATCAAGGCTGGAGGTTGGTGAGTAATTGGGTTTAGGGCTAACGCTAGGCTCAACTTTATTGTTGCGCACAGCTTTCTTATCACCCGCCAGCTTGGCCAAACGCTCGCTTTGCGCATCCAAGCGCATCAAACGCGCCTGCATTTCACCTAACTGCACTGCATAAGCATCCAGATGTTTTTGTGGGTTATTGAAAGAAAAACGTAAATGATGTGGAATCAGTGACTTTACGCCCTTCTGTGCAGAGGGCTCCTGTGGCACAATGAACATAAGCATAAACAGGACTGGCAACATCACCAGTGCAAACACGATCATACTGACTTGCAGTATAGAAAGCGTTTTGGCTTTTGCCATATTGTTTGAGACTAAAATGATATTCATACTACCCCTAATCCCTGCAAGTAACTTATAAAAGCGCAATCAAGCACTATGCAAAGATTTAATACATTACTTACGCAGCCTGAGTTAAACGAGCTCAATCAACGCACCCTAGAAGCACAGACTTCGCAAAAACTTTGGGCGGAAATTGCACCTGATGGCTTGGCGAATCATAGCCACATCAGCAGCATCAAGAACAAACAGTTTACTGTGTATGCAAACAACAACGCGGTGGCTGCAAAAATTAAGCTTTTAATTCCTAGCTTATTGATTCAGCTAGAAAAGCAAGGGTACGAAGTTACTGCAATTCGTATAAAAGTGCAAGCAAAATCTAACCCGCTACCCACACCAAAATCCACAAAATCACTGAGTTCAGAGGCGGTTAGCCAGCTACAAAAACTAGAGCTGCAGCTCTCAGGCACCACTCTAGGCGACTCACTTAGCAGGCTACTCAAAAACGCAAACAAGTAACCGGGCACGATGCAATCGGCAGTTAGCGACCGCTGCTATTGTTGACCTAGCCTAATAGTGCAATAATGAAGTCATGTTACAATTTATTTACAAATTTTAAGGAGCATTAAACCTCAACTTAAGCTTTATCTGCAACAGATGTTTAGCACCTGATTTTATTTAGTACCTAGTTTCGTTTCACACGAGTTTTATTTTGCAGTTTTAATAAAAATTTAGATAGGGAGAAGTCATGTCAGTCGAACTAATGATTGCCATAGGCGCCGCGATATTAGCGGTACTTTACGGCGCAGTAATGAGTAAGTGGATTACAGGTTTACCCGCTGGCAATGCTCGCATGCAGGAAATTGCCAGTGCGATTCAACAAGGGGCAGCTGCATATCTTGCCCGTCAATACAAAACCATCACCATCGTTGGTATCGTCCTAGCCGTTTTAATTGGTATATTCCTGAATGCCACCACTGCTATTGGCTTTGTAATAGGTGCCGTGCTATCTGGGGCATGTGGCTTTATCGGCATGAACGTTTCAGTGAAGGCAAACGTTCGCACCGCCCAAGCCGCAACCAAAGGCATTGCACCCGCATTGGATGTAGCATTTAAAGGCGGGGCGATCACAGGCATGCTCGTGGTTGGCTTAGGTTTATTAGGCGTAACGGGCTTTTATGCTTATTTAGGTGGTGAATCAGCCACCAACCTGAATCCATTAATCGGCTTGGCGTTCGGCTCATCCCTTATCTCAATTTTTGCGCGTTTAGGCGGCGGTATTTTTACTAAAGGTGCCGACGTTGGCGCTGATTTGGTGGGTAAAGTTGAGGCTGGCATCCCGGAGGATGACCCGCGGAACCCCGCGGTGATTGCCGATAACGTAGGTGATAATGTGGGTGACTGTGCAGGCATGGCGGCTGACTTGTTCGAAACCTATGCAGTAACCTTGATTGCCACCATGGTACTAGGCAGCCTATTACTCACCAACGCTGGCGCCAATGGCGTAATTTACCCACTAATGTTAGGCGCAGTTTCGATTGTAGCGTCTATAGTTGGCTGCTTTTTTGTCAAAGCCTCACCTGGTATGAAAAACGTGATGCCAGCGCTGTATAAAGGCTTGGCGGTAGCTGGCGTACTTTCACTGATTGCATTTTATTTTGTCACCACCAAAATGTTCCCGAATGGCCTTACTGCTGGTGATTTAGCTATCTCCACCAACCAACTATTTGGCGCATGTGCGGTTGGCTTAGTGCTAACAGCCGCTTTGGTGTGGATTACGGAATACTACACCGGCACCGATTACGCGCCGGTGAGGCACGTAGCGCAAGCCTCTACTACTGGCCACGCCACCAACATTATTGCTGGCATTGGCATTTCAATGAAATCTACTGCACTGCCTGTCATCTCGGTATGTATCGCCATCTATACCTCATTCCATTTAGCGGGCTTATATGGCGTTGCAATTGCGGCTACGGCAATGCTCAGCATGGCAGGCATAGTGGTTGCACTAGATGCCTATGGCCCCATTACCGATAACGCTGGCGGCATTGCGGAAATGGCAGAATTACCTAGTAGCGTACGTGATGTAACCGACCCATTGGACGCGGTAGGCAACACGACTAAAGCCGTGACTAAAGGCTATGCCATTGGCTCCGCTGGTTTAGCTGCGTTAGTGCTATTTGCTGACTACACGCACAAACTGGAAGGTGCAGGTATTGCGGTCAAGTTTGATTTAAGTGACCCAATGGTGATTATTGGTTTATTTATTGGCGGCTTGATTCCGTTCCTGTTTGCAGCCATGGCAATGGAGGCAGTAGGCCGTGCCGCCGGCGCAGTGGTGGAAGAGGTGCGCCGCCAATTCCGTGATATTAAAGGTATTATGGAAGGCACGGCAAAACCAGAATACGGTAAAGCGGTAGACATGCTGACTACAGCTGCCATCAAGGAAATGATGATACCTTCACTCTTACCTGTGGCTGTGCCGGTGATCGTAGGCTTGACGCTTGGGCCAGTTGCACTTGGTGGCCTACTTATGGGGACTATCGTGACCGGTTTGTTTGTTGCAATCTCCATGTGTACTGGTGGTGGCGCTTGGGATAATGCCAAAAAATATATTGAAGACGGCAATCATGGCGGTAAAGGTTCTGATGCGCATAAGGCTGCAGTGACCGGTGATACGGTTGGTGACCCATACAAGGATACGGCTGGTCCTGCCGTGAACCCGTTGATTAAAATTATCAATATCGTGGCATTGCTGATTGTGCCTTTACTTTAATCAGCAACGCACACAGAGGGCGGCTAAGGCCGCCTTTTTTATTGGCTGGGCCAACGCACGCTTGCTGCTATTGATATAAAAGCCGCAATTTTAAAATTGTCCGACTTACGTTATACAATCATGATTACGTTTAACTTTAAATAAAGAGCCCCTATGCGACACTCCGAATTCCACCGCTCACATCGCATCGGATGGCTGCGCGCTGCGGTACTAGGGGCGAATGACGGTATTATCTCCACCGCCAGCTTAATCATAGGCGTTGCCTCAGCTGGCGTATCTAGCAGCAGCATACTCATCACCGGAATCGCTTGTTTAGTTTCTGGGTCAATGTCGATGGCGGCAGGTGAATACGTTTCTGTCAGCTCACAAGCTGATACCGAATCAGCAGACCTAGCGCGTGAGCGCTTAGAGTTAGCCAGCGACCACGAAAGCGAACTAAAAGAACTCACCGGCATTTATATCAGCCGCGGCTTAACCCCAGAGTTAGCGCATCAGGTAGCCGTGCAACTTACCCATCATGATGCCCTAGGCGCTCACGCCAGAGATGAGCTTGGCATTACCGAAACCATGAACGCGCGCCCGATGCAAGCCGCGCTAGCCTCTGCCGCAACCTTTGCAGTCGGCGCATCGTTACCACTGTTGGTCACTTATTTTGCGCCTGCCACTGATACTGCGCTTTATGTAGGCACCTCATCCCTAGCTTTCTTGGCGATACTAGGCGGGCTTGCAGCACAGGCGGGCGGTGCCAATATTATGGTAGGCGTGGCACGCGTCGCATTTTGGGGTGTAATCGCGATGGCTGCCACAGCAAGCATTGGTGAACTATTTGGTGTGGTGACGGCTTAGCTTCTTAATATCAACAAAATTAACCAGTGCTTGAATGCAAAAAAGGCAGCGTAAGCTGCCTTTTTTAATTTGTTTAAACCTACGTTAATTAGAACGCTGGTTTAACTTGTGCATTATTGTAATTCTCTACACTGTTTAAGATTTCTTGTTTAGCTTGTTCGATATCGCCCCAGCCGTTAATCTTAACCCATTTGCCTTTATCTAAATCTTTGTAATGCTCAAAGAAGTGGGCAATCATGTTCAAGCGCCATTCTGAAACATCGGTATGTGCTTTCAAATGACCATATAAACCACAAACTTTGTCTACAGGTACTGCCAACACTTTTGCATCCATACCGGCTTCATCTTCCATCAACAACACGCCTAGTGGACGGCAACGTACCACTACACCAGGAATCAACGGCACTGGCGTCATTACCAACACATCAACAGGGTCGCCATCATCTGATAATGTGTGTGGCACGTAACCATAGTTGGTTGGGTATTGCATTGCAGTACCCATGAAGCGATCAACAAAGATTGCGCCGCTCTCTTTATCTACTTCATATTTTACTGGGTCACCCTGCATTGGAATCTCAATAATCACATTGAAATCGTTAGGGACATCTTTACCGGTTGGCACTTGGTTTAATGACATGGTCTATTCCTAAATATAAATACTACTAATGAATTTTGTAGGCGCAATTATAGCAAGCCCGCAATAAACGCACAGAAAAAAGTCGTAACAAAGTGTATTGGTGCTTAAATCTCTGTTGCTACGATCCCTAGCTACACTTGCTCTCGGCAGGTTTGCAACACACTGGGTGGAATTAATAACAAGGCAAAGTACAACAAAGCGGGAATAATCACGAGTTCATCGAGTTGCCCTAAAATTGGAATAAAGTCAGGAATTAAATCAAATGGCAACAGTAAATAACCCACAGCCAGCCACAGCAGGCATTTTGCCAGCCACGGGGTTTGTGGATGCTTTAGTACTAAACGATAGACGGCTAGCTCTTGCTTGAGCTGTTTAGCCAGTGATTTAAGTTTTTTTAACACGTTAAAATAAAGTCATTGGCTAAAAGTAATCACCTATTTAAGCGTCAATGGCTGCCCGGTTAAACGCTCAAACGCTTCCATGTATTTTTCGCTGGTTTTGCTGGCAACATCAGCTGGCAGCGCAGGTGCTGGCGGCGTTTTATCCCAGCCGCTTGCTTCTAACCAATCACGTACGTATTGTTTATCGTAGCTAGGCGGGTTTTTACCTACCACATAACTTTCTGCAGGCCAGAAGCGCGAAGAATCCGGGGTCAACACCTCATCCATCACATGCAATACACCGTTTTCATCCAATCCAAATTCAAACTTAGTATCAGCAATGATAATGCCACGTGTAAGTGCATACTCCGCAGCCTGCGTGTACAAAGCAATAGCAGCTTTTGCCACTTGCGCAGCCATCTCTTCACCTATCAGTGCTGCACATTGCGCCAAGCTGATATTTTCATCATGCTCACCCACGGCCGCTTTGCTAGATGGCGTAAACAAAGGTGCTGGCAGCTTGGATGCCTCTTGCAGGCCAGCTGGCAGCGGGATATCACACACCGTACCTTTGGCTTTGTACTCTTTCCAGCCGCTACCAACCAAGTAGCCACGTACTATCGCCTCAATCGGCAATGCCTTTAGTTTTTTAACCACCACGGCACGATTGGCTAACTGTGCTTTTTCTACTGGGTCAGTCACCACGCTGGTTGGCTCTATACCGGTTAAATGATTAGGCACGACATCTTTTAATTGCTCAAACCAGAAGTTAGCCATCTGCGTCAGCATGGCTCCTTTATTGGCAATACCGGTAGGCAAAATCACATCAAATGCAGATAATCTGTCTGTACTCACCAGCAACATTGTGTTGGCGTCGATATCATAAATATCACGCACCTTACCTTGATGGATACGTTTTAAACTTTGAATGCTGGTTTCTAATAGTGGATTATTCATGAGTGATGATGACTATATAAATGGGTAAATTAACCTGAGCGGATATTATAAACGTAGTTTAATTCTGATGAATTTAAATTGCGGGATCCAGCAAAAAAATATTGGAATAACCATTAAGCTAGCGCTGACAGCCAACACAAATGTTGCAAGCTGCCAGCGTGATAAATTAAGCAGGCCTTAATCTTTGCGATTTTCGCCAATTTTAATGATTTTGAGCGTATTGGTGCCGCCAGGGTGGCCTATCGGTTCACCGAAAGTTAGCAACACAAGGTCACCCATATTCACGACGCGCTGCCTGAGCAATACCTGCTCCATCTCCATGATGATTTCATCTCGATTTTTGCCGGCCTGCTCAATTGGGTAAGGGTATACGCCACGATGCAAAGTAAGCTTTCTGCGTGCATATTTGTCTGGCGACAAGGCATAAATCGGCACCTCGGCATCCGCACGTGATAGCCATTGCGCAGCGTTTCCGGATTGTGTCAACGCGGCAATCGCCTTTACTTTCAGGTGCTGCGCCGTATAAATAGCGGCGGCGGCTAGCGCCTCATCGGTTTTAATAAACACCTGATCAAGCTTTTGTACATGGTGTTGGCTAAAGTACTCTTTCTCAGCCTCAAGGGCTACGCGATGCACTGCCTCTACCGTTTCTAGCGGATATTGCCCCGATGCAGTCTCTGCGGACAACATCACCGCATCGGTACCATCCAGCACTGCATTGGCAACATCAGAAACTTCCGCCCGAGTTGGAATGGGGCTGGTAATCATGGACTCCATCATCTGCGTTGCGGTAATCACCAGCTTATTTTGTGCGCGCGCCATGCGTATCATGCGCTTTTGCAGACCAGGTACTGCCGCGTCGCCGACTTCAACCCCTAAATCACCACGCGCCACCATGATGGCATCTGAAGCATCAATAATTGCTTCTAAATCTGCAATGGCCTCTGCACGCTCAATTTTTGCGACAATACTTGCGGCGCCGCCAGCCTTGCGCACCAGCGTTCTTGCCAACTCAACATCCAATGCAGATTTAGGAAATGAAATTGCAATGTAATCGGCATCAAGCGCCACAGCAGTTTTAATATCTTCTCGGTCTTTTTTGGTTAACGCATCGGCAGACAAGCCACCGCCTTGTAAGTTAATCCCTTTATTATTAGATAACACGCCACCACTTAGCACTACGCAATGAATCTGGTTGCCTTTCACACGGTTAATCTGCATCGTAATGCGGCCATCATCCAGCAACAATATGGCATTTTCCACCACCTCTTGCGGCAGCGCTTTGTAATCTAAACCAACGTGATATTGGTCACCTAACTCACAATCTGCATCCAAGATAAAGATATCGCCCGTCTTGAGCGTGATTTTGCCTAGCTCGAATCTGCCAATCCGGATTTTTGGGCCTTGCAGGTCGCATAACACACCAACGGGGCGACCTAATTTAACGGCAATATTACGCACGATTTCGGCACGTTTAATGTGCTCTTCCGCATTACCATGTGAAAAGTTTAAGCGTACAACATTGACCCCGGCAGTGATCATGCGTGCCAGCATCTCATCGCTACTAGATGATGGGCCTAATGTCGCTACAATCTTTGTTTTACGTAGTGTCAAACTATTACCTTAATTTCTCAAAAAAATAACGCTCGCAAAATAAAAATGGGGCTACTAGCCCCATTTTTAAAGTCTTACTTTTTTAGCACTAAAGGTTAGAGCTAGTTAACTTTTAGCACGTAATTCTAAAATCTCCACTGCTGGCAATTTTTTACCTTCTAAAAACTCCAAGAAAGCTCCACCCGCAGTTGAAATATAATCTACTTTACTTTCAATACCATACTTTTGAATAGCAGCAATCGTGTCACCGCCACCAGCTAATGTAAATGCATTTGTGTTTGCAATGGCATGCGCAATAGTTTTAGTACCTTCACCAAACTGATCAAACTCAAACACACCCACTGGGCCATTCCACACCACGGTGCCTGCGTTTTTAATGATCTCTGCTAATTCATTAGCAGATTTCGCGCCAATATCAAAAATCATATCATCTGTTGCCACATCAGCCACGTCTTTCTTGACTGCTGGCTCATTTGCATCAAATTTTTTGGCACAGACGACATCTACTGCAACTGGCACAGCTGCGCCTCTTTGGGACATTTTGTCCATTAAGGTGCGTGCTACCGGCACTAAATCATCCTCACACAACGATTTACCAACCTCAAAACCAGAGGCTTTTAAGAAGGTATTAGCAATACCACCGCCAACAACCATCTGATCTACTTTTTCAGACAAACTCTCAAGCACAGTCAGCTTAGTGGAAACTTTGCTGCCGCCAACAATTGCCACCATTGGACGCGCTGGGCTCAACAAAGCTTTAGTCAGCGCTTCTAGCTCATTTACTAACAGTATGCCTGCTGCTGCCACTGGAGCAAACTTTGCAACACCATGTGTGCTGGCTTCAGCACGATGTGCCGTGCCGAAAGCATCCATCACAAAAATATCGCATAGCTTCGCATATTTTTGTGACAATTCATCGTTACTTTTCTTCTCGCCTTTGTTAAAGCGACAGTTTTCAAGCACTACCAGTTCGCCCGCAGCCACATCAAAACCGCCGTCTACCCAATCTTTAATCAGGCGTACAGGTTTTGCCAACTTTGCCGAGATGACATCTACCACTGGTTGTAATGAGTTTTCTGCTGAGTAAACGCCTTCTTCAGGACGACCCAGATGCGATGTCACCATTACTTTTGCGCCAGCTTTCATGGCAAACTCTATCGTTGCCATTGAAGCAGTAATACGCGCATCAGAAGTCACTTTACCATCAGCTACTGGTACGTTAAGGTCGGCGCGGATTAATACACGTTTGCCGTTTAAATCCAGATCTGTCATTTTAATAACGTTCATTTTTATCTACTTTCGTATCTAAACATCATTATCAAAATTAAATACTTGGGGTGCAGTACAAGGCGCACGGAACGCAAAAACCAAGAAAGTACATCGAGGACAGTACTTATACTACGGCGAGGGGTTGAGTACCGCGCAACGCCGTAATGCGCCCAAGTAATAATTTTGACCTTATTCAGCAGCCATCATAGCAACTACGTTATCTAACATACGGCAGCTGAAGCCCCACTCATTGTCATACCACGCACACACTTTAACCAGCATGCCGTCCTTAGTCACTTTGGTTAAAGTCGCATCAAAGTTGGATGAAAAACTAGTGTGGTTGTAATCAATAGAAACCAATGGTGCCTCGTTGTAAGACAAGATACCTTTCAGTGCACCGCTGTTAGCCGCTTCGTGCATGATGTGGTTAATTTCTTCTTTGGTAGTAGGGCGTGATGGCGTAAACGTTAAATCTACAATCGACACGTTAATGGTTGGTACGCGAATCGCAAAACCATCTAACTTGCCATTTAACTCTGGCAACACTAACCCCACAGCCGCAGCCGCACCGGTTTTGGTTGGAATCAGCGAGGCAGTGGCAGAACGCGCACGACGCATGTCCTTATGGTGCGCGTCAGTTAATACTTGGTCGTTAGTGAAAGAGTGGATCGTATTCATCAAGCCATTCACGATACCAATTTTGTCGTTCAAAGGTTTTACCATTGGCGCAAGGCCGTTGGTTGTGCATGAAGCATTAGACACTACAGTATGGCTTGCTTTAATCACATCATGGTTCACGCCGTATACAACGGTTGCATCAACATCTTTATCGCCTGGCGCTGATAGTAATACCTTTTTTGCACCCGCATCAATATGTGCTTGTGCTTTTGCTTTACTATTAAATGCGCCTGTACACTCTAGCACCACATCAATACCTAAATCACGCCATGGCAGCTCAGCTGGATTACGCGTTGAAAATGTTTTGATTTTATGGCTATTGATAATCATGTCATCACCATCAACACCGACATCAAATGGGAATCTACCATGTGCACTGTCATAACGTGTCAGATGGGCATTCTCTTCCGCATCCCCGCCTGAACTGTTGATCGCGATAATTTCAATATCTTTGCGACCGGATTCATATAAAGAACGCAATACCATGCGTCCAATACGACCATAACCATTAATTGCCACTCGAATTGCCATGATAATTCCTAAATATTTTCAATTAACTGCAAGCCAGTTAAAGCATACATAGCTTAAATTCATCTACCGCTTAAAGCTAGACATCCGCTACAAAAACACCAGCTCTATAAAAAATTAAGGCACCCCAAACTTGAGGTGCCTTTTAAAAACTAACTGACCAAACTTAAAAACTGATTTGGCTTGGTCAGTACTAGTGTATTAAAGCACCGATTTAACAGTTGCAACTACGTTTTCAACTGTGAAGCCAAAGTGCTTCATCAATACACCACCAGGAGCTGATTCGCCGAATGTAGCGATACCAACTACAGCACCTTCTAAACCAACATATTTACGCCAGAAGTCTGGGTGAGCAGCTTCTACTGCAACACGTTTAACACCAGCTGTTAATACGCTGTCTTTGTATGCTTGATCTTGACGATCGAACACGTTAGTTGATGGCATTGAAACCACGCGTACTTTAGTACCAGCAGCATTCAACTCAGCAGCAGCTTTAACAGCCAAGTCTAACTCTGAACCGTTAGCGATGATGATAACGTCTGCTTTACCAGCAACGTCTGAGAACACATAACCACCCTTACGGATTAAGTCAAAGTCTTTAGCATCATGTTTAATGCCAGGCACGTTTTGACGGCTTAACACCAAGCTTGATGGACCATTTTTACGTTCTACAGCAGCAACCCAAGCGATTGCAGTTTCTACTGAGTCAGCAGGACGCCATACATCCATGTTAGGAATGTAACGTAAACCTGATGTGTTTTCGATTGGTTGGTGAGTAGGACCATCTTCACCTTGGCCGATAGAGTCATGTGATAAAACAGCGATAGTACGTTGTTTCATCAATGCAGCCATACGTAATGCGCTCTTCGCGTAGTCAGAGAACATGTGGAATGTACCGCCGAATGGAATCAAACCACCGTGCAATGCCATACCGTTCATGATTGCGAACATACCAAACTCACGTACACCGTAAGAGATGTAGTTACCTGGCTCTTTACCAGATACGTGTTTGAAGCTTGCAGCTGCAGTCAGGTTAGAACCTGTCAAGTCAGCAGAACCGCCCAAGAACTCTGGCAATAGCGGAGCTAGTGCAGTAATTGCATTTTGTGAAGCTTTACGTGTTGCAACGCCTTCAGCTTTTTCGTTTGTAGCAGCGATGAATGCATCAGTTGCTTGTTTCCAGTTAGCTGGCAAGTCGCCTGCCATACGGCGTTTGAACTCTGCAGCTTCAGCTGGGAATGCAGCAGCGTATGCAGCAAATTTTTCGTTCCAAGCAGCTTCAGTTGAAGCGCCTTTAGCTTTTTGATCCCAACCAGCGTAAACGTCAGCAGGAATAACAAATGGCTCATGTGGCCAGCCGATGTTAGCGCGAGTAGCAGCAACTTCTTCTAAACCTAATGCAGAGCCGTGGCAGTCATGTGAACCAGATTTGTTTGGTGAACCCATGCCGATGATAGTTTTACAGCAGATCAATGATGGTTTGTCTGTTACTGCTTTAGCCGCTTTAACAGCTGCGTCGATAGCTGCAGAATCGTGACCATCTACTGATTGAACGTGCCAGCCGTAAGCTTCAAAGCGTTTAGCTGTGTCGTCTGTGTACCAGCCTTCAATGTGACCATCGATAGAAATACCGTTGTCATCCCAGAAAGCAACCAATTTGCCTAAGCCCCATGTACCAGCCAAAGCACAAGCTTCGTGAGATACACCTTCCATCATACAGCCGTCACCTAAGAAGCAGTATGTGTAGTGGTCAACGATGTCGTGACCTGGTTTGTTGAATTGGTCAGCCAATAGTTTTTCTGCCATTGCAAAACCAACTGCGTTGGTGATACCTTGACCTAATGGACCTGTTGTTGTTTCAATGCCTGGCGCGTAGCTGTACTCTGGGTGACCAGCACATTTTGAGTGCAATTGACGGAATGTTTTGATTTCATCCATAGGCAAGTCGTAGCCTGTTAGATGCAACAATGAGTAGATCAACATTGAACCGTGGCCGTTAGAGAGCACAAAGCGGTCACGATCAGCCCAGTTTGGATTTGTTGGATTGTGACGCAAGTGGTGATTCCACAATACTTCTGCGATTTCAGCCATGCCCATAGGCGCACCTGGGTGGCCTGAGTTAGCTTTTTGCACTGCATCCATAGATAACGCACGAATTGCATTAGCTAGGTCTTTACGTGTTGCCATTGTTTTCTCCCTAATGATTAATACTTGAGGACTTATAAAGATAGCGTTTTGCGCGAAACCTCATAAACCTTAATTGAAGTTCTCAAAAAGACAGCAAAATCCACTGCTTTTCCGTGAAAGCTAAATTATTGCTTAGATAGCTTTTTTCGGCAAGTAGAACGTAAGAAAAGTGGCGACCTCCTGCAAGGCCCCACTTTCAAAATATTGGCTAAATACTGCTGAATTTAATCCATTTTAACCAAGCGTTGGCTGGCAACAGATTCCAGTACCGCCTCAATTGCTTTGCAATTTGCTTTTGCATCAGAGAAGGTGAGGTGTCTAGGCTGATTGTTGAGCACACAATCGCTGAAATGCTCAATTTCCAAATTAAAGTGGTTGCTTGGCGCAAAGCGCTCTTCAGCATATTTACCATCTTCTGTTGCCCAAGAAATAACAGGCACATCATTCTGGAACACCCATGCGGCATGGCATTTCACCCAACCCTTAGTGCCGATGATTTCATACTCCGATTTACGTGAGCGCTCAAAACTCACATCAAAATGACCGAATAGCGCACGGCCTTCTGCATCGCGGCCAAAATCTAGCACGCCACTGGTCACGATATCTGCACCCACTTCGTTTAATTTAGCATGCGCCATCACGGATACCGGCTCTACCGGCTGCACACTATTGCTGCCCACCTGCAAGCCCATCACCCAACGTAAAGAGTGGATAGCATAAGGGCCAATATCCCACATCGCGCCGCCACCTTGTGCCACGCCGCTGGCAATACGGTACATACGGGCTGGACGCATTAAAAATGAATAACTGGCGCGTGCAGATAGCACGTCACCAATCAAGCCAGACGCCACAATCTCTTGGATACGCGCATGTTGCGGATGAAAGCGATACATAAAGCCCTCCATCACTTTTACATTTTGCTTAAGTGCCGCTTGCTCAATGCGCTCAATATCAGCCACGGTAAGTGCCATCGGCTTTTCAATCAGCACGTGCTTACCGGCATTGATTGCCTTGAGCGCCCACTCGGCATGCTCATTATTGGCCATCGGGCAGTAAACAGCCTCGACATTAGCATCGTTAATCAGCGCGTCCATCTCGTCATAACATTGCACTTCGCTCGCATAACACGGTGCGTATTTTTGCAAGGTAGCCTGCGCTGCACCTGCACGGCGGCTAGCAATGGCAACCAACTGGGCATTAGGCGCTTCGATAATCGCCGGTAGCAAACGCTCGTTAACGCGCGCAGCTCCCAATATACCCCAACGTAATTTTCTATGTTCAGTCACGGTCTGCGTCACAATCTATCCTTTACTCTCATCAAATCAACTTAAAATTTGCGCTCTAGCTTACAGCCGCGCTCACTATAAAACATATCACCACTTATATATCACCACTAAGCCATACAAAGCTTATAGATTAAAACTTGAAGCCTTCATAGAGCTTCTCGCACTGCGTAGCATATTGCTGCAAAATTAGGTGCCGCTTAATTTTCAAGGTAGGCGTGAGCAGGCCATTCTCTATGGTCCACGGCGTAGCTAGCAAAGCAATTTTTCTCACTTTTGCATAGCCGGGGAAAGACTGCATCTGTGCCGCCACGCGCGCAAGAGCAAAAACGCACGCTTCACGCTGGTCCAGCGCATCTGGCCAAGCGCTAGGTAAATCATGCTTTTGCGCCAACGCCAGCCACTGGTCCTGATTCACCACCGCTAACAAACCCAAATACGGCTTACCCTCACCCACCAGCATCACCTGCTCAAACAAGGGGTCAGTCATTATCGCAGCTTCAATATCGTTAGGCGGCACTTTCTCGCCATTGGAAAGCACAATAATTTCTTTGATACGCCCAGTAATGGTAATGTGGCCACTCTGGTCAATATTTGCCACATCCCCGGTTTTCAGCCAGCCATCCGCGGTAAATATGGCCTTGTTTGCATCCACATTATTCCAATACCCTTGCATCACGTTAGGGCCACGCACCTCTAAACCTCCGGATGCATCCAAACGCACCTGCACACTTGGCAACGCATGCCCCACGCTGCTTGGCAGATTACTCTCAGCCTTATTTACGCTAATCACCGGGCTGGTTTCAGTCAGCCCATAACCTTGAACGATAGGCACACCTAAGCCAATAAAAGTACGCGCACTACCCGCTGGCAATGCGGCGCCACCAGCAACCGCCAAGCGCAAGCGGCCACCTAAACGCGCCTGCAATTTGCTAGCAACCAAGCGCTTTAGGATTGGCCATAACAAATGCCGCCACTGCCACTGAGCTCGGCCCTGCTCATATTCAAAACGGCTATAACCCACCTCCACCGCCAGCGCAAATAAGCGCATCGCATAAGTCGGCCCAGACTCTAGCTTACTGCGTAACGCAAGCTGAATCCGCTCAAAGATACGCGGCACGGTGACAATAATGGTAGGCCGTACCTTCAGCAGATCATCCTGCAACTGCTGCACGGAGCGTGCAAATGCCACACTGGCACCAGACATCATCGGCAAACAATAGCCTGCCATCCGCTCCAGCGCATGTGACAAAGGTAAGAAAGACAAAAACACATCATGCGGGTAAACAGCGAAATAAACTAACGCATCCCTAGCGTTATACATGAGATTACAGTGCGTAAGCATCACGCCTTTGGGCTTACCAGTCGTACCTGACGTGTAAATAATGGTTGCCAGCGCATTTGCATCTGACACGCGGTGCTGAAATTCACTTTGCATGCTTGAAACTGGTAGCCATGTGTCCAGACTGCGTATGCGCTGATCGTCGCCACCTGCTGGTACTGGTTTGCAGACAATCACACGCTGCAAGTTTTTGAAATCAACACCAAGTGCATGAACTGCCTGCCAATCGCTAATACTATTAACCAGTAATAATTTTGCACCAGAATCCTGCAATACATGCGCGACATTTTCAGCCCGGTCCGACACATAAAGCGGAACTGTGACCAAGCCCAGCCCTAAGGCGGCTTGGTCAAACATGACCCAACTCGGGCAATTTTTAAGCATAATCGCCACACGGTCGCCAACCGCCAAGTGCTCGCCCAACAACGCCTGCTGCCAGCTAACGGCCTGCTGCATGGCAGATTGCCAAGTTATCTCGCGCCAATCAACCGCCGCTTCATCAAAGTATCGATACGCGACATCTTGCGGCGAACGCCTAACACGCTCATGAAACAAACCATCTAGCGTATATACAAGCTCAGGTGAAATGTAATCCACGACACGCTGATTCATCACTAGCTTCTAAATGGACTCCTGCGGAAACCATTTAATGCTGCAGCCGATGCTTGCTATTTGCTCTTTAGGCCCCTCACCGGTTTCAGCAATCAGCTTCATTGCGTTAAACAGGTCTCTCGGGTGATTTTCATCCGACTGACGGCGACCGGCTGCATCAAAACGCCCACGATACTGCAGCTCAAGGTCTGCATTAAAGCCAAAGAAGTCTGGGGTACACACCGCACCATAGGCTTTTGCCACTTCCTGCGTCTCATCCAGCACATAAGGGAAAGGAAAGTTAAACAATTTAGCCTCTTCCATCATGCGTTCAAACGAGTCTTCCGGGTAGTTCTCTGTATCGTTACTTTGAATTGCAATCGTGTTGATTCCATATTGCAAAAGCTCACGACAATCGTCAACAAGACGAGTTTTAATGGCTTTCACATAAGGACAGTGGTTACAGATAAACATCACTAGCAAGCCGTTTTTACCTGCGCTATTTGCTAACGTGTATCGTTTGCCATCCACCCCTAGCAAATCGAAATTCACCGCTGGCTGACCAAAATTACAGACTGGGGGATTTAAGCTAACCATTTTATTCTCCTTATTTCGTTATACTTATTACTCTGACAACGTTAATGTTTATATTATCACTTTTGTTTTACTGTTTGCTTTACTTTTGGAGTCGCCCGTTTTATGGCCAATTTGCGCTTTTACACCCCTTCACCTTTAGCACTTGGTGCATCGGTTCAACTCTCAGAAAGTGCGGCCGCGCATGCCACACGTGCGCTACGCCTTAACGTTGGCGATGATGTGATTTTGTTTAACGGTGATGGCTTTAATTACAGCTGCACACTCACCGATATCAAGAAAAATAGCGTAACCGCGATGGTGAACAGCGCCGCCGAAGTGCATAACGAATCACCACTTAACATCACGCTGATACAGGCGATTTCCAGCGGGGATAGAATGGACTTTACCATTCAAAAAGCAGTGGAACTTGGCGTAAAAAACATTCAGCCGATTAGCAGCAAGCGTAGTGTGGTTAAGCTATCTGCAGAGCGAGCGGAGAAGCGTACCGAACACTGGCAAAACATTGCCATTTCGGCATGCGAGCAATCTGGCCGCGCCTACGTACCTAAGGTACTCGCGCCCACATCACTTGAACAATGGTTGAGCAAAAACCCTAGCGCTACTAATACGCGTATTTTACTCAATCCAATCGGTGCGATAAAACTGACAGAAATCACTAAACCCTCAGGTGAGATTCAGTTATTGATTGGCGCAGAGGGCGGGCTTAGCCAAGAGGAGATTGATTTAGCTAGCTCACATCACTTTCAGTCTATTGTATTAGGCCCCCGCATTTTACGTACAGAAACCGCCGCCTTAACTGCGATTGCCGCCATGCAACTAGCGTGGGGGGATTTTTAGTTAGCCAGCCCCATGCCCTAGATGACTAGCCCAACAGGTTACCATGCACTTAGATACAGGGCATCTGGATTGCTAAACAGAAAAAACTAGCGACTACATATGACGTTAGCTTTTACTTCGCCTATGCTATACGGCACCACTTCTGACCAGTTAGTCTCTGTTTCAGGCAGGCGATAGGTCGTTAACACATCGCCTTGCGCCATATTGCCAGCATAATATTGAATTGATAGCGCTTTAAATTTCTTATTTTTACAATCATGTAACTCCAACCACTGCGACGACATTTCGCCTTTGGCCTGCTGCACATAATAGTCATTCAAGGTTGATGCGGTCACCAAACCTGCAGATTTCTGCACCGTATCAAAATCAATGTACATATTGCCATTATCGTTAGTTTGAACCATGGTCCAATCCGCCAGTACCTGAGAAGACCACACAACCAAGACTATTATTAAAAATTTATGCATGCTTTACCTTAGCGCCTTATTTAGATTGCAATTGTGATGCTGGATTCTATAGGATTAAAGCCTGATGCAAACTAAAAATAACGCATCGAGTATGGCATGCATGCTTCACTTCTATAAAATAACAATGCAGTGCATTATTCACTCAAGGCTCAATATGCAAGAACTCCCTTCATCATGGATTGTAAAATTTGCACCGCTTATCAAAAGCCAAGGGCATGTATTAGACTTAGCCTGCGGTAGCGGACGGCACTCTAAATGGCTGGCACTGCAGGGCTATCAGGTGGATGCGCTAGATCGCGACCCAATTGCGACTTCCAGCATGCAAGGCATTGATGGCATACGTATACAGCAGATAGACCTTGAATCAACTGAACCACCGAACTTTGAACACACTTATGACGGCATTATCGTTAGCCGCTACCTGCACAGACCTCTGTTGACCAGACTGGCAAGCATACTCAAGCCTGGTGGCATCCTGATTTATGAAACCTTTATGCGTGGCAACGAGCGTTATGGCAAGCCTAGTAACCCTGACTTTCTGTTAATGCCAGATGAGTTGCTCAACATCTACTCCCCACTGCTCAATGTGATTGATTTTGAACAAGGTGAAGTACTGGAACCTAAGCCAGCGATGCTGCAACGGATTTGTGCACAAAAACACATTAAGCCCTAACACCTTACAAGCCATGCCTAAAATACACGTTTAATTTGTATTTTTTACATTTTTAATTTACATTAGTGTAAATAATACAAATTAATTCTAAGGCACAAACTAAGGTTAAATCATGTCACTTGGTCAATGCATACGCAATAAGCGCAAATCACACCATTTAACCTTGCAACAGCTCGCATCCAAAATTAATGCAGACGCAGGAAATTTGTCACGTATTGAGCGCGGCGAGCTGGGTGTTTCAGAATCGCTACTACGCAAAATTGCGTCCGCATTAGATACAACGCCTGCCAATCTTTATGCAGAAAGTGATGCCATACAGCCACAACACCAGGTAAATGAGCAAGCACCCACTTACGCCAAAAGCCAAGCAGAGACTGCCAATAGTACTAATGCTAAAGATTTTGTGCAATGGTTCCGCTCCGCCACACCTTACATCCACGCGTTTGGCGGACGCACCTTTGTGATTGCATTTGGTGGCGAGGTTGTGAGTGAGCAGCAGTTCATTGCGCTATCGCACGATTTAAACCTGCTAGCGAGCTTAGAAGTGCGCTTGGTATTAGTGCATGGCTCACGCCCGCAAATTGAACAACGGCTCAAACGCGACAACATCTCTCCGCTCTTCCATAATGGGCTACGCGTCACCGACGATGCAGCGATGGAAGCGGTGAAAGAAGCCAATGGCGCCATCCGTGTAGAGATCGAAGCACTGCTCTCAATGGGGATTGCCAACTCACCAATGGCGGGCGCAGATATCCGCGTAGCAAGCGGCAACTTTGTGACCGCCAAACCGTTGGGCGTGCATGACGGTGTGGATTTGCAACATACAGGCGAAGTACGCAAAGTAGATGCAATTGGCATTCAAAAACGGCTAGACGACAATGAAATGGTATTGCTATCACCGCTAGGCTACTCACCAACGGGTGAGGCATTTAACTTAAGCCTGGAAGACGTTGCCGTCAGTACCGCAGTGGCACTAGATGCAGACAAACTTATTTTCTTAATGGACTCAGCAGGTGTACATAACCTACGTGGCGAACTGCTGCGTGAAATGACCGCTGAGAAAGCTAAAAACCTGTTAAGAAACGTAAGAGAAACCGAGCAAGCCATTAACATATCAGAAGACGTGACCTATTACTTACCGGCAGCAGTGCGTGCCTGTGAGCATGGCGTGGCCAGAACACACTTAATCAGCCGGCATATTGACGGCGCCATTATTCAAGAACTGTTCACACTGGATGGCATTGGCACCATGGTGACCGAACTGAGCCTAGAAAGCATGCGCCAAGCCAACATTGATGATGTGGGCGGTATTTTGAAGCTGATAGAACCGCTAGAAAACGATGGTATTTTGGTGAGACGTGGCCGTGAACGACTGGAAATGGAAATTAATCACTTTCACGTGATGGAGCATGACAACCGTATTATCGGCTGCGCAGCACTCTACCCGTTTGAATCAGAAAAGACTGCCGAATTTGCATGCCTAGCCATAGACCCTGCATACCGTGGTGGCGGGCGTGGTGATAAATTATTCTACTACTGCGCCAACGTAGCCAAACAGCGCGGCCTTAAAAGTTTATTCTGCCTGACCACGCGGACTGAACATTGGTTTTTGGAGCGAGGCTTCACCGAACAAGGGGTTGAAAAACTGCCGGCAGAGAAACAAAAACTTTACAATTACCAACGTAAATCTAAGGTGTTTAGCAAAACATTGTAAACAAAATTTAGTTACAATGACGGAAACCAAATTGACCCAAATTTAAGCTTACGGAAAACTCATGCTAAACCAATCAACCGCTGCAAAAAAAGCAAAGACGCTGGCTGAGGCGTTACCCTACATTAAACGTTTTTTTGATAAAACCATCGTCATTAAATACGGCGGCAACGCTATGACAGATGAACACTTAAAAGAGTGCTTTGCCAAAGACGTAGTACTGTTGAAACTGGTGGGCATGAATCCTGTAGTGGTACATGGCGGCGGACCGCAAATCAACGAAATGCTGGATAAATTAGGCAAAAAAGGCGAGTTTATTCAGGGCATGCGCGTGACCGATGAAGAAACCATGGACGTGGTGGAAATGGTGCTCGGCGGGCAAGTGAATAAAGAGATTGTTAACCTAATCAACCGCCACGGCGGCAAAGCCGTGGGCCTCACCGGCCAAGATGGCAACTTTATTCACGCACACAAGCTGCTGATTGCCGACAAAGACGATGCCTCTAAAATGATTGACATCGGTCAGGTGGGTGAAATTTCAGCGATTGACCCTAGCATTATCAACTTTTTAGACACCGGCGATTTCATCCCTGTCGTTGCTCCAATTGGCGTAGGCACAGAAGGCGAAACTTACAACATCAATGCCGATGTCGTTGCAGGCAAACTGGCCGAAATACTCAATGCAGAAAAGTTAATCTTACTCACCAACACACCAGGTGTGCTGGATAAAAATGGCGACCTACTCACCGGCTTAACCCCCAAGCAAATTGATGAAATGGTGGCAGATGGCACACTATCAGGCGGCATGTTGCCTAAAATCAGCTCTGCATTAGATGCCGCGCGCAGTGGTGTAAAAGCCGTGCATATTATCGACGGCCGTGTTGAGCATGCCTTGCTGCTAGAAGTGCTCACAGACGAAGGTGTTGGTACTTTAATTAAAGCCAAATAACCAACAAGGCACAGTTAGCTACCGCGGGACTTCTCACAGAATAAAACCGCGACAAAGCAATCTGTGCCCCATATGAAACCTCCACATCAAGCATGAGCAGAATCTGGATTTTTGACCTAGACGATACACTGCATAATGCCAGTGCGCATATCTTCCCAGTCATGAACCGCAGCATGACGCAGTACATCATGGATGAGCTTTCCATGAGCGAGTCTGAAGCCCATGCACTACGCCAACATTACTGGCGCATTTACGGCGCTACGCTCAAAGGGCTGATGCGCCACCACGGCACAGATCCGCATCACTTCCTGCATGAAACACACCGTTTGACCAGCTTGCCTGAGATGGTGATTCAAACTAAGCGCTTGAAACACATGCTTACATCGCTGCCAGGGCGTAAGTTAGTATTCACCAACGCACCACGCAGCTACGCCATGCGTGTACTGGAATTACTGGATATCGCGGATGTATTTGAGCTAATTTTCAGTGTGGAATCCACACAGTTTCATGCCAAACCATCACCCCGCGGCTTTCAGCGCTTACTCAACACCATTAACGCCAAAGCAAGCGACTGCATCATGCTGGAAGACAGCCTGCCCGCACTGATGACTGCCAAACGCCTAGGCATGCGAACCATATGGATATCAAAACAATTAAATAAACCAAATTTTGTGGATTATCGCCTAACCTCAGTGTTAGCACTTACTCACATTAAGCTATAATTAAATCAATTATTTGTTAAGGAAATAAAATGGCCGGCGAACGTAAACAGCAAATTCTAGAAACTTTAGCAAAAATGCTGGAATCTCCAAAAAGAGAGAAAATCACCACCGCATCATTAGCAGCAAAATTAGAGGTGAGTGAAGCTGCGCTTTACCGTCACTTTGCGAATAAAGCACAGATGTTTGAAGGTTTGATTCTGTTTATTGAAGAAACCATTTTTGGCCTGATTAATAAAATTAGCACAGAAGAACCAGAAGGCCTAAGACAAGTACAACGCATCGTCACCATGCTGATGGTGTTTGCCGAAAAGAACTCCGGTATGACGCGCGTACTTATCGGCGATGCACTGGTGAATGAAGACGACAAATTACAATTACGCATTAACCAACTATATGACCGCATTGAGGTCACATTGAAACAATGTTTGCGTATTGCTGAAACCCAAACCGGCCAAAAGCAAGATGCAGAAGCACAGGCAAATTTGATTGTTTGCTACATTATCGGCCGCTGGAACCAATACGCAAAAAGCGGTTTCAAACGTAAACCTACAGAGTTTATTGAGCAGCAACTGCCTAACTTACTGTAATTAAAACCACAAGCCCAACCCTACTTAGGAGATCACGTTGGAAGGTACAATTTTTGGCTTCACTGAAGCACAAATCACCGAATTTGGTATGACATTTGGCGTTGGCGGCTTAATGCTACTAATGCTATTTATTGTGGGGCACTTGGCTTGGGAGTCAAAAGCCGGAAAGTTTGGCGCATTTGTATTGTTTTTGGGGCTGACCTTTGGGCTGGTTGGTTACGTGGCTAAGTACTTCATCCAGAACTCACTGGGCATTTAAATCCAACTGCTACAGCAAGTCACGAACGTATAGCTACTTTCGTACCGAGTGAAGCATCACAGCAGCACACTGTGTTAGCAAGCACTAAAGCACACGTTTAATTGCGTTAACTCTTGCCTCAAAAATCGCAGCCTTGATTTTTTCTACCTCAGTGTGGGCGCTAGCAACAGCACCCGCATCCACACTCAGTGCGGCATCTAATACCTTAAGCATCAAATCTGCAGCCAGTGTGGGGCATTGCTCGAAATCGGTTCTACCACGTGCATCGGCCTCGCACGCCAGTAAAAACTCTTTAAATCTTGCTGGCTGCCTGATTGCATCTAACTGGATTAAAAACTCCAGCAGCGTACTGGGGCGCATATCTAAAGACTGGTATAGCTTACCGTGGAACTTAGTCACGATTAACGCAAGCTCTTTACAATCATTCGGCACACGCAATCGTTTGCATAGATCTTTCACCAAATGTACGCCACGCTCTTCGTGGCCAATATGTCTAGGTAAGATCTCTTTTGGCGTGGTGCCTTTGCCAAGATCGTGCATCAATGCGGCAAAGCGCACTGGCAGTGTAAAGTTCTGGCGGGCAGCATAATCGACCACTAACATCACGTGCACCCCGGTATCCACCTCTGGGTGATATTGCGGTGGCTGCGGCACACCCCATAGCCTATCTAATTCCGGCATCAGTCTATTCAAGGCGCCACATGCACGCAATACTGTAAACATTCGTGACGGCTGAGATTCCATTAAGCCCTTAGCCAGCTCCTGCCATACGCGCTCGGCAACCAAGGCATCCACCTCGCCCGCTTCCACCATTTGCTGCATCAGGCTTAGCGTTTCCGGTGCCACATGAAAATCGTTAAACCGTGCAGAAAAACGCGCAATACGCAGAATGCGCACAGGATCCTCAGCAAAGGCATCACTAACGTGACGCAATGTCTTGGATTGGATATCGGCAATGCCATTAAACGGGTCGACCAGCTCGCCCGACTCACTTTTGGCAATGGCATTGATGGTTAAGTCACGTCTGGCTAAATCTTGCTCTAGTGTGACTTCTGGCGATGCGTGTACAGCAAAGCCCTTGTAACCTTTGGCGGTTTTGCGCTCGGTACGTGCCAGCGCGTATTCTGCCTGCGTAGCTGGATGCAAAAACACGGGAAAGTCTTTACCAACCGGCCTAAAGCCGGCGGCTACCATTTGCTCAGGCGTACTGCCGACAACGACATAATCTTTATCTTTAATCGCATAGCCCAGTAGCTCATCACGTACTGCGCCACCAACGATATAGGTTTGCATGACGCAGCCTAAGTTAGCGTGCCGCTGAGCTACGGAAGCGATCATAAGCGCCACGCGCGTTACGATCTACCAAGTACTCTGGTAGCACTGCCTCTAATGCGCTAGGTTCCACCGCTAAAATAGCAGGCAGTGGCTGCTGGCTCACACTATCAACCTCCATGGACTTGATATTGTCTCGTGACATTAACTTCACTGGCAAAAACTCCATGGTCAACGCTTGTACATATGAGAGTGTATTATTCAAGCCAATAATTGGGCGTTGAATCGACAACGCTTGCATGATTTGCTGCAGCAGCTCACGGAAGGTATACACTTTAGGCCCAGCCAATTCATAGGTCTGACCATAGGTAGCGGTGTTTTCTATACTGTTCACAAAGCAGCTCGCTACATCTTCCACCCAGATTGGTTGGAACTTTGCATTAGGCTTAGCCAACACTACCACTGGCAGTAACTTAACCAGTGTTGCAAAAAGATTGGTAAATTTATCACCGCGCCCAAAAATGATGGATGGCTTAAATATGGTGATATTAATTTTGTCCTGCAGTGCTTTCAATGCCGCTTCACCAGCTGCTTTTGAGCGCAGATATTGGCTTGGCGCATGCTCATCTGCGCGCAAACTGCTCATTTGAATCAGGCGTTTGATACCTAAATCAACACAAATCTTGGCTAGTTGCGCTGGCAACTGGTGATGAACCGCATTAAAGCCTGAACGATGACTCTGATGCAAAATGCCAATCAAGTTAATCACGGCATCAGTACCTCTAAGCACTGCATTCAAGGCGTGATAATCCAGCACATCACACTCAACCACACTCACATTAGGCAACAAAAACAAATGCTTGGCAGTCTCTCTTCTGCGCGTTAACACGGTTACCGCGTATCCAGCTGCATCCAACTTAGCCACAATCGCGCTACCGACAAACCCTGAACCGCCCAGCACACATATCTTGTTTAACTGCATGACTATCCTTCTACCTTACGTATTCACTCTAAAAATATCACCAACCGTCTACTATACTCATTATTTGGCAAACTTGGCATCTGGCAAACTTGGCAACGGCAGCCTTCAACGTAATGATTAGGCTGCGGCCTTACTCATCAATTAACGCTATTCAACATCTGCCAATATCACCTCTGGTTTTGCGCGCCCTGGAATCGTCCCCATTCTGGCTTTTAATGTCTGCACCGGGTAACCAAGCTTAGGCGCATAAATCTGCGCGTTTGCCATCACCTTTTGCACATAGCTTCTGGTTTCACCATAAGGGATAGTCTCAATATAAATAGCGGCTTCCATTGGTTCATCTGCCGCCCATCGCCGTGCACGGCTAGGGCCTGCATTGTATGCAGCGGTCGCCATCACAGCCTGCCCGTTCATCGCCTCTAGGGTATAGCGCATGTAGTAGGTACCAATACCAACGTTAAACTTGATGTCATGAATCATCTCTTGGCTGTAGTCACTTAAGCCCATGCGCTGCGCCGCCCATTTAGCGGTAGCCGGCATCAGCTGCATTAAGCCAGATGCCCCTACCCCTGATTTAGCATAGTGCATAAAGCGGCTTTCCTGACGGGTTAAGCCATAAATCCAAGCTTCATCTACGTTCTCGTTAACGGCTGCAGCGCGGAATAGATCACGATAGGGGATAGGGTAGCGCAAGTTAAAATCATGCAGCTGCTTGGTATTATCCGCGGTACTAATCGCAACATCGTACCATTTCTGGCGCTGGGCATATTCGGCGGCAGCCAATAACTGCTTGTCATCAAAGTCGCGCGTTACCCACACCCATTCCGCTTTAGCCTCCCAGCGCATGTCCTGCTTTTGCAGCTCTAATGCACGCTTAATGCCAGGCTGGCTGGCAATCGCCATCACCTCTTGCTCTACTGGCGTATATTGCTGCTGTGGGCTATTCACCACACTGCCTAACTCCTCCAGTGCAAGCCAACCATAATAATGTCGCTCGGTAGACAGTGGGCCTAATATTTTATTGGCGTCCACCACTATTGATTTCTCTTTTAACGCACGGCCTTTCCAATAGCGCCATGCACCCTCTTGCTGTTGTTCCGGGTTCATTTTGCCGATAGCATCCAACAACACATCCCAGTTTTGAGCGCGCATTGCGGCGCGTGCCATCCATGCCAGCTGTTCTTTATCTAAAGGAGTTTCATTAGCTTTTGTATAGAACTCAAGCGCCTGAGGGTGATGCGTACGTGCTGCATGATAGGCAATGCGTCCCCATGCAAAGGCCGCATCACTCGCAGACCATTTATCCTGCAATGCCTGATTGACCGTAATCGCATCCAATATATTGTTACGCGCCAATCGATCTAGAGCGTATAGATTGACCTCTATATCATCACGTGTTTTAAAAGCTGGTGTTTTTAATGTGGCCTTTTTATTATTAATTTTGATGTTCACGGTTTTGCTGGTGAGCAAAAGTTTTGGCGTTTGCTCTGCCACCGCGAGTAACTCTAGATTGCTTTTATCAAACGTAGGTAAACGCGTAATGATGCTCTTGGCTACACTAAGTTTGCCATCCTGCAAGGCTATGCGTAGCCTTGCCCAGATATCATTGGCACTCAACGTGCCAGCTTCTTGCATTGCATCAAATAAGGGGGTGCAGCTACTTGGCAAGTCTGCAGAGCTCAGCCATATTTTTTTAACTTGTGCAGATACTTCCTGATTATCAAACTGGTGTTTGCCATATAGTGCATAGCATTCCACCGCAGTATCCGTACGTTTGAAATTTGGATAATGCTCAAAAAACAATGCCCAATCTTGTTTCTTGCCCAGTTTTTTAAGCCACTCACCACGTAAGCGGTCTACAAATGCCATATCGGCATATTGTGCAATAAAGGCCTGCACCTCGGCATTGTCAGCTTGGTCCAGTCTCAGTAACATTAGCCAATAGGCGGCATAGGGCGCCAATATGTATTGCTGGCTATTGAGCTGGCTCACATCCTCAGCCAATACCAACTCATTCTTTTTAGCATAAGCCTCACGCGCATGCTCAAACAATGCCTGATCTGACATAGCAGCGGCCTGGCCAGACACTAGTAACGCGCCTAAGCACAGCTGACTAAGCTGCTTAGGCATCACGCGTAGGGATAATTTTTCGAATAGGCTAAACATAGGGGATACGACGCAACACATAAAGGACGGCCGTGACTAAGGCCAAAAAGAAGGTATATTTAATGGTTTGTTTGAAATAATGAAGATACTTCTTATCGCTTGATAATAAGTACAGGCCTAGCAACACCATCGCGGTAATCACTAATAAAACGAATATCAGGCGAATCATCAACATATACGCCTCCTCTGCATCATGACTAAACTTGGTTGACTATGTCACCAATTATTTTTGCTTTAACTTAATACACAGGCTTTGCTAGCAACTGGGCTGGCTGCGACAAAAATGTAGCCGGTGCATCTTCTTGCTTTTCAAAGGTGGTGTACTCCCACGCCGTAGTGTCCTGCATAAGCGCACGCAACAGCTGGTTATTCAATGAATGTCCGGATTTGTAAGCATAAAAAGCCCCCAAAATTGGATGACCCAACATATACAGGTCGCCAATCGCATCTAGCACTTTATGTTTAACAAACTCATCGTCATAACGTAGACCATCCGCATTCAGTACACGATATTCATCCAGCACGATTGCGTTATCTAAGCTACCGCCACGCGCCAAGCCATTGGAGCGTAAATACTCAACTTCATGCATAAAGCCAAAAGTACGCGCACGGCTGATTTCTTTAATATAAGAATCTGCAGCAAAATCTATTTTGACGTTATTACCTGAGTGTTCAAATACCGGGTGGTTAAAATCAATGGTGAAGTCAATCTTGAAGCCATGATATGGCTCAAACCGCACCCACTTATCACCCTCTTTTACTTCTATTGTTTTTGTAATGCGTATAAATTTCTTGGCAGCGGCTTGCTCAACAATGCCCGCTTCCTGCAACAAAAACACAAAAGGACCTGAGCTTCCATCCATAATCGGAATTTCAGAAGCATCAACCTCTACATACACATTATCTACACCCAAACCTGCAAGTGCAGACATCACATGCTCAACAGTAGCAACGCGCGCGCCATTAGCCTCCAGCGCAGAGCACATTCTTGTGTCATGCACTACGCCTGGAGTAGCCACGATTTCATTGGGCTGAGGCAGATCAACCCGTTTGAAAACAATACCAGTATCAGGTGCAGCGGGGCGGAGGGTAAGAGTAACCTTTTCGCCATTGTGCAACCCGACGCCTGTGGCGCTTATCGCTTTTTTAAGTGTACGTTGCTTTAACATGCCTAATCTATTTCCATTTCCTAAGTTCCAGTGCAGTAAATTTCTGTGTAGCGCACTTACCAACTACTAAAGCCTAGCCAAGCGTTAAAACTTAACTATTTACCTTATGAATCAATTAAATAATAACATAATTCAAGGCGACAGCCTTTCGCTGGCTACATTGCCCTATCTACACCGACCCCTAGAACAATATCAGTTAGTCAGCTTGTTTACGTAAAAATGCTGGGATGTCATATTCTTCAACCCCTGACATTTTCATCGCTTCCACTTGCGCACGGCGGCTGTTTGAACCAAACACTGCCGGTGCTTCATCGTCGGTAGCGATATTGGCATTACCAACAAAAATCGGTTGGTTAGTCGTACCATCACGCACCACTTGTTGTGGCATTACACGTAACTCTGGTTTTTGCTGACGGCGTTGCGCGCCAGTCAAACCTGTTGCCACCATCGTTACACGCAAACCATCACCCATGCTGTCATCAAACACGTTGCCTACAATCACTGTGGCATCTTCTGCGGTGAATGCTTTAATCGTATTCATCACATCGTAGTACTCTTTCATTTTGAAAGCAGTTGATGTTGTGATATTCACTAAAACGCCACGCGCATTCGCCAAGTTGACATCTTCAAGCAATGGGCTTGCTACTGCCTGCTCAGCTGCGATACGTGCACGGTCAGGACCAGTTGCCAGCGCAGAACCCATCATTGCCATCCCCATTTCAGACATCACAGTGCGTACGTCAGCAAAGTCAACGTTCACCAT
Organism: Methylotenera sp. E1MeOHC1; assembly: GCF_058745595.1. Classification (NCBI taxonomy): domain Bacteria; kingdom Pseudomonadati; phylum Pseudomonadota; class Betaproteobacteria; order Nitrosomonadales; family Methylophilaceae; genus Methylotenera; species Methylotenera sp. E1MeOHC1. Next base: position 2,389,058 of record NZ_CP196025.1, on the reverse strand, counting down.
ACCAGCGCAATTGATGATTTCAGCAATGCCTGATACCGCATTGTGCAACACGTCGTTAGCTGCTCTAAATGCTTCCAAGAACGGTACGTCTTCGCCTAATACTTCCATTAACTTTTCGTTAGGAATCACAATCAGTGAATCCACATACTTTGATAACTCATCTAGACCATCAGATGCAACTTTAGTGCGCTTACCTTCGAATGAAAAAGGTTTGGTCACTACTGCAACCGTTAAGATACCCATTTCTTTAGCGATTTGTGCAATCACTGGTGCAGCACCGGTACCTGTACCGCCACCCATACCAGCAGTGATAAACAGCATATCAGCGCCATCAATCAGCTCTGCAATCGCATCACGGTCTTCTAACGCAGCTTCACGGCCGACTTCTGGTTTGGCACCTGCGCCCAAACCGCGAGTCATCGCCTCACCAATTTGCAATACTGTTTTTGCTTGGCTCTTTTTCAAAGCTTGCATATCAGTATTAGCGCAAATAAATTCAACGCCGCCCACATTTTTTTCAATCATGTGTGCAACTGCGTTGCCGCCGCAACCACCAACACCAATCACCTTAATCACGGCTTCTTGGGAATTTTTTTCCATAATTTCAAACATTTTATTGCCTCCTCTTTTTAGCGTTTACTTTAACTGTCACTTCTGCCTTACTGCTTTTCACTGCTAAACACTTACTACTTACAAATTACTTTTAAAAATTACCTTGGAACCAGCTTTTCATTCTTTCTAAAATGCGTCCGAATGAGCTTGATTCCATCTGGCCAGTTAAATGGCGCTCCAACTGTTGTTTGCCCATTAACACTAGGCCTACACCAGTGGCATAGCGCGGATTGCTCACCACTTCTGATAAACCGCCCACATAACGTGGCATGCCTAAACGTACTGGCATATGGAATATTTCTTCACCTAACTCCACCATGCCGCGCATCATGGCTGAACCGCCGGTGATGACGATGCCTGATGCAATCATGTCTTCCATACCGCTACGGCGTAACTCATTCAGTACTAGCTCATAAAGCTCTACTACACGCGGCTCTAATACCTCAGCCAGTGTTTGTACAGATAATTGGCGTGGGTCACGACCATCTACACCCGGCACTTCAACCACTTCACGTGGGTCTGCCAGTTGGCGCAACGCACAACCGTGCTTAATCTTGATATCTTCAGCTGACTGCGTTGGTGTGCGGAAAGCAACTGCCACGTCGTTAGTCATTTGGTCACCTGCGATAGGCACTACAGCGGTATGGCGAATGGCGCCTTGTTTGAACACAGCGATATCAGTAGTGCCGCCGCCAATATCCACTAAGCACACGCCTAGTTCTTTTTCATCTTCGGTCAGTACAGCTAAACTCGAAGCTAAAGGCTGCAAAATCAAATCACTGACTTCAATGCCACAGCGTTTGATGCACTTCACGATATTTTGTGCAGCAGCTACCGCACCAGTCACGATGTGCACTTTCACTTCTAATTTCATGCCGCTCATGCCCAATGGCTCGCGTACATCCTCTTGGCCGTCGATAATGAACTCTTGAGTAAGGATATGCAAAATCTGTTGATCCGCCGGCAAAGCAATAGCACGTGCAGTTTCAATCACACGGTCCACATCCATTTGTGAAACTTCAGCATCTTTAATCTTGACCATGCCGTGTGAGTTAAGGCTCTTGATATGGCTGCCAGCAATACCGGTATATACGTTATTGATTTTGCAATCGGCCATCAACTCAGCTTCTTCCAATGCGCGCTGAATTGACTGCATGGTAGATTCGATATTCACCACCACGCCTTTTTTCAGCCCGCGTGACACGTGTTGACCTAACCCGATCACCTTCAACGTACCTTCAGGCTGCAATTCGGCCACAATCGCCACAATTTTAGATGTGCCGATATCCAAGCCTACAATCAAATTTTTATCTTCTTTAATTCTGCTCATTCTTCATCCCTTCCGTGAATTAGGTCACGGTTCCCGTACGTTTTTTCACTGCTTCGCTTTTAATTGCTTTTGTATCGCTTGGCTTGGCCTTGGCAGCATCTACTGCCTTAAGAACGCCAGCCACACTAGCGACTTTTTCTTTTTCTGTATTTACCACCGCTGTCGGCCTACGCACCGCAAAACCACTTGGATAGCGTAAGTCCACATAAGTAATTTTCTTATTCAGCCCCACCAAAGTACTGCTATATATATTTGCAAACTTCTCTAACCTTGCCTGCATTTCCACTCTACCCAGCTCCAGCACGATGCCGTTGGTGGTTGTCACCTGCCAAGCTCGCCTTGGCGTTAACGCCAAGGTTGCCACTTCTAAATTAGCGCTTTTTAGCACTTTGTTTAGCGAGTCATATTGTGATGCCACTTCAATCACACCATTATCTGGCCCGTAAAACACAGGTAAATCACTACCAGATGCCGCATGAAACAACTCGCCCTGCTTATTCACCAATGCGGTGTTCCCCCAACGGGCAAGTGCCTGATGCTCTACTATCACCACTTCCAACTTGTCCGGCCAACGACGGCGCACACTCACACTGCGTGCCCAAGGTAACTTCTCAAACGCATCACGCGCATTAATCAAATCCAGCGTAAAAAAGTTACCTTTCAAATGCTTAGCCACAATCAGCTTTACCTGCTCACGGCTCACATGGTGCAACTCCCCATCCACTTTAACTTCGCGTAATGGGAAAATCGGCAGATGCACCACCACATATACCACCGCGTATAACGCCACTACCATACTGATCGCATACAGTAGATTTGCTACCCAGTTAAGTAATGCAGGCTTATCCCACATGCGCTAATCTCAAAATTCTTACGACCAACTCATCAAAACTGATGCCTGCCGCTTTTGCCGCCATCGGCACCAAACTGTGGTCTGTCATCCCTGGGCTAGTGTTCACCTCTAAAAAGTAGTGGTTACCTGCCTCATCCATTAAGAAATCGACACGCCCCCAGCCTTGGCAACCAATGGTATTAAATGCCAGTAAAGCTTCCTGCTGTATCTGTGCTTCTTTTTCCGCACTTAAACCACAAGGGCATTTGTACTCTGTGTCATCACGCAAATACTTGGCTTCAAAATCATAAAATTCGTTCTTAGGTACGATGCGTACAATCGGCAATGCCTGGTCACCCAAAATACCCACGGTATATTCGCCACCGCCCACAAACTGCTCTGCAATCACCAATGGATCAGATTTGGCGGCAAGCTCGTATGCCGCTTTCAAGCCACCGGCTTGCTTCACCTTACTAATACCAATACTAGAGCCTTCGTTGGCTGGTTTTACAAATAAAGGTAAGCCTAGCTTTTTCTCAATCGCATCAAAATCTGAATCTGCAGTCACTACTTCAAATGCTGGCGTACTCACCCCAGCGGCAGACCACATCATTTTGGTGCGCCATTTATCCATGCCTATGGCAGATGCCATCACACCACTGCCGGTGTATGGAATGCCCAGCAACTCTAAAGCACCTTGCATTGCACCATCTTCACCAAAACGGCCATGCAGTGAAATCATGGCTAAATCAAAAGCCTCTAAATCGTGTAATGGCCTTGTGGCCGGGTCAAACGCATGCGCATCAACACCCTGTCTTTGCAATGCGGCAAGCACAGCCGTGCCGCTTTTAAGCGAAACTTCACGCTCGCCAGACTTACCACCTAATAACACTGCTACTTTTCCAAATTCCTGCATTATTCTCTTACCTCTAATTCGCCCAGCACTTTAACTTCCTGTTGCAGTGCAACCCCTTGTTTTTCTAACACTGTTTCGCGCATATGCTGAATCAGCAATTCAATATCCAGTGCATTTGCACCGCCAATATTCACAATAAAATTGGCATGTTTTTCTGATACTTGCGCCCCACCAATGATGTAACCTTTTAATCCGCTTGCCTCTATCAGCCTGGCCGCAAAGTCTCCTGACGGATTCCTGAACGTAGAGCCCGCACTCGGCTGATTCAAGGGCTGAGCTGCTAAGCGTTTTGCCAGCAGTGTTTTAATCTTCTGGACTGACTCTTGCGCATCACCATGTTCTAATCTCAGCCATGCCGCGACAAACCATTCATCTACTGCCGGCATATCGATATGCCGATAACTTGGAATAAACGCCGCAGCATCACGCGTATTCAGTTCACCGCGTTTATTAATCGTTGTCACACGCTTCACTACATTCCAGGTTTCACTGCCATAACATCCCGCGTTCATCGCTAGCGCACCACCTAAGGTGCCTGGAATACCTGCAAAAAACTCGGCGCCTTGCCTCGCTTCTTTAGCGCAGAACTTTGCCAATTTGGCACAAGTCACACCGGCCTCAGCATAAACAGCCTCGCCATCCATATGCAGCGCTGTTAATACGTTATGCATCAACACTACCGTGCCGCGTATGCCGCCATCACGCACCAATAGGTTTGAGCCCAGCCCGATAAAATAAGTAGGCTCAGCAGCATCTAAGCCTTGTAAAAACACACTCAGGTCTTCCAAACTCTCTGGAATATAAAATTGGTCTGCACGACCACCCACACGCCAGCTGGTATAGCGCGCCATGGGTTCGTTTAAGAGCAATTTTCCTTTAAGTTGAGTCATGCTGCGGCAACCCCTTGAGATTGTGCTTTAGTCAACTGCAACTCTTTGGTTTTTAAAGCTACTTGGCCAATAGAGCCTGCGCCCATCACAATCACCACGTCATCCGCACGTGCAATATCTAAAATTGCTTGCGGCAACTCATCAGTTGTTTCTACAAATAACGGTTCCACCTTGCCTGCAACGCGAATCGCGCGTATCAGCGAGCGTGTATCTGCGGCCACAATCGGCGCTTCGCCTGCTGAATAAACTTCGGTGAGCAACACCACATCAGCACTTGATAGCACTCGCACGAAGTCTTCAAAGCAGTCTCTAGTGCGTGTATAGCGATGCGGCTGGAATGCCATCACCAAACGTCGATTCGGGAAAGCGCCGCGCGCTGCCGCTATCACCGCTTGCATCTCTACCGGATGATGTCCGTAGTCATCAATCAGCGTAAATGTGCCGTTGCTGGTTTCATTGCGTGGCATGGCTGGCACTTCACCATAACGCTCAAAGCGTCTACCCACCCCTTTAAATTCTTTAAGGGCTTTAATAATGGCGGCATCCGGCACATTTAACTCACTAGCGATGGCAATCGCTGCTAGCGCATTCAACACATAGTGATTGCCGGGCAAGTTCAAGGTCACATCAAACTCTGTGGTCACGCCGTTAATTCGTTGCACGGTAAAGTGCATCTTGCCGTCGTCGGCACGTACGTTCTTAGCGCGGATACGTGCATCTTCACTCAAGCCATAAGTCATCACCGGCTTAGTCACGCGTGGCAATATTTCGCGAATATTGGCATCGTCCACACACACCACGGCCATACCCCAAAACGGCAATTGCTGTAAGAACTCTACAAATGCACTTTTGAGTTTCTCAAAGCTGTGTTCATAAGTATCCATATGGTCTTGGTCAATATTTGTCACCACCGCCATCACTGGTGTCAGGTGTAAAAATGACGCATCTGACTCATCAGCCTCGGCCACGATATAGTCACCAGTACCTAATTTAGCATTAGCATTGGCCGCCTCTAATTTGCCGCCAATCACAAAGGTTGGGTCCATGCCGGCTTCAGCCAAAATACTGGCGATTAAGCTAGTAGTGGTGGTTTTACCGTGCGTGCCGGCTACTGCAATGCCCTGTTTAAAGCGCATTAGTTCAGCCAGCATCAGCGCACGCGGCACCACTGGTATCTTTTTCTCGCGTGCCGCCTTAACTTCCGGATTCGCCTCATTTACCGCGGAGGACACCACAACTACATCCGCATCTTTCACGTTTTCAGCTTCGTGGCCTTGGTAGACGGTTGCGCCAAAGGCAACCAAGCGCTTGGTCGTTGCATTTGCGGCCAAGTCTGAACCGCTGACGTTAAAGTCCAGATTAATCAACACTTCAGCAATGCCGCTCATACCTGAGCCGCCTATGCCAACAAAATGCACATTTTTTACTTTATGTTTCATTTCGCGACTCCTTGCTCTGCCATTTGTACGCAAACTTTTGCAACATCAGCGGTGGCCTCTGGCTTGCCCAATGCACGTGCTTTTTTTGCCATGTCCAGACACTGCTCACGACTTAACTCATTTAAAATTTTTGCCAATTTATCTACACTCAATTCTTTTTGTTGCACCAAAATTGTGGCGCCTGCATCTGCTAAATACTGAGCGTTACCAGTCTGATGATCATCCACCGCAAACGGGAACGGCACCATCATAGAACCCAACCCCGCCGTAGAAATTTCAGCCACGGTTAATGCGCCTGAACGGCAAATCACAAAATCTGCCCATGCATACATCTCTGCCATGTTTTCAATATAGGCACGCGCATCTGCTACTACGCCTGCTTGTTTATAATTGTTTTGCAATACTTCAATATGCTTCACACCTGCCTGGTGTACTACTTGCGGGCGTTGTGCTTCTGGCAACTTGGCCAAGGCCTGCGGAATCACCTCGTTCAACGCTTGCGCACCCAAGCTGCCACCAACAATTAATAAGCGTAACGCGCCACTTCTATCGGCAAAGCGCTGCTCAGGCTGTGCAATATTTGCAATATCTGCGCGCACTGGGTTACCCAATAAATCTGCCTTAGCGCCAAACGCCGCAGGAAATGCAGCCAAAACTCGTGTAGCCACTTTGGCCAGCACCTTATTGGTTAAACCAGCAACCGAGTTTTGCTCATGTATCACTAATGGGCGTCCTTGCAAACGCGCCATTAAACCACCAGGGAATGCAGCAAAACCACCCATGCCCAACACCACATCTGGCTTAAACTGATTGAGCGCTTTTAAACTTTGTGTAAACGCTGTGATTAACTTCACCGGCAATAACAGCCAACCCAATAAGCCTTTACCACGTACGCCTTGCATAGTAATCATGGCCTTATCGTAAGGTTTGCCTGCAATCAGCTTATTTTCCATACCGCCTTCAGTACACAGCCAAACGATATTCCAGCCTTGGCTTTTCAATGCATCCGCCACGGCCATCGCTGGGTAAACATGCCCACCGGTGCCGCCGGCCATCACCATTAAAGTTTTAGTGGTTGCTTTACTCATGCTGGCAACCCTTTTTGTAATCGGCGGTTTTCAAAATCAATGCGTAGCAATATGGCGAGTGCAATGCAGTTAGCTAAAATGCCGCTACCGCCGAATGACATCAAAGGCAGCGTCAAGCCTTTGGTTGGCAGCAAGCCCATGTTCACACCCATATTGATAATACTTTGCACACCAATCCATACGCCCAAGCCCTGTGCTAGCAACGCTGAGAAATAACGTTCATTCTCTATCGCTTCTTTGGCTATGCCAAACGCGCGAATCAATATCCACATAAACAAGCCAATCACGGTGAGCACACCAACAAAACCCAGCTCTTCCGCTACTACCGCCAATAAAAAGTCTGTATGCGCCTCTGGCAAGTACAGCAGTTTCTCTACACTGGCTCCTAAACCAACGCCAAACCATTCTCCGCGGCCAAACGCAATCAACGCATGTGACAACTGATAACCTTTACCATACGGGTCTGCCCAAGGGTCCATAAAACCGATCACGCGCTCTAAGCGATATGGCGAGCTCCAGATCAGGAACACAAAACCAACCACCAGTAGCACAATCAAACCACCAAAGATTCGCGCATTGATTCCGCCCAACCACAGGATAGAAATTGATATCGCCGCAATTACTGCAAACGCGCCAAAGTCAGGCTCATTCAGTAAAAGCCCGCCCACCAGCAGCATTACAAACAACATCGGCATAAAGCCTTTGGTGAAGCTATCCATCACTGCAGCTTTACGAACTGTGTAATCTGCCACGTACATGGCAGCAAATAATTTCATAAATTCGGATGGCTGCAAGTTAATCACAAACAAAGATAACCAGCGGCGGCTACCGCCTACTACCTTGCCAATACCCGGGATAAGTACCAGTACTAACAATGCCAGGCCTAGTAAAAATAGGTATGGCGCCATTTTTTGCCACCAGGCCATCGGCACATTAAATGCAATAAAACCGGCGGTTAAGCTCACAATCAAGAATATGGCCTGACGCACTAGGTAATAGCTGCTGTTATAACCTAGCGCTTTATCTGATTCTGCAATCGCAATCGATGCTGAATACACCATGACCAAACCAATCCCTAGCAAAATGAGGGTGACCCACAGCAAGCTCTGATCGTAGCTTGGTGAGTTGATGCGATCACGATTCAACATGGCAGTAATCATGCGGCATGCTCCAAACGTTTCACTGCTGCCACGAACACTTCGGCACGGTGTACATAGTTTTTAAACATGTCAAAACTGGCGCAGGCTGGAGACAGCAATACCGCATCGCCCACTTGCGCGAGTTTCTTTGCAATAGTCACTGCCTCTGGCAAGTCTGCGGCATGGTACATAGGCACATCAGTGGATAACAGCTCAGCTTCAATCAAAGCGGCATCGCGGCCAATCAGTACCACAGCACGTGCGTTAGCACTCACTGCCTCTTTAAGCGGCGAGAAATCTTGCCCCTTGCCATCGCCACCGGCAATCAGCACTATTTTTTGTGATAATCCAGATAATGCCGCGCAAGTTGCTCCTACGTTAGTGCCTTTTGAGTCATCGTAATAATCAACATCATCAATATTGGCAACCCACTCCACGCGATGCGGCAAGCCTTTAAAGTTGTACAAAGTCTGAATAATTGGCGCAAAGTCCAAGCCTATGCCACGGCACAAGGCAATAGCTGCCAATGCGTTGCTGGCATTGTGCAACCCGGCAATTTTCAAGTCGCGGATATTCATTAAGTCATGCGTACCGCAGCTCAGCCATGCCTCGCCATCCACTTGTTTAATGCCATAATCTTGCTCAGCAACAACGTCATCCAGACCAAATGTCACTTGTGCCAACTTAGCGCGCGACATCATCATGCTCCAGGCATCATCACGATTGAGCACCTGCAATTTTGCATGGTAAAAAATATGCGCCTTGGCCACAGCATAGCTTTGCATGCTGTCGTATCTATCCATATGATCTTCTGATAGATTCAACATGGTGGCTGCATCTGCTAACAGACTATTGGTTGTTTCTAACTGAAAGCTAGAAAGCTCCAGTACATAAACATCCGGAGTTTCCATACTTAAGGTATCAAGTACAGGTAAGCCAATATTGCCAGCTACGATAGTCTTCAAACCGGCCGCTTTGCACATCTCGCCCACCAGTGTGGTAACTGTAGTTTTACCGTTGGCACCGGTAATCGCAATCAGTTTGGCACTAGCTGGGCGGTATTGTGCAAATAACTCCACATCCCCCACTATCGGCACGCCGCGTTGTATCGCAGCCTGAATTTCAGGCTCGCTCAACGGCACGCCCGGACTAATCACAGCTAGGTCCACACCATCAAACACGACTGGCTTCAACGCACCGGTATATACCACTGCATCTGGCAATTCTGCTTTTAATGCATCCAGCCCTGGCGGCACCTCGCGTGTGTCAGCCACAGACAAACGTGCGCCTTGGCTATGCAGCCAGCGCAATGCTGATAGCCCGGTATCCCCCAGGCCCAGCACTAATACTTTTTTGTCTTTTAACGTGATTTGCATGTTTAAGTTCACTAATTACCTAATTTTTAGACTTGTTACCTAATTTTTAAACTAGCCAAACCAATCAATACCAGCATCATGCTGATGATCCAGAAGCGCACCACTACTTGTGTTTCTTTCCAGCCTTTTTGCTCATAATGGTGATGCAGCGGCGCCATCAAAAAGATACGTTTACCGGTACCGGTTTTATGTTTGGTGTATTTAAAGTAAGTCACCTGTGCCGCTACCGATAAGGTTTCCATCACAAACACGCCACCCATAATGAACAAGATCACTTCCTGACGCACCACCACAGCAACAATGCCTAAGGCCGCACCTAATGCCAGGGCACCTACGTCGCCCATAAACACCTCAGCCGGATAGGCATTGAACCAAAGGAAGCCCAAGCCTGCGCCCACCATTGCGGCACAGAACACGGTAAGCTCACCCGCACCCGGCACATAGGCGATACTTAAGTATCTTGAGAAGTACAAGTGCCCAGTCACATACGCAAAAATCGCCAAGGCACCGGCCACCATCACGGTTGGCATAATTGCTAGACCATCTAAACCATCTGTGAGGTTAACGGCGTTGCTGCTACCTACCACCACCAGATAAGTCAGCACAATAAATCCCAAGCCACTCAGTGGTACAACCAGATTTTTAAAGAATGGGATCAGCAATGTCGTTTCCGCTGGCGTAGCGGCTGTTTGCTGCAAGAACACAGCAACGCTTAAACCTACCACGGATTGCCAGAAATACTTTTCTTTAGCAGACAAGCCTTTAGGGTTGCGATGTACCACCTTGCGCCAGTCGTCCACCCAGCCAATCACGCCAAAACCTAGTGTGGTAAATAGCACCACCCAAACAAATCGATTGCTCAAGTCCGCCCATAGCAGGGTTGAAATCGCAATTGACACCAAGATCAATGCGCCCCCCATGGTTGGAGTGCCAGCTTTAATCAAATGCGTTTGCGGGCCATCGTCACGCACTGCTTGACCCACTTTATATTGGGTTAATTTACGAATTAAAGTTGGCCCTACCATCAATGAAATCACCAATGCAGTAAGCGTAGCCAAAACAGCACGCAAGGTAATGTAATTAAATACATTAAACCCACGGATATCATGTGCTAACCATTGTGCTAGTTCGAGTAACATTTTCTTTCTCCCAATTCGCTTACTTTTGTGTTTCTACCAACAAATTCACTACGCGCTCCATTTGCATAAAACGCGAACCTTTAACCAGCACGGTGGTGCCTTGCTCAAGTGCGGGCAACACTGCCTGTGCAATAGCCTCTGCTGAGCTAAAGTGCTCGGCACCCTGCCCAAAGCTGCGTGCAGTCTCCACACTTAAATTACCTAAGCAATACAGCGCTGCTAAACCAGCCGCCTTGGCATAAGCACCAACTTCTGCATGCATATTTTGCGCATCAGCACCAAGCTCGCCCATATCACCCAGCACCAGTATTTTTTTACCCGCAAGCTTAGCCAAAACATTGATGGCAGCCTTCATTGAGTCTGGGTTAGCGTTATAAGTATCATCAATCACCACGGCACCATTGATACCGGCTTTGCGCTCCAAGCGCCCATATACACCAGTAAAACTGGCTAAACCACGACCTATATCACTTAATGAAACACCTAGTGCGTAAGCCGCAGTAGCTGCTGCCAATGCGTTGCTAATATTGTGCTCACCTTGCACATTCAACTGCACGCTTACCTCAGTGCCTGCTGCAGTCAGTAGCACACTGGCGTAACCATCAAGCTCTTGATAGCGAGCACTTACATCCGCAGCTTTTTTCAGCCCAAATGTCACTATTTTTCTGTTTGGATTCAGTGATTTCCAGTATCCTGCATAATCGCTGTCAGCATTAATCACTGCCACGCCATCCGGCTTGAGCCCTGCAAAAATCTCGCCCTTAGCTTTAGCAATATTGTCACGTGAGCCCAGCTCACCAATATGCGCAATACCGGCGTTATTAATCAGCGCCACATCCGGTTGGGCAATATGGGTTAAATAATCAATCTCACCTAAATGGTTCATGCCCATTTCCACCACGGCATACTGATGGCTTGGCTGCATTTTCAGTAAGGTGAGCGGCAAACCTATATCGTTATTCAAGTTACCGTAGGTTGCATGTACAGAGGCCTTACCTTGCGCTACCTCGCTTAAAATTGCGCTTAGCATTTCTTTAGTGGTGGTCTTACCGTTACTGCCGGTCACGGCTACCACAGGCATCTCAAACTTTTGACGCCAGTATTTAGCCAGCTCACCTAGGGCAAGTCTGGTATCTGCAACCACAATACGCGGCTCTGCCTGCACAGCAGCATCAGACACCAGCACCGCCGCCGCGCCCAGCTTTAAAGCCTCTTGCGCGAAGGTGTTTCCATCAAAATTTGCACCTTTAAGCGCTACAAATAACTGTCCCGCCACAATATTGCGGCTGTCGCTGCCTACAGAACTAAACTGCACATCAGCGCCGATGTGCTGTACGCCTAAAGCCGCTGCTGCTTCTGATAGCATCATCATTTTCTCACCGCCATTGCCTGATTAGGCACCCAATTCAATAACGCAGACTGCGCAACGGTGATATCGCTAAACGGCGTTCTTACCCCGCCAATTTCCTGATAATCTTCATGTCCTTTACCTGCCAACAACACAACATCGTCCTTATTGGCAAACTTGATTGCCTGCTGAATCGCAATCGCACGATCAGGTGCTATGCTTGGCAACACCGTCATACCGTTAACGATTTGCTCAATAATCAATGCAGGATTTTCATTGCGCGGATTATCGCTAGTCACCACCACATGGTGCGCAAACTTTTCAGCAATCGCCCCCATCAACGGGCGCTTACCTGCATCACGATCACCACCGCAGCCAAATACGCAAATTAACTTGCCTAGCGTTTGCTCACGCAGGCTAACCAACACATTCTCCAAAGCATCCGGCGTATGTGCATAATCCACCACCACTAACGGCTTATCCTCGCCGCCAAATTGCTGCATACGACCAGCCACAGGCTTAATCTGCGAAATGGCAGCGACCGCGTCACTCAATGGCACTTGGCGTGCCAATAGGGTTGCCAGCACGGCCAGCAAGTTATAGGCATTAAAGCGCCCCAACACTGGCGCACTCAACACCGCGTTGCCTTGCGGTGTAGTTACTTGCATGCTGATTCCGTTAGCCCCCAACGTGAGCGTGTTAGCACGCACATCACCCTGTGCCAAGCCGTAAGTCAGTAATGACTTATTATTTGCAATAAGCGATGCCGCCATCTTTTTGCCAAAATCATCATCCGCATTCAAAATTGCAGTATGCAAGTTTGGCCAGTTAAATAGCTTTTGCTTGGCGCTGGCATACGCATCCATCGTTTCGTGATAATCCAGATGATCACGCGTTAGGTTAGTAAATACGGCAAAATCAAACTCAACCGCATTCACACGCCCTTGATCTAAGCCATGCGATGAAACTTCCATCGCTACCGCAGTAGCACCTTGATTGGCATAATCTGCCAACATTTTTTGCAGCAAAATGGCATCTGGCGTGGTGTTACTAGTTTCCACCAAGCCGTTACCGCTCGCATCGGCAAAGCCACTACCAATGGTGCCGATTACTGCTGTTTTTTTACCCAAGGCCTGCATAGCCTGCGCAATCCATTGGCTCACAGAGGTTTTACCATTAGTACCGGTCACGCCTATCACATCCAGCTTGCGTGATGGATATTGATAAAACTCAGCAGCAATCTGTGCCACTTGGTTTTTCAATTGACTCACACCAAGATTAGCCACTTTGATTGCCGCATCCCAAACAAAACCTTCGCTATCCCAAAGCACTGCACTGGCACCCGCAGTAACCGCTTGAGCAATATATTTGCGGCCATCGCTATGCACTCCTGGATACGCTAAAAACAAAGCGCCAGGTACAACTTGCCGGCTATCAGCTGTCACTAAGGTAAATGTCTGATTAAAAGATGTGAGCAAGGTCATATGCTTTCCTTCACATCTTCAACATCACTAGGAATCACTACGTTATTATTCGGCGCATCTTGTGGCACTGACAGCATACGTAGCGCATCAGCCATCACCGCACTAAATACAGGTGCAGCAACCGTGCCGCCGTAATACTCGCCACTACTTGGGTCATCAATCATCACCGCCATAATCAAACGCGGGTTAGAAGCTGGCGCCATGCCCACAAACGAACCTACATATTTATTCTTTTCATAGCCGTGATCACCAAGCTTGTGCGTGGTACCGGTTTTACCCGCGACACGATACCCAAGCACTTGCGCCCTTAACGCCGTACCGCCAGGTAGCACAACCAACTCCAGCATAGACTTCACTTCATTGGCAGTTTTTGCACTAAACACTTGCGTACCCACAGGTACATCCTTTAATTTCAATAAAGAAACTGGTTTTAATTCACCATCATTGGCAAATACGGTATAAGCCCGTGCCATTTGCAGCAAGGTCACGCTGATCCCATGCCCGTATGACATAGTTGCCTGCTCAATAGGACGCCATGTTTTGTAATCACGTAGCCTGCCAGAAACCTCTCCAGGAAAGCCGATGCGAGTTTTTGAACCGAAACCGATTAAATTAAACACGCCCCACAAATACTGAGGCTCAAGCGACAGTGCCATTTTTGCTGCGCCCACGTTTGAAGACTTTTGAATCACTTCGGACACCGTCATCAAGCCATGCGGATGCGCGTCATGAATCGTGGCTGGGCCTATGCTCATATAGCCGGGCGCAGTTTGAATCAACGTATCTGGCGTGTATTTTCCAGCTTCCAAGGCCGCCGCTACCGTGACAGTTTTCATGGTTGAGCCTGGCTCAAAGATGTCTGTAATCGCACGGTTACGTGTTTTACCTTGAATATTGACCGGGTTATTGGGGTTGTAAGTTGGCACATTTACCATTGCCAACACTTCTCCGGTTTTTGCATCCAGCACAATGGCAGCACCAGCATTTGCCTGAAATTTTTCCACTGCCTTTGTCAGCTCGCGATGCGCTAAATACTGAATCCTGCGATCAATAGATAACGTAATGTCCGCACCATCTTGCGGCACTTTAACCGCTTCCAAGTCCTCGATGATGCGGCCGGCACGGTCTTTAATCACCTTGCGGCTACCATTTTTACCTGACAACGCACTATTCATCGCCAGCTCAAAGCCTTCTTGGCCTTTATCGTCAATATCGGTAAAGCCCACCAAGTGCGCTGTCACATCTCCCGCAGGGTAATAGCGTTTGTATTCACGTTGCAGATAAACACCGGCAATGCCTAGCTGCATAATCTCAGCCGCTAATTCTGGAGAAACACGGCGCTTTAAATACACAAACTCACGTGTATTGTTAGCTAGTTTTTTATCAATCGTGTCTTTTTTAAAGCCTAACAATTCAGCAAGCTTTTTGGTTTGGCTTGCGCTAATTTTCACATCTGACGGATTCGCCCACACCGACTCCACAGGAGAGCTAATCGCCAGTAATTCGCCATAACGATCCGTAATCTTTCCACGTTGCGCCGGCAACACCAAGGTACGGCTATAGCGCGCATCTCCTTTTTCTTGCAAAAAGCGCTTATGGAAGCTTTGCAAATACACACCCCTGCCCAGCAAGGCAGCAAACCCTAGCAGCACCAATACCAGCAATAGGCGACGACGCCATGCTGGTAATTTCACAATCACTAAGGGGGTGTGCATAGCCATTAAGGTTTACCCTCACTTTGCACATCTGCAGGTTTGTTTAATGCTGGCTGCGCCACCAAACTCACCACCTGAATCCTTTTTGCATCAGGCACTTGCATTTGTAGTTGCTGCGTAGCAATTTGCTCAATGCGTGAATGCATAGCCCAAGTACTCTGCTCCAGCTGTAGTTGGCCATACTCTTGGTCGTACTGTTTTTCAGTTTGATTCAAATGCTCTAACTCTATGTACAACTTACGCGCTTGATGCTGCGCATTGACCAAGCCCAATGACGAAAAAATTAATGCAAAAAACAATATGAGATTAAGGCGCGTCATAAAACCGACGTCCTTTCCGCCACGCGCAATACCGCACTGCGTGAACGTGGATTCAACCGCACCTCTTCGTCGCTAGGCTTAATTGCCTTACCCACACTTTTTAAACGCGGCTGCGGCAAATCAGCCGCACGCACCGGGAAATTTGCCGGCAGGTCATCGCGATCTTCCTGACCGCGAATAAACTGCTTCACAATACGGTCTTCAAGCGAATGAAAACTGATGACTGCAAGCCTGCCCCGTGGCGCAAGCAGCTTCAAGCATTGCGGCATAGTTACCGATAATTCCTCAAGCTCCTGATTGACGAAAATCCGTAAAGCTTGAAATGTGCGCGTTGCAGGGTTCTGCCCTGGCTCGAAGCGCGTGACTGCACCTGCCACGACCTGGGCAAGCTGCCCAGTAGTGGTGATGGCACGCCCGTCATTGCGCTCCGCAATAATCGCCCTTGCAATCGACTTAGCAAACCGTTCTTCACCATAATTTTTTATAACCTCCGCTAATTGCTGCTCTGTTGTACGGCCAAGAAAATCTGCCGCTGTTTCCCCACTACTTTGATCCATGCGCATATCCAACGGCGCATCGTATCTAAAACTAAAACCACGGCCAGCTTCATCAATTTGCGGTGATGAGATGCCCAAATCCAACAAAATCCCGTCCACATGCTGAACGCCCAGCTCAGCCAAACGTGCTTGCATGGCCGCAAAGTGGCTGTGTACCAGCGTAAAACGCGGATCATTAACCGCCTTGCCAGACTCGATAGCAGCCAAATCGCGATCAAATGCAATTAATCGGCCTGCATCACCTAACTGCGCTAAAATTTTTCTGGAATGACCACCGCGACCAAATGTGCCATCTACATAGATGCCATTTGGCTTAATGTCTAAAGCATGCACAGCCTCGTTCAGCAACACAGTAATATGTGCATTAACGGAAGAAGCTTCATCTACCATGCTTTGATCTTGATTTGAATTTGAGACTGACACTTCTTGTGGGTACTTTTCTAACTTATCAGCGTTTTTTAGAGACGCTTTTTTTGAAGACAATGATGCTTTGGTGGGCGCGCTGTTCACGCCCTTAATCACAGCGAAAATCCCTCTAATTCTGCGGGCATTGCAAAACCATCATCTTGCATTACTTGCTCTAATTGGGCACGCCATGCAGCGATGCTCCACAATTCAAAATGGCTACCCTGGCCAACCAACATCACTTCTTTATCCAAGCCGGCAAAGTCACGCAATACTGGCGACACCAGCAGACGGCCTGCGCCATCCAGACTGATGTCTTCAGCAAAACCGACCAGTAAGCGCTGCAAGGCACTAGATTGCTTATCAAAGGACGACAAAGCCATCATTTTTGCTTGAATAGGCTCCCAAGCCGGCTGCGGATACAGCAATAGGCAACGATGAGGGTGCGCAGTCAACACTAAGTTGCCGGCACACTCAAGCTGCAATGCTTCTCTGTGCTTTGTGGGCACAGCGAGCCTGCTCTTGGCATCCAAACTTAATGATGTAGCACCACGAAACATACGTCTGTTATTTTCCTTAAAGTCCGATTAAGCCCAAACAAACAATTTCTATATAAAAAATGGGGAACTGCCAAACCGCATCACAAGACACCAATCAAATAACCCTTAGTAGTTATCTAACGAGCCAATCTCTACAACACCACTCAAGAATTTCACCTACCTAACAATGAGCAATTCCCCACAAAAACCCACTTTTCCCCACTAAGATGCACTATAGATAAAAAAATTATCTAATGCAAGCGCTTTTTTGCTATTTTTTCTTTACAGGTCAAGGACTTAGCGCTTTTTTGTGATAAAAATAAAGTCGTTATAAATTAAGCACATACAAAATTGTGTGAATGTAGATTGTTAGGATAATTGCGAAAGCGTTTGAATTGTAATTAAGCCGTCACAAAGACTATTTTTTGTTCGTCAATTAGCCAGATTTTTCACATGCATGGCGATGAACCAAGCCCGTGCTGGTTTGAGCAAATAAATGACGGTAAAAATCGATGTCATAGCGCACTACATCCCATCGCTAACTGAGCATTTTTAACATTGAAATAATAAAAAATCGGATAAAAAAACATGATGCAAGACAAGCGCGCAATGCACTGAGGGATTAAAAACTAAAGTGTTGGATTAAATTGAAGCTGGCCGATAAGCCGGGTTCTGTTTACGTTTTACAACGCACGACAGTCATTCATCTAGGCGTACAATTACTTGCACGCTCGAGCAACCTACCCGCTGGCAGCGCGAGCCACGCCAATACCAGCCTATTTGGTCTTGCTGCGAATGGAGGTTACCGCGTTTCACCGTAACTTAATACGCTCGTCTCTGTGGCCCTATTCCTCGCCTTATACCTTGCGGCTTTCAGCGGACGGCCGTTAACCGTCATCCCGCTCTATGCAGCCCGGACTTTCCTCCCTCCACCAAGAGAACCCACAAGGAGCTATCCTGCTTAACTAAACCAGTAAACTGGCAAGTTAAATGTGAACGGCGACTGTCTAGCCAGCTTCATGCGTATTTTAACATGCGGGAGGCTAACCTAATCGAGTTTATTGCTTAACAGCCTAGCGGTCAAAAAGCCTAGCAAGATTAAGCGTAAAGAAATGCAAGTGAGAACAAATGGTCTGAAGCAAAATATTTATACTTCAATCTTGAAACCACATTATTTGAAAACTTGAAACAGTGCCTCTTTAAAGCACAGCATGTGAAATGAACTCTCCAGAAACCAACTAAATAAGCTTAAAGCTACTTAGCTAAGCAAAAGTATCAATCGTATTACCAAGATTGGGCGGATTGCTGGGTAAAGATTGCGTAGCAGCTTGAATAAGTTGCAACGAGCTTTGAGCGCTGATGTCGATCGCTTTTTTAAATACCGCCAGCTGCACATCACTAGCCGTTTTGTACTGCGCCAGATTAGCTGCCGCCGTTGCTATTCCTGAAACGTCCATACCAAGCTCCTCACTACAAATACATAGCTATGCATTAATATCGATGATAGTACCCATCAACATATCATTATTAGACTTGAACACCGACAAATTAGCCATATAAGTATTTCTGGCTTTAAGCTGCTCAACCATATCCGCTTCCAAATTACTGCCAGACTGTGCAGCGCTTTTGATATCCGCCACCACCGTACCGCCTTGTGGAAGATCAGCCTGCACCACTTCTTTTCTTGTAAAGTTATCAGTACTGAGATTAGCAATATTATTCGCAGCCACATCCAACCGAGTTTGCGCAGCATTCATGCCTGATAAAGAAGTGTTTACATTCATAATTTGAATTTAATTCAATAGATTAAGCCCACATTACCAAGTAGCTTTAACACTGTCAACCATATACTTTTTGAATATAGTTCAGCGGATTAATGATATAAATACACCTATGACAAACACTCAACACAACAACCCCTTACACGGTATTACTTTAGAAGCCATTGTGACTTATTTGGTAGATTATTACGGCTGGGAAACGCTCGCCGATAAAATTCCTGTCAATTGTTTTAGCAGCGATCCCAGCATTAAATCCAGTTTGAAATTTTTACGCAAAACGCAATGGGCACGGGACAAAGTAGAAAGCCTCTATTTAGCCACCATCCCAAAGCACAGGTAACGGCCTAATCCTGTTCCAGCCCAAAATAATTAGCAACACTCACCACTTTTAGCCGTCTGGATTGCCCATGGGGGAATGGCCAATCAATCACCTGCCCTTCTTTCAACCCGAGCAATGCAGAGCCCACAGGCGAAAGCACTGAAATCTTTCCGTATTTCAGGTCCGCCCCCTCCGGAAATACCAGCTCTACTTCACGGCTTAAGCCGCTACTTTCATCCAAATAGATAACGCGTGAATTTATCCTGACCACATCTGCTGGTACTTGATCCGCTGGCACAACAATCGCCCTACTTAACTCATCACCTAGCAACTCATCATTGGCAAGCATAGAAAGCCGCGCATAGTCCTGATCTGAAAGTATTAATTTATCAATTTCCATCATCTTCCCCAACACATCGTAAAAATGCCGAACACAATGCTCGGCACATCAACATATTAATGGGTACAAACAGATTAAATAAGACCATCAAATCGCACATAACTGTTTCCAATATGGCTACAATAAGCTTATGTATGATTTAAATTTAATGATAATTTTTGCCCAAGTAGTGAATGAGCAGGGCTTTTCAGCTGCGGCAAGAAAGCTTGGCGTGTCCAGATCTTCCGTTAGCAAGGCTGTTGCCAAATTAGAACATAGTCTTGACGCCAGCCTGCTCAACCGCAGCACGCGCCACCTGAGCCTAACTGAGGTTGGTGCGTCTTTTTTTGATTACTGCACACGCATCAATGATGAGGCAGACCAAGCGCATAAGATGATTGAAAGCCTGAATGCACAACCACGCGGCGTGCTTAAGGTGGCCGCCTCTGTGGCCTTTGGCACATTACATATTGCGCCAGCAGTAGGCGACTTTCTGCATCGCTACCCAGAGCTTGATATTGACATGACCATTACAGATCGCGTGGTTGATTTAGCTGAAGAAGGCTACGACCTAGTGATATGCGTCACCAGAAACCCGCCCGAGGCTCTGGTTGCAAAAAAACTAGCACCGATAAGACGCAGGCTGTGTGCCACACCTGACTATTTTAAACAATTTGGCATTCCACAGTCACCACAAGCACTGACGCAGCACAACTGCCTTGACTACATACACTCGGGGGACAGCGGTTTATGGCGCTTTGAAGTTGCAGGTAGCGAGAGCTTAATTCCCGTTTCAGGGCGTTTACGCATTAATGACGACGAGGCGCTATCACAAGTAGTATTAGGTGGGTTTGGACTTGCGTTACTGCCTACTTTTATTATTGGCAAAGATATACAAGCCAAGCGGCTACAGTCCGTGTTGCCGGAGTGCATCCCAATTGACCAATATGTATATGCACTTTATCTACCAAAACGGAACTTACCGCTAAAAACCCGCGCTTTGATTGATTTCTTAAGTGAACGCTTTGGCCCAGAACCATATTGGGATCAAGAGTAGACTTAGCCCGTTACCACACAAGAACGTAGCGCCAAATGCGTACTGCGCCAACTTAAGAAAAACTGGCGCAGCCTACGTAGAGAGCTTACTTCAAGAGATTGTAATTACAGCATTTTCCAATTGAGCATCTGCTCCGCACGCAGCGGCACCAGCACATCACCATCATACGGCAAGCTAGCTGGCACTTTCCAGCTTTCTTTCACTAGCGTAATTTGCTCTGTATTACGTGGCAAGCCATAAAAATCAGCGCCATAAAAACTCGCAAAACCTTCTAATTTATCCAAAGCACCCGCCAGCTCAAACGCTTCCGCATAAAGCTCCATTGCAGTATGTGCGGTGTACATACCAGCACACCCGCACGCAGCCTCTTTTGTATGCTTGGCATGTGGCGCACTATCCGTACCTAAGAAGAATTTAGGATTACCTGATGTTGCCGCTTTCACCAACGCTACGCGATGCTCTTCTCGCTTTAAAATAGGCAAACAGTAGTGATGCGGCTGAATGCCGCCTTTAAACATATCATTACGGTTCATCAATAAATGATGCGCAGTCACAGTAGCCGCCACATTGCTTGATGCCTGCGCTACAAAATCCGCGGCATCTTGCGTGGTGATATGTTCAAACACCACCTTTAAGTTTGGAAATTTTTTGAGCAATGGAATCATATTGCGCTCAATAAACACGCGTTCACGATCAAACACATCGACATCACTATCGGTCACCTCCGCGTGCGCCAGCAAAGGCATGCCCACCTTCTCCATAGCTTCCAGCGCTTTCACACAGTGCCCAAGATTAGTCACACCAGAGTCGCTGTTAGTAGTAGCGCCAGCAGGATAAAGCTTTATGCCATGCACAATGCCACTGGCTTTAGCGCGCTCAACCTCTTCAGCAGTCGTGTTATCCGTCAGATACAAGGTCATCAACGGCTCAAAGTTTGCACCCACCGGCAGCGCGTTTAGAATGCGCTCTCGATACTCAATTGCTAAAGCGGTGGTTGTGACTGGCGGACGCAAGTTCGGCATCACAATCGCGCGCGCAAACTGTCTTGCGGTATCTGGCAGCACAGCTTTAAGTGCGCCACCATCTCTTAAATGTAAGTGCCAGTCATCTGGGCGTGTAATGGTAAGTGAGTGCATAGGATTATTCATATTCAATAGTTCTGATTCAATAGTACGGACGGTTATTCAGATTGCTGCTTCAACTGTAATGCAAAATCGTATAAAACATTCTTTTTCTCATGGGTAATCTCTGTGGTCAGTTTAACCGCCTGCTTGAGTGGCAACTCCGCCAACAGCAACTTTAATATACGCACAGTTTCTTCAGGCACGTCTTCTGCATCTTTAATGGCCGCAGCTTCTATCAGTAGCACAAACTCTCCGCGCTGCTGATTCGTGTCTACCTCCAGCCATGCCTCTGCATCAGCCAGTGTGCAGCTGTAGATAGTTTCAAACGTTTTAGTCAACTCGCGCGCAAAGGTAATACGGCGCTCAGCACCTAACACCGCACACATATCAACGATACTATCCACAATACGATGCGGCGCCTCATAAATGACCAATGTCACGGTTTGTGTTTTTAGCGCTTCCAACACCTTACGCCGCGCAGCACCGCTGGCAGGCAAAAAACCATGAAACAAAAAGCCATTTTGTACAATACCACTGGCCGATAACGCAGTAATTACCGCACTTACACCAGGTACCGGCACCACTTTCACTCCGGCTTTACGCACCAAGTCCACCACCACTGCGCCAGGGTCACTAATCCCAGGCGTACCTGCATCAGTCACCAGCGCGATACTTTCCCCTGCATTCAACTGATGTAGCAATTTCTCTGCGGACTGATGCTCATTATGCTCATGCACAGCAATCAGCTTTTTGCTGATGCCAAAATGACTGAGCAGCCCTGAAGTATGGCGCGTGTCCTCTGCAGCAATCGCATCAACTGCTTTAAGTGTATCCAACGCACGCAAGGTAATATCCTGCAAATTTCCAATTGGCGTTGCTACAACATATAATATGCCCATAGGATACAAAATTTAATGACCAATAATTTAATAAACATCATTTTAGCAACATGCCTGCTTTTTAGCAGTTTAAATTTAGCAGCAGAGCAAATCACCCCTTCCAGCAGCAAAGCTGAAGCGCAGTTTTTGGCAGGTGAAGCTTGCCTCAAGCAAGCAAGCACCGCATGCGCCATGGCAGCTTTGGCCAAAATACCAAGCAGCTCGCCCTATGCCAAATTGCTTCAGGGCGAAATTGCCTACACCAATCAAGCACTAGACCAAGCATTGCAACTATTACTACCACTACAAGCAGAAACGCAGTTCAGCACAACTGCAAAAATCAGCTTGCATCAATATCTGGCAAAAGCCTTTACCAAATTACAGAATACGGAACAAACGCTGGTACATTTATTACAGGTTGATCTAGCGCTATCAATCACAGCCAGCAATAATCAAAAAGATGCGATTACGGCAACCCAGACCCAAATTTGGGAGTTACTCAGCAAGTTAGATCAAAACGAACTTTTGGCGATGCGTGGCAACAATACTGACGACAACTTCCAAGGCTGGGTTGATTTAGCCCTAGCCGCAAAAAATCAAGACCTAACCAGTAGCTTAACAGGCTGGAAAACCAACTACCCAGACCATACAGCAGCAGCACTCGCGAGTAATTTGCAGCAACCCAATGCAAATCAAAACGCATCACAGGCAGTCAAATTACCATCTAGTGGTGATATCGCAATTAGCTACCGCCCCGCCTCTGATATGGACAGTGCAAAAGCCGAAGCGTTTAAAGCCGGTTTAACAGCGGCACTGGCTCACCAAGGTTTGAAAAATGCCATTCAAATTTATACGCCCAGTAATAATGGCGCGGACAATCAGGAACAAAACCCATCTGACGGCAACACGGAAACACCTCAGACAGATACCCAATATGCTATTGCATTAGACTTTAGCCAAACGACTGATGCAGCAAATGCGACCCTACATCAACAGGCAAGCCCGCAAACATTATCCCTAGGCCTATACCTGAACGAAGAAGCCGAACAACTTGTAAAGTTTGCGGCTAAGAACGCGATTAACCATGTTGCGATTCTTACTACGGATAGCATCGCTTCTGCCGAAATGTTAAAGTGCTTCAACACCGCATGGCAGCAAGCATTTAACCTAAACGCAGAACACAATAGCTTTAACATCATCACCCTGCCACAAAGCATCGCAGCCAACGACCCAAGCTTGCTCGACATCCAAACAAAGATTAATGTCAAAGCGCACGACATGACCCTACTGGCGCTACCCGCGGCCGATGCTCGCGTCATCAAACCCTACCTCAATGTGGGCACCCCCACCTTGGCATTCTCCAACATACATGAGAACGCTACTGACCCAGCATTGAATACCGTACGCTTCGTAGAAATTCCATTTTTATTGCCATCAAACACACAATTCACCGCATACCAAAATGGCGTAGACGCATTAACATCTAACGACTTATCACGCTGGTATGCATTAGGGGTAGATTCGCTATCCATATTGGCCACTACGCTACTAGCTAGCGAAAAAGAGGTCCTGCTGAATGGGTTGTCTGGCAAAATTAGCATCAAACATGGCAGCATCACGCGTCAGCCATCTATGGCCAGATTCACTTACGAAGGCATTAGCCAAGAACAATAATATAATCAAGCACATGACCACAAAACTACAAGCCAAAAACATCACAGAAGGTCAGGTGGCGGAGCAAATTGCTGCAACTTTTCTACAAAACAATGGACTCATCGTATTAGAAAAGAACTTTCGCTCCGTGCATGGTGAAATTGATCTCATCATGCATGACGGTAAAACACTGGTTTTTGTGGAGGTGCGCTTACGCAGTAATACAAAATTTGGCGGCGCTGGCATGAGCATCAATGCAAGCAAACAGCAAAAACTCACGCGAACCGCGGAGCGCTATCTACAGATACATGGTGATAACGCCTGCCGATTTGACGCAATTTTAATGCATGCGCTGGATATAACCGCAGTAGAATGGATAAAAGACGCGTTCTAAATGCTTTTATTCCCCACTAACTCACTCAACCATCAGAGGACCTTCATTATGAAACTACCGATTAAACTATTTGCCGCAGTAGCATTAGCTACCCAAATCAGCGCTTGCGTACCTGTCGTTGTAGGCGGTGCAGCAGCCACTGGCGCGATGGCAGCAGATAGACGTACTTCCGGCATTTATGTTGAAGACCAAAACATCGAACTAAAAACGATTAAAAAAATTCATGACGCATTAGGTGAAGCAGCCCATGTCAACGTCACAAGCTTTAAAGGCAACGTGCTGTTAACTGGTGAAGTGCCTAATGAAAATGCAAAATCTCAGGCTGGCAATATCATCTTAGGCACCGAAAGTGTACGTAGCCTAACCAATGAGTTAGCGATTGGCCCTAAAACCACACTAAGCTCACGTGCCAACGACACATTCTTAACCTCAAAAATTAAAACCCAGTTTGTGACAGAAAATCGTTTTAGCGCTAACCATGTCAAAGTAGTGACTGAAAACAGCATCGTTTACCTAATGGGTTATGTCACACAAAAAGAAGCAGATACAGCGGTAGAAATCGCACGTAACGTAAGTGGCGTCACAACCGTGGTAAAAGTATTTGAATACATGCCGTAAACTGCTTAGCATACAACGACATTAATGCGGCCAGCCAGCCTATAGAAAGCAGATTGAACCAACAGGCTGACTGACCGCAAATGCACAATCCCACATATCGCGCCAACCACTCCAAATACTGTCTAAATTATTATGTTGCTTTTGAAATTAGACGCATTTTCATGATGACTGGCAATGCTATAATGTAGGAAACTCTTAAGCTGTATAGCAGCAACAATCATTGGTAAATTTAAATGACTACAGACCAAAAAATCGCCACAGAGCTACAGGAAATCATCATCGAAGGCAACACACGTGCAGGCAAGCCATTCCGCCCAAGCGACTGGGTAGACCGCATGTGCAGCACATACGCAACTTTCGGCGATGACCGCAAATTAAAATACTCACCATACTTAAAACCAAGAGTGGTGAACGGTGTGCGTTGCCTAGCAGTTGATCTGAAATTAAAAGTGGTGAACCCTGAGGGCTATGCTCAATTGATGCATTTTGCTGATGAAAACCAGCTCAACGTGCTGGATAGCAGTGGCAACAGCATTCCGGTGCCACACTAGCAACACCTATTGCCGCAATCAAAGCCCCATGCGTATAAACACCAAGTACACATGGGCACTGTGCCAGCAATCTAGCGCAGTTAACCCAAGTAAAACTTAGCGAGTAGCGCCAGACTTCATCAGGCTTTCTACATACGGCTTCGTCACTATACCGCGCTTTATTTTCACCAGCTTACCTTTGGGATTGTAAATAAAAGTGGTTGGCATCACATCCGCGGCACCAATCTGTTCCACCACGTTATCATCACCCAGCACAATCGGGTATGACATCAGCATATCATCTACATAGGCTTTTACTTCATTCACGTCTTTATAATCAAACACCACACCTAGCACCATTAGGTCTTTTTGACGATGCTGATCATACAGGTTCACTAAATCAGGCACCTCCTCCAAACATGGTGGACACCATGTTGCCCAGTAGTTCACCAGAACCCATTTGCCCTTGTAATGAGAAAGCTGATGCTGAACACCTGCCATATCTTTAAGCACGAAATCAGACTTCGCTGCCACCTCAGCACTAGCAAACTGACTGCATAACAGCATCAAAAAACCTAATAAAAACTTATACATAAATTCACCACAGCAACAGCAATCTACTATTTACTGCCTAAAAATCAACACGCTAGCAAAAACAAAAAATTAGATGTATGCTAACTGTAACGTATTGTTTATGCCAACTTTCACATAAGCAATATCATACAATCATCCACACATAAATTGATTGCAAAAAAAATAATATGGCATTAAACCTTAATATTCCAGCATTACAAGAACACCCAGTATTTATCGCGGAGACGCGTCCGCAAAGAATACACCAACTACTGCAAGAAATTAACTCGCAAGATCCGGCTGATATCGCCACACATTTACACAACGAATTGGAAACACTGAATCGTCAGAAAGTTTCCCCCAATCAAAGAACCCTGGCATTAGACTGCTATCGCAGCCTAATTATCAACGTGACCGCCGCACTTGCTGCAGACTATATCAACACCACACTACCACTTGAAGATAAAGCCAAGTCTGCCGCAACAGCCTGCGAATCACTGTGGCTAGAACTAAGCTACGGCTACAAACTGGTGTTAATTGACTTACAGAACCAACTCATTAAGCTACACACAGATAAAAACTCTGCACTAGCTATTCAGCGCGCAATGCAAGCGATTGCTGAATACACCCTAGTACACTACCAAACCTATTTAACACCACCCAGCCATATCTGGAGCGATTTGCATCAGCTTTACTTCTGCGCAGCCAAACTTGGCATTCTGCATACGAATATTCCAGCGGATCCAGCTCCGACCCATGCTAAAACCTACACTCATTTACTGACTTCTATTGAAGACACTTATAAACATACACTGCTTATCAGCTTGGCACAGCCACACCACCTGATACAGCAAGATATCAGCGCAATTGCGGACTATTTAGCGCACCATATTCAAGCCGCAAGAGTAACCGCAATAGAACCACTGGAAAACAGCTCTGGCGCATTTATCATCAACTTAACGTCAGATGTACCACCCACACCTTACGGCAAGCTCAAGTCAGAACCTAATCCCGACTCTGAACTACTACTACATACCATAGACCTGATTCGCGGTATTCACGAAGACCTGAGCAACCTTCAAAATCGCAGCATCCCCGCCAATGGCAGCATTAATGCTGATGCAAATCACAATGATTACATTGAGCTGCTTTCTTACCTAATTACCAACTGGGGCATCTCCCCTAAACGCAAATTTAGCCGCTCTGCTAAAAATGGTGATATTGACATCGTTGCAGGCATTGAAGACATTCACAACATCATCACTGCCACACAAATTACCAACACCACAAACAACAACCCTGCGGCACAAGCGTATCAAGTAACCCCTTCGCACTGGAAGATATTAAACATCAGCGCAACCGGCGTATCCATCAGGCGTTACCATACTGCAGAAAAAAATATCAAAGTCGGTGGCTTAATTGCACTAAAAGGCAAGAGCGAACAGCAATGGTCAATCGGGCTGGTGAAGTGGGCTAACTGCGGCACGAGAGACCGTTTGGACATCGGGGTACAACTGATTGCTCCATACGCAGACAGCGCTATTGCTCAAACCTTTCAGCACGGTAGCAATAGCAAAATACTCAAACTGCCAGAAATAACAGCGGTGAACCAAGCTGCAACCATCATCGCACCAAGGGGTACGTATATCCACGGTCGCCAGCTTACATTTACATGCAACAAAAAAACCGTGCAGGTATTACTTAATAGATTGATAGAAAGAACACACGAGATTGAGCGCATTCAGTTCGACATCATGAATTAAATCTTATTCAGCATAATTAGGCTTCACTAAAACATTTTTTTTCGTTACGATACACATTTTCAAGTATTATTTAGTCATATTCAATTTAAAGGTTTTTCTATGAGCGAACACATCACACACCTTAGCGATGCAAGTTTTGAACAAGATGTTCTACAATCGCAAATCCCAGTTCTTGTAGACTACTGGGCAGAGTGGTGTGGCCCATGCAAAATGATTGCACCAATTCTAGATGAGATTTCAAAAGAATATGCTGGCCGCATCAAGGTTGCTAAATTAAATATTGATGACAACCAACAAACACCACCTAAATATGGCATTCGTGGCATTCCTACACTGATGCTATTTAAAAATGGCAATGTAGAGGCAACAAAAGTTGGTGCGCTATCTAAATCACAATTAACTGCTTTTATTGACAGCAACATCTAAACACATTACCCTTAGCATAAATCAAGCGCTTGGTTTTAAACAGTTAAAGCTTTAAAACCAAGCACCACACCCTTCAGGCATAAAACTTAGCCCCTGGCACTTAAATCTAAAGCCTTAAATTACCTCTATACCTCTTGTTTTAGCGAGACTTCATGCATCTATCAGACCTCAAACATCTACCTGTCACTGAATTAGTAGAAATGGCCATTGCCAACGAAATCGACAATGCCAGCCGCATGCGTAAGCAAGATTTAATTTTTGCCATTTTAAAAAATAAGGCAAAAAAGGGCGAAAGCATTTTTGGAGACGGCACTTTAGAGGTTTTACAGGATGGGTTTGGTTTTCTAAGGTCACCAGACACCTCTTACTTAGCGGGTCCTGATGACATTTACGTTTCACCCTCTCAAATTCGCCGCTTTAACTTACACACCGGCGATAGCATTCAAGGTGAAATTCGCATCCCTAAAGATGGCGAGCGTTACTTTGCTTTAGTTAAAGTGGACATGGTCAATGGCGAGGCGCCTGAAAACACCAAACATAAAATTCTGTTTGAAAACTTAACACCTTTATTCCCAACCATTCCACTTACGCTAGAGCGTGATATCAAAGGCGCAGAAAACATTACCAGCCGCGTTATCGACATGATTGCGCCTATCGGCAAAGGTCAGCGCGGCCTGCTGGTTGCCAGCCCGAAAAGCGGTAAAACGGTGATGATGCAAAACATCGCACATGCCATTACGGCCAACCACCCTGATGTGATTTTAATTGTGTTGTTAATCGATGAACGTCCTGAAGAAGTGACGGAAATGACACGCTCAGTGAAAGGCGAAGTGGTTGCTTCAACGTTTGACGAGCCAGCGACTCGCCACGTACAAGTGGCAGAAATGGTGCTAGAAAAAGCCAAGCGTTTAGTTGAACATAAAAAAGACGTAGTAATCTTACTAGACTCTATCACACGCCTAGCTCGTGCATACAACACGGTAATCCCGTCTTCAGGCAAAGTGCTCACTGGTGGTGTAGACGCCAACGCCTTGCAACGCCCTAAACGTTTCTTCGGTGCGGCCAGAAATGTTGAGGAAGGTGGCTCACTCACCATTATTGCTACTGCATTAGTGGATACTGGCTCACGTATGGATGACGTTATCTATGAGGAATTCAAAGGTACCGGCAACATGGAAATCCACCTTGACCGCCGCATGGCAGAAAAACGCCAATACCCTGCGATTAACGTCAATAAATCTGGCACACGTCGCGAAGAGTTATTGATTGAGAAAGATGTACTACAAAAAATCTGGGTATTACGAAAACTGCTCTACCCGATGGACGACCTTGAGGCGATGGAGTTCTTGCTAGACAAAATCAAGTCAACGAAAAACAATGCGGATTTTTTTGACAGTATGCGTAGAGGCTAACCCCTTTACAACAAACAATTTACCTTGCATAGCTGAAGCAATATAAATATAATGCTGAGTTATCGCAAAAATTTGCAACATATGCCGTATCATTCGGCAATCAATTAGAGGCTATTATTATGAAAGATGGAGTTCATCCAGAATACCGCGAAGTCGTATTTCAAGACATTGGCGCTGACTTTAGTTTTATCACTCGCTCTACTATTCATGCTAGAGACACTATCAAATGGACTGATGGTAAAGAGTACCCATTAGTTAAGATTGAAGTATCTTCAAAATCACACCCGTTCTACACTGGTAAACAAATGATTCTTGATACTGCTGGTCGTGTTGATAAATTCCGTAAAAAATACGGCATGTAATTCAACAATTACGATCCTGCTTGCAGATTATCGTTTATCAAAAGGCAGCTTAGGCTGCCTTTTGTTTTAGTATGTTGTTTATACAACCCACTTGCTCATATAAAATGAGCATACTTCAATGATGCAGACTCCGAGCTAATCCATATGCGCTTCCAACTTGATCATGACTGGCAAGGCAATATGTCCACACCTCGCGCACGCATAGGTGAGAACACAAAAACTCAACTCTTAATTCTCTTATCTATTATTTGGATTTTTCTTGGCCTGACTGGACATGCGCCGTGGAAACCTCTAGAAACCACTAGCATTAGCATTATTAAAGACATTTTGGACAATGGCCACATCATCGCGCCACTAGCTATAAACCAATCTCTTTTAGATTTACCGCCTTTATATCACCTATCTGCCGCAGGCAGTGCCAAACTATTTAGCTACCTATTCAATATACATGATGGCGCACGCCTCATTAACGCGCTCTGGATGTCAATCACGCTACTCATGGTAGGGATGACAGGGCGTGAGCTATGGACACATGGCGTGGGGCGTTACGCTACATTTATTATGATAGGCACCATCGGCCTTATTTTAAACGCGCACAGTCTCAATGCCGAAGTTGCTACGCTAGCCAGTACTGCAACCGGCTTTTATGCGCTTGCACTTTCCAAGCGCAGGCCGTGGCGTGCTAGCCTACTACTAGGTTCAGCCATTGCCGTTGGCTTTTTAGCCAAGGGTTTACTACCTGTGCTAATTTTAATCGCTACCGCATTGTCTTTAGCGCTATTATTTAATAATTGGCGCACCAAGAGTTTTGCAATTTTTGTCAGCACTGCAGCTTTGGCCGCGCTACCACTAGTTGCTTTGTGGCTGGTGCCTTTTGCACTTTATTTTCCAGATCTATTTAGCGCATGGCTCCACACAGAACTCAACAGTTTCAATAACGCCTACTTTTCATACTTCTTTAAAATATTAATCTGGTATGCATGGCCGGCACTCCCTTTAGCGTTATGGAGCCTGTGGCGCCATCGCGCTCACTTATTGAGTAAACCTAGGTTCCAGCTCATTATTGTATTCTTCATCGTTAGCTTAATTACGCTAGGTGCAGGTGCAGACAATAAAGATATCAATGCACTAACATTATTACTGCCGTTGGTGGCGCTGGGGGCGGGCAGTGTGGACCATCTTAAGCGTGGTGCAGCATCTGCTTTAAACTGGTTCGGCATCAGTTTATTTGGTTTAGCTGGATTTCTGATTTGGCTAGGCTGGTTCGCGATGATGACAGGCTATCCAAGTAGAATTAAAGAACGCATGCAGTTTTTATCTGGCAGCGATAGCACTAACCTGAGCATCATCAGCCTGACGCTCGCTGTTATTATCACCAGCATCTGGTTATTCACTTGCGTTAGAGTTAGGCAAAGCAACCGTGCTACTGTCACAAACTGGGCTGTAGGTATGACGTTTGGATGGGGACTACTCATGACGCTATGGCTGCCATTGATAGATAGCGCTAAGAGCTATAGACCAGTATTTACGCAACTGCAGCAGTCACTAGGCAAGAGTAACGCTTGCATCAAGAGCTTAAACGTAGGTCAATCACAACGCGTATTATTAAACTACTACACCAATCTCCGTCTAGAGCCTATGGATGCACCACATTCAGTTCACTGTGAGTTTTATCTGATACAAGATGAACGTGGCATGACCAGAATGCAACCTAGCGACGAATGGACGTTAATTTGGCGTGGCAAACGCACAGCGGACAGGAAAGAAAGCTTTAGACTTTATCAACGCCAACACTAAAACTATATCTAGAAGTAAATACCTTAGGAAACTACGGTGAATACCAATCACATGTTACTGATGTGATTGGTATTAGCAGAGTCTGCACTTTTAGAAGGCAGACAGTGATGGGGCTTATAACTGTATATGCGCTTTAATGGCTGTTTGCACCATTTGATGCAAACCATTACCACCCTGTACATTTACATATTCAGCAATTTGCTTACGCATAGGCAATGCCCAAAAGCTATTGAGGTGCCCAGCAATATTCTCTTGCGCTTGGCTTTGATTCGGATAAGACTCATAAAAATCACCGATCTGATTCGCCATTGAAATTAAACGTTTAATATCCATATACTCTCTCTAGCTTTTCTATATCTTATTGATTCAAAATTCTTTCGCCGTTGCTATACGCCACATATCGACTCTCTCGAGCAAAACCTAACAAGGTCAGACCACACTCTTGCGCCACACGCACGGCTAGCCCAGTAGGGGCCGACACGGCAACTAGCAAACTAATCCCTGCCCTAGCGGTTTTCTGCACCATTTCAAAGCTGGCACGGCTTGTGGTGATAATGAAGCCATCATTAGCCACCCCAGACTTCAGTCGATTTCTTTCAAGCGCACCAACCAGCTTATCCAGTGCATTATGCCTACCCACATCCTCGCGCACCACACTGATTGTGCCATCAGCCAACACATACGCACTGGCGTGTGTGGCTCCTGTCTGCTGCTGCAAAACCTGCATTGACTGCATGGTATGTAAGGCGCGCTTGATACTTGACGCAGCAAATACAGATTGAATCTTCAAAGGCTCAGGATAACGTACCGCCTGCCCCAAGCTTTCTGCACCACATAATCCACAGCCGGTCTTGCCCGCCAAGGTACGGCGCCGCTCCTTCAACTGCACAAAACGTTCGCTTGCTATCTCACAGTGCAACTCAATGCCATTATCACGCACCTGAACATCCACATCATAAAGCTCGCTCGCCTGCTCTATGATGCCTTCAGATAACGAGAATCCCAATGCAAAGTCATCCAGATCCTGCGCTGTAGCTAACATAACAGCATGAGAAACGCCGTTATAGACTAATGCAACCGGCGTTTCTTCTGCCAAGCAATCCGATGCTAGCTGTAGCTTTCCATCTTGCCACTGCGCAACCTCGAACTGACTGGTAGATGCATCTAATATTAAAGACAGTCTTAACTCCTAGCTAACTTTTGCAGCTTCTGCTTTTTTACCGGCAAAAGCAATTTGCGCTTCACTAAATGTCTTGTAGTGTTTTTGCCAATCAGACAACTGGCTAACACGCGACACTTGCACCGCGGTTACCTTAAACTCAGGGCAGTTTGTTGCCCAGTCTGAGTTGTCAGTGGTAATCACGTTAGCACCAGATTCAGGATGGTGGAATGTCGTGTAAACCACACCAGGTTGTACACGCTCTGTAATTTTAGCGCGTAGCACAGTCTCACCCGCGCGGCTCACAATACCTACCCAATCACCCTCTTTAATGCCTCGCTCTTCTGCGTCATGTGGATGTACTTCCAAGATATCCTCGGCATGCCAAGCCGTATTATGTGTTCTACGTGTTTGCGCACCCACATTGTATTGAGACAAAATACGACCCGTCGTCAGAATCAATGGGAATTTAGCATTCACTTTTTCTGTCGTCGGCACGTACTGGGTAACAAAGAACTTACCTTTACCGCGCACAAACTCGTCAATATGCATAATCGGTGTGCCATCAGGATGCTCATCATCACATGGCCACTGCACACTACCCACTTCATCCAGTTTCTTGAAGCTCACACCACGGAATGTAGGCGTTAACGCAGCAATCTCATCCATAATTTCTGAAGCATGGTTGTATTGCATTGGGTAGCCTAATGCTTCAGATAACTTAGTCGTGACTTCCCAATCTTCATAACCATTCTTTGGACGCATCACTCTGCGTACCGGTGAAATACGGCGCTCAGCATTAGTAAACGTACCACTCTTCTCTAGGAATGAAGCACCCGGGAAGAACACGTGCGCAAACATGGCAGTTTCGTTCAGGAACAAATCTTGAACAATCACGCACTCCATATTTTCTAAAGCGTGGGTTACGTGCTGGGTATTCGGGTCTGACTGAACAATATCTTCACCAACACAATATAGACCTTTGAAGTTACCTTCGCTAGCTTCGTCCAGCATGTTTGGAATACGTAAGCCAGGCTCTTTGCTTAAAGGCCTGCCCCAAGCTGATTCAAACAAGGCACGTGTCGCATCATCTGCCACGTGACGGTAACCAGGGAACTCATGCGGCATAGAACCCATATCGCATGAACCTTGCACGTTGTTTTGACCGCGCAACGGGTTAACACCCACACCTTCACGGCCAATATTAGCGGTTGCCATAGCCAAGTTAGCAATACCCATCACGGTGGTAGAACCTTGGCTATGCTCTGTAACGCCAAGACCATAGTAAATCGCAGCATCGCCGCCTGTAGCATACATTCTGGCTGCTGCGCGAATCAACTCAGCATCAACGCCCAACTCTTCAGCTAGCGCTTCAGGTGAGTTTTCTGGCTTAGCCACAAAATCACGCCACTCTACGAATGAATCCCAGTCACAGCGCGCTTTCACAAACGCATCTTGTACCAGACCTTCTGTCACAATCACATGTGCCAACGCTGAAACTAGGGCAACGTTTGTACCTGGACGCAATTTGAGGTGGTAATCCGCACGGATGTGTGGAGAGTTAGCAACCAAGTCAATTTCACGTGGGTCAGCAATAATTAATTTTGCACCTTCACGTAAACGGCGCTTCATTTGTGATGCAAATACAGGGTGACCATCTGTTGGGTTAGCGCCGATGATGAAAATCACATCTGAATGCATGACTGAATCAAAAGTTTGCGTACCTGCTGATTCCCCCAGTGTTTGTTTTAAACCATAACCAGTTGGGCTGTGGCAAACACGTGCACAGGTATCAACGTTATTCACGCCAAATACAGCGCGAATCAATTTTTGTGTGACGTAAACCTCTTCATTGGTGCAGCGTGATGAGGTAATGCCACCAATTGCATCGCTGCCATATTGTTTCTGAATACGGGTTAACTCGCTCGCTGCGTAGTTAATCGCCTCATCCCAACCCACTTGTTGCCAAGGGTCTTTGATGCTCTTACGGATCATCGGCGTAGTGATACGGTCTTTATGGGTAGCATAACCCCATGCGAAGCGGCCTTTTACACAAGAGTGACCATGGTTAGCACCGCCATCCTTAGTTGGCGTCATGCGAACAACTTCTTCGCCCTTCATTTCCGCATCAAAGCTGCAACCCACGCCACAATATGCACAGGTTGTTGTCACACTATGCTCTGGCGTGCCAGCCTCAATCACGGTTTTTTCTATCAAGGTTGCTGTTGGGCAAGCCTGCACACAAGCACCGCAAGAAACACACTCTGATTCCAGAAAGTCTTTATTACCGGCAGAAACCTTAGACTCAAAACCACGGCCAGAGATGGTTAGCGCGAATGTACCTTGCGTTTCCTCACAGGCACGCACGCAACGTGAGCACACAATACATTTGCTCGGGTCAAACGTAAAATATGGGTTACTTTCATCTTTGACTGAAGCTAAGTGGTTTTCGCCATCATATCCGTAACGCACTTCACGCAGGCCTACCGCACCAGCCATGTCTTGCAGTTCACAGTCACCGTTAGTTGCACAAGTTAGGCAATCTAATGGATGGTCTGAAATGTAAAGCTCCATCGTGCCACGACGAATATCCGCCAGCTTAGGCGTCTGTGTATGTACTTTTAAGCCATCAGCAACCGGCGTGGTACATGATGCTGGATAGCCACGACGGCCTTCGATTTCCACCAAACACAAACGGCATGAACCAAACGGCTCCAAGCTATCGGTTGCGCATAACTTAGGCACCATTACACCAGCCACTGCAGCTGCATGCATGATAGATACGCCGTCAGGCACTGTAATTTCCCTGTCATCTATCGTCAGCGTCACTTGCTTAGCCGATTGACTTTTAGGGGTTCCGTAGTCGATACTCGAATTGTATTTAATTTCGTCCATATTTGTCTCCTAACCCGCTGGTGTTTCAGCAGGTAGTCCAAAGTCTTGCGGGAAGTGATTTAGTGCGCTGAGCACAGGATAAGGGGTCATGCCGCCAAGTGCGCACAGTGAGCCGTTGAGCATGGTGTCACTTAAATCGCGTACTAATTGGATGTTTTTAGCGTGGTCTTTACCGGATCGTATCTTATCAATCACTTCAACACCGCGTGTTGAACCAATACGACAAGGGGTACATTTACCACAAGACTCAACCGCACAGAACTCAAATGCATAACGTGCCATTTTTGACATATCCACCGTATCGTCAAATGCAACAATACCGCCGTGACCGAGCACCGCCCAGATTTTAGTAAACTCTTCGTAGTCTAAAGGCGTATCAAACTGGCTCTCTGGCAAGAACGCACCTAAAGGCCCGCCAACTTGCACTGCACGGATAGGCTTACCAGTTGCAGAGCCACCACCAAAGTCATATAGCAACTCACGCAAGGTTGCGCCAAACGCCAACTCTACCAAGCCATTATGTTTCAGATTACCAGCCAGCTGAATTGGCAACGTGCCACGTGAACGGCCCATGCCATAATCAGCATAGAATTGTGCGCCCTTATCTAAAATAATCGGCACTGAAGCCAGTGAAATTACATTATTAACAACCGTTGGTTTGCCGAACAGACCTTCAATCGCTGGTAGTGGCGGTTTAAAGCGCACCAAGCCACGTTTACCTTCCAAGCTCTCTAGCAATGAGGTTTCCTCACCACAGACATAAGCACCCGCAGCACGACGCACCTCCAAGTGGAAAGCTTTACCGCTACCTAAAACATCATCGCCTAAATAACCAGCTTTATTCGCCACTTCAATCGCTTGATTCAAGGCTACCAATGCGTGAGGATACTCTGAACGCAGGTAAATATAACCTTGTGTAGCGCCTACTGCAACACCAGCGATGGTCATCCCCTCAATTAACACGAAAGGATCGCCTTCCATAATCATGCGGTCTGAATATGTGCCTGAGTCGCCCTCATCGGCATTACACACTACGTACTTCTGTTCGGATTCACAGCCCAACACAGTGTTCCATTTGATACCAGTAGGGAACGCCGCACCGCCGCGACCACGCAAACCTGAATCAGTCACAGCTTTAACGATTTCCGCACCGCTAAGTTTTAGTGCATTTTTCAGGCCTTTATAGCCATCGTGTGCGATGTAATCATCTAGTGACACAGGGTCAGTCACACCTACACGCGCAAACGTTAAACGTTGCTGTTTTTTAATCCAGTCGATTTCTTCTGTTAAGCCCAAATTTAAAGCATGAGGTTTGGCATTGATAAAATCAGCATCAAATAGTGAAGGCACGTCTTTTACTTTTACCGGACCATAAGCAACACGGCCATTAGGGGTAGATACTTCCACCATGGTTTCTAGCCAATACAGGCCACGAGAACCATTGCGGATAATTTCCACATCCAAACCATGATTTTTTGCTTCTGCGGCAATCGCAACTGCCACTTTTTCCGCACCCACTGACAAAGCACTAGAGTCGCGTGGAATATAAATCTTTGTTGTCATGCTTTTGCCTCCGCAATCAATGCATCTAAATCCGATGGAGACACTCGACCATAAATTTCATCGTTCATCATCACAGAAGGTGATAATGCACAGTTTCCTAAACAGTACACAGCTTCTAGCGTAATTGCGTTATCTGCTGTGGTTTGATGGTAATCAATATTCAGGCATTTTTTCGCATGCGCTTCCAATGCTTCACTACCCATAGACTGACATGATTCGGCACGGCAAATCTGCATGACATTACGGCCGGGTTTATGTGTTCTAAAGTGATGGTAGAATGTAACCACACCGTGTACTTCCGCAACGGACAAAGCCAGCGCTTTAGATATCTGCGGATAAGCAGACTCAGGCACATAACCAAGATTGTCTTGAATCGCATGCAACAAAGGCATCAATGCGCCGGGACGATGTTGATGTTCGGTAATTAAGCGACTAATTAACGCATCAGCATCTTCTAGTGGTGTATTTGAATCAAGCAAGCTAATATCTCCAAAGCAACTATTATGACGATACTACAATCCTACTATAATATTAATGTAAAATGTTAATGAAATGTAAAATGCTACTAGATACGACAACTGGTGACTTAAAAAGTGCCTGACTCAACATCCAATTACCCAGACAAGCTGATCGACCAATTTGGCCGTCAGGTTGACTATATTCGGCTTTCTATCACAGACCGCTGCGATTTTAGATGCACGTATTGCATGGCCGAAGAAATGACCTTCCTGCCGCGCGATGAAGTGCTCAGTTTAGAAGAGTGCCTGCGTCTGGTAAAAGCGTTTGTGCAATTAGGTGTGACCAAGGTACGCATCACAGGCGGCGAGCCGCTAGTACGTAAAAATGCGCTATGGTTATTTGAAGAGGTGGGCAAACTTGAAAAACTAAAAGAGTTAGTGCTTACCACCAACGGCAGTCAATTAGAGAAGCAAGCCGTCAGCCTAAAACAAGCGGGCGTTAAGCGTATTAACATCAGCTTAGATAGCTTAAATAGCGAGCGCTTTAAAAAAATCACGCGCACTGGCGAACTAGATAAAGTACTGCGTGGCATACAAGCTGCGAAGCAAGCAGGTTTTGACAATATCAAACTCAACACGGTACTCATGCGCGGTACCAACGATGATGAGGTGCAGGCGCTCGTTGACTTTGCCATTAATCAAGCCATTGATATTTCCTTTATTGAAGAAATGCCGTTAGGTGAAGTTGACCATACACGGGAATCAACTTTCGTCAGCAACGCAGAAACCCTCAAAACTCTGCAAAGCAAGTACGCACTAACTGCCAGCACAGTCACCACAGGTGGCCCTGCACGTTACTGGCGGATTGCGGACAGCAACACAAAAATCGGATTTATCTCACCGCACTCACATAATTTCTGCGAGGCATGTAATCGCGTACGTATAACCTGCAAAGGTGAGTTATTTTTATGCTTAGGTCAGGAAGATAAAGTGGATCTTATGCCGCTATTGCGCAACCATCCTAACGATGACCAGCCATTAATTCAGGCCATTCTTGATAGCATGTCCATTAAACCAAAAGGTCATGATTTTGATTTAAAACGTGCAAAACCTGCAGTTGTAAGGTTTATGTCACATACGGGCGGTTAAGTGTCAGTTTCAGCGCTCATTCTTGCTGGCGGACAAGCCACACGCATGGGCGGTGTCGATAAAGGTTTAGTGCCGTTCCAATCCAAACCCATGATTCAGCATGTGATTTCTAGACTAATGTCACAAGTCGATGAAATTATGATTAATGCAAACAGAGAGCTAACGTATTACAACGGGTTAGGTTACCGCGTACTGCAAGATGAAATCACAGACTTCGCAGGGCCTCTCGCTGGGATGCAGCTTGGGCTCAAGCATGCAACGCATGATTTAGTGCTATTCGCACCATGCGACTCGCCACTACTTCCGACTAATTTGGTGCAGAAACTCAAAGCGGGCTTATTGCAAGGCAATGCAGACATAGCCGTCGCCACCTGCGGCAGCAACAACCACCCTGTATTTTGCCTATGCAAAAAAACACTACTCCCCAGCCTCAATCACTTTATTGCCCAAGGCAACAGAAAAGTACAGGCATGGCAGAAAAGTCAGCATTACATAGAGGTGGACTTTGGTGATGACAATGACGCATTTGAAAATTTAAATAGCCCAGATGACATTATCAAATTAGAATCAAAGTTGGCTCAAGCTAGTGCTGATTAAAGCTATTGGGCTATAGATATAGTCAATTGGCGTGCAATATCTAACCAATTTCTTTTAACATAGTAAACTACACGATTAACGTTCAATACACACGCAACCCCACACTCACATGACTAGCGACACCTCTCTCCAAACTTTAGCCAACAATCCTAGCTGCATGGATGATTACGATCCCAACGCCATGCACGTAACAAAAGCCCGTGAGTATATTCAGCAGTTCTTAAACCCGGTATCCGAAGCTGAAACACTGGCCTTGCGTGATAGCTTGGGGCGCGTGCTGGCAGCAAACATCATGTCACCGGCCAACGTACCTAACTACGACAATTCGGCAATGGATGGTTACGCACTTAAAGCCAGCGATATTGCAACACCACGCCTAAAAGTGGTGGGAACTGCGTTTGCTGGGAAAGCATTTGATGGCACAGTAAGCGCCGGCGAGTGCGTCAGAATTATGACGGGTGCCGTCATGCCAGCGGGCACTGACACTGTGGTGGTGCAAGAGAAAACTGTCACTGATGGCGAATTTATACACATTAACGAGGCGCCCAAACCACACGCGAATGTACGCTATGCAGGAGAGGATTTAAAACTAGGACAAGCCGTTCTGACCCAAGGCCACCTCATGCGCCCTGCAGATTTAGGCTTAATCGCATCGCTAGGGATTGCAGAAATACAAGCTTATCGCAAATTAAAAGTCGCATTCTTTTCTACCGGGGATGAGCTAGTAGGTGTAGGCCAGCCACTACAAACAGGGCAAGTTTACGACAGCAACCGCTACACACTTTTTGGCATGCTGACTAGACTTGGCGTAGAGGTCATCGACATGGGCGCAATTGCAGATGACCCGATACAGCTTGAAGCAACGCTGCTTAACGCCGCACAACAAGCGGATGTAGTCATCACCAGCGGCGGCGTCTCCGTAGGCGAGGCGGACTACATGAAACTGTTGCTCGCCAAACACGGCCAAGTCATGTTCTGGAAAGTGTCCATGAAGCCAGGCCGACCACTCGCTTACGGCAAGGTGGGCAATGCACATTACTTTGGTCTACCTGGCAACCCCGTTGCGGTGATGGTCACGTTTTACCAATTTGTACGCGATGCATTACTGAGGCTAATGGGTCAGTCCACCCCTGTACCGTTACCCATGTTTCAAGTACAGTGCACACAGGCGATCAAAAAGTTGACGGGGCGCACAGAGTTCCAGCGCGGAATATTATTCACCGATACAGATGGTGTATGGCGCGTAAAACCGACAGGTGCGCAAGGCTCTGCATTACTAAGCTCCATGTCATTAGCCAATTGCTTTATTGTGCTAGATGACACGATTGGCAACCTGGATGCTGGTGCAACGGTTCAAGTTCAGATGTTAGATGGTATTATCTAACGCCATATTTATTTGAGTTTAGTGAGTGTTAAAAATCATGCGTGATATGAACAACAAGCAAAGCGTAATCCATGAGAACGATACCCTAGCAATCAAAATTGCTTGTTGTATAATTTCACGTCATTTTTAAACAACATCCACTCAATCAGGTCTCTTTTTCTTTGAACTCCGTGGCAACTCAGCCCTTTTTAAAGGGACACACCATCGTATGGGCGATTATTTGCTCAATGTTGTTGCATGGTTTGCTCATACTGATTATCCCCAACATTCATTTTGACCCGGTACAAATGCCCGAGGTGTTAGAAATTCAGTTGGTTAAACAGCCGGCACCACCCCCTCCTGCGCCACCACAACCGGTTCAACCGCCTGCTGAAGTTGTCGAACCGCAAACTAAAGCCATCCCCAAACCAATGCCTAAGCCCGTTGTGAAGCAGACGCCCAGCCCTATCGTTCAAGAGGCACGCCCCATCACAGAAACGCCAATCATCACGGCTGCGACTGAGGTGATTGCAGTAAAACCGGCACCGGATCGCCCAGCACCCAGTCACACCACGCCTGTAGCCGAGCCAGCCAAAGAAACACCTCCCATGCCAAGCCAAGCTGAAATTGACAACGCGACTGGGCGTTACGGCAACGCACTATGGAATGCAATCAGCAAACATAAAAAGTACCCAAAAATTGCACAAATGCGCGGCTGGCAGGGAGAAACTATTGTTGAGCTTGAACTTGATGGCAATGGCAAATTAAAATCAAAGAAAATTACGCAATCTAGTGGTTATGAAGTATTGGACAAACAAGCGCTGGAAATGGTGGAAAAAGCCGCCCCCTTTCCAACACCGCCAGAAGCATTACGGAACAGCAATTTCACGATTGTGATTCCTGTGCCATTTAAGCTCGAATAATCACCCAAACTACTGCTGCTGTGGCTAAAAAAAAGACCTCACTTAAAGACCTTCTACTCATTCATGAGCTAGCCTTTATCTTACTCATTTTCTTAGTCGCCTCAATTGGCGCGATTGGGATTCAGCTCCAAGACCAATCCAGCCAAGAATCTAACCGCATCAACTCGCTGGTGCAAGAGGTGCAACAGACGCGCGGTGACTTATACCGCCAGCTCAAAGAGCTGTTTGATGCTTACTTTTTAGATGACCCAGAGGCACGCACCGAATACAATCAATTTACCGTTTCGGTAGAAAATCACTTCCAACAATTGCAACGCCTTGCGGTGGGCGAGGCCGAAAAAGCGGCTATTCATGATTTACATGCTGGCTATCAAGCGTTTGTCTCGGAGACCTCCACGCTCTTTGATCAAGACGCACACCTTAATCGCAACGACCTAAAAAAAATTCTGAATACAGATTTGGAAGCTGGCATATTTAATCGCTACGAATCCTTACTGGCAAGTACAGAACAGCTCCTCAACCAGAAGCAAGCTGAATTAGACATCCAACTTAAAAACAGCAAACATAAATCCAACTATTTATTATTTACCCCACTCGCACTAGCCATCCTGCTTTTAGTGTTCTCACGCGTATTTCTAAAACGCTCCATTGTGCGGCCAATTGAGGGCGTACTCCACGCCACCACTGAAATCAGTGCCGGCAACCTGACGCACAAGGCACCCGATGAAAATATTGAAGAGCTCGCCTCACTCTCAAAAGCCGTGAATGAAATGGCGGATAAGCTATTAACTAGCCAGGAAAACCTAATCCGCACCGAAAAACAAGCTGCACAAGGCTTGCTGGTGCCAATGCTGGCGCACAATATTCGCAACCCGCTTGCCAGCATTCGCGCTACCGCACAGGTAATGGACGACCCTAGCAACAATGCAGAAACGCAAGAGTCGATTTACGGCATTATCAATACCGTGGACAGGCTAGAACGCTGGACTGGTGCATTACTGGCATACTTACACCCACTACAGCCACAGCCAACTTATACCAATATGCGTGAAATTGTAAATGGTGCACTAAGCCCATTGCAGCAGAAAATCACAGAAAAATCTATCCAGCTCAAACTGCATGACTGGCCTAAATCCAATGCCACTTATAACGATAAAATATTTACCGATCATCACCTGCTAGAGCAAGTGATTTACAACCTGCTATTGAACGCGATTGATGCATCTGGCAAGAACGCTCCTTTAGAAATAGTATGCAAGATAACTCAAGATACGTTCGATTTATTCTTGATGGATCGTGGCAGCGGTATGCCCTTTAAACCAGACCCCAGCGCCATGAGCGCCCCCACCACCAAACGATTTGGCACCGGCATAGGCATACCATTTGCGTTCAAAGTATGTGACGCATTAGGAGGTACGCTTCAGTTCAGCGCAAGGCAGGGTGGCGGCACGATGATTACCATCTCATTACCGAAAATGCTTAATGCACATCACGATTCTATTTAAATACCTCACCACTAACGGTCACCACCAAGACGAAACCAATATTTTTCAAAATTATTAGCATTTACTTGCGATATAGACTTGCCTTAATAGGGCTTTTTATCAACAATGTAACTACGTTTTATATCAGCGACCAATTTTCTTATGCTTAATCAACCTGTACCTGACTTCCAATTACCTGCAACCAGCGGAAAAACATTTCAACGCTCAGATTATTTAGGCAAGCGGCTTGTGATTTACTTTTACCCAAAGGACTCTACGCCAGGCTGTACCACACAAGGCGTGCAGTTTCGGGATGCCTATGCCGATTTTCAAGCCAAGAATACAGAGATTTTTGGCATTTCACGCGACAGCCTAAAGTCGCACGAAAACTTTAAAGCAAAATTCAGTTTTCCTTTTGAGCTGTTAGCAGACACGGAAGAGGTTGCATGCGCACTCTTTAATGTCATCAAAATGAAGAACATGTACGGCAAGCAAGTAAGGGGGATAGAGCGTAGCACCTTTATCATCGACGCCAACGGGACACTAATTAAGGAATGGCGTGGCGTAAAGGTAGATGGCCATGCCGCAGAGGTGTTAAGCTTTATCAGTGCGTTATAGTTTTAGCAGTCACTCAACGAGGTTGGACAATTGTATTAATAGAAGCATTACATGGGATAGCAACATCTCAACGCAGTATGCAGTTAGTAATTTTTTAAACTTAATTTAACTCCATTACATTCATCACTTATTAGAAAGTCTTTTATGTCCAAAAAAGATACTGGTATATCCAAACTATTTGTTCTTGATACGAATGTACTCATGCATGATCCCTCTTCACTATTCAGATTTGAAGAGCACGACATCTACTTACCAATGGTCACGCTGG
Source organism: Methylotenera sp. E1MeOHC1 (assembly GCF_058745595.1). Classification (NCBI taxonomy): domain Bacteria; kingdom Pseudomonadati; phylum Pseudomonadota; class Betaproteobacteria; order Nitrosomonadales; family Methylophilaceae; genus Methylotenera; species Methylotenera sp. E1MeOHC1. The sequence continues at coordinate 2,344,386 of NZ_CP196025.1, read as the reverse complement.
AAGAGTTAGACAACAATAAAAAAGGTCTTACCGAAGTTGCACGTAACGCACGCCAAGTCAGCCGTAATTTAGAGGATATCGTCAGCTCAGATTTAACCAATCTAGAGCTAGGCTGTGCCTTATCACGTAACGGTAACAAACAGGCGACCGGTCGCTTATTCTTACAAACAACGCAATTACACCTAGACCTGCCAGGGCTCGCCGGTAGTAAAGCTGACAACCAAATCATCAGCGTTGTGTTATGCCTGCAGAAGCAGCACGCTAGCAGACAAGTTATCCTCGTCAGCAAAGACATCAACATCCGCATTAAAGCGCGCGCCATGGGTGTATTGGCCGAAGATTACTTTAATGACAAAGTATTAGAGGATACCGACGTTCTCTATAGCGGCATGAAAGAGCTACCTGCGGATTTCTGGGACAACCACAGCAAAGCAATGGAATCATGGCAAGAGTCTGGCCGCATGTTCTACCGACTTACAGGCCCACTGTGCAAAACATTTTTAGTCAACGAATTTGTTTATTACGAATTTGAGAAGCCATTCCATGCTATTGTGCGTAGCCTTGAGAAAGACACTGCAGTACTTGAGGTCGTGAAAGATCATTTAATACCAAAACATAATGTGTGGGGTATCACCGCTCGCAACCGTGAGCAAAATTTTGCATTAAACCTACTCATGGATCCAGAAATTGACTTTGTTTCGCTACTAGGACAAGCAGGTACTGGTAAAACACTGTTAACATTGGCAGCCGCGCTTACTCAGGTATTGGATAAGAAAATTTATTCAGAGATCATCATGACGCGCGTGACGGTGCCAGTTGGTGAAGACATCGGCTTTTTACCTGGCACAGAAGAAGAGAAAATGACGCCATGGATGGGTGCATTAGAAGACAACTTGGATGTATTAAACAAAAGCGATGATGAAGCTGGAGATTGGGGCCGTGCTGCGACTCAGGACTTAATTCGCACTCGCATTAAAATTAAATCATTAAACTTTATGCGTGGCCGCACTTTCTTAAATAAATTTTTAATTATTGATGAAGCGCAAAACCTGACGCCAAAGCAAATGAAAACCCTAATCACCCGTGCGGGGCCTGGTACAAAAGTCGTTTGTTTGGGTAATATCGCACAAATCGATACCCCTTACTTAACAGAAGGCAGCTCTGGGCTTACTTATGTGGTAGATCGCTTTAAGGGCTGGAACCACAATGGGCACATCACACTACAACGTGGTGAGCGCTCGCGTCTGGCTGACTTTGCAGCGGAAATTTTATAGGTTCAATTATGTATAACAAGCTCAACAATCAGTGCTGTTTTATCCAGGGTGATTTTTAATGCGCATGTGTAAAGGCTTTTACACCTTGCTCACTGCGCAGTTTTTATCTGCCCTAGCTGACAATGCACTGCTTTTTGCGGCGATTGCACTACTTGCTAAAATTAATTCGCCAGATTGGCACACGCCCCTATTGCAGCAGTTTTTTGTGATTTCCTACATTGTGCTTGCGCCATTTGTAGGGTCATTTGCTGACGCCTTACCCAAGGGGCGTGTGATGTTTCTTGCCAATGCCATTAAATTCATCGGCAGCCTTGCCATGTTGCTTGGCATGCCGCCACTCTATGCTTATGGCATTGTAGGCATAGGTGCTGCTGCTTACTCACCTGCAAAATACGGTATTTTGACTGAGCTGTTGCCTCCAGAAAAACTGGTCAGCGCTAACGGCTGGATGGAAGGCTCCACTGTCATTGCAATCATACTAGGCGCGCTACTTGGTGGCATTCTCGCCAGTCACGACCCTTACTTTGCTATGATCTTTATCACCTTATTGTATTTGGTCGCCGCTGTATTCAACATTTACATTCCCAAGCTACCGATTGACCATAAACTGCCGAAGAAGAACCCTGCGTTTATGCTTTACGATTTTTGGCAGTCATTCAAAGCTTTATGGAAAGATACGCGCGGACAAGTGTCATTGGCCGTGACAACGCTATTCTGGGGTGCTGGCGCAACACTACGCCTAGTGGTAATTGCATGGGCGGCTAGTACGCTTAACTTTGGTCTAGAACAAGCCACACAACTGATGGCAATACTTGCAGTCGGCATTGCAGCAGGCTCTGTCGTCGCTGCAACCTATATCAAACTAGAAGAGTCAACCAAGGTGCTGCCTGCAGGCATTGTCATGGGCGTACTGGTAGTTGTCATGGCATTTGTACAGCATTGGCAAGTTGCTGTTGTATTGCTATTTATTATCGGCGCACTTGCCGGCTTCTTTGTAGTCCCATTAAACGCACTATTACAGCACCGTGGGCATGAGTTGATTGGCGCAGGCCACTCGATTGCTGTACAGAATTTCAACGAGCATATCGGCATCCTGCTGATGCTAGGCGCCTACTTGTTAATGGTAAAAGCTGAACTTCCAATCAACATGATCGTGATTGTATTTGGTGTATTTGTAAGCCTGTGTATGACAGTGATTAATAAGCGCTACAAAAACCTCGCCTAACTCAAATCAACATTTTAGACGCATCTTGCAGGGCATTCTGAGTATGCAAGATGCAATTCCAAGCCGGTAGTTAGCATCTGCTACTGACTACCACACACTGCCAGTGCATTAATTCACATAGCACTTGTGATGCACGTGCAACGCACTTATACGAACACACCACAAACAACAACGGGCACATCAATAAAACCATGTTGCAGTTTTATTGATGTGCCCGCTGTATATGCGGACGCTATATTAATGTAGTTTCACATGCGCTTCAGTACGTTTTGCAATCATTCTGGCCAGCGTTTGTAATGCCATGCTCCAGAACCCATGCAGCGCCATCAAATGTAGTTTATAGAGTGATTGATACATCGTACGTGCAATTAAACCTTCAATAAACAAACTGCCGCCAGACAACGCGCCCATCAAATTACCAACAGTTGTATAGTTACCTAAGTTAACTAGCGAACCATAATCCCGGTATTTAAACTCAGGCAGGTCTGTTTTACCGGCAGCACGGTATTTTAATGTTTTGACCAACATGCTTGCTTGTTGATGTGCAGACTGCGCACGTGGCGGCACCGTAACATCTTGACTATGGCCTACCCATGGACATGCTGCACAATCACCAAATGCAAAGATATTTTCATCCAATGTTGTTTGCAGCGTAGGTTTAACCAGTAACTGATTAATGCGGTTGGTCTCCAAACCATCGATCTCACGTAAGAAGTCAGGCGCTTTAATGCCTGCAGCCCAAACCACAAGTGCGGATGGAATAAAACGACCGCTATGCGTTTGCACGCCTTTGCTAGTTACCTCAGTCACACGCTCACCCATATATAAGTGCACGCGCAGTTTTCTAAGCTCTAAATCTACAGAGTTAGAAAGTTTAGCTGGGAGCGCAGGTAACACACGCTCGCTCGCCTCAATTAAGGAAATATGTACATCACGGTCAGGATCAATTTTATCTAGCCCGTAAGCTGCTAATTCACGTGTTGTATTATGCAGTTCAGCTGATAGCTCAACCCCAGTTGCTCCTGCACCCACAATGACCACTTCTAACTGACCAGCCTGCACAGGCTCAGCCTGCGTTTGTGCTCGCAATAATGCATTGTGTAAACGTCTGTGGAATTTTTCAGCCTGATCTTGCGTATCCAGTGCAATAGAATGCTCACGCGCACCTTTAATACCAAAATCGTTAGTAGTGCTGCCCACAGCAATCACCAAGGTGTCATATTTAATGGTGCGACGTGGGATAACCTCTACACCGTCTTCATCATAGTTTGGTGCAATTGAGATTTCTTTTTTTGCTCTGTCTAGGCTATCCATACTGCCTAGGCGGAACTTAAAGTGATGCCAATGCGCTTGCGCTAAATAAACCAGCTCATGCTTCTCTGGGTTCATACTGCCGGCAGCAATTTCATGCAGCAATGGCTTCCAGACGTGCGTCTTTGATTTATCAATCAAAGTAATCACAGCCTTACCTTTACGCCCTAGACTATCGCCTAGCTTAGTTGCCAACTCCAAACCACCAGCCCCACCACCTACAATGACGATTTGATGCAGTTGCTCTGCTTCCGCTTTACCCATTTTGCACTCCCTGCATACACTATTATTAAACTCTTAAAATAAAAAAACGCTTACTGAACCTCAGTAAGCGTTTTCTATTTTTAAATCACTTACTCGTTTCCAGTGATTGCTGAATTGCTACGAATCCATGCAATAACTTTTAATACTTCATCTGGTTTTAAACCATCAGGTGGATCAGCTTGCATTAAACCAAAGCCTTTTGCACCCATACCGCCATTAGTACCATGCCAAATCGTTTCAAACATACCCTTGTTTGTCGCATTCTTAGCATATTTGAAGTTTGGACCTTGCAAACTTGGCCCTACAGCACCCTCTGCACGGCCGCCATGACAGGCTACACATGAATATAAGTTAAATTTCTTTTTACCTGCCTGTATTTCAGCTTCTACACCAATATACGGGTTTTTACCTGTTGCAATAAACTCTTTTGCAGCTGGTGTATCAAATAATTTAGCGTCAATTTTTAACGCTGTACCATCTTGAGTTGTTACCAAATCAATCATTTTTATTTCTGAATCAGAACCTGCAGAAGCACCGCCATCTGCACTTTTAGAGCCTGAACCTTGACCACATGCAGCTAGCATTGAAATGAGCGCTACTAAAAATAAATGTTTATTCATCATTCACTCGATTAATTATAAAAAGTTTAATAATAACGCATTTAGTCATAATAAAAAACGGTCGCAATGGCGACCGTTTTTTACGACACAAAGCAATTAATTATTCGTTGCCAGTAATTTTGCTGTTGCTACGAATCCAAGCGATTACTTTCAACAAATCATCCGGTTTCAAACCTTCTGTAGGATCTTCCGGTACCATTAAACCTAAACCTTTAGCACCCATACCGCCATTAGTACCATGCCAAATCGTTTCAAACATACCTTTGTTTGTAAGGTTTTTAGCATATTTCATGATGTTACCAGTCAAGCCTGGTGCAATTGCACCTTCACCGTGGCCACCATGACAGGCATTACATGAGTACAGGTTGAATTTCTTCTTACCTGCTTTAATTGCATCTTCATTGCCGATGTATGGATTTTTACCAGTCGCTAAAAACTCTTTAGCTTGTGGTGTATCAAACAACTCTTTTTTAATATTTAAAGGTGCGCCATCTTGCGTTGCTACTAGGTTAATGTCTGCTGCCTGCACATTTACAGATACTAAGCCTGTTAATGCCAACATAGAAACTAATAATGTTGACGCTAAAGTTTTATTGCCTAACATGTTATCTCCTAATTTTAATTCACATAAAATGAGTTACGTCCTAATCATGCTAAGCGCATTCTTCAACGTATGGTCATTCAACGTAGGTATTTATATATCGGTTGACTTAACAACGCAAAATAAGCGCACATTTTACTCTGTTTTTGGGATTGCGTCACCGCGAGTTTCTTTATTAACTTCTTTTCCTTTACGATAAACTTTCATAATGCTATCGCCTTCAACAACAGGCATATGCGGGATACCATAATCATCTAGAATTTTGTTAATTTTATCTTTGTTTCTTTCCAGTGCAGCATCAATCATCGCCATACGTTCTTTATCAGCTTTACGTACACCGATTGAGATATTCCAGTTAGTTTTACCTTTAGCATTCACCATTTCATAATCTGGTACCATCACAACTTCTAACGGCTCTTTTGATTGTTTTGCGAAATAACCACCGATTGGACCCCACATAATCGCTACATCAATATCGCCAGCAAGCAAGTCATCAATTAAATAGCTAGGCGGTAAGTTAAGGTCGCGTTGCATGCGGTATGGCCTAGCATTTGGCATCAGGCCATAATCATTCAAGGCAATGGTTGCTGGGCTCTGACCTACAATACCAATGGTTGCTTTTTTAAGATCTGGGCTATCCCAGTTGGTGATTTTCATGCCGCTGCTTTTTTTGTACACAAATACATGACCTGCACGGTAATAAGGTTTTGATGTTCTTAATGCATCGTAATCTGATGTTGTACCCATAATGACATCGCATTTTTTTGCACTTAGCGTATTTCTGATGAAACCCATACGGTCGTACCAGAACGTAAAGGCAAGTTTCTTATTTAAATCATTTGCCAACACTTCAGCAATTTTATTTTCAAACCCTTCTAAATTCTTATTTGAATAGGGTAGGTTATCTTGGTCTGCACAGACTCTAAACTCTGTACCATCATCCACACGCTGCACTTCGCCAGCACGACCTGAAGAGTAAACATCTTCAGCCTGCACGCTGCCTATTGCAAGAAAACCCATAATAAGACCAAGCAATTGCATTCTTTTAAACATTTTTATTCCTTATCATAAAAATGCGGCCCTTACTCCACCGCGCTATGTAATAGAGTAGTAACTTAATCAAAAGTTCTACCTATTAAAACCTTGAAAACCGACATACGACTATACAGGATAGCCTATGTATGAAACAGCAGATTTTCATGAATCTGGCTTAAATATTGGCTATTTCTTAATAGCTATTTACTGAATAAACATGAGCACAAGCTAAGCATGCTCAGCCGCTCAAACCGACCATTCGTATCACGTACTCAATAAAAAAAACACCCCGACGAATCGGGGTGTTTTTAGTACTACATTGATACTAGCTTACGATATTAGCTAATAATTTTATTGTTTTTCAACAATTAATTATAGGCTGAATACGTTCAATGCACCGCCGCCAGGAGCAGCGTTGTATTTAACTAGTTCAGCATAACCACCAGCAGCGCCTAAAGCGTCTGTAGGAGTAGTCATACCAAGGTTCATCGCAACACCAGCCCAGCCACCGATACCTGATAGCACGCCAACGTATTGTTTACCTTTGTTACCGTATGTGAATGCATTACCAATCACGCCAGAACCAACTTGGAATTTCCAAAGCTCTTTACCTGATTTAGCATCAACAGCTTTGAACCAACGATCTAAAGTACCGTAGAACACTAGGTCAGTAGCAGTAGTTAAAGCACCACCCCAAGCTGAGAATTTCTCTTTGTTGTACCATACTTTTTTGTTGGTCATTGGATCATAAGCGCCGAAGCCACCCATAACACCGTCAGGACCTGGGAACATTGTTAATGTTGCACCAACCCATGGTTGACCAGCAACGTATTTAGACTCAACTGGCTCGTATGTCATACATACGTGGTTCAATGGAGAATATACTAAGCCAGTTTTTGGTGAGTATGCAGCTGGTTGTTGGTCTTTTGTACCCAATGCAGCTGGACATACGCCTTTAGCGTTGTAGTCTTGGTGAGTAGAAGCTGATGCCAATTTGTTTGGTACACCAGTTTTCATGTCAACATCAGTTGCCCAGTTTACGAATGGGTGAACTTTTTGAGCAGCTTGTAATTTACCGTTGTGTGCATTCCATGTGTAAGCGAAGCCGTTACGGTCATGGTGCCAAGCGTATGTTTTACCACCTTTGTCGAACAAGATTACTTCGTTGATGCCGTCGTAGTCCCACTCGTCATGTGGAGTCATTTGCATACCCCATTTTGCAACGCCAGTGTCTAAGTCACGTGCGAATACAGTCATTGACCATTTGTTGTCGCCTGGACGTACGTCTGGGTTCCAAACTGATGGGTTACCTGTACCGTAGTAAACTAAGTTTGTACGTGCATCATACGGCCACCAGCCCCATACAGAGCCACCACCATGTTGCCAACCATCTTTAACTGCTTGTGGTTTCAACCATGTACGTGTACCTAGATCTTTTTCGCCAAATTTGATTTGGTCGTTAGGTAATTTTTTGAAAGAACCACCTTCTTTGTTGCCGCCGTTTACGTCTTGGTAAACTGACAATGCACTGTACTCAGGAGTTTCTTTGTTGAAATCTGCACCGATCAACACTTCAGAATCTGGACCTGTTGAGTATGCTTTCCATGCTAAAGAACCATCTTTAGCGTTGTATGCTGCGATAAAGCAACGTACACCGAACTCAGCACCTGAACAACCTGTCAACACTTTGTCTTTGATTACGTGTGGAGCGTTAGTGTTAGTAGCGCCAACTTTTGGATCATTGATCAATGTTGACCATACTTTAGCACCAGTTTTAGCGTCTAAAGCTACTAAGTTGCCATCGTTTTGTTGTAGGTAGATTTTACCGTCGCCGAAACCAAGACCACGTGAAACGTTGTCACAGCACAATACAGCTTGTACTGATGGATCTTGTTTAGGGAAATATGACCAAACGATTTTTTGGTTGTTGTCTAAGTCTAAAGCGTATACGTTGTTTGGGAATGCTGTATGTACATACATCATGTTACCAACAACGATTGGTGAACCTTCGTGACCACGGTTTACACCAGTAGCGAATGTCCAAGCTGCTTTAAGATTTTTAACGTTGCCTTTGTTCACTTGTGACAAAGCGCTGTAACCGTTGTTGTTGTGCTGACCACGTGGGTGAGCCCAGTTGTTCGCGTCTTTCATTGCTGCTTCTTGATCTGCAGCGGCTGATGCTACTAAAGGCATCGCCATACCTGCTACCAAGCCAAGTGCTAACTTGATTTTGTTGATTTGCATATTAATCTCCAAAGTTAAACTACTAAGGTTTAAATAAATAGATTCATATCTAAAGTTAATAAATTTTTGATGTTCCTCAAAATTTTTACTAGCTTTTATGAATCTATTTGTAGCACACTTAATGTGCTTGAACAGAACTATAAACCAGTGAATCATGAATTGCAATACATTATTTACAATTTATTTACAATTAACTTAACATATTGACAATTAGCCCTTACAGCCACTGCACGACACCAACCAAACGAACAACTAATCCATAAAAAGTCATTTAAAATCAAACAGAAAGAGAATTTCCCGCATGCAAACTGATATTTACAAGTTGTATCCTGAGCTTGATACATTTAAAGAATCTACGATTAAAGTAGATGATTTGCATGAGATTTACTATGAGGTTTGCGGCAACCCTGAGGGAGTGCCAGTAGTGTTCCTACATGGTGGCCCTGGCAGCGGTTGCAACCCCACACAACGACGCTTTTTTGACCCGAAGCATTACCGTATTATCTTACTTGATCAACGTGGATGTGGGCGCAGCAAGCCTTTAGGTGAGACCAACAACAATACCATTGATGACTTAGTGCATGATATTGATTTGATTCGCACCCACCTAGGCATTGATAGATGGTTAGTGTTCGGCGGCTCATGGGGCAGCACACTTGGCATTGCTTACGCCTTAAAGCACACACAACATGTAACGGGGCTGATTCTACGCGGCATCTTTTTAAGCCGTGGTAGCGAGCTCAATTGGTTTTTAAACGATGTGAAAGCTTTTTACCCAGAACCATGGGAGGCTTTATGTGACTTCTTGCCTGCAGACTCAAGAGTTAACCCGATTAACGCCTACGAAAAACTCATTTTCTCGGACGATACAGCCATTAATATTCCAGCTGCAATTCAGTGGAACCAGTTTGAGAGCAGCATCATGACGTTATTACCAAGACCGTCCAATGAGCAAGAGATAAATAGTGCGGTAGAACTAGCGCGTGCTAGGGTGCAAATTCACTATATACAACAGCAATGCTTTGTTGGAAAGCGCGACTTACTAGCCGAAGCCAGGGAAAAACTATCTCAGCTACCAACCATCATCGTGCAAGGGCGTTACGATATGGTATGCCCACCAATTACAGCGTGGGAGCTAAAGCGCGCAATGCCACATGCGGAGCTGCACTTCGTTGATGACGCCGGGCATTCAGCTATGGAATCTGGTACAACTTCAGCGCTTATTGCAGCAACTGAGAAATTTAAAAATTTAGAGTAAGCATGTACTTAGATGAGAAAGTATAGTGCTAAGATTCTTATAGGATATTTAGCTGATACTTTCTTATTTAATAGCACACCAAAGTTACTTCACCGCAATGTCTACCCATGGAAACCTAAGCGCCATGCCTATCCATCAAGAATTAACTCAACACATCGCAGCATGAAGAAGATCACTTTCACTCCAAAACCAAATTTAGCGATACGTGACAACCTACGCAAAGCGATTAACATGCCTGGTGAGGTTTACGCTAACCAGCGCTATAACACGCCGTTATTTGTATTTCATGAGATGTTTAAGGCGTTTCAACGACACAACGCATTGGGCTTATCTGCGTCCTTATCTTTTTATGCGATGTTTGCATTGATTCCTTTAGTGCTGCTCATGTTTTTTCTATTAAGCCAGCTCATTTTTAGTTCTGATTATGCAATTGTTAAACTCGCGATTATTACCAGCAATCTGGTGCCGCAATTCAGTAATGCCATCATGACTGAGGTTTACAGTACGGCGAAACACCAAGTGGCATGGGGAGCCTTAGGCCTTTTTGTACTCCTTTGGACGGTCACTCCACTGGCAAGCGCGATGCGCGCGGCTTTTTATAGCATTGCAAGCCTAGTGGAGGCACCATCCTTTGTTAAAAGGAAGATAAAAGACATTTTTGCCATTATCGGCATGCTGCTACTCTTCTTCTTGTTTACTTTTGCCGGGCTTATGCTCGAGAAGGTCATCATTTTCTTAGGGGCTAGCAGCCGCTTTATACACTACGAAACATTTACCACTTTAACCTCTTTAGCCTTAACCACACTGCTAATCAGTGCTTTCTATTTTGCATTCTTTCCGGCACGTTTATATATTAAGCATATCTTAATTGGCTCGTTATTTACGGCCATACTCTGGCTGCTGATGCGCCCTGCATTTACCTTATTTTTATCGATGAACGAGTCATATGGCTCAATTTTTGGCAGCATGAAGAATCTGTTCATTTCCATCACTTGGCTCTATGTAAACTTTGCCGTGTTCTTACTCGGCACAGAGCTAATTGCCACCTTAAGAAAAAAAGATGTCCTGCTCTTAAAGGGGCTATTTGATGAATCATTAGAGCATCACATTGCTACGCAATCTCACTATGTAAAGAAACTGATGCAGCGTTATGGCAAGGTATATGCAAAAAATGAGACGATATTCCAACATGGTGAGGCCAATGATTGCCTGTACTACCTGGTATCTGGCGAAGTACAAATCATTAAACACAGTAAAGTGTTGCGCACCGTTCATGCCGGCGAGTATTTTGGTGAGATTGCCATGCTATCCAACACGCCAACAGTTGCAGAAGCAAAAACCGCCTCAACACAGGCAGAAATCATTACAATGAGCACGGATAATATTGAAACATTACTGCTAGACGAGCCTAAAGTCGCCATGAAGTTTCTACGGAAATTAGCAATCCGCCTACAGCAACAAGACGAGTAAACGCTCTCTAATCCAATACAGAATTTGATATATATTTAGGACAAATGATGGCAAAGCAAGCACCTCTCACCCCTCAACCCAGCCAACTAGAAATGCAACCTGTCCTGCATTTATTCAACACAGGAAAAATGGCCGAGGCTGAGTTGGCAGCAAACAAGCTGGTTAAGCGCTACCCAAACACATTTATCTTGTATCAGATTTTAGGGATTGCCCAAGATAGTTTATCAAAACCCCAAGCGGCGATTGAAAGCTATAAAAAAGCATTATCGATTCAGCCCAATACGCCTGACCTGCATTTCAACTTGGGTATCGCACTTGCCAACACTGGAGACTTACAAGCCGCCAGCAACCATTATCTGCAGGCGATTGCATTGCAGCCTAACTTCTTTGAGGCATACGGCAACTTAGGCGCGCTATTACAAAAGCAAGGCTTATTGGAAGATGCAATCAAGAACTACCAGATTGCATTAAATATTCATGAAGACGCGCGCGGCCATTTCAACATGGGCACAGCTTTACGCGACCAAGGCAAACTAGATGACGCCATCCAGCATTTTAAACATGCAATTAGGATGTTTCCTAATTATGCTGACGCCCACAACTACCTAGGTGAATGCTTACGCGACCAAGGCAATATGGAAGATGCAGTGAAGAGCTACTTGGATACGCTCAAGCTCAACCCTGAACATGCAGGCGCAAATTACAATATGGGTGAGTTTTTATACCTGGCTAATCGCTTTGATGAAGCGGTTGAGCACTTTGAACGCTCACGCTTGGATGATTGGCAAGAACGTGCGTTGTATTGTACTTATAAGGCTGAGCACTTTGACGTGTTTAAAACAAAGCTGGATGAAATTGTACGCACACACAAAAAACATAACGCACCATTTCTCGCTACATTATCCTCGCACTACGCTCGTAATTTTGGGGTAGAAGACCACTACAATTTCTGTAAAAACGGTTTTGATTTTGTTTACCAAAACAGCATTTCAGAACTTGCCGAGCCTAATAGCCAGTTTCTTAAAGACCTGCTTAACGACATAGACAACACTGCAATTGAAGTGCGTGCACAAGGCATGATTATCAACGGCAAACAATCTGCCGGCAATTTATTTAAACGCCCAGAGGCATCGTTCAGAAAGCTGGGTGAACTAGTGAAACAAGAGTTTATTAACTACAAGAACCGCTTCGCAGGCGCCGACTGCGAGCTGATTAAATCATTTCCAGATGAGTTGGAATTTACCAGCTCATGGTATGTGCGATTACGCCGCGCGGGCTATGTAGACCGCCATATCCATGAAGTAGGTTGGATTAGCGGCGCGGTGTACTTGGTATTACCTAAAGATAAAAAAGACCCACTAGAGGGCTGCTTTGAATATGGGCTACATGGTGACAACTACCCACAAAAACACGATGACTTCCCAGTGGGAGTAGCATCACCTAATGTTGGCGATATTGTGTTGTTCCCGTCCTCACTGTTTCACCGCACCATTCCATTTAACTCAAATGAAGAGCGGATCTGTATTGCCTTTGATTTAAAACCACAAGGTGAGATTTTTAGACGATCTAACTATTAAAATTTTAATAGTTGGCAACGCTTCTGCCAGCTAGCCGCATTCAATTGATATGCGCCTAGCTGGTAAAGTTTGTACTTACTTACCTGCAAAGCTATTCTGCATCAGGCTCGATCAGCTTGCGTGCATCTTCAATCATAAATTCCAAACGTGCTTCCGCAATATCTACCTGCGTATCCATAATTGGGTCGATACACTTACTGCCGAAGATAATCTTACCCTCTAAGTTGGCTTGGCTAGTCAAACGCGTGTAGTCTTCCACGATACAGTTCTTAATTACTGCACCGCTCTCAACCACGCAGCTTGCCCCTAATACTGCAGGACCTACAATCGTGGCACCGGGCTCAATTTTGGTACTGCCGCCTATATAAACCGGCGGTGTAATATTGACCTGATCAAAATCTACATTTAAGTTAATCCCCACATGCACACCCGGCTTCACCTCACGCCCTGGCATTTTGAACCCGGCAACTTCACCGTTTAATATTTGGCTGGTCACTGTCCATACATCCTGCACATTGCCAATATCTAGCCATTGAAACGGCAAATTAATGCCGATAAAAGGCAAGTGCGCTTGTGCCAGTTTAGGGAACAACTCGCCACCAATATCATAGGCAACGCCAGAAGGAATATAGTTAAATATCTCCGGCTCAAAGATATAAATACCGGTATTGGCCAGATTGGAGATTGCGTCTTTTGGATCAGGCTTTTCTTGAAACTGCACGATACGATCATCGTCATCCAGCGCGACGATACCGTATTTAAACACCTCATCATTCGGTACTTCCCGAATAATAATGCTGGCAATCGCTTTCTTCTGGCGATGAATCTCTAGCGCTTTGCTAATATCCAAATCGATCCAGGCATCGCCACACAGCACAATAAATGTCTCATCAAAGAATCCAGAAAAATCCTGAATCTTTTTCATACCACCCGCCGAGCCAACTGGTGAGCTAATGGCGACACCAGACTCCACATAACCTTCATATGAGTAGGCCATACTCACACCAAACTGCTCGCCATCTCTAAAGTAGTTCTCAATAATTGGCGCTAAATGGCTGGTGTTCACCATAATCTGATCAACGCCGTGCTTTTTAAGCAACTCAATCAGATACTCCATCACAGGCTTGCGTACCAATGGAATCATTGGCTTTGGGATTTCATGTGTAATCGGCTGAACTCTAGTACCCTTACCAGCCCCAAGTATCATTGCTTTCATGTTTTTCTTAACTTCAAATTTAATTGTTCAATAGGCGCTATTATGCCTAATAAATAACGAACTGACACGATTTGCTTAAGCAGAATAAGCCTATTAATAGGTATCAATGAAACTAGAGAGATAATATGCAGGCAACGCAACCAAAGTGGAGTGCATCAGTGCGTAGCTAATGGTGCGTTGCCTTTTGTTGATACATCGCTGTATCAGCTGATTTCAGCAATTGGTTGATGGTTTTTTCATTACCTTTGAACAGTGTAACGCCCAGACTAACAGTCACTTGATGCTCAAATAATTGCAACTTAAAAGGCTGTTCTACTACTGCACGAATCTTATCAGCAACCTGCATGGCAGCCGCATTAGCTTCTGTAAACTCAGCCCCTAACTCACTTAAGATGACAACGAACTCGTCCCCTCCTAGGCGAGCAGCAGTATCTACATCCCGAACACAGCTCTTGATTCTTTTAGCGACCTCTATCAAAAGCAAATCTCCGGCATCGTGCCCCTTCGTATCGTTAAGCGCCTTAAAGTTATCAATATCCAGAAAAATAACTGCACCGTACTGACCACTACGCTCACTCACGGCCAAGGCTTGTTCAAGCCGGTCCAACATCAGCATCCGGTTAGGGATTCCCGTTAGCCCGTCTTGATTGGCAAGCTTCCACAACATATTTTGGTGATTAATATGCCTGAGCCGTCCGCGCTGGATAGAGCGCAAATATATATACAAAATCGCCGAAGAGGCGAACGACAATATAGCCATTAATCCGATCAAGCCGAAACTCAAGTCAGTCCAGCCGGCTTGCCTAGTCATTAAAATTAAAAATGGCTCACCCATGGTGGCCAAGGATTTTTGATGTTTAAAAACCGGAAATATCGCCACTTCAATGGCGCTGCGGGTACGCCCGGCCACAGAAAATAGCTGACCTTTAGGATCTTGCACAGTGAAGTCTTTATGATAGACCGTCGCGGTAAAACCATCCCGCATCAGATTACCACCCGGCCGCTGTAGCTTATCCGCATCGATAATCATATCAACGATCATGTTCTGTTCTGACCTTATCGGGCAAAACACGACATAAGCAAGATTCCCCTGTATCAATCTGAACGGATGGCTGGCGACAGGCCGCCGCATTGTAATCGCCTGAGTCACGGCACTTTCAAGAAAGGGGACGCTAGACACGTCCAAGCCAATAATTTCATTTGAGCTTGATGACAGCGACTCCATATAAATGACAGGATAATAAAATGGCTTGTCTTGAGGATGCGCCCACCCCCGATGCTCACCAAAAGAAAAGGCCTTAAGCGTAAAGTTAGGCGTGCCGCTGAGACGCCTGCTGATAATAAAATCCTGGAGTTGCTTCTTTGCTACTTTTTGTATGATTTCTAATGCAAAAATTTGATCATTAGTATCAATCACACTTCGGACATACACCGAAACTTTTTCAGGGCTGGTGTTACCAATGGCTGCAAACAGTGCAGAAAAGCCTTTCAGAACTGTTTCACTGCTTACCATACTTCTGTTGAGTTTATCTACGTAGTCCTCACCATGTTCGGTAAAGCTTTTTTCAGCATCACGCAGATTAAGATTAACCACGGCCCACAGCACCACCAAGCAAAGCGACACCCAGACCACTAAAGCTATCAAGATAGCTAGGGTTGAAATTGGTTTAATATCATTTAACTTAGCGTTCATCATACCCCGCTAACCAACCAGGATTAAGGTAAAGCTAACGAACTGTTCACTCACCTACTGCTGCCATTGGTGATGAGCCAATGAGCACAACGTTCACCCACTAAAGACACACACAGCATGCGACACCCGCTCACAGCACCTGTAAACAAGTATCCTCGCGGCGATGCAGTTTTGCAACCACCCTAAAGCATGCATAACCTCATTTCTGCAAAACTAATATATCGAATGAGAGGGATGCCCGCCCAAACCAATAATCTCTAATTCTCTAATAATGTATATCCTGATAGTTATTAACAATCGCCTGTATTTCCGCACGTTGTTCTATCAGTACATCAACACAATCTGCATCCAGCTTACCAACGTCTACCATATGCTTTAGCTCAGCAAATGCCTCGTCTAGTGACCAACCTGCCTTATAAGGCCTAGTGCTTACCAGCGCATCCAACACATCGGCAGTCGTAACTATGCGCCCCTCAATAGGAATAGCATCCCCTTTAATACCTTTAGGATACCCCGACCCATCCATCAACTCATGATGGAATGCCACAATATTACGCATCACCCTAGATTCGGCGAGTTGCTGTAAATTAAAATCCCCTAGTATCTTCTCAATAATCTCAATACCTTTTTCAACATGCGTTTGCATGACCTTTTTCTCATCGGGGTCTAGCCTACCCTCTTTTAATAATATTTTGTCTGGAATACCAATCTTGCCAATATCATGTAAAGGGGCAAACAGATACACATGCTCAACAAATTCATCTGCCAGCCCCAGCTTGTTCGCCACACCTTTTGCAATCACTCTAGAGTAGCGGGCCATTCTTTCGATGTGTGCCCCAGTCTCAAAATCTCTAAGGTTTGTCAGTTCCTTAGCCATTTCAACCGAGGCAATCACCGTACGCAATGCGGTCATCTCAGTTGATAGTGTCATATTAATCAAGCTTGAAAACAATAGCAGATCACGCTGAGTTTGAGGGGTAAAAGCAGCATGCGCTAGCGAATCAAAGAATAAGAAACCTAGAAGCACCCCTTGGTCATACATTGGAATCGTAAATGACGATTGATAGCCCTGCTCTAGCAGCCAAGCAGAATGCCGATTACTTGGTTGAATTGACTCTTGAATTGAGTCAATCACCCGAGGGCTTCCACTTAACGCAATATCTGACAAGGAAATACTGTCACCAAGCTTAATTTCATAGCCTGAAATCGGCATGCCTTGCCTAGTGCTATTGACAAAGGTTTTTAGTCTATCTTCTTTTGCATCATAAATCGCGCATCCAATCCTATCCACTACAGGCACAGACTCAAGCATCCGTTCATGCAAATGGCTCAAACGCTCATTTAAAGTATCGCCATGCTTTGTTACGTCAAGTAATTGAGGATTTATCATATCTTCTTAGTATTATTATTGAACAATAGAACACTATTATGAGGCTGGCTTTTTCATAAACATTAAGCAATTTGTACCGGATGCCTCAAAAACTTCGCTGCATGGCATGCGCCTACTTTGAAAATTTAATGCCCGGCAACCATAAGGGAAATTTGGCTTATATGTAATGAAATAATGAACGCAACGAGAGCATAACTTAGTATCTAGATGATTTGAATCATTAACCATAGGTTTATATACAAAAAAAATAGCTACCTCTCGGTAGCCAAAACACGGCGCATATCACTCATGATATTGCGCCCAACAATACTACACCAACACGGCATTCAGCACTCAAAGCTGCAATCAATCTACACCGCGCAAGCGAGAAACTCACCCGCAACAGCCTACAGTCACCCCAACCCACCGCATACAAAACCGATAGCCAGCTTAGGCACGACGTCTAAGCTCAAAAGCAGTTTTTTGATAATCATGCGCTGCAAATGGGTGGTGTACCACACCGTCTTGCATCACCACTTCTTCAGGCAAAGGTAACTCGTTAATTGCACGTTTTAAAGCAAGTTTAGTTGCCTCGTAATTCCAGTCTTGGATTTTATTGTCATCGGCTGCATCCCAATGAATAAAAACACCAACACAAATGAACAAGTCATTTGCTTCACCAATAGGAATCAAACCTTCCTTCACACTGTCAGCCACGGCCTGAGCCACACCACATTGAGCTGGGCCAAACATCTGAACAGCCTGCTTAGCATTTTTGATATCAACCTTATTAAACATCACAGTGGCTGGTTTAGCCATCATATTAGGCGCAAGCACCGCCAATAAACCATTCACACCACGTTTTTGATTAGTAAGTGTATTACAAAATGCTGTTTCAGCTGGGCTGCCGCGTGGGCCGATGATTAAGTCGACATGGGCAACTTCGTTGCCTTCACCATACAAGGCTTCGCCGACAAACACCTTGTTGATTTTCATTGTGTTCATGATAAACCTCTCACTTAATCTGCTATCGGTAAGCACATTGAAAGATCTATCATTTATTATCGTTAGCTACAATCGGTATTACGGTAAGGAGCATTCAGGTAGCTATCGACCAAATTCAATCACTTACCTCAAGCTATCTCCTCAATAATTAAGACTGCCCTACAGAAGGATAGTTCTAGTTGAATTAACTAGCCCCGTAAGCGCTATGAGCGTGCCCGCAAGCTAAAAGTGACCGCAAGCAACTCATAGTTCTTACCCATTCATATTGCTGGCTATATTGTTATCGATATTACGTAGAAATACATCATGTATAGTTTTAATGCGGGTAGGCTTTAATAAAACATCGGTCACATTGAGCGACTTCAGCTCGTACAGCAATCCTTCAGTAATTGCGCTTGTCATCACCACAATCGGCACACTTTTATCTGACAATGTCATGCCGTTTCTTATCAACTCAATAAAATGCTTTTCTTCATGCTCTTGACCCAAGCCTATAATAACTAATTCAAACGCATTGGTCTGACACAAATTATTTGCTGTAGGCAAATGCGCGGTTTCCATCACACTTGCCTTAGCTGTTTGATTCGCCAACAATGCAAAAACACTTCTGATCATATATTCAGAGTCGTACAACAACACTAACGGTAATTTAGAGTTTTTGTAGGCATGTAGTGACATAGGCTTTACCAATTATTGATCTACGGGCTTATCGTTATTTGCTACCAGCTCAGTAACCACCATCTGCCTTAACGTAGACAAAATGCTAAGATCATTTTCATCCAGTGTTCTGGGCTTTCTGTCTATCAGGCAAAAAGAGCCTACGGCTTCGCCTGTGGGAAGCACCAACTGCGCCCCAGCATAGAATCGAATATGCGGCTCTCCAATCACTAATGGATTGTCATGAAAACGCACATCTTGGCTTGCATCCTCAATCACCATAATCTGATCTTGCAAAATGGTGTGACCACAAAAAGAAATATCTCTGGATGAACTGCAAAAATCAGTGCCAAACGTAGATTTACACCATTGCCTATCATCATCTATCAATGAAAGTAACACGATAGGCACATCAAACTCAAAGGCTGCGAATGCTGTTATTCTGTTAAACCGCTCTTCAGGCGGTGTATCCAGAATAAGCAACGCCCTCAGCGCTTGCAATCGTTTGTCTTCATCATGAGGTATGGGGGCTGCGATCATAAAATTATGTCTACCATAGGCATTATTGGGTTTATATTCCACTACTACTTGATGATTTTATAACCATTTAAGTAACTATACAAAAGATTACCGTTACCTCCTAGCCACCATATGGGGCGAATGCTACATCACGTACTTAAATTGCTTTCCGAGCCTATAAATAAGTTTGAGCTAACTAAATCTGCTTGGCTTTTTCACTTACTTTTATATCAAATTTTTGTTTGTTGATAATGAAGCGTTCATGGCGCCCTCTGGAAATTAAATCCACTCCATCATGCGCTTCCACATTAAACACCAGCTTTCTACCATCGATAGCAAGCAATTCAACTTGCACTGTTATTTCACAGCCGGGAGGGGTTGCAGCTTGGTGGCTAACATCAATATGCGTACCTGCTGTCTGCTCTTTTGGCCAATCTATATGAGGGTTGATCGCTTTAATGCATGCCCACTCCAGCAAACCTACGAGAAAGCCGGTTGCAAACACCTCGGGCATTGCAGCGAACTCTGTTGATTCTGGATACAAAGCTGGCACTGTTTTGGATAAAGGAACCAAAAACTTATGCTCATATTTGATACCAGGCTTTAAGGTTTCCTTCATTGGTACAATTCCCAATTGACTATTTAGTCGATAACAGTCTGCAAGAGTCGTCTTGGCAGCACAATGTCGCTACAGCAAGCAACTAATACTTACAATACCAGTAACATAGCTTGATAATGCTTTACCAAGAAGCGCATGCTGCTCCAAATCAAGATGTACGCCGTCAACGTTACTTGAAGTTGTTACTAACCCTGCATCAAAAAAGTGGCATTGCATCTCTTCACACAACTGCCGGTAAGCATCCGCTAGGCCTATGCACTTTGTTTCTACACCTTTAAACTTGGCCGCAATATCTCCCTTAGGTTCCCTAATCGGCGGCGCAGCGACCACCAGTACTTCAGGAACAGGCATAGCAGGTTCGATGGGAGCAGTACGAATCGCCTTAATCAACGCTTTCATACCAGATGCAGCATCGGAGGCGTTGTGATCATGATTAAATTGAAAATCATTCGTTCCCAGCATCACAATCACCAGCGCCAAGGGTGAGTTCACCTCTATCCGCTGTGCCAAACCAACTAAACCATTACGACCGGGCTTAATCGCATCCTCATAAACAGTACGCCTGCCGTTAAGACAATCTTCGATTACACGCACATTTTTACCTAAGCTTAGTAGCTGGTTTTCCATGACACCAGGCCAGCGCTGATTAAAATCAAAACGTCCCCTAGTCATGGGAATAATGCCCCACGATAGCGAATCGGAATATACAAGAATTTGCTTCATGCAATATTTTCTACAAATTTAATTAATAATCAATTAATTAAATAATAAAAACCGTGCATCACCTACACTATTGTTAGCATTTTAGGCTATGCAGACAATACCTTTACTCATCACGAACTCTTCTTAAATAAATATCACTTTGATTAAATGAAGGTTTACATTTCCAAACAGATTTTACCAAAATGCTTATTAGTCTCCTGATATTGAAAAGCCTCGACTATGCTCTCCAGAGGGAATACCCGATCAACAACCGGGTGCATATTGTTTGCGTCAATCGCTTTAATCATGTCCTGCTGCTGCGTGCGATTGCCCACGATAAGCCCCTGCAAACGTAGCTGCTTAATGAGCGCTGTCACAATAGAAACCTCACCCCCTAACCCCGTCAGGATACCGATTACTGAAATGTGCGCACCAACACGTGCGGCCGCCATAGACTGATCTAGTGTTGCCGGACCACCCACCTCAACAATATGATCTACACCTCGCCCGCCACTAATTTCACGTGCAAGTTCACCCCAATTAGTGGTCTTCCGATAGTTGATTAAATGGTCTGCACCAAGCAGCTTGAGTTTTTCTAACTTTTCATCGCTGGATGATGTCGCAATCACGGTGGCGCCTGCCATCTTTGCAAATTGTAGGGCGAAGATTGAAACACCTCCTGTGCCCTGCACCAGCACGGCATCCCCTGGCTTTAAAGAATCGTCTGACATTAATGCACGCCATGCGGTTAGCGCAGCCGTGGTGAGTGTAGAAGCCTCTACATGACTCCAGCCTTTTGGCGCTTTAGTAAAAGCATTGATCGAAGCTGTGACCACTTCGCGTGCGTAGCCATCTACGCCATCACCAGGCACCGTAGCAAAGCCCTCTACCAGCGGCTCCCCTTCTAACCAAGTGGGGAAAAACGTACTTACCACATGGTCACCCACCGCAAACTCTGTCACACCCTCACCCACAGCAGTCACTATGCCTGCGCCATCTGCCATAGGGATTCTAGGCTCACTTGGTCCCCACATACCACTCACTACCGCAAAATCGTGATAGTTGAGCGAGTTAGCATGCAAGCGCACAGTAATTTCACCCGCTTTGGGGTCTTTAGCATCACGCGTGCCAACCGTCACCTTGTCGTAACCGCCGCCAGCCTGAAGAATAATTGCCTTGTTTTGCATACCAATCCTTTCCAATCATTTACTTGAGCATGTAAATCGGGATAAGTGAGCTCAACAGCCTAAATAGCGGCAAGTGCACCGCCAATGTTAATCACTAGATCACTGTTGAACGTTTCAATCGCTTGCGTTCCAACGAACGTCCGTCTAATTGCTACCACGTTGTAATTAATCAGATCCATCGTAACAAAATTCATTTCAACTTAGTTAACTAAAGCACCGATATTTTAAAGAATGTAAGGCATAAAGCTCCCTATTTGGGACAGTAGAATAAGCAGACACTGCTATCGCATACGACAATTTGCACGCACTGCTTTAAAAAAATTTACACTTTTTTTACATAAATTAGTGCATTCTTTACGAAACTTTCAATGCAATAATTAAAAGGTAATTTTAATTTACATGTCTAGCAACCTGAAGAATAAGAATAAAAGTCGCAATTATCTAATTTCTGTTCTGATTTGCGTGCTGACGACAGCCCTTGCTTCACCGCTTCGCCATATTCTGGATTTGGCGAATATTGTCATGTTGTTTCTTCTTGTGGTATTTCTCATCGCACTTAAATTGGGTCGTGGACCAGCTGTGATGTCGGCATTTTTAGCTGTAGCATTGTTTGATTTTTTCTTTGTCCCACCACAAATGTCATTTGCCATTAATGATGTGCAGTACTTGGTAACGTTTGCTGTCATGCTGGGTGTAGGTCTTGCTACCGCGCATTTAACAGCAATACTTGGCAAGCAAAAAGAATCAGCTGTTGAGCGTGAACAACATACACATCGTTTATACGAGCTGGCGCGTGAACTGGCAGGCATCATCAATCAGGATCAAGTCTCAGTAGCATTACTTCGCTATTTATCAGGCGCTAAATGCAGTGCAACAGTGCACTTGCTTGATGGTAATGGGGTACTTCAATCCATTTATGATAATACTCCAT
The DNA here is from genome assembly GCF_058745595.1 of Methylotenera sp. E1MeOHC1. Taxonomy (NCBI): domain Bacteria; kingdom Pseudomonadati; phylum Pseudomonadota; class Betaproteobacteria; order Nitrosomonadales; family Methylophilaceae; genus Methylotenera; species Methylotenera sp. E1MeOHC1. The sequence goes on along the minus strand of NZ_CP196025.1, from coordinate 2,321,609 downwards.
TAAACATTCTGGCTGACATGGCTATTCAGCAGGGAAAATTAATGGAGACAACCCAAATAGCTGACAGCGGCCAGTCTACTCTGGTATTCCCGCTGATATCCCCCAATGGAGTTCGCGGTGTAATAGTCGTCATGGCTACCGATACGTTAGAAGATATTGATAAAGTTCAGCTCCAAGCCGTCGCCAATCTGGTCGCCATTGCAATTGAACGATTGCACTATGTCGACATTGCACAAAAGGTTCAAATTGAGGCCACTAGCGAACGATTGCGCAGTTCTGTTTTATCTGCCCTCTCACATGATCTTCGTACGCCGCTAACCGGCCTTGTAGGCATGATTGACGCACTTGCAGTTAATGCCGCCCCAGTCCATACATCAATACACAATGCCATCACTGCTATTCGCAATCAGGCGCAAGCAATGTGTAATTTAGTGGATAAGCTGCTTGATATGGCTCGCCTGCATGCAGGCAAGATCAATCTGCAAAAAGATTGGCGCCTATACGAGGAAGTTATCGGCTCAGCCATTAAATTATTAAAACCATCACTGACGGAACATCCGATCAAGGTAACACTTTCACCCTCACTACAACTTGTTGCGTTTGATGACGTACTGCTAGAACGGGTTATTTGCAACCTAATAGAAAATGCAGTCAAGTATTCCCCAAAGGGACAGCCTATTGAGATACAAGGCTTTGTCGATGGAGATTCCGCATGTATTGAGGTACGTGATCATGGTTCAGGCTTTTCTACAGATCAAACCGAAGCGCTGTTTCAAATGTTTACTCGCGACCATGCTGAGTCAAGCATCCCCGGAGTTGGCTTAGGCTTGGCCATCTGTCGAGCTATTATTGATGCGCATGGCGGCACGATAAAAGCCGTTAACCACCAAGATGGCGGCGCATGTATCACTATATGCTTACCACGGGGAACCCCGCCAATGCTGGATTCAGAAATTGGTGACTCACCATGAACTCAACCAATACGGTGATTCTGATTGAAGACGACCCCCAAATTAGACTGTTTGTAAAAGAGTCTCTGGAGCGGGAGGGCTGGAAAGTATTTGATACAGCAACAGGGCAACGCGGCCTTATTGAGGCTGGCTCACGCAAACCAGACTTACTGCTGGTGGACTTAGGGCTACCGGATATGGATGGCGTAGACGTTGTCCGTGACTTTCGCAACTGGTCTACCGTGCCCATACTCATCTTATCTGCACGGAGCGATGAACATGAAAAGATTATCGCATTAGATGCGGGCGCAGACGATTACCTCACCAAGCCATTTGGCATCGGCGAACTGCTTGCTCGCGTGCGTGCCGTTACTAGGCGGCGATTAAGTGGCGCTGATAATTCCCCCAAATTTAGTTTTGGGGATGTGGAGGTAGATTTTTCCAAACACACAGTTAGTAGAAACGGAAATGTGGTGCATCTCACACAAATCGAATATCGCCTACTCGGCGTTCTGCTATCAAACACAGGAAAAATCATGAGCCATCGCAGACTGATGCAGGAAGTCTGGGGTCCCAACCATACTGAAAGTGCACACTACTTGCGAATTTATATGAGCCACCTGCGCCAAAAGCTTGAAGTTGACCCAACCCAACCAGTTTTCTTACTGACCGAAACTGGTATCGGATATCGTTTTGAACCATAGGAGTTAATAATGTCGGAACAGAGTAAAAGCAGCAAGTCAGTACTGGCGCTAGCTGCACTAGGCGTTGTTTATGGAGACATTGGCACTAGCCCACTATATACAATCAAGGAAATTTTTGCTGGAGCCCATCACCCTGTTCCTATTACGCCAGACAATATATTGGGAATATTATCTTTAATTCTCTGGTCACTCATTGTTGTAGTCACGCTCAAATATGTAATTTTTGTGATGCGTGCTGATAATCGTGGTGAAGGCGGCATCATGGCATTGATGGCCTTAGTTTTGCGGGGTGCAGCCGATCGCCCTTATGCTAAACTTTTGATGCTTTTTGGGCTATTTGGTGCGGCACTGTTTTATGGAGATAGCGTGATAACACCTGCTATTTCTGTGCTTTCAGCAGTAGAGGGCCTTGAAATTGTCACGCCGGCATTTAAACCCTACATCGTACCAATAGCGCTTACCGTGTTAGTTGCCTTGTTTGTCATGCAAAAATATGGGACTTACAAAATCGGAAAGTTATTTGGCCCCATCATGGTCTTGTGGTTCAGCTGTCTCGGAATATTAGGCTTAATTAACATTACGAATAGTCCGCAAGTATTGGCTGCATTAAACCCGATCTATGCACTGCGGTATTTCATCACTGACCCTGTGCTTGGTTTCTTTTCACTTGGAGCTTCTGTTCTAGCGTTAACAGGTGCCGAAGCACTATATGCTGACATGGGACACTTTGGTCGCAAACCAGTTCAAATGGCCTGGTTTGGCTTGGTACTTCCTGGCTTGGTACTTAACTATTATGGCCAAGGAGCTCTACTGCTATCTCATCCAGAGGCTATTGCAAATCCATTCTACCTGCTAGCTCCCAATTGGGCATTATTACCAATGGTGATATTAGCAACCATAGCAACCGTGATCGCATCCCAAGCGGTTATTTCCGGTACATTTTCTATCACCCAACAGGCAATCCAGCTAGGTTATGCGCCACGCATGGAAGTACAGCATACATCCGGAAAAGAAATCGGACAGATTTACCTGCCGGGAATGAACTATGCACTGTTGACTGCAGTTGCGGTGCTGGTGATCGGCTTCGGCTCCTCATCCAAGCTGGCGGCAGCTTACGGCATTGCTGTGACTGGGACCATGGTCATCACAACCTTGCTGGCATTTGTGGTGGTAAGAAAATCATGGGGCTGGAGTTGGACAGCCAGCATTGCAGTAGCCGGAGCTTTTCTCGCTGTTGATGTCGTGTATTTTTCTGCAAACCTGGTTAAAGTCCATGAGGGTGGCTGGTTCCCATTACTACTAGGCCTAGGCGTCTTTACACTAATGCTAACTTGGAAACAGGGCAGACAGCTACTCTATAAACGGATATCTACTGAGGCTATGCCATTAATGCAGTTTGTAGAAAACACGGCGTCATTAAGTTTTAACCCAATTGCAGGTACTGCAGTTTTCATGACGCCAAACGCAGAAATGACCCCGCATGCTTTACTGCACAGCTTAAAACATTACAAAAGCTTGCATGAGCGAGTGGTAATTCTAACTGTGGAAACTTTAGACTTCCCGTACGTCGAAGAAAATCAAAGGGTGATAGTCGAGCAGCTTAACAATCACTTCTATCGCGTTAAAGTAAAATTTGGGTTCATGGATCAACCCTATCTGCCAAAGGCTCTTGAAAGCTGTGCATCACAAGGGCTCCCACTGGAGTTAATGGAAACATCATTTTTCTTAGGAAGAGAAACATTAATTCCCAAAGTGGGTTCAGAAATGGCGCTCTGGAGAGAAAAGCTTTTTGTCACAATGTTCCGAAATGCTGGCAGTGCTGCAAGTTACTTTAGAATCCCGCCAAATAGGGTTATTGAGCTTGGAACACAAGTCGTTTTATAAAAGTGGCTATTTAAAAGCAGCTGAACTTGTTCTAGCTTAGCCAACACTTAAATAATGAACTGCTGATTGAGCCAACAGCTACGTTTGAGATCAAAAAAGGAAAAGGACTCAGACTTCTCCGAGTCCTTTTCCTTTTTGGCCCTCTGTGAGTCGAGAGCACAGCACCAACGGATTACAAACACAGACTATCGACGTAAAAAGCTACAGAACTTAACGGTTTTTTCTCAATTACAGTATTGGTAATCACACATGACTGATTCGTGTCGTGACATTTTCAATTACTGCATTACATAGTTATGTCTGATGAGCATCAAGATGACCCACAAACTGATCTACGCTCAAATATTGCATTTTTGCTGCGAGTGGATGCTGAATAAGGTAATCCACCGCCTGATCAAATTGCGATCGATTGTACCTATCCATTCTTACATCTGTTCGGACTTCAGCAAATAAGTAAGGGGATGGCAGTGAGAGGTTGTCTTGAATGATTGGTGGGATTTTCTGAAAAGGGATTCCAAGAAGCAACTTATCAGGGAAGGTCTGCTCCGAGTCTTTGCCAGATGCCACACTAATTGGGATCTCCCACAATGTGTTTTTAGTGGTTTGATCAGCTACGGCATTAAGGCTGACTTTAAACGGATGTCTAGGTATTTCTGCAAAGCTGGGCAATACTCCTATCGAAAGCTCATTCTCAACAAAACGCTTGATGGCCGGTCTGCCTGGATACATGGTCGCGTCACAGCGATAGCCAAGATGACTAAGCTGATTCAGTACACTTTCACTCATGTAGTGATCGCCAAACGAGAAGTAGCTAGGAGAGCGCTTGAAATAATCAATATAGCAGTTGTGCGCAAGATTAACACAGGATTCAATCCAGTCTGAGTCAGTAAAATCAGCGACCCAGGTCTTACGAAACAGTCTCTTACAGGGGCGCCAGCTATGGATATGCACTCCAAAACTGTCACCGGCTTGAAGTGACTGCTCAACTAGTGCTTTGTATTCATGGAGCGCCCAATCTGCAGAGCCATAAACATGCTCAATCTGATAATCGAGCCTGAATAACCAGTTGAATTTGACTGGACTGCCTGTTGCACTTTCCAATTCAGATCTCCTGCTATTGAGATAAGCGTGCAGGTTCTCATAGCCATACCAGCGATGCTTGCGAAATGGAATGAGGCGCTCATCTGGCTCAACATGAATATTTATAATGACCGGAATTTTAGCGCTGACATCCATAGACTTAGACTGCCTCTCAACATTGTAGTAATATGACCTATGACTATTTAAGTGCATGCAGTATGACCCAAAAAAATAACAATATGGTTTTTATTATTGCGCATTATGACAATGACGGTCATCTAGCACAGCACATCGTTAATCATATCCGACATATTTCTGCTTTCGCAAAACAAATTATTTTTGTATCAACAAATCTCAAGGCTGAGTATTCAGAAGTATTGGCGCCTTATGCCAACATCCTGATACGCTCTAATATTGGTTATGACTTCTGGTCTTATAAACTTGGGCTAGAGCTCATCAGCAATATCAGCGAAGTTGACCATCTCATCATGTGGAATAGCTCTTTTGTATGTTTCAAGCCGAACAAACTTTATGGGCGCTATTTAAAACACCTTAATCAAGAAGGCATGTATGGGCTATCGACCTGTAGCTTACCGGCTTATCATATTCAGAGTTACTTCTTTTCCTTTTATGGAAAAGCTGTCATTAACTCACAAGCTTTTAAAAACTGGTGGCACAATATGACACCCATCAGCGATAGAGATGATGTAATTAAAAAGTACGAAGTTGGCATGTCACAATGGTTTATAGATCATCAAATCGCTTTGCATGATAGGACAAAATTATCAATTAAAGACCTGCTAGAGATAACGTCTAATTATATTAACGGCATTAAACTGAACCGTCATTGGCTTAAAAAGCTATTCTCAAAACGCAAGCTATCTGGATACAAGGCACTCAATATTACTCATTTTTTGTGGGAAAAAATTTTTAGGGAATACTCGATTATTAAAATCGAACTATTGGTGAAAAATCCTACAAATCAAAAAATTGAGAGGTTGAAATGGCTACTGAATGCTGAGCAGAAAGCTTTGCTAAAAAACTCGATTGGTGAACAAAATTTCAAAATAGTAATGAATGAAAAAATTTAAAGCTTTATTGATTGCGGATCAACGAAGTTTTCGCAACACGGAAATGATTGATCTATTGAAGCGTGCGGGGTTTGAGTTAGATATGATAACTTCGCACCGATTTCATTATTTATACCGACACATTAGCCGATTTTTTTTCTTTGTCAGCTCTGATCAATTCACAGCACTCACTTCTAAACTTGCAGGTAAATATCAGTTAATAATTCCGCTGGGTGATGTTGCACTCAAGCTTATTAAAGACTCTGCGCTCACCGAATATGAGAAATTAACATTACTACCGGTATACAACTCATGTGCGATGCGTCATATTTGCTCAAAAATTGCACTCTCAGAGCTTTTTTCTCTAGCCGACGTACCTACTCCGCTCTATAAAAAGCTAGATGATTGGGAGTCTCTGGCTGAAGAAGTGAAGAGTGTTGGTTACCCTGCCCTTTTAAAAATTGATTACTCCGGTGGTGGCACCGGTACGTTCCGGCTGAACAGCGAACTTGATATCAGGAGCATTCCACTACACTTCAAGGAGCAGCCTATTCTGATTCAAAAATATATTGAGGGCAGACTTATTGATTTGTCAGCTTTTTTTCAAAATGGTGAGCTGATATGCTTTAGCTGCAGCCGTAGCATCTCAACCATTAACGGGCCATACGGGCCTTCTAAACAGAGAGTTTATTACTCTTTACATTGCATTGATCCACGCATTTTTAGAGAACTGTCCGCACTGGGAAAAGCGCTAGCCGCACATGGCTTTTGTAATATTGGCTGCATTGAATGCAGCACCTCCAAACAGCGCTATTATTTTGAAGCAGACATGCGTCCTAACGACTGGATTAACTATCCAAAATACATGGCAGATGACCTTGCACTGAGAATTCGTGAATACTTTGCCAAAGGGAATATTTTTGATGCCAGCTTAGTTCCAGGTGAATCAACACCGACGGAGTATTTTTTTGCAAATCCATCCAGAATGAACGCTTTTGAATTATTAGCCAACAGATATAACTGGGTGACTTATACCAGCGCATCAAGCTTGGTGATGCATTGGCTATCTTTGTTACCTTTCAACCCCTGGGAAGGGTTTAAAGTACTGTCGGTTAAATATATTAAACCTCGAGTTTCTGAAAGAGTCTGGGGAATTCTCAAAGCCAAAACCTGAGCTCTGCATCACTATTAACTAAGATTCTTACTGGTTATATGCATTTTTGCTTACTTATCAAAACGAAAAACAGAATCTTTAATTAAGTGGTTACTTCTTACAGCGCTCAAGTATATGGATATATCGCTAAATTATCATGAGATTACTAGCTAACTTCAAAATATTTAGCTATACATTGATATTCTTAAATATGCTAATGGCAAATTTATTAGAATCGGGATATGCAATAAGTGATGATATGATGTAACTCTCAATTGCAAGTTTATATAAAAATTCTAATCTTAATTAATGCAAAACAACTCTTTCAGCATTGCATGGCTAGATTTAACCGCAGCGGTTAAGCGATACTCTCTAATCACACTCTTGGGCTGGCAGGATATACAGCAGCGTTATAGACGTTCGACATTAGGGCCATTCTGGTTAACAATCAGTATGAGCGTGATGATTGGTGCTATAGGACTGGTATTTAGTCAGGTTTTCAAAACCCCCACTCAGGATTTTCTGCCGTTTATTGCAATTGGCATTATCTTATGGACGTTTATCTCCAATATAATCATTGAGGGCTGCCTCGCCTTTATCGCTGCAGAAAACATCATTAAGCAACTGCCGATTCCATTGTTTGTGCATCTTCTGCGCATGGTCTGGCGCAACCTCTTAACGCTAGGGCACAACATATTGATATTCCCAATCGTTCTGATCATTGTCGGCAAACCATTAGGGCTGATTGCGCTACTAAGCATTCCTGGATTTATACTGGCAACCATCAACCTAACTTGGATGGCCCTTATACTGGCAACTGTTTGCGCAAGATATAGAGACATGCCGCAAATTGTGGCCAGCGTGATTCAGGTCATGTTTTATCTGACGCCGATCATCTGGATGCCTAAAACCATCTCTGCTCACGTCAACAGCTATTTATTAGACCTTAATCCGGCTTATCACTTACTGGAGATTATGCGCGCACCGCTGCTTGGAACAATGCCAACCACAACCAATTGGCTAGTTTCGATTGCAATGGCCGTCATCGGCTCATTATTAGCACTTAATTTTTATGGCAACTATAGACGCCGTATTGCTTATTGGTTGTGATTTAAAGAATAAATAATGGCAAAAATTGAATTTAATAACGTCAGTGTTGATTTTCCAATCTATAACGCTAGCAGCCGCTCCTTAAAAACCAGCCTGATTAAAGTGGCAACCGGTGGTCAACTTAATACCGACCAGCACGGCAATGTAAAGGTGCGCGCACTTGAAGGTCTGACTTTTACACTGGAGGATAAAGACCGTGTTGGGATTGTAGGTCACAACGGTGCCGGCAAAAGCACTCTACTACGCCTGCTATCGGGTGTTTATTTTCCATCTGGCGGCACTGTGAAAATTGATGGTGAGGTCGGTTCGCTAATCGACATATCGCTCGGGATAGATCATGAGGCTACCGGCAGAGAAAATATTTACATTCGCGGCAGCCTGCTTGGCTTAAGCAAAGCCGTCATCAATCAAAATATCGATGAGATCATTGAGTTTTCTGAACTAGGCGGTTTTGCCGATATGCCGGTACGAACGTACTCATCAGGCATGCATTTACGCCTAGCATTCGCGGTATCAACCATCGTGCATCCGGAAATACTACTGATGGATGAATGGCTATCGGTCGGCGACGAAGGTTTCAAGGAAAAGGCAAAACGACGCCTTAATGATTTGGTGCACAAAACCAATATACTGGTTATTGCAACGCACTCTAAAGAACAGTTACTACAAACCTGTAACCGAGCAATCTGGCTCGAGCATGGCAGAATTCGGATGGATGACGAAATAAGTAAGGTTGCTGCTGCTTATTTTCACGACTAACTCCAAGTGATCAATAATTTACTTACACTGACAATAACTTCGTTCGAGTTTAGCCGCTTCAATCATAATTTAGGCGCTATGACGGAGTATGTTCCAAATTGAGCGCTTTTGTTTCGGAGTTTCCTGGGGTAGCTCACTTACATCCATATTTTTTAGCAAGTTCATTATCACAGGTAACATTATTGAAGTTGTATTTGCACTTTCAGAAGCTTTCCAGCCTGTAATAACTTCACCTACCCTATCCCAATATTGTTCTAACAAGTCAGCATAAGCTATAGCCCGAGGATCGACCTTAGCCCCTTTTCTGTACAAATCCATAATGCGGTCCGTTTCATTCAAACGACATATATTATTGAAGTTATGAATAATCTCGAACTTTCGATCAAAGTGATTGAAGCTATCAATATGTACACATGTTATCCCATAACTAATCGCGGTTATACACGCATGAAGACTGCTTGCTATTACAAGATTGCTATGGCTAATTACTTCACAAGTTAGTATAGGGTCGAGCCACTCAGATCTAATAGCATTAAAAGGAGCCTCTAAGGAAAATTGCTGGCTATCATCACCATGGCAGCGGCAAACAGGCAAACTGACAACAGTTTTAACTCCTAAGCTTATCAGAAGCGCGGTTATTTCCTGTAAGTAAGGCTCAAAGTGTTTGTCAGCCTGTAATATGACATATGGAGCTTTTAGCTCAAGACTCTCACACCAAGCAATGTACTCTTTACTAAACTCGCTATTCGGCCACAATACTGCTAAAGAGAATGCAGTATCCGGGATCTGCTCTATTTTTGCCATAGAACCAAGCTGATCCAGATGTGTGAACGATGCTCCATCCCTAACCGCGACAAGGGCACTTGCCGACAGGGTTGCCTTCAGTACATCAGCATAACAAGAGGGCACAGATGATCCAGTCCACGCGCCTAACGCATTCCAGATAACTGGCTTTCCAAGTATTGCTCCCAAAACTGCCGGCATCAACCAATAGTCAATGGGCAAATTAATATTTGAATTTACTGGAATTGGATACCCTTTATCAAATCTGACGATCTGCCCACCACCAATTAGCAATCCTGAAAGGAATGGCAACCGCTCTTTAATCGCATCTGTAGATAGAACATCTATTGGCCATGACTGACTTTGTGACTTCGCATTTGGAGAAAAGGGCACTATCTTGACATTTTCAAGGCGTCTACTAAGCTGCCGTTGAGCAATTATTGGGAATAACAAATCCCCATAATTTTCGACGTCAAAGGTCCCAACAATACCAACTTCATATGGCAAGCTATCAAACAATTTCATTGCTAGCTTTTCTGGCCCAAAATCTTTTGATCAAAGACTTTGTAGAGCGCTCAGGGTTCTTGAATGCTGTTGAAGGTACAAAATAAGTCTGATCAATCGCGAACTGACCTTCCTTTACAGCATGACTTGTAATATCTGAAAAAACTAGCCAAGCAGATCCAGGAGGAAACACCCACGAGTGCTGAGGCGCTCTATTCTGCAAATAGTCATTTGTTTTTCCATAATAGTGGATCCGAGACATAATGCGATGATATGCAGAATCAGCAAGCGTACGCCTTCTCAACAATTGATTCATAAACAATCTAACATCATCACAAAATCCCTGCATACGTTCATTAGGCATCCTAACATCATCACCCCATTTATCCAGCAATTGCCCTAAACTGTCTGATGTTACCCAATACCTTGGTTTAACAGGATTAATATTAACGAATATACGCAAAAAGCTCTCACCATGAGTAGGCGCATCTCCATTCATATCAACATGTAGAATCGAACCAGAGTATTGTGACTCAACATTTTTGCGGCCCTTTTCTTCTTCTATGCGGAACCGTAATGGACCAAAGCGCATCTGAGAATAATAGCTCGGCAACGTTTGAGCTAACCAGTTTGTGGCTCTAGAACTAAATTGAGACAGAATATTACGGATTCTCACTTCATCTTCCACAGTTTGTCCACGATAACCATTTATGAACCCACTATCTGGAAAATAGCTCACACTTTTTGCTTCATAGACTTTTTGTGAAAGTAAAAACTCCAGATCATCTGATGCCGGCAAGGGAAATGGGCACTTTTTAAAAAATATCAACTCGCCCATTTCCAATTTATTCCGTATCACTTCAGAATCTAACATTGCACCATCAATTACATCCATAATGAATTAGCCTTTTTTATCATCTATAGAATATATTACACACCTTTAATCATATTAAATAAATTAAACATTTCTTGAATGCATAAAAAAGGACTTAGATTTCTCCAAATCTTTTTTGCCCCCCTGTGATTCAAACACAGTACCAACGGATTAAGTTTATGGCTATATGTGCGGCTTCGGACAGAGTAAGCATTTAATCTGTATAAAAATGGACTTAGTCTACTCATCATACAAAATTAATTTGTCTGACGATGTAATAGATTATTCATTAGCACTCAGGAGTAACGCCATGAATATTGATTCAAAAGGTAATCAAGATAATAAAAAAACCTCACACAAAGTCCCAAAGTGATTTTGAATTGAGCTAACAATGCCAAATTATCTCAGTGTTTTTTTATATACCATAATGCTGATGTTTTCAATTATCCCCAATGCTGTTGGTCAAATTATTCATTGGGAGTTTACTGAAATGCCGATTCATACTGATAGCGGCTACATTAGAGGTGGCTTTGATTTCAATACCAGCACATACGACATCTTTAACATTACCGTTCAAACAGGGAATGATTCTGGACTAGGTTGCTTCCCATGTAACAACTTTGCCGGAGCTACAGGCTCTTATGTAGAGTCATACAACCCTGATGGCACCCTTGGTACCTATTCCATCACCCTTGAAGAAACCTTCCAATCAGGTCCACTACTAGATAGATACTACATACTAACTGTTACAGGTAATATTTATTTTGGAAGTACCTCACCTTTTAACCTTAAAACTACTGGAGTTATTACTGATCTAACACTAAATGAAATTGGTTTTGTAAGGCTTGGTGAAGAGTATGGCCCTGATGATATTTATGATAGTTACGGTTGCCTAACTTGCGTCACTGCCACAGGTGAAATGACCCCAGTTCCCGAACCTGAAACTTACGTTATGTTTTTAACTGGGCTTGGTTTAATAGGTTTTGCTGCCAAAAGAAAATCTAGGCTATTAAGTTAATTAAAAACAACAAATCTCAAGCATCATCAGGCTCCTTACTGCTCTAGCCCGCTTCTGCGGTTGGTTAGTCTTGTGTACTCAGCAATATCAGCAAAGAAGGATATGTATAGTGATACGCCATGAAGCACGCTGCATAAGAAAAAACCCGCATCTAGGCAGGTTTTGAGAGGTTGTTACTTTATGATTCTAAGTGATCGGTGCCCCCTGTGAGTCGAACACAGCACCAACGGATTATTTATTGGTTTAATGCATGCAACTAACTTACCTCAAAGTATCTGTACTTATATCAATAGGTATAAACTAGATTCAACTATCTATTGATAATCAAAATGAGGCCGCCTATGTTGACTCTCATACCTCTCTAGATACAGTACTTAATTGCCATGAACCTTGGGAGATGATCATGAAAAGCAATTTAAGAATGATGGTGAACATCCTATTTGTGACTTCGCTTACGTTTTTTCTTATAGCATGTAGCGATATCTCCAAGTTATCAACCAAGACTATTGATTCGCCTAAAGCCCAGGTTACAGTGATATATGATGCTTTTGGCAAGAATCCAGCCCTGCAAAAAGATTGGGGCTATGCAGCGCTTATCGAATATGGTGGAAAACGTATCCTATTTGACACTGGGGACAATCCAGATATTCTGGCGCACAACGCAAAGATATTAAGAATTGATCTTTCGAAACTTGATTTCGTCGTCATGTCACACAGACATAGTGACCATATGGGCGGCTTAAACTATCTACTGAGTGTTAATCCCAAAGTAAAGATATACGCCCCCAAAGAGAACTTCGGTGTTTATGGCTTTTCTCTCCCCAGCACTTTTTACCGAAAGGATAACTCTCTTCCTCCAGAACAGCGTTATTACGATGGAAAGCCACCAGAGATAATGAAATTTGGCTCGGCATGGCCTAACGTTAATTTTGAATTGATAGAGAAAACCACTGAAATTCTGCCCGGAATTCATTTGATATTCCAGATTTCAGATAAACTGACAACGATGGAGTTAAGAGAACTCTCGCTAGCTATTGAAACACCGGAAGGCGTCGTTCTGATAGTTGGCTGTTCCCATCCGGGTCTAGACAAGATTGTGGATGCTGCAACTAAGATTAATAAGCGCATTCACATGGTGACGGGAGGGTTTCATCAAGTAGTCGCTAAGGATATTGATATTGAGCAAATCGTAAGTGCTCTGCATGACACTTTCAGAGTAGACTTTGTTGCACCGAGTCACTGTACCGGAGAGCCCGCTTTCACTGCATTTAAGGAAGCTTTTGGGGATCATTACATCTATGCTGGGCTAGGTACTTCCATTGGACTGAATGCCAACACTTTACCAATTGCAAATATTAGCAATAAAAAGTTGATTATGGACGTAGATGAGTTAAGAACTTACCGTGCACTCTTGTCAAAAAGTGATGAAAAATTGGTGTTGGCAAGCAGTGAAGTGATTAGGTAAAAAATTAGTAAATAGCTTTCCAACGTAATGGACTGGGTTACTATTTAAATCACCCCAAATAACAGAAAAACGACCTAGAGATTTATCCCTAAGTCGTTTTATTTTTTGGTGGCCCCCCTGTGAGTCGAACACAGCACCAACGGATTATGAGTCCGCTGCTCTAACCAAGCATGAGCTAGGGGGCCTAAACTTTTGAAGTCATTATTTTAAACTAATCTTGTCCAGTTTCTAAGAAGCTTCTTAATCTTTCTGAACGAGTTGGATGACGCAACTTGCGTAGCGCCTTCGCTTCAATTTGTCTAATACGCTCACGCGTTACATCAAATTGCTTACCTACTTCTTCCAAGGTATGGTCTGTGTTCATTTCAATACCAAAACGCATACGTAATACTTTTGCTTCACGTGGTGTGAGTGATTCCAACACTTCACTTGTCGCATCGCGCAAGCTAGCATAAACCGCTGCATCCACTGGCGCCAAGGTGGTGCTGTCTTCAATGAAGTCGCCCAAATGTGAATCTTCATCGTCACCAATTGGTGTTTCCATTGAAATTGGCTCTTTGCTGATTTTCAAGATTTTACGAATCTTGTCTTCAGGCATTTCCATTTTTTCAGCTAACAATGCTGGGTCTGGCTCAATACCAGTCTCTTGCAAGATTTGGCGACTGATACGATTCATTTTGTTAATCGTTTCAATCATATGTACTGGAATACGGATGGTACGTGCTTGGTCAGCGATAGAACGCGTAATCGCCTGACGGATCCACCATGTTGCATAGGTTGAGAATTTAAAACCACGGCGGTATTCAAACTTATCTACCGCTTTCATCAAGCCGATATTACCTTCTTGAATCAAATCTAAGAACTGCAAACCACGGTTTGTGTATTTCTTAGCGATAGAAATCACCAAACGCAAGTTAGCTTCAATCATTTCACGTTTAGCACGACGCGCACGCGCTTCGCCTGTGGTCATTTGCTTATTGATTTCTTTCAGCTCTTTCGCTGAAATACCCACTTTAGCTTCTAAATCAATAATACGTTGTTGCTGGTCTAAAATTGAGTGGTTAAAGCGCGCCAATTTTTCATTGTATGGCTTGTCAGATTTAAGCTCTTCTTCCAACCAAGCTAGATTGCTTTCATTGCCTGGGAATGATTTAATGAAGTATGGACGTGGCATGCCTGCTTTTTCAACGCAGAAGTCCAGCACTTTACGCTCATGACCGCGCACAGTTTCAACTAAACCACGCACTTGATCACACAGCGTTTCTACTTGTTTTGGTGAGAAACGGAATGCCGTCAACTCAACTAGAATTTCAGACAGCAATGCAAGATACTCTGGGTCTTGCGAGCCTTTAACTGGCAAGATGACTGTCATTTTTTGGTGGGCTGCACGCACTACTTGGAAACGTTTAAGCAGTTCTTCTTTAAGCTTAGCTAATGCTTCCGCAGAAATAGCCGCGGCTTTTGCGCCGTCTTCATCGCCTTCGTCTTCTTCATCCTCAACTTCTGGCTCTTCATCGTCTTGAGACTCTTCTGTCATTGCGTCATCTAGACCAATATCAGAGTCAATCAAGCCGTCTACCAAGTCATCCACGCTAAGCTCATCACGCTCAACTTTGTCCACCATTTCCAACAAAGCGGCAATTGTGGTTGGGCAAGCGGCAATTGCCTGCACCATGTGTTTTAAGCCGTCTTCAATACGACGTGCAATCTCAATTTCGCTTTCGCGTGTAAGCAAATCAACCGTACCCATTTCACGCATATACATACGCACAGGGTCAGTAGTACGGCCGAACTCTGAGTCTACCGTTGCAAGTGCTTGCTCAGCCTCTTCCACCGCATCATCATCAGTAACCGCTGGAGGTGCATCAGACATTAACAACGCTTCAGCATCAGGTGTCTCTTCATACACCTGAATACCCATGTCGTTAATCATGCCGATAATGCCATCAATCTGCTCAGAGCCTTGAACATCATCTGGCAAGTGATCGTTAATCTCAGCATAGGTCAGGTAGCCGCGCTCTTTACCTAATACGATTAAGCTTTTTAGACGAATGCGGCGCTCTTCAGCACTGACTTCCTGCAACTGTTCTGGGCGAACGTAGTCTTCTGCATTTTTTTCAGCTTGTTGATCACTTTTCTTTGGTCTTGCCATGTCTTACCTCTAAAATTTTAGCTCAGCCATGATGCCTACATCACATATGGTGAATAAGATTACCGTAACCGTGCATTATAACAGAATATAGCCTTATTTTGGCTGGGGTTTATTGCCTACAGATTTCAATAATGCGATTTCATCAGCAGTTAACGCACTCAAAGGCTTTTCGCTAATTCGCGCCAGCAGTGACGTACCTTGTCGCTGTGTATGCACTGCCTGCAACTGCTGACGCGCGCCCGTAACTTCTTGTGCCTGATCTAGCGTATCATCCAATAACGTTAACTCTCGCTGCAATTCAAGTAACACGCTAGTATCAATTTTGCGCTCCAACTCGCGCAACAACACCGCAGGTTTAGAATGGGGATAGAGCAGGCAGATTTCAATCACCTGCCGCAATAAAGCATCGGCATCATCTCGCTCATCCAACAAACTCAAATCATCTTGTTGCGCTAACGCTGGGTGCATCAGCAACATCAAACCAAAGCGCTTTTGTAGCGACATCGTGGTACGTGTCAGCTTCGGCTTAGCCTTCACAGGCACTTTATGCAGATTAGGCAACTTTAACAGCGCCTGCATTTCATCCTGTGACAGCTGCGCTAACTCAGCCACTTTCTTACGCAGATACATCGCGCTACGCGGCGCATTAATCTGCTGCATGATAGGCTCTGCTTCATTCAGAAAGCGCACGCGGTCTTCCTGACTTTGCAAAGGGTTATCCTCACTCAAGTGCTGCAGTATGTACTGAGACAACGGCATTGCCGATTTAATTTCAGCTTCGAACTTTTCTTTACCAAATTCGCGCACGTAAGAGTCCGGGTCATGCTCTTTAGGTAAAAAGAGAAATGACAGCTTCAAGCCATCGGTCAATGCTGGCAACGCATTCATTGCCGCACGCCATGCTGCGGTGCGCCCTGCATTATCACCATCAAAACAAAAAACAATTTCATCTGCCTGACGTGTCAACTTTGTAATATGGTAAGGCGTGGTTGCTGTACCAAGCGCAGCAACCGCATATTCAATCCCGAATTGCGCCAGCGCCACCACATCCATATAGCCTTCAACCACCAAAGCGCGACCCGCATCGCGGATTGCCCGACGCGCCAAGAACAAACCGTACAACTCATGCCCTTTTTGAAACAACGGCGTTTCTGGTGAGTTGTAATATTTAGGCGTATCCTCCGGGTTAATCACACGGCCGCCAAAGCCTATGACCTGCCCTTTTTGATCATGAATCGGAAACATGATACGGTCACGGAAACGGTCGTAACGCCGACCTTGCTCATTCTCTACAACCAAACCCGCTATGGTTAACGCCTCATTCTCATAATGCGGGAAAACGCTTTGTAAATTTTGCCAGCCTGCCGGCGCGTACCCGACCTGAAACTTAGCCGCCACTTGGCCACTTAGGCCGCGTGCCTTCAAATACTCAATAGCCCGAGGGGATTTCTTTAGCTCAGCTTTATAAAAATTGGCCGCCTGCTGCAAGGCATCCTGCAAACCAACAACCACTTTAGGCGCCGGCTTGTCGTTATCTCGCACCTCTTGCGGCACAGTCATGCCAACCATTTTGGCTAAATCATGTATAGCATCAACAAAACTAACCCCTTGATACTCCATCACAAAACCTATGGAAGTACCATGTGCACCGCAGCCGAAGCAATGATAAAACTGCTTGGTTGGGCTTACGGTAAAGCTGGGGGATTTTTCATTATGAAACGGGCAGCAAGCAGAATAGTTAGCGCCGGCTTTTTTTAGCGGTACGCTTTTATCAATCACGTCGACAATATCAACGCGATTTAGCAACTCTTGAATAAAACTTTCAGGTATCAAAGTGTCCGCTTTAGCTAAAATAACTACGTGAATAGAATTTGCTAGCCATTCTAGCGCAATCTTTTAAAAACAAAAAAGGAGCTAGTCGCTCCTTGTAATGTCTACTTGCATCTATCGCTACGGGTTAACCTAGACGAGTTTTAATCAATCCGGAAATTTTACCCATGTCAGCACGGCCAGCGACCAACGGCTTAATTTCAGCCATGACCTTGCCCATGTCTTTAATACCAGCAGCGCCTGTATCAACCACAACTTTTTCCAAGATGGCTTTAATCTCATCTTCAGTCAGCTGTTGTGGCAAATACGTTTGCAACACTGTGACTTCAAACTTTTCTACATCAGCTAAATCATGACGATTAGCTGACTCATACGCAGCAATAGAGTCACGACGCTGTTTGAGCATTTTTTCAATCACAGCAATTACATTGCTGTCATCTAATTCAATACGCTCATCTACTTCACGCTGTTTAATAGCCGCTTGTAACAAACGTATTGCGCCCAAACGCACGCTATCTTTAGCGCGCATTGCGGTTTTCATGTCCTCAGATATCTGAGCTTTTAACGACATGAAAGCTTCTTAGTACAATTTTGCTGGTAAAGTTTGCTTCATCAAGCGACGATATTGACGCTTAACAGCAGCAGCAGCTTTACGTTTACGTTCCCATGTTGGCTTCTCGTAAAATTCGCGAGCGCGAAGATCATTCAACAAACCAGTTTTTTCAATTAGGCGCTTAAAGCGACGTAGAGCAACGTCAAACGGCTCATTTTCTTTTACGCGTACACTAGACATTTATTCTCTCTTATCTGCAACAATTTAATTAGGTGATGCTCAAGCTCGCCAAACAAAGGCTCATAAACTTGAGAAAAGTCCACCATTTTAATCGTATAATTACTTTTATTCAATTACTTTTATAGCTTTGTGTTATAAAAATGCACTTTAAGATAAAAATGGAACAAAATAAATGTTAGTTTTAGGCGTTGAATCATCATGTGACGAAACCGGCATCGCCTTATATGACACCGACCACGGCTTATTATCACACGCCTTACACTCACAGGTGGAAATGCATGCAGAATACGGGGGCGTAGTGCCGGAACTTGCATCACGCGACCATATCCGCCGCGTATTGCCCCTTACCGAGCTTGCACTTAAAGATGCCAATAAATCATTACAAGACATTGACGCTATTGCCTATACACAAGGCCCAGGCCTTTCTGGCGCGCTACTTGTGGGCACCAGCTTTGCCGAGTCATTAGCATTTAGCCTGCAAATCCCCACCATTAATGTCCATCACCTTGAAGGTCATTTATTAGCCCCTTTATTAGAAGACAACCCACCCGCGTTTCCATTTGTTGCTTTGTTGGTTTCTGGCGGCCATAGCCAACTCATGCGCGTGGATGGCATAGGGAAATATGAACTACTGGGCGACACGCTAGACGATGCCGCTGGTGAAGCATTTGATAAAACCGCCAAATTATTAGGTTTAGGCTATCCTGGCGGCCCTGCGCTATCCAACTTGGCAAAAACAGGTAAGCCGCGCTTTAAATTACCGCGCCCGCTACTCAATAGTGGTGACTTGAACTTTAGCTTTAGCGGACTTAAAACCTCGGTATTAACATTGGTGAATCAGCATCAGCCACTGGATGCAGAGACGACAGCCGATATTGCCTATGAGTTTCAAGAAGCGGTGACCGAGGTTCTCACCATCAAGTGCATGAATGCTCTGCGCGAGACGGGACTAGATAACCTGATTGTGTCGGGTGGCGTTGGTGCAAACGCAAAACTACGTGAGAAGCTCAATGCTGCCACTAAACGCAAGCTATGCAAAGTTAGCTACCCTCGTTTGGAGTTTTGCACAGACAATGGCGCAATGATTGCATTTGCGGGCGCGATGCGCCTAAAAGCCATGCAAAATAATGTGGAAGCAAACTACAGTTTTAGCGTAAAACCACGCTGGAACTTAAGTGAATTACAGGCGCCTTAGCCATCACACCCTGCTTGCAAGGCATGATGACGGCAATCCAAGCCTATTTCTTTTTACCGAAACCTGACTCCGTACCAGCCAATAGTTTTTTGATATTACTTCTATGACGCCATATCAGAAATATGGACATCACCAGTACCATTTGCACATAATCTGAAACACCAAGCGCATTATCCGCATTAGCCAGTAAGAACCATGCGTATACCGGTGCCAATGCAGCGGCCACCAAAGCAGCAAGCGAAGAGTAACGTGATATGGCAAACACTACGAGCCAAGTCAACACCGCTGCCAAGGCTAGCATAGGGTCGATTGCTAGCATCACACCCAAGGCTGTTGCGACCCCTTTACCACCTTTAAAACCATAGTAGATTGGGTATAAGTGGCCAAAAAATACTGCCAAGCCGACCGCACTGACTACCCACATAGTCATGCCTGACTGCAAAGCCAGCCATACCGGGAACCAGCCTTTAAACACATCGCCCAACAAGGTGAGAATTGCAGCTGACTTTTTACCACTGCGCGCCACGTTGGTAGCACCGATATTGCCACTGCCCACGGTGCGCGGGTCAGGCAAACCAAACAACTTACTTACTAAAATTCCAAACGCAATAGAACCCAGCAGATAAGCTGCAACTATCCACACAGCAGGCACTAGGGTAACCGGAATAAAACCTAACTCATTCATTTAAACACTCTCTCTAATTGTCACCCCCGTATAGAGGGAAATCCACTTCTTATTAGCGCAACACCACAATAAATTGTGGTTTAATATTCAAGATATTACTGGATTACCGCCTTGGCGGGAACGACGACATACAAATAAGGCATTATGGACACCATTTTTTTAAGTGAAGTTAAAGTACAAACCAAACTCGGCGTACCCGAATGGGAGCGCATGACGCCGCAGACGATTATTCTAGATATAGAAATCGGCTATGACCTCAGCAAAGCATGTCAAAGCGACGATGTAAACGACACCATCGACTACGGCGCAGTGGTTAGCCGTGTACGTGACACGCTACAGGAAAACAGCTTTCAGCTCGTAGAAAAGCTTGCCGAACACCTATGCCAATTGATATTGAAAGAATTTAACGCGTTAAGCGTGAAGATTAAAGTGGCTAAACCGACGATATTACCGGGGTTGAAGGCGCTGGGGGTGATTGTGGAACGTAGCAAATAGTGAAAATAGTTTCATGGAATTGCAATGGTGCGTTTAGAAGGAAATTCGCGTACCTTGCTCAATTTGAAGCAGATGTGCTAATCATTCAAGAATGTGAAGACCCATCTCAGTCAAAAGATGTAAATTATAAGGATTGGGCTATAAATTACATTTGGCTAGGGAACACCAAAAACAGAGGGCTTGGTGTGTTTGCTAAAGATGGCGCAATCCTTGAACACCTAAAGTTCGATCAACCATTCGAAGAGACTCAACTGAAATGGTTTATTCCTTTTCGCTACAACGACAATTTAGAGTTTGTAGCAGTTTGGACCCAAAAAAGCGATAGTGGTTACTTCAGATATATTGGTCAATTCTACAAGTTCATCATGAACAACCTAGATAGAATCTCTAATCAAATTTTGATTGGGGATTTCAACAGCAATAAAATCTGGGATTACAAGCGCTCAGAAGGCGACCATTCATCATGCGTTAACTTTCTAAAAAATAAAGGTATTGTTAGCCTTTATCACGAGTTACTGAAAGAAAATCAAGGTGAAGAACAACAACCTACCTTTTATCTTTATCGCAATCTGTCCAAAGCTTACCACATTGATTATGCGTTCTTGCCAGAGCCATTGTTAGCGGGCGCATCAATATTTATAGGCGATCACAAAGAGTGGTTAGAAATAAGTGACCACATGCCAATAGTATTTGAAATCCCCCCACTCCCCCTTACACCACGCCGAGCAACGCAGACATAAAGGGAGTTTTCAGCAATCGGCTGTTTGAGCCGTTAGGCGAGTTTCCGATTGCTGCCCTTTTTGTCGAGTAGCGCAGAGAAGGCGCAGCCCGTGGTGTGGGGTGCCGTTTTCTTTGGTTACTTTTGGCGCCAAGGTCGCTGTGTAACAGCGGGAACTTGGCGGACATACCAATTACTGGTGCTTTTCAGGCAGTTAAAAGAAAGTAACTAGCTGTCGGGCTACCCCCGACCTATTACCAAAACCGCAAGGGTTGTCCCCGCAGAGCTGTGCATGAAAACCACTAGACTCCTTGTCCAGCACGAAGTTACACTAACCTCTCGGATGATGCACACTATGCAAACGCTTCAACCGCTCCCTAGCCACATAGGTATAGATTTGCGTAGTTGAAATATCTGAATGCCCCAGCAGCATCTGCACCACCCTTAAATCAGCACCATGGTTGAGCAAATGCGTAGCAAAGGCATGACGTAACACGTGTGGTGACATATGCTTGGTGATGCCAGCCAGCAAGGCATAACGCTTAATCATGTACCAAAACGTCTGGCGTGTCATGGCATCGCCACGGTTTGTTACAAATACGGCATCAGACAGACGGTTTTGTAAGATCTGTGGCCGCGCCTCCTTTAAATAGCGCGAAATCCACTCTACCGCATTTTCACCTATCGGCACTAAACGCGTTTTACTACCCTTACCAGTGACACGTACCACGCTATCACTCATACTAATTTCGCTTATTTTAATGGTCACCAACTCTGAAACACGTAGCCCACTGGCATATAGCAACTCAAGCATCGCTTTATCACGCAAGCCCAATGCATCATTCACATCTGGTGCATTAAGCAGCGCTTCCACCTCTTCCTCATTCAAGCTCTTAGGCAAACTACGCGGCAGCTTGGGTGACTCGATCTGCAAAGTAGGATCTATCGCGATTTGGTTCTCACGTAAACTATAGCGATAAAATCGCCTAAGGGTAGCGATTAGACGACCGATGCTACGCGGCTTGCTGAGGGGGAACTTAACCGCCAAGTATTGCTGAACATCGGCTTTATCAATGGTGAGCAACTGCTTACTTTGTGACAGCGCCCAAATAGCAAAGGCGGTTAAATCCAACCGGTAACTATCTAATGTATTTTTAGATAAGCCATCCTCCAGCCATATGGCATCGATGAATGCATCTATACCTGCCGCATCTTCAGGCGCAAGTGTACGCTCACTCATGCAAGCGCCCTTCTGGATCAGTTAGCTCATGCTGCAACAACCATTGCTTAATGAGCAATCCATTGTGGGTGCCTTGCATAAAGCCGCCTAAGCCATTTTTAGCCACCACGCGATGACACGGGATCAACAATGGTAAGCGATTAGCTCCGCAGGCATTGGCAACCGCGCGCGGCCCTGAGCCAATTTGCTGCGCTAGCTCACTATAGGTACGAGTTTGCCCACGTGGAATAGTAGCGATTGCCTGCCACACCTTCTGCTGAAAAGCGGTGCCATTTTGCTCTACGGGTAAGTCGAACGCCGAACTGGCTTGTTGTAAATATTGCAATACCTGTTCAGAGGCAAGGCTGACTAATGAATGGGTGGATGGGGTTTCTAGTGTTACCTCTCCATGTGGCGGTAACACTTGCACAACTACTGGCAGTGCCAACAGCTCAATCAGCAGCTGACTATCCTGAATAGCAATACGCACGCGACCAAAAGGCGCCCTAATTAAGGCATCATTACCTGCGGTTTGGAGGTTAATATTCATCTTGCCATAGTAAACCAAAGCAAGGCTAAACTAAAGCCAGCTAACTCAGAGCAAGCCAAACCAAAGCTGACTTACAGCTAAGCAAGAAAAACAAAAGTCAGTCCACCGCAAAACTCTTGCATTGATAGCGCCCCTTAGCTAACGATGATTGCTAGCTGACTAATGTACATAACAAAAAACCCCAATGATTTTCATCTATTGGGGTTTTGCTGTGTTTTACAACACTAAGACTGAGTCTTACGCTTTTTCTACTGGCGCTAAAACTTCTCTGTCACGTGCTACTAATTTCTCTTTAATACGTGCAGATTTACCTGAACGCTCACGTAGGTAGTACAGTTTCGCACGACGTACATCACCGCGGCGTTTCAATTCGATTGAAGCGATTAATGGTGAGTAAGTTTGGAATGTACGCTCAACGCCTTCACCTGAAGAGATTTTACGCACGATGAATGATGAGTTCAAACCACGGTTACGTTTAGCGATAACAACGCCTTCGTATGACTGCACACGTTTACGTGTACCTTCAACTACGTTTACGCCCACTACTACTGTGTCACCTGGTGCAAAGTCAGGGATTGTTTTGTTTAGGCGGGCAATTTCTTCCTGCTCTAACATTTTAATAATATCTGCCATCTTCTTTATCTCTTCCGGTTGCCCGTCGGAGTTCCTTTTAATTGTGAAGAAACTTGTTCCTGCTACTAATCTTCTTGTAGCAGCCGTGTTTCCTCTTTCGTCAACGGCCTTGCGGCCAATAAATCGGGACGTTGATCCCGAGTTCTGTGCAATGACATTTTCAAACGCCACTGCTTAATCTTGGCATGATTACCAGACATTAACACCGCTGGTACTCGTCTACCGTTATATTCTTCTGGTCTTGTGTAGTGCGGGCAATCTAACAGGCCATCTACGAATGAGTCTTCAATCGCAGAGTCACTATCGCCCAACGCACCCGGTAACTGGCGGATAATCGCATCCATCAGCGCCATTGCAGGCAACTCGCCACCACTTAACACATAATCACCAATTGATATTTCTTCATCCACCTCAGCATCAATTAAACGCTGATCGACACCTTCATATCGACTGGCAAGCAATACCAAACCTTGCTTTTTACTTAACTCCATCACTTTCTGATGGGTCAACGGCTTACCTGCTGGAGATAAATGCACTACCCAGCTATCAGCTTGTTCAGTAGATTGCGCCGCTTTTGCTGCGCCAATCGCCTGCTCTAACGGCTGTACTAGCATTACCATGCCAGGACCACCACCATACGGCCTATCATCTACGGTTTTATGATTATCGCTGGTGAAATCACGCGGATTCCAGAAGCCAACCTCATAAATACCCTGCTGCATCGCCCTGCTTGTAATGCCATGCTTAGTGATAGCATCAAACATCTCAGGAAACAGGGTCACAATGTCAAATTTAAACGCCATGATTCAATTTAAATGGTTTGATTTCAACCAAAACTAAAAGTCTTCGTCCCAATCAACCAACATTGTTTTAGCTTCTAAATCAACTGCCAATACAACGTCTGTAATAAACGGTATCAGGCGCTCTTGCGGTTTGTCTTTACCAGCGTCTGCAGAAACCACATCCGGTTTAACCACAAGCACATCATTTGCACCTGTTTCAAACACTTCAGTAATTAAGCCAAAATCAACACATTGACTATTGGTAACACGCAAACCGACTAAGTCTGACCAGTAATACTCATTCTCGTCAGGCTCAGGCAACTCTGCTCTAGGCACAGCAATCTGCTTGCCTTTGCAAGCGAATGCAGCATCACGGTCATCAATACCCTCTAACTTCACAACAATCACATCGTTATGAATTTTAGCGGTTTCTACGACCATTTCGCGCCAGTCATCACCTTTGCCTAGCCACCACGTGTCATAATCAAACAGACCGTCGATAGCTTCTGTATCCGGCACCACTTTGAGCCAACCATAAACGCCGTAGGGCGCAACAATGCGCCCCATTACCACCATGTTATTCACAGCCATTTTAATGGCTTAGGCATAACACCTAAGCCTTTTAAATTAAGCGTCAGCAGCTGGTGTTTCAGCAGCGGCAGCCTCAGCAGCTTTAGCTGCGGCAGCAGCCTCTGCAGCTTGAGCATCAGCTTCTGCTTTAGCAGCGTCAGCGGCTGCTTTTAATTTTGCAGCTTCTTCAGCAGCAGCTTTAGCTTTAGCAGCTTCAACTTTAGCAGCATCTTTTGCTTTAGCAGCGATAGCAGCTTCTGGACCTTTTGCATGGAATTTAACCAAACGTGCAACTGTCTCTGACAATTGCGCGCCGTTATTTTGCCAGTGAGTCACACGAGCTAAATCAATACGTAAACCTTCAGCATTTGCGCTAGCTGATGGGTTGTAAAAACCAACACGCTCAATAAAGCGACCATCACGACGATTGCGTGAATCAGCTACAACCACGTTGTAGAAAGGAGTTTTTTTCGCGCCACCACGAGCTAAACGAATAATAACCATAATCTTTGTTCTCTTTTGAAAAATTTAAAGCAGAAAGGCGCGGATTTTACGTTATTTATGCACCACTTGGCAAGCTATTTATCGATATTTCTTATCGGCTAATGTTTTATATAAAGATTTATATAAAAATCGCTTACCAGCTAGGTTTATAAATGCAATTTATAACGGGTAGGGTCCGCTAACCCTGCGGCTAAGAAGCCATCGCGCCGCAAGCGGCACGAGTCACACAGACCACACGCTTCACCTTCACTATCAGCCTGATAGCATGAAACCGTCATGGCATAATCTACACCTAACTCGGTGCCTAACGTTACGATTTGCGCCTTGGTCATATCGATCAATGGCGCGTGAATCGTAATGGTTTTTCCTTCCACTGCACTTTTAGTGGCTAGGTTGGCCATATCCTGAAAGGCTTTCACATACTCGCCTCGGCAATCTGGATAGCCAGAATAATCCAAGGCATTGACACCAATAAATATATCTTGTGCTTGCAACACCTCCGCCCAAGCCAGCGCTAGCGATAACATAATCGTATTACGGGCAGGTACATAGGTGATAGGGATACCTTCTGTTGCGCTTTCTGGCACAGCGATGGCATCATCGGTCAGTGCAGAGCCGCCAAACAGGGACAAATCCAGCTGTGCAGTTTTATGCGCAGCCGCACCCATGACTTTTGCCACGTTCTTAGCTGCATGCAACTCTGCAATATGGCGCTGATGATAATCCAAGCTCAGACAATAACACTCAAAACCTTGATTGCGCGCATAGGCAAGCACAGTTGCAGAATCTAGGCCGCCAGAGAGTAATACAACCGCTTTTTTTGTCATTTCCCAGGCACCTCGCCCCATAAAATCTTATGCAATTGCAATTGCATGCGTACAGGCAACTTATCCGCCAACACCCAATCCGCCAAATCAGCTGGCGCCAACTGACTATAAACCGGTGAGAATAGCACTGAGCACTTGGCTGTGAGTTGCTCTTTTACCAAAAGCTCCTTTGCCCACTCATAATCTGCGCGGCTACATAGTACAAACTTTATTTCATCTGATTTTTTAAGATGGGCTAAGTTACCCCATAGATTGTTCTTTAGTTCACCAGAGTCTGGTGTTTTGATATCTAAAATGACCGATACGCGTGTATCCACTGGGCTAATGTCAATAGCGCCACCAGTCTCCAACGAAACGCTATAACCCTGATCACACAAAGCTTTGAGCAAAACATGGCAATCCTTTTGCGCAAGCGGCTCGCCGCCAGTCACAGTGACGTACGGTGTACCGAACTCAGCCACTTTAGTGAGGATGTCATCAACCTCCATATTACTGCCACCGCTAAAAGCATAGGCTGTATCGCAATATACGCAGCGCATTGGGCAGCCAGTCAGGCGCACAAATACTGTAGGCAGCCCTACACGTGATGACTCGCCTTGTAGCGAATAAAAAATTTCATGGATTTTAAGTTTCATCTAAATACTTTGCACACCAACAATGAATAACGCAAAAAAATAGCGCCAATAAGTAATGGGCGCTATTTTAACTTAAAAGCTTTATTTGCCTAAATATAGGCAAATAAACAACTTTTAGGTTACTTACCTATTTTAAATACTTATCTAATCGCCTCTAGTGCTTTTAGGCGCTTCTGTGCAGCTGGCGTCAACTCACTGTTTGGAAACTTGGCGATTAAATCACGCAATGTTTTTTTAGCGCCTGGCACTAAACCTAGCTGAATCTGGCTATTGGCCATATTAAACATCGCATCTGGAACCTTAGGGCTATCCGCATAGGTATCAATCAGTTTTTGCTGCGTAGCAATCGACGACTTATAGTTCTTTAACGCAAATTGCGAGTAACCTAAGCCGTACATCGCCTCATGTGCCTGCGCACTATTTGGGTAGTCTTTTAAAAACTTGTCGTACTCTTTGAAAGCTTCTTTATGTTTAGACTCTTTTGACAGGCCGTTGGCTAACTCCAACAGCTGGTATTCTTGTGTATTTTTCTCAGCCACCGCTGGCACAGGTGCCGCAGTTTCAGCAACTGGTGCAGACTCCAACTTACGCAAGCGCTCATCGATATCTGTATATAAATCTTTTTGGCGTTGAAGTGCGGTTTCAACTTTATGATTAGCGACTTCCAGCTCGCCTTTCAATCTTGCATTCTCTTGCTTCAATGCATCTAGCTGCGATTGCATATCAGCCAAACCATTTCTTGTGACAGCATCTCGCTGCTCATTTGATTGCTTTAAATCACGAATCGCAGATTGCGTAGCCTGATTCTGAGTTTGCAAGCTCTTCTCAACTTCCAGTATTTTCTTTCGTGCCTCATCGTCATCGAACAATGCCGAGTGACCGCTAATAGAAAATAATTGCGTTGCTAAAAACACGCTAGACAGAATCAGGTTCTTCATCATTTTTTAAACGTAATACCTAAAAAATTAATCGTTTTCGTAAACTACATCTACGCGACGGTTTTGTTGGTTGCAAGCTTCATCTGCACAATTTGCTGTTGCTTTTTCTTCACCCAAGCTAACTGTTTCGATTTGTTTATCTTGCACGCCTAACAAGTTCAATGATTTTTTAACTGCTACTGCACGGCGTTGACCCAATGAAACGTTGTACTCACGTGTACCGCGCTCATCCGTATTACCTTGCAATACTACTTTAGCGTTGCTGTTAGCTAGCAAGTATTTAGCGTGCGCTTCCACTAGTGGACGGAACTCAGCTTTTACTGCGTCGCTATCAAAGTCAAAGTAGATGTTTCTTTTTGACAAGATATTGTTTGGATCTTTCAATGGGTTGTTGCCATTGTTAGCGTTGCTATCAATCACTACTTCTTTAACGCCTGAAGTGTCTGCTGAACCATTTGCAGATGATTGTGTTGATGCACCTGCTGGGCTTTTATCTTGCACGCCAGCTGGTTTGTCTGTCATTGGTGTGCTTTTACAAGCTGACAATAATGCTGCTAACACTAATGCACCCAATACTTTTTTATTAAACATTCCCTTATTCATTACACTCTCCTTTAGTAAAAACAAATCTATCTATTACATACTACTAATTCAGTAACGGGCCCCAAGCTGGCTCACGTATATCTCCGCCAGATTCGCTCAGACGCTGCTTGACGCGACCATCTGCAGACACGGCAGCAAGCGCACCACGACCCGCTGTTCTGGTCGCATAAAGCACCACACGGCCATTAGGCGCAAAGCTAGGTGACTCATCCTGATTACCTTCGCTTAGAATCTGCACTTGCCCAGTTGCTAAATTTTGTAATGCGACGCGATACCTTCCACCGTCATTGCGAATCATCGCCAACGACTTACCATCCGGTGAAAAACGCGGGCTTAAATTGTAAGGGCCATCAAACGTAACGCGCTGTGCGTCACCGCCGATAGATGACACTTTGTAAATTTGCGGACTACCGCCTCGGTCAGAACTAAAATAAACCCACTTAGCATCCGGCGACCAAACTGGCTCTGTATCAATGGCATTGCTTTTGGTCAGCTGCCTTAAGCCACTGCCATCAGCATTAATTAAATAAAGCTGTGAGTTTGCTGCATGCGTTAATACGATAGCAAGTTTACTACCATCTGGCGACCATGCAGGTGCACTATTATTGCCTTTAAAGCTAGCTAAGGTAATGCGTTGCCCTGTCATCAATGACTGCACAAAGATAATAGGCTTTTTCTTCTCAAATGAAACGTAAGCGATTTTAGTGCCATCTGGTGACCATGCCGGAGAAATAATCGGCTCATTAGATGACACCACCGTTTGCGGGTTAACGCCGTCCGCATCCGCCACTTGCAATGCATAACGCCCTTTAGATTTATTAATGTAGGCAATGCGGCTAGCAAATATCGCTGACTCACCGGTTAGCTTTTGGTAAATCACGTCTGCAATCTTATGCGCAGTCATGCGCAATTGACTAGGCGTGATGTTGTAGTCCATATCTGCCAACTGGGTTTGCTTAAGCACATCACCCAGCTGGAAACTTACTTTAAGGCGATTACCAGGCAACACTTCAATTTTACCTACGGCTATAGCTTGTGCTTGCAGGTTAGCCCAATCACTGTATTTTACTTGCGATATAGCGCTAGGCTTACTCGCCACGCCAGCCGTCTCCAGCACGCGAAACATGCCGCTACGGCGCAAGTCGGCACTGATGATATTGGCGATATTTTCTTGGTTTTTAACTGCATCTTGGTTAAAAGGCACAATGGCGATAGGCAATTGCTGCGCATTACCGCCGCTAATTTCAATTTCCAAGGCGGCATGGCTTACTGAAGTCATCATTGCAGATACGGCGATTGTGCAAACAAGCAGCACTCTCTGAAATAAACTAGGCATTTTTTTCATATAGCGTATGGTCAGTAAGGTGTTAAAAAGTTCATGAAATTTTACTGCAATCTGCAATAGATGCCAGCGCATTTACACTTGCTTACATTTCACCTACCCCGTATTTAGTCTTTACTGGGGTGGAAAGTCAGCTTTAATGTCCTGAACTGTGAGAATAAAGTTTTATCTTCAGGTAACGGCAAGGGTTCAGAGGCACGAATCGCACGCTCAACCGCATCATCGCAACTGGCGTTACCGCTAGACTTTATCAGTTTTGGTGATGCACTTATTTCGCCAGTAGGTAACAAGGCGATTTCAAACTTCAATTCAGGGTTGCCATCGCCGCATAGGGACTTATTCACATTATTGCGAATTTTCGCCTGTATCTTAGCTTTAAACTCATCTACCACGCCAGCCTTAGCCGCGCTGACTTTAGGCTCGGCCGATGTGCCGGAATCGCTTAGACTTTCTTGCTGCAGCTTTTTCAGCGCATCGTTGACCGGCAGCTTTTTAGGCTTTTCTGCCGGCTCTTGCAATAGCTGTTTCTGCAACTCAGCTAGCTGATCAACTTTCTTGACCGGCTTAACTTGCTCTTTTGGTGGCTCTTTAATTGGCTCTTTCTTCACCGGCTTTTTAGGCGCCTCATGTTTAATCACAATCTCAGGCGTGGGCTTAGGTTCAGGCTTTGGTTCGATTACTGGCTCAGGTTTTGGCTCAGGCTTAGGGACTTCTTTTACCACAGGCACTGGCGGCTCAATGACAGGCTCAGGCGGCTTAGCTACGCTAGCGGCAGGCAGGCTATCCCACAACTCAACCTCGGCAATACTGACAGGGTGCGTCGTTTTCCAGTTAAATGAAATCAACAAGGCACCCAACAGTATGGCGTGCACAGTGATAGAAAGCACACCGGCTTTGAATGAGTCTGGATTTTCGCGCTGACGTAACATGATGTAATTAGAAATAAACTGCACCTTAAACTGGTTTTAGCAGCAGACCAACTTTATCGACACGATTGGTCTTGAGCAGATCCATAATGCCAATCACATCTTCGTATTTAACGTTTTTATCCGCGGCAATAACCACAGAGCGCTCCGGAGATTTTGTGAGCGTAGCCTGTACCGCCACCAACAACTCATCACGCTGCATGGCTTTGCTATCTAGCTCTATGCTGCCATTTTTCTTCACCGTCACCACTACAGGCGGCAATTTAGGTTGATTCAGCGCTTGCCCAGCACCTGGCAACTCAACGATGCCAGGGTTAGTCATAGGTGCGGTCACCATAAAAATAACCAACAGAACCAAGGTCACGTCGATATACGGCACGACGTTGATTTGATTCATCATGCGGCGTTTACGTGTTCTGCTCATCACGCAACTCCTGTTGAAATCAATTTAAAAGTAAACATCAAGCACACCGCCATTTAAGATTTGCGCTGCAAAATATTAGTAAATTCTTCCATAAAGCTTTCGTAGCGTACAGAGAGCCTATCCACAGAACTGGCAAATCGGTTATAGGCAATCACCGCTGGAATCGCCGCAAATAGGCCAATTGCTGTTGCTACCAATGCCTCCGCAATGCCGGGCGCTACTTGGGCGAGGGTTGCTTGCCCAACGCTGGATAAGCCTCTAAACGCATTCATAATGCCCCACACCGTGCCAAACAAACCGATATACGGACTAACAGAACCTACTGATGCAAGGAAAGGCAGGTGTGCATCAAGCTCATCCATCTCACGGTTGTAAGCAGCGCGCATGGCACGGCGTGCACCTTCCATCACATCAGATACATCCATACGTGTCTGTTGCTTATGGCGTGCGTACTCTTTGAAACCCGCTTCAAAAATACTTGCCATGCCTTGTGGTTTACGACGATGACTAGTAATGCTGTCATACAGCTTATTGAGGTCGCCTCCGCTCCAGAACGTATCTTCAAAATCTTCTGCGTCACGCTCTGCACGCTTAACGGTGGCTACTTTAATGAAAATATACCACCAAGAAAATAAAGACGTGATGATCAAAATAAGCATCACCAGTTGCACCGGTAAACTTGCGCCTGCTACCAGGCTGAAAAAAGACATATCACTACTAGCGCTCATAACTTCTCCACTTTTTATCTACCGCTCTTTTGATCTAATACCTTGTTAAGCCGTGTGTTTGTAAACGCGCGACTGAGCCGCATCGGCCATGATTTAATGTATCAACCACACCAAACTGCACGCGGCTATGTTACTCAAGCGTTGCTTGTTTAATTTGTGCTGGAATCCCTACAGGCTTAAAGGTTGCGGCATTCACAAAAGCCGCTTTCACATGCGCGTTAATCAGTAACTCACCATTACGCGTAATGGTTTGTGCTAACTCGATACTACCGTGGCCGATTTTAACGATATCGCAATGAATTTCAAGCATGTCATTAAAATAGGCTGGCTTCTTAAAGGTAATAGACAGGCTATGCACCACGATTATGATACCTTGACTGTCCTTTAATTCAGTTTGCTCAAACCCTAATGCTCGTAGCCACTCGGTTCGGGCACGCTCCATAAAGTTCAAGTAATTGGAATGATAAACGACACCGCCAGCATCAGTGTCCTCATAATAAACGCGCACTGGCCAACTAAAGTTTTTCTGCATACTCATGGGAAAATTTTAACACAGCAGAAAAATTCTTCGGCTTTAATCTATTGCCATCCATCTCGAATTTTTCGGTATGAGTAATCATCCCCAGCCAACTTACCATTTTCGTACCATTGTCGCGCTAAACCGTCGTTTCTATCAACAAACAAACCTAGCTCGTACATATACCCAATATTACCCATTGCAAAACCATGTCCATCATTGGCTGCCAACATTAAATTATCAAAGGCTAATTTGTAATCTTTACTTACACCATAACCATTTAAATACATCCATCCGATACCACCAGTTGCCTCAGCCGAACCCAGGTTAGATGCGGCTTTATACCATTTAATCGCCTCACCATAGTTTTGATTAACACCATATCCATCAATAAAAAGGCGCGCTAAAGCCATTTGGCTTTTAATATGATTATGTTCAGCAGCTAGTAAATAATATTTTGCCGCCTCTTCATTACTTTTGTTTACACCAACACCCCAACGATACTTTTCTGCTTTTGCATAAATTTGGTCTAACTTTTCATTGTCATACGACTCAGAAACCGCTTCACGCTGATCGTCATTTTTTAAAGGCGCTTTTAACGCCTCATTACTCATGAAGGCTAATGGATGTTTAGTCTCGTAATGGGAATAGTAATATTGAGCGGCATAGCCCATGGTAAACATCGCAACAATAAAGCCAATGCCAATGGCAAAACCACTAACAACCCACCTTAAGAACCAAACCATATCAATACATCCTTAAATTAAGCGCTGAATTAAATCACACACCCAAACTGATGGCAGCACCAATGGATTAAGAGAACCAATGGATTAAGAGAACCAATGGATTAAGAGAAAAAGTGCGCTACACACCGCTACTCACTTACAAACTGCTCGCCAGAGTTCAAATGGCTAGGTACAGCCAAACCGAAATGTTGATAGGACTGACTGGTGGCCACCCTGCCGCGCGGTGTGCGCATCAAGAAGCCTTGCTGAATCAAATACGGCTCCAGCACATCTTCAATCGTGTCGCGCTCTTCGCCAATCGCGGCAGCCAAGTTATCCAAGCCTACCGGCCCGCCACCGAATTTCTCCAGTACCGCGAGCAGCAGCTTTCTATCCATTACATCAAAGCCGAGCTTATCCACATCGAGCATTCTCAGTGCGGCATCGGCAATGCTGGCGCTTACTTTGCCATCTGCTTTGACTTGGGCGTAGTCACGCACACGGCGTAATAAGCGGTTAGCAATACGCGGAGTGCCGCGGGAGCGCTTTGCAATCTCCAGTGCGCCGGTGTCCACCATTTCCACGTCCAGCAAACCGGCAGAGCGCTGTACGATACGACCCAACTCTTCAGAGGTATAAAACTCTAATCGGGACACGATGCCAAAACGATCGCGTAATGGATTAGTCAGCATGCCGGCACGGGTGGTGGCGCCCACCAAGGTAAATGGCGGCAAATCCAGGCGCACACTACGCGCAGCCGGCCCTTCACCAATCATAATATCCAGACGGTAATCTTCCATCGCTGGGTATAGAATCTCTTCCACCACCGGCGACAGCCTGTGTATTTCATCAATAAACAGTACATCATTTGGCTCTAAATTCGTCAGCAGCGCTGCCAAATCACCCGCACGCTCAAGTACTGGCCCTGAGGTTTGGCGCATATTGACGCCCATTTCCTTAGCGATAATATGCGCCAAGGTAGTTTTGCCCAAGCCAGGCGGGCCAAACAGCAGAACATGATCTAACGCCTCACTGCGGCCACGGGCAGCATTGATAAATATCTCCAGCTGCGCACGCGCTTTTTCCTGACCGATATACTCATCCAACACTTTGGGCCGGAGTGCACGCTCTAGCGCATCCTCCTGCGGGCTCACGACATCCGGGGCGATTAAACGGTCAGTTTCTATCATACAACTTCATCTGCTCTCTTATTTTGCAAAATTACCCAATGTGAAACGAGTGTTAAACCAACCGCTAACAGCGTTGGTCCTAAAAAAATACCGATAAAGCCAAACATCAGAATGCCACCTAACACGCCCAACACAACTAGCAACAAGGGCAAATGTGATGAGTGACTAATCAAAATGGGTTTAACAACATTATCTACCATGCTAATCACTAACAACCCATAAACCAGCAGAAAGATTGCCCAGCCTTGGTCGCCATGATTAAACAGCCACAATGAGGCTCCGCCCCATACCAATGGCGGGCCGACTGGAATCACCGATAAGAAAAATGTAGCCAGTGCTAATAATAACGGCGCAGGTGCACCCGCCAGCCAAAAACCAAACAGTCCGACACTAGCTTGCGCAAGCGCGGTACCGAACACGCCCAGCATCACGCCTTTCACCGTATTACATGACAACACTAGCATCTCCTGCCCCAGTTCACCACCCAAGCGCTGCACGATGGCCGTTATCGCGGCTGCCAGCTTTGTACCATCCCGATAAAAGAAAAATGCAACGAATACCACGAGCACTAACTGTACAAAGCCACCCATGACCACCTGCACGACCTTCAATAAAAACTCACGAATCGGATCTGCATACTGGTTAAGCAGATGCATTAATTCCTCATGGCTCACAACGACACGCTGCCAAGATTCAGCCAAGGGGGTACCAACAATCGGTAGGTTTTTTAGCCATGATGGTGCAACAGGCTGCATGCTTTGCAGCACAGCCTGTGCTTCATCTAACAATAACGTAGCAGAATCTGCAAGATTCATTGCCAAATAGGCCATGGGCAAAATCATCGCAAATAGTAAGAGCAGCGTCATGGTGGCAGCGGCGAGCATATCGCGCTTACCGAGCAGCTCCCATATGCGCTGGTATAGCGGCCAAGTAAACACACAAATGATGGCAGCAAATAGCATTGCCGCCATAAATGGATACAACACAAAAACACAGCCCACTATCAGTAGCGATATCGTGGTGATACGGGCGATTTGGTTGGTGTTAATCATGCGGAGCCCTCAAATTATCGGCTACCTATCTATTGCAGCCACGTGCCCTTACATCATACTGCATCCTACTTTGAAAGTAATTTTAATGCTTGCTTAATGCCGTCTGTCACACTGATTTCTTTATCTAGCAACTTAACAGCGGCCACCGCCTCGCGTTCGTTATAGCCCAACGCCAGCAAGGCATTAAGCACATCGCTGGTGGCTGACTTAGGCTGGTGCTCGTTCATGGCAGCTACACCATCAATCGTGAATTTGTCTTTTAACTCCAACAGCAAACGTTCTGCTGTTTTTTTACCAACCCCTGGCACGCGTGTCAGCATGCTTGCCTCTTGCAGCGCGACCGCTTGCACCAAATCATCAATGGATAGGCCGCTTAAAATAGATAACGCTGATTTAGCGCCAATGCCGTTCACTTTTAGTAGTTGCCGAAATGTGGCACGCTCTTGACTAGTGCCAAATCCATATAGCAGCTGCGCATCCTCCCGCACCACAAAGTGCGTGAGCATAACGACTTTATCACCGATAGCAGGCAGGTTATAAAACGTGCTCATTGGCACTTCACACTCGTAACCCACCCCATTACAATCAATTAACACCAATGGGGGTGTTTTTTCTAATAAGGTACCGCTTAATCGACCAATCATCGGGCATTCCATTACAAAATAATAACGAACAATAACGCATGGCTGCGCATCACAGCAAGTGTAGATTTAAGCATGCGATACCGCATCTTAAAACCAAGCACGCATATAGCTAGCATCTACTGACAACACAGGGCAAAACAGGGAGAAATAGAACGAAACAAACGAATTAGGTAGGCAAGAAAGCAACAACCTCAACAAATGATTACCCAACCAAATAATCAGCCAACTAGGCGACCGCCACGCACACGGAAACCGGCAGTCGCCATTAAACCCAAGCCCTGACCGCCATGCGCATGGCAAATTGCACAAGCAAGTGCATCAGCAGAGTCTGGCTTTGGTGCAGCAGGTAATTTAAGCAGACGCTTCACCATCTCTTGCACCTGCTCTTTTTGCGCATGCCCATTACCGACAACCGCCTGCTTTACCTGCAGCGCGGTATATTCAGCAACGCTTAAATTGCGGATAACGGCAGCACTGATTGCAGCGCCACGCGCCTGCCCAAGCAACAAAGTCGATTGTGGGTTAACGTTGACGAATACTTTCTCAATCGCCACCTGATTGGGCTGATAAGTATCGATTACTTCAAACAATCCATCTAGAATGATTTTGAGGCGAGCGGGCAACTCTTCACGCTCTGGGTCGCCCTCCACCTTACTTTTTTTGCCACTAGCGGTTTTGATGGTACCGCTGGCGATATAGGTGATTTTCTCACCTACTTTTTCAATCACGCCAAAGCCTGTTAACCGCAGACCCGGGTCTATTCCGAGAATTCTTGTAACACTCACAGCATGCCCTTAGTGGGTTTAATCATGCAGGTTTATTCTTCAATCACTGCAGATGTATAAACATCTTGCACGTCATCCAAGTCTTCCAGCGCATCTAGAATTTTTTGCATTTTTACCGCATCATCACCAGTGAAGATAACTTCAGCGTCAGGTTTCATGGTGACTTCGCCCATCACCGCTTTCAAACCCGCGGCTTCCATAGCTTCTTTAACCGCCACAAAGTCAGCTGGTGGTGTAATCACTTCAATACTGCCATCATCATTAGTCACCACATCTTCAGCGCCTGCTTCAAGTGCAACTTCCATCACTTTATCCTCTGAGGTACCTGGCTCATACACCAAGCTACCGCAGTGCTTAAACATAAAAGCAACGGAGCCATCGGTACCTAAATTACCGCCGTGTTTACTCAAGGCATGACGCACATCCATCACCGCGCGTTGTTTATTATCAGTTAAGCAATCAATAATGATGGCGGCACCATTGATGCCGTAGCCTTCGTAACGGATTTCTTCGTAGCTAACACCTTCTAACTCACCCGTCCCTTTTTTAATGGCACGTGTAATGTTATCTGATGGCATATTTTCTTCTTTTGCCAAAGCAACAGCCGCACGTAAACGTGGGTTCATATTAGCATCACCGCCACCGAGACGAGCTGACACTGTGATTTCTTTGATGATTTTAGTAAAAATCTTACCGCGTTTTGCGTCTTGGCGACCTTTGCGGTGTTGAATATTTGCCCACTTACTGTGACCTGCCATGTTTAGATCCTAATTTCCAACTAAATAAGGCAGATTTTATCACATGCGTTTACCCAAATTACAGGGTTTTAAATGAGGGGGCTTGAGGTTAATCGCTTATAAGCACTAAATGCCTATAAGCGATTCAATCATGTTTACTCTTGCCCAATGGCAGGGTCAACAGGGGCGTGCTTTTTAATGCTAACGAAAGAGATAATCACTAACGATAATGCAATTAGTACCATGCCTATCAATTCCACACGATTAGGCACTTCATTTAACTGTATCCACGCCGCCAACACACCAATCACTGGTGCTAGCATAGAAGCCATACTAGCTACGCCCGCCGGCAAAATCTGCAAGGCATATAGCCATAACAGCCAAGCCAGCGCACCGCTTAAAAACACATTAAACAATACAGAGCCAATAAAGTAACCAGTCCATTGTATCGACGGTGCCGGTACAATAAACGCAATTGCCAGCATAGGCACAGAGCCTAACATCATCGGCCACGCCGTTAGGTTTAATAAATCTAGATGCGGGCTACGTCGATGTAGTTTTTTAGAAATAATGGCTGAAAGCGCCCAAGATACGCCTGAGATAATGGCTAAAAACATGCTAAAGCCATCGGCTTTGATATGTAACGGGTCAAATATCAGCAGCATACCGAACACAGCAGAGATCACGGCCAACCACTGCCAGCCCTGCACTTTTTCACCTAGCATCGGCCAAGCAAGCAGCATTACCCAGAATGGCATGGTATAGGTGAGTACAGCTGTTTTACCTGCGCCACCTTCAACCAAGGCCCAAATTAATAAGCCGGTAAAACCTACCGTTTGCAACAAGCCCAATACCAGCATGGTAGGGAACTCTTTAAGACCCAAAGGCCGTTTGGTGGCATAAATAACGACAAATAGCACAACCGCACCAAAGAACACACGCAAGGCTGCAAACTGAAACGGGCCTGCATATTGCAGCGCGCTCTTCATCACCACCCAGTTGTAGCCCCAAATAATGGTGAGTACGATCAGCGCAGCAAATGCGCTAATGGTTTTTTTTGTACTATTTTCCATCTGTTTTCTATGCCTTAATCATTTGCTTGCGCAAACTGCTTAGTTCCAAATATGCGTGACTGCTTTCCAATTGCCATCCGCTTGTTTGCGGTATACCAAATGTACATTACCGCCAAAAGTCTGTTTTTCACCTTGTGCATTTAACATCGCACCCGCCCAGTTACCACGCTGAAAAGCCAGATTACCATCTTCCACCGCATCCACTAAAGTGAGTTGGTGCTCAATGACACCTGCATCAATCAAGCCAGCAAAAAACGTTTGAATCGCGGCAGCACCTACCACAGGCTCACCTGCTGGTGCAGGCATCACCACGGCATTGTCAGCGTAAAGCGCGCCAATCGCGGCAGAATTTTTAGTGTTGAAGGCATGGTCGAAACTTTGGTTGATTGCGCTAATTTGTTCTTGAATACTGCTCATGTGATCTCCTCATCTCTTGAAAATTATTTACTTCTACTTGGTTAACTCTGGAATGCCTAAGTTGATTAACTCCAACATCTGGTGCAACTGTGCACGCTGCACTTCATCCAGCGCTTTCATACACTGCCTCAATCTTTGGTAGTAATCGGGCATGACTACATCCAGCTTTGCCTGCCCCGCATCGGTAAGGTGTATCAACACACTGCGCCTATCACTTTTGGTGTATACACGCTCCACTAAACCGCCTTGCTCCAAGCCATCAATCAAGCCAGTCATGGTTGCACGTGTAACACCAGCTTTATCTGCTAACACCGAGGGCGTTGAAGAGTAAGACTCCTCACGCATCAGCAAAATAAGTACCCACCAGCGCCCTTGCAACAAACCATGCTTACTCAAGCAAGTATCCAACGCGATGGATAAATCAGTTGCAACCCGCAGCAAATGTAAAAAGCTCGATATTGCCGTGATATCCGCATCAGGATATCGTTCAGCAAATTTATGGAGCACCCCAGTGGTAGGTAAGTCTTTTAGCTCTAGCATAATTAGGCTCATTATAGTTAGCTGGCTAACTATGTCAAGATATCATTTACAGATTAGGCTGATATAAATTTGTAGCAGACCAAAATCAAGCACTAGATACCCAAGAAAAACACGGTGCCATTTGTAAAATCACAGACCTAAACTCACGCAGAAGCTCGCAAATACAAGCATCGACAAACTCACGCAAACCCAGTGCTTATGAATTAGTTACAGACAATTACATTGATAAATAAGTTTTTCATTTAAACTATCGAAATAAAATCTTACGAATTACCCTGCAATATGTAATGCGAGTAAGTTTAGTTTTTAGAAATGGTTTTTCTATTTTACCGGTTTAAATAAGGAACATAATGAAACGCTTTTTGATGTTATTAATGGTTGCAATTACTTGTGTCAGCTTTATGTCTTCATTGGCAGAAGCTAAACGTTTTGGCGGTGGCAGCAGTTTTGGCAAGAGCAGACCAGCACCGACAAAACAATCACAAAGAGCGCCAGAATCTACACCTAAACCTGCACAGTCAGGGGCCAGCAAGTGGTTGGGGCCATTAGCAGGTTTAGCCGTTGGTGCCGCACTCGCCAGCATGTTTGCAGGATCAGGTATCGGCGATGCAATGGGCTCTATATTAATGGTGCTAGCAATTGCAGTTGCAGCCATGTTTTTAATCTCTAGATTTAAAAAGTCACAGCAACCGAACATGCAATACGCAGGCACCGGTGGCGCATACCAAGCACCAAGCCTAAACACTGAGCCCGTATTAAGCAGTGGCAGCCAAACCAGAAGCAGCAATCAAATTCCGCATGACTTTCCAGTAGATAGCTTTTTGAGAAGCGCTAAAGGGTCTTTTATCCGCTTACAGGCAGCCAACGATAGAAAAGACATTAACGATGTACGCGAATATACAACCCCTGAAGTCTTTGCAGAAATATCCATGCAAATGCAAGAGCGAGGCAATGACGTGCAGACCACTGAAATTGTTGCTATTAACGCAGAGTTATTAGAAGTGGCGAATGAAGATACCTACACAATCGCCAGCGTGCGCTTTACTGGCCAGTTGCGTGAAAATAATGGCGCACTGGAAAGCATAGATGAAGTGTGGCATATACAAAAAGACGCGACCAATAGCCAAGAAAAATGGTTACTGGCAGGGATTCAGCAACTAAATTAAGCTTAACGCGAGCTTGATTGAAAATTGAGAAATCAGTCGGTAGTGGCTATGGCAACAAATATTTACATAGTCACTGCTTGCTGTCAGTTAGCTTAATCACCTTGCGACTGCGCTAGAAAGCTATTACCATCAAAACCATGGGGAATTAGCAGCCTCCCCGTTTCAAGACATTCACGTCCAAGGCCTGCTCTAAATCTTATGGCATAATGCCTTAGAGGAGAAGCTATGGACGCTCATAACAACAAAAACCTAAACTCAGCCCCCAACCCGGTACCGTTTGTAGAAGCTGTTTTCTACTGGCTCAAGCTTGGTTTTATCAGTTTCGGCGGCCCGGCTGGGCAAATCGCCATCATGCATCATGATCTAGTTGAAAATAAGCGCTGGATTTCAGAAAAGCGCTTTTTACATGCATTGAACTATTGCATGCTACTGCCTGGCCCTGAAGCACAACAATTGGCTACCTATATTGGTTGGCTCATGCACCGCACTTGGGGTGGCATCATTGCTGGCACCTTATTTTTTCTGCCTTCGTTCTTTATTTTGGTGGGGCTAGCTTATATCTACATGGCCTATGGCTCAGTACCGGCGGTTGCCGGCGCGCTATATGGCATTAAGCCCGCAGTAGTTGCAATTGTGATGTTCGCCGCCTATAGAATCGGCTTGCGCACGCTTAAAAACAACGTTATGTGGGGCATTGCCGCAGCAGCTTTCTTGGCAATTTTCGCCCTTAAATTACCGTTCCCGATCATTGTGCTAACGGCTGGATTAATAGGCTATATCGGTGGCAATCATTACCCCAAGTATTTTAAATTGGGTGGCGGTCACGGATCTGCACAGAAAAGCTATGGTGCAGCTATCATTGACGACGACACACTAACCCCATCACATGCACTCTTTAGCTGGCATAGGCTATGGCAAGTGGCCATCAGCGGTCTAGCGCTATGGCTAATTGCAATGGCAGTATTAATCGCCAATTATGGCTGGCAAGGTGCATTTACGCAGATGGGCTGGTTTTTTACCAAAGCGGCTTTGCTGACCTTTGGTGGCGCTTATGCAGTATTACCTTATGTGTACCAAGGGGCTGTTGAACATTACCACTGGCTTACCCCGACACAAATGATAGATGCACTGGCACTTGGTGAAACTACGCCCGGCCCACTGA
Source organism: Methylotenera sp. E1MeOHC1 (assembly GCF_058745595.1). Lineage (NCBI taxonomy): Bacteria > Pseudomonadati > Pseudomonadota > Betaproteobacteria > Nitrosomonadales > Methylophilaceae > Methylotenera > Methylotenera sp. E1MeOHC1. The sequence continues at coordinate 2,279,698 of NZ_CP196025.1, read as the reverse complement.
TTATGGTGGTGACATTTGTAGGGTTTGTTGGCGGCTGGGTGACGCAGACATTTGGCGCTGACGCCTTATTTGCTTCAGCATTTATCGCAGCAACCGTTGTCACCTTTTTCACGTTTTTGCCAAGCTTTGTGTTTATTTTGTTGGGTGGTCCATTCATCGAAACTACGCACGGCAACCTTAAATTCACCGCACCGTTAAGCGCGATTACCGCAGCAGTGGTCGGCGTTATCGTTAATTTAGCGCTGTTCTTTGCGTACCATGTATTTTCGCCGCAAGGGCTTACAGGTCAGATTGACTGGCTTTCAGTTGCATTGACCGCTTTGGCGACTATTGCAATCTTCAAGTACAAAGCCAATGTCATTTTGGTGATTGCTGCGGGCGCCATACTGGGCATGGCTTGGCAGTTGCTTGCATAATGCCTCACAGGAAAAATGCACTACCCCAAACTTAGTGGATAGTGCAAATATCTAATTAAAGCAGCATAAGGATTAGCCAAAGACTAAAACATTTAAACCAATACACACCAATCATAAAACTCATTATTTACCGATGAACGTACCAATCGACTTTAGCCTCTAATAGCATTGGTAAAAGTAATTATTGGTGTATATTTACTCTTTATACAGTATTTTTTGCACAACACTTTTTTGGACGTATTTTTACGCATCACAAGGGAGAGCAGCATGAAAACACTACAACAATTACTCGATGGTAAAAAGTATAAAGAAGTCATTTCAATCGCACCGCACCGCCCTGTATTTGATGCGCTAGTCATCTTGGCTGAATACAAAATTGGTGCTTTAATTGTGCTGGATGGGCAAAACTTAGTCGGTATTTTTTCTGAACGCGATTACGCGCGCGAGGTAATTCTTAAAGGCAGGTCATCCAAAACCACCTGTATCAACGAAGTGATGACCAGCAAGGTGTTAAGTGCCAGCCCCAGTGACTCTGTAGAGCATGCTTTGTCACTGATGACAGAGCACCGCATCCGGCATTTACCTGTAGTGGTAGACGAGAAAGTGGTAGGCGTACTCTCGATAGGTGACTTAGTTAAAGAAACCATTGCATACCAGCAAGAGCTGATTAAGCAGCTACAAAGCTACATTAAGAGCTAGCTTGCCAATAGTTGGACAAAGATAACCTCAGGACAACCTCGGCACCACCGTGATTATTTACCACGAATCATGGCACTAATCAGGTTTTTACCTAGCCATTTGGATAACGCCGTTACTGCCAGCAAATGCAGAACAACCATGCCCTGTAATAAGTAAGATAAAGCTTCGTGCAAATCAACAGGCCAATCTTCACCCCACAACTCATCCGTGCGGCTCAGCCAGCCTGTAAGCGCTAGCAATAAAATCAACGCCCACATCACGTAAACCGCATATTGCCCCAACGGGTTGTGCCCAACGTAATCATGTTTCTCACGTTTCAGGAGCGATTGCACATGTGACTTAATCGCGTTAACCCCAGGCAAGTGCAGCTTTGAGGCTTCTATACGCGCAAAACAAAAGCCATTGGCTAAACGTAACAGCACTAATCCAGCGCAGACATAGCCTATCAAGCGGTGCGCATAGCCAGATTCATTAAAGAAATTAACAATCACCCCTGCTGCCACTAGCCAATGGGTTAACCTTACAATCAATGTCCACTTCATCATTATTTTTCTATCGCATTAGTGCAAAAGTAACTTCACTCAAGATAGGTGACTTAACTTAATATCAGCCAAAGTAGCAACCCCAGAAAGCGCCATAGTCATCTCCAACTCATCGCGCATCAAACGTATCACATGAGCAACGCCTAGCGCACCCGCAACAGAGAGTCCCCAAATGTAAGGGCGGCCAATCATCACGGCATCGGCACCTAACGCTAGCGCTTTAAATGCATCTTGCCCACGGCGAATACCGCTATCAAAAAGCAGGCAAGCTTTGCCAGCAACCATGTTGGCAATTTCAGGCAACACGGTAAGACTGCTAGGCACACCGTCTAACACACGTCCGCCATGATTGGAAACCACTAAGCCATCGCAACCCAGACGCAAGACGTTTGCCACATCTTCAGCATGCAATATACCTTTCACAAGCATTGGCACTTTGATTTGATCTCGCAACCAAGCGACATCATCCCAGTTCGGCGCCTGCGTCATCCAGCCATCAAACACCAAGCTTTGATGGCCTTGCACAGGCGGCTGTGACAATGGAGACTCCAGGTTCACCGCGCGCACGCCGCCAGGTAGCTCCATAACGGCCTGTTTAACAGGCGCATCCACAGTAAACATCACTGCGTTGTAACCTGCGGATAATGCACGATTGAGCAAACGCAAAGTACGTGACCGATCACCCTGCCAGTACAACTGGAACCATAAAGGCTGAGCTGCCGCCTCGATAATTTCTTCTAGCGATTGGCTGGCAAGGCTACTGACGACCATTTGCCCAGCTTGCGCATTGGCGGCCATGGCACTCACTTTTTCACCATGATCATGAAACAAGCGCTGGTATGCGATTGGCGCTAGCAATAAGGGATGCTCAAAATCTTGCCCAAATAAATTGAGGCGTGTGTGACCACCCTTTACATCCACCAACGGCCTAGACATCAATTGCACATGATCAAATGCATCTAAATTGGCTTTTAGGCTGATACCTTTACCCGAGCCGCCTTCAAGGTAATGCAAAACCTCTGGGCTTAATCTTGGCTGGGCATGCGCAAGATAATCTTCTGCGGTTTGGATACCGGGCGGAATCGCTGTCAACTTGCTTAGCAAAGCCATTACTCAGCCCATAAGCGTAAAAGATTATGGTACACCCCCGTTAGATGCACGACAGCCTCAGACTCTCCCACCGTTTGACGCAGCTGCGCCAGCGAGATATCCATGTCGTACAACAGGCGACGTTTTTCAGCGTCACGCACCATGCTCTGAATAAACATAAAACAAGCCACCCGCGCGCCGTTGGTCACCGGCGTCACTTGATGGACAGAAGAGGATGGATACACCACCATGCTGCCTGCTTTTAACTTGAATGCATGGCGACCAAAGGTATCCTCTATCATGAGCTCACCGCCCTCATATTCATCAGGTTCTGATAAAAACAAAGTCGCAGAGACATCGGCACGCACATAGCCGCTTCCATCTGGCATCATGCGCATCGCATTATCGACATGAAAACCATAATGATTGGTTTGACCAATATAACGGTTGAAAAATGGCGGTAAAACTCTAGATGGAAGTGCCGTGGAGAAAAACAGTGGATTACGGCCAAGTGCCATATGCACTAATTGCCTGAGGGCGCGTATTTCTGGTGCACTCTCCGGCAACTGCTGGTTATTTTTCACAATTGCAGCCTGGGTACCCGCGGTGACTCGGCCATCGACCCAGCTTGCGTTGGCTAGTAAACGCCGCGCTTCTACTAGCTCTTCAGCCGTTAATACATCAGGCACATGCTGCAACATACGAATTCCTTAGATGGCGCTAATTGTTAGATTGTACTGACTTTGGGTTAGTCTTTAAGACCTTCGGCCTTGATAATTGCCAAGGTTTTGGTATCAAAGTAGATTTCTACCTTTTTACCATCTTTATTGCGGCCATACATCTCATAGCAATTACCATCTACTTTAAATTTTTTGATGGTATAACCTTCATCGGTTAACGCTTTTTTAAGTGTGTCTTCTGATGCCCACTCTTCTTTTGGGTGCACAGGGCAATCTGCCGATGCGTGTGCGTAAATAGGGAGTAAAGCCAATAGTGCGAACAATACGCGCATATTCATATCCTTATATCAATTAAGTTTCAGCCCACAGGTGAGCGAGGTTGTAATGGTGACAGTGATTTAATCACCGCTATGCTATCGACTACTTATCAACGAAATTAATTCAATTATTAGGCGCGCACAAGTAAGTTGCGCCCTTAACTAGCATTAAAAAATCAAATCATAAACAGAAAAAGCCATGAGGGCTACTCATGGCTTTTTTAGCATAACAACTTAGAACTTGATCTCAGTTGTTAAGATTGCGGTTCTACTGTTGCCTGGAGTCAGGAAGGCGCCGTTATCATAAACATCGCCATAATAGACTTTATCAAACAAGTTCTTCACGTTTAAACGTACCGCCCATTTTTTTGCCTCATAAGCAGCCATTACATCCCAGCGAGTATAGCCTGGCACCACATTAGGCTTGAATGCACCATTCACAAAGTTAGTACCTGCAGCACCACTTGGGTTATAACCAGTACGTTCGCCTTTAGCCTCAAAACCACCACCGATTTTCCAGTTGCCAGCGATGGTATAGGTTGTCCACAAATTGGCAGTCATAGCCGGTGTATTACGTGCGCGTTGGCCTTTGTATCCTGCGTAAGCGCTGTAAACAGTCCCTGCGGGCCCGTTAGCACCACCAGTACTAATATTTTGGGCCACCTCAAGGATTTTAGCATCCATAAATGCAACGCCACCAAACACTTCCCAGTTATCTGTCAGATGACCTGCCAGCTCAAACTCTAGGCCATCGGTACGACGCTTTTTAGTAAGGATACTTGCGGTAGCTTCTAAATCAGTACTACGTTCCCAGTCTTTAGTTGTACGGTATAGCGCTGTACGGAACGATAAATCTCCGTCCAAGAATAGCCATTTTGCACCCAACTCAACGGTTTTACTTCTTTCAGGTGGTAATGGTGCCACTGTCAGCTGATACAAGTCTGCAGTTGGGCTGAATGAGTCGCTAAAACTAACATAGTAATGGCTATCTGGTGTTTGGTGCCAAGACAAACCAGTACGGTAACTATTCTCGCCATAATTTAAATGTGTATTTCTTGTACTTGAATAATCAGCCTTCATTTCATCACGACGTAGACCCACTAACAAATCCCAGTTCTTTACAAACTCAATCGTATCTTGTGCATAAACTGCGTAGTTATCCGCATCAAATTTATTTGCTACCCCTGTTACTTGGCTTTCAGTGTAGCCAGGCACAGATGCAGTTCCTATATTTCTCAGGCTCTGACGATATGAGTCCTCTTTCAAATACTCAACACCTGCCAATACTTGATGTTTCATTCCCGCCAAATTTAATTTGGTGCTGAAGTCTGATTGCAAATTCAATGTATCGTAACTTGCTTTTCGTGCCTGGTTCTGACCCAGCACTAATGAATCATTAGTAGGCACTGCATTGGCAGCTGTTTGATGTGGCGTCTTTGCCCAATACGCACGGTCATAGCTTGCACTTCTCAGCTGGGTGCGGATTTGTGTATCTTCCGAGAACTTATGGGTAAAAATACCTGTAGTGACACGCGTATCGCTATTATCAAAGTTTTGATTGCCGCCATAGAAAGTCTTGTCATCAATTTTACCCGTTGCAACAGTTCGATTAGCTGGGCGCTTATTGAAGAATGAAATACCAAAATCTGGCACATCACGTGTTTGTGTGTACACGTGATTCAAATAAAACTCGTTATCCGTACCGATACCAGTACCAAAGCTAACTGCAATACCTTGACGATCAATCTCAGGCCTATCGCCAGTCGCTGGATTCTGACGATAGTTTTCCTCATGCCTATCCATCACATTGACACGAATCGCTGTGGTATCGCCTAGCTTCTTATTAAAGTCACCAGTAAGCTGGTGGTAAGAGTAACTGCCCAAACTGCCAGTAACCGTGTTTTTATCTTCAAGCTTGGCCATCTTAGTCACTTGGTTAATCACACCACCCGCTTGACCGCGACCGAACAGCATAGCTGCAGAACCACGTAGCACATCCACTTGATCCAAGTTGTATGTTTCACGATAGTATTGCGCGGTATCACGCATATTATCTAAGTAAATATCACCGAAGGTGTAGAAGCCGCGTAGATTGAAGTTGTCGCCGCCACGGCCGCCTTCAGCCGCGTTAAAAGTTAAACCAGAAACGTTGCGCAATGCATCGCGTAGTGAACTAATTTGCTGGTCATGCATTAAGTCATGCGTCACTGAAGTAATTGCCTGCGGAACATCTTGTGGATCTTGCAACACTTTGCCTACGCGGGTTTTTGTTGCTTGGTAGCCACCAATCTCTTTTACTGTGGCAGCTTGTACCTGAACTTCTTCTAGTGTTTGTTGCGGCGCTGCTTCTGGCGCTTTTTCTTCTGCAATTGCGTTTGCAGCTGGTAAAGCCAACATCACTGCTAAATACAGTGATTTTTGTGTCAGTGATTTATGTTGTGTCAACATCATGCTTTAGTATCCTAATGATAAATGTCAATCGCTGGCTAACTAAGTCTATTGCATGTGCAACACTTACTGGCTGGCTAAAAAAGATTAATTAAGCTTTACATATGCCTTACAAATGTAAAACTAAGTAAATTAAGCGCTAATGATAACTGTTCTCATTTAGAATTGCAACTATTATGTATGATTAGCTTCATAATCATTAATCAGTCATGTTCAGCGATGAAGATACTGACTGCTTAGGGATAAAGTTTGCATCATGTACCTCAACCTCAAAAGTGATTCAATATAACATTGTGCCAAAGACCAATATAAACATACGCTTATGTGTGGCTAGCTTAGTGCTAATCACTAATCAGGCTTTTGCTGAAGATAGCATCTGGTACCAAGATCAGCACGCCCAGCAAAACGACCCACTGCAAACCAAGCTATTTGCATTGCCAAAACTCACGGATGGCTATCAGTCAACTGATGCACCGTGCGCTGAGCAGCTATCTGCGTCAGACTTTGCCAAACCCCTCACTTTGGCAGAGGTTGCTAATGCCAGCTTGTGCAATAACCCACAAACCAGTGAAGTTTGGGCCAGCGCCCGCGTACAGGCAGCGCAGCTAGGCATTGCCAAATCAGCTTACCTGCCTACGTTAACCGACAACATTGGCACTAATCTGAGCGTACTGCACCCAGAATCAGCAGCACGCAGCAACCCAAACTTAAATTTAAGCAATAGTCTGGTGGCAAGCTACCTCTTATATGACTTTGGAAACCGCAATGCCAATTTAGAGAGCGCGCGCCAATTATTGCTTTCAGCCAGCGCTAGCCAAAGCAGCACAGTACAAAGTGTGCTGCTCGCAGCCACCGTTGCGTTCTATCAAGTACAAGCCAAGACCGCTGCGGTAGAGGCTGCATTACAAGCGGAACGTGCCGGTAACGAAAGCTTTAAAGCCGCAGAGGCCAGATACAACGCTGGCGTATCAACCCCCGCAGATAAATTGCAGGCGCAAACCGCTTACGCACAACTCACCTTGACACGCATTACCAACGAGGGAAGCCTGCAAACCGCTTATGGCACTTTGGCAAATGTCATGGGCTTACCTGCCAATCAGCAAATACGCTTAGTGAGTAACACCTCCACGCCATCCGCCAACATATTAAGCGATGTTAATTTACTGATAGAGCAAGCCAGTTTGCGCCGCCCCGACCTAATTGCCAGTGAAGCGCAACTTAAAGCAGCGCAAGCCAGCATTGATGCGAGCAAGGCCGCAGCAAAGCCTACCATTTCGGTTTCCATGTCCAACAACCTGCAAGATGGCTCTAGCTTGGCAACCAGCAACAACTCAACCTTGGGTTTGACGGTGGCAATCCCACTGTTTAATGGATACGCCCCAACCTACAGAATCCGTGCTGCCGAAGCGACTGCAGATTTACGTGCGGCACAGCGCGACCGTTTACGGCTGCAAATTTCATTAGATGTATGGACGGCTTACCAGAACCTACGTACCGCACTGGAGTCTGTGAGCGCTACCGAAGTGTTAGTAGCAAGCGCAGAACAGTCTTACCGCGTAGCACTTGGGCGCTATAAGGCAGGCGTAGGTAATATTATTGATACGCTTAATGCACAAAGTGCCTTAGCCAGTGCGCATCAACAGCAAATTCAGGCCGCGCTTAACGCCAATATTACACGCGCTACATTAGCCCAGGCGATGGGCTCATTGGATCATGCCATGATTCAGTCACTGCCAAGCGCATCCGTTAATGCCTTGCCTACCAATAATATTCCATCAATAGATTAGCCCGCTATGAAACTATTTAAAAACATCATCTTGATTATTGCGTTCATCGCATTAAGTTCTGCCGCCTATTTCTATTATGAGCGTACGCACCAAAGCAACCCGGCTGATACCTATCGCTTATCGGAAATTACACAGGGCGATATCGAGCAGACCGTATCGGCAAACGGCACACTCAACCCAGTAACACTGGTGAGTGTGGGTACACAGATTTCCGGTATCGTTAAAAAGTTGTATGTAGACTTTAATGATGCCGTTAAAAAAGATCAGGTACTCTTGGAGCTGGATAACTCGCTATTTATGGCGCAAATTAGCCAATCGCAAGCGAGTGTGCGCAACAATCAAGCATCTGTTGAATTAGCACAGGCCAATGAAAAACGCATACGCCAGCTATATGCCCAAGAGTATGTATCAAAACAGGAGTTAGATACCGCAGTGCAAGTATTGAAGTCGGCCAAAGCACAGTTGGACAGCGCACGCGGCTTGCTGGCACGTGACCAAACCAACCTGAATTTCACCATTATCCGCTCACCGGTTTCAGGGGTGGTGGTAGACCGTGTGGTAGACGTCGGGCAAACCGTTGCCGCCAGCTTCCAAACGCCAACGCTGATTAAAATTGCACAGGATTTATCAAAAATGCAGATTAACTCCAGCTTTGCTGAGGCCGATATTGGCAATATCAAAGTGGGACAAGTTACCAAGTTTAATGTGGACGCATACCCAAACCGTAATTTTGAGGGCGTAGTCAAACAAGTGCGGCTTAATCCAACCAACACCTCAAATGTAGTCACTTACGATGTAGTGATCTCGGTTGATAACAACGAACAACTATTACTGCCAGGTATGACCGCCTACGTGAACATTGGCGTTGCCAAGCGCGAGCAGGCATGGTTGGTACCCAACGCGGCATTACGCTACAAACCAAAATTAGACGACAGCACTGCAGACAGTGCGAAAAACGAACCACGCAAAAATGCGAGTGGTCGTAAAAAAAGGAACAAAGGCTCAGACCTTAACACTGGTAGCATTTATATCTTAAAAGATGGCAAGCCTTTAGCAATTAAAGTGCACACCGGCATTACCGATGGACGCAATACCGAAATTACCGGCCAAGATTTAAAAACACATGGCATCAATGTAGGTACGCAAGTGATTGTGGCTGAGTTGCAAAACAATGGACAAGCACAGTCTGGCGGCAATATGCGCGGGCCTAGAATGTTCTAGATTGGATATCAACCATGCAAAACAGCGTTATTGAAGTCCATCAGCTATACAAAGATTACCAGACGGCAGCAGGGCCGTTCCCCGTGCTAAAGGATGTGAACCTAAGCATTGAAAGTGGTGATTACGTAGCCATTATGGGGCACTCTGGCTCGGGAAAATCCACGTTTATGAACATTCTGGGTTGCCTGGATAAACCGAGCAAAGGTGAGTACATATTAGATGGTCACCCAGTTGCCAATATGGAGCAAAATGCGGTGGCGCAAGTGCGCAACAAAACCATAGGCTTTGTGTTCCAGGGCTTCAATTTATTGGCGCGCTCTAGCCTGCTGGATAACGTTGCGTTGCCGCTGGTATATGCTGGCGTTGATAAAGCTGAGCGTCATGCTCGTGCTAAGTTGTTGTTAGAAAAAGTAGGTCTGGCTAAATATCTGAATTCACGCCCCAACCAAATCTCTGGCGGTCAACAGCAGAGAGTAGCCATTGCACGCGCGCTAGTGAACAAGCCTAGGCTCATTTTAGCGGATGAACCCACAGGCAATCTGGACAGCACAACTAGCGAAGAAATCATGGCACTATTTTCTGAACTCAACCAAGAAGGCATCACCATCGTATTAGTCACCCATGAGGCAGACATTGCAGAACATGCCAGCCGCCAAGTGCGCTTTTTAGACGGCAGAATTGTGCAAGATACCCGCACCAAGGAAATTGGCATGACATCCACGCAAACCATTAGTGAGGCTATTTAATGTTTACTGCAATGCTAGGTGAAGCATGGCATGCCATGGGCGCAAACCGCTTACGCACGTTCTTAACCATGTTAGGCATGGTGATAGGTGTGAGTGCCGTGGTATTGATGATGGCGATTGGCCAAGGTGCAGAGGCTGCGGTTAAACGCTCTATCAGCGCGATGGGCAGCAATCTGTTTGTTGTACTGTCAGGCCCACCAACCGCCGGCGGCGCTAGGTCAGCCACAGGTAACGCACCTTCACTGAATGTAAAAGATGCAAATGCAGCCACTGAGTTGGACGGTGTTATTGGCGTTGCACCAGTGACCATGGGCAAGGCACAAATCGTGTTCGGCAGTAACAACTGGAATACCGACATTATCGGCACCACCCCCAGCTATTTAGAAATACGCGGCTGGAATTTAAGTGACGGCTATGCGTTTTCTGAATCAGACCTACGCTCAGCCACCCGTGTAGCACTGATAGGCAAAACCATAGCCCAAAATATATTTGGCGAAAATATTGACCCTATCGGTAAAACTATCCGCATCAAACAAAGCCCATTTGTGGTTTTAGGCGTTCTGGATAGCAAAGGCCAAACCTTAGACGGTCGCGACCAGGACGATACCATCATCGTGCCTCTCACCACCGCACAGCGTAAACTTTTTGGCAACCAACTGCCGGGAAGCGTCAGGCAAATCATGGTGCAGGCGGAGTCTGACAACACCATGACCATGGTGGAAGAAGGTTTGAATAGCTTGCTGAACCAGCGTCACAACATCCGCGAAGGTGCTGAAAGTGACTTTTCGGTGCGCAACCTAACGGCCATTGCCAACTCCGCCGCGGAAACAACTCGCACAATGTCACTACTGCTAGGAGCAATTGCTTCGGTTTCTTTACTGGTGGGTGGTATTGGTATCATGAACATCATGTTGGTATCAGTCACAGAACGCACCCGTGAAATAGGCATACGCATGGCAATTGGCGCACGTCAGCGCGATATCTTATTGCAGTTCCTGTTAGAAGCCATCGTTATCTCGATTGTCGGCTGCTTAATCGGCATTGCAATAGGGGTAGGCGGAGCCATCATGGTGAACACTATCACTAAAGCCGAGATTATTATTTCGGCAAACTCTGTCGCCATTGCCTTTGGGGTAGCCGCAAGCATTGGTGTGTTCTTTGGTTTCTACCCGGCACGCAAAGCGGCAATGCTTAACCCGATTGAGGCCTTACGTTATCAGTAAACCTATCTAACCACCTGCGCACATGCGGATAGTGCAAACCTTGTGCAACAACCTTAGTCTACTATTCAACAAGCTAACATCAGATTGCTTTAAGAGGCTGCTAACTAGCATGATGGGAACCCATGCTAGTTAGCTACTAAGAGAGACACTCATGGCTAAAGATTGTTTTAGCAGCGAATGCAGCAGTGGCGAACACTTAACACCTCAATATCGGAAGATACTGTGGATTGCGTTAGTCATCAATGCCTCAATGTTTATCGTAGAGGTTTTTAGTGGCATCAATGCTGAGTCGGTCTCTCTCATGGCGGACGCAATCGACTTCTTTGGCGATGCCATGAACTACGGGGTATCTTTAGCTGTGCTCTCCACTAGCCTTGCTTGGCGCGCGCGTACGGCACTGCTTAAAGGGTTAACGATGGGTAGCTTTGGATTATTAATACTAGGCATTAGCGTATGGTCGATGATGCACGGTACAACACCTAAGGCTGAGACAATGGGCTTGATCGCGTTTATCGCCCTACTGGCAAATGTAAGCGTTGCCATGATGCTCTATGCCTATCGCGATGGGGACGCCAATATGCAGTCGGTATGGTTGTGCAGCAGAAATGATGCAATCGGAAATATTGCCGTCATAATAGCCGCATTAGGCGTATGGGGGAGCAACAGTGCATGGCCTGATCTGGTTGTGGCGGCAATCATGGCAAGCCTAGGCGTATCAGCAGCGATGAAAGTGATCAAAAAGGCACGATCAGAATTAAATCATGGGTAACAAAACTGTGAACGTCAGCATTAATCTGACGCCAGATTACCTAATCAGTTGCGGGTAGTGAGTTGAGTGCTAATAGCATGCAGATTACAAATACATCCAGCCCAAGGCGTATATAAATATGCACAAAAAAATGGCGCAGTAACTACTGCGCCATTTCCAACTCATTAAGTAAGCAACTACTTACTCTCGCTCACAAAGCCTAATTTGCTGACGCCTGCATTTTGTGCATCTGCCATCACTTCAGCCAAAATCTGATAACGCGTTTCTTTATCTGCACGTATATTCAGCTCTGGTTGTGGCTTCTGCTGCGCCACTTGCTGTAATTTTGATTTCAACTCACCCTCTACCAACGCGGCATCATTCCAATACATTTTGCCTGCCGCATCAATCGCAATTGAAATCACTTCAGGCTTTTCAGGAATAGGCTGGCTGCTGGTTTGTGGTAAATCAATCTTTACCGCATGCGTGAGCAAGGGAGCAGTAATAATAAATATCACCAACAACACCAACATCACATCGACTAATGGCGTTGTATTAATCTCAGACATAGGTGCTGAATGAGATGAAACACCTGCGTTATTACCTGACCCTATCATGCTGATGCACCCACTACATGCATAGTTTGTTGCGCAGCATCATTATGCTTATGCGCATCACGTTTAGTGCTCATTACCGCACCAGTAATAATCAAAGTATGCAACTCATAACCAAACTTTTCCAACTCAGCAGATAACGCACGATTACTACGCACAATTGCGTTGTACGCCAATACGGCAGGAATCGCTACAGCCAAACCAAACGCCGTCATAATCAGCGCCTCACCTACCGGGCCTGCTACTTTATCCAAAGTTGCCTGACCGCTTAAGCTAATGCTTGCCAATGCGTGGTAAATACCCCAAACCGTACCAAACAAACCTACAAATGGAGACACACTGCCTACAGACGCCAACACGGTAAGGCCACTTTCCATGTGTGCAGCTTCTTCAGCAATACTGCGGTTCATTGCACGTGCGACAAATTCGTCTTGCACAACAATATCCACGGCTTTAGCTGCGTGCAATTTATGATGCTCAGCCGCTAGTACTGCTTTTTCTGCCAATCTTGCCATGCCGGTAGCAGAGGCTTGCTGACCTTGCTTTACCGCAGCCGCTAAACTTGGTGCTTGCCAAAATGCAGCTAGGTAAGCTTTATAGGCACTACGTGTGCGCCATACAGCGATGCTTTTTGTCACAATAAAGTACCAACTGGCAACAGACATTACCAACAGCACCAAAGCCACCAGCATAGAAACTGGTCCGCCAGCCGTGATAAATTCCCAACTATTAAATTCATACCCGTTTTGCATCATTTACCTCGCTTCATATGTAATCTGTTCATTAATCTTATAGTCTAAATCTTGCGGCTTAATCTTATGGCTTAACTATTCAGTGAAAAGTTGATTGGCACTAATACGTATGCACTCATTGGCTTGTTGCTACGTTTGGCCGGTACAAAACTCCATTTTTTAACCGCTTCAACTGCTGCTTCATCTAATTTGCTATGGCCACTACTTCTGTCCACTTGCACAGTAGAGGCTTTACCATCTTCAGACACTAACACTTTGAGCAATACTTTGCCTTGCTCGCCCATACGTCTTGCTGACATAGGGTAAGCCGGCGCAGGGTTATTTAAGTAAGCGGCACCAAAACTTGGTGGCTCTATCGCTGGCTCAGGTGCTGCTTTTGCCTTTGCCACTTCAGCCACAGCTTCGCTAGCTTTTGCCGCCGGCTGTACATCGGTAGGTGTCTTTTCAGCAACAACCGGTGTTTCCACCTTCTCTGTCGTTACTGGCTCTTTTTGTTCGATTTTTCTCGCCGCATCATCGTTGACCACGCGTGGTTGCTCTACCACTTTTTGCGGTTTAACCACTGCCTTCTTAACTACCGGCTTTTGCTCCACCACTGGCAATGGTTTTTCTTCTGGCATATTTTCTACATGACTCACCAGACTCACCATCATCGGCGTCTGTGGCTTTTCTAGCTCTACGGTTTCTGGCTTGGTATAAAGGATGCCAACTAAGCCTGTCATATGCAGCAACACCACCGTGACCAACATCTTGTAAGAAACTTTGTTTTCATCTGAAGATGCGGCATTGGCGAAGCTCTTAAGTGGCGCAGGTTTTACATTTAACTTAGCAGCACCTTCTACACTGCTCGCAGCCGGGTCCAAGAAGAAGTGAGGATTCACCACCAACTCTGAATTTGACACCATACCTTCCTCCTATCCTATTGCGAAAAAACCAATTTTCATCAGTTACCGTCAGCGCTACTTCGTTAAAATCAACTTACCTTGGTTAGTGAGTCTTAAACGGTAATCCTCACCAAAATGCTTAATGACCAACTCACGCGCACCGGCAAATAAAGCCTCACTCGTGGTTTCTCTCACTGGAGAAACCTGCGCAAGTTTAGGTGCATTTTTCTTATCGTTAAGCATCGTTCATCTAACTTTAATATTCGGTTAAGTTTTTAGATGCTTACACACCAACAAACTCGAAGCACAATGATAATTGTTATCATTTAGATTTGTCAATAAATTTATTGACCAACTCTTAGCTATGTTATTGATTTTATTTAGTTGAGCGCACTAGTGAACGTTATAATTAACGGCGGTTTGCTTGGTATATACGGCTTGTTCTTGCTGATATAGCGTCAACCTGGTTGCCGCATCTGCCAGCAGCATTTTTAACGAATTTAGTGCACCGCCTTCTATACGCAGACTGATGGCGCCAATTTCCAACTCAGCCACACTGCATCCTTCACAAAACACTACTCTTCCTATTTCATTTTTTGATAACAAAACACGCGAGCATGACGCCTCATCGTTCATGGCTAGCTCCTGCTTATTATTTTTTTCCATGCCGCACCTATTTAGTGAGTATTAGTTTATTTTGTTTGGTAACACGTAAAATATAAGTCTCGTTCTCGTGATCTATCATTACCTCTTTTACATTGGTAAATAACTTATCACTATGTAATCTCTTAATCCTTGTAATCTTAATGTCTTCATGCGTACGTGCCGTATCTGTCACGATTGCTATATCAAAACTCATGTGCTCTTTAGAGGTTAAATTAGTAATAATTTTCATGATGGCTGCCCAATTGATACGCTCAATTAAAAAAGATGGCCGACTTACATAAGCGATTAACTTAACGCAACCATTAAATGACCAATTAAGATCAAGGAGACGCATGTTGCCATGCATTTACTACATTCAAGCCACTGTTAGGGGTGACTTAAATTCTGCCGCCACCACTACACGCGGTTAGCGTAATATTCAACCACCAGTTGCACATCAACTGGGAAAGGCACATCCGTAATCGCTGGCAAGTGCGCCACTTTTACCAACTGTTTATCCGCCTCCCAAGCTAGCCACTCTGGGCGCTCAAGTGATGGCTGTTTAATCGTTTCAACCACCATAGGAATATTTTTACTTTTTGCTTTAATCGTGATTTCATCCCCCACGTTCAAACGAATCGAAGGGATGTTGGCAGGCTTACCATTCAACATGAGATGCCCGTGGCTTACCAACTGACGCGCAGCAATCACAGTAGGCGCAAACCCAGCACGAAACACCACGTTATCCATACGGCGCTCTAACAATTGCAGCAATCTTTCACCGGTTGGCTCTTTGCCTTTACGCGCATCTAAAATCAATCTGCGCATTTGTGTTTCAGTCAGCCCATAGTTAAAGCGGATTTTTTGCTTTTCATGCAACTTCACCCCAAAGTCAGAACGACGCTTGCGTGAAGCTTTATTACCATGCTGCCCTGGTGGTGTTGGGCGTGCCTCTATCGTTTTACGTGACAACCCCGGCAAATCAATACCTAGTGCGCGCATCACCTTTAATCTAGGGCCAATAAATCGTGACATCTTGTTTCCTTATCTGTTTATTTGATATTTATTAACATTATTGCAATGTGTTATGTGTTTCCAACATCCAGCTATCTTCAGCCCCGTATTCACTCACGATACGCGTCCATTGCTTAACCAAGCGCTCAGCGATATCTTCAATTAACTTGGTATCTGCATACTCTGGCGCCGTTAGCTTCTTTGCCAAATCACTGGCTAGTATGGCCAGCTCTTGCGTTGGCTTAAGTGCATACTGAGTAGCAACGCAGCAAATTGCTGCCATTAACTCTTTTGCAGTTGGCAACTCCGGGTCAAACAACTCGCTTGTCGCCTGTATTGATGAAACTTGTTTTTGCATGCTATTACTCACTTGTTCTTTGATTTAACACTTACGCCTGATGCAACTCAGTTTGCATCACCAATCTCGCCACAGCCTTACGCATCATTTCATTCATCATAAAAAAATTGCGCACTTCAAGCCGTAAAGAAGTATCGCCTATCTCCAACTCAACAATGTCTTTAGCTTTGTTGTACAGCACTTTGCAATCCTCATTACCGGTTAGCTTTGCTTGGCTAATAATTAATTGCTTACTCATGATTTACTCCAATCCAGAAGTTGATTAAATGATAATGATTCTCATTTAATAAGTCAACTGTTAATTTCGACTAAATTACTAGGGTATTATTGATGGCGATTATTCAACCCAACACGCCCTACAAAGTGAATACCATTAGCTATCTAAGTAAAGTGACTGACGGCCTTCTCATGATTAATATTAAGCACCAATCATGAATACCAATAGCGCGCCAATTGACGGTTGCGCGCATAATATTTTTCAAGAACTAGCCCTATGGCACAGCCCAAACGCTGGTTCTAAATTAAAACTAATTATTATGGAGAACGATTATGTGGACATCACCATCAGCAACTGAAATGCGTTTCGGCTTTGAAGTAACAATGTACGTAATGAATAAGTAATTTATTTCGGCAATAAAAAAAGGGAGCAATTGCTCCCCTTTTTTATATCACGCTATTGGTTTATAGGTACTTCACCACCATCGCATTACTTAAGTCGCCTGCAACGATTGGCAGCTTCACGTAGTAGCCACTACCCGATGCTTCTTGTATTGGCTCACCTTTTTTATTAAATAGGTTTTCCACAACAATATCCTGATTACCAGTTGGGTGAATCACCTGCAAGCGGTCACCCACTGCAAATTTATTGCGCGCCTCTACATCAGCCAAGCCTTTTGCTGCGTCATAAGCCACTACATCACCTACATATAAACTGCGGCTAGAGCTAGAGTAACCCTGTTTGTAATTTTGGTGCTCTGCGGTGTGGTGGCGTTGATAAAAACCATCGGTATAACCACGGTTAGCCAAGTTCTCTAAATCACCTAGCAGGCTCCAATCAAATGGACGGCCAGCCAGCGCATCATCAATAGCTTTGCGGTAATTTTGGCTAGTACGCGCCACGTAATAGCGCGATTTAGTGCGCCCTTCAATTTTGAGCGAATCTACACCCATTTTAATCAAACGCTCCACATGCTCAATAGCACGCAGGTCTTTACTGTTCATGATATAAGTGCCATGCTCATCCTCTTCAATCGGTAATAACTCACCAGGACGGCCTTTTTCTTCAATCAAGTAAACTTTATCTGCCAATGGATGGCGCGGCAGGCTGCCACAACCAGACAAGCTGGACTTTTCCATCTCAGCTTTAAAATCAAACTCATCCAAACGAATCACACCAGCGGCATCTTGTGCCGCATCATGCACTTTATAATCCCAGCGACAGCTATTGGTGCAAGTACCTTGATTCGGGTCACGTTGATTAAAATACCCCGAGAGCAAACAACGCCCAGAATATGCAATACATAAGGCGCCATGCACAAAAACTTCCAACTCCATTTCTGGGCAGCGCTGGCGAATATCCTCAATTTCATCCAAAGATAACTCGCGCGATAGAATCACTCGCGTTAAGCCTAGCGCCTGCCAAAATTTCACAGTCGCATAATTCACCGTATTGGCTTGCACAGAAAGATGCACCGGCACTTCTGGCCATTTTTCACGCACCATCATAATCAAACCGGGGTCAGACATAATCAGCGCATCAGGACGCATCGCAATTACCGGCGCCATATCTGCCATATAGGTTTTAATTTTTGCGTTATGCGGTGCGATATTGCTCGCAACAAAAAACTTCTTACCGCGCGCATGCGCCTCTTTAATGCCAATCTCAAGGTTGGCCATCGTAAAATCATTATTACGCGCACGTAAACTATAGCGCGGCTGCCCTGCGTAAACCGCATCTGCGCCATAATCAAACGCGGTACGCATACGGTCTAAATCTCCCGCTGGGGCTAAAAGTTCAGGTATTTTCATCACAATTACTTCACTTAAATTTCTATAAAATCAAAAGTACGATGCCAGACAAACGCCAATCAAGCACAGGCGCCGTGGCATATCATTAATAACTAAGGTGAAATTTATTAACATGCAGCACCCTAGGCAAGCTTGTATTGGATTACTCGCCGATAATTTTCACCAACACACGTTTCTTACGTCTGCCGTCAAATTCACCGTAAAAAATTTGTTCCCAAGGGCCAAAATCGAGGTCTCCATTGGTAACAGCCACCACTACTTCACGCCCCATGATTTGACGCTTCATGTGCGCATCTGCATTATCTTCACCAGTATCATTATGGCGATAGCTACTCACAGGCTCATGCGGCGCAAGTTTCTCTAACCATTGCGTATAGTCATGATGCAAGCCGCGCTCATCATCATTGATAAACACACTGGCTGTAATATGCATCGCATTGACCAACACCAAGCCTTCACGCACGCCACTTTCACGCAAACATTCACGGATTTGCTCAGTAATACGGATAAACGCAACGCGTGTAGGTGGGTTAAACCAAAGTTCTTTACGATAGCTTTTCATCAAATAGTCCTTAATTTTCAATAGCCTAATTTTAACATTGCATTATCCATTTCAGATGAATAATTTCCACATTTTAATCATGGTCAAAAAAATGGCCTCACATTGGAGGCCATTTCATTATTAATCATTAATTAAATTTGAGCTTAGCGCTATATTTTCACATCATATTGCTGGCTAAATGTTTTACCTTCATTATCCGTCGCAACTGCCTCTAACTTGCCGGCTGCAGCTGGAACAAAACTAAATTTGAAATACGGGTCTTCTGCGGTGCCTACACCCACATCCACAGTCATTAATGGCTTACCAGCATAAACAAAATCAACTTTATTGATATAAAAAGCTGGTACATAACCTTGAGATACCAAGTCACGTTGCAAGCCTGTACGCATAATATGCTTAATGTTAAAAGTTGCCGTGGTTGGTGTACCAACCTTGACTGGTGTTTCTACATTCATTTTAATGCGGCCAGCAGCAGCGCGAATCTCCGCTTCATTATTCTCTACCATACCACCACAGCCGCCTGCGGCACGAATCACACGCGACCCCAAATAGAGCTGGCCATCTTCAGTTTCACCCACTAAACGCACGTAAGCATCTGTTTCAAAACGAATACGTGTTGATAACTGAAAGTTACCTAATGCATCAGTTAGATGGTAGGTTGCGGTTAACGGGATAGGATTAGCATCAACAAAAGCATACAGTTTTTTAATCACCACGCCATTGGCAGCCGCATTATCAATACTGTAAGACACCGGCACTTGCGCGCCGCTTTCTGCACGTTTTGGTGCGTCAATCTTGATGAAATCCACTTCTTTCATTTCACGCTTTGCGAAAAAGGCTTCTTTCATTACCGCCCATAACTTAGGGTCAGCCTCTGCATAGGTATTAGCAACAAAAGCTAGCGACAACCCAACCGCAACGGCAAGTTTACCTACCCATCTTTGAATCTGCATAACCATACGATACGCTCCAAAATAATATTTGTTTTAGTATGTCTAGGACAAAGAATCTTAGCAAATAGTTCTATAGGCTAAGCTTAGCCATAATAGTAGCAAATCAATTACTGCACACGCTCGTTTTCCATGTAGAAAAACAACTCTATACCATTACCTACCGGATCTTTAAAGTTAATCTGCTTCACGTTCAACACAGGTAAATCACGCGTTGTGTAATGAATATTGTGGTGCTTCAAATGCGCCTCCATAGCTGGCAGGTCAGTGCAGGTAAATGAAATATGATCTATGGTGGTAAGCACATTGGTTAAGGGCTCGCCCTCACCGCGATACTCTGCCAAGTGCAACACATGCGTATCGCCAATATAAAGCCAAAAACCTCTACTGGTAAAACCCTCTCGTGGCCCAACCTTTAAGCCGAGCACGTCGCAGTAAAAGTCCTTGAGTTTTAGCATCGTCTCGTAAGGCGTGCGTAGATTGTAATGATTAAGTTGGGTGACTGGCATAGTATGATTTCTTGATAGGCCGATAAGCATTCGGCAACATTAATTGATACACTTTAACATCTTTGCTGCATCACGTAACTAGCGCAAACAGATGAAATGCAGGATTAATCGCCTTCAAACTCGCATAGCGAATAAGGCACTAGCCCGGCATCACTTAAGCGCTGTGACCCACCTAAATCAGGCAAGTTGATCACAAACGCACAGCCCACCATCACGCCACCAAGCTTTTGTAGCAAAGCCACTGAGGCTTCAGCGGTGCCACCTGTTGCAATCAGATCATCCACCAACAGCACGCGCTCACCTTGCGCAATTGCATCAGTATGAATCTCTACACGGTCAGCACCGTACTCTAAAGCATAATCATGGCCAATGGTCTCCGCTGGCAGCTTGCCAGATTTACGGATAGGTACAAAACCCACGCCTAGCTTGTATGCCAACGCTGCGCCAATAATAAAACCGCGCGCTTCTATGCCAGCAATTTTATCTATAGGCTGGGTAGCATAATGCTGTGCGAACGCATCAATCACCATCCGAAAGCCTATCGGATCTTTAAGTAACGTGGTGATATCACGGAACTGGATACCCTGTTTTGGGTAATGGGGGATAGTGCGGATAAGGGATTTTAAAGGCATAAACACTTACACCATGTTGGAACACATTGAGCAGCTAACCCTAAAGGGATTAGGGCCAACCCGCTCATGTGCGAATTTAGAAGCAATAGTTTAATCTTCCAGAATGCAATTCACGATACGAGAACTAGGCACATCCGCGTAGACAGTACGATGAGTACGGAAAGCGGATGTAACAACGTTATCGTGAAGTGAATTGCATTTTAAGCAGCTGGATTTTGTGAGCGAACGCGAATGTGCAACTCACGCAATTGCTTCTCATCCACTTCGTTCGGTGCATTGGTCATCAAGCACTGAGCACGTTGTGTTTTAGGGAACGCAATCACGTCACGGATAGACTCTGCACCTGCCATCAATGTCACCAAACGATCTAAACCGAATGCCAGACCACCGTGCGGAGGCGCACCGTATTGCAATGCGTCTAGCAAGAAGCCAAATTTCTCTTGCGCTTCTTCACGGCTGATTTTCAGTGCATCAAACACTTTAGACTGCACTTCTTGCTGATGGATACGCACAGAACCGCCGCCTACTTCCCAGCCATTTAATACCATGTCATAAGCTTTTGAAAGTGCAGCACCAGGATTAGTGGTTAGCAAATCTTCGTGACCATCTTTTGGTGCCGTGAACGGATGGTGCAATGCAACCCAACGGTCAGCATCTTCATCATGCTCAAACATTGGGAAGTCCACAACCCACAATGGCGCCCAAGCACGGCCATCCACATGGCCTTTATCGTGACCAACTTTAAGGCGCAATGCACCTAAAGCTTCGTTCACTACTTTAGTTTTATCTGCACCGAAGAACACGATGTCGCCGTTTTGTGCGCCAGTACGGTCAATAATCGCTTGCAACGCAGTCACATGAATATTTTTAACAATCGGGCTTTGCAAGCCTTCTTCATTCAATTTAGTGATATCGTTAATTTTGATATACGCCAAACCTTTAGCGCCGTAAATCTTAACAAACTCAGTGTAAGCATCAATTTCAGAACGGCTAATTGCCGCACCGTTAGGTACACGCAAAGCAGCCACACGACCACCCGCCATGTTGGCAGCACCGGCAAACACTTTAAAGTCTACATCTTTCATTACATCTGAAAGCTCGGTGATTTCTAACGTTACGCGCATATCTGGCTTATCTGAACCGTAACGGTTCATCGCTTCAGCAAATGGCATACGTGGGAATTTAGCGGGCAAGTCTACGTTTTGAACCGCTTTAAGCATTTGGCGAATCATTTCTTCCACCAAATCCATAATGTCGTTTTCTTCCATAAACGATGTTTCGATATCCACTTGTGTGAATTCTGGCTGACGGTCAGCGCGCAAGTCTTCATCGCGGAAACATTTAGTAATTTGGAAGTAACGGTCAAAACCTGACACCATCAACAATTGTTTAAACAATTGTGGTGATTGCGGCAACGCAAAGAACTGACCATGATGCACACGGCTAGGCACTAGGTAATCACGTGCGCCTTCTGGTGTACTGCGTGTCAGCATTGGTGTTTCAACTTCAATAAAGCCGTTCACATCCAAGTAATCACGCAGTGTTTTAGCCACGCGGTAACGCAACATCATATTTTTTTGC
Organism: Methylotenera sp. E1MeOHC1; assembly: GCF_058745595.1. Classification (NCBI taxonomy): domain Bacteria; kingdom Pseudomonadati; phylum Pseudomonadota; class Betaproteobacteria; order Nitrosomonadales; family Methylophilaceae; genus Methylotenera; species Methylotenera sp. E1MeOHC1. The sequence goes on along the minus strand of NZ_CP196025.1, from coordinate 2,257,253 downwards.
ATCGCAGGGCGGCGCAGATCAATGTAACGGTGCTCCAAACGCACGGTTTCAGTTAGGTTTTCGTCATCCAACATAAACGGTGGCGTGAGTGATGGGTTTAATACCTCAATCTCAGTCGCCAGCATTTCCACTTCACCCGTAGGTAAGTTTGGGTTAACTGTGCCTTCTGGACGCGCACGCACTTTACATACAACTTTAAGCACAAACTCACTGCGTACAGTTTCTGCAATGCTAAATGCACCTTTAGTATCTGGGTCGATCACGATTTGCGCTAAACCTTCACGGTCACGCAAATCGATAAAAATAACACCACCGTGGTCACGGCGACGATGTGCCCAACCACATAATGTGACAGTTTGACCAATGTGTTCGCGGTTTAAATGGCCGCAGTAATGTGTACGCATCATAATTTAATTGTTTGAATATTGAGTTAAAAGTTTGGGAATCTTAGGTACGGGCGCAACCACGCCCATAGAAATAATATATTTGAGTGCTTCGTCTACGGTCATTTCCAGCTCTACCACATCAGCCTTCGGCATCATCAAGAAAAATCCGCTCGTCGGGTTTGGTGTGGTTGGCACAAACACACTGACATAATCACCTTGCAAATGATTTGCAACATCGCCGCCCGGCGTACCGGTTAAAAAGGCGATAGTCCACGCCCCCTCTCGCGGGAACTGCACCAGCACTGCTTGACGAAACGCATTGCCTGAATCTGAAAATAAAGTATCAGACACTTGCTTTACACTAGAGTAAATTGACTTCACTACCGGCAGATGATTAAGCAGTTTTTCCCATAAGATAATGAGCTGCATGCCAAAGAAATTGGTAGCAATTAACCCTGTGGTGAACACAATCAGCACCGTTAAAATCGCGCCGATACCCGGGATATCACGCCCCAACAAGGTATGCGGATGCCAAGCTTCTGGTAACAGTAACAGGCTTTGATCCATCACACCGATGAACGACTTTAGCACCCAGATGGTAATCACCAACGGCACTAGCACTAACAAGCCTGTAATAAAGTATTTTTTCATTCGCGTGATTTATTCAGCGGCCACTAGTGACACGCACAACCTGTGGCGCAAGCCGCTGGCGCTGCACTCGACTCACTAGCTGACTCAGATGTTGCGGAATCTGCTGGTTTAGCGGATTGACTGGCACCACCTTTAAAGTCAGTTGCGTACCAACCACTACCAGTTAACTGAAAGCTCGGCGCTGACAATTGCTTGGAAAAAGTCTCCTTAGCACATTGCGGGCAAGCCTCTACGTTGGCAGCACTTACTTTGCGCATGACTTCTGCTTTATGTCCGCAGCTACTACATTGATAATCGTAAATAGGCATAGAAAATCACCGTTCTTAATACGTTAAATAACCCGCGATTATACCTGAATCCACTGCAATTTTATTGCAGCTAAAACCGCCTGCGATTTAACCAGCAAAGACTATCGCGTCTTACTCGTCACTATCATCATCTTGCTGATTTTTAAGGCGGCGCGCCTTCACGCTTTCCGCCAGCATATCCAATATTGGCAATGTCTCTTCCCAGCCTAAACACGCATCGGTAATCGACTGACCATAAGTCAATTCGCACCCTGGCGCATGGTCCTGACGTCCGGCTTTCAGATGTGACTCAATCATCAAGCCCATGATACGGTCGTCACCCGCATGCAACTGCTCCGCCACATGGGCTGCCACTTGCGCTTGCAACTGATATTGGCGCTGACTATTAGCGTGGGAACAATCAATCATTACCTTAGCATTTAAGCCAGACTGTGCCAGCTCAACCGCTGCCGCCTCTACACTTGCTGCATCGTAATTAGGGGTTTTACCGCCGCGTAAAATCACGTGGCAATCTTCATTGCCTGTGGTAGAGATAATCGCTGAACGACCCTCTTTGGTCACAGATAAAAAGTGATGTGGGCTAGCGGCGGCCTTAATTGCATCTACTGCAATACGGATATTGCCATCGGTACCATTTTTAAAACCAACCGGACAAGACAAGCCTGAAGCCAATTCACGGTGGATTTGAGATTCTGTCGTACGTGCACCAATGGCGCCCCAGCTCACTAAGTCTGCCGTATATTGCGGTGTAATCGTATCTAGAAACTCAGTAGCGGCTGGCAAGCCAAGCTCGTTCACTTCCAGCAAGAAGCGTCGTGCCAACTCCAGACCGGCATTGATATTGAAGCTTCCATCCAAATGCGGGTCGTTAATCAAGCCTTTCCAACCCACAGTGGTACGCGGTTTCTCAAAGTAAACACGCATTACAATCAATAGCTCGTTACTGTACTTGTGGTATTGCTCTAGCAAACGTTTTGCATACTCAACACCTGCCGCATAGTCATGAATAGAACACGGACCAATCACGACCAACAGGCGGTCATTTGCGCTATGCAAAATACGGTGTATATCCGCACGGGTTTTAACGATCATATCCGTAGTGGCTGCGCTAGGCTCAAGTTTATCCAACAGCACAGACGGTAAGGTCAGTTCTTTGATTTCGATGATGCGCACATCATCAGTAATATTTTTTTGGGCAGGGCTCATTTAGATAACTCATCGGTTGCAACAACTAAAGCAGCAACAACAAAACTCACAAATAACAAAGCCCGTATAGCGCGGGCTTGTAAACAATAAAACGATGGGGACAATAATTTTCTACGGCTTTACTCAACTAGCATAGGCAAACTTAACCTAGCTAATTTTTCGCACTTTTCTGCTTTTTTGTCTTTAAAACCAATCGTCTTGTACGATTTTAACACTTTACAGCACACTTGATACAATTTAGTCGCGTTTACACTACCATACCTGGATATTGCACCGTCTAAACACCACTAGCACGTTCAAGACATACTTTTAGAGCAAGCCTTCAAACACATCAACGGGCACAGGCTTACTAAACAAGTATCCTTGATAATGCATGCAACCACTATCTAACAACACACCTTGCTGCACTTCCGTTTCAACCCCTTCGGCAATCACGTTCAGGTTTAAAGTATGCGCCATGGCAATAATAGTACGTACAATCGCCTGGTCACCGCTACTGCTTGCAATGTCGCGCACAAATGAGCGGTCTATCTTCAATTGATACAGTGGCAACAACCGTAGATACTGCAAGGAGGAGTAGCCTGTACCAAAGTCATCTAACGAGAATCTGATGCCAATATCCTTCAATGCATTCATGACTTCAATGGCAGACTCTATATGATCTAGCAGCGCACTTTCTGTCAACTCCAACTTCAGCAGCATAGGGTTAATCGCATGGCGCGCAACCGCCATAGTGACTTGCTCGACAAAGTCTGCCTGACGAAACTGCTTAGCGCTCACATTCACTGAGAGTGTCAGGTCGCGCGTGAGCTCTGATTGCTCCCAACGTTTTAATTGTGCGCAGGCAGAATCAATCACCCATGCACCTATCGGCAAAATCATGCCGGAATCTTCAGCAATCGGTATAAACATATTGGGTGGAATGAAGCCGCGCTCGGGATGTACCCAGCGGATTAAAGCCTCCGCCCCCACGGCACGATCAGCAAAATCTACCTGCATTTGATAAAACAGCTGGAACTCATTTTTATCAAGGGCTTTACGTAGCTCATGCTCCATATCCACACGCGCCTGTATCCCTTCCTGCATTTTAGGGTCAAAAAAGCTCAGCGCATTACGCCCTAACTTTTTCGCCTGATACATGGCAATATCAGCCTGCTTTAACAACTCATCAGACTTCAGGTTGTTTTTACCAAACAAGGTAATGCCGATACTAGAGGTAATATGATACTCATAGCCTTTAAGTTGATAAGGCTGAATGAACTTGATGAGGATTTTTTCGCCCACCGTTTCAGCCTGTGTGGCGGCGTCCACCTCGTGCTCGCCCAAACCTTCTAGAATCACCACAAACTCGTCACCGCCCAACCGAGCAACGGTGTCACCTTCTCTCACGCTGGCCGTTAAGCGCCCGGCAACTTGCTGCAGCAGCAAATCACCCACATCATGCCCTAGCGTATCGTTCAATGTTTTAAAGTGATCAAGGTCTAAAAACAACAAGGCACCGCTACGCCCAGTGCGCGTGGCAGAAGCCAGCGCATGGCTTAATCGATCTAACAATAAACGTCTATTGGGCAGATTGGTAAGTGGGTCATACAGTGCTAAATAGTTACTTTTATCCTCAGCGGCTTTACGTTGCGTAATATCGGTACGGATAGAAATGTAGCTTTGCGGCTTACCATCCTCCCCGAGAAAAGGCGCGATCGTGGTATCCACCCAATACAAGCGGCCATCTTTGGCACGATTACATATCTCATCATGCCAAACCTGACCATTGGCCACGGTACGATACATTTCTTTAAAGTAGCCCGTGGGGTGATAACCAGAATTTAAAATTGCATGGTCTTGCCCGATCAATTCTTCAGTCGAGTAGCCACTAATTTCACTGAACTTATCATTAGCGTAAGTAATACGCCCGGTTACATCGGTGACTGCAACAATGGCATGTTTATCCAGAGCATACTTCTGGCATTTCAACTCCTCTAGCGATTGCTTTAGCCGTGCCTCACTCAGTAACAACGCATCCTGCGCCTGCCTTAAATCAGTCACATCATAGAACCAGCCCAATATAGCAGGCGCCCCCTCGTAATGCACAGGGCGGTAAGACGCCATCACCCATACCGGGCCTTTATCTGCCACAACTAGCTGAATCAATCGATCATTGATAGCATGCCCACCATTCACCTGCGCTAAAATCGCCTCGTACTCATCTAGGCGTGCATAATTAAGCTTGGGGTTGCGCCCTATCACGGCGCTTGGCGGACAATTAATCAGTTCGGTGTAACGCTTATTTGCAAACAAAACTTTATCACCAGAGAGCGTAGCAATGCGCACTGCGATTGGGCTGGTTTCCAGCATTTGAATCACGCGCTCTTTACTCTCACGGTCGGCATCTGCCGCCAGCCGCTTATCTGTAACATCATGGATTACACAGACCAGCTCAGCAGATTCACCGTGCTCACCGTACACCACATGGCGGCTATCAGACACCCAGCGTACCGTGCCATCAGCCAATACGATGCGATACTCAAGTGCGACACTGGATTGCTCAAAAACAGCCTCCATCGCCAATTGCACTGGCGCACGTTCATTTGGGTGAATTATATTAATCCACGCATCGTTGTCATCAATAAGCGCTTGCTGCGATAAGCCGCAAAGCTTTTCTATCGCGGCATTGACATGATTCACTTTAAAATCTGGCGCACTCGCAGTCCAAATAACCTCTTCAACCGAGTTAAGAATATTAGTGAGGTAGCTCTCGGTTTTACGAATTAGCGCTTCACTATTTTGGCGCTCGGTAACATCCTGTACGGTGCCACGAGAATAAATCGGATTACCTGCCGCATCATAGCCTGAAGTACCGCGCTCATGTACCCACTTCACAGAACCATCAGCAAGCAGTAAACGGTGCGTAATTTCATAAGGCGTATGACTAGCAACCGATGCCATAAACGCAAGGTCCACGGCTTCACGATCACAAGGGTGTATAACGCTTAAAAACGCTTCATAATTTGCAGAAAATTGGTGCTTATCGACTTCAAATATATGAAAAATCTCATCACTCCAAACCAACTCGCCCGTCAGCCAATCTAACGACCAGCTACCTACCTGCGCTATATGCTGCGCTTCGACCAAGAGCGTCTTGTTTCTATGCAGGTCTTGCTCAGCCAAGGTACGCGCCACGTCATGCGCATATAACAAACCCTGCATTTTCGCCAACCCAGAAAGTACGCTACTGTCTTGCTCAGGAGCGATGCTAATTGGCATAGAAAAATCACCCGCACCAATTCTAGAGATATGCTGATAAACCTCATCAACACCCGCACCTAGGGTTGAGTGCAAAGTCCGATAGGCTCGCCAAATAAAGTAGACTGACCCAAATGCAACAAAGATGAAAATTAAGCGAAACACCGTTGCCACCATTTTGGCGTGCGCCACCGCATTTAATGTGCGGCGATCCATCATCAAAAAGGTTTCGTTAATGGGCCCCATAATTTTGGACTTGGCTTGATGATAATGGCTATCTAACAGCATCTGCGCAGCCTTTAACCGGTTGGCATCAGGGGCAGGCACATTCAACTCAGCCAAGCGCATGGCCTCAAACTCCAAGGCGGTTAAATCATCTGAATACTGCTTAGCTGAGGCTAACTTATCCAGCTCGGCCTGCGTAAACCCAGCGTTACGCATCATATCCAATAGTGCAACCCCTTTACCGTGCTGAGATGGCGGCGGCAACTTACCCACAAGCACCATATCCCAGTAAGAATGAAAGTAACCTTCAGGAAGCGGAATCTTGCCGTTACGAATATCGAGAATATTCTGGAAATAGCGCTTGTATCGGGCATCACCCGTCAACACGTAAGACCGCACCATACGCGTGAGGTCATCTGAAGTCTGCCTGAGTTGACTGGCTAACTGATGAGAAACATAGCGCGACTCACTGGCAGCATCTAGCTGTTTTTCAGTATAAACATAATAGCTGAATACAGCAGCCAAAATGGCTAATACCAATACCGCAAATACTGCCTTCTTGTGGAAATAATACGCAATTGTATTCATGTTAAGTCTCAAAGCATCACCTTAAACAACGCAACGCCACGACCAACCAAACATGTGCCAATACACACTTGGCAGCAAATATCGTACAGAATTTTAATACGTAGATTAACTACATCGTGAAGTGCGTCATACATAAATCTCAGCCCCTTGCTAAGGAATTCTTGTTTATTATCGCCATGCAATAATAAAACCCTTGGAGGCGGCTTCTAGACCCCACTCACATTACATACCAACGTTAGATTAGTTTTGAACGCCATTTTTAATGGCATAAGCAATTTAGCAAACTTAATTACGCTTATCAATCACAGATTGCTTACTCTTTGATCTATAACAATAACCTTGCGCACTGACACTTAAAAAACGATGCCATCAATGCGCGAAATTACCGCTAAAAACAACTGCTGCCAGACCAGATTAGATGGCCATGCGCTCACAAACCTATCACTGTTGAGATTACTGCGGCTTTTACCTGCTTTAACTGCAACGCTATAATTAACAATGCATGGCGTTAAACAATTTCAAGCAAGTAGTCGCTTTGTGTCTATTCCGGCTGCTTGAGATGGGCACTAATAAAGGCAAGCTCCTGTACTGAAGCCGCTTGGGATTTAGCAATTAAGGCATGATAGCTTTCCAGCACTTTAACACCAAACTCAGTTAGCTTAGCCCCACCACCGTGGCTACCACCCACACTGCTCGAAACCAACGGCTGATCAAAGCACTTGTTCACTTCATCCACCAGATCCCAAGCACGGCGGTAAGACATTTTCATTTGCTTAGCCGCGGCTGAGATAGAGCCGCATTCGTCGATTAGGGCTAAGAGCTCAGCTTTTCCTGGCCCCATCGCGGTTGCAGGCCCATTAGATATTCTAATTTTGATCTGATTATTTAGCATATGGATAATTATAGTGCCTAAAAAATTAAAATCATCAACCCATTACTTTAATTGTGGCCTTGTAGCCATATTGAATACGTAAATAATTATGACGAAGCTTTCGCTATATTCATTGAAACATAACGATGTTTGTGATTAAATTGCGTTTTCTTAAAAAATCACAACAATTCACCCAGATGAAAAACTTTTCTAACTTCGCCACACTCAGCCCATTTCGCACCCGGTCATATACTAGTGTTTTTTGCGCGCCCATTTTATTAGCTGCCAGCATGCAATACGCATCCGCAGCGGAGAACAGCAATGGCTCATATTATGTAGAGCGTAAAAGCTATGGCACTTCATTAGAAACAGAACCGCCAAAATACGTAAAACAGCTTAATAAAACATGGTTAAAAGATGTAAACGGCCTTGAGGATGTTAGCTGGCTGGACATAGGGTTAGACCACCGCATTCGATACGAGCACCGTGACAATGACTTTAGACGCGCTAAAGACGTGATTGATGACCCAATCTTACTCAGGACACGCGCCTATGTTGGCATCAAAGATATTTTAGACCCACTACGTTTTGCAGTGGAGCTTGGCGATGCCAGACGCAACCATAGCCAATTCAGCCGTGAGTACGACACGCGTGACGTTAACCAAGGTGAAGTAGTGCAGGCTTACCTTGAGCTATTTTTTAAAGAGACGCCATTAGGTAAAGATGAATTAGGCAACAATCGCCCGATTAGCATTAAAGTTGGTCGCCAAGCACTAGAGCAAGGCGATAAAAGGCTAGTAGCTCGCAATGGCTACCGTAATACCACCAATAACTTTGAAGGCGTGCGTGCCATCATCGGCCAGCAAAGCAACGACTGGCAATTAGAAACCTTTGCATTCAAACCTGTGCAACGCTTTACGGTGCAAGCAGACGAAGATAACGATGCGCAACATTTTTATGGCGCGTTAGGCAACTGGAGAAGATGGTCTCAAGTCATTAACTTGCAGCCTTATTACTATCTGTTAAAACAAGACGGTGACAAAGTTAAATATGACCTTAATGGCCGCGATGAAACAATTGCAACCCGCAGAATTGACCGCACAATTCATACCGCGGGCTTACGTGCATACGGCGTGTTAGGAAAAACCGGCTGGGATTACGATACCAATTACGTTAAACAATGGGGTGAGCAAGACACCAGCCTGACCAATAAAACAAAAATCGACCATGACGCCTATGCTTACAATGCAGAGCTGGGCTATACGTTTGACCAATCGTGGAAACCTAGGTTAAGTGGCTTCTATGGCGTAGCAACTGGCGATAAAAGCTCCACTGACAAAAAAAACCAGCGCTTTGAACGCCTGTTTGGCTTCGCACGTCCATGGTCTAACAGCGACACCATGGAAATGTCCAACATACGTGCAACCAAGCTAAGAGTAGAGTTTGACCCTAAAGTTAGCTTTATCAAAAACCTGAAAATTGACGCTGGCTACAACTGGTACCGCCTAGAAAGCGACACCGACAGCTGGGGCCCAGCAACACTGCGCGACACTAAAGGCCTGAGTGGTAGCGACATTGGCGAAGAGTTCGACATCACGGCGCGCTTCCCGATTAATAGTCAAATCTACACCTCGATTGGTTATGCGCACTTTATGGCAGGTAACTTCACGAAAAATGCCACCCAAATTGCCAGCAATAAAAACGACCCAACACGCAGAGATGATTCAGACTATCTGTACGTGCAATTTGAAATCAGCGCTTTTTAAAACACTCACATAAGACTTGGAGTTTATTATGATGCAATTTAATCGATACTTAAAACTAGCAATTGTCAGCATTTTCTTAGTGTTAGCCCCTAGCCTGAGCGCTGCAGAAAACAAAGATGCTATTGTGGTATTTGCAGCGGCCAGCCTGACCAACGCCATCAATGAAATCTCAGCAAATTACGAGCAAGAGAAAGGCGCGCAAATTAAAACATCGTTTGCAGCATCTTCTGCGCTTGCAAAGCAAATCGAAAATGGCGCACCCGCAGATATATTTATCTCTGCGGACACCAAATGGATGAATTATTTAAAAGATAAGCATGCGCTAAAAGACAGCACGGTATCCAACTTGCTGACTAACCACCTTGTGCTCATTGCCCCCTTGGGCAAGCGCTTTGATGTTACCATGCAAAAATCTTTCGACTTTTTTGGCGCGTTCAATGGCAAGCTTTGTACGGGAGAAATGGCATCAGTACCAGTCGGCATCTATGCGAAGCAAGCGCTAACTTCGCTCGCTTGGCTGGATGCAGGACAATCTAGGATTGTAGGCACGCAAGATGTACGCGCTGCACTGACCTTGGTGGAACGTGCCGAGTGTGCCGTTGGCATTGTGTATGAAACCGATGCAAAAATATCAGGCAAGGTTGAAGTTATCGCGACCTTTCCAGATAATACGCATGAGCCAATTTTGTACCCGCTATCACTCACTAAAGATGCAAGCGCAAAGTCTGCAGACTTTTATGAATATTTAAAATCAGATAAGGCAAAAGTTATTTTTACTAAGTACGGTTTTGCGTTCTTAGGAAAGAAATAGCACACAAATTAAATGTTGGAGTTTTTAAATTTCACGCCTGCCGAAATCACCATACTACTGCTATCGTTAAAGGTAGCAGTATGTTGCGTGATAGTCATCATTACCCCTGCAATTGCGGTGGCATGGCTACTTGCCAGAAAGTCGTTTCTAGGCAAGTCATTGTTAGACAGCCTGATTCATCTCCCGCTGGTATTACCGCCTGTGGTACCGGGCTATCTACTATTACTCCTATTCGGCAACAGCGGCCTAATTGGCAAGTTTCTAAATGAACACTTTGGCTTTAGCCTAGCTTTTACTTGGATGGGTGCTGTCGTTGCATCAGCAGTGATGGCATTCCCCCTCATGGTGCGTTCAATCAGGTTAGCAATTTCCCATGTAGACCGTCGTCTAGAGCTGGCAGCCCAATCACTGGGCGCACGCCCGCTTAGCGTGTTTTTCACGGTTACACTGCCCTTATCCATGCCAGGCATCATTACTGGCCTCATTTTGGCGTTTAGCCGTAGCATGGGCGAGTTCGGCGCAACGATAACCTTTGTGGGCAATATCGAAAATGAGACACGCACCCTACCGCTCGCCATTTACTCGCTCACACAAACACCAGACGGCGATTTCGCCGCATTACGTTTAGTCATCATCAGCATGACACTGGCACTAGGCGCGCTGATGATTAGCGATAGACTAGAGCGTAAAGCGAGTCAGCAGATTGGGCATGGCCATGATTGAAGTCGCCGCAAAGCTTAAACGCCAAGATTTCGAGCTAGATGTATCGCTGCAACTAAATCAACGCGTGACAGCGCTCTTTGGGCCATCAGGCTCTGGCAAGAGCACTTTGCTCAACGTGATTGCTGGTATTAGCAAACCGGATCAAGGCAAAGTAGTCGTGAACGGAGAAACGGTATTTGACCATGAAAGAAAAATCAACAAGCCGATTCATCAACGCAGGATAGGCTTAGTGTTTCAGGATGCACGCTTATTTCCGCATTTAAACGTAGAGCACAATTTGCGCTACCCACTGAAATTCATTCCTGCGCATGAACAGCAGTTTCATTTAAAGGATATCGTCAATTTACTGGAAATTGAAACCTTACTAAAACGCACTACGCACCAACTATCTGGCGGCGAGAAACAGCGCGTGGCACTTGGCCGTGCGCTCCTTAGCTCACCTAGGTTACTCATGCTAGATGAGCCCATGGCGTCTTTGGATGAGTCTTTAAAGAGCCAGATTCTGCCGTTTTTAAAAAAAGTGGCAGACGAAATTAACATCCCGATGATTTACATCAGCCACTCCAAGGATGAAATTATGCAGATCACCAATAACGTGGTTTACATCAACGCAGGAAAAATTGTCACTTAATTCATTACGCCAGCCCGTACAGCCACTTATACATTGTCTAGTAACATTTCTAGCGCCTCTAGTAAGTGATAGTCAATACTCTCGGATCTGAGGCGTTACAACTTGTAGCGCTGCAAGTCCCTGCTTGATTGGCTGGCATGTTGCCAGATATGGTCTGCGTCTGACCTGGGCCAGTGCCAGAACTACTGCTAGCACTCAGCGACAGCGAATAATTCAAACCTGCTACTACCCCTGTATTTGCATCTAGCGACAAGGTGTAACTCAGTTGCGGCGTGCAGTTCAGTACTACATTCGCCGGAGTTGCTGCCAGTGCAGTATTTCTAAATGCCACATAAGTACCAAAAGCAACATTACCGATGCTAGTGACTAGGCATACGGCAGGATTAGTAACGGTAACGAGAAAAGTGTTGCTGATGGTTTTGGTGGTATTCAGCACGACAATAGGATCGGTGTAAGTCACCGTCATGGTCACGGTATCATTGTAAGTACCAACCGGCACCTGCTGATTGATAGGAATACACGCCCAGTAATTGATGGTGACAGAGTAGTTAGTGTTGGAGTTAGTCATGGTTAACCGGCCGGTGATAGGACTAGATAAAGACCACGCGGTACTCGGGCAGGCGCTGCCCTGGTAGGTTTCATACTGAATAACATTGGCACCGGCCTGTGCCCGGTTCTGCGCCCCAGATGCATGGACACCATCGTCAGCGGCTATCGAATAATCTGTATAGTTAACTATCTCCAACGTACCACGGCTACAAGTCAGCGTAAGGCTAGATTGCGTGACATTAGGTGTGGCCGCGTTCGGTGTATGCGTAGTAGAAAGTCCGCTTGAAGTGATGCTGCAAGACACTGCGAATGCGGACGATGCATACAGGCAAAGTGCGCATATCAATAATAAACCTAACCAATAGTGCTTGAACTGTGATGTGATCATCTGGCAACTCCATTACACGTTAACGGACCTAAACGCGGAATTTCATCAGGCTTTTCAGGTGGCAAACTCACCTCAAATTTACATTGTTGTTCATTCCAATTAAGTATGACGCTATTGCTGCTTTGCAAGCCGGTTACAAAAGCCTCCCCACGGCGAGCAACATAGAACTCCTGCGCATCACCCTCAATCTTAACGATAGCGCCTGATGGCGCCACATCACTATCGTTCAGTACAATTTTCAGCATAGCCCCGCGACCGCTACGTACTGGGAACTTAGCTTTCACGCCACTACGCCATGCTGGTACTACCTCTTTTTCCAGATTATCTACTTCAGCACTAATCGGCAGGTTTTGTGGATTCACACGTATATAGTTATTTTGATAAGCGGCCAGATGCGGTAAGAACGCCACCCCACTTTTGTCGGTCTTACTCTGCGATGCATTACCTAAGCCTACACCTACATCGGCATAATCTTTCACTTCAACCAGCGCAAAGCTATCTGTTAAACGCTGTGCGGCAAAAGCGTGACCATCGGTAATAATCAGTGCGCCATTGGCACCCAGACGCGTTGCATTCTGATTAGGTGTGGCGCTAAAGTCTGCAGTTAATATGCCATGTTGACCATAGTAATAAGCGCCAACTTCATTACGTGCATGATTCTGCTGCTGCCCAGTCAATACACGCCAACCCAGATTTTGGTCGACGCTTGGGTTTTGCGAGTAAGTAGCGTAAAAATCGGTTTGCGAACTGTGTCTATTGGCATATAAGTTAGCCAGACGATGGTTATCCAATGGAACGATGAAGGTGGCCCCAACCGAATAGCTATTGAGGCTTGAGGTACGCGCTTCGCTGGCATTCAATACCAGCGTACTGGCTTTACCCACACGTATGGAGTAGTTGCCGGATAATGTCGTCACACTGGGGCGGTCATATTGCGCTATTTTGGCGTAACCGAAACCAAAACTGCCGAAACGATTGGTGGCATAGCTGACATTGCCAGCCAGTTGCAACTTGGTCGGTTTGAAGCGTTCATTCTGCCCTAGCTCCCTAAAGTCTTGTGTAGCGCCTTGGGCTTCAAATGATGCACCAAAGCGCAATGCCTGGCGTTGTATGCCAAGCAACCATTGAGCACCAGCGCCATGAAATTTATCATGGCTAGCAGTGAGTGCAGTCTTACCTAATAACTGGAACGGCAATGCTTCAACAGCACCTATTTGCAATAATGCAGAATCCTTGGTAATTGCGGTTCTGTTTTCCAAAGTAAGCTGATTGCTAATGCCACGACGCCACAAACCGCTTACAAAGCCAGGTCCATAATTGGCATTCTCGGCGCCCAGTTCACGCCGGACACTACCAATTGCAACACTCCAGTCATGTAGGCCAGGGGCTAATAACTGGCTATCTGTGAAGAATGATTGCTGGATTACCGTTTCACGTCCCAACAAATCACGCACCACCACGCGGGCATCGCCGCTACCGGTCAATATCGGAAAATTGTTGATACTGAATGGCCCAGTAGGCACATTTGAAACTTGGCGCAACACATCATTAACATACAATTCTACGGTAGAGGGTGCTGCAGACAAGCCGGACAGTGCCGGCAATGGCTGGCTCACATAGCCCGGTGTCAGGCTGAAATTGGTACCGTATTTAATACCACCGAAATAGACATTCCGCCCCAACAATCCCATACGGGTACTGGTGTCGCCTAGTTGTAATGTCTCGTTACGGTCAGGGAAGTCTTTGGTGAATGTGGTTTCCAGCCGTATTAATTGACTTTTGTGCCCCTGCCATTCGTCACGGGTTAGATTACGTGCGCTTAAACTATTAGTTAATACGCCCCAGTTATTGGAGAGGCCTATCTCTGCTAGTGCGCTCAAGTTTTCAGTGGAAGGAGCTGCGCGTAAATCAATCCGGTTGTAACTGACATCGTAATTAAGGAATGCACTAGGTAATACCGGGCTAACCACCGGGCTTTTAGGTACACCATTATCTAAACGGGTCGTAGCAAAAGACTGCGGTGCAAATAACAGCTCTATAGACTGGTTGGCAAAGTCAATTTTTGCTTTATAACCAGACACGGCATCCAACGGCCAAAATGACTGACCTTTGAACTCGATAGGTTGTGCGGTTTTATTGACGATGATCCTCCAGTCATCCAGCGCTTCACGCTGCACATACAAAACTCCGGCTTGCTCTACGAATAACCATGTGCCGACTTCGCTACCATTTACCATTACCTCCATAGACAAGAGGTTCTGGCTAAGTGTTTTGGCCAACATCAATGACGGATATTGTGTGCTCTCGGCTGCCATACTAACTGGAGTTGCACCAGCAGGCCTGCTTGCGCCAATTAGCAATGCAAAGAAACAGATAAAGCTATGTGCAGGATAGCTCAAACCGCGGCCTGATTTAGTTGGCTATGCTTACGTCATACTCATGCTTGCTGGCATCATCTAATACCACCGCGATTCTGGCTTTACCAGTAGGTAATTGGCCCGCGCTGGCCTTGGTCTTTTCGGAAGGCTTCAATTGGAAACTACGTTTGCTGCCAGGGAGCAGATAAGCACCAGAATCCTCTATTGCGATCAAGGTGCCATCTTTTGTCTCTAAGTTGATTTGCGTAGGATGAACATGAGCTTTGCCGGTGTTCTCACATACTACAATTAGGCTGCCGGCGCCCAGCTCGCAAACCAATTGGGGTTTGACGTTTGGCGGAGTGATAAATACAGGCATGGAAAAGGCTAAAGCAATCTGCAGTTGCAAATCTTGCTTGGCAGATTTTGCTTCTGGAATCTCCCGCACGATCATGCGGTAAGTTAATTGCTCACCCGATTTAGCTGGAGTAAGTCTAGCTAAACGTACAACTTGTCGGGAGTTTGGAGCCAGTTTGATGATAGGGGGCGACAGAAATATATCTTCCGTTAAGGTCAGCTCATCTTCGCCGTTCGGTTTCTGTTTCCATGTATACAGGTCGGCCTGCATCACTAGCGGCTCGTCGCCATCATTGGTAATGGTCACGGCAACCGCACGATCTTTAGGCTCCATGTAAATGCGTACCGGGGTGACAGAAAATACCCCAGCATATGCGTTTAGACTAATCAGAAATAAACCTAATATGGTGCCTAAAATAAACCTTGTGAGAATAAACCTATTAAAATGGTCGATAATTTCTGTAGAGGAGATTTTCATTATTGTTTCCCTCGATCAGTTAATAATTGATTACCAGTTGATAAGAATTTCCAGATAATCGCGGTCGGTTAAATTAATAAGACGCCAGCTAGTGGCAGTACCTGTGCCAGCATGGCTATTCATCACACCCAATTGATTGCTACCGCGGTTCGCTTGAAACACATAGCGATAAGCACCACCATGTATAGGGCTGAATGACTGCTCTGTGCCTCCTGATTCTATATTCACGACTGCGCCAGTTGCACATACCACAGTAAAGGTTGCGCCAAATGCTTCAGGACGATTGCTAGTCTGGCAAAAAGCTGAGTTAGACTGATTCGCGATCGCCGGTGGTGTATTACTACCCCCTTGCAAGTTAACCGTTACATTAACCCCTCTGCTGGCCTGCGCTGCACAGGCCAGAGTCGGCCATGTGCTACACGTAGCACATAAGGCTAGCATCGTTACTGAGCTACACAACTTGCAGCAAGCACAAAGCATGCTCTGACCTGAAAGCACTAGTAATTTACGGTTAAGGTTCTAACCTGCGTTTGCGTTCCAGAGGAAGTTATCCCGGCTTGGCTGGCTGGCATGCTACCCGTAATAGAATATGGGCGAGAGTCTGCGGTACCAATACTGGATGCAGTAGCTGCATTTCCTGAAGTGATTGAGCCTGGGGTGGCAGTAATATCATACTGCAGCCCGGAAATGATGCCCGCACCTACAGCATTAGTTGCTGCAGCTGCGGCAGTAGATCCAGGAGCGGCGGTATCAAAGTTTGCTGTCACACCTGTTAAGCCACGTGTGCAAGTCAATGTTGCTGTAGTAGAAGTAGCCGTTTGCGTACCAGCCTGAAAAGCAGTGTAGGTGCCAAATGCCAAGTCACCGACAACGCCCATGGTGCACACAGAGGTCAAGGTAACGGTGACATTAAAATTGCCGGCCACACTGGCGGAGAGAGCAGGTTTTGTTGCGAAGATTAACGAGGTAGAAGCTAACGCTATTAATATCTTTTTCATATGCACCTTTCCAGAATGCAGTATGCGCAATAGAGTTAAAACTACCTAAGAGCCATCTCCTGTTGCGTATACATATTAATAAAACTGTTGTAAAAATTAACAAAGTTAAAAAATGAAAACACAATAGTAATGACTTCTTTAATACACAAACCCTTGATAAGAACTTGATAAAAGCAGAAAAGGTTTGTAATTCCCTATTTTTGGATTGGGGAAATTGCCACCATACTAGCTCATTAAAAATAAGATGTAAACAAGAAAAAACCCCATTAAATTATTAGGTTAATGGGGTTTGTTTACACTTTCATCTCAGGTAGACCTCAGAACGGAATATCATCCTCAAAATCATCAAAACCAGAACCACTGGTTGCAGGTTTAGCTGCCGGCGCTTGCCTTGCCTGACCTTGGCTAGGCGCTTGGTTATAATCACTGTCGCTGCCTTGGTCCATGCCGCCATCATAACTAGCATTTGAACCACCGCCATCACGACCACCCAGCATTTGCATTTGGTCTGCAATAATTTCAGTCGTGTAACGGTCTTGGCCTTCTTTAGTTTGCCATTTACGTGTTTGCAAACGACCCTCTACATACACCGGACGACCTTTTTTCAGGTACTCGCCTGCGATTTCTGCCAGTTTGCGATACATCACAATATTGTGCCACTCAGTACGCTCTTGCTTGGCACCTGATTTATCTTTCCAGCTATCGGTTGTTGCAATACTGAAGTTACATACGGCCTCGCCATTTGGCATATAGCGCACTTCTGGGTCGCGACCAAGATTACCAACCAATATCACTTTATTTACTGATGCCATGTTTATCCTCTCAACAATTGATACACTTGGGCGTCATCCCAATCATACGATTTATCTATCTTCAATATCACAGTGCGCTCTTGCGGCAACACTGCGGCTTCTATTACGCCAGCCAGCTTAGTGAGACTGCTTCGCACGCTCGCCGCTACTTCTGCTGTCATTTGGTCAGCAGACGCTTCCATGGTGTACATTTTGGTTCTAACCGCTAACGGCGCTTGCATTGAAAACGCTAATAATAGCCATAAAAACATCATCATGCCACAAAATATAAATACACTTGCAAAGCCGTAAACATGCGAAAGGTAGCCTCCCAATGCACCGCCCACAAAAATCCCTAAAGACTGCGCAGTATTATAAACACCCATCGCGGTACCCTTGGCGGCAGCCGGTGCAATTTTGCTGATTAACGATGGCAGTGAAGCCTCTAACACGTTAAAAGCCACAAAATAAACGGTGAGTGAGGCAACAATTCCCCAGAAGTAATGTATCGACACTGAAAACATCAATTGCGCCACCAACATCATGGCAATCGCAATCACAAACACAAGCTTCATTTGGGATTGCTTTTCAGCATAAATAATCGCTGGCACCATGAGCACGAAGGATGCTAACACGATAGGTAAATAGATTTGCCAATGCTGGTTTTCATGCATCCCACTGGCGCTTACAATCGCAAACGGTACCACAACAAACATCGCCATTTGCGCTGCATGCAAGGCAAAAATGCCATAATTCAAACGCAACAGTTGTTTATTCTTGAGCACGTCTTTTAGTCTGGCCGGTGTGGCACTGGCATCAGAGTGGTAATGGCTATGCACTGGATCTGGCACCACAAAACGTACCACGGCAATGGCCGCCAAGGTCAACACGCCAGTCAGCGCAAAAATACCCGGCACGCCAATCCATTGATTCAAAATTGGGCCACCAACCAATGACACAGAGAACGCAACACCTATCGTTACACCTATCGTGGCCATAGCCTTGGTGCGATGTTCGTCGCGCGTTAAATCCGCGACCAAAGCCGTAACTACGGCAGAAACGGCACCAGCCCCCTGTAAAGCACGGCCAATAATAATGCCTTCAATACTGCCAGCTAAGGCCGCAACCAAACTGCCGATAGCAAAAATAGCCAGGCCCAGATAAATCATCGGCTTGCGGCCGTATTTATCAGAGGCCATGCCAAATGGTAATTGTAGTAAAGCTTGGGTTAGCCCATAGGCGCCTAACGCCAGCCCCACCATAAAGCTACTAGGCTTACCAGGCAAGGTTGATGCGTAAATAGCAAAAATCGGTAAAATCAAAAACATACCAAACATGCGCAAGCCATAGATAGAGGCTAAACTCAAAGTCGCACGGGTTTCTGCCGGGGTCATTTTTTCTGATGAGAGATGATGCGGTGATGACATGAAAAATAATTAAGCTAATTGCGTAAAAGTAGGTATATTAGCAGGTTGCCTTAATGTTAACCTGAATGTTTCATAAAATTGCATACGGTCAATTGCCCATTTTATAGCATGCAGCGTTTGCTGGCATGGCTCATGGGCCAAAACACCACCTCTTTCACAAACTTTACCTACATCATAAAATACTGCGTGAGCACACGGCTATTTTATCAGACACGCAGGTGAGTAAAAGTACAATGGATTTAGCTATATGGATTTAATTCGCATTCGCGGTGCGCGCACGCATAATTTAAAGAATATTTCTCTGGATATTCCACGTAATCAACTGGTTGTGATTACTGGCTTATCTGGTTCCGGTAAATCTTCACTTGCTTTTGACACCTTATATGCAGAAGGTCAGCGGCGTTATGTAGAATCGCTTTCCGCCTACGCACGCCAGTTTCTGGCACGTATGGACAAGCCCGATGTTGATTTGATTGAGGGCTTGTCGCCAGCGATTTCGATTGAGCAAAAATCCACCTCGCACAACCCACGCTCTACCGTAGGCACCGTGACCGAGATCCATGATTACCTGCGTTTGTTATATGCACGTGCTGGCGATCCAGAATGCCCTGAGCATGGCATCAAACTAGAGGCGCAAACGGTCAGCCAAATGGTTGATAGCGTATTGGCATTACCTGAAGATACAAAACTCATGATATTGGCGCCTGTGGTTTCCAACCGCAAAGGTGAGCAAATTGATCTGTTTGAAGAACTGAAGGCACAAGGCTTTGTCAGACTGCGTGTGGACGGCAAAATCTATGAAGTGGATGCCTTGCCGCAACTAGCCAAAACCACCAAGCATAATGTCGATGTTGTGATTGACCGCATCAAAGTCAAGCCAGACATGAAACAGCGTATCGCAGAGTCATTTGAAACTGCATTACGCTTAGCTGATGGCAAGGCGATTGCGGTAGAAATGGATACCGACAAAGAACTGCTGTTCTCAGCCAAGTTCTCATGCCCTGTATGTGACTACTCACTTGCAGAATTAGAGCCGCGCCTATTCTCTTTCAATAACCCAATGGGCGCATGCCCCACTTGTGATGGTTTAGGCAACATCAATTTCTTTGACCCGAAACGCGTGGTTGCCTTTCCGCATTTATCACTAGCTTCAGGCGCGATTAAAGGCTGGGACAAGCGTAACCAGTTTTATTTCCAGATGCTGGCTAGCCTAGCAGCGCATTACCAATTTGACTTAGACACAACCTTTGAACAACTGCCCGAGCCGATTCAAAAAATACTGCTCAACGGCAGCGGTAAAGAGGAAATCCCGTTTAAATACCTAAACGAACGTGGTGTGTTTTACCAAAAAATCCACACGTTTGAAGGTATTTTAAATAACCTGCAGCGCCGCTATCACGAAACAGACTCACAAACTGTACGTGAAGAATTGGCAAAATATCTTAACTCACAAAGCTGCCCGGACTGTGCAGGCACACGCTTACGCAAAGAAGCGCGCCACGTAAAAGTGGGTAACAAAAATATCCACGAAGTGTGCCAAGTGCCGCTAAAGTTAGCACTTACTTTCTTTGATTCGCTTGAATTGACAGGCGCAAAACTAGCAATTGCAGATAAGATCGTTAAAGAGATTAGCAATCGTCTAAAGTTTTTAACCAATGTTGGGCTAGAGTATTTATCACTGTCACGCTCGGCGGAAACGCTCTCTGGCGGTGAAGCACAACGCATCAGGCTCGCATCACAAATCGGCAGCGGCTTAACTGGCGTGATGTATGTATTAGATGAGCCATCAATTGGCTTACATCAACGCGACAACGACCGCTTACTCGACACACTCAAACGCTTACGCGATATTGGCAACAGCGTTATTGTGGTTGAGCACGACCAAGATGCGATTATGGCTGCAGATTATGTGGTCGACATTGGCCCTGGTGCAGGCGAGCATGGCGGACGCATTGTGGCAGAAGGTACCCCTGCCGAAATTAAAGAAAATATCAACTCTGTTACCGGTGAATATTTAAGCGGTAAACGCCAAATCACTTATAACAAAAAACGCACAGCACCAGACCCAGAGCGCTGGCTCACCATGAGCCATGCTACCGGCAACAATCTGAAGGACGTAACCTTAAAGCTACCGGTTGGCTTACTCAGTTGCATCACTGGGGTATCTGGCAGCGGCAAGTCTACCTTGATTAACGATACGTTATATCGCATCGTTGCACAGCATCTGTACGGCAGCAGCACCGAACCTGCACCTTACGGCGAAATCGACGGTTTAGCATTCTTTGATAAAGTGGTCGACGTGGACCAAAGCCCGATTGGCCGCACCCCACGCTCCAACCCGGCCACCTACACTGGCTTATTTACACCGATTCGCGATTTATTCGCTGGCGTACCGGAAAGCCGTGCGCGCGGTTACGGCCCAGGCCGCTACTCATTTAACGTAAAAGGCGGGCGTTGCGAAGCATGCCAAGGCGATGGCGTATTACGCGTAGAAATGCATTTCTTGCCCGATGTTTACGTGCCATGTGATGTTTGTAAAGGCCAACGTTACAACCGTGAAACGCTAGAAATTCAGTTCAAAGGTAAGAACATCCATGAAATTCTAGGGATGACCGTAGAGCAAGCCCACGCCTTTTTCAGTGCACAGCCTGTGATTTCCAGAAAACTGCAAACCTTGCTTGATGTAGGTTTAGGCTACATTACACTAGGACAAAGCGCGACTACGCTATCTGGCGGCGAGGCACAGCGCGTGAAGCTTGCGCTGGAGCTAAGCAAGCGCGATACGGGACGCACGCTTTATATTCTAGATGAGCCAACCACCGGCTTACACTTTGCCGACATTCAATTATTGCTAGATGTGATTCACCGCCTACGCGACGCAGGCAATACCATTGTGATTATTGAACATAACCTGGATGTGATTAAAACCGCGGACTGGATTGTAGACATGGGTCCAGAAGGCGGCGATGGCGGCGGCATGGTGATTGCTGAAGGCACCCCTGAAGAAGTCGCCAAAAGCGATGTTAGCTACACGGCTAAATATCTAAAACTGATGCTTTAAACAGGCTGCACACTAAAAAGCGCTGATTAAAATACGTCACTACATTTTAATCAGCGCTTCAAAATGAATACTAGCTTTAGCCCCTCAAACCGGCGGCAATGCCGAAACTGCAGAACTAAATCATCGCATTGGCTTCTTGCAACAACTCACGATAACGCTCAACCGACGCCAGCCAAGTCTCCTCGCTGAACTTCAAGCGCTGAGTCACTTCCGCATTTAAAGCAAATACTGTGGTATTGACATCATCGCCACGCACCAACCCTTGCGCAATCTGCACCGCGATATAAACCACAGGCGCAATTCCGCAAGCATTTTTATCCAGTGGCGTCGCGTAGTAATGCAATGCGCGTGAAATTTCGGACGGAAATCCCCAGCGTAGCGCAAGCTCCTCGCCAATCTGGCAATGATCAAAACCGATCACATCACGCTCCACCAAGCATCGCTTTTCTGTGCCGGCATCCACACATAAAGCACTCACCTCACTAGACATTGCGGGAGACACCAAATGCAGCAATAAATCACCAATGTTATGCAATAGCCCAGCGATATACGCCACCTCAGCATCTAGCCCCAACTGCTTGGCAATGTCACGGCTGATACTAGCGGCAACCAGACTATGGCGCCAGAATCTTTTTAAATCCAAACCTGGCACATTAACAATAGCGCCAGTCACACCACTGGCAATCACTAAAGAGCTAAGCTTAGCCAAGCCTAAAATGGCGACCGCATCGTCGATATTTTTAACAGCACGCGTCACACCATAAAATGATGAGTTGGCCATTTTCAGCACCTTGGCGGCAATAACTGCATCTTGCTTAATTACGCTCGCCAGCTGATTAATATCAACATCATCATTACTGAGTAGCTGCATCACCTCTTGCACCACCTTAGGCAGGCTAGGTAAGTTAACAATCGAATTAAAAAAATCCTCTAGTGACTGCATACGCCCTTCCTTTTATCACGGATGATAATGCCTCAGATGCACATCACAACCATTTAGCCCACCAACACACTCACCTACGCTTAGGGCACAGGCACCATATGCATTCTGGCCTGTATCGTGCCAGTGCGCCTATTGAGATAACGTGTGTACTGATGCTTATCGTAAAAGCGCGGGTTAGGGATCATCGCCGCCAACCTTGCCGCCTGCCCTTTGCTTAATCCCGCTGCACTCGTTTTATAGTAATGCCGTGCAGCAGCCTCAGCGCCAAACACTCCATTCCCCCACTCAATCACATTGAGGTAAATCTCTAGAATGCGCCGTTTAGACATGACGTTTTCCAGCATGATGGTAATGATGGCCTCTTGTCCTTTACGCCAAGGTGTTCTTTTGGTGGATAAAAACAGATTTTTTGCCAACTGCTGACTAATGGTCGAACCACCAGCCACGATCTTGCCTTTTCTCAGGTTTTTTTCATAAGCCTTCTGTATGCCATCCCAATCAAAGCCTTCATGATCAAGAAACTTTGCATCCTCTGAGGCAATCACCGCACGCTTTAAATGATTAGATATTTTTTCATAATCCACCCATTTATACTTGAGCTCTGCATCCGGGCGATCCTCTTGAATAACCTCCAAACGGTCTTCCATAAAAGCACTGGAAGAAGGGTTAAATTTAATCCACCAGCAAATATGCAAAAATATCCACACCTGATACAACAGCACAAAAGCCACAAAAAGCACCGCAGCACGCTCTAAATAAGCGCCAACACTGAGCGGCGCTGCATTAGGCTTACTATTCATCAACCAAGTAATCATATTGCTAACGCCCTTATCTTATCCATCACCGGTTTAGTATCAGGATGCACGCCGCGCCACAAATAAAACGCCTCAGCTGCCTGCTCTACCAACATACCCAGACCATCTGCCACTTGCGCACCATTACGGCGTGCTTGCGCCATAAACGGCGTTTCGCGACCGTACATCATGTCGTAAGCAAGGCAACCTTCAGCAAAAATCGTATCGGAAATAGGCAGAGCGGTATCGGTCAAACCGGCGGATGTGCTATTGATGATTAAGTCAAATTGCAAACCATCCAACTCCTCAAAACGCTTAGGAAAACTTAAGACGTCACTGTTGCTTACTTTAACAATCTCAGCAAGAAGATTGACTGCCTCTTCTGCTTTAGGAAATGTGCGATTAGCAATCACAATAGAGTCCGGAGCCGCCTCAACCAAAGGCTGAAGAATCCCAAAAGCAGCGCCGCCACTACCTAACACCAGCACCCTTTTATGACGGATATCAAACTTAATATTATGAGTGATATCGTTCACCAGCCCCACACCGTCTGTGTTGTCTGCAATAACACCTGTGCTCGTATTAAATATCAGGGTATTTGATGCACCGGCTCTATCCGCAAAAGAGTTAACCTTGCCGCGCGTAGACGCAAACTTTAATGCCTCAAACTTAAACGGCACAGTGACATTCAACCCCTTATAACCACTCGCCATCAGCGCTTCAACCGTAGCCTCAAACCCATCCAGCGGCGCTAGAATAGCCTCGTAACTCATGGCTTGCTCCGTTTGCTGGGCAAAAGCAGCATGAATCAAGGGCGACTTACTATGTGCGATTGGATTACCAATCACCGCATACTTATCCACCATCATCAATTCGTCCAAGGTAAGCCCGCATGCTTCCAACCATTAATCAGCGTGCGTTGCTTATATTCATTGGCATCGCCCTCAAATCCTTCAAGCACGTTATACGCATGCAAATAGCCTAAAGACTCAGCAACCACGGCTGCATTGTGTGAGCGTCCGCCAGTTCGGCAGAGAAACATTATCACCGTATTTTTATCCGCGCCTTTTTGATTAAGCTGTGCCTGTAAGTGCGCTGCAAAATCTGGGTTAGCCACCATTCCTGGGTAAAAAGCCCACTCTACATGCAACGCCGATGGCACACGCCCCACCAGCTCCAGCTCAGCCTTGGTGCGTACGTCCACCAACTGCGCACTCGCATCAGCACGCAAAATCGCATCAGCTTCTTGCGGCGTCAGCGCACCCGCGTATGGCAAACGCTTTTCAATCGCACGCTTCTCTGCAAATGCTAAAATTTCCTGTATATCACTCATGATGCATTTATCCTTAAATTACATGTCCAAAAACAACCTGTTAACACCTTTTTCTTAACACCATTACTGCCGTTCGAATTATAATAAACCATCTTTAAGATTATGCTTAAACCTGTTGAGACTAACCACGTCACCAACACTCATTTGCACCTATTTTGTGCGTAAAATCACAAAATGCATCATACTGGTGCACCAATGCAAGGCTATCTTAATTTACCCTCTAAAATTCAAGCGTTTACCGCTATCCAGATTGGCACGTTTCCTGCTAATCTTATGAGTTGAATTTTTACTTGTTTTATTTTAACCCACACCACACCAATAGGAGATTCTAATGTCAGTGGAAAATGTAATGAAATTGGTAATCGATAACGACATTAAATTTGTTGATTTTCGTTTTACCGATACACGCGGCAAAGAGCAACACGTAACAGTGCCAGTGTCACACTTTAATGAAGACAAATTTACAGAAGGTCACGCTTTTGACGGTTCTTCTATCGCTGGCTGGAAAGGTATTCAAGCATCTGACATGCAATTGATGCCAGACGCAAGCACTGCATTTATCGATCCATTCTTCGACGAGCCAACACTAGTATTAACTTGTGACGTTGTAGACCCTACTGATGGTAAAGGTTATGACCGCGACCCACGTAGCTTGGCAAAACGTGCTGAAGCATACTTAAAATCAAGCGGCTTAGGCGACACAGCTTACTTTGGTCCAGAGCCAGAGTTCTTCATTTTTGACAGCATCCAATGGGATGTTTCAATGAACGGCAGCTCAGTACGCATCAACTCTGAAGAAGGCGCATGGTCATCAAACGAGAAATTTGAAGGCGGCAACACAGGTCACCGCCCCGGCGTTAAAGGCGGCTACTTCCCAGTGCCACCAGTCGATTCACTACACGACATCCGTTCAGCAATGTGTACAACATTGGAACAACTAGGCGTGCCAGTTGAAGTACACCACCACGAAGTTGCAACTGCTGGCCAATGTGAAATTGGTACAAAATTCAGCACATTGACACAACGTGCTGACTGGACTCAAATCCAAAAATACGTGATTTTGAATACAGCACACGCTTACGGCAAAACTGCTACATTCATGCCAAAACCATTCGCTGGCGATAACGGTTCAGGTATGCACGTTCACCAATCAGTTTGGAAAGATGGCAAAAACCTGTTCGCTGGTAACGGCTACGCTGGTTTGAGCGAGTTCGCACTTTACTACATCGGCGGCATCATCAAACACGCTCGTGCATTAAACGCGATCACAAACCCAGGCACTAACTCATACAAACGTTTAGTACCACACTTCGAAGCACCAGTTAAATTAGCTTACTCAGCTAAAAACCGTTCAGCTTCTATCCGCATTCCATTTGTGCATTCTGACAAAGGTCGCCGTGTTGAAGCGCGCTTCCCAGATCCAATCGCTAACCCATACTTAGCATTCTCTGCATTGCTAATGGCTGGTTTAGATGGCGTGCAAAACAAGATTCACCCAGGTGAAGCGGCAACTAAAGACTTGTACCATCTTCCACCAGAAGAAGATGCAAAAATCCCAACAGTTTGCGCATCACTAGAGCAAGCTTTGGAAGCACTTGATGCTGACCGTGAGTTCTTAACTAAAGGTGGCGTATTTACTAATGACTGGATCGATGCTTACATTGCATTGAAAATGGAAGAAGTAAACAAAGTACGCATGACACCACACCCTGCTGAGTTTGGCTTGTACTACTCTTGCTAATGTGTTGTTAGTTTGATTCAATCAAAAAGGGCGATTTATCGCCCTTTTTGATTTTTAGCGTCTAAGAATCCATGCCAACAACAACGTCAACGCAATACAGTAAGCAATCGTTAAGCGGTGAACGGCCCCTCAACTTAATCCATGTTGCCTTATTTGATTAACTCTAATAAACTCACCTCATGAAAAAACACTTATTTTTATCACTGATTGCTATTACGCTCTCAAGCCATGCATTTGCTGAAATTTATAAGCGTGTAGATGCTGATGGCCGAGTAACTTACTCCAACATTAAAAGCAAAGGTGCAACTCGTCTTGAGCTAGACCCCGATGCTAACGCCATCACCAATGACAACAAACCCAAAGCAAGCCCTGCCACGTCTAAGCGAACAGCAACGCCGGATAGCTTTCCGCGCGTAGATGCCAACACGCAAAATCAACGCGATGGCAAACGTAGAGAAATCCTGCGCAACGAGCTTGAGGCTGAAAAACTCGCACTTGAAGAGGCGAACAAAGCTTATGCGGAAGGCGAATCAAACCCAGAGGTTTACAGAACAGCCACAGGGCAAACATTTAGAAACGTCCCAAAATTTGAAGAGAAAATGAAAAACTTGCAGGCTAATGTGGACAATCACAAGAAAAATATCGAGCTATTACAAAAAGAAATCGATTCACTACGCTAAATTACCCGGCCTGAACAACGAGCAAAGCCGCTACCGCACCATTTAGGTGCAGTAGCGGCTTTTTTGTTTTCTATTCCTGCTATACTTAATCATATAAATATCAGGGTCAAATAGATTCTATTGATTAAAAAAATCCAGACGGACAGTATCGCCAAGTTTTTTTAACATTGATATTCAATAGGTTAATCATCATCATGCACGACTACGGTGTATGTAAAAAACTTATTCATACAACACGTGAAAACTGGTCTAGCTTTTGCTTATGATAAGTCAATCAATGAAATGACGAGTGAAGCACTATTATGGTTCAACCAACGCCAGACCACTTTGCTGGCCTAGAGCACTTAGCAACCGCAATCATCCTTTTGGATGATCACTGCCGCGTTGCTTACGTTAACCCTGGTGCTGAAATTATATTTGCCTTTAGTGCCACCCAAATCATTGGCCAACATATCAATGAGGTATTTCCGGACTGCGAAATCTTAATGCTTGCAGTAAACAATGCCATTAAAGAACAGAGCCCATTCCGTGAGCATGAGTTCACTATCAGCACCCATCGGCATAACTCTTTTGCCGTCACCTGCACAGTGACTCCTATAGAGTCAGTGGTAGCGAGCTTGATTTTAGAATTCCAACCAATGGATGCGCAATTAAGAATCGCCCGTGAAGAACGCATGCTCATCCAACAACAAGCCAATGCAGAGCTATTACGTAATTTAGCACACGAAATCCGCAACCCGCTTGGCGGCCTGCGCGGCGCAGCGCAACTGCTAGAACACGAGTTACCATCTCCTAGCCTACGCGAATACACACAAGTGATTATTAAGGAAGCTGATAGACTGCAGGCCTTAATGGATAGACTTTTAATTCCACATCGCGTACCAAAGTATCAGCCAACTAACATTCATGAGGTATTGGAGCGTGTACGTAGCTTACTGCTGGCTGAATCTCCACGCAGTATTCTAATAAAACGTGATTATGATTTAAGCCTGCCAGAGATTATTGGCGACCGTGAGAAACTAATACAGGCGGTATTAAATATTGCACGCAACGCTGTACAAGCGATGCAAGCCAATAAAACACCTAACAGCCAAATTACTTTTAAAACACGTGCAGAAAGACAAGTGACCCTTGCTAGAAAACGTTACCGAGTCGCCATTAAACTGGAGATTATTGATAACGGACCTGGCATTCCCGCTGATATACGTGACCGTATTTTTTACCCACTAGTATCAGGTAGCGAAGGCGGAACCGGACTTGGCTTAACACTCGCTCAAACCTTTGTAACCCAGCATCACGGCATGATCGACTGCGAAAGCACACCGGGTAATACACGTTTCACGATACTGCTACCAATAGAAACTACAGCAATTAAACCGACTGCGAAAATGCAATAATCGTGCGCTGTACCCTACAGACCACGATATTAAATGAAGTAGATACAAAGAGAATAATAAGCAAAATTTTGTGCAACTTACATGGCACCGCTGATAAATGAGAAACCTATGAAACCAATTTGGATTATTGACGACGACAAATCTATACGCTGGGTCTTTGAAAAAGCACTCGCACGTACAGACCTTGAGTTCAAAACATTCCCCTCAGTGGTAGAGGCACTCAATGCGCTAGATCATGAACAACCGCAAGTTGTCGTCAGCGATATCCGCATGCCGAATGGTTCTGGGTTAGACCTCCTCAGCGAGATAAAACGCAGACACCCAGACATCCCGGTCATCATCATGACGGCTTACTCTGACCTTGAAAGCGCAGTAGCGGCATTTCAAGGTGGTGCGTTTGAATACCTAGCCAAACCCTTTGATGTTGATCAGGCAATAGACATCATTAAACGTGCTGTAGAAGAAAGCACTAGGCAAGCTTCTGAAAATGGCTTCAGCGCAGTAGCTGAAGACACGCCTGAAATCATTGGCCAAGCACCCTCCATGCAAGAGGTTTTTAGGGCGATTGGCCGCTTAAGCCGCTCACATGCCACGGTACTAATCAACGGTGAATCAGGCAGCGGTAAAGAGCTTGTTGCGCGCGCACTACACCGCCACAGCCCACGTGCAGATAAACCTTTTATCGCCATCAATACCGCAGCAATTCCGAAAGACTTATTAGAGTCAGAGCTATTTGGGCATGAACGTGGCGCATTTACTGGCGCGGCCGCAGGTAGACGCGGGCGCTTTGAGCAAGCCGACACTGGCACCCTGTTTTTAGATGAAATTGGTGACATGCCAGCTGACCTGCAAACGCGCCTATTACGCGTACTGAGTGACGGTCAATTCTATCGTGTTGGCGGCCACCAACCGATTAAAGTAAACGTGCGCATTATTGCAGCAACCCACCAAGACTTGGAAGAACGCGTTAAAAATGGCTTATTCCGTGAAGACCTATTTCACCGCCTTAACGTAATTCGCCTGCGCCTGCCAGCGCTACGTGAGCGCCGTGAAGATATCCCACTACTGATTAAGCATTTCCTACAACACAGTGCGACTGAACTTGGTGTTGAGGCTAAACAACCTTCTGTTGCAGCACTCAAGTTCTTAAGTGCCGTCAACTGGAGCGGCAACGTACGCCAACTGGAAAACGTATGCCACTGGCTTACCGTGATGGCACCTGGCCAAAATATTGATATTGCAGACCTGCCGCCAGAGTTAAAACAAGACGGCAACAAAGTAGACTCAAACGGCTCATGGCAAGAGGCACTGGCAGCAGAAGTGACCGACGCACTCAATCGTGGCGAACAAAATGTACTGGAATCACGTACGCAAATCTTTGAGCGCATTCTGATTGAAAAAGCACTAGAGCACACACATGGCCGCCGGATTGAAGCTGCTAACCAATTAGGTATGGGGCGCAACACGCTCACGAGGAAGATTCAGGAACTAGGGATAGAAGAGTAAGCTGGTAAATCTCATATAGTTAACGCCTATTAACTATATGAGCACTAATCGTTAGGTCAGCTAGCCAACCACTATATCGACTGATTTTTAACTCGCAACACTGGAAATGAACTTTGCTTATTAGCATCAATTTTAGTAATAAAAAATACCTGCGCTAGTCGCGCATTATTATTGGTATCGCCAAAGAACTGGTTAGCACAGTGGTGGATATCCCCCTCAAACAAAATTAAGGTGTTATATACGTTATTAACTCTGATTACCTCGTCAAACATGCTGTGGTAACTAAAGTCTATTGGTGACTTACTCTTAAAATTATCATCATTCCCTTTAATTGTCTTCCAGTACAACTCATCGTTATATGAGGAATTTTTTCTAAATAAGGATGTTCCTGCATCTAAAGGAGCATTGGGTGTTAAATACAACACGCCTGCAAACACGGTATTTTGATCTTGATGAATCAAACCTGCCCCATATTCAGCACCAACAATTTGAAAGCTAGTGCTAATCTGCCAGCGCATCACATCGTGCTCAGGAATATGAAATATACTGATTAACTTCTTACATACCTTATCATAAAGTGATGCACTGATATCGCGCAAATCTTTCGTGCGACACCCGGGGAAAACGTAGCTAGCATCTTTCATTTCATGACGATAGGTGTACTTCTGAGAAAGTGCATATTTCCTTATTTCATCGGGATTATCATAAAAATCGCTAATGACTGTCACTGGATATAAGTTCATTACAAGATCTCTTTAAATTTTATTACTAGACAACATCTATAAAAAAACGGCAACCTAAGTTGCCGTTTTCTAATCTATTACTTAAACACTGCAGGGTAACCCCTGCCTTATCCTAGAAGAATAAGATCGCGCCTAAAGAAACAGTTTTTGCTTTAGCTTTAACGTCAGCTGTTGCACGGTTGTCTAAATCACGCTCAGATTCTGAGTACTCAGCAACTAAGTTCAAGTGTTTTGTGATTGGGTGGTAAGCACCAACTGTCCACATTCTGTCTTGAACATCTTTGAATGTTTCACCTGAGTTACCGTCAAGTGTAGATTCACCGTATGAAACGCCCAATTTAGTAGCTACACCTGGAATTGTGTATGTACCTTGTACGTACCATTGGTCTGAATCACGTGAACGACCTTGAGCATCAAAGCCATCGCGCAATTGGAATGTTTGACCAATACCATCACCTTTACCGTAGTAACCAGTTAAACCGAAACCAGCTACGTTAACTGTAGTACCGATATCGAATGCTTGAGCACGGTCAGCACCACCTGCAGCACCAGCTAAACCAGATACTTTTTGGTAGATACCTGAAGCCCAAACTTTACCAGCTACGTCGCCAGCCCACTCGTAAGAAGCTTTACCTTCGTAAGCAGAACCTGCACCGCTACGACCTGTGCTTGTAGCACTGTTGAAAACAGTTACAGTATCTGTATCAGATTTAGTAGCATTCCAACCTTGTGTCAAACCAACTGTAAAGCTGAAGCCATTCCAGTTTGGTGATGAGTAAGCAACTTGTGATTTCCAGTCAGCATACATGAAACCAGTACCGATACGGCCCAATGTTGTTGTGTTGCCAGCTAGTGCACCAGCACCGCCACCAACGCCCAACAATGTCATGTCGTTCAAGATAGCGTCAGATGCGTAGATACCTAGATCTTTACCTAACTTGATAGAACCCCATGATTTGTCGCCAAATGTCAAGAATGCTTGACGGTTTTCTTGTTGTGCAGCTTGGTTACCTGCAGATGCTGTAGAAGCACCTGGGTTGAGGCTGATTGTGAAACCAACGTCTAAATCGTTTTGACGTGTTTTACCAGAAACTGATAGGTAGTTTGGTAACAAGCCAGTAGTGATGTTGTTTGATGAAGCTGCATCGCCATTGCCTAAACCTAAAGCAGTTGTACCACCGTTGTCACCGCTGTATTTAGTAGTTGTGTAGTAAGCGTTTACAACACCACCGATGTCCAATGTCCAATCGCCAGCTGGGATTGTGATACCAGCTTGTGCGCTTGAAGCTGCAGCTACTAAAGCTGAAGCAACTGCTAATTTAATTGTTGTTTTCATATAAATCTCCTAAAAAATATTACTATTTTTATTACTCGATTACCTCATCAGTTTGTTACCGTTACGGCAACCAAACCAAAGAGAAAGTTTGCAAACTCTCTCAACGTTTACTACTCAAGTAGCATTCACTAAGAAGGTAGAGCGTAGTATGCACAAAGATTTTTAGGCTTACAACTAAAAGTTGGGCTTTTTGTCACAATTACTTACAATTGTTGTAATTTTGCAACACGACAACTTTCTACAGATAGATTTATAACAGAAGGCTCGCTGATGGACTTGTCTCCGCTAGCCACCCTAGCGAGTCATGCGCAGACTCTTGTGGCCAACAAGTCGCCAACTCTACTTGCAGTGCACCAGTAATAGGTCAGTCTTAGCTGTGCTAGCGGCAGACCTTTATTAGCGTAATCTACAAATATTCTTCTACTGTAAATAACTTACGGTGCTCTCTTATTGCAAATCGGTCGGTCATGCCCGCAATATAATCCGCAACCGCACGCGCTTTATCTACTTCGGCATATAGTTGAAACTCGTTTGGTAATAGCCCTGTATTTTCATAAAAGCACGCGAATAGCTCTTGCACAATTCTGACCGCCTTAGCGCTCATGCGATTCACTTTATAGTGCTGGTATAAGTTTTTGCGTAAGAATTGCTTTAGCTTTAAGTTTTGTTTAGCTATGTCTTCACTAAAACTGATTAATTGCGGTAGCTTCCGAATATCATCAATGCTAGCAGGCTGATGCTGTGCAATATTTTTTGCGCTTTGTGTACACAAATCTACAACCAACGTGTTAATCATGCGGCGTATTGTTTCATGCACCAACCGTTTTTGTTCTAATACAGGGTATTTCGCCTTCACCTCAGCTAGATTTTGCGCAAACAGCCCTACTGTCGATAACTGCTCAATACTGATTAACCCTGAGCGCAGGCCATCATCAATATCATGGTTGTTATAAGCAATTTCATCTGCATAATTTGTCAATTGCGCCTCTAGGCTAGGGCTGGTTTTTTCGATAAACCGCACGCCTACATCACCAAGCTGCTTTGCATTTCTAATTGAGCAGTGCTTAAGTATGCCTTCTCTTACTTCAAACGTGAGGTTTAAGCCATCAAACTCTGCATAACGCTGCTCTAATTGATCGACTACGCGTAACGACTGCAAGTTGTGCTCAAACCCACCGTAATCACGCATACACTCATTAAGTGCATCTTGCCCGGCATGGCCAAATGGGGTGTGCCCAAGATCATGCGCCAGCGCAATGGCCTCGGTAAGGTCTTCATGCAGATTCAAAGTTCTTGCGATGCCACGCGCCATTTGGGCAACCTCTAGGCTATGCGTCAATCGCGTGCGGAACAGATCACCCTCATGGTTTACAAACACCTGTGTTTTATATTCTAGGCGCCTAAAGGCAGTGGAATGAATAATACGGTCACGGTCACGCTGAAATGCATTGCGCGTTGACGAAGCGGGTTCAGCATGATGCCGCCCTATAGATTGATCTGGATTAGCAGCATAAGGAGCAAGAGTATTCATGCTTCTATCTTATATAGGTAAACCAGTTCTAGCAAGCTAGCGCAATAGCCTAGCCGGCCACTGCCTGAAATAACTCAATAAGATTTTGCTTAGGTCAGCAACTCACCAGCCTAGCATTATCAGGATGCGCCAGGCTGGTGTTAAGAGAAACAATTACGTAGACGATAAAGATAGAGTTTCTTTTAGTTTTTCAGCGTCGTAATCACTGGTAATTACTGACTTACCTATTGCCTGCTGTAGTACCAGTCTAATTTTTCCATCAGCCACTTTTTTATCTAGCTGCATTAAATTCAGGTACTTATCCACACCTAGCTTTGGCGCATCTAACGGTAGTTTTGCAGCAGTTAATAGCTGATGAATTCGCGTCACCTCATCAGCGGTCAACCACCCCATGCGTCGAGACAAATCTGCAGCCATCATGGTGCCAGCACCCACAGCCTCACCGTGGAGCCAAACGCCATAGCCCATCGCATTTTCTATTGCGTGTCCAAATGTATGACCTAAATTCAACAAGGCTCTCTCACCTGTTTCGTGCTCATCACGCGCAACCACGTCTGCTTTATTTTTGCATGAGCGGTAAATGGCCTCTGTGATAGCCTGCTCATCTAATGCCATTAATTGCTCAATGTGCATTTCTAACCAATCAAAAAACTCTGCATCCCTGATTAAACCATACTTAATCACCTCAGCCATACCAGCAGAAAACTCGCGCGCAGGTAAGGTTTGCAGCGTATCGATATCAGCCAGCACCAGTTGCGGCTGGTAAAAAGCACCTATCATATTTTTACCAAGCGGATGATTGATACCAGTTTTACCGCCAACAGATGAGTCCACCTGCGATAGTAGCGTAGTAGGTATCTGTATAAACGGAACTCCGCGTAGATAAGTCGCAGCAGCGTAGCCTGTTAGGTCTCCAATTACGCCGCCACCAAGTGCGATTAATGTGGTGCTACGCTCACAGCGACTTTGTAGTAATGCGTCATAAATTAAATTAAGCGTCTCACTATTTTTATACGCCTCACCATCAGGCAATATAATTGGAATCACCGTCACGCCTGCAGCTTGTAGCGTATTGCTTAAAGTCTCAAGATACAGAGGTGCTACCGTTGTGTTGGTCACAATGGCCACATGTTTGCGCTTCAAATGCGGCAGTATCAAGTCTGCATTTGAAATAAGTGATCGCCCTATATATATCGGATAACTTCTATTCGCTAATTCTACTTTTAGTGTTTGCATAACCATGTTTACTTTTTTAATAAATCTTCAATATAACTAGTAATTTCAAGTGCAGATTGGGCTCCGGTATCCACAATGTAATCGGCCAAACTAGTGTAAATTGGATCGCGTTCTAAATACAAACGCTCCAGTTTTTGCTTCATGTTCCCGCCTTGCAGTAAGGGTCTGGTTTTATCATGTCGAGTACGCTGGTATAAATCATTAACTTTGCCTCGCAGGTAGATGATTTTTCCACTATTTTTCAATAAGACACGATTCTCAGGCATGAGCACCGCGCCACCGCCTGTTGCCATAATAATATCGTCAAGCTGACACAACTCTTCAAGCGCAAGTGTCTCGCGCTTACGGAATCCATCCTCACCTTCCAACTCAAAAATAAGTGGGATTTTTACGCCAGTTCTACGCTCAATTTCAATATCTGAATCATAAAATTCTTTATCTAGCTGTTTAGAGAGCATTCGCCCTATGGTGGTTTTACCTGCACCCATCAGACCTATAAAATAGATATTATTCAAATTAAAACCATCCTTATTGCCTGCAAACATTTTCATAGCTTTAGCGCATTAAACTAGCACCATTATGTAATGACACAAAGACCTGCAAAATA
The DNA here is from genome assembly GCF_058745595.1 of Methylotenera sp. E1MeOHC1. Classification (NCBI taxonomy): domain Bacteria; kingdom Pseudomonadati; phylum Pseudomonadota; class Betaproteobacteria; order Nitrosomonadales; family Methylophilaceae; genus Methylotenera; species Methylotenera sp. E1MeOHC1. Next base: position 2,221,594 of record NZ_CP196025.1, on the reverse strand, counting down.
AAATGCCCATCATATTCTAGATGGGCATTTTATCAAAACTATGAACTGTAATGTCGCTACATAATCAACATCACCTGTTACTGTAACGTCAATCGTTCATCAACTATTCTCGGGGTGATAAATATCAACAGCTCTGTTTTATCATTTTGACGAGTTTTCTTCTTAAATAAGTTACCAAAAAGTGGCAGATCTCCAAAGAATGGTACTTTACTCACATCATCACGTTCAATCTGTTCAAAAATCCCCCCTAGCACTGCAGTTTCACCATTACCTACCAATACTTGGGTATTAATATTTTGCGTATCTATCGAGGGTACGCCATTGAATATTTGGCCGACTTTGTCTTTCTTAATATCAAGCTCCATGATGATTTTTTCGTCCGGTGTAATTTGCGGCGTCACTTCTAAACTCAATACAGCAGGCTTAAACGCAACGTTAGTAGCACCACTACTTGAAGCTTGCAGATAAGGTATCTCCGTACCTGCCGCTATTTTGGCTTTGTGCTGATTAGCGGTAATAACACGTGGACTGGACACAATCTTACCGCGTTGATCAGTCTCCATCGCGGTTAACTCTAAATTGAGTAACAAACCAGCTGCGACATTATAAATACTGTAGGCAATTGACCCAGTCGCGTTTGCAACAGCGAGATTCGATAGTAAATCCGGCTGCCCATCGGAGCTGGTAAATAGGTTGCCATTAGTTAATGTAGTTTGCACAGCACCATTGTGAGTGCCTTGAGTAATCACACCTGTGGTTGACACTGCTGTTGGGCGATTACCCAAACTACCGCTTAAGGTACCAACACTATTACCAGGAGTACCTGTTTGAGTAACACCTAGTCTAGCACCTAGCGCTTTGCTATATTTGTCATCAGCAATCACCAAGCGCGACTCAATCATCACCTGTTTGACAGGTATGTCTGTCTTATTAATGATAGCTTGCACTTGCTCTAAATACTTAGGCGTATCTTGCACAAATACGGTATTGGTACGTGGATCCAATACGGCATTGCCGCGTTTAGACAAGATCTTTTGCTTAGGGTCACTTAAAATATTTTTTAAAGCTTCAGCTTTCATATACTTCAAAGTGAATACCTCAGTACGAAGTGGCTCAACATCATCAATTTGCTGCTGGCTTTCAAAGGCTTGTTTTTCTTTAGCAGCAATTTCATCTGCAGGTGCTACTAAAATCACATTGCCATTTTTTCGCTTATCCAAGCCCTTGCTTTGCATAATAATCTCAAGCGCTTGATCCCAAGGCACATCTTTAAGGCGCAGTGTAAGATTACCAGTTACTGTGTCACTGGTAATGATGTTCAAGCCTGTGAAGTCTGCAATCACCTGCAGCACAGCACGTACTTCAATATTTTGGAAATTTAAAGACAGCTTCTCCCCAGCATAGCCAGGCTTTGAACCACGCACTAATTTATTCGGGTCTTCTACCACCTGACGCACGTCGATGATGAATTTTTTATCTGCCTGATATGCAGACTGCTCCCAGTTACCTTTAGGCTCAATAGTCATACGCCCGTTTTTGCCTTGTTTTATCGTATCAACATAAAGCACAGGTGTATTAAAATTGATCACATTCAAACGACGTTGCAAATTAGCGGGTACATCAGTATTGATAAAATCAACTTCGATAGTTTTACCTTTTTGCTTGATATTTATACCAGCTGATGCGTCAGACAAATCAACAATAATACGTCCCTCACCATTTTTGCCGCGCACGAAGTCTATGTTATTAATGGCAGCCGCTTTATTACCCAAAATTGGCTCTGAGAATTTAGTCTCTAGGCCAGTCCCTGCTGACGCCTCATTTGCCTGCAAAAGAATCGTTATTTCATTCCCTTTTGCTGTTGTGCTATAACCTACGTTTTTTGATAGATTAAGTACCATACGGGTACGATCTTTACCCTGTGCTAACGTAACACTCTTTAATGAACCCGCTTCTGCCGGAATATTGTTTTTAGCTAAACCATTACCAACCTTTGGAAAGTCTAATGCGATACGAGAGGGATTATTAAGTGTGAATCCAGCCGGCGGATTTGCCAGAGGCTCTGTTGTTTTCACACGAATACTGACACGACCACCAGGTAGCGTTGAATAGTCGACACTCTCAATTTTATTGGTTAGCCCAGCCTGATCTTCAGCAACAGCTAAAGCCGAACCTAAGGTTAAACCAAGCAACATGGTTGCCTGCAAAAGTTTTGATATCCAAATATTCGTTTTCATTATTTCACCTTAAATCCCACATCCTAAAAATATAAAAATTTCTAGGGCCTAATGCGCTATCACAATAATAACTACTTTTAAACGAACCACAGCTTCGCTAAAGCCACAACAGAAATCGATAAAACCACTACAAATTTGCTTCTAGCTGACAACATCCATGCGACTAATTACTATTCTTGTAAAACCAAACTTGTAGTACGCTCCACCCAGTCGCCGGTAAGGTCGTCTTGCACAAGTTCCACTAATACTATTTCACCATCTTTAATTTGTGTCACTCTACCGAAATTCTGTCCGACATAGTTACCCAATTTAACTTGCTGCACCGACTCATCCGGTGTTTTAAGCAATGCATAGGTCAGCTTACTTTTAGATAGCAACCCAACATACTTAAGACTCTCAAGTGGATATGCCTCCATCGGCTCTTTAGGACGACTCAAGTTAGGCTGTAACACGCTAGACTTATTCACAGCCTTACGAGCACGGAACGGATCGACCAGCGTGCCATCAGCGTTATACTGCAAAGCCATATACGGCTGCACCTCTGGCAACGGCTTAACCTTGGGCTGCACATTTTTAGTTGCATCGCGCATATATTGGTCAAGGTCATCACCGCCCTCAAAGCTACATCCAGCAAGCCCAACGCTAAACACTCCACAAACCAAAAGGCGCATGATGATTGGCAAGATAAATATTCGTTTGGTATTGTCAGCCACGGTTACTATTTACCTTTCTTAGCTGCTTTAGCTTTTTCGCTCTCAGCTTTACGTTTTTCTGCGAGTTCACTTGCATCCAAATATCGATAAGTCTTTGCAACAGCCTCCATTACTAAGCCGCCGTCATTAGGGCCCTTAGCATCGGGCTTAGCGTCTTTATTTTTACCCGCGATAAAAACGTCACCTAACGTCACTATGCGTGACAGTTTTGATATGTCAGTCGCAAACGCCCCCAAATCATGATAAGTACCGGTGACTTTAATGGATATTGGCATTTCCGCATAAAACTCTGCCTGAGTTTCCTGCCCTGGTTTAAATAGCTCAAACTCCAAACCACGACTTAACCCGGCTTGGTTAATATCCGTTAATAAACCGTCAATTTGAGAGCGATCAGGCAATTGCTTCAATAGCGCGCCAAAGGTCTTTTCAATTTCAACCATCTGCGCCTGATATGCAGCTAAATTAATCGCCTGACTTTTTTTGTCGAAGTAAACCTTACGAAGCTCCTCTTCTTTTGCTTTTTCTGTATCCAAAGATTCCATTGCAGGGCTTAACAACAAGTAATACCCTAACGCGAGCAATACTACAAAGACAACACCTAAAAGCACCGCTTTCATAGGTGCTGGCAAACTGCCAGCGTTGTTGATATCTATATTATTAAAGTCTTCTAACTTCATGATTTTCTCGCACTTCCAGCTTTCGCTTTAGCACCTGCATCATCTGTTTCTGTTATCGGCGTCTTTAAACTCACCTTAAGCGTAAATAGATTTTGTTTTTGAGCGCCTACAGTGATCGCCTTAATTTCTATCAATATAGGCGACTCCATCCAGTTCGACTGATTAAAGTTACGCACCAATGTTGCCACTCGGGCATTGGTGTCTGCGACACCCTCGATGGTGATGACTTTACCCTCTTGTTTAATACTTTTGAGATACATGCCTTCTGGCAATTGACGACTAAGCTCATCAAAAACAATCACAGCTTGGCTACGATTGGTCTGTAAATTCTCGACCACTTGCTTACGTTCGAGCATTGCGCTAATTTGCTCTCGCAGATCTTTAATGTCAGCAATTTCTTTATCTAACTTAGTAATGGCATTATTTAGCCGCTGATTGCGTTCTAATTGAGACTCCACTCTACTATTGATGACAGTGTAAGCCACAAACAAAATTGCACAAGCCGCAACGGCGCTAAACAACGCCATCAAACCAAATTCACGTTGTTTTGCTTCACGTCTTATTTGACGATGTGGCAGTAGATTGACGCGTATCATATTGCGAACCCCCGCATAGCAAGCCCGCAAGCAATTAATAATGCAGGGGCATCTGTCGCGGCCTGTTGTGCCCGCACTTTCGCACTCATTGCCATACTATGAAATGGATTAGCAACTATGGTATTGACTTGCGTACGGTCTTGCACCGTTAGTGTAATCTCCGCAATGGAGGCACAGCCGCCCGCCAGCACGATATGGTCAACACGGTTATATTGCGTAGAACTCGTAAAGAACTGCAGTGCTCTCGCGACTTCCATCGCCAACAGCTGGACAAAAGGCTGCAAAACTTCACTTTCATAACTGTCAGGCAACCCGCCTTTACGTTTAGCTATTTCAGCTTCTTCTTGTGACAAACCAAAGCGACGCTGTATTTCTTGTGTTAGTTGCGCACCGCCAAAGCTTTGCTCACGTGCATAGATAGGCACGTTATTATGCAGCACATTAATGTGCATCATCGTCGCCCCCACATCCACAATCATCACAGTTTGCTCTCGCCCTGCATTAGGCAGCTGACTAGATACTAGCGTATAAGCGGCCTCTGTTGCGTAAGACTCGACATCCATCACAATTACTTTCAAACCTGCGCCTTCTGCCGCAGCAACGCGATCTTCGATTTTCTCTTTACGCGCAGCAGCGATTAGCACTTCAACTTCATCTGGATTATTGGGGGCGGGACCAAGCACCTGAAAATCGAGATTCACCTCATCGAGTGAAAAGGGAATGTATTGATTGGCCTCAGCTTCTACTTGTACTTCCATGTCTTCTTCGCGCAGATCTGCGGACATAATGACTTTTTTGGCAATGACTGCTGAAGAAGGCAAGGCTAATGCGGCACGCTTCTCACGAGAGCCCAGTAGCTTCCATCCCAGCTTGATAGCATCGGCGACCTTTTCCAGATCCCCAACGTTACCATCGGCAATGGCGTCTTTGGCAAGAGGCGAGATTGAATAATTCTCAAGTTTGTAACCTCCACGCCCATCACTAATAAGCTCAACCATTTTTACCGAGGTTGAGCTTATATCTATGCCGACTAGCGGGGGTACCGATTCTGTAAAAAAGCTGAATTTCAAATTGAAATTCCTTTTCTGATTTCGTTAGTTACGAACATTTCTAATAATTTACATTAAATCCTAGCAACAACTTTAAACCCTGTAAAGCAATTTTTAATTTATTCATTTTTTTAAGCTTTATCACTCAGTTTATTCGCACCAGCATCCATAGCAATTTATAATAGCTTTATATTTTTAGTTCATAGAAATCAAATCGCCCATGACTCCAAACAAATGGTGGCACTATCTCTTGTTAACGATCATTGTTAGCGGCCTATCTGCCATTGCCTTTGTAGGGATTGCCGTTGCAATCATTTACCCCAGCTTACCATCGCTTGAAACGCTGACAGACTATCGCCCCAAACTGCCGTTAAGAGTTTACTCCGAAGATGGCTACTTAATTGAGGAGTTTGGTGAAGAACGGCGCGCTTACGTCAAAATCTCAGATGTGCCAAAAAACATGAAAGATGCGGTACTTGCCATTGAAGACCGTCGCTTCTATCAACACGGCGGCATTGATACTAAAGGCATCCTACGTGCGATTAAGAACAACATTACGGGCGTCAGCCATGAGGGCGCCAGCACCATTACTATGCAGGTTGCCAAGAATTTCTTTACTAAACCCAATGGCAAACGCACACTTGGCACCAAAATCAACGAAGCTTTACTCGCCATCAAAATCGAGAACAATTTAAGTAAAGATAAGATTCTTGAGCTATATATCAATCAAATCTACTTAGGCCAACGCTCCTACGGCTTTGCCGCGGCGGCACAGGTCTATTTTGGCAAGCCATTAGAGAAACTAAACCTCGCTGAAACTGCCATGCTTGCCGGCTTACCTAAGGCACCATCTGGCTATAATCCTTACCTGCACCCCAAGCGCGCAATTGCGCGCCAAATGGAAGTGTTACGCGACATGCAGCGCTATGGATTCATTGAGGAGTCCGTATACAAAAAAGCGCTTAATCAACCACTTAGATTTAAAGCATCCAGACAGTCTCGTGATTTATCTGCCGACTATGTCGCAGAAATGGTGAGAGAAAGTTTATATGCAACCTATCAAGATGAAATCTACAGTAGCGGGTTAAAGGTTTACACTACCGTGCGTAAAACCAACCAAGAAGCAGCAAACAGTGCGCTGAGGGATGGCATTTTGGATTACGATGCACGCCAAGGCTACCGCGGGCCGGAAAAGGTACTTAACTTCAACTCAGTAGTCACTGATGCCGACAAAGAGGAAATTACAGAAGCGCTTGGCGACATTGATGTCTCAAACGGGCTAATTCCTGCCGCTATTACCAAAATTTCAGAAAAATCCATTACTGTGCATACCAAATACGGGGATGACGTTGAAATCAATGGCAAAGGCCTAGCATTGATTCAAAACACGCTGAATGAAAAGAAACCTGAGAAACGCTTACTAAAAGTTGGTGCGGTAATTCGGATTCTAAATAGCTCGCCTTCTACCCAATCGGGTCAATGGCGCGTAACCCAACTACCGCAAGTTGAATCGGCACTGATTTCAATAGACCCTGAAACCGGGGCAATTCGTGCGCTGGTTGGCGGTTTTGATTTTAACCGCAACAAATTTAACCATGTCACTCAAGCGTGGCGCCAACCCGGCTCTAGCTTTAAACCTTTTATTTACTCTGCTGCTTTAGAAAAAGGCTACACACCGGCAACGATTGTTGAAGATGCACCGCTTAGCTTCTCTTCTGAAGAGACGGGCAACAAGGAATGGACACCTCAGAACTATGATGCCACATTTGATGGCCCTATTCGCCTCAGACAGGCGCTAGCAAAATCAAAAAACATGGTGGCAATACGCGTGTTAGATAGCATTGGGCCAGCTTATGCGCAAGATTACATTACGCGCTTTGGCTTTGCGGCAAAAAACCATCCAGCTTACATGACAATGGCACTGGGTGCCGGCTCGGCAACACCAATGCAAATGGCCAGTGCTTATGCAGTTTTTGCTAATGGCGGTTACCGTGTTAACCCTTACTTAATTTCTAAGATTGTTGACCAAAACGGCAAAATAATCAGCCAAAGCAAATTTGTGACCGCTAGAAACGATGCGCCGCGCGTGATTGACGCACGCAACGCATTTATCATGAACTCAATGATGCAAGACGTGGTGAGGTACGGCACGGCAGCCAAGGCGTCACAACTTGGCCGCGGTGACCTCGCCGGCAAAACCGGCACCACTAACGATCACTATGACGCATGGTTTACTGGCTACAGCCCTAAATTAGTCGCGGTAACATGGGTGGGCTTCGACAAGCCTAGGCGCTTAGGTCGCAACGAAACCGGCGGCTCAACCGCGCTACCCATTTGGATTAAATACATGGCAACTGCTTTAAGGAACGTACCTGAAACCGACATGCCGGTACCCGATGGAGTGATGGCACTGCGCATAGACCCAACCACGGGCATTAGAGCCGACAATGACGAGAATGGTATTTACGAGTACTTCTATCATGAAAACCCGCCCCCAGAGGTAGAGACCGAGTCACCTGGTATGCAAGAAGGTGGCGGTGAAGCCCTACCGTTAAGTCAGCCGCAGCAAATGCTGCAGCCTGACATTACTTTACTGCCTAGGAGTGGGGCAGCCAGGACGCCTGAACAAGCTTCAAAACTAAAAGAGCCTGGTATCAACAGAACCACCAAACCTGCTGATGCGGCTAACAACAAAGACTCGAGCACAAACAAAACTGCAGACCAAGTGCAGCAACTACTTAACCCGCATTAAGCTCCAACACAACTGGGGTATGGTCTGACGGGCGCTCTAGCTTGCGCGGAGCCTTGTCTATATACGCTGCGGCGCATAGCGCCTTTAGTGCGTCACTGACCAATATATGGTCGATGCGCATACCGAGATTTCGCCGGAAGCCCATCATGCGATAATCCCACCAACTAAAGCTTTTCTCCGGCTGCTCAAACAATCTAAAACTATCGCTAAGCCCCAAATTTACCAAGCGACTAAATGCCTCCCGCTCCAAAGGTGAAACTAATATCTGCCCCTCCCAAGCTGCAGGATCATGACAGTCACGGTCTTCAGGTGCAATATTGTAATCGCCTAATAAGGCCAATTTAGCATGTTGTGCCAACTCGTTCTTCAGCCATGCATTTAAGGCAGTCAGCCAGCGCAATTTATATTGATATTTGTCAGAATCTACCGCCTGACCGTTAGGGATGTAAGCACACACTACCCTCACTCCATTAATATCGGCTGCTATCACGCGCTGCTGATTATCATCAAAGTTGGGGATGTTGTGTTGCACATTCAAAATAGGGTGGCGACTTATAATAGCGACGCCATTGTAGGTTTTTTGGCCGATATGCACGGCATGATAGCCTAACTCAGAAAACGTAGCATAAGGAAACTTGCTGTCTTCTTGCTTGGTTTCTTGCAAACACAGCACATCCGGCTGGTTCGCAGTTAACCAATCAAGTACATGCGGCAATCTCACATTAAGCGAGTTAACGTTCCAGGTGGCAAGTTTCATAGGCTTAATTTAGAGTAGTAATGAATGAAGGGTCTCAAGTGCGCAACTCTAGCATGCGCCTATACGCGAGTCAAAAATCTGGAGCCACAAGTTTTGCACTTGGCAAAAAGCGATGAAGCACTTTTCAGCGTCATCATAGAGCCTCTACGCAAATACCTTGGCTAGCAATCGACAGCATATGATAAAGTCCACCTTTTTTAGAAAACCAACTTTAGAAAACTAAGCCCGTGATAAAAGCCGCAATATTTGACATGGACGGTTTGCTGATTGATTCAGAGCGCATCATCATGCAGGCCTGTATCAGCGCAGCCCAGCAAGTAGGCATTACCTACACCCAAGCGGAATACGTGGAGCTAATTGGGCGTGCGGGGCCAGATTCCACACGCATCATGACGGCACAACTAGGCGGCACGGAACGATTTAATTTAGTAATGCAGGGCTTAGATGCCCAATTAGCAAGCTTGAACAATTCGTTTCCACTAAAGCCTGGTGTACGCGCTCTGCTGCAACACTACCAAGCCTGCAATATTATTTGTAGTGTTGCATCTTCGTCCGCTACACATCACATCACTCAGCGCTTAAACCAAGTAGGTGTAAGTGATTACTTCTACCAGATCACTAGTGGACAAGAGGTGGAGCGAGGTAAACCTAATCCAGACATTTATTTACTTGCAGTTAAAAAATTAGGCATACCTGCTGATGCATGCATTGCCTTTGAAGATAGTGAAATGGGTGCGCGTGCGGCGATTGCCGCTGGGTTAAAAGTTGTGGTGGTGCCAGACTTAATACAGCCAAGTGACTTTGTCACGAAGCATAGTTATCAAGTAGTTGACAGTTTGGTAAGTTATTTAGATCTAGCTCAAGCGCAACTCAAAAGGCACAATAGGCTTTAAAGTTTTTTGCAATGAATTTAATGCCTCTTTAGATTGGATTCCGCCCTCACCAAAGTCATATCAAAAGGCAATATATTGGGATATGGCACTTCCTCATGCATACAAAAGGGTGGTCTAGATACTTACAAAGCATTTAAACAGTGGGCGCGATTAAGTAATTTATTTCCCGGTGCTTATTAGTGCAACATAATACAAAAAATAAAAGCTGTATAAGCTACTATGCAAAATTCATTACAATTAAGATGCCCTAGGCAGGCTAAATTTTAGTGAGGATTATTGGGAATATCTTCCACATAAAAAGTGCTATCCAGATAGCAACATAGGACAAAGGTACGCAAACATCAAATTTGAACCGTGTTGCGCGTAGCATCCTATTGCCTTTTCCATTGAAGAACTGCTCATTAGCAACTTTTCTCTTGGACTTATTATTAACATATTCACGTTCAGTGCAAACTTTAGCTAGAGCAACAATCTTGGCATCCCCGAACCCCAATTCACTTTGAAACTTATGATAATCAACTATATAGTTTCTTGCAAATACAACAGGAATCCAGATTACAAACACATGAAGAATTCCGATACCTACTATCATAAAGAGTAAATAAAGCGGAGTGTCATTTGCTGTGAACAGAACAGAACCGATTGTCAAAAAGAATGATTGAACAGTCGATGAGTATGCACGGTAATTTTGAACATTTGATTCATATATAGCCCAACTTTGTAATCGAATTTCAGATTGCTTCAAGCTACACCCTCCATTATTAGCTTAAGCTATATTTTTATATCTTTGAATAATAAAACAGTTTTTACTATCAGGCCATACCATTATGCCGCAACAGTGCATCCATACTCGGATCTCTGCCCCTAAACGCAACAAAGGACTCCATTGCTGGGCGACTACCACCTTTAGCAAGTACTTCATTTTTAAAACGGGCACCCGCTTCACCAGACAGCACACCCATCTCTTCAAACAGGCTGTAGGCATCAGCAGACAGCACTTCAGCCCATTTGTAGCTATAGTAGCCCGCAGCGTAACCACCGGCAAAGATATGTGAGAAACTATTAGGAAAACGGTTCCAATGCGGCGGACGCATCACAGCCACCTCGTCACGTACCTGTTCAATTAAATCTAAGGCGGTGAGTTTGCCATTAGGGTCAAAGTCACCATGTAAGCGCATATCGAACAGTGAAAATTCGATTTGGCGCACCATTTGCATACCGGCCTGGAAGTTTTTCGCTGCCACCATTTTGTCAAATAGCTCACGCGGCAATTGTGCATCCGTATCCACATGCGCCGTCATCTGGCGCAGAACTTCCCATTCCCAGCAGAAGTTCTCCATAAACTGGCTAGGTAACTCTACAGCATCCCACTCTACACCTTTAATGCCAGACACACCGTACTCATCCACTTGGGTGAGCATATGGTGCAAACCATGACCAAACTCGTGGAACATAGTAATGACTTCATCATGGGTAAACAGTGCAGGCTTACCGCCCACTGGCGCTGAGAAATTGCACGTCAGATAGGCCACTGGTAGCTCTATACCGTTAGCATGTTGACGGCGGCTAATGCACTCATCCATCCAAGCGCCACCACGTTTGTGGTTACGCGCATAAAGATCCAGATAAAAATAAGCAATCGGCTGGTTATCGCTGTTACTGATTTCATATAAACTGGCATCAGGATGCCATACCGGCGCATCCACTTTACGCACATGCACGCCAAAAATGGTTTCCGTTACCTTAAACAGGCCAGCCAGCACTTTGTGCTCAGGAAAATATTGTTTTACCTCTTGGTCAGAGAATGCATATTTCTCTTGGCGTAGCTTTTCACTGACATACGCAACATCCCAAGCTTGCATATCGGCAATACCTAGCTTATCGGCATAGGCAGTGAGCGCTTGCATGTCTTGCTGCGCATAAGGTTTGGCACGTTTGGCTAGGGTATCTAGAAAATCCGTTACTTGCTTGGGTGTATCCGCCATTTTTGTTGCGAGGGAAAGCTCTGCAAAATTATTAAACCCCAGCATTTGCGCTTCTTCTTGCTTAAGTTTAAGAATATCTCGAATCAAATCCGTGTTATCCCACTCCGGCTTACTTAACTCAGAAGCACGGGTAGCGTAGGCTCGGTATAACACTTCACGCAGTGCTCGATTATCCGCATATTGCAGCACCGGCATATAGGATGGAAAGTGCAGGCTAAACTGATAACCCTGCTTACCATCAGCTTTAGCTGCCTCTTGTGCTGCTTCAATCGCATCTTCCGGCAATCCAGCTAAGTCTGCTAGATGCTCAACCGTATGTTTAAAATCGTTAGTGTTATCGAGTATATTTTCTTCAAACTTAGCACCCAACTTAGAAAGCGCCTCACTCACGGCTTTGAATCTTACCTTTTGCTCAGCAGGCAACTCTGCACCGCCCAATTTAAAGTCGCGCACTTCTTTATTGATAATGGTTTGCTGTGTATCGCTCAACGTGGCAAAAGCCGCACTGGATTGAATTGCTTTGAATTTCGCGTACAAACGCTCATCCTGCGATACATCACTGTAGAAATCTGTCAGTTTAGCCAAGTTATCGTTATATGCTTCGCGCAACTCCGGGCTATTCACTACCGCATTCATATGCCCAACTTGGCTCCAGCTACGGCCTAGCTTTTCACTATGGTCTTCTAGCCTCACTGCAAAATTTTGCCATGTTGGCGCTTCAGTACTGGTTGCTAATTGCTCAACCAGAGCACGCCCTTCCGCAATTAAACTATCTACCGCTGGGCCAACATGCTCAGGTTTGATTTCGTTAAATTTTGGTAAGCCAGCAAAGTGTAATAATGGGTTTGACACGAGTAATCCTTAAAACTGCAAATTGATAAGACGCATTAGTTGATTAGACGTAAGCACAAGGGGTAGCGATAAGTTTCGCCATGACTGGTAGAGATAGCGGCAACTATGCATAAAACAACATTGAACAGCCAAATAATTCCTAGCAACAAAAAGCCTACCAAAATAGCTATCAGCACACCCGCAGCAAACTGTGCAATGAGGATGGTGATTTGAAAGTTCAACGCTTCTTTGGCCTGGGCTGATAGATATTCGTTATCGTCTTTCTTTAATAACCAAACAATTAAAGAGGGAATAAACGAAAACAACACGCCACTCAAATGGGTAATGGTGGCGATGTTTTTATCATCATTACTTGGTACCAATATCGCGTTGCTCATAACTAGCCCTCTTCTTATTGAATCTGATTAAACTTAGCAAGGTTGAGTTCAATTTTTTCTATATCAGTTAAGTTTAAAACTTTACGCGCATGCACCTTGAGCTCGGCCAATTGGCTATGCAGCACTTGCTGCTTAACACTCAGGATATGTGAAGGATGCATAGACAATTGCTGCAACCCCATGCCTAACAGTAGCTTGGTAAACCTTGCGTCACCCGCCATTTCCCCACATACAGAGACGGACTTGCCCAGTTTAAGGCCCGCTTTGATTGTCATCGAAATCAATTTGAGGATAGAGGGATGTAACGGGTTGTATAAATGTGCCACAGCATCATCGGTACGATCAATCGCTAAAGTATATTGAATTAAATCGTTAGTGCCGATTGATAGAAAATCCAGCTCATTGGCAAAGGCCTCTGCATTAATCGCAGCAGCAGGAATCTCAATCATGCCGCCCAGAGTAATGTTTTCATCAAACGGGATATCATCTTTGCGTAAACTTTGCTTGGCTCGTTCCAGTAGCAACTTGGTTTGCCTTAACTCAGAAAGCGTGCACAGCATAGGAATTAAAATTTTGATATGCCCATAGTGCGAAGCACGCAACAATGCACGCAACTGGGTATGAAAGAGCTGCGGCTCAGCCAAACATAAACGAATCGCACGCAAGCCCAATGCCGGATTAGCACAACTCACGACCGTATCAGAATTGACCTGCTTGTCAGCACCTATATCTAAAGTACGGATGGTGACTGGTGCACCCTTCATCGCTTCAGCTACTGTTTTATACGCCAAGAACTGTTCTTCTTCATCTGGCGTATCGTGGCGATTCATAAAAAGAAACTCGGTACGATACAAGCCAATGCCAGTGGCACCAGCAAGCTTTACTGCGGCCACATCTTCTGGCACTTCAATATTTGCCAGCAAATCGATACTAACACCGTCAATGGTCACCGCTTTGGTGCTCTTGATTCGCTTCAGCTTCTGCTGCTCTAGCTCCCACTGATCCTGACGCAGCTTGTACTCGGCCAAAATCTCTTTAGAAGGGCTAACAATCACGATGCCTAGGTTGCCATCGACAATAATCAATTCACCGTCATTGATTAAGTCGCGTGCACGTTGCAAAGCAACAATTGATGGAATATTAAGACTACGTGCCAAAATAGCGGTATGGGAAGTAACACCACCCACATCGGTAATAAATGCGGCAAACTGATGCTGTTTAAACTGGATTGCATCCGCAGGTGAAATATCATGCGCCACCAAAATCAGCTTGCGCTCCTGATGCATGGCGCTAATTTGCTGCTCGCTACTCAACTGGCTCGGATGCCCCAATAAGGCTTTGATGATACGCTCAACAACTTGTACCACATCCTGCTTGCGCTCACGGAAATAGACATCTTCAATCTGCTCAAACTGCTCGACGATATCATCCATTTGCAGTTTGATCGCCCACTCCGCATTACACTGCTCGCGTCTGATAATATCTTGAGGCACTTCGGTTAAAGACTTATCCTCCAACATCATCAAATGCGTACCCACAAATGCACTTAACTCTGCGGGCGCATTTTTACGCAAACTATGATTAATTTGTTCCAGCTCAAATTTAACACTGGCAATTGCCTCGTTAAAGCGATCAATTTCGGTTTCAATCAAATGTTTAGGTAATTGATAATGCACAACCTCCAGCAAAGCATTAGACACAAGATGTGCCTGCCCAATGGCAATGCCGCTAGAAACAGCTACGCCATGAATACTAAAACTTGGATTGGTTAAATTACTCATTCATCCTCACCGAAACGGCTATTAATCAAGTCAACCAATGTGTCGATGGCAGAAGCCTCGTCAGCACCATTAGCTTCTAAGGTCACCATAGAGCCCTTAGCTGCCGCCAGCATCATCACACCCATAATACTTTTAGCGTTCACGCGGCGACCATTGCGCGTAATCCACACCTCACTCGCAAACTTACCAGCGGCCTGCGTAAGCTTGGTGGATGCACGTGCATGCAACCCTAGTTTGTTAATAATTTCCAGTTCTTTACTAATCATGCTTTGGACCTAGTTATTTGTAAAATCTATTGATTGGAGGATTCCTGCTCATAACGTTCGCATTGCTGGCTGGTAAACTGCACCACCCCCTCACGACCGCCACTGATGGCTTTTTCTACAACTACAGCAAGCGGCTCATGCCGATAAGTCATGGCGCGCACGAGCATGGGCAAACTAATACCGGCCACCCCGGCCACCATGCCGGGCTGTATCAACTTGGTGACAATATTGCATGGCGTTGCGCCATACATGTCAGATAACACCAGCACACCATCCCCGCTATTTAACTGCGCAACCAAAGCCTGTGCCTTAGGCAGCATAATATTGGGGTCATCCTGACTATTCACTGCTAATGCCGCTGTTTGTGCTGGCGCACCGCCTAGCACATGGTGTGCACATGCAATCAGGCTTTCACCCAACGCACCATGCGTCACAATCAAAATACCTATCATTGTTTAATACCAATCCTATTTATTTTAATGCTCGGTTTTATTTTAACGCTTAGCTTTACTTTAATTCGCGGTGTCGTGTTAATACTTTTTGTTTATCTTTAAAGTATTGACTCAACATTTCCACCAAATACACAGAGCGATGCTGGCCGCCTGTGCAGCCAATCGCCACCGTGAGATAACTGCGGTTATCCAGTACAAAACATGGCAACCATTTCTCAACATAACTTCTAATATCATGCATCATATCGCTCACGGTTGCATGGTCTTTTAAAAAGTCCTGCACTTTTTCATCACGCCCAGTCAGGTCACGTAGCACAGGGTCGTAATGCGGGTTAGGCAAGCAGCGCACATCAAACACAAAATCCGCATCCAAGGGGATGCCATGTTTAAAGCCAAATGATGTAAACAACAAAGTTAAGCCGGTGTGCTCGATAGAAACCACCTCTTTCACCCAGCCGCGCAATGTATTGGCACTAAGGTAACTCGTGTCTATCACATGGCCTAAGCTGCCGAGCCCACCTAGTAAATCACGCTCCAGCGCTATGCTTTCAGCCAGCGTAGTAGATGCTTCACTCAACGGATGCTTACGCCTCGTTTCACTAAAGCGTTTGACCAAAGTTTCAACATTAGACTCTAAAAACAACACCTGTACATCAATGTTTTGCGCTTTGAGCTGGTCGATATGCACCGGCAAGGTTTCAATCGCAGCACTACGGCTATCAATACTAATCGCAATGCGCTCATGGTTCGCATCCAAATGCTCAGCAATCGTGTCCAGCATGGTGGCAGGCAAGTTATCAATGCAGTAATAGCCGCTATCTTCCAGCGCACGTAGCGCAATACTCTTACCAGAGCCAGAAAGGCCGGTGACAATAATCAGTTGTTTCATTGGTATGGATGAATCCTAGAACGGAATTTACTTATGTTGCTTCATTGCGCGCTGTTGGCGTTGCATGAGTTGCTTCGTTGCGTTTATCCCGCGTAGTAGCAGCATATGGTTACGCACTGCCACCTCAACTAGCACCGCAATATTACGCCCAGCGGCAATCGGGATATGTACCTTGGTCACTTTTAAGCCAAGCACTTCTTCATGCTGGGTTTTAATGCTTAGTCGGTCTAACATCTGCAAAGTTTGCAAATCAGCTTTTTCTAGCTGAATAATTAAATCCAAAGGCTTGGTAGGTTTAACCGCGTTGTCACCAAACAATGCGCGTATATTTAAAATACCCAGACCGCGGACTTCTAAAAAGTCCTCTAACAGGGGCGGACAACGCCCCTCAATGCGTTCAGGCGATATTCTGAAAAAATCCACAATATCATCGGCAATCAATCGGTGCCCGCGTGAAATGAGCTCTAATGCAAGCTCACTCTTACCGATAGCGGCTTCGCCTTTAAGTAGCACGCCAAAACCCTGCACCTCCATAAACACGCCATGCACGCTGATAGTCTCAGCCATTGCCTGCGCCAAGAAGTGGCTCAAAATATCCATGAGCTCAGGACTACGTAAGGTAGAGGTAAATAATGGAACGTTGTGCAGATTGGCCGCGGCCAACAATATATCAAGTACTTTTTCACCGTTAGCAACAATCACAGCTGCCAAATCGGTAGAAAATAAATTATTAATTGCACGCTCTGCATCGGCAGTGGGCAAATTGGTAAGGTAGTCCATCTCAGCACAGCCTAACACTTGCACTCGGTTAGGATGCACAAAGTTAAGATGGCCGATGAGCGCCAAGGATGGTTTGGTAACTGTTTCGCTGGTGAGAGTATTTGACCCGCCGTTGAGTCCTGCAACCCAACTTAACTTGAGTTTACGGCGGGTTTGTTTGAATAGCTCAGCGACGTTGAATTGAGCCATATTTAAGGTAACAAAAAGAATTAAATACTAAAAAACTCAGTCAATGTTTTGATGCTTAACTGCACCATTCGCTTTGTGATGATTCGTATTTTTCTCTTTATGTTTCACCACTTGACGATCCAGCTTGTCGGTCAACATATCGATTGCACTATACATATTTTCATCTTGGCATTCTGCGTGTAAATCATTACCAGGCACATGCAGTGTAGCTTCAACCTTTTGAGCCAGCTTTTCGACACTCATGGTCACCTTGACATCGATCACATGATCAAAGTGATTGCTGATTTTAGTTAATTTACTGGTGACATAGTCACGTAAAGCGGGCGTTATTTCTAAATGATGACCTGTTAATTGTAAATTCATGACTTGCTCCTTTTGAAAATATTCCGCAAATATTAATTGCCAGAGATTCGTGATTAAGACTTACAGAACAATTTCAGTTTACAACTTTTCATTGGGTCTGTGGCAAGGAAAACAACAATTTTTTACGTAGTCTTCAACAATCAACTTATAACGATTTTCTGAGGCTTGCCGGCGCAATGCTCATAGACTCACGATACTTTGCAATCGTGCGCCGCGCGACCACAATTCCCTGCTTTGCCAGTAAGTCTGTAATCTGATTATCTGAGTACGGCTTCCTTGGATTTTCTTGATCGACCAACTGTTTAATCAACGCGCGAATTGCGGTTGCAGAACAGGTACCACCAGCCTCTGTCGCCACCGAACTGCCAAAAAAGTATTTGAGCTCAAAAATACCGCGCGGCGTCAGCATGTATTTATTGGTAGTCACCCGCGAAATAGTCGATTCATGCAAATCAAGCTCATCCGCAATCTCCCGCAACACTAATGGACGCATAGCGACTTCACCATATTCCAAAAAGTTGCGCTGCCTATCTACAATCGCTTGCGATACGCGCAAAATAGTAGAAAAGCGTTGCTGGATATTTTTAATCATCCACTTGGCTTCCTGCATCTGGCTTTGCAAGTATTGACTGGAACTATCACGGTTGCGCTTCAAGATGCCGGCATACAGCTGGTTGATTTTCAGTTTAGGAATCACACTATCATTCAAGCTTGCGATCCAGATACCCTTTACTTTTTTAACGATCACTTCATGCTGTATGTAGTGTTCTGAGCCTATATGGCTAAAAGCACTGCCAGGACGTGGGTTTAAACTAGTAATCAACTGCTGCACCTGCTTTAAGGTTGCCTCGTCACAACCTAGCTCTTTACGCAGCTTCACAAAGTCACGCGAGGCCAATACAGGCAGGTAGTGCTTTGCAACCAAGCTGGCTAACGCCAAATGCGGTGTAAATTTAGGTAGCACTTCAAGTTGCAGCAGCAAACTTTCACTTAGGCTACGTGCACCGACCCCTGCAGGATCCAAATGCTGAAC
The DNA here is from genome assembly GCF_058745595.1 of Methylotenera sp. E1MeOHC1. Lineage (NCBI taxonomy): Bacteria > Pseudomonadati > Pseudomonadota > Betaproteobacteria > Nitrosomonadales > Methylophilaceae > Methylotenera > Methylotenera sp. E1MeOHC1. Next base: position 2,202,953 of record NZ_CP196025.1, on the reverse strand, counting down.
ATGGCGCAATGCAGTTTGCAGTTCCATCGCATCAATTTCCAGCTCTTCAGGCATCAGCTCGGCGATTTCTTCTAATGACTGCTCCAGATATCCGTCATCATTAATACTATCGACCAACATTAGCACCAGCGACTGATCACGCTCAGACAGCGGCATCAGCTTTAACTGAGAGAGTAAGTGCTCACGCAAACTCGTCTGCAAGGTTTCTTGTGGCTTGAAGTCACTATCGTCATCCGCTGGCATAGTGTTTTCATCCCAGCGACTGCCGTTTGAAAACTCATCAAACTCATCATTAAACTCAGCCGAAAATGTGTCCGCATACTCTGCACTCGACACATCAAACTCCGCGGACTCAGCTGTATCAGCAGCACTAGACATCCCAGATTCCGAGCTGCTGAACTCACTCGTCGACTCTGCGTACTCGCTATCAAAACCGTCTAAACCTGGTTTAGCTTCAGCAGACTCAAGGCTGGCGGCAGATAAATCCGCACCATCTGCAACAGGCTCTACGGCATTGCCATACTCATCCTCTGTATCATCACCCCGCTCAAGCAAGGGATTAGTCTGCATCAGCACATCAATCTCTTGATTCAACTCCAGCGTTGAAAGCTGTAACAGGCGAATAGCCTGCTGCAACTGAGGAGTCAGTGATAGATTCTGTGAAAACTTTAGTTGTAACCCTTGCTTCATAGGCGGAAATCTTTACCTAAATACACTTCGCGCACACTTTCGTCTGCAACAATTTCACTGGGCACGCCCGAAGCAAATACATGCCCCTGATTCACGATATAGGCTCGATCACATATGCCTAAGGTTTCACGTACGTTATGGTCAGTAATCAGCACGCCGATATTGCGCGCACTTAGAAAGCGGATGATTTGCTGAATATCAATCACTGCAATCGGGTCAATCCCGGCAAATGGCTCATCTAACAGAATAAAACTAGGGTCTGAAGCCAAGCAACGCGCAATCTCCACACGGCGACGCTCACCGCCAGACAAACTCACCGCAGCACTGTCGCGGATATGTGTAATGTGCAGTTCTTCAAGCAGCGACTCCAAGCGCTCAGACATTTCCTCTTCCGAGATGTCCTGCAATTGCAAGATGGCTAAAATATTTTCAGATACCGTCAATTTACGAAAGATTGAAGCCTCCTGCGGCAAATAAGACAAGCCCATTCTGGCACGCATATGAATCGGCATATGGCTTAGCTCTGCACCGTCCAAGGCAATTTTACCGGCATCCAACGCGACCAAACCCACGATCATGTAAAAACTGGTCGTTTTACCTGCGCCATTGGGGCCCAACAAACCCACCACCTCACCACTCTTAATCGTTAAAGAGATATCCTGCACTACCGTACGGGCACCGTAGGATTTACGCAAACTTTCTACAGTTAATTCGCTCATCATTGTTCACTTATCATGCGGTTATCGTTTCAAAAACTACTGAGCGGCGCCAGCGCTTTTGCTGACTTCCAAAGTACGGCTGAATCTTGTGTCTTTAACCGTAGGGATTGGGCCACTGCCATTAGAAGCATCTGGCTTAGCTTTATTGGCAGGCTCCACCGGCTTAATTTCTACTGGTGCTTTTTTGTTTTTAGGCTGAATCACCGCACGCACGCGCCCTGAGCCTGGTGTCGCAGACTGCGAATTACCGCCAATCACCTCGGCATACTCAGCATTCGCGTCGTACATAATGTAATCGCCATGCACCACATCCTCACCACGCTTCACCCATGCTTTGGTATAGAGCTGCACTTTATCCATACGCCCGTCGTACTCAATGCGTTGTGCACTCCCTTGAATATACTCACTCTTGCCTTCAAGCTTTTGCTTAAAAGTTGTCGGGTTACCTAAAGAGGTACTGTGCTGAAAACCCTCTTTATCTTCACGCACAATCAACTTATCGGCGCGTATTTCCAACGTGCCTTGGGTAAGAATCACATTACCGCTATAGGTGCTGATTTGTTTCGCATCATCGACCTTCATCGTATCCGCTTCTAAATCAATTGGCTTATCGCGGTCCGCCGCTTCCGCCCATGCGCGACCGGCCACACCCAACAACAAACATCCACATAACAGGAGATTCGATAATGTATTGATTTTAATAATGAAAGGCTGCCTATTCATAGCGTCTCCGAATGCGCGCATTGTTATTTGGTTTATCTTGCTGAACCGCCACGGCAGGCTTGTTAGCCTTAGCCTGGGTACGGCTCTTGGTGTCTGGTGTCACTGTTTTTTTTGCTTTTGCTGCAGGCCGCTCATAATGTGCGCGCACTTTGTGCAACAAAGTCACTGTTTGCTGCTTTTGCTCATAAATCATACCCGTTGCATGCACTACCGTACCGGGTGCCTGCTTAATGACTACAGGCCTGTCTGTTGTTGCGTACTCTTGATTAGGTAAAATTTTAAGGACGTCGGTTTCTATCGTCATCACGCCCTTTTCACCGTACGCCTCCCGCAATACCAGCACATTACCTAACACTTCAACCTCTTCACCGTCACTAGAAACATTACCGGTATCACCTTCCAGCTTGGTGTAAGGTTTATCTTTCGCAAACCGGGTAAAACGGGGCTTAATCAAATCGGTCGTGTCTTTATCGGGGAAATGCTTCATCTCTTGTGCGGCTAATTTATAACGCAGTGCACCATTCACATCGGTTTGTGTGGTCACAAAATTATGCATCACGTAATCAGGATCATGGCGACTGCTGCCATCCAGCTTAGGCGCCGAAGGCTGCACAGCCTTATTAATCCAAAACGTAAGCAAAGCCAATAATAATAGCAACGCTAATGGGAAAATAATCGCTGATTTTGTACCAAGCTGCATACTTAAACACCCGCGCTTTTCAGGCCAGATTGCATTAACTGTTTATCCATGCTGGTAGCGTTGCCCACTTAGTTCGCAATACTGGCTTGCGTTAAAAACTGTGCCATTTGCCCATCAAATGTACCTTGTGCCTGCATAATTAACTCACACACCTCGCGCACAGCGCCGCGCCCACCTTTTTTATGGGTGATATAGTGCGCGTACTTGAGCAATAAATCTGGTGAATCAGGCACCGCAATCGCCAAACCACAACGTAGCATGGGCGGCAAATCAACCACATCATCCCCCATAAAAGCACATTGTTCCGGAGCCAAACCAATCCGCTTCATTAAATCCTGCAAGGCAGCCAGCTTATCTTCAGCACCCTGATAAAAATGTACAACACCCGTACTTTCGGCACGCTTCTTGACCACTTCAGAGGTGCGCCCGGTAATGATTGCTACGTTAACACCGGTTGCTTTCAGCAGCTTCATGCCTAAACCATCGTGTGCGTGAAACGTCTTATATTCCTGGCCATCATCACCTATCGTCAAACCGCCATCCGTCATCACACCATCAACATCCAGTACCAGCAAGCGAATATTCTTCAAGCGCTGCGTCAACGCTAAACTATTATCTGCACCACTCACCTAAACCACCTTCGCTAATAAAAGGTCATGCATATTTAATGCACCCACTAAATGCCCGGCCTCATCTACAACCAGCAAGCCGTTAATTTTACGTTGTTCCATAATTTCAACCGCAGCAATCGCCAACTGATCTTGATGAATGGTACTAGGGTTAACGTGCATAACATCCAGAATCTTAGCCGTCATCACATTCACATTCTGCTCAAAAGCACGCCGTAAATCACCGTCCGTAAATATGCCAACTGGCTGATGCTCCGCATTCACTACTGCGGTCAAACCCAGCCCTTTGCGTGACATTTCAAGCAAAGCCTCTGCTAGACTGGCGTGCTCAGGCACATGCGGTATACTGGTTCCGGTGCGCATCACATCACAGACATGCACCAGCAAACGGCGCCCTAAACTGCCGCCAGGATGCGACCTTGCGAAATCCTCAGCGGTAAAGTCGCGTAAATCCAGCACACACAGCGCCAAAGCATCACCCAGCGCCAGCGCTACCGTGGTGCTGGAAGTAGGCGCTAAACCTAAGGGGCAAGCCTCTCTACTTACATGCGCACTCAAATGAATGTCCGCAGCTTTTGCCAAGCTGGAAGCATCATTCCCGGTAATAGCAATAATGCTGGCACCCAAGCGCTTTAACGGTGGGACTATCGCCAACACCTCATCACTCTCACCGGAGTTAGAAAGTGCAATCACCACATCCCCTGCGGTGATCATGCCTAAATCACCATGACTGGCCTCGGCAGGATGCATAAAAAAAGCCGGCGTTCCGGTGCTTGCCAGTGTAGATGCAATTTTGCCGCCGATATGGCCAGACTTCCCCATACCGCTGACAACCACGCGACCTTTGCACTCTAAAATCAAGGAGACTGCCTCACTAAAACGATGGTCTAAACGCTGCGCCAACGCCTCTATCTCGCTTGATTCGAGCTGCAGAACCTCTTTTGCCAATGCAAGTGTTTGCATTTGATCGCCTAATTGCGACCCATGCGAGGCACTTGATTTTTTAATCTGCGATGACGACACCATAGCTTTTATCTACACTTAAATTTATCGATGCTTAAAAGTAATTGAAATTCTTAATTACAATTCTTAGGTAACTAGTATAAAAGGGAATGCTTTGAGGATAAAGCATAATGCATGATGAATATCAGAATATTGCCAAAAATAATCCATCACGGGCATAGTTTTTGCTATCCCCCTGCGCTTTTTACAAAAAATACGTAAAATCGACTAAGATATTCCAAGTTTTAGATGTGCTTTGTGAAACAATAGATAATCGTAAAAATTTAATAATAAAAAATAGCCGCTTATAAAGACAATTATGTCAGGTACTCTTCCGTTAATTCTAATTCTGCTCATCAGCTCAGTTCTGGCTGTCGCGCTTTTCCGTAAACTACAGCTACCAGCCATGCTGGCCTATTTTTTAGTCGGCCTGGCGCTTGGGCCGCATACATTTGGCGTGCTTCCAGACGATGAAGCCAGCCGCGAGTTTGCAGAGTTTGGCATCGTGTTCCTAATGTTTAGTATCGGTTTGGAGTTCAGCCTGCCGCAACTATATGCCATGCGCAGAAAAGTACTGGGCCTAGGCGGCGCACAGGTATTTATCACGCTGGCGCTTACCATGTGCCTTGCAAAACTGGCTGGCGTCAACTGGGCGGCGGCGTTCGTGATTGGCGCAGCGCTTACCATGTCATCCACAGCAATTGTTTCAAAAATATTAGCCGAGCGCATTGACTTAAACTCAAGACATGGGCGCCTGAGTATTGGCGTATTGCTGTTTCAAGACATTATCGTAGTGCCAGTTTTAGTCCTGATACCTGCACTTGGCGCGGCCAACGCCAATATTTTTGACGTACTAGGGCTAGCCACACTCAAGGCGATAGGCATGTTGCTGTTTTTATTTACAGTAGGCAAATGGCTGGTTAACCCGTTATTCAACCTAGTTGCTAGCCAGCGCTCGCGCGAACTGTTTGTCATGAATGTATTGATGGTGACGCTACTCGTTGCCTTTGCCACCAAGACTGCAGGCTTATCTTACGCTTTAGGTGCCTTTGTTGCCGGCATGCTGATTTCTGAAACCAAATATCGCTATCAAGTTGAGTCTGATATTGCCCCTTTCCGCGATATTCTGCTTGGGCTGTTTTTTATCAGTGTCGGCATGCTGCTCAATATCGCAGAGATCGTAAATAACATCGGCATCATTATGCTGACGCTATTTGGATTTATTCTACTAAAAGCCATCATCGTGACAGCGGTAGTGCGCTTCGTGAAATATGAAGTCGGCGTTGCCATACGTACCGGTATTATTCTGGCGCAAGCCGGCGAGTTCGGCTTTGTGATTTTAGCCCTTGGCGCCGAACAAAAGTTGATCGCAGGCCCAACCCTGCAAGTTGTACTGGCTGCAGCGTTGCTGTCTATGGTGATTGCACCGTTCCTGATTCAATATAACGGCCGTATCGCTAGACGCTTAGCACGCAGCTACACCCGCAACAGCAGCCAGATCATCGAAGAAATTGATGAGGGTAGCAAGCACTTGCATAATCACGTCGTCATTTGCGGTTATGGCCGTAGCGGACAGTACCTTGGCCGCTTTCTGAAAGAAGAAAACATCCCTTACGTTGCATTGGACATTGACCCATCCAGAGTACTGGAAGCCTCCGCCGCAGGCGAGAATGTCATGTTCGGCGACGCAGCCAGACGCGTAGTACTGGAAGCCGCAGGCGCAGGCAGAGCCAAAGCGCTGATTATCAGCTATGCCGATAATCGTGCCGCCATGAAAATTCTACACATCGCGCAGGAAAGCTACCCGCAATTGCCAGTCATCGTGCGTACTGTAGATGACTCCAATATGGAGGCATTGCGTGAAGCTGGCGCAACCGAGGTGGTGCCAGAGATTCTGGAAGGCAGCCTGATGCTGGCATCCCATGCATTAATGCTGCTTGGCGTGCCGCTTAACCGTGTAGTGAAACGCATCAGAATCTTTCGTGAAGAGCGCTACAGCATGTTTAAAGGCTATTTCCGCGGCATTTCAGACGCAGAGAATGAGGAAATCGCCAAACAAGAAGTACGCCTGCACTCGGTGATTATTACGACAGGTGCTTACGCCATCGGCCGTTGCCTCAACGATATGCAGCTCGATAGCTTTGATGTCACCATTAAAAACATTCGCCGCCCACATGCTAACAGTGCGCACATGTCTAACGAAAGCCTCCTTGCAGAAGGCGATGTAGTAGTATTGCTCGGCCAACCGTCTGGCTTGGCAAATGCAGAAAATGCGCTACTAATGGGGCGCGTGGCAAATAAATAAAAGTTTATATGACTAGAGTATCTAATGGCTAAACCACACACCATGATTATTGGCGGCGGCATTGTAGGATGCATGACCGCAATGGAGTTAATTAACAAAGGCCATCGTGTCACCATTGTTGAGCGTAATCAAATCGCTAGCCAAACTTCAGGCGAGTCATCCTGGGCCGGCGGCGGCATTATCTTTCCGCTACTGCCATGGCAATATTCTGAGCCAGTAAATGCACTGACCAAGCACAGCGCCAACTTCTACAGCACACTATCACAGCAGCTAGAGCACGAAACCGGCTTACCGACCGACTTTGCACAGTCCGGCTTTTTGCTGCTGCCCAAATTTGATCTCGACGCTGCCAAAACCTGGTGTATGCAGAATGAAGTTAGCGTGCAGCCAGTAAGGGCCAGCGCCTTTGGTGTACAGTCGCTTGAGGGCGAAAATGCACTATGGTTACCCACTGTGTGCCAGATACGGCCACCGTATTTAATGCAGGCTATGCGCAAATGGCTAGAGCAGCACCAAGTCACCATGCTGGAACACACGCAACTCATACCGCTAGAGGAAACCCAGCAACTTAATGAGTGGCAAACGACTACTGGAGAGAAGCTCAGCGCCGATCAGTTTGTGGTCACTTCTGGCGCATGGAGTTTTGACCTACTAAAAGCAACCAGCGCCAAACTGAATATCAAACCGATGCGCGGACAAATTCTGCTCTACCAGCCACAAAAAAATCTAGAACAAATGGTCTATAAAGAAGGTTTTTATATGATCCCGCGTTTGGATGGTTACCTGCTGGCTGGCAGCACCCTAGAAGACGTAGGGTTTGATAACGGTGTGACAGAAGCGGTACGTGAAGAGCTGCGCATCAAAGCCGAAGCGATTATGCCCGAGCTAAAAAGCCAAACCATCATTAAACACTGGAGCGGATTGCGCCCAGGCACCCCGGAAAACCTGCCAACCATAGGTGCGCACCCTACCATCAAAAATCTGTACTTAAATACAGGGCATTTCAGATACGGGCTCACCATGGCTCCAGCCAGTGCCAAACTAATCGCAGCCATTATGGCTGAAGAAAAACCGGCACTAGACGCAACACCCTACGCCTGTGCCAGCTAACATCCAGCACCTCAGCAGCCTTAATGCCAATACCTTATAAATAAGGCTGATTCTTTTCGCCATTTAGGCCGAATTTACCTATACGTAGATTTTAAGCATTGGTAAAATAACACTCAATCCCATATAGCTTTTCGCTGACGAAAAGCCAGCTAGTAAACTAGGACAGAACATGCTGCTAATGATCGACAACTATGACTCATTCACCTACAACTTGGTGCAATACCTTGGTGAGCTCGGCCAAGAGGTATTGGTGTACCGCAATGATGAAATTGATTTAGCCAAGGTTGCAGAACTTAAGCCAGACCACATTGTGGTTTCACCCGGCCCCTGCACCCCGAATGAGGCCGGCATCAGCGTACCTTTAATTAAAGAGTTTGCCGGTAAAATTCCTTTATTAGGCGTTTGCCTGGGGCATCAAAGTATTGGTCAGGCGTTTGGTGGCAACATTATTCATGCCAAGCAATTAATGCATGGCAAAACATCGCTGATACACCATAAAAATATCGGCGTATTTAAAGACCTGCCTAACCCTTACACCGCTACGCGCTATCACTCATTAGTGATTGAAAAAGAAACCTTACCGGATTGCCTGGAAATTACCGCATGGACCGACGATGGTGAAATCATGGGCGTGCGTCATAAAACACTTGCAGTTGAAGGGGTACAGTTCCACCCAGAATCCATCTTGACCGAACATGGGCATGCGCTTTTGAATAATTTTTTGAAAGCCTAAACCCATGAGTTATGCACAAACGCTGACCCGTTTAATCAACGGTGAGAATTTAAGCTTTGAGGTCATGCAAGGTTTAATGCAACAGGTGATGGCGGGCGAGCTCACCGCGGCACAGATTGCCGGCGTACTGGTCGCACTGCGCATCAAAGGTGAAACTGTAGATGAGATTGCCGCAGCCGCCAGCGTGATGCGCTCACTTTCAACTAAAGTAGAGATTCAGGATGCGCACCATTTAGTAGACACCTGCGGCACGGGCGGTGATGGCATACAGACTTTCAACATCTCTACGGTGAGCGCCTTTATTGCCGCCGCAGCTGGTGCAAAAGTAGCCAAACACGGCAGTCGTTCCGTTTCCTCAACCTGTGGCAGTGCTGACGTACTAGAAGCATTGGGCGTTAACGTTAACTTAAGCCCTGAGCAAGTAGCCAACTCGGTAAACCAAGCTGGCCTCGGCTTTATGTTTGCACCCAACCACCATAGTGCGATGAAGCATGCGGCACCGGTACGGCGCGAGCTTGGTATTCGCACGCTATTTAACTTACTCGGTCCGCTGACCAACCCAGCCAACGCCAAGCGTCAGGTCATGGGTGTATTTTCACCAGATCTTACTGGTAAATTAGCGCATGTATTAAAACAGCTGGGTAGCGAACATGTGATGGTGGTGTGTGGTGCCGATGGCATGGATGAGATTTCATTTACCGGCGACAGCTACATTGCAGAACTTAAGCACGGCAAAGTACATGAGTACACGGTAAACCCTGCTCAGTTTGGTCTAAAACTGCACGACTTAAACAGCATTAAAGTCAGCGATGCGCAAGAATCTAAAGACATGATTCTCGATTTACTCTCTGGAAAAACCGGCCCGGCACGCGACATCGTGTTGCTTAATGCCGGCGCGGCAATTTATGTTTCTGGTATCGCGCACACGCTCGCAGATGGCATCCACACTGCGGCAGACATGCTAGATAGCGGCAAAGCCATGCAAAAACTGCAAGCGCTTATCACAACCACCAACGCATGAAGCATGTTATCAAACACCTGTGCTATGCACTCGCTCTAACCTGTGCTTTATGTGCATGCAACCAACCCAGTGCTAATGGCAACCAAGCAGCGCATGTAGCAGAGCAGGCTACCGCCAGTAACCACAACAGTGTTGAGCAGGCATTTTCTGCCAAACAGAGCAATGTGCAGGTCTCAGGCGCTGGCGTTATCGTCAAACTACTGGCCGATGACAACAAAGGGGCTAGACACCAAAAATTTCTGGTGAAAATCAACCCGCAGCAAACATTGTTGTTTGCGCATAATATAGACCTTGCCCCTAGAGTTCCCGTGCAAGCAGGCGATACAATTTCGTTTAGCGGTGAGTATGTATATAATCCAAAAGGCGGGGTTATCCATTGGACGCACCATAGCCCTAAAGGCAACCATCCAGGCGGCTGGATAATGCACAAGAACGAGAAATACCAGTAATCGCACTACTTCTGTGCCAATTGATTGATTAATGTAATAGCGAAAACAATATGTCTGACATTCTGAATAAAATTATCGCCACAAAAACGCAAGAGGTTGCTGCGGCTAAAGCTGCCAAACCACTGGCAGTGGTGCAGCAAGAGGCTGCGTCAGCGGAGGCAACGAGAGACTTTGTAGGCAGCATCCGTGCCAAAATCGCCAACAACCAAGCTGCGGTCATTGCAGAAATCAAGAAGGCCAGCCCATCTAAAGGTGTGATTCGTGCAGACTTTCAGCCTGCAGCCATCGCTACCAGCTACGAACAAGGCGGCGCCGCTTGCTTATCTGTACTGACCGATGTCGAGTATTTTCAAGGGTCACCAGAGTATCTGATACAAGCCCGCACAGCATGTAACTTACCAGTATTACGCAAAGACTTTATGATAGACCCTTACCAAGTCTATGAAGCACGTGCCATGGGTGCGGATTGCATTCTACTGATTGCGGCAGCGATTGATTTAGCCAAAATGCGTGAACTTGAAACCATTGCCCACAGCTTAGGCATGGCGGTGTTAGTTGAGGTGCACAACGGCGAAGAGCTAGACTTAGCCTTACAACTCGATACCCCGCTACTCGGCATTAACAACCGTAACTTACGTACCTTTGAGGTAACGCTGGATACCACATTAGGCTTGCTGGCGCGCATCCCCGAACATAAAATCGTGGTCACAGAGTCTGGCATTTTTACCCAAGCCGACGTTGCACTGATGCGTCAAAACCATGTACATACATTCTTGGTTGGAGAAGCGTTTATGCGCCAGCCTGAGCCTGGTGTTGAATTAGCAAAAGTGTTCGCTTAACGCTTGCAGTCCACGCCACGCAACTATATGAGCGGGCGCTGCTGCGTCACTATTTTTATTGAGGTTTAATCATGAGCTATCCGTACTCTCGTCCGCGCCGCATGCGCAAAGATGCATTCTCCCGCCGCCTAATGCGGGAAAATGTGCTCACCAGCAATGACCTCATTTATCCAGTATTCGTGCTGGATGGCGAAAACCGTATTGAAGAAGTAGCATCCATGCCTGGTGTTAAGCGCCAAAGCATTGACGTATTACTTAAAACGGCTGGCGAATGTGTTGCATTAGGAATTCCAGCCATCGCTTTATTCCCAGTCGTTGATACTCAATTTAAAAGCTTAGACGCTGCCGAAGCCTATAACCCAGAAGGCCTAGTGCAACGTACGGTTGCGGCGCTAAAGGCCAACTATCCAGAACTGGGCGTAATTACGGATGTGGCTTTAGACCCATATACGACACACGGACAGGACGGCTTGATTGATGCATCAGGTTACGTACTCAATGACGAAACTATCGAAGTATTGGTCAAGCAGGCCATTTCCCATGCCAATGCCGGTGCTGACGTTGTTGCGCCGAGCGACATGATGGATGGACGTGTAGGGCAGATTCGCGAAGCACTGGAAAGCACGCAAAATATACACACCAAAATTCTGGCTTACTCGGCTAAGTATGCTTCTGCATTTTACGGACCGTTCCGCGATGCAGTAGGCTCTGCTGCCAACTTAGGCAAAGGCAACAAATATACATACCAAATGGACCCTGCCAATAGTGATGAAGCCATGCAAGAGGTCGCACTGGATATTTCCGAAGGTGCCGACATGGTGATGGTAAAACCTGGCATGCCTTATTTAGATATAGTACGCCGCGTTAAAGATGAGTTCGGCGTGCCGACTTTTGCATACCAAGTGAGTGGTGAATATGCCATGCTAAAAGCCGCGGCTCAAAACGGCTGGTTGGATGAGAAATCATGCGTGCTAGAAAGCCTGCTTGCATTTAAGCGTGCTGGCGCTGACGGCATTTTGACTTACTTTGCCATGGATGTGGCGCGCTGGCTGCAAGAACCTAACGCGTAAGCATTTGAATCAACACGACGCAAGTTTATAAAGTCGGTTAGCTTAAGGTCAGCAAAGACCTTAAGCCCTCAATATTGACTCGATCTGCGTTACTGCCATCAGTTGCACGCTTGGTAGGCACACGGATATCGTCCACTTCAAACACGCTCAACTTAATTAAGCCGGTCTCTGTTTCCAATGTAAATACGGGCACAGTTTTGCGACCATCACCCTTTTTATCGCGCTTGCCATCATTCATGATGCGATAAGACTTTTCATTCACATCAAACGGAATCTGGGCGTTGAGCAAAAACATCTCAACTTCTTTAATGCTATCTGCAAACAAATGTATGTGCGTTTCTGACAGCAAGCCGGCAGTGCCATCGAGCACCGCGCCTGTTAAATGTGGGTTAAATTTCTCTAACAGCTGCATGGTATACAGTGCATTTTTACGTAACTCACGTAAATTCTCAGGCTGTTCTTCACTTAAAAATAATGCATTGTAACGCTTGAGCTCCTCTTCAATCTCAGCGTTGGATGGCAAGCTGCTATTCTCCAATGCACCTAGTTGCCGCCCAGCTTTCTTTTTAGCGTAAGCGTAATCTGAAATACCATCCTCAGCCATCATACGGGCAGCTTGCTGCGCAACTAGCTGGCGGATATGCAGTAAGTTCTCTTTTGACATTCTTTGCTATCTCTATTGGGAGCATGGGCCGAGCACCATGCCGCTAATCTAATCACGAGCCAAGCTGGGAGCGCTGGCTCAGCATTACCAAAATTATCAAATGATAAAGTGGGATTAACCTTTAATCTTGACGTCTAACTGCTTAAGCTTGCGATATAAATGCGTACGCTCCAGGCCTGAAATCTCAGCCAGTTTATTCATATTGCCCGCCACTAACTTAATGTGGTGATTGAAGTAGCGCCGCTCAAACTCATCCCGTGCCTCGCGCAAAGGCTGGTTAAGATTAACTTCAGATTCTAGTCCTGATGGTATGGCTCGGATTACTGCCGCATCCACAATCACCTTCAATTCCGATTGTACCTGCCCCTCAAACTGATGCATCACCCGATTCACGTCGTCTAAAGTGATCTTATCACCCAAGCTGGTTTGAATCAGGTTACGCACCACGGCATCCAGTTGTGCAATATCGCCGGGCCAACTGGCATTGCGCAAGGCATTGAGCGCTGCGATGTCAATTTCACGATAAGGCAAATTGGCAATTTCAAACTGCAGGTTTGCAATCGTCAACACCAAATCGGGGATGTCTTCTTTATGTTCCTCTAACGCAGGAACCCTTAACGAAACCGCGGAAAGTATTTGCAGCAGATTATGGTCAAATAGTCCTTCAGCCTGCAGTTTTTGTAAATTATGGCTGGTGCCGCAAATCACACGTACGTTATATTTTTCGGCTTTGGTGATTAACAGCAACAGGCCTTTTTGCTCGGTTTTATTGAGCTCTGCAATTTCCGGCACGTACACCACGCCATCATTCGCTTGCTCCAAAATTTCTAATGGCGCATTCACCAGCTGACTGAATTCTGTTAATGCCAACCAAGGCGTGCCGGCGCTGTGCAGGAAACGCGCGCAGTGCTCTGCGCCGCAGCCCACAGGCCCAATCAACAACACCGGACTAGGTGCCACACTGGAGCTCATGGCGATTTTATCTAAGCGCTCTTTTAGAGCCACTACGATAGGGCTCTTGCCTAAGCTAATCAAATTCATTTCAGACTTTGGCAACTGCTCACTATGCTTTAATGCCGTAGCCACTGTTTTGAGTAACTTTTGCAGTGCAATCGGTTTTTCTAAAAAGTCAAAAGCGCCAATACGTGTTGCCTCTACCGCAGTGTCAATGGTGCCATGACCAGACATCATGACGACAGGCATGGTTAGCAAGCCACCATTAGCCCACTCTTTCAGCAGGGTAATGCCATCACAATCCGGCATCCAAATATCCAGCAAGACAACATCCGGACGCTCATGCAGGCGCATGGCACGTGCAGCTGCTGCATTTTCTGCCAACTGCACTTGATAACCCTCATCTTGCAAAATATCACGCAATAGTTCGCGTATGCCTATTTCATCGTCAATCACTAATATATTTTTTGATGCCATACGGTTTGATCAATCAATTGTCTGTTAATTAGCTGATGAATAGCGGGATGCTAATCGTAATAATAGCACCCGAGCCATTCGCCTTATTGGTTAATACATTTTCAACTTTAATATTGCCTTTATGTTCCTCAATAATCTTTTTAACAATAGCCAAGCCTAGGCCTGTACCATGCTGCTTGGTGGTCATATAAGGCTCAAACACATGCAGCATCATCTCCGCAGGAAAGCCACCACCATTATCCTGCACAGTTAGCACCAGCATATTGTCGTAAACAGCTGTTGTAATCTGAATCAACGGCGTCAAGGCAGACGCTAAAGCATCCTGCGCATTTTGCAGCAAATTATGCAGCACCTGACGCAACATCGTGCTATCCCCTTTAATCAAACAAGCTTGTTCGGTAAGAGCCAACTGGATACTGACTTTAGGTGCATCATAAAAAGAAACAATCTCGCGGATTAATGCATTCAGGTCTAAACTTTCTAAATGTGGCGTCGGTGAGCGCGCATACTCACTAAATTCATTCACCATTTTTTTCAATGCATCCACTTGGTTCACAATGGTTTCGGTAGAGCGCTGCAATATCTCAGCATCCGCTGCTACTAACTTACTATGTAGCTTGTGTGCCATACGCTCCGCAGACAATTGAATCGGTGTCAGCGGGTTTTTAATCTCATGTGCTAAACGCCTAGCTACTTCACCCCATGCTGCGTCACGTTGCGCCTGTACCATAGCGGTCGCGTCATCAAACACCGCCACATACCCGCCATCCGGCAGGCGTGTGCCACGCAAGGTGATAATTTTCTTGCCCTGCGCAGTCGCCAACTCCACCTGCGCCTGCACCTCTTCTTTTTGCACACTGTCTTGCTGAACACTCAGCGCGATGGTCTGAAAAAAGCTTGCCAGATTCGGCTGCTTTTCTATGATTTTCTCTGGAGTAAATCCAACATAGGACTCAAGGGAAATACCAAGAATATTCACCGTTGCCTCATTAAACGTGCGCAGCTCGCTACGCTCGTTGAGCGCCAACACGCCTGACGACAAATGCGCCAGTATCGTTTCCAAATAACCACGCGCCGCCTCAACACGCGCACGGTTTCTGTCAGCAGCTTTGGTCGCATCCCCTAATTGCTGCGTCATACTATTAAAAGACTGCACCAGCACGCCCAGCTCGTCTTTACCATGTGCTGGCAGCATCGTGCTGTAATCACCGCTAGCAATCGCCTTAGTGCCCTCTGCCAGCACGGTAAGTGGCGCAGATAAGCGGCGGCTCAACACAAACGCAATCGCCACCGCGGTAAACATCGCCAGCATCATGACTAACGTCAACGTCAGCGCAAACACCTCTCTTAATGCAGTGCGGCTATACGATAGCTGCTGATAATCTTGATACACATCCTGCACCGCCTCTGCTGTTGTGGCTAGCGACTTAGGGACAGGCTGCAATAACTGCAATATGCGCATCTCACCCGAGATATCCTGCACGCTCACAGGAACCAGCACGCGCAGATATAAACCTTTGTCGCCAATCGGCTCTATGTTGCCATAGATACGCTGCCGCGCTTGTCTGAGTTGCGCCACACTAGGCAAATCCGGCAAAAAGCTACTCGCATCTGCGCTGGACACAGCCAAAATGCCACCTTGTGGTGTAAACAGTGTGGCATCCTGAACCCCACTCTTCTCACGTAAATCATTCAGCGTAGAAAAGTGCGTATTAGCAGGCTGAAACGCCAAACTAGTCGCCATGCTTTCGCCTTTTTCTTTCACATCGGCTAGCATAATTTCAAGTGCGGTTTGCCCAAGGTTCAACCCGCCTTCCAATGCAGATTCTACTTTGACGTTAAACCATGACTCTATCGATCGTGTGAGAAAGTTCACTGATACCAGATACACAATCATGCCCGGAATAATTGCCATCAGCGCAAACGACCCCAGCAAACGCAGCGTAAAACGACTTCCCATCACACGCTGCCGGATATTACGGTAGAGGCTAAACAGCTGTACGGCAATCAACACCACCAGCAATACAGCCAACGCAATGTTTAACCCTACTAATAATGTATAGTACTCTCCAGACGCAGCAGTATTAGCACTTGCATTAGATAGCAAGTACAGTAGCAAGCCGCCTAGTAAAGCACTGGTAAAGACTATGTATTTCATTTGAATAAATTAGGGGTCCATTCAAAGCGTTGTGAGCTGATTTTCCATTCGTTCGAGGTCATACCCTCTATTCGTAACGCTTTAGGTAACTTTTTCTGATCTAACCGCATTAACAACACAGCTCGATATCGCTCGCTCTTATCAACATCAGCCTCTTGAAATACTTTCATGTCTTGGATAATGGATAAATCTTCAACCGCTTCATCCAAGCTGGCATAGGCGCGCTGCTGGTCATTACGCGTGACAATATATTGGCGTGTCAACGCGTGATAACTTAAATTAACTTGCTGCACTGTGGTGACAACTTCATCATCAAACCAGTATTTTTTAGGTGAAAGCAGTTGAAACTCTATCAAGAAGCTAAACGTAAAGCCTTTTAGAATGGCCTTTTCAATCTCAGTCCCAAAGTTGATTTCCGCATCAGCGTTAAGCAGATAGTCATCATCATAAGCCGTTAAGTTTGCGCTTCGCAGGCGCAAACTACTACCCTCTGCAAAGACAGAGCTTGAAAACAACACCAACGCAATGATGCAAAAAATGTACTTAATTTTTTTGCAGCAGTGCATAAAAGAAACCATCATGAGAGTTAGAGGGAATAAGCTGACCATGCATATGAGCAACATTGTATTGTGCGAGCGCCGACTCAACTGGCAGTTGCTGCGCATCTGCGTTTTTATGCAAAAACTGATCAATCTGCGCTTGATTTTCTTCTTTAAAAACAGAACAAGTCACGTAAAGCAATTTACCACCCTTCGCTAGCATCTGCCATAAACTTGGTAAAATTTTCGATTGCTGAGCCACAAATGATGCAATATCAGCCTCTCGCCGCAACCACTTAATATCCACATGACGCCGCACAATGCCAGAAGCAGTACACGGCACATCAGCAAGAATTCTATCAAATGGCTTAGCGTCATGCCAATCGGAGGCTGCGGCATCGCCTGCTATTAAATGTGCTTTTAAATTAAGGCGTGCCAAATTGCCCTGTACTCGCTCTAGGCGTATAGCATCACTATCTAAAGCAGTCATCTCTACATTAGCCAACTCTAAGATATGTCCGGTTTTACCGCCTGGTGCACAGCAAGCATCCAGCACACGCATGCCGGCCTGGGCATCAATCAAATGCGCAGCCAATTGTGCACCGTAGTCTTGCACAGACACCACACCGTCAGTAAAACCTGGAATTTTCTCAACTGCTATTGGTTTGGTCAAAATCACCGCCTGTGCCCCAACCTGCGTCGCATCAATTTCACTGCGAGCTAACAATTGCACATAGTCTGCGGTACTAATTTTTTGCGGATTCACACGCAGACACATAGGCGGATGCTGATTACCCACAGCTAGCATCTCTTGCCAGTTATTAGGGTATTGCAATCTCAATTTATTCACCCACCATTGCGGGTAGGAGTAAGTGGCAACCTCATTCGCTTTTAACTTTAGCGTCAATTGCTCTTGTTGGCGCAAAAAGTTACGCAAGATAGCATTCACCAGCCCCTTGGCCCAAGCCTTGACTGCAGGCCGCCTTAGTTGGCTAACCGCATGCACAGCCTGGTTCACCACGGTAAAGGCATCCGCTTTATCGTGCTTTAACTGATAAATTGCCACCAGCAATAAGGCATGAATCCGCTCGTCCGCTAACGGCTTTTCAAGTAGCGCTCTCAAATATGCATCGATTTCGCCATAAAAACGTAGGGTGCCGTAACTTAAATCAGCCGCAGCACCTTTTTGTTGCGGCGTTGCATTAGGAAAGATAGACAGGGCAGCAGGTAATGCAGTTGTCAGGTTACGGCCTGCAAATACTTGGTGCACCGCATCTGCCGCGATTTGTTGGGAAATATACAAAATTAGTTTCTATTCATAAATTGCTAAAACACTGATTTTACTTGATATCCGCCAGATTAGGGTTAAGCTATGAATTATGTTGTCATCGCATAGCGATGCTCATGCGTTATATGATTTCGATTCACAAGGAGACATCCATGAACAAAACAAATATATTAAAACGATTCCTGATTACTGGCTTTCTACTTGCATCCGCTAACACTGCATTTGCAGCGGACGTTGGCGTATCTATCAGCGTGGGGCAACCTGGGTTTTATGGTCAAATTGATATTGGCGACTACCCATATCCGCAGCCTCGGGTAATTTACAGAGAACCCATCATTGTGCATCGTCATGTGGACGTATATGAACCGATGTATCTACGCGTACCACCAGGTCATTATAAAAACTGGCGCCGTTATTGTGGCCGCTACAACGCCTGCGGTCGCCAAGTTTACTTTGTACAGGACCGCTGGTATCGCGACGACTTTGCCCCTCAGTACCGCGCACGCCATCGTGGCGACTACTACGAGCACAACGACTATGATGACAATCGCGGAAGAGGCGGCTGGGATGACCGTGGCAGAGATGATCGTGGTGGCAAGGGAGATCATGATCGTGGCAATCAAGGTCGCGGACACGGTGGTGACAAAGGCAACCATGGTAACGGCCATGGCAAAGGTCGGGACTAAGGTTTGTAGACGGGGAGAGTAGGTTTTACTCCCCGTTAACCGATGAACATCACCGTCATTCAGTGCTCGCTACATGGTAGCTGATACTGTAGCCAGCTTAGCGCACTTGACTGTGGCGATAAACCACATAGCAAGACAAGTCCAATTAAGCTAAGACTAGCTGCTAGTAACTGCCAACCATTGCCATTAAACGCGACACACGCTCTTCAGTACTGGGGTGAGTGCTAAACAAACGATCAAATGAAACACCTGACAGTGGATTGATAATCATCATCTGCGCGGTTTCTGGATGCGCCTCTGCAGTTTGATTAGTCACCTGATGTGCATAATGGTGAATTTTTTGCAGAGCACTAGCCAAGGCTCGTGGATCTCTACTAATTTCAGCGCCGGCCTTATCCGCCTCAAATTCGCGCGCACGTGAAATCGCCATCTGGATCAATGACGCCGCCAACGGTGCGAGCAGCATGACCAACAAGCCAACAATAGGGTTCATATTACGCTCACCCTGATCGTTACGACCACCGCCAAACATCATACCGAATTGAGCAATAGAGGCAATGGCACCCGCAACAGTTGCAGAAATCGTTGAAGTTAAGGTGTCTCTATTTTTCACATGCGCGAGTTCATGCGCCATTACTCCACGCAACTCCCTCTCGTCCAAAATCTGCATAATGCCCACTGTAGCGGCAACAGCGGCGTGCTCAGGGTTGCGGCCGGTCGCAAAAGCATTGGGTTGTGGTTCATCAATCACATACACTTTAGGCATAGGCAGTTGCGCACTTTCTGCCAACTGCCGCACCATTTGGTAATAACTACGGAACTGGAGGTTGTCCGCTGTCACTTCCTGCGCGCCATACATTTTAAGTACCGCCTTATCAGAAAACCAGTATGCGTAGATATTCATGGCGCCTGCAAGCAACAGCGCAACCATCATCCCGCCAGCACCGCCTAACGCCGCACCAACCATACCGAACAGGGCAACAATAGCTGCCATTAAAACCGCTGTTTTTAACCAATTTCCTAGCATGTTTTCATCCTCATTTTATGCGTTGATATTGCAAAAATGGTGACGCCCCTCCCAAAATTCAACCTTCTAAACTACTGGTAAATCGGTCTCCTGCTTTTAACGCATGCCCTTGTATAAACACTTGAGCACTCAAGCGCTTACCTCCCGGCGCCTGTAGCTCAGTAATGCGTAGCACACCTTCACCGCACGCCACTAGAATCCCATCATCAGTACTCAACACCTCTCCAGGCACAGCATTGCGTAAGGCGTCTACATCAGTCACTTCCACAACGGTTGTTGCCATCCAAATACGGCTAACCTCTCCACGCAAAAAACTTTGCGCAACTGGAAAAGGATTAAATGCACGCACTTGCCTTGATACTTCCACCGCACTTTTGCGCCAGTCAATCAAGGCCTCGGCTTTTTCTAACTTGTGAGCATAGGTAACAAACGACTCATCTTGCGGCGTGCTGGACAGTTGACCCGTTTGGGCTAACGTCTGCATCGCGTCTACCATTAAATCGGCTCCAATCGCGGCCAACGCATCATGCAAACCTTGCGTGGTGTCAGTTTCCGTAATGGGCACCACGCCTTTGCTCACCATGGCACCTGCATCTAATGCTGGCACCACCTCCATGATAGTGACACCGGTCTCTAAATCGCCGGCCAAGAGGGAGCGATGAATCGGCGCAGCACCGCGCCAGCGTGGCAATAATGAAGCATGGATGTTATAACAGCCGTGTTTCGGCATCTGCAAAACAACGGTGGGGATAATCAAGCCATAAGCAGCCACTATCATGACATCAGCATCAGCTTCTGCAATCCTAGCCTGCACAGCAACATCCTTTAAGGTTTCGGGCTGAAACACAAATAAATCATGCTGCTCTGCTAACACTTTCACTGGGCTAGCTTTTAGCTTCATGCCGCGCCCGGCTGGACGATCAGGCTGCGTCAGCACCATCACAACTTCATGGCCTGCATTAATCAAGGCCGCCAACGCCGGCACCGCAAAGTCGGGAGTCCCCGCAAATATAATTTTCAACGCATTAACCTCTAATCAGACTATTTGCCACGATGTTGCTTGAGCATTTTGTTTTTAATTCGATTACGCTTAAGTGGTGATAGATATTCAACAAACACCTTACCCAGCAAATGATCCATTTCATGCTGGATACACACGCTTAACAAGCCATGCGCTTCCAAAGTGAAGCGGCTACCGTCTTTATCCAAAGCCTCTACCAAAATCTTTTCTGCACGCGTCACACTCTCATAGACGCCAGGCACCGACAAACAGCCCTCTTCATAGACCTGCTCGCCATCACGCTCCAGTATTTTGGGATTAATAAAAACTTGCAGCTGATCTTTGGTCTCACTGGTATCAACAAGCAGCAACTGCACATGCTGATTAACTTGCGTTGCCGCCAAGCCTATACCTGGCGCTGCGTACATGGTCTCCGCCATATCATCAATCAAGCGGCGAATCGTTGCATTCACCTCTTTCACTGGCTTAGCCACCGTATGCAAGCGCGGATCAGGATAGTTAAGGATATCTAAAATCGCCATAAAAACTCTTTAATCTTCACATTCAAAAATTCAAAAAAAACTCAAAACCATAGCTTTTTGTATAAAAGCTTGATTCTTTAATGAATTACGTGATAAATTTAACGTAAATTCACGGTGTGTGTGGCTCATATTGCACGCCATTGTATGTCGTCTAAATGCATCTTTGACCGGGGTCATCAACATATGTTTCGCAATATTATAACGCTGCTCATGTTTTGTTGCTTAAGCTTCAATCTGAATGCACAAGTAATTGCACTAAAAGAAGACCATCCCGATCGTCACGTTGTTGTCAAAGGTGACACCTTATGGTGGATATCCGCCCGCTTTCTTAAAGATCCATGGCTATGGCCGCAAGTTTGGCAGTTAAACCGCGCCCAAATTAAAAATCCGCACTTAATTTACCCTGGCGACGTCATTGTACTTGATCAAAGTAGCGGCAAACCACAGTTAAAGTTATTACGCCAAACCATAACCCTAGAACCTGGTGTTGTCGTTGAGCCACTCGACCAAGCCGCCATTTCCACCATCCCGATTAATGCCATTGCACCATTCTTAAGCCAGCCGCTGGTAATAGAGAAAGACCAATTAGCAGAATCGCCAAGAATTATTGCTGGGCCAGATAACCGCGTAGTGCTCAGCACTGGCACGCGTGTCTACATCAACAAAATTGAAGAAAATAAAGACCTGAACTGGTTTATTTACCGTCCCGGTGACTCTTTTATTGACCCAGACACTAAAGAAGTGCTTGGCGTAGAAGCGACCTACCTAGGCGACTTAAGAGTTAAAAAATACGGCAAACCTGCAACGGCAGAAGTGGTAAAAGCGAAAGAAGAGATTTTTGTCAAAGACCGCCTAGTACCAAGCGGCGATGAAATTTCTGCCAACTTTACCCCGCATGCACCTGACACGCCGATCAAAGGTAGAGTACTGAAGATTTATGGCGGCTTAGCAGAGACGGGGCCTGGAAGCATCATTTCTATCAGCCGCGGTACAAAAGATGGCGTAGAAGTGGGTCAAGTACTGGCGGTTAGCCGTTATGGTCGCATTATTAAAGACCCTGAACCTACCAAAGAAGATAAAGCAGAGGCGATGAAAGCTGAAGCTAAGCCAAAATTAAAAGAGTTAAATTTTGACATTTCCACTGGTGAGGATGGCAAAGCTATTGTCAACTTTGGCAAAGACAAAGCTGAAAGTAAAACAGGAAATACTGAACCAGTACTGGAGCCAGGCTATATTAAACTACCGGATGAGCGCGTAGGTTTAATCATGGTGTTCCGCGTATTTGAGCGCATTGCTTATGGCTTGGTCATGCAAGCCAACGACCCAATTAACACGCTAGACTCTGTACACAACCCTTAACAAAACGCATGACGATTAATCGCGAAGAGATTGCGGAGAAGTCGCTATGGGTAAGCTTGGGCAGCATTTCTGGCATCGGGTCACAGACCTTTTGCCACTTACTCAAGACGTTTGGTAGTCCATACAATATCTATGCAGCGAGCCTCTCGCAATTAAAAGAAGTTGTTTCCGCGAGCATTGCTAATGCAATTAGCAATGAAGCAAACCAAGAGCCCTCAAGCGAGCTCGCACAATGGCTAGCAGCACCCAATAATCATCTGGTCACACTTGCCGACGCAGAATACCCAAAAGCACTATTAGAAATTAGTGACCCTCCGCCTTATCTGTATGCAAAAGGTAATTTAGCATTATTAAATCAGCCCAGCATCGCGATTGTAGGTAGCCGCAATGCATCGGTACAAGGCGAAAAGAACGCAGAGGCATTTGCTTATGACCTGTGTCAGCATGGGCTTTGTATAGTCAGCGGATTGGCACTAGGCATCGATGGCGCCGCCCATCGCGGGGCACTGAGGGCCGACGGTGCAACCATTGCCGTAGTCGGCACCGGGTTAGATATTGTATACCCGGCAAAGCATCGCGAACTTGCCCACCAAATCGCGGAACGCGGTCTGATTTTGTCTGAGTTCCCGCTAGGGACACCGTCCAAGCCGCAAAATTTCCCCAAACGAAATCGCATTATCAGCGGCCTCAGTCTGGGCTGCTTAGTGGTAGAAGCCAATGTACAGAGCGGCTCACAAATCACTGCCCGCATGGCAGCAGAGCAAGGTCGTGAGATTTTTGCGATTCCAGGCTCAATTCACTCACCAATGTCTAAAGGTTGCCACCAGTTAATTAAGCAAGGCGCCAAGCTGGTGGATTGCATACAAGATATTACCGAAGAGCTAAAGCTGCAACCAAGGCTTAACACCACATCGTCCAACACACAAATAGAGCAAGACAGCACCTCAGAAAATTTGTCAGAGCAATTGCTGCTTGATACCATGGGCTTTGAGCCTGCACCTTTAGAACGTCTCGTTACCTTAACAGGCTTGACGGTAGCCGAAGTTTCATCCATGCTAATGTTACTGGAGCTTGATGGAAAAGTAGCCAGCTTAACAGGAGGACAATATCAAAAAATTATGTAGTTTTTAATTCAAAAATTTTATTAAACCATTTCACTTAAGTTAATCATTTAAAAAGGATAATAATTATGTTTGAAGCCTTGGTTTATATGTTCGAAAACTACATTGATACACAATTCAGACCCGACAACAACACCCTCACCAGAGAGTTATTTGCCGCAGGGTTTGATGAAGAAGATATTAACGGCGCTTGCGATTGGTTCAATCAACTTGAGTCCATGACTGGCAAACCGGAGCTATTTCAAATGGCGGATGCTGCCAATAGCAGGATATTTACGGAAATAGAACTGAAAAAAATATCGGCCGAAAGCATAGGCTTTATTTTATTCTTAGTACAAGCCAACATACTCAATACCTCACAACGTGAACTAGTACTGGAACTTGCCATGAACGTGCCGCAAGCCATGATAGGCATTGAGGAAATGCGCTGGATAGTGCTGATGACAACATGGGGTGCAAGTAAATCTGGCCCAGACAAAACAAAAGAATATTTGTTTATTGAAGATGTATTGCTCAATGATAAAAAGCCCACATTGCATTAAACGGCAGGCTTTTATCTCTTACACCGCACCATCATTATGACTCAGAGTGCTACTCGCTGTGCTGATACGACAGCCCAGCATGGCGAGTAAACCCTTTCAGACTTAATCTAACACGCGAGCCCTGAACTAACTCGCAGTCTTAAACCAATACATTAGTCCTGAACGTTCTCAATAATATTGCTGATAATATTGGATTGATTCAGGGTATAGAAGTGCAAGCTCGGCACACCCCAAGCCAATAAGGTTTCACACAACTCACTCACCACATCTATACCAAACGCTCTGAGCGACGCCATATCATCACCGTACTCTTCTAAGCGCATTTTTAACCAACGCGGAATTTCAGCACCACACACATTGGAAAAACGTGCCAACTGGGTAATATTGTAAATAGGCATAATACCTGGCACAATCGGCACGGTAATGCCTAATGCATCACACTGGTCAACAAAGCGGAAATAAGCATCCGCATTATAAAAATACTGCGTGATGGCAGAATTTGCACCTGCATCTACTTTTCGCTTCAAGTTCAACAAATCTGCAGCCGGGGTACGCGCCTCAGGGTGAAACTCAGGGTAAGCGGCCACCTCAACACTAAAGTGGTTGCCCGTTTCTTCTCGAATAAATGCCACCAGCTCCGATGCATATCGAAAATCGCCAGCACTCACCTCACCTGATGGAATATCGCCTCTTAATGCCACCAAGCGTTTAATTCCTTGCACTTGATATGCCTGCAACAGATCGCGAATTTCTGACTTGCTAGATGAGATACAGGAGATATGTGGCGCAGCCTGAAAACCTTCACGCTGAATTTCCAACACCGTATCCATGGTTCTATCACGCGTAGAACCACCCGCACCAAAGGTGACTGAAAAAAACTCTGGGTTAAACTTTGCAAGCTGGTTACGTGCGTCACGTAACTTATCCATACCCTCTGTGGTTTTAGGCGGAAAAAACTCGAAACTAACATCAAACTTCTTAGTAGTCGTTTTCATTTGTATGTCTTTATATATATTTTTTTAGTGATTATTTATCATCAACCAGTAACGCGGTCAGTACCCATGAGAACACGCTATAAAGCACTGCGCCCAGGATACCTGCTGTTAAGGTATCCACATGGAAACCTTGTAACGACTGCCCGACAAAGTAGAACAAGATCCCATTAATAACTAAGATAAATAGCCCTAATGTGAGCACAGTAATAGGCAGCGTCAACAATATAAGTAATGGCCGAATCAGTATATTAACCAACCCTATAATGAAGGACGCAAGCAAAGCACTCAAGAAACTTGCCACATGAATATTGGGCAACAGGTAAGCGACCGCCAATAATGCCAGTGCATTTAATATCCAACCCAATAGCAACTTCATGAGGCAGTTCCTTGAATGTTTAAGCCGTTAAGCCCTAACTTACTTAATAACGATATGTATCAGGTTTGAATGGACCTTGTTTCTGCACACCGATATAAGCAGCTTGCTCGTCGGTGAGTACAGACAATTGCGCATTTAATTTCTTCAATTGCAACACAGCCACTTTTTCATCAAGATGTTTAGGTAAAGTATATACGCCAACTGGGTATTTACTTGTTTGGGTAAACAACTCAATTTGTGCAATGGTTTGATTAGCAAATGATGAGCTCATTACATAGCTTGGGTGACCAGTACCGCAACCTAGGTTAACCAAACGGCCTTTTGCCAGCAGAATGATTTTTTTACCATCTGGGAAAATCACATGGTCAACTTGCGGCTTGATTTCATCCCAAGTGTATTTTTCAAGTGAAGCAACATCAATTTCATTGTCAAAGTGACCAATGTTACAAACAATCGCTTGGTCTTTCATTTTTGCCATGTGGCCATGTGTAATCACGTGGTAGTTCCCAGTCGCTGTTACGAAAATATCGCCGTGCTCTGCCGCATAATCCATCGTTACCACACGGTAGCCTTCCATCGCTGCTTGCAATGCACAGATTGGGTCAATTTCCGTTACCCAAACTTGAGCAGATAGCGCACGCAATGCTTGTGCAGAACCTTTACCCACATCGCCATAACCGGCCACGATAGCAATCTTACCGGCAATCATTACATCGGTAGCGCGCTTGATTGCATCCACTAAAGATTCGCGGCAGCCATATAAGTTATCAAATTTAGATTTAGTTACAGAGTCGTTCACATTAATCGCAGGGAAAGCCAATTTGCCTTCTTTATGCATTTGATACAGACGGTGCACGCCTGTGGTGGTTTCTTCTGTCACACCTTTGATTTGTGCCAAACGTGTTGAGTACCATGTTGGATCAGTCGCCAACTTAGCTTTAATCGCCGCAAACAGACAGGTTTCTTCTTCTGACGTAGGGTTTGCAATCACTGACAAATCTTTTTCTGCACGCGTACCAAGATGTAGCAGTAAAGTTGCATCGCCGCCGTCATCCAGAATCATGTTGCTGTAGCCGCCATCAGTCCATTCGAAAATACGATGGGTGTAATCCCAGTACTCAGTTAGTGTTTCACCTTTCACAGCAAACACTGGTGTGCCGCCAGCAGCGATTGCTGCTGCTGCATGGTCTTGCGTAGAGTAAATATTACAAGATGCCCAGCGCACATCAGCGCCTAAGTCTTTTAAGGTTTCAATCAGCACCGCTGTTTGAATCGTCATGTGCAAACTACCGGTAATGCGTGCGCCTTTAAGTGGCTGTGCTTTCGCGAACTCTTCACGAATCGCCATTAAGCCCGGCATTTCTGTTTCAGCAATTGCAATTTCTTTACGGCCAAAAGCCGCTAAATTGATATCGGCAATTACGTAATCTTTAAAATCAGTCACAGTATTCATGTGTTTTCCTTGAATGTGTGACCGGGGGGAAGGGGTGTTTATTGGAAGATATCTATCTCACCCATATCCCGTGCCCGGCACGGTTAATATTGGTGAGCGTCGTTTACTGCAGCTTTCTGAGCCTGGGAGCCTGTATGGTTAACATGCCTCGCAACGCCCCTCAGAAGATAGGCTATTATACTTGATATTATTTTTAGCGCAAATATGGCCAGCCTGCTGCTCACTTTGCATCAACCATCTGTTTTATATCAAGATTCCGTTGACTATTCAGCCCATAACTTATCAACATCAAGCACACCCCAAAGCACAGGGTCTTCATGCCCAACAATCGCATCGTTTGCGCCACCTTTTGACAAATCCAGGATTTCTACTGGCAATCTGGTTTTAGACTTGGTTGAAAAGAAAACTTTAACGATAGGCGTTAATAACGATTTAGGACTTTGGTCAATCACCACGGCCAAACGCCCTGATTTCAACTTCACCATAGAGCCTATAGGATAAATACCTACGCTTTTCACGAACGCCTTGAACACCACATCATCAAAATGCCCTACCCACTGCGCCATGCGCTGCAAAGATACACCGGGCTCCCAACCATCTTTATAAGGTCTGTTTGAGGTCACCGCGTCATACACATCACAGACGGCACCCATTCTTGCGAACAAGCTAATCGCATCATCTTGCAAGCCATGTGGATAGCCTGTGCCATTCACCTTTTCATGGTGATGCAAACACACGTCCAGTGCAATAGCATCCGTAATATTGGCCTGAACCAACAGTTCGTGGCCACGCTCCGGATGCAGCTTAACCAAAGAAAACTCATCATCCGTTAATGCGCCCGGCTTATTGAGGACATCTGTAGGGACCGCGGCTTTACCAATGTCGTGCAATAACCCTGCGAGTCCGGCTTGCATTCTTTCTTCGTTGGACATCCCCAGTTCTTTTGCCAAAGCAACCATCAATGCACATACAGCAACCGAGTGCATATAGGTGTAATCATCTTTAGTTTTTAGCCTGACTAAGCTAATCAGCGCGCCTTCATTACGTGCGATTGAGGCGGCAATGTCATCAACAAACTGCATCGCAGCCTCGACCTTAATCACATTACCCATGCGCACATCATTAAACATAGAGGCAACCGCTTTTTTAGAGGCTGCAATCACCTGTTTAGCACGGGCACGCTCTTCGCCTGCTGCAACACGCTTAACTTGAGTGTCTGATTTACTGGGAGCTTGCTGTGCCAACACCGCTTCCGGCAAGGAGCCTGCCTCCTCGGCAACAGTTTCTGCTGCAACATCTAAACCTTTAGACGTATCAATTACTACTTCTTTAACGCTACTCGCCTGCAGCTTATTCAAGTCCGCCACATCGCTTAACTTAAACGCGCTTTTCCAAAAAGGATGATCCATCCATGCACCTTTCAGCTCATGAATAAACATACCCAAACGTACCTGTTTTGTAGAAACGACTTTTAACATGTGATAACGATTATTTAGTTAATACCATTATACCGAGAGTAGCTAAATTAGCTTTAGCCATCAGCCCTGTTGCCAAATGACTAGCTCAAAAACTGCAGCAGTTAATATACAAAAGCCCCACCTTGTTTACACATGGCAGGGCTTAAATGCAAAGGATAAATATCCGACGTCAGCTAAAAACCAGCTGATGCCCGCAACGCGGCAGCTTTATCAGTTGCCTCCCACGTAAACTCAGGCTCGTCACGGCCAAAATGCCCGTAAGCCGCTGTTTTTGTATAGATAGGACGTAGCAAATCAAGCATTTGCACAATGCCTTTTGGACGCAAATCAAAGTGCTCTAACACCAACTGCGTCAGCACTTCGTTGGAAACCTTACCCGTACCATAGGTTTCTACCATCACACTGGTTGGCTTAGCAACGCCAATCGCATAGCTTACCTGCACCAAGCAACGTGACGCTAAACCAGCAGCCACAATGTTTTTAGCAACATAGCGACCTGCATAAGCAGCGCTACGGTCAACTTTAGAAGGGTCTTTTCCTGAGAAAGCACCACCACCGTGAGGGGCTGCACCACCATAGGTATCCACAATAATCTTACGGCCAGTTAAGCCGCAATCACCCTGTGGGCCACCCACAACAAAGCGACCGGTAGGGTTCACCAAGAACTTGATATCGCCTTTGATAAGCTCTTTAGGCAACATAGGTTTGATGATCTCTTCAATCGTTGCTTCACGTACCGCTTCCAAGCTCATGTCAGGTGCATGTTGAGTTGACACTAAAACGGTGTCAATTTTGTATGGCTTACCATCTACATACTGCACAGTCACTTGTGACTTAGCATCTGGGCGCAACCATGGCAAACGACCATCTTTACGTAATTGTGCTTGGCGTTCCATCAAACGATGGCTCAACCAGATTGGGAGTGGCATCAATTGTGGCGTTTCATCCACTGCATAACCAAACATCAAGCCTTGGTCACCCGCACCTTGGTCTAACGGGTCATCATGTGCACCATCCACACCTTGTGCAATGTCTGGTGATTGCTTGTCATAAGCCACCAACACAGCACAACCTTTATAGTCAATGCCATACTCAGTATTGTCGTAGCCAATGCGCTTAATCGCATCACGTGCCACTTTAATATAATCAACATTCGCTGTTGTGGTAATTTCACCCGCTAACACAACCAAACCGGTATTGGCCAAAGTTTCAGCGGCTACGCGCGCGGTTGGGTCCTGTGTCAGAATAGCATCCAGAATACTGTCTGATACTTGGTCTGCTAACTTATCTGGGTGGCCTTCAGATACTGATTCTGAAGTAAAGAGGTATTCGTTCATTCATCTGCCTTGAAAAGAAAAAAGTTTATAAGATACTTACTAAAGGCTGAAGCAAGTATTAGGGGAGGTGAATTGTACCTGAATTAGTGATTACATCAAAAAAAATTACTAATTATCAACGCATTACCAACTGCATGTGATAGCTATAAGTACTATTGGTTCACCAATATAATCAGCACAGCTCAAATATAGTGCGTCGCAAACGCAAGCATGCTACCTACATTAAAAATCTGATAAATTAATAAATGCCTGATACCCCTACCTAAAAGCTGATGGTGGCTAGATATAAACTGCGATTTTTTCACCTCTGGATATACATTCTCATTACAATAAACACATGGCTAAAATGATTAAATTTACAAAAATGCAAGGCGCAGGCAATGACTTCATGGTCATTGATGGCGTTACGCAATCCATCTCGCTCTCAGCAGACACCATTAAAAGGTTCGCCAACCGCCAGTTTGGTATTGGTTTTGATCAGCTGTTACTAGTTGAGTCATCAGCAGTTGCGGATTTTAAATATCGTATTTTCAATGCAGATGGCAGTGAGGTTTCCCAGTGCGGCAACGGTGCGCGTTGCTTTGTGCGCTTTGTGGTTGACCAAGGCCTGACCCATGAGAATGAAATTAGCGTTGAAACCGCCAGCGGCATTATTACCCCTAAACTAGAAGCGCACGGCTTAGTCACCGTGAATATGGGCGCGCCAAGATTTAAACCTGAGTCAATTCCGTTTGTTGCAGAGTCTGCGGCAAATAACTACGTGCTGGAGGTGAACGATCAAGCACATCATATTGCGGCAGTGTCCATGGGCAACCCGCATGCGGTGTTGGTTGTTGATGATGTAGAAACAGCGCCGGTACAATCATTGGGAAGTGCGATTGAACTCCATCCGCGCTTTCCCGAGCGCGTAAACGTTGGTTTTATGCAAATCGTGAATGAACATCACATTAAACTCCGTGTTTTTGAACGCGGCTCCGGTGAAACGCTCGCCTGCGGTACAGGCGCTTGTGCTGCAGCAGTATCGGGCATCCAGTCCGGCCGCTTGAGCTCTCCGGTCAAAGTATCAGCGCGTGGCGGTGAGTTAAGCATTGCATGGCAAGGTGCAAATACGCCGGTGATGATGACAGGCCCTGCCGTCACCGTATTTACAGGCGAAATAGACTTAGACGCCATCTAAATTAATAAAACTTAAAAGAAAGTCCGACAATGACAAGCCATCAACATGAGACGATTTCTGCAGAGGATGTAAAAGACTACCTGCGTAATCACCCTAACTTCTTCGAGAAGAATGCCACATTGCTCACGGAGATTACACTGCCGAATCCTCACGGCAGCGGTGTGATCTCACTCACAGAGCGTCAGCAACTGGCACAGCGCGATAAAATTCGTGTCATTGAAGCCATGATGGCGCAAATGATTGTGCATGCGGAAGAAAATGACGCCACCAGTGCGAAAGTACACCAACTTAGTGTCAAGCTGCTTAATCAGCAAAGCTTCAGCGCATTGCAATCACTGATTGCAGACACATTAAAGCTCGACTTCGCCGTTACGGACTCACTAGTGCGCATTTGGGTAAAACCAAGCAATAGTGCCATTATCCAGGACGCGGCATTTACCCACGTCAGTGATGCCTTCAATGAATGGGTAATATCTTTAACGCAACCTTACTGTGGCGCCAAACCTGAAGTACTTGGCGACTTGGTTGATAGCAACCTGCAGTCATTTGTGATTATCCCGCTAGGCAAAAAAGCAGCCGATCAGCGCCCATTTGGCGTGCTTATTCTGGGCTCGGCAGACAAAGACCGCTTTAAAGCCGGTATGGGCACACTGTACCTAGAGCATATAGGCGAGCTCGTGGCTGCAGCTTTGCTTAATCACTTATTTGCCCTAAACCTATAAATAATTACAGCATAGATGCTTCATCTAGACGCATATATTCAGCACCTCACCTTTGAACGCGGCCTAAGTCAGCTCACTTGTAAAAACTATACGCGAGATATTCTACTGCTAGAATCTCTTGCGGAAGGTGCCGACCTGCAAACGCTAACGCATGCGCAAATCAGGCGCTTTATCGGCAAACTGCATGCGCGCGAGTTGAGCAGCAAAAGCATTGCAAGAGCCCTTTCTGCCTGGAGAGGGTTTTATGATTACATGATTCACCACCACGCGTTCACACAAAACCCGGTGCACGGCTTACGCGCTCCCAAAGCGGCAAAGACGCTACCACAAGCACTATCAGTGGACCAAGCCGTCAACTTCGTTGACATTCAAGGTGATGGTGTTTTAGACCTGAGAGACCATGCGATTTTGGAACTGTTTTACTCTTCTGGGCTACGCCTCGCTGAACTGGTTAATCTAGATATTGATCGCTTAGACTTTACTGATGGCACCATAGAAGTGACCGGCAAAGGCAACAAGACGCGTATTGTGCCACTAGGCAGCCACGCGGCAAATGCCATGCAAAAATGGCTGCAGGCTCGCGCCAACATCTCAACGGATGAAGCCAACAAACACGCGGTTTTTATCACCCAGCAGGGAAAAAGAATCACTCCGCGCGCAGTGCAATATAGAGTTAAAGCTTGGGCGATTAAACAAGGCGTGGGCTCAAACCTGCACCCACACGTACTCCGCCATAGTTTCGCCAGCCATGTGCTGCAATCGAGCCAAGACCTGCGCGCAGTGCAAGAGATGCTCGGACACGCCAACATCAGCACTACTCAGGTGTATACGCATTTAGACTTCCAGCACCTAGCCAAAGTCTACGACAACGCTCACCCCAGAGCCAAGAAAAAATAGGCTATTTCGATAATACCCTACTAATTTACACTGTTATTATGGCAAAATAACGGTTTAGACTTTAACTCACGAACAAAGGACTATCATGGAACATCAATTACCAGCTTTACCGTACGCAAAAGATGCGTTAGTACCACATATCTCAGTAGAAACTATCGAATACCACTACGGCAAACATCACCAAACTTACGTGACAAACTTAAACAACCTAATCAAAGGTACAGAGTTTGAAAACTTAAGCCTAGAAGAAATCATCAAAAAATCTTCAGGTGGCATTTACAACAACTCAGCACAAATCTGGAACCACACATTCTTCTGGAATGGCATGAAACCAAATGGCGGCGGCGCTCCTGCTGGCGCATTGGCTGATGCAATCAATGCAAAATGGGGCTCATTCGACGAGTTCAAAAAAGCATTCCAAGCTTCTGCAGTTGGCAACTTCGGCTCTGGCTGGACATGGTTAGTGAAAAAAGCTGACGGTTCAGTAGATATCGTTAATATGGGCGCAGCTGGCACACCACTAACAACTGGCGACAAAGCATTGCTGACCATCGACGTATGGGAACACGCTTACTACATCGACTACCGCAACGCACGCGCTAAATTTGTAGAAGTTTTCTTAGCTTCTCTAGCTAACTGGGACTTTGCTTCAGCAAACTTTGCTTAATCCAGTAGCTGTGTAATGCCGTAACAACAAAGCCTTAGCGGAAACGCTGAGGCTTTTTATTTACCCCGAAATCACAAACGATACAAACTCATGTGACAAAACCATCTCGCTTTCTCTTTACTTTTTTAGCAAAACAAAGACTAAAACTCTGTTAGAATACGCAAC
Source organism: Methylotenera sp. E1MeOHC1 (assembly GCF_058745595.1). Taxonomy (NCBI): domain Bacteria; kingdom Pseudomonadati; phylum Pseudomonadota; class Betaproteobacteria; order Nitrosomonadales; family Methylophilaceae; genus Methylotenera; species Methylotenera sp. E1MeOHC1. The sequence continues at coordinate 2,169,339 of NZ_CP196025.1, read as the reverse complement.
TATGTTGCAAAGATTCATCGTTCATATCACCCTTGCCCTGCTATTTGCATTCACGCAAATAGGCGTTGCTACGCATGAAATCAGCCACATTACCAATGGCACGCAACACTCACAACCCCACGAAAAATCGCAACAAAAGAATACTGTTGCCGAACAATGCGCACAATGTATTAGCTATGCAAAAATCGCCAGTGGCGTATTAGCAACCGCATTTACCGTTCCAACCAGTCAGCATGGCTTGATTGCAACACCTAGCGCACACATCTCCTTTCAGCATTACGCAAGCAGCCCATACTCCGCTAGGGCACCACCTCAAATAGCAAGCAGTTAATTTAAAAAAGACAGTAAACATCACTATGTTTAGTGATTACTTGGTTTGCTGATTACTCGCTTTTATTTTGAGGTTTTTGATATGCATTACGCTCCAAACCTGCAAGTGCTTAGCGCATTTGCATTTAGACCATTACTGATTGCTGTTGCTACAGCTTTTTCCATTCCAGCTATCGCCGCCGATGCCAATGTTGCTATAGACTTACCAACAGTACCTGTCACCAGCAACCCGTTAGGTGTAGCATCTGACGAGTTAGTGGTACCGATTGCGGTGATTAGCGGACGCGAGCTTTCGCTAAAACGTGAAAGTACGTTAGGCGACACACTCAACGGCATCCCAGGGGTAAGTGCCACACAGTTTGGCCCCAACGCCTCTCGACCAGTTATTCGCGGTTTAGATGGTGAACGTGTACGTATCATGCAAAATGGCACCAGCATTTTAGATGCCTCTAGCTTAAGCTTTGACCATGCAGTAGGGGTTGACCCACTGATCATTGAACAAATTGATGTGGTACGCGGGCCAGCTGCGTTGCTATACGGCGGCAGCGCCGTGGGCGGCGTGGTGAACGCTATTGACCACCGGATTCCTAAAGAGCAGCTAGAGGGCGCAACAGGACGCGCTGAAATGCGCTTTGGCGGCCCAAGCAACACCAGAAACGGCGCAGCAGTCATTGATGTTGGCAATGGAACAATTGCCATACATGCTGATGCCTATACACGCAAAACCAGCGATTTAGACATTCCAGGTTACGCCCTATCACGCCGCAAAAGCGAGCAAGACAATACACCCCGCGAGAACCGAGGAAAATTAGTGAACAGCAGTGCCGAGGGTGACGGCGGTGCATTGGGTGCAGCCTTAACTTTTGACAATGGCTACATCGGTACATCATTTTCCACCATGAACAATAACTACGGCGTAGTCGCAGAAGAAAACGTGCGTATCGATATGAAAAGTAATCGCTGGGATGTTGCCAGTGAATTTACCGATTTAGGCGGCGTGTTTAACCGTGTAAAACTACGCGCAGCACACACAGATTATGAACATCGCGAGTTAGAAAATGGCAGCGTGGGCACCACTTTTAAAAACCGCGGCTTGGAGAGTAGCATTGAACTAGGCCACCGCCCGCTAGGCGCGTTAAGCGGTGTAGTTGGCTATCAATTCAATAACACCAACTTCGAGGCGCTGGGCGAAGAGGCCTTTGTCCCTAGCGTCAACACGCAAAACCAAGCAGCGTATATCTATGAAGAACTTGCCATTGATAAACACAAAGTCACTTTTGGCGGGCGCTTAGGGCACACCACAGTAGACTCTAAAGATAATGCTAATTTTGGTACCGGCCAAAGCAACAGCTTTAACCCCAACAGCCTAGTGCTGGGTGGTCTATACAACATTGATAGCAACTGGTCAGTAACTGGCAACTTATCGCATAACGAGCGAGCACCTAGCTACTTTGAACTCTATGCCAACGGCGCACATATGGCGACCGGCCAATTTGAAGTAGGTAACACCGACTTCAAAAAAGAACGCTCCAAAGGTATTGATGCACAACTACGCTGGAAAGATGCAAAAAACTCCTTCAGCATCGGCACTTACTACACCAGATTTAGCAATTTTATTGGGCTATTTGGAACAGGCAATCAGATTGATGTTAACGGTGAACTCTTGCCGGAAGCAAAATTTATGACTGTGCCAGCCGTGTTTAAAGGTTTTGAAAGCGAAGCAAAATTTAATATTGCAGACAATCTAAACTTAAACCTGCTGGGCGACTACGTGCATGCCAAAGACCTGCGTAATGACAAGTACTTACCAAGAATTGCGCCTTTACGCTTAGGTGCAGGACTACAGTATCAGCGCAATAGTCTAGGGGCAAGATTAGATGTGCTTAGGGCCTTTGCGCAAAGCCATACCGCCGAGAATGAATTGAAAACGGATGGTTACACCAATGTCAGTGCGCTTGTATCCTACAAGCTGCCAACCAAGTTAAATTTAGAGCTGTTTGCCAAAGCCAACAACCTGCTTAACCAAGAGATACGTGATCATGCTTCGTTTTTAAAGGATATTTCGATGCAGGGTCAACGCTCAATACTATTCGGATTACGTGGCGATTTTTAGTGAGGTAAAGCACCACCCAAGCGCAACATAAGCTAAATATAGCCCGTGTTGCGCTAATTTCCCGCATTAAGCAAACAGAATTAAACCCCAAACCACTGCCACAATCAGCAAAGCAATAAATACAGCAGCACTACCAATGTCCTTTGCCTGCTTGGCAAGTGCATGATGCTCGGTAGAGGTGTGGTCCACTGCTGCTTCAATTGCTGAATTGAGCAACTCAACAATCAATACCAACAGCACACTAGCAATCAACAATGCTTGTTCAACCGGGCTATTACCCAAATAAATAGCCAGCGGGATTAACACGATCGCCAAAAAAACCTCTTGGCGGAAGGCATCCTCATGTACAAAAGCTGCCTTAAACCCTTCCAGTGAATAACCAAAGGCGTTAATCAAGCGGCGAAGCCCAGTTTTCCCTTTAAAGGGGCTGGTCGCTAAATGCTTAGATTTTGATGCGTCTTGTGTATGATCCACAGGCTTATTTGGAGGTGTTGACATCATAGACTTTCTAAAAAAATGATTACGTAACGTTAAATTGTGAATAGTTTAATGCATAGATTTTAACATGCGCTATCATAACGGTTTAAGCAAGAACGATTAGATTATATAAAAGGACTATCATGGCACGTACTGTTAATTGTATTAAATTGGGCAAAGAAGCCGATGGCATGGATTTCCCGCCATACCCAGGTGAGTTGGGCAAACGCATTTACATGAACGTATCGAAAGAGGCGTGGGCTGTATGGTTAAAACAACAAACCATGTTGGTTAATGAAAACCGCCTCAGCTTAGCCGACCCTTCAGCTCGCAAATATTTAACTGAACAAACTGAGAAATATTTCTTTGGTGATGGCGCAGATACTGCAAGTGGCTATGTTCCACCGAAAGAATAGCAATATTCAAACCGGCTATTAGCGCGCCAGTTTATCTCATAAAAAAACGCCAGCATATACTGGCGTTTTTTATATCCGCTTCAAACCAAGCCTAACTCATTGACTAAACTTGGCCCCCACCCTTAAACTAACCACTTACAAAAGTCCCCAAAGAACTTGCTTCATTGGTTTCTACCCACTTACGGATACGATTTGCATCGCCAATACGGGTTAATTTACCAGCTGAGTCTAACAACACAATAATCACTGGTTGGCCTGAAATATGCGCCTGCATCACTAAACAACGCCCAGCTTCATTAATAAAACCTGTTTTTGATAATCCAATATCCCACTTACCGCCACGCACTAACGCATTAGTGTTTACAAAACTTAGCGGACTACGGCGACCATACAAGGTAACTTCCTGTGAAGCCAACGTTGTCACCTGACGAATCTCCGGATAGTGATAAGCAGCATCTACCATTTTTGCCAAATCTTCTGCAGTGGATACGTTATTGCTATCCAAGCCTGTTGAATCCACAAATCGGCTCGTGTTCATGCCTAGCAATTTTGCTTTTTGATTCATCGCTTTAACGAAAGCATAACTACCACCTGGATAATTACGGCCTAAAGCGGAGGCTGCTCTATTTTCTGAAGCCATCAAAGCTAATTGCAACAATTCTCCGCGTGTCAGCGTAGTGCCAACACTTAACCTAGAGGTCGTATGCTTCAGATAATCCACATCCTCATCAGAAATGTTTAGCAGCTCATCCATTGGCAAGTGCGCATCCAACATTACCATGGCCGTCATCAACTTGGTGACGGATGCAATCGGTGTTGGCAAATTGGTATTTTTGGCAAACAGCACTTCACCCGTCTGCTGGTTGAGCACCAATGCTTTGGCTGAGGCTAATTTTAAGGGAGTGGTGCCATCGTAGCTATCTACAGCGGCAATCGCTTTGCGTGCAGGCAAACGAGTTTTAACGCGAAGAGCACTAGACTTATACTTTACTGCTTTATATTTGCTTGAGGCTTTAGACTGCGTTGAAACATGTCGATGTTTTTTATCAGTAGCCGCATCCGCAGCCACTGGTACCAAGCAAAGCGCCAAGCTAATGTAAAATAAAGTAAACTTTCGCAATGTGCTTTTCATAATGACTTATATCTCATGGGGTTACAGCACAATACTATATAAAAACTTTAGCTTTGTCATCAAGATTTTTAAGGATTTTAGGGTTAACCCGCACTCAGGTTAAAAATAAATTAACTTTGACGCAATTTACGTTAAAATTTAAGCCAATCTCAACTAAAAAATCACAGAGCAACCAGCATGCAAACGCCACAATCTTTGTTATTCAGCCCTCAACATTTATGGACAAAAGCTACGGCTGATGGCGTGTGGGAGGCAGGCATTACTGATTACGCACAAAACCTGCTTGGAGACATTGTATTTGTCGAGGCGCCAGCAGTGGGTACACGTTTAAGTGCGGCACAACCATGCGGCCTAGTAGAATCAGTCAAAACCGGCTCAGACCTACACGCACTGATGAACGGGGTAGTGCTTGAAATCAATCAGGCAGTGATTGATTCACCTGAGCAAATCAACGACCACCCGTATAAAGCATGGATATTTAGATTTCAAGCTGATAATAATGCTGATGCTGAACAACTGCTATCTGCTGCCGCATATGACGCATTGACTGATGCCTAACATACCAGTAGCAACCCAAGTAAAAACCTTGTACTTGGCCAAGTGCAAGGTCGCTATCGCAAAAAACTAAACGACTGGGAACACCAAGCGTACAGCCTCTACCACCTTGGCTACTTCAGCCCTCACATTAGCAATCATCTCACGCTCTATGCGCGGCGTTTCTACCGACAACACCTCATGCACTTTATTGGCTAAAGCTTGCTCAGTCGTAGGCAGCTCAGCATTCAGGCCCTGAATAAAGTCATTTTTAGCCCGCTCCGCCAACGCGATGAAGTCTGTTTTCAGCGTTGCGCTCAACTGCTGAGACAGCTCTTCATACAGTGCAGGAAAAGTAGCTCCCAGTTTCTGCTGTAGCGCCTGCTGAGATTGCAATTGAATCGCATCCAGATAAATGCTTAACTCTGATTGCGTATGCTGCGTCAGTTCTTTGTAAATACCGGCGAGGTCTTGCGCCAAACTGGCGCGATGCTCACTAAGGATATCTTCATGCAGCCTTGAGATTTTAGCCTGCAAATCATGCGAGGCATTCTCGACCGTCAATTTTTCCAGATTCAGCAGCGACGCCTGCAGTCCATCAGTGAGTGACTGCTCCAGCTTCGGCAATGCGGCACTTAAATTGCTTTGCACATCGAGCACCACTTGCGATTGCATTTGCGTCAAGCTCTGTGCCAAGTCAGCCTTAATGATATCCACATTGGCATGTACCATTTTCGGAATTTCGGTGGCAAAATCCGCACGTGTTCTATCAACAAATATCGAAGTTTGCTCCATAATGGCCTGCTTCGCACTCATCAGCTCGGTGCCAATTTGCTGTTTCAGCGTCTGCTCAGCATCCTGCTGCGCTGCCATCATGTGCTGAGTAAACTGCGCATGCTGCTGCGTTAAATCACTCAAGACATCCGTTTGGCCCACGCTGATCTCAGCAGTTGCATTTGACAAGTAATCCAACAGCTCTTGCCGCACTTCATCTTTAACTTTTTGCGTGACTGAACGTTCAATTTCTGCCGTAAGCTGTGGCCTGATTTCAGCGGCAATCTTGGCAATGAGCTCCGGTGTCACATTAAACGTATTTGCCAACACTGGCGTTGGCGCAGCATGCACCTCTGTTAACAGGGGGATATCGTCATCATCTTGCATGTAATTTAATGTCCTTCTAACACGCCATCAACGGCTAATTATGTGGCAGACTCATCTGTAGACTTGATTTGATAACCACGATCTCTATAAAACTTATAGCGCGCGCGGGCCAACGCTTTATCCGCATCATCAACACCAACCAACTCGACCAAATACTTAAATCGGCTAAAAAACGGTGGATGCTCTGTCTTTAAATTAATCAAAATATCGTCTTGCAACAGCTGCGCACCATCTTTATCCACAATAATCGCAACATCATCTTGCTCAGGACTGTCAGGGTGCGCACTCGGCATAAAACTTGTCGCCGAGTGTTGCCACAGCACCTCCTGCATGCGCGCAGACATCGCATCATCTTGTGTAAAAATAGTTAACTGCCGCCCCTTCACCACCGCTCTGCTGCAAAGGTCTGCAGCTTTTGCCAGCTTATCCGGGACGTTAAAAAAAAACTCTACGCGCGTCATAATTTAAAGAATCTGTATTGAGCAAGCATTAACGCTTCTGACTTGTACGGCCAACCAGAAACTCCGTTAACAATGGTACCGGGCGGCCAGTACCGCCTTTTTCTTTGCCAGATTTCCAAGCAGTGCCGGCGATATCCAAATGCGCCCAATCATATTTCTTAGTAAAGCGAGATAAGAAACATGCCGCGGTGATGCTGCCAGCTGCGCGTCCGCCAATATTGGCGATATCGGCAAAATTACTATCTAACAAAGGTTGATAATCATCCCACATCGGCATATGCCATGCACGATCCAACGCCTGCTCACCAGCTTGCAGCAGCTCTTTCGCCAGACTATCGTTGTTACTAAATAAACCGGTAGCATGATGGCCTAGCGCAATCACGCATGCGCCAGTCAAGGTTGCAATATCCACCACAGCACTTGGCTCAAATCGCTCAGCATAAGTCAATGCGTCACACAGGATCAAACGCCCCTCTGCATCGGTATTAAGCACTTCGATGGTTAGGCCAGACATGCTGGTTAAAACGTCACCAGGCCTTGTGGCACGGCCATCTGGCATGTTTTCACAGGTAGGAATCACACCCACTACATTCAGTGGCAAATCCATCTCTGCTATCGTTTTAAACAAACCCAATACAGTAGCGGCACCACACATGTCGTATTTCATCTCATCCATTTCCGCACCAGGCTTCAATGAAATACCACCAGTATCAAAAGTGATACCTTTGCCAACCAGCACCACAGGTTTTTGGTTTTTATCGCCTTTAAGATGCTGCAATACGATTAACTTAGGTGGCTGCTCACTGCCCTGCGCGACCGCTAAAAATGAGCCCATGCCTAATTTTTGCATAGCTTCACGCTCAAGCACTTCTACTGTAAATCCGTAATTGCTCGCCAAAGCCTGTGCCTGCTCCGCCAAGTAAGTAGGGGTACAAACGTTAGGTGGCAAGTTACCCAAGTCTTTGGTTAAACTTACACCGGCACCAATCGCCTTACCATCGCGCAGGCCAGACTCAGCAGCTGCGACATCTGCCGCAGCTGTAATCTGAATAGCCTGTTTTTTAATCCCTTTTTTCGCTGCTTTTTCTTCAGCCGCATCTGGTTTACGCTTAATCGCATCAAAGCGATAGCTCGCGTCCAACGCAGTTTCTACTAACTGTGCTACTTTCTTACGCGTCTCTACACCCGCTACCGGTAATTCAGCCAGTGTGGTCAACACCTCATCGGCACCAATCGCGCCCAGTGCTTTCACCGAAGCACGTACGGCCTTGCAATACTGCCTCTCACCGAACTCGGCCTTTTTCCCTAAGCCCACTAGCAAGACACGGTCAGCCTGCACACCAGGCACTTGATGCAGCATCAAGCTGGAATCTAGCTTGCCTTCTAAATCACCATGCGTAAGTACATTGCTGAGATACCCTGCAGATAATGTATCAAGGGCTTGTGCTGCATCCGATAATTCACGGCCCTCATACACCCCAACGATGACACAATTATGATGCTGCTTTTCCGCTGCACTCGTTTTTATGCTAAATTCCATAGTGTTAGATCCTAGTTATTATTGTTACATTAAATTTTTTGCCGAAATGTAGAATCATCACTACATGTAAAGTTAACTACTCTACAATAGAGCATTAAAAATCAGCATAAATTCAATCAACTGTTAAGTAAACCACTTATCATGTTAAGTTTGATGAAATTATCGCGTGTTTTACACGTAATTCATAGTCGTAAATAAATTGGTTTTCAGTCCAGCATATGCTTTTTAGGCACTCATTAATAAAAGAACTTATTTCAACCGCCGCCGGTGCGTTTTTAATCCTAATTGGGATTGTGCTCGCCCAGCGCGCAGGTAATTTAGTGCGCCTTGCTGCCAAAGGCATCTTGCCTAACGATGCTATTACCACCGTGCTAGGCTTTAACATGGTGAAGTTCTTGCCTATGGTGCTCTCGCTCTCATTATTTTTGGCGGTATTAATGACTTTATCGCGCTGGTATCGTGATTCGGAGATGGTCATTTGGTTTAGCGGTGGGCTCAGCATCAACCGCTGGATACGCCCTGTACTCACCTTTATTTTCCCCGTTATCCTGTTTATTCTGGCGCTCAGCCTATTTGTGATGCCTTGGGCCACCAGCAAAGGCGAGCTCTATCGTACCCAGCTAGAAGCGCGCGATGATTTAGCCACCATCAGCCCTGGCGTGTTTAAAGAGTCTGGCAATGGGGAACGGGTGTTTTTTATGGAAAGCTTTGACGAGCTAGGCAATGTCGTCAAAAACATTTTTGTGCAAACACTGCAACACCAAAAGCTCGGCGTGATTGTTGCAGCCGAAGGAAGCCGCTATACCGAGAAAAATGGCGATAATTTTGTGTTAATGGAAAACGGAAAACGCTATGAAGGCACCAGAGGTAGCGCAGAGTTCTCCACCACAGCTTTTGAGAAGTACGCCATCCGTATTGAGGCCAAAGAAGCAAAAGAAGAACCGCCCAGTACCCAATCCAAATCTACTAGCGAGCTAATGGGCTCAATCAGCAACACTAACAATGCAGAACTGCAATGGCGCCTCGCCATCCCCATCTCCGCATTGATACTATGCTTGCTCGCCGTACCCTTAAGCGCACTAGACCCACGTGCCGGACGCTCAGCCAACTTCATCCTTGCCTTAGCTATTTACATCATTTACAACAACCTGCTGAGCATCTTTCAGGCTTGGGTCGCACAAGGCAAGCTCAGTACTCTGATAGGTTTGTGGCCGGTACATATATTTTTCGCACTGCTGACATTTTACATGTTCTATCGACGCGGACGACAGTTGCCCATAGTACCCAGTATGTTTTCAATAAGCTGGCTAAAAAAACGCCGCCAAATTGCCTCGGCAAGCTAACTTATTAGCCTTCTATGAAAATCATTACCCGCTATTTATTCAAAGAAATCACCGTCAATGTACTGCTAATTACATTGGCACTGATTGCCATGTTCTCATTCTTTGATCTGATACAAGAGCTGGAAAGCCTAGGCCAAGGCAACTATGGCCTAAGCAAAATCATCTTGTTTGTGCTGCTAAGCGCACCTGGCCATGTGTACGAGGTGATACCTGTCGCGGTGCTTGTCGGCTGCATGTACAGCTTAGGGCAGCTTGCACGCTACTCGGAGTTAATCGTGCTAAGAGTGAGTGGCATCTCACTTTACAGCTTGGCTGCCGCGCTACTTAAAATAGGCATGGTATTTGCCATCCTCACCTTTTTTGTGGGCGAACTAATTACACCGCTTAGTGAAAAAATGGCGCAACGCATACGTATCAAAGCCACCGATTCTGTGATTGTGCAAGACTTCAAATCTGGCCTGTGGGTCAAAGATGGTCACAATTTTGTTAACGTGGAAGAAGTACTGGCAGACACCACACTACTCAATATTCATATTTACGAGTTTGATGACAAGTTCAACCTGCGCACCGTGAGCCATGCACATAAAGGACTGTTTGAAGATGAGCAGTGGCATTTGAAGTCAGTATCGCAAACCCACCTTGATAAAGACAGTAACTACGTAGAAAATTTAGACAAAGCTACTTGGCGTTCACTGATACGCCCAGAATTATTGAATGTGCTGCTGGTACTACCAGAAAAAATGTCAGCATGGAACTTATACGCTTACATTGAGCATTTGGCTGTTAACAAACAAAAAACAACCCGCTACAAAATGGCACTATGGGCAAAATTAGTTTACCCGCTAGCCAGCTTGGTGATGGTTATTCTCGCGCTGCCATTTGCCTTTATTCAACAGCGTTCAACTGGCGCCAGCACTAAAATCTTTATCGGGATTATGCTGGGTATTTTGTACCAAAGCCTTAACCAGACCTTTATGCATCTAGGCTTATTAAACGATTGGGCGCCTGCATTTAGCGCAATCACGCCAACAGCCTTATTCCTACTTGGTGGCTTGGCAATGCTGCATCATATCGACAAAAGGTAAGGTAGCAACGGCATTGCCCACATGCCGACGCTCGTGTGGTGTTAAACCACGATGATTTTGGATTTGAGCAATCGATCATGCAGAAACAATCGATCTTTATCTACCAGAGCCCATACAAAGCCTAGGCCTAATAACACTAAACTTACGCTGGCCAATAGGTAGCGTGCCAATGCAGTCGATTTAGGTAGGGCTGTATTATTCTGAGTAACGACTTTTAAATGCCAAGCCTGCATCGCAAGTGTCTGCCCACTTTTTATCCAGCACCTAAGATAATACGCTCCCAGCATCCCCCACAAAAATACCTGCTGTAACAAATGTTTAACACCCTTAGTGGCATCTCCAAATACCGCATAGTACAAGCCTGCAAACACGATACATAAGGCGATGATAGTAAGTAGCTCATAGAGTAAACAGGCACCCAACTTGAGTAAGTTAGGTGCCTGTGGTTTTGAGGCAATAACGGCAGATTCTTGAGGATGCATGTAAAGCTTATGTGTAATTTTGTTGTGCGTGGATACTTTGCTTTAATTAAAGCTTTAATTTAAATCTGCATCAGTGTAGGTATCTGGCGAATCTGCACGCAGCTTTACACGCTCAGATTCAGGAAGCTTTTGATACTCCAGCCATTTTTTGCGCAGTTCACTTTTCTTATCTGCAGGCAGCGCATTAAACTGCTGGTGTCTCTTTCTTGCATTCTCACGCTCGTAAGGCGTCATGCGGCTCCAATTAGTCAGGCGCTCCTTCACCAATGCCTGCTTCTCAGCGTTCATCTTGGGGTAGTCCTTGGCAATATCCAGCATTTTCTCACGCTGCCAAGGACGCAATGTATCCCATTCAGACGCCAACGGATTTAACACTTTACGTTGCGTATCATTCAACTCAGACCAAGAAACATCAGCTGCATTGGCAACCGAAGCTCCATAGACAAGCAATGCAAATACAAAAACTAGGCTCTTCAGCTTCAATTGGTATCCAACCATGCAGTAAATCCCTTGTCTGCGTATGCTTCAGGTGGCAAATCAGACGCCAGCAAGAATGCATCGCTATTTTCTATTTGATAACTAACACTAAACTGCTGCATTGCAAAAAGCGCAAACAACATCACACATACAATCAACAACGTTGAAAGAATGCGGTGTTGTTCAAAATAATGCCCCCAGCGCCCTCCGCGCCACTGCAAAGCATGTCCGCTTCTATGCAGGCTATGACCAGCCAATTGTGCTTCCCGGCTCACCAATCTGCCTATGGCTAGGCTACGTGCATCAGCCAAACGTGCCACTTGAGCTTCTGGCAACTTCTGGGCATGACTATTTAGCAACTCAACCATATTGCGTGCTATTTGATCTTCAACGCTGGCATCCAAAGCCGTTGCCTGATCCATATATTTATTTTCACTCGCGCTCATTGCTCGCTCCTATTCTTTCGAGCCATCATTTTGGTTTACTCAGCATGACATTGGTTAAACCTAACTTATCTAGCCCTTGTTTGCGCAGCTCTATCGCTAATGCATGTACCGCTCGCGAGCAATGTGTTTTAACACTGCCATCGGAGCACCCCATGATTTCTGCTGTTTCTGCGACATCCATCTCCTCCCAGTAACGCAACACGAATGCTTCACGTTGACGTGTCGGCAACTTTTCTAAAGCGCGCTCGATTAGCTGTATGGTTTGACTACGTGCAACTTGTGTCGATGGCTCTTCACTATCATCGCCCACATCAATGGTGTCAAGTGGGTCGCGGTCTTCGCTATCATCGGCACTACCACCAAACGAAGATAATAGCGTGGTCCATAAATTGCGTACTTTTTGTCTACGCCAATAATCACGCATCGTATTTTGCAAAATGCGCTGAAACAGCATAGGAAACTCTGCCACCGGCTGTGCTCCGTATTTATCAGCAAGTTTCATCATGGCATCTTGCACGATATCTAGTGCAGCATGATCGTCACGGACAGCATAAGCCGTCTGCTTAAATGCACGCCGCTCGGTTGCTGCGAGAAAGTCAGAGAGTTCCTTGGGTGTTGCCATGTTTAGATATTTAACGCCATATTCAGGTTGGTATTTTATACTGTTAACCAAATCATGTGCGTAAGTGCACCTCGTATTCAGGCACACAGTATATCAGGTTTGCATTTTCTGCTAGACCTGCCAACTGTGAACTGAGTAGCACCTCAAGTGGCAACTTAACAGCATCACAGAAAACGATCATGCAGAGAATGAGTAACGTTGCTACAGAAATAGCCGTTATTAAAAACCCGACATAAGCAGCGCTTTTAGATACAATCTAAACTTAACCAATTAAGATTTGAGTAACGTTCATTATGTGGAAACTAATTTTTTGGGCTATCGTGATTGGACTCATTATCCAAGTGATTAAACGCAACCTAATCGCCAAGGCAAATCAAGCATCAGAGAGCAACAAACCGGCAGATGCGAATATAGAAAACATGGTGGAATGCGACCAATGCCATGTGCACTTACCTAGATCTGAGGCATTTTTAGTAGAAGGTAAGTTTTACTGCTCTAAGGCGCATATTAAATCCGATGTATAAGCATGCAATTTAACAATTAACGAAGATACATCCACAACATATATATACGCCAATGATTGACCTCATGCTTCATCAACACCTGAGCTCGCAGAGTGAACTGTCACTGCAAGCGCGGACCATTCGTATTATTAATGTGTTCCGGCTAATTTTAAGCCTAATTTTTGTATTATTCTCGCTATATATTGGGCAAAAGAACTGGGGAGAAATGCAAGATGCCTCATTGTTCTTCAGCTTATCCTTAGCGTATTCCCTGTTCAGTTTCACGATGTTGATTGTGGCACCAATCAGGTCTTCCGCACTGGTGTTTTTTAATCCAGTGCAAATTATCATTGATATACTTTTCATCATCGCCATTATGCATGCCGCTGGCGGCATGCAAAGCGGCTTAGGGCTGCTGCTGATTATCACCATCGTCACCGCCAGCCTCATCAGTAACGGCCGTCTAGCCTTATTCTATGCCGCAATTGCCACCATAGGCCTGCTACTGGAACAAAGCTACCAAATCGCCAAATGGGATCTGCCAGTCTCGGTCTACAGTCAACCGGTGATGCTGAGCCTGAGCTGCTTTGCTACGGCCTGGCTAGGCTACAGTTTTGCCAAGCGCATATTGCAAAGTGAGGCACTGGCTTCTGCCCGTGGCGTTGACCTAGAAAACTTAGCGCAAGTAAATGCACTGATTACCGAAGAAATGCAAGATAGCGTTATCGTCATGGATCAGCACCTGAATATCCGCCACCACAACTCGGCCGCGATGTCGCTCTTGAGCGTAACGCAAACCGATGATGGCGAAACGGTTAAATTAAATGATAGTGCCATCGAAATCGCCCATGCATTTACCCGCTGGATGCATGCAGATACGGCGAGCGAGTACCTGATCATTGCCATTAACAACAAAGAACTCAAGCTTAGATTCGAGCCTATCAGCCGCGACAGTCGCCTGCACGGCGCAGTCGTATTTATTCAGGACTGGAGCCAAATCCAGTCCACCGCCCAACAATCAAAACTGGCAGCACTAGGCCGCCTGACTGCCAATATTGCGCATGAAATTCGCAACCCGCTCAGCGCAATCAGCCATGCCACGCAATTACTACAAGAAGAAAATTTTGGCCCTCAAAATAATCGTATGCTGCAAATCATTGCAGATAATATCCAACGCATTGATAAAATCATTAAAGATGTACTGGAGCTTAATCGGCGTGACCGCACCAATCAAGAGAGGCTAGCACTTAATCAATTCCTCCTCGATTTTTACACGCAATTTTGTGCCGTAGAAAAAATACCTGAATCACATTTTCAGATCAACCTGCCCAAAGATTCATTATTTGTGACTTATGACCAACGCCATCTGATGCAGATTTTATGGAATTTGTGTAAAAATGGCTGGGAGCATAGCCATAAACAGGTGGGCAGTTTACAGTTAAACTGTACAAAAAATGGGCGTGCTGGTTTAAACTTAGAGGTTATCGATGATGGTGAAGGCGTGGCAGAAGAAAATCGCAGCAAACTATTCGAGCCTTTCTACACCACCAAAACAACAGGAAACGGCCTAGGCCTTTATATTTCACGCGAGCTCGCTGAGGCCAACAGTTCGCGCTTGAAGTACCAAAAACTAGACAGCGGTAGCGCGTTTATACTGCAGTTACAAACGATTAACTAAGGGCCATATTTTAGTATGCAACAAAGACCTAGCTGCTTAATTGTTGATGACGAAACAGATATCCGCGAACTGTTAGCGATGACGCTGGAGCGTATGGATGTTGAAACCTTTAGCGCGAGTAGCGTTGAAGAGGCCAAGGCCATGCTGAAATTACGCACTTATGCGCTATGCCTCACCGACATGCAAATGCCCAACGGCACCGGCTTAGACTTAGTTAACTATATCAATGAATTTCATTTCGGCCTGCCGGTTGCCGTCATCACCGCCCATGCCAGCGCGGACAACGCAGTATGTGCGCTCAAAGCTGGTGCGTTTGACTATCTGGCCAAGCCCATCTCACTCAAGCAGTTACGCCCCGTGATTGAGTCTGCACTTAAGCTCAGCGCTAGGCCCAGCCAAAGTAAACCCGACACCCTAGATATGATTGGCAATTCTGAGCCGATTCAGTATGTACGCACCATGATTGCAAAAGTCTCGCGCAGTCAGGCACCGGTTTATATCAGCGGCGAATCTGGCAGTGGCAAAGAGTTAGCCGCAAAACTGATACACCAGAACAGCTCGCGTGCCGATGGCGCCTTTATCGCAGTGAATTGCGGCGCGATTCCAGAAAACTTAATGGAGAGTGAGTTTTTTGGTTACAAAAAAGGCGCGTTTACCGGTGCTAACCAAGATAAAGAGGGTTTATTTCAAGCAGCTAACGGCGGCACATTATTTTTAGATGAGGTGGCAGACCTGCCGCTAGCCATGCAGGTAAAGCTACTGCGGGCAATTCAAGAGAAGAAAGTGCGCATGGTCGGCGGTACGAACGAAGATGCAGTGGATGTACGCATCATTAGTGCCACGCACAAAAACCTCACCGAAATGATGGATGCGGGTCAATTTAGAAAAGACCTGTACTACCGCCTCAATGTGATTCAACTTAAGATGCCAGCACTACGCAACCGGCCTGCAGACATTCCGTTGCTTACCGAGATGCTGCTGAATAAGCTGTGTCAGGCTCAGCATATTGCAACGCCTAAAATTGATGCTCAAGCACAAGCATATATTGCCAGCTTGGCATTTCCGGGCAATGTGCGTGAGTTGGAAAAC
Organism: Methylotenera sp. E1MeOHC1; assembly: GCF_058745595.1. Classification (NCBI taxonomy): domain Bacteria; kingdom Pseudomonadati; phylum Pseudomonadota; class Betaproteobacteria; order Nitrosomonadales; family Methylophilaceae; genus Methylotenera; species Methylotenera sp. E1MeOHC1. The sequence goes on along the minus strand of NZ_CP196025.1, from coordinate 2,153,450 downwards.
ATGTTAGAGCGTGCTTTAGCGCTGTGTGACGGCCAAACCATAGTTGTAGAGGACGTATTAACGGAAGGCAACCCCGACACACAGTCGATGAGTGCAAACCCAATGTTTGGCAGTAGCAATACCAGTGAAATCAATCTGACGGATTATCTGGAAGAGATAGAGAAGAAGGCGATTATTCAGGCCTTGGATAAAACCAACCACAACAAAACTGCCGCGGCAAAACTGCTTGGCGTGACTTTCCGCACCTTACGCTACCGACTTGCCAAGTTAGGCCTGTCAAAAGAAACTGATACGGATTTAGAAGCAGATACAGAAGAAGGTTGAGCGCAGACGCAATAGCGTCATTGATTGCTGCTGCGCCGTAATCAGCACAGCAGCAACATACTCAGTTTAAGCAAGCACCAAGCATAGGTAAGTTACATAAATCGCGCCATTCACCAACAGATGCCAAACGCGCAAGCCACCTTTTTGCACCAAATAGCGCAACCAGACAGCGGCGACTAGCGTTAATACTATCCCCAACAATACTTCACGGCGCGGCTCCCAAGGCGTCAGCATTATACCGATTGCCGGCAATAAAGTGCCTTGGAACACCATAGCGCCGGTGATATTGCCAAAAGCCAGCGTGTCTTTACCTTTACGTATCCACAAAATACTATTCACTTTTTCTGGCAGCTCTGTGGCAATAGGAATAATTAACAGTGATAGCAGCAAAGCGGAAATGCCCAGCAGGTGTGAAGCCTCTTCTACGCCGCCGATAAAGCCTTTAGCCCCGCCAACCAGTAATGCCAAGCCCAAGAACAACTGCACAAAAATAATGGCCATGTTATTAGGCAAACCAAGTTTGCACAAAAACATATCGCCGCCCGCTTCCGTCGCGTGGCCATCTTCTACCAGCGCTTTTGATGCACGCAGTGTCAACATTACATAAACGAAATAAATCATTACCATAGAAAAACCTAAGCCATAACGCACTGCGCTTAGGCTATGCGGTACAAACATCGCAATGGCAGCAAAACTAAACGCGGCAATAAAGAAACTAAGATCACGTGCCAGACCTGTACGCTCAGGGCGGAGATGTCCGTTCGTGCCCCTGCTGCGCCAAACTGATACTGCCATCAAACAGATAGAAAGCGTAGCCAACATCAGTGGTGCGCCCAAAATAGCACCTACACCGATTTCTTCATTGGTCGCGGCATTTTGCGTGCCAGCTAACAATGCCAGCAAAGGCACAGAGGTTTCTGGCAATGCAGTACCCACCGCTGCAAATAAAGAGCCGGTTACCCCTTCGGAGATGCCGAGCTTTTCGCCTAAATGCTCAAGTGCATTAGTAAACACCTCTGCCGCGATTAGAATCACGACGAGCATTGCTAACAGTTCTAAAAATACCATTTAACTTTCCTTTTTATTTCAAGCGCCTTTTATTTCAAGCGTCACATCATTAATGTTGGCATTTTAAACTGAACTCAGCATAAAATTAGCAATGATGGAAAATTACGCGATAAATAATGATGGTTTCGTGGCGCAGGCGCAGCAAATTGCATCGCCCAACTTTGATGCACGCCCTGAAAACGAAATCAGTTTAATCGTGATCCATAACATTAGCTTGCCACCCAGCCAATATGGCGGCAATGGGATTATTGAGCTATTCACCAACCAACTCGACCCCAGTGAACACCCGTATTATGCAACAATCCATACCTACAAAGTTTCTGCACATTTTTTAATCAGGCGCGATGGCACACTGCTACAGTTTGTGTCTTGTTTAGACCGGGCTTGGCATGCAGGTAAATCTAACTGGCAAACACGTGAACGTTGTAATGATTTTTCAGTCGGAATAGAGCTTGAAGGTTCTGACTTCGAGGCTTTTGAAGAGGCGCAGTACTATACACTCAATAAATTAGTGGCATGCCTCAACAACAGCTACCCGATTCAAGCTATAGTAGGGCATTCAGACATTGCACCAGACAGAAAAACCGACCCAGGTCCTTATTTTGACTGGCAAAAATTAACTCACCATCATCATTAATCACTACCAATTTATGCAAAGATTTCTTAGCTTGACCATATTGACGCTGCTCACCGGCATACTATTTGCCTGCGGTGCAAAGGATGAAAACACCGATAAACAGCAGGCTAATAAAAATGGCCCTAAGCCCATCTTGGTAACTGTGACAACAGTGCAGAATGCGCCGGTAGAAATGACTGAGGATGGTATCGGCTCACTGGAAGGTTTGGTTGATCCGACACTGACGGCAGAAGTCGCTGCGCGTATTATTAAAGTATATGTCAGCCCGGGCGATACGGTGAAACAAGGTCAACTGATTGCAACACTAGACCCTACCGAATTCAACCTGCAAGAGCGTGAAGCACAAGCTGAAGTGGCTAGAATTGAAGCGCTGCTCACTAACCAAACCAAAACCGTTGCTAGAAATCAGGCCTTGGTCGATAAAAAATTCATCTCGCAAAATGCGGTGGACACTAGCTTAGCGGATCAAAAAGTATTAAAAGAACAACTAGTCGCAGCTAAAGCACGCATCAACACTATCCGCAACAGCACCGGCAAAACCAGAATCTTTGCGCCTACTGACGGTGTGGTGGAAAAGAAGATTGTAGATACTGGCGAGTACGTAAAAGTTGGCGATCCTATCGTGCAGATTATTTCCAATAAACTACTGCGCGCTTACATCCCCTTCCCTGAGCGTGTGGGTGCACAGCTGAAAGCCGGTTTAAAGCTACGACTGACCACCCCAACCAGCAGCAACAGCGTTGAAACTGTGATTCGAGAGCTAAAGCCATTGATTACAGCCAGTAATCGCAGCATTATTGTCATTGCCGACGTTAAAAACGTGGCGGGCTGGCAGGCCGGTGCCAGCGTGAACGCCAGTGTCATTTTAGCTGAACGTGCCGCATCCATGATGGTGCCCGAACAAAGCGTAGTGCTACGCCCGGCAGGGCAAGTGGTCTATGTGGTGAAAGATAAGTTAGCCCAGCAAAACATTGTAACAACCGGTTCACGCCAAAACGGACTGATTGAAATCACCAGTGGCCTGCAAGTGAATGACGTTATTGTTGTAGATGGAGCAGGCTTCTTAACTGACAAAGCGCCAATCAAAATTGCTGACAAATCCGCCACACCATAAACCCAATATCCCATGACGCTACCTGAACTATCAATTAAACGCCATGTGCTGGCCTGGATGCTATCTGGCGTCATCGTACTTTTTGGCATTATCGCGTATAACCGTATCGGGGTAGACCGCCTACCGGCGATCGACTTCCCTGTAATTATGGTCAACACCACCTTACGCGGAGCTAACCCCGATGTAGTGGACACCAGCATCACCAGCGTGATTGAGTCCGCCATCAACACCACGCCAGGGATTGAGCATATTCAGTCATCGTCATCTCCTGGCGTTTCCAGCATTAGCATTACCTTTGCTTTAGATAAAAATATTGATGTGGCCTATAACGAGGTGCAGGCCAAGGTAAATCAGGTATTACGCCGCTTGCCCGTGGACACTGACCCACCCTCTATCCAAAAGGTTGATACTAATGCGTCAGCCGTGATCTGGCTGGCCTTGAGCGGTGACCGCACCATCCAGCAACTCAATCTTTATGCCAATAATGTATTAAAAAAGAAATTTGAAACGATTAACGGTGTAGGTGAGGTGTCCATTGGTGGACGCCGTGACCGTGTGATTCGTGTGAATGTGAGCCCGGAGCGCATGGCAGCTTACAAACTGAGTGCCAATGATTTAGTGGATGCATTCAACCGCGAGCATATCCAGCTGCCGGGTGGGTTTCTGGTCAGCGCACAAGCGGAACAGCTATTAAAGCTCGACCTTGAGTTTCATGACATTAAAGAACTATCTGCATTAATTGTTAGCACCAAAGAGGGCGTACCAATTCGCCTTAGCGATGTAGCAAACATAGAGGACGGGCTGACCGATAATCGTCAAATCGCGCGCTATAACGGCAAGCCCACTGTGGGTTTGGGCATGGTAAAAATCGCCAATGCCAACACCGTAGAAATTATTAAAGAGGTGGAGCGCAGGCTGGAACAAGACATACGCCCCAATCTGCCGCCGGGACTGAGCCTGGAGATTTCAACCAATGATTCTATTTTCATTAATCAATTAGTGGCCTCACTGAAAGAGCACTTAGTAGAAGGCACCTTGTTTGCCGCCTTAATTGTGTTGATTTTTATGCGCTCGTTCAGCTCCACCGTGATGATTTGCCTGGAGATTCCCGTATCGCTGCTAGGTGCAATCGCAGTCATGTATTTTGCTGGCTACACGTTCAACAGCATGACCTTACTCGCATTGCTATTACTGATTGGCGTGGTGGTAGATGATGCAATTGTGGTACGAGAAAGTATTTTGCGCCACATGTCGGGAGAGGTGGGTGAAGTGCTAAGCCCAACGGACCTCAAGAACCCGGCTAAAGTAGCTTTATTCCGCTCACAAGCGACCAAACATGGTAGTAATGAAGTGGTTTTTGCCGTATTAGCTTCATCTTTATCGCTGGTATGTATCTTTGCGCCGGTGATTTTCATGAGCGGTGTCATCGGCATGTTCTTCAAGTCCTTTGCTGTGGTTGTCACCTTTGGCGTACTGGTTTCACTCTTCGTGTCACTCACGCTCACCCCTATGCTCTGCTCGCGTTACTTAAGCGTCACGCATCAAGAAAACGCCGTATACCGCCTCACAGGGCGCGGTTTGGATTACTTGGATACGCAGTATAAAAAATTATTGCACGTCACCTTAAAGCACCGCGGTTTTGTACTGATCTTCACCGCCATATTCGTGGCGGCATCTGGCTACCTGACACTCAAGTATGTAGAAAAAGACTTTGTGCCGGAGGCAGACGAAAGTAGCTTTAGTATCAGCCTGAAAACGCCATTAGGCTCTAGCCTAGACTACACCGACTCTAGATTACAAATGGTTGAGACTATTCTAAAGAACCATGCTAACGAAGTAGATAGCTACTTTTCTACTATAGGCACAGGCTCGCGTGGGCAAGTGAATGAAGGCCGCGTGAACGTACGGCTTAAGCCCAAAGAGCAACGCGCCAAGAGCCAGCAAACCTTAATCAAAGAGCTAAAAACAGAGCTGGATCAGATTCCCGGCGCACGTGCCATGCCTGCGCCTGCCTCTATCGTGCGCGGGCAGCGCTCAGAAAAACTCCAGTTCAATTTAATTGGTAATAATCTACAAGAACTAGGACGCATCTCTAAGCTACTGCAACAATCACTCGGCAATAATTCAAAAATGGGTAAAGTAGATGTAGACGTTCAGCTCGATTTACCGCAACTCAACGTAGAGATTGATCGCGCACGCGCTGCTACACTGGGGCTGAATGCACAAGAGATTGCCACGGCAATCAGCCTATATGCCGGTGGCATTAATGTGGCAAAGTACAATGAAGCCACAGGTGATGGGCAACGTTATGACATACGCATCAAAGCCGCTGAAGGTGATTTAAATAACGTACAGGATTTAAGTAAAATTTATCTGCGTAGCGAAAGCGGCGAACTAGTGCGTCTTGATGCGGTGGCTACATTTACCCGGGAGCTAGGACCTGCAGTGATTGGTCGCTACGACCTACAGTACGCCGTTAACTTTTATGCCAACCCCAATATGCCATTAGGAGAGGCGGTAGACTTAGTCAAAGCGACCGCAGCCACTATTGTGCCGCCTGAATTCACGCTGAGGCTCACAGGCCAAGCCGAAGAGTTTGGTAAAACCTTTAAAAATATACAGTTTGTATTTCTACTCGCGTTTATTTTGCTATACATGGTATTGGCCAGCCAATTCAACTCTTTCCTTCAACCCCTACTCGTGATGTTGGCACAGCCACTGGCCATTATCGGCGGCCTGATTGCGTTACTGATTTCCGGTGACAGTCTCAACATGTACTCCATGATTGGCTTGGTGCTGCTGATAGGTTTAGTGGCTAAAAACTCGATTCTGTTGGTAGATTTAACCAATCAGCTATTAGATAAAGTGAGAGAAAGCGGCGAAATAATTAACAAAGCGCATATTAATGCAGCGTTGAGTGAGGCTTGTCCAGTACGTCTACGCCCAGTATTAATGACTTCGCTCACCATCATATTAGCGCTACTACCCGCAGCAATGGGCTTAGGCGCAGGCTCAGAAACCAACAAGCCATTATCTGTTGCTATTATCGGCGGCATGATTTCTTCCACCTTACTAACGTTGGTGGTGGTGCCCTCTGCCTACTCCTTGCTTATCGGCTGGGTCAGTGAACAACATGCACGCCGCCAGCATAGTGAGCCTGCGCTTTAACAGTAAATTGCGCTAGGCATACAGCGTGACTAGCAAGTTGGGCACACCAACTTAAATCCTACTGGATGTAGTGTTCAAATAGGCGCTTAATGTGGTGCGTCCATTGTCAGCTTCTGTACAATTAAACTGCCGATAATATCACCTTGCACATTCACGCTGGTGCGCACAGTATCCAGCAAGCGGTCTATCGGCAGTAAAATAGCAATCGCTTCAGCTGGCAGGCCTACAGACTGCAACACCATCACCATGGTTACCATGCCGGCACTAGGAATGCCCGGCGCGCCCAGCGCGGCAATCATCGCAGTGAAAAACACGATCATCTGCTGCACCAGGCTCAGCTCTACGCCCATCAAGTTAGCGATAAAGATAGCGGCTATTGCTTCATACAGCGCCGTACCGTCCATATTGATGGTGGCGCCCAATGGCACAACAAAACCCGCTATTTCTGGCTTTACCTGCATCTGTAAGGTGGAGCGCATGGTCACGGGCAGGGTGGCAGCGCTTGAGCTAGTGGCAAATGCAGTTAACAGCGCTTCACGGCTACCGCGAAAGAACCACAATGGAGATTTGCCCGTCACTAAATACAACAGCAATGGCAGCACCACCACGCCATGCAACAACGTGATACCGACCACTACGGCGGCAAACTTGGCTAAAGTATGCAGTATCGCAATATCTTGCACTGCGACCAACTTAATCAGTAACGCCATAATCCCTAGCGGTGCCAAGTACATCACCCAGCCCACTATCAGCATCGTCACGTCCAGTGCCTCTTGTAACAACTTACGCAGGTGATCAAAACGCTCACCGCCCACTACCAGAGCAACCCCTAAAATCAGTGCAAACATTACCAGCGCCAGTACATCACCTTTGGCCAGAGCTGCGAATGGGTTAACAAACAAACCATGTAAAAATTGTGCGAAATACTCAGGAAGAGGCAGTTGCTTAGCCTCAAAGCCATGCATAGCATCTTGAAACATGGCCACATGCATGCCGCTACCCGGTTCGAAATAGTTGGCCGCGAGCAAACCTAAGGTGATGGCTAACGTCGTGGTTGTCACAAAATAAAGCATGGTACTCACCCATACTTTGTGCATTTGCTGATGCTGGCGCAAATTAGCAACGCCAACGGAGATAGAGCAAAACACCAAAGGCACAAGTATCATTTTAAGTAGGTCAATAAATAGTGTGCCTACTAGTCCAGCGCCATACAAACTCCCTTGCACCAGTGCATGCTGCGTCCCTAACGCCTGGAAGTACAACCCTAATGCAACACCAATGATGGATGCCAATAATATTTGCAAATTGAGGCTAGGCCACTTCATCCTGCAACGCCTTTACATAAGAAAAAAGCGCCTAGGCGCTTACTGAATAAAAAAAGGGTAAGATTTTTAATCTTACCCTATCTGACTTAATCTGGCTTTAGGCTTTGGCTGCTTTTGTTTTAGCCGTGCTCGCTTTTACTTTACTCACTTTAGGCTCAGCAGCGCTGTCATCTTTTGGCGCTTTAGCTACTTTAGGCTTAGGCTCCTTTTTGACTGCGGTCTTTTTAGTTGCCTTTGCTTTCGCTGGCACTTCCTCTACCGTTGCTTCTGCAACCACTGGAGCAGCCTCTAACATAGGCGCAGCGTCTGGTGTAGGCTCAACCTCTTTGGTATCAGTTGGCACTGGCTTAGCTGTAGCATCCAACTTTTCAAACACCGCAGCAAAGAAACCATCGGTATTATGCAAGTGCGGCAGCAATTTCAGGTAGTCGCCGGTATCCAGCTCAATTTGGTGCTGCGCCAAAATCTGTGCGGCATTCAGCAATTTAAAATCTGGGTGCGTGGCTAAGAACTGCTCTGCAATTTTCTCGTTTTCATCGCTGAGCAAGCTACAAGTGGCATAAATTAAGCGGCCGCCTACTTTAGTCAGCTTGGCTGCACGTGCCAGAATATTGGTCTGTTTCACATTAAGTTCCGCAACATCCTGCGGGGTTTGGCGCCATTTAAGGTCTGGGTTGCGGCGCAGTGTACCTAAACCGCTACATGGTGCATCTACCAGCACGCGGTCAAACTTGCCATTTAAGCGTTTTAATTTGGGATCAGTTTCACTGCTAATCACTTGCGCATTCAGGTTGCTCAGGCCAGAACGCTTTAAACGCTGCCCTAAGTTATGCAAACGCTTTTCAGACACATCAAATGCATACAAGCGGCCAGTATTGCGCATCAGTGCGCCCATCGCCAACGTTTTACCGCCAGCGCCTGCGCAGAAGTCTGCCACCATCATACCGCGTTTGACTGCAACCAAGTGCGCCAATAGCTGGCTACCTTCATCCTGTACTTCAATCTTGCCTTCAGTAAACAATACGTGGCGGCCAATATTCATACGATTAGGCATACGGATACCAATCGGCGAATAAGGCGTTTTGGTCACATTAGTTTCACCAGAAGTATTTTCGGCAATAAACTTTGCCATCACGTCATCGCGCGTGCCTTTGATTGTATTCACGCGTAAATCTAAAGTGGCTTGTTCATGCATGCTGCGCGCAATGGTTAAGGCTTCAGCCTCGCCGTATTGCGCTACCAGCTTATCCCACAACCAGTCGCGCACATCAGCCTGCACCGCTAACGGCAAGTTATCGGTAGATTTGGCTTTAATCAGATGCGCCCACTCTTTTTGCTGCTCATTCAACATAGGCTCTAGCTCACGGATGCTCATGCCCTGTACACGCAACAGCCAAGCTAAAATCAGCTTACGCGCATCATCTGGGTCGTTTTCATCGTTAGCAGTGACTGTGCTTAAGAAGCGTAAACGACGCAATACGCCATATACACTCTCGGCCACAAACGCACGCTCTTTGGTGCCTAGGTCGCGGTTATTACGGAAAAATTCACTTAACTTCGCATCAGCAGGGCTACTAAACGTCAGTAGATTAGATAAAACGATTGCAGCTTGCCGAATTAAATTAGGCGTCATATTGATTCTCTTTGTATATTTTTAATTACTTGGTAAATAGCATGGCAGCATTGCCAGCGTTATTGGATACGCAACTCAGTTAAGGTTTGCTCTAGTTTGTGTCCGTCTTCGTCAATCACCAGAATGCGCGCTGGTACGTAATTTTGCTCTGTCGCCAGCCATATGTCTTTGGTCTCAGCCCCATCATGCTCAGTTGGCGTCAAATACAGGGTTTTATACTGTACGCCAGCACAATCAATGGTTTTGAGGTCAGGGCTGACTTTATAGGCGTACTGCTTCAGTTTCTTGCCCGTTGTCAGTGGCACGGTAATCGTATTTTTTAACGATGCACGCATAAACATAAACTGATAAGGGTAGCTCGCTAAATCCTGTGTGCCAGGCTTAAGTTCCGCCGTTTCTTTCTCCCCTTTAATCGTCATCACCAGGCTTTGTTTCGCCCAATCAAAATCGGTGAATAATGATTTCTTCTTTTGGTTGCCTTGATGCAATTCAAAATGATTAGGCTTTAAACCCTGTGCCGTTATCTCACCCGTACTGGTTAATTTACGCTCGCCTAGTAAAGCATATACACCAACACCCTTGGTCACGCTTTCAACCGTATAGGTATTCTTTGTTGACGTAAACTGCTCATATACGTTAGCAAACGGGTCACCATTTTTAGTCACCACGTAAGTTGCACTGATACGTTTTGGTACCGTAAATTTTACCGCGGCCTCTTTAGCTGGTTTTGTTTTAGAAAAAGCTGCTTGCGGCATGAGCGCTAACACGCCAATGCTCACAAAAAATACCACACACCATGCTTTGATTCGATTCATCACTAAAATTCCTTAATTTTAAGACACATCATGCTCAACGCATCAGCGCTGCTTTTGTTACACGACAAGCAGTTTTTCTAACTGATTTAACAACAAGACTAAACAACAATAGTAGGCGCTTCGCCTGCGTTTTGTGCGCGGATATGACCGATTTCAAACACGGTCTCACCTGAAGCCTCTAGTAGCGCTTTAGCAGCTACAGCGTTTTCTTTGGCCATGACAATCGCCATGCCGATACCGCAGTTAAATGTTTTATACATTTCGCTCGGCACGATATTGCCCTGTGCTTGCAACCATTGGAATAATGGCGGCAGCTCCCAGCCTGAGGCTTGAATTTCAGCCGTTAAGCCTTCTGGCAATACACGTGGAATGTTCTCGGTAATACCACCACCTGTAATGTGTGCCATCCCTTTAACCGGCATTGCCTCAATCAGTTTTAATAGAGATTTCACATAGATACGTGTAGGCGCCATCACCACATCTTTGAATTTTTTACCGTGGAAATCAGACTCAAAATCAATGCCTGATTTCTCGATCAATTTACGAATAAGCGAATAGCCATTTGAATGTGCACCGCTTGAAGCTAAGCCTAATACCACGTCACCTGCAGCAATGGTTGTACCATTAATCAAGTTAGCTTTATCGACACAACCTACTGCAAAGCCTGCCAAGTCATACTCACCGGCTGGGTACATGCCTGGCATTTCTGCAGTTTCACCGCCAACCAATGCACAGCCAGATTGCTCACAACCTTCGGCAATGCCCTTAATCACCTGTGCCGCAACACCAACTTCCAGCTTGCCGCAGGCAAAATAATCTAAGAAAAACAATGGCTCTGCGCCTTGCACTAAAATGTCGTTCACACTCATGGCAACCAAATCAATACCCACGGTATCGTGCTTATTGAGTTCAAACGCTAATTTAAGCTTAGTACCCACGCCGTCGGTACCAGATACCAAGATTGGCTCTTTAAATTTTTGCGGCACCGCAAATAGAGAGCCAAAACCACCAATACCGCCTAATACTTCTGGGCGCATGGTACGTTTGGCAAACGGCTTAATTTGTTCAACTAATGCATCACCCGCTTCAATATCAACTCCGGCATCGCGGTAGCTAATTGAAGTTTTATCTGAATTATTGGCGCTCAAGGGGGTTCTCGCTTTCTACAAAAAGTGTGTTCTATCGTTATAATGTTATTTTAACCGAAATGCTTAGTTATCTGAAATGTTGAAAGCCTGAAAACGCAGGCTTTTCCAAAACAGCCACACTTTACTGAAAGCGCAGAATGAACAAACACACAAATACCGTTTGGCTGGTCGCTGTTTTATCAGTGTTTGGCATCATTTACCTGCTTGGCCCAATCCTGACTCCATTTTTAATTGCCGCAATCCTGGCGTACATTGCCAACCCCTTAGTCAATAAAATTGAAGCAATTCAATTCCATAGCACGCGAGCCAAATTTTCATTCAAACTCAGCCGCACCATCGCCACCTTGCTTGTACTGTTATTTTTGTTCGCGGTACTCATCATCATTCTGCTGATTATGATTCCACTGCTGCAGCATGAAATTGTGCAGCTATCGCAAAAAATCCCTGTGTATTTAAATGCAGCCAAAACCAATCTAGAGCCTTGGCTACAAAAAAACTTTGGGGTCAGCGCAGACATCGACCCGGCCCAGATTCAAGCTATTCTCACTGAAAACTGGAAAACAACAGGCAATTTTGCCAAAAACATTGCGCTCAGCTTGAGCAGTCATGGCATGACCGTGATTGGCTGGCTAGGCAACTTGGTGCTTATCCCACTGGTGCTATTTTATTTGTTAGTGGACTGGAATATTCTCCTGCAAAAAATCAGCGCGTTATTACCACGCTCACTTTTAGGCAAAACTCAGGAGGTTGGCGCCGATATTGACGCGGTACTTGCTGAGTTTTTACGCGGACAACTGACTGTCATGTTGTTAATGAGCGTTTTCTACGCCACAGGCTTATGGCTAGTCGGCTTGGAGTTTGCACTGCCCATCGGTATATTATCTGGCCTGCTAGGATTTATTCCATACCTAGGCTTTGGCTTAGGCTTAACATTGGCAGTCATTTCCGGCGTATTGCAATTTGGCAACCTCCATGACTTAATCCCGCTGCTTGTTGTGTTTGGCATAGGCCAATTGGTGGAAAGCATGGCGCTCACGCCGTGGCTAGTGGGGGACCGCATTGGCCTGCACCCGCTTGTAGTGATTTTTGCACTGATGGCTGGCGGCCAACTATTTGGCTTTACTGGCGTACTGCTGGCACTACCGGTATCAGCCGCGATTGCCGTAGGCTTCAGGCATGCCAAACAAAAATATCTTAGCAGTCACTTTTACTTAGGTTAGCAGTATGAACAGCACGGATCTTCATTACAAATCCCCGACCAAGCAATTATTGCTGGACATTCAGCCACTGCCACCACCTAGCCTAGAAAACTTTATCGAGGGGCAAAATGCAGAAGCGCTATACAGCCTAAAGCAAGCACTCACTCACGCCGAAGAAGCACGTTTTATTTACCTATGGGGTGCGCAGGGTAGCGGTAAATCACACTTGCTACATGCATGTGAGCGCATGGCCAAGCAATCGAATCTGCCCCTATTTATTGCAGATGACACGCACACTTTAGATGAAGAAGCGCAAATCGCACTGTTTGACCAATTCAACCAATTACGTGCCTCTGGCGGCATTTTAATTTCTAGCGGCATTGCAGCCCCTACGCAAATGCAGCTGCGTGACGACTTAGCCACTAGGCTGGCATGGGGCTTGGTTTATCAACTACACCCGCTCACCGATGAAGAAAAAGCCCAAGCCCTGAGAACGCACGCCACAGAACGCGGCATGAAGTTGCCGGATGAAGTGGTTGAATACTGCCTGCGCTACCTGCGCCGAGATTTGCCCACCTTGATGGCAGTATTGGATGCGCTGGATGTGTGGTCACTCACCGAGAAAAAACCAGTGACCGTGCCTATGCTGAAGAAGCTATTACAACACAACCTCGAAGCCTAGCTTGCTACCAAGCCTAATACTTGGTTAGGCTCCAGTGTTTTTCCTAAGCAATACGCGGCAATCGCGACTATGCCATTTTTCGCTAAGCCCAACATACTGTAAAATCACACCATTGGCAGATAAACACTCCCCTTATTAAAGTGACCACACATGTTACGTATTACTGAAATTAAACTCCCGATTGAAAACGCACAATCGCTAATACACCAGACCGATGAAATAAAAGCAGCATTGCTTAAACGCTTGGAAATTGCAGAAAGTGATTTAATTCATTTTGATATTTTCAAACGCGGTGTAGATGCGCGTAAATCGCATGCAATTTTGTATGTGTACAGCCTGGATGTAGAAGTAAAAAACGAAGAAAAAATCCTAGCTAAATTCCGCAAAGATGCCCACATTAAGCCAGCACCAGATACCAGCTATAAATATGTGGCAACCACCGAAGTCGCGCCTCAGGCAAGACCAGTCATCGTAGGCTTTGGCCCTGCAGGCATTTTTGCCGCGCTGATTCTGGCGCAGTCAGGCTTTAAACCGATAGTATTGGAGCGTGGCAAAGAGGTGCGTAAACGTACGCAGGACACATGGGGCTTATGGCGCAAAAGTACGCTGAACCCTGAATCCAACGTGCAATTTGGCGAAGGCGGCGCCGGCACGTTCTCAGACGGCAAGCTTTATAGCCAGATTAAAGACCCCAAACACTATGGTCGCAAGGTGATTCAAGAGTTTGTAAAAGCTGGCGCGCCAGAAGAAATCATGTACGTAAGCCACCCACACATCGGCACATTCCGTTTAGTGGGGATGGTAGAGGAAATGCGTAAAACCATCACCGAGCTAGGCGGTGAGATCCGCTTCGAGAGCCGTGTCGATGACATAGAAATTGAAAATAATCAGGTGCAAGCCGTGGTACTACAAACAGGTGAGCGCCTTGTTACCAACCATTTGGTATTGGCAGTAGGCCATAGCGCACGTGATACCTTTGAAATGGTGCATAAGCGTGGCATTTTTATAGAAGCCAAACCATTCTCGATTGGCTTCCGTATTGAACATCCACAATCCGTCATTGATAAAGCTAGATACGGCAGGAGCTACAGTGAGGACTTACTGACAAAGCTTGGCGCAGCTGATTACAAACTCGTGCACCATGCAAAAAATGGCCGTTCGGTTTACAGCTTCTGTATGTGCCCCGGCGGTACGGTAGTAGCCGCAGCGTCAGAGCCTAACCGCGTGGTCACTAACGGTATGAGCCAGTACAGCCGCAATGAGCGCAATGCCAATGCTGGGATTGTGGTGGGCATCACGCCTGAGCAAGATTACCCGGACCATCCGCTGGCAGGCATGGAATTACAACGCAAATTAGAAAGTCAGGCGTTTATCGCTGGCGGCAGTAATTACCATGCGCCAGGGCAGTTAATTGGTGACTTTTTGCTTAACCAGCCTTCTACCCAGTTTGGTGAAGTAACGCCTTCTTACAAACCCGGCGTGCACCTCACTAACCTAGCATCCGTATTACCAGAGTACGCTATTACTGCTATTCGTGAGGCTATTCCTGAATTTGCTAAACAAGTAAAAGGCTTTGATCTAGCTGATGGCGTGCTAACAGGCGTAGAAACACGTACCTCCAGCCCTATCCGCATCAAGCGTGATGATGACTCCTTAGAGAGCATTAACACTAAAGGTTTATACCCTTGCGGTGAAGGTGCAGGCTATGCCGGCGGCATTTTATCGGCAGGCGTTGATGGTATCAAAGTGGCGGAGGCCGTAGCGCTTAGTATTATTAGCGCTCGCTAGTGGCTATATAAATTTAGCTACTTTCATACATAGCAAGTTGGGCGTACACTAAACACTCTGACTTTTTAGTCAGTGTTCACACAAGGAGCTGTATGATGAAAGCTAACATTTGTGGAATCGAACGCGCCGTGCGCATTATTGCAGGGCTAGCGTTAATCGCATGGGTGTTATTTGCAAATGGCCCAGTTTGGGCTTGGATTGGTGTGGTACCGCTAGCGACTGGGCTTATTAACTACTGCCCGGCTTACGGTTTACTAGGCATTAGTACCTGCAAAACCAAACATGAATAAAAAGGCGGCTTTAAGCCGCCTTTTTACTACGGCTTTACTGCCTAATCAAATAATCAAATGCGCCTAGTGAGGCTTTGGCACCTTCGCCCATTGCAATAACGATTTGCTTGTAAGGCGTAATGGTCACATCGCCAGCGGCAAACACGCCCGGTAGCGATGTTGCATTGTGATGATTCACCTCAATTTCGCCATACTTACTCAGGTTTAGGCTGCCTTTTAACCAATCACTATTCGGCACTAATCCAATCTGTACAAACACGCCATCTAACGCTAAATGCTTAGACTCACCAGTAACACGATCCGTGTAGGTTAGCCCATTCATTTTAACGCCATCACCAGTAACCTCTGTGGTTTGCGCACTGGTAATGATGGTGACGTTACTTAATGTACGTAGCTTTCTCTGTAACACGGCATCTGCTTTTAATTCAGTATCAAACTGCAATAAAGTCACATGGCCGACAAAATTAGCTAAATCAATAGCAGCTTCCACCCCCGAGTTACCGCCGCCTACTACCGCAACAGGTTTACCTTTAAATAACGGACCATCGCAATGTGGGCAGTAAGCAACCCCTTTGCCTCGGTATTCTTTTTCACCTGGCACGCTTAGCTCACGCCAGCGCGCACCGGTAGCTAGAATCACCGATTTACTTCTCAAGGTTGCGCCGCTTTCCAACTTTAATTCGATTAAATCATCGTTTTTGTTGCCGTGTTTACCAGGCTCAGTTAAAGCAACTGCGCGCTGTAAATTCATGATTTCCACATCATAGCTTTTTACATGCTCTTCCAACGCCATCACTAATTTTGGCCCTTCGGTTTCCTTTACGGAAATAAAGTTTTCAATGCCTAATGTATCCATCACTTGCCCGCCAAAGCGCTCCGCTACAATACCAGTACGTATGCCTTTACGTGCTGCATAGATTGCGGCTGACGCACCCGCCGGACCACCGCCCACCACCAATACATCGAAAGGTGCTTGCGCATCTAATTTTTTCGCTTCACGCGCTACGGCACCAAGGTCAATCTTTGGCAGGATTTCGTCCAACTCCATACGGCCGGCACCAAACACATCACCATTTAAGTAAGTGGTCGGCACAGACATAATGTCTCTGGCTTTCACTTCATCCTGATATAGCGCACCATCAATCATCACATGGGTAATGTTTGGGTTAATGACGGCCATCATGTTCATTGCCTGCACAACATCTGGGCAGTTATGGCAACTGAGCGAGATATAAGTCTCAAAGTGGAAAGTACCTTCAATCGCCGCAATTTGTGCAATTTTTTCAGCCTCTAGCTTCATCGGATGACCACCCGTGTGAAGTAGTGCCAACACTAAAGAGGTAAACTCATGGCCCATTGGAATACCAGCAAAACGCACGCCTACCGCTTTATGCGCTTCGGTATGGGTTGCACCACGTTTTACAGCAAATGAAGGTTTACGCGCATCATCTTCCATGGTCAGCGTAATCTTGTCTGACATGCTCGCGATTTCTTCCAGCAGTTCACGCATCTCTTGTGCTGCCGGCGTTTCATCTAATGATGCAGCCAATACGATAGGCTCACGCAACATCTGTAAATAGGTTTGCAATTGGGTTTTGATACCAGTTTCTAATGCCATGATTGCTCTCTTCTTTAAATTCTCATCTGGCTGTGCTTTAGTACAACCAACTTTACTTAAAATAAAGGCATTATCTTTTGAATAATGCCCTTGTTATTTCACTGCACTAAGAGATGTTTGCTCGTTAGCGCAGTATTACTTTGTCTAAAACAATAATTAGATCTTACCTACTAGGTCTAATGATGGCGTGATTGTTTTAGCGCCTTCTTGCCATTTAGCTGGGCAAACTTGGCCTGGGTTAGCCGCTGTGAATTGAGCAGCTTTCAATTTACGTAGTGTTTCTTTTACGTCACGTGCGATTTCGTTGCTGTGTACTTCAACAGTTTTAATCACGCCTTCTGGGTTGATCACGAAAGTACCACGTAATGCTAGGCCTTCTGCATCGATATGCACATCAAATGCACGTGTTAATTGGTGTGTTGGGTCACCCACTAATGGGAATTTTGCTTTACCAACTGCTGGTGATGTTTCGTGCCACACTTTGTGTGAGAAATGTGTGTCGGTTGTTACGATGTACACTTCAGCACCAGCTTTTTGGAATTCTGCATAGTTGTCAGCAGCATCTTCAACTTCAGTTGGGCAGTTAAAAGTAAATGCTGCTGGCATAAAAATCACCACAGACCATTTACCCTTCATGCTTACATCGCTCACTTCAACAAATTTACCATTGTGGAAAGCTTCTGTTTTGAATGGTTGTACTTGTGTATTGATTAATGACATCGTTTTTCCTATCTATTGATTAAAAAAATGGTTAATAAAACTATAAATTCATGGTTTGAATTATAGAGATTATTTTTAATAAATCCAATATATCATTCTAATGATATTGATAAATTAAATTTATCATAATGCAACTAGCGTAAAGATAGCGATTTACAACAAACTGTCTAAAACTGAATGAATACGTGCTGCCATCTCAAGCGGGAGTAACTGCAATACTTTGTGTGGCGGTTTCACCTAGGTTGTCATGCCACGTCACTTCAACCACATCACCCACCTTAGCGCCTTTTAGTCTAAAGGTTAAATATGGGTTTTTAGCAATGCCAGTGCCCCACTGTGCCTCTATTACTGGCTTGCCATTTAAGGTAGCACTTAGCAGCTGCACAAAATGCGCGGGTACCAATTGGTCATGGTCATCTTTCCTGCGCCCTGTTTCCATCGGGTGACTCATCAACACTTTAACTTCAGTGTAGTCACCCTTAAGCTGCGCTCGCATTTTCATGTTGTTATCCATGTGAACTCCTTAGTACTCGAGGGAAAGCCCGTGCCGAATCATACCCATCACCACTAACCGCAACCGTTTTCTAACACGGTAATATTTTTACTACGTGTGAAATACTGCGTGCCTGCCTTCACAATAATTTTCAGATCCGAGGTCTCCGCCATTTTAATACGCGTGATCACAAACGGCTCAGCGCCATTACTGAACATAAAGTTAGCAATCAGCGGTGTTGGATTGTGCTCCACCAAAATCGCAATCGCCTCTGTATTCTCGATATTGCTCTGCACCTCTACCTGCACGATAGCGCCATTCTCGGCACGGTCTGGCGCAACAATCACGATATCTTGCGTTGGAATCTCGACACTGATATTTAACGAGCGTGTTGCATCATTGATTTTCACCGCCTCAAATGCGGGTTTATTCCATAAAGCAGCCCACAGCTTAAGCGGTGCTAACGCAATCAAAGTGAGCATTCCCAACAAGAAACTTCTGCGCTGCATATTACCTCCTACAGTTTTGCCTTTTTGTCATCGCCCATCATTTGCCTAAGCTGCCTTAAACGCGCCTCTACAATTGATTGCTGATAAAAATCACCGTCGTTCGCTTTTGCCGCCAAATCCATCTGCTCGATGGCGCGTGCTAGGTCATATTTTCTATAATAGGCCTCACTCAGCGCCTGATGGCTGAGTAGCACCTTATTCTGCATAGTGTACGCCTTGGCCAGCAAGTCATACAGATAGGCATCATTCGGGTATAAGCCCTGCTTTGCTTTCACCAACTGGACAGCCTGCTCTGCTTGTCTGGTAGCGAGGTAATGCTCTGCATAGCCATAAATCAAGGCGCGACTGTCCGGAAAGGTCCTTAATGCGGACGCATACTTCTCGGCCGCGGCGGCAGGTTTATCTCTAGCTACCTCTAAACGTGCGGCCAAGCTCTCTAGCATGGGGTGTGGCGTAGCGTTCTTCTTAAGCCAAGCCAGCTCTTTATCTGCTTGTGTCCAAGCACTTTTACGCAACAAGGCCACGGCTAAGCCATAATGCTCCGCTGCCGCATTGGCATAACGCTGCTCGCGAATATTCTGCTCGAATAAATCAATTGTAGCTTGACCGGCCCCAAGCATGGCACGCAATTTGGCTTTTACATACAGAAACTCCACGCTATCTGCCACTTGCTTGTAGTGCATTTGTTCTACGCGGTTAGCCACATCTGCAATACGCTCAGAAGTTAATGGGTGAGTACGCAAAAAGCTAGGTGCATTACCCTCGGCAAAACGTGAGCCACGCTGCAAAGTTTTAAAAAACTCTGGCATTGCACGTACATCAAAACCGCCTGAATCTAAAATCTGCAATCCAATACGGTCAGCCTCACGCTCATGCTCACGTGTGTAATCAAGCTGATTCTGCACGCCTATCGCAGAAGATGCCGTAAGTGCCCCGGTCGCTAACTGTGGATTAGATCTTGCCACTAGTAGCGCCAGCGCAATACCCGCCAAGTTCTTAAACGTATCATACTTTTGCGAAGCCAGCATACGCGCCAAGTGCCGCTGCGTTACGTGGCCAATTTCATGCCCAAGCACGCTGGCAAGTTCAGACTCACTATTTGCGGCTAGAATCAAACCGGTATGCACACCAATCACACCACCCGGCATAGCAAATGCGTTGATAGAAGGGTCTTGCACCACAAAGAAGTTAAAGGTCTGCCGCTTGTCTGGGCCATTCGCTACCAATTTCCCGCCCAAGGCCTGCAAATAGTCGCTCACTTCTACGTCATTCAACACCTCATCGCTCACCGCTACTTGGCGCAAAATCTGCTCAGCGATTTCTTGCTCCTGTAAAGGTGACAACACAGTGGCAGAAACATCGCCTAAATCTGGCAACTCATTCGCTATTGCTGGATATGCATGCGCAACAGATACAACTAATAATATAATGGTAGATAAAGTTAATTTCATCATTACTATGATAACGTTTGTAGTTGAATGTTTCATAATTCTGCGCAAATTATCTGCCATCGACTTATGCAAATCAACACAGCAACATCCTAGATACCGAGAGTTTCAAGATGACAAACCCACTTACCCACTTTGATCAACATGGCCAAGCACATATGGTCGATATTGGCGAAAAAGCTGAAACGCACCGCATTGCCGTTGCCACAGGCCTCATCAGCATGCTGCCTGCAACCCTCGCTTTGATTCAAAGCGGCACCAGCAATAAAGGGGATGTACTCGGTATTGCCAGAATCGCGGCGATTCAGGCCGCGAAGAAAACCTCAGACCTCATTCCACTATGCCACCCCATTTTCCTCACGCGCATTGCGGTAAGCTTTGATGTTAACGAAGCACAATCTAGCATTAGCTGCACCGTCACCAGCGAAACCTATGGAAAAACAGGCGTAGAAATGGAGGCCCTCACCGCAGTGAGCGCTTGCTTACTTACCATTTACGATATGTGCAAAGCGGCAGATCGTGGGATGACAATTTCTGAGATTAAGCTACTAGAAAAACAAGGCGGCAAATCTGGGCATTGGCTGGCAGAAAAATAAGCGCCAACCTAAGTAATCCAAATAAAAACAGAGCTAAGCGTGGCCGCCCGCATTAATTTTTCTATGTAACGAAAATGGCTAAACTGCATCACGCTGGAACAGGCGGCACTTACTCAGCCTAGCGTGTTCCGGTAATTAATGACGCCGCTATTGCCCATCACTCGTTATTAGTTTCTTTACTTTTTCTATCACTAAAGAACAGTGGGAACAACAACGGCAGCAACAGCAAGGTGAAAATCGTGGCAGTGACTAATCCGCCAACAATCACCACAGCGAACGGGCGCTGTGTTTCAGAACCAATCCCATGCGAAAGTGCTGCTGGCAATAAGCCCAACCCAGCCATTAAAGCGGTCATTAGAATCGGGCGCAAACGCACAACAGCGCCTTCTAGCACAGCTTCTGTGATACTGCGCCCCTCTAACAGCAGGTGATTAAATTGTTCCACCATAATCACGCCGTTTTGTACCGATATCCCAGCTAACGCAATAAAACCCACAGCTGCCGAGATAGAAAGATGCAGCCCAGCCAAAGCTAAGCCAGCAAAGCCACCAATTAAGCTGAAAGGTATCATCAGCAACACCAGCAGTGCGTTGCGTACGGAACGGAATGCACCAAATAACACCACAAAAATTAGCATTAATGACAGCGGCACAATCACTTTGAGACGTTTGATTGAGCGCTGTTGATTTTCAAACTGACCACCCCATGTCATGGTATAGCCAGGCGGCAGTTTGACTTGCTCCTTCACCTTAGCCATGGCCTCTTTCACGAAGCTACCTTGGTCACGATCAATCAAATTGGCTTTGATTGCCACAATGCGGGAAACGCCCTCACGCGCGACTCTAGATGCACCTTGTTTAATGGTGACATCGGCAACTTCACCCAAGGGGATAGTGCCTGCGTTATTGGGTAAAGCAACGGGCAACTCATTAATATCATCTAAAGAGTCGCGGTAGTCTCTTGCCAGCCTCAGCGTGACATCAAAGCGACGGTCACCATCATAGAAGGTGTTTGTTGCCGTGCCACCCAATGCTGTTTGTACAGAAGCATTTACGTCATTCACATTCATGCCGTAGCGCGCTAGTTTTTGGCGATCTAACGTGATATCAAGTTCCGAGTTACCTGAAATGCGGATGGCTGCGACATCGGTAGCGCCCTTAATTGAGTTAAGCACAGTGGCGACCTGATCCGATTTTTCTTCCAGCACAGCCAAATCTGGGCCGAAAATTTTGACCGAAATCTCACCTTTCACACCGGATAAGGCCTCTTCCACGCTATCTTGAATCACTTGCGAGAAGTTGGTTGGAATGCCTGGAATTTGATGTATTTTCCCGGATATATCAGCAATCAGTGCCTCTTTGTTGCTAAATTTCCAAGTATCTTTTGGCTTTAAATCAGCCAGAATCTCAATATTGTTGGGGCCTTTAGGGTCGGTGCCATCGTCCGGTCGACCAACATGGCTTACCACCAGATTAATCTCTTTATAACTCGTTAAGACATTGCGAATGTTGCGTTCAATTTCTTTGGTTTTTTCTAGGCCGGTGGATGGTGGCATGCTGATGGTTAGCCAAATATTGCCCTCATCCAACTTGGGCAAGAACTCTGAACCCAGTAGTGGCGATAAAACCAGAGAAAGCACTAATAAAGACACGGATGCCAAGATGACAGGCAGCCGAATTTTAACCACTCTTAGCAAAATGCCGCGATACCACTCTTGGGTGTTGTGCATCCATGTGCTGTGCGTCTCTGCCATGTCTGTGCGTTTCATTAAGTAAGACATGAGAGCTGGCACCAGCGTGAGCGTGAGCAAAATTGAGCCTAGCAAAGCAAAGCTCAATGTAAACGCCATAGGTGAGAAGATTTTGCCTTCTACGCGCTGGAAAGTGAAAATCGGCAGGAAGGCCAAAATAATAATCACTTTTGAAAACAGGATAGGGCGCCCCATTTCAATCGCAGTGTTTTTAAGCGTGGTAACACGCCAAGAATGCGTGCCATGATGTGGAAACTCATCTACTTTTGCGAGTGAGAGCTTCACCATGAGTGCCTCTACCAACACCACGGCACTATCGATAATAATACCGAAGTCCACCGCACCCAGTGAAATCAAGTTCGCCGAAACGCCGCGTATATCCATGACGATAAAAGCAAACAGCAGTGATAGCGGAATAATCGCTGCAACAATGAGCGCTGCACGCCAGTTACGTAAAAAGATAATGAGAATAGCCACCACCAGAATCGCACCAACAATCATGTTCTCAGTCACCGTATGAACGGTGTGATGAATCAGGCTAGTACGGTCATAAAAAGGTTTGATCTTTACACCCTCGGGCAGCTTGGCATTGACCTCTTCCACTTTGGCTTTTAAGGCCTCAATCACTTTTGCCGGATTTTGGCCTTTGTTCATCAGCACAATGCCTTCAATCACATCATCTTGATTGTTAAAAGCCACAATGCCTGAGCGGAATCGATCGCCAACGAGCACTTGGCCTACATCTTTAACTAGGATAGGTTTGCCCGCATTGGATAAAATAACCGTCTCGGCAATGTCATCCAGCGAGCGATATAAACCTAAGGAGCGCACAACGAGCGACTCATCCCCCCGATGCATGAGGCCACCGCCTACGTTGCTACTGTTATTGCTGAGCGCTTGATTAACTTGGTCGATACTGATGTTGTATTTTTTAAGCAAGTAAGGGTCTAGCTTGACTTGGTATTCTTTTACAGCACCGCCAAAACTAGTGATGTCAGCTACCCCCGGCACCGTTCTCAGTACGGGAATAATTTGCCAATCTTGAATTGCGCGCACCTCACGTTGCGGCATATCTTTCGGGGCCTCTACCAGAAATCGATAAATTTCACCCACGGCGGTAGTAAGTGGCGCTAGTGTGGGTTGGTATTCTGGCGGTAGGTTGACTGCCTGTAGTTTTTCTAACACCTGCTGACGAGCGAAATAGTCATCGGTCTTTTCAGAAAAAGTCAGCGTCACTACCGATAAACCAGTAATTGAAACTGAGCGCATCTGCGCTAAATTCGGCACGCCGCTCATGCCGTGCTCAATCGGCAGCGTCACAACGCGCTCAACCTCTTCAGGTGCTAGGCCCGATACTTGCGTCACAATACCTACGTGCACGTCCTCAACATCAGGGAAAGCTTCAATCGGCAAATTCTGGACAGATACAATGCCAGCGATCACGAGTATAAAGGTTGCAATCAGTACAAAGGTACGTTGTTGCAGCGAGAAGGTAATGAGTTTTTCTAGCATTATTGACCCGCAGCCAACTCTGAGTTAATCAAAATAGCGCCTTTGGTCACCACGCGTTCACCAGCTTTTAAGCCGTCTTTAATGGTAGCGTAATCACGCCCCTGTAAATCTAGCGTGACGCGGCGTTTTTGAATATGTCCATGACTGGTTTCAACGAACACGTAGCTGTATAAGCCTTCCGTAATCAGCGCGCTGTTAGGGATACGAATAACTTTTTGTTGTGCCAAGTTAAGTGGCGTCACTCGTGCAAACATTTCTGGGCGCAATTTTCCTTTGCTCTCTACGGAGCAACGCACTTGAACGCGGCGGCTGACTGGGTCTAGCATAGTACCGATCGATTGGACTTTTCCCTGAAACTCCTCATCAGGAAACGCATCCACTTTGATACTTAATGCTTGACCAAGGCTCACTTTGTTGAGATCGCGCTCTGGGAGATCAATCATGGCCCAAAGATGATCTGGGTTGGTAATAATAAATAGCGGGTTTGGCGCATCAGGGCGCACTTCGTTGCCAACGTTGATCTGGCGGTCAACAATCATACCGGCCATCGGCGCCTTCAACGTGAAGCTTTCGTTGCTAGAAGCTGCGCGATCAACCCCCAAGTTATGTAAGCGTGACTTTGTGCGCGTAGCCTCAGCTTGAGATTGCGCCATATCTGATTGCGCGGATTCAAACTCTTTATGCGCAATCACGCCGCCATCTAACAGCAGCTTGCTGCGTTCCAAAGCTTTTCTTTTTAAATCTAAATCAGCACTTGCTTTACGATAGTCAGCAACTGCTGAGCCTAGGTCCGGAGAGTCGATAGTCAGTAGGGCTTGACCAGCCTTTACGTGGTCACCCAACTGCGCATGTATTTTGATAGCGCGGCCCAATACAGGAGAACTGATCCGCGAGGTGTAGTTTTCATCAAAACTAATTTTCCCATTAAGAGGCTCTGTCGTTGAGGCAACCACCTCAGTAACAGGCTCAATTTTCAAATTAGCCTCCTGAGCGGAGTTCTCTTTCAAGATTACTTCGTTTTCTGACTTGGCGTGCGGAACTGGGGAAGGTTTAGGACCAGCCACAGCAGATATCGGTAGCGTGAAGGAGGCACCAACCAGTAGAATCGTGAGTAAAGAGCTGAATCCGTGCTTCATGTGCTTCCCTTATTAATACTTAATTTTGATTATTTTCTATTCTGGTAGCCGCTTGCCATGCCGCCAGGGCTTTTGCATAATCCGCGTGGGCGGTGGCAGCATCTAATTGTAATGAGCGCAGTACACGGCGCGCATCGAGTAAGTCGGTAATGCCGGTAGCACCATGGCTATAAGCAAACTCAGCGGCATTTGCTGCTTTTTGTGCCTCCGTCAAGATTTGCGTGTCGAAGCGATTTACTTTCTCGGAGGCTGCATTTAAATCTGCTCGTGCACGGGCGATTTCACTTACCGCAGATGCACGTGCCTGCTGTTTCGCCTCTAGCGCCGAGGTCAGGTCAACTTCAGCCCTGCTGATTTCACCTTGATATTCGTAATTAGTAAATAATGGAATGGTAATCGCCGCCCCAATGGTGTTGGTGTCAGCACCGGGCATTTGCCCAGGAAAGCGTTGGTATTGCAGTGCAATATTCACGTCGCGCGTTTTTAATGCATTGGCAAGGCGTTGGTTTTCTTCTGCTTGCTTGGTGCGTGCCTCAGCTGCCAATACATCAGGCCTCGCATCCACATCTTGCAGCGTACTTATAGTCTGGCTAATTGCAGGCCAGCCATCTTGTGCATACAAACGGGCGGCCTCATTCTCTTGCCCCATCATATAGGCAAGATTAGTTTGCGCCTTTTCACGGTTTGCTTTGGCCTGACGCATATCATTTTGTATTTTTAACAAATCCACGCGCATTCTGGCAACGTCGCTAGCGGCAATGTCACCGACTTTTAATCTCAGTTCGGCAGCCTGAATAGTTTTTTCGTAGGCGGCACTATTGCTCGCCAGAATCTTTTCGGCTTCTTGCGCCAACAGCAAGTCGTAATAAGCATCATTAAAACTCAACAGCAATTGCCGCTCTGCGTCTTTCAAGTCGTAATTGGAGGCTTTGATTGCGCTTTTGGCTGAGGCCATGCGCAGTTCACGCTTGTCACCGCGCTCAATCAATTGGCTAATCTGCACGGTTGAGTTAAGGGTTTGATCCGACAGGCTGTTGCTGCCGTTGGGATTTTTATTGGCAGCGGAGCGATTAAGGTTAAAGCTTGCAACGCCGAGTGATAAGTTAGGATTTGGCTTTTGTGAGGCAGTGATTGCATCGGCCTCAGCCCCTTGCACGATGCGTTTGGCAGAAATTAGCTCTTTATTATTTTCATGAAATAAATGTTGAGCATCTTCCAAAGTTAGGTGAGCCAAATCAGCCGCAGCATAAGCAACAGGTAGATTGGTCAAAATACCGAGCGCTAGGATATAAGCAATTTTTTTAAACATCGTTATTCGCTATAGTTATTTTTAGTCAGAACGTCAGGGGCATCTCGGGCTGTTTTGTAATAAGTAGGACGTTCAATTGACCACACTACGTAAGAAAAATTCCGCAGACGCATTAAGTTTAGATTTTAGATCAAACGCCACAGAACAAAGCCCCAACAAAGATAGTAGTTCAAAAACAATCCCGCAGTATATCCTATCTCCATCGCCGCAATTATTAAGAAATTATTAACCCACTTTAGCTATTGATGACGAATTCTTCAAAACTCGCTACAACTACAGGTCGGCTAAAGTAATATCCCTGAAAATAATCACAGCCAAAATCCTTAAGCAGCTCGAACTGCTCAAGCTGCTCCACACCTTCCGCCACAATGTCACAATGGATGGTCTTGCCAACAGCAAGCACCATCTGAATAATCGCAGCATCGTTAGAGTCGGTGAGTACATCATGCACAAATGACTGGTCAATTTTAATTTGTGTCACTGGCAGCTTCTTCAGATAGACCAATGATGAATGCCCAATGCCAAAATCATCCAATGCAATGCGCACGCCCATCTGCCTCAGAATGTTGATTTTATTGATGACATCATCCATGTTATCGATGACCGCTGTTTCCGTCAGCTCCAGCTTCAGTAAGCCAGGGTTAATTGCGGTTTTTGCCAGCATCTCACGCAGCTCTTGTACAAAATTGATGTATAAAAACTGCTTGGCACTAATATTCACTGAGAGCTTAATTTGGTTAAGGGCAGGGTTCGTCTCCCACGCCTTTAGTTGCTGACAGGCCTGCTCCAGCACCCAATGTCCAATTTTAATAATGAGGTTTGTTTTTTCCGCAATCGGTATAAACTCAGCCGGGCTAATCTGACCTAATGTCGGGTGATTCCATCTTAGCAACACCTCGGCGGCCACTACTTGTTTAGCGACATTAACGATAGGCTGATAATTGAGATATAACTCCTGATTCACCAGCGCTAAGCTAAGGGCGGCCTCTAACGCAAAGCTTTTCTCTATACTCTCTTGCGTCAATTGATCATAAAAACGATAGGTATTGCCGCCGCTGTCTTTTGATAAGTACATTGCAGTATCTGCATGCCTTAGATGGTCTTCAAAAGTAAGTGCATTATCATTAAATAAAGTGATTCCGATGCTGGCAGAGGTAGAAAATTCAAATAAACTTAGGTAGTAATTTTTATTCAGTTCGGCCAACAGCTTTTGTGCAATCTCGCTTACCTGCTGATAGGCAATACTGGCATTCTGGTCCAGGCTTTCTAATATCACCACAAACTCATCACCACTAAGCCTGGCAACAGTGTCTCCAGCGCGCACCGTATGTTGAATGCGATGCGCCACCTCAATCAACAGTTGATCGCCTACATCATGGCCCTTGGTATCATTGAGTACTTTAAATTTATCTAAATCAATAAATAATAACGCGCAGTAAGTATTAGCGCGTTGGGCGATCGACATGGCATGCTGATAGCGATCTGCGAGCAAACGCCGATTGGGTAAACTGGTTAACGCGTCGTAATAGGCAAAATTCTCGATTTCCTGCCTGGCTTTTTTCTGCTCGGATATGTCACGTACAAAACCGGTGACTAAAGACAAATTGGCATCTTTTAATGCAGTTAGTGTTAACTCAATAGGAAATTCACTACCATCTGCACGCATCCCCACCAACTCGATACGTTGGTTAAAAATATGTGTCACCCCTGATAGTTTATATTGCTGATGCCCTGTATGGTGTGCAGCGCGATAGCGTGCCGGAATAATCAATTCGGACATCGACTTGCCAAGCACATCTTCTTTTTTGTATCCAAAAATACGCTCGGCTGCCGGATTAAACTCAACTAATAATCCAGCAGAGTCAATGGTGACAATAGCATCCAATGCGCCATCTATCACTGCGCGCAGCTTTTTATCATTTTTTTGTATGGTCAAATGCGCTAGATTACGCTCAGCCTGCAAGGCAGAAATTAATAGCATGGTCACTACTAGCGCCACCATAAACGTCCAAAGCGAGAACACTCCCTCACTTAAGTCATGGCTGTAAAAATTGCCGCTACCCTGTGAAGTCACCCAGACCGCTATGCTGGATAAAATAATCACAAAGAACGAGCCACCAACTAAACCAAAGCTCATTGAGGCCCATATCAGCATGGGTAAAATCACGAACATGGATAAAATAAACTGCTTGTTTAGATCTGGCACTGCACTCACGATGATGAGCTCAACACAAACAAATAAAATAATCCATGCCAGCAACTGGTAGCACTTGTTGTTACAAGTAAAAGTGCCTTTTCTGCCAAGATTGAGCACTAGGGGCAATGCGAGCAGCACACCGAGGCTATCACCAAGCCACCAGATAAACCATATGCTGGATAACTTATCGGTGTGAGCAAGCCCAGTAATATACAAACTGAACATTCCGCCTGTCGCACATACAGCCATGCCGATCAGGGCGACAACAATCATCAGAAAAATATCTTTTTGCTTGTATAAATGATGATTAAAACGAAATTTTGGTAGTAGGTATGCGGCGAGGGCGGGGCCCAGCGTATTGGTAATTGCAATTAAAATGCTGGCGGAGAAGGGTAAAACAGTTAATTCAACAAGCAAAGATGCGATAAAGACAGCAGGGATGCTGACACGCCCCCAGCGCATGATAGAACCGACAGCAATACCGGTAGGCAGCCAAATCAGAGTCGCTACAGACTCTTTGTAAGGCACCATCAGCCCAAGTTTAGCGGTGACAAAATAAGCAAACGCTACTGCTATAAAAGTAATTAACTTTCCTTTGAAAGTCAAAAACCTATATTGAGCAATAGCGTTTTGCATCACATGCACTTAGCTGATATCAAGTCCATCTTGCACCAGCTCGGCAGCACGGAGGACTGCCCGTGCCTTGTTCTGGGTTTCCATCCATTCGCTTTCAGGGACAGAGTCTGCCACGATGCCGGCACCAGCCTGCACATAAAGCATATTGTTTTTAATCACGCCGGTTCTAATCGCGATTGCTACGTCCATATCGCCATTAAATCCTAAATAACCGACAGCACCCGCATAAATGCCGCGCTTGCTAGGCTCTAATTCATCGATGATTTCCATGGCGCGCACTTTAGGAGCACCGCTCACCGTACCGGCAGGGAACGTGGCTTTAATCACATCAATCGCATCCATTCCCGGCTTGAGCTTACCTTCCACATTGCTCACAATGTGCATAACGTGGGAGTAG
This sequence comes from Methylotenera sp. E1MeOHC1, assembly GCF_058745595.1. Lineage (NCBI taxonomy): Bacteria > Pseudomonadati > Pseudomonadota > Betaproteobacteria > Nitrosomonadales > Methylophilaceae > Methylotenera > Methylotenera sp. E1MeOHC1. Next base: position 2,123,938 of record NZ_CP196025.1, on the reverse strand, counting down.
CGCTCTATCATCATGTTATCGGTCACCTTAACAGAACCAGTCACCGCAACACGGCCTACATCATTGCGCCCTAAGTCCATTAACTGTACGTGCTCTGCACGCTCTTTCGGGTCTGCCAGCAACTCTTCTGCCAGTGCAATATCCTGCTCGCGCGTCTTGCCGCGCGGCCTTGTTCCGGCAATTGGCCGCGCAGTCACGGTACCGTTCTCAAGGCGCACCAGAATCTCAGGGGAGGCACCCACTACGTGGTGGTCACCCATGTCGTAATAGAACATATATGGTGATGGATTCAAGCTACGCAACGCGCGATACAGCGATAGCGGCGGCGCAGAAAATTTCTGTGACATGCGCTGCGATAACACCACCTGCATAATGTCACCATCCAAAATATACTGCTGCGCACGCTTAACAGCCGCTTTAAAGTTATCTTCACCAAACTCTGAGCTTGCCGTGGTTTTATCCATAGCAACAGATTTTGGAATGGTGACCGTGTTTCTTAGTTTTTGCACTAATTCATTTAAGCGCTGTTTAGCCTGCTCGTAGGCGCCAGATGCCGCGGCATCAGCGTACACAATAAAATAAAGCTTACCGCTTAAATTATCCACCACCGCTAGTTGCTCAGACACCATTAACAAAACGTCCGGGGTTTCAATCGCATCTGGCTTTACATTGTTTGCCAGGCGCTTTTCAATATAACGCACAGTTTCGTAGCCAAAATAACCGGCCAAACCGCCGGTAAATCTAGGCAAGCCCTCATATGGCGGCGTTTTAAAGCGCGCTTGAAAGCTTTTCACAAAATCCAGCGGGTTGGTATTTTCAACACTTTCAACAACGGTATCACCCTCTAATACCTGAATATTTTTGCCGTGCGCCACAATGCGTATTTTTGCAGGTAAACCAATAATGGAATAACGGCCAAAACGTTCGCCGCCCTGCACCGACTCCAGCAGGTATGAAAAAGGCTGATTGGCGAGTTTTAAGTAAAGTGAAAGCGGGGTGTCGAGGTCAGCAAAAGTTTCGAGTACGAGGGGAATGCGATTGTAGCCCTGTGCTGCCAAGGCATTGAATTCATCTTGATTAATGGTATTTAACATAAACTTCCTAAGACTATATTATCGTGTTCTTAAAAATCGCACGCTACACTTGGGGTATGCGCTGCGCTCCGTGCATTAGCATTGCCAAGAGCCTCGCCAACTGGAAGAATAATTAAGAAACTTATCGTACAAATAATCGTCTGCGATGTGCTTCATATTCGAAGTTATGTTTAAAAATATTACTAAGTTAATAAATTAAGTAAGTCCGGCAAGTCGTCGATGGTGGCGTCCACCATGCTTTCGTCAATTGCCTTACCTTGATTATACCCATAAGGCACAGTAACAATATAGCATCCTGCGGCGTGCGCGGCTACTACATCTGTATCAGAATCACCCACCAGCATAGATTCGGTTTCCAACACATCTAATTTTTTACAGATATGATGCAACTGCATTGGGTCAGGTTTCTTTTTAGGTAACGTATCTCCAGATACAACCACCTCAAAAAAATCGAGCATGCCGGTCGCGCTCAATAGCGGCAGTGTGAATTTTTCAGGTTTATTCGTGACACACGCCAGCTTAAAGCCTGTGCGCTTGAGCTGGTCTAAAGTCTCTAATGCGCCGTGATATGGCTGACTGCTAGTCACGTTTTGGGCATAATGTTCAAAAAACAAGGCCTGTGCATCATTGAGCAGAGCCTCGTCTGGCTCAGTTAGCGCGCCATTCGCCACGCAACGTTTAACCAGCATTTGCGCGCCCTCACCGATATAACGTGCAATCTGTAGCGGTGATTTATTAGGTAAATTTAATGCGCCCAGCATCTGATTTGCCGCATAGGCAATTTCAGGCGCAGTGTTCACCAATGTACCGTCAAGGTCAAACATGACGGCTTTAACATTAAATCCCATGACGATTTACTTTAGTTGCAATAACGCTGATTTTAAAGCCGAATTTGATTTAAAAATATCTAATTGCAACGCACCTATTTAAAAACACCTAGCCGCTAATATTTAGCAGCTAGGTATCTCAAATATACTGCGCTTATTTTACAGTAGCCAAAGATGCACGCATTTCAGCCACTACTGTGTTGTAGCGGTTTGCATCGGTATCTTTAGGTGAACCAAAAATTGCTGAGCCAGCAACAAAAGTATCAGCACCAGCACGTGCAATTTCTGCAATGTTTTGTGCGTTCACGCCACCATCTACTTCAAGCCAGATTTGACGACCTGTTTTTTCGTAGTACGCATCGATTCTAGCGCGTGCTAATTTCAGTTTTTCCAATGTTTCTGGAATGAATTTTTGACCGCCAAAACCTGGGTTCACTGACATCAATAAAATCATATCCACTTTGTCCATCACGTGATCCAAGTAGCTTAATGAAGTAGCAGGGTTGAACACCAAGCCTGATTTACAGCCTAAGTCACGTACCATCGCCAAGCTACGGTCAATATGCTCAGAAGCTTCTGGATGGAAAGTAATGATGTTTGCACCAGCTTTTGCAAAGTCAGGAATAATACGGTCAACTGGCTTAACCATTAAATGCACATCAATCAACGCGCCTACTTTTTTTGCAGTTTCGCGAATTGCATCACACACCAATGGGCCAATGGTTAAATTAGGTACGTAGTGGTTGTCCATTACATCAAAATGCACGATGTCTGTGCCTGAGGTAATTACGTCTTCAATCTCTTGACCAAGTTTGGCAAAGTTCGCAGAAAGAATACTTGGGGCAATTCTAAAAGTTTTATCCATGGCAATATCCGTCAAATTAAATTTATTAATCAGTTTAAAGCGTTATTTTAACCTTATTTCACACTAATAAGATGATGCTTCTTGCTTAACATAGGCCAATCCCTCAAAATTACACTTATGCAGTTATATGTTATAGGCGTGAACCACACAACCGCCCCCATCCAAATCCGTGAGCATGTCGCTTTTAACAGCGAACATCTTGGCAGCGCCCTGCGCGAACTGACCATGCACGACGCTTCGGAGGCGGCTATTTTGTCCACCTGTAACCGCACCGAACTGTATTGCAGTACGGACAACCCGCAAAAAGCGCTGGCTTGGCTATCGCAATATCATAAAATCGAACCAACAGCGATCGCCCCCTATATATACACACTACCTGACGACGAAGCTGTAAAACATGCGTTCCGCGTAGCGTCAGGCTTGGACAGCATGGTATTGGGCGAGCCACAGATTTTAGGCCAATTTAAGCAATCGGTAAAAATCGCACAAGATGCAGGCACATTAGGCACCTTGTTACACAAACTGTTCCAACGCACCTTTGAAGTGGCGAAAGAGGTCCGCACCAACACCGACATCGGCGCCAACTCAATTTCAATGGCGGCCGCTGCAGTAAAACTGTCGCAGCGTATTTTTGGTGATATCAGCGAACAAAAAGTGTTGTTTATTGGCGCCGGGGAAATGATAGAACTCTGCGCCGACCACTTTGCCGCACAAAAACCAAAAAGCATGACCATTGCCAACCGCACCATTGAGCGCGGCTCTAATTTGGCGCAAAAAATCAATGGTGAAGCCATGCTGCTCAATGATTTACCTGCACATTTTGCCAATTTTGATATCGTTATCACCTCTACCGGCAGCACCTTGCCCATCATTGGCCTCGGCATGGTGGAAAGTGCAATCAAGACGCGCCGCCACCGCCCGATTTTCATGGTCGACTTAGCAGTGCCACGCGACATTGAACCCGAAGTGGCTGAATTAGATGACGTTTTCTTATATACGGTGGATGATTTAGAGCAGGTGGTATCTGACGGTATAGAAAACAGACAGACTGCCGCTGTTGAAGCCGAAATGATTGTAGAAACGCGCGTTGAAAACTTTATGCAGTGGTTTAAAAAGCGCGATGCCGTCCCCACCATTAAAGCACTGCGCGACCAAGCCGAACATATGCGCAAGGCCGAGCTAGACAAAGCCTACAAACTGCTGCAAAAAGGCGAAGCGCCGGAAAAGGCGCTAGAAGCATTAAGCCTAGCGCTCACCAACAAGTTTCTGCATGCGCCTAGCCATGCCCTAAACAAAACGCATGGTGACGAACACACCAAACTAGAAGAGATTCTAAAAGACATATATCAAATTAAAAGTTAAGCCGTATTACTTGAGAAATAAACAATGAAACCAAGCATGATTACCAAGCTCGCCAACTTAAGCGAGCGCCTAGATGAAATTGACCGTTTAATGAGCAGTGAGGGCATCACTGACAACATGGACAACTATCGCAAATTAACGCGCGAACATGCAGAAATCACCCCTATCGTAGAACAGTACCGTGCATTTGAGCAGGCAGAGGCCGACATCAACGAAGCACAAACCATGTTGAACGACCCTGAGATGAAAGCATTTGCGCAGGAAGAAATTGAAACCGGCAAAGCAAAGTTAGAAGCGATTGAAACTGCGCTACAAACCTTGCTACTGCCTAAAGACCCGAACGATGACAAAAACATCTTTCTGGAGATTCGCGCTGGCACCGGCGGTGATGAGTCTGGCTTGTTTGCCGGCGATTTATATCGCATGTACTCTCGCTACGCAGAGCGCCAAGGCTGGAAAGTAGAAGTGATGTCAGCCAACGAGGGCGAGATGGGCGGCTACAAAGAAATCATCGCCAAAATTGAAGGCTATGGCGCATATTCAAAATTAAAATTTGAAAGTGGCGGTCACCGTGTGCAACGCGTGCCGGACACTGAAACACAGGGCCGCATTCATACCAGCGCTTGTACAGTGGCGATATTGCCGGAAGCGGATGAAGTTTCTGATGTGGTTATCAACCCGGCAGATGTGCGTATCGACACCTTCCGCGCTAGCGGTGCGGGCGGTCAGCACATTAACAAAACCGATTCTGCCGTGCGCTTAACCCACGCGCCTACCGGCATTGTGGTGGAGTGCCAGGAAGGCCGTAGCCAGCACGCTAACAAGGCACAAGCCTTTGCCGTACTTGCCGCGCGCATTAAAGCCAAGCAAGTGGATGAGCAGCAAAGCAAAATCGCCAGCGAGCGTAAAAGTTTGATTGGCAGCGGCGACCGCTCAGAACGCATTCGCACTTACAACTACCCGCAAGGCCGTATTACCGATCACCGCATCAATCTTACTTTGTACAAAATTGATGCCATCACCGAAGGCGACATGGACGAACTGATTGGTGCACTAGCGGCTGAGCATCAAGCAGACTTGCTCGCCAGCCTAGGTGACGATAGTTAATTGACGCAAACTGTTCGTAGCACATGGGTAGCAGCTCAACAGCGCCTGATTCAGCAATTAGTGCTAGTAGCTAGTGATGCAAAGTTTGAGGCGCAACTCCTGCTGCAAAATACACTCAACGTAAACCGTGCGTGGCTACTCGCGCACGAGCTCGATATGCTGCCCAGCAAGGCAATCGCAGACTTTGAAGCGCTGCTGACGCGCCGCCTGCTAGGCGAGCCGGTAGCGTATATCTTAGGCTACCGTGAGTTTTACGGGTTAAATCTCACGGTTACGCCGGACACACTGATTCCAAGGCCTGATACGGAGACTCTGGTAGAGGCCGCGTTAGAAAAAACGCCTGCAGATACGAGCTGTTCGATTCTGGATTTAGGCACTGGCACTGGCGCCGTAGCGCTGGCAATTGCCAAACATCGCCCACAGGCACAGGTAATGGCAATTGATGCATCAAAGGCCGCGCTGCGCATTGCTGAACACAACGCTAAGCAATTAGGCTTAGCGCACGTACGCTTCACTTTAAGCCACTGGTTTTCAGCGGTAGAGGGCGATCGATTTAACCTGGTTGTTAGCAATCCACCTTATATTGAACAACATGACCCGCACCTATCTCAGGGAGATTTGAGATTTGAGCCAATCTCTGCGCTCGCCTCCGGCGCGGACGGCCTAGATGATATCCGTGAAATTATCGCGCACAGCTTAATACACTTACTACCACAAGGCTGGCTGATGCTAGAACACGGCTACAACCAAGCAGAGTTAGTAGCAGACTTAATGACAGAAAACGGCTTGATCGAAATTAAAACCATCCAAGATCTAGGCGGCAACGACCGCGTCACCATAGGTAAAAACCCACTAATAGTAAGCACTCACTGGGACTAAAAGCCTTACAGATAAAAAACTGTAGAAAACCAATAACAGCACACTCAAGCAACCCACCGTCAACCAAACGCCCACTTAAGCACATCGGCGCTGAACAAATACGCTAAGTGAATGTCTGAAACGGTAAGCAACACACATCATCAAGGCGCACTAACTCTATGTCTGATCGGCTTATCTTGCTAGCCTATACCAGCGTTGCAACACACCCAATGACGCACGACGAGCTGCTGTCGTTGCTGGATTCAGCGCGAAGTTGCAACCAGCGCCACGGCATCACCGGCATGCTGCTGTATATGGATGACTGCTTTTTTCAAGTGCTGGAAGGTGAGGAGCACACTGTAGATGCCTTATACGAGAAAATCTGCCTAGACAAACGCAACCACCACGTGGTGAAACTGATTAGAGAGCCCATCACCCAGCGTAGCTTTACTGAATGGACCATGAGCTACGAACATGTGACACGTGAAGAAATGGCATCCTTCACCGGCTTGACCGATTATCTTGACCAAGACCACCCTGGGTTTAACGGCATGGTAGCAGGGCGTGCGCGCCAGCTGATTGAATCGTTTAAGAATGGGCTATGGCATCGCCATGACCTGACGCAACAAAAATTTATACACATCGGCACATAGCGCATTAGCAACATAAACTTTTGCAGTCCGGCATAGTATAATCAAACTATGTCTGAAAATAACTCTATCGGCATTGTTGCCCCACAAACCGCACACTTTAGCGAGCCGCTCACCCTTAAAAGCGGCGCAGTGCTCGCGCAATTTAATCTTATTTACGAAACCTACGGCACCTTAAATGCCGATAAGTCCAACGCGGTGCTGATTTGCCATGCGCTATCAGGTACGCACCATGTGGCAGGCAAGTATTCGGAACAAGACAAATACCCCGGCTGGTGGGATAACTTAGTAGGCCCCGGAAAACCGCTAGATACCAATAAGTTTTTTGTGATTGGCGTTAACAATTTAGGCGGCTGCCATGGCAGCTCTGGCCCTGTGAGCATCAACCCTGCAACTGGCAAACCATGGGGCTCAGCTTTCCCCATCGTTACCGTTGAAGACTGGGTAAACTCACAAGCGCGTTTGTTGAACCAACTTGGCATTACGCAGCTAGCAGCAGTCATAGGCGGCAGCCTTGGCGGCATGCAAGCACTGCAATGGACCATTGCGTACCCGGACCGCGTACGTCACGCCTTAGTGATTGCCTCTGCACCTAACCTTACCGCGCAAAACATCGCGTTTAACGAAGTCGCACGTCAGGCCATTATTACTGACCCTGAGTTTCATGGCGGTGACTACTACGAGCATGGCGTGGTACCACGCCGTGGCTTGCGCATTGCACGCATGTTAGGCCACATCACCTATTTAAGCGATGACGCGATGGGTGAAAAATTTGGCCGCAAACTGAAAGACGACATTAAATACGGTTTTAATGTTGAGTTTGAAATGGAGTCCTACTTACGTTATCAAGGCGATAAGTTTGCAGGCGAGTTTGATGCGAATACTTACTTACGCATGACAAGGGCGTTAGACTACTACGACCCAGCGCTGGCCAACGATGGCGACCTAAGCAAAGCGCTCAGCCAGACCCAAGCCAAGTTCTTGGTGTTGTCATTCACCAGCGACTGGCGCTTCTCACCTGCGCGCTCACGCGAAATTGTAAAAGCGCTGCTCGATAACGAAAGTACAGTCAGCTATGCAGAAGTCACTGCCGCCCACGGCCATGATGCATTCTTAATGCCGGATAAACATTACCACGCTATTTTGCGTACTTATTTAAGCAACATTGAAGTTGGTGGCAACCATGCAAAATAATGTAAATATTACAAAAAATGTCACTGAATACCGTCAAGATTTTGCGATTATCGCAAATTGGGTAAAGTTTGGTAGTAAAGTACTTGATTTAGGTTGCGGCGACGGTGAATTATTACAATTTTTACGTGGCGCATTAGAAATCAAAGGTTACGGCGTAGAAAAAGATGACACCAACCTCATCGCCTGCGTTAAAAATGGCACCAATGTGATCCAGATGGACTTGGAAGACGGCTTATCCGGCTTTGAAGACCAGTCATTTAACACCGTGATACTCTCGCAAACCCTGCAAGCCATGCACAATACAGAAGAAATTGTGCTGGAAATGCTGCGCGTAGGTAAAGAAATCATCGTGACATTCCCTAACTTTGGCTATTGGCGTAACCGCATGCAAATAACAGCAGGGCGCATGCCTGTCTCCAAAGCACTGCCGTACCAATGGTACGACACGCCTAACGTGCACTTATGTACGATTAACGACTTTGATTACTTCTGCCATCATCACAATATTGAGATCCTAGAGCGCCGCGTCATTACCGATGGCAAAGAAGTGAACTTCATGCCCAACTTGCTGGGTAGCCTTGCCATGTACCGCCTTAAGTCCAAGTAATGTCGGTGCAAACCATCGCGCAGCCAACCATTCGCCAATCGCTTATGAGCAAAAAAATGCTCATCTGCGTATTCACCGGTTTTAGCTCGGGGCTACCGCTATTTATTTTAATTAGCCTACTGCCCGCATGGCTGCGCTCTGAAGGTGTAGACCTCAAATCGATAGGCTTGTTTGCATTAATCAGCCTGCCCTTTACCTGGAAATTTTTATGGGCACCGCTGTTCGATCGCTTCACGCCGCCGCTAGGGCGCCGCCGTGGCTGGCTGGTAGTCTGGCAGGTATTATTGCTGCTATCGATTCCCGCATTTGGTGCCTTTAACCCCAAGTTTGATATATGGAGCATTGCTTACCTAGCCACCGTTGTCGCCTTTTTTAGCGCATGTCAGGACATCGTGCTAGATGCCTACCGCCGCGAGCTATTAATAGATGCAGAGCTAGGCTTAGGCAACGCCGTGCACGTAAATGCTTACAAAATTGCAGGCTTAGTACCAGGCTCATTGTCACTGATCCTTGCAGACCATCTGCCATGGAGCAGCGTATTCACCATTACCGCACTATTTATGCTGCCAGGACTAGCCATGACACTACTGGTGACTGAACCAGCGCTAAAGTATGGCGCACCCAAAACCTTGCGCGCCGCGATTGTGGAACCATTTAAAGAGTTTATTGAGCGCAACGGCTTAAAGTCAGCATTGTTTATCCTGGCATTTATCTTCCTGTATAAACTTGGCGACAGCATGACCACTGCACTTGCCACGCCGTTTTATCTAGACATGGGTTACAGCAAAACCGAAATTGGCTTAATCGCCAAAAATGCAGGGCTATGGCCCAGCGTACTAGGTGGCTTAATCGGCGGGTTATGGATGATCAGACTAGGCATCAATAAATCATTATGGATTTTTGGTGCAGTACAAATGCTGGCTATCTTAGGCTTTGCATGGCTGGCAGACGTAGCGAGCAATCCCACCGCATTCAATGCCATTTTTGAATTGGATGTATTTGGCGCTAGCTTCAGCCTGCAAGAGCGCTTGCTATGGTTAGGCATGGTGATCGGAGTAGAGGCGCTGGGGGTAGGGCTGGGCACCGCGGCATTTGTTGCCTATATCGCCAAAACCACACACCCGCTTTACACCGCCACCCAATTTGCACTGTTCACCAGCTTGGCTGCCGTGCCGCGCACATTTGCCAATGCCGCAACCGGCTATATGGTAGAGAGCATGGGCTGGCGCGACTTCTTCATGCTCTGCTTTATTATTGCCATCCCTGGCATGCTATTACTGCTGAAAATTGCGCCTTGGCATGAGACCGCGAAAGAGCTTCAAGCCAACACCTGAGTAAGCACGCATTAACTGGCTACGCCTGCGAATTACTTCATTGCGCGGTGCTCATAACCCCACTGTATAACGCATACTATCTCGGTTTCTCCGCTCCGTGCGCCTCGCACTTCATCCCGCTCGCTCAGTTAATCCGTGCGACCTTAAGCATAGTCTATGATTAAAGGCGCATGGTCACTAAAGCGCTCATCTTTATACACGCTGGTTGATAAAGCTTTGGCAGCTAAAGCTGGCGTCGCAATTTGGTAATCAATACGCCAACCTACATTATTCGCCCATGCCTGACCACGGTTACTCCACCATGTGTAACAAGCATCCGTGGTGTCTGGATGTAATGTGCGGTAAACGTCTACCCAGCCCATTTCATCAAACAACTGAGTCAGCCATGCGCGCTCTTCAGGCAGGAAGCCTGAGTTCTTACGGTTACCTTTCCAGTTTTTCAGGTCAGCCTCTTTGTGTGCAATATTCCAGTCGCCGCAAATTACTACGTCGCGTCCACTTTGCACTAGCGCCTGCAATTGCGGCATAAAGCGCTCCATCACGCTAAACTTAAAGGCTTGACGCTCTTCTCCACTCGAGCCTGAAGGCAAGTACAGCGACACCACACTCAGATTGCCAAATCTGGCCTCAAGATAACGCCCCTCACTATCAATATCGGCAATGCCCAAACCCTCAATCACGCTATCCGCTTTAGTTTTCGAATAAATGCCAACGCCGCTATAGCCTTTTTTTTCCGCATAATGGAAATAGCCATAATAGCCTTCTGGATTCAGCATTTGATCAGTCATATCGCCAGCTTGCGCCTTGACCTCCTGCATGCAGATGACATCCGCATCTTGTATTTTTAACCACGCATACAAACCTTTGTTGGTTGCAGAACGAATGCCATTTAAATTTAACGATATAATCTTCAAAACTTCATTCCAAAATAATTAACAGAAACTATCATGACCCAACCACTCGATCAATTCAGGCAAGATTTTATCGCATTTGCGATTCAAAAAGAGGTTTTAAAATTTGGTGAATTTAAAACCAAAGCCGGCCGATTAAGCCCATACTTCTTTAATGCTGGTTTATTTAACGATGGCGAAAGCCTGATGAAGCTTGGTGAGTTTTATGCACAAGCCATTAAAAACTCAGGTATTGAGTTCGACATGCTGTTTGGACCAGCTTACAAAGGTATTACATTAGCGGCAAGTATTGCCATTGCACTTGCCAAAGATGGTCACAATGTACCTTACGCCTACAACCGCAAAGAGGCCAAAGACCATGGCGAAGGCGGCGTGATTGTGGGTAGCCCACTCAAGGGTCGGGTTCTCATCATCGACGATGTGATTTCGGCAGGCACCTCAGTGCGTGAATCTGTTGAGCTTATCAATGCCAGCGGCGCCACTGCTTGCGGCGTAGCCATTGCCATTGACAGGCAAGAGAAAGGCCTAAGCGAGCTTTCAGCAGTGCAGGAAGTCATCAACAGCAACAAAATACCAGTGTGTGCAATTGCCAACTTAAACGATCTTTTAGCCTATTTAAATGACAAAACCGAGATGGCGCAGAATTTGCATGCGGTTGAGGCATATCGACAAAAATATGGCGTCATTTAGTATCGTGGTTAATTAAACCTGCGTTAAATGTGGCCACTGGAAAGGTTATTGAAGACAAAATGCAAAAATTGTTAAGACCGCTACCTAGCCAACCAGCGCATGTGGCCACACAATCTATCCGTCAATTTGTGATGTACAGCATGTTTACACTAGGCTTAGGCTTACTGTTATGTACAGCACAATATGCGAAAGCAGAAGGTGGCGGAAAGATTTTGAAGTGGAAAGATGAGAACGGCACCACGCACTACGGCGACAACATGCCTAGCCAGTACACCAACCGTGAAAACTCACTCATCAACCGCCAAGGCATTACGGTGAAGCACAACATGCCAACCAAAGACAATGCCGACGAACTGAATAAAATAGAGCAAGCGAAATCTGAACAATCCAAAAAAGATAAAGCGCTATTGGGCGCATTTACCAATGTAAATGAAATTGATTTAGCGTTAGAGCGTAATATTCAATTGGATAAAATTGCCCTAGATAACTTAAAACAAGACCAGGCAACTCATCAAAAAAGCCTTGATACCAAAAAATCTATGGCAGCCAGCTTTGAGCAAAAAAAGAAAGCCGTCCCCAAAGACCTCAAAGCTGACATTGCAGATGAACAAGCTCAAATCAGCCGTTTAGATAAAAATATCGCCGACAAAAATACAGCGATTAGCGACACTCGCAAGCGTTTTGAAGAGGATAAAAAACGCTATACCCAGCTCAAAAGTGAGTCAGGCAAGCAAGCGCAATAAATCGGCAATACGATAGATAGTAAACACCCACTCACACAGCTGCGCTCACGCATTAATCTATAAATAAAAAATCCTACGGCAGTTAACCGCAGGATTTTTTATTATTGGCACGACAAAGCAATCACCTAAGCAATATTAAGCGCCTAGTTTGCTTTTCAGTACTTCATTCACTTGTGCAGGGTTAGCCTTACCTTTTGAAGCTTTCATTGCTTGGCCCACCAAAGCATTAAATGCCTTTTCTTTGCCTGCTTTAAACTCTTCTACCATTGCGGCGTTGGCCGCCAACACTTCATCAATAATCGCTTCAATCGCCCCAGTGTCAGAAACTTGTTTCAGACCCTTGGCTTCAATAATAGCGTCAACATCACCCTCGCCATTCCACATCGCTTCAAACACCTGTTTAGCCGCGTTATTGGAAATAGTGTTATCTGTGATGCGCTTAATCAAAGCAGCCAAGCTCTCTGCAGTCACTGGTGATGCAGCCAAGGTTTTTTCTTCTGCATTCAGTTTGGCAGAAATCGCACCCATGACCCAGTTAGCAGCAGGTTTAGCTTCCGCACCGGCATTCACTACCGCAACAAAATAATCTGCAAGTGCGCGGTTTGCCGTTAAGCTAGCGGCATCATAGCTAGTTAAAGCAAATTGGCTTTCAAACCTGGCTTTCATCGCTTCTGGTAACTCTGGCATTTCAGCTTGTACGCGCGCTTTATCAGCTTCGGTAATTTCTAACGGCAATAAGTCAGGATCCGGGAAGTAACGATAGTCGTTCGCTTCTTCTTTGCTGCGCATCGCGCGCGTTTCACCCGTATCTGGGTTAAACAACACGGTCGCTTGCTGAATCGTGCCGCCATCTTCCAGCGTTTCAATCTGCCAGCGTGTTTCGTACTCAATCGCTTGCTGCATGAACTTGAATGAATTCAAGTTCTTAATTTCACGACGTGTGCCTAATTTCTCAGTGCCTTTTGGTCGAACCGATACGTTAACGTCACATCTGAAACTACCTTCTTGCATATTGCCATCGCAGATGCCAATCCACTGCACTAGTTCATGTAGCTTTTTCGCATATGCCACGGCCTCTGCCGCTGAGCGCATATCTGGCTCAGTCACAATCTCTAGCAACGGCGTACCCGCACGGTTAAGGTCAATTCCACTCATGCCTTCTACTGCACCATGCACAGACTTACCGGCATCTTCTTCCAAATGCGCACGCGTGATGTTAATCACTTTTTCATACGCGGCATTTTTACCAACCGCTGGCACTTGTATCGCCACCGCACCTTTACCCACAACCGGTAGCTCGTACTGGCTGATTTGGTAGCCTTTAGGTAAATCTGGGTAGAAATAGTTTTTACGCGCAAATACTGAGCGTGGTGCAATTTCAGCGTGCACGGCTAAGCCAAACTTAATCGCGCAATTCACTGCTTCTTTATTCAGCACCGGTAACACGCCAGGCAAGGCAATACTCACCTCGCAAGCCTGTGTGTTTGGCTCTGCACCATAAGTGGTTGAAGCACCTGAGAAAATTTTAGTATTTGTTCTTAGCTGGGTATGCGTTTCCAACCCAATCACGACTTCCCATTCCATTATGCGTTTCCTTCTGGCTTATCCAAGTTTGGTGCTTGAGCATGCCAATCTGTCACTTGTTGATACTGATGTGCAACGTTCAACATACGTGCCTCATCAAAATAATTACCAATAATCTGCAAGCCTACTGGCAACGCCTTACCATCGGCACTGGTACTAAAACCAGCGGGCACGCTCATGCCAGGCAAGCCAGCCAAGTTGGTTGAGATAGTGTAGATGTCTTGTAAATACATCGCTACCGGATCATCTACCTTCTCACCCGCTTTAAATGCTGTAGATGGCGCCGCTGGCCCCATAATCACATCACATTTTTTGAAAGCTTCTTCAAAGTCTTGCGCGATTAAACGGCGAATCTGCTGTGCTTTCAGGTAATACGCATCGTAGTAACCTGCGCTTAGCACATAGGTACCGATTAAAATACGACGCTTAACCTCTGCACCAAAACCCTCAGCACGGCTCTTACAGTACATATCCATCAAATCAGTATATTCTGACGCACGGTGACCATAACGCACACCGTCATAACGTGACAAGTTGCTAGATGCCTCAGCTGGCGCTAATACGTAGTAAACTGGGATAGACAAACCGGTATTTGGCAGTGAAATGTCTACAATCTCAGCGCCTAGTTTCTTGTACTCAGCAATCGCGTCTTCAATGACTTTTGCAACGCCCGCATCCAAGCCGTCTGCAAAAAACTCTTTTGGTAGGCCGATTTTTAAACCTTGCAGCGGCTTATTTGGATTTGAATTGTAAAGCTCGCGGGTGTAATCTTCTTTGTCACGATTCAAACTGGTTGAATCACGTTCGTCAAAGCCAGCCATCACATTCATCATCAACGCACAGTCTTCAGCAGACTTAGCCATTGGCCCGGCTTGATCCAAGCTAGAGGCAAAGGCAATCATGCCGTAACGTGAAACCACACCGTAAGTCGGTTTTAATCCAGTAAACCCACACAGTGAAGCTGGCTGGCGAATTGAGCCGCCAGTATCTGTACCCGTTGCCGCAGCACATAAGCGCGCAGCCACTGCCGCCGCACTACCGCCACTACTGCCGCCCGGTACGCGACTAAAATCCCAAGGGTTTTTCACGCCACCAAAGTAGCTGGTTTCGTTAGATGAACCCATGGCAAATTCATCCATATTGGTTTTACCCAAGTTCACCGCACCCGCCTGATCAAACTGTGTAATCACATGCGCATCGTATGGTGCGATAAAATTTTCCAACATTTTCGAACCACAAGTGGTTTTCCAGCCTTGGGCACAGAAAATATCTTTTTGCGCGATCGGGATACCAGTCAACGGTGTGACATTACCAGCCGCAATGCGCACATCTGCCGCCTTAGCCTGCGCTAGGGTTTTATCTTGGTCTAATGCGATGTAAGCATTGATGGTTGGGTTAAGCGTATCAATTCGGTTCAGAAAAGTTTGCGTCAGCTCTACGCTAGAAATTTCTTTTTTAGCCAACATTTGGGCTAATGTTTTTAAGCTACTGTTGATCATATTGCGATTACTCGATTACTTTAGGGACAAGATACAGACCGCTATCCACAGCAGGCTCTGTTGAGCCATTGCCAAGCGCTGGCGAAATTTTTTGGAATGCCTCACGCTGATTGGTTTTAGTGACCACGTCATCACGTAAGCGCTGCACCACATCTTGCGAATGTGACATTGGCACAATGCCGTCGGTATTTACCGCCTGCATTTGCTCAATCAGACCCAAAATACCGGTCAATTTTGACAGGGTTGCCGCAGCATCGCTATCACTCACTTCGACACGGGCAAGATGCGCTATTTTTTTAATATCTTCAGTACTCAGTGCCATACTTCTAACAATCCGAAATGATTAGTTGAAATTTGATAAGTTTGCAGCAAACCTACCTTTTTAATCTATTGTTTGTAAATTCAAGGAACACGCAAGCAACTCGACAGCCATTACTCTGGCTCGACTTGCGCAAAATTATCCCAAGTGCATCTTAATTTTTATAATGCATCTTAATTTTCAACAAGATATACGGTATTATAACCTGATTTTACGTGCACCTTAATCGCGTCATCTACGATTAACTAGGGATTAACCACGCAAGCAGTATTAAACAAGCACCACACCACAGGAAAAACACAATGTTCGGCACTATAAGCAGTTACTTTTCAAACGACCTTGCCATCGACTTAGGCACAGCAAACACCCTTATTTACTCTCGCGGCAAAGGCATCGTGCTAGATGAGCCATCCGTGGTAGCGATTCGCTTAGAGGGCGGCCCTAATGGCAAAAAAATCCTTCTCGCCGTTGGTGCTGAGGCAAAAGGCATGCTCGGTCGAGCGCCTGCCAATATTCAAGCCATTCGCCCAATGAAAGACGGCGTGATTGCAGACTTCACCATCACCGAGCAAATGCTCAAATACTTTATTCGCCGCGTACATGACTCACGCTGGTTTGCACCAAGCCCGCGCATTATTATCTGCGTGCCGGTTGGCTCTACCCAAGTTGAACGCCGTGCGATTAAAGAATCTGCAGAGCGCGCTGGTGCCAAACAAGTATTCTTAATTGAAGAGCCAATGGCTGCTGCCATCGGTGCAGACATGCCAGTATCAGAAGCCACCGGCTCTATGGTGGTGGATATCGGCGGCGGCACCACAGAAGTAGGCGTTATCTCACTTGGCGGCATCGTATATGCCAAATCAGAACGCGTAGGCGGTGATAAATTTGACCAAGCGATTATTGATTACATTCGCCGCAACTACGGTATGCAAATCTCAGAACCGACTGCTGAAGCGATTAAGAAAAAAATCGGCTCTGCATTCCCAGGCTCAACCGTGCTAGAAATGGAAGTAACTGGCCGCAACCTTGCAGAAGGCTTGCCACGCAAATTCACCATTTCAAGTAATGAGATTCTTGAAGCATTGACCGAACCACTCAATGCAATCGTAGGTGCCGTAAAATCAGCACTGGAGCAAACACCACCAGAACTAGGCGCAGACATTGCAGAAAAAGGCATGGTACTCACTGGCGGTGGCGCGTTATTACGCGATCTAGACCGTCTATTGATTGAGGAAACCGGTTTGCCAGTGATTGTGGCAGAAGACCCACTCACCTGCGTGGCACGCGGCTGTGGTCGCGCACTAGAGGAAATGGATAGACTAGGTAGCATATTTGCTTACGAGTAACCAATAGCCCCTAAAACACTCAACTTGGTGAAAGCAGCTAAGGCAATGACCGCCCGCTTACTTTCACTTAAGTTTAGTCTTTGATTTACTTGCAGCACAAAATAGGCCGTATGATTACGGCCTATGTCTTAATTAACAGCATTAAAGTTTGGAACTAGAACGTACCCACAATGGCCGGTTATCATCAAAATCTGGATCAACAGCAAGCCCCAGCTTTTTTTGCGCGCGGCCCTAGCCCACTGGCACGTCTAGCCTTTTTCTCCGCGCTTTCACTTGCGCTCATGGCAACAGATTCACGCCTGCAATATTTAGGCAGCGTACGTGAACACTTAATGGTGGTATTACAGCCTTTGCAACTAATTGCAAATGCACCCTCCATGCTCTATGACTCAACAAATGAGTATTTTTCTACGCATCACCGCTTACTCAATGAAAATCAGTTTCTGAGAAAGCAAGCGCTGATACAGGCAATTTCTCTGCAAAAGATGAAAGCACTAACACTGGAAAACACTAATCTGCGCGAGCTATTGGCAGCCAATCAATCACTGGAAGAATTTAGCCAGTTAGGCGAAATTCTGCACGTAGGGCGTGACCCCTTTACCAAGAAAATCATCGTTAATCGTGGCAGTAACCAGCAAGTGGTTGATGGTGCAGCAGTGGTCGATGCCAAAGGGGTAATTGGCCAAGTGACTCGGACCTACCCAGCCAGTAGTGAAGTGACGCTGATTACGGACAAATCACTCACTATTCCTATCCAGATTGAGCGGAATGGCTTGCGTGCCATTGCCTTTGGGCATGGCCGTGATAACACCTTGGACTTACCGTTTCTACCCGCAAACGTAGATATCAAACCCGGCGACAAACTGATTACCTCTGGCATTGACGGCGTTTACCCTAAGGGGCTGGCTGTCGCAACCGTGACAGATATTCAAACCAGCGCAGACTCTCCATTTGCAAGAATCGTATGTGTGCCTACTGGTGGCATTGAAAATCATAAGCAGGTGCTGATTGTCAGTATCTCGCAGCCTGACAACCCTGCCAACGGTAGCGAAGCTAGCTATCAAACAGGCAATGCTGACACCACAGCCAAAACAACTGCACCTACCAAGCCCGATGCGGCTCAGGTATCGGCAAGTAAAGTACCAGTCAACAAAACACCCGCGGCGCCAGTGCCAGCCACTGCAGATATAAATCAAAATAAAAAACCAGCCAACCCGACACCGGCTGTAGTCACAGAACCTAGCACCGCCAACAAACCCCATGCACAAGACTAAGTTACAAACCATCTACTTTTCGCTGTTAGTTGCATTTATATGCGTACTATTGCCTTGGTCTGGCACTGCACTTAAGTTACGCCCAGATTTTGTGCTCTTGGTCATCATTTTTTGGATTCTGCGCGCCCCCAATAAATGCAACATCGGCACCGCGTGGTTTATTGGCTTATGGGTAGATCTGGCAACTGGCGGTGTCTTTGGCCAATATGCACTGGCTTACACCGTTACCACGTTTGTAGCCGTTATCTACCAGCGCCGCCTCGTGTTATTTAGCAACACGCAACAGTTAGTTTATGTATTGTTACTACTGATCATTTCACAACTCACCTTACTCACCGTTAAAATATTTTCCGGTAACGATGTATTGGGCTGGACGTACTTTCTGCCCAGCGTTACTGGCGTCATCTTGTGGCAGGCAGCCGTTGCGCTTGGCTTAAACACCAGCAGACCTTCCCGTAGCAAGTGATGTAAGTATGGTTGCTGAACTCAAAAACTACATTCATGAGCAGTATTATTTCAGGTTACGCCTAGGTGTAGCCGGCTTAATTGTACTCAGCTTATTTACGCTACTCGCGTTCCGCTTTTACTATCTGCAGATTCTGCATTACGACCACTATCAAACACTGGCAGAAAATAACCGCATTTCACTAGTGCCTACTATCCCTAATCGGGGTTTGATTTTAGATAAAAATGGCGTTGTGCTTGCACATAACTTTTTTGTCTACACCTTAGAAATCACGCCGTCTAAAGTAAAAAATCTCGACAACACGATTGCCGAACTAGGGCAGTTGATTGAAGTAAGCACACAGGATAAAAAGCGCTTTAAAAAATTTAGAGAGCAAAGTCATAGCTTTGAGAGTGCGCCAATCCGCACCCATCTCAATGAAATTGAAGCCGCCAAATTTGCGGTGAATCACTTCCGCTTTCCTGGCGTTGAAATTAAATCACGCCTGTTCAGACATTACCCCTTGGGTAAGCTGGGCTCACACATGGTGGGCTATATTGGGCGCATTAACGATAAAGACATTGAAAACCTGAAAAACGATGGGGTCTACTCCAACTACAAAGGCTCAGATCATATCGGCAAAAGTGGGCTAGAGCAGTTTTATGAACAACAACTGCATGGCGTGACCGGATTTCAGCAAGTTGAGATTGACGCTGACGGCCACGCCGTGCGGGTGCTATCTAGCAACGCACCTATCCCTGGTGACAATCTGATTTTATCAGCAGACAGCAAGCTACAGGAAATTGCAGAAACTGCATTCGGCGAGAGGCGCGGTGCACTGGTTGCCATCAATCCTAAAACAGGCGAGGTGTTGACTTATGTCAGCCAGCCTACGTTCAACCCCAATCTATTTGTGGATGGTATTGATAGCGAGAACTGGAAATTACTCAACGAGTCTTTAGATAAACCTTTAATTAACCGACCTCTGCGCGGCATTTATCCACCGGGCTCTACCTTCAAGCCATTTGTGGCATTGGCTGGTCTCGAGGCCGGGAAGCGTAACCCGCCATTTGCCATTCAGGATGGCGGCTTTTTCACGCTAGCTGGCAGCAGCCACCGCTACCGAGATTGGAAGCCAAGCGGGCATGGCATGGTGGATATGCAAAAAGCGATTACCGTATCTTGTGATACGTTCTTCTATGGCCTAGCCATGGAGCTGGGTATTGAGAGGCTCACATCGTTTGTCAGCCACTTTGGATTTGGCAGAAAGTCCGACTTAGATATCAAGGGCGAAATTGGCGGACTACTGCCTACACCTGAGTGGAAAAAACGTCGCTACAAACAGCCCTGGTACCCTGGTGAAACCGTGATTGTCGGCATTGGCCAAGGCTACACTTTGGTCACACCGCTGCAACTGGCACAGGCGACTGCAATTCTGGCTAACAACGGTGTAGCCATGAAGCCGCATTTAGTCACTAAGATCCAGAATGGCTTAACCGGCAAGCAAATGGATATCCCCACCATAGTGCAAGACCGTATTGAGCTGAACCCTGAAAATATGGCGATTGTGAAACGCGGCATGGTAGACGTCACGTTGCCAGGCGGCACTGCGGCAAGCGTGGGCGCAAATGCACCTTATTCCATCGCGGCAAAAACGGGTACCGCACAAGTGATTGGCATTAAGCAAAACGAAAAATACAACGAGCATGGCATGAACGAGCGCCACCTTGATCATGCCTTGTTTATTGCATTTGCGCCCGCCGAAGACCCCACCATTGCCGTAGCCGTCATTGTAGAAAATGGCCGCCATGGCGGCTCCACCGCAGGGCCAATCGCAAGAAAAGTCATGGATTATTATTTACTAGGAAAAATGCCAGCCATTGAGCCATCGGCAGTAGCTGCCCCTGTGCCAGCAAGTGCTACTGGCACCGCAACCATTCCAGAAGAAGAGCCTCATGATTAGTAAATTATTTCACTTTCTATTCAAGCACTTCGATTCATTCCTGATGGCTTGTCTATTTTTCGCACTGTTATTAAGTCTTTTCGTCTTATACAGCGCATCAGGCCAAGACATTTCGCGTATTTATGCGCAAGGTTTCAACGTGTTAGCCGCTCTTGGCGCCATGTGGCTAGCGGCCAATATTTCACCACTGAATCTAGAGCGTGCTGCACGGCCGCTATATATCCTAGGCATGTTGTTGCTAATTGCCGTTGCGCTATTTGGCACCATTAGCCACGGTGCGCGTAGATGGTTAAATTTAGGCTTTATGCAAATACAGCCATCGGAGCTGATGCGTATTGCGGTACCGATGATGCTCGCCTGGTATTTTGCCAGCAGGGAGGGTAAATCCAGTGCCAGTAATTTTGTGATTGGTAGCCTGCTGCTAGCCTTTCCTGTAGCACTGATTATGAAGCAGCCGGACTTAGGCACGTCTTTATTAATCGCGTCCTCCGGTTTCTATGTGTTATTTCTTGCTGGCTTAAGCTGGCGCTTTTTATTAGTGGCATCAGCCTCGTTGCTAGCTTTAATGCCTGTGTTTTGGTCGTTATTACATGATTACCAAAGAAAGCGGATTGAGATATTGTTTGACCCCACCCAAGATCCATTAGGTGCGGGCTACCATACCATTCAGGCCATTATTGCGATTGGCTCTGGCGGCAGCGCAGGCAAGGGCTGGCTTAATGGCACACAAACACAGTTAGACTTTTTACCCGAACGCACCACCGATTTTATCTTTGCAGTATTCAGCGAGGAGTTTGGCTTTTTAGGCAATATGCTATTGCTTACTTTATTTAGCTTAATTATCGCGCGCGGCTTGGTGATTGCCTCGCAGGCGCAAAACACTTTTTCCAGGTTATTAGCAGGCAGTATCACGCTTAACTTTTTCTCGTATGCGTTCGTCAACATGGGCATGGTAAGCGGCATTTTACCGGTAGTTGGTGTACCATTACCCCTCATTAGCTACGGCGGCACCTCATTGGTGACCCTGTATCTGGGGTTTGGTATTTTGATGAGTATACACACCCATAAAAAACTCGTTGCAACCTAGCTGTTTGCATGACAGAGGAGAAATTTAATGGCTATTTTCCAAAAGAGCTTCATCATTTTATGCATGGCGTTATTAACTGCCTGTGCCGGTACATCTAACACCAAACCAGAATCAAGCAACGCAAAGAACACTGCGGCCAAACAGTCCAATGGCTCGAGCAAGGGTGGCGGCTATTACCTTGATGATGGTCCCGGTGACAACACCTCTATTGATTTTGACAGCATCCCGGATGCGCAGCTTAAAACCGAAAAGCCACTGGTCAGCAGCAACAAGCCTTATCA
Source organism: Methylotenera sp. E1MeOHC1 (assembly GCF_058745595.1). Lineage (NCBI taxonomy): Bacteria > Pseudomonadati > Pseudomonadota > Betaproteobacteria > Nitrosomonadales > Methylophilaceae > Methylotenera > Methylotenera sp. E1MeOHC1. The sequence goes on along the minus strand of NZ_CP196025.1, from coordinate 2,101,898 downwards.
AGCTTTAGGTCAAAAATACGTGCCAATGACCAGCTATGCACCTTATAGCAAACAAGGTGTCGCCTCATGGTACGGCAAACGCTATCACGGCAGAAAAACCTCCAGCGGTGAAGTTTACGATATGTATGGCATGTCTGCCGCTCACACAACTTTACCGATTCCTAGCTTTGTTAAAGTCGTCAACCCAGCCAATGGCAAGGCTGTGATTGTGCGAGTCAATGACCGCGGTCCATTCAAACATGACCGATTAATTGACCTATCCTACGCGGCAGCCTATAAATTAGGTCTAGTTGCTAACGGTAGCGGCAAGGTTGAGGTCACCGCAATTGACACCAGCCCAGAAGCTTTAAGGAATACTGCAAACATTACCGTTGCAAAGGCGGAACTAACCAATATAAACACCACTCCAACCCCGGAGCAAAATAGCCCAAGTATTACAGCTAGTCCGTTGGTTTCAGAATCAGCCGTCAGCAACAACGAAATACGCACTTCTAGTTACTACGTGCAAGCTGGTGCCTTCAAACATGAGGCAAACGGTGAACTGTTACAAAAGAAAATTCTTGACCTTGACCTTGCAGGCGATGCCGCTGTGACTAACGTGTATAATAATGGTTTACACCGCGTTAGATTAGGCCCTTTTGCTAACAAAAAAGAGGCTGACATCCATGCAAACAAAGTACGTAATCAACTCAACATTTCCGCAATTGTTACCAATCAGTAAAGCTACACATTGAATCTCATGCATACCATCAAAAAACACGTTCTCACCCGCATTATTAGCGTATCTACACTAGCAATTACCCTAGTTGCCGCATCGTTTACCAGCTTGGCTCATGCCGGTGCAGCCCAAATTGCACCGCCGCCAAGCTTAGCGGTTAAAGCATATTTGCTTAAAGACTTTAACAACGGCTACGTTATCGCACAAAACAATGCCAGCATGCGCGTGGAGCCAGCTTCTCTCACCAAAATCATGACCGCGTATTTGGCATTTAAAGCAGTTAAAAATGGCCACCTGCAACTCAGCCAAACGCTACCAGTTAGTGAGCATGCTTGGAAAACAGAAGGTTCAAAAATGTTTATTGAGCCAAACAAACCAGCGACGGTTGATGAGCTATTACACGGCATGATTATTGTGTCAGGTAATGATGCGTCGATTACCCTCGCAGAAGGCATTGCAAGCTCTGAGCCATTATTTGCACAAATGATGAACAAAGAGGCAGAGCGCCTAGGCATGAAGAACACCCACTACATGAACGCTACCGGCCTGCCAGACCCTCAGCACTATACTACCGCAGAAGACCTAGCAACCCTGGCAATCGCGCTGATTCGTGACTTTCCAGAAGAATACAAACGCTTATACTCTGTGAAGGAGTATGCGTACAACAATATCAAGCAGCCTAACCGCAACCGCCTATTATGGCTAGACCCTAATGTGGACGGCATGAAAACCGGCCATACTGAATCTGCAGGTTATTGCTTAATTTCAACCGCAAAACGCGACAATACGCGTTATATCTCAGTCATACTAGGTGCGCCGACCGACACAGCGCGCGCAACAGAAAGCCAAAAATTACTAAACTACGGTTTTCAGTTCTTTGACTCAACCTTGGTATACAAACAAAATAAACCTGTGAGCAAGCTTAAAGTTTGGAAAGGTGAAGTGAATGAGATTAACTCCACCACTGCCAATGACCTGTACCTCACATTGCCTAAAGGTGAGTATGCCAACGTAAAAGCCATTGCTTCAAGCACTCAGCCACTGATCGCCCCTATCAAAAAAGGTCAGGTGATTGGGCAAGTTAAATTTGTATTAAATGGCAGAACCATTAGCGAGCGCCCATTAGTAGCGGACAGATCAGTCGCGACTGCAGGCTTGTTCGGCCGTGCCTGGGACTCTATTAAACTACTGATGCAGTAAGTGATCACGATGACCGATATTGACCCGCAAACCACACCGCCACTTATCGAGTTCCCATGCAGCTTTCCCATCAAAGTGATGGGCGAAACGCAAGACATATTCGCGACGACGATAATTGGCCTGATTCAAACCATCGTGCCTAGCTTTAGTGCTGAGCATGTGGAAATGCGCGCTAGCACTAACGGCAAATACATTAGCCTGACCTGCTCGGTTGATGTGGTTTCACAAGCCCAGCTTGATGATGTTTATCGCTTATTAACTGCGCACCCTTTAGTGAAATACACGCTTTAAGATGCACATCATCTTGCGATGTTAAGCAATATTATCGTTAGAAATTTAGGCATCACCTCATTTGAAGCGACATGTGAGGCGATGCAGCAGTTCACTGCAGCACGCACGGCTGAGTCAGCTGATGAAATATGGCTCACCGAGCACTCGCCAGTTTACTCTCTAGGACTTAACCGTAAGCAGGTCGCACCACCATCGCGGCATGACATTGCCGTTGTAAATACGGATCGCGGCGGCAAAATTACCTATCACGGGCCAGGACAAGTCATCCTTTACGTATTGTTAGACTTATCAAGGCGCCATCTCAATATACGCAGTTTGGTCAGCCTGCTAGAACATACAGTGATAGAATTACTGGCGCAATACAAGGTACATGCAGTAGCAAAAGCTGATGCGCCCGGCGTTTATGTCAGCTTGGCAAACGCACACGAGGCAAAAATAGCATCACTAGGCTTACGGGTTAAGAACAACTACTGCTATCACGGCCTCAGCCTGAATATAGATATGGATTTAAGCCCATTTAGTGCCATTGACCCTTGCGGCTATAAAGGGCTAGCAGTGACACAAACTAAAGATCTCGGCATTAATGCCAATATACAAACCATTGGTGAGCAGCTTGTAACAATGCTTGCCAGCAAACTAGAGCATTTGTATGACGAACGTAACCCCTAACAAAACACCTAAAGTTGCTGGTGTAAAAGAAATTGACGCAGCAAAAACGTCGCGCATACCGATTAAAATCATTCCGCAGCCTGTCCAGCGCAAGCCTGACTGGATACGCATGAAAGTACCTGATGGCGAGCGCTATCAGGAGATTAAGCGTGTGCTACGCGAGAATAATCTACATACGGTATGTGAAGAAGCAAGCTGCCCCAATATTGGTGAATGCTTTAGTAGCGGCACCGCCACCTTCATGATTTTGGGCGACATTTGCACACGCCGTTGCCCATTTTGCGATGTAGCACACGGCAAACCGTTGCCGCCAGACCCTAATGAACCTGAAAATCTGGCAAAAACCATTGCACAGATGCGCTTAAACTACGTAGTGATTACCAGTGTAGATCGTGACGACCTGCTAGATGGTGGCGCTCAGCATTTTGTTGACTGTATTCATGCAGTACGTGCCCACTCACCCAATATCAGAATTGAAATCTTGGTGCCAGATTTCCGTGGCCGCTTAAATGTTGCACTGGAGATTCTGCGTAAAGCGCCGCCTGATGTAATGAACCATAATCTGGAAACCATTCCTAGGCTATATAAACAGGCAAGACCAGGCTCTGACTACCAAAACTCATTAAACTTATTAAAGGTATTTGGTGAGATGTACCCGCACGTACCGACTAAATCAGGCTTGATGTTAGGCTTGGGCGAAACAGATGAAGAAATTTTAGCAGTGATGCAAGATTTACGCGCACACAATGTGAGCATGCTCACATTGGGGCAATATCTACAGCCTAGCGTGCACCACTTACCGGTGATGCGCTATGTAGAACCACACATTTTTGAAACTTTAAAACAAAAAGCTGACATGATGGGCTTTAATAATACAGCCAGTGGCCCCATGGTAAGAAGTAGCTATCATGCTGACGCTCAGGCACATCAAGTCATCACTTAACGACAGGGCTCAAGTATCAGCGATAACCTCTAAAATAACCGCGTTAAAGTTTAAAAAAAGGAAAATATGGTTCCGCATTTAACAACAGCACTTAATGGCCCACTGTTATCTCTAGAAAAAAGCATGCTAAATGCCATGCCAAAAATTGAGCATTGGTTTCGTACACAATGGTTAGATCATGCAGCACCATTTTACGCGTCGGTTGATTTGCGCAACGCTGGTTTTAAATTAGCACCGGTTGATACCAATTTGTTTCCCGGTGGCTTTAATAACCTTAATCCTGATTTTTTACATTTAAGCGTGCAGGCAGCGATGGTCGCAGTTGAAAAAATCTGTCCGGAAGCCAGCCGTTTACTTATCATTCCTGAGAATCACACCCGCAACACTTATTATCTACGCAATGTTGTGGAGCTCGCCAATATACTAAAACAAGCGGGGATGGATGTAAGAATCGGCTCTATCTCCCCAGAAATTACCGAACCCACAGTGCTAGAAACGCATGACGGCCAGCCGTTATTGTTAGAGCCAGTGGTGCGTGAAGGCAATCGCCTCAAACTGGCGGCGGCTAAACTCGGCGACACCAATCTTAGTGAATTTGATAGCTGTGCCATTCTGCTAAACAATGACCTATCTGGCGGCATTCCTGACATCCTGCAGAATTTAGAACAAAATCTAATCCCGCCGCTATATGCGGGTTGGAGCACACGCAGAAAATCACAACATTTTGCTGCCTACAATCGGGTAGCACGTGAGTTTTCTGACCTGTTAGGCATCGATGAGTGGTTATTGAACCCATATTTTGAAACCTGCGGTGAAATTGACTTTAATGCTAGAACCGGTGAAGACTGCCTCGCAGCCAAAGTAGAATCATTACTTGAAAAAATTAAAATCAAATACGCAGAATACGGCGTGACACAAGAGCCATTTGTGATTGTAAAAGCCAATGCCGGCACCTATGGCATGGGCATTATGACCGTAAAATCGCCAGAAGATGTGCGTGGCCTCAATCGTAAAGCACGCAACAAAATGTCCGTGATTAAAGAGGGCTTAGAAGTCACTGAGGTGATTATCCAAGAGGGTGTTTACACGTTCGAAAGTATCAATGATGCGGTTGCAGAACCAGTCGTCTATATGATGGATCACTTTGTGATTGGCGGCTTCTACCGTGTACACACAGGCAGAGGTGTGGATGAAAACTTAAATGCGCCCGGCTCACATTTTGTACCGTTAGCGTTTGAGAAGCCCTGTACCTTACCCGACTGTGCGGGCTCACCCGATGCCACCCCTAACCGTTTTTATGCGTATGGCGTTGTTGCGCGCTTAGCATTACTAGCTGCCGCCATCGAACTACAAGAACAAGACCCTCTTAACCAATAAAACCGGCACCTATGAAACTAGTCTTTATTCTGGACCCGCTCGCAAGCTTAAAAAGCTATAAAGATACTAGCCTTGCTATTATGCGCGAGGCCAGTCAGCGCGGACATGAGCTATTCGTGAGTTTGCAGCACGATCTTTTCCTGCGCGGCGCGCAGGCCAGAATTAACGTGCAGCAGTTTAACTTTACCGACCAAAGTTATGTGACCTCAGAAAAAGCGGAGTTCGCGCCCAGTGAGTTTAACGCCATCATCATGCGTAAAGATCCGCCATTTGATAACGAGTATCTTTACAGTACCTACCTACTTGAAATAGCAGCCCAACAAGGGGCACATGTATTTAACAACCCTAGTACGATTCGTGGTTGGAATGAAAAACTCTCAGTCACGCGCTTTCCGCAGTTTGCGCCAGAGTTCTTAGTCACTGCCAACCAAGTATTAATCCGTGAGTTTCTCAACACGCATGCCGATATTGTGGTTAAACCTCTAGATGGCATGGGTGGCAGCAGTATTTTCCGCCTGACATTACAAGACCCCAATATCAGCGTGATCCTGGAAACCATTACCCAGTTTGGCACGCAAACGGTGATGGCACAGCGCTACTTGCCAGCGATTGTGCAAGGTGATAAACGCATCATTGTGATTGATGGTGAGCCATTACCTTATGCACTGGCACGGATTCCAATGGCGGGAGAGACACGCGGCAACTTAGCTGCAGGCGGCACTGGCGTTGCACAGCCGCTCACGGAGCGTGACCGTGAAATTGCATCCACTGTTGGTAAAGTGTTAAAACAAGCAGGCTTGTTCTTGGTTGGCCTAGACGTGATTGGTGAGCATCTCACCGAAATCAATGTCACCAGCCCTACTGGCATGGTGGAAATTTCCAAACAAACCGACTGCAACCCTGCCAGCATCTTTATGGATGCGTTAGAGCAGCGACAGCATCCATAAATGCGTAAAGGATTAAGGCCCTTATTGATTGTAGCGGCATGCTGCACAGCAATATGGGGGCTCATTGCTTACAACCAACCTCAGCTCTACCACAGCCAAAGCTACGTATTCGGTACGCTGGTTGATATCAGCATTTATGGCGAGCCTGAAGAACGCGCCAAAACGCTGACCAATCATATTCTGCAAGACTTTCAGCACTTGCATCAGCAGTTACACGCGTGGAAGCCGTCAACAGATAAGCAAGCCCATGAACTGGGCGCCCTTAACGCTGCCTTCGCCACGGGCCCGAAGCCCATCAACATCAGTCCTCGCATGGCTGAAATCTTGCTCGACGCAACCAAGCTATCACAGCAGTCTAATGGCTTATTCAACCCGGGCATCGGCCATTTGATTGGCGCCTGGGGCTTTCAGCGTGATGAATTTAGTGCTGTGAATATAGATAAAGCGCATATCAACAACCTAGTTAAGACTAATCCGCGCATGCCAGATATCGTCATTGACAACAATACGGCTTACAGTAAAAATCCAAATGTAAAACTTGATTTGGGTGGTTATGCCAAAGGTTATGCGTTAGATCAGGCGGCAGATTATTTACGCCAGCAACAGGTGAACAATGCACTCATCAACATCGGTGGCAATATCATTGCACTTGGTCAACATGGCAATACACCCTGGCGCGTAGGCATACAGCACCCGCGTAAACCCACGGCCATTGCCACACTGGAGTTAGCCGACGGCTGGGCAATTGGCACCTCTGGCGATTATCAACGTTACTTCATGCTGAACGGCAAGCGTTACTGTCATATTATCGACCCGCGCACAGGCTACCCAGTACAGCATACACAGGCCGTTACCGTATTAATTCCACCGCAAGCAGCGCATAGCTCACAAGCCGGCGTGTTATCTGACGTTGCATCCAAGCCGATTTTTATTGAACCAATGGCACGAAAATCTACCATCGCAGCCACTCTGGGCGTTCAACATTACATGGTGATTGATCAAGCCTCACAAGCATTTGTCACCCCAGAAATGCAAACCAAGCTCACTTGGCTAGATGTAGACTTTAAGAAGCACTTGCATGTTCAAGCTACCACACTACATTAAAACCAGAATTAAAACCAAAACCCGCGTCATGCGGATTGGTGATTGGTGCGTCGTCAGCGCTGGCATTGTTCTGGTGGTGGTATTGTTTCAACAATTATGGTCGCACGAGGAAGCAACCCGTGTACAAATTCGGCTTGGTGACACCATATACGGCACATATAGCCTCAACCAGCAGCGAGACATTCAGGTGCAGGGTGCCATTGGCGCTGCCACCGTGAGCATCATGAATGGCAAAGCGAGATTTTCCCAATCACCATGCCATAATCAATACTGCGTACACCAAGGCTGGTTATCACGCTCCGGTCAGGCCGCATTGTGCTTACCCAATCAACTCAGTTTAGAACTGATTGGTGAAACAAAGCATTATGACTCGCTCAACTATTAAGCACTAGTATTACGCGGTAAATCTCATACACGACAAATCTATAGATGCGCGATTAACGATGCAGATCAAAACCACCATAGAAGACCACCGCATTGCTAAACTAGCTACCGTAGCCATTGCGTTGCATATGCTAGAGGCTGTGGTTCCTTCGCCGTTACCCGGCGTAAAACCAGGCATCGCAAACATTGTGACCTTATATGTATTATTTAAATATGGCTTTGCCAGCGCAGCTTGGGTGAGCATACTCCGGGTATTTGCCAGCAGCCTGCTACTAGGGCAGTTTCTATCACCAACTTTTATACTTAGCCTAGCCGGCGCCTTGCTGAGTCTAGGTGTATTATGGTTAAGTACGCACTTACCAAAAAAGCACTTCGGCACGGTATCGTTAAGCATATTTGCGGCCTTTGCACACATTGCAGGGCAATTGATTATAGTTAGGCTATGGTTGATTCCACATGCCAGTTTGGCTTACTTAGTCCCCATTTTTGCCATCGCTGCGCTGTTTTTCGGGCTAATCAATGGCATCATTGCCCATAAGTTACTCTATAATGAAACATCTATCACAGACACCTCACCTAGAGGCTGCCATCACTAGCTAAGCAACCAAATGTTTCATACCCTTAAATCACATGCTAAAGCTCATAAAGCCCTTATAGCTGCTGTGATGGTGTCTTTGCTATTGCATACGCTATTCTTATCCGAGCTATCTTTCACACTGCCAGACATAGGTGATGACCATCAGCCTCTCAATGTACAACTAGTGCAAGCACGATCACCCGCCGTGGTAAACAAAACCATAGAAAAAATTACACCCAAATCCAAACCAGCAAAAACTGAAACTTCCAGTACCGAAAGTGCCAAACCTGTTGATAGCACTGACACATCAAGAGAAGACGAAATTGACTTTCCTATAATCGACGACATAGATACACCACTACCACCATTAGAGCCTGAGCCTGTTAAGCAGAATGATGTGCCTGCATCTATAGAGCCATCAATATCCGAGCAAGCGTCGCTGGTATTAACACCCCAGTATATAGAAACAGAATTTGATGTGTTTCAAGGCGAAAGTAAAAGTATAGTAGGTAATGCGCGCATCACCTTCAATATAGACAAGTCCGGTAGTTATTCAATCAAAAGTACTATTGAAGCCCAGGGCATAACCGCGCTATTTTTTCAGAACCTAGTGCAGGAAAGCCAAGGCTCTGTGACTGAGACTGGTTTAAAACCAAACTATTACTCTTATCGATACGGCAACAAAAAATCGCAAACTGCTAACTTCCACTGGGATGACGATACATTGACGTTGCGCACAGAAAAGAGCGAGAAAACCGAAAAATTAGAAACTGGCACACAAGACTTATTAAGCTTTATGTACCAGTTCATGTTCACGCCGCCTTTGGCGTCCAACGCGATTAACATTACCAATGGTAAAACATTGCGTAACTACAATTACCGCTTTGAGGGTGAGGAAATCATCTACTCAAAAATTGGTGCACTAAATGCAATCCATTTAATCAAAGCTAGCGCGAATAATGAAGAAAAAACAGAACTATGGCTAGCCTCAGACTATAAGAACTTACCGATAAAAATCCGTAAGACTGAAAAAAATGGCAGTGTGATTGAACAGGTAATCACCAGCATTAACAGTGCTCCAGCCTTAAAACTACCAGAACCTAATGTCACTTGGTAGCATTAAAAAAATAAAGAGCGGCTTCGCCGCTCTTTATTTTTTAACAATTACTAGTTAATCTAGGAGCTCCCGCCAAATTGCCCGTTTACTTTGGAACTTGGCATTTCCACTACCAAATTCCGTGGCTACAGGTTCAAATTTTGCGTCTGCGGTTACCGCAGAAACCACTGGCTTACCCGCAATATACATCACATTGAAGCCAACAATTGGCGCATTTGTTTTCGTTGAAACCAGTCCTGTAGAGAGGTTTGGCGGCTTGCCACTATCATAACTAAAGAAATTAAAATAACTATAACCACCAGGGCTACAAACAGCATTAGATGGTATCGTCGTCGGCACCAACAGCGTACCAGCAACCAGTTGTCCTGCAACATTTTGTCGCTCAGCGGCAGTAGTAGTGTCAGAGGCAGCAGGCACGTAGAAATTTACAAACCAGCCATCTCCATTGGCCATATCCACATTATTTGCCGAGCCTATACGTGTGTTACTTGGTGCACTTAGCGTTTGCTCCACCAAAGTATTACGTGGGTTATCGATGGTTGGGCCATTGCTATCTTTAATTGCATAAAGTGTCTGTTGTTGCTTATCGGTAAGATCATTTATTTCAAGATACTTACCCGTCCCGACAAAAATAACGCGATTCTCGCCAACTTTACCTAGCTCTGGCCTCGTAGTAATAGGCTGCCGATTGCTTTGAGGGTCTCTCAATATAGCTACCAGTTTAGGGTTAGGGCTAGATGGTGTAGCACCAATATCAAAACGCCATAAATTCCCCAATAAATCCCCACCATAAATCCAATGGGCGACATTTTCTTTCTCTGCATCGGCCACATCGGACCAAGCAGAAATCTCAGCAAGCCCACTTGGCGTTACATTATCACCCACGCCAGTACTTATATTTGAAATTAGCGAAGTACCACTGAGCGCATTCAAAACGTATAACACCCCTTTACCACTTTCACTACCCCCACCATTGTTATAGCCAGAGGTTAATACCACCACCCATTTATTTTCAGGGGTTTTGGTAATCACAGGGTTACCGAAGCTATAACCCATATTGTTATCAGTGCGAGTGCAACCTGCGCAATCGCTATTACCAAACTCCCATAAAAGAATCGGTGAATCTGGGTTTGTGATATCTAAAGCATAGTAACCCTTGCCACCGCCATTCAGTCCACCAACTAGAATAGTTTTCCAGCTACCGCCATCATATACATCAGAAACGGTAGGGTCGCCATTTACATAATTCGCATGCATAGTTGAGTAATTTTTATCAGCCAACTTCCACATATTAGGGATCACCATGCTTGGCACATAAGCCCAACGCTCTTCACCTGTGTCTGCATTAAAAGCGTGCAACATGCCATCATTGGTACCTATGTATACAGTCCTCCCCCTGTTCTCATCTATACCATTTGGGTAATTGTTTTCAGTATATTTAAATACTGGCTTGCCTACAAACACCGGTGATGACTCAAGTGCATCACCCAAAAATGCCTCGCGATAACGGAACAACCGATTCACAACTGTATTGGTACCTCGGTCTTCATACGTAGTGTCTCCGCGCAAGAAGTTCACTAAGTTGGCTTCTTTAGCATTTGGCTGTTGTGTACTAGCATCCAAAGATGTCCATTGACTCAATTTAGGTGCAAGATAAGCCTGCTGGAAGTAAGATTGTTGAACAGGCGTCATATTAGTATAAGTAAAATTCGCAAGCGCACCGCCACTATTCATAAGAACACGTCTAGTCCCAGAGGCAACCTTAGCCGCCATGGTGCCATGGCAAGCGGCGGACACCTCGACCTTGCAATTTGTCCCATCCATAATGCCTGCAGGACAACTGCTAGCATTTGGTGTAACACAGTAATAAACACTACTACTGCCACTTGGCTGCGCCACAATAGAGCTAGGTGCTGAGCATGATGCAGTCACGATATCTTCAGCACACCATACCGCAGACTCACTGACCTCCCCTGTTGTTGTATTAATAGTGCGTTGTTCTAAGTTGCCGGTCCATTTAACCGTGGTGTAACTTGCAAGATAAGCATAGTTATCACCTTGCACAGGGTTAAGCGTACTAGTCGCAGCGGCGGCACCCGCCCCAATTTTTGCATTAATTTGGGAAAGTGCTTCGGTTAAGCCCTTAGTAAGCTGGGCAGGGTCTTTGGCGCTAAAATAAGTGCCTTGTCCATTAACAGCCGCATGCCAAAGATCATCTACTGCGGTTTCAGTGTCCGCAACAGGGACCGGCCAATTCACTGTAGGACTACCTAAACTATTTTTAAGATTATAAAAATCCCCTGATGTTGCAGTTTTATAGTCACTGCTATACATTAAAGCGCCATCAACGCCCAAACCTAAGGTAAACGTAGTCATGTGCTGTTGAGGGTTATTATCACTACCACTCACAAATACGTTATTCACACACACATCCAACCCCAGTGCGCCAGTGCAATTGCTTAGTGCAGTGGTACGCAGATCAGTGTCGTAATAATATTTAGCCACGTCTGCCAAACTATTGGAGCTGGCGGTCGGACCTTCATTCATTGGGCGCGCTACAGACGTCCCACCATCCTTATTTCCTACCTGGCCGGTACCTGCAACATCTTTCACATCAGCATCAGCATCTGTATTCCAATAACCATCCGTTGTTAACAATGCAAAATTCTGCTGGCAAGAATATTGCACTGGGTCTGAAGAGCCTACAGGATTTTTCCCCGCGTAAATTCTGCCAACCAGTGAAAGCGCAGAGCGCAAAGGTGTACTGCTGCTAGGTGTGATGCCAAATAGCTTAGTGTACCACTGCTCTTTTTGGCTACCTGTACCAGCATCAAACTTGTCGATTGGTAAATAATTACTGCTTTGGTTGGCGATTGTAATAAACCCAACTCTATATCGATTATCAATCGGTTTGAAAGCCAAGCTTGCGGCAGTTTTCATCGCTTGCATACGCGTACGGTAGTAAGTATACCAATTAGAAAAATTGGTCATTTCCTGCGCATAGCTACAAGTAGCGTCACAATCTGTACGAGCTGCTGACTTAGGGTAACTGTTGGTCAGAGAGGTAATATCGGTACGGGTAAAGGTATAAGGTGGAGTAGATGAACTACTAACGCCGCCTGTAGCATTCACTATGCTGCCGACTGTTGCGCTATTAGTTAAACTGCTAACTTGAACCGTTCCGTTACCATTTGCGCCCGCAGCAACTGTAGATGTAATAGTGATTTTAGGGCTACTGGCACCATCAGAAACTGCAGTGTACTCAGGGTTAGAACTACAGGCATTAATCTTGGCAACAATTGCGTCGGCAAGCGCATTACGTCGCGCAGACCCACTGCCTGATGAGGTAGATGATGCAGTTCCGCAGCCAGTGCCAGTACCGCCCATAATCTCAACATTGTTCACTTTAACACTGCCAACTGTAGTAGTACCATTGCTTACACTCGAAACCGAAAACGAACCAACCGCAGCAGCACCTGTAATGGTCGAGCCGACATAACGTGGATAGACATAAGCACCAGAGCGTGTTGATTTGCAGGTGGTCAGCGCGGTGTTGCTACACCAACGGGACTTAGCCGGGAAGCTATAACTGACACCAGCTACGGTTGTTGGTGTGGAAGATAATACGCAATTGACTAACTCAGACTCACTGCAATACTCAGTTGGCACGACTGAATAGTAATAAGGTGCACCAGCCACTTTAATTACATTGGCTAACATGCTTGCTGTCATCTGCTGATCTGGCACTCCAGAAGTACGCCCATATTTAAAGGTTGCGTTGGGGTATAAGTAGTCACTATTTTTGCGGCATACACTGGTGTTGGTCAGCTCACTGGCAGTAGGGTTTTGCTTAGTACACCAAACACGATCAGGATAGTTAGTCGTCAGGTCAACATAATTGGTGGTTGCCAATAGCTGTGTAGTATTTTGCTTATTATAAGAATCTGTTCTTACATTGGTAGGTGTAGTTTGGTCACCTCTGCTGGTACCATCTGCATTCACTCCGGGTGTATAACGAATTGCCGGATTGTAATACTGACTATTCATATCACTATTCATAAAAGGTACATCACCCACCACGCACATATCCAGCACACGAGTCGTACCACTCACCACACCAGCAAACACATCACCTAGTGTACCGGATGAGCCCGATGTACCATCATCGCCACTATCTCGGCAATTTTTATCATTAGTGGCTGGGTTATTAAAAACGTCACTAATGTAATCAGGCGTGTAGTCCTGCTTCATACTGCCAGAGTTATCCAAAATAAACATTAAGTTAGGCAGCACATTCGTGGTTGTGGCGTTTGCCAAAGGCACAGTGGCTAAATCAACCGTGGCAGCATGTACCACCGGTAGCATACCAGCTAAAAATAACACGCTAGCTATTGATAAAGGCGTTAAGAAGGACCGTAAGTAGTTTTTCATGATTTAATCCTAATAAACAAAGGCTTGCGTAAAACTAAGCGTATTTCTGGGACCTGTTACCCGCACGGTAACCCTGTACATTGGCTGATCACCCGCACTAGACAGCGTACCGGTACCAGGATACTCCAATGTCGCTTGAGATCCAGGGCTTGTTGATGCAGCACCAAGCAAACATTTTTCTTTTGCCTTATACAACCCTGTAGTAGGCAACACTGTACCAGGCACGCACATTCTTTCTACGACATAACTAATGGTATTACCGCTACTATCTTTACCAGCAGCAATACCAGCTCCTGCAGCCAAACTATACCCAGTAGTGAAACGTACCTTCGCATCGTCTTGAGGCGATGCATAATAACCAGTATTCACGTTATCACTATTGAGTGCTGTTGTTTGATTCGCCTCCAGCCACTTAATGGCGGTTTCAACCCCCGTATCTGCTGATGCAGTTGCCGATTGTTTAAATGCCAAGTTCCCCGCTATTAATGTATTGGTATCTACAGACCGAATCAATGCCACTGCGGCAAGCGACATAACGACGAGTGCCATAAGGGCAAAAAACAGCACCACACCATTTTGTTTGCGCATCTTGTTTTGTGTACCGCTCACTTGCCGCAACGCTACAGAAAGAGAGCTAATTTTATTAAGTGAGTTCATGGTGAATTTACTCATAATACGTTTTTTGACCAAATAATATTACGCAGCGGAATAATGGTTTCATAAACGCGATAACGGTAATGTTGCCAATCTTCAATCGTCGTCAAGTTAATCACTGGCGCCGGTGAGCCCGCTTCATCAGGCCAGGCAACAGGGGCATTTGAGGTCACTGTTTCTTTTTCCAACTGTCCATTTCTAGCCACTACCGCCACGCGCACTGCCTTAATGCGATTTCTATTTGCAACAGTTAATCCTGCCGCAGACCAGATGCCGCTCGCATCAACCCAAGATGTCACCTTGTTATTATTTGCTGTGTCCGAAATACCGTACTGAGCCTGCATGCTCACAATTTCTGCCACACTCGGCTGACCATTACGCTCTAGCATGCTATTATTGACGCCATAGCCGACCGCACTCCAATTGCCCAAACAGAACAGGCTAGCGCCAGATTTTGCAGCATTCGCCACCTTCCCACCGCCATCAACGGCAACTGTGACTTTAGTGGTGGCAGTAACCGTTCTGATTTTTGTCATTGCACAAACACCCTGATTCACAATCATAGCGACGTGGTTAACCTTGCAGCCCATGTTGTTATCAACAACAATTTCCGGCAATGCGGCAGGGTTACTTGAGATCAGTGAAGAAAATCCACCCATAGGCGCATCACCATAACGTACAGTAATCTGATCACTACCAGTACCGCCATCTACTATGGTAATCGGGAACATATCAAAGTCTTCAACAAAAGGCGTGTCTGGGTCATCGTACGAAGGCGATGGACTGCATTGCATGGGTGAACCTTTGGGGTCAATTTCTGGTAAGCCAAATCCAGCTATTTGCACGTCTCGCTGGATATTATAAAGCGCAATATTACCGTTAGTTTGCGCATCTGCCGTACCGGTAGTACTACGTTTTTGGCCTTCAAAGACTGAAAAAACCTGCATAATTACCAGAGTAACCAACATACCAATTGCTAGACCAACCATAATCTCAATCAGGCTGAATCCAAGCTGATAGGTGCTTACGTTTTTGGGTTTGTAGCCATCAGGATGCAGGATATTTGCATCATTTTTTCTAGTATTGGTTAGCATCTAAAAGGCCTCGGACTCAATATTTATCAATTACCGATTAATTTGGTAAAACTTTAACAATCGAAGCATTCATCACCACATTATGCTCTTCAGTATCCCCTGGAGCCTGCCAAGTCACTGTTACCACAAATTGATTTAAATTAGGTTGTGTTACGCTACGCTTACCATTAGGTAATAATTGAGGGATTGCCGTTTGATTTTCCAAGTAACTAATCGCATTATCAGAGTCTGCCCACATTTGACCTATTCTTTGTTGCGCCACATAACTGGCATCCGCACGATACTTAGTATTACTAGTATTACTTAGCATTGTCCCCTGCAAGCCCACTAATGCAAGAATACCCATAGAAAAAATTACTATGGCAATTAACGCCTCAAGCAACATTGCCCCTTGTTGTGCTCTAGCACTGCGCATATTGGCAGGTAAGCGCTTGTTCAGAAAGTTTGCAGTATTATTCACCTTATACCTCATTACACATTTAGCATTTGCGCGAATCGTTTGAAGATTGCGCAACAGCAGGATCACACATTCTGACATTCCCACCTACGCCAACCGTAATACGCAAGGCACGGCTACCAGATACAAGCGTAGAGTTAATGTCAACCGATGTAAATGACGCTGGGGTAGTGGAGCCTAAGTTAGTAAAAACAACGGAAGTTTGTGCCGCTGGCGTTGTTAAAACAGTGATATTGGCGGTAGAGCCTTCGTTTTGACTACGGCTTCGAATGGTTGCAGGACACTCAGCAACACCATCACCATCAGAGTCTCCTACTGCGACAACACAACCCACAGTCCATCCAGAATTACCAGAAAAGGCAAACTGAACTTGCGCATTGCGTTTTACTGACTCTGCACGCGCTATTTGCAAGCCGTTTTGAATAGACTCCGCTGCGCTGCGAATGCGCGTATTCTCTATCCAATCGCGATAGCTGGAAGCACCCAACCCTGCTAACACTGCAATTATAGCAATCCCAACCACCAGCTCTATCAAGCTATAGCCTAGCATGGTGCGCATTGGGGCTTGCACTAGCATGTGCCTTCCTTACTTGTTAACCAGCAACTACCAGTAACACCATCGTATTTTGAAGATTTAACATCGTTTTGGTCTACCGTATATTGAAAATTGGACATCTCATTTTTACCATCCGCCTCCAGAACAAAAGTAGTGGCGGTTGTGGCGCTACATTTGTAATCGAAATACTTTGCACCACTTGCAGGTGCGCAGGTTCCTCCTACATAAGTACGGTTATCCTGATAATACTGCTCCATCCTTACTTTCAAGTTTGCCAGAGTAGAAGTCGCTTCAGCAGCCTTGCCTTTTTTGACATAGTCCCCATATTTTGGCAGTGCAATAGAGCCCAAGATACCGATAATTGCAACCGCAATCATCATTTCAACTAGTGAGTAGCCCTTCTGAACAGCCTGCGACTGGCGACAATGTTGTGACTTTGTATTTAACAAGATATTCATAATATTCATAGCGATTTTCCTTTTTCCCTTAGCTTGAATCCTCTGCTTAATTACTGGCCATGTCTATTAGCATCCGACAAATGGTAAATTTAGCCTAATAAACGGTTATTACCATCATTTTCTCAACCACTTCAAACTGTTGCATAAAGCTAACGGTAGGTAAAAAATGGTAGAATAACGCTTTAATTTTTTGCTTAACTCTCTGGATAAGATGCGTTATCACGCTACAAGCACATAGATAACCAACAAAAGGCTGATTTCAATGCGCGAAAAACTGATTATATTTCTGTTAATTTCAAGCAGCGCATTAAGCGCGTGCGGCACCAAAGGCCCGCTATATATTCCTGAGCAAGCATACCCTCAGCCGACCACGCCTAGCAAATAAGACCGGCATCATTAACCCCTATCGTTAAGACATTACTGTGAATACTTTTACACTTAAAAACAATGTGCTACATGCTGAAGATGTAGCGCTTACACAAATTGCAGAAAATTTTGGCTCACCTTGCTATGTATACTCAAAAAGTGCACTTAGCCAAGCTTTTGAGCGATTTAGCGCTGGCTTCAAAGATGCGAATCATCTGGTTTGTTTTGCTGTGAAATCCAACCCTAGCCTTGCGATTCTGAATTTATTTGCTAAGCTTGGCGCTGGTTTTGACATCGTATCCGGCGGTGAGCT
The DNA here is from genome assembly GCF_058745595.1 of Methylotenera sp. E1MeOHC1. NCBI lineage: Bacteria > Pseudomonadati > Pseudomonadota > Betaproteobacteria > Nitrosomonadales > Methylophilaceae > Methylotenera > Methylotenera sp. E1MeOHC1. The sequence continues at coordinate 2,084,242 of NZ_CP196025.1, read as the reverse complement.
AGCGCGGGTGATTGCCGCTGGCGGTGACCCGAAAAAGGTTGTGTTTTCTGGCGTAGGTAAAACAGCAGAAGAAATGCGCGCGGCATTAGAAGCTGGCATTTTTTGCTTTAACGTAGAGTCTGCCAGTGAATTACTACGACTGAACGACGTAGCAGCCTCTATGGGGAAAATCGCTCCGGTTTCACTGCGAGTGAACCCTAACGTTGACGCTAAAACCCATCCTTATATTTCTACCGGCTTAAAAAATAATAAATTTGGCGTGGCCTATGAAGATGCGCTGAACATTTATTTACAGGCGGCAGCCATGTCCAATATCGCCATTCATGGTGTGGATTGCCATATCGGCTCGCAAATCACTGAACTATCTCCGTTCTTAGATGCGTTTGACCGCGTACTGGCATTGGTAGATGCATTAGCAGAAAATAATATACAGATTCAGCATATCGACCTGGGTGGCGGCATCGGCATTTGCTACAGCGATGAAACACCGCCAGAATTCACAGCGTATGCAAAAGCAATGCGTGAAAAACTAGGTAACCGTGATGTGAAGCTGGTATTTGAACCAGGCCGCGCTTTAGTTGGCAATGCGGGTGTGCTGGTGACCAAAGTTGAATATTTAAAACAAACTGAAACCAAAAACTTTGCAATCGTCGATGCGGCCATGAATGATTTGATGCGCCCAGCACTCTATGACGCTTACCACGATATTCAAGCAGTAAAACCACGTAATGAAGCCGCTATGAACTATGAAATCGTAGGGCCAGTATGCGAGAGCGGTGACTTTTTAGGTCACGACAGAGCGTTAGCCTTACAAGAGGGGGATTTGTTGGCGATTATGTCTGCAGGCGCATATGGCATGAGCATGTCTAGCAACTACAACACTAGACCTCGCGTTGCGGAAGTCATGGTAGATGGCAGCCAATGCCACTTGATTAGAAAGCGTGAAAAAATTGCAGACTTGTTTGCAAATGAAAGTATTTTACCGAACGGCTAAATACGCTGCGCGCAACTACCGTTAGTTTATTAATCACTAACGGTAGTTATAAAAAAAGCGAAGATAAATCTTCGCTTTTTTTATAACTTTTTAGTCAAAAATCACCGTCTTGTTTGCGTATAGCAGAATACGATTTTCAATATGCCAGCTCACCGCCTTGGATAATACTACGCGCTCCAAGTCTCGCCCTTTCTGAATCAGATCTTCGACCTGGTCTCGATGCGAAATACGGTCTATGCCTTGCTCAATAATTGGGCCTTCATCCAACACTTCGGTCACATAATGGCTAGTTGCGCCAATCAATTTAACGCCACGCTCAAAGGCACGGTGATAAGGACGCGCACCAATAAAGGCTGGCAAGAAAGAATGGTGAATATTAATAATACGTTGCGGGTAACGTGACACAAAATCTGGCGATAGAATCTGCATATAGCGCGCCAGCACGATTAAATCAATGCCGTAATCGGCAAACAGCTTAAACTGTGCCGCCTCAGCCTCCGCCTTATTGTCTTTATTCACTTCAATATGGTGAAAATCAATGCCATAAAACTTAACTAGCGCTTCGGTATCGCGGTGATTACTAATCACTAGTGGAATTTCACAGGCCAGCTCGCCGCTTTTGTGTCTATGCAACAAATCAGCTAAGCAATGGTCATACTGCGATACCATAATGGCAACACGCGTTTTATGCTGGGACAACTTGAGCTGCCACTGCATACTGAATTTGTTGGCAACCACAGAGAATGCCTGACTAAAGCTAGCTTCATCTAGATTAAAACCAGTGAGATCCCATTCCACGCGCATTAAAAATAGATTATTTTCCGCATCTTGATGCTGGTCTGCGTGTAAAATATTGGCATTGTGCTGAAGTAAGAAATCAGCAATGGCTGCGACAATGCCTTTAGTGTCTGGGCAAGTAATCAGTAGGGTTGCAGTATTTTTCATAGTAAAAATTTATAATCTAGCTAATTCCGACATTAAATGACGCCAATTAACCGACAATATTTTTAAAGTTAATTATTTTAAAAGAAGCAATTATACCTGATGCGCTTAGCGCCTGATGCAATTTGAATGTGGATGACATATGAACACAGAACAATCTACGCCTAATCACCAAATCCTGACTGATATTACACCGAATGATGCAGCGATCGTACTCGCTAATCCGCGTGGTTTTTGTGCAGGCGTTGATCGTGCCATTATTATTGTAGAACAAGCATTAGAGAAGTTTGGGGCGCCGATTTATGTGCGTCACGAAGTAGTGCATAACAAGTTTGTGGTAGACGAACTACGGGCCAAAGGCGCTGTGTTTGTTGAAGAGCTGGATGAAATTCCTACTGGTAGCATCGTGATTTTTAGCGCGCACGGCGTATCTAAAGCGGTAAGGGCAGAAGCAGAGTCGCGCGGCCTCACGGCCTATGATGCCACCTGCCCGCTAGTGACTAAAGTGCATATCGAAGTGGAAAAGATGCGTAAAGCCGGCATGGAAATCGTGATGATTGGGCACAAAGGCCACCCAGAAGTTGAGGGTACCATGGGGCAGGTTGAGCAAGCGGGTAACAGCGCCAGCAATACTGGCATGTATTTAGTAGAAACTCCGGAAGACGTTGCTGCGTTAAGCGTGAAGGACCCAAGCAAGCTGGCTTACGTTACGCAAACTACACTCTCCATGGATGATGCAGCCTTAGTTATCAATGCACTCAAGACAAAATTCCCACAGATTAATGCGCCTAAGAGTGATGACATTTGCTACGCCACGCAAAACCGGCAAGACGCAGTGAAAATCATGGCGCAAGATTGTGATTTAGTGATTATCGTGGGCTCGCCCAATAGCTCAAACTCCAATCGTTTGCGCGAGGTAGCAAAAAACCAAGGCATTGAAGCTTACATGGTGGATAACGCCAGCTACTTAAAACCTGAGTGGTTAGTGAATAAGAAAAAGGTTGGGGTGTCTGCGGGCGCATCTGCGCCTGAGGTGCTGGTGCAAGAAGTTATCGCGCAATTACAAAGCTTTGGTGCCGGCCAAGTGCAGGAATTGCAAGGCGTGGTAGAGAGCGTGGTGTTTCAACTGCCTAAAAACCTAACGAGCGCAGCTAAAACTAATTCAGCTAAGTCACCCTCTAACCACTAATACAGTTCGCATCAACCTTGAAAACCTATAAAACCCCAGTTTCTGCACTTGTACTTATTTATACACCAGATTTAAAAGTGTTAATTATGGAACGTGCAGACAAAGCTGGATTCTGGCAATCGGTAACCGGCAGCATCGAAGGTGATGAAACACCGCAACAGGCTGCAGCCAGAGAGCTAGCCGAAGAAACAGGCTTAGATGCAACACAATATACTTTGGAAGATTGGAACGTATCTAACGTATATGAGATTTACCCTCACTGGCGCCATCGCTACGCCCCTGGCGTCACTGAAAACCGCGAACACTTATTTGGCTTGATGCTACCGAGCGCCTTGCCCGTTACACTAGCACCAAACGAACATTTGCAATACGAATGGGTCGATTGGCGTGTGGCTGCAAAACGGGTGTTTTCATGGACAAACGTAGATGCATTAAAAAGATTAGGTGAACGTCATCAATTAACGTTATAAAATATACGCTTTAGCGTGCGCACTTTTAGAAAATACTATGTCTATTTCAACCATACCAGCCGCCCCGATTAAATTCGAGAAATTTCAAGCTACAGATGACGCTGACTGCCAGCGCCGCATCATTGCCGCCAAAGAGAAATTAGGCAAACGCCTTGTTATTTTAGGTCATCATTACCAGCACGAGAGCGTGTATCGCCATGCCGATTACACGGGTGATTCACTTAAACTCTCACGTTACACTGAAAACCTGGACGCTGAGTACATAGTATTTTTAGGCGTGCACTTCATGGCAGAAGTAGCGGATATTTTAAGTCGCCCGGAGCAAATTGCGATTTTGCCTGACCTTGCCGCTGGCTGCTCGATGGCGGATATGGCCAACCTTGCTAAAGTTGAGCGCAGTTACCGTGAGCTTAACAAAGTACTTAACTTTGATGAGCAAATCACGCCCATTACCTACATCAACTCTGCTGCTGACCTTAAAGCGTTTTGCGGTGAGCATGGCGGCATTGTGTGTACTAGCACCAACGCACCAAAAATTCTAGAATGGGGATTCGCACAGCGTGAAAAAGTGCTGTTCTTCCCTGACCAAAACCTAGGCCGCTGGAGTGGTTACAAAATGGGCATTCCACTTGAGCAAATGCCAGTGTGGGACCCTGACCAACCGCTAGGTGGCTTAACCGTAGAGCAAATCAAGAATGCGAAAATTTTGCTGTGGAAAGGGCATTGTGCTGTACACCAGATGTTCCGCCTGCAGAACATAGAGAAATTCCGTGCCGAGCACCCAGATGGACTTGTGATTTCACACCCAGAAGCACCGTTTGAGGTGTGCCAGCACTCTGACTACGTAGGTTCTACCGAATATATTTTAAAAACCATTAGCGACGCACCTGCCAACACTAAATGGCTGGTGGGCACTGAATTAAACCTAGTGAACCGCCTTGCCGAACAAATGAAGGCAGAAGGCAAGCTAGTACAGTTTATGAGTCATGTAGTGTGCGAATGCTCTACGATGGCGCGTATTGACCCACAACACTTGGCTTGGGTGCTGGAGAATTTGGTAGAGGGTAAAGTTGTGAACCAAATTAAAGTACCTGCACACGAAGCTAAACTGGCGAAATTAACGTTAGATCGCATGTTAGCGGCCTCTTAAGCCGGTATCCTAGCTTATGCGATTTATGTTGAAGGATATTTTTTAATTGACTTGTCCATTATGCGGCCCCACACCCCATGAAATCTTATGGCTAGATGACTTCTGCCGTGTGGTGTTGCTTAATGATGAAGATTACCCTGCTTATTGCCGTGTAGAGCTATTAGCCCACGTTAAAGAAATGTCTGATTTACCGCCACCAGACCGCGCGCGTATGATGAAAGTGGTGTTTGCAGTGGAAACTGCGTTAAGAGAAGCGCTTAACCCGGACAAAGTCAATTTAGCCAGCCTAGGTAATAAAACCCCGCATATCCACTGGCACGTGATTCCGCGCTTTGAGCATGATAAACACTTCCCCAACTCGCATTGGGGGCAAGCGGTGCGCGAAAGCAACACCTCACTGCTTAATGCGCAAACTAAACAGGCGCTGGCTGACAATATGGGCACACTGATTGAGTGCGCACTTGGTTCTAGTTAAATTTCCAAAAAATTAACGCGTTTCAGTAACCAGCCAACTTCCTTAGGTTAGACCAACAAGCGCTCAACTACTTTGCCATTGATTAAATGGCTTTCTATAATTTCATCAATATCATCGTTATCGACAAAGGTGTACCACACCGCCTGCGGATACAACACCATCACCGGCCCATCATTACAACGATCCAAACAGCCAGCACGGTTGATACGTACTTTACCTTTACCATTCAAGTTTAGCTTTTTCACCCGCGATTTCATGTGGTCAAAAGCCTGCTCGGCGCCATGATCCATACAACAGGCGGCACCGCCCTCACGCTGGTTAAGGCAGAAAAATACATGGTGTTCGAAATGGCTGGTCATAATTTTCTCATATCAATTCTTAAAGCAACAACGGGTTATGTATTTTCAGACCCAATCAAGCCATTAAGATTTTTAATTGTTTAGGTATTGAGTGCGGTCATTAAACTTAAGTAAGGAAAGAGGGAGTAACAGCAGCACTGAAAAAAGATAATGCCTTACTCGGTAGCCAAGCTTTCTTCTTTGGTAAAGGTCCAGGTTCTGGTGATGCTCAGCACATCGATCTCTTTACGTACATCATCAGGAAACCTGGCGTAGGGGGCACCTAGCTCAACAATATGCCTTGCCGCAGCATCCAGAACCTTATGCCCGGAACTGCGATTGATTTCTACAGACTCAATGTTGCCATCGGCTTTTATAGAAACCGTCATCTGTAATTGACCATATAGCTTTAGGTTTTTTGCCGCTTCGGGGTAGTTAAGATTGCCAATCTTCTCTACCTTTTGCCGCCAAGCTTCTACATATAGCGCATAGCGATACTCCTGCGCCCGGCCACCGACAAATTTGCGCTTGGGTCGTTTTTGATACTCATCCTGCTGCTTGGCAATCAAGGCTTCCAAGCGATCCATCTCCAGCGCGGCGGCAGTAATATCCTGGATATTGACCTTCTTACTCAAATTCTCTTGAGGCGCTGTCTCAGCCTCGGTAGCACTCACCTTTTGTACCGGTTGAGACTCGACACGATGCGTGGCTTCTAGCTGCGTCATCAACGCCTGCGCTTGCCGTTCTAGCGCGGCAACATTTTTCTTTGATTGCTTCTCTTCTGATGGCTGCTCTGCCGATTTGGCTGCTTGTTTCGCGTTCACCACTGGCTTAAGCGTCACGTCGGCTTGCTGCTGTTTGAATGCAGGCAATGCAGTTTTCATCTGGCGGTCTAAATCCGTATTGCCGCCACGATCCAAATTGGCCTGTGCATAAACCTCGGTATTTTGTGGTTTTGACTTGGTTTTAGTATTAACCAACATCACCTCAAGCACCGGCAACTTATCACGAAACTTTTTAAGCTCAGGCTCAAAATGGATACTGAGAATCACCAAATGCACCAGCAAAGAGATGCTAAGCGCAATGGTCATCACACGCATTGTTTTAATTTTTACAATGAGTGATGCCAATGGATTTAGCGCTGTTTTTGCGGGCTGCTTGCTCAAATGTTTACACTTCGTTTAACGCGTCGAGCAATTTTTGGTGGATGCCACCAAAACCACCATTACTCATCACCAACACATGGTCACCGGCGGTTGCCACTTGCTTAATGGCAAGGATCAACTGCGTCAGGTCGTCGTGCACTTGGGTTTTATTGGCGATGGGCGCAAGTGCGGCACCTGCATCCCAGCCTAAATTGGCTTGATAACAAAATACCAAATCAGCTTGCGCTAGACTGGCAGGTAAGGCGTTCTTCATCACGCCCAGCTTCATGGTATTAGAACGTGGCTCTAATACTGCCAAGATACGAGCTTTGCCTACTTTAGCGCGCAACCCAGCTATCGTAGTTTCAATGGCCGTTGGGTGATGGGCAAAATCATCATACACCACCACGCCGCGACTCTCACCGCGCACTTCCATGCGACGTTTTACGTTTTTAAATGCTGTTAAGGCAGCAATACTCACGGCAACGGCAACGCCTGCATGGCGAGCAGCAGCAATACTTGCCAGTGCATTCATGCGATTGTGCTCGCCTAACAACCCCCATGCCACATGCCCCTGCATTTGACCTTTGTAAATGACATCAAAGCTACCGTCACCTTGTGCGTTAATAGCTTGCCAATCGTCGTCCGTGCCAAACTTCTCTACTGGCGTCCAGCAGCCTTTATCCAGCACACGTTGCAAACTAGCTTCTTTACCATTGGCAACCACCAAGCCTTGCTGCGGTACAGTTCTTACTAGGTGATGGAACTGCTTTTCAATCGCATTCAAGTCTTCAAAAATATCGGCATGGTCAAACTCCAGATTGTTCAATACCGCAGTACGGGGGCGGTAATGCACAAACTTAGAACGCTTATCAAAGAAAGCAGTATCGTACTCGTCTGCTTCAATCACAAAAAATGGCGATACGCTGTTTTTATCTTGTACTGGCACTTGTGGCAGACGTGCTGACACTGAGAAATTCTCAGGCACGCCGCCAATCAGGAATCCAGGCGCCAAACCTGCATACTCCAATATCCACGCTAACATCGAGCTAGTAGTAGTTTTACCGTGCGTACCAGCCACCGCCAGCACCCACTTACCTTGCAGCACATTCTCAGCCAGCCACTGCGGGCCTGAAATATACGGCAAGCCTTGATTTAAAATCGCTTCCATTAAAGGATTTCCGCGCGACACCACATTACCAATCACGTAAATATCTGGATTAAGTGCAGTTTGCGATGGGTCAAAGCCTTCAATCAGCTCCACCCCTTGCGCCTCCAACTGCGTGCTCATTGGCGGATAAACATTGGCATCACAACCTGTGACTTTATGGCCTGCGGCTTTAGCCAACACCGCAATACCGCCCATGAATGTACCGCAGATACCTAATATATGAATGTGCATAAGTTCTTTTTTACTTGGTTGTAAACGATTAGATTTTCGGAATTAAGAGAGATTAGGCGCTAACCAACGCTCTAAATACTCTTTAGTTAAGCCTCTACGCTCTGCCATATCCTGTAACTGATCTACGCCAATTTTATCTACACTGAAATACTTACTTTCTGGATGCGCAAAATAGAAACCTGACACCGCAGCACCTGGTGACATCGCAAATGATTCCGTCAACGCCATACCAATGGCCTCAGCTTGCAGCAACTTAAACATATCTGGTTTAACCGTGTGATCCGGGCAAGCAGGGTAGCCTGGTGCTGGGCGAATGCCTTGGTATTGCTCTTTAATCAAGGCCTCTTTACTTACGTTTTCATTCGGCGCATAGCCCCAAAAATCAACACGCACGCGCTCATGCATGTATTCAGCAAACGCTTCAGCCAGCCTATCGGCCAAGGCTTTGAGCATAATGCTACTATAGTCATCATGCGCATCTTCAAACTTTTTCTCGTGCTTTTCAATACCTAAACCAGCCGTCACCGCGAACAAACCGATGTAGTCTGGCGTGCCTTTAGGCGCAATGAAGTCTGCCAGACATTGGTTAGGGCGCGCAATACCATCAATCACTGGTTTTACGGTTTGCTGACGCATACCGTAATAGGTAAACGCAACGTGTTCACGTGTTTCGTCGGTATAGATTTCAATATCGTCATCATGCACTCTGTTAGCAGGGTGCAAAGCCACGACACCATTGGCAGTGAGCCAGCGGCCATCGATGATTTTCTTCAGCATGGCTTGTGCTTCACTGAACAACTTAGTTGCCGCATCACCGACCACTTCGTCTTTTAAAATCGCTGGGTAAAAGCCTGCCAAGTCCCAAGTCTGGAAAAACGGCGTCCAGTCTATGTATTGAGCAATGATGCTCAAGTCTGCATTTTTAATCTCGCGGCGACCAATGAATTTAGGTTTCACTGGCGCATCCTCGCCTGCAAATGAGAGGTCTGCCTTATTGGCGCGTGCCTCAGCAATGGTCAGCATCGGCGTGCCTTTTTTATTGGCATGCTGAGTGCGTGCTTTTTCGTAATCGGCCTGAATCTCAGCTAAATAGGCACCGCGCGTTTCTGGCGTAAGTAAGTTTTGCATCACCGTCACGGAGCGTGACGCATCCGCGACGTAAACAATCGGGCCATCATAGTGCGGCGCGATTTTTACCGCAGTATGCGCACGCGAAGTAGTCGCACCACCGATTAACAATGGCATTTTTTGTTCTTTGAAATATGGGTCGCGCTGCATTTCACGCGCCACGTGCGCCATCTCTTCCAGTGACGGGGTAATCAAGCCCGATAAACCGATAATGTCTGCATTTTCGGCTTTGGCCATGGCTAAAATCTCAGAGGCAGGCACCATCACACCCATGTTCACCACCTCAAAGTTATTACATTGCAGCACTACGGAAACGATGTTTTTGCCGATGTCATGCACGTCACCCTTCACGGTCGCGATGACCATTTTGCCTTTAGGCTTAGCGACAATACCAGTGCGTGCTTCATCTGCCGCTTTTTCCGCTTCAATAAACGGTATCAAGTGCGCTACAGCTTGTTTCATCACGCGCGCGGACTTCACCACTTGCGGCAAGAACATCTTGCCCTGACCAAACAAATCACCCACCACGTTCATACCATCCATCAGCGGGCCTTCAATCACATGAATCGGTCTGCCACCAGCCGCCGCGACTTTTTGTCGTGCCTCTTCGGTATCTTCTACAATAAATTCTGTGATGCCATGCACCATGGCGTGACTCAGGCGTTTCTCAACTGGCACCGGGTTTTCTGGCGTACCGCGCCACTCCAACGTCGCCGCTTCTTTCTTACCACCAGCAACCAACGTACTGGCAATCTCGATCATGCGCTCGGTGGCAGCTAATGGATTATTGGGGTCAACCACACGGTTAAGTACCACGTCTTCCACGCGTTCTTTAAGTTCCGCAGGTAAATCGTCATACACGCCCATCATGCCGGCATTGACGATACCCATGGTCATACCAGCCTTAATAGCGTGGTATAAAAATACGGTGTGAATCGCTTCACGCGCAGGGTCATTACCCCTAAAGCTGAAGCTTACATTAGATACACCACCCGAAATCTTGGCATACGGCAGATGCTGCTTAATCCAGTGCGTGGCGTTGATAAAATCAACCGCGTAGTTGTTATGCTCTTCAATACCTGTGGCAATGGCGAAAATATTCGGGTCAAAAATGATGTCTTCTGGTGGGAAGTCTAGCTCTTTCACCAGCAAATCATAAGCACGCTTACAAATCTCAATCTTACGTTCAAAGGTATCAGCCTGACCTTTTTCGTCAAACGCCATCACAATCGCTGCCGCACCATAGCGTTTGCATAGCATGGCCTGACGTATGAACTCCTCCTCGCCTTCCTTCATGGAAATCGAGTTGACGATTGCTTTACCTTGCACGCACTTTAAACCCGCTTCAATCACTGACCATTTACTGGAGTCGATCATAATCGGCACGCGCGCGATATCAGGCTCTGACGCCACCAGATTCAGGAAGTGTGTCATGGCTTTGATGGCGTCCAACATGCCTTCATCCATGTTGATATCAATCACCTGCGCACCGTTCTCAACCTGCTGGCGGGCTACGGTCAGCGCTTCATCGTACTGCTCGTTAATAATTAAACGTGCAAAGGCTTTGGAGCCCGTCACATTGGTACGCTCACCCACGTTCACAAATAACGAATCATCATCTACAACGAACGGCTCTAAGCCAGATAACTTCAACGTACGCGGCAACACTGGAAGCTGGCGTGGTGGTAAATCTTTAATTTCGTTGTAAATGGCATTGATATGGTCAGGCGTGGTGCCGCAACAGCCGCCAGCAATGTTCAAGAAGTTACTGAGTGCAAACTCTTTTACCAAGCTTGAGGTGACGTCTGGCGTTTCATCAAAGCCCGTGTCAGACATAGGATTTGGCAAACCAGCATTGGGGTAGATACACACAAAAGTATCTGCAATCGAAGACAGCTCTTCTACATAAGGGCGCATTAAAGTGGCACCCAATGCACAATTTAAGCCGATGGTGAGCGGCTTGGCATGACGCACGGAGTGCCAGAAGGCGGTTACCGTTTGGCCAGATAAAATACGGCCAGAAGCATCGGTCACCGTACCAGAAATCATAATCGGCAGGGTATGACCCACCTCTTCAAAATAGGCATCAATCGCGAACAACGCTGCTTTACAGTTAAGCGTATCAAAAATAGTTTCTACCATTAAGATGTCTGCACCGCCTTCAACCAGCGCACGCGTTTGCTCTAAGTAAGCATTTACTAACTGATCAAAGCTCACATTACGTGCCGCAGGGTCGTTCACGTCTGGCGAGATAGAGGCCGTTTTAGGAGTAGGCCCCAACGCGCCAGCCACAAAACGCGGTTTGTCTGGCGTGCTGTATTTGGCACAAGCAGCCTTTGCTAGCTTAGCCGACTCTACGTTCATTTCATACACCAGATGCGCCATATGGTAGTCATCTTGCGCAACAGCGGTGGCACCAAACGTATTGGTTTCTATGATATCAGCGCCAGCAGCCAGGTACTTCTCGTGAATCTCTTGAATAATGTCAGGCTGAGTTAAGGTCAATAGTTCGTTATTGCCTTTTACAAACAGCTCACGCTCGCCCGCTGGTGCTTTGAAATCAACAAAGCGCTCGCCACGATAGTCCGCTTCTGTCAGCTTATATTGCTGAATCATGGTCCCCATCGCACCATCTAAAATCAGGATGCGCTGCGCCAGCAAAGTGCGTAATTGGGTTTCTATCGGGGAAATCGTTAATTGAGCCATGAAAATCAGTCGTTAAAATTTTCTCAATTTTATCATGCAAGTATCAGGTTGCTGTAGCTAGTTCTATACTTCGCCACGCCTATATTGCACAGCCTCGGCAAGGTGCACAGGTTTAATATCAACCTCCCCTGCTAAATCGGCAATACTGCGCGCTACTTTTAAAATGCGGTGATAAGCGCGTGCTGACAAATTAAGGCGTGATATCGCAGTTTTTAACAAAGCTAAACCTGCCGCATCAAGCGAACAGTGCGTATCTATTTCTCCACTGCCAAGCGCAAAGTTTGCTTTACCTTGACGCGCTAACTGCAAGTCACGTGCCTTTTCAACACGGGTACGAATAACATCACTAGCTTCTGCATCAGCAGCCTTGGTCAGTTCATCCTCTTTTAAGGCTGCTACTTCTATATGTAAATCTATACGGTCTAATAGTGGACCTGAAATTTTGCCTTTATATCGAGAAATTTGATCTGGCGTGCAGCGACACTTATTATTGAAATGCCCCAAGTACCCACAAGGACAAGGATTCATGGCAGCAATTAACTGAAATTGTGCTGGGAAATCAGCCTGACGCGCCGCGCGCGAAATAGTAATATGACCACTTTCCAAAGGCTCTCGCAACACCTCCAGCACTTTACGATCAAACTCAGGAAGTTCGTCCAGAAACAGAACACCACGATGCGCCAATGAAATTTCACCTGGGCGCGGAACACCGCCGCCACCCACCAACGCGACACCTGAAGCCGTATGATGGGGAGACCTAAATGGGCGCCGCTTCCAGTGCTCTACTTTATATTGACCATTGAGCGACTGTAGCGCAGCGGATTCGAGCGCCTCGTCTTCTGCCATGCTAGGCAATATGCCTACAAACCGGCTTGCCAGCATACTTTTACCGGTGCCGGGCGGCCCGCTCATAATCACACTATGGCCGCCAGCCGCGGCAATCTCCAACGCGCGCTTGGGGCCAGACTGGCCTTTTACCTCACTAAAGTCAGGATAAATAATGGGTTGCGCTTGGCGCTGCGCATCTAGTTGCACCAATAGTGTGCGTCCGCTTAAATGTGCGCACACTTCTAGCAAATTTTTTGCAGGGTAAATGACCGCACCGTTCACCAATGCCGCCTCGACCGCACTTTCGGTAGGCAAAATAAAGGCGCGCCCACTTTGATATGACTTATAAGTCATGGCTAATGCACCGCGCACTGGGCGCAACTCACCGGTTAACGCTAGCTCACCCGCAAACTCGTATTGAGATAAAGCCGCTGCAGGAATCTGGCCGCTAGCTGCAAGAATCCCTAACGCGATAGGTAAATCATAACGCCCACTCTCTTTGGGCAAGTCGGCAGGCGCCAAATTCACCGTGATGCGCCGCGCTGGGAACTCAAACTGTGCCGTCTGCAAGGCCGCACGCACACGGTCTTTACTCTCCTTCACCTCGGCTTCAGGCAGGCCCACTATTGTAAAGCTAGGCAAGCCATTGGCAAGATGCACTTCCACCACTACCTGCGGCGCATCCATGCCGGTAAGCGCACGACTATACAATACGGCTAAGCTCATATGACTTACTTTCCTTCCAACTCAGCCAGCCTAGCCTCTAGTGCCTCTAGCTTTTCGCGCGTATGACGTAGCACCTCCGCCTGCACCTCAAACTCTTCTCGCGTCACAAGCTCCATTTTGGTGAATGCGCCCTTTAATAGTGCATTTATATTTTTTTCAACATCTGCCAAAGGTGACGTTGCCATTACCTCTTTGATTTTATTAGATATTTCGTTAATTTTATGTGTGTCTAACATATTAAATTCCTTAGTAATAAAGTCTAGTTTAGCAGATTATTTACCAGCATTATATAAACGCAGCAATCATACAATTCAATATCACATTGATTTTAAACACTTTTATTATTGGCACGGCAATTGCTTAATCAAAATCGTAGAATTTTTAGATAACCTTTTTTAACTTGGAGTTAATAGCATGCGTAAATCAATACTAACACTAGCTGTTTTAAGTACTCTCGCTTTACCTTCGTTTGCTTCTGCAACAGAAGAGCCTGCTGCAGACACAGCAGTTAAAGCACCAGAATCTGCTTGGTCATTAACATCAAACGTTGGCTTTGTTTCAGATTACTATGCACGCGGTGTTTCACAATCATGGCATAAACCAGCTGTTCAAGGCGGTATAGACGTTGCTCACTCAAGCGGTTTTTATGCTGGTGCATGGGGCTCAAGCGTTACACCAAACACATTCCCAGATGCTACTGTAGAACTAGACGCTTACGCTGGCTACAACGGCTCTATCCCAGCAGTAGATGGCTTAGGCTACTCTGTAGGTGCAATTGGTTACTTTTATCCAGGTGGTAGCTGGAGCAAATACACATACAACACAGCACCTGGTGTTAAACAAACACCACAAGGTGGTCGCTGGGATACATATGAAGCTAACTTTGGCTTGTCATACAAATGGCTAAGTGCAAAAGCTTCTGTGACATTAGGTGACTGGTATGGCGCTGAGAAGAAAACTGGTTGGGATGGTGGCACTAGCGGCACAACCTACCTTGAATTAAATGCAGCATACCCATTACCATGGTACGAATTAACTTTAGTTGCTCACGTTGGCCACTTAAACGTTGCCGGTAAACTGAATAAAGATTACATCTCAAGTTCAGGTCAACAACCTTCAGCAACAAATGAAAGTGGCAATCCTGATTACACAGATTACAAACTTGGCTTAAGCAAAGCATTCAAGATTGCTAATTCTGAAGGCTGGAATGCAGGCGTTTACTATGTTGGCAACACCAATGGCAGTTACTGGGGCAATAAAGGCTACGGTGGCTCAAGCTTTAATGGCAGCAAACAAGCTAAAGATTTAAGCGCTGATCGTGTAGTTGTGACTATCGGTCGCACGTTCTAAATTTTTCAGTAGAATAACGGGCGTAGCGCCCGTTATTGTTCTTAACAACTAAAGGAGACATACATGAAATTTGTATCCGCAATTATCAAGCCGTTTAAGCTTGACGAAGTGCGCGAGGCACTTTCAATTATCGGTGTACAGGGCATCACTGTAACCGAAGTGAAGGGTTTTGGACGCCAAAAAGGCCACACTGAGCTGTATCGTGGTGCTGAGTACGTAGTAGACTTTTTACCAAAAGTTAAACTAGAAGTAGCGATTAAAGATGAATTACTAGACCAAGTAGTAGATGCGATTGAGAAATCTGCAGCTACAGGTAAAATTGGCGACGGTAAGATTTTTATCTTTAATCTAGAAGAAGTCTACCGCATTCGTACCGGTGAAACCGGTGTAGAAGCTCTATAAGGGGATCAATGATGAAGAAACTACTCTCGATGTTTGCGTTAGTTACCATGCTAGGCTTAGGCTTCACGGGTAACACATACGCAGAAGACGCCGCACCAGTGGCTGAAGCCGCTACTGCTGTTGCGCCAGCTGCCGAAGCAGCTGCTGCAGCAATTGCACCTGCTGCGACAGAGGTTGCTCCGGCAGCTGCGCCTGCACCAGTACCAAATAAAGGTGATACAGCATGGATGTTAATTGCAACCGTACTGGTAAGCTTAATGGTAATTCCTGGCTTGGCATTATTTTACGGCGGTTTAGTTCGTCAAAAAAATATGCTGTCTGTATTAATGCAAGTATTCATGATTTTCTCGCTCATGGGCGTGTTATGGGCAATTTATGGTTACAGCGTTGCGTTTACAGGTGGTAGCCCATACTTTGGCGGCTTTAGTAAAGCATTCTTGGCTGGCGTTACCCCTGAGTCATTAGGTGCAACATTCAGCAAAGGTGCTTACATTCCTGAACTAGTATTCGTTGCATTCCAATTAACTTTTGCGGCCATCACGCCAGCATTGATCGTTGGTGCATTTGCTGAGCGCATGAAGTTCTCTGCAATCCTAGCATTCATGGTGTTATGGTTCACATTCTCTTACTTGCCACTAGCACATATGGTTTGGTACTGGGATGGTCCTGATGCGATTACTACTGCGGCTTCACTTGAAACAGTAGTTGCTAACGCAGGCTGGTTATGGGCTAAAGGTGCACTAGACTTTGCAGGCGGTACAGTAGTGCATATCAACGCTGGTGTTGCTGGTTTAGTTGGTGCCATCATGGTTGGTAAACGTATTGGTTACGGTAAAGAAGCAATGACTCCTCATAGCCTAACTTTAACCATGGTTGGTGCAGCGTTACTATGGGTGGGCTGGTTTGGTTTCAATGCTGGCTCTAACCTTGAAGCTAACGGTTATGCAGCACTTGCTTTAGTAAACACATTTATTGCAACTGGTGCAGCAACATTGTCTTGGACATTCTCCGAGTGGTTGCTAAAAGGCAAACCATCAATGTTAGGTGCAGTATCTGGTGCGGTAGCAGGTTTAGTAGCAATTACTCCAGCTTGTGGCTTCGTAGGCCCAATGGGTGCAATCGTGATTGGCTTGTTAGTATCACCAATCTGCTACTTCATGGTGGCTAAAGTGAAATACGTATTTGGTTACGATGACGCGTTAGATGTATTCGGTATCCACGCAATTGGTGGTGTATTCGGTGCATTAGCTACTGGTGTGTTTGTTAACCCAGCACTAGGTGGCGTAGGTGTAGTTGATTATGTAGCAAATGGCGTAGCAGCTTACGACTTTGGTGCACAAATGACTGCTCAAGTTTATGCGGTAGTAACTGCAATCGTGTTATCAGCAGTGGTTTCATTCATTGCTTTCAAAATTGTAGACGTGCTAATTGGCTTACGTGTAAGCGAAGAAGCTGAACGTGAAGGTTTAGATACAAGCCAACACGGTGAGCGTGCTTATCACAGCTAGTAGTACATAGCAGTAAAGCAAAGGGGCGCAAATGCGCCCCTTTTTTTATACCTAACTAGATAACAATATGAATCAGTATTTAAGTCTAATCACCTTTATCAACTGCTATACAGCAAACTGCTACAGAGTCGTCTGTATTCCGATTACACCCAAACTATTCGTCATATCACTACGCGTTGCCAATGGCTTATTTCGCCTTAGTATCCATGTACGGTCTTTTACCTAGAAACTGGGTTTTTAACGCATCGTGCGGATGCGCTGCCTCGTCCACAGTTTGATTGGTACTTACCTTGCTTGCATCAGTAGCTTGCACCACTGCCGGCTGTACTTGTGCTGTGTTGCTCTGATCTTTGCTTTCATCTGCACTTGCATTAGCGGTAGCAACCATACCCAAGGCATAAATAAATAATACGCATAACTTCATTAGTGCTCCTCATACTTCTTTAAAATTGATAATAGACCCAAGAAAGTGAACCGCACATTTAAAGCCTAAAAGCCGCTTCAAATGGGGAATAGGGTAGGCATTAAGATAGTTAGCATGCTGTATGTGTGTTGAATGCGCGCATACAGCATGCCTAACTGTTTGTCGCTTGCTACTTCCAGCCACCACCTAATGCTCGGTATAAATTCACCATCGCACTAATCTGCTTCTGTTTGGTTTCAATCAGCTCGCTTTTTGCTTCCAGTGCTTCACGCTGGGTTAACAAAATCTCTAAATATTCTGCGCGCGCAGATTTAAAGAGCTGATTCGCCACATCCACAGACTCGGTTAAAGCCTCAACCTGTGTGGTTTTAAGTTGATAATTTTTCTCTAGATTATCAATATTTGACAGCTGATTCGCGACCTCACCATACGCATTAATAATGGTCTTCTCGTAATCATAGGCAGCCTGTATTTGTGTTGCATTTGCATTTTTATACACGGCTGTAATGGCATTACGATTCACCAGTGGCGCCATCATGTCGCCTGCCAGTGTGTACATTAAAGACTCTGGCGTATTGAGCAGATACCTAGGGTTAAATGCTTGGAAGCCAACGCCGGCACGTATCGCGAATGAAGGGTAGAAATTAGCCTTGGCCACTTGAATATTCAAATCTGCTGCGGCTAATTCCAGCTCCGCCTTTCTGATATCAGGACGATTTTCCAGCAACTGCGCAGGTACGCCCGCTTGAATCATCTTAGGCTTAATATCCATAAAGCCGGCACTCGCTCTTTGAATCGGTTGTGGCGTTCTACCAAGTAAGAAGTTAATGCGGTTCTCCAGCTCAACTTGCTGCTGTTTAATCACATACTGCCTACTTTGGTTTTTCTTCACTTCCGCTTCAAATCGCTTCACCGCCAGAGATGTAGCTCTCGCGTACTTTTTAAGCTCTTTGGTCACCTCTAGCGCGTTCTGCTGAATCTTAATATTCTGCTCTAAGTTATCCAGCTGATTATCTAGCGCAATCAGCTCATAATAAGCATTGGCAATTTCCGCAACCAAATTGGTCACTAAGAAATTTTTGCCCTCTATCGAAGCCATGTATTCCATGCCGGCAACTTTTGTGGCGTTTCTCAGCTTCTTCCAAACGTCCAATTCCCAGGAAGAATACAAACCAAATTGATAGTTAGGCAAAGGGTCTGGAAAAGCCTTACCTTCTTTAATTTCCAGACTTTCCTCTACTGCGCCATTACGTGTAAAGCGGCCCACTTTCTCCACCTCAGCACCCGCGCCGAAACTCACAAACGGCAGATACTCACCGCGTCGTGCCTGAATCTCATTTTTGGCCATGCTGATACGCTGCGCCATGATATTCACTTCTTTGTTGTTAGCAATTGCAGTGTCTATCAACGCCGGCAAATAAGCGTCATCAAAAAAATCCTTCCAGTTAACATTGGCAGTATTTTCGGTGCTTTGCCCCTGGTTATTAAATTGCTCAGGGAGCTTAGTGTCGGCCTTTTTAGTGGTTAATAAAGGAATGGAACACGCCTGCATCGAGAGGGCTAACGCCCCCGCGACCACCAATCGAATATAAATAGGTTTACTTGTCATCATCTTTATCTTCATCTTTATTGTAGTGATATAGCTCTGTAAGAGGTTTGAACTCTTCATTTTTAATCAATGATTTGCCTTCTTCCATTTTTGCAAATAGATAGTAGAGACCAGGGATCAAGATTACGCCAAAGACAGTACCAAACAGCATGCCACCCAACGCCGAGCTACCAATCGTACGGTTACCTACAGCGCCAGCACCTGTGGCTACCACCAATGGAATCAAGCCGGCAATAAATGCAAACGAGGTCATTAGAATTGGGCGGAAACGTGCTCTAGCGCCTTCAATTGCGGCCTCGGCAATAGTCATCCCTTGCTCGTGCTTCTGTACTGCAAACTCCACAATCAACACCGCATTCTTACCTAGTAAGCCAACCAGCATCACCAGCCCTAGCTGTGCGTAAACATCATTGGCAAGGCCTAGTGTTTTAAGCAGGAAGAACGTACCAAACACACCCGCCGGTAATGACAGAATCACCGCTAACGGTAGCAAGAAGCTTTCATATTGCGCTGCCAGCACCATGTAGACGAAAACCAAGACCACCGCGAAAATGATCATCGCCTCGTTACCACGTTTAGCCTCATCAAAAGACAGACCTTCCCAGCCAATGTCATAGCCATGTGGCAAGGTAGTCGCAGCCACTTCTTGCACTGCCTTAATCGCATCATCGGTGGTGTAGCCTTTAGCTGGTGTTGCACGAATCGTGGCTGAGTTATACAAGTTGTAACGGGTAATCTCGTTTGGCCCTTGTATTTTCTTCATTTTCATAAAGGATGAGTAAGGCACCATTTCACCTTCTTCATTTTTCACGTAATAGTTCAAAATATCACTCGGATATCTGCGGAACTCAGGGCCAGACTGTGTATACACCCGGAAGAAGTTATTGAAGCGGATAAAGCCTTGCTCAAAAGTACTACCAATCAAGATATTGAGGTTATCCATCGCCTTACCAATAGACACGCCTTTTTGCATGGCAGCCTTATTGTCAATGTCTAACTCATATTGCGGATAATTGGCGGCGTAAAACGTGAACAAACCGGTCAGCTCTTTACGCTTACCTAATTCCGCCATAAAGTCCTGATTAATCTTGTCAAACTCGTGATAATCCGTGCCATTGGTTTTATCCAACAAACGCAACGCCAAACCAGAAGCTGCACCATAACCAGGCACCGCTGGTGGCTCAAAGAACTCGACGATGGCACCAAAGTTTTTGGTTTTCTCTTCTAACTCTTCGATAATTTGCTGCACAGATTTATCGCGTTTTGACCAGTCTTTCAAGTTAATCAAACAAGTACCAGCGTTAGAGCCACGGCCTTCGGTCAGAATCTCGTAACCTGCCAAGGCAGATACAGACTCAATACCTTCGATTTTCTTGGCTTCTACCTGCAACGCACGCGCTACCTTATTGGTGGCTTCTAGCGTAGTGCCCGGTGGCGTTTGAATAATTGCGTAAATTTGCCCCTGATCTTCACCTGGAATGAAACCGGCTGGTAAAGTTTTATTGATGGTAAATGTAGCAAAAGAAAAGCCTACCAACGCTAAAATAGTCACCACTCTTAGCGTAACGATTTTGCTTAAGAAGTTAGTGTAACGACCTGTCAGCTTTTCAAACAAACGGTTAAACACATCGATGAAATAACCAATCGGTGTTTTTCTTTTAACGTGCCCATGATGATTCTTCAGCAACATCGCACACAACACTGGGGTAAGTGATAGCGCAACCACGCCAGAAATCACGATAGACGCAGCCATAGTAATAGAGAACTGACGGTAGAACACGCCCACAGGCCCAGTCATAAATGCAACTGGCACAAACACCGCAGTCATCACCAAGGTAATCGCAACAATCGCGCCGCCAATTTCACCCAATACTTGCTGAGTCGCCTTATATGGGCTTAATTCAGCATTTTCTTCCATTTTGGCATGCACCGCCTCTACCACCACGATAGCATTATCGACCACAATACCAATTGCCAGCACCAGCGCAAACAAGGTAATCAGGTTAATGGTAATGCCAAATATTTGCATACAGAAGAAAGTACCAATTAAAGATACCGGTACCGCCAAGATAGGAATTAAGGTAGAGCGCCAATCCCCAAGGAAAATAAACACGACCAAGGCCACTAAGATAAATGCCTCTACCAAGGTGTGTAGTACTTTTTCAATCGAAGCATCTAGGAATTTAGAAACGTCATAGTCAATTTCATATTCCATGCCGGCAGGGAAAGTGCCTTTTAACTCTTCCATTTTCTCCTTAACTTGCTCGATTACCTCACTCGCGTTACTGCCATAGTTCTGCTTCAAAATGATTGCAGACGATGGATAACCATCTTTATTTGAGTAAATATCAAAGAACTCACTGCCTAACTCCACCTTGGCAATATCTTTTAATTTTAAGATTTCACCATCGGAGCTTGCACGAATAATGATGTCTTCATATTGCTCAGGCTTGTTATAGCGCCCTTGGTAAACCAACACGTACTCTTTTGACTGCGCAGCAATGCCCGAGCTCTGACCTAAGCGACCAGGGCGGCCAATAATGCTCTGCTCGTTCATGGCCTTCATGACTTCTTCAACCGAGACTTTATACGCACGCATTCTGTCTGGGTTTAGCCAGATACGCATTGCGTATTGGCGGCTACCAAGAATCTTCGCACTGGCAATCCCGTTTACGCGCTGTATCTCTGGAATCAGATTGACGTTGGCATAGTTGTATAAAAACTTCTCGTCAGCATCTTTATCTTTACTGAACAAGTTGATGTACATCAGCATACTAGGCTGCACGCGCTCTACTACCACACCCTCTAACTGCACCAACTCAGGCAAGCGGCTCATCACCTGATCCAAACGCGTTTTCACGTTAATCATCGCTTGGTTCGGGTCAGTGCCTAAGCCAAAAATCACCTGGATGGTGGCTTCACCCGCACTGGTCGCATCTGACACGATGTACTTCATACCAGGCACGCCGTTAATAGCACGCTCAATGGTAATTAAAGACGATTGCACCAACACATCGGCACTAGCGCCTGGGTAGGCTAAAGACACAATGACCCGTGGTGGGGCAATGTCAGGAAACTGCGAAGTCGGGAGCGTCCTAATCGACAAAAATCCAAGAAAGACAATAATCAGCGACAGCACGATGGCCATCACCGGTCTTTTGATAAATATATTAAACATATAGGGTCTCTTCTTTCACTATTCAGCGTGAAGTTCTAATTGTGAAAGTACTTTGTCAGGCGCCACAAAGTTAACGCCGATTTTCTGGCCGTTATGTACCTTGCGTAAACCCTCTACTAAGACCTTGTCATCATCTTTTAAGCCGCTTTTCACTACAAACACATGTGGCAATTCAGCAGCGATGGTAATCAGCCTTTGCTCCAGCTTGTTCTCTTTGTTCACTACATAAACATAAGTTTTATCCAGTATTTCAAAGGTCGCTTTTTGTGGAATAAGCATGGCATTTTTATAAGGAATGTCGATTAAGATATTGCCTGTCTCACCATGGCGGAGAATTTGATTAGGATTAGCAAATACCGCTCTAAATTCGATGTTGCCGGTTTTGTTGTCAAAATCTGCTTCTATGGTTTCAATCACACCTGGCTGGTCAAATATCTCACCATTCGCCATTTTTAACTTAACGTTAACGGGTGCTTTTGTCGTTTTGGCAATCTTATAATCCAGATACTCTGACTCAGGCACATTGAAGTAAACCCACATTTTGCTAATGTCAGACAACGTGGTTAATAAGTCACCTTCATCCACCAAGCTACCGTTTCGCGCACTAAAGTGATCCATCACACCGCTAAATGGCGCGTTAATATCGGTAAAGTTTAAATGGGTTTGTGCAAGCTTAACCTCAGCCTCGGCTTTATCCAGCCTTGCCCTAGCTAGCGCCAGCTCATTGGGTGAAACGATGTTTTTTTCTGATAGGGCTTTAGTATTTTGGTACTCAATCCGCACCACCTCAGCCTCAGCTTTAGCTTTTAGCAAATCCACTTGGTACAAATTAGGCATGATTTTAAACATGCGCTGACCTTGCTTCACTGCTTGACCCTCATCTACAAAGATATCTTGTAGATAGCCACGCTCTAACGCTCTTAATTCAATATGCCTGAATGCATGAATCTGGCTCACATACTCTTTAACAATGGCAGTGTCTTTGCGCAGAGGCTGCGTGACCTCAAGTTTTGCCTCCTCTTCTTTCGCTTCTTCTGAATGGTGGCATCCAGTGATAAGCAATACGGTAAGGCCTAATGCTACAAACAATTTATTAATCATATTAATTTCTAATTTCTAAAATTTAAAAAATTTTGAAGCTCAACTATGCTACTTCAGTAGCCGCTAGATCACCGTGATGACACCAAGGCTAACTAATGCCAGGTGATACATGCACAGAAAAACTGGAGCGACTTTGCTAAATGCAGTCAGTAAAACAAATGATTTGTAGACTATGGCTAACGTACGCCTGTGCTTGAAACATACACAAGCATCATCACTGCGTGTGCAGTGTGTATCAGCTATTGCAAGTAAGGGATGTATACATGACTAGTCTGTTAAATCTGAGCGGCATCGTGATGCCAACCCATGTTAAACCGACTAGTTGAATGGGGGAGAGCGGGGTCGTACGTGGGAAAGAAAAGTCAAACGAGGGAAGACCTCGTTCAAAAATACAAATGAAATGAAAAATACACTGGCAAAAATAAAGACAATGCTAGCCAGCATGATGTCGCGCGGAGGCCTGTCCTGTGGCGGAGGCTCGGAGTCACCCGTGGGGCTTTGTATTTCGGCTACACGTAAGCGTGGCGCATCGTCGTTATATGAAGAACTATCTGAGAACTGGGCCAGAAAAACAAATCCGAGCACGGCAATCAGCACTGTTAGTGATAACAGTCTGATTCTAAACGCCACTGAATTTAAGCTTTGGTCCATAAGGTTGTTTGTACAATCCTGATTTTGTATAAATATTAAGCAAATTTCAGCTTAACTATTTGAGTACATACTATATGAAAAGCACCACTTTAACAATGATTCAATCGCTTACGACTAAAATGTTGCCTACAATCAAAGAGGTGGTCAGCTCGTGCTGACCAGTCAATAAATAAAAACCAGCGACCAAAAAACGTATTTGTTGGACATACTAAAGCTAAATAGTTCCAAATTAGCCTCGCTAATTCCTGTCGCGTTAGAGAGTTTCCCTAAAATCTCAAGCTCAATCTCTCAAAATATATAAAATATTGCAGCAGATTCTCACATACTTACTCACCAATAGATTTCGCATTAAAAAATCTGCTTGACTTTCATAACTAAATAACTAATTATTTAGTTATGAAACAGGTGACAGAAATTCCAAGCAGCTTCAAAGATACCGCAGATATTTTCATCGCGCTAGGTGACGAGCATCGGCAGCTGATTCTACTTGCCTTTGAAAAGGGTGAAAAATTAAACATTCTACAAATTGTTTCCACCACTACACTGAGTCGGACCGCCGTCACGCATCATCTAAAAGTATTACATCGCGCTGGCGTATTGAAATCAGAAAAAGTAGGTAAAGAAGTGTTTTTCTGGATTAATAGCCCAATGGTCGCCAATGCTTTGCAACAAGTACTTAATTACATCCAAAACGAAACCTAATTAACGCATGGAGAAAAAATGATTGCAACGCTGTTACAACTGATTTGCCGCGTAATTTTCAGAGTAGATGTCTCTGGAGTTGCCAACTTACCCAAACAAGGTAAGTTACTGATTATTGCAAACCACGAATCATTTTTAGATGGCTTGCTACTAGGCTTATTTTTGCCGATTCGCGCTACGTTTGTTGTGCATACCACCGTACTGAACCATTGGCTATTTAGGCAAGTGCTACGCCTGACCCCATACTTGGCGGTAGACCCCAGCTCACCACTCGCTATGAAGAAAGTCATTAAACTGCTGGAGTCAGGCAAACCTGTGGTGATCTTTCCCGAGGGACGCATCACGCTCACCGGCTCGCTAATGAAGGTATACGACGGACCCGGTTTTGTCGCTGCAAAAACAGATGCGATGATTTTACCAGTACGCATTGATGGTGCCGCGCGCTCTTACTTTAGCCGCCTCCGTGGCAGCCATCCAAAAAGGCTATTTCCCAAAGTCACCATCTCCATTTTACCTGTGCGTCACATCAGCATGCCACAAGCGCCTACTGCTAAAGCCAGACGTAGACTGGCCGGTGATGCCATGCGCCGTGAAATGCAAAACATGCTGTTTAGTTCGGCGCCTATCAGTACCTTGTTTAGTGCGTTTTTAGATGCTGTTTCAACCTATGGGCGTAGCACCATGCTGGTGGAAGACATGCGCCAGGTTGAAGAAAGCTATGGCGACTTATTGAAAAAGAGCCTTGCCTTAGGACGGCTTACCAACAAAATAAGCAGCAAACATGAAAACGTTGGCGTACTCATGCCCAACGTCACTAATACGATTTGCTTGATATTTGGCATGAGTGCCTTTGGCCGCGTGCCAGCGATGCTGAACTACACCGCAGGTAGTGCTGGCATTCAAAACGCCTGTACCGCAGCCACCGTTAAAACCATTATTAGCTCACGTGAGTTCATTAAAAACGCCAAGTTGGAAGAAGTCATCGCTGGCTTAAAAAACATCAAAATCGTCTATCTCGAAGACCTATTCAAACAATTTAGCTGGCTCGATAAACTATGGCTCATGGGCTTTGCACTATGGCTACCTAGACTAGCCGCCAACAAATGCAAATCAAATGACCCTGCTGTTGTGCTGTTTACATCAGGCTCTGAAGGTAAGCCCAAAGGCGTAGTGCATACGCACACTAGCATCTTGGCGAATATTGCACAGATTAAATCCGTGATTGATTTCTCCATGCAGGACAAATTCATGATGGTGCTGCCGCTATTTCATGCGTTTGGCTTCACGTGCGGCGCCATCATGCCTTTAGTGGCTGGCAGCAAACTATTTGTATACCCGTCACCATTACATTACCGTGTGATTCCAGAGGTGATTTATGACCGCGGTTGTACTGTGTTGTTCGGCACCAGCACATTCTTAGCTAACTACGCCAAATTCGCCAACCCTTATGACTTTTATAAACTACGTTATGTAATCGCTGGCGCAGAAAAGCTTAACGAAGAAGTGCGCAAAACATGGGTAGATAAATTTGGTATACGCATACTAGAGGGCTACGGCGCCACCGAGTGTGCGCCGGTACTTGCTGTAAACACGCCGATGGCCAATAAACTAGGCTCAGTAGGCACGCTGATGCCCAGCTTGGAATCCAAACTAGAAAGCATCCCCGGTATTGAACAAGGTGGGTTGCTCTCGGTGCGCGGGCCAAATGTCATGCGCGGCTACTATCTATTTGATCAGCCAGGCGTCATACAAGCACCAAAAGACCAATGGTATAACACTGGCGATATTGTAGAGATTGATGATGATGGTTTTGTGTTTATCAAAGGCCGTGTCAAACGTTTTGCCAAAGTAGCGGGTGAAATGGTTTCTCTGGAAACGGTAGAAGCTATTGCAAATCATGCCTCAGCACAGCATCAACATGCTGCCACCACCAGCCCTGATGTACAACGTGGTGAAAACATCATACTCTACACTACCGATAGTTCACTCAATCGAGAACAGCTAAGCAATAGCGCAAGAACTCTTGGTAGCCCTGAACTTGCGATTGCGCGAAAAATAATATGGGTAAATGCACTACCATTATTAGGCACCGGTAAAACCGACTATGTCACGCTTAAAAAAATGGCGGAAGACTTATAAGGATGAATCATCAATCTGCAATCACACGCACCAAACAATTAACTAGATGGCATATGCTTTAATAAAAACTAAAGATGCAAAATAACTAAAACAACAGAAGGCCAAGCCCATGAGCAATCAGTTTCAATTGATGCGAGAAAAGCGTTTTCGTGCATTTTTCTTTACCCAGTTCTTAGGCGCGTTTAACGACAACGCCTTTAAAACTGCACTGATCACACTGGTGGCATTTCACACCGCTAAACTCACCACTATAGATGGCAGCACACTTGCGACCTTGCTGCCGGGTTTGTTTATTCTGCCATTTTTCTTATTCTCAGCCACAGCGGGGCAATTGGCCGATAAATATGAAAAATCACAAATCATCCGTTTAGTTAAAGTGTTTGAGATTGGCATCATGCTATTTGCCAGCGCTGGGTTTTTTCTGCATAACATCTGGCTGTTAGCAACGGCATTATTGATGATGGGCATGCATTCCACACTGTTTGGCCCAGTTAAATATGCTTACTTGCCGCAACACTTGAACGAGCATGAAATCGTGGGTGGTAACGGCATGGTAGAAATGGGCAGTTTTGTGGCAATTTTACTTGGGCAAGTACTGGGTGCCTGGCTCGCTATGCAGAACCAACATGCTGCATTAACCAGCATCACCGTTTTGGGTATCGCTACACTAGGCTACTGGACTAGCCGCGGCGTACCAAATTCACCTGCGGCCGCACCTAAGCTCAACATCAACTGGAACCCAGTCACCGAGACTTATAGAAGTATCAAATTTATCTGGCAGCACCAAGCCATCTGGCTCACGATTATTGCCATTTCTTGGTTCTGGTTTTATGGCGCAACACTGCTGGCGCAATTCCCTAATTTTGCAAAAAACATATTGCATGGCGATGAAAGCGTATTCATTTTATTGCTGTCTATTTTCTCATTGGGCATAGGCATAGGCTCGCTCATGTGTGAAAAGCTCTCAAAGGGTAAGGTGGAACTTGGTCTGGTGTTGTTTGGCGCGTCTGGTTTAACCACATTCGGCATCGATTTATATTTCGCCAGTGCCAGCATCTATGAAAGCTTGAACAATAAAGTCTTGTTTGATTATGCAACGTTTATTGCAAAGCACTACGATGCAGAAGGGGGCTTAATTTTCACTTATTGGCGCTTACTTGCAGATATCGCACTGATTGGTGTTTTTGGTGGTTTATATATCGTGCCGTTATACGCATTTATCCAAACTCGTGCGGAAAAAAGCCATCAGTCAAGGGTGATTGCAGCCAACAACATTCTAAATGCGCTGTTTATGGTGACTTCGGCATTATTTTCAGTGCAGGTTTTCAATATGGGATTGAACATTCCACAGTTGTTTTTAGTCACAGCGCTGCTCAATATCATCATCATGATATATTTATGCGTTCGACAGCCTGTTTACTTGCAGTCCTTTATCCGCTGGCTAAAACCCAGCCATAAACGCCTCTAAACATCAGGCATAAAAATATCTTTAACCTTATAATAGCAAAACTATTTTATTGTCTGCACGCTCATGCCTTTAATCAAAAAACTACATTTATCCATCTGGAAACTTTCTTCTAAATTAGGCCCGTTTGCACCATTGATTGCCATGCTCATCTTAGGCTTGGTAATTTTGTCGGCAACACGCTTAGGTCTGGTTTTATGGAAATTTGAACGTGTCACCAACACTGGAAAACTAGCCGAGATTTTGCTGCAGGGTATACGTGTAGACGTGATTCAGCTATGCTTAATTGCCTTTATACCATTGCTACTCGCGCCAATATTGGCAACACAGCGCCTGTTTAAGGTTTGGCAAAAATTTAGCTATGTTTGGGTAAGCATTGCACTGGTACTGCTCGTGTTTTTAGAAGCAGCCACCCCCGGCTTTATTAGTGAGTATGACGTACGCCCTAATCGAATTTTTGTGGAATACCTTAAATATCCACATGAAGTATTTAGCATGTTATGGGGTGGCTTTAAACTAGAAATCTTTAGCGCACTAGGTGCAGTGGCATTGGCTGTATGGTTGGTGCATAAATTTATGCGCCCTTGGCTCACCATGCCATCTGGCTGGTCAAATACTAAAACTTGGCTGGTATGGCCACTGATTGTGATTTTAGCGGCTCTGGGCATACGCTCCACTTTAGGTCACCGTCCTGCCAACCCGGCTTTGTTTGCTATCACGGCAGATAATATGGTCAACAGCCTGGTCCTTAACTCTGGCTACTCCGTGATTTATGCCACTTACAATTTAATGAAAGAAACTAAGTCTAGCGACATCTACGGCAAAATGCCGCGTGAAGAAATATTCAGCATCACCGGCGCTAAAGATACAGATATTCCGACACTGACCACGCTACACCCTAGCCACAAGCGAGACAAGCCGCTGAACCTAGTAATTATTCTGCAGGAAAGCTTGGGCGCTACTTTTGTAGAGTCTTTAGGCGGTGTTCCGGTCACACCCAACTTAGAAAAACTAAAAGAACAAGGCATCTGGTTTGAACAGCTCTACGCAACCGGGACCCGTTCCGTGCGTGGCATTGAGGCCGTGGTTACAGGCTTCCAGCCAACCCCAGCTGATAGCACGGTCAAACTGTCAAAATCACAAAAGAACTTTTTCAGCATTGCCGCATTGTTAGAAAAACAAGGCTATAACACCGAGTTTATCTATGGCGGTGAGTCACATTTTGACAATATGCGCAGCTTTTTCTTAGGCAATGGCTTTAACCATATTGTGGACCAAAAAGATTATAAAAACCCTGTGTTTTCCGGTAGCTGGGGCGTTTCTGACGAAGACTTGCTGAATAAAACGCACGAGCAGCTGATGGCGCACCACCAAGCTGGCAAGCCATTTTTCACGCTGGCGTTCTCATCTTCTAACCATGCGCCTTTCGAGTTTCCTGATGGGCGCATTGAGCTGTATGAGCAACCTAAAAGCACAGATAACAATGCTGTGAAATACGCAGACTACGCTATTGGCGAATTTTTCAAAAAGGCGCAACAAAGCCCTTACTGGAAAGATACGGTATTTCTGGTGGTGGCGGACCATGACATCCGCGTGCGTGGTGAAGCCTTGGTGCCTATTACGCACTTCCATATCCCAGCACTTATTTTAGGCGCTGACATCAAGCCACAGCGCTACACCGGGCTGGCCAGCCAGCTAGACTTACCTGTTACTATGCTATCACTGATGGGTATACAAGGTGCGCACCCGATGACTGGGCGCGACTTATCTAGCCTGGCTGCCGATACGCCAGGGCGTGCCATGATGCAATACAACGACAATTATGGCTGGATGGAAGAGAGCCCGCTAGGTAAGCAGGTAGTGGTATTGCGCTCCGGCAAGCTGCCAGCGCACGGCACATATGACACTAAGACTAAGCGCATGACTGAAGTAGCGCCACCGGCAAATGCCAAAGCGCTTGAGCAGCGCGCTTTGGCCAACGTACTGCTGCCAGACTTACTATACAACGAACAGCGTTACCATTTACCGTAAACATTAATGAACAATTCAACTAAACAACGTAGCATGCTGACCTGGTCTATTATCAGAAAAGGTCTAGCCTACATTTTAAGCGGCAGAATGCGTGAGAAATGCGCACACCTGCCTGTTAACCAGCATCAAGTACCAGCTAACTTTATCGGGGTTTGTGTTGCGTCTGCAGCCGACCCTGCTATGGATGACTATGTAGTCACCGAACTACTGGCATTAGGCATTAAACAAGTACGCCTAGATTTCACTTATGGTGATTTAGAGAGTTTTAACGCACGCTTTCTGCAACGCTTAATTAATGATGGGTTTCACGTCACTTTGCACTTGATACAGCCATTCCGCAATGCGAAAAACATGGAAAGTAAAGCGGAGCAGGCAACATGGCAAACCTTCCTTGATAACGTTATCAGCCGCTTTGGTAGCCAGATTGCGCGCATAGAAATCGGCAACACCATCAACAGAAAACGCTGGACCGGCTATACACCTGATGGCTTTATCGCGGCCTGGAACATTGCTTATACCAGCATCAAACAGCACCATATTGAACTAGCTGGCCCTAACGTCACCGATTTTGAGCCTATTTATAACATCGGCATATTAAGCCAGCTCAAAGCCAAGCAGCAATTACCAGATGTGCACAGCAACAATCTATTTTCAGAACGTGTTTCAGAGCCTGAGCGCTTTGACCACCGTATCTTGAAATACCGCTGGGCCACTATCTTTAAATACAATCTGGTTAAAAAAGCACGCCTGCTCAAAAAAATTGGCACTGACTTTGGCATTAAACGCTTTATTTCACCTGTGGCATTTTGGGCAATTTATCGCATCCAACGCTTACTGCCAGATGGAGAGCAAAAGCAAGCAGACTATGCGGCACGTTATATGATCCTGAATGCAGCCTCAGGTGCGCTAGACCAAGCGTTCTGGGGTGCATTTATTTGCCACCGCGAAGGTTTGATTGATGATGGCCTGCTGGATGCAGAATATCCTGCGCTGGAGCGGGTTACCCACTATGCCAGCGTAGATGGCAACCTAAACAATTTCTGGCGCCATGCCAGTTTTCACGCCATCAAGACCGTGGCGGCGATGATTCAAGGTGCGGAATATATCAAGGCAATCTCCAGTGCCAATGGACTGGAGATTCACCACTTTAAAACCAGTGAATACGACATCCATGCACTGTGGACCATCAATGGTAAAGTGGCCTTGCTGCAAGACATTTATGAAAGCGCTGATATCAGCACTGGTGAGATCATCCATCGTGATGGTCATCCATTCACTGCAGCAACCCACATTGTTTGCGAGTCTCCGATCTATATCCGCTGGCCCAAAAATCACACGGTTAACATTAAAGACAGCAGTGGCCTGGCGCAAGACTTAGCCATACATGCGCATATTGCGGCACTGCAATACTTTCCATTCCGCCAAGGGCATTGGTTTGGCATGATATTGGCACGTAGCGCCGAGGAAGCCTTGCTAATTAGCGAGCACCTGCACCCAGACACACTGATGAGCCCACAGAAAACAAGCGCACTGCGCCATGCACGTAATGCCATCTGGGCATTAACCGACCCACGCGATCCCGATGCACAAGTCACCGTGAAACAACCGATTAAGATGTACCCGCACAAGGCATTTTTGGATAGATTCAAACCGAGCAAAGCCAAGCGCAGTTGGAATGGCGCGGTTGAACTGTTAAGGCGTGGCATCAGCACAGCACACCCGGTTGCCTTCTTTGAGCAGACCGGTGATAAAACCCTCAAGCAGAATTTTTATATCTGCAACTACGTTAAAGCCGATTGCTCGGTAGGGGAGATGTTCGTACATTTTGCCAAAGGCAATAAAGAGTTTCATTTTGCCGGCAAAGACTATGCAATCCGTGCAGAAGACGCTTATACGCAATTAGCGCAATATCTGCACCGCATGCATCAAAGCGGCACCTTCTTCAGGGATTTATCCGGTGGCAATGTATTGGTACAGCTACAAAGCAACCGCCAACTGGCATTCTCGCTAATTGATACCGCACGCGCGCATTTTTATACGCACCCAACTGCAATGAAGTATCGTATCTCAGATTTAGCCAGAGTCTGTAACAAACTGCATTGGGCCGGGCGCGAACGCTTTATGGGCTTGTACCTCGCCAATATCGGCAGAAAACTTACCCTGCAGATTAAACTCTCGTTCTATTTGTATGACTTTAAAGTGGCATTCAAGAGAAAGTTTGGGCGCAAAGGCATTAAAAAATTAAAACAGAAATTTAAAAAGTAAAGCCGGCCTGACAAACAAAACTGCTTCTAATGATTTTCACTAGCCTGCTTTAATGAACAAGGTCATGCTACAAAGTCAGGCTAGTCGTAATATCTCTATCACGTAATGCAATTGTAATTAAGCAAATGCGGGACGAATTTATATAAAAGGAGAATTACTATGTGGACAACACCAGCTGCTACTGAAATGCGTTTCGGTTTTGAAGTTACAATGTACGTAATGAACAAGTAATATCTTACGTATAAATAAAAAGGGTGCTGATGGCACCCTTTTTATTTGCCTGCATCATTTAGAACAAGAGGCTTTTTACCCTAGGCCATTTAACCCAAGTGCTTATGTGTCTAAGCCTGCCAGAGCTATCCTGCCCAATGCTATTGGGTTTTAATCACAAATCCCTTTGGTAAAAACACCCAAATTTTACCGGTTTGCTTCATTGCGCCAGCCCTAGCGCCTGCGGTGGCGCCAGCCCCCCAGAAAAAGTCTGCGCGTACGCCACCTTTAATTGCCCCACCAGTATCCTGAGCCATCATTAAGCGTTTTAATGGTTTACTGCTATTAGGCTCTGTCGTTGATAAAAACACCGGCGCACCCAATGGTACAAATTTAGGATCTACAGCCACACTGCGTTCTGCCAAAATGGGTACGCCCAACGCGCCTAGAGGCCCAGGCAAGCCTGCTGGCAGCTCTCTAAAGAACACATAACTAGGGTTCTGGTTCAGTAACTCGCGGAGCTTATCTAAATTATTGCGCGCCCAGTTCTTGATACCCTGCATAGAGGCTTGTGCTAAGGTCAACTCGCCACGCTCTATCAACAAACGGCCAATCGAGTTATAGGTATGGCCATTCTGGTCTGCATAGCCTACGTGTACCTGCTCGCCAGTATCTAGCTGCACCAAGCCTGAACCCTGAATCTGCAAAAAGAAGACGTCAATAATGTCATCGATATACACAAACTCACGCCCTTTCACTGGCGAAGTGTCCGTTTCAATCTCAGCACGATTGTAGTAAGGCACCAGTTTATTGCCGACTAAGCGGCCACGCACGCGCTTATATTTCAACTCTGGGAACAAACTATCCAGCTCCACCGTAATCAGGTCGTCTGGGGTTGCATATAAGGGGTTAGGGTACTTGGCAGACTTAGTGCGGCTACCCTTTAACACAGGCTCATAATAACCAGTAATTAAGCCTTGCTCCGTACCATCAAGATTGCTCGCTTTATACACTGAGAAATATTCTTGAAAATAGCTCAACACTTCCTGCGTTTGCGGCTTGTTTGCGGTATCCGTGTTTAGTTTTTGTGCAGCGCTGCAGGCGTTTTTCCACATCGGTTTATTCACCAGTGTTGAGCAGCTTTGCATCCATGCCGGCCAAGCCAGACTTAGGTTATCCACTTGCAAGCCATCGATGTCGTTCCAGTCTGCGGTTTGCAGCAAACTGTAATCTGGCAATTTCGCCATTTGCTTTTGCTGTTCAGCCGTCGCCTCAGCAGGTTTGCTGCCTGCTGGCACTTGTACCGGCGCACCGGTAGCGCAATCGCACTTTGCCTGCGGTGGAGCAGGGGCAGTCACCGGTTTGATATTATTGTTTGCACATGCGGTTGCAAACAAAGTGAGCACTACAAGCAAAGTATTCTGTGCGATTTTTTTCATTGTTATCACAAGTCTAGTGTGGAGTATTTAATACTGAAATGAGCGCGGCTCAGCCGTTGTTTAGTGCAGGATTACTTAATGCAAAATCCTTGGCATAGCCAGTGCAAAAGGCGCAATGACTGCATCAAACTGTGTGCCATCTTCCGCTACCATTTGGTAAGCACCATGCATCTCGCCCATGGGCGTGTTAATCAAGGTGCCGCTTGTATATTCATAGTGCTCAGCAGGCTTGAGCAAAGGTTGTGCGCCTACTACGCCCAAGCCTCTAATCTCTTTGCGTTCACCGTTGGCCTCAGTCACCACCCAATGACGGCTAATCAGCTGTGCAGCAACATTGCCGGTATTAATAATGGTCACATGGTATGCAAACGCATATTGATTATGCTCAATATCCGACTGCTCAGCGATAAAAGTAACCTCTACTTTTACCGTGCATTCATAATGTTTATCGCTGCTCATCTCGTGCTCAATACCTAACCGACAGTGCAAAAGTAATAAAATTCATAAGCTAAGCTACATGCTTTAATCAACGCGCAGGTGCTGTAACTGCATGCATCTGCGCACATCTATTGCACTAAATACGCCGGCGCACCAGATTGTAAGTGTATATAGCTTATTTCGAGATTAAGCCCGTAGTTGGTGAGCTAGGGCTGGCTGAGTATAACTTCTTAGGCATACGACCAGCCAAGTAGGCTTCACGGCCAGCTTCAACTGCTTTTTTCATGGCACTAGCCATTAATACTGGGTTGTTAGCAGCGGCAATCGCGGTATTCATCAGCACACCCTGACAGCCTAGCTCCATCGCGATGGCTGCATCAGACGCAGTGCCCACACCAGCGTCTACCAATACTGGAATTTTTGCATTTTCAATGATGATTTGCAGATTCCACGGATTTAATATGCCCATGCCAGAACCAATCAAGGAAGCTAATGGCATCACTGCACAACAGCCAATTTCCTCTAACTGTTTCGCGATAATCGGATCATCAGAGCAATACACCATCACCTCAAAGCCGTCTTTAACCAGCGTTTTAGCAGCAGCTAACGTCTCTGTCATATTCGGGTATAAAGTGTTCGGGTCACCTAGCACTTCTAACTTCACTAATTGATGACCATCTAATAACTCGCGTGCCAAACGCAATGTACGCACAGCTTCATCTGCAGAATAACAGCCGGCTGTGTTCGGCAAATAAGTAAACTCTTCAGGCGGCAAAAAGTCCAGAAGTGAGGGCTCACCTGCGGTTTGACCAATGTTGGTACGGCGAATCGCTACCGTAATAATTTC
Organism: Methylotenera sp. E1MeOHC1; assembly: GCF_058745595.1. Lineage (NCBI taxonomy): Bacteria > Pseudomonadati > Pseudomonadota > Betaproteobacteria > Nitrosomonadales > Methylophilaceae > Methylotenera > Methylotenera sp. E1MeOHC1. Next base: position 2,048,990 of record NZ_CP196025.1, on the reverse strand, counting down.
TGCGCCACTCGCATCAATCGCCGCACGGGTTTCTGCAAAGTCTTTATATTTACCAGTGCCCACCAACAAGCGTGATTGATAGGTCTTATTTGCTATTTTCAATAAATCTGACAACTTATTATCCTTCATCATTCATTAATCGCGATTTTACAATCGTGAGTCTACTCAACGTGCTGACTAGCCGCCGCCTACTGCGCCGACTATCTCTAATTTGTCGCCATCTGACAGCTTGGTATGTGCAAATTGGCTACGCGGTACGATTTCACCATTAAGTTCTATTGCCAAGCGTTTCCCCACTAATTCAAGCTGCTCTACTAGCTGTGCGGTGTTCATCTGCGCAAGTTCAAAACTGCGCGCTTTCCCATTTATTGTAAGTTGCATAGAAATTGCCATGTGATTAAATCAGGAAACCATATACGTCTGACCAAACTCACCAGATAAGAATTAACCTGACATTGTATGAACAAGCATAATTGTTTATACAAATAGATTCAAAACAACATTTTACGGAAATTGTAGTGCTCTTAGCAAACCTTAATTTAGCTAAATCTAATTTTTAACTATTCTGTTAATTTCTCTTAAAGAATGCCTAATTTGCATACGTATAAAGCGCACATATCCCACAAAAAACACGTGTGGCGTTGTACAATATCTCGAGTTTTTTATTTGAAAAGTCTATTCAGAGAGCTATCATGAACATTCAAAGTAACATTGCTGACCTTAACACACCAACTGGGGTTATGCGCACTTATATTCACCGCCCAACAGGCGATGGAAAGTATCCTACTGTTTTATTCTATTCAGAGATTTTTCAGCAAACCGGCCCAATTGAGCGTGCCGCTAAAATCATTGCCAGCCATGGCTACGCGGTATTAGTACCGGAAGTATTTCACGAACTGAACCCAATTGGCACTGTATTGGGCTATGACGATGCAGGCCGTGATAAAGGTAATGCCGACAAATCTGCAAAAGATGTTGAGGGCTACGACACAGACAACGCAGCGATGATTGCGTTTGTAAAACAACAAGCTTGGTATAACGGCAACATTGGCGCCATGGGCTTCTGCATCGGCGGTCATTTAGCTTTCCGTGCCGCATTACAGCCAGAAATCAAAGGTACTGCGTGCTTCTATGCAACAGACCTGCACACACAAGTGATTCCTAACAAACCTGGTCAGCACAGCATGGAGCGCCTCAGCGACATTACAGGCGAGCTATTGATGATTTGGGGTAAACAAGACCCGCACATCCCTGCAGCTGGCCGTGCAGATGTATATAAAAAGCTAGGGGATACAAACATCACATTCACATGGCATGAATTTAATGCCCAACATGCATTTATGCGTGATGAAGGTGAGCGTTATGACCCGCAAACGGCAATGATTGGTTACCAACTGGCATTGAACTTGTTTAGCCGTACTTTGCATCAATAACTCATACACCATCGCTATTCATTAGCGAGTACGTATAAAAAAGCCTGATCAATATGATCAGGCTTTTTTAATGTCGTTTATCCAGCTAATCTGGATAAAACGGCGAATTACACATGGTATTGCTGACTATGCTTGCGTACTGCCTCTAACATCGCTGCCGCATTTTCAGGCGGTGTCCATTGTGTAATGCCATGACCTAAGTTAAATACGTGGCCATTGCCTTTACCATAGCTGGCTAAAACCCTAGCCACATCTTTCTCAATCGCTTCTGGTGTTGATAGTAAAATAGCTGGGTCTAAATTGCCTTGTAGCGCCACTTTATCACCCACACGCTGGCGTGCGCTGCCGATATCAACAGTCCAATCCAAGCCCAACGCATCTGCGCCAATCTCGGCTTGTGCTTCTAGCCATAAACCACCGCCTTTAGTGAATACGATACTTGGCACTTTACGACCATCATTGGTTTTAATTAAACCATTCACAATTTTTTGCATGTAATTGAGTGAAAACTCAGTATAGGCATTGTGTGACAAGGCACCGCCCCATGAGTCAAAAATCATCACCGCTTGTGCACCAGCCATAATCTGTGCGTTCAGATATTGAATCACGGTCTGTGCAGTGGTTTCTAAAATATGATGCAATAAATCCGGGCGTGCATACGCCATTTTCTTAGTGGTTAAAAAGTCCGTGCCGCCTTTGCCTTCCACCATGTAAGTGGCAAGGGTCCACGGGCTACCGGAGAAGCCAATTAAAGGTACGCGACCATCCAATGCGTTGCGGATACTGCTCACAGCATCAAATACATACTGCAGCTTTGCCATGTCTGGCACAACCAGCTTCTGAATATCGGCTTCTTGCTGTAAGGTGCGCTCAAACTTAGGGCCTTCGCCTTCTTCAAAGTACAGACCCAAGCCCATGGCGTCTGGCACCGTGAGTATATCTGAGAACAGAATCGCCGCGTCTAACAATGGGTAGCGATCTAAAGGTTGTAGTGTTACATCTGTCGCAAATTGTGCATTTTTGCAAAGCTGTAAAAAGCTGCCCGCGGTTTTACGGCTCTCACGATATTCAGGTAAATAGCGCCCAGCCTGACGCATCATCCACACTGGTGTGTAATCCGTTGGTTGGCGCATTAGCGCTTTTAAGAATGTGTCGTTTTTTAATTGATTCATTTGATTACCTAAATAAAAAAGGACACAAAGTGGTTTTACTTTGCATCCTTTAGTTTTACATTGTCATACTGTGGCGTTAACTTAACGTGGCAATACTGATGAGCCCATTAAAAATTCATCTACTGCACGCGCTGCCTGACGGCCTTCACGAATTGCCCAAACCACCAAAGACTGGCCACGGCGTACATCGCCAGCAGCAAATACTTTATCTTTGTTAGTTTTGTAACTTGCGTCGCCTTCAGTAGCAGCTTTAGCATTACCGCGGTTGTCTTTCTCTACGCCAAACGCTTCTAGCAACTTCTGGATTGGTGACACAAAACCCATGGCCAAGAACACTAAATCTGCCGGAATGGTAAATTCAGAACCAGCGATTTCAGACATTTTGCCGTCTTTCCACTCCACGCGTGCACCTTTCAGTGCCACCACTTTACCGTTTTCGCCAATCAACTCTTTAGTGGTGATTGACCAATCACGGTTAGCGCCTTCTTCATGTGAGCTTGAAGTGCGTAGTTTCAGTGGCCAGTTAGGCCATACCAATTCTTTATTTTCCGTCTCTGGCGGTTGTGGCATTAACTCAAACTGAGTAATGCTTGCAGCACCATGACGGTTTGAGGTACCCACACAGTCAGAACCTGTATCACCGCCACCAATCACAATCACGTGCTTACCTGTGGCTTTAATTTGGTCAGGGATAGTATCGCCAGCCACCACTTTGTTTTGCGGTGTTAAAAAGTCCATCGCAAAATGTACGCCATCCAACTCACGACCAGTAACTGGCAAATCACGTGGCTGTTCTGCACCTGCGGCTAATACCACAGCATCAAACTCAGCCACTAAGTCGTCAGCATTCACGTTTTCGCCTACGTGCTGATTCACGCGGAACTCAACGCCTTCTACTTCCATTTGCGCCATACGGCGGTCAATGTGTGATTTTTCCATTTTGAAATCAGGAATACCGTAACGTAACAAACCACCGATACGGCTATTTTTTTCCAATACGACAACACTGTGGCCAGCGCGCGCTAATTGTTGCGCAGCGGCTAAACCAGCAGGGCCAGAACCAACCACCGCCACTTTTTTACCGGTTTTATTCGGGTTTACTTGTGGTTGTACCCAGTCATTTTCCCAAGCTTTATCAATAATCGCATGCTCAATTGATTTAATACCAACCGCATCCGCATTGATGTTAAGCGTACATGCTGCCTCACATGGTGCAGGGCAGATACGGCCTGTGAACTCTGGGAAGTTATTGGTTGAATGCAATACATCAATCGCACTACGCCAGTCTTGGTGATACACCAAATCATTCCAGTCAGGAATGATATTGTTGATTGGACAACCCGTTGTACAAAATGGAATACCGCAGTCCATACAGCGCGCACCTTGCTGTTTAGCTTGGTCATCTGTTAAATGCAATACAAATTCTTTGTAATTCTTAACGCGATCCTGTACTGGCAAATATGCCTCAGACAGACGTTCAAATTCCATAAATCCCGTTACTTTACCCATACTATAAAGCCTTTTCCCAAAAGAGTCTCTTTACTTGTTTCATATTAAAAGCGACTCTAGGCCGCTACTAGCGCTTTATCTTCAGCCAATTCAATCAAGGCGCGTTTATATTCATTTGGCATCACTTTAACAAACTTGCCACGCATGTTATCCCAATCAGCAAGTATCGCTTTCGCGCGCTCACTGCCTGTGTATTCAGCATGCTTGTTGATTAAAGCCAGCAATGTCACTTCATCAGGCTGGTTAAGATGATGAACGGCATCCGCAGCTACATTGTCGATATGCTCAACTTTTTCTAAAGACACCATGCCCATGTTGCAGCGTTTTGCAAACAAGCCATCTTCATCATACACATAAGCTACGCCGCCACTCATACCAGCAGCAAAGTTTTGACCAGTCACACCTAACACCACCACGGTACCGCCGGTCATGTATTCGCAACCGTGGTTACCAACACCTTCGACCACTGCAGTAGCGCCTGAGTTACGCACACAGAAACGCTCACCTGCTACGCCGCTAAAATAGCTTTCACCCGTAGTTGCACCAAACATTACAGTGTTACCCACAATAATATTCTCGTGTGAAATGCCACGGAATGTTTTTGGCGGTTTAATCACAATACGGCCACCGCATAAACCTTTACCTACATAGTCATTGCCTTCGCCAGTGAGGTCAAAAGTAATGCCTTTAGCCAAGAATGCCGCAAAGCTTTGGCCAGACGTACCAGTGAAGTTCACATGGATAGTGTCGTGTGGCAAACCAGCATTACCGTAGCGCGTAGCCACCTGATTTGACAGCATAGTACCTACTGTACGATTAGTGTTGGTGATTGGAATATCCAATACAACCTTCTCGCCTTTTTCCAGCGCTGGTGTTGCCAGTGCTACTAGCTTGTTATCAAGCGCATTCACCAAGCCATGGTCTTGCACGTCATTGTTTTTACGTGACACACTAGCTGGCATATCTGGTTGATGGAACACTTTGCTGAAATCTAAACCGCTGATTTTCCAGTGGTCGATACCTGCTTGCATATCTAACAAATCTGGGCGACCAATTAGATCGTCAAACTTAGCAATACCCATAGAAGCCATTAATTCACGCACTTCTTCAGCGACAAAGAAGAAGTAGTTCACCACATGCTCAGGTTGACCTGTGAAACGTTTACGCAATTCTGGATCTTGTGTAGCAACACCAACTGGGCAAGTATTCAAATGACACTTACGCATCATGATACAGCCCTCAACAACTAGCGGTGCTGTTGCGAAACCAAATTCATCAGCACCTAATAAGGCACCGATCACTACGTCACGGCCAGTTTTCATTTGGCCGTCAACTTGCACCACCACACGGCCGCGCAATTGGTTTAATACCAAAGTTTGCTGTGTTTCAGACAGGCCTAGCTCCCACGGCGCACCTGCGTGCTTGATAGAAGAAATCGGCGATGCGCCAGTACCACCATCATGACCTGCAATCACGATATGGTCTGATTTCGCTTTTGCCACACCAGCAGCTACCGTACCCACGCCAGTTTCAGATACTAACTTCACTGAAATTGATGCTTTTGGATTAGCATTTTTCAAATCATGAATCAGCTGTGCTAAGTCTTCAATTGAATAAATATCATGGTGCGGAGGAGGTGAGATTAAGCCCACGCCTGGTACAGAGAAACGCAATTTAGCGATGTACTCTGATACTTTATGCCCAGGCAATTGACCACCTTCACCAGGTTTTGCACCTTGTGCCATTTTAATTTGGATTTGGTCTGCATTAGCCAAGTACTCAGCAGTCACACCGAAACGGCCTGATGCCACTTGCTTAATGCTAGAGCGCATTGAATCGCCAGCTTTGAGGTGAATGTTTGACTCAATCAGGCTTGCGCCTAACACGTCAGCCATAGTTGAAGCATTGGCCACAGGGATAAAGCGTTTAGCGTCTTCACCACCTTCACCAGTGTTAGATTTACCACCGATACGGTTCATGGCGATTGCTAAAGTTGCATGTGCTTCTGTTGAAATAGAACCCAATGACATCGCACCCGTAGCAAAGCGCTTAACAATTTCTTTAGCAGACTCTACAGACTCTAGAGGAATTGCTGCAGCCGCTGGTTTGATCTCAAACAAACCGCGTAGCGTCATGTGACGACGTGATTGGTCGTTGATTAACTTAGCGTATTCTTTGTAGGTGTCATATTGACCAGTACGCGTTGCATTTTGCAATTTCGCCACTGATTCTGGCGTCCAAGTGTGCTCTTCACCACGCACACGGTATGCATACTCGCCGCCTGCTTCTAGGTGATTTGCTAACACTGGGTCTGTACCGAAAGCTGCAGTATGTAAACGCACCGCTTCTTCAGACACTTGCTCTAAGCCGATACCTTCGATATTAGTCACCGTGCCAGTAAAGTACTGTTCAACAAACTCACTGTTTAAACCAATCGCTTCAAAAATCTGTGCGCCACAGTAAGACTGGTAAGTAGAAATGCCCATTTTAGACATGACTTTGTACAAGCCTTTGCTTACTGCTTTCACAAAGTTCTTATTGGCAGTGTAGCTATCAGTCGCCAAATCTTTAATCGTCTCAAAGGTGAGCCATGGACAGACAGCCTCTGCACCATAACCTGCCAACAATGCAAAGTGATGCACTTCACGTGCAGAGCCGGTGTCAACCACCAAGCCAGTACTGGTTCTTAAGCCTACTTTTACAAGATGCTCATGTGTTGCAGAACAAGCCAATAACGCAGGAATCGCCACACGGTCTGCGCTTACATTACGGTCAGATAAAATGAGGATATTAAAACCATTTTGAACAGCATCAGATGCCGCTTTAGTAATGCTAGCAACCGCAGCTGCCATGCCAGCTTTACCTTGTACTGCTGGGTAGGTAATGTCTAACACCAATGATTTATATTGGTTTTGCGTCAATGTCGCAATGGCTTTCAATTGCTCTAATTCGTCCAACATCAGCACAGGCTGGCTGGCCTCTAAACGCATTGGCGGTGTAGTTTCATCTATACCTAACAAGTTTGGCTTAGGGCCAATAAATGTAATCAACGACATCACCAACTCTTCGCGAATCGGGTCGATTGGCGGGTTGGTTACTTGTGCGAATAATTGTTTGAAGTAGTTGTACAAGACTTTTGGTTTAGCTGACAACACTGGCAATGCAGCGTCGTTACCCATAGAGCCTGAACCCTCTTCACCGCTTTGTATCATCGGCTGCAAGATAAACTTGATGTCTTCTTGCGTGTAGCCAAATGCTTGTTGCGTATCTAATAAATCAGCAGCCAGCTCTAGCTCGCCTTGTACTTTTGGCATATCGCTCAAGAAGTAACGTGATTTTTCAATCCATTGTTTATATGGTTTGGCTGTTGCCAGCTGATGCTTCACTTCAGAATCATCAATAATACGGCCTTGCTCCATATCGATTAGCAACATTTTGCCTGGCTGCAAGCGCCATTTTTTAACGATTTTTTCTTGTGGGAATGTCAACACACCCATTTCAGACGCCATCATTACGATGTCATCATCTGTCACTAAATAACGCGCAGGGCGTAAACCATTACGGTCTAGTGTTGCACCAACCATACGGCCATCAGTAAATGCAACCGCAGCTGGGCCATCCCATGGCTCCATCAACGCAGCATGGTATTCGTAGAATGCACGGCGCTCTTCATCCATCAATGGATTGCCTGACCAAGCTTCTGGGATCAACATCATCATGGCATGCGGCAAGCTGTAACCACCCGCAACCAACAACTCTAGACAGTTATCGAAACATGCAGAGTCTGACTGTCCTTCAGCGATTAATGGCCATAGTTTTTCTAAATCTTCACCAATCACGGTTGAGCGCATCGCCTCATGACGTGCAGCCATCCAGTTGACGTTACCTTGTACGGTATTGATTTCGCCATTGTGCGCAATCATGCGGAATGGGTGGGCTAAATCCCATGCTGGGAATGTATTGGTTGAGAAACGTTGATGCACTAAAGCCAGCGCTGAAACAACGCTTTCGTCGTTTAGATCTTGGTAGTAAATGCCCACCTCATTGGCAAGCAACATGCCTTTGTAAACGATAGTGCGTGATGACAATGAAGGCATATAGAACGCTGCATTATCTGTTAAGCCAAGTGCGCGCACTTCATGCTCAAGACGTTTACGAATCACGAACAATTTACGCTCAAACACGTTTTGGTCGGTACTCGTTGTGGCGATGAATACCTGACGCATGGTCGGCTCTACATCGCGTGCAGCTTGTGCGATATTGCTGTTATCGACCGGCACATCACGCCAGCCTAGCAAGGTTTGATTTTCTTCTGCAATGATTTTTGTGAATAGCGCTTCACAGGCGGCACGATTATTTGCAGCTTGCGGTAAAAACACATTACCTACCGCATATTGACCCGCCGCAGGCAGCTCAATACCAAGCTTTGCAGCTTCTTTACGCATGAATGCGTCTGGCATTTGCATGAGCAAACCAGCGCCATCACCTAATTTAGGGTCATAGCCGGTAGCGCCACGGTGCGTAAGGTTGGTTAAAAGCTCCAAACCCTTTTGCACGATATCGTGACTTTTTTTGCCTTTAATATGCGCTACGAAACCAACACCACAAGCATCGCGCTCGTTAGAAGGTCTGTATAGACCTTGTTTTGCTGGTCGTCCTGAATACAAATCAGGAGTAACTGAAGCTACATCATCGTGTGCAGCCAGTGCGTTTTCAGAACCAATTTGCTTACTTAAATCTGTTGCCATATTATCTAATCACAAAACATTTAGCGGAACCTTCAAGTTTACCGCTAAATGCCTATGAGTTCAATAAGATAGGACTGAAAGATAAATATTTTTTTATCAGACAGGCTTTAAAGCAAGCGAATTAAGCAAAGCAAGCTTTGCTCCAAATGCTATCGAGCGGCAACTGCCGCAAATGCTTTTTTAGCGGCGACCAAGGTAAAGGCAATATCGTCATCTGTATGTGCAGCAGACACAAAGCCCGCTTCAAATGCAGATGGCCCTAAATAAATGCCAGCATCCAACATACTGTGGAAGAACAGATTGAAGTTTTCTTTATTGGCCTGCATCACCTCGGCAAAGCTAGTAGGGCAGCGCTCACTAAAGTACAAACCAAACATACCGCCAACACTTTGCGCACTAAATACAACACCAACCTCTTTTGCTACAGCAACCAAGCCGTCCACCAGTTTTTTAGTCTTGGCTGTGAGCTTGGCATGAAAATCTGGCGCTTGAATCAGCTTCAATGTTTCTAAGCCAGCCGTTACTGCAACTGGGTTACCTGACAAGGTGCCAGCCTGATACACCGCACCCAATGGCGCTAGGCATTGCATAATATCTTTACGTCCGCCAAATGCACCTACCGGCAAGCCACCGCCAATTACTTTACCCAAAGTCGTCATGTCTGGCTTGATGCCATATAAGGCCTGAGCACCGCCTAAATGCACACGGAAGCCCGTCATTACTTCATCAAAAATCAACACTGCGCCATGCTGCGTACACAGTTCGCGCAGGGTTTGCAGGAACTCCATATGCGGCACCACGAGATTCATATTGCCCACCACCGGCTCAATGATGACACAGGCAATTTCATCACCCGCTGTTGCAAACAGCTCTTTTAATTGTTGCGTATTATTGTATTCAAGCGTTAAGGTATGTGCCGCCACCTCAGCTGGCACACCAGCTGAGCTAGGCTCGCCAAATGTGAGCAAACCAGAGCCGGCCTTTACCAATAAAGCATCTGAATGACCGTGGTAGCAGCCTTCAAACTTCACTAATTTATTACGGCCGGTAAAGCCGCGCGCCACACGAATCGCGCTCATGGTCGCCTCTGTACCACTGCTCACCAAACGCACCTGCTCCATGCTAGGCACCAGCTTGTTAATCAGCGATGCCATTTCCAACTCCAAACCGGTCGGCGCGCCAAATGACAAACTATTAGCGGCTACTGCCTGCACGGCACCAATCACATCTGGGTGCGCATGACCCACAATCATTGGCCCCCAAGAGTTAATGTAATCAATGTACTCTTTGCCATCGACATCCCACAACTTAGAGCCTAAACCTTTTTTAAAGAAAATTGGCGTACCGCCCACACTACGGAACGCACGCACCGGCGAATTTACACCGCCCGGAATAAGTTGTTGTGATTTTTCAAAAAGGGCTTGATTGGCTGAGGTCATGATTGAAATAGCTTTGTAAATTGTTGAGAAGTTAATTTTACGTCATCTGCATTAAAAATTGCATTGATGACTGCTAAGGAGTCTGCACCAGCGGCAATTGCTGACGGCGCATTGTCTAAAGTGATACCGCCAATAGCGACGGTGGGAATATTAAGCTCCGCTTTTGCCTGCGTGAATAAATGCAAGCCTGCCACTGGCGCATTGGGCTTGGTGCTCGAAGCAAAGCATGCACCAAAAGCTACATAGTCCGCCCCTAGTTGCTGCGCAGAAACGGCCAAATCAAAACGGTTATAACAAGATGCTCCCAGAAGCTTATTACTTCCTAATCTAGCCCTAGCCTCTGCTAAATTGCCGTCATCCGCGCCCAAATGCACACCGTCCGCATCCAAAGTCAGGCACAGCTTGATGGAGTCATTAATAATGAAGGGTACTTGGTATTGGCGACATAAAGGCAGCAGCGCGCGCGCCTGTTGCGTTTGCAGTTTATGATTAGCCAGCTTGTTGCGATACTGCAAAACACCAATCCCACCCTGCAAAGCAGCCGCAACCTTGGCAAGCAAGATATCGGTATCTTGCTCATCTGGCGTAATTGCGTAAAGCCCTTTAATTACCGACATATGAAAGTGTGGGTCTAGTGCGTTTTCACACTGCCATCACCACTATTGATGGCAGGGTCTTCTTCATCGCGCGCCCAGAACATGCGGTCTGGAATATATTGCCCCATGCCTGGCCTGAAGCCGTTTTTAAGGGTTTGCCATGTGTACTCTTGCGCCTCCAGCACGGCATCTTCAATGCTGAGGCCATGCGCCATGCAGGCAGCAATCGCACTGGTCAGCGTGCAGCCAGAGCCATGGTAACTGCCGGGTAAACGCTCCCATTTATAGGCCTTAATCAGCTTATCTTCACCATATAGGGTATTCGTGACTTCGGTAGTACGCTCATGGGTACCTGTAATCAGCACATACTCACTACCCATTGCCAGCAAGCGCGCCGCACTTTCATCTAAAGAGGTCAATCCTACTTCTTCCGCTTCGTCCGCAAACGCAAAGCGACGTGCCTCTAAACTATTAGGCGTAATCAATGTAGCCTGTGGGAACAACAGCTCTACCATGGCTTCCATCATTTCATCATTGCTTAAATCATCGCCACGACCTGAAGTTAAAATAGGGTCTATCAGCAAAGGGATGTCCGGGTAATCTGCCATGATTTCGGCAATCACTGCGATGTTCTCCACGGAACCCAGCAAACCCAATTTAAAGGCTGACACCTGTACATCTTCTAAAATCGCACGCGCCTGATCGTTGACCCAGTCTGGATCCATCGCCAACACGCCATCAACACCTACCGTATCCTGCGCAGTGATGGCTGTCACTACAGACAAAGGATGGCAACCAATACTGGCAAACGTAAGGATATCTGCCTGCAGCCCAGCACCACTACTTGGGTCTGTACCTGCGAATGTCAAAACTGATGGGGGTGCTTGGTTTGCCATAATATTGTCGCTAATTGCTAAAGGTGGAGCGGGTGACGGGAATCGAACCCGCGTATCGAGCTTGGGAAGCTAGCGTTCTACCATTGAACTACACCCGCCAAAAGGTCAATTATACTCCAATCGATTCAAGTTAATGTCTAAGCCATGAAAACGACAGTCCGAAGATTTTATCTGTCAGATTTGAATAAAGCTGCCAGACTTAAATGCAATATGCATGTAACCATTGCAGGGTGCACCCAAACCAAGCTTGTATAAATCCTGCAAAATCTGTATTCTTTTTATGTACCCATTCTATTAAATACCTGATCAATTCGTTATTAACCAATTGATTAATATAAAAAATATCACCATCAGGCCGATAATGGCACAGCTCTTGCTGCTTCATCCTGATCAAGCCAATAAAGGCGTAGGTTAAAAAAACAGCATGTCGCGCACTCAAACTAAAGCTTTTCTCTATTTCACTGCATTAATTTTATTTGTCATCACACTACGCATCATTTTGATGAGCAGCATACCTCTGCTGGACACGACGGAGGCGCGCTATGGCGAACTGGCGCGCGTGACTGCAACCGGCCACTACTGGCTAATGCCCCATATGTCGGCAAGCCAGCCCTTTTTCGCTAAACCACCTTTAGCTACATGGTTTGCTGCTTCTAGCTGGCTGGCATTTGGTCACAACGAATTTGCGCTTAGATTACCTTCCTTATTACTGGTACTGCTATCCTGCCTAGCGCTTTTATATGGCGCGCAAAGCCTCAAGCTGACACGCCAGCAATGGTTATTGGCTTCTTTTGTGATGCTGACCGCACCGATTGGCTTTATCAGCGCCGGCGCAGTGATGACCGATGCAACCCAGCTCGCTGTCGTTACCTGGGCCATGGTACTTTTATGGCGCTTGCAGACAAGTGCCGAACCATTAAAACTGGATCAATATGGCTTATGGGTAGTACTGGGCATAGGGGCCATTGCTAAGGGGTTGGCGACTTGGGCGCTGATTGGGTTACCCGTTTTGTTATTTTGGGCCTGCTCATCGCGTGAAGTTATCTATCACCACATCAAGAAAATATGGTTTTGGCCAGGCATTGTGCTGTTTATTGGCATAGTACTGGCCTGGTATATTCCTGCAGAGATTTATTATCCGGGCTTCCTCAAGTATTTTATCGTTGGTGAGCATTTCCAGCGCTTTTTAGAACCGGGCTGGAAAGGGGACATGTACGGCATGGCGCACCGCCAAGCGATAGGCATGATCTGGCTGTATTGGACAGTATCTATTGCCGTTTGGCTGCCGATATTTATTTACGGCATCGTTAAAGATAAACCACTTATCAACTCAAAACTAGACTCACAGACTAAATGGTTATGGGCATGGATACTGGCGCCATTACTGTTCTTCACCCTCTCACGCAATATTATCTGGACATACACCTTAACGGCTTTGCCTGCTTTTGCGTTATTAACAGCCAATTTTTGGCCTACATTAGGTCGCCGCTTTAAGAGGCTAATGCAGGTTTTAATCGCAGCTTGGCTTATTCTGGCAACGATTGCTAGCCTAGTTTGGATTCCGCAACAAACTGAAACCAGATCAGCCCGCAAGCTTGTTCAGGATGCACAAAGCAAATACCCAACCCTGCCACTGTATGCTTATAGCTCTGATGAGTTTTCCTTGAGTTACTACACCAACGGACACGTTCAGATCATAGATGATTACGCCGCTGTAAAAACATTACTGCAACAGCCCGATAAACTGCTGATTACCAGCGCTAAGCTCGCTCCGCAGCTAGTAGCAAACGGACAGGCCACCATTATTGGTCACAATAATTACCATGTGCTATTGATGACAAAACACGAGTAGACCAAGGCATGCTCGCAATTAAGCAGGCCGATTTGAAGCAGGCGTAAGCAGACTTAGCCGTCATCTATAAATCACGGAACCATCGCAACAATCGCATTGTCTCACCATAGCATCTGGATAAAAACAACCGCGGAGAATGGTGAAACAGATGAGTTTGTGGCGAGACTCCGGCTAAGCAGCATTTGGGAGTCGCGCGATTTTGAGCACAAGCTGGCAGAGCAATGCGAGTGATACGCTTATGGTAAAGTCTAATGTCAAGGACACGACGTGCAGGACACGTTCCATGGGCATGAAACAATGGTTATCCATCATCATTGGCGCTTCACTTGCATTGCTCTGTTAGTTTGTCAGGGTACGCAAACAAGCTGCAGCACACATCAATACATTAGGAAGCATGCTTATAGATAGGACTCGAGTAACTTGTATCATTATTTCAAATTTGACTAAATCTCATCCGCAATGGACAATAGGCGGACTTGCCTTAATGCATACAAATACTTAAAGTACGCCTCCAAATCAACGCTATATTCAATGCTCTATAAATTGCTATCAATGAAAACCATCGCACGGCTAATTTCGATTATCGGAATTTTGACGGCGCTTGCTGCTATTACGCAGTTGAATATTGATTTATACGAAAATAAAATCATTGAAAATGCGCAGCTTTCAGCGACACAACCCGATAAAGATAGCAACCGCGACCTAAGCGACACCATTGTCGATATTATTCCTCGCTCCACCCACTGGTATAGCACGTACATTATGTTGCACCATGATTATGCAAGTTATCAGGAGCCTACACCGCTCCTGTATTTAAGACCCCCCCTCCAAAGCCACCCTCTGGCTTAACTCTTGCTTACCAATCACTAGAGATTGGTATTTGCACAGAAACCCTACGCTCGACTAGCTCACTCAGCTACAGGCCACGTATAGCCTGTGGCTGACCTGTACTGATCGTTGCGCTTACTTCCATCACAAAGGAAAAGTATTCATGCCTGCATTTGGTGCAAATTCAGGGGTAACGTACCCCCGAACGATAGCTTTAACATTTATTTTGTTGGGAGGTATCGTTGCTAGCTTCACGGCAACAGCCGCCCCCAATTACTCAATTAATCAAATCATTAGTATTGCTGCGGAGCAAAACCCGCTGCTTAATATTTACAAAGCGCGCGAAGATGCAGCTTCGGCTTCGGTCATCACCGCTAAAACCTATGCAAACCCAGAAATAGAACTGATGGGCGGCCCAACACGTTACAGAACTCCGGGCGGGCTAGGCTCCAGCGGCAACTGGGTGGTAGGCATCTCCCAGCCCTTGGACTACCCTAGTGTGCGCAATGCCAAAATCAATGTGGCTGAACACAACATCGCGGTTGCGACACTTAGCACTGAAGTGACCAAACGAGAATTAATCACGCGCGTCAAAAGTGCTTTTTATGATGTGTTGCAGCGCGAGGCGTTTCTTAGCCTGACCGAGGCTGACTATAAGTTATTAAAAGACATTCGTGACCGTGTGAAATTAAGGGTTGAGGTGGGAGAGTCCCCCAAATACGAACTCATTAAAGCCAACACAGAGGCGCTGGCTGCCGAGCGTGATTACCAATCGGCCAAAACACGCGTCGTGGAAGGCAAGGCTTATCTAAGAGGTTTAGTGAGCGCTGCGATTCCTGAAGACTTTACCTTAGTTGGTGAGCTGCCGATTACCAGCAGCCTGCCGCAAATTGACACCTTGCGTGAGCAGATGAGCGACTCACCGCAGCTCAAGCAGATCCGTGCTGCCATCAAAACTTCTGAAGCCAATTTACGTTTACAGGATGCACTGCGGAACCCCGGGCTAAGCCTGAAAGCAGGGGTGGAGCAAGACCCTGACTTACGCCAGTTTCGCATCGGAGTTGCCATTCCTATCCCGGTTTGGGACAAACGTAGCGGCCCAATCGCACATGCAGCGGCAGAGCTCAGGGAAGTGCAAGCCGTGCTGAGTGACCGCGAACTCACGATTCAACGCGACATTGAGTCAGCGTATCAACGCTACCTGATTGCGCAGCAGCAAGTTTCAGCGTTTGAAGATGGCCTGCTTGAGCAGGCTGAATCTGTGCTCAAAGTAGCGGAAGCCGCCTATCGCTTTGGCGAGCGCGGCATTCTGGATTATTTAGATGCGCAACGCACAAAACGCGCAGTCAAAAAAGACTACTTATCTGCACGCTACGAATATATAAACGCCATGCTCACAATAGAACGTTTGCTTGGCTATGAACTTTTGGAGGTTAAACCATAATGACTGCTCAACCCATTACTACCCATCACTTATTTAGCAAAAACCTGCTGCTGGCTTTTTGCATGGTTGGCATCATGTTAACCGGATGTTCCTCGAAAGAAGAGGTAGCGCCAGCTAAAGCAAAAGCCAAGGATGTGGATATCGTTGAAATTACCAACCAACTTGCCAAGCAAGTCACGCTGCACACCACCGGCAAAATTGAGATGCGCGACACCATGCGCCTGCCCGGCACCATACAGGTTGACGAGCAACGCATGGCAAGAATTGGCGCCTCAGTGACCGGCCGAGTGAAAGATATTGAAGCCACCCTAGGGCAAAAAGTAAATAACGGACAAGTGCTCGCTACTTTAAACAGTACAGAGTTAGCACAGAGCCAGCTGGTTTATATTAAAGCTGCGCAACAGATTGGCCTGCAAACCAAAGCCGTAAACCGCGCCAAGCTACTGCAAGAAGCGGATGTGATCGGCTCTGCCGAACTGCAACGCAGGGAGGCAGAATTAAGCGCGGCGCAGGCAGATTTAAACGCGGCACGGGACCAGTTAATCGTACTGGGCATGAGTGAGGCGGCGATAGATAAACTATCTAAATCTGGCCAGATTCATTCTTACAGCAATGTGGTGTCACGCATTACCGGTAATGTAATTAGCCGCAAAGTTAACCTGGGGCAAGTGGTACAACCGGCTGAAGAACTATTTATCATTGCCGATCTATCTCATGTGTGGGTGGTGGCTGAAGTGCCTGAGCAGCAGATTGATCTGATTAAAATTGGTGAAGAGGTGTTGGTGGAAATTCCCGCCCTGCATAACAAGCAATACACCGCCAAGCTGATCTACGAAGGTGACGTGGTCAACCCAGAAACCAGAACTGTCACTGTACGCTGTGATATTGAAAACGCTGACCGCGAAATCAAGCCGGATATGCTGGTCTCTATGCTGATTAAATCTAGCCCAACATCCAAATTGGCCCTGCCGCTACAAAGCATCGTGCGTGAGAACGACAAAACCTATGTTTACGTACAGCTTGCGCCAAATAAATTCCGCCTGCGCGAAGTGGAACTCGGGCCAGAATACATGGACATGGTGACTATCACCAATGGTATTTCTGATGGCGAAGTGGTCGTCAACGACGGCGCGTTCCATGTGAATAACGAACGTAAAATTAAAGAATTGGAGTAAAGCATGATTGAATCTCTGATTCGCTCGGCGCTCAAGCAGCGCCTTATCGTGCTGGTCATCGCTGTGGCGCTGATGATGGCCGGTATCTTTGCATTACAAAAACTATCCGTGGATGCATTTCCGGATGTAACCAACGTGCAAGTGCAAATTGCAACCCAAGCCACCGGTAAGTCACCGGAAGAAGTAGAACGGTTTATCACCGTACCATTAGAAATTGGCATGACAGGCTTACCTGGCCTCACCGAGATGCGCTCACTCAATCGCAACGGGCTATCGCTGATTACCCTGGTATTTACTGACAATACCGATGTTTATTTCGCACGCCAGTTGGTGATGGAGCGACTAATGGAGGTGATGGATAAAATGCCGCAAGGCGTCACCCCCATCCTAGGGCCTGTGGCCACGGGCTTGGGCGAAATTTACCAGTACACGCTGGACAACCCTGCGGATGGCAAAACCGAGCTTAGTACAGAAGAGCTTACGGAAAGGCGCTCGATTCAAGACTGGATAGTGCGCCCATTGCTACGTGGCATTCCTGGGGTGGCAGAAATCAACTCCCAGGGCGGCTATGTCAAGCAATATCAGGCATTGGTTAATCCGGATAGGATGAATCACTACGGCCTAAAATTACAGGACATCTACTCCGCCTTAGCTAAAAACAACGCAAACAGCGGCGGCGGTGTGTTACCTCAATTTGCAGAGCAGTACCTGATTCGCGGTGTGGGTTTAATCGAAAGCCTGGACGACATTCGCAATATCGTACTGAAAGAACAGAGCGGGGTACCGGTATTTATGCGCGATGTGGCCGAAGTGAAATTAGGCCATGAAGTGCGCGTAGGTGCCGTGATGAAAAATGGCTACACCGAATCTGTAGGCGGCATTGTAATTATGATGCGCGGCGGTAACGCCAAGGAAGTGGTCAGCCGCGTCAAAGAACGTGTAGAAGAAATTAACGCCAAAGGCATGCTGCCAGATGGCCTACAAATCGTACCTTACTATGACCGTAGTGAACTGGTGGATGCAGCACTCTTTACCGTGAGTAAAGTATTAGTAGAAGGCATTATTTTAGTGGTGCTAATACTGTTCCTGTTCTTAGGGGATGTGCGCTCTAGCGTGATTGTGGTGGCGACTTTGATTTTGACGCCACTCATCACTTTTATGGCCATGAATCATTATGATATTTCTGCCAACTTGATGTCGCTGGGCGGGCTCGCCATTGCGATTGGCTTGATGGTGGATGGCTCGGTGGTGGTGGTGGAAAATGCGTTTCACCATCTGGGGCATCGCCAAGGCGAAAGTAAAATCCGGGTAGTGCTGGAAGCCGCATCAGAAGTGGCAACGCCGGTACTGTTTGGCGTGGGCATTATCATCTTGGTGTTTTTACCGCTGATGACCCTACAAGGCATGGAAGGCAAAATGTTTGCGCCATTAGCACTCACCATTGCCATCGCGCTTTTTGTGTCTTTGATTATTTCGTTAACGCTATCGCCGGTACTGTGCTCGTATATCCTAAAAGGCGGCTCTGGTGAAGATACAAAATTTATCCAATTTATCAAAAAACCCTACCTCAAGATGCTGAACTGGGTACTGGTGAACGATAAAAAAACCATTGCTGGCGCAACCGGTGTATTTATTGCGGCGCTGTTGGTGGTGCCATTGCTGGGCACCTCATTTATCCCAGAAATGAAAGAGGGCTCTATCGTGCCGGGCATTAATCGCGTGCCCAATATTTCACTTGAAGAGTCAATCAAGATGGAAAATGAAGCGATGCGCTTAATCATGGAAAAAGTGCCAGGGGTAAAATCTGCCATGTCTGGTATCGGCCGCGGTGAAAGCCCGGCAGACCCGCAAGCGCAAAATGAATCTACCCCTATCATCAGTCTCAAACCACGTAACGAGTGGCCTAAAGGTTGGACCCAAGATGACATTGCGGACAAAATGACCGAGGTGCTGACAGAAGGCCTGCCCGGTGTGCAGATTGTGATGGCGCAGCCTATTTCAGACCGGGTGGATGAGTTGCTCACTGGCGTGCGTTCTGATGTTGCGGTGAAAATATTTGGCGATGACATGGGCAAACTCAAAAGCAAAGCTGAGGAGATTGTTAAAATCGCCGGCGCCATCCCTGGTGCGGTGGATTTACGTGTAGAGAAAATATCCGGGCAGCAATATCTGAATATCACGGTGAACCGCCAAGCCATTGCACGCCAAGGCATTAACGCCTCGGATATCCACGATATTATTGAAACCGCGATTGGCGGAAAAATTGCCACTGATATCTACGAAGGACAACGTCGCTTCTCAGCAGCGGTGCGCTTTCCTGATAGCTTTAGAAATAATGTTGAGTCTATAGGCAATATTCTCGTCACCTCACCCAATGGCGCTCGCGTGGCACTCCGCGATTTAGCTGAAATCGAAATCAAAGATGGCCCTGCACAGATTAGCCGTGAGCTAGGTAAGCGCCGCATCGTGGTGGCAATTAACGTGAAAGACCGTGACTTAGGCGGCTTTGTGGCTGAACTGCAATCAGTACTGACAGACAAAGTTAAATTACCGGACGGTTATTATCTGGAGTATGGTGGTCAATTCCAAAACATGGAACGTGCGTTAAATCATTTGATGATTATCGTGCCTGTGACGGTGGCCGCCATATTCTTCCTACTGTTCCTGTTATTTAACTCAATTCGATTTGCCACCATGATCATTATGATCTTGCCATTTGCCTCAATTGGCGGCATTTTCGCACTACTGGTGACTGGCGAATACCTGTCTGTGCCGGCGTCTGTTGGGTTTATTGCGCTGTGGGGTATTGCGGTGCTCAATGGCGTAGTGCTGGTGTCTTACATCCGCTCATTGCGTGAGGAGGGTAAAGGCCAGATGGAAGCGATTATTGAAGGTTGTAAACAAAGGTTTAGACCGGTGATGATGACCGCCACCGTGGCGATGCTGGCATTGGTACCATTTTTATTTGCCACTGGCCCGGGCTCAGAAATACAGCGCCCATTGGCAATTGTAGTGATTGGCGGGCTAATCAGCTCAACGCTACTGACCTTAGTGGTATTGCCTACGCTATATCGCATTTTTGAAGAATCTAAAATTGAAGCTTAACCAGTCGTTGAAAGGGATTGTTTAATGAAAGAAATTAGAGCAGTGATACAACCGCATCGTTTAGCAAAAATTCGCTCGTCCCTACGCAATATCAAGGGCTTCCCGGGCATGACGGTGAGCAAAGTAGATGGCTGCGGCCATCATTTGGCCAAACCTGCCCAAGGCATACGAGAAGAACTGACGGACTACAGCCCCAAAGTGATGATCATCATGGTGGTGAGCGACGACTTGCTAGAAGGTATATTGCAAACCATTGTAGAAATCGGCCATACCGGCCAAGTAGGTGACGGCATTGTTTGGGTAACGCCAGTAGAGCGCTTTATCCGGCTCTCCGAGCAAATCAATGTCGTTGATTGTTAGATTAAAAACGTAATAATACGTAGCAACTTGCAGAATCATCTATGTCTATTTGTCACTTTATCTCGCGCAATTAAGTGCATAAGTACAAGTGGCATAGATGCTGCATCAAACTAGTGCGATACCCATTAAAACTCTAATGGGTTCACATCCACCGCCCATCTCACCTTAGCCGCTATCGGCTCAGCCCTTAATTGATATACCAATTGCGTCAACAGCTTCTGCAATGCAGGCCGCTGGTGCGCATGCATCAAAATATAACCACGCTCCATGCCTTTTAAGCGCTCCATCTGCGGCCGCACTGGGTCATAAGTCACCACATGCTGACTCAACGCGCGCGCGCCTGTAAATGCCAACTGCAAAAACTGCTGCACCAAAGCAAAATCATGCGCTTCAGCACGCAGCAATGCGGTAAACACATAAGGCGGAAACTGTACCTGCTCACGTTCCAGTAGCAAATCACTGGCATAAGTTGCGTAATCTTGGCTGCGTAGCGCATTAAACAGTGCGTGGTCTGGAAAAGCAGTTTGAATAATCACTTGCCCAGCTTTATCGGCACGCCCGGCACGGCCGGCTACTTGCATCAGTTGTGCAAACAAACGCTCACTCGCCCTAAAGTCCGGGCTATGCAGCGCGCTATCTGTATCTATCACACCTACTAGCGTTAGATTAGGAAAATCATGTCCTTTCGCCAGCATTTGCGTGCCCACTAAAATATCAATTTCCTGATTGTGCACACGGTCTAATATCTCAACCAAGGCGTGCTTACGGCTAATGCTGTCACGGTCTACCCTTGCGATACGCGCCGTTGGGAGCAGGCTAGCTAGGGTTTGCTCCAAACGTTGCGTACCATGGCCAGTCGGGTGTAAATCGGCATCACCGCAGCTTGGGCACTGGTGAGGGATCCGCTGTTCGTGCCCACAGTGATGGCAGCGCAATTTTTTTTGCCTCAGATGCACCACTAAACGACTGCTGCAGCGCGTGCACGGCGCAATCCAATGGCAGGCCGTACACAACAATACCGGCGAATAACCACGGCGATTGATAAATAATAGCGACTGCTCCTTACGCTCCAACCGCAAACGTAATGCGGAAACCAGCTGCGGCGTCAGGCCGTGCTGTAAGTTCACCTTGGTGGTATCAATACAGTCAATTTTAGGGAGCTGGGCAGCAGTTACTGCGCGCTGCTTTAAGGTTAACAGTCCATATTTATTAGGCTGATTATTGCTAGACGCTGCGCTTGAAGCCTGCACATGGCTACCCATCGCGTTGTACCAGCTTTCCAACGCCGGGGTGGCGGAGCCCATCACCACCGGAATATTCAGGCGTTTGGCTCGCACCAAGGCAACATCGCGCGCATGGTAGCGCATGCTATCTTGCTGCTTGTAAGAGCTGTCATGCTCTTCGTCGATGATAATCAGCTTAAGATTAGGAATAGGCGTAAAAATTGAAAGGCGCGTGCCGATAATGATTTGTGCAGCACCAGATTGCGCCAACTGCCAGTTATGTAAGCGTTCACTCTCACTCAGGCTACTATGTAAACTCACCAGGTTATATTGCGGTAAGCGTGCCCTGAACCTAGCTTCCAGTTGCGGCGTCAGGTTAATCTCAGGCACTAGCACCAGCACTTGGGCACTAGGTTGTGCCTGCGTAGCGCTATCAGTGTTCGATTGCTGCTGCAGAACGTGCTGCATTAAACGAATATACACCTCGGTTTTGCCACTGCCGGTAATCCCGTGTAGTAGCCAAGCCTTAAACGCCTGTATCTCCTGCGTAATGCTTGCCACCGCCGCTGCCTGCTCTGTATTTAGTGCGGGTTGCGGTGTCTCCAAAATCGCCGGCACACGCTTTACCGCCAGCACTTGCTCAGTTTCAGCATAGCCCAAACTAACCAACTCTTTTGCCGCCTTACGCGCACTGCCAGACAGCGCATCCAGTGCCGCTTCCGTTTGTGCACCCTCGGTTTGCAAGGCTTGCAACACTAGGCGCAGCACACGCTGCCGCCTGGGCAAGGATTCCAAACCCACTTGCTTGCCGGCGTCAGTGATTTGATATAAATATTGTTTACGTGCAACGGCTGGCGCCACTTGGCGTAAACGCGCGGGCAATGCTGCTAGCAAAGCCTGCCCAAATGGATAGTGATAATAATCCGCGCTAAATTTAATTAAACTTAATACTTCTGCATCCAGCGGCGCTTCATCGCCAAATACCTGCGTGATGGGTTTGAGCTTCTCAATGGCAAATTCACTACTATCAGCCAATGCCATCACAATACCAATTTGATTGCGGCGCCCGAACGGCACCAACACCCGTTGGCCGACCTCCACGTGCTGACCTGCGCTTAAATAGTCAAATAAGCGCGCCAGCGGTACATCAAGTGCAATTTTTAGAATGGGTTTTGGCAATGGTGATAACACTACGGATTAAAAATTTATAAGGATTAAAGTGGGTAAAACTAAAGCCGCTTTAAGTTAAAAAAATTGGTGAAAATTTGCCGTCTATTATGCGTCTTTTAGCGCCAATTAAAGCATTTAACGCCATCTATATCTGCGCCTTTTTCGTCTAAGTGCTGATTATCGCAAGCCCTTAGACGGATACCGCCACCGGAACTTGATCACTTAGCGTTCTAAGCACTAATATATGCACCAATATGGGTTAAAATACCGTTTTTAGATTTTATGTAATTATTGTGAAAACACATCTTACCCAATTACTAACGACTGCCGCAAAAACAATTGCGCCAGAAATTACTGACCTAACGATTATATTAGAGCGCCCAAAATCTGCCGACCATGGCGATTTTGCCACAAACTTGGCCTTAGTTTTGGCTAAACCGCTAAAACAAAACCCACGCGCTATCGCCACCCAGATTATTGAAGCATTGCCTGCCAGCGAATATATCGCCAAAACTGAAATTGCAGGCGCCGGCTTTATTAACTTCTTTTTAAGCCCGCAATCCAAGCAGGTTGTGATTAAAGATATTCTCAACGCGGGTGCGCAATATGGCGGCAACAGCAACGGCCAACAGCAAAAAGTACAGGTAGAGTTTGTATCAGCCAATCCAACCGGCCCTTTACATGTGGGCCATGGTCGCGGCGCGGCAGTGGGCGACTGTTTGGCACGTCTATTAGACGCTAACGGCTGGGATGTGACCCGTGAATTTTACTACAACGATGCCGGCGCACAAATCGACAACCTGACCATCTCAGTATTAGCAAGATGCAAAGGCATCTCCACTGAGCACGAAAGCTTCCCTGAAAATGGCTACCGCGGCGAATATATCAACGATATTGCAGCGGCTTTCCTTGCAAAACATACTGTGGTTGCCGATGACATTGAAGTGACCGCCAGTGGCGATATCAATGATTTAAATTCAATTCGCGCATTTAGCGTAGCGTATTTACGTCACGAGCAAGATTTAGACTTAAAAGCGTTCCAAATCAAGTTTGACGTCTTTTCACTAGAAAGTGCGCTATATACGACAGGCAAAGTTGAACAAACGGTTCAAGCCTTAATTAAAAGCGGCCACACTTATGAACAAGACGATGCACTGTGGCTAAAAACTACAGATTTTGGTGATGACAAAGACCGCGTGATGCGCAAGACTGATGGCGGCTACACCTATTTTGTACCGGATGTGGCTTACCACACCGACAAATGGAACCGCGGCTTTGTACGTGTAATTAACGAGCAGGGCGCAGACCACCACAGTACCATCACCCGTGTACGTGCCGGTTTGCAGGCTTTAGATATTGGCATCCCTAAAGGCTGGCCAGATTACGTATTGCATCAAATGGTGACCGTGATGCGTGGCGGCGAAGAGGTTAAACTCTCAAAACGTGCGGGTAGCTATGTCACACTGCGTGACCTGATTGAAGAGGTTGGTTGCGATGCAACGCGTTACTTCTTAGCCGCACGCCGTGCAGATTCACAATTGGTATTTGATATCGATTTAGCACGTAGCCAAAGCAACGATAACCCGGTGTACTACATTCAATATGCACATGCGCGTATTTGTAGCGTGCTAAGCCAATGGAACGGTGACACCAACAGCTTGGTCAACGTTAACCTCAACCCATTAACCACAGCGCACGAAACTGCATTGATGCAGCGCTTAAGCGAGTACCCGGAAGTGGTCGCCAATGCGGCAACTGAGCTAGCACCGCATGTAGTGGCTAACTACCTAAAAGAATTAGCCAGTGATCTGCACAGCTACTATAACGAATATAAATTCTTAATCGAAGATGAACAGTTAAAACTCGCACGCTTAAGTTTAATTAGTGCTACCCAACAAGTGCTTAAAAACGGCCTGGATTTACTGGGTGTCGCTGCTAAAGAAAGAATGTAAGGAGTCATTATGAGTAGGGATTACAAACCTAGACCAGAGCGCACGTCCAAGCAAAGCCAAGGCAATCCATTTATCACGGGGTTATTAATCGGCTTTTTATTAGGCGTGGCCGCATCTTTAGCGGTAGTGATGATGATTAAGGGTGAAGAAAGCCCATTTGCCGATTTAACCTCACCTAATAAGCCGGTCTCTGAAAAAATCGCAGAAACAGCTAAAGAAAAAGCCGCTCAAGATAAAGAAGTAGCCGCAGAGGAAAAAACCAAACCGGCTGAAACTGCTGAAGACAAAACGCGTTTTGATTTTTACACCATACTGCCGGGCAGCGAGCGCCAAGTCACTACCGAAGAGGTGAAAATCAAAGAACAGAGTACTGAACCATCAGTAAAAAATACATACTTTCTACAGGTAGGTGCTTTTCAGACCGAAGACGAAGCAGACAACATGAAAGCCACGCTGGCCTTACAAGGCTTTGAGGCCGTGGTACAAACCGCTACCATCCCGAACAAGGGCGTTTGGCACCGCGTACGCGTGGGCCCGCTCAAAAATCTGGAACTGATTAACAAAACTAAGGCAGATTTAGCCAGCAATGGTTTTAAATCTGATTTAATTACCATCAATAATGAAACCCAATAGACGCTGCGCAGGTCAATGCAAAGTGATCGTAATCAACAAACAATATTGATAAGAAATAATTGTCAGCCAAACTCTAAGATAATACGTTTTAGGGTGACACGTTTGTTGAATAGCTGAATTTTTAATTACAAATTTAAAGAATCGTTAACAAGGACAATATCAATGAAAAAATTATTAACCGCTTTAATGTTGCTAGCCTCATTTAGCGCCATGGCTGAGCCGCAAATGGGTAAAGACTTTGATCGTACCGCACAAACCATCAATACCGACACCCCAAACAAGATTGAGGTCATTGAGTTGTTTTGGTACGGCTGTGGGCACTGCCATAGCATGGAAGCACCCATCAACGCATGGGTAAAAAAATTACCTGCAGATGTAGCCTTTAAACGCGTACCAGGGTTACCGCACCAAGCATGGGCGCCAATGGCAAAAGCTTACTATGCCATGGAAACACTCGGCGTGTTAGAGAAACTACACACACCATTATTTGAAGCGATTCACACTAAAAAATCACTCAACCCTACAGATGAAAAAGCAGCGATTAACTGGGTTACCCAACAAAGCGGCTTAGATAAAAGAAAAGTGGAAGAAGCTTTTGGCTCATTTGCCACTAACACCAGCTTAAATCGTGCGGCTAATATCTTCCGCTCTTCAGGTGCAACTGGCGTACCTAGCTTAATTATCAATGGTCAATTCATTACTTCAAGCACCATGGCAGGTAACAATGATGCAGCGCTAAAAACGGCTGACTACATCATCGCTAACATCCGTGCCGATAAAGCTAAGGCAGCTACCCCAGCAAAAAAGTAACGGCCTCGCCGCACTGGTTTAAAGCTTTTTATGAAAAGCTTTTTAATTGGTAAATTACTCCGGCTGTACTAAACTTAAAACCCCGTTTCTGCTACATCGCAAAACGGGGTTTTTATATTTGCATGTCCTATCATTCCACAACCAACAATAACGAAAGATGGCGATGAAAGTCTTTATCACAGGTGCATCTAGCGGTATAGGTGAAGCGCTTGCATATGAATATGCAAAACGCTATCCACATCAAGATACAATCATTGGGTTGGCAGCAAGGCGTAGTGAGCACTTACAAGCGCTACAACAGACCTTAGAAACCAGCTATAACATCAAATGTGCGGTTTATGCTTTAGACGTGCGCGATGGCGATGCGCTGAGTTCTGCCGCACAGCATTTTATACAGCACTATGGCGCACCTAACGTTGTGATTGGCAGCGCAGGGGTCAGTAGCGGCACACTCACCGAAAATGCGGCAGACACCAATGCATTTCAGGCAGTGATGGATATTAATGTGATTGGCCTCGTGAATACATTTCAACCATTTATTCATGCCATGCATTTGGCCGCCGCCAGCGGCAACTCTGCTCAATTGGTGGGCATCGCCAGCGTAGCAGGCATCCGCGGCTTACCAGGAGCAGGGGCTTATAGTGCTTCTAAAGCAGCATCCATTGCTTACCTAGAAAGCCTGCGCGTGGAAATGCTGCATCACAATATCGCCGTCACCACTATAGCTCCGGGATATATCCGCACCCCAATGACCGATATCAACACCTATAAAATGCCATTTTTGATGGATGTAGATATTGCTGCACACAAGTTTGTGAATGCCATTGTGCGCAAGCGACGTTTTGTGGTCATCCCATGGCAAATGGGATGGGTGGCAAGGCTGATGCGACTGATTCCACCGATTATTTGGGATCGGCTTGCAAAAAATGCCCCGCATAAACCCCGCATTAAAGTCTGATCTGAATGTGGGCTAGCTATTCGGTTTGCCAAGTGGCTTGCGGGCAGTATGAATAGCGACAATGCCTAGTGATAGGCGCTCAAATTTAACTTCCTCGAACCCATGATTCACCAACTCTTGAGCAAACGCCTCTGCCGTAGGGAAGTCACGAACGCCCTGCAACAAGTATTTGTATGCGGATGCATCACCACCTGTTGCTATCCAACCAAGTAGAGGCATGCAAAAAGACATGTACGCCAGATAGACGCGATGCAGCAATCTCCAACGGATGTTCGATGCTTCTAATACTATTAGCTTACCTCCAGGCTTGAGAACACGTAGCGCTTCCTGAACTGCAAGATGCCGGTTGCAGATTTTTAGTCCAAGTGAAATAGAGTAGGCATCCACAGTGTCCGTTTGAATGGAAGGCATGTTCTCGGCATCCAGTAGTCTGAGACTCACACTTCCATTAAATGAGTGTAAGCGTTGCTCGGCGATAGCGAGCATCTTCACGCTCACGTCAGATGCAATTACCGTGCGCCCTTGAATTGAGGCGCTATCCATTACTCGAAGAATAATGTCTCCAGTTCCACTGGCTCCATCAAGTAATGTATTCCACTTTTCGCTCGTTATTCTCTTTGCAACACGCCTTTTCCATAACCTATGAATACCAAAACTAAAGATATCGCTGAGCTTATCGTAACGTGATGCAATCCGGCCAAAAACATCATCACTTTGCCACGCAAATTCAGCGGCGTTTTGATGTGAAGGTGTTTTGCCATCAATCATTGACGATGCCTAACGTTTGAATAAAGGAATTGGCTTTAGCCGGTGATCTTGCCTGTAAAAAGTGGACACCATCTAACCGTTAATTTCCATCGCAACAGGTGATTGATACCCAATACCCGAATGCAAACGTACAGGGTTATAAAAGTCCTCAATATAATGCTTAATTGCTACTTTCAAATCTTCACCCCCTTTAAATTTATTACCATGTATCCACTCACTTTTAAACGAATGGAAGAATGACTCCATATGCGCATTATCGGTACATTGTCTTGGCCGATTCATACTTGGTTTAATACCATATTGCCTTAACAAGGCTTGATATTCAAGCGCAGCATATTCAATTCCTCGGTCAGAGTGAAACCACAGGCCAGTCTTAGGCTTTCGCTGCTTAATAGCCATCTGTAGCGCTTCACAAGTTAAGCTCGCCTTTCGATGGTTAGCCAATGCCCAGCCAATAATGCGACGCGAGAACATATCCATTACCACCGCTAAAAACTGCCAACCATTACCCGTCTTGATAAAGGTCACATCACCTACCCACAATTGATTGATGCTACTAGGCTCATCCATGCTGAGTTTCTCGTTCCCATGACGCTGAAAGAATGCGTGATTGCCTGCATTTCTCCAATACAGGCGACTGGCTCGACCTGAGATGCTCATCTGGCGCATGAGTAGTGCGATTTTGTTACGTCCACAGCTTAGGCCTTGTTGCTTGAGCGCAGCATAGATGCGTGGGCTGCCATAAGCCTCATGGCTGGTTTTGTGTAGTGCTTTAATGTGTTCACATAAGCTGGTGTTGTCCAATGACCTAGCTGATGCAGGCCGCCGCTGCCATGCATAAAATCCACTTCGCGATACCTTGTATTTCTCGCACATCATTTGGATCGGGAAATCTTGGCAATTTTGGGCAATGAAACGGAAGATGTCCGTTTTACATCGGAAGTGAATTTGATGGCTTTTTTTAAAAGGTCATGCTCCAGCTTAAGCTGGGCATAGGCTTTCTCTACCTCGCGCAGGCGGAGAAGCTCAGCTTCATTCACCAGGTCAGGTTCACTTGCTGATTGATTTGCTATGATAAGCCCCTCACGCGATTGTTTCTTCCATCGTGACAGCATAAAGGGGTGGATGTCTAGTGATGCTGCAACATCTTGGACCAATATGCCAGGTTGAGAGGCTAATCGAACTGCCTCAGCTTTGAATGATTCTGCATAACGAGCGTATGCTCGTTTGATTGTTCTTGCCATGTCACATCTCCTAAAAGTTAGGTCGATGTGTCTACTTTTTTAAGGCAAGTCCACAGTCCCGCTTGAATGATGGGTTAGGCATTACGGTCACTTGAAGCATGAAAGAAAATGCCAAACTTGGCGAGTAGCAAAAATACGGTTGGCCAGAAAAGGGTATTGAGTATGTCGTGCAAACTTGCACCCCAGCGCAAATACCCAAGACTAGCAACGTCATCACGCATATCAAGCACTTCTCCTGTGACGGCTATACCAACCACCACAAGCCATGGGACATTAGAACGAAGTGGCTTCCGTAACACAGCTGCAGCCGCAAGGAATACGGCCAGGCCAACATAGATGTGAAGGGCATCCTTAGATAGTCCCGTAGCAGCAACTATAGCCAGTTTGATGGATTGAATAGCCGAAGTTTCCATAAATGCCTAACGTGCAATAGGTTTATACCTGATACGTTTAGGTTTAGCACCTTCCTCACCCAAACGTTTACGTTTATCAGCCTCATACTCCTGATAGTTACCGTTAAAGAACGTCCATTGTGATTCGCCCTCAGCCGCCAAGATGTGCGTTGCGATACGGTCTAAGAACCAGCGATCATGCGAGATCACCAGCACGCTGCCTGCAAACTCCAGCAATGCATCTTCCAGCGCACGTAATGTTTCCACATCTAAGTCGTTTGATGGTTCATCCAGCAACAATACATTGCCGCCAGAAATCAGTGTTTTAGCTAAGTGTAGGCGCCCACGCTCACCGCCTGACAGTTGGCCAACGATTTTCTGCTGGTCACCGCCTTTAAAGTTAAAGCGGCCAATGTAGGCGCGAGATGGCGTTTCGTAACGGCCTACGGTTAAGATGTCTGAGCCACCTGAAATTTCATCAAACACGGTTTTATCATTACTTAGCACATCGCGGCTTTGGTCAACGTAAGCCAATTTAACTGTTTGACCGATGTTCACTTCACCGCTATCTGGCTGCTCCATGCCTGTAATCATCTTAAACAGGGTAGATTTACCTGCACCGTTCGGGCCGATAATCCCCACAATCGCACCGGCTGGGATACTAAAGCTCAAATTATCAATCAGCAAGCGGTCTTTAAATGCCTTGCTCACGCCGTTAAACTCAATCACTTGGTCACCTAAACGCTCACCAGCTGGGATAAAAATCTCCTGTGTTTCATTGCGTTTTTGGTACTCGGCACTCGCTAACTCTTCATAGCGTGCAATACGCGCCTTGCTCTTGGCCTGACGTGCTTTCGGATTCTGACGTACCCACTCCAGCTCAGTATTCAGCGCTTTACGGCGTGATGACTCTTGAGACTCTTCCAACGCTAAGCGCGCTTGCTTTTGGTCCAACCAGCTAGAGTAATTACCTTTCCATGGAATACCGTGACCACGGTCTAGCTCTAAAATCCACTCTGCCGCATTATCAAGGAAGTAGCGGTCATGGGTAACTGCCACCACCGTGCCTGGGAAGCGTACTAAAAACTGCTCTAGCCACTCTACAGACTCTGCATCCAAGTGGTTGGTTGGCTCATCTAGTAACAGCATATCTGGCTTAGATAACAGCAATTTACACAAAGCAACGCGGCGCTTCTCACCACCAGATAATGGGCCAATCTTTGCATCCCAAGCTGGTAGGCGTAGGGCATCTGCCGCGATTTCTAATTGGTGCTCAACATCAGAGCCACTCGCAGCTATGATATTTTCATAGCGCGCTTGGTCTTCAGCCAGCTTATCAAAGTCTGCATCAGGCTCGGCATAGGCCGCATACACTTCCTCTAGCTTTTGCTTAGCCTCCATCACCTCGCCCATGCCGCTTTCAACTTCTTCACGCACGGTTTTATTTGCGTCTAACTGCGGCTCTTGCGGCAAATAGCCAATCGAAATATTAGGCTGCCATTGCACCTCACCCTCAAACTCTTTATCTGCGCCAGCCATAATGCGTAGCACGGTAGATTTACCCGAACCGTTTAAACCCAGCAAACCAATTTTTGCACCGGGGAAAAAAGACAAAGAGATATCTTTAATAATTTGTTTTTTAGGGGGAACAATCTTGCTCACGCGGAGCATCGACATTACATATTGAGCCATGATGTTATCTTGCAAATTTAAAAATGAAAGCTTAACAGAAAGCCCGTATGCTTGCTCGCTATCCCTCACGCTAATCCATGATTGCCAATGAATAAGGCTAGGGTAATGTAGGTATAATGTGCCAACAATAAAAGGCACCGCTTAAATGGCTATCAAATCTACAATTTATAAAATCGATCTGCAAGTTTCTGATATGGATCGTCATTATTACCAGCAACACAATTTGACGATTGCTAAGCATCCGTCAGAAACGGATGAGCGCGTCATGGTGCGGTTGATTGGCTTTGCGATGTATGCCAATGAGTCACTGATATTCGGTAAAGGCTTGAGCGACGATGAAGAGCCAGACTTGTGGCAAAAAGACCTCACTGGCGCTATCGAATTATGGATGGATGTTGGCTTGCCAACAGAAAAAGATATCCGCAAAGCAGCAGGGCGTGCCAAGCAAGTGGTGGTGGTGCTTTATGGTGGGCGAGTGGCTGATATGTGGTGGACGGCCAACAGCAAAGCCTTACTTAAAATCAACAACCTCACTGTGATTAATTTACCAGACACGAAAGAATTGGCGAATATTGCAGAGCGTGGCTTTAATATCAGCTGCACCATTCAAGATGGACAAATCATGGTGGGGCATGACAGCGGTACTTTAGACATTACCCCTGTGATGTTGAAAGAACCAAGCACTTACTAACTTGGTATTTTCAGTAGCGGTTTTTCTAAGTAAGAATGACCTTGTAGGCAGAGTTTGCACCAGCTGGCGCGTGTTCTAACTTTTGATAAATCGCGCCTGCAAAATCTGCACAAGCTTGTTGAAATGCGCCTGTCACCAGAATTTCACCTTGCTTAGCAACATCCTCCCCCAGCTTACAGGCTGCATTCACCTCTGCACCAAACACTTCGGTATTACCTACACGTAAAATCTGTCCGAAGCCCAAACCCACACACAAGTGAACTCGTTCCTGCTCAAGTTTGGCTTCGTTGTAGGGAATTAAAAGCTGCTGCATCACCATGGCGCATTGCAAAGCTTTTTGTGGCTTACGAAAAATAACTAAAAAAGAGTCACCATCAGTTTTAAGTAAAAAACCTTCATGCTGCTCAATCACTGGCAACAGCAAACGCTCAGATTCATAAATCGTCTGCAAGAAATGAATGATGCCATACTCTGCAACTTGGCGAGAAAAGCCCGCCAAGTCGGTCATCATCACGCACCACTCTTCGCCAAATAAATCCCAAATACGCTGATCTATTTCCGCCTTATTTACATCTGGCAACAACCTTTGTGCAATCAAATCATATAAACGATCTTCAGAATTTTGCATTACGGTTTTAGTGTTGCGACTCATCACTGTTCAACTCTTAATTATGCTAAGTGTGACTTATTCTACGGTAACTGACTTCGCCAAATTCCTAGGCTTATCCACATCAGTCCCTTTCAACAACGCCGCATGATACGACAACATCTGCACTGGTATCGTATGCAAAATAGGGGAGAGCACGCCCACATGGCGCGGCGTACGTATCACATGTACCCCTTCTGATTCTGTAAAGTGGCTATCTGCATCAGCAAACACAAACAACTCACCGCCACGCGCTCTTACTTCCTGCATATTAGATTTCACTTTTTCCAGCAAAGCATCATTCGGTGCAATCACCACCACAGGCATATCGCTATCTACCAGCGCTAAGGGGCCGTGTTTAAGCTCGCCCGCAGGGTAGGCCTCGGCATGGATGTAAGAAATCTCCTTAAGCTTCAATGCGCCTTCTAAAGCGATTGGGTAATGTATGCCGCGCCCTAAAAATAAAGCATGCTGTTTGTTAGCAAATGATTTTGCCCACTCGCGAATTTGCGGCTCTAAGTTCAGTGCATGTTGCACGCTACCGGCTAATTGGCGCAATGCGCCTAAATACGATTGCTCAGCCTCTTTATCTAATAATCCACGCTGTTTTGCCAACGTTGCGGCCAAAGTGAATAAAGCCACTAATTGCGTGGTGAATGCCTTGGTAGAAGCCACGCCAATTTCTGCACCTGCGCGCGTGTAGAACACTAATTCCGAAGCGCGTGGAATTGCGCTCTCTTGCACGTTGCAAATTGCTAGGGTGAGATGCTGACCTAATGCCTTGGCATGCTTTAGCGCTTCCATCGTGTCTAAGGTTTCACCAGACTGCGAAATCGTCACGATTAACTGACGCGGGTTAGGGACAGACTCACGATAACGGTATTCACTGGCAATTTCTACATTGGTAGGCAGTTTGGCAATGCTCTCTAACCAGTACTTAGCAGTTAGCGCCGCATAATAACTGGTGCCGGCAGCCAAGATTAAAATGCTATCGACTTGCTCAAACACGCCTGCTGCACCTTTGCCAAATAGGGCGGGTGAAAAGTGGTTATCATCAATCAATGCCTCTATGGTGTCGGTTAAGGCACGTGGCTGCTCATGAATCTCTTTTTGCATAAAATGCGAATATGGGCCTAATTCCAAGCTAGCGAGTGACACATCACTCATATGAATTTTACGTGTAACCTCAACGCCATCGCGGCCAAAAATGGTCACGCCTTCACGGCGAATATCCGCCACATCGCCATCTTCTAAATAAATCACTTTGCGTGTAACAGAAAGCACGGCAGAAACATCTGAGGCAATAAAGTTTTCGCCTTCACCTAGGCCAATCAATAATGGGCAACCTAAGCGCGCGGTCACCATATGCTCTGGTTCTTTTTTAGAGATCACACTAATCGCAAATGCGCCAGTAAGCTCGCTTACAGCTTTTTGGGTGGCTGCAAGTAAAGGTAGGGTTTGATGGTAGTAATGAATTAAATGCGCAATTACTTCAGTATCGGTTTGTGATTCAAACACATAACCCAAGGTCTTTAAGTGCGCGCGCTGTTCATCATGGTTTTCAATAATACCGTTATGCACAACCGCCACTTCACCATTCAATTGGCTAGGTGACATATGTGGGTGTGCATTACTTTCAGTCACGCCGCCATGTGTAGCCCAGCGTGTGTGACCAATCCCAACCAAACCACTTAGTTTTGACTCATTCGCCTTTTCTGTCATGGCTGAAACACGGCCCACCGCACGCACGCGCGCAATGCCTGTATCGTTTAATACAGCAACACCAGCTGAGTCATACCCTCTATACTCTAGACGGCTTAAGCCTTCAATCAAGGTTGAAACAACATTTCTATTTGCTACTGCACCTACAATGCCACACATAGTTTTACTCTCTTAAAATTTTTATCTTGATTGGTTCACATCAGTAGCAACATATTCGCGCGTATGCGCCACGTAGCTACCTATGCTCAAATCACTAAATAAGGAATTACTTTTTAATTTTTTGCGGTCGTTTCCAACCCATGATTGTTTTCTGTTCTTTAGCACGGCAAAAGGTGAGTGCATCTGCCGGTGCATCTCTGGTAATGGTGGAACCTGCCGCAATCGTTGCGTTTTTGCCGATGGTGATAGGGGCAACCAATTGTGAATCAGAGCCAATGAACGCGCCGTCTTCAATCACCGTTCTAAATTTATTCGCACCGTCGTAATTACAAGTAATAGTACCTGCGCCAATATTCACATTCTTACCAACCGTACTATCGCCCACATAACTTAAATGGTTGATCTTACTTCCCACATCAACCTGTGCATTTTTCAGCTCAACAAAGTTACCAACGTGCGTATCGGCGGCGAGGGTGGTACCAGGACGTAAGCGCGCAAACGGCCCAATACGGCTATTTTCACCTACTGCAGTGTCATCGATATGCGTAAACGCGGCAATCTGCGTGCCTGCTGCAATCACTGCATTTTTAATGACGCAGTTAGCGGCAATCTTAACGCGGTCACCCAAGGTCACATTGCCTTCAAATACGCAGTTCACGTCTATCTCTACATCTCGGCCACAATTTAAATCGCCACGTACATCAATACGTGCAGGGTCTTTTAAAGTAACGCCTTGCTGTAACAAAGCCTGTGCGATTCTGGTTTGATGGACGCGTTCTATTTGTGCCAAATCTGTTTTAGCATTGATACCGGTAACAGACCATTCATCATCCGTTATTTCCGCCACCACACTGATGTTATCTTGCACCGCTAGCGCCACAATATCCGTTAAGTAATATTCGCCCTGTGCATTATTGTTGGTAACTCTTGATAACCAGCTTTTAAGATGCGCATTAGGCATCGCCATGATGCCGGTATTAACCTCAATTATGGCACGCTGCGCTGTTGTGGCGTCCTTATGCTCAACAATAGCATGCACCTGACCATGTGCATCACGCACAATACGGCCATAGCCCGTTGGGTCATCCTTATTAAACGACAATATCGCCAGCTTGTTATCAGCCTGGGCAATTAGCTTCTCGCAGGCATTTACATCAACCAACGGCACATCGCCCAATAATATAAGGGTATCTGCATCTGCATCTGCATCTAAATGCGGTAAAGCTTGCTGTACTGCATGGCCAGTACCATTTTGTTCAGCTTGGTTTACCCAGATTATATTTTCGCTACTAAAGGCTTCCTTTACACGCTCTCCACCAAAGCCATAAACCACGATAATCTTATTGGGCTTTAATGCCTTCGCACAATTAATCACATGAGCCAAAATTGGCTTTGCGCCAACTACATGCAGGACTTTAGGTAAATCAGAATGCATACGGGTGCCTTTACCCGCTGCCAATATCACGATATTTAATTTGTTCATGTGTTATTTAGGTCTGTTTCTATTCGCAAAGTATAACAAAAAAGGCAACCGAGGTTGCCTTTTTGCTTTTACACCATCTTCAACGCAATTAATGCGTTTTCTTGCGTAAGCGTTCGATAGTTTGAATCTGTGCCACGGCTTCAGACAATTCTGCCTGTGCTGTTGCATAGTCAATATCTGAAGTTCTGTTTCTAAGCGCTTCTTCAGCAGCTTCTTTCGCAGCAATCGCTTTTGCTTCATCAAGGTCGTGACCACGTACTGCTGTATCAGCCAATACAGTCACCACACCAGGTTGCACTTCTAACAGGCCACCTGAGATAAAGATTAACGTTTCTTCAGCTTCGTTCGTTTGCTTAATACGCAAAGCGCCAGGCTTGATGGTAGTGATCATTGGTGCATGGTTAGGGTAGATACCTACTTCACCAGCACTTGCAGGAGCAACTACAAACTCAGCTTCACCTGAGAATATACTTGCCTCTGCACTAACTACATCAATATGAACAGTATTTGCCATTATTTTTCCTTAAAGCGTTTAACTAATTAACCAAGCAAAACTTAGTTAAGTGTTTTAGCTTTCTCAACAGCCTCTTCAATACCGCCAACCATGTAGAAAGCTTGCTCTGGCAAGTGATCGTATTCACCAGCAACAATCGCTTTAAAGCCTTTGATTGTTTCTTTTAGTGGTACGTATTTACCTGGCGCGCCTGTAAACACTTCAGCAACGTGGAAAGGTTGTGACAAGAAACGTTGGATTTTACGTGCACGGCCAACAGCCAATTTATCTTCTGGTGACAACTCGTCCATACCCAAAATCGCAATAATGTCACGTAACTCTTTGTAACGTTGCAATGTTTGTTGTACTGAACGTGCTACGTTGTAGTGCTCTTCACCAACCACTAATGGGTCTAATTGACGTGATGTTGAATCCAATGGGTCTACCGCTGGGTAAATACCTAAAGAAGCAATGTCACGTGACAACACAACGGTTGAGTCCAAATGTTGGAACGTTGTTGCTGGTGATGGGTCAGTCAAGTCATCCGCTGGTACGTAAACCGCTTGGATAGAAGTAATAGAACCTGTTTTAGTTGAAGTAATACGCTCTTGTAAACGGCCCATTTCATCAGCTAGGGTAGGTTGGTAACCTACAGCTGAAGGCATACGACCTAACAATGCAGATACTTCAGTACCAGCCAATGTGTAACGGTAGATGTTGTCCACGAAGAACAATACGTCACGGCCTTCGTCACGGAATTTCTCAGCCATGGTCAAACCTGACAAAGCCACACGTAAACGGTTGCCTGGTGGCTCGTTCATTTGACCGAACACCATCGCTACTTTTGATTCTTTCATGTCGTCTAGTTTAATAACGCCAGCTTCAGCCATTTCATGGTAGAAGTCGTTACCTTCACGAGTACGCTCACCCACGCCTGCAAACACTGATAAACCTGAGTGTTGCTTAGCGATGTTGTTGATTAGCTCCAACATGTTAACGGTTTTACCTACACCAGCACCACCGAACAGGCCAACTTTACCACCCTTAGCGAATGGACAAACCAAGTCAATCACCTTGATACCTGTTTCTAACAGGTCAACTGATGGAGATAACTCTTCAAAGCTTGGTGCTTTTTGGTGAATAGAACGGCGCTCGTCTGAATCGATAGGACCAGCCTCATCGATTGGGCGACCCAACACGTCCATAATACGACCTAAAGTACCTGTACCTACTGGCACTTGAATTTGTGCACCAGTTGATTTAAACGCAGTACCACGTGCAAGACCATCAGATGAGCCCATGGCAATAGTACGCACAATGCCGTCACCTAGTTGTTGTTGCACTTCCAATGTCAAACCAGCTTCCGCTTGGCTTGATGCGTCATCAATAATCAACGCTTCAAATACTTTTGGCATTTGATCACGTGGAAACT
Source organism: Methylotenera sp. E1MeOHC1 (assembly GCF_058745595.1). Classification (NCBI taxonomy): domain Bacteria; kingdom Pseudomonadati; phylum Pseudomonadota; class Betaproteobacteria; order Nitrosomonadales; family Methylophilaceae; genus Methylotenera; species Methylotenera sp. E1MeOHC1. Next base: position 2,010,965 of record NZ_CP196025.1, on the reverse strand, counting down.
CAACGTCAACCACCGCGCCAATACATTGCACTACTTTACCAATATTTGCTGTACTCATCTTTTTTCCTCGACTCAAACGTACTGTTAGTCAGATATTACTTTAATTAAATTCTTTGCTTGCTTATGCAACCGCTGCCGCGCCACCAACGATCTCTGAGATCTCTTTGGTAATCGCCGCTTGACGTGCTTTGTTATAAACCAGTTTCAATTCACCGATTACGTTTTTCGCATTATCAGACGCTGACTTCATCGCTACCATACGTGATGATTGCTCAGATGCCATGTTTTCAGACACTGCGTTGTAAACTAATGACTCAATGTAACGAACCATCAATTGGTCAATTACAGGCTTAGCTTCAGGCTCATAGATGTAATCCCAATGACCTTTAGCAGCACCGATTTGAAGCGCACTCTTAACAAGAGCACTAGCACTCAACGCTTCAGATTTCTCTTCCGTTGGATGTGTGCCCAAACGCTCAGCAGTCAAAGGAAGCAATTGCTCAATCACTGGCTCTTGCTTCATTGTGTTGATAAAGCGTGTGTAGCAGATATGCAACTGGTCGATTTCACCAGCTGTATAAGCGTCTAGCATTACCTTAATCGTACCTATGAGTTTGTCCAAATGTGGCACATCACCTAAACCGGTAATGTGTGATTTCACATTGGCACCAACGCGGTTCATAAAGGTGTAACCTTTATTACCAATCGCGCTTACAGACAATTTCTTGCCTTCTGCTTCCCAAGTTTTCATTTGGTTAACAGTTAAACGCAATACGTTAGTGTTTAAACCACCGCACAAACCTTTGTCTGAGCTCACTACAATAATGCCAACATTCTTAACATTTTCACGCTTTAACAGGAAAGGGTGCTTATATTCAGAATGAGCTAGCGAAAGGTGAGCTGCAACATTACGAATTTTCTCAGCGTATGGACGTGATGCACGCATTCTGTCTTGCGCTTTACGCATTTTAGAAGCGGCAACCATCTCCATCGCCTTAGTGATCTTGCGTGTATTTTCTACACTCTTGATCTTGGTTCTAATTTCTTTACTACCAGCCATTTTAGTGTCCTAATAGTTAGATATTAGTAAGCAGTCGTCGCTTTAAAGTCTTGAATTGCTGCATCAAGTGCTTTTTCGTTATCGCCGCTTAAGTCTTTGCTTGTTTCAATCGCATCAGCTAATGCTTTGTATTTAGAAGCGATGAAGCCGTGCAATTTGCCTTCGAATGCTAATACTTTGTTAGTAGCAACATCATCAAAGTAACCTTTGTTAGCAGCAAACAAGGTAATTGCCATGTTTGATACGCTTAAAGGAGCGTATTGCGCTTGTTTCATCAACTCAGTAAACATACGACCGCGGTCCAATTGTTTACGTGTTGCTTCATCCAAATCAGAAGCGAACTGCGCGAACGCAGCCAATTCACGGTATTGCGCTAATGCCAAACGTACACCGCCACCCAATTTCTTAATTACTTTAGTTTGTGCAGCACCACCTACGCGAGACACTGAAATACCAGCGTTGATCGCAGGACGAATACCAGCGTTGAACAAGTCAGTTTCCAAGAAGATCTGACCATCGGTAATAGAAATAACGTTAGTTGGAACGAATGCAGAAACGTCACCAGCAGCTGTTTCAATCACTGGCAATGCAGTCAATGAACCAGTTTTGCCTTTAACGGCACCGTTAGTGAATTTTTCTACATACTCTTCATTTACACGAGCAGCACGCTCTAACAAACGTGAGTGGATGTAGAACACGTCACCTGGGTAAGCTTCACGGCCTGGTGGACGACGTAATAGCAATGAGATTTGACGGTAAGCAATCGCTTGTTTAGTCAAGTCATCATAAACGATCAATGCATCTTCACCGCGGTCACGGAAGTATTCGCCCATGGTACAACCAGCGTATGGTGCCAAGAATTGCAATGCTGCAGAATCAGAAGCTGAAGCAGCAACTACGATGGTGTATGCCATCGCGCCGTTTTCTTCAAGCTTACGTACCACGTTAGCGATAGTAGAAGCCTTTTGGCCAATCGCAACGTAGATACAGGTCATGTTTTGACCTTTTTGGTTGATGATTGCATCTACTGCAACTGCTGTTTTACCTGTTTGACGGTCACCAATGATCAACTCACGTTGGCCACGGCCTACTGGGACCATAGAGTCAACTGATTTCAAACCAGTTTGTACTGGTTGTGACACAGATTTACGTGCAATCACGCCTGGCGCAACTTTTTCAATCTTGTCTGTCAATTTTGCGTTAACTGGGCCTTTACCATCAATAGGCTGACCTAATGCGTTCACTACGCGGCCAACTAATTCTGGACCTACTGGCACTTCTAAAATGCGACCAGTACATTTACATGTGTCGCCTTCAGTAATGTGTTCGTAATCACCCAATACCACAGCACCCACAGAGTCACGCTCTAGGTTAAGTGCCAAACCAAATGTATTGCCAGGGAACTCGATCATCTCGCCAGCCATCACATTTGATAGGCCGTGAATACGAACAATACCGTCAGTTACTGAAATAACAGTACCTTGAGTACGCGCTTCAGCACTGGTAGAAAAATTTTCTAATCTGCTTTTAATCAGTTCACTGATTTCTGATGTAGATAACTGCATGTAAACTCCTAATAGTTTCTTTGCCTAAAGTTAGGCTATTGCCTGCGTCTTATGCCGTAAGCGTATAGGCTAAATTTTGTAACTGACCTTTGACGGATGCGTCGATCACGGTATCGCCAACAATAATTTTGATGCCACCAATGAGTTCTGGGTCAACAGAAACACTAGCCTCAATCTTTTTACCAAATTTTGCTTCTAAGCGTTTTACTAGGTCTTTAACCTCTGCCGCACTAGGTTTAGCTGCTGCGATAATCTCAGCATCTAACGTACCTTCATCTTGTGCTTTTAACGCTTCAAATGCGCTTGAAATTTCTGGCAAAATAGATAAACGACCATACTCAACCAAAACTTTGACAAGATTTTGTCCATTTTCATTAAGTTGATCGCCACACACCTTCAAGAAAGTTGTTTGCAAATCACTGCTCACAACTTTAGGGTCTTGAATATAGGCTTTAATTTGCGCGTCATTTGCAACGGCAGCGGCAAAACCCAACATCTCAGACCATTTGCCAAGTGCCTTTTGCTCACGACCTAATTTATAAGCCGCTACTGCATAAGGTCTTGCGATGGTTGATATTTCAGCCATGTGATTTCCTTTATCCCTTAGCCTTAAAGTTCTGCAGCTAGTTTAGACAACATTTCGCTATGTGCTTTTGCGTCGATTTCTTTACGCAAAATCTTTTCAGCGCCGGCAATTGCCAATGCTGACACTTGCGCACGTAAACCTTCTTTTGCACGGTTTACTTCTTGATCGATTTCAGATTTAGCACCAGCTAAAATACGGTCGCCTTCAACCTTAGCATTGCCTTTAGCTTCTTCAACGATTTGTGAGCCGCGTTTTTCAGCTTGCGCAATAATCTCGCTTGCCTTTTGTTTTGCTTCAGCCAATGTCACTTCTGATTTTTTAGCTGCAACTTCTAAAGCACTGCGGCCTTCTTGCGCTGCTGCCAAACCATCAGCAATTTCTTTTTGGCGCGTTTCAATCGCTTTTAAAAGCGGCGGCCAAACGAATTTCACTGTGAACCAAATCAACACAGCAAATGCGATAGCTTGTGCGATAAGTGTAAAGTTAATGTTCATTTTTGATCCATTTTGTTAATCATAAAAGCACTAGTCATTAAACTGAGGTTAATGACTAGTTAGCTTAATTTTGCTAATTACTGAGCAACTACGCTTAATAATGGGTTAGCAAATGCAAACATCATTGCAAGACCAACACCGATAATGAATGAAGCGTCAATCAAACCTAGTAACAAGAACACTTTACCTTGTAAAGCTGGGATCATTTCTGGTTGACGAGCAGCGCCTTCCAAGAAACTTGCACACATAATACCAATACCGATACAAGCACCAGCAGCGCCCAAACCAATAATTAAACCAATACCAACGCCTGTGTAGGCTTGAATCAATGCTAATGCATCCATGTTATTACCCTCTCTAAAATTAAACTTACAACCAACTACAAAAAATAAAACTACTTAAATATGAAACAAAACCTTACTAGTGACCTTCATGCGCCATGGCTAAATAAACAACCGTTAACATCATGAAAATAAACGCTTGTAACGCAACAATTAGAATGTGGAAAATAGACCAGCCAGCACCTAAAATTGCACCTGCGATAGTGCCGGTTAAGCCAGTCGCGGCCCACATACCTAGCAACAAGAAGATAACTTCACCTGCATACATATTGCCGAACAAACGCAATGAGTGTGAAAGTGGTTTTGATACGTATTCAATCAAATTAAACATGAAGTTAGCTGGCCATACCCAGATTTTGGTACCGAATGGCGCACAGAACAGCTCATGAATCCAACCGCCAAAGCCTTTAACTTTGATTGCGAAGAAAATCATTAAAATCCATACAGTTAAAGCCAAAGCAAATGTGGTATTGATGTCTGATGTTGGTACGGCACGCCATTTAGCATGCTCGCCACCAAAGAATGAAACGATGCCAGCAACCCAGTCAACCGGTAAAAAGTCCATGGAGTTCATGGCGAACACCCATAAAAATACAGTTAACGCTGTTGGTGCGATAAAGCTATGACGGTTACCGTGAAAAATATTTTTAACTTGATCATCAATAAAGCCAAACACTAACTCAACAAAAGCCTGTGTTCTTGTTGGCACACCAGCAGTTGCTTTACGTGCCACCAGCCAGATTAAGCCCATCACAATCAAACCCAGCGCTACCGACATCACAAACGTATCTACGTGTAGTGTCCAGAAACCAGCGCCTTCGTTTAGCGGATGTGCATTAAAACTTAAGTGATGCTCGATATAAGCTGAAGGGGTGAGTGCGTGTTGTGCGTTATCTGCGTGTTCTGTAGCCATAATCTAATATTTTTCTAACTGACGTTTGTTTAAATTACACGTTTAACTTACTGAGGGCCGCGCCAGAAAACAATGCCGCAGCCGCCAAACCAGCAATTAGTGCAAACGGCACCAATTGTTTATAAAAACTGAATACGATAACCAAAATTACAATTATCATTAAAATCTTAACGGCTTCTGCCTTGAGCAGATTGATCAATATTGCTGATGCATCCGTTTTATTTGCACCGCGCTTGGCAACTAAACTTGCCACATATCCGCCAACGACCACACTTAAACCACCAAAGATGGCTGACACCGCTGCTGGAACACCAGAAGCAAAATACATCACCAACGCGACAGCAAGTGTAGCAACTAGCTGAATTTTAAGCATTTTACTAAAAACATCTGATGTATTTAATGCTGACAATGACTTAAATCCAGTTAATTTAAAAGCTTATATGCCGCCCGATAATGCTCGGCTTTATGTATCTATTTTTGCCGCGCCATGACCATGAAGTAGCAAAGACCGCGATTTTGAATTATTAGTGGTTTTTAGTCAATAGCTAAGTTGTAAGTAAATGAAACACTTAGCGTGCAATTCTGCTAATAATATCGTCCAGCTGATCTAAATTTGTGTAGTTAATTTTTAATACACCAGCACCATTTGCACTTGCCTTAATGCTCACGCTTGCACCAAGCTTATCACTTAAGGTTTCCTGCAGCCGGATTACATCCTGATCCTCTTTCACTGCTGGCGTTGGTTTTGCAGCAGTTTGTGCGGGTTGCTCGCCAATCTTCTTGACCAGCGCCTCTGCTTCGCGCACAGACAAACGCTGATGCACAATCTGCTCAGCTAACATCACTTGCTGCGCACCCTCCAGCCCAACCAGCGCACGAGCATGCCCCATATCCAACTTACCGTGCAACAGCATTTCTTGCACAGCATCGGTTAAGGTGAGTAAGCGCAACAGATTGGACACCGCTACGCGCGAGCGCCCAACTGCATCTGCGGCTTTTTCATGCGTCATGGCAAACTCGTCGATTAAGCGCTTGATACCTTGCGCTTCTTCTAATGGGTTCAGATTTTCGCGCTGGATATTTTCGATCAACGCCATCGCCAATGCTGATTCGTCCGCTATTTCACGCACCAGCACCGGTACCTCAACCAAGCCGGCACGCTGACTCGCACGCCAGCGGCGTTCACCAGCAATAATCTCATACTGCTCGTCCGCCAATTGGCGCACAAGAATCGGCTGCATAATGCCTTGCGCTTTAATTGAATCAGCCAATGTCTTAAGGGCGGCTTCATCCATATAACTTCTTGGCTGATATTTACCAGGACGCAACTGCTCAACTTTGAGCATCATGAGCGAATCTGCCTCGCCAACACTCCCCATATCCCCAGCGAGTAGGGCATCAAGGCCACGCCCTAAACCTTTTAACTTAACCATATCTGCTTCTCTTTTAACTTATATTTTTTTGGATAAACTCTAAAACTGGCTTCAGACTCTATCTCTATTGGTAATTTCTTGTGCCAACTCCATGTATGCCACTGCACCTTTAGAGCTTTTATCGTAACTCAACACCGGCACTCCGTAGCTTGGCGCCTCGGCTAAACGAATATTGCGCGGGATCACGGTCTTGTAGACCTTATCGCCAAAGTGACTAATTAATTGTGCAGAAACCTGCTGGGCTAACATATTGCGGTTATCAAACAGCGTGCGCAACAAACCCTCTATTTCCAAGGTTGGGTTTAAATGTGCACGCACTTTTTTAATGGTATTCACCAAATCAGACAAACCCTCCAGCGCATAGTATTCACACTGCATCGGAATCATCACAGCATTAGCAGCGGTGAGTGCATTTACTGTGACTAAATTGAGGGCAGGGGGGCAATCCAGCAATACGATGTCGTAGCTGTCGCCCAATTTTGTAATGGCCGCTTTCAGGCGATTCTCACGCGCCAACTCATTGACCAACTCTACTTCCGCACCAGCCAACTCTCGATTGGATGGTGCAATATCAAAACCGCCTTTTTCACTGTGCACCACGACTTCTTTTAATGTTTTCTCACCAATCAGCACGTGGTAGATACTTAATTTAAGATGCGCTTTATCTATGCCACTGCCAGTGCTTGCATTGCCTTGCGGATCCAAATCTATCAACAATACACGCTTACCCAGGCTAGCCAGACTTGCCGCCAAATTGACGCAAGTTGTAGTTTTACCTACACCACCTTTTTGATTTGTGATTGCCAATATTTTCATTATATTTTTCTTTGCATTTTTAATGATTACGCTCATGCCCGATTTGGCACTCAAAACTGCTCAGTTAACTAACTACGTATCTTGCTTTAACACTACCAAATGTCGCTCAGCATCCAAGCCAGCCACTTTCAGCGTACGAATTTCTGTAGGCTTAATGCTGCTCTTTTTAAACTCATGCTCAGGCACTACACCTTTCATCGCCAGCCATGAACCACCATCCACCAGCAAATGTTTGGTAAGTTTGATAAACAGGGCGATTTCTGAAAATGCACGCGAGATGATGACATCAAACTTTTCCGGCATCTCTTTACTTGGCACAGCTTGCTCTTCAATACGTCCGTGAATGACGGTAAAGTTTGTCAGACCTAGCTCAGCTTTTACTTGGCGCATGAAGCTCACTTTTTTTTGCACCGCATCTATCGCAGTCACCTGTAGCGCTGGTAAGCAAATCGCCAGCGGGATACTTGGTAAGCCAGCACCTGCACCAACATCAAGTAAGTGTTTACTTTCAATGTGCGTCAACACAGACAAACTATCCAATATATGTAACGTTACCATTTCCATAGGTTCGCGCACCGCGGTCAGGTTGTGCACCTGATTCCATTTATAGATTAAAGCAACGTAATCAAGTAGTTTTTTCTTTTGCTCGGGGAGTAGGGTGATTCCCATCTCATCTAAGCCGCTCCCCAGCTTCGCCTGCAGCTGCGCACGATCGTCCTGCTTGAGATTTTTTGGCATAGCGGCCGTCATGCTACATTTCCCATATCTGTATTTGTGTTATCCAAACTCTTTACGCGTGATTTACGTTTTAAGTAAACCAGCAAAAGTGAAATCGCCGCCGGCGTAATACCAGAAATACGGCTAGCCTGACCTATCGTCTCAGGCTTATGTGCATTTAATTTTTGCTGTGCTTCTATCGGCAAACCATGAATCTCCCGATAATCTAAATCCTTGGGCAATAGGGTATTTTCTTGGCCACGACTACGCGCTACTTCTTCTACTTGGCGGTCAATATAACCCTGATACTTAGCGGCAATTTCTACTTGCTCACGTACAGCAGGCTCTACTTCCCCTAAACCTAAACCATCCAAGCTAAGCACAGCATCGTAACTCACCTCTGGGCGACGCAATAACTCAAACAAACTATACTCATGCTCCAGCGGCTTACCAAACACGGTTTGCATCACTTCAGCACTCAAGTTGGCAGGCTGCACAAAGGTTTTTTTCAGACGTTCCTGCTCACGCTCAATTGCCTCTTTTTTGCGGCTAAATGCTTCCCAGCGCACATCATCCACCAAACCAAGTTTTCTACCGATTTCAGTTAAACGCATATCTGCATTATCTTCGCGCAGCTGCAAACGATACTCTGCACGGCTGGTAAACATACGGTACGGCTCACTCACACCACGCGTGATTAAATCATCCACCAGCACACCTAAGTATGCCTCATCACGTGCTGGACACCACGCCTCTTTACCTTGTGCATACAATGCCGCATTAGCGCCAGCCAGTAAACCTTGCGCTGCCGCTTCTTCGTAACCAGTTGTACCGTTAATTTGGCCCGCAAAAAACAAACCCTGCACCGCTTTTGTTTCTAAACTTGATTTCAAGCCGCGCGGGTCGTAATAGTCATATTCAATCGCATAACCTGGGCGCAGAATATGCGCATTCTCCAAACCGCGTACCGAACGCACCAAAGCTAGTTGGATATCAAAAGGCAAACTGGTTGAAATACCATTCGGATAAATTTCATTAGTAGCCAAACCCTCTGGCTCTAGGAAAATCTGATGCGACTCTTTATCAGCAAAGCGGTGGATTTTATCTTCCACGCTAGGGCAGTAACGTGGGCCCACGCCTTCAATCACGCCTGTATACATGGGTGAGCGATCTAAGCCACTGCGTATAATGTCATGTGTACGTTCGTTGGTATGTGTAATCCAGCACGGCAATTGCGCCGGATGTTGTGACGCATTACCCAAAAACGAAAACACAGGCACTGGATCATCACCAGGCTGTATCGTCATTACAGAGTAATCAATAGTGCGCCCGTCAATACGCGGCGGCGTGCCGGTTTTCAAACGCCCAGCTGGCAAACCGATTTCACGTAAACGTGCAGCCAAGGAAATGGAAGGGGGGTCACCAGCACGGCCGGCTTGATAGTTTTGCAAACCCACATGCACTAGACCACCCAAAAACGTACCCGCAGTTAGTACTACAGATTTTGCTGCAAAACGTAGACCAATCTGCGTCACTACACCAGTAGCACGCTCACCCTCTAAAATAATGTCATCTACCGCCTGCTGAAATAACCAAAGGTTTTCTTGATTTTCTAGGCGATGCCGAATCGCTGCTTTATAGAGTACACGGTCTGCTTGCGCCCGCGTTGCACGTACAGCAGGGCCCTTACTTGAGTTTAATATACGAAACTGAATACCACCTTCATCTGTAGCGGCCGCCATCGCACCACCCAATGCATCAATCTCTTTAACTAAATGCCCCTTACCAATGCCGCCTATACTCGGATTGCAAGACATTTGGCCCAGGGTTTCAATATTATGTGTGAGCAATAAGGTTTTTTGACCCATTCTTGCACTCGCAAGCGCCGCCTCAGTACCGGCATGACCGCCGCCGACCACAATCACATCAAAAATATCAGGAAAATTCATATTTTAATCACAAAAAAACGTTATTACTCAAGAGGTAGCAGTTTAACTTAAACTCAAGTCTAGGTCATGCATAACGCTACTTATAATCAATGTTTCACGTGAAACAATCGAAAATTAGCACGCAGTCATATTTTCTTCACAAAATAGCAATAAAATTCATGTTAATCGATATCATGCAAGCTATAATTGGTTTAGAATTGAGTCATATTATAACAATCACAATCAATATACTTTTTTAACAAGATTTGGTTTTATTGGTTTATTACTAAGGAGTCGCACGTGAAACACACCCATATCATTTTGGCCGCGTTACTAGGTTTTGCTTCACTTACAGCCCATGCTGCGCAAGCAAATGTTACCAACGCCGAAGCGTTAACAAAAAAATACATCGGCATCGCACAAACGGTTAATCCAGAATTCGTATCTTCTGTAACAGAAGGTAAGATGTTCTTTAACCGCAAGATTAAAATGCCTAACGGCAAAGAAATGGCCTGTGCTTCATGCCATACAACCAACCCAGCTAACCCAGGTAAACACGCATTAACTGGCAAATCAATTGAGCCACTTTCACCTGCAGTTAACAACAAACGCTTTAAAGACTTAGATAAAGTTGAAGAGAAATTCACTGAACATTGCAACGAAATTATCGGTGCAGATTGTACAGCAGCTGAAAAAGCTAACTACATCATTTATCTATTAACCGAAAGAACACCTTCAGCTAAAAAATAATTAGCGATTATTAGTTAAAAAGCAGAGCCTCTAAAGAGGCTCTGCTTTTTTTATGTCCATTTCCAGCGAATACCTTCAACTGTGCCCAAAGCATCTCTATAGGACGATTTGATGCAATGCAATTACCAGGTTTGCCAGCAATACTCATCGCCAATCCCTGCTATTTAACCAGATCAAACAAGGCAGGGCAGCCCGCCAAATCACAACTCAAGCCTTACACAACTGAAGTCACACACAGAACTACAACCATGCCATCTAGAAGCAACAGCGTTAATCTCAGTTTAATTCATACCAAATATTTACTTTCCAACAACATATAAACACAAGTTCATCCAAATACTATTTGCGCAACTCAAGTACATTAATATGTTTCACGTGAAACAATCCTCTGCTTTTGCTAGCAACGCTTACAGACATTACGTATTGGTATTGACTTGCACACTCATGCGCGCCTATAGTACATATAGCAATTGGTGTAGAAACGAACATTAGACCGACAAATAATACTAAGGAGAATTTTATGGCTGGGAAATTTGAATTAAAAACGGCAAAAAGTGGTCAATTTCACTTTAACTTATTGGCAGGTAATGGCCAAATTATCTTGCAGTCTGAAATGTATGAGACTAAAGCCAGCGCATTAAATGGTATCGCCTCTATTCAAAAAAATGCAGCTGATGATGCACGCTATGAGCGCCTAGTATCAAAAACTGAGAAGCCATACTTTGTACTTAAAGCAGCTAATCATCAAATTATTGGCCAAAGCCAATTATATGAAAGCGAAGCTTCACGTGACAACGGCATTGAATCTGTGAAGAAAAATGGCCCAGAAGCAACCATTACAGACCTAACAGCTTAAGAATTACAAAAAAATAGCGCCTATATTGGGCGCTATTTTTTATTAAACAACCGCAATCTCAAGCCCCAGTAAGCGCGTAAATAACAATCCAACGCTAAGTTGAGTAGAAATCTGACTTATTTTCCGATACAGAATTTAGAGAAAATTTCACCCAATAAATCATCAGGTGTAAACTCTCCGGTAATAGTGCTTAACGCTTCTTGTGCCAGACGTAACTCTTCAGCCACCAACTCCGCTGAGTTAATTTGACTCGCCGCCAAATCCAAATGCTCAGCAACTTGTGTCAATGCAGATAAATGCCTAGCACGTGCCATAAAAACACCCTCAGCATTATTCTGGTAGCCTGCTAATTTCAGCAAATGACTTTTTAGCAGATCAACCCCAACACCTGTTTTTGCAGAAATATAAATATGCGTAGCAAGCTCTTTTTGTTCAATCAAAGCCGGTTCTTGCGTCACATCAATTTTATTGTGCACCCAAATTTTGGGAATTTCTTGCGGCAACCTAGCTAAAATCGATTTTTCTGTTTCAGTAATACCATGAGCTGCATCTACCAATAATAATGCGATATTAGCTGTTTCTGTAGCTCGCCAAGTTCGCGCAATGCCAAATTTTTCTACTTCATCGTCTGTTTCACGCAGACCTGCAGTATCAATCACATGTAAAGGCACACCATTAATTTGTATTGCATTCTTAATGGTATCGCGTGTTGTCCCTGCAATAGATGTCACGATGGCAACTTCTTCACCAGCTAACTGATTCATCAAGCTGGATTTACCCACATTAGGCTGACCAACTAAAACAACATTAATACCTTCACGCAACAAACTACCTTGTTTAGCTTTTGCAAATACGGAACGTAGTTCGGCAATAATCGTGTCCAATTTTTCCGCGACTCGCCCTTGCGTGATAAAGTCAATTTCCTCTTCAGGAAAATCCAAGCACGCTTCTACATACATGCGTAAATCAATTAACTTGGAAAGTAGGGTGTTAATCCGCTGTGAAAACTCGCCAGACAATGAACGTACTGCACTTTTTGCAGCTTCAATCGTGGCAGCATTAATAACATCAGCAACTGCCTCCGCCTGCGCTAAATCCATCTTATCATTAAGGTAAGCGCGTCGAGTAAACTCACCCGGCTCTGCCTGACGCGCACCAAGTGCAATACACCTAGCTAGCAATATTTGCATTAGCGCTGTACCGCCATGGCCTTGCAACTCAAGCACATCTTCACCGGTATAGGAGTGTGGATTAGGGTAAAAAATGGCAATGCCACGATCGATTAAATCGCCATCGGCCTGCAGGAAGTCGAGGTAAGCAGCGTGGCGTGACTTGGGGCAATGTCCAAGCACACTGACTGCAATGCTTTGAGATAAAGGCCCTGAGACCCTTACAACGCCAATACCGCCAGCACCACTAGCAGTGGCGATGGCAGCAATGGTGTCGGAGGAATTAGTGATGTTCACCTGATTTTTTTACGTGGCTTTGCTTTTTGGCAACAGATTCTGCGTGAATCATTTTATTAACATACCATTGCTGTGCAATAGAAAGTACGTTATTCACCAACCAATACAACACCAAGCCTGCTGGGAAGAAGAAGAAGAAAACACTAAATACTACAGGCATCCAAGTCATTACTTTAGCCTGCATAGGGTCTGTAGGTTTAGGGTTTAATTTAGTTTGCACGATCATGGTAGCACCCATCAGTATCGGCAGAATGTAGAACGGATCAATTGCTGACAAGTCCTGAATCCAGCCAAAGAACGGCGCATGACGCAACTCGATAGAGCCTAACAACACCCAATAAAGTGCAATAAATACAGGCACTTGAATCAAAATAGGGAAGCAGCCACCCATCGGGTTGATCTTCTCTTTTTTGTAGAGATCCATCATTGCCATCTGCATTTTTTGGCGGTCATCACCAAATTTCTCTTTCATTGATTGTAAACGAGGCGCCAACTCACGCATTTGCGCCATGCTACGATAACCAGAAGCAGAAAGTTTAAAGAATGCTGCTTTAATCAAAATGGTAAGCAAGATAATCGCCACACCCCAGTTTTGCACCAAAGAATGAATTTTTGATAGTAACCAGAACAATGGCGAGGCAATCACTGTTAGCCAGCCATAGTCAACGCTATACTCCAAACCTGGTGCAGCAGCAATTAAATCAGCCTTGGTTTGTGGGCCAGAGTAGAGGCGGGCAGGCACAGCAAGGCTAGCACCTGGTTGAATTGTGCTTAATGTGCTTTTGGTACCAATTCTAAAAATATTGCTGCTTAGTTTTTCAGTATAAAACTTACGAGCTAAACCATCTTTAGGGATCCAAGCACTTACAAAATAATGTTGCAATATACCAACCCAACCATCGTTTGAGCTGATATTTAATGGCTCTTTTGCCATGTCTTTAAATGCAAGTTTTTTGAATTTACTTGCTTCTGTATAATAAGTGCCGCCTGTAAACGTTGGCATTAATGCTGAGCCTTGGTTAGACTCACTGTCATGCACGATTTGATAATAAACAACTGGGGTAATAGCAGCGCTAGTATCGTTTTTGATTTCGTAATTCACGTCAATTTCGTAGCGATTACGATGGAAGGTGTATACCTTATTAACAGTCACACCATTGCTTACGGCACTTAAGCGCACTTCAAGCTTATCTTGACCTTCTTGCATCTGGTAGCTTGGCGCCGTGCTGGTGAAAAGTGTGTTGTGAGTAGGTAAATCCTGACCAATCAAGCCTGTTTGCGCAACATAAAGCATAGGTTTTGCTGCGTCATCCAACAACAAGTAATTAGATTGGCTGTTATTTGCGCGATGCTTACGTAGCTCTAATTTACGTAAATCACCACCCATGGTATTGATGTTGATTTTATATAAATCAGTAGTGACTGCGATATTTTGGCCAGACTTCAATGCATAAGCAGTATCAACAGGGGTATCGATGGCGCCTGCAGCAGCGCCGACATCTGTATTGGGAACTGAGCTTACAGTAGCAACTGGCGCTACCGCTGCAGGCGCATGTTTAGTTTGCCATGCATCCCATAACATCAAAATAGACATTGAAAAAATTACGAATAATACTAAACGTCTTGTATCCATATTGTTTTATAAGCAATCTATATAAAATATTAGTAATGCAACTGAAAAGAGAGTTTAAGGTACTGGATCATGCCCACCCTCACACCAGGGGTGACAGCGGCATAACCGATGAACCATGTAGTAACTACCGCGCACAGCGCCATGCTTATGAATCGCCTCTACTGCATATTGTGAGCAAGTAGGGTAAAAGCGGCATTGTTGCCCAAAAAAAGGACTCAAAATTAATTGATATCCTTTAATTAACCAAATCAATAAACGCGACATTTCCGTTATCACAAAAAAATCATGCGCACAGCGTAGTAAGTATCATGCATTATAAAGGCTGATTACCTTTTAATGGTGAAGCATTGCTGTTGTTTTGCTGAGTATTTAATGAGGTGCGCAGGTTAATTTTTTTGAGCAAAGAATCAAACTCTTGCACTACAGATAAAAAATCTTTTTTATTAAACTTTTTCTGCACGCGCACCACTAGATCTACGGGGTTAATGCTATGTTGATGTAGCCGAAAAAACTCCCGCAACACACGCCGCATGTAGTTTCTATGTACTGACGATTTCGCTGTTTTCTTACCAACAACCAAACCTAGGCGAGCATGACCTAAAGTATTAGGCTGATAATGAACAGCTAGGAATTGTGCAAAAATACGTTTGCGGAAATTAAAAACGGATGAAAATTCATCCGTTTTAATAAGCTTAGCTTTTTTCGTAAACCTAAGCGTGCGCACTATATTAAGTTTCTACTGTAATTAAACTGACACATACAGCGAAAGTAACGCCAATGGCGCTACTAACTTATAGACCTAAGCGTGAACGACCTTTAGCGCGACGAGCAGCGATAACAGCGCGACCACCTTTAGTTTTCATGCGAACTAAAAAGCCATGTGTACGTGCGCGACGTGTTTTAGAAGGTTGATATGTACGTTTCATGTGTATCTCCGACGAGCAAAATGCTACAAAGGGCGCTATTAGACCCGATAACACAGTGTTTTGTCAACGTTTATTTGGTTTTATTAATCAAGCTAACTTTTTAATTATTATCAGTTTTAATTTATAAAAATTTTATTCGCTAATTTTGAAAATGGCTGTGGATAAGTTGTGATAAACCAGCTAAAATGCAGTGGATAGATTAGCGTTTACTTGTACGCTATTTTACCAAAAAATAAAATAAAAACAATAAGTTACTAACTCATACAATCGTTGTTATTTCAATACGTTAGTTAAAAATAACTGTACAAACTAAGGTATATCACTACAGATGGAAAATTTTTGGCCTGCTTGTCTTTCTAAATTTCAGAAAGAACTTTCAGCACAACAATTCAATACTTGGATCAAACCGCTGCAAACTGAAGTTGACGGTGATGCTGTACGCATCTTAGCGCCTAATCGCTTTGTAATGCAGTGGGTTAAAGATCGATTTTTGAAAAAAATTGAACAATTTGCGCAAGAGCATAAGCCTAATATCCAAATTGAATTAGTGCTAGGCGATACTACAGCCAAAGCTACTCCAGAAGTACCAGTTAAAAAAGTTGCTGCTGAAAACAAACTAGCAATCAATGACATAAAATCTGAGAGCATTAAACACAATTTAAGCGAAGTATTGGCTAAAACCAAAAAAGCAGCAGTAGTCGCTAATAAAAATATAGACACTTCAAATTTAAACCCTACGTTTAATTTCAATAACTACGTAACTGGCCGTGCTAACCAGTTAGCGCGCGCAGCTGCGATACAAGTGGCTGAAAATCCTGGCAGCGCCTATAACCCTTTATTTATCTACGGTGGTGTAGGTTTAGGTAAAACCCACTTATTACAAGCTATAGGCAACGAACTAAGGTTACATAACCCCGATGCAAAGATTCGCTATTTGCATGCAGAGCGCTATGTGTCGGATGTGGTTAAAGCGTATGAACATAAAGCCTTTGATGAATTTAAACGCCAGTACCATTCATTGGATTTGTTACTGATTGATGATATTCAGTTTTTTGCTAAAAAAACGCGTACACAAGAAGAGTTCTTCTATGCGTTTAACTCATTAATTGAAGCAAAAAAACAAATTGTCATCACTTGTGACACTTACCCTAAAGAAATTGCCGACGTAGATGAGCGCTTAAGAACCCGCTTTAGTTGGGGTCTAACTGTTGCCGTTGAGCCGCCAGAACTAGAAATGCGCGTAGCGATTCTGCTTAAAAAAGCAGAGGCAGTAAATCTTAATCTGCCTGAAGATGTTGCATTTTTTATCGCTAAACAGATTAGATCTAGCGTACGTGAGCTAGAAGGGGCCTTAAACCGCATTATTGCCATGTCTAAGTTTACAGGTCATGCCATTGATGTACATCTCGCTAAAGACGCATTACGTGACTTAATCGCGGTACGTGGCCGTCAAGTCACGATGGAAAACATACAGAAAACTGTTGCTGATTATTACAAAATAAAAGTAGCAGAGATGTATAGCAAAAAAAGAACACGTAATTTTGCACGCCCTAGACAAATTGCCATGGCGTTATCACGTGAATTAACCAATCATAGCTTTCCTGAAATTGGTGAGGCATTTGGTGGAAGACATCATACAACTGTAATGCATGCATGTGATGAGATTGATTTATTAAGACAAAATGACGCAACGATTGCTAGAGATATAGGGTTTTTAATACAGGTAATTAGGGATTAAACAGTAAAAATTTGCGTAATTTTCTACAATGGGGTTAAGGATAAGTTGTGGATAAAATTAGCATAAGGTTGTGATTAAGAAATTTTGGAAATTTAATCAACAATTGACCCACAGTAGATTATGTTTTTACCAAGATAAAAAAACTTGTTGCAAACTATTGAAAATATTAAACAAAAAGTAGTTATGCACAAAAAAATGCAACATTATTATTGTTATTATTTTATATATATATTATTTAGGTTATAGAAATGAATATACAAATCAACCGTGAAACGTTATTAAAACCGTTAACTTCAGTTACAAGTATTGTTGAAAAGAGACATACCCTACCTATTTTGTCTAACTTATTACTTGAAGCTAAACAAAACAAAATTCATCTAACGGCAACTGATTTAGAAATGCAAATTTCGCTATCTGTAGACAGTGCTACCAGTAATGATTTTTCAACGACGATATCGGCGAAAAAATTATTAGATATTTGCAGATCACTACCTGATAACTCTGATATTAATATGGCGACTAATGACAGCCGTATTACGGTTAAAGCGGGTAAGAGCCGTTTTAATTTACAAACATTGCCTGCGGCTGATTATCCAGTCATGACTAAAACTCAGTCTCAAGGTACTGTGATTACTATTCCACAAAGACAATTAAAAGAATTATTGAAGCAAGTTGAGTTTGCGATGGCACAACAAGACATTCGTTATTATTTAAATGGCTTATTGGTAGAGGTCGTTGCTAATCGTTTAAATATAGTGGGTACCGATGGTCATCGCTTAAGTTTTACTTCGACTGAATTAAAAGAAATCTATGAAAAACAAGATGTTATCTTGCCTCGTAAAACAGTAATTGAGTTAATTAAGCTATTGGATGATAGTGAAGAGGACGTTAGCGTAGAAATTGCTAAGAACCAAGTTAACTTTAGTTTTGGTAATATTAGGCTGATTTCTAAAGTGATTGATGGTAAGTTTCCTGATTACAACCGTGTAATTCCAACTGGGCATCAAAATACATTTACCACAGAGCGTTTGGGTGTATTGTTAGCAATGCAACGCGCTTCTATTTTATCGAATGAAAAATATCGTGGTATTCGCATGGTGTTAAGTAATAATAATTTAAAATTAATTAGTACTAATAGCGACCAGGAAGAAGCTGAGGAAGAATTAGAAATCGCTTATGGCAGTGATACGCTGGATATAGGCTTTAATGTTACCTATCTAATTGATGTGCTTAACAATACCAATAGTGAGCAAGTGACTTTCTCATTTGCAGATGCAAATAGCAGCTGCTTAATTACTCTGCCGAATAACCCAGATTACAAATATGTTGTGATGCCAATGCGCATCTAACTAGTGTTTCACGTGAAACAAAGCTTTAGTATTTTTACTTAGTTAAAAATACTAAATTTAAAGATAACTTTAAAGTAAAGAAAATAAGTATGAGTGAAAACAACGCAATATCACCAGATTACGATTCATCCAGTATTAAAATATTGGAGGGCTTAGATGCTGTACGTAAGCGCCCAGGTATGTATATTGGCGATACATCAGATGGTTCTGGTTTGCACCATATGGTGTTTGAAGTGCTGGATAATGCCATTGATGAAGCATTAGCTGGCCATTGCGATGATATTAAAGTGATTATTCATCACGATAACTCGGTAAGTGTGGCTGATAATGGCCGTGGTATTCCAACAGATATTAAATATGACGATATCAAGGCAGTAAAACGCTCAGCTGCTGAAATTGTGATGACAGAACTACATGCAGGCGGTAAGTTTGACCAAAACTCTTACAAAGTATCTGGTGGTTTGCATGGTGTAGGTGTTTCTGTTGTAAATGCGCTATCTGATTGGCTTAAGTTAAAAATTTACCGTAATGGTAAGGTGCATCAAATGGAGTTTCGCCGCGGCGAAGCAGTTGCACCTTTGGCTGAAACTGGTGTAACTGATAAAAAGGGTACAGAAGTCCACTTTTTAGCCTCAGTAGAAACCTTTGTCCTGGTTGAATACCATTTTGAAATTTTAGCTAAGCGTATTCGCGAGCTGTCATTCTTGAATAACGGTGTGAAAATTGAGTTGATAGACCAGCGTACAGGGAAAAGTGAAAATTTTGCCTATTCCGGCGGCATCAAAGGCTTTGTAGAGTATATGAACCGCAGTAAAACGGTGCTGCATCCTAAAACCTTTTATGCGTCTGGTGAAAAAGACGGCATGACCATTGAAGTAGCTATGCAATGGAATGACTCCTACAGTGAAACTGTGCAATGTTTCACCAATAATATCCCGCAGCGTGATGGTGGTACGCATTTAACTGGCCTACGCACAGCAATGACACGTACTTTAAACCAGTATATTGAACAAAGTGAACTGGCTAAAAAAGCAAAAGTTGAAACAACTGGTGATGATATGCGTGAAGGGATTACCTGCGTACTATCAGTTAAAGTGCCAGATCCTAAATTCTCATCTCAAACTAAAGATAAATTGGTTTCAAGTGAAGTACAGCCGGTAGTGTCTGAAGTTGTATCAGCAAAATTGGCTGAGTTTTTACAAGAAAACCCTGCAGATGCCAAAATTATCTGCGGTAAAGTAGTGGAAGCAGCACGTGCCAGGGAAGCGGCACGTAAAGCACGTGAGATTACACGCCGCAAAGGGGTGATGGATACCATGGGTCTGCCTGGTAAATTGGCAGATTGCCAAGAAAAAGACCCAGCGCTTTGTGAAATTTATCTAGTCGAGGGTGACTCTGCGGGCGGCTCAGCCAAACAAGGCCGAGATCGTAAAAATCAGGCGATTTTGCCGCTAAAAGGTAAAATTTTGAACGTAGAAAAGGCGCGTTTTGATAAGCTACTAGGCTCACAAGAGATTGCAACGTTGATTACTGCGTTAGGCACCAGCATTGGTAAAGCAGACTTTAGTGCTGAAAAATTGCGTTACCACCGTATCATCATCATGACCGATGCGGACGTTGATGGTGCACACATTCGTACCTTGTTACTCACTTTCTTCTATCGCCAAATGACAGAGTTGGTGGAACGTGGCCATATTTATATTGCGCAACCACCGTTATACAAAGTCAAACAGGGTAGGGACGAGCGTTACCTTAAAGATGAGCAAGAGTTAGATATTTATTTACTGCAATCTGCGCTTAAAAATGCAGAGCTAGACACTAAAACCAATGCTGGCATCTTAAAAGACGAAGCTCTATCTGAAATAGCCAAACAAGTTGTGCTGACAGAAGCTGTAATTCGCCGTATTGCCGCACTGTATGACGAGAGCGTATTACGAGCGATTCAGGATGCTGGTGCTATCGATTTAAGCACAGAAGCAAGTGCGAATGCGATTGCAGAGAAGTTGCGCCCGATTCTAGGTGCGGTAGGTAGTGAAGTGATTGTTGCTTTTGATGCGGAAACTAATGCTTACCGCTTAGAAGTTAACAAATACGTACACGGCAACTTGCAATGCTGTGTGATTAATGCTGAATTTTTAAGCAGTGGTGATTACAGACAATTGCTAAAAACCTCAAATATGCTCAATGGTTTAGTGGGTGTAGGTGCGATTGTTAAACGTAACGAAAAAGAGCAGACTGTATCTACGTTTAAACAAGCACTGGACTGGCTGCAAGGTGAAGCGAAAAATACACTGAATATTCAACGCTATAAAGGTCTTGGTGAAATGAACCCAGAGCAGTTATGGGAAACTACCATGGATCCAAAAGTGCGTCGCTTACTCAAAGTACAAATTGATGACGCGATTGCCGCAGACGAGATATTCACTACCCTGATGGGCGATAACGTTGAGCCTAGGCGTGCATTTATTGAAAATAACGCGCTGGGTGTGGGTAATTTGGATGTTTAGTTTGTAGTAAATTTACATTTACGTGAAACCTAAATTTCAGTTTTAACTAAAACGGCAACCAAATAGGTTGCCGTTTTTAAATGTAATCTAGATTAATGCTTACTTCAACTACATTGGCTTAGATAGCTGCCGTAACGCTTGCTTTCAATTGGGTTGTTGCTCTGCCTATTAATTGGCTAAGTTGTCTGCTGTCGTCATACAGTGCACCTTGGGATGCGCCTGTATCTGAATCTGCTATCAGTTGCGCAAAGGCATCTGGTAAGCCAACTTTTATCAGTAAGGCTTGATACTCTTGCTCAGGTAAGTTGATGTAGTTGATGGTTTTTCCGCTTTGTTGGGATACTTCTGCAGCTAACTCTGTCAGTGTGTAAGCGCTATCGCCGGCTAATTCATAAATTTTTCCTGCCTGATTTTCTGTAGTGAGTACCGTAACGTCTGCTTGTGCATAGTCTGCTCGGCTCGCTGAGGCAATTTTGCCGTCTGCCGCACATCCGTACAAGGCGCCGTGGGCAATACTTTGAGCTAAGGAGCTGGTGTAGTTCTCGGTGTACCAGCCATGACGTAATAGTACAAATGGTACATTAGCGCTTGCAAGATATTGTTCGGTAGCCTGATGCTCTGCTGCCAAGCCTAGTGGGGAGGTATCTGCATGTAATAGGCTGGTGTAGGCTAATAACTTAACATTTGCTCTTTTTGCAGCATCAATCACAGTGCGGTGCTGCGCGAAGCGCTGGCCGATTTCATTAGATGAAATCAGTAATACTTTGCTGGCACCAGCTAATGCTGCATCCCATGATTGGGGTTGGCTGTAGTCAGCATAACGTACTTGAATGCCTAGATCGGCCAGATCTTTGGCTTTATCAGGGTTTCGAACTGCGGCTACTATATTGGATGCAGGGATTGTTTTTAAAAGTGAGGCAATCACTAAACGGCCTAATTGGCCAGTTGCGCCGGTAATAACTATCATAAAAAAACCTTTCTAGTACGATGAATGAATTGGTGTAATGCATAATAATCTATATACTTACTATTAGTAAGTACGTACAAAAAGGTAAGTATCATGACTACACAACAAGCAATTACACTATCTGAGCGCATGCTGCGTGGAGAGGTGTTTTCAGATAAATGCCCATCACGTGAAATACTGAAACATGTGACTAATCGTTGGGGTGGGTTGGTGCTGGTGGCGTTATTGCAAGGTATGCACCGCTTTAGTGATTTACGCAGAAAATTAAGCGGTGTGAGTGAGAAAATGTTGGCACAAACACTGCAAACATTAGAGCAGGATGGTTTTATTTTGCGTGTATCTTATCCGGTAGTGCCGCCGCATGTAGAGTATTCATTAACGCCAGTGGGTGAGGAGTTGGCAAAACAGGTAGAACTGCTAGTCGATTGGATAGAAATAAATTTACCTAGAATACTAGAAGCCAAAAAATCCGATATTACTAGTGAAAACGATGCGTAAATTTAGATGAATCAATAGATTGAATAATTAATGCTTAGTGTTAGCTTTACAGAAATTAGAAATGCGTTTGAATTTGTGAGCTCTGGCTCAACATCGCAGCATCATGCCTATATCGATAAAGATACGGGCGCAATTTACTGGACATCCAGCGTGCTGACGCTGGAGGAAGAGGTACCTGACGACCTTGAAACCTCATCAAATTACATACAAGTGCCGCATAAAAACGCATTAAAACTTGGTCAGAGCTTTGCTTTGTCTTTTATTGATCAAGAATTACCACACGAGTACAACTTTGTAGCTAGTTTATTTCGTAAGAGAGGTGCCTACAGGCGCTTTAAAGATATGTTGCAATACTCTGGCTTGCTAGAAAAGTGGTACGCGTTTGAGGCGCAAGCTTCTGATGATGCTTTGATAGCCTGGTGTCAGGAAAATGGAATGAATCTGACAGATATAGAACAGTAGAAGATTTAAATCACCATCTACTGTCAATATTGAAAATATCTAACGTTTTTTTAATTTACACTCGAAACTCAGTTGGTCTGACAATTCTTTATAGCTGGAAAGTGCTCCCGTGGCAGAGGAGTAAGGGTCACTAGCTAGATATTTGATGTACTTTAATTGGCGCGGGCTCACTTTTTTACTAATCAAATCAGTTTTACACGTGCAGGCATTTGCGTTACTTTCGCTGATATATTCGCTTTCGCATAAACTTATTTCTCGATCTATCAAGCTTGCTGGCCAAGATTCAGTATTTTTACTGTTAGGGCTCAGCGTTGCTCTGCTTTGTGCGAGCGTTGCATATAACAACTCCACTGAAGCGCGATTTTTTCCTAGTGCGGAGCTTTGTAGTATATCTTTGTGCTGGATTGATAAAGTATTAGCCTCAACTCTTGCGTTAGCGATCAGTGTAGTTTGGCTTGGCAGTTCATAACCTTGACCAGCCAGCATAATGCGTTTAGCTGGGTTGGCATTCAATAATTGGTTAGCCTCATCAATATCTGCACTGGGTAATGTATAAGTAATAGTTACATTACATGTATTCTCTGGTTGTTTTACGTCCGCTTTGGTTTGCGCTGCGACACTCACTGCTAACAATTTGTCTTCAATTGCATCTGTCATCGTGGCTACGTTACGTGAGACTAGGTACATTTCCTCATTTACTTTTAATTGCTCAATCGATTTATAGTCTAGGCACGCGTAGGCATTATTTAAGGAAAGCCAGCACATTGAGGCAAAGGCTAAGAGACTAACTATTAGATTGCGCATGTTTAACCCTTATTACTTAACAAATATTGCTAGATATGAGCTACGCAAAAATAATAAGTTCTTCTATAGATGTGGTTTATTAGCTTACCTTTGATGATGCCATATTAACAGCGACGACTGCTGGATGGTTGGCGCGACGTTCTACAGAAATGGCGTAGAATCGCTCGGCAACGTGATCGGTCTCACCAATTTTAATCACATTGTGTTGTGTAATCACTTCGTCCTCGATAATGGACGGCGCGCAGAATATACCAACACCAGCTTGACCAAAGGCACGCATCAGTGCGCTATCATCAAACTCGCCCACAATTTGTGGCTGAATACGCAGTGTGTTAAGCCATGACATCAGGCGTTTACGTACTGCACTATCTTCACCTGGCACTAGTAACGGCGAGTTACTCAATTGGTGTGGAAATTCAAGCTCAGTGGATGGTACAAGGGCAGGAGCAGCAAAGAAACTTAAGCCGCACTCTAAGAGTTGATGGCTGCGGCCTTTAATATCAATCTCGCTCGGCATGGGCCGATCAGATAGCACTAAATCTAGTCTATGAATGGCAAGCTCACCGAGTAAAGACTCTAGTTTGCCTTCACGGCAAATAATTTTAATTGGCTCTGCTAATGACATTGCCGGCGCCAGTAATCGATAGGCGATGGATTTGGGAACGGCATCTGAAATACCCACTCTAAATAGTCGTGAGCGTTCTTTGGAGCCTGCGCGCAATGTTTCTTCTAGTGCATTGCCTGTTTGGAATATATCATCAGCATAAGTGAGTGCTAACTCCCCAGTTTCAGTCAGTTCAATGCCGCGCCCGACTTTTCTGAATAATGAAACCCCCAGTGAGGCTTCAAGAATTGCAATTTGCCCGCTGATGGTTTGTGGCGTTAAATGTAGTTGTTTGCTGGCTTTCACAATGCTGCCAGCTTTGGCCACCGCCCAAAAGTAATGGAATTGTTTGTAATTAATCATATAGATGAACAATAGCTCGTAAAAACCGAATAATCAATCAGAAATATTCTGCTTTTATTGAATATAGAAACATACTAAAGTAGCAACATGATAATCATGCTTGATTTAATTAAGCGTTGATTCAACCGAAGGAGACCATATGAAACGTATTTTATATTTTCTAGCAACCAACTTGGCCATAGTGTTTGTGCTTTCTATCACCATGCGTATTTTGGGTGTAGAGCCATATTTAAACGCTAACGGCTTGGATTTAAGTAATTTATTAGCTTTTTCAGCCATCATGGGTTTTGGTGGTGCGTTTATATCGCTAGCTATTTCAAAATGGACAGCAAAACGCATGTCTGGCGCGGTAGTGATTGAAGAGCCGCGTACACCGACTGAGATCTGGCTAGTAAAAACAGTGCGCCAACAGGCGGATGCCGTGGGGATTAAAATGCCGGAAGTGGCTATTTTTGATACGCCTGAAGTCAACGCATTTGCAACCGGGATGACTAAAAATAGCTCTCTAGTAGCGGTATCGAGTGGTTTGTTAAATACCATGACGCGCGATGAAGCGGAGGCGGTGCTGGCACATGAGGTATCGCACATTGCCAATGGAGATATGGTCACGCTGACCTTAATTCAAGGGGTGGTGAATACGTTTGTGATGTTCTTATCACGCGTGATTGGCTACGTTGTGGATAAGGTGGTATTTAAAACCGAGCGCGGCACTGGCCCTGCATTTTTTATCACCATGATGATTGCGCAATTTGTATTAGGTATCTTGGCATCGATGATTGTGATGTGGTTTTCACGTCAACGTGAGTTTAGAGCAGATGCGGGCGCAGCTAAATTATCAAGTAAAAACAAAATGATTGCAGCACTGCAACGTTTGCAGGCGCAGCACGAGCCTTCAGCACTGCCTGAGCAAATGGCTGCTTTTGGTATATCAGGCAAAGGTGGCTTATCAAAACTGTTTGCTAGCCACCCAGGCTTGGATGAGCGTATTGCCGCATTGCGTGAGGCACAATAAGTAAAAGCGGCTACTGTTAACAAGGTAGCCAATGAAGTAAACCAAGGCTGAGAGATATGAGCGGTATTTCTCGGCCTTATTTATGTTCGGTAGCGTTATGGCGTGTAATGCCGATAGATTAATAATGATACAGAAAATGAGAGGCGCGCATGAGTGGGTTAGAGTCGGTAGGCGCTTGGTGGATGTGGGGCGGGTTTGGTGTATTTGTGATCGTGATGCTAGCGATTGATATGTTTGCATTAGGGCGTAAAGGCGCGCATAGGGTAGGGGCGCGTGAGGCGCTTATTTGGTCGTTGGTATGGTTTAGCTTGGCCATGCTATTTGGCGCGGCGCTATGGGCCTGGCTTGATCATACCAGTGGTAGAGCGATTGCCGATGC
Organism: Methylotenera sp. E1MeOHC1; assembly: GCF_058745595.1. NCBI lineage: Bacteria > Pseudomonadati > Pseudomonadota > Betaproteobacteria > Nitrosomonadales > Methylophilaceae > Methylotenera > Methylotenera sp. E1MeOHC1. Next base: position 1,984,798 of record NZ_CP196025.1, on the reverse strand, counting down.
CAGAGCCATGGAATACCTGACGGGTTACTTGCTTGAAAAAACCTTGGCGATGGATAACATCTTTGTATTTGTGATGATCTTCAGTTATTTTGCCGTACCGTTAGAATATCAAAAGCGCATATTGGTGTATGGGGTGCTAGGAGCGATTATCTTACGCGCACTAATGATACTGGTCGGGGCATGGCTAATTGCTGAGTTCCATTGGGTACTGTATGTGTTTGGTGCGTTTTTATTGATCACTGGTATCAAGATGTTTGTGTTTGCTGACCATGAGCCTAATTTAGCGACGAATCCATTATTAAAATGGTTGCGCCAGCATATGCGTATTACCGATAAGTTTCATGCGGATAAGTTTTGGATTACACAGAACGGTGTGCGTTGGTTTACGCCCATGTTTTTGGTATTGGTGCTGATAGAATTTTCAGATGTGATTTTTGCGATGGATAGTATCCCGGCGATTTTTGCGATTACCGATGACCCGTTTATCGTGTTTACCTCCAATATTTTTGCGATATTAGGTTTGCGTGCCTTGTACTTCTTGCTGGCAGATATGGCAGAGCGCTTTCACTTACTCAAATTTGGTTTGGCGTTGGTATTAATCTTTATTGGCACGAAAATGCTGATTGTCGAGTGGTTTAAGGTTCCGGTCGCTGTGTCATTGGGTGTAGTGGTCGCTGTGCTGGGGACTAGTATGCTACTGAGCTTAATTGCTACCAGAAAGCCTGATTAGCATTAACGTGTCTGCAATAAAAAAGCCCGCATTGTGCGGGCTTTTTTATTGCTTAATACATCTTAATTAAAAAGATATACGCTTCATGGTGCCGTCTTTATCAATCCACTTATGTTTTAACGCACCTAAAATATGCAGGATGATGGTAATTAGAAAGATAGCGCCGATAATCTCATGCGCTTCTTTGAATACGTCACGCAGCGTACTGTTATCTAAACCAGCAATGATATCGATACCAAACCACTTTACGCCGTACTTGCCGCTCATGGCCATGATTAAGCCGCTCACTGGCATTAACACCATTAATAAATACAGTAGATGGTGTGTGCCAGTTGCTAGTTTCTTTTCCCATGCCTTGTATGAAGCAAGCATCGCCGGTGGGCGGTGTGTAATGCGCCATAGCACACGCAGAGCAATCAGTGCTAATAAGGTAACGCCGATAGATTTATGCAGGTTAAAGTAAAAGTTTCTTGGGCTGGCTTCTTCCGCAAGATGCCAGGTGTAAACACCTAGATCGAACAAATCAAAAGCAGTTTGTTTGGCAGCTTCTTTGGGCAACTCAGTCATATACCAACCCAGTGCAAACATGGCGATCACCACAAGTGCGATCAACCAGTGAAGAATAACCGCGGTTTTTGTATAGCGTGAAGAATCTTGATTCATAGTAATATCCTAATAGCACTTCAGTTGAAGTCCAATTGTGACCAGAGTCATCACAAATGATTGCATAAACGCAGTTATTTTAATCGCTAACTTTAACGCAAGGAATCATTTATGAGAATTTTAATGATAACCATGAGCCTATTTTCAATAATGGGCTGTACACATGCGCAAATACAGCATGAAAACTTTGCGCTAGAGACGGTGGCTGAGGGTGTTTATGTGCATCATGGGCAACATTTAGATATTGATACAGGCTATCAGGGGGATATCTGTAATATTAGTTTTATTGTCGGTAGCAAGGGTGTAGCCGTGATTGATAGCGGCGGCAGCCTGAAAGTAGGGGAGCAGTTGCATGCGGCGATTCGTAAAGTAACAGCGCTACCAGTGTTGTATGTGATTAACACGCATGTGCACCCAGACCATATTTACGGCAATGCAGCGTTTTTACCTAAAACCATTAATGAACCTAAGCCCGAGTTTGTCGGCCATGAGAAGTTAGGCCATGCCATGGATTTGCGAAGTGAACAGTACAGCAAACTGAATGAGCGCTTTTTGCATGAGGATGCTAAGGGCAGTGATTTGATTAAGCCTACACTGGCAGTCACCAGCACGATGGAGCTAGATTTAGGTGATCGGGTGCTAGTAGTAACCGCGCATCCACCAGCCCATACCAATACCGATATCACCCTGCTGGATAGAAAAACCGGTACTTTGTTTGCAGGTGATTTGTTATTTATCACGCGCACACCAGTGGTGGAGGCTGATATTAAAGGCTTAATCGCGGAAATTATAAAGTTGAAGGATAGCCCGGCAAAGCAAGTAGTGCCAGGGCATGGCCCAGTGACTAAAGATTGGTTAACAGCCTTAAACAATGCTGAGCGTTATTTAACCGTGTTATTGGCCGATGTACGTAGCAACATTAAGCGCAATATCAGCATGGAAAAAACCATGGATACTGCGGCTGAGAGTGAGCGTAATAAATGGCAGCTGTTTGAGATTGCTAACCGACGCAATGTGAATACGATATACCCGGTGCTGGAGTGGGAATAAAAAAAGCGGCTGATTAAGCCGCTTCGGTGTTGCCGATTTAAGCTAAATGCTGGTTAAGCCTTTTTCTTACAGCTGTCTATGCTGCAACCTGTGTCTGGGTTTGCGTGCAATAGCAACAAACCGCCTGCAATGGCTAAGTATTGCAATAGTGGTAATTTGAGTAATAGGGTTAAACCCACGATATAAAATGCCATGACTAATGCAAAGGCTTTAGTTTTGTAACCTAGTAATAAAGCTAAGCCACCAATACAGTTCACTAAAATAATGAGCGGGGCAAAAATGCCAGGTAAGCCCATGCTACCTAAAGTAGCTTGATATTGCTGATATCCATCAGGATTGTTAGTAAAACCAATAATCAGCACCACAACTTGAACCAAGAACAATTGTGATAATAAAACGCGTGCTGCAGTTGCTAAGTATTTTTGCATATAAAACCTTAATCATTAATTAAAGACCAAGGTTGCATAATGCCTGTTACTGCCAACGCTCGCAAGGGGTTAACATTGCAAGATAGTTTCAATATACAGCAAGTAAGCTGGCAAACGCACGCGCCACAACTAATGGCGGTGCGGGAAACGGTATTTATCGCCGAACAGAACGTACCAGTGGCGCTGGAGTGGGATGGCTTAGATGAAGCGGCGCAACATTTACTGGCACTTAGCGCGGCTGGCGGGGCTATTGGCTGTGCCAGATTGTTAAGCAATGGCAATATTGGCCGCATGGCGGTATTAAAGCCTTGGCGTGGATTAGGTGTGGGTGCAGCCTTACTCAATGCGGCGATAGATTATTACCAGCAGCAAGCACAGCCTGTTATCACGCTATCAGCGCAACTGCATGCGATTGCGTTTTATGAGAGATTTGGGTTTAAGGTGTGTAGCGAGGCTTATGAGGATGCGGGAATTTTGCACAGGGATATGCAGCGCATAGAGGCATCATTGGTTTAAGGGATAGGTGTTATCTAGCTATTAAAAAAGCCTGCTCAGTGCTGAGCAGGCTTTTTATTTGCCAACCATCGTTGGCTAAGGCGCATTACTTGTTCATTACGTACATAGTAACTTCAAAGCCAAAACGCATTTCAGTAGCTGCTGGTGTTGTCCACATAATGATTCTCCTGTTGGTTTATCTACATCAATATTGATGGCTTACTTGTATGATTTGCATCATACCGAACAGTTGCAACCTAGACATATGTACTTTAATGAATGCAGCATCATGATTTTACGTAATTATTGGCGGATTAAGCTTGCGATAAATTTCTTAAATATCAGTAATTAATAGATAATACCGATAGTTATTAGGAGTTTACATGGGTTTAGATGCACGTACTGTCATGGTGATGTTTTCCATGTTGGCGTTTATGTTTTTCTGCTTGTTTGAATTAGCAGGCTTGCGCGTGGGCAGTATACGTGGCGTGAGGCAATGGGCGATTGCTAACCTATGTATCAGTTTAGGTTTTAGCCTTGCCTATTTTTATGGGCAAACTACGCCTGGGCGTGAGTGGGCAACCGTGGTCGGCGTGACCTTGATTGCAACGGGGGCTAGCTTACAATTAACCGGGATACAAACCTTTAAAGAGCAGCCAGTTTGTTGGCGTATATTGGTGCTGCTTATCGCCTTGATTATGTGCCTCAACACTTGGTTTAGTGTGGTACACCCAGATTTTCATGCACGGGCGATTATTAATTCTTTTTTATTCTGCGCTATTTATGTTGCATGTGCCCGCGTACTGTTGGTCAAGGTTGAAGCCTCGCTCAGGGTGGCCTATTGGTTTACCGGCATATCATTTTCTATACTGGCATTGGCAATGCTCGCGCGAGGCTTGGCGATTCTTCTGTCTCCGGATGCGGTGATAGGCTTGCATGTAAACACGCCTATCAACACCTTGCCATTCGTAATCAGTTGCCTGCTGCAGTTTTGTGCCGCGTTTGGCCTGTTATTGATGCTGAATCACCGCCTGATTGCCGACGTTTACCAAATGGCGTCGCGCGATGCCCTGACCGGCGTGCTCAATCGCCGACGGATTGAAGAAGAGGCGGTGCGCCTGAGGGCGCGTTGCATACGCACTGGCGAGACCTTGGCGATTATGATGATTGATCTTGATTTCTTTAAATCTATCAATGATCGCTATGGTCATCCAGTTGGAGATAAGGTGTTACGCGCCATTGCTGATATTGCGCAAAAATCTATCCGCGCTGAAGATTACTTTGCCCGCTATGGCGGTGAGGAGTTCTGCATGCTGCTCACTTCTACCAACGAAAGCGAGGCATTAGATTTGGCCGAGCGCCTGCGCTTGGCTTTTGCTGAGTTTACGTTAACCGTAGGTAAAGAGCGGCTTAACATTACCGTGAGTATCGGCGTAGCAGACTCTAGCGTGATTGGTTTAGAGTTTGCCGATTTAGTGGTTGCCGCGGATAAAGCGCTCTATTGTGCTAAAGAGGGTGGGCGTAACCGAGTAGCAACCTACTCCGAGATGGATATGTGCGGTACATCTTGAGGTTAAGAGGATAAGCCCAGCGTCTTTAAGTTAGCCACGCGCCCATGGTAGAGGGCAGATACTAAATCAGACTGCGTCACCATACCCACCAAGCGGCGTTCATCATCAACCACAGGGATGTGATGGTGAACCTTGGTTTGCGACATGAGTGGAATCAGTTCAATAATATGCATATTAGCTGATGCAGTGACGGCTGGCGATGTCATGATTTGACCTACCACTTCAGGCTTGTGCGAAGACAGGGTATGGGTTCTGCGGATAAAGCTTTTGAGCTTGGTTTCAAAGCCCTCATATACCTCTAAATTAGCATGTTGCATAAAGTTAGCCTGCGTGATGATGCCAACGACACGCCGCGCTCGATCAATCACCGGCAGCGCTTTGATTTCATGCTGGCGCATCAGCAACCAAGCGTCTTCCAGTAAGGTGCCGAACACTACGCTGACCACATTTTTAGACATAATGTCTGCACAAACAATCTCACCAAAGCGGCGCCGATAAGCGTGCATTTCGGTTTGTTGTAACAAGCTTTGCAAGTCATCGCGGCTTACGTCGAGCACTTGGTTGTATTCTTTAAGCACTGCATTTAAATCTTCAGTATTAAAGCCAAAGCGCATTTCAGCGGGAATATCCTTAGCTAATTGCTGAGATGCTTTTACTGTAAGGTGCGGATAAGGGCGACGTGTTGCATTGTTGAAGAGGATGGCGACCAGCAACAGGATGAACGAGTTAAGTGCGACCGGTGCCAACACAAACCAATAGCCCTGTGCATGGATAGTAGCGCCGCCTAGCACTGCTGTGAGTGCCACCGCGCCGCTGGGTGGATGTATGCACCTTAACGCAAACATGGCCACAATGGAGAGGCTGACTGCTACCGCAGCGGCAGCGGCCGGGTGTGCGATCCATATGGCGCAAGTCACGCCAATGAGAGCTGCTGTGGTATTGCCACCAATAATAGACCATGGCTGTGCTAAAGGGCTGGAGGGTACTGCGAATAACAATACGGCAGATGCGCCCATCGGGGCAATCAGATAGGGGATAGCACTAGTATCGCCCTCTATTAAAACGGTCACCAGGCCAGTTAACAAAATGCCGACAAAAGCGCCAATACCAGCACGTAGGCGCTCGGTATGATTAACGGCAATACGTTCTGGGACAAAGCCTTTCAGCCAGTTTTTAAGTTTATCCAAGCTTGTGAACCTAAGTAGATTTTTAAGGATATTACACTATGCACCAATTAAGCGCACCAGATTAGTGCGCGGATGCTGTGCACGGCTGGCTCGGGCTACATGCCAGAGGTGCTTTATTTGCATCTAAATTGCTTAAAGCAGGGCTATTCTATAAAATCCTACTTTATAGAATAGCATCATTGATTTTATTCGTATTTTTCATCGTTTTATTTTCTCAAGGATTTCTCATGTCAAAAATCATTTTCAAAGCAGGCGAAGCTACTGTTTACTCAGAAGGTAAAGACGTTACCGCAGCAATGCCAGAAATCTTAATCGGCGCGGTTGACGGCCCAGTAGGCCAAGCGTTTGCAAACTTAATGGCACAAAGCAAAGGCCACACTGCAATGTTTGCGGTACGTGATATCAACCAATTGGTACGCCCAGTATGTATGACAGTACCAAAAGTAACATTAAAAGGCAGCACAGATGTAGCTTTGTTCGGTGGTGTGGTGCAAGCAGCTACTGCTGATGCGATTTTGGACTGTGTAATCGAAGGCATCATTCCTAAAGAGCAAGCAAATGATCTATGTATCATCAGCTTAGTGTGGATTGACCCAGGTTGTATCGAGCTAGAAAAGGCTGGCACTTTAGACAAAGCCGACATGTACAAAAACAACTACGATGCGACTAAATTGGCGATCAAACGTGCATTGAACGACGAGCCTAGCATTGATGAATTAATTGCTAACCGTCACAAAATCAAACACTGCATGTGGGAAGATTCTTGGGATCAAAAATAAGATAATTTACTAAGTTATCTGAATCTATATAGATGCTTAAGCTTTATAGGCTTCAGCATCCAAATTTAGGTGAACAAAAAAGCGGCTTATAGCCGCTTTTTTTATTTCTTAATTAAGATATCACTGACAGTACGTGCCAGATTAAGCGCAGAAAAACCAGTTTTTAACCATTTGAGCACCCGGCTAGGGCGAATAACGCTAATAGCGGTGGTGACTCCTAGCATTAAAATAGGGTGTTGCCGTACGTAGCGCACAAGCTGAAAGCCTCGGTAGGCAATGGTTAGTGGTTTGCCTAAGGGGGCGATATCTTGTGCGAGTAAAGCACGTTGCGACGCCGCTTTAAGGATTAGTTTTTCGCGGCGCTCTGCGATGGTTGCGCGTTTAGGACTCACAAATCGCTCCTAATCTCTGCTGGTTTCTTGATGATCTTTCACCAGCTCGGCTAAGCTTGCTTCGAACATCCTAGGCATGGATTTTAGCGCGCGAATCGCTAGCGCACCAATGATGCCGCCAGTGAAAATAAATAAACCCGTGAGCAGGCTTAACACCAGCAAGCGATGCGTATCCCAAAATAACACCACGATCAGGATTGCTAGCAGCACCATGCCAAAGCATAGGCAAAACAGGGCAACAAAGGTCATCGCCAGTAAAGAGATTAAACGCTCGCGTCCCTCTTCTAAGTCTGTGCTTAGGAGTTCAAGACGCGTGTGTACAACCCCAATACAGGTGTTGGTGAGCCTTTTCAGTGAGCCTAATAGCCCATCATTGTTATTGCTATCACTCATTGCAATTAACGGCGGCCAATAAGTAAGCCAACCACTAAGCCAACGCCAGCTGCGATGCCTACCGCATGCCAAGGTTTGTCATGCACATAGTCATCTGTTGCACGCGCAGCTGCTTTGGTTTTTGCAACCAATACCTCTTGCGCATCAGCTAGTTTTTCTTTGGCAACAGCGAGTGACTCTTCAGTTTTTGCACGTAAATTTGCCATTGCTTCGCCGCCTTGGCTAGCCGTCGCTTTTAATAAAGCCTCTGCATCTGCGATGACTACTTTGAAGTCGGAAATCAATTGCTCTTTAGAAACATCTACTGGTGAAGGTAAATTGTTGTTGTTCATTTATGTTTCTCCTTGTGTATTGTTGTTTGAGAGAGGTCTGACCGCCATCAAAACGTTAGATTCAATTTAATTGATGGTGATGATAGTTTTATCGTACGCCTTGCTTGGCAATAGGGCAAGAAGCGTGTTGCTAAGATGGGGCGTGTGTTAGTTTTAAAAGGATATTTCGCACCGGAGTTGGAATGGCGGCACCCAATGCGTCTTCGATATTGAGCCAGATTGCGTTTGCTTCGCGCGCCTGTAGCGCATGCTGGCTAACGGTGAGTGGCTGCGGCTTGATGTGCAGCTTAAAATGGGTAAAAACGTGGCTGATGGTTGCTAATGGCGCATCTATCGTTGTACTGACCCCAAATTGACTGAGCGCAATCGCTGCGTAATCCTTATGCTGTGTATCGTCCCATTCCGGAAAGCTCCATAAACCGCCCCATATGCCGGTTGCTGGTCGCTTAACTAGCATCACTTCATTGCCTTGCCGCAAGATAAGCATGGTAGTGCTTTTTTCGGGGATGCTTTTTTTAGGTTTGGGCGTGGGTAGAATGGCGGTGAGCTGTTGTTGATGGGCTAGGCAAGAGCTAGTCAATGGACAGGCGCTGCATTTGGGCTTGCTTCTAGTGCATACAGTGGCGCCTAAGTCCATCAAGCCTTGGGTGTAGGCCACCATGTCGGATTGCGGCAATAGGCTTTCAGCCAGCTGCCATAGTGCCTTTTCAATTTTGGGTGAGCTAGTCCAGCCAGCGATAGCAAAGTGCCTTGCCAGTACCCGTTTTACATTGCCATCCAAAATGGTTTGTACCTGATGAAAGGCAAAAGAAGCGATTGCGGCAGCAGTGGAACGGCCAATGCCGGACAGTGTCTGTATGGTGTCGAAATCTTGCGGGAACTGCCCGGCATGTTCATCCATAATGGTTTGTGCAGCATGGTGCAGGTTACGCGCTCTGGAGTAGTAGCCTAGGCCGCTCCAGTGTTGCAGTACTTCATCTTGGCTGGCGTTAGCCAGTGCTGCAATAGTGGGGAAGCTGGCCATGAATTTGCTGTAGTAACCAATTACAGCCGTCACCTGAGTTTGTTGCAGCATGATTTCTGACACCCAGATTGCGTAGGGGTCTGTAGTATTTTGCCAAGGCAGGTCGTGCCGTCCGTGTTTTTTTTGCCATGTAATCAGGCGGCTGGCAAAGTCAGTCATGAATCAAGCTACTTAAATAGAAGTGAAAGTGGAGATAGGGTTAACAGTAGGCAACACTGCACGGCTTAAAATTTAAACAGTTTTTTAAGTTTCTGCTCGGCTTTTTCTTTCGCTAGCTCTTCAGTAGATTTTGGCTGTTCTGCAGTGCCGTCTGCCGGTGCAGTAGCGCTATCTGCCGGTTTATTTTTATCGAGCAAGCCTTTTAGTGCGTCCACTTTGTTACCATCGCCCACCAGCGCTTTCACGGCGCCAGCTTTGTCACCACCTACTTTGTCGATTAAATTGGATTTTGCAATCGCAGCGCCCAGTGCGGCAAAATCAATGCCGTATTTAGGCGCTGAGAAGGTACCGGTCACCTTGACGGGGATGGATACGCCGGCGAGGGAGTCTAGCTCTGCACCGCCCTGGCCTTTAAGGGATTTAACAATAGTAGGTTTAGCCAAGTAGTTAATGGTTTCGTTCGCGATATCTACATCGCCACGGCTGTCGCCTTTGGCTAAGCGTAAAATAGGGGCCTTCATGGCGAGGTCTTCATTGTGAGCGACCCCATTTTTAATGTTAAATGATGCCGTGAGTTCACTGAAGTCAGTTTTTTGCGTTTGGTCAGCGCCAATGCTGTTTTTGTCTTTGAAAATATTGATTTTAGATTTGGCATTGCGAATGGTGCCTGCAATGTCGATACCTTTGATTGCACCATCAGCCAGTTGCAGTGAAGATGTACCATTGAGCGCTTTTTTCATGGCGCCTACGGTATTGCCCGCTGCGGTTACGTCAACGCTCAGTGTGCCTTTGCCGTCCAACATATCATTATTAATGGCATCTACCAGCAAAGGGCCAATGGCGATGCCTTTCATGTCTTGCTTAAAGGCGATGCTGGGTGTGCTGCGTGCGTCTACCCTAAGTGAGCCATTCATACTGCCTTGATACAAATTTGCAGAGAGTGGGGCAATGGTAGCAACGCCATCAGCGGCTTTTAAGTCTACACGTACGTTTGAAGCCTTGGTTTTACCGTATCTTAAGTTGCCAATACGGATAGAGCCATTGGCATTCAGTGCTTTCAGCGCGCTCAAATCCAGCGGTGCATCGCCAGTGTTGGCTTTGGTTTCGGTGGCTGGTTTGTCGCTGGCAATGATGTATTTATCCAGATTAAGCTGGTCAATATCAAGATCAAAGCTGTAAAGCGGCTTGTGGAATTGGCTAATGCCCAAGCCGCCTTTGATTTGGCTATCGTCAAACTTCACATTTAAACCGGATAGCGCCAGTTTTTGCCCATCAGCTTTCACGTTAACATTGAGGCCAGATAAACGATATTTATCATAACTGATTTGCCCAATATTGATTTTGCCGTCTAACAGTAAATTAGCCAATGCTGACATATCGGCTGGCTTTTGGCTGGCTGCTGTCGCCTGCTTAGCTTCGGCTTTCTGTGCATGGTTTGTGCCTAACAGCTTGTTTAAGTCCAAGGCATCCGCAGTTAAATTAAACTGGATATTGGGTTTTTTAAAGTTAGTGAGCGCCACGTTACCATTGAGCTTGGTGTTATCCACATTCATCAAGAATTTGCTATGCACTTGTTCTTGTTTAGCATCTGCATGCAAACTTAAATCAAAGCTCACTTTGGCGCTGCCATTCGGGATGGCAGGGTCTTTAATGTCGATATTGCCAGCGAATTTTGGTAAGTCAAAAATCAGGCTTTCCAGATTACCTTGGAATGGAGATGAAAACTTACCGTTAATGCTGCGCTTACCTTGTGTGCCACTAATGTCACCACTGATGCCGCTGCTTTGTAATGCTTTAGGCGAACCTTTAATGTCAGCCAGTACTAAGTTGGCTTTAAAGTTATCGCTCGCTTTTTCTTGGCTTAAGCTCACGGTGATTTTTTTGCTGGTGACTTCATCCTTTTGTGCAACTAGTGCCGGTGCGTTTAAATCCAAGGTGACTTTGGCGCCGTCAAATTGGCCGGCTAAGGCTAATTTCAAGCTATCGATTAAGAGCTCACGTGTTTCAGGTTTGGCATCCACATCACCACTCAGGGTGATTGCTACATCTTTACCCCCTAGCAAGTCGCCTTTAATGCTAGCGTCTAGGTTTTTTGCGGCAAAGTGTTTAGCCTCTGGGTCTGCCAAGAACGTACCCTTGAGTTTTACATCAGCCGCCAGCGCTGGTTGATTTGCCGTTGCACTAAAGTCAGTGGCTAAATCAATTGGCTCAGCTAATGCGATATGGCCAGAGGTTAAATTGAATTTAGAAAGTGCATATTTTGCACCTGTGCCTTCATCGGTATAGTTGACTGCAGAGTTGGTAACTTTAACGCCATCTACATCAAACTTAATTTGCTCGGATTCTTCTTCATCCTTGCTGAGCAAATCATCAAAGTTAGTGGTGCCATCTTTATATTTAATGATATTAGCTTGTGCGCCATTAATGTAGACGGTATCTACCACTAGCTCTTTTTTAAGCAAGGGCAACAGTGCCAGTGCCACTTTCGCGCCTTGAATCGAGGCAAAGGTTTGATCGGAGTTGTGTTCAGAAATGGAAAGCTTGCCTAAATCTGCGCCAATTTTTGGCCAGAAAGCGAGCTTGATATCCCCCTCAATATTCAGGGTGCGCTGTTTTTTCTCTTGCACTAGCTTAATAATCAGCGGCTTGTAGTCATTGGGGTTGAATGTGGCAGAGATAACGGCAACAGCCAGAACTAGCAAAGCAACTATGCCAGCTACGCCATAGAGACCGTATTTCAATAATTTTTTCATGATGTCACCTTATTAAGTCTTATTGATGATTCGATGATTGTCACCATCTGTATCCCGTGTTTTTCTTAGTGTACAGTCCAGTCCACCAAGCCTGTGTACGCCGTTAGCAGTACGATTCCGCCAAACGCAAGGCGATACCATGCAAAAATCGTAAAGTCATGGTTGCTGACATAGCGAATAAGCGCTCTAACTGCAATCATGGCACTAATGAAGGAAAATATAAACCCCATTGCCCATGCACCCATGTCATCCATGCTGAGCAGAGCTCGATCTTTGTACATAGAGTAAATAGAAGCAATGCCTAGGGTTGGGACAGCGAGAAAAAATGAAAATTCCGCAGCTGCTTTACGTGATAAGCCAAAAAATAGCCCGCCGATGATGGTAGATCCAGAGCGCGACATACCAGGAATCAGCGCAACCGCTTGCGCAAGCCCTAGTTTTAAAGCGTCCAAGGGGCGAATGTCATCCACCGTTTCTATGGTGACGGTGTGCGTACGCTTCTCTGCCCATAAAATAATAAATGCGCCAATAATAAATGCCAAAGCAACTGGCACCGGTTTAAACAGGTGGGTTTTGATGGTGCTGCCAAAAGCCAAACCCAAGATGGCTAGCGGTAAGAACGCTATGCTTAAGTTAATGAATAAGCGATTGGCAATAGGGTCGCGCCCGATACCTGCAAATGTACTCACAAAGCGTGTACGGTACTCCCATACTACCGCTAAGATGGCGCCCAGTTGAATGGCAATATCAAATACGTTGCGCTTTTCATGGTTCATGAAATTGAGCAGGTCACCGGCCAAAATTAAATGTCCGGTGCTGGATATAGGTAAAAACTCGGTTGCGCCTTCAACAATGCCCAGTAAGGCGGCTTTAAGTAGTAACAAGATATCCATAGGCTGATTTTAATAAATAAAGTGACTGGTAAGCGAGTAACAGTGCTTACAGGCAAAGGTTAACGTAAAGTAATTTTAGTATGTGCATAGCTTGGCATCCTGATGCCAAGCATGTGAGTATAGAATAGCAACGGCGCCTAAGCGCCGTTGCTATTGCGGTGTATATTATTTAAGCATACCCATGACTGCGGTGAGCAGGCTGCCTGAATTACCGTCTACTTCACCATTTGGCGTCATTTTGTCGACTGCTTGCGGTAAGTATTCTGCAATTTTTTCGCTGATGTCACTAGGTGACATGTTCAGTTTCTCAGCAATGCCGGCAACGCTGTCACGGCCTAACACTTCGATCACTTGATCGGCAGAAATTGGCAAGTTATCACCTTTGCTAATCCAAGACGCGGCTTGTTCAGCTAAGCCAGCTTCATTAAATTTGGCAAGTACGCCTTCCAAGCCACCATTTTGCTTAAATAGATCCATGGCGATTTGCAGCATAGTGCCTTTGTCGCCGCCCATATTGCTTAACACTGCGCCAGCTAAACTATCAAATAATCCCATGATGAAACCTCGCTATCAATAATTAATCATTAAGGCAGATGCTACATTAAAAGCGCTCATCGTTGCGTAAATATCGCCATTCGCCTACCGGTAATTTACCCAAAGTCACACTGCCGATACGAATACGTTTTAAGCCTACTACGTGTAAGCCTACCATTTCGCACATACGGCGAATTTGGCGTTTTTTGCCTTCACGTAACACAAAGCGTAATTGGTCTTCATTTTGCCAGCTGACTTTGGCTGGTTTCAATTTCACGCCATCTAAACTTAAGCCGTAATTCAAGCGTTTCAGGTCGGCATCGCTTAACTCACCGGTCACACGCACTAGGTATTCTTTTTCTACGGTAGAATCCTCACCAATCAAATGGCGTGCAACGCGGCCATCCTGAGTGAGTACTAACATCCCTGTGGAGTCAATATCTAAGCGACCAGCTGGCGCTAAGCCATGCAGCATGCCGCGGTGGAACTGCTTAGGGTGATGGTGGTGTAGCTCTGGATCGTCTTCCCACTGGTTGTCTGGGTGTATCAACACAATGGCTGGCTGATAACCATCTTCAGCTTGGCCACTTACATAGCCCACTGGCTTATGCAAAATAATCGTGACATTTTCAGCCTGGTATTCTTGCGCATAGCTGCTGATCACAATTTCAGCATCTGGTGCAATGCGCGAACCTAAGGTATCGACGATTTCATCGTTGACCTTGACCCAGCCGTTCACAATCCACTCATCCGCTTCGCGGCGTGAACACAAACCACGCTCTGCCATCACTTTGGATAAACGAGGCAAATCTGGCTGGCTAGCGTTTGCTTTAGCTGCAAATGCTTCTTTATTGGAGCGGTTTTTATCAAACTCGCTGGCGACAAAACCATCGCGTACTTTGCCGCCACGGCGTGGTGGGTTACGGTAAGCACCTTCACGGTCTGCTCTATCGCGCGTGGTTTGTGAGCTATCTATTCTGTGAGCATCTGGCCTACGCGCATCTGGGTCAATCGGGCGTGGTGACGGTGCACGGCTATCGGGTGTTTGTGCTCTAGGTGTAGCTGATGTGTGTAAGGAGCCATCATGACGGTGGTTACGCTGACGTGGCGCATCTTGATACGCTGGTCTTGCTTGATCTCTAGATTCACTTCTGGCACGCACAGGCGCGCTCATTTCTGGTTCGCTAGGGCGTTGTGGCCTAACTGGCGCTGTTGTTCTATCACGCGTAGGCGTGTTTGTGCGGCGTACAGGTGCTTTACTTGCCACATTGCTTGGGGCATCACCAGATTTTTTTGAGAGTTTTAGAGTAGTCAAAAGTTTTTTCCTTGAATGTTGCTATTTTACGCCTTTTTTATAGGCTAGGCGTGAATACAATTGATTGAATTAAAAACAAAACAGCCAGCAAGAAGCTGGCTGTTTTAATCACATCAAGATTGAAACTTAGTTAAAAGTGACTAATCGCAATTAAGTGTTTTAATCAAAATTTCGGCTAGTTACAGCAATTTACATCAACGTAAAGCTTACGTTTTAGTGATCTACTTTACCAAACCACACGCTTTTTAGTTTGGCGATTTTATACAATAAGCCGGTATTTTCATTAGAGAGTGCATCTAAGAATAGGGATAACCTGCGTGATTTAATCACCGTGTAAAACGTGAGTATGCTTACCGGTATAAAGATGCCTACAAAGTAGGCGAATTTTTCTATGATAGTTGTTTGAGAGAAGTCAAAAATATTCATACCTAGCAAGCCGCTAGTCATGGTGCCAATTAAACCTAAAATGGTGACTACTGTTAGCCTTACTACCGTATCTGCTTGGCGTTTGATTTCTTCGCCTTCTAAATATTCAGCCATATCCATAATGCGGCTACGTGTTTTTTTAAACAAATCTAGTGTGTTTAATTGCTTATGCATCATGGCAAATATATCTTTTGCGACAGCTTGATCTGACACGCTCTCAAACCAATAGCGATGGGTAAATCGCAAGAACACGCCCATGACATTACGTATGCTTTGTCTAAATGTTTTGATTGAAGTTTCATCTTCAATATTTAAGCGGCTAATGGCTTGTACCATGCGGTCTGACAGCATTAAGAGGGCTGCTTTTTGGAAGTGGGCGATTAAAAACAATAAGAAATATTGGCTTTGATAATTGCGTTTAATCCCTGTTTTTTCATTGGTGTACACGCGATGTTGCTGGCTGCCAACCACAATAAAATTCTGCCCTGTGCACATAATGCGGGTGGTGCTCCACGGGTCATTCTTGTTGTTATCCCAGTAGCGGTCATAACAGTGTTTTTGTTCAAAATTGACTAAAAAATCTTCAGTAAACGGCAGCGTTTCAGAATCCCACGGCTGTGTGACTAAACCTAAACGTATTAAATCACCACGAGTGAGTTTCGTGACGTCTTCAAACGCGAGGTAGGCCATTAAAGGCATGCGCTGATATTCAATTTCACGATAACGAATGCTGCCTTCTTGGCTGGAGTAATGCTGCACCAACGGGTGCATTAGGAACTCCCAATGCAATGAAACGCAGGGTACGTGGTTATCTTTTACAAAGGCTAAATAGCGGGCTTTGTCTTGATAATCAGAACATGCAAGCACATGACCTTGTTTATCTAACCACTCAATGCTCTTTGCGCAGTGGCCAGCATCACCATTTTCTTCCCAATAATTGGGGTAGGTGCGCCCCAAACGGTACAGTACTTCCATGGCATGGTTGAGCTGGATGTTTTCTCCAGTGACTTCAAGTGCTAAGAAAGCGACATCAATATCATAGAAAAAATACAGCTCAATATGGGCTACTTTTAATACGATAGGCGCTTCTTCATTATCGAGCGTAATGCGAACTTGATTAACGTCGGAACGTGAAAAGATATGAATCGGTGATTCACCATAGCCGCCAGATTCTCGCCCATGCTTGCCTTCGCCATATAAAAAGCGCTGCGCAAACGGCATGAACGTAACAAACTCTTGGTAACGTACTTCACTTAAAGATTGTTTGGCTAATGAGAATTCGTCTTGGATTTCTTGCCAAGGACAGTTTTCAGCTTTAAGAATATCCCACGGGCGCTGGATCTTCTGGCTATTCGACTCTGAAATCAGTTGGACAGGCCAAAGCAGGGTTTGCCTAAAATCAGCAACGACACTGGATTCAATATTGTTCACAACGTAGCCAGATTAAGATTGATAGTCATTAAAGTTTAGCATAATGCCGGTTGTGTGAAATACACGCAGAGATAAAGCTGGTAAATAAGATTAAAGATTTAACCCTATGCTAAAAGTAAAAAAGCCAGCACTTTCGCTGGCTTTTTTATTGGCTAAGGAGTTTGTTTAAACTTAAAAACCTCCAGCAAAAAGTGTTTAGACCTTCTGATAGACTTCAGAGCCTTTTTTCACAAACTCAATGGCTTTTTCCTGCATGCCTTTTGTCAGCGCTTCTTGTTCAGAAACACCTTGCTCAGCTGCATAATCACGTACGTCTTGTGAGATTTTCATTGAGCAGAAGTGTGGGCCGCACATTGAGCAGAAGTGTGCTTGTTTTGCGCCTTCTTGTGGCAATGTTTCATCGTGGAATTCTTTAGCTTTTTCTGGGTCTAGGCCTAGATTGAACTGGTCTTCCCAACGGAATTCGAAACGTGCTTTTGATAAAGCATTGTCACGGATTTGTGCGCCAGGGTGTCCTTTGGCTAAGTCTGCCGCGTGTGCTGCGATTTTGTAGGTGATGATACCAACACGTACGTCTTCTTTGTCTGGCAAGCCTAAGTGTTCTTTTGGCGTTACGTAGCACAACATAGCACAGCCGTACCAGCCAATCATGGCAGCGCCGATACCTGAAGTGATATGGTCGTAACCAGGTGCGATGTCTGTGGTTAATGGGCCTAATGTATAGAATGGAGCTTCACCGCAATGCTCTAATTGCAGTTCCATATTTTCTTTAATCAGGTGCATCGGTACGTGGCCTGGGCCTTCGATCATACATTGTACGTCGTGCTTCCAAGCGATTTGGGTTAATTCACCCAATGTTTTCAATTCAGCAAATTGTGCTTCATCGTTTGCATCGTAGATTGAGCCAGGGCGTAAACCATCACCTAAGCTGAATGAAACGTCGTACTGTTTCATGATTTGGCAGATGTCTTCAAAATGCTCGTACAAGAAAGACTCTTTATGATGCGCTAAACACCATTTAGCCATGATAGAACCACCGCGTGACACGATACCTGTCATACGTTTTGCTGTCATAGGGATGTAAGCCAAGCGCACGCCAGCATGGATAGTGAAGTAATCCACACCTTGCTCTGCTTGCTCAATCAATGTGTCGCGGAAGATTTCCCAAGTTAAGTCTTCAGCTTTACCGTTTACTTTTTCAAGTGCTTGGTAGATAGGCACGGTACCGATAGGCACTGGTGAGTTACGGATAATCCACTCGCGTGTTTCGTGGATGTTTTTACCGGTTGATAAATCCATCACGGTATCGCCACCCCAACGTGTACTCCACACCATTTTCTCAACTTCTTCAGAGATAGAAGAACCTAATGCTGAGTTACCGATGTTAGCGTTGATTTTTACCAAGAAGTTACGGCCAATAATCATCGGCTCGATTTCTGGGTGGTTGATGTTCAAAGGAATAATCGCGCGGCCACGAGCAACTTCTTCGCGCACGAATTCTGGCGTAATCATTTTAGGAATGTTTGCACCAAAATCTTGGCCAGCATGTTGTGTTTGCAACAGCGCGCTCATGTTTTCGCGGCGTTGATTTTCACGAATGGCAATGAACTCCATCTCTGGGGTGATAATGCCTTTACGTGCGTAGTGCATTTGCGATACGTTTGCGCCTGCTTTTGCGCGCAATGGTTTGCGGTGCAAGTTAAAACGCATTTCTGAAAGCTCTGGGTCAACTAGGCGTTGGTGACCAAACTCTGAAGTTGGGCCATCTAATTGCTCTACATCGCCACGTTCCATAATCCAGCCGGTACGCAATGCAGGTAAGCCGTTACGGATGTCGATGCTGATGGTTGGGTCTGTGTATGGGCCTGAGGTGTCATAGACAACTACAGGTGGGTTTTTTTCTGCACCAAAAGCAGATGGGGTGTCGCTTAATGAAATTTCGCGAAACGGTACGCGGATGTCTGGGCGTGAGCCTTCAACATAAACTTTGCGTGATTTGGCAAAAGGGGTGGTTGCGCTCTCATCAACAGAGGCAGTTTCATTAAGAAACTTGGTAAGATTTTTATCGGTGGCGTTCAAGTGTGGCTCCTAGCAAAAACGTAAGGAGCAGAAAAACTGCGTGCCCTTACTTAATTTATTTGTAGGAAAGCAGATTGATGCTTTCCTACGGCGGCATGACCCGCATCAGGTTCGAAGGGTATATCTCACTGGATTTTGTTAAAAATACAGACCCCTAGCAATTAGCGAAATATACGCTAAATTTGCTATAAAACCAAGTGTTTAAGTCAAGTGTTTAATTGGTGTAACTTGTGGATTAAAGTACGGTGCGAGATTGCCGTAACTATTATGTGCGTTGGGCAGAGGAACTGCTGCGCATATATAGGCTCTATTGAATGGTGGTCTGGCAGGTTGCTTGGCGTGGTTGAGTGCCGGTTTTTGCTGTGGAACGCTTAAAAAGCAGTGATTAAGCGTGTTTTTTGGTACACTTGTGCTGTACGTATCGTATTTAACTCGAACTTAAAATGGTATTGGTGAAATTATGGCATTAGCTATCTATATCGGTTATTACCTTGTGGCGATTACAGCGCTCTTTTTTCATTTCACTGGTCATTTAGAGCGCTGGGGTATGGAGTGGGTGATTTTGCTGTTGGCGGCAACCGTATTTCCTGTGGTGCTTTACGTTTAAGCCTTTAGCTTTAATCTGCCGTCGCGCATTACATATCTAACCATTCATTATTTTTTTGTCACAAACTCACGCGCCAGTCTTGTTTGTTTTTTCAGGCCTAGGTTAACAGCGCTTGGCAGCACGCCATTGAGCCAGGCGAAGAATGTTTCTGGCTGCCCAATAAATAATTCCTGTTTTTGATGTTCAATTGCTTTCACAATCATTTGTGCCACTTTTTCTGGGTCATCAATATTGCCGCCAGTTTTAGCCAGCATCGCTAGTGTTGCTGCGTCGTTCATCGGTGTGTTGACGCCACGCGGGGCAATGTAGGTAACGCCAATATTGGTATCGCACAACTCGCGGCGTAAGGCCTGTGAAAAGCCGTGTATTGCAAATTTGGTGGCACAGTAAGTGGCATAGTGCGGAAAGCCTAATGAGCCCAAAATAGAGCCTATCATCACCAGCTGACCTTGGTTGTTCGATTTAAAGTGCGGTAACAGCGCATTGGTCAGTTGAATCGGCACGGTGACGTTAGTGTGTACCATTTGCGCTATGCGCTCAGGGCTTTGGTCTTCAAATTGAATAAAATCCAGAATCCCTGCATTGTTGATCAGCACGTCTATACCATCAAATAGGTGCAGTGCTTGCTGGGCGATTTGTTGTACGCTGCCTGCGGCTTCAAGGTCAGCCACGATGGTTTTGGCCTTGCCGCCTTTGTCTTGTATTTGCTGGCTTAATGCAGCTAGCTTGTTGCTATCGCGCCCGACTAAAATCATGTTGGCGCCTTTGCGTGCCAGCATCAGCGCCAAATGTTTGCCTATGCCGCCGGTAGCGCCAGTGAGTAGAATGCATTTGTTTTTTAGTTGCATATAGTGGCCCTATTTAATGTAACCCTATTCAATCTTGCATGTATTCGGCTTCTATTGTACGGAATATATTGCCATACAATCTATAAAATGTTTTAGCACTGTGAATCAGTATGGCTTGGTCTTCAGCATTGGTGATTTGGTTCATTAAGCTCTCGTAAAAAGAGACGTGGCTAATATCAAGCGAGCCATGTGAGAGCAGGTAGCTAAAGGCTTTTTTCGGTAGCTTTAATGATTGCATGAGCGCTTCACCTGCATGGGTGGCGACCGCGGTGCTGGTTCCCTCTAGCACCAGCACCATGCCAAAAAACCCAACCGGGTTAACGCGGTTAATCATATCGTAAGCATACGCCACCATGACTTCCGTGGCGAAGCTAGGGCTGTGGCTTGCTGTTGTGCTATGACGCACTGCCTCTTTGTCGCCGCCGCATGCTTCAATATCATTAAGCACCCATTCCTGATGCCCCATTTCCTCTTCAATGTATTCACCGATGGCCGTGCGCAGCCATTCATAATGCGCGGGCAGGCGGCCGCCACACGCCATGAGCAGGGGTGTGGTGTGCTTCACATGGTGGTAAGCCTGGGTTAAAAACCCGACATAGGTTGTGCGTGAAATCTTGCCGGTAGCGCCTCTGGCAATGAGCGGCAGGCTGAGTAGTTCATTGCGTTCTTTTTCAGTGGCCTGTAGTAATCTTTGGTAAAAGTTCATATGCATTATCTTTCGTAAAGCGCATTAATTTTTTGCTGGTAATGCTGCCAGATCACGTCTCTGCGGTTTCTGCCGTTAGCCGTTAGCTGTTGATTGTTTAGCGTGAAGGGTTCATCGGCCGGTAGCCATTGCGTGATTCTGGCGTAATCTGGCAAGCCATGATTAATGCCTTGTATCGTGGCTTTAATCTGCGCTGTGGTGCTATTTTTGCCTGGTACGATAATCGCGGTGTTCCATGGTTTAGCTTCGCCAAATAGGGCGGCTTGTGCGATGCAGGGCGAAATGGTCAGCTCACGCTCCACCCACTCTGGCGACACATTGCGCCCGAATGAAGTAATAAAAATATTCTTCTTACGGCCAGAAATTACCAAATAGCCATCTGCATCAAGGTAGCCAATATCTCCGGTGTAAATCTGCCGCGCATGGCTGGCGGTTTGCCCTACGTAGCCTAAGTAAGCATTGCCGCTCACCACAACTTCATGCTCGTCTGTAAAGCTTACGCTTAGATGTGGCAACACCTTACCCACCGTGCCAATTTTATTAAACGCAGGGGTATTGAGCGCTACCACTGATGCGCACTCAGAAAGGCCGTAGCCTTCGTAAACCGGTATCGATGCTTGCTGTGCGCGATTAAGTAGAGCTGGCGACACGGATGCGCCACCTACGGCTAAAAAGCGTAAGGTATCTGGAAGCTTAGCGCCTGTCTCTATTTGATGCACCATGGCATTGAGTAGCTCTGGGGTGAAAATCGCCGTGGATGCTTGCGTTTGTACAAAGGCATTGAGCAGTTTTTGAATATCCAGCCCAGTGGCGCGCGTTAAGCCGATGTCATCGCCAGGCAGTAATACACAGCAGGCACCTGCAAGCAGTGGTGCATAAACCCCCGCTACATTTTCTAATAAGGTGGCGAGTGGCAGCACGTTTAAATGAATATCGTTTGGGGTTAACCTTGTAGCGTCGGCAATAGAGGTTGCCACACTCATCATATTGCCTGCGCTGAGGCACACGCCTTTAGGTGTGCCGGTGGAGCCAGAGGTGTAGGTGATTTTGGCAGTGTGAGCAGGTAACACCGCCTTTGCTGGCGATTTTAATGCAAATTGCGTGAGCGTCTTTCCAGCCACGGTCCACTGTGTGTGGCTGGCAATGTTGTTTGCTAATAAGGGCTCAAACAGTTCTGGATGGTCGGTGATCACGATATCCACACCGGCATCTGCAATAGCATGCAACCATTGTGTGTTTGAAAAAAACAACGGTAGTGGAATAAGGGGGATGTGGCTCGCTAGCGCGGCTAAATCTAACACCACCCAAGCTGGATGGTTGTCTATTGCTAAGGCAATGGTGGGCTGCTCACTTAGGCCTTGCCACATGTGTTGCTGTGCTGGAATCGCTGCCTGCAGTTCAGCATAGGTGAGCTGGCTATCAATGCCACGCAACGCAATTTTATTGCCATGCTGGACTGCATGTTTTGCGATAGCACTGATAACGATATTTTGCTGCATAGCGTTTATAGCTGAGCTATACCTCTTACCGCCACGACTTGTGGTGAGTTGTCGTAATAGCGCCCCCATGCACTTTGTTCTGTAGTTGTGAGGCGTGATTTGTCCGCACTTTGTAGCGCATAAACATCGCGTCCACCTTTAATCAGGCCATTTTGCAGGCTGTGATGGGCAGTGGCTACGCACCACTCCACGTTATTATCCAAGCTGTATTGAATAACATGTGCGATGAGAACACCGGCATTACGTGGGTTAGATACCGCTAAATTACCAATTTCAGTGATTTGCTGGCGTGTAATTGCACGGTTAAAGTGGTTAGACATTACGGTTTCAATCGGTGCATCCAAATAGCGCTCTAGGAACAAGGGCTCTACATCTGCCTTGCGCATGCCAAATGCCGCGACTAGCTGGTCATTCTCGCCGCGCAGGCTGATGAGCTGTGGCATAAAGTGCTGTATGTCGGCGCCATAGGTGTGTGCGAATACATCATGAATAAATTGTTCAACCTCTCGGCGATCAGGTGCACCTAGCTCAACGCTGGCAGCCTGGATATCGCTAGCAAGATGGCGTTTGGCTGCGGCAAAGGGGCGGGTTTTATACGCAGCTTCTGCATTAAAAAATAATGGACTTGCATTAAAACTTAGGCTCAGCATGTTGTCGTTCACCTTCAATTAATCATATATAACCTAAGGCAAGTAACGTGCCCATACCTCATTTTTAGGTGCATGTTTGCATCAGTCACTTTTGTTAAATAATTAGATATATATTTAACAATCAATAGGTTATGTTTGTTAATAAATTGGTGCTTAGCCCTTTCAGTCACATATTCATAGCATCTGTAGTTGTGCCCACCAAGCAAAGTGCATGCAAAAATGGTATGTAAGGTTGAGACTTATAAATTTACACCATGCAAATATTGCACTTAATTAAGGGGGCAATTAAGCATGGTGCAGTAAATTAATAATCTCTTCAATAACAACTAGTTATTGCCCAGTCACTACCCGCGCCAAGCTGGCGCCTTACAGCATTTTTGACATTGGGTTTATTGGTTGGTGCCGATGATGGGTTTATTTTTTGGCAGAAATTCAACCTACGTCTTAATTTTAACGGCCGTGGATTGCCTGATTTGCGCCAATGTGCGGCGCTGAGATAGGTTTTATAAAACTGCGTTGTAGCTATTAAAGTCTATTGAAGCTGAGAGAAAAACGTCACTTAATTGCATTTAGGTACAGTGGGGTCGGTGCTGGTTTCACCATTAGGCAAAATCCATAACAGTGGTTTAACGCGATTATCCAGTTTGCAGGCATCTATATAGGCAATGCTGCCAGCTGTTTCCTGCACGTAGCGGATGGCGGCTTCGTCCGAGTACAGTACATGCGGCGGCGATACGCCGTGGAAGTATAAGCCGTTCCAGTAATCACTTTGTGTGGTTGGCAAGCTGCCTAAGATGCTATTGGAGAAGTGCAGCCTAAGCGGGTTGTCTGGTGGCAGGTTAATAGGGTGAATGCGCTGGCCATGTGACCAGTAAGTTTTTTTGCGCCAATAAATGAGTTTGAGCTCGCCCACAGCAATGCTTTTGATAGGGCTGTCATTAGCGACAATCACTGCAATCACGGTTTTATCTGCGGCATAGCTAGGCGTAGGCAGGCATAGGCTGCTGGCTACTAGCAAGATTGCAATCAGTAAGCGCATTAGAACAGCACCGCAAATGAAGCTAAAAAGCCACGAGGTGACTCAGGCTGGTCGCCACTGCCGCCGGTAAATTCCAGTTTAAGTAACTGAGTAGGCTTAACGCGCCAAGTGGCGCCTAACAGCCAGCGTTGCTGATGACCTTCGTCAGGGCGCTGATAGGTTTCAACACGTGTAATGCCATACCAGTTGGTGCCGATGGGCAGGGGGATTGCCGTTTGCAGGTAGGCGCCATAGCCGCTGCTGTTGTTATGTGCATCCCAGCGTTGGAACGCCTCACCTAATATTTCAATGTCGTGGTAGTGCGTAAGAAAGTCTAGCCCAAGCATATGGTAACGAGTGCTAGTGGTGTTTTTTTCTTCAAACGACATTAAGTTAACACCGATATTGGCCTGCTGACCAAACGCAATACGTGCACCCTTGGTGTTTTTGAAGTTTAGCTCGTCACTGTTTAGATCTTGGTCTTTCAGTGTTTCTATAAATACGGAGTACTCTAGCGCGCTTGTATTCAGCGGTATTGCGCCAAAGGTCATGATGCCGTTAATTGCTGTTGGAAACAGCCTGCTGGTTGCAATGGGGCGGGAGCTTGTCCATACCAGCGGTGAGGCGTGTAGCTGGTTCCAGCGGCCAGTAGGTGTCAGGAAGCGCCCACCACGCAGGTTAATGTTGTCTGATAGGTTGTAATCTAAATAAAAACGCTCTAAATCAATATTGCTTTGTTTGCTGTGAAACTTGTTGTCATCATCCCAAGTAAGCGGCTTTTCTAACTCTAGTTCACCAAAAAACTTAAAGCGGCTTTCGTTTTCCCAAGTCAAAATCAGGCTGATTTCGTTAATGGCGGCACTGGCTTCTGATTCACGCGGCACCGTAATGCCAGCACTGGTGTAGCCGCCCAGTCTAAAGCCATCCATCACACCTTTTTGTGGTGTGGGAGGCTCCTCTGCATAGGCAACCTTGCACAGCAGCAGTAGCACGGCTACACTGCTGATACGGAATTTATTGATTAGAGGCATGGATGCTCCAGGCTTTAAAATCAGCGATAATTTTTGAAATTAAATGCATAACGCGGATTATATTCGATATCCATTGCAAAGCGTTGCGGCAGGTCAACAGGGACGCAATACTGTCATTAATCCAATACTGCATGAATCATAGGTGCTTAAGCACAGGCTAAATACTTTGAATCTATCCACCGTAAAATCAATGTCAGTTAAGAAATTGCTCTTGTTGGGTTTCTTGATGACGGCACTGCTGCCGATGCTGATAGTGACAGTGCTTACCTTTTACGAGGCGCGCACAGTATTGAGAGAAGAAATAGCGCGCGACATGCAAACACGCGCTAATGCAGCCTCGCGCCAGGTGGATAACATGATGTTTGAGCGGTTGCAGAATCTTGCCTCCTGGAGCCGCCTGGAAATCATGGATGAAGTAGTGATTGGTGACTTTGACAAGCGTTTATCTAACTTTCTCAATGAGCTTAAAGTAAGCTATCACGGGGTTTATCAGTCTATTTATGTTGTGAATAATCACAATGTGATCGTGGCTTCCAGCCAGCCCGCCGATATTGGCAAACCAGATGCCAGTGTGCCGTTATGGCTGCAAATTTCGTTTGCAAATCGTATTGTGCGTTTGTATCAGCTGCAGCAGCACAAATTGCGCATGGCCAGCGACATCCTAGATGCCAATCAACATAAAGTGGGTACTTTATGGGTGATTTTTGATTGGAGTGCGGTCACCAGCATCTTAGAAAGCACTTCCAATCAAGGCAGTGCGGCTGCGCTGATTAATCTGGATGATGCTCACCCCGGAACGCGCATTCTGGCAGAAACGCAGCACTGGAAAAAAATCCTGGCAGCCCATGATATTTCTGTCGATTCTATCTTACAGCCTACTGCTGAGCCGCCGATATTTAACTGGGTTGTGTCAATTGCACAATATCGCTCCGTGGTGATGGCACCCGTGCATCGTATGGGCTATATGTTTATTCTGCTCCTGATTATTACCGGCTTACTGGCCGCTACCTTTGCAGCGCCATTGTCGGCGCGCATTACTCGGCCGTTGGCTAGGTTGACGGATTACGCTAATCACTTTATGCGCTCTACCAATGGGGCACCGCCCAAAGTGAATGGGCCGGCAGAGGTGCGGGCATTATCCAGCGCGTTTAGCAAAATGATGGATGATTTAACCTTGTCTAAAGAAAATCTGACCCGCGCCGCCAAGCTGGCGGTGGCAGGTGAAATGGCGGCGGCGATGAGCCACGAGATTAGAACGCCGCTGGGGATATTACGCTCATCTGCCCAAGTGCTGGCGCGTGAAAAGAAACTGAGCCCAGAAGGGCAAGAGGTGGTGGCGTTTATCAATATGGAAACTGAACGTTTAAATAAATTGGTGTCTACGCTAGTGGATTCTGCGCGGCCACGTCCGCCTGAGTTTGCGGTGCACGATTTAGTGCCGATGGTAGAGCACGCGGTGGCAATGCTGCGTATGCAGGCCAATAAGAAGGATGTTAATCTAGCCGTGGTGCTGCCCAACCCTACTGCAACCGAGGCTGTGAGCAGGGTGCTGGTAGAGTGCGATGCCGAGCAGATGACACAGGTGCTGCTGAACTTGCTATTGAATGCGATTCAGGTACTGCCTGCCGGCGGTAAAGTGGTGGCGTCTATTATTGATGCAGCAGACCATGTCATCATTAGTGTGGCGGATAATGGCGCGGGTGTGACTGAGGCACAAAAGGAACAGATATTTGACCCGTTCTTTACGCAGCGGCCAGGTGGTATCGGTTTAGGTCTGGCAGTGTCTAAGCAGATAGTAACTGCTCACTTTGGAACGCTGGCCGTTGAGAAAAGCACATTAGGCAGCAGTGGTGCAGATTTTAGAATTGAACTACCAAAACGACAACTGCTGCAAGATGCGGCGCCATAAGAAAAGTGAAATGGTAAAGTGAGATTATGTCAGACAGTACCAAATATATATTAGCCGTAGATGATGAGCCCAGCATGCTGCGCCTGCTAGAGATTAGTCTGCGTCAGGCTGGCTATCAGCCACTTACTGCCAAAGATGGGCGCGAAGCGCTGGATGTGATTAATACGCAAAAGGTGGATTGCGTGGTTACAGATTTACACATGCCGCGCATGGATGGCTTGCAGCTCCTGAAAGAGGTGCGTAAAACCGACGCCGAGTTGCCTGTGATTATAGTGACAGCTCAAGGTGAGATCAGCTCGGCGATAGGCGCCATGAAAAATGGCGCTTCGGATTACATTCTGCGCCCGTTTGATTTAACCGAGCTGGAGTTGGCAATTCAGCGCGCATTGTCTTTTTCACGTTTGGTGGTTGAGAATAGATTCCT
Source organism: Methylotenera sp. E1MeOHC1 (assembly GCF_058745595.1). Classification (NCBI taxonomy): domain Bacteria; kingdom Pseudomonadati; phylum Pseudomonadota; class Betaproteobacteria; order Nitrosomonadales; family Methylophilaceae; genus Methylotenera; species Methylotenera sp. E1MeOHC1. The sequence goes on along the minus strand of NZ_CP196025.1, from coordinate 1,957,472 downwards.
GCGTGAAGATAAAGCAGTCGGCACCGGTTTGATTGGTAATAGCCCTGCGATGCAGCACTTGGCTGAATCTATCCGTCAGGTAGCACCCGAAAAAGCAACGGTGCTGGTAGCGGGTGAAACCGGCACTGGCAAGGAGTTGGTAGCGCGTGCCATTCATGCCGCCTCTCCACGTAATAATGCATTATTTGTTGCAGTGAACTGTGCGGCGATACCGCATGAAATGCTGGAGTCCGAGCTGTTTGGACACGAAAAGGGCGCGTTTACCGGCGCAGTGAAAGAGCGTATCGGTAAGTTTGAGTTGGCCGATGGCGGTACGTTGTTTCTGGACGAAGTGACGGAAATGCCCATGCAGCTGCAGGCCAAGCTGCTACGTGCGCTGCAAGAGAATGTGATTGAGCGCTTGGGCGGCAATCGCCCAATTGCCGTGGATATTCGCGTAGTGGCGGCAACCAATCGTAACCCGCGCGATGCGATAAAAGACGGCAAGCTGCGCGAAGACTTATATTACCGCTTAAATGTGTTCCGTATTGATCTGCCCGCACTAAAAGCACGCAAGTCGGATATTGAGCTGCTGGCAACGCACTTTTTGGCTAAGCGCCGTGTAGAGATTTCAGCGCAAGCCGTGCAGGTGCTCATGCAGTATGACTGGCCAGGCAACGTGCGTGAGCTGGAAAATGTATTGGAGCGCGCGGCAATCATCAGTGGCAATCAACAAATACAGCCACAACATTTGCCGGCTGAAATGCTCAATAGCACCAGTGAGTTCATGGACACCACTGCGTCAGGCCATGATGCAGAGACCGCTGAAGCGCCACACAACCCGCTGTGTTTACCCAACGCAGTGGAACAGCTCGAGCGGCAACTGATTGCTAAAGCGCTGGCGCAGACCAATGGCAACAAAAGCAAGGCGGCAAAAGTGCTGGAAATTAGCGAGCGCTCCTTATGGTATAAGTTGAGCCAGTACGGCATCAGCTAGTGCGCTGGTTGCCAGCCTTGTACACAGTATGGATTAGCGTAAAAGTACCTTAGCCAATAAGCACTTGCGTTATAATTAACATTAAATAAAACCCATTTAGAGTAATCAACATGACACAAACAGCAAAAACAGTAGAAAGCGCTCAATTTAATATCGGTGAAGCCAGATTTAACATGATTGAGCAGCAAATTCGTACTTGGGAGGTATTAGATCCTGTCGTGTTGGCAGTGCTAGATGCAGTGCCGCGTGAAAAGTTTGTTGCAGAGTCTCAGGTGGGCTTGGCATTTGCGGATGTGGAACTGCCTATCGGTGAAGGCCAAACCATGCTGTCACCCAAGCTGGAAGGCCGCATTCTGCAAGCGCTTAATATTAAAAAGACCGATAAAGTATTGCTAATCGGTACTGGCAGCGGCTATTTAACTGCGCTGCTGGCTAAGTTGGCACAGCACGTACACGCGGTTGAAATTTACCCAGAGTTATCTAATGCTGCGCAATATCGTTTACAGGCGCAAGGTATCCATAACGCTACCCTGTACGTAGGCGATGCGGTGAGTGGCTTTGCCGCCGCCGCGCCGTATGATGTGATCGTATTTACTGGCTCATTACCACTACGCCCGATTGCTGCAGAAAGCATGTTAAATGTTGGTGGTCGTCTATTTGCAGTGGTGGGCGAATCTCCAATTATGGAAGCCACGGTGACTGAGCGTGTGAGCGAAGCTTCATTCCGCCGTGAAACGATTTTCGAAACCTGCTTGCCAGTGTTGGAAAACGTGCCACAGGCCACCAAGTTTGCTTTTTAATCGCAAGTATTGATTAAGCGCCTACATTGAATATGCTTAAAGTCTTTATCAAATGCATGGTGTTGTGGTCAGCGTTGGTGTGCTACGCCCATGCTGATGACAAAGCCTATTCATTGATAGAGGTTTATCAGCAAGCGCTGGCCAATGATCCGACGCTAGCTTCAGCCTTGAGCGCCAATCAGGCTGCGCAAGAAACCATAGAGCAAGCCAAGGCATTGTATCGCCCCACGGTTAATTTAAATGCGGGCGCTACCGCCACGCAGTCTGATCTTAAGTATTTATCCGGCGCCAGCCCATTCAGGGTGCAAGGGCGTACCAACTATGAAGGCTATAGCTATGGCGTAGAGGCGCGCCAGCCGATTTACCGTAAAGACAGCCTGGTGCAAATTGACCAAAGCAAGGTGAAAGTGAGCCAGGCAGATAAGCAGCTGAACTTAAGTAAACAAGACTTGATTCTGCGCGTGACGCAGGCCTACTTTGATGTATTGCTGGCGCAAGACAAAATAGACCTAATCATTGCGCAGAAAGCCGCCATACTCAGCCAGCTGGAGCAAGCCAAGGCTAATTTTGAGGTGGGCACTGCCACCATTACCGATGTGAACGAGGCGCAGGCGCGTTATGACTTAGTGTTTGCGCAAGAGATTGCGGCGGTGAATGAACACCAGATAGCCCAGCGCGCGGTGCAAGCCATTACTGGGCAAATGCCGCAGAGGTTGGCTAGCGTTAAGCCAGAGATGGCGGCCACCAGTTTGACGCAGGGTGTGGATAAGTGGCTAGAGGTTGCCAACCAAAATAACTTAAAACTGCAGATTCAGCAGGATGCATTGGCGCTTTCTGCGCAAGAGGTCGAGCGTTTAAACGCAGGGCATCTGCCTACATTGGATGCGGTGGCGAATTATAACGACAATTACTCCAATGGCAGCGCAAACGGTATCGGCAGTGAGCTTAAAACCGCGGTCATCGGTCTGCAGTTACAAATTCCGCTGTATCAGGGCGGGGCTGTTAGTTCTCGTGTGCGTCAGGCCGTGCTCAATCAGCAAAAAGCGCAAGACGATGTGCAAATTGCACGCCGCAGCGCAGAGCTTGAAACACAGCGCGCTTACCTTAATTTAAGCTCCAGTATTGCGCAGGTAAAAGCATACGAGCAGGCGTTGGTGTCTAGCCAAAGCCAAGTAGACTCTACCAAGCTAGGCTACGAGGTAGGTGTCCGTACTAGCGTTGATGTACTGAACGCGCAGCAGCAGCTGTTTAGTGCTAAACGTGATTTATTGCAGGCGCGTTATAGCTATTTGGTGAATATCATCCGCTTGAAAGCAACTTCAGGCGTAGTGGCTGAGGTGGATTTAGCGGATATTAACCAGCAGCTGGTGGTTGCAGGAGCGCATTGATATGAATATGCAGTATAAGGCAGACGTTGCGTTAAGCCAGCTGGTGGTGGTGGACGTGCAAACCAAGTTAGCCGCAGTCATGACAGCTGACGATATGCAGGCCGTACTTAAAAATTGCGGCATATTGCTGCAAGCTGCCAATATGCTCAATGTGGCCGCGATTATCACTGAGCAATACCCTCAAGGCTTGGGCCATACTGTGCCTGAACTATCTGCGGTCAGCCCACATATCCATGCGGTAGAGAAAGTAAGCTTCTCTTGTTTGGCCGAGCCTAAATTTAGCCGCCAATTAACGCGTGATCATGCGCAAGTGGCGCTGGCAGGGATGGAGGCGCATATTTGCGTACTACAAACCGCGCTGGATTTAATCGCCATTGGTAAACAGGTGTTTGTGGTGGAGGATGCCATCATTTCACGCAACCCGGCCAATAAAGCAAATGCCATTGCGCGTATGCGCAGCGCCGGCTGCATCATCACCAATACCGAGTCGCTAGTGTTCGAGTGGCTAGGGGTGGCGCAGGGCGATGCATTTAAGGCGATTAGTAAGCTGATTCGCTAATGCTTGAATTAAGAGCGGTGTCAGCTAGTCCCGCCTAAACGATGGGTTAGTCTGCATGCCTAGCTTTAAGTAGCCGACGAATGCCGAGTATAACCAAACCCAACACAGCAGCAAACACACAAAAAAGATGAAGCTCACCAAGTGAAACTAACTGATAAAGCACGTTAACCTCACTGAATGGTGAGAGTGGAACAATATCAGCGTGCATCACACTATCGAGCACAATGTGAGAATAGCTACCAGCCGCCGCACCCAACCAAATGGGGAATGGATTTAAGCTTTGCCATTGAAATAAGTTAGGTAGCCTTACGCGTGAAGCCAACTTTAGGGCGAAAAAGAAAATAAGCGCGGTAGCAACCATAATAACGGTAGCGCCAATGTAAGTATGAAGAAACCTATGTAGAGGGTACTGACCCTTGGCCATGTAATAAAGCGGCTCAATATCAATAAGCACATTGGCAGAGCAAAAGGCTAAAAAACTTACATGCTTAGGTGCAATAGCATGAATCGCTGCGCCAGGGCCAAAATGAAAAGGAGTGATGGGCATCTTTGTTTTATAGGGCTAACTTATTTTGCTCTGTAATATTAGCTTTTACGCTTTAATATAAGCTTGCAGTACATCTAAGGTTTTTTGTGTGGCGCCACGGTTCTGTGCGCTAAATTGAAGGCTGGCATCGCACATAGCCTGTCTTTGCTGCTCATGCGCAAATAATTGCTGTAGTTTTTGGCTAAGTTCTTCTACATTCTGCACCCGGTTGGCTGCGCCAGCCGCGATTGCCATTTTGGTAGCTTCTTCAAAGTTAAAGGTATGTGGGCCTACCAGCACGGGTTTACCCATGCTGCAGGCTTCAATCAGGTTTTGCCCGCCCAGCGGCAGCAAACTGCCGCCGATAAAGGCAACATCGCAACTAGCATAATAAGTGAACATTTCTCCCATCGAGTCGCCCAATAGGTAATGCGTGCTACTTGGTATCGCCGCATCATTAAGCGTGGAGCGGCGCTTGCAGGTATCGTTGGATTTTTTTAGTAGCTCGGCTACTGCCTCAAAGCGTTGCGGGTGCCTAGGCACAATGATCGTGAGTAAGTCAGGGATGTTGGCTTTGCTCACTGCTTCAATAATCAAGCTTTCTTCACCATCACGCGTGCTGGCAGCTAAAAATACCGGGCGCGTTGTGCCTAATTGCTGGCGTAATTGCGCCCCTAAGCTGTGTGCAGTGGCGTGCGGTGCAACGTCAAATTTGATATTGCCGGTAATGCTTACCTCGGCTGCGCCTAAATCTTGCAGGCGGTTGGCATCTGCCTTGGTTTGTGCAGCAATGGCACTTAAGTTTTGTAAACCCTCGGTGAGTACTTTGCCTAGCTTACGGTAGCCTGTGGCAGATTTCTCTGAGAGCCTAGCGTTGACCAGTAGCACAGGGATATTACGTTGTTTACAGCCTGCAATCAGGTTAAACCATAGCTCGGTTTCCATCAGTGCGCCAACTGCTGGTTTAAAGTGCTGTAAAAAGCGGGCAACGGCAAACGGTACATCGTAGGGTAAATAAACTCGCGTAACGCTATCTCCAAACAACTGCTCGCTGGTAGCGCGGCCAGTGGGTGTAGTATGTGTCAGTAAGAGTTGGTGCTGTGGATATTGATTGAGTAGCGCTTTCACTAAAGGCTCCGCAGCACGCGTTTCACCGACAGAAACGCAATGCAGCCAAATCACTGGCTTTTGCACCGATGCTTGATAAAAGCCATAACGCTCACGCCAGTGTGCTAAGTACTCGGGCTGCTTTCCGCCGCGCCAAAGCAGCTTAAGCGGCGTAAACGGCAGCAATAGATAAAGTAAGCAGGTGTATAAGTTACGCGTCATTTTGTTATTCGGTACTGGGCAGGTGCAATATAGAGTTGTTGTATTTTCGCATAAATTTTTTCATATAGTTTTTTAAGCTGCATCGCAGTAGATTTAATTTGCCGATTTGCCCTAAGCCAGCGCCAGTGCGGCCTTGAAATTTGGCAAGAGAAATTTACACTTTTGGATAAAAATATTTATCGAAAAACAGCTTGACCTACCACTACAGAATGATTAAATTACTAAAAAAACACAATATATAGTGGTTAATGCGTGGTTGTGGTGGTGTTGAAAAGTTAGTGTGTGCTTACCATCTTCAACTGCGTTGCCGTTAAATAATACAGACTTATCTCATTGTTTTATCGTTGATTTAAGTCTACCAATAAGAGGGTAAAATAATGCTAAAAGCCGTAGATGCTGCTAAGAATTCAAGTACAGATGTTGAAAAAGAAATTCCGGTTCAACCTGTTTCACTGGATATTTGGGATAAAAAATACCGTTTGAAATCTAAGCAGGGCGAAAATGTTGATCAAGACATGGATGCCTCATATCTACGCGTAGCACGTGCCTTAGCCGATGTAGAAACTACAGAAGAAAAACGTGCTGAATGGCATGAGAAATTCCTATGGGCATTGCGCCGCGGTGCTATCCCTGCTGGCCGTATTACTTCAAACGCAGGTGCGCTGGAACATAAACCAGCGACCTCTACCATTAACTGCACGGTTTCTGGCGTGATCTCAGACAGCATGGATGATATTTTAGGCAAAGTGCACGAAGCCGGCTTAACCCTAAAAGCAGGTTGTGGTATTGGTTACGAGTTCTCTACATTGCGTCCAAAAGGTGCGTTTGTAGCGGGCGCCGGTGCTTACACCAGCGGCCCATTATCTTTCATGGATATCTACGACAAAATGTGCTTCACCGTGTCTTCTGCGGGTGGCCGTCGTGGTGCGCAAATGGCAACCTTTGATATCTCACACCCAGATGTGACAGACTTCATCAAAGCAAAACGTGAAAACGGCCGTTTACGCCAATTCAACTTGTCATGCCTCATCACTAAAGAGTTCATGGAAGCGGTAAAAGCGGACGCTGAATGGAAACTGGCTTTCCCTGTGACAGAAAAAGAATCCATTATTGATGGCTTGAATGTAAACGACGAAAGCCAAGTAGTATGGCGCGAGTGGCCAATCAAGGGTAAATACCTCACTAAAACCGATGGCGTAGATGCAGGCAAAGTAGCATGCCGCGTTTACAAAACCATCAAAGCGCGCCGTTTGTGGGATGTGATTATGTCCTCAACTTACGACTTTGCTGAGCCAGGTTTCATTTTGATCGACCGCGTAAACGAAATGAACAACAACTGGTTCTGCGAAAACATCCGCGCAACCAACCCATGCGGCGAGCAACCATTGCCACCATATGGCGCTTGCTTGTTAGGTTCAGTCAACCTCACACGCTTTGTGAAAAAACCATTTACCGATGAAGCCTACTTCGACTGGAAAGAATACCGCGAAGTAGTCGCGATTTTCACACGTATGCTAGATAACGTGGTGGAAATCAACGGCTTGCCATTACAACAACAGCGCGATGAAATCATGCGTAAACGCCGTCATGGTATGGGTTACCTAGGCTTAGGCTCTAGCCTTACCATGATGAAAATGAAGTATGGTGAAGACGAGTCAATCAAGTTCACAGAAGAAGTAACACGTGTAATGGCGGAAGAGGGCTGGAGCGTAGGTGTGCAATTGGCCGAAGAAAAAGGCGCAGCACCTATCATGGATGAGAAATTTGAAGTAACAGCAGACATGCTGGCAAAACGCCCAGAAATGGCAGCAGACGGCATTAAAGTCGGCCAAAAAATCGCAGGTAAAGTATTGCTAGGTAAATACAGCCGCTACATGCAGCAGTTCCCAGAAGGCTTGCGTAACCAAATTGCAAGCAAAGGCGCACGCTTTACGCACCATAGCTCTATCGCGCCTACAGGCACTATTTCACTGTCACTAGCTAATAACGCAAGTAACGGTATTGAGCCATCATTCGCGCACCACTATGCACGTAACGTGATTCGTGAAGGTAAAAAATCAAAAGAGAAAGTCGATGTGTTCTCTTATGAGTTACTCGCTTACCGTGAATTGATTAACCCAAATGCCATGCCATTTAGCGACAAGCCAGAAGAGCAATTACCGGATTACTTCCTAGACTCTTCAACCATCATGGCAAAAGCACACGTGGATATTCAAGCCGCATCACAAAAATGGATTGATAGCTCAATTTCAAAAACCATTAACGTGCCAACAGATTATGACTTTGAAGACTTCAAAAACATCTATCTATACGCATACGACAAAGGCTTAAAAGGTTGCACAACCTTCAGATTTAACCCTGAAGCGTTCCAAGGTGTATTGGTGACAGAAAAAGACTTAGAAAGCACCACCTACAAATTTACCTTAGAAGATGGCACTGAAATTGAAGCCAAAGGTAATGATGAGATTGAGTATGATGGTGAGATTCATAGTGCAGCGAACTTATACGATGCATTAAAAGAAGGCTACTACGGAAAATTCTAATCATTAAAACGGCTGCGCTCGCGATTGTGTTGTTAAAAATCAGTTTTAAATCCTCATGTACTATTTGTACACTCCGGTTCAAAACTGATTTTCGCCTAGCGCTCGCATCGCTCGCTACGTTTTACTGATTGAATTTTAGTTTAAATAGCAATAAGCCGTCATTGACTTAAAGCTAGACAACAAGCAGTTAAGGAACGGGAAAGCCAAAAAGACCCCACAGGAGAACATACATGGCCATTAAAATTGATAAAAAAATCGTTAGCTACAACCTAGTGTCAGAAGAAGACAAAGCAAAAGCTGCCGAAGCCAAAGTAGTAGAAGCTAGCACTAACGTTGTACAACTAGGTGAGCCACTAGGCCGCCCAGAAAAGTTAGTAGGCAACACCTACAAAATCAAAACACCGGTAACCGAGCACGCGCTGTACATTACTATTAACGATATCGTGATGAACGAAGGCACAGCACAAGAACACCGCCGCCCGTTTGAAGTGTTCATCAACTCCAAAAACATGGAGCACTTTCAATGGATTGTTGCCCTAACACGCGTGATGTCAGCCGTGTTCCGTAAAGGTGGCGATGTCACCTTCTTGGTAGAGGAGCTTAAAAGCGTATTTGAACCAAGTGGCGGTTACTTCAAAAAAGGCGGTAAGTTTGTACCTAGTCTAGTGGCAGAAATCGGTGAAGTGGTAGAGCAGCACTTGCAAGAAATCGGCATGCTTAAAAAGCCAGGCCTAGATGAACACCAACAAAAATTGGTAGAAGAGAAAAAAGCGGAATATTTGGAAAAACACGCTAAATCAGGTGAGGAAGTAAACGAAGAGGGCTTCCCAAAAGGTGCGCAGCTTTGTAAAAAATGTAACACCAAAGCTAGCATTATTATGGACGGATGCTTAACTTGCTTGAATTGTGGTGAAAGTAAGTGCGGTTAAATTAAAAAAGGAGCTTAGGCTCCTTTTTTTGCGGAATTTTAGCTTTATCTACGTTCTATTAATAGACAAACCACCATCTACTAAAGAAGCTGTTCCGCTGACAAATGATGAGTCGTCAGATGCGAGGTATAGCACAGAGTTTGCAATCTCCTCAGGTTTCCCAACACGTTTTAGGGCATGCATGCCGGTTAAAAATGCTTGTGATTCAGCGGTGTTATTTTTCTCGCGATACATATCAGTATCTACAGCCCCTGGTAACACAGCATTGACTCGCACACCCTTAGCGCCATACTCAACGGCCAGTGCCTGTGTAAGCCCAATCAAGCCAGATTTACTTGCTGCATAAGCTGCAAACTCAGGAAATGCTGCGCTATATCCCACAAAAGTTGAGGTGAAGATAATTGAACCACCGCCTTGTTTCAACATTTCTGGGATTTGATATTTGGCACCTAAGAATGCACTAGTTAAATTAATGGCTAATGTGTCATTCCAGCCTTTTTCAGATACGTCAGTTGTTGGACCAATCTCTCCCAAAGTACCTGCATTATTAAAAGCAACATCTAAACGACCAAAACTTTTAACGGTAAGGGCTACTAATGACTTTGCAAACTCCTCTGACTGCACATCACCTGCAAAAGCAATCGCCTCACCTCCGTCAGCTACAATTTCAGCAACCAGTGTCGCTAACTCAGCTTCACGGCGTGCGGCAACCACTACCTTAGCGCCATGTTGTGCAAATAGTTTTGCAGTGGTACGGCCGATTCCTGAACTAGCGCCAGTCACGATGGCGACTTTTCCAGCTAGACGTTGATAAGATTTATTTGTTAATTTTGTATTTAAGTTACTCATGATAAAACTCCTTATTGAATGATTAATTTGTTTTAGCCCTAAAGCATGAATGCAGTATGAGCCTTTCATTGCCCAACAATAAGTCGTATATTGTGACAATTACTTTATACCAATAGTAGAAGATAACTTATGGAAACCTTGAGCAGTATCGAGTCATTTGTGCGTAGCGCCGAGCTTGGCAGCTTCTCAGCCGCAGCCAGAAGATTAAGCCTTACCCCAGGTGGCGTAAGTAAAAACGTTGCTAAGTTAGAGGCGGATTTAAATGTGCGCTTATTCCATCGCAGCACGCGCAGCCTCACGCTCACAGAAGCCGGTGAACAATTTTTAGCGCAAGTGAGTGGTGGTTTAGATTCTATTCAATCAGCCATTGCCAATACAAGCAATGCTGGTGGCCAACCTGCGGGCACATTAAAAGTAGGCATGGCAATGGCTTTTGGTCGTGACCATATTCTGCCTTTACTGGGCGAATTTTTAAGTTTGTACCCAGCAATCAAACCCGACTGGCGCTTTGATAATCGCCAAGTAGATTTAATTGGTGAAGGTTTTGATGTGGCCATTGGCGGCGGTATAGAGCTAGCACCAGGCGTGGTAGTACGTGAATTAGCAAAAGTACATTTAGTTTTGGTGGCTTCTCCGGCTTATTTAGCTAATAAATTCGTTCCTAAAACACCTGCCGACTTAGATAAATTTGATGCTCTTATTCGTTATTCACAAACCACTAATCGCACTACACCTTGGCATCTCAAGAGTTTAGCAGGGGAACAGGTGACTATTGAACTGCCTCCGCGAGCAACTCTCAATGACCCGGAGGCTTTGTGTAACGCTGCAATTGCAGGCTTGGGCATTGCACACGTGCCTATGCCGCATGTGTTGAAACACTTAGAAAGCGGGGCATTAGTAAGAGTGCTCCCAGATTGGTACACGGAGATTGGCGTAATTTCACTTTATTTTGCTGCAAAAAAACTGATGCCAGCAAAAACAAGAGTCTTCGTAGACTTCATAGTTGATAAGTTTCGTAGCCAACAACTTTCAGAGAAATGGTCTGCAATAACGAAAGCTGATTGATGATTTGAAAGGCTAGTCTATATTTTCAAGCTCCCAGCTTGTTCGTTCAGTATCTTTGTTAGTTAATGTTGATGAATCAAAAATTGTGGCCAACTTAAAAAATAGCATTCTTGAAATACACTGCCAAAATCAGAAGCATCTAAAGTCGCTAAAAGTTGAAGTTCAATAATTATGTTTTCTCTTCCATTACTGGCCTGGCTAGCTTTATGCGGTTTATCGAACATCCCCATCTACACCTCATTCTTTGTTGTGAGAAACTATCTCTCGTTTGGACATTCAAATAGATTGTTAAGTAAAAAAATCTAAAGGCGGCTTAAAAGTGTTTTGAGTGCTTTAATATCGCTGGCTTGTTAGGGGCGGATAGTTAGTGATGGGATTTTGATGCTTCGCCCTAAAAGAGAAGTCAAATGTCTAAAATGCATATTGCTTTACCACTTGCGATTTTACTATTTGCTGGCTGCGTGGTTACTCCCGCAGATAGAGTGGTAGTAGCACCAGCTTTGCCAGTTGTAGTGGAGTTTGGTGCTGAGCCATATTATTATCAACAAGGGTATTACTATTATTACGATAATCACTACTGGCGTTATTCACGTTCACGAGTTGGCTCTTGGGTAGAGCTACCTCGCAGCCATTACCCTAAAGAAATTAGATATAGAGGCTACCGTGATGGGCGAGATTCGGACAGAGATGGACACAGAGATCATGACCGTGACGACCACGACCGAGGACGTTAATGTTGTTGCTTTTTCTATACCGCGTCTGAGTAAGAGGGACTACGTTAAATGAGATCTTATAGGCCGAAGCTATGAAGCTTCGGCCTTCTTGTTATTAAATGATTCAAGAAGCTTGCCCACCCTACTTAATCTACTGGCACAAGGTGTACGTTATTAAAGCAATTCTTCCACGTGTTTTTTGATATTGGCAGCCATTTTTTTGGTGGGCAAGTCGTTATCATCGCCACCAAATGGGTCTTCAATTTCTTCGGCAATCAGTTCTAAACTGGCTAGCACGTAGAAAATAAACACCACGACTGGAATCACGTAGTAACCCAAGTTAAAGACATAGCCAAACGGTAGTGTCATTACATAAAAGAAAATGAATTTCTTAATAAACGCGCTGTAAGAGTAGGGGATGGGTGTGTTTTTAATGCGTTCGCAAGCGCCGCAAATCTCGGTAAATGATTGTAGCTCGGTGTTAATAATATAAAACTGATCACCTGTCATTTTGCCTGTTGTATATAACTCATTGGCTTTTTGAAACAGAATTTTAGCCACTTGGTTTGGGGTGTGTTTGTGGTGGTCTATAGCTAAATTTAAGCCTTCAAACAACATTTGGCTGACTTCTTCATTGGATAAGTGTTTAGAAAGCACCGAAGCATAAGTCGGGATGGCTTTTCTAAAGAAATTGCGGTCGCTCTCGTCGGATAAATAAGCGGAAAGTTTAAGCGCTAGGTTGCGGCTGTTGTTGACCAAAGCGCCCCATAGTTTTCTACCTTCCCACCAGCGCTCATAGGCGGTGTTGGTTCTGTACGCCAATAATAATGACAATACAAAACCGACTGTGGTGTGCATTAACGGGATATTCTTCACATGACTTTTTTCGGAAAGTTGCCAAAACTCTAACTCCAAGTAAGCAATGCCACCAGCGTATAACCCAATGAAGATCATCATGGGAATGAGCTGCCGAAAGGTATCCGATTCATGGAAGCGGAAGATAAAGGTAATCCAGTCTTTTGGGTTATATTGAATCATTGTGTTTGCTAAAGGCTACCTGTTAAAAGCTTGAAGCGAGTATAGCATGACAGCAATATTGGGCTGGAAAGGTGGGGCCGCAGTGGTATTCACTGCGGATGATAGGTGCTAAGCCCTAAGTAGGATGAGTAAATCCTTAGCCACGCGTAACAATCTAAATCTTCACCATTCCTTAGCGCGAAATAGTGTGATTTTGTACGCTACTACCAAATAAAACTAACCCAAGTGGCGAGGTAGTCAATATCACCGCCACCGGCTTTGTCCACCTGCGTACCTGTGTACATATGCACATAGGATGCGGTAGCGACCATATGCCGGTTAACTTTCCACTGTGCTGCGGCTTCTAACGCTGTGCCTACATATTTAGATGCATCGGTAGCAGGTAACAGCACACGCCCTGTCGTTGCGTAAATTGCATCTTGCTTGTTATGTTTCCAGATAAAGTCACTGCCAAATGTGATGGTAAGGTCTTCTCTGGGCTGCATCTGTAGTGAGGCATGAATGTCGGCCAGATTGGCTGGGCGAAAAAACGCGGCATCATTGAAATAATTAGCTTTAAAAAATAAAGGGTTAAAGGTTTCTAATTTGCCGTCTTTTTTATTGCTGTCGCCGCTTGCGATATCCGCTTTGATGCCCAAGCGTGGATGCCAGGCAAGGTCTTTAAAGGTGTAACCGGTATCGCTGGCAAAGGTCCAGGCGCTAATCTCTTCGTCACCAACTTCGCCCAGTTGTGCCACGGCTTCCCAGTCGTAATCCCATTGGTCATTCTTGCCAAACCAGCGTAGGCCTAAGGTATGCCGATTCTCAACACCCTTGGCACCCACGTAAGCCGCTTCTTCATTGCGGTAGTTCAAGTAATAAGCATCTACACTGGCGCCAGATGATGCACCTAACGGAGTGCTGCCATAAATGCCACTAAAGGACTGTGCCTGATTTGGCCTATCGGCCTCGTATCTGTCTTCTTTTACCGGGCGCGATACAAACGCATACAGCTTCTTATTGCCTTCGTTAGAATGAACAAACTGTAAGCCATCAAATTTCAGTTGGGTATTCGGCCCTGCGCGCGTGGCAATCAATCTTCCAGACCCGTAACTCATGGAGAATCTACCTGCGCGGATGGTTTGCCTATTACCATTTGGGCTTGGGTCGCCAAAGGTATAGTCCACAAAGGCTTGCTGTAGATCGAGCGGGTTTTGATTCACGTCTAACTTATTCTCTCCGCCAAACTGTATGCTGGATATTCCTTGTACAAAGAACCGCAGGCGTTCATTTGCATGCACGTCCGCATGCAGCATGATTCTTTGCAGGCCATAATGGTCACTATCTGCACCCTTTATGCCAAAGGCTTGATTGTGAGACTGCTCATAACGCTCCCTGATTTCGCCGCCGAAAGAGAGGTAGCTTTCAGTATTTTCAGGGTCTAGTGGAATGTATTTGTACGCATCAAATGGATCAGTACGTTTTGCAGGGTCAGCCAAATAGGAATAGCGCTCCGTGTAGCGCAGGATTGTATAAGGTGGTGGCTTAGCATTTGGCGCCCCAAATGGCACATCTTCTGCAAGGATAGATTCATGAGGATGAACGAATTGTGTTTCAGATTTTTGGCTATCAGGAAGTATGTAATCTGCGGCCAAGGCTGGGAAAGTGATAGCACCGGCCATCATTGCTGCCGTTAAGCTAATGGGTACCACGCCAGACGTTTTGATTTGTTTTTTCATGATTTATAAACTCTAAGATGCTGGTTTAATGGCGAGTTAATTTTGTGTAATATCAAGCGGGTCAGAAGGGGAATTCCCCTTCTGACTAATGACGAATTCTATTTATTACCGCTTTGCGCATTAAATGAAGTGATGAGGTTACGATAATCAGGGATATGGTTAGATAACAAAGTCGCCAAACCCTCCACATCATTACGCCAGTCACGATGTAACTCACAAGCCACCCCAAACCAAGTCATGAACTGCGCACCAGCCGCTGCCATCCGCTGCCATGCCGCATCACGCGTCATTTCATTAAACGTACCTGAAGCATCCGCCACCACAAACACCTCAAAACCTTCTTCAATTGCAGCTAATGCCGGGAATGCTACGCATACCTCAGTCACCACACCAGCAATAATCAATTGCTTCTTACCGGTCGCCTTAATTGCTTTCACAAAGTCTTCGTTATCCCACGCATTGATTTGGCCTGGACGTGGAATGAATGGTGCATCTGGGAACATCTCTTTCAACTCTGGCATCAATGGACCGTTCGGGCCATTCTCAAAGCTGGTAGTTAAGATCGTTGGCAACTTAAAGTATTTGGCTGCATCTGCTAGTGCCAACACATTATTCTTGAAACGATCTGGCTCGATATCACGCACTAAAGATAACAGGCCTGCTTGGTGATCTACTAATAAAACTACTGCGTTATCGCGGTCTAGACGTACATATGGTTTGTTCATTTTATTTCCCTTTTTTAATAATGTTTTAGTGTTGTAATTTGTTTGTTGCTGGAACGGTTCCCACTATACGGAGATGATTAATTGCACACTAGATGGTTAAATGATAAATTACTTTTCATTTAAATGAACAATTGCCAAGGGTAACTAGGTTGGTATCAATTGTGATTTGAATTTGTGTCGGTTAGCTTGGAGCTAGAAGCAGGCAACAATTTGTTAAACAATTCTTTAGTAATGCTAATATGTTAGTAACATCTCAAATAAAATTTGAGTCTAGCCTCAGGTGGAAGATTGTCAGCACCAAAGGGCTTCTTACACGCCGTTGCTGCTAATACCATTGCATATATAAGCCATTGATAACAGATGAAATTTATGAGTACTAATCAGAGATGGAATCTTAAGTGCCTCGTAGCCGCTGTGATCACTGCGCTAGTTGTATTCCTTTTTCTAAATCATTTTCTTAATCTGCAAAAGCAAAAGCTGAAAGCAGATGAAACGCTGAAGTCGTCTATTTATGGAAACCTGCTTTGGACCGAAGTAGACCGTGAATTAAATTCAATTTTGTTCATTTCCAACGGTATGGCTAGTTTTATCTCAGCATATAGGGATGACCTGCGCCCGGAGAAAATTAAATTCATACTTAAAGATTTATGGCAGCGCTCCAAGCACGTCCGTAATTTAGGTGTGGCCGTGGGTTATAAATTAACTTACGTTTATCCGGAGGCTAATAATTCAAAAATCATTGGTAAGGATTTTAGAGATATTCCCCAGCAATGGCCCAAGGTAAAGCAAGCGGTTGAAACACGCCAAGGTGTGTTTGATGGGCCTGTCGACTTGATACAAGGCGGCAAGGGCTTTGTTTATCGCTACCCGATATACTTAGATGATGAGTATTGGGGAATCATGTCTACGGTAATTAATACCGATGAATTTTTGGATGCAGCATTTAAAAATACCCCTAAAAACCATCAATTCGCTATCAGGACAAGCGATAGTAAAAAAGTCTTTTATGGCGATCCAGCATTGTTTGCAGATAAAAACACTTATAAGCAGACTAGTATCGTGCCCAATGGTAAATGGGAGTGGGCGATTAAAAACCATACCAACACATTTACCAATCAATTGTTTGTTTACCAGATTATTGGGTTTTTATTCAGCTTGTTATGTGGTGCAATGGTTTATCGCATGATCCACGCAATGCGCAGGCTCTCCGAGCAGGCAATGCTGGATAGCCTGACTCATCTGCCGAACCGCAGGCTGCTCCAAGATCGTATGGATGTTGCCTATCAGTCCTGTAACCGCTTACACAAGATGATGGCGATACTCATTATCGATATCGATTATTTCAAAAAAATTAACGATACTTATGGCCATGATTTTGGCGATGAGGTCATTAAAACCGTGGCGAATGGCATCAAAGCCACACTGCGCGACACCGATACCGTGAGCCGCGTTGGCGGCGATGAATTTATTGTGCTGCTGAAGGAATTTAAAGTGTTAGAGAATGTGCATGCTATCGCACATAAGCTAACAGAGGTGTTTGCCAGCCCTTGGTTAGTGTTGGATAAAGAGATTACGATACATTTAAGTATTGGAATCTCGGTTTTCAACCCAGACGACCCCGTTAGCATTAAAGCGCTGTTGAAAGAAGCGGATATCGCTTTATATGATTCAAAAGCCCAAGGTCGGAACAGATTTAATTTTTATAAAAAAGAAACCATCATTTAAGCGCAGTAAGTGCGCAATTCTGGTGGTGCCTGAAATTTAACAGTTTAAATCTACAAGTTCAAAAGAGAACTCGCGCTGTCCAATAAACCCTTAGTAACTACAATCATTGGGGCAGGTCCCAAGGTGAGGGCGTTATCAGTATTGATCTCACTTAATTGTTAGATAAATACTGTGCAAATGACGCTAAGTTCATAGGTCTAGCGATAAAGTAACCCTGCGCAGTATCGCACCCTAGGCTCTTTAGTGTATTCCAGTCTTTTTGCGACTCAACGCCTTCGGCTACGCTTTTCACTTGTAGTTTATGCGCCATTTCGATGCTGGACTCCACCACAATGCGCATTGCCTCGCTGTCAGCCAGATCAGTGACGAAGGACTGATCAATTTTCAGCTCACTAAATGCAATGCGTGTCAGTTGTTGCATTGTGGAGTAGCCGGTGCCGTAATCGTCGATAGATAGTGTGAATCCCTTCATGCATAAGCGCGTTAGATTCTCCAGTGCATGTGCAGCGTAAGACATCGCAGCAGTCTCGGTGATTTCTAAAATAATGTGGTCGGGTTCAAGCCCGATTTCTCGCACGATACGCGTAATTTTGTCGGCAAATGCAGTGTCGTCCAGTGAGGCTAAAGAGATATTGACGGATAGGTTAAAGGTATGACCTTTATTGTGAAAATCTCGCAGTGCGATGGATGCTTTTTCTAGCATCATAAAAGTTAAGCCTTCAATATTATTAGTTTGCTCAAGCTGTGGAATAAACCCATGCGGGCCAACCAAGCCTAGTTTGGGGTGATTCCAGCGCGCTAATACCTCAGCGCCCACTAATTGATCAGTGGCTAAATCTATTTTAGGTTGGAAGAATGGCTCAAACTCATCGGCGGCGACTCCTTGCAGAATATCTTTAAGCATAAAACCATCTGCAATGTTTGCTGCTTCCAGCCATTTATTTTCTGAGCGCTCATATTTAAGTAGCATATTTCTAAGCTGTACTAATGCAACGGGTTTTTCAATGGCACCAAGTAATTTTATGCCATACATTTTTGCCATCCGCGCCGCTGACCCCAGCAACCTGCCGCCGAGTGCGCTCATGAGGATAATAGAAACATTATGGCGCTCTTGGCTTAAATGACGCAAAAATTCTAAGCCGTCCATCTCTGGCATGTTTAAGTCGCAGATAATAATATCGACGAGCTTTTCACTATTACTACGAATCATTTCAATTGCTAGCTGGCCATTGCATGCGTCGTGAATCGAATCCACCCCCAGTGAGCGCAACACATTAATGAGCATTTGACGCTGAAAATCATCGTCTTCCACAACTAAAATATTCAGTTCTTTGGTTTGCATGATTTTTCCACTTTTATTGTGTTGTTGGATTTTTTGCTGCAAGTAGGCATGTTTCAAACTGCTGTATGGCTTCATTTAATGCAACGATTGATGCTTTTATATTAGGTGGCTCTTTACCTTTTGATGTCAGCTCAATAAAGGTATATATTTTGGTGAGTTGCGTTGCGCCAACCATGCGGCTAGAGCCTTTCAAACGGTGCGCTATGCGCTCTGCATTTGTTTGCTCACCTTGCTCTAGCGCTTGAATCAGCTTGGGGTTGTCACCACGAATATAGGTCAAAAACTCTTCTAGTACTTGAGTTTGCTCAATACTATCGGGGACGACTTCTTTCAATATTGCAAAGTCGATAGGGCTGTTGTTGGGGCTAGCCATTTCAGATACGGCAGTTTCGCCCTGGGTATCAGCGTGTGCTGAAATGTGTAGCCATTTAATGAGGACTTCTTTCAATTGCGTCAAATTAGCGGGTTTTACTAATAAATCATCCATGCCAGCGAGTTTGCAGCGTTCATTTTCTTCGGCTAGTGCATTGGCTGTCCAAGCAACGATTTGTGTGTGAGGCCGGGCATCTTCAGCCTCAATTTTGCGTATGGCTTGAGCAAGCTCATAACCATCCATTTCCGGCATGTGGCAGTCGGTGATGACCATGTTAAAACCACCGTTGCGCCACATAGCGAGTGCTGATTGTCCATTTTCAGCCGTTTTAGAGCGTAAACCCAGTAATTTGAGCTGGCGTGCCAGCAAGTTACGGTTGATGGGGTGGTCATCTACCGCTAGGATAAGCGGTGCACTATTGTTATAGTCAAATAAGGGTAGCACGGCTTTTCTTGCTACCTCTGGATGCGGGCTATGCACGGCCTCTGCAGAAGCGCTAGAAACAGGCAGCGTTAAAGTAAGGCTAAAAGTAGAGCCGTGACCTAGTACACTTTCTAATTCAATTTTACCGTCCATAAACTCGGCTAAGCGGCGGCAGATTGCCAGCCCCAAACCAGTGCCGCCATACATGCGTGCAGTATCTGCACTCTCCTGACGATAGCGCTGGAATAGGTGTTGCTGCACCTCTTTACTCATGCCTATGCCGGTATCTTTCACAGAGAAACGTATGGTTTCGCTATTTTCTAGCTGATTGACTAATTCGGCTCGGATCTCAATGCCACCATGTTCGGTAAATTTAATCGCATTACTCACAAAGTTATTTAATACTTGCGAGAGGCGTAGTGGGTCAACCATATGTGCTGCGCTGAGCCGCGGGTCAGCGTGCTGTGCAATCATGAGGCTTTTTGCACTGGCGACGCGTGAGTAGGTGTTATCTACTTCTTGTAATAACTGGTGAATATGCGTGGCGCGCGGTGATAGTTCTAGTTTGCCTGCCTCAATTTTTGACCAGTCCAGAATATCACTCACGATACGTAACAGGCTTCTGCCGGAATCCCAGGCGGCTTGTAGCGTTTCGCTCTGTTCATGGTCTAAAGGTGTTAATGACAGTACTTCCAGCATGCCCAGCATACCGGTTAGCGGTGTGCGTATTTCATGGCTCATGGTGGCGAGAAAGGAGTCTTTAGCACGATTCGCAAGTTCTGCTTGTTCCTTAGCTGAAACGAGTGCTTGCTCGTTTTTCTTGCGCTCAGTGACGTCTTTAAAGAGAATGCCTACTTGCGTGCTTCCATCTCCCCCGATGCGCGATGCAAACACATCGTAATGCCGGTTCATCGCATTGGCCCGATTTTCAAAGCGAATGGCCTCGCCCGTTTGCGCTACTTTCCCGTAAATTTCATACCAATAAGTATCATGATCAGGCACCATCTCACGAATGGTTTTTCCTACAGCCTGCTTTAGTCCCGTTTGGTTTTCGAAAGCGTGATTGATTTCTAAAAAGCGGTAATCAATTGCCTTGCCATCGGCGTCATACAGCATCTCTATCACGCAGAAGCCTTCATCCATCGAGTTAAATAACATGCGATAGCGCTCTTCGCTATACATTAAAGACGCGTTAGCTTGTGCAACTTCTTGGATAAATTTGCGCTGACGCCCCAGCACTATGCTGAAAACAACCCCCATCAGGGTAAATACACTGATAGAAATCAGCGAAACAGGGCTTTGCAGGCTGAATGAAAATACGGGTGGGATGAAAAACCACCAGACGATGGCGACAGAAGTGAAGGTAGCGAGTAATCCACCACGCAAGCCACCTAGCCATGCGCTCAGAAAAACTGCAGGATAAAACAGAAACCATGCAAATGGCTGCACGTCATTTCCATATTCCCATTGTACGAAGAAGGCAAGGCAAGGCGGTAGCATTGCCAAGATCAGAGGCAGGCTATTTAGACTGCGCTGGCTCATTGCAGTTGATAAATCACTGTATTAATAACAACGGCCGCCCAATTTAACATAGGGTTCCTTATTATTTTTTTTAGATGTCAGGTTGATTATGAGTGTTTATAACAAGAAATGCAAATGGCAATTAATGCAATAGCAGATGTAACAATTAATTGTTACAAATCAATGGGTAGCAGGAAGTTTGGTGCAGTTATGCATTGTGCATAAATAAGATTAAAAAACTGAGGATTTAGCTTAGTAGATAAATTAAACCCTCAGTTTTAGCGCAATATTACTGACCTAATCGTCTGCCAAAACTTACTGCATAAGCCGCTGGGCGTGCTAATAATATCGGGTCATCTGACGCTGCGATACCGTCCACCAAGTTAAGCGGATTGAACATGGTTGCTTTCTCAAACGCCACGCCATTAGCATCTACATTTTTAAGGGCAAGTGTGCCTAGCTCGACTTGTTTTCTGGTCTCTGGCCACACCACCGTAGGGTCATTCACTGCATCATCTTTATCAGCCAATTGCACTGAAACTTTGAACTTAGCGGGTGCTTTGCTTAAGCGTGCTGGTAGCTCATCGATTAAATAATTAGGCGCAGCATTGGCGGTTTGTTCTTTGGTTAAGAACTCGGTGCCGTTGATTGGAGTAATGCGGTAGCGGCCATACTGGGTTTGCCCTTGTGCGTTGGTGAATTTAAATGCGTTTACACCGTAAAAGGCTTCTGTCGCAAAGCTCACGGGTGCCGGTTTTGGCATTTGTACAAAGCTGAGTGCTGCAGGGTGCGAGCCTAAAAATTGCTCAATTGGCGTTGGTTTGGCAGCGTTAGCGCCACTCGCTGCAATTGCGTTGAGCAGGCCTAAAAAGTCTTCAGGTGTCGCTGCTGGAAATCCATTGGTAGAAATACTTACAATGTCTGTATAAGTTGCATCTGGGAGCTGGAAGCGAATGGCGATGCCCTTAGGAAACGAATTGCCATCCGCATCCGGAATGGTTGGCAAACCGGTCGCATCAGAAAAGCGCACAGTGACAGGGCTGGTTTTTGCTTGCAAGTGCGAGGCACTACTGAGGCTAGCCGCAGATTTTGCAGGTACAAACTCACCTTGCACCACAATGCCTTTAGCGTGGTTTGCGCGATAGCCTTTGTGTGGGCCACCCGATAGTTTGGTGAGGGTATTCACAATTTGCTCAACGACTGGCTTATCGCTTTCTGGTACAGGTGCATCTTCTGCATACACGTTAGCAATGCTTAAAACTAGGGCTGTGAGGGCAAAACTTTTAATTAATGTATGTTTTCTTTTCATGATGTTGTCCTAAGTTTAAAAAGTGACGGGCGTATTAATAAAAGTACTTCAATTAAAGGGTATTTAAATTCTTAATCAAATTGGTTCTAAGCAAAATAAGCTGATTATTTAACGCTTGCAGTTCGGTGATGGTGCAGCCAGTACTGCATGCAATTTGAGTATGTACATCAGTCGCCTGCGTTTGCAGCAGCTTTCCTGCTTCTGTGAGCGTGATAATTACTTTGCGCTCATCCTCTTGGGCGCGCTGGCGTTGAATCATGCCTAGCTTTTCTAAGCGCTTAAGTAATGGTGTTAACGTGCCAGAGTCGGAAAATAGTCGCTCACCGATACTATTGACAGTCATACCATCTTTTTCCCACAACACCAATAACACTAAATATTGTGGATAGGTCAGCTTTAGCTTTGATAGCAAAGGTTTGTATGTCTTGGTCATACTCAATGAGGCTGAGTAGAGCGCAAAGCAAAGTTGTAAATCTACATTCAACATTTTGGTTGTGGAAAGACTTTCATTGGGTGTTGTTGTATTGTTCATGGATTTATATTACTTCACAATTAAATTGTGTGCAATATAGTTGTTGTAAATTAAAACTCAGCCTTGAGTTTTTTAAAGGCCAATTGTTGGAAATGAATTAGCTTAGAGTATGAAAAAAACGAAAATCCACAATCTAGCCATTATTGAAGTCAATGACAGCAGTACCATATGAGGTAAAGTTGATGTGCGGGTGCCTTAAGACAAAACTGGGCCATGACGTGTTTGTTTGATGAAGCTAAAGCCTTAGGCTTGTTGCCTATTACCGGTATGCATCCAATTTTAAGTTTTTTCATTCGGGTTTTTCTCAACCCCTGTTTTTACAATACTGGTTTTTCAAGGCAGGTCGATGAGGTATGGCCAGCTAGGCTCAGTTCGGCTTACTCACGGCCGCAATAAAACTTACGCATCGCTCCGCCCGTTACATCAGGGGCAATATATTCCCACTGTGCAGGGCTGCTAGTTTTAAGCATGGCTTCACCACGCCCCATATTCAGTTTGTAGCTGCTAGAAGCCATGGTTCTGCGCATTTGGGTTTTACAGTTGACCTCAAGCAAAGACTTTACGGAGAGGTAAGTTTGGTTCTGCGCAGCTTGCGGTGTGTTGTAGTCCTGTATTTGCCAAACTTTTAACACATGGTCTTGATTGCGTAGCGTGGCCAGATTGTAATAAACCTTTACGCCGCCTTGGTTGCTTGAGCCGCTAAACTCAGTCCAGTCAGCCCATGTGCTGGTGCTGATCAGCGCCAGCGTTAGTGCGATTAGCAGTTTTTTCATGTTGTGTTCCATCGTGGCTTGCGAGTAGCGTAACGCGTTATTGTGGAATCGCATTCATTTTGTGATCAAGGTCAGCAATGTCATTGGTGAGTTTGGCGCGCTCTTCTTCACTTAGCTGCGGATTGTTTAAGCGTTGTTGTATTTGATTACGCACTGCCGCTAGCATTTTTGAATGCGGTGCTTGCGTTTCCACCTGTGGTGCTCGCATTTTAGCCAGAGCTGCGCTCAGTGCTTCGTATTCTTGGTCAGTGAGGCCGGTAATACTTTTTAGCTCGGCTGATGGTTGTGTTGGTGTGTTTGTCATGGGGAGGTCAAATGCATAATCAATTAAAGGATGGTGGAATCTTATCACAGGCGGCCTTGCATAGAGCGCTCGGAATCGATGTGCAAAGATTAGGTGACATGATGTATTTGTTTTAAAAATGCTTGAAAGTTCAAGCTTAAGCACCAAATAAAAATTGGTAATCTATGGCTAAAAGGTAGATGATTATAGTTATCTGGAATTATTCCAAGATTTTTAGTCAAGGAGAATACTATGTCTGCACATACTTATAAACTCATCGAACTTGTAGGCAGTTCTAGCGTTGGCACTGATGATGCAATCCGTAATGCGATTGCGAAGGCTGCGCTTACCGTAAAACATATGGACTGGTTTGAAGTGGTTGAAACTAGGGGGCATATTTTAAATGGTGCGGTTGCGCATTTTCAAGTGACCATCAAGGTTGGTTTTAGAATTGAAGATTAAATAATAATGATCCATGGTTCCAGTTCATTACAAATACCTGCTTTATCCGATAATGATACGCAAGCATGGATAGTTTCGTTAGCTAAGCATTACTCGCCTGCAGACGTGGAGCTTATTCGTCAGGCTTGCCAGTTGGCAACCTTGGCTTATGATGCCCATACCGAGCTGACAGGTGAGCCGCTGTTGCAGCATGCAACATGCACCGCCGCCATATTGGTCAGCCTGAATATGGATGCTGAGTCCATTATTGCCACCATTTTGTATGCGGCGCCTCAGCATATCGATAATTGGCAAGAAACCATCAAGCTGCGGTTCGGCAATAATATTGTGAGCCTAGTCGAAGGTTTGTTACGTATCGCACAAGTGCAGGAG
Source organism: Methylotenera sp. E1MeOHC1 (assembly GCF_058745595.1). Taxonomy (NCBI): domain Bacteria; kingdom Pseudomonadati; phylum Pseudomonadota; class Betaproteobacteria; order Nitrosomonadales; family Methylophilaceae; genus Methylotenera; species Methylotenera sp. E1MeOHC1. The sequence goes on along the minus strand of NZ_CP196025.1, from coordinate 1,933,199 downwards.
TTCAGCGAGCTTGAGCGCCTGCATCTGCAAGGGCAGGAAGATGCGGATAACAGCAAGCAGGTGGAAAGCCTGCGCAAGATGCTGTTGGCGATGGTGCAGGATATTCGTGTGGTGCTGATTAAATTAGCTGAGCGCACGCAAATACTACGTAGCCTAGCTGGCGCTAGCCGTGAGCAGCAAATACTGATTGCGCGCGAGGTGCAGGGCATCTTTTCTCCGCTCGCTAATCGTCTTGGGGTATGGCAGCTAAAATGGGAGATGGAAGACCTCTCATTACGCTACTTAGAGCCGCAGCTCTATAAAGAAGTCGCAAAGTTACTGGATTCACGCCGGGTAGACCGCGAGCAGTACATCGCCGATGTTGAGAATATCCTCAAGCAGAAGTTAGCACAGGCCGGTATACAGGCCGAGGTTTCCGGTCGGCCTAAGCATATCTACAGCATTATCAATAAAATGCGGCGCAAGAATCTGGATTTTGAGCAGCTGTTTGACGTACGTGCCGTACGGATTCTGGTTGAGGATGTGAAGGATTGCTATAGCGCACTCAGCTTGGTGCAAACTTTATGGCAGGCGATTCCAGGCGAGTTTGACGATTATATTGCGCGCCCTAAAAGTAATAATTACCGCTCATTACACACCGCAGTCAGTGGCCCAGAAGGCTTGGCGCTGGAGGTGCAGATACGCACGTTTGAAATGCACCAATACTCAGAGTTGGGGGTAGCCGCACACTGGCGCTACAAAGAGGGCGGTAAGTCTGACCTCATCTTGGACGAGAAAATCGCTTGGCTGCGTCAAATTCTGGCTTGGAAAGAGGGCGCTACCGATAGTAGTGACTTACTGGAGCAATTTAAAACTGAATTGTTTCAGGAGAATGTGTATGTGTTTACGCCGCAGGGCAAGGTGATTGATTTACCCAAGGACGCGACGCCTATTGATTTTGCCTATGCACTGCATACGGATTTAGGACACAGAACCCGTGGCGCTAAGGTGGATGGCAACATCGTACCGCTCAATTACAAGTTACAAAATGCACAGCGCATTGAAATCCTCACCACTAAGCATGGTGCGCCCAGCCGTGATTGGTTAAGCCCAACTTTGGGTTACTTAAAAAGTGCCAGTGCGCGCGCCAAGGTGCGGCATTGGTTCAGGCATCAGCACGCAGAAGAAAACGTGACGCAAGGCCGCGCAAAACTAGATAAAGAGCTACACCGCGCAGGGGTAGGGGCGATTAATCAGGAGAAAATCGCACAGAAGCTGCACTTTAATAAATTGGAAGACTTTTTAAGTGCCATAGGCCGTGGCGACGTGAGCGAGTATCAAATTGCTGGCGCTATTCATGAAATCGCACACCTGAAACCGATGGAGAAAGTCAATCAGGTGATCGCGCGCAAGACGACGGCGCAGCCCGTGGCAACCGAGGTCACGGTAGAAGGCGTAGGCAATCTACAGACCTATATGGCGCAGTGCTGCAAGCCGGCTTTTCCGGATGCTATCGTCGGTTATGTGACCTGCGACCGTGGCGTGACCATACACAGCCAAGCCTGCACGTTTATTCGGCGCCTGCCTGATGAGCGTCATGATCGCCTGCTACACGCACAGTGGCATACCACCAGTAAAGACAAAAAGCACACCAGCTAAGCACGCATCGGCATTGCCTTGCCGTAAGCTAAACTGTCAGCACCGTTGCGCCAGTTGTTTTACGGGCCTCAAGGTCGCGGTGGGCGGTGGCGGCATCTTTGAGCGCATAGGTCTGGTTGACATGAATCTTCACTTTGCCAGTCGCTACTGCCTCAAACAAATCAGACGTGTTTTCCTCAAGCTGTGCACGGCTGGCAATAAAGGTGGCAAGCGTAGGCCTTGTCACAATTAACGAGCCTTTTTGTGCCAGCACGGATAAATCGAGCGGTGGCACCGGGCCTGATGATGCGCCGAACAGCACCATGAGCCCTCTGGGCTGCAAACAGTCTAGCGATTGCATAAAGGTGTCTTTACCGACTGAATCGTAAATCACCGGCAGTTTCTTGCCATTGGTAATTTCTAATACGCGGGCTGCAAAGTTCTCGCGGGTGTAGATAATGGGGTAATGGCAGCCATTGGCTTTTGCCAATGCCGCTTTTTCTTCGCTAGAGACCGTGCCAATCACGGTGGCGCCCAGTGCCGCCGCCCACTGGCATACAATCAGCCCCACGCCGCCAGCCGCTGCATGCACCAGTATGGTATCGCCGGCACTTACTTTGTAGATATCTCGGATCAGGTAGCGCGCAGTCATGCCCTGCAGCATCATGGCGGCTGCACTGATGTCGTCGATGCTATCCGGTAGCTTAATTAAGCGTTCTGCTGCAATCAGTCTGGATTCAGCATAGGCGCCAATCACTGAGGCATATGCCACGCGATCACCTGGCTTTAAATGCGTCACACCGGCGCCCACTGCATCCACGATGCCAGCGGCCTCCATGCCCGGAATGAATGGTAGTGGCAGCGGGTACAGTCCGGTACGATGATACACATCAATGAAGTTCAGCCCCACCGCGGTTTGTTGTAACCGCACTTGGCCGGCATCTGCCGTGCCTACTGTAGTTGGCTCCCAACGCAATACCTCGGGGCCACCTACTTGGTGAACTTTAATCGCATGTGACATAGGGTAACTTCTCTAACACGATGAAAATAATGCTAAAAATAATAGCACTAAATATTGGCTGCAATGAACTGCTGGCGTTAATAATTATCAGAATTAAATCAACCTGATATTGACTATCAGGTGGGTTGTCAGTATAGTGCCGGCCTTCGGCGTGTAGCGTAGCCTGGTAGCGCGCCTGCTTTGGGAGCAGGATGTCGGGAGTTCGAATCTCTCCACGCCGACCATATATCCCCCAGTTTTTACCTCTAGGTTTGCATCTTTGCAAACCGCATTGCCATAGCCTGCATTCAGGCTATGCACGTCATCACTATCTTTGATTTGAACATCATCTGTCTGTATTCGCTCACGATGAAACCATTGCTGCAACTGTTAGTCCAACCCAGTGATTAATGCGGCACACCATGCTTGCACAATCAGTTTGATGTTAAATATTTTAGGAGAAACATCATGGCAAAAGGACAGCTACACAAAAACAAAGAGGCGAAAAAACCAAAGCAAAGCAAGAAACCCGTAGTGATGCCGGGTCCTACCATCATGCCAAGCAAACCTAGCATGCCCAAAAAATAGTATTGGATGGATGCGCACCTTGCTTCGCATGGCAGGTGAGCGCCGTGCGTTTAACCCTTAAAGGAGCCTAGGCTCCTTTTTTGTTGCTGCATCTTGAAGTAGTCAGTCATTCGCCAAGGGTTACGTTGTGACTAATCGCTTTTTAACTTTAATAAGTTATGGCACTATTCGACTATGGCACTTCCGCATAACCCAACACCAGCCGCTGGCTCAACAAGTGCCCCCATCGGGGATGCTGAGGACATGGTGTTGCCGGAAGCACTCTCCACGCTTTCCTCAGCCTTTAATCAAGAGCTTGATTCATTATTATCGTCCAGTGCGCTTATTCAAAAGGTACTCGATTGTTTGCCTTCAGTGGTTGGGTATTGGGACAAAGAGCTAAAAAATCGTCTTGCCAATAAGGCTTATGAGCAGTGGTTTGGTATTGAGGCCAGCCAGCTCAGAGGTAAATACATTTGGGAGTTGCTGGGAGATAGCATATACCGTTTGAATCTACCCTATATTGAAGGTGCGCTCAGAGGCGAGCCGCAGGAGTTTGAGCGGATTTTCCCTAATGCGGATGGCAGTGGTTCCCGTCATTCTTTAGCGAATTACATCCCGGATGTGAGAGATGGCGAGGTAAAAGGTTTCTTTGTGCTGCTTACCGATGTAAGCGCGATTAAAGAGGCAGAAGCGGCATTGCGCGGGAGTGAAGAGCGCTATCGCTCAGTAGTGCAAGACCAAACCGAGGTGATTGCAAGGCTACGCGCTGATGGTACCTATATTTTTGTGAATGATGTGTATTGCCGTTTTTTTGGTAAAACTACAGCCGAGCTGATTGGCTCTACATGGCAGCCGGTTGTGTATCCAGACGATTTGCAGCGCGTAACTGAAGAGTTAGCGATGATGTCGTTTGTTAACCCTGTGGTCACGATTGAAAACCGCGTATTCTCTGCAAATGGTGAGGTGCGCTGGATGCAGTTTAGCAATCGAGGGGTGTTTGATGAACAGCAGCAGCTTATCGAGATTCAGTCGGTTGGGCGCGATATTAGTGACCGTAAGCATGCAGAAGAAGAGGTACAGAAGCTAGCATACAAGGACCCGTTAACCGGTTTATCTAATCGGCGCTTAATGCTGGATAGGTTGCGGATTGCCTTGGCGACCTCTGCACGTACCATGCAGTATGGCGCCTTATTATTCCTGGATTTAGATAAATTTAAGGTCATTAACGATACGCAAGGCCATGGTGATGGTGATTTGCTATTGATTGAGGTGGCAAAAAGAATCTCGACATGTGTGCGTGAGGTGGATACGGTTGCGCGTCAAGGCGGTGACGAGTTTGTCGTGCTGGTAGAGCGCTTAGGCGATAGCTTAGAAGAAGCCTCGCGCACGGTGGCAAAGATTGCAGAAACCATACGTTTGGCGCTGGCCGAGCCATACCAAATTAATAATGTGCATATCCATAGCTCATCCAGTATTGGAATCTCGCTATTTTGTGGTCATGATAAAGATATCGATGAGCTGATCAAGCGTGCCGATATGGCGATGTATCAGGCAAAAGATGGCGGCCGTAACCGAACGCGCTTTTTTGACCCGCAAATGCAGGAGCTGGTAGAGGTGCGCGCTACCTTGGAGTCTGATTTACACAATGCACTGGAGACTGAGCAATTTGAGCTGCATTATCAGCTACAGGTGGATCATGAAAATAAACCCATCGGTGCAGAAGCCCTGATTCGCTGGGTACACCCGCAACGTGGCATGATTTCCCCCGCGCATTTTATTCCGGTGGCTGAAGAAAGTGCATTGATTCTCAATATAGGCGATTGGGTGCTGGATGAAGCTTGTCGCCAGATTGCGGTGTGGAGCACCAATGCGAAAATGTGTGATTTGGTGTTGGCAGTGAATATCAGCGCACAGCAATTTAAGCAAGCGCATTTTGTAGATCAGGTGATTGCGGCGATTCATAAGCATGGGATAGATCCCACCCGGCTAAAATTGGAGTTAACCGAAAGCGTAGCGCTGGATGACATTACGGATGTGATTGCCAAAAAGAACCTGCTAAGACAAAAGGTAGGAGTGACGCTGTCTTTGGATGATTTTGGTACTGGGTTCTCTTCACTCTCTTATTTAAAACGCTTACCGCTAGACCAGATTAAGATTGATCAAAGTTTTGTGCGCGATATCACTACCGATAAAAGTGATGCGGTGATGGTGAAAACCATTATTGATATGGCGCAGAACTTTAGCTTAAATGTGATTGCTGAAGGTGTAGAGACCGAGGCGCAGCTGTCATTTCTAAAAGAACACCAATGTATGGCGTATCAAGGCTATTTATTTAGCAAGCCGCTACCTATTGAGCAGTTTGATGCCTTAATGCAGGACTATGCGCATCATGGCAATATCACCAAGCTAGTTTAGCCTACGCCTGCCTTGCAGCTTACCAGTGCTGCGTTTCTTCCCTATTAATTGGCTTCTGTCAGCATGTGTGCCACGGCACGTTTAAACGGTGAGATGCGGTTACCTATACGCAAAGATGCCGCCCTGATGAGGCGTGCCGGTATGGTGTCATTCCCATACAACTTAGCAATGGCATGTGTGGCAAGAAACAGCGGGCGTGTTTTCAGGCGGTGTTTTCTTGCATAACGTTCGAGCAGGGCGCTGGCGGCGATATTGCTGCTCCGTGATTTAGCCGCTTTGATTTCATTAGCAAGCACATCCACGCCAGATAATCCAAAATTAAAGCCATGTGCAGTCACTGGGTGCATACCTACGGCGGCATCGCCGATTAACGCGCAGCGTTTTGCCACCAGCTGGCTGGCGTAGGCGGTGACTAAGGGGTAAGCATGGCGTGTTGATGCCAATTGCATCGTGCCTAATCTATGCTTAAAGCGTGTTGCCATTTCCTCATTAAAATCGGCTTCGCTTAATGACATCAGCTGTTGGATATCTGTAGCGGGCAAGGTAATGACCACGGAGGAGCGCATGCCATTCATTGGTAATAGCGCTAGGGTTTGGCCGTAGTCAAACCACTCCCATGCTACGTGATGATGCGGGATACTATGTTCCATCACGCATACCATCATGCTTTTGCCAAAGTCATGCATGGTGGCAGGGATGCCCATTGCGCGTCTGGTTTCAGAAAAACGGCTATCTGCCGCCACCAGTAGCTGCGCTTTTATTTTGTCACCATTGGCAAGGCTGATATATGCCCCGTCATTATCGGTGCTGATTGCGGTAATGACGGACTCGGTGAGCAGCGTGATATCAGGCGATGATTTTACAGTGTCATATGCCGCTTTGCGGATAAGGTGATTGGCAACTAAATAGCCTAAAGACGTGGTTTTATTGGCATCGTGTTCGATGTGCATTGCATACAGCGATGGGCCGTTGAGCACCCGCGCATCGCGCAATAATGAAATGGCGTTGTTATCAATACGCTCCCACAAACCAAGTGTTTGGATGACTTGCGCAGAGTGGTGTGTCAGTGCAATTTCACGGCCATCAAAAGCTGGGTCTGCCAACGTGGACTCTGGCTGGCGTTCAAGTACAGCAATGCTTAGGCCGCATCCGGCAACCGCCTGTGCAAAACATAATCCAGATGGGCCTGCGCCCACAATCACAATATCAAAATGCAACATGATTCAACCAAGAGGTATTGGGGTTGGAAAGATTGCTTATGATTGCGCTAAATACCCAAGCCGGTATTGATTCAGGTCAACCCGCGATGGTTTTAGATGGCGTTATGTTGGTTGTGATGGCCTAGCCTTTTTGCTTGATAGCGAGCACGGCCTGATTGCGTAGCGTGCGCAGTAAAGACAGCTGTCTGGTTGAAACTTGCATGCTATTGGCTTGCTCCATATCTGCGTAAAACATGCCCAGTGCTTTATTGTTAACCATAATGGGCAGCAGTAAAAAGCTTTGTGATGATACCGCTTGCCTGTACCACTGCGGAATCTTAGCCGCTACATTTGCTGCCGCAATATCCTCGAGCATTAAGTCTGCTCCCTTGCTAATCGCAAGATGGAATACATCCGGGGTGAAGTCCAAACCAAACCTGAACTTCTTCAGCGCGAGATCAATATCATGACCAAAGCCAAAGCGTGCCGCCATTTGGTTGTTTTTGACATCTCGAATAAACAGGAGGGTGCGGTTAAAGCCCATGCCACGGTGCATGGTTTCCAGCACCATCTGCATAATGTCATTGAGCTGGTGCTCTTCAATCAGGGTGTTGGTAACTTCTTGGATGCCTTCGGTGAGTATAGACTCTGCATCCGGTTTTGCGGCTTCGCTATTTTTTCCATCCGGTGCCTCTGGGGTAATGCCTAGCGATGCGAGTTCCGCGTCTTCAGGCTCGCTGTGCTGGATCGCCTCAGCCCTAGCGCCAACCCAGGTGTTAACCCGCGTCATTAGCTGGCTTTGCGTCACATTGATGCCGACGATCCGAGCGCGCGCCGCTAGCTCATCTAAAGCGCTTTCCATGGATTTACGTAATTGCTGTTCTGAAACGCTAAGTGCACCTTCGTAGCGTGCTGTGAGCTGTTTGAGCGCCTTGGCTTTGTCGGTGACATTGCCATTGCTGGCAACCATGCATAATTCATTGGCAAGGTTAACCGTCAGCGACAAGTTTTCCAGCTCACCACTCGGTTTGATGGCCTTATCACCGGTTATTTTACGCATGCCGGCAATTAGTCTAGGTGGGAAGTTCCAGCTCTTGGCAACGCCTATGCCTAGCTCGTTGTAGGTCATGCCCAGTACTTTCACTGAGGCTTTGTCTTCGCTATCGCCTTGCTCCATCAGGCGTGCAACTTGTTGGCTTTCTTCAAAAAAGTAAAAGCTGGCGAGTAGTTTGCCTAAGTTGCGAAACATAGAACAAATAATCGCTTCTTCTGTATTCCTGACATGGCTAGTCGGGGCTAGTTGTGCTGCGACGATACCCGCAAAGAAGGATGACAATACGTCGTCTTTGAGCTGGGATGCCTGTGCCTTGTTTTGCAGAAAATCAAGCAATATCAATGACATTGCCACATTGCGGATGGTTTCAAAGCCTAAAATGACCACGGCCTTGGAAATGGTGTTGATATGGCCGCCAAATTGTCCATAAGTGACGGTGTTGACCAGTTTTAATAATTTATTGGTGAGCGCAAAATCATTTAAGATACTCTGCGCTAGCGCGTTGTTGCTGGCGGAGTCGTCATCAGCCAGCCGATTGATTTCGCTAATGGTGTGTGACAGTGCCGGAAAATCACTTTTGCTGCGCATGCGTCGCAGTAAGAAATCCATCGTACTATGTGCATCTACAGGCTTATGCTCGCCTTGTACTGGCTTTAGGTAGTCCTGCAAGGCTTGCCGCATGCTATCGGCACCCGCGTACCTGTCTTCTGGCGCTTTGCTCGTAGCCTTAAGGATAATGCTTTCTAGCGCTTCATCAAGATGGATCTGCATGGCTTGCTGGGGTGTGATGCCAGCCTTGGCTAGAGCCGTAGGCTTTTTTGCTTTTTCGATAAATGGCAGCCCTGTTACCAGCTCATGTAACAATACTCCCAATGCAAAGATATCTGTGGCAACTGTAGCCTTGTCGCCAGAGATGAGCTCGGGTGCAGTATAGGGTGTGACCGGCTGCGCCTGTTGGCTGTTTGTGGCAAGGTTAGCCATGCCGATGCCTATTAGCCTAGGGGTCTGATCGTCGGCAATCATGATGTGTTCTGCTTGTAGCGCTAAAGGCAGTAGGCCTTGCGCGTGCGCGTAGCTCACTGCTTCAAGCAGGTCTGCAATCATTTGCACGGCTTGCGTGGCCGTCCATGATTGAGATGATTTTAATTGCTGCGATAGCGTGCTGCCATTAACCAATGCATAGACCAAATAAGGCGCGCCATTATATTCACCGGCATCTAGTAAGGTGACTATGCTCTTGTGCTGTAATTTGCTGACAATGCGTACCTGCGGTAATAAAGCATCTAGCGGTAAATCACCGTTGGGCAGCAGTTTAATCAGCACCTCGCGTTCCATGTGGGGGTCACGGGCTAAATAGACGGTATTTTGCTTGCTTTCATCAAGCTTACGTAGCAATTCAAAGCGGCCTATTTTGCTGAGCATGGGGTTTTCCTGACGGGGTGTGATTTTGCTGGTGATTAACACTGGGTCTGCTGATGTGAGTGCCACATCATTCTGTGCCCGTTCTTTTGCAAAATTCACACCTAATCTTGTTATGTCATCTTAAAGTGTTTATACGGTTACATCATATCACTAGGCTTGGTGGCTAGCATCAAATACGGTGGGGTTGTAGTCGATGGTTGTGATGCATGGCTAAACTTAGCATAGAGGCTATTCACTAGAATGGGTGGTTGACGGATTTTTAAAATCTACTGATACTCACGCAGCACTACATTTGAAAAAGGCAAACTCTGCTGAAAAGCGAGGGCGCAAAATCACCGGTCTAAGGGGCGTCAGTTCTAAGATAGCGGGAGTACCAGATGTGCGGGGTTCCCCGTATCTCTATGCATAACTCCCATATTATCTACAGTTCTCCTTGGTTATTAGGAACGAGGTTAGTACTTTTGTGGGAGACAACATGTTATTGCACCAGCCTACTGTTGATGCTTTGATCGACAGCATGACCCCAAGCGCCGATGAGGTTCAGTCGCGTAAGGATGTGCTTGAGTTCAGCGAGCGAGATTCTCAGTTGCTCAAGGAGCTGGGGCCTTTACTTGCGCCACTTGAAAACACCTTTGCCGATTTGTTCTCCCGGTATCTGGATGCCCACCCGGAGATGGGTGCTAGCCTGAGTAATCCTGAGCAGCTGTCAAAGCTTAAACAAATACAACAAGAATATTTTAAGCAAGTCTTTGCGGGTGATTACGGCGCTGACTATATCAAAAGCCGTTTGCGTGTAGGTATTACTTATCAGCAAATAGGCTTGGAGCCGCGCTGGTATCTAGGCGCATACCGTAAGTATTTATCTTGGGTACTCCCAGAAGTGATGCGTTTGGTGGGTAACGATGCTGAACGCTTTCTCGCCTATTCCAGTGCGATTAATAAAATCGCGATGTTCGACTCTGAGCTTTCTCTCTCTGCATATTTCCATGCCGACCATGAAATGTTGCGCTTACTCGCACAAGTGTTTGAAAGTAATCTAGAGGCCGTGATTATTACAGACGTGAAGGGGCATATGCTTCATGTTAATAAATCAGTGGCTAAGATTACGGGATACGCTTCCGACGCGCTCATCGGCAAGCCCTTACAAAACCTGTTGGCAGAGCTGGAGCCCACCCTATATCAGGATGTTTGGACGACGGTGATTGCTGGCGGCCAGTGGCAAGGGGAAATCTGGCTCAGAAATCAGCAGGGTGATGATTATCTGGCGTGGATGAATATGAACGCCGTTAAAGATGCGGCAGGGAAAGTGACGCAAGTGATTGCGGAGTTCTCAGATATCACTGCCTTCAAACAGACACAGGAAGCCTTGGCCGAACGTACAGAAGAACTTGCTAACTCTAATCGTGAGCTTGAGCAGTTTGCCTATGTGGCCTCACACGATTTGCAAGAACCTTTGCGCATGGTGGCTAGCTATACGCAGCTATTGGCACGACGCTATAAAGACAAGCTGGATCAGGATGCAAATGAGTTTATCGGCTACGCGGTAGATGGTGCTACGCGCATGCAAGCACTGATTATTGACTTACTGACTATGTCGCGTATTGGCACCCATGGTAAGCAAATGGAGACATGCGAAACCTCAGTGGCATTAGAGCGCGCGGTATCAAACTTACGCTTGGCGATTGAGGAATCCGGCGCGGTAGTGAATCGTGACCCCATGCCTAGACTGGATGCGGATGTTTCCCAGCTTACACAGTTGTTCCAGAACCTGATTGGCAACGGTATCAAGTTTCGTGGAGACACCTCTCCGATTATTCATATAGGCGCAGAGAAAAAAGAGGGAGAGTGGTTATTCTCCGTACGCGATAACGGCATCGGTATCGCTCCAGATTTCTTTGAGCGTATTTTTATTATCTTTCAGCGCTTGCATGGTAAGCATGAGTATCCTGGCACTGGCATTGGCCTCTCTGTGTGCAAGAAAATCGTTGAAAGACACGGCGGAAAGATTTGGATAGAATCCGAAGTCGGTAAGGGTGCAGTTTTTTATTTTACTTTGCCTATACATCATGGGGAAAGGAAACATCATGGAGAGTGAAGTGAGTAGGCAGGTTGAGTTTTTATTAGCTGAGGACAACCCCGGCGACGTTAGATTAACGCAGGAAGCATTGCGTGAAAGTAAGATAAGTAACAACCTAAATGTGGTTAAAGATGGTGTAGAGGCGCTAGCCTTTTTACGTAGAGAGGGCCAATACGCAAATGCACCAACCCCTGATGTGGTGCTGCTAGACCTTAATTTACCTAAAAAAGATGGGCGTGAGGTGTTGGCTGAGATTAAATCAGACCCGCTGCTTAAGCGTATTCCTGTGGTGATTGTGACTTCTTCTGAAGCTGAAAAAGACATCCTGCGTACTTACGATTTACATGCAAATTGCTACGTGAGCAAACCTGTGGATTTAGACCAGTTTATCAAGGTGATTCAGGCCATAGAAAGCTTCTGGCTCACGATCGTTAAATTACCATCGGACGTTAAAGATTAACTGCGTTATGGGGGCTCTATGAGTAGCACGGCACTGACCATTTTATTGGTTGAAGATAATCCAGGTGATATTCGCTTGGTGCAGGAGCTATTGGCGGCAGACCAGAGTGAGAGTTTCACTTTAGTCACGGCTGATCGCCAAGAGGCTGCGCTAGCCATATTGGATAGCCAGGATGTTACCGCCATTTTGCTGGATATAGAGCTGCCGGATAGCAGTGGGCTTGATACGCTACTGAAAATACATGCAAACGCGCCAGGTATACCAATTGTTGTACTCAGCAGTATTGCCGATGAAGGCTTGGCCGTCAGGTCTGTGCAGCAGGGTGCGCAGGATTTTCTGGTTAAAGGCTATGTAGATGCACACCAGCTGACACGTTCTTTACGCTATGCAATCGAGCGCAAGCGTACGGAAGAGCGCTTACACCATTTGGCCCATCATGATAGTTTAACGGGCTTATCAAACCGCAAACATTTTTACGATACGCTTAAAAACTCCATCGCTCTGGCTCGCAGGCATGAAACCAAGCTGGCTCTGCTGCTACTGGACTTGAATGGATTTAAGGCGATTAATGATACTTTAGGTCACTATGTGGGTGATCTGTTATTGCAGGGTGTCGCCCAGCGTTTGCGTGAATGCATGCGCGAAACGGATTGTGTTGCCAGAATCGGTGGTGATGAATTTACCATGATTTTGAGCGACATTTATGACGAAGAAGATGTCGTTGCCGCTACTAGCAAGATTATTGAATCTATCGGGCGTCCTTTCGTGGTGGATGGCCGCGCATTGGATGTGGGCGTTAGTATCGGTATTGGTATCTACCCTACAGATGCCGATAATCTTGAGTCATTGGTACGCAATGCTGATGTTGCCATGTATCAGGCCAAAGCTGAGATTGGTATGCAGAATACCTACCGTTTCTTTTCAGCGAATATGAATGATAGAGCCACTGAAGACCGCGTGTTGCTCAGTGAGTTAGCAACTGCGGTCACGCAGGGCGAGTTTGTGATTAACTATCAGCCGCAGGTAGATGTGAAAACTGGTCACATCAATGGCATGGAGTCATTGCTGCGTTGGCAGCATCCGACACGTGGCCTGCTGTTGCCGGCAGCGTTCATGAATGTGCTGGAGAGTTCGCCTCTAGTTCTGGACGTTGGTTTGTGGGTATTGCGTAGCGTATGCACACAGGGCAAAGCGTGGCGTGAGACTTCTGATGCTCCTTTGGTGTTATCCGTTAATTTATCCTCACGTCAGTTGCTGCAAGATGATTTTGCCGAGCAGGTTTCTGCGGTGCTGGCTGAGACGGGCTTACCGCCACATTGCTTGGAGCTTGATATTTCTGAGCATGCACTATGGGAAGACGAAGAGTGCGCGCTCAAACAAGTCACTAAACTTAACCAGCTGGGTGTGCGATTGGCGCTGGATAATTTTGGTAATGGCCGCGCTTCGTTTTATTACCTGCGCAAGTTTCCTTTCCACGCAATTAAGCTGGATCGTCGGCTTACCCAAGCTGCATCTGCCAGCACAGATGGCGCCGATATGGCACGTGCCGTGATACAAGTCGCTCATGTGTTCCGCATGAAAGGTTTGGCTGGTGGTGTAGAAACAACCGCGCAGCTCGATACCTTGCGCAATCTTGCTTACGATGATGCACAGGGTTACTTATATTGCCATCCTTTGCCTTCTGATGCGGCAACCGCGTTGTTAGAGCGCGGGCAGCACCTTGGCCCAGTGGCGGCGGCATAGTATGAAAATACTGCTGGTAGAAGATAATCAAGGAGATGCGCGGCTATTGGATATTATGCTGCGCGAAGTGCTCACGGCATGCACACTCACGCATGCCGATACTTTAGGCAAAGCGATATCGCATGCATGCTTAATGCAGTTTGATATCATTCTGCTCGATTTGTCACTACCGGACTCGCAAGGTAGCAGTACTTTCTGGAGTATGCATGACGCGGTATCCGATGTGCCGATTGTGGTCATGACTGGGCACGACGATGAAGTGTTAGCAACAGAGTTGGCACAGGCTGGCGCACAAGATTACTTGGTGAAAGGTAGCGTAGATGGGCGCTGGTTATTGCGCGTGATGCGTTATGCCATCGAGCGCAAGCGCGCCGAGCTGGAACTCCGCCAAAGCGAGGCCAAAGTCCGCGCTTTATACGAAGCCGTGCCAGATCTGCTACTGTTTTTGGATTTAGAGGGCCGCTTTTTAGAGTGCAAACCGGCTAAAGATTTTAAAACGCATATTGAGCCTGAGCATTTTCTGGGCAAAACCATACACGAAGCCTTGCCCGAGACTATTGCCGATCAGGCCATGGTTTGCTTGGAAAAAGCCGTGGTTGGCAGAGGCATTGCTTCTTTTGAATATCAAATGACGCTGCCACAAGGCGTCTCCAATTACGAATCCCGTTTTATTCGTGCCAGTGAAGAGCAGGTGCTGTGCATCGTGCGTGACATCAGCGAGAGTAAACGCACACAGCAACAGTTACATTTCCTTGCACACTATGACACGTTAACCGGCTTGCCTAATCGTCTGCTGTTTAACGAAAGCCTGCAGCACGCACAAACACACGCTAATCGTACTAGCGACACCATCGCTGTGATGTTTATCGACTTGGATCGTTTTAAAAATATTAATGACACCTTAGGGCACGGTATAGGCGATAAGCTGTTGCAGCAAGTGGGTAATCGCATTAGCCTTTGTATCCGCGAGTCTGACACTGTGGCTAGAATGGGCGGTGACGAGTTTGCTGTCGTTTTGGTGAATGTGCGAGAAGAGCGTGATGCAGCGGTCGTAGCAGAAAAAATCATAGATTCGTTACGTTTACCGTTTATGGTAGGTGAGCATGAGGTGTTTGTTGGGGCAAGTATAGGTATTACGCTTTACCGCCCCGGACATGATAATCGCGACGTGCTATTAGAAAAAGCAGATGTGGCGATGTATCACGCCAAAGAGCGTGGGCGTAATAACTATCAGTTCTACTCTTCAGAGATGGATGAGGTGGCTTACGAGCGCTTGGTGATGGAAAATCATTTACGCCACGCACTGGATCGCAATGAGTTCATTTTGTATTACCAGCCACAAATCGCGGTAGAAGGTGGCCGTGTTACTGCGGTAGAAACCCTGTTGCGCTGGCAACATCCTGAGCGAGGTTTGGTGGCACCGGGCGAGTTTATATCACTGCTTGAAGAAAGCGGTTTAATCGTTCCTGTAGGTAAGTGGGTATTAAAAACTTCATGCCAGCAGGGGCGCATTTGGTATGACGCCGGCACGCCAGTACGTGTAGCGGTTAATCTTTCTGTGCGTCAATTCAAGCATCCAGGCCTGGTGGCAGATGTTGCAGAGATTCTGGCAGAAAGCGGTTTGCCGCCAGAGCTGCTAGAGTTGGAGTTGACTGAAAGCATGTTTATGGACAGCGCGGCGGGCGATGTTAATAAACTAACGCAGCTTAAAGCTTTAGGCGTATCACTTGCGATTGATGACTTTGGCAGTGGCGCATCATCACTGGCATACCTGAAAGACTTTCCTGTAGATACACTTAAAATATGTCAGTCGTTTGTACTTAATCTGCCACATAATAATGACGATAGCGCGATTGCCAGCGCAGTACTTGGTTTGGCGCAGGCAATGAATTTTACCAGTGTCGCAGAGGGCGTCGAGAATGATCAGCAAGCCGACTTCTTGCGTGAGCGACGTTGTGATTACTTCCAGGGTTTTCTGTTCAGCAAACCCTTGCCGGTAAATGAGTTAAACTTGCTGTTAAATGGTGGCAAGCTGCCGGGCACGAATTAAGCATTTGATTTATTAAGCTGTTTAACTTATTAAATTAGTGTACCGTACTCAATATATGCAGCCTGGTGGTTGCGATAGAATTTCTTCACCTATATGAATCCAGATGATTTACAAAAGCTAGTGACCTTCGCCATGCCTTACGGTAAACATAAGGGGCGGCTGATTGCTGATTTGCCAGGTGATTATTTAAACTGGTTTGCCCGCACTGGCTTTCCCGCTGGGGAGGTTGGGCGTTTGTTGCAGTTAATGCAGGAAATAGACCATAATGGTTTGTCGCCCCTGTTAGATCCGCTTAGAAAAGCAGCACCTGAGTATGATAAAAAAGTCACTAATCTATCTAGGTAATATTAAACGGTATGGCTGCAGCGCTAAGCAACTGAGGGTGTTGTTATTGCTAATACTGTTCAGCGTGCTTGCTATTCCTGTTGTCATCAAAAGCGAAGATAGCCTGCTACTGAATTCCAAGTATGGTGAAGTGCAGTTAACACCAAATGAAGTTGCCTGGCTTAAAAAACACCCAGAAGTGCGTGTTGCAGTTAAACATGGGTGGATGCCAATAGAGTTTACCTTAGAAAATAATCAGCATAATGGGATTAGTGTTGATTACCTACAAGCACTCAGTAGCATTTTTAATATTCACTTTATTCCCTCAAATTACTCAGAGAGTACTAGCCCATCTGACGTAGATGTTATCTCAGGGGTTGTTGGAGCTAATGTTAAACATCCAGAATTTAAGAAGCTACCTTATCCGTTTTTAAGTTTCCCGTTTGCGATATATGTCAATAAGAAAGTAAATGGTCGCTTCGGGATTAACTCGATGGATGATCTTAACTATAAGCGCGTTGCCGTATTTAAAAATGGGCCGGTTGCAAAAGAGGTCGCCGAAAACTATCCGAAAATTCAGCTGTTATATGTAGACATTGCCGATGAGGCAATTGAGGAGCTTAGGTTAGGGCGTGTCGATGCTTATATCGGTAATCAAATCATTGTTGATTATCATATCGTGGTACATCGTTTAGATTTTGTTGAAAAAGTAGCGATGACGCCTTTTAGCACCGATGTATCAATGGCAGTCCGGGGCGATCTTCCTGAGTTGGCGTCGATATTGCATAAAGGTCTGCATGCTATCGGCAAGAATAATCAAGAAATACTCGAGAAATGGGAAATTTCAGACAGCCGATATGATCGCTGGTTTGTGCCGCTAGGCATTATTGCGATTCTATTCCTAATATTTGGTCTGATTAGAATTTTCAAATTAAAGCAAACAATCCGGCAGCAAAATGTTGAGGCGCAAAATACGATCTGGCATCAGGCAAATTATGACTATTTAACTGATTTGCCAAATCGCCACTTGTTACATAGTCGGTTAAGGCAGGCAATGGATAGCGCGGATGAGTCCTTGTCACCGGTCGGCATTTTGTTTATTGATTTAGATAACTTTAAGCATGTGAACGATACCGCTGGTCACTCCATTGGGGATAAGCTGATTAAGGAAGCCGCCAATAGAATCACACGCTGCGTGCGGGCCTATGACACAACAGCGCGATTTGGCGGTGATGAGTTTATGGTTGTCATGTCCGATTTTGATAACGATCAGGCGCTGGAGAAAACTTCAAAAAAAATATTGGCAGTGCTGCAACAGCCGTTCCAGATTGATAACGAGCTTTTTTACATCTCTGCGAGTATCGGGCTTACCATCTATCCGCACGATACCTCTGACCCTGAGGCTTTGTTTAGTTATGCAGATCAGGCCATGTATGAAGCCAAAAAACTAGGCCGTAACCGCTTTCAGTTCTTTAAAGCCTCCATGCAGCTTGATTCGACCAAAAGATTGGCGCTAATGAATGACTTGCGAGAGGCGCTTGCGCAGCAGCAGTTTGAGCTTTATTACCAGCCAATCATAAGCTTAGATACGCAGGAGATTTTAAAAGCAGAGGCATTGATTCGATGGAATCACCCTGTCAATGGGCTGATTAACCCCTCAGAGTTCATTGCACTAGCGGAAGAAACTGGCCTCATAGAAGAAATTGGCACATGGGTATTTCATCAGGTGCTGCGAGATATCAAGCAGATTCATGCGCAATACTCAGCGGATTTTCAAGTGAGTGTGAACGTATCTCCCAAACAGTTTATCAGGCCAGAGCGTTTGCTCGCCTGGAAAACGGCCATAGTCAATGCAGGGCTGGCTGGGCGTCATATTTGTATTGAGATCACTGAGGGTCTATTACTGCAGCCTAGTCTGTCAGTCGTCAATACTATTTCCGCATTACGAGATTTTGGTATTCAGTTTTCTATCGATGATTTTGGCACAGGTTATTCTGCGTTGGCTTATTTAAACAAGTTTGATATTGAGTATGTAAAAATCGATCGCTCCTTTACGCACAATCTGCAGGCAAATAATCAGGATGCAATTTTGTGTGAGGCCATTACCAGCATGGCGCATAAGCTAGGGATGACGGTGGTGGCTGAGGGTATAGAGACTGAAGCACAAGCGCGGATGTTAAGTAGCTTTGAGTGTGACTATGGTCAGGGCTATCTCATTTCTAAGCCTAAGTCATTTGCTGATTTCATGCAGTTTTTGTCTGAAAATCAAGAAAAGTAATCATAAAAATTATTTAGGTTGCATTCAAAAACCTGTCCTAAATCAATTTAATCTGATTTAGGTTGCGCTAAGATGAATGCCACTTTTTCAATTAAAGGCATGATTACTATGGCCGTTGTGCAAATTCAGATGCGTAAGGCTAGCCCGGCTAAGGGGTGTGCATTATTCAACCTTGGGTTCCGCCCATTTTTTCTAGGTGCTGGTATTTTTGCCATCGTATCCATTGTTTGGTGGGTGCTGCTGTACAGCGGGCATGATATTGTGCAGATTCAATCGATTACCAATGCGCAGTGGCATGCGCACGAAATGCTGTATGGCTATGGCCTAGCCGTGGTTGCTGGCTTTTTGCTTACCGCAGTGCGCAATTGGACCGGTGTGCCAACACCACATGGTAAGCCGTTGATGGGGCTGTTTGCATTGTGGGTTAGTGCGCGTGTGCTGTTTTTATTTGGTACCAGTTTAATGCTGTGGGCAACCATTGCCGATTTGCTATTCGGGCTTATGTTGATTATCGCCATTAGCATCCCCATCTTTCGCGCCAAGCAGTGGCCGCAACTTGCGGTGATTGTGAAGATTGCCATGCTATGGGTAGGTAATATCGTTTTTTATCTCGGCTATTACCAAATCCTGCAAGATGGCATGTTGTACGCAATCAACGGGGCGGTGTTATTGCTCATCGGTTTGATTTTAATGATAGGGCGCCGTGTTATTCCATTTTTCATAGAGCGTGGCGTACCACAGCCATTTAAAATCAAGCATCACAAATGGCTAGATAGCAGTATTTTAGTTGCGTTCCTCGCACTATTTATCAATGAGATCTTTTATCAGTATGCTGAATTAACGCCTTATTTGGCGGTTAGTTTGTTCCTTATGAATGGCTATCGATTATTGGGTTGGCATGTGTGTGGTATCTGGCGTGTGCCATTGCTCTGGAGCCTGTATTTGTCGGCATGGATGATTAATTTAGGTTTTTTTCTGTATGGCGTGCATGTCTTGTGCGCGATACCATTGGTTTTGGTGTTGCATCTGTTCACGATTGGCGGCATTGGTTTAATGAGTTTGGCGATGATGGCGCGTGTAGCGCTGGGGCATACCGGCCGTGATATTCGTGCTTCATCAGTGTGGCTAGTGCCCATCTTTATTGCGGTGATGTTAAGTTTGCTATTGCGTGTATTTGCACCGATGTTTGCGATGCAGTTTTATACGAGTTGGATTGTTGCCGCTGCAGTATGCTGGATATTGGGGTTTGCAGTTTTTGTATGGATTTATGCCCCCATCTTATTTAACCCCAGAGTCGATGGTAACCCAGGTTAAAGCCTGTTTTGTAACCAGCGCTCCAGTACCACAACAATATACGCCTGCTCTGCTAACGTGAGTGCGCGTCCCAATGGGATTTGGTGCCACTTTTGCAAGCAGCCACGGCAGCAACAGGCGGTGGCGTGTTGCGCCACAAACACGGGGTGACCGCGCATGGGTGTTTGTTTGCCATCGTTGTCGATAATAGCGGGTGCTAGGCGTTTACCTATAAAATCCTCAGCATGGTCCAGCACGGTTGATAAGCCTTTTTGCTGCAAATAGGCTAAGTCTTTAGCGCGTAATTCAAAGTTGGCTCTGAACGTGGATTGCGCTAGTGCTGTAAATAACTGGTCTAGGTCTCTCACGTTGCTGGCTAGGCTCAGTGTAGTTGGTGTAACTCTAATTTACGTAGCTTCGGCGCCAGTTTGGCGGTGATTCCCACCACGCTCAATGTCATGAAGCCACCAAGTACGACGGATGGCACCAAGCCCAGCACACGCGCTGCTACCCCTGACTCAAAGGCGCCTAATTCATTGGACGAGCCGATAAAAATACCATTGATGGCCGAAACTCGTCCGCGCATGACGTCAGGTGTCGCCAACTGCATAATGGTTTGACGCATGATGACGGAAACCCCGTCAAACAGGCCAGAGAGTAGCAATAATATGGCGGCCATCCAGAAGCTGGTGCTGAGACCAAAGCCAATAATACATAAACCAAACCCCGCAACGGTGCCTAGTAGCCAGCGTCCTGCATTTAGGTTAATTGGGTGGCGAGTGAGCCAAAGCCCAGTGGCAATGGCACCTAGTGCGGGTGCCGCACGTAAAACGCCTAAGCTTTCCGGCCCCATTTGATAAATGTCATGAATAAATGCAGGCAGCATAGCAACCGCACCGCCAAATAATACGGCAAACATGTCTAGCGATAATGCCCCTAATACGATTTGGTTGCTAAATACAAAACGCAGGCCTTGTGCAATGCTAGTAAACACAGGGATGCTTTCTGCTTTTTCCGGTTCTTTTAACTTAAGTAAAGCAATCGAGGTGGCAGCACCCAAGCATAGCGCAGTGGCAACGCTGTAAGCGAGCGCTTTACTGCCAAACCCTACCAGCATACCGCCAATGGCTGGACCTAATACCAAGCCTATCTGAAACGTAGATGTGCCGATACCGGCAGCGCGTGCATACTGCTCACGCGGCAAGATGACTGCGAATAAAGTGTTGTAGCTAGGTGCAATAAAGGCACGAGCCACCCCAGTAAAAGCAATAGAGCCATAAATCCAATAGGTGATATTTCCATCTAGCCAACCTAGCGCTACTAAGGTAAGCGTGAAGGCATTAATGGTGAGCAACACTGCCGCTAAGCCTGCAAACAGCCGGCGTGAATAATAATGATCCACCGCATGGCCAGCAAATAATGCAGAAGCGAAGTAAGGAATCACTTCGGCTAAACCGATTAACCCTAAAGACAATGGGTTATGTGTTATCTGATAAATATGCCAGCCTACTACCACTGCTAATATTTGGTAAGCCAGTACGAGTTGAATACGAAAAGCTAAAAGTTTGGCAAAAGCAAATTGATGATATTTAAATAATTCCATGGGCCGTATTATAAATGCAAATCGCAAATTGCCTTCACGCTTGTGGCTCAGAATCGACGCTCAGGCGCGTATAAAAACATTTAATACTTGAATGTAAACGGATAGAATGCACAGGTTAGTGCAGTGAATAAGGTAGTAAGCAAGCTGAAAGATTTATCTGATCTTGCCGATGAGTCATCATTGACCTAGTGTGATTCTACCGATATAGATTAGGCGCACTAACCACCTTGGTATTTGTTGATTGTGCCTGTTGTCTGCAATGGTATGTAGCAACTTTCTAGGTGGTATCAATACGCTAAGGAAGGCAAGCTTCCTCTTCTGGGTGTCAGAAGAGTTTGTCGGGCGTAATGCGGACCCCAAAAGAAATCCATTGGTTATCATTTACACCATTGAGTTGCTTCCCCAATGTGGCGTCCACTTGAAACAGATCTGGAATGACAGACATCCTCACCCCAGCTTGAGCGAATGGGTTTGATTGATGGTCTCCGTATACTTCTAAAATCCCCATTAATCTGGATGAGGCTTTGAACTCGCCACCGATACCCCAAGTCATGTTGTCTTTGTTTGATGCGTGGTCATGCAGTACGCCCATATTCAGGTGCATAACTACTTGGTCATCGTTAAATGAAGCTGAAAATGGGATGTATGCATAGGTGTTTCCGAGTTGGTTTGCGCTAGGCGTTACTGCTGGATGATAAACCTTGCCGATTGATAAGCCGATTCCCCAACCGTTAGTATCAAGAGCTTTGAATAAAGTCTTCGCTTGTATCACATAGTCAGATGTATCTTTAACATCGTTGGCTATAGACAAGCCAGCGCCTACGGTCACCTCAAAGTTACCTGTAGGATTGCAAGCGGGTAAAGCCCAAAACTCGGTGCTGTTTGGGTAGATGCGAGTCCAGCTTTCAAGTTGGCAACTACCAGCATTGGTCAGCCTTGCATCATCGGTTATAAAGGGGCGGGCTGACCAAGCTGGTTGAGCGTAAAGTAAGATGGATAGGAGTGTTAAATTTCTCATGCCCTGATTTTATTATCTTTTTATTTCTTTTGGATTACACAACACTAATTTAGGCGCCAATTATAATTTAGGCGCACCAATTCCCCTACGAACTGGTTTTCCGAGTTTGCCGTTTGTATAAACCCTCAGTTCGTCAATCTATGCTTCAATTTAGATAGCTACTTCGGTACTTGCCACAAATACCAGCTGGCAACGGTGCGGTAAGGGCTCCATGCTTGGCCAATTTCTAGCATTTGTTTGCGTTTAGGCGCAGTTTCCAGCTTTTTCAGCCGTTTGTAGCCTTCTACAATGCCAAAATCATCCGCGGGCAAAATATCCATGCGTGCTAAGGTAAACATCAGCATCATTTCTACCGTCCATTGGCCGATACCTTTAATGGTAGTGATTTGTTGAATTAAGGTTTCATTGCTCATGCTGTCGGCAAGTGCTTGTGTGGGCACTAATCCGGTTAGCGCTGCGTTTGCGATGCCTTGGAGTGTCTCTATCTTTCTGCCAGAAAAACCTACAGCACGCAGCGCATCAAATGTTGTGGATATCAAATCTTGAGGTACAGGGAATTGTCCATAATGATTAATCAGTTTTTTTAAAATAGCGTCACCAGCCTTTGTGCTGAGCTGTTGATACGCTACTGCGCGCACTAATGCCTCGTAAGGGTCGCGTTCACTTTTTGTTGTAAACTTGCATGCGCCAACGTGGTCAATCAATTGAGACCAGTCGTTATCTATTGCGCGTAAAAAGTCTTCAGCCTGCTGGTATGGGGAGTTCATGCTGTGATTATAAGCATCTATACTTAATGTTCATCAAAATTATGAACAGGCGAAAAAAGTAACATGTGATGGAGTGATATTAGCTTGGACTTATTCGGCAACATGGCATCAACAGAAACCGCAATCGAAGGCGTGCGCTTACTTAAAGGGTTCGCGCTTAGCGATGAGGCGACTTTACTCGAAGATTTAGAAAGCATCATCACACAGGCGCCGTTGCGCCATATGGTTACCACTAGTGGCTTTGCGATGTCGGTTGCCATGACCAATTGTGGTGAGCTGGGCTGGGTGACAGATCGTGAAGGTTACCGCTATGATGTTTTAGACCCACTTACCCAAAAACCGTGGCCTGCTATGCCAAGTAGTTTCTTAACCTTGTCACGAGTGGCTGCTTTAGCGGCTGGATACGCCGACTTTACCCCAGATGCCTGTTTAATTAATCGCTATCAAATCGGTGCGCGTATGGGTTTGCATCAAGACAAAAACGAACGAGACTTTAATCAGCCCATTGTTTCTGTGTCGTTAGGGGTGACGGCAACGTTTCAGTTTGGTGGTTTCAAACGTAGTGATAAGGCCTTGAGCTTTCCGCTTTATCATGGAGATGTGGTGGTTTGGGGCGGAGAGGCGCGTCTGCGCTATCACGGGGTGCTGCCACTTAAGGCAAATGTGCACCCAGCTTTAGGTGAAAGTCGTATCAATCTTACTTTCCGTAAAGCTGGGTAATGAAAAGCCTTACAGTTTTAATGCAAGCTTAATGCGGCGGTAGATTTGGCAGAGCTTAGAGCCATCTAATTGGTAGTGTTTATGTAGCGGTTTTTTTACTTCCCAGCTTGCAGTCATGCCTGCTGGAAAAGTGACTAAATCGCCTTTGCCAAAGGTCACAGGTGTGCCGCCAGTTGGCGTAATCACACATTCACCTTCTAAAATGTATGCAATTTCTTGCTCAGGAAACGTCCATGGAAAAACAGAAACTTCTTTCTCCCATGTCGGCCATTTACTGACATTTAGCGCTTCTAAACGCTGTTGGCTTGGGTTCTTTTCAACGGTGATTTGGGTCATGAGTCTTCCTTTTAAAAAATCCATTCTATCCCATCAGGTCATAAAGCTGAAATGTTCTAATTTAGGTACTGATGCACGTAAAGTAGTAAAATGCACATTTTAGTTATCGTTAAATATTATGCGTGTTAGTTTAGAACAGGCAATCGCCGAGCTCAAACAAGGCGGGGTCGTTGCGATTCCCACTGAAACAGTCTATGGTCTGGCTGCAGACGCGACTAATGATAGCGCGCTGAAGAAAATCTTCGCGATTAAACAACGCCCGGCAGACCACCCTTTGATTGTGCATATCGGTGACATGAACCAAGTGCACGATTGGGTGACGTCTTTTCCTGAGGTTGCAATTGCGCTTGCAAGCGCATTCTGGCCTGGCCCACTTACTTTGGTGTTGCCCGCACAGCCTCATGTGTCGCGCGTGGTGCGTGGCGATGAACCTACCGTAGCGCTGCGCGTACCTAATCATCCTGTTGCCTTGGCGTTGCTGACTAAAGGTGGTTTAAGTGTCGCCGCACCTTCTGCCAATTTATTTACGCAGCTTAGCCCGACAACCGCCGCTCATGTAGAGGCCGGCTTGGGTGAGTCGATTCCGGTGTTGGATGGCGGCGCCTGCCAAGTGGGGATAGAGTCCACCATCGTGAGCGTTGCTGCCGATGGACAGTGGCAATTGCTACGCCCGGGCATGATCAGTGAACAGGCGATTGCTGCCGTGGCAACGCGTGTAGCCCATCAGCAGGCGTCCGCTGCGGTGAACGCTGATGCCGCTTCACTGCCTAAAGCCCCAGGCCAGCACGCTTTGCATTACTCGCCGCGCACGCCCTTGCTGTTATTTAAAGATAGGTCAGCGCTGGTGCAAGAGTGCGAGCTGCTCAAGCAGGCGGGCCTATCTAGTGCCGCTATGCTCATAGGTGACGGGGATGTACCAAACTGCCCAAATGTGAAGTTACCGAACGTACCTGAGAAGGTCGCAGAGTTGTTGTACAGCACTTTGCATAGCTTAGATGCGATGAAAGTTGACCGCTTGTTGGTAGAGTTACCACCCCATCTACCCATATGGCTGGCGGTGTTGGATAGATTAAGTCGCGCGGGATATCGATAATTTGTTGTATATTACGGATTACTTAATTTTGTTTAAGTGATTCGTCTGCATAATTTAGGTTTTAAAAATGATGATTAAATTACAACAGTTCGTTCTAGCATCTTTGTTGGTGGTGTTGATTCCGGCCTGTAGCTCTATCGGCTTGAGCAACCCTTTTGGCGCTAAAAGCAGCGAGCTATCTGGTAATCCGAAAGATGCAACTGAATACGTATGCGACGGCAATAAACACTTTTATGTCCGTATGTTGAACAATGGTAGTGATGCTTGGCTTATCTACCCTGATCATGAAGTCAATTTACCAAAATCAAGTGATGACAGTCGCCGTTACGCGAGTGGCTTGATTACATTGATGATTAATGGTGACGAGACAACGCTCAATGACGGTGAAAAAATCGCTTACGTTAGTTGCAAGCCGCAGTTGAAAAAATAGTACTTTCAAAAGATATCGTCAGCATCAAGCGGGATGGTGTTTTTTTGATTGTTTTGTAACTGGCAATCTTAATTTTATTGGTGATTCAGTCTGTTCGCGGCCTGCAACCCCATAAAATTATGATAGGATAATTTCAACCTAGGCTTCTAGTCCTTTATGCAAAAAAAGATTTCCACAATTTGGCGTTTCCTACTGCCTGTGCTAGTACTGCTGGCGGTAGCGCCTTTTGTATTGACAGGGCAGCAAGCTTCGCAACAGCTTGGGCATATTCACGCCGGCGCCACTGAGCAAGCGCATACCCTAGTCCGGTTGTTGGATGTGACCGAGGAGCTGGTCAGCGAGCAAGCAAATGCCGCCATGCGCTTATTGAAGCAGCGTAGTATGGAACTGGGTACCGTTAACGTTGATGGTATGGTTCAACTACAGGCTCGGTCCTTGCCTAATCTCAAAATGGGTAGTACCGAAATCACCGGGCATTTTGATCTGGTTGATGGCGTTAGCGATCTATTTGGTGGCACTGCCACCATGTTTGTACGCTCTGGCGACAGCTTCGTGCGCATTGCCACCAACGTTAAGCACGATAACGGCAACCGTGCTGTAGGGACGCTGCTTAACCCGAAAGGCAAAGTGATTCGCGCCTTGCTGGCGGGCAAAGAGTATAGCGGTGTGGTGGATATTTTGGGTCAGCCTTATATTACGCGATACGACCCATTGATTGATGTGAACGGCAATGTGATCGGTGCTTACTATATCGGCTATAAAGTTGACATTAAAGTGCTGCGCGATACCGTACAGAACATGCGCCAGCTCACCACTGGCTTTGCCGTGATATTGGATGAAACCAATAATATTCGCTTCCTTTCATCTCATGTTACGGCAGCTAAAGCAATCAATTTGCTACAGTCTAGGCCTGACAACTGGGAGTTCGTCACTGAGAGTGTGCCCAAATGGGGCTTTAACGTAATCGTGGCATACCCGCTCAGCGAAGCGCGGGCAGTGAGCTTGGCCAACGCATGGTTTGTCGTATTTGCGGGCATCTTGCTTGGCACGTTATTGATTGTCATTATTTTATGGCAATTAAGACGCTTGATTCTGAACCCAATCGGCGGCGACCCTGCGTTAGCGATTGATGTGGTAAAGCGTATTGCCGCGGGTGATTTGGCGCAGGATGGTTTGTATGCCAAGCCCGATACCTTAATGGCGAGCGTGCTGGAAATGCGCCAGAAGTTGCGTGAGTCTATTGATACCTTGAGCCAGAATGCAGAACGCATGCGATTGTCTGCCAGTGTGTTTGACCATGCGCATGACGGCATTTTTATTACAGATGCCCATGCCAATATTGTTGAAGTCAATTATGCATTTACCCAAATTACCGGCTACTCACGCGATGATGCCTTAGGCCGTGTGCCACAGGCGTTGGGTTTTGTCACTTATGATGACAGCCTGCTGGATATGCTATGGCTGCAGGCTGAAAGTAACAGTGAGTGGCGCGGCGAGACTTGGAGCCGCCGTAAGGACGGTGATGTTTATGCCGCTTGGCTCGACATCTTTTGCGTACGCGACGAAGCTAATCAGATCAAGAACTTTGTTGGTTTGTTTTCAGATATTACCCAAGCCAAAGAGCAGCAGCAAAATCTGGAGCGTATGGCCTACCATGATCCGCTCACACAACTCCCTAATCGCGCTTTACTGTCTGACCGTTTGCAGCAGGCGCTGGCAAGGGCGGAGCGCTCCGGAGAACTGTTGGCAGTTTGCTGCCTAGATCTGGATGGATTTAAACCGGTCAATGATACCTTGGGGCATGAAGCTGGCGATTATCTGCTGGTGCAGCTTGCTGTGCGCATGAGCGCCTGTTTGCGCGATAGTGATACGGTTGCGCGTTTAGGTGGCGATGAATTTGCGGTGTTGTTATGCGGCTTGCAAAATGCGGATGAATGCGTACAGACGCTGGAGCGCTTGCTGAGTGTGATTAAAACGCCCTATAGCATAGGCGATAAATCTGTGACGGTGTCTTCTAGCATAGGCTACACTATTTTCCCTGACGATGGTTGTGAGCCGGATACCTTGCTCAGGCATGCCGACCATGCCATGTATCAGGCAAAACTTAATGGCGGTAGCCGTGTACAACAGTTTGACTCGCACCATGACCGCCAATTTAGAGGTTTGCGTCAGGATCGTGAGCGCGTAGAAGCCGCATTGCCTAATCAAGAGTTCCGCCTGTATTACCAGCCTAAGGTAGATTTGCGCCAAGGTAAGGTGGTTGGCATGGAGGCGCTGATTCGTTGGGAGCACCCTGAGTTAGGTATGCGCGCACCGGCTACTTTCCTCCCTATCATTGAGGATACGGATTTTTCTATTCAAATGGGTGAGTGGGTGATTCGCGAGGCCTTGGGACAAATCCGCGTTTGGCAGGCTGCTGGTCTGGACTTCCAAGTCAGCGTGAATATTGCAGCAAGGCATATTGTGCAACCCAACTTTACCGAGCGTCTAATCTTGTTGCTGGCTGATTTCCCTGAGATAGCTCCGCATAAAATTGAGCTGGAAATCACAGAAACTGCTGCGATCGAGGATGTTTCAGGCGTGGCCAATACCATTAACAGTTGTAAGCAATTGGGCATCAGCTTTGCGCTGGATGACTTTGGCGTAGGCTACTCTTCACTCACCTATTTGCGCCGCTTGCCGGTAGAAACCATTAAAATTGACCAGTCATTTGTGCGCGATATGCTGCAAGACGTGGATGATTTGGCGGTGGTGGCAGGTGTCATCAGCTTAAGTAGAGACTTTAAGCGTAAGGTAGTGGCAGAAGGTGTGGAGAATTCCGAGCAGGGGCTTTGGTTGTTGCGTATGGGATGTTCTGTGGTGCAGGGTTATGGGGTTGCCCGGCCTATGCCAGCAGATGAAGTGCAGCTCTGGGTGGAGTCTTACCGACAAGCCCCAGACTGGACTCAGGGGCTGGTTTAATCAAGTCTTGGTATAGGGTAGCTTCAATTTAAGTTTGAGCAAACCTATACGCTTAAAGCATGATTTAATGTGGGATGGCCAACGATAGGCATATGTTAAATGACTTGCTGTCACGACGAAAAAAGCGTAACTTTATTACCGTAAGCTTAAAGCTAACATGGAGTTTGCCATGGATAATAAATACGGATTAGGTGGCAGCAAGGTTGCGACTCAGCATCATCGTTTGCATCATAAGGTTGCCGCAGAAGATGTTCCCCATTGCAAGGCCTGCAACAGTGTGCATCTGGTGTTAAGCCCAACAATGCATGATCATTGCTGTGCTGATTGCGGTGCGTGGCAAAATGACGTGCCAGCAGGCTATTCAACTGGCAGAAGCAGTGATTACTAAGTGTACGTGCTTTTAGCGTATACGGTTAAAAATGGCGTATCGTCCTATCAGTCCCAATTCATTTGCCAGCAGCACTTGCAGCTCAATCACAGTCGGCTATTGCTCGCGTGGCGACGATTGTCACTTGGACGCAACTACCAACTTTAATACGCAGTTTTAGCACTTTATGCCGAATCTTGTCATCAATTGAAAATAATTCTCTGATCTACGTCAATTTTCAGTAATTAATTCATAAAAAAGTTCTATAATCTTGCCTACCAAAAAAACCTTTCCATTAAACAACTCCAAAAGAGAAGATAAATGACTACGAAGAATGCTGATATTGGCCTAGTTGGCCTAGCTGTTATGGGCCAGAACCTGGCTCTGAATATTGCCGATCATGGCTACACCATTGCGGTTTACAACCGTGACCCAAAAAAAATGGTGAATTTCATTGAAGATTGCAAAAAGAATGAACCTTCACATGCCAACGTTGTTGGTCATGCTGACTTGGCTTCATTTGTTTTAAGTATCAAACGCCCACGTAAAATCATCTTGCTAGTTAAAGCGGGTAGCGCAACAGATGTTACCATCAACGCGTTATTACCATTCCTAGAGCAAGGCGACATCATCATTGATGGTGGTAACGCATTGTGGACAGATACTATCCGTCGCGAAAAAGAATTAGCGGCTAAAGGTATTGATTTCATCGGTTCTGGCGTTTCAGGCGGTGAGACAGGCGCACGTTTCGGCCCATCATTGATGCCATCAGGTACACGTAAAGCTTGGGCTAGCCTAGAGCCAATCTGGCGTGATATCGCAGCTAAAGTTGACCCTGTAACAGGCGAGCCTTTAGAAGGCGGCAAACCAGGTAAACCAGTAGAAGGCGGCTTCTCATGTGCTGAATACATCGGTCCTGACGGTGCTGGTCACTACGTAAAAATGGTGCACAACGGTATCGAGTACATCGATATGCAATTGATCTGTGAAGCTTACTGGTTGATGAAAAATCTGCTTGGCATGCAAGCGGATGAAATCGGTAAAGTATTTGCTGAGTGGAACAAAGGCGAACTATCAAGCTTCTTGATTGAAATTACTGCTGATATCCTGCAACAAAAAGACCCAATGGGTAAAGGTTTCTTGGTTGACCAAATCTTGGATACAGCTGGTCAAAAAGGTACAGGCCAATGGACAGCAGCGAATGCACTTGAATTAGGTGCACCAGCTAACGCGATTGCAGCTGCGGTTTACGCACGTGCATTGTCTAGCTTAAAAGAAGAGCGTGTTGAAGCAAGCAAAATCCTTAAAGGCCCAGCGATTAAAGTTGAGTCTGATAAGAAAGCAATTATCGAAGCGATTAAAAACGCTTTATATTGCTCAAAAATCTGCGCTTACGCACAAGGTTTCCAATTGATCGACAAAGCACAAGTGGCTTACAACTGGAAATTGAACTTCGGTGAAATTGCTCAAATCTGGCGTGGTGGTTGTATCATCCGTGCACGTTTCTTGCAAAAAATCACTGATGCTTATGCATTGAACTCACGTTTGAAAAACTTGATGCTAGACCCATACTTCACGCACGCGATGAACGAAGGTCAAGCAGGCTGGCGTAAAGTGATTGCTTTGGCAGTTACTAACGGTATTCCGGCACAAGGTTTTGCTTCTGCAATGGCTTATTATGATGGCTACCGCAGTGCAGACCTGCCTGCAAACTTGTTGCAAGGTCAACGTGACTACTTTGGCGCACATACTTATGAGCGTAAAGATCAGCCACGTGATCAGTTCTACCACTTGGATTGGCCTGAAGCTGGTCGTCCACAGTTAGAAGTATAATTAGTTTTAAATAATAAAAAACCCGCTTAACGGCGGGTTTTTTATTGCTCGAACGCTATAATGTGACGGCTTCGCTGTTTGTGATGTCTGGATGACGCCTGCTAAGTTTTACTGTCGCCCGCAAAAATCACAGGGTAATAGATTTTTTAACCGCCAGAGATTATTAATAATTGGTTGCATAAGCACATGGCTTTGTTAACCAGTAGAGTAATTAGGCTAGCTTTAAATATGGATATACAGAACATGATGGATTTATTTTTGCATTTGGATAAACATTTGGCGGTTGTGGCCAGCACTTGGGGTGTGTGGATTTACGTGCTTTTGTTTCTTATCATATTTATAGAAACCGGCTTAGTTGCCATGCCTTTTTTACCGGGAGATTCTCTATTGTTTGTTGCAGGTGCTATTGCGGCGCTTGGTGGCATGAGTTTGCCGCTGTTGATGGCATTGCTGTCTGTTGCGGCAATTGCCGGAGATGCAGTTAATTATTC
The DNA here is from genome assembly GCF_058745595.1 of Methylotenera sp. E1MeOHC1. Taxonomy (NCBI): domain Bacteria; kingdom Pseudomonadati; phylum Pseudomonadota; class Betaproteobacteria; order Nitrosomonadales; family Methylophilaceae; genus Methylotenera; species Methylotenera sp. E1MeOHC1. Next base: position 1,902,078 of record NZ_CP196025.1, on the reverse strand, counting down.
GGTCGGTAAGTGGGTAGGGCATAAGGTGTTTGCTTGGGAAAATTCGCGCTGGTTTAATAAAGATGCCTTTAACAAGACACATGCATTTTATGAAGAGCATGGCGCTATCACTATCGTGGTGGGCAGGTTTCTACCATTTATCCGCACGTTTACCCCATTTGTTGCGGGCGTGGCGCAAATGACCTATCCGAAATTTGCTTTTTATAATGTGATTGGCGGCTTGATTTGGGTGTGTGGCTTAACCGGTATCGGCTTTTTGGTAGGGAATCACCCGTGGGTACAGGCTAACTTCTCTTTGGTGGCGCTGGCACTGATTGTTATTCCTAGCTTGCCTGCGGTATGGGTGTTTCTCAAGCACATGATGCAATCACGCGCTTGAGATTAGTGCTACTTTATTTTTTAAAGCCTTATTTCTCTACGAAAGCACGCTCAATTACGTAGTCACCTGGCTGGCCTACGCGTGGTGAAACAATAAAGCCGCGTGAGTCCAATAGTTCTTCGGTGTCTTTCAGCATTTGTGGGCTACCGCAAATCATGGCTTTGTCATTTGCTGGATCTAATGGTGGTAGACCGATATCTTCAAATAGTTTGCCTGAGTTAATCAGGTCAGTTAAGCGGCCTTGATTACGGAACGGGTCTCTGGTCACAGTTGGGTAGTAAATGAGTTTGTTACGCACTTCTTCACCAAAAAACTCGTTGTTCGGTAGTTCTTTTTCAATAAAATCTGCATAGGCAAGTTCGTTTACGTGACGAACGCCATGAATTAATACTACTTTTTCAAAACGGTCATACACCTCGATATCTTGAATCAAGCTCATGAAAGGCGCTAGCCCTGTACCCGTAGATAGAAAGTACAGATTTCTACCTGGTTTTAAATCGTGAGTCACCAAGGTGCCGGTTGGCTTTTTGCTGACCAAAAGATCATCGCCTACTTTTAGATGCTGCAATCTTGATGTGAGTGGGCCATTTGGCACTTTAATACTAAAGAACTCCAGGTGCTCTTCATAGTTTGGGCTGGCGATACTGTAAGCACGTGTCAGTGGGCGGCCATCAACCTCAAGCCCAATCATTACAAACTGTCCGTTTTCAAAGCGTAAGCCTGGGTCACGTGTGGTTTTAAAGCTGAACAGGGTGTCGTTCCAGTGGTGTACACTTAAAATACGTTCGGTAGAATATTTACTCATAGTTGGTTTTTCTTTAGTTTAAATTTTTTAAATGGCTGCAGTGAGTTCTGGAATCACTTCAAACAGGTCGGCAACTAGGCCGTAATCTGCAACTTGGAAGATAGGCGCGTCCGGGTCTTGATTAATCGCAACCACGACTTTGCTGTCTTTCATGCCGTAGGTATGTTGTACCGCACCTGAAACGCCCACCGCGATATATAAATCAGGTGCAACGGTTACACCGGTTTGGCCTACCTGAATATCGTTAGGTGCGTAGCCTGCATCCACAGCGGCTCTAGTGGCGCCGAGCGCTGCGCCAAGCCTAGCGGCTAGCGGTGCTAGCATTTGTTCAAAGGTTTCTGCGCTACCTAAAGATCTGCCGCCAGAAATAACAATTTTCGCTGTGCTTAGTGCCGGACGGTCTGACGATGTGCGTGTTTCAGATAACCAGCGTGTTTGGTGCTGTGGTGCTGGCGCTGCAACCGTACTGATTTCAGCACTTTGCGTGTGTGCATTGGCCGCACCAAAGTTGCTACTATGCACAGTCAGTAGTTGGATGCGGTCTGAGCTCTGTACGGTGGTGTGTATATTGCCCGCATACACTGCACGCACGTAGGTGTTGCTGTCTTTGATCTCAAGTACATCAGAAATCATAGCAACATCAAGCAACGCAGCTGCGCGTGCCAAGATGTTGCGGCTAAATGATGAGTGCGCAGCTAACACCACGCTATATTCAGTTGCAATGTTGGCAATAAGCTGTGACACATCTTCAGCCAATTGATGCGCTAAATGCTCAGCATCGATTTGAATCACACGCGTTACGCCGTCAATTAAAGCCGCTTGCTGTGCAATATTGCTGACGTTATTGCCAGTCACTAAAATTTCAATCGGGTTGCTCCAAGACTGAGCAGCTGTTACCGCCTGATAAGCTGATGCGCTCAGTGTGGTGCCGTTATGTTCGGCTAGAATTAGGGTTTTCATAGTTGTATTCCTTCATGCTCGCGCAACTTAGTGAGCAACTCTTGTACACTGTTCACTTTAATGCCAGCTTTTCTTGCTGGCGGCTCTGATACTTTTAATAGCTGCAACCGTGGTTTAGTGTCTACACCAAATTCAGCCGCCTTGATTGTCTCAATCGGTTTTTTTCTTGCCATCATTAAGTTTGGCAGTTTTACGAAGCGCGGGTGGTTTAAACGCAAGTCTGCGGTAATCACTGCAGGCAGGTTTAAGCCTATGGTTTCTGTACCGCCATCCACTTCACGGGTGGCTACTACTTCGTTACCGTTAATGGTAATCGCTGATACGTAAGTCGCTTGCGGATAATTGAGCAACGCGGCTAACATTTGCCCAGTTTGTCCTGCGTCATCATCTACTGCTTGTTTGCCCAGCATAACCAACCCCGGTTGTTCACGGTCTACCAAAGCTTTCAGTAGTTTGGCAACGGCCAATGGCTGTAGTTCTTCATCGCTTTCAATCAGTACCGCGCGGTCGGCACCCATGGCCAGGCCGTGCCTTAATACATCTTGATTTGCTGCACTACCCAAAGACACGACTACCACTTCAGATGCAATGCCTTTTTCTTTTAGTTTTAAGGCTTCTTCAATTGCATTTTCATCAAATGGGTTTACACTCATCTTTACGCCATCAATCTCTACATTTGAGCCGTCAGGCTTGATATGCACTTTGATGTTGTAATCGACTACACGTTTTATTGCGACCAATATTTTCATGGCAATTTCCTCAGTAATTGCTGCGTATTTTACATCAGCGTATAATATATATAAATTAGATTGTAAAGATATTATATATCTGTGAAATAGATATAGGAGTGTATGAAATATACCCTAAGGCAACTAGAGATTTTTGTTGTCATCAGTCGTACCGAGAGTGTCTCGCGCGCAGCCGATGTTTTAGCATTATCACAATCGGCCACCAGCACTGCACTGAGCGAGTTGGAGCGACAATTCGACCTACAGCTTTTTGATCGTGTGGGTAAAACGCTACGCATCAATGAAACCGGGTTACAGCTACTTCCCAAGGCTGTTGAGCTATTAGACCGGGCAAGTGAAATAGAAAATCTGTTGCGTGGTCATGTGGGGTTTGGCTATATGAAAATTGGCGCAACCTTAACGGTTGGCAATTATTTGGCCACGATACTGGTTGCAAAATTCTTGCAGGACCATCCTGAAAGCCGGATTCAATTACAAGTACACAATACCAGCACCATCGTGCAGCAGGTCGCCAATCATGAGCTGGATCTGGGCTTGATTGAGGGGGATTGTAACCATCCAGATATAGAAGTACAGCGCTGGGTGGCTGATGAGCTGGTGGTGTTTGCTGCACCTAATCACCCGCTTGCGCAGTTAAAAGCAATTTCGATAGAGCAGTTATTGCAGGAGCAATGGATTTTAAGAGAGCAGGGCTCAGGCACCCGCGCAACTTTTGATCGTGCTTTTCATAATAATAATGCAAGGCTGCATATCCGCTTGGAGTTGGAACACACCGAGGCGATTAAGCGGGCAGTAGAGTCAGGGTTGGGCATCGGCTGTATCTCGCGTTTGGCGTTGAAAGACGCTTTTCGTCGCGGTAGCTTAGTGCCGTTAATGACACCCGAACTAAATTTAGGACGATATTTTTACTTTCTTTGGCATAAGCAGAAATATCAGACAACAGGTATGCGTGAATTTATCATGCTATGCAAAAAAATGGTGATTGGCGCGGAGCGCAGCGATCAAGTAAATTTGCCAGAAATAGCTTAAAGGACGGTCTTTAAATGACAGATGTGCAACGCGATGTAATGAATTACGATGTGTTAATTGTAGGGGCTGGACCATCGGGCTTGGCCGCAGCGATTCGGCTTAAACAGCTGGCGAATGCAGCTGGGCAGGAGCTCAGTGTATGTGTGCTGGAAAAAGCAGCAGAGGTGGGCGCTCATATTTTATCTGGTGCGGTAATCGACCCTATTGCATTAAATGAATTGATTCCAGATTGGCGTGAGAAAGGTGCGCCAGTGCATACCAGTGTCAAAGAAGACGAGTTTTTGCTGTTGGGGCAAACTAAATCCTGGTCGATTCCACATTGGTTGATGCCGCCTTTAATGAGCAATCAAGGCAATTATATTGTGAGCCTAGGTGATGTGAGCCGTTGGTTGGGTGAGCAGGCAGATGCCTTGGGTGTAGAAATCTACGCAGGCTTTGCGGCGCAGGCCATGCTCTATGACGAAAACCAGCAAGTGGTGGGCGTGATTACCGGCGATATGGGGCGTGATGCGCATGGCGCGGAAACCGCACAGTTCACGCTGGGTATTGAAATTAGGGCGCAATATACCTTGGTGGCAGAAGGTACGCGTGGCTCATTAACGCGCGAGCTGGAAAGTAAATACGCGCTACGTCAACAATCTTCACCGCAGAAATATGGTTTAGGTTTTAAAGAGGTATGGCGCGTGCCTGCAGCACAACATCGTGCAGGCTTAGTGCAGCATAGTATCGGCTGGCCGCTAAGTGCTGATACTGGTGGCGGCTCTTTTATCTATCATTATGGCGAGCAGTTGGTGTCTATCGGCTTTGTGGTGCATCTGGACTACGCCAACCCGCATCTTTCTCCATTTGAGGAGTTCCAGCGCTTTAAAACGCACCCTACGATTAAAGCTTTGCTGAAAGGTGGCGAGCGCTTCAGTTATGGCGCACGCGCGATTAGTGAAGGCGGCGTACAAGCCTGGCCTGAGTTGATTTTCCCAGGTGGTGCATTGATTGGTTGCAGTGCCGGCATGGTGAATGTGCCGCGGATCAAAGGCAGCCATAATGCAATGAAATCTGGCATGTTGGCGGCAGAGGCGGTATTTAATGCCGTAACCCAGGCTGACAAACAAGATAGCCGCTTGCTGGAAGCCTATCCGCAAGCACTCAAAGACTCATGGGTGTGGAAAGACTTAGATGCGGTGCGTAATGTAAAACCGCTGTTATCGAGGTTTGGTAGCTGGGGCGGTACTTTGCTAGGCGGTATTGAGATGTGGCTGCATGCGCTACATATCCGTTTGCCGTGGACGCTAGCGCACCAGAAAGCAGACCATGAATGCACCAAGCCTGCCTCTGAAATGCCAGTTATCCATTATCCAAAGCACGATGGTGTGTATAGCTTTGATCGCTTAAACTCAATTGGCTTAAGCAATCTTGCACATGATGCAAATCAGCCTTGCCATTTGACGCTGTTAGATAAGAATGTACCTATCAGTGTTAATTTAGCCAACTATGACGCGCCCGAGCAGCGTTATTGCCCAGCAGGCGTGTATGAAATAGTGAAGACGCCAGACGCTAGTTATTTGCACATTAATGCGCAAAATTGCATACATTGCAAAACATGCGATATTAAAGACCCAACGCAAAATATCGTTTGGGTACCACCTGAAGGTGGTAGTGGCCCAACTTATATGGGTATGTGACTTATAGGCGCAACCTGTAAAAGCTGCTTGTTTTATGTAAGTGCCCATGTACCTCTAGTTTGGGCGACGATGATTAGAACGAAAAAAACCTCAACCATAATCAAGGTTGAGGTTTTTTTATAGCGTGATACCAACGCTAGACTAGCGCAATCAAACTAAATCAAAACGATCAAGATTCATTACTTTAGTCCATGCCCGCACAAAGTCACGTATAAATGTGGCTTGGGCATCGCTGGCTGCATAAACTTCAGCAATGGCACGTAGCTGCGAGTTAGAGCCAAACACTAAATCTACCACTGTGCCTGTCCACTTAAGTTTGCCTGTGGCACGGTCATGCCCCTCAAGCACTTGTTTGGAGTCTGCGGACGTTTGCCATTTTGTGTTCATGTCCAACAGGTTCACAAAGAAGTCATTGGTTAACGCTTCTGAGCGCTGTGTGAACACGCCATGCTTGGATTTACCATGGCTCACATTTAACGCACGTAACCCACCAATCAGTACCGTCATTTCCGGCGCGGTTAAGGTGAGCAATTGTGCTTTATCTAGCAATAACTCAGCCGCGTTGCCTACAACACTGTGTTTTGTATAGTTGCGGAAGCCATCGGCAATCGGCTCTAGCACGGCAAATGATTCAATATCTGTTTGCGCTTGGCTTGCATCGGCGCGTCCTGGCGTGAACGGTACTTGCAGCGTATGCCCTGCATTTTTGGCGGCAACTTCAATCGCTGCATTGCCAGCCAGCACAATGAGGTCTGCAATTGAAACCTGCTTGCCGTTGCGCTGAGCGGTATTAAACTCTTTTTGTATTGTCTCTAGTTTTTGCAACACGGCGGATAACTCTGCCGGCTGATTTACTTCCCAGTCTTTTTGCGGGGCGAGGCGAATACGTGCGCCATTGGCGCCACCACGCTTATCAGAGCCACGGAATGTAGAAGCCGATGCCCACGCTGTGCTCACCAGTTGTGAGATCGATAAGCCAGACGCCAATACTTTTGTTTTCAAGATGGCAATATCTTGCGCATCCACCAATGCGTGGTTAACCTCAGGGATAGGGTCCTGCCAAATCAGCGTTTCTTTTGGTACTAAAGGGCCAAGATAACGCGACACTGGTCCCATATCACGATGTGTTAATTTGAACCAAGCTCTGGCAAATGCATCTGCAAACGCTTCTGGGTTTGCAAAGAAGTGGCGTGATATCTTTTCATACGCCGGGTCCATTCTCATGGCTAGGTCCGCCGTGGTCATAATAGGCGCATGGCGCTTAGATGCATCATGCGCATCTGGCACTGTATTTAACGCAGCAGCTTCTTTAGGGGTCCATTGGTGTGCACCAGCAGGGCTCTTGGTGAGCTGCCACTCGTAACCGAATAGGTTTTCAAAATAGTTGTTATCCCACTGAATTGGATTGTTGGTCCACGCACCCTCAATGCCGCTGGTGATGGCGTGTACGCCTTTACCACTGCCAAAACTGTTGAGCCAGCCCAAGCCTTGTGCTTCAATCTCTGCGGCTTCTGGCTCAGCGCCAACATGGCTAGCGTCGCCCGCACCATGGCATTTACCAAAGGTATGGCCGCCAGCGACCAGTGCTACGGTTTCTTCGTCGTTCATTGCCATGCGTGCAAATGTTTCGCGAATATCGCGGGCTGATGCAAGCGGGTCTGGGTTGCCGTTCGGGCCTTCTGGGTTTACGTAAATCAAGCCCATCTGTACTGCGCCTAGCGGATTGTCTAGCTCACGGTCACCGTGATAGCGCTGGTCTCCAAGCCATGTGGTCTCTGGGCCCCAGTAGATATCCTGTTCTGGCTCCCAGATGTCCTTACGCCCACCAGCAAAGCCAAAAGTCTTAAGTCCCATTGAGTCTAGCGCAACATTACCCGCCAGTATCATTAAATCTGCCCAAGACAATTTATGCCCATACTTTTGCTTAATTGGCCACAGTAAACGACGTGCCTTATCAAGGTTGCCATTGTCTGGCCAGCTATTTAGCGGTGCAAATCGTTGCGAGCCGGAGCCTGCGCCGCCGCGGCCATCATAAATGCGGTAAGTGCCAGCACCATGCCAGGCCATGCGCACAAAAAATGGACCATAATGACCATAATCGGCAGGCCACCATTCTTGCGAATCTGTCATTAATGCATGCAAATCTTTGGTGACGGCATCAAGATCCAAGCTGTTGAACGCTGCGGCATAGTCGTAATCTTGACCCATGGGATCTGATTTTGACGAGTGCTGATGCAATATGCTGAGGTTTAGTTGTTCTGGCCACCAAGTCGGGTTGGCAAGTCCTGCAGACGCTGTTGGTTTAGGCGCGCCTCCAGAGAATGGGCATTTTGATTCGGCTGTCATTGTGTTCTCCTGTCGTTATTTGGAACGTGATGGACCTGTTTCAATATTTCTGCTGAGCTTCAAGCAAAAGTATTTTAATCTTAAAATTACACGCAGTAGTGTAAAACTCAGGTGTCGGTTGCACGTATTGTTTGTTATTGGCTTAATGCATATTGCGCAAACATGTCAGTAAAAATTTCTTGTAACTCGTATAAATAGTTATTCATTTTTCTCTCCATTTATATTGCCATCTCAGTGGTTGGGGAAAGCAATGTTGAGTAGCAAGTGGGATCAGTGTATAGGCCAAACATTGATTTGTATAATTGAATGTTTTAATTTTATTGATATGTTATGCTTATCGATAATGCATAATCAGGATGTTGTAAATGACGCTTAGTGAATTACGTTTTGTGGTGGCGGTAGCAAAAGAACGCAACTTTAGGCGAGCTGCTGAGAAGTGTTATGTCAGCCAGCCCGCGCTTAGCTTGGCAATTAAGAAGCTGGAAGAAGATTTAGGTGTACAGATCTTTGAGCGTAGCCGTACGGATATTAACCCGACACCTATCGGTGAAAAGATTATTGAGCAGGCAATTAAGGCGATAGAGGAAGTTAACTATATTCGTGAGATTGCCAAGCAAGGTAATAACCAGCTTGGCGGCGTGTTTCGGCTGGGCTTAATTTACTCGGTGGGTCCTTATCTGCTGCCTGAGCTTATCCCCATTTTGCGGCAGAGTGCACCTGATATGCCCTTAGATATTGAAGAGAATCTCACTGTGCAATTGGAAGCCCAGCTTAAAAATGGGGTGATTGATGCAGCGGTAGTTGCGCTACCGTTTGAAGTGGCGGGCATCAATACATTACCGTTATACGATGAACAATACCTAGTGATGGTGCCGGTTAATCACCCTTGGGCCGGTCGCGCATCAGTGAGCGCAGATGAACTGGCTGATGAAAATGTCTTACTGCTAAACAGTGGCCATTGTTACAGTCACCAAGTATTGCAGGCATGTCCAGATTTGTCTCGAAAGGGTCAGGTGTTGCAAGGCAACTCTTTAGAAACCATACGCAATATGGTGGCTTCCAATCTAGGCATTACGGTATTGCCATGCAGTGCAGCAACCGATCGATATTTAAATCCATTGGTGAGAGTGATTCCATTTTCAGACCCCGTGCCTGTGCGCAGAGTGGCGCTAGCCTGGCGTAAAAGTTATGCCAGAGACTTAGCGGTAAAATGTGTAGCTGATGCAATTAGGGCGATTAGCTCGGATTGTCTTGAGATGGTTGACTGGAAAGGTCATTATGGAATCTGAAGCAACCTCTGCCCGCATGTTTTGATTCATACATCGCATTGTCAGCACTACGTAACAATGATGCTACATCATCACCATTTTTAGGATGCAAGCTAATACCAATACTGCAAGAAATATTAATGACATGCCCTTCAATGTAAAAAGTTTCTGTCAGCGACTGTATAACCTCTTGAGCAACAATTGCAACATCTTGCTCTGTTTCTATCTTGGCAAGTAAAATGACAAATTCATCGCCACCAATACGTGAGACGGTGTCGGTTTGTCTTTTAAAGCAGTTGGTTAAGCGTATGGCTACGTCTTTGAGTAGCAAATCCCCTACATCGTGGCCCAGCGAGTCGTTGACTATTTTAAACTTATCCAGATCCAAAAACATAACAGCTAGCAAAGTGTTTTCTCTACGCGCTTGTGCCAGTGCTTGATGTAAGCGATCAGTTAGCAGGCTACGGTTAGGCAGATCGGTGAGAGGGTCATAATGCGCCATATGATGAACGCGCTCTTCAATTGATTTTCGAGCGGTAATGTCAATCATCGTTCCAACGTAGTTTGTCACCAAACCCTCGGAGTTTTTTACGGCAGAAATAGTTAGCCATTCTGGATAAATTTCACCAGATTTGCGTTTATTCCAAATCTCACCTTGCCATGAGCCTTGGGTGGAAATTGATTGCCACATTTCTTTATAAAAGGCTGCATCATGAACGCCAGATTTTAATAGCGTCATTCTATTACCAACGGCCTCTTCACTAGTAAAGCCTGTTATTTTAGTAAACGCATCGTTAATTTTTAGAATTTTAGAATTGGCATCCGTAATAATAATTCCCTCTTGCGACTCCATGGCTATTGCCGAAACTTTAAGTTCATTTTCAATTATTTTTCGCTCAGAAATGTCACGTGCAAAACCGACTGTACCTAATAAGTTCCCATCATTATCTATGGCTGGTGCTTTGAAAGTTTCAATCCAATGAGTCTTACCCTGTGCGTCAACAAATGTTTCATCGACGAACTTTGGTTGTTTTGACTGTAGAACGCTTAAATCTTCTTGACGATAATATTCAGCGAGTTCTTTAGATGAGTAATCAAAGTCTGTTTTGCCAATCAAATTTTCAGGCTTGTCCTCCCCAAAACTTTTAGCAAGAACTGTATTAACCGATATAAATCGACTTTCTTCGTCTTTTATCCAGACCATGAAAGGTAGGCTGTCAATAAAGGCTCGTTGGTATTTTTCTATCTTTCTTAATCTTGATTCACTTTGTTTTAAAGCGCTAATGTCAACATTCGTCTCTATTGTTCTGGTAGCTAGTATACGTTTGTTATATCTTGCAAATAGATAGATAGCCAACCCATTAAAGATAAGGAAGGATAAGTCGATAACTATAAATTCAGACATCGTTACTTTTCTTTCAAGTAGAAGTTGTACCCAGATTAAAAGACCAGATGTAATCAATATGGCCAAGACTGAACAAATTAACCACATCATAGATAGGGGGTAATTGGAAGCTATATTCGATGAAGATTGTTTCATTTAAAAATCCAATTTAGTCATATACGCTTATTATCGTATACCTAAAGCCCTTGCATTTATTGATGCAAGTCAAGTGGCAATTGTTTTTAAATGTTTGGGGAAATGTGTTGGTAAGTAACGTACAGGCGGTAGCCTGCAACGCTGATGTCCTGCGTGGTGATGGCAAGCTTCACCTTGATTTCATTACCAGCACTAAAGCCAGCAGCAATGTCTGTATTGGGAGGTAGATATTCTGTTGGTTTAAATACACGCCTTAATACCGCGCTGTCGTCAGTATTGGTCAGCGTTAACTCTAGGTTGGGGTACGCCTGCACAAAGCCCGCTTTGTTAAATAAGCTGCTACTAAGGCGCATTACCCCGGTATGCTCTAGGTCTTCCTGCATGTCAGAGTCATCAATCACAATCCACTCAATCTGTTTGGGTAGCTCTATACTGCATTTTAGATGCTGGCATGCTTGCATTAGCTGCGGTTTGAGGTTGGGGTAATAGATAGCGATAGTATTGCGTAAGAAATAGGTGCTTTGTGCTACAGCGCTTAGCAATAATACAAACGTACCTAGCGCCCAAAGCCAGCGATGGCTAGTATTCTTCTTGCCATCCCGTTTGGCGTGTTTGGCTAGCTCATTAAAATCGTTAGCGTGATGATGGGAAAAGTTTAGTACAGCAGTGTCGTTAGGTGGATGTTCCGCAATGCTAGTTGGGTCATGCGGTAATTCAGCAAGTGCGCCGGTATGCACTGTGGCGTGTTCGTCAGTTGGTGCAGTGTGTGTCTCAGCAGATGCTGCTACGCTTGATTGTACGGCCACTGGCACCATAGGCTCGGGCTCAGTTTCTGCGCCATGCGTACTTGGTGCTGCTTCTTCAAAACTTAGATCAATTGTAGGCCAGTTAGATGGTGCAGTGCCATTGGTTGGGGTGTCAGTAGCTACTGGCGTAGCATTGGGTGCTATGGGTGCAGAGCTTTCTGGGGTAGGAGTGCTGGTGGGGACAAATTGCTCTTTGGCATTGAACACGTGCAGGCATTGCCCGCAGCGCACTAAGCCACCATGCTGCTTGAGCTGGTCTTCACTAACAAAGAATTGAGTTTGGCAGTTTGGGCAATGGGTTATGTCGCGCATTTTTTCGTGCCTGTGAGCAACACCCATGCATCCATGTGCTGTGGTGCGCCCATATCAAACCATTCAGCATAAATGGCAGAAACAGCGGCTTCTTGTTCACGTAAAATTCCAGAAAGCGCAATCTTGCCGCCGGCCTTGCATGATTTTGCCAACGCCGGTGCCAGTACGCTTAAGGCGCTGGATAAAATATTGGCAACTACAATATCAAACTCTTTAGACTGATATTGATTCGCATCGTAGAATTGAGCTTCTACTTGGTTCTGCTCAGCGTTATATAAGCTAGATTGTATGGCTTGAGTATCAATATCGGTACCCACTACCTCATCTGCGCCTAGTTTCTTTGCGGCAATCGCTAAAATGCCTGAGCCGCAGCCGTAGTCCAACACTGAGCTGCCGGGCGTGACTGTTTGAGTTAGCCATGCCAAGCATAAGTGGGTGGTAGGGTGGCTACCAGTCCCAAAGGCTAGGCCAGGGTCTAATACTATATTGATCGCATCTGGATTAGGTGATTCATGCCAAGTTGGCACAATCCACAGCGTGTCGGTGATTCTAATCGGATCAAATTGCGACTGTGTTGCACGTACCCAATCTTGCTCTTCTATGGTTTCGGTCGTATAGTTCAGGTTACTGAGCTTGGCCTGATGCGTTAATGCATCAATTACGGCGGGGATGTCCACGCCTTCATCAAACAAAGCACTGACTAAATTTTGCTGCCAGATGCCTGGAGGCGGGTCACCCGGCTCGCCAAAAATTGGTTGCTCATCAATGGTTTCAGCATTGGCGTCTTCAATAATAGCTGACAGCGCGCCTAGCTCCATGAGTGTATCGCTAATTAAATCAGCATTATTATCTTGTGCTTCAATTTTTAATGATACCCACGCCATACTCAACCTATCTGATACTTAACCTATTTTAAACAATATTAATGCAAATACGCGTATACCGCATGCGCGGTAACGCGTATTTATATTGGCTACTTTAGAAATGCTAATTATTTGTTATAAATACCAAGCTTTTGCTCTAGGTAGTGGATACTTGTACCACCTAAATGAAACGCTGCATCTGCCATTAAATCAGCATGTAATGCAATGTTGGTACTAATGCCTTCAATCATCATTTCAGACAATGCAATGCGCATACGGGCAATGGCTTGGTCGCGTGTATCACCGTAAGTGATTAGCTTACCAATCATTGAGTCATAGTGCGGAGGTACGGTGTAGCCAGCATACGCGTGCGTATCGATACGTACACCAGGGCCGCCAGGCATATGGAACTTAGTGATTTTGCCTGGAGAAGGTACAAAGTTGTAAGGATCTTCTGCATTCAGGCGGCACTCAATCGCATGTCCGTGTAATTGAATATCTTTTTGGCGGAATTTTAGTTTTTCGCCAGCCGCTACAAAAATCTGTTGCTGCACTAAGTCGATACCGGTAATCATTTCTGTCACAGTATGTTCTACTTGCAAACGTGTGTTCATTTCAATGAAATAGAACTCGCCGTTTTCATACAGGAACTCAAAAGTACCGGCGCCACGGTATTTAATCTTGCGGCAGGCTTCCGCACAGCGTTCGCCAATTTTGTCGCGTAAGCGCGCATTGAGTAGCGGTGCTGGTGCTTCTTCTAGGATTTTTTGGTGGCGGCGTTGCATAGAGCAGTCGCGCTCACCTAGGAATACTGCATTACCATGCTGGTCAGCCAATACCTGAATCTCGATATGGCGTGGTTTCTCAAGGTATTTTTCCATGTAAACCATTGGGTTGCTAAACGCAGCTTGTGCTTCAGCCTTGGTCATGTTTACAGAAGTGAGTAACGCAGCTTCGGTATGCACTACGCGCATACCGCGACCACCGCCACCGCCAGCCGCTTTAATAATGACTGGATAGCCAATTTGCTTAGCGATTTTGATGATTTCGCTAGGGTCGTCCGGCAGTGCGCCTTCTGAGCCTGGCACGCAAGGCACGCCAGCTTTACGCATCGCGTCTTTAGCCGATACTTTGTCGCCCATCAAGCGGATGGTTTCAGCGCGTGGGCCAATAAACACAAAGCCGCTTTGTTCTACGCGCTCTGCAAAGTCCGCATTCTCTGATAAAAAGCCATAACCAGGGTGGATAGCCTGTGCGTCAGTGACTTCAGCTGCACTGATGACCGCAGGGACGTTTAGGTAGCTTTGGCCAGAAGGTGCTGGGCCGATACAAACTGACTCATCCGCCAGTTTTACATATTTAGCTTCACGGTCAGCTTCGGAGTGCACAGCCACCGTTCTGATGCCGAGTTCGCGACATGCGCGCTGTACGCGCAATGCGATTTCGCCGCGATTGGCGATTAAAATTTTGTCAAACATTGCCATGAAAGTGAAATCCTAGTATTTAGATCCTAGTGTTGATGTAAGACCTAATTAATTAAGCAGTAATTGAATAAGCTAACCGCAATTAGCCAATGATAAACAGTGGCTCACCGTACTCAATGGCTTGGCCGTTATCAACCAAGATTTTTTTGATGACGCCAGCTTTATCTGCTTCAATCTCGTTTAATAGCTTCATCGCTTCGATAATACATAGTGTGTCACCCACTGCCACTGTATCGCCTACCTCAACAAACGATTTAGCGTCTGGAGATGGTGAACGGTAGAACGTGCCTACCATTGGTGATTTAACTGCATGACCTTCTTCTACTGCAGGTGCGGCTTCAGCAGCTACAGCTGCCACTGCTTGAGGTGCAGGTGCCTGCTGCTGAGGAATGTAGTGAGCGTAATTTTGTGCCGGCATGTTGGCTGTGAAGTTACGGCTAATGCGTACTTTTTCGCCATCTTCTGTAAGTTCTAGTTCAGAAATGCCTGACTCTTCTACCAAATCAATAAGCTTTTTAAGTTTACGTAAATCCATGATGACCCCTAACTAATTCAATATAAATTATTATTTTAAGAATGATTGATTTTTTCAATAGCGAAATCCAGTGCAAGTTCGTAGCCTTTTGCACCTAGCCCGCTAATAATGCCTACAGCGATGTCTGTAAAATATGAATGATGACGAAATGCTTCTCGTGCAAACACATTTGACAAGTGTACTTCTATAAATGGAACCTTAACCGCACTCAATGCATCACGTATTGCAACGGATGTATGTGTGAATGCTGCAGGGTTGATGATGACAAAATCTACGCTTTTAGTTGCAATAGACTGAATTTTATCGACAAGGTCTGCTTCGGAATTGCTTTGGAAGCTCTCTAGTGTGATGTTAGCTAACTTTGCTTTGTTTGTTAGGGCCTGGTTGATGCTATCAAGTGTAGCGTTACCGTAATGCTGTGGTTCACGCAGGCCCAATAGGTTCAGGTTAGGGCCATGTAATACCAGAATGCTCTTAGCTGCCATGACAATTCACCTGTTTTAAACAATTTGTGCATAAATTACTATAATTCATAAACGCGAGTTTGCCGAAGTTAAAGGGTTTTGTCCAGCAACTTTAGAGAATTTAAGCGAATTTGCCCAAGTTGATTTCGTCTATTCTCTATGCTAAGTGAGTAGCTTAATTTCTACGAAAATGCATAGATTGCACTTGCAGCTAGTGTGCTGGCGCCGAGACTAAAGGCTGGATGGTGGCTTCGATAATCGCTTTAGTAATGCGTCCAAAGTGGGTGCTGATAATTTTACCATCAGCATCAATAACCACCGTGTAGGGAAGAACGCCTTTGTCATTGCCTAATTGCTCACCTAGCAAACTGCCTGCCGTCTCAGAGGCAAAAATAGGGTAGTTCACAGGAGTAGCCTTTAGATATTCTGCAACCAGTGCTGGATCATCCAGTGCAATGCCCAGTACAACAACGTTTTTATCTTGGTAGGATTGCTGCAATGCAATCAGTTCAGGCATTTCATCACGACATGGTGGGCACCACGTTGCCCAAAAGTTAACGATGATGATTTTGTGCTGATATTGTCCAAGGTTCTGCAATTTTCCGGATGTATCCGGCAGATTGGCAGCGTATAAGGTTGAGCTGTTAGGTTTGTTGCTGTGCTCTGCAAAGTAGCGTAAAGCGATTGCGATGCTTAACGCTAGGCAGAATGCTAGAGCGGTGAAGAAAAATGCAATCAGTATTCTTTTTAGCATTCGGTGGTTTCTGGCAGGCAACTGCCGCGCTGATTCAGAATTTGTAGAAATGTATCCGCATTTTTATAACCAACCACTTTTAGATGACTTTCTTCTTCAGCCTTAGCATTAAATAACACGATGCCAGGCGGGCCAAAGATGTTGAATTTCTGCATTAAGGCCTTGTCGTCTTCAGTGTTATTGGTGACATCCGCCTGCAATAATAAGGTGTCTTTTAAGGCAGATTGGACGCGAGCATCACTAAAAGTAAATTGCTCTAGCTCTTTACATGCCACACACCAGTCAGCATAAAAGTCGAGCATCACAGGTTTGCCAGATGCATTTTTGAGCGCGTTTTCCAGTTCGGCTATGCTTTTAATCGGCTGAAAGTTAAGGTTGTGATGTGGCTGTACGTTAGCGCTTGTGGCAACGAGCCCACTTAGTGGCTGTAACGGTGATTTTGCATTGGAAAGGGCGCCGACTAACAGGGCTAAGCCAGTGACTACCATCATCACCCCAATGCCTTTCCAGAATTTAAGTGCGGCTTTGGCGCCGGTGGGCAAGCTATCCAGCGCATGCATAAAAATGGCTGGCACAATTAACAGCGCTGCCCATAGTGTCAGCTGTACTTGCATGGGGATAACTGGTGCGATGAGCCATATTGCAACGCCCAGCATCAGCACGCCAAATAAATTGCGCACAGCGTTCATCCAGCTGCCAACTTTGGGTAACAGGGTGCCAGCTGATGCGCCTATCAGTAGCAGCGGCGTGCCCATGCCAACGGAGAGCGAGAACAATGCTACGCCACCCAATACTACGTCATTGGTTTTGCTGATATAAAGCAATGCGCCGGCTAATGGTGCTGCTACACATGGGCTGATAATTAGCGCTGAGAGTACGCCCATGAGGAAGTCGCTAAAAAAGCGCCCACCTTTGATGCGGCGGCTTAAGTTCATGAGGCCGTTTTCCATGCGGCTGGGGAGCTTGAGTTCGTAAAAGCCGAACATAGAAAGTGCAAGCAGTGCAAAGATAAATGCGCCAAACCCTAATGCCCACGGCGTCTGTAGTGCGCTGCTGAGCATCTGTCCGGAGAGGCCAGCGGCAATGCCGGCAAGGGTGTAAGTGAGGCACATGCCTAAGGTGTAAGCCAGCGATAAATTAAACGCATGCAGGCGTGAAACATGTGCATTTTTACCGATGATGATAGAAGATAGGATGGGAATCATCGGAAATACGCACGGTGTGAACGCCAGTAGCAGGCCTGCGGTAAAGAAGCCGAGAATAATCAGCCACCATTTTCCACTTTTTAGCAGATTGGCTGCCTGACTGTCGCTGTCTGAGGCGTTGTCGTTACTGGCGGTGGCTTGATTGTCTACTGCCAGGGCTGTGCTAGGAGCTGTGCCAGCGCCAGGTGTGATGGTGAAATTTTTGTGTTGCGGGGTATAGCACAGGCCTTTTTCACTACAGCCTTGATAGGTGATTTTGAGGTTAAGCGGTGCGTTGATTTGGTCTTTTAGCAGTAAATTAGCGGTAAAGTCCTGATGATAGACCTCCATCTTTCCAAAGTTGGGGTCATTCTTGATATCTGCTTTAGGTAATGTAGTGTCGAACGTTTGTGCGGGCGTGAACTCAAATTTAGTGCGCGTTTTATAAAGGTAATAATTGGGTGCAACTGTAAAGTTTGCGCGGATATTTTTCCCGTTTTGTTTAATGGTCACACCAAAGGCAGCATCTGGAGATAAAAATTCATCTTCTGCAGAGTCTCCCGTAAATAAGCTTTTCAGGCCGCTGCTGGCGTTGCCTGCATGGCTAATAGACGCTGAAAGTATAAAAAAGCTAAGTAGCAAAAAATACGAGAATCTTTTAAACATTTTATTCCTTACGCAGATAATTGCGTGGTTACCCATTGTAAATATTCAGGTAAGCCACCATCTACGTTGATAGAGATTATTTCAGGAAGTTCATAAGGGTGTGCTTTTATAATAGCGTCTTGCAGTGCATGATACTGTAATTGGGTGGTTTTAATAAGCAAGGGTATTTCACTTTCGCGTGTTAACTTGCCTTCCCACATGTAGGTAGATTGGCATGGGCTTAATATATTGACGCACGCGGCTAGCTTTTGCGTTACCAGTGTTTCCGCGATTAGATTAGCAGTGGCTGCATCCGGCACGTTTGTGAGCACGAGTAAAATATTTTCTGGGTTCGACATTATTTAGGATAGCAAATATGCGTTTATTGATAGGTTTGATTTTACTCGCTTTTCCAGTCGCTGAGATATGGCTGTTGATCGAGTTAGGGCAGCAATATGGATGGTGGCTGCTGGTTTATCTGGTGGGAATTGCCTTATTAGGTTTGCGCTTAATTCAAGATGAAAAAGCACTATTTACTGGACGCGTGTTGCAAACCTTAAGTGCCGGCAATCACCCAGTAAAGGCAATTTTTGGCAGTGCGCGCAATATTATTGCCGGTGTGTTGTTAATATTGCCAGGTGTGATTACTGATATGATTGCAGTAATTTTACTGCTGGTGCCGATTAAGAGTAACCAAGCGCCTAATGCGCAGTCACCCTATCAAGCGGGTCAGGCTGCGAATGATGACGTCATTGAGGGCGAGTTTCGCCGTGAAGACTAATTAGACCTACTTAAAATAGATAAACAGAAACATACGACATGACATATCAAATTACTATTCAGCCAAGCGGGCATAGCTATCAGGCAAAAGCTTATGAAACGGTTCTTGAATCAGCGATAGAAGCTGGTTTTAATATTCCTTATGGTTGCCGCAATGGCGCCTGTGGCAGCTGTAAAGGCACCGTGTTAAGCGGTGAGGTGGATTATGGCGATTATGCCAGTAGTGCATTGACCGAGGCGGATAGAGTGGCAGGTAAAGCATTGTTCTGCTGCGCGCGTCCGCTCACGGATTTGACAATAGAGTGTCGAGAGATTAACTCAGGGGTGATTCCGCCGCGTATTCTGCCCACGCGAGTGGAGCGCAAGGAGCAGCTGTCACATGATGTCATGGCTTTATTTTTAAAGCTGCCAAGCAGCGAGCGCCTGCAGTTTATGGCGGGGCAGTATGTCGAATTTCTACTTAAAGACGGTAAGCGCCGCGCTTTTTCGTTGGCGAATGCGCCGCATGCCGATAACTTATTAGAGATACATTTGCGTTTGATTCCAGGCGGGCAATTTACGGAATATGTGTTTAATGAGATGCCGGATAAGGCGATTTTACGCATTGAGGCGCCGTTTGGCAGTTTTTACTATAGAAGCGATTCAGAAAAGCCGATAGTAATGGTGGCCGGCGGTACCGGTTTTGCACCAATCAAGGCGATTATCGAGCACATGATACACAATGATATTAAGCGCAAAGTGACTTTGTATTGGGGCGCGCGCGCGTTGGAAGATTTGTATATGCCAGCGTTGCCTCAGGCATGGGCTGAGGCTTACGCCAATATTGAATTTATCCCGGTGTTATCGGATGCGCTAGCGGAAGATAATTGGCAAGGCCGTACAGGATTGGTGCATCAGGCGGTGCTGGACGACTTTAGTGATTTAAGCGGTGTTGAGGTTTATTGCTGCGGCGCACCGGCCATGGTTGAAGTGGCACACGCTAGCTTCGCACAAGCTGGTTTGCCTGAAGGCGCCTTCTACTCAGATGCTTTTAATTACGCGAAACCTGTGCCCAGCGCTACGCCTAGTGTTTAGTTTAAACGCTTGCTGTCTATTGAGAAGGTAGCGAGCGTTTATTTTTTTCTGCAGCAAGTTTTTGGATCAGTGTTTCCAGATCCGAGTTTTGAATCAATTCTTGTGCTAGTTTTGCCGAGGCCTCTGCGGTTTCAAAATCACCTGCGGCTAGCGCATGCATCCCTTCTAACAGCGCGGTATTGCCTGCCTTCAAGCGCAGGGCTTCTTTTTTGCTTTTCCGTATTGCGGGTAAGTGTCTGAGAAACCTTAGGAATCTTAAACAGTGATGCAAGCCAAAAACACTGAGTACAAATACTAATAAAAAGAAGTTAAACGAGATTTGGATGCGATACGGTGAGCGTATGATCAGCACATAACCTTGATTATTGCTGGCTAGCCATACAATCAGCATGATGGCGAATAATGTTACAGCCCACCAAAAAAATCTGTTTTTAAGCATGGCAGATTACTCGTTTTTCTCAAGCATGAGTTTGTAACTGTTAACCGCGGCTAAGCTGTCGCTCAATTGCGGAAGCTCCAGACTAATATTGTTGCTGGAAAGTTTATTCAACAGTACCAGTGCCTTGATTGTATCTGGGTGTTTGGTATCAAAATATTGATTAAGCCAGGTTTTTACCATGCCAAGGTCAGCTTTATATGTGCTTTCATCATGCTGTAGCAAGGCAATACGTGCAGTAAGTAGGCGCAGTTTTACATTTTCGCGCAGGTATAACGCGTGCTCTGGCGACAAGAGTGGTGGTTCAGGCTTGTCAATGCGCTCTACGGTAACCAGGTTTTTAATATCGTCCCAGATGTCCCACCAGAATTGTTGCACACCATGCAGTGGTTGAGCCTGCGCCAGATTCTTGCCCGCATTCATGTTAAGGGTAGGCTGGCGTTCGCTAATCAGCGGGATGGTGTTGCATAGCTCTGTAAGATAGGTGAGCTGCGCGCTGAGGGCAATCATGTCGATTTGCGGCAGATCGCGTAGGGTTTCGATTTCAAGCTGTAGTGTTTCGCGTAGCTGTACGGCTCTGGGTAGGTCTAGCGGTTCTAGCCTGTGGTCTGCTGCCTCCAGTGCCAGTAATGCTGATTTCACATTGCTGGCGAGCTGCAACTGCTGTTTGGCAATAGTTAACAGTTGCTCTACCTCAGCAACGGCGGTTGCCTCACGGTTTTCTGCAAGCTGAGTGTATAGTGTTTGTAGCGCTTCCTGCTGGTCGCGCGATTCTGCTAATTTTTGCTCTAAAATCACGGTGCGCGCATTGGCTTGTGTGCTGCGCTCCTCTGCCTGTTTGGCCAGTGCCAGGCTTTGCTGATTCAGTGCCTGATATGTTTCTAGTTTGATGCTGAGTGATTTTTCAATTTCGTTGAAGCGGTGGCGCGTATTAAGCCATTGCCAGGCTAATGTCAGAATGGCAATAATGACCAGCACCATGGTGCCAACGGCGAGCATGGAAGGCCTTGGTCTATCTACAAATGGTGTGTCAGTTGCATTAGTCATGATGTTTTACAAGTTGTGATAAGCACTGCAGCATGGCTTCATCTCCGGGTGCGTTTGCGACCAGTACTTTTAAGCCTAGCTGTCTAGGCTGTTCTGCGATTCTCTCATGATTTACACATAATGTGACATGCGTTAACCATTCTGCATGCTGCGACATCTGTAGCAGATAGCGCATAGCCTCGCTGCTAGTGACAATTACTGCATCCAGTTTGTTTTGTCGCCATTGTGCTGCTAGTAGCTCTGCATTCTGCTGCGGGTTTACACGCCGATAACTTTCTGCGAAATAGACATTTGCGCCTCTGGCTTTCAGGGTTTCCGCCATCAGTTCACGTCCGCCCACGCCACGAAATATTGCAATGGTCTTGGTTGAAACGTCTTGCAACTCAGGCAATGCAAGCAAGGTTTCACTATCAAAGCGGGTGTGTGGCACCAGTACTTCGTGTGCGCCATACTGCGCCAGCGCTTTTGCCGTCTGGTGGCCAATTGCTGCAAATTTTAAATGTTCGGGAATCTTGCCAAATTTTTTGATTAAACGCGGCATGGCGTAATCCACTGCGTTAGAGCTGATGAAAATCGCCCAGTCCGTGGTGTTGATGCGGCTCAGCTGCTGCTCAAACGCTTGATAATCATCCAGTTCAGCAATAGCAAGCAACGGGAAGGGAATCGTGCTACCGCCATGCTGGGTAATAGCAAGGTTCAGGCTCGCTGCTTGATCTAGTGGCCGGGTGACCGCAATATGCAAGTTGCTCAGTAGATGGTCGGTACGCATGGGTAAGCCGGTCTAATGTGGTTGCCTGAGGTGATTATCTTAGTGTGATTACAGGGCTGCAAGAATCTTGTCTGCGCCTTTGGCGACTAATTGATTGGCTAGCGTTTTGCCTAATGCTTCAGCATTCACTCTGCTGCCAATAGCCGTTTCTACCAGCATTTGCTTACCATCTACACTCGCCACAAAGCCTGTAATGCGGATGCTATCTGCCTCGCATACTGCGTAAGCGCCAAGTGGCACGGTGCAACTGCCAGCGAGCGAGCGGCTCATACCGCGCTCAGCCTCTACACATACTTGTGTATCTGGGTGGTTAAGTGGGGCTAGCGTCGCAATCAGGTCTGGACGGTTAGCGCTGATTTCTATGCCTAACGCGCCTTGGCCTACTGCTGGAATGCTATGTTCAGGGGCGATAAATTGGCGAATTCTGTTGCCTAGCTCTAAGCGAATTAAGCCAGCGGCTGCCAGTATAATTGCTGCATACTGGCCTTCATCCAGTTTACGTAAACGGGTTTGTAGATTGCCGCGTAGTGACTCAATTTTAAGGTGCGGAAAGCGCGCTTGTAGCTGGCTTTGGCGGCGCAGGCTAGAGGTGCCAACGATGCTATTAGCTGGCAGGTCTTCCAGTGAGGCGTAGTCGTTCGACACAAATGCGTCGCGTGGGTCTTCACGCTCGCCGGTTGCCGCGAGAATAAAGCCTTCTGGCAGATTCATTGGCACATCTTTCATGCTGTGGACTGCCAAATCCGCGCGGCCATCTGCCAGTGCGGTTTCTAATTCTTTTACAAATAGGCCCTTACCACCTACTTTTGCTAATGGCGTATCCAGAATTTGGTCGCCAGTCGTGGTCATTCCCAAAATAGTGACTTCAGTTTCAGGATAGAGTGCTTGCAGTCGGCTTTGAATATGGCGCGCTTGCCACATGGCGAGTGCACTTTCGCGTGAAGCAATCACTAATTTTTTAGGAGGTGTGTGTAGGTTTGAATTTTGCATTTGGTGATTTTAACACAGCAGTTGCAGGCAAGCATTAGGCGGCGAAAGTTTCCGTTTCGTGTTTAAATGATGCTAGGTTATGAGGTAAGCTTATGACTTAGTTAAAGTTAAATAGAAATGGAAAGTACACTTTTAACAGCGTTAAGGAGGTAAAAATGCAATATCAATTTGAAGTTTTCATTGAATCTCTCAACCAGTTCTGGTTACAGCTCGTGCAATTTGTACCTAAGTTATTAGCCGTAGTGGTGATTCTATTTTTTGGCTGGATCGTTGCAAAGCTGGTGAGAATGGCGGTTAAACGTTTGTTAGAACTTACGCAGTTTGATAAATTTGCGCAGAGGTCTGGTCTTGAGGCTTTTATGAACAGCGGTAGCTTGCATGTCACGCTGAGTGGCATTATTAGCCAGGTGGTGTACTGGCTGGTGATTATTTTGTTTATTACCACAGGCGCCAGTATGCTGGGGCTTACCGAAGTGGCGAGCTTATTGCAGCAGCTGGCCGGCTACTTACCGCGCATTATCTTAGCGATTCTGGTGATTATCTTTGGTACGCTCTTGGCGCGCTTTGTGAATAAATTGATGTTTGCATGGCTGCATAGCATTAAATTTTCGGCGGCTCTTACTGTGAGTACTTCGTCTGAATATGGTATCCAAATCTTGGCCATATTTGTGGCATTAGAGCAGTTGGGGATAGGCATGCAGCTGATACATTCACTCTTTGTGATTGTTTTTGGGGCAATTTTCTTGGCCTTGGCTTTGGCGTTTGGTTTAGGCGGTAAAGATTGGGCAGCTAAAACCATTGCTGAGCTGGATGCCAATCGGCTTAAGAATAAGTAGGTTTTGGCGCATGTAGCACAGCACGCATGCGCAGTTTTTGCTCTATCTCACTCTGTGGTTGTGGGTTCGCTGGTACCCAAACCGCATGG
The DNA here is from genome assembly GCF_058745595.1 of Methylotenera sp. E1MeOHC1. Taxonomy (NCBI): domain Bacteria; kingdom Pseudomonadati; phylum Pseudomonadota; class Betaproteobacteria; order Nitrosomonadales; family Methylophilaceae; genus Methylotenera; species Methylotenera sp. E1MeOHC1. The sequence goes on along the minus strand of NZ_CP196025.1, from coordinate 1,878,255 downwards.
GCTTAGAGAGTGATATGTTCTTAGAGTATAGTCTGGCGAATCAAATGCTGCTGTCTGCGGCTAACGCTAATGGTTTCAGGTACATGCTTGAGTAGTGCTACCCATTGCTTCTCTGCATGCTCGTCGTGCTGACGTTTCTCATAGCCCAGAATATAGGCATTGGCGGCTAGGCAGTTACGATGTAGCCGCGTGAAAATGTGACTGAACTCTTGTTCTAGGTGCGAGAGTGACTCTTCTATTAAGTATTCGCGCTCGGCGGTGCGTACCGTAATGTATTTCAGCTCGGCACGTAGGTAAATCACATCGCTAATCGGTACTAATAAAATGCGGCCACGCTCGTTAATGCTAAGGTGGCTACGTTTAGGGCTGAGTGGCGTTAGTGCTTCGAGTTGGCTCGGTATTAGCGCACGCGCTTTTTGTAACGCCGTTTGCAGGCGCTCCAGGCGTATAGGTTTTAATAGGTAATCCACGGCGCTGATATCAAATGCCTGTATGGCGTAGTTGTCATACGCGGTGGTAAAGATGACGGCAGGTGGTTTGGGCAGCTTTTGTAAGTGTTGTGCGGCTTCTATGCCGTCCATTTCTGGCATGCGGATATCCAGCAATACGATGTTGGCAGCGGCTTGTGTATCTTGTGTGTGATTAATAATCTCTAGCAGCTCTTTGCCATTTTTAGCTTCAGCCAGCACCTGCGTATTTTCTATATCTCCTAGCAGGCTGCGCAGGCGATTGCGCGCAGGGGCTTCATCATCCGCAATGATAATATTAAGATGAGTGTGACTAAGCATAGGTCTTTTGTTGTTGATTCGGTAAAGTAATGTGTACTTCGTAGGTATCACCTGCCTGTTTGCTTTTCAATGAGGCTTCTAGGTCAAAATGCAGCGTCAGCCGCTCTTTAATGTTCTTCAGTGCCATGTTGTTGCCACTGTGGTGCCTACTCTGTGCGGTATATGGGTTTTTTAGGATTAGATGCACTTCATTTTGCTTGGTGTAGACCTGAATGGTGATGGTGCCACCGCCAACTAATGGCTCTATGCCATGATATACCGCATTTTCAATGAGTGGTTGTAACAGCAAGGGTGGGATGAGGATGTCTGGCGGTACATCATCAATCAGCCATTCCACATTTAGTCTTTCGTCTAGGCGTAGTTTCTCAAGTGCCAAGTATTGACGGCAGAGTGCAATCTCCTGCGCGATCGGCACTAATTCTCGATTTTCAGCCATTAATACCCGAAATAAATCTGCCATGTCTTCCAATGCGGTTTCAGCCTGTTTGGGCTGGTCGCGAATCAGTGACAACACTGCATTTAGGCTGTTGAACAGAAAGTGTGGGCGTATGCGTGCTTGTAAGGCTTGTAGTCTAGCTTCGGTGACGGCGGGGGAGTAGGCGCGATGATGTAAATTAAAGTAGTAGAGAATAATCGCAGTCATTATCCATGCGTAAAAAACAATACGTGTTAGTGAAGGTAAGTCACTGAATATCCAGAACTGTGAAAAAAACGCGTAGACCATCGCAGCACTGAGTGTAATCATGATAAAAATGGCGATAATGGCTAGTCTATAAGACATTTTGCTGAGTAAGGAATAGCCGCTGTAAAGTAAGAACAAGCTAACTAGCAAAATGGGTTGCGCGAAGGTAGAAATGCCAGTCAGTTGATACATCAATGTGGCGATGCCATCACTTAAAATAAAAGCACCTAATATCAGCGCTAAATTAGCGATGATGAGTATGCGTAGGGCAACCCCTAAATTACGTAAATTAGGCAGGCGGCTCGTTTTTCTCATCGGATTTTTATCTGCATTTATGTAATCTGGTGCAATCGCTTTATCTTAAATGACTTTATTTTGCATTATACTAATGCATATAAGTAGTTTGTTATTAAGCATTTTTTAATGTTGAATAAAATTTGTACAACAATCGCAATTTAATTTCCTCAGATGTAAAAATGAAGATATAAAAATAAAAGGCGCGCTTATGTGAAGCTAAGGCGGCGGAGCGTGCTTTTTAAGCATTTTTATCATTGGGTGGAACAAGACAAGTTAATACTAGATAGGCAAATAAAGTGGCAGAGAAAATAAGCGCGCTCAATAAAAAAGACACCAGTTGGTCTGGGCGTTTTAACGAACCAGTAGCGGAGCTGGTTAAAAAATATACAGCATCTATTGGTTTTGATTACCGTTTAGCACCTTACGATATCGAGGGCTCTATTGCCCATGCGCGCATGTTGAGCACGCAAGGCATTATCTCAGCGGCAGATTTCAACGCGATTGAAACTGGCTTGCTGGAGATTCTGGCAGAAATCAATGCAGGCCAGTTTGAATGGTCACTGGATTTAGAAGATGTACATCTTAATATTGAAAAGCGATTAACCGACAAGATTGGCGACGCTGGTAAGCGCTTACATACGGGCCGGAGCCGTAACGACCAGGTGACCACTGATGTGAGGTTGTGGTTGCGTGCGACTTGCGAGCAGGTGATTACCGGTTTGTTTAATTTGCAGGCGAGTTTACTGGATTTGGCTGAAGCTAACTTTGATACGGTGATGCCAGGCTTTACACATTTGCAAGTGGCACAACCTGTGACTTTTGGCCACCACTTAATGGCGTATTACGAGATGCTGAAACGTGATATCTCACGTTTTGAGGACTGTAAAAAGCGCATGAATATGCTGCCATTAGGGGCTGCGGCATTGGCTGGTACTAGTTATCCGATCGACCGTGAAAACGTAGCGGCGAGTTTGAGCTTTGCCGGTGTCTGTGAGAACTCACTCGATGCGGTGTCAGACCGTGATTTTGCCATTGAATTTACCTTTGCGGCCTCTACCGTGATGATGCATTTATCTAGGCTGTCTGAGGAGCTAATTTTATGGAGCTCACCAAGATTCGCGTTTATTGATATTGCAGACCGTTTCTGCACCGGCTCATCCATTATGCCGCAGAAAAAGAACCCAGATGTGCCGGAGTTGGTGCGCGGTAAAACAGGCCGTGTCTATGGGCATCTGACATCGTTGCTGACGTTGATGAAGGGCCAGCCGCTGGCTTACAATAAAGACAATCAAGAAGATAAAGAACCTTTGTTTGATACTGCTGATACCTTATTGGTGACGCTGGAAATTTATGCAGACATGCTACGTTTACCTGTTGTGGAAAACGGTGTGGTGGTTAAAGCTGGCTTTACGGTGAATAAAGAAAATATGCGTCAGGCCGCGAGCGAAGGGTTTGCGACGGCGACTGATTTAGCCGATTACTTAGTGAAAAAAGGCATGCCGTTTAGAGATGCGCATGAGGCAGTGGCACTGGCTGTGCGTTATGCTGTAGACCAAAAAGTAGATTTAAGTGACTTGCCGTTAGCTAAGCTACAAGAGTTTGCTCAGGAAATTACTGATGACGTATACGCAGTACTTACCTTGGATGGCTCGTTAAATAGCCGTAACCACATTGGCGGCACTGCGCCAGCACAGGTAAAAGCCGCGATTGCACGGGCGAGACAGCTGCTGGAAAACAAATAGTTATTGGCTTCACCAACCGGTTAATTGCCTAGATTGGTGCTGCTGTCTTATTGTTATCTAAAGTAAATCATGCAGGTTAAATTGCAACTGAATTGCTTCAGCTTCAACTGCATGTGTAGCTTGCGATAACAGTCTATCGGCTTTTACTGGGCCGTAATATTCGCATAGTGCAATGTAGTTGAGGTTGATGAGCTTTTGCAGGGTAGCCAATTCAAAATTACATGGAAACATTGCGTTGCGGTTAATAAACCAGTCTTTGAGAGTGCTGGCGTGCTCGTTACTCAGTTTAAGATGGGCCAGATTTCTTAATATAAAGTCGATGATGCTTTTTTCGGTCATTTCATCAACGGCGGTCCATAGCCGGGTAGAGAGTGCGATAAATATCGAATTTTTTGCATCAAGCACCACCTCGCAGGCACTTTCATCCGACATAGTCAGCTTGCCAATTTGCGAGCCGGGGTCGCTTAATAGCAGTGACTCGGGTGACTCCAGCGCGGCAATGAGCGCACTTAAAATTTGCGTACGTATTCTTCTTAAGTCATCTGTGGTGCAGCAGCGTGTCACAAAACTTGCCAGGGCATAGGTAGGTTTGGACGAAAACTCGCTTTCCCACATGCTTAATGCTGGCGCCAACTCAGCAGCGTTTAGAAATGGTTTGAGGCCGGTATAAATGGCACGACGTCTTAATACTAAGTCCATGATGGTTCTTGTAATTTCTGCTTATAGCTTCTGTAAGTGAGGTAAGTGCTCGGTCTTGTAAGCTGCGTTGTGCGTGAATTCCGGGTATGCAATCTCGCCGTGTTCGGTAATGTCTAAGCCGCGCTGTTCATGCATGGTGCTCACACGCAAACCAAATGTGATTTTGATTAAGCCGTACATAATCAGTGCCGCGAAGAACACCCAAATAAAGGTTGCGCTAATGCCGATCAGCTGCACAATGATTTGATCGCCATTAAACATATTGCCTTTTAAGAATATGCCTGCGGCTAATGTGCCCCACACGCCGGCAAAGCCATGAACCGAAATCGCGCCTACTACATCATCGATCCGTACTTTTTCCAGTAGCTGCACGCCTAGCACAGAGATAATGCCGCCGATAAAGCCTGTCAATACTGCGTAAGGCACATCCATGGTGGCACAGCCGGCGGTAATGGCCACCAAGCCTGCAATACTGCCATTCACCGTGCTGCTAATTAAAATAGGTTTACGTAAAATAACGCTAATGAATAATGCGCTAATGGCCCCCGTCGCCCCAGATAGTTGCGTATTGAGTACAATCAGCCCAATATTGGTGCTTGCTTCCAAGGTGCTGCCAGCATTAAAACCAAACCAGCCAAACCATAAGATAAAACCACCCAGACCCAGCATGCCGACATTGTGGCCAGGAATGCTATGAATCGTGCCGGTTGCGCTAAAGCGCCCTAAGCGCGGCCCCAGCAAGATGACACCTGCCAGCGCACACCAGCCGCCAAGCGAGTGCACGACGGTAGAGCCGGCAAAATCAATAAAGCCCATTTGTTTTAGCCAGCCGTTGCTATTCCAGATCCAGCTGCCTAGTACTGGGTAAATAATGGCTGTAATGCCGATAGCGCCAAATAAATAGGATAAGTAGTTAGTGCGCTCTGCCATAGCGCCACTCACAATGGTGGCGGCTGTGGAGGCAAACATAATGTGAAAGAACAGCAGGGTAAACTCCCAATCGCCACCATAACTAGGCGCGAAGTGGTCGGTACCTAGCCACCCGGTTGGATTGAGGCCAAACATAAAACCGTAGCCAAGCAGCCAGAACAGTACAGAGCCTACGCATAAGTCCATGTAATTCTTCATCATAATGTTCACGGCATTTTTAGAGCGTGACATGCCAGTTTCGAGCATGGCGAACCCTGCTTGCATTAAAAATACTAATGCGCCTGCCAGTACTACCCATACACTATTGATGGCAATGGTGGACTCGGTTGGGTGGGCAACCGCACCGCCCACAGCGCCAGCAAAAGCCGCAGATGGCATGAGTAATGCTAGGGTGAGGCCGGGTAGCAGTAAACGAGTGTTTCTTTGCATAAAAGACCTGTTCAATATAGAGGCGTTATTATTGTGTCGTTACACAAAAGCAATATATGTGCCACAGGTGGGGTGATGTAGGGATGGGGTTGGTCGGAAAATAGTGGTCGCTAAATATGCATGTTTAGCTGTTGGATTGACCGGTTGATGGCAGCGCTGGTGCAGTATATGTGTAAATGCACTGCTACTACATGCTTTTAATATCAGGCAGCCGTACTCTGGTAGCTGCGCTGATCTAGGATGGCGGCTAGTTTAAAAAGAATTGGAGCAACTCGTTAAGATAGCGTTGGCCGAGCAGTGTTGGTTTGATATAGCCATTTTCAATAATGAGTAGCTTCTTTTGCTGCGCTTCTCTGATGGCTGGCTCCAAGCTAATGAGACTAAGCCCAGTGTGCTGCTGGAATAAGCTTAGCGGTACGCCGTCAATCAGCCTGAGTGCATTCATCATGAACTCAAAGCCTAGCGCATCCTGGCTAACGATGGATTCACGCTCCACCGCATTGCCCTGCATGGCTTGCTCCATATAGGCTTTGGGGTGTTTAGGGCGGGTTTCTCGGGTGATTTTATCGTGATAGCTTAATTTGCTGTGAGCGCCTGCGCCTATGCCTAGGTAGTCACCAAACTGCCAGTAATTCAGATTATGCCGCGCCTGGCTGTCTTTTTTGGCAAAGGCAGAGGTTTCATAATGCTCATAGCCGTGTTGCGCTAGTAAGTTTTCAATTTCCACCTGCATTTCCGCACTGGTGTCATCATCAGGCAGGCTCGGTGGCGTATGGTAAAAAGGCGTGTTGGGCTCTAGTGTTAAATGATAAAACGAGAGATGGTCTGGGTTCAGGGCAACGGCCTGTTTTGCATCTGCTAATGCATCCGCTAATGATTGGTTGGGCAAGCCGTACATCACGTCCAGATTCACGCGGTCAAACGTGGATAGCGCTAACTCTGCAGCGTTAATCGCCTGCTTGTCGTCATGAATGCGGCCTAACGCTTTTAAATAGCCAGCATTAAAGCTTTGTATGCCGAGTGAGAGCCGGTTCACACCCGCTTGTTTATAACCGGCAAAGTTGGCAATGTCCACGGTGCCTGGGTTGGCTTCTAGCGTGATTTCAGCATCGTATTCCAAGGGTGTAAGTGCGCGAACCTGGCTTAAAATGGTGTCAATCGCCTCGGGTGAAAATAGGCTGGGTGTGCCGCCACCAAAGAAGATGCTTTTAATTTTTCTGCCCCACACTTTGGGGGTGGCAAGCTCTAAGTCTTTGATGAGTGCTTCAACATAGGCCGCCTCTGGCAGTTCGCCGTTTTTATGGCGACTTTCGTGTGAGTTAAAGTCACAATACGGACACTTTTGCACACACCATGGGATATGAATGTATAAACTGAGGGGAGGCGGATTGCTCAGGCCCGACAGCGTAGCTGCGCCTGCCAGCGGCGCCACGGTGTTAATCGACTGCGGCACAAACTCGGCCGCAGCTTTGATTTCAATAATCTTTTTAATGGTCAATTACCTTTGGTAGGGATTAATCAGCGCATCTACCAGTTGGTGTAATGCTTCGCGCATTTGCTGCTCGGATACTTCCATCAATAAACCGTCTTCCAGCGCATCTTGTGCAATCTGTTTCAGTTCATCAAAGTTTTCTGTCATTACTTTAACTTTTTCGGTGCATGAGACTACGCTGCCATCATCACGTAACCATTTAGGCCATGCTTGCTCTGGCTTAGTCATGGCTGAGCCTTTCTAGCTTTTGCAGTAGTTTGACCATGGCATGGCCACGGTGACTAATGCGGCTTTTAATATCTAAGGGTAGTTCTGCTACCGTTTTATCGGTTTTTGCATCCAAAAACAACGGGTCATAGCCAAAGCCATCCGTACCGCGCAACTCATTGAGTATCTCGCCTATCCATTGCCCTTCTGCAATGATAGGCTCGGGGTCATGCTCGTGGCGCACCAGCACCATCACGCAGTAAAAATGTGCATGGCGGTTTTCTTCACCTTGCAGGGAGTTAAGCAGCTTTTGGTTGTTACGTGCATCTTGGCTGAGGCTGGAGGCAGGGTCTGCTTCCGCATATCTGGCTGAGCGCACACCGGGTGCGCCTAATAATGCATCCACACACAGGCCAGAATCATCCGCCAGCGCAGGCAAGCCAGTATGCTTGCTGGCATGGCGTGCTTTGGCTAAGGCATTTTCAATAAACGTGCAGTATGGTTCTTCGCACTCTGGCACATTTAGCTCTGACTGCGGAGTGATTGCAATCGCCAATGGGCTGAGCAAGTGCTGAATTTCGCGTAACTTGCCTTTGTTGCCTGTGGCAATCACAAGTTGATTAAATGGAAGTGCCATGTGTTTAACCGAGTGCTTTGTTTTGTTCAATAATCAATTGTTGAATACCATGTGCTGCTAAATCTAGCATCGCATTCATTGCGTCACGCTCAAAAGGTTCGCCTTCCGCGGTGCCCTGAATCTCCACAAAACCGCCTTTGCCGGTCATGACTACGTTCATATCAGTATCGCAGTCAGAGTCTTCAATATAGTCTAGGTCTAGCACTGGGGTGCCTTTATAAACACCCACAGAAATGGCAGCGACAGCGTCTTTTAATGGTGATTCGCTGATTTTACCGCTTTTTAACAAAAATGAAATCGCATCCTGTAGTGCTACATAAGCGCCTGTGATGCTGGCAGTGCGGGTGCCGCCATCAGCCTGAATCACGTCGCAGTCAATTTGAATGCTGCGTTCGCCCAGTTTTTCTAAATCGATAATGGCGCGTAAAGAACGGCCGATTAGTCGTTGAATTTCTTGGGTACGGCCAGATTGCTTGCCACGTGCTGCTTCACGATCCATGCGGCTGCCTGTAGAGCGTGGCAACATGCCATATTCTGCGGTGACCCAACCTTGGCCTTTGCCTTTTAAAAAGCCTGGCACTTTTTCATCCACACTTGCGGTACATAGTACGTGCGTGTCGCCAAACTTAACCAATACAGAGCCTTCTGCGTGCTTGGTGTAATGGCGGATGATCTCAACCGGTCTGAGTTGATTGCATGCGCGTTGGCTGGGTCTAATATTTTGTTGCATGATTTTAATCCTGAAGTTAAATCCTGAAATTTCTAGTAATGTATAAATGTTTAAACGCGTTTGGTTTTGCGCAGGGCTTGCTGAATCTCGGCGATGGTTCTTTCGATATCATCATCGGAAAGATCCAGATTGGCATGATTGTCCGGGCGTGTGATGGGATTCATGATGGTGGTGGTTGCACCCATCGGCATGGTAACGGTGGAAACTGCTAATTGGCTATGGAGTTTATCGCCCCATTGTAGCCCAATCGCACTCATGTTATCACCACGTTCTTGGCTGATGGCTTCTGCTTCGTCGAGCAGCATAGTCACGTTATCTGAAATGGAGGGGCCATTCAACATATGTTTGATTTGGTCATCGGTAAGCGCACCCCACACACCGTCGGTACATAGTAGAACGGTGTCGCCCTCTAATAGTTCTTGTTTATCTGAAAGCGTGATTTTAGGGGGTACGTCGCCACCTAGGCAGCTATAGACTTTATGGCGGTACGGGTGCGTAGACATATCGCTTTTGTCTATCATACCGCGATTGTATAGCGACTGTACTACCGAGTGGTCTTCAGTGCGGTAGAGTAAATGCCCATCACGAAAATGATAGAGCCGAGAGTCGCCGACATGCGCGCAATACAACATACCACGCTGCACGATTGCCGCTACGATAGTAGTGCGCGGCGCTTCTAGCATCTCTCGCTCTTGCGTGAGCTGGTCTATCATGTCGTGCACTTGCTGGATATGGTCAGTTAAGAACTTCGCTGGGCTTGAGAGTGCAGGCAGTGCTAGGCGTTGAAACGCATCGGTCATGGTGGTGACGGCTAGCTGTGCGGCGACTTCACCGTGGCGATAACCGCCCATGCCGTCTGCCACCACGAGTAGTAGTGCATCTTTGCTATAGGAGTAAGCGAGCCGGTCTTGGTTATAGGGGCGTGGGCCCTGACGGCTATTTTGGAAAATGGTAAATTTCATTGTGATTTATTGCTGTTAAGCGATATCGATTTATTTAGAACATTCATCACTCTATGTACTAGGCCAGCCTTTTTATCGGTCTTGGGCATGTTTTCCAGCAATGATTTTTGTAGTGAAAATACGCTTTGCGGACGCTTAAGGTAATCTAAGCTTAGGCACTTGTCGATGGTTTGCAGCAAGTCTTGCGAGTAGCGATCTTTGCCAATTTTAACCGCTGGTACCAGTAAGTCATTTTTAATGCGTTGATTAGCCGCTAGCGGTGACGTGCGTGTTAGGCAGGAGTACATGGTGGCGCCTATGCTGTAAATGTCGCTCCACGGTCCGAGTAGCTTTCTATCGTAATACTGCTCTGGTGGTGCAAACCCAGGCGTGTAGCTAGGTGAGACTTTAGCTTGATTCTCCGTGAGCGCTTGGCGTGATGAGCCAAAATCCAGCAGCACTGGCGAGCCATCTAGGCGAATATAAATATTGGCTGGCTTGATATCCAAATGCAGCAGCTTTTGCGTGTGTACCTCGCGCAGGCCGTTAGACAACTCGCTGAACACGCGCCGTATAAATTTTTCAGATACCGGCTCTGATTGGCTCAAGATATATTCTTGTAGCGATTTTCCGCGTTCGTACTGCATCACCATATATACAGTTTCATTGGCGCGGAAGAAGTTAACCACCCGCACAATGTTTTTATGCTCAATTTTTGCGAGTGCTAAGCCTTCATCAAAAAAGCATTTTAAGCCGTGCCTGAACAAAGCCACGTCGTCTGCGTTGGGCAGTACGGTTGCGCTGTCTGCGCGGGTGGCGATGGAGGTTGGCAAGTATTCTTTGATTGCGACTATGTTTTTGTCTTTATCACGCGCTAAATAGACAAAGCTGAAGCCACCAGAGCTTAATACTTTGGTGATTTCATAGTCATGTAATTTGTAGCCAGCGGTTAATGCTAAATTTGCTGTTGTTAAATTCTTGGTAGAGGTCACTTTAAATTGATTTCTTTGATGATATTTACCATTAAGCCTGTGTATACGGTACGCACAGGCTTGCATTTTCAGGGTGGGCTACTTTTGTCTATATTTACTACAGCAATATAGCGCGTAATGGACTGAAATTAAAGTTTTTTGATGCAATGTTTGGATTTAGGTGATGGCTTGGGTCGGTTTGTAAAACTGTGGTGTGCTATTTTTAGTGCTTAATGCCCAGTATTTGATAACATGGTGCCAATTTATTTTATTCATTGGAAAATCTTAAGATGATTTTTAGTATGACGGGTTTTGCGGCATTAGAGCAGCCGATAGAAAATGCCACGCTGTTATTAGAGTTGCGCGCAGTCAACAGCCGCTATCTAGATGTGCACTTTAAATTAGATGAGAGCATCCGCAGTTTAGAGCCTACGATTCGCGAACTGATTGCGGCGCATCTGAGCCGTGGCAAATTAGAATGTAAGGTTAATCTTATCCAGCGCTCACAGTCTAATCAGGCACCCAAGCTGGATGAGCAGTTAATGCAGCAGCTAGCGACATTGCAAGCAAAGACGTTAGCGCTGTTTCCTGCAAGCCGTGAGCTCAGCGTGGCAGATATACTGCGCTGGCCGGGCGTGGTGATGCAAGATGGATTAAGCCAAGCGTCTTTGATCGAAGATGTAAAACAACTGGTAGAACGCGGCCTGCAAGACCTGAATGCTTCACGTCAGCGTGAGGGTGAAAAGCTAAAAGCTATTATTTTAGATCGTGTCGAGCAAATTGAGGCATTGGTGGCCAAGGTGAAGCCGTTACTGCCAGCTCTGAATAAAGAGTATCAGTTAAAACTTGAGCATAAGTTACACGAAACCCTTAAAACCATCGACCAAGACCGCATCGCGCAAGAGTTAGTGCTGTTTGCACAGCGTATTGATGTGGATGAAGAGCTTGGCCGCTTAACTGCGCATGTTTCCGAAGTGAAGCGTATTTTAAGCAGCGATGTGCCGGCCGGTAAGCGCTTGGACTTTTTAATGCAGGAGCTGAATCGTGAGGCAAATACCTTAGGTTCCAAGTCGGTATCAGTGCACACCACGCAAGTGTCCATGGAGCTGAAAGTGCTGATCGAGCAAATGCGTGAGCAGATTCAGAATATTGAGTAAATCTAGATAGTCCCTTGAGGCATGCGGGTGCCGTTTAGCTGCACCCGCATGTTCCGCGCCATCTCTGGCATTGCGTAGCAAATGCAGTCTTTCCTCATAAAATTTTCTCCCTAATTTGTACTTAGCCGCTTGCTCTAATCGCTAAGTATGACGTCGTCACTCAATCTGGTGCATCAAACCTGCACATTAATCTTGCGTAATTGCTGGACGCCATTCATTTATGCACCCATTGTGGGCGTTATGCTGTGTTAATCATCAGCTCTATTGTTAACCTAATGATTTTAATGGGTTAATTATCTGGTATGCCCCTTGCTTATGCTTTATGTATCAAGGGAAGGCTTACATCATGAAAAAATCACAACCGCAATTTTTTAATGAAATGCAACTGGATTTAGCCGCAAGCAGCCCTGACGGGGTGCGTGAGATTTATAAAGCCTATCACCAGTGGCTCAAGAATGTGCCGCATCACCAGCTGAACAGCAAGCGCATGGAAGCTGAGTTGCTGTTTCGTCGCGTAGGCATTACGTTTAATGTGTACGGCGAGAATGATGGCGCCGAGCGTTTGATTCCATTTGATGTGCTGCCGCGCATTTTGTCGGCAAGCGAGTGGCGCCATTTGTCCGCTGGTTCAATTCAGCGGGTGAAAGCGTTGAATATGTTTTTGCATGATATCTATCATGACCAGGACATCATCAAGGCCGGCATCATGCCAGCGACTATTTTAGCCAATAGCCAATACCGCCCTGAGATGTTTGGGGTGGATGTGCCTAACCAGATTTATGCGCATATTGCGGGTGTGGATTTAGTGCGCACGAGCGAATCGCAGTTTTACGTGCTGGAAGACAATTTGCGTACGCCATCTGGTGTGTCTTATATGTTGGAAGACCGCAAAATGATGATGCGTCTATTTCCTGAACTGTTCCGTCAGTATCCGATAGCCCCGGTTGAGCATTACCCGCAAGTGTTACTTAACAATCTGCGTGCTGTGGCGCAAACCAACGTACAAGAACCTACGGTAGTGGTGTTGTCACCTGGTGCGTATAACAGCGCCTATTTTGAACATGCGTTTTTGGCGCAGCAAATGGGTATCGAATTGGTGGAAGGGCAGGATTTATTCGTACGTAATAATGCGGTGTACATGCGCACTACAGAAGGGCCGCAGCGCGTGGATGTGATTTACCGCCGCATTGATGATGACTATATAGACCCGCTAGTGTTTAACGCGAACTCAATGCTGGGTTTGCCAGGCTTGCTGTCTGTGTATCGTAATGGTGGTGTGACTTTGGCCAATGCCGTGGGTACGGGCGTGGCTGACGACAAAGCGACCTATATCCATGTGCCGGCCATGATTCGCTTTTACTTGGGTGAAGAGCCACTGTTAGAAAATGTGCCCACCTATGAACTAAGTAAAGAAGAAGATTTAGCCTATACCTTGGCGCATCTGGATGAATTAGTGGTGAAAGAAGTACAAGGCTCCGGCGGGTATGGCATGTTGGTGGGCCCGGCCGCTAGTAAGCAGGAGCTGGATGAGTTCCGCTTACGTATCATCTCCAGCCCAGCCAGCTACATTGCGCAGCCTACGCTGGCGCTCTCCACCTGCCCAACTTTGGTGGCAGAAGGCATTGCACCGCGGCATGTGGATTTGCGGCCGTTTGTACTTTCTGGCAAGACCTGCACATTGGTACCGGGTGCCTTGTGTCGAGTTGCCATGAAAGAAGGTTCGCTGGTGGTGAATTCATCACAGGGCGGCGGTACCAAAGATACTTGGGTGCTGGAAGAGGACGTGGCAACGCCAAGCAAGGCTAACGTTAATCAGGTAGAGGAAATGCTATGTTAAGTAGAACCGCAGATCATCTATATTGGATGGCACGCTATATTGAGCGTGCAGAGAACATGGCACGTGTGCTGGACGTGACCTACAACATGTCGTTAGTGCCGAATGCGGCAGAAAGTGAAGCCGCGCTGTGGCTGCCCGCATTGGAGATTTCTGGCAATGTGGAAGACTACGAGCGTGATTACTTTAATGAAACCCAGCAGGAATATACCGCAGCAGGGGTGATTCATTACCTCGCGATGGATATGAATAACCCATCCAGTATTTATAGCTCACTGCGCAGTGCTAGGGAAAACGCACGTGCAGTGCGCGTTGCCATGACATCGGAAACATGGGAGAACATCAATTCACTGTGGCTGGAGTTTGGGCAGTTTTTTGGACAGGATTTATCGCAAAGTGGTTTGAGTGAGTTTTGTGATTGGGTAAAAGCACGCTCACATTTATTCAGGGGTGTGTGTTTTGGCACCATGCTGCGCGATGATGCTTTTAGCTTTGTGCGTTTAGGTACGTTTATCGAGCGTGCAGACAATACCGCACGCTTGCTGGATGTGAAGTACCACTTATTGCTGCCAGAGCAGGAGGAGGTGGGTGGTGCGGTAGATTATTACGAGTGGAGTGCGGTGCTGCGTTCGGTTTCTGCGTTTCAGGCCTACCAAAAAATATTTAGCGACACCATAGAGCCGTGGCGGGTGGCCGAGCTGCTGGTACTGAGGCGTGATATGCCTAGGTCGCTACATGCCTGTTTTGATGAAATTACTTCCATTCTGGAGCAACTGTCCAGCTCGCGTGCCGGTGAGTGCAGGCGCATGGCGGGTGAGCTGCATTCAAAATTACGCTTTGGCAAAATGCGTGATATTTTTCAGCGTGGCTTGCATGAGTTTTTAAGTGATTTTATTTCCGCTAATAACAAATTGGGTGTGGAAGTGCATAAAACCTTTTTAAGCATTTCTTAACCCAATCTCAGGCAAGGCTATCATGTTACTGAATATAGAGCACCACACGCGCTACGCTTATAGCGAAGATGTGAACTACACCATACAGGAGCTGCGCCTCACCCCGCAGCATGGCTTTGGACAGCATGTGCGGCACTGGGACATTAAAGTGAACGGTGAGCTGCAGCCTTCACAAGATGCTTATGGCAACATAACACATACTTTGGTGGTTGACGCGCCGCATAGCGAGCTGCTGATTGTTGCCGCTGGGCAAATTGAAACTGGGCTGGATGCAGTGTCACAGCATATGGCTTTGCCTTTGCCTATTTATTTGCGCGACACGGCGCTTACGCAGTACAGTGCAGAGATAGTTGCGTTTGCTCAACACTACCTGCAGCCGCAGCGCCAGAATGCAGCGTTAGAAGAGATGATGCACGCATTGCTGTCACGCGTGCAATATATAAAAGGCGTAACTCAGGTTACCACATCGGCGGTTGAGGCATTTGCGTTAGGGCAAGGCGTATGTCAGGATCATGCGCATGTGTTCATTGCCTGTTGTCGCGCTATAGCACTGCCGGCACGCTATGTCAGTGGATATTTGTTTACAGCAGATGGCAGTTTAATGCAGACTCATGCATGGGCAGATGTGTTTGTGTCTGGCGAAGGCTGGCAGAGTTTTGACGTATCTAACGGCTGCCGTGCGGGTGAAAGCCATGTACGCCTTGCCACTGGCTTGGATTACCGCAGCGCCAGTCCTATTAGCGGTATGCGTTCGGGCGGCGGCATTGAAGGCATGGCATCTAGCGTGATTGTGAATCAGGCAGGCTTGGTTGTAGAGCAACCGAAAAAAATTAATACAGTGCAGTTGCTGGAGCAGGCCCAATTAAACCGGGTGGCACGTGCTGAAGCTGTGTTGGAAAAGCAATCGCAGTATGCGCAGCAGCAGTAGTTCTTGAGTATAAGGCTTGCATGCAAGCCACCAATGAAAGTGGATCCTCTGATGAATAAACCTGTTAGCTCGCTTATGTACGAGCGTCACGGCGACAAAGTAAATTCTACATTCTTTGAAGAAAATCTGATTCGCTTGCTAGAGGAGCGTGATGCCTTAGGCTTAACCGCCATGATTCATGAAATCGATGCACTCATGATTTCAGTCGACCCCGGCCACGCTATTCAATATATTGCAGAACTGGCGTTAATGACGCCTTACCATTACCTAGTCACGCTAGAGAGCGAGCAGCATCTCACGCACGTGTTGCGTATTGATTTAAATTCACCAGATATTCTATTGCGTGAGGTAAAAGACCCTAGTGTTCGCGATATTTTTAGAAGCTTGAATGAGGTTTACCCTGTAGGCGCTAAAAGGCCGAATAGCCGTTATATGGGTGAAATTCTGCGGGTGACTGATTTACACAGCGTGGTGGATTTACAGCAAGCCCGTGATTTCAGGTTTTTCAGTCAAGATGATGTTCGCAAGTTAGAGTTGCCGGGCAACCTTGCGGTGAGCAAACCTTCCCCCTATACCCATAATATTGTGGCTTATTTGGAAAGAGCGCCTGATGAAATGCGCGTGTACTCGTTAGGTTTAAGCACTATTTCATGCGAGGCGCAGGCGGCTTACGAAAATGCAAAAACTTTGCAAAATAAACTGGGTATTAGCGACTTATTATTACCGCTGGACCATCTGGCAACCCGTGTTTATAGCCAAAACCGCGAAGTTGCTATTTTGGAATATCTATCATGGTCTAGCTATTACTTCTGGGGTGCATATAACATCAAAGACCAGAACTCATCGACCAATGTGACCAAAAGTACCCATGCCATACCAGAGTCTAAAAGCCCAGCCAAAGTGTTTACTGCCAACAACACGCCTTATTTCATCAGCCATTTAGAGCACTTGCCATCGCCCACCGAAATCTTTGTGCGCAACTACGGGCCGCGCCTGCACCACATGGCAATCGCTGTGAAGGATGGTGAGCGTCATGGCAAAGAGCATATCGATATCGTTGTTGATGCGATTTCACAAAACGGTAAAGGCTTTTTATTAGATGTGATTGGCTCCAAAGAGCAAGGGCTAAAGCAGATATTCTCCAATGCCTCCGAGCATTCTTCACTGATTATCGAATACGTGCAGCGTTATGACAGTTTTGATGGGTTCTTTACTAAAGAGAACGTGGCCAAGCTCACTGAAGCTGCTGGCTTTATGTAGAAACTAAGTAATGGTTGCCGCACGCGGCTTGATAATCTTTGCCATGATGATGCGCATTGATTCGCCGTAGTTTTTTGGCTAGCGATTACGCAAAATGGTATGATGGCAATTCTTCCAAATTAAACAAAAATTATGACTTATTGTGTCGGTTTATTACTGAAACAAGGATTGGTGTTGGCATCAGATACGCGCACGAATGCAGGCGTGGATCAGGTAGCTTCTACACCTAAAATGCATATTTTTGAGCTTAGAAACGAGCGCGTGATTGTGTTGTTAACGGCGGGTAATCTTGCGATTACTCAGTCTGTGGTGAACGCACTGAGAGCGCGTGTGGGAAAAAATGCACCAGATAGTATGCACTTGCATAATGTGGATAGTTTGTTTGATGCGGCAGGATTGGTGGGCGCAGAGTTAAGGGCAACGTTTGAGCGTGATGGTGAGCATTTTAAAAATCATCAGATTGATTTCAACGCTAGTATCCTTGTCGGTGGCCAAATTAAAGGTGAAAGGCCGCGTTTGTTCAATGTGTACGCGGCAGGTAACTTTATTGAATCCACACAAGAAACGCCATATTTCCAGATTGGTGAAACCAAGTACGGCAAGCCGATTATCGACCGCGTGGTAGAGCAGGGCAGCGACATCATGGATACGGTGAAATGTGTGCTGATTTCGTTTGATTCCACGATACGCAGCAATGTTTCTGTGGCCGCGCCGATAGATTTGCTGATTTATCGGGTAGATAGCCTGCATGCGGACTGCCAGCAGCGCATTACAGAAACTGACCCATATTACGTACAAATCCGCCAAGGCTGGGCTGACGGTTTGCGTTCAGTATTTAGCGCATTGCCAAGCCCGGATTGGTGTTAATCTAGCTTGCTAGGTTATTTTAATAATCAGAACATATCGCTATAGAGAGTTGTCATTGAATGGTTCCAGGTAATCTTTTTATCATCACCGCAGCATCCGGCGCAGGTAAAACCAGCCTCATTAAGGCATTGCTGGCTGAAGATGCGCATTTGAAATTATCTATCTCGCACACCACGCGCAAGCCGCGCCCTGGTGAGCAAGATGGCGTTGACTACCACTTTGTGGATGACGCCATGTTTTTACAGATGTTAGGCGAAGCGCGCTTTTTAGAAAGTGCAGAGGTGCATGGTGCACGTTACGGTACTTCGCAGTCTGCCGTGGATGCGCCACTGCAAGCTGGCCATGATGTGATTTTGGAAATTGATTGGCAGGGCGCTGCACAGGTGCGCCGCCTGTTTCCTAATGCTATCAGCATATTTGTGTTGCCGCCTTCTATCGAGACGCTGGAACAGCGCTTGAATAGCCGCGGGCAGGATAGTCAAGAGACTATTTCTAAACGCGTTGCCGCTGCACGTGCTGAAATGCGCCATGTGAGCGAGTTCGATTATGTTACAATTAACAACTATTTTGACGTAGCGTTGCAGGACATTCGCGCTATCATCCGCGCGCAGCGTCTAGTTGGCGCCGCTCAGTTGCAACGTTATGCCAGTTTAATTCAAGCGCTTACTTAATTGCTAAGTTGTATATTGCTTAGCTGTCATTATCTAGGCGCTTGCTGGTCTTTTAGTTATTAATTTTGTTTATCCTTAGGAAATATCATCATGGCACGTATCACGGTAGATGACTGTTTAGAAAAAATCCCAAACCGCTTCCAATTAACTTTAGTGGCTGCTTATCGTGCTCGTCAATTGCACAATGGCGCAGAGCCGCAAGTTAACGTGCAAAACTCACGCGATAAATCAACGGTGATTGCATTGCGTGAAATTGCAGCAGGCAAAATTGGTGTGGAAATTTTAGCGCGCGGGCATTCGTAGTTTGCCGCGTCTTGGCATTTATTAACTTTTTCGTACAATTAGTGACACTGGTATGCCAAAAACCGCAAACAATCTTAAAGCGGAATTATCAAAGTTAACATCGGCCCCCTTGCTGCCTGCGGACAGTGAGGGCTCAGCCTTAAGCATACGGCTACACTCGTATTTAAAACCTCAAGATATAGAACAAGTATGGGAAGGCTATCGTTACGCGTTTGCCGCCCATGATGGCGTCGTGCGTAAAACGGGCGAGCCATATATCACGCATCCCGTTTCTGTTGCCTGCATTCTGGCCGACTTGCATATGGATGTACCCACTATCCTCGCGGCGTTGCTGCATGATGTGGTCGAAGATACCGACATTACCACTTTAGATATCAAGCAAAAATTTGGTCCGCAAGTCGCTGAATTAGTAGATGGTGTGACCAAGCTAGATAAAATCGAATTCCAAAGTGCGAGTCAGGCCCAAGCAGAGAACTTCCGTAAAATGCTGTTGGCGATGTCGCAAGATGTACGTGTGATTTTGGTGAAGCTGGCAGATCGTTTACATAATATGCAAACGCTGGAAGCCATGCGCCCAGAGAAACAAAGGATCATTGCCAAAGAAACGCTGGATATTTATGCGCCGATTGCTAATCGCTTAGGCTTAAATGATGTCTATCAGGCCTTAGAAGACCTTAGCTTTAAATATCTTTACCCTATGCGCTATAACGCGATTTCTAAAGCGATTATGGCCGCACGTGGCAACCGTAAAGAAGTCATTAGCAAAATATTAGAGTCAATTAAGAAGCAGCTGGCAGATTTTGGCATTGAGGCTGAAGTGTCAGGCCGTGAAAAGCATCTTTATAGCGTGTATAAAAAGATGACAAGTAAGGCAACGCCGTTTTCGCAAGTGTATGATATTTATGGTTTTAGAATCGTAGTTAAAGACTTACCCAGTTGCTATTTAGCTTTAGGTGCGTTGCATGGGCTGTATAAGCCGATTCCTAGCAAATTTAAAGACTATATCGCCATCCCTAAAGCGAACGGTTACCAATCGCTGCACACTACATTGTTCGGCCCATTTGGTACGCCAATAGAGGTGCAGATTCGTAGTGATGATATGCATAATATTGCAGATGCGGGTGTTGCCGCACATTGGCTATACAAAGCCAGTGATGCGCAACTTACCGCGTTGCAGCAGCAAACCCACCAGTGGTTACAGCGTTTGCTGGATATTCAAAACGAGAGCGTAGATTCGCTCGACTTCCTTGAGCATCTTAAAATTGATTTGTTCCCAGATGAGGTGTATGTGTTTACGCCTAAGGGTTCTATCATGGCGTTGCCTAAGGGCGCTACTGCGGTTGATTTTGCCTATGCCGTGCACTCTGACATTGGCAATAGTTGCGTGGCGGTGCGGATTAATCATGATTTAGCGCCACTGCGTACCGAGATGCATAATGGCGATCACGTTGAGATTATTACTGGCTCCTTAGCCAAACCCAACCCTGCTTGGCTTAATTACGTAGTGACCGGACGCGCTCGTGCGCATATTCGACACTTCTTAAAATCGCAGCAATCTACAGAGTCCGCGCACTTGGGCGAGCGTTTGTTGAATAAAGCCTTGCGTGCATTGCATGTAGACCCTAGCCATATCTCAGAAGAGCATTGGCAAAAGCTGATGCGTGACTACGGCGTGAAGAAAAAAGTTGAAATTCTTTCTGACATAGGCTTAGGTAAACGCCAGAACGTGATGGTGGCGCACCAATTGGTAGCAATGACCGATGGCCATGCCGAGCGGCATACCAAACTGCCAGCGGCTTCACTGGATACCATCACGATTCGTGGTACTGAAGGCATGGCGGTACAGTTTGCACCTTGCTGCAGGCCGATTCCGGGTGACCCTATTTTAGGCTTTATCAATAAAGATAAGGGCTTGGTGATTCATACCCATGATTGCCCGAGTGTGCGTAAATTTAAATTAGACCCGGATAAATGGCTGGATGTAGAGTGGGAGCCAGAAAGCTCGCGTTTATTCAAAACTAATTTAAATCTAACCGTGGCAAACCAGCCTGGTATGTTGGCACAAATCGCATCAGGCATTGCAGATGCCGGTTCTAACATTGATAACGTCAGCGTAGAAGAGGCTGATGGCAGTGCCTATGCTAATTTGTACTTTACCGTACAGGTGAAAAATCGCGTGCATTTAGCGGAGTTGATGCGCGGTCTGCGCAAGATTCCCGATGTGGTGCGTATTAACCGCACCAAAGGCAGTGCCACTGCCAATGGTAAAAATTCGAGTGTAAAACTATATTCACAGTAGTAGTCCTGCATGATTTCTTTAACAAACGTGGTTTAATTAAATGACAACTAATACAAAACAAATTATTCAAACAGAAGGCGCACCAGCAGCCATTGGCACTTACTCACAAGCGGTCAAAGTAGGCAATACGGTGTATCTATCTGGTCAAATCGGACTAGATTCAGTAACGATGCAATTGGTCGATGGCATTGAAGCACAAGTGCACCGTGTATTCCAAAACCTAAAAGCGGTGGCCGATGCCGCTGGCGGTAGTTTAGCGGATGTAGTTAAACTTAATATTTTCCTGACTGACTTATCTCACTTTGCTTTGGTGAACTCTATTATGGCTGAGTACTTCAGTCAGCCATATCCAGCACGTGCTGCGGTAGGCGTTGCTTCATTACCACGCGCTGCGTTGGTTGAAGCTGATGCCGTGATGGTGCTTTAAGCAGCTAAATGCTGGCTTAGGGTGCGTGCTTTTACGTTATTTAAGTAAATGCTTTTCTGTGCCTTAGGTCGGCCACATTCAATGTGACGCAACTCACTCAAATTAAAGCCTTCAGCAAACCGATGATTGCCAACTTGGCTAAGTTGGGCATTAGTAATCTGCAAGGCTTATTACTACATTTACCTTTACGTTATATTGATGAGACCCATGTGACTGCAGTGCGTGATTTGCATATGGGTGAATCTGCACAGGTTGAAGGTGAAATCGTGCATGCAGAAGTTACCTATAAGCCACGCAAGGCGCTGATTGCCAGATTAGAGGACGCCAGTGGTCAACTCACGCTGCGTTTTCTACATTTCTACCCTAGCCAGATTAATGCACTGAAAGTTGGGAGTAAGCTACGTGTTTACGGTGAGGTGCGCAGCGGCTTTTTTGGCTATGAAATGGTGCATCCAACCTGTAAAGCGGTGGGTGAAAAAACCATTGTAGCCGAAACCTTAACGCCGGTTTACCCTACGGTTGCCGGCTTGGGGCAGGCTAGTTTACGTAAGGCCATCGGCATTGCCTTGCAGCAGCAAGGCGAGATGCATGAAACCTTACCTGCACAGGTATATGCAGGTTTAAATCTCCCTAGTTTTGCTTTAAGTTTGGCGGCACTGCATCATCCTAGCCCCGATGTGAGCCTGCGCGCGTTGGATAATAAAACCACGACACACTGGCTGCGTTTGGCATTTGATGAGCTGCTGGCACAGCAGCTATCTATGCGTAAGCATTATGCGCGGCGCCGTAGTGTGAGTGCTCCGCAATTTAAACGCTCTAAACAGCTGATTTCTGCTTTACTGAAAAGTTTGCCGTTTGCGTTAACCGGCGCACAGCAGAAAGTGGCATTGGAAATTGAGCATGATTTAACGCAGGCGCACCCCATGCAGCGTCTATTGCAAGGTGATGTGGGCAGCGGTAAAACCATTGTGGCCTGCATGGCGGCACTGCAGTGTGTGGAAAATGGCTGGCAGGTTGCATTAATGGCACCCACGGAAATATTGGCAGAACAGCATTACCGTAAAATGTTGAGTTGGCTACAGCCGTTAGATATCAAGATTGCATGGCTCACCGGCAGCCAAAACAAGAAAGACCGTGATGCTGCGCTGGCGTCTATTGCCAATGGTGAAGCAAAACTAGTGGTAGGTACGCATGCCTTATTTCAAGAAGCGGTGCGCTTTAAAAGTCTGGGTTTAGCCATTATTGATGAGCAGCATCGCTTTGGTGTGCATCAGCGCTTAGCGCTACGCCAGAAAGGCCAGCCTGAGCCACATCAGCTGATGATGTCTGCAACACCCATTCCACGCACGCTATCCATGAGTTATTACGCTGACCTTGATGTGTCGGTGATAGACGAATTACCTCCTGGGCGTTCGCCTATCGTCACCAAAATTGTCTCTGATGCCAGGCGTGACGAAATCTTACAGCGCGTGCGCGAGGCGTGTTTGCAGGGCAATCAGGCCTATTGGGTGTGCCCGCTGATTGAGGAGTCTGAAGCGCTGCAATTGGCAACAGCTAATGACACCTACGCACTGATGCAGCAGGAGTTTCCCGAGTTAAAGGTTGGCCTGGTGCATGGCCGCATGAAGCCAGCCGAAAAACAAGCGGTCATGGCTGAGTTCAGCGCCGGCCATTCCCAACTTTTGGTTGCCACCACTGTGATTGAGGTGGGAGTGGATGTGCCGAATGCCAGTTTGATGGTGATTGAGCATGCGGAGCGTATGGGCCTGTCACAGCTGCACCAACTACGCGGACGTGTGGGCAGGGGCGCGGCAAAAAGCACTTGTATTTTGCTCTATCAGAATAAACTGTCTGAAACTGCGCGCGCCAGATTAAAAGTGATTTATGAAAGTAATGATGGCTTTGCTATTGCGCAGGCAGATTTGCAAATTCGCGGCCCAGGTGAATTGTTAGGGGTGCGTCAAAGCGGCGTACCTATGCTGAAAATTGCAGATTTAGAGCGCGATGTTGATTTGCTCGAGGCAGCAAAAGCCATGGCAGATATGTTGCTACAAAACTATCCGGCTGAAGTGGAGCGGCATCTAGATCGCTGGATGAGCACGGCAGGCGAATTGGTGAAGGTATAGCGGCATGTATCTAGATTTTATTCACTACATGCGATAATTCTGCCGTGAAGATACGTAAAAGCACCCCACAAGCGCGTTATCGCTGGTTAGTAAAGCCGTTGCATAGCCGTGCCTATCGTTCATGGCTGATGCATGGTCAATCCTTAACTGCCAAGTTGCAGCAATGCTACCCGGATTTTTACGTGGTGCCGCTTACCGTGGCTTTACGTAAGCCGATCCGTGATGAGGCCGCGCTGTTAAATTTATCTGCAGATAAATTTGTGCTGGTGCGTGATGTGCTGTTGTGCGGCGGAGCAGAGCCTGTGGTGTTTGCGCATAGTGTATTGCCTACTAAGCGCTTGCGTGGTGTCTGGCACGGCTTAGGTAAGCTTGGTAATAAGCCATTAGGAGCGACTTTATTTGCAAACCCTAAAGTCAAACGTACAGCATTAAGTTATAAAAAACTATCACCGAATCACGTGCTGTATCAACTGGCGAACAAGCATTTGATGGTCAACCCCAGTTATCTTTGGGCGCGTCGCTCAGTGTTCAGTCTGAACTGCGCTAGTATTATGGTTACTGAAGTATTCTTGCCGAGTATCGTTGCCCCATGAAAATACAAGACCCAAAAATAAAAGACTTGGTCAAAAAGATAAATAGTTATGAACGCCTGATGCGTTTAGATAAGCCGATAGGCATCTTGCTGTTGCTCTGGCCCACATTATGGGCGCTTTTAATTGCCTCCACCGGTAAGCCGGACTGGATTATTGTGCTGATATTTATCACAGGCACAGTGTTAATGCGCAGTGCTGGCTGTGTGATGAACGACATTGCCGATAGTCAGTACGATGGTTTGGTTGAGCGCACACAGTATCGCCCTTTACCCAATAAAGAGGTGACTAAAAAAGAAGCGTATTGGTTGGCATTGGCGTTAAGTGTCTTGGCATTTGGGCTGGTCTGCTTGCTGAACGTGTTAACCATTAAGCTCTCAGTGCTTGCTTTGTTTTTAGCCATGACCTACCCTTTAACCAAACGCTTTTTTGTGATGCCGCAGGCATATTTAGGCGTAGCTTTTGGTTTTGGTATTCCCATGGCGTTTGCCGCAGTGACTGATGCGGTTCCTGCCGTTTCCTGGCTGCTACTGTGCGCCAATGTGTTCTGGGCGATTGCATACGATACCGAATACGCAATGGTGGATAGGGATGATGACTTGAAAATAGGCATTAAATCATCCGCTATTACCTTTGGCCGCTTTGATGTTGTCGCCATTATGCTGTGTTACGGCTTGACCTTGACCTTGCTGGGTGTCGCAGGGTATCAGCTCGGGCTGTCGTATGCGTATTATGTTGGCCTATTCTTGGCAGCTGGTGTTGCGCTGTATCACTACTGCCTGATCAGGGCGCGCTTAAGAGAAAAATGCTTTCAGGCATTTTTAGGCAATAACTGGTTTGGCTTTTTTGTGTTTGCTGGCTTGCTTGCACATTATTTGATTTAAGCACGTTAGGTTAAGCGCAAAGGCAGTGTCGCTATGCGCTTTTAAGTGTTTGGCTTAATTAAGTGCTTGATTTGGGCAAATCCCATTCAATAACGTTGGAGTCTTTAGCTTTGTTGTTCTCTAGCTCGTCATCAGGTTTGCTTGCCGCAGTATCAGCCGAGCTTGACTCTTCTAGGTAGATATCTGAAGGGAAAAGAAACTCTTCTGCCATTTCAGTCGGTGCGGTGTTTGTCTGCGCAGGGGCGGCTGAGTCCTCAGCTACAGGTGTAGCTTTGCCAAAGGTCGGGGCAGTTACCTCAATGTGGTCATCAAAGTCCGTGAGCATGTCTACTTCGTAAGAGGGTATTTTTTGAAAGGGCGAGTTCGCGAACTGTGTGTTCATTTCCTCCTGCGTAGGTCTGCTCCATGGGGCTTGTTCCGGCATCTCTGGGAATGGTGCAACCGTGAAGTCTGCATCGCTGATTGTGCTGGTTTTGGGTTTTGCCGTGCTTGCGCTGAGAGCATCCGCATCAAAAGAAATATCATCGCCAAAAGCAACGCTATTAAAAGCCGCAGTATTAAGCGCTGTGTTATCTAAATTGCTAGGTGCAGGAGTGGTGCGTTCGCTCTCAGCTTTAGGGGGGGCACTTCGATACATTGTGTGCTGGCTGGCTGCAATGCCTGTGTTGAGCAGTTCTGCGATTCTTTTCAGGAAGAATAGTTCTTCAAAGTTGTTGGGAGAGAAGCCCTCAGCTGGCTGTGCGTATTGATCGTAAATCAAATCATTTAAAAACTTAACGGCAAATGGTGAGCCCCATGCCCCTTCAAGTCTGGCAACGATATTTGCGTACTCTTCAATTGAAGAGCTGTCTTCATGGTCCGCGTCAGCAAAGTTTGGTGCTTTGATATTAAAGTATTTGTTGGCTTCTATTACCATTGCATCGTATTCAGCTTCAGACCCCTCTTTGGCGATTAACGATAGCAATTTAAGCCAAACTTTGGGTGACTCTGTTGGGAAGTCATTTAAATGATTCTGCAGCAACTGTATCGCTAATAGTGGGCGCTCATGCTCAATAAACACATCTGCATTATCGATGATACTATCGTGCTCATCACTTACATGTTCAGCCGGTGTCAAGATGCCAGTTTTGACTGGCGCCGCAATTACGTCGTCATCAGCTTCGTCGTCAAGAAAGCTCTCCGAGAAACTATTCTGCTTGCTCGTCCTATAATCATTGGCTGGCTGAGTTGCAGTAGCAAGAGATGTTTGCTGATTATCTGTATCCTCGTCCGCGTCAAACCAATGTTGTTCTTGCTTAATCAAGCGCTTGGTCGTAATGGTGCGGCGTAGCCATTCAATTGCAGCGAATGCGAGCAGGGCTCCTACCGCAATCAATAGGTAATTGAGCCAGCCAGATTGCTGCTCGGCTAATTCATTTTTTGCTTGTGCTGCTTCATCTCTTAGCTGCGTGTTTTGTGTTTGCAGGCTGATAATCTGCTTTTCCAGATGCGCTAGTCGATTAGACATTACGGTCGCCTCATCCTGTAGCTCTGTGCTGCTAGGTGGGGTGGTCGGGGGTGCGCGATTAAGGTCAATTTGCGTTTCAAACTGCAGGCTGATCTTATGTTGTCCGCCAGAAGCATCCGATGTCAAACTGCCGCCAGAAATGCTTAAATATGGCTTACTGGACGTGTCAGGTTTGGTCGGTGCCGGCTGCTCGCTAGTGCTTACGCTGGTTGGCGGCGTTGGTTTTGCGGCGCTTTGTTGCTTGCCTACGTAGGCTTCCATCATTTTGTCATCAGCACTGGATGCAGCGTTGGCGTGACGTTTTTTTAGCTTACGTTTAGCCTTGGGTGGTGTATAGCTCTCCGTGTCGCCAGCAGCTATGCTCGCTGTGCTGTTATCTGCGTTGCTTGAAGTTTTGGTTTTGCGGCTGACTTGTTTGTCAGCAGTGCTGCTCGAGATGGCTGCGACATTGCTGTTGGCAGTTTCGCTATGGATAGATGCAGGGTCTAATAATAAAACGTAGTCACGGTGTAGTTGTGGTTCGCAGTGATAAGAAACGCGCAAGCTAAGAATCGGCTCTGTAATCACAGATTGCGTAGTGATGGTAAGTAAAAAGCCATCTTTTTGTGTGCTTAATGTAGAAAATGCTCTTTTAAAAGCAGGTGTGTCGTTGGTGTCAGATACTGTAAAGCAGCTTGCATCTGGCGACTTTTCAACGTCACTGACATTTAATTTAACAATGAGCGATTCACCCAGGTACGATTTAAGCGTAGCTTCGCCAAGGCCCAATGCGAAGCTCGCGTTGGCGTAGAGGGCGAAAATAAGAGGGATGAATAATCTCAAAATATGTTTGTTTTCAAATTGTTATGCTAATTTTTATTGCATTGTTAAGCTGGTCTGTTAGAATCTCGTTTGTGCAGACATACTTATGGTAAAGTGCTTATAAAGCAATGTAACACTACCATAACAAAAAGCACAACTCATGCCAACATTAAGTGTTGGTGTGAATATCAAACAATATATGGATGCGAGTTGTTTGATATGGCGCTAAACATATTGTTGTAAGCCAGCAATAAACTTAAAAAATATTGAGTGAACAGTGTAATACTGTTTGACAAGACATATTTATTTAGCATAAAATCCGCCTCTTAATTTTTTTAGCTCACAGTATTGGTAACACGATGAAAACCTTTTCAGCAAAATCACACGAAGTGAAGCGCGATTGGTTTGTGGTTGATGCCACAGACCTAGTGCTAGGCCGTCTAGCTAGCGCAGTTGCACACCGTTTACGCGGCAAACATAAAACAATTTATACGCCTCACGTTGATACAGGTGATTATATAGTTGTTATTAATGCCGACAAATTAAAAGTAACTGGTAATAAAGCAGATGGTAAGCTTTACCACCGTCACTCTGGTTATCCAGGCGGTATCACAACAACAACATTCTCTAAAATGCAAGATCGTTTCCCAGGTCGCGCTTTAGAAAAAGCGGTTAAAGGCATGTTGCCTAAAGGTCCTTTAGGCTATGCAATGATCAAAAAAATGAAGGTTTATGCTGGTAGTGAGCATGACCACGCGGCACAACAACCGCAACCATTGACCATCTAAGGATAAAAAATGATCGGTAAATACAATTATGGTACGGGTCGCCGCAAAAGCTCTGTAGCGCGCGTATTCTTAAAATCAGGTAAAGGCAACATCATTGTTAATGACAAGCCAGTTGATGAGTATTTCTCACGCGTGACATCACGCATGATTTTGCGTCAACCTCTAGAATTAACAAACAACACAGCTAGCTTCGACATCATGGTTAACGTAATCGGTGGCGGTGAGTCTGGTCAAGCTGGTGCTGTTCGTCACGGTATTACACGTGCTTTGATCGATTTTGACGCTACATTGAAAAGTGCATTGTCACATGCTGGTTTCGTGACACGTGATGCACGTGAAGTTGAGCGTAAAAAAGTTGGTCTACGCAAAGCGCGTCGTCGTAAACAATTCTCTAAACGCTAATCAGGCGGTTGGATTTGAAAAAGGTCGCTTTGGCGGCCTTTTTTATTGGATGAAAAAGATAGAGCGCTTATAATCAGAACACTTGGTAAATGAATATAAACAACATGGCATCGAAAAAGATAAAAGTAGGGATTGTTGGCGGCACTGGATATACCGGTGTTGAGTTGTTGCGCCTATTGGCGCTACATCCACATGTGGAGTTAACGGCTATTACCTCACGTGGTGATGCTGGCCTGCGCGTTGCTGATATGTTCCCTAATTTACGTGGCTATATTGATTTAGCGTTTTCTGATCCGGCTACTGCAAATTTAAGTGCATGTGATGTGGTGTTTTTTGCGACACCTCATGGTGTGGCTATGAGTCAGGCGCAAGCGCTGTTAGATGCCAATGTTAAAGTGATTGATCTTGCGGCAGACTTTCGTTTACAAGACACTGCGGTGTTTGAACAGTGGTACAAAATGCCGCATAGCTGCCCTGATGTGTTGCGTGAGGCAGTGTATGGGATCCCTGAGCTTAATCGTGAAAACATTAAGTCGGCGAAAGTGATTGGTAACCCTGGATGTTATCCAACCACGGTGCTATTAGGTTTGGCGCCGTTGCTCGAAAAGGGCTATGTTGATTTTTCTGCACCGATTGTGGCTGATGCTAAATCTGGTGTGTCTGGTGCGGGCAGGAAAGCGGAAGTTGCAACTTTGTTTGCAGAGTCAAGTGATAGCATGAAAGCATATGGCGTGGCTGGGCATCGTCACCATCCTGAGATTCATGCGCAGCTTACGCAATTGGCAAATGCAAATATTCAGTTTATTTTTGTGCCGCATTTAATCCCGATGATACGTGGCATGCTGTCAACAATTTACGTTAAACTGACTGATGCAGCTAAAGCTGCAGATTTGCAGGCTTTGTATGAGCAGCGTTACCAACATGAGCGTTTTGTGGATGTGATGCCAGCGGGCGCATTGCCAGAAACGCGGTCAGTGCGAGGCTCTAATCAGTTACGCATTGCTTTGCATAGGCAAGAAGCAGCGGGATATTTGACCTTGGTGGTAGTGCAGGATAACTTGGTAAAAGGGGCTGCTGGGCAGGCTGTGCAAAATATGAACATCATGTTTGGGTTTGATGAACGCAGTGGTTTAGAAGTTTTACCGTTACTGCCTTAACTAAATGAAACCAGTTCGCCGTAGAATTCGCCGTCATTTCGGGTTAACTGCCAAGCAGGTGGCGGTGAGATCCAAGCGTCCGTGGTATTTTCAGACCGGCACAGCTTTTGTGTTTATTGCTTTGGGCTATGCGGCCGCTTACTGGCAATATGCAACGGGTAGTGAGAGCTTACGTCAGACCATGCTTGATAATCAGGCGTTGAATACCAAGGTAATACAGGTAGAGCGGCAGTTACAGATTGAGCAAGCCGCACAGAGCGTTTTAACTAAAGAACTGCGCGATGTCCAAGATGAAAATATTCATATTAAAGAGGATTTAGCTTTTTATAAGAATATGACGAATAGTAAAAGGTAATCGTACTTACTTTTTATGGCAGTACCATGCGTAGTAGTCTATGAATGAGTTAGCTATCAAAGTTTAGAGGATTTACGATGTTTTTTAAAAAAAGTAACCGTGTGCAAAATACCATTGACACCTTGATTGGTGTGGGCACACGGGTTGAAGGCAATATTCATTTTGCAGGCGGTTTGCGTGTTGATGGCACAGTAATTGGTACCGTGGCTGAACCTAATGACCAGCCAAGCACACTAATACTTAGTGAGTTGGGTCGTATTGAGGGTGCAATTACTGCATCTAAGGTCGTGGTGAACGGTACTGTGATTGGTCCAGTAAAAGCTGCGCAGTTTATAGAGCTACAAACCAAGGCACGTGTGACTGGGGATGTTTATTACAACACTCTGGAGATGCATACCGGTGCGGTGATAGAAGGAAAGTTAGTTTATTTGGATGAAAATGCAGATTAAGCTAGCACTTGCAGGCTTTTGCTATTGAAATTCAGTGCGTTAGGTCGCATATTAGTGAAGATATTTATTTGAAATTTTAGGGGTACACCATGAGTACAGTTGCAGAAGTTCAGGAATTAGACATTCCTTCACCTTTAGTTTTTACCGATAATGCAGCAAAAAAGGTAAAAGAGTTAATTGAAGAAGAAGGTTCACCAGATCTTAAGTTGCGTGTTTTTGTTAGCGGCGGCGGATGTTCAGGCTTTCAATACGGTTTTACGTTTGAAGAAGAAGTGAACGACGATGACACGCAAGTGCAAAAAGACAGCGTGACATTGTTAATCGATCCAATGAGTCTGCAGTACTTGATGGGCGCTGAGATTGACTACCAAGACAGCTTACAGGGTTCACAGTTTGTGATTCGTAACCCAAATGCACAAACTACTTGCGGTTGTGGTTCATCTTTCTCGGTTTAAAATTTAGCGCAGTTTAGCTTTGCTAAATTTACAATGACACGCTTGTGTTAATTTGGGTGCTTGGCGGTATAAGCACTCGATTAACTGAGCGTGTTTTGTTATGCGCAGCTCCGTCAGCCTTGTACCGTTAAATCTCGCAGATAAAACAGTCCAAGAGTGCTAGCTTTGACAGGGTTGAATTGGGTTACGCTTTAAATAGGTACCAATTCAAATAGGCTTCATTGAAATAGACACTAAATTAGGCGCAAGTCAGCTGTAACTTCACGGCCGTGCTGCACCTGCCTTAATTACTACCTTTTATTTAATTCCACAAATGAGCGCTTTGCTGAGCCCGTGTAAAGCTGACGTGGCCTGCCAATTTTAGCTTCAGGGTCAGAGTGCATTTCAGACCACTGTGCAATCCAGCCGGCAGTTCTGGCAAGGGCAAAGATGGCGGTAAACATGCTGTTGGGGATGCCCATCGCACGCATCACAATGCCGCTGTAGAAATCTACGTTAGGGTAGAGTTTGCGCGACACAAAGTATTCGTCTTCCAGTGCAATCTTTTCTAGAGCCAATGCCAATTTGAACATAGGGTCATTGTTAAGTCCTAATACATCTAGCACCTCATGACATGTTTTTCTCATGATGGCGGCTCTTGGGTCCATGTTGCGGTAAACGCGGTGACCAAAGCCCATTAGTCTGAAACTGTCTGATTTGTCTTTAGCGCGGTTAATAAACTCACCAATGCGTGAAACGTCGCCAATTTCTTCCAACATATTCAGCGTAGCCTCGTTAGCGCCACCGTGTGCCGGCCCCCAAAGTGATGCAATGCCTGCTGAGATACATGCAAACGGGTTGGCGCCGCTAGAGCCTACAAGGCGCACTGTCGATGTCGATGCGTTCTGTTCGTGGTCTGCGTGCAAGATTAAAATGCGTTCAAATGCTTTTGCTAGTACTGGGTTAGGTACATATTGCTCACATGGGGTAGCAAACATCATGTACATAAAGTTTTCCGCATAGTTCAGATGATTCTGCGGGTACATAAATGGTTGGCCTATGTTGTACTTATAGCTCCACGCCGCAATGGTTGGTACTTTTGCTAATAAACGATGCGCAGATATTTCACGATGCTTCGGGTTAAGAATGTCCATCGAGTCAAAGTAAAACGCAGAGAGTGAGCCAACCACGCCAACCATAACCGCCATTGGGTGTGCATCACGCCTGAACCCGCGGAAAATATTGCTAAGTTGATCATGCAGCATAGTGCTGCCTGTAATGGTGTCCGTAAACTGCTTTTTCTCTGTCACGTTTGGCAGTTCACCATGCATTAACAGGTAGGCAACCTCTAAATAGTCACAGTGTTCAGCTAGCTCTTCAATTGGGTAGCCACGGTGATACAGCAGGCCCTGCTCGCCATCAATAAAGGTAATGTTGGAGTTACATGCTGCAGTCGACATAAAGCCCGGGTCGTACGTGTATACGCCGTGTTTGCCTAAGCTGCGGATGTCAATCACATCATTGCCCAATGATCCGGAAAGTATCGGTAATTCAATCGGTGACTTACCATTTTCAAAGCTGAGTGTTGCGGTACTTGTATTGTTTTTCATGGTGTTTTTGCAGTTCTAATCATCATTGACTGTGATTATACTTTATCAAAGCGAGCAGATGAATGTTAAAAGCTTACTAAGCTTGGTAAATCGCACCTAAAATGCGTAGGCCTTTAGCCCCGGTGACTTGTGGCAGGTTTGCAGTTTGTTTGGCCATGCATTTTTTTGCTAGCCATGCAAAGGCAATTGCCTCAACCCAATCCACGCCCATGCCTAGCTGGTCTGTAGTAGCGATAGTGGTTGTACCCATGAGTGATTGCAATTCACTCTGCAAGAGTTTGTTCTTTGCGCCGCCGCCGCATAGATATATTTCATCGACTTGACCGCAATGTTGGTAAACAGCATTTGCAATAGAGTGCGCGCTTAATGCTACTAAGGTACGCGCAACATCTTGGGCTGCATAGTTTTGCTGGGTTAAGTAGTGATTTAGCCACGCAGTATTAAATAAATCGCGGCCAGTACTCTTAGGCGGTGCTGCAGCAAAGTAAGGTTCGCTCAGCATCGCCGTGAGCAATGGCTCAATAGTCTTGCCTGTACTAGCCCATTGACCATCCGCATCGTAGTCTAAACCCAAGTGTTGTTTAATCCAGGTATCCAGCAACATGTTGCCGGGGCCAGAGTCAAAGCCGAATACATCACCAGCTGTACTTAGGTAGGTAATATTGGCGATGCCGCCGATATTGATAATTGCTCGATTATGAATGTTGCTGCTAAAAACATCTTGATGGAATGCAGGCACCAGCGGTGCTCCTTGGCCACCTGCTGCAATGTCTCTGCTTCTAAAGTCGTTCACTACGGTGATGCCGGTCAGTTCGCTTAGCAATGCCGCATTGCCAATTTGCATGGTAAAGCCTAATTCTGGGCGGTGTCTGATGGTTTGGCCGTGGCAGCCAATCGCAGTGACTGCACCTGCGTCCACTTGTGCGGCAGCAAGCAGGGCATTGACTGCGTCTGCATATAAATAGGCAAGGGTGTTACCCATGCGAGCGGTTGTTTCTAGTTCGTTTGTGGTGGGGTGTTGTAAAGCGAGAATCTGCGTGCGTAAATCTGCAGGATAAGCCAAAAAATGCGTTTTAAGCAGCTGAGGCTGCTGTGTATGGTCGAACGTAACTAGGGCAGCGTCCACCCCATCTAGGCTAGTACCCGACATTAAGCCGATAAAAAGCTCGCTAGCCATGATGGTGATATTTAGTGCTGCTAAATTATTCTAAGGCTGCAATATTGCTGGTGCCTAGCAATCTAAGCTGCGCTGTCATTTGGCTGCTGATAGACTCAAATTTAGCTTTATTGCTGCCTTGAATGATATTGGTTTTAGGCAGCGCAACTTTCATGGGATCTTGGTGCTGGCCATTGATTAAAAATTCATAATGCAAATGTGGGCCGGTAGCCACGCCTGACATCCCTACAAAGCCTATCATCTGGCCTTGCGTGATTTTTGAGCCGCGACGTAGCTCTGGCGCAAAGCGTGAAAGATGTCCGTACAAAGTGCTCACGCCATTCGCATGTTTCAGGACAATCACGTTGCCGTAACCGCCTTTTTGTCCGACAAAATCAACCACAGCGTCGGCAGACGCTTTAATCCGAGTGCCGGTAGGTGCGGCAAAGTCTACGCCTTTATGTGCGCGCATTCTTTGTAGTACTGGGTGAAATCTTGCAACGCTAAAGCCTGAGCTTACGCGGCTAAATTCTAAAGGTGAACGTAAAAACGACTTATGCGTGCTTTTACCTTCAGGTGTGTAGTATTGCATCTGATTGTTGCCATCACGGAAGCCGACCGCACGGTAGACCTTGCCGTCATTCACAAATTCAGCCGCCAGCACTTCGCCTACTTTAATCAGTTCACCCTGATCATAGCTGCCTTCATAAATTACATTGAAGTGATCGCCACGGCGTAAGTCTGTATGAAAGTTGATTTCACTTTCAAAAATGTCTGCGAGTTGGATTGCAATATTGTCTGGAATATTTGCCGCATCTGTTGCGCCAAATAGTGAGCTGGTAATTTTCGCTGATTTTAATATGGGGCGAACTTCTAAAACACGATTATCTTGCTTGGCGGTATATCCATCATCTGTTTTCGTTACTGTCAAAAACGCGTCTGCGTTAACTTGGTATTCAAAATGAAACAAATTTCCATCCGCATCGGTCTCGGCTTTTACTTGGCGGCCAGGGATGATGGAGCGTGCAATTTCGCTGGCAACGCTGTCGGTGCGAATAAATTCCAAGGCATCACGATTGCGGATGTTGAGCCTGGCTAATACGCTTTGTAGCGTATCGTCCCTGCGTACGTAATCTTTATACCAAAACTTTTCGGTTAACTCAGAATCGTCATTTAATGCCTGCTCAAGTGTCGGCAGGCTTACTTCTTCAACCACCATAGAGGTCGCAATGTTGGTTGTTAATGTTTGCGGTGCAATACCAAATGCGGTGTAAATGCCAAATAATGGTAAGCAAGAAATTGCCAATACCCAGCGCAGCTTAAATTTACGCTCTGATAAGCGTTGTTGCTTGCGTTCAGCTTTATTGGCGTTTTGCGTTAAAATAGAGTTTTGGGGTGATTGGTGATGATTGGGCTCGTTAATATCCACGGGCTAACCTTTACTTAATTATTTCAGCTCTTGATACTAACAGAAAATTAAGTTTATACAAATAAACTAGCGGTAAAAAAACAATAGAGTTTAAGGACGTTAAAACGTGAATATTGAAATCAGCCAACAGCTTGCAGTGATTAAACGCGGCGCAGATGAACTATTAATTGAAGCCGAGTTAATTGAAAAGCTAAAAAAAGGTCAGCCACTAAAAATTAAAGCAGGTTTTGACCCAACGGCGCCAGATTTGCATCTTGGGCATACTGTACTTATTAATAAGTTGCGCCAATTTCAAGAGCTTGGACATACCGTGCTGTTCCTGATTGGTGATTTCACAGGCATGATTGGTGACCCGACCGGTAAAAGTGCGACACGTCCGCCATTGACGGCAGAGCAGGTGCAGGAGAATGCTAAGTCCTATACCGCGCAAGTTTTTAAGATACTTAAACCAGAGCAAACCGAGGTAGTGTTTAACTCTAAGTGGCTCACCGAACTTGGGGCTGCGGGCATGCTTAAATTGGCGGCTAGCCATACTGTGGCGCGCATGCTGGAGCGCGATGACTTCTCTAAGCGCTTCAAAGGTAATCAGCCGATTGCGATTCATGAGTTTCTCTATCCTTTATTGCAAGGTTACGATTCTGTTGCGCTAAATGCAGATGTGGAGTTAGGCGGTACTGACCAGAAGTTCAACTTGCTCATGGGGCGCGAGTTACAGAAGCAAGCAGGACAGAGTGCGCAATGCGTGCTTACTATGCCGTTGCTAGAAGGTTTAGATGGCGTGAATAAAATGTCTAAATCTTTAGGTAACTATATAGGTATCGCTGAGGCGCCAGAAATCATCTTCGCTAAAATCATGTCGATATCAGATGAATTGATGTGGCGTTATATAGAGCTGCTTTCATTTGAGTCGCTAGAAACTATTGCACAATGGAAAGCTGGCGTAATTGCAGGCGGCAATCCGCGTGATGTTAAAGTGCGCTTCGCGCAGGAGATTGTCACACGCTTCCACTCACAAGCGGATGCAGAAAAAGCTTTGGCTGATTTCCAAACGCGCTCAAAAGGCGGTATCCCGGATGATGTGCCCGAGGTGTCGGTGACTATTGATGCAGAGCAGGTAGGTGTTGCCCAGCTGCTTAAGTTGGCTGGTTTGGTTACTAGCACCTCAGAAGCATTCCGTGCCATTGAGCAAGGTGGTGTTAAGTTAGATGGTGAAAAAGTCACGGACAAAGCCTTAATGTTAAATAAAGCGAGCAGTGTGGTTGCGCAAGTAGGTAAGCGGAAGTTCGCAAATGTAACAATTATGTAACAGATTAAAAAATAGTGTTTGGATTGGGCTAAGGTGCTGTAGAATGCGCACCTTGCTAACGAAACACTGTTGGCGAAAAGCAGTAGAAGGCGCAGTAAAAAGTACGGTTAATTTTAATTAGTAAATATTACGAAATTAAGGTTGACGGGCGATAAAAGCTCTGTATAATGCGCACCTCGTTAACGCAAAGCGTAACGACGGAAACGAAAAGTTCTTTAACAATATAACAACTGATAAGTGTGGGTGCTTGTGAATGAAGCAGCTGACTTAATCGCAACTAACTTGTTTTAGTGTTTACATTAAAATTTAACTTAGTTGATTGGCATTAAGATCAGACTCAGAAAAACAAGTGCTTACACTTAAATTTATGACAAGATTGTAGTAATACAAACCTTGACAATGAATTTGAGTCATTACTTAATTATCTTAAGTAATAAAGCAAAAGCGAAATAACCACCTCGCAAGAGGAAAAAAGTAATAGTCAGAAATTAAACTGAAGAGTTTGATCCTGGCTCAGATTGAACGCTGGCGGAATGCTTTACACATGCAAGTCGAACGATGATTTCTAGCTTGCTAGAATGATTAGTGGCGAACGGGTGAGTAATGTATCGGAACGTATCCAATAATGGGGGATAACTAATCGAAAGGTTGGCTAATACCGCATACGCCCTACGGGGGAAAGCAGGGGATCTTCGGACCTTGCGTTAATGGAGCGGCCGATATCTGATTAGCTAGTTGGTGAGGTAAAAGCTCACCAAGGCGACGATCAGTAGCTGGTCTGAGAGGACGACCAGCCACACTGGAACTGAGACACGGTCCAGACTCCTACGGGAGGCAGCAGTGGGGAATTTTGGACAATGGGCGAAAGCCTGATCCAGCCATTCCGCGTGAGTGAAGAAGGCCTTCGGGTTGTAAAGCTCTTTCGCAAGGGAAGAAACGATGCAGTCGAATAAACTGTGTTAATGACGGTACCTTGATAAGAAGCACCGGCTAACTACGTGCCAGCAGCCGCGGTAATACGTAGGGTGCAAGCGTTAATCGGAATTACTGGGCGTAAAGCGTGCGCAGGCGGTTTTGTAAGTCAGATGTGAAATCCCCGAGCTCAACTTGGGAACTGCGTTTGAAACTACAAGACTAGAATATGTCAGAGGGGGGTAGAATTCCACGTGTAGCAGTGAAATGCGTAGAGATGTGGAGGAATACCAATGGCGAAGGCAGCCCCCTGGGATAATATTGACGCTCATGCACGAAAGCGTGGGGAGCAAACAGGATTAGATACCCTGGTAGTCCACGCCCTAAACGATGTCTACTAGTTGTTGGTGGAGTAAAATCCATGAGTAACGCAGCTAACGCGTGAAGTAGACCGCCTGGGGAGTACGGTCGCAAGATTAAAACTCAAAGGAATTGACGGGGGCCCGCACAAGCGGTGGATTATGTGGATTAATTCGATGCAACGCGAAAAACCTTACCTGGCCTTGACATGTAACGAACTTTCCAGAGATGGATTGGTGCTCGAAAGAGAACGTTAACACAGGTGCTGCATGGCTGTCGTCAGCTCGTGTCGTGAGATGTTGGGTTAAGTCCCGCAACGAGCGCAACCCTTGCCATTAATTGCCATCATTTAGTTGGGCACTTTAATGGGACTGCCGGTGACAAACCGGAGGAAGGTGGGGATGACGTCAAGTCCTCATGGCCCTTATGGCCAGGGCTTCACACGTAATACAATGGTCGGTACAGAGGGTTGCCAAGCCGCGAGGTGGAGCCAATCCCAGAAAGCCGATCGTAGTCCGGATTGTAGTCTGCAACTCGACTACATGAAGTCGGAATCGCTAGTAATCGCGGATCAGCATGTCGCGGTGAATACGTTCCCGGGCCTTGTACACACCGCCCGTCACACCATGGGAGTGGGTTTTACCAGAAGTAGTTAGTCTAACCGTAAGGAGGACGATTACCACGGTAGTATTCATGACTGGGGTGAAGTCGTAACAAGGTAGCCGTATCGGAAGGTGCGGCTGGATCACCTCCTTTCTAGAGACGTCTTTACTTTGCAAGCATTCACACTTATCAGTTGTTAGTAGTCAGCAGCATCAATGATTGACCAAACATTGGCGGAAACGCTAGTAAACCTTGAGGGTCTGTAGCTCAGCTGGTTAGAGCACCGTCTTGATAAGGCGGGGGTCGATGGTTCGAGTCCATCCAGACCCACCAGATTCACCTGAAAATGGGGGATTAGCTCAGCTGGGAGAGCACCTGCTTTGCAAGCAGGGGGTCAACGGTTCGATCCCGTTATCCTCCACCAAGTATTTGATGCTGTATGTAAGAAATTAGAAGTAAGTGTTACTTTGGTGTTTAAAGCCAAGTGAATATTTACTTCTAGTTTTTAACTAGACTGTTCTTTAACAAAATGGAAGAAGTAAAGTGAATACACATTATTGTGATGATATGTGTGTATTCAAAATGGGTAGTAATTGATTGCAAAATCGAAACATTTTGCTTTAGCTTGAGTTTCAAGAATGAAAGTTCTTAAAAACAAGTGAAGTAAAATAAACCAGTTAATGTTGTATAACCTTGCAGCATTAACGAAGTTGCTTTAGAAAAGCCTATGACGGATGTCTCATGCATCATGGGATCTGAATTTAAAAAGGGTTCAGGTTTTAACGTTATAGGATCAAGCGAATAAGTGCATATGGTGGATGCCTTGGCGATTACAGGCGATGAAGGACGTGATAGCCTGCGTAAAGTTTCGGGGAGCTGGCAAATAAGCTTTGATCCGGAAATGTCCGAATGGGGAAACCCACCCGCAAGGGTAACCGCTCCTGAATATATAGGGAGATGGTGGCAAACCGAGTGAACTGAAACATCTAAGTAGCTCGAGGAAAAGAAATCAACCGAGATTCCGTAAGTAGTGGCGAGCGAACATGGAATAGCCTGTTATTTTTAGCACATGCGATAGTAGAACGGAATGGAAAGTCCGGCCATAGAGGGTGATAGCCCCTTATACGAAATCCCGTGTGTGGAACTAGGGTAACGACAAGTAGGGCGGGGCACGAGAAACCTTGTCTGAACATGGGGGGACCATCCTCCAAGGCTAAATACTCGTAATCGACCGATAGTGAACCAGTACCGTGAGGGAAAGGCGAAAAGAACCCCGGGAGGGGAGTGAAATAGATCCTGAAACCGTATGCATACAAACAGTGGGAGCGGACTTGTTCCGTGACTGCGTACCTTTTGTATAATGGGTCAGCGACTTACATTCAGTAGCAAGCTTAACCGATAGGGGAGGCGTAGCGAAAGCGAGTCCGAATAGGGCGTCTAGTTGCTGGGTGTAGACCCGAAACCAAGTGATCTATCCATGGCCAGGATGAAGGTGCCGTAACAGGTACTGGAGGTCCGAACCCACAAATGTTGAAAAATTTGGGGATGAGCTGTGGATAGGGGTGAAAGGCTAAACAAACTTGGAAATAGCTGGTTCTCTCCGAAAACTATTTAGGTAGTGCCTCGTATATCATTCTCGGGGGTAGAGCACTGTTATGGCTAGGGGGTTCATAAGAACTTACCAAACCATTGCAAACTCCGAATACTGAGAAATGCAATTACGGGAGACAGACCATGGGTGCTAACGTCCGTGGTCAAGAGGGAAACAACCCAGACCGACAGCTAAGGTCCCAAATGACGTGCTAAGTGGAAAACGAAGTGGGAAGGCATAGACAGCCAGGATGTTGGCTTAGAAGCAGCCATCATTTAAAGAAAGCGTAATAGCTCACTGGTCGAGTCGTCCTGCGCGGAAGATGTAACGGGGCTAAGCACGTAACCGAAGCTTCGGATGCTACATTCTTCGGAATGTATGCATGGTAGGAGAGCGTTCTGTAGGCCTGCGAAGGTGTTCTGTGAGGAATGCTGGAGGTATCAGAAGTGCGAATGCTGACATGAGTAGCGATAAAGGGAGTGAAAAGCTCCCTCGCCGAAAACCCAAGGTTTCCTGCGCAACGTTCATCGGCGCAGGGTGAGTCGGCCCCTAAGGTGAGGCAGAGATGCGTAGCTGATGGGAAACAGGTTAATATTCCTGTACCTGTATACAATGCGATGTGGGGACGGAGAAGGTTAGGTCAGCCGGGTGTTGGATGTCCCGGTTCAAGCGTGTAGGCAGATTCTTTAGGCAAATCCGGAGAGTCGTTAATGCCAAGGCGTGATAACGAGCGTACTTGTACGTGAAGTGATTGATACCATGCTTCCAAGAAAAGCCACTAAGCTTCAGTTGTATAGAGACCGTACCGCAAACCGACACAGGTGGGTAGGATGAGAATTCTAAGGCGCTTGAGAGAACCCGGGAGAAGGAACTCGGCAAATTAGCACCGTAACTTCGGGAGAAGGTGCGCCCCGGTAGAGTGTAGAGACTTGCTCTCGAAGCTCGATGGGGTTGCAGTGAAAAGGTGGCTGCGACTGTTTAATAAAAACACAGCACTCTGCAAACACGAAAGTGGACGTATAGGGTGTGACGCCTGCCCGGTGCTGGAAGATTAAATGATGGGGTGCAAGCTCTTGATTGAAGTCCCAGTAAACGGCGGCCGTAACTATAACGGTCCTAAGGTAGCGAAATTCCTTGTCGGGTAAGTTCCGACCCGCACGAATGGCGTAACGATGGCCACACTGTCTCCTCTCGGGACTCAGCGAAGTTGAAATGTTTGTGAAGATGCAATCTACCCGCGGCTAGACGGAAAGACCCCATGAACCTTTACTGTAGCTTTACATTGGACTTTGACAAGATTTGTGTAGGATAGGTGGGAGACTATGAAGCGGTGTCGCTAGATATCGTGGAGTCAACCTTGAAATACCACCCTGATGTTGTTGAGGTTCTAACCTAGGTCCGTAATCCGGACTGGGGACCGTGTATGGTGGGCAGTTTGACTGGGGCGGTCTCCTCCCAAAGAGTAACGGAGGAGTGCGAAGGTAACCTAGGTACGGTCGGAAATCGTACTGATAGTGCAATGGCATAAGGTTGCTTGACTGCGAGACGGACAGGTCGAGCAGGTGCGAAAGCAGGTCATAGTGATCCGGTGGTTCTGTATGGAAGGGCCATCGCTCAACGGATAAAAGGTACTCTGGGGATAACAGGCTGATTCCTCCCAAGAGTTCATATCGACGGGGGAGTTTGGCACCTCGATGTCGGCTCATCACATCCTGGGGCTGTAGCCGGTCCCAAGGGTATGGCTGTTCGCCATTTAAAGTGGTACGTGAGCTGGGTTTAAAACGTCGTGAGACAGTTTGGTCCCTATCTGCCGTGGGCGTTGGAAATTTGAAGGGACCTGCTCCTAGTACGAGAGGACCGGAGTGGACAGATCTCTGGTGGACCGGTTATCACGCCAGTGGTATAGCCGGGTAGCTAAATCTGGAAGAGATAAACGCTGAAAGCATCTAAGCGTGAAACTCGCCTTGAGATGAGATTTCCCTGGGGGTTTAACCCCCCTAAAGAGTCGTTCGAGACCAGGACGTTGATAGGACGGATGTGGAAGCGCAGTAATGCGTTAAGCTGACCGTTACTAATTGCTCGTGAGGCTTGATCCTATAACCTTAAAACTTGAAGCAATTCGAGATTAATGGTTGTTTTAAAGCTAGATAATGTAATCAATACCCCGTTTGACCCCATACCTAAAGGTATGAAGACTTTACTTCTTCCAATTTGTTACAGACGCCTCATGAAAATGAGACGGCAACACAGCATAATCGCTTGTGTGTTTGAAGGCTAAACATGCGAGACACCAGTTATGCTTGGCGGCCATAGCGGTTTGGAACCACCCCTTCCCATCTCGAACAGGGCCGTGAAACGAACCAGCGCCAATGATAGTATGCTCCTTGCATGCGAAAGTAGGTCACTGCCAAGCTATTTATACCAAAAACCCCATTACACATGTAGTGGGGTTTTTTATTTATGTAAGCGCCTAATTTTAAGATGTAACAATTATGTAACAGATTAAAAAATAGTGTTTGGATTGGGCTAAGGTGCTGTAGAATGCGCACCTTGCTAACGAAACACTGTTGGCGAAAAGCAGTAGAAGGCGCAGTAAAAAGTACGGTTAATTTTAATTAGTAAATATTACGAAATTAAGGTTGACGGGCGATAAAAGCTCTGTATAATGCGCACCTCGTTAACGCAAAGCGTAACGACGGAAACGAAAAGTTCTTTAACAATATAACAACTGATAAGTGTGGGTGCTTGTGAATGAAGCAGCTGACTTAATCGCAACTAACTTGTTTTAGTGTTTACATTAAAATTTAACTTAGTTGATTGGCATTAAGATCAGACTCAGAAAAACAAGTGCTTACACTTAAATTTATGACAAGATTGTAGTAATACAAACCTTGACAATGAATTTGAGTCATTACTTAATTATCTTAAGTAATAAAGCAAAAGCGAAATAACCACCTCGCAAGAGGAAAAAAGTAATAGTCAGAAATTAAACTGAAGAGTTTGATCCTGGCTCAGATTGAACGCTGGCGGAATGCTTTACACATGCAAGTCGAACGATGATTTCTAGCTTGCTAGAATGATTAGTGGCGAACGGGTGAGTAATGTATCGGAACGTA
The DNA here is from genome assembly GCF_058745595.1 of Methylotenera sp. E1MeOHC1. Classification (NCBI taxonomy): domain Bacteria; kingdom Pseudomonadati; phylum Pseudomonadota; class Betaproteobacteria; order Nitrosomonadales; family Methylophilaceae; genus Methylotenera; species Methylotenera sp. E1MeOHC1. The sequence goes on along the minus strand of NZ_CP196025.1, from coordinate 1,835,435 downwards.
TCCAATAATGGGGGATAACTAATCGAAAGGTTGGCTAATACCGCATACGCCCTACGGGGGAAAGCAGGGGATCTTCGGACCTTGCGTTAATGGAGCGGCCGATATCTGATTAGCTAGTTGGTGAGGTAAAAGCTCACCAAGGCGACGATCAGTAGCTGGTCTGAGAGGACGACCAGCCACACTGGAACTGAGACACGGTCCAGACTCCTACGGGAGGCAGCAGTGGGGAATTTTGGACAATGGGCGAAAGCCTGATCCAGCCATTCCGCGTGAGTGAAGAAGGCCTTCGGGTTGTAAAGCTCTTTCGCAAGGGAAGAAACGATGCAGTCGAATAAACTGTGTTAATGACGGTACCTTGATAAGAAGCACCGGCTAACTACGTGCCAGCAGCCGCGGTAATACGTAGGGTGCAAGCGTTAATCGGAATTACTGGGCGTAAAGCGTGCGCAGGCGGTTTTGTAAGTCAGATGTGAAATCCCCGAGCTCAACTTGGGAACTGCGTTTGAAACTACAAGACTAGAATATGTCAGAGGGGGGTAGAATTCCACGTGTAGCAGTGAAATGCGTAGAGATGTGGAGGAATACCAATGGCGAAGGCAGCCCCCTGGGATAATATTGACGCTCATGCACGAAAGCGTGGGGAGCAAACAGGATTAGATACCCTGGTAGTCCACGCCCTAAACGATGTCTACTAGTTGTTGGTGGAGTAAAATCCATGAGTAACGCAGCTAACGCGTGAAGTAGACCGCCTGGGGAGTACGGTCGCAAGATTAAAACTCAAAGGAATTGACGGGGGCCCGCACAAGCGGTGGATTATGTGGATTAATTCGATGCAACGCGAAAAACCTTACCTGGCCTTGACATGTAACGAACTTTCCAGAGATGGATTGGTGCTCGAAAGAGAACGTTAACACAGGTGCTGCATGGCTGTCGTCAGCTCGTGTCGTGAGATGTTGGGTTAAGTCCCGCAACGAGCGCAACCCTTGCCATTAATTGCCATCATTTAGTTGGGCACTTTAATGGGACTGCCGGTGACAAACCGGAGGAAGGTGGGGATGACGTCAAGTCCTCATGGCCCTTATGGCCAGGGCTTCACACGTAATACAATGGTCGGTACAGAGGGTTGCCAAGCCGCGAGGTGGAGCCAATCCCAGAAAGCCGATCGTAGTCCGGATTGTAGTCTGCAACTCGACTACATGAAGTCGGAATCGCTAGTAATCGCGGATCAGCATGTCGCGGTGAATACGTTCCCGGGCCTTGTACACACCGCCCGTCACACCATGGGAGTGGGTTTTACCAGAAGTAGTTAGTCTAACCGTAAGGAGGACGATTACCACGGTAGTATTCATGACTGGGGTGAAGTCGTAACAAGGTAGCCGTATCGGAAGGTGCGGCTGGATCACCTCCTTTCTAGAGACGTCTTTACTTTGCAAGCATTCACACTTATCAGTTGTTAGTAGTCAGCAGCATCAATGATTGACCAAACATTGGCGGAAACGCTAGTAAACCTTGAGGGTCTGTAGCTCAGCTGGTTAGAGCACCGTCTTGATAAGGCGGGGGTCGATGGTTCGAGTCCATCCAGACCCACCAGATTCACCTGAAAATGGGGGATTAGCTCAGCTGGGAGAGCACCTGCTTTGCAAGCAGGGGGTCAACGGTTCGATCCCGTTATCCTCCACCAAGTATTTGATGCTGTATGTAAGAAATTAGAAGTAAGTGTTACTTTGGTGTTTAAAGCCAAGTGAATATTTACTTCTAGTTTTTAACTAGACTGTTCTTTAACAAAATGGAAGAAGTAAAGTGAATACACATTATTGTGATGATATGTGTGTATTCAAAATGGGTAGTAATTGATTGCAAAATCGAAACATTTTGCTTTAGCTTGAGTTTCAAGAATGAAAGTTCTTAAAAACAAGTGAAGTAAAATAAACCAGTTAATGTTGTATAACCTTGCAGCATTAACGAAGTTGCTTTAGAAAAGCCTATGACGGATGTCTCATGCATCATGGGATCTGAATTTAAAAAGGGTTCAGGTTTTAACGTTATAGGATCAAGCGAATAAGTGCATATGGTGGATGCCTTGGCGATTACAGGCGATGAAGGACGTGATAGCCTGCGTAAAGTTTCGGGGAGCTGGCAAATAAGCTTTGATCCGGAAATGTCCGAATGGGGAAACCCACCCGCAAGGGTAACCGCTCCTGAATATATAGGGAGATGGTGGCAAACCGAGTGAACTGAAACATCTAAGTAGCTCGAGGAAAAGAAATCAACCGAGATTCCGTAAGTAGTGGCGAGCGAACATGGAATAGCCTGTTATTTTTAGCACATGCGATAGTAGAACGGAATGGAAAGTCCGGCCATAGAGGGTGATAGCCCCTTATACGAAATCCCGTGTGTGGAACTAGGGTAACGACAAGTAGGGCGGGGCACGAGAAACCTTGTCTGAACATGGGGGGACCATCCTCCAAGGCTAAATACTCGTAATCGACCGATAGTGAACCAGTACCGTGAGGGAAAGGCGAAAAGAACCCCGGGAGGGGAGTGAAATAGATCCTGAAACCGTATGCATACAAACAGTGGGAGCGGACTTGTTCCGTGACTGCGTACCTTTTGTATAATGGGTCAGCGACTTACATTCAGTAGCAAGCTTAACCGATAGGGGAGGCGTAGCGAAAGCGAGTCCGAATAGGGCGTCTAGTTGCTGGGTGTAGACCCGAAACCAAGTGATCTATCCATGGCCAGGATGAAGGTGCCGTAACAGGTACTGGAGGTCCGAACCCACAAATGTTGAAAAATTTGGGGATGAGCTGTGGATAGGGGTGAAAGGCTAAACAAACTTGGAAATAGCTGGTTCTCTCCGAAAACTATTTAGGTAGTGCCTCGTATATCATTCTCGGGGGTAGAGCACTGTTATGGCTAGGGGGTTCATAAGAACTTACCAAACCATTGCAAACTCCGAATACTGAGAAATGCAATTACGGGAGACAGACCATGGGTGCTAACGTCCGTGGTCAAGAGGGAAACAACCCAGACCGACAGCTAAGGTCCCAAATGACGTGCTAAGTGGAAAACGAAGTGGGAAGGCATAGACAGCCAGGATGTTGGCTTAGAAGCAGCCATCATTTAAAGAAAGCGTAATAGCTCACTGGTCGAGTCGTCCTGCGCGGAAGATGTAACGGGGCTAAGCACGTAACCGAAGCTTCGGATGCTACATTCTTCGGAATGTATGCATGGTAGGAGAGCGTTCTGTAGGCCTGCGAAGGTGTTCTGTGAGGAATGCTGGAGGTATCAGAAGTGCGAATGCTGACATGAGTAGCGATAAAGGGAGTGAAAAGCTCCCTCGCCGAAAACCCAAGGTTTCCTGCGCAACGTTCATCGGCGCAGGGTGAGTCGGCCCCTAAGGTGAGGCAGAGATGCGTAGCTGATGGGAAACAGGTTAATATTCCTGTACCTGTATACAATGCGATGTGGGGACGGAGAAGGTTAGGTCAGCCGGGTGTTGGATGTCCCGGTTCAAGCGTGTAGGCAGATTCTTTAGGCAAATCCGGAGAGTCGTTAATGCCAAGGCGTGATAACGAGCGTACTTGTACGTGAAGTGATTGATACCATGCTTCCAAGAAAAGCCACTAAGCTTCAGTTGTATAGAGACCGTACCGCAAACCGACACAGGTGGGTAGGATGAGAATTCTAAGGCGCTTGAGAGAACCCGGGAGAAGGAACTCGGCAAATTAGCACCGTAACTTCGGGAGAAGGTGCGCCCCGGTAGAGTGTAGAGACTTGCTCTCGAAGCTCGATGGGGTTGCAGTGAAAAGGTGGCTGCGACTGTTTAATAAAAACACAGCACTCTGCAAACACGAAAGTGGACGTATAGGGTGTGACGCCTGCCCGGTGCTGGAAGATTAAATGATGGGGTGCAAGCTCTTGATTGAAGTCCCAGTAAACGGCGGCCGTAACTATAACGGTCCTAAGGTAGCGAAATTCCTTGTCGGGTAAGTTCCGACCCGCACGAATGGCGTAACGATGGCCACACTGTCTCCTCTCGGGACTCAGCGAAGTTGAAATGTTTGTGAAGATGCAATCTACCCGCGGCTAGACGGAAAGACCCCATGAACCTTTACTGTAGCTTTACATTGGACTTTGACAAGATTTGTGTAGGATAGGTGGGAGACTATGAAGCGGTGTCGCTAGATATCGTGGAGTCAACCTTGAAATACCACCCTGATGTTGTTGAGGTTCTAACCTAGGTCCGTAATCCGGACTGGGGACCGTGTATGGTGGGCAGTTTGACTGGGGCGGTCTCCTCCCAAAGAGTAACGGAGGAGTGCGAAGGTAACCTAGGTACGGTCGGAAATCGTACTGATAGTGCAATGGCATAAGGTTGCTTGACTGCGAGACGGACAGGTCGAGCAGGTGCGAAAGCAGGTCATAGTGATCCGGTGGTTCTGTATGGAAGGGCCATCGCTCAACGGATAAAAGGTACTCTGGGGATAACAGGCTGATTCCTCCCAAGAGTTCATATCGACGGGGGAGTTTGGCACCTCGATGTCGGCTCATCACATCCTGGGGCTGTAGCCGGTCCCAAGGGTATGGCTGTTCGCCATTTAAAGTGGTACGTGAGCTGGGTTTAAAACGTCGTGAGACAGTTTGGTCCCTATCTGCCGTGGGCGTTGGAAATTTGAAGGGACCTGCTCCTAGTACGAGAGGACCGGAGTGGACAGATCTCTGGTGGACCGGTTATCACGCCAGTGGTATAGCCGGGTAGCTAAATCTGGAAGAGATAAACGCTGAAAGCATCTAAGCGTGAAACTCGCCTTGAGATGAGATTTCCCTGGGGGTTTAACCCCCCTAAAGAGTCGTTCGAGACCAGGACGTTGATAGGACGGATGTGGAAGCGCAGTAATGCGTTAAGCTGACCGTTACTAATTGCTCGTGAGGCTTGATCCTATAACCTTAAAACTTGAAGCAATTCGAGATTAATGGTTGTTTTAAAGCTAGATAATGTAATCAATACCCCGTTTGACCCCATACCTAAAGGTATGAAGACTTTACTTCTTCCAATTTGTTACAGACGCCTCATGAAAATGAGACGGCAACACAGCATAATCGCTTGTGTGTTTGAAGGCTAAACATGCGAGACACCAGTTATGCTTGGCGGCCATAGCGGTTTGGAACCACCCCTTCCCATCTCGAACAGGGCCGTGAAACGAACCAGCGCCAATGATAGTATGCTCCTTGCATGCGAAAGTAGGTCACTGCCAAGCTATTTATACCAAAAACCCCATTACACATGTAGTGGGGTTTTTTTACGTCCGTACGCATGTGGAGCTTGCCTGCAATACACGGTCGCCGCGCTGCGCGTTCCGCAATCCCCTTTTAGCCTGTAGCTTCTATCTCCTACTATCGCCCATAGTTTTTTACTTGCTGCTTGTCATTTCTCTCTTAGCTTCGTTGTTAACGGTTATATGCTAATATTGCAAGTGATTGAATTGTTTCTCTTAATTCTAGAAAACTTTACAAGTTGCTTGTAATTATGGTGCTGATTTAGCATTGCTTACATGTACATTTGTTCTGAATTGATACTGGATACCAATGACTACTTCTAACGAGTACCTTGATGCAGACAACGCTGTTTATAAAACATTGTTGGAGTCGACTAAAGCCATCCCTTGGAAGATAGATTGGGGCACGCTGCAGTTTGCATATATCGGGCCGCAAATTGAACAGTTGTTAGGATGGTCTCCGGCTAGCTGGGTGACGGTAGAGGACTGGGCATCAAGAATGCATCCTGAAGACCGGGCTTGGGTGGTTGATTATTGTGTAGCTCAGTCTAAATCTGGTACTGATCATGAGGCGGACTATCGAGCACTAACAAAAGATGGCGAGTATGTATGGATTCGTGACGTGGTGCACGTGGTACGCAACGCACAGGGTGAGGTGGAAGCTCTGATAGGGTTTATGTTTGACATTACCGAACGTAAGAACACCGAGCAGAAGCTGATTGTGTTGCAAAAGGAGCTAGAAGAGCTCTCATTTAAGGACGCGTTGACCGGTGTATATAATCGCCGCATGTTTGATTCTGTGATGGAGGTTGAGTGGGCTAATGCCAAGCGCAACCATCAGCCACTTTCTCTCCTTATGTTAGATATTGATTACTTTAAGCAATATAACGATTTCTATGGGCACATACATGGGGATGAGTGCTTGAAACGTGTGGCGAAAGAGTTGAACAAAGTAGCGACCAGATCGCGTGATTTTTTTGCACGCTTTGGCGGTGAAGAGTTCATTATTGTCTTACCGGAAACAGACGAAAAAGCGGCCAAAATGATTGCTGAGCGATGCCGTAGTTTGATTTTTAAGGCGCAGATTCCGCATGAAAAATCATTGGTGAGCCAGATGTTAACGGTCAGTATTGGTGTGAGTACGATTATTCCTATACACAGCGACGAAGCAATCAACTTTATCGCCGCGGTAGATAGACAGTTGTATCAAGCGAAGGAAACAGGTAGAAATCGTATTGCTTAACGATTTCTACCTTAATTTTTGCAGTTATGCAGCAAACACACGCACATTTCTAGGGTAGACATGTACATGCTGTGCAGGTGTCAGCTTGAGTTCACGGAAGCGTTCTTGTGTAAGTTCTGCCTCGATTAGCTCAGTATGGTCATTGCGTTCTAACTCCACTTTTACTAGCGGACCCACCGCATTCACGTAGCGCACAATCGCCTCGAAGCCGACACGATCAGCTTTCTGGGTATTATAAATTTCAATGTCATGCGGACGCACAAAGGCCAGTGCTGGCGTGTTTTGTGTGTCCTCATGTGCGTCTAGCTTTAAATCCACTCCTGCAACCTGAGCTGAACCCTGATGGATATGGCTGTCGAACTGATTTACATTACCCAAGAATTGATAGACAAAAGGTGATACGGGGTGGTCGTATACTTCTTGTGGCGTACCAATTTGTTCAATCTTGCCGCGATTGATCACCACTACGCGATCTGCAACCTCTAAGGCTTCCTCCTGATCATGTGTGACGAAGATACTGGTAATGTGCAGTTCATCATGTAAGCGACGTAACCAGCGACGTAGTTCTTTGCGTACCTTCGCATCTAATGCCCCAAATGGCTCATCCAGCAGCAATACTTTAGGCTCTACTGCTAAAGCGCGTGCCAAAGCAATACGTTGGCGCTGGCCACCAGATAGCTGAGGTGGATAGCGATCAGCCAGCCAATCTAGCTGCACCAGTTCTAGTAGTTCATGCACACGACGTTTAATTTCGGCATCTGATGGGCGAGTATGTTTAGGACGTACTCGTAAGCCAAATGCGACATTTTCAAATACGGTCATATGGCGGAACAATGCATAGTGCTGAAATACAAAGCCAACTTCACGTTCTTGCACTTGGCGCTCTGTGGCATCGTTACCATGAAATAAGATGTTGCCTGAGTCTGGCGTTTCTAGGCCGGCAATAATGCGCAGCAATGTTGTTTTACCGCAACCTGATGGGCCCAATAGCGCAACAAGTTCACCGCTAGGGACATCCAAGCTTACATCGTTAAGTGCGCTAAATTGTCCAAAATTCTTTTTGATATTACGTATTTCTATACTCATAGTTGTATTCCAAAATAATGGTTGTGCGAGTGATAATGATTAGTTTGAGTGCTAGGCCGACTCATGCTGTATTGCGTTTCTAGCGACCTGCCACTCAACAAAAGTTTTGAGCGCTAAAGTGACTAAGGCCAGTAACGCAAGCAAAGATGCCACGGCAAATGCTGCTGCGTAGTTGTATTCGTTGTATAAAATTTCTACATGTAACGGTAAGGTGTTGGTCATGCCACGAATGTGCCCGGATACAACAGAAACCGCGCCAAACTCACCCATTGCCCGTGCGTTAGTAAGAATCACGCCATATAACAGACCCCATTTCACATTAGGCAGTGTAATGCGCCATAAAATCTGCCAGCCTGATGCGCCTAGTACCAAGCCGGCTTCTTCCTCATCTTTACCTTGCGCTTGCATTAGTGGAATCAACTCCCTAGCCACAAATGGGAAGGTGACAAATATAGTAGCAAGTACAATGCCTGGTATCGCGAAAATAACTTTGATATCGTTATCAACAAGTGCTGACCCGAACCAACCTTGTATGCCAAAAATCAGCACGTAGATCAAACCGGCAATCACTGGCGACACGGCAAACGGCAAGTCAATTAAGGTGATGAGTATGCTCTTGCCTTTGAACTCAAACTTAGTGATTGCCCAAGCGGCAGCAACTCCAAACACCAGATTAAGCGGTACCGCAATCAACGCGGCGATAAACGTGAGTTTAATTGCCGACAAGGCATCTGGATCTACTAATGCGGTAATGTAAGTATCAAAGCCTTTGCGTAAGGCTTCAGTAAATACTGCGGCCAAGGGCACAAATAGAAATAGCGTTAGAAAGAGGAGTGCAATGGCGGTTAATGTGTAACGAATCCATACAGGCTCTGAAGTAGCACGACTGCGGGCAACCTTGTTTCGATAGCTGCTATATTGTGTTGTAGCGGTAGCTGACATAAATGTCCTAATCTAATTGTTATTAATATGATGTGATTTAGTTTGCCGCTGTGCGATGGCGATTTGACCACCATTGCAAACCATTAATGGCAAATAGCAGCAGGAATGAAATCACAAGCATGACCACAGCGACTGCTGTAGCACCTGCATAATCGTATTGCTCTAGTTTAGTGATGATAATGAGCGGAGTGATTTCAGAAACCATCGGCATATTGCCTGCAATAAAGATAACCGAACCGTATTCACCAATCGCACGCGCAAAAGCTAACGCAAACCCAGTCAGCAATGCTGGCCCAATCGCAGGGAAAATGATTTTGACAAAAGTCTGCCAGCGGTTAGCGCCCAAGCTTGCAGCAGCTTCTTCGGTTTCTGCTTCCAGGTCTTCTAACACTGGTTGTACTGTACGTACCACGAAAGGCAGCCCAATAAAAGTAAGTGCGACAATTACGCCAATTGGGGTGAATGCAACCTTGATACCAAGCGGCTCTAACCATGCGCCAATCCAGCCATTGGCAGAATAAACAGCGGTGAGTGCAATACCTGCTACCGCAGTTGGTAGCGCAAATGGTAAGTCTACAATGGCATCAATCAGTTTTTTGCCCGGAAACTTATAACGTACCAGCACCCATGCGGTGAGCAGGCCAAATACTGCGTTAATCAGTGCGCCCACCAGCGATGCGCCGAAGGTAAGTTTGTAGGATGCCACAACACGAGGTGCGGTAATGACTTCCCAAAACTCTGGCATGGTTAGCTCTGTGGTCTTGATAAAGGCAGCAGACAACGGAATGAGTACAATTAAGCTTAAGTAAAATATCGTAAAACCCAGTGATAGGTTAAAGCCCGGAAGAATGTTTTTTTGCTTTGCCATAGTTTTTGTCTGTGTTGTGAATGCGTGTTAATTTAACCGATAGTTAAATAACAATTAAATAATATTTAAGAATTTCTATATACCTAATTGTTATTTGTATGGCGGTGCGGATGCAGGTGCATCCGCAGCTAGAGTAGCGCTTGATTAGGCTGCTTTGTGTAATGCAGATAGCTTGTTAAGTGCAGATGACGGTTGTAAGGCTTTGGCGTGTACTGGTTTGGCTAAGAAGTAGCCTTGAACAAACAGTCCGCCAGACTCGATGGCGATATCCAGTTGCGCTTGTGTTTCAATCCCGGTGATGACGGCTTGGGCGCCACTGTCATTAATTAAATTAATGAGGCCTGGTAATATTTTTTGCACGCGATGGTTGCCTTCGGCTTGCTGAATAATGCTTAAATCCAGTTTGACGTAATCTGGTGATAGTTTCCACAAACGATCGATATGTGATTTTTTACCGCCAAAGCCATCAATAGAAATTTTATAGGCTCGGTCACGATAGTTGTCGATGGCTTCTGACAGTTGCTTGTCTTGTTCGATTTCACTTTCTTTAATTTCGATCACAACGCGATGCGTTGGTACTGAGTTTGCATGTAAGATGCGCTCGAACACTTTGCCGTGTGTATTTACTGAAACGAGTAACTTGGGGTGTACATTGAGAAACAGCAGCCCGTTTTCTGCATATATTTGTTTAAAGTTCAGTACGTGCAGGGTTCTGGCTACACGATCAAACTGTACTAGCTTGCCGGTTTGTTCGGCATAGGTGAAGGCGAACTCAGGCGTGCTAGTCAGTTCGCCTCCAAGCGATGGTCGTAATAATGCTTCGTGACCAATTAAGTCGCCTGCCTGTATGTCATAAATGGGTTGAAATGCAGTATTTAATTGAACGCCTAAGAACGTACTGTTAAATTCACCGGTTGATTGCTCAACTAAGCCGTAATCATCTAAATCCAAAAATAGTGATTCTTTAAGCTGCAATCTTAATTGCTCAATCGGTGAGTTTGCGTTGGTTGGTGCTGTCATTTTTGTATCCTTTATATCATTTAGTGCAGGCGAATTAATTGTTACTTCTGATAGATCTGATCAAAAGTTCCGCCGTCAGAGAAGTGCGTTTTTTGTGCTTTTTGCCAACCGCCAAATGCATCATCAATTTTGACTAAGTTGACTTTTGGAAATTGACTTTCATATTTTTTGGCTACTGACTCTAAGGTTGGGCGATAGTAATTCTTAGCTGCAATTTCTTGGCCTTCTTCAGTGTACAAGTAGTCCAAGTAGGCTTTAGCCACAGCTTCTGTACCGTGTTTCTTTGCAAATTTATCTACGACAGTTACTGGTGGTTCAGCCAGAATTGACAATGACGGTACAATAATTTCAAACTTACCAACGCCTAATTCTTTTTGGGCTAAAAATGCTTCGTTCTCCCAAGCCAGCAACACGTCGCCAATACCGCGCTCAACGAATGTTGTGGTTGAGCCGCGTGCGCCAGTGTCTAGTACCGGTACGTTTTTCAGCAATTTACCAACGAACTCTTTGGTTTTAGCTTCATCACCGCCGTATTTCTTCTGTGCAAATGCCCATGCTGCCAAGTAGTTCCAACGTGCGCCGCCTGAAGTTTTAGGATTTGGCGTAATCACAGAAACGCCTGGTTTTACAAGGTCATCCCAGTCTTTAATACCTTTAGGGTTGCCTTTACGAACTAGCAGAACGATGGTTGAGGTGTAAGGTGAGCTATTATGAGATAAGCGTTTTTGCCAATCTTTAGGGATTAGTTTGCCTTTTTCATGTAACTGATCCACGTCGTAGGCTAGCGCAAGCGTGGCAACGTCAGCATCTAAGCCATCAATAATGGCACGCGCTTGCTTGCCTGAGCCGCCATGTGATGCTTTTACTGTTACTTTGTCGCCGGTTTTTGCTAGCCAGTATTTGCTGAATGCCGCATTGAAGTCTTGGTAGAGTTCGCGTGTTGGGTCGTAAGAAACGTTAAGTAATGTGATGTCTTTGGCAGACGCCGTAATCGGTGCTGCAAAGCTAAGAGTGGCTGCTAATACTGCAATGGCGAGTAATGATTTTTTCATGGTTTACATCCTTATTAATAATTAAGTAATTTGTTTAGGTATCTTCTATTGGTGAACAACAAGGCATTTTTATATCCTTTACTTCTTAATCAGCCGCCCTCTTTAACAAGGGCGGCTGATGTTTTAATTTAGGTCAATCCAAACTAGCTCAATTCAGGCTTAGAACGCCACTTGGAAGCGAGCAAGCAACGCATTTTCACTTTGACGATCACGTATATTGGTACCTGCAGCGTTGACTGCAGTAATGCCAATACCTGCACCGCCATCAAATGATGTGTGTGAATAGTTCAGCTGCACTTTGGCGTTTTGATTCAAGTACCAGTTCACACCAGCTGTCCATGATTTAGCAGATTTTGCACTTTCTGATAAGTTTGCATATGTACCTGTTGAAAATGAACCTGTGTTTTTGTTTTTAAAGGTATCGCTATCCAGATTGATTTCGCTGTAACGCGCTACTAACTCCCAAGCACCCCAGCCGCCTTTATCAATATCAAAGTTATTTTTTGGTTTTACACCTCTGAACGAAGCATCCTCACCGGTCAATAAGTATGAAACAGCCACTTGCCATGCATCGTGGCTAAGTGTTTTACTGGAGTTTGCAGCAATTACACTTGGCGCATTGCTTGTCGTGTTAGTTAATAAGCTTACATCCTGATTTACTCTTGCGTACTCAGTAATTAAGCCTAATGGGCCATAGTAATAACTAGCTTGTGGCGTAATACGGCTGCGCTTGCCATCTGCAACAGATGCTGAGCCATAACGGAAAAATGTTTGTTGGCCATCTGTTAAGTAGCTAGGTAAGCCATTTCTGGTTGCATCGGCTGCCGTAGTGTTCGTGAAGTCCAGATTTCTCTCACCATCAATATTGGTATATGTCCCTGCGATACCAAAACCTAAGCCAGACAATGCGTTAGCATCATCTTTAAACGGCGTTGCAAAAAGTCTTGCGGTTACTTCTTTTGAACCGTCAAACTCGTTACCTGTGGTCGCGTTGCCACCATCTACCACACCATTATTAACACCAACTGCATAACTAAGTTTATCGCCAAATACATCACCGTAAACTGAAACACCGACATCGCGGTTTGGCAAAATAGCGTTAGTTACGTAGCTACGCTCAACGAATTTAATATCACTACCACCTTGTAAGCGCTCTAAGCCGACAAATGGTTTATATTTACCCGCACGGATTTTAAAAGCTGGATCTAATCGTGCATCAATGTATGCATCTACTGCAGAAGCGCTGCCGCCAGCAAACTCAGGCGTGAAGCGGAAATCATATTTGCCAAATAATGTACCTTGGATTGTTGGGCGAATACGACGTAATAGCGCTGTATCGTTTGCGTCATGAAAGCCATTGGCATCTAAACTACCTGCACGAGTGTTGGTTCTGTTACGTACATCATTGGCGCCATCTTGGTATGAGCGGTAATCCGCTTGTAATAAACCACTAAATTTAATTGAGTTTTTACCATCTGCTGACTCTATGCCAAATCCATTCGCACTTGCTTTTACAACAGGGGTTTCTTTTTTAGCGGCTACGGCAGCTTCTTCATTGATTTCATCTTTACGCTCAATAACTTTTACTTTTTGGCTAAGCTCTTGTACTAAAGCGCGTAGCTCCTCAAGCTCATTGCTATCATTTGCGTTAGCAATGGCTGGTGATGATAGGATGCCCGCTGATAATAGTGCGACGGCAAATTTTGAATATTGGAATTGCATGCTAAATCTCCTGAGTCAAACTTCCAGTTAACTGGTCAGCTAATCTAAATTAATGGTTTTAATTAATAGTTTTATTGCGCTGCTGGTGCAGTTACGAAAGTTTGCTAATGTTTCCTGAGACTAAAGCTTGCTTAAATCTTAATCTCTCGCGCTTTTCGATGAATGTCACACGCCCTTCGTGTACGGTAATCTCTATCGAGCCAAATCCAGTGCCACCGCTGAGTTCTTGCACCGCACGTAAAATTTCTTGCGTAACGGTTTTGGTGTTCTGGTTGCTTGGCATATGCGCTATAACTACTTAATAAGTAAGAAAGTACGCACTATAAATAAACACGTTAATAATTAAAAATAATTAATTGTCATAAATTTATAACTAAAAAGAATATAAAGGGGTAATTCATATAAAAAGTACAAAAAGCGTACTTTATTAACTGTAGTGTTTCCAATTCATTGAATTGATTGGTATAATGCGGATGAATTTTTTGATGGGCTTTGTGCCCATTTTTTGTTTCTGCAATCTGCGCATGCATCTGTGGTGCGTTCAGGTTGTGCAGTGAAAGTGAAGGGTCAATTTATGCAAGATTTGCAAACGTTAATAGAAAAGTCAGTAAGCCAGCTAGGCTATGAGCTTGTTGATTTAGAGATTTCTAATCGAGGCAAATTGTTGCGTGTGTTTATTGATAAGCAAAATCCTGCTGATAGTAAAGATAGCGTCAATATTGATGATTGCGTACTCGTTAGTAATCAATTAGGTAATTTGCTGGCGGTTGAGCATGAGATTGATTATGACCGCTTGGAAGTGTCATCTCCGGGTATGGATCGTGTATTGAAGAAAGAGTCGGATTACTTAAGGTTCTTGGGCGAGCGCGTATCAATCAAGTTGCGCGTTGGCATGAAAGATGAAGGACCTAACGCAACGGAAACAACCTTGCCGAGAAAGACCTTTTTAGGATTGATTAAAGGCGTAGAGGATGGGCATTTGATGCTGGATTTTGAAGGCGTCACCTATAAAATGGCGCTAAGTAATATTGATAAAGCACGGTTAAATCCAGTGTTTTAAATGCAAGTGTGTGTATTGTAAGAATTTAATAAATAAGGCAGTTAACCTGCAATATATAGTCGGAGATTGAAAATGAGTCGTGAAATTTTACTGTTGGTAGATGCCTTGGCGCATGAAAAAAACGTTGATAAAAGCGTTATATTTACCGCGCTAGAGCTGGCTTTGGCTTCGGCTACAAAGAAAAAACATCACGATGACGCCGATGTGCGTGTTGCCATTGATCGTGAGTCAGGCGAGTATCAAACGTTTAGACGTTGGCAGTATGTGGATTACGACTTATTAGAGAACTCTGCTTATCAAATCGATGAGGAAGATGAGCGGTCTAAAGGTTTAACTATCGGTGATTATTACGAAGAGTCTTTAGAAAACCTTGAGTTTGGCCGTATTGGCGCGCAAGCTGCTAAACAAGTCATTTTACAAAAAGTACGTGAGGCTGAGCGTGAGCAAATCTTGCAAGACTTTTTGGCACGTGATGAAAAACTAGTAACAGGCGTTATCAAGCGCATGGAAAAAGGCAATGCGATCATTGAAGTGGGTCGTATTGAATCATTATTGCCACGTGAGCAAATGATTCCAAAAGAGAACTTGCGTGTGGGTGACCGTGTGCGTGCTTATTTGTTACGTATCGAGCGCAGTGGTCGTGGCCCGCAATTAATCTTGTCTAGAATTATCCCTGAGTTCTTGGTGCGCTTGTTTGAGTTGGAAGTGCCTGAGATTGAAGAAGGTTTGTTAGAGATTCGTTCAGCAGCACGTGACCCTGGTTTACGTTCAAAAATTGCAGTGAAGAGCAATGATCAGCGCCTAGACCCAGTGGGTACATGTGTTGGTATGCGCGGTTCACGTGTGCAGGCGGTGACTGGCGAGTTGGCTGGTGAGCGTGTGGATATCGTGTTGTGGAGCATGGAGCCAGCACAGTTTGTGATTAACGCAATGTCACCAGCTGAAGTTTCTAGCATCGTTGTGGATGAAGATGCCCACAGTATGGATGTAGTAGTGGAAGAAGAGCAATTGGCATTGGCAATTGGCCGTAGCGGTCAAAACGTGCGCTTGGCTTCAGAGTTGACAGGTTGGACATTGAACATCTTGACGGTTGATCAAGCTGCACAGAAAAATCAAGAAGAGTACGCTGGTGTTAGCCAGTTGTTTATGGAAAAACTAGACGTTGATGAAGAAGTGGCTGAAATTCTAGTGCAAGAAGGTTTTAGCACGTTAGAAGAAATCGCTTACGTACCATTGGCGGAAATGAATCAAATCGATGCTTTTGACGAAGACACGGTAGAAGAGTTGCGCAAGCGTGCTCGTGCTGCATTGTTGACAGAAGCGATTGCCAAAGAAGAGAAAGTGGAAGAAGCTGCTGAAGACTTATTGACGCTAGAAGGTATGGATGATGCAACTGCACATCAATTAGCGGCAAAAGGCATCTCAACCATGGATGATTTGGCGGAGTTGGCGATTGATGAGTTGGTTGAGTTAACCAATATGGACGAAGAGCGCGCAAAAACACTAATCATGACGGCTCGCGCACCTTGGTTTAAATAGTACGGTTTAAGTAATATTCAAATGTAGCGCTTTATGGGTATCGGTCAATTCAGTTTGGCCGAACTAAAGCGTAGTAATAATGAGTGGTAACGCTAGGCAATAAAGCTTAGGAAGAAGAATACTGGAGCAACAAGATGGCACAAACAACCGTAGAACAATTTGCTGGCGAATTAAAGCTGCCGACGGCATTGTTATTAGAACAGCTTAAAAGTGCTGGCGTGCATAAAACAAGCGCAGAAGATGAGTTGAGCGAGCATGATAAAACCGCATTGCTAGATCATTTGCGTAAAGAGCACGGTACGCTTGCTCCTAAAAACAAAATTACCCTCACACGTAAATCAAGCACGGAAATTAAAAAAACCGATAACAGCGGTAAAGCGCGCACGATTCAAGTGGAAGTGCGTAAAAAACGTGTGATTGAGCAGCACGACGATACCGACTTGCCAGAAGATGACATCGTTGAAGATACGGTGATGGAAGCTGTGGTTGATGCGGTTGAAACGCCGATTGAAGTGCCAGAGCCAGTAGTTGAAGCGCCGGTTGAACCTGTGGTCGAGCCAGAGCCAGTGGTTGAAGCGCCAGCTGAACCTGTGGCAGAGCCTGAGCCAGTGGTTGCTGCGCCTGTTGTAGTTGAAGCGCCAGCTGAACCTGCGGCAGAGCCTGAAAAAGTTGTGGTTAGACAGCAAACGATTAGCCGCAAAGATTTGCTTGGCGCAGAAGAAATTGCGCTGCGTGAGCAAGAGGCTAAGCGTCACGCTACGTTGCTAGCGTTGCAAGCAGAAGATAAGCGTAAGAAAGAAGAGTTGGCACAACGTCGTTTAGACGAAGAGGCTAGAAAGCTAGCAGAAGCAGAGGCGGCCAAAGTTAAAGCGGCTAAGCTTTCCGAAGGTACATTGCATAAGCCTGTTGCTAAAGACGGTGCTGAAAAGCCGGGCGTAAAAGATGCCAAAAAAGGTAAAGGCAACAATAAAGAGTGGACCGATGCAGAGAACAAAAAACGTGGATTAAAAACACGTGGTGACGTAGCGAGCGGCAAAGCTGGCTGGCGTGCGCCTAAGGGCAAAGGCGGTAAACATCATGATGATGATCAGCAGCACGCATTTACTGCGCCAACCGAGCCGTTGGTGTATGAAGTGTTAGTGCCTGAAACTATTACCGTGGCTGATTTGGCACACAAAATGTCCGTTAAGTCAGGTGAAGTGATTAAAACGCTGATGGGCATGGGTATGATGGTAACCATCAACCAAGTGTTGGACCAAGAAACTGCGATTATTATTGTGGAAGAAATGGGGCATAAAGCTCAAGCGGCTGCACCGAACGATCCTGATGCGTTTATCGAAGAAGCAGAACATGCTGAGGCGGTGTTGGAAACACGTCCACCGGTAGTTACTGTGATGGGTCACGTAGACCACGGTAAAACTTCGTTGTTGGATTACATCCGCCGTAGCCGTGTGGCAACTGGTGAGGCTGGCGGTATTACGCAGCACATTGGCGCTTACCACGTAGAAACGCCACGCGGAATGGTGACATTCTTAGATACACCGGGCCATGAAGCATTTACAGCAATGCGCGCGCGCGGTGCTAAAGCTACCGATATCGTGATTCTGGTGGTGTCAGCAGATGACGGCGTGATGCCGCAGACGATTGAGGCGATTCACCATGCTAAAGCAGCGGGTGTGCCGATTGTGGTGGCGATCAATAAGATTGATAAGCCTGATGCAGATCCTGAGCGCGTAAAAATGGAGTTGGTGAGCCAAGAAGTGGTGCCAGAGGACTTCGGTGGTGACGTCATGTTCCGTGCAGTTTCAGCGAAAACTGGTAAAGGTATTGATGAGTTGCTAGAAGCCGTGTTGTTACAGGCTGAAGTATTAGAGTTGCAAGCGCCTAAAAATACGCCAGCAAAAGGTCTGGTGATTGAAGGTCGTTTAGATAAAGGTCGCGGTTCAGTGGCAACGATTCTAGTGCAGTCTGGCACCTTGAAGCGTGGCGATATGATTTTGGCTGGTACTACTTTTGGTAAAGTACGTGCGATGTTGGATGAAACTGGCAAGGATATTCAAGAGGCTGGTCCATCTATGCCAGTGGAAATTCTAGGTTTGTCTGATGTGCCAAGCGCAGGTGAAGAAGTCATTGTATTGAATGATGAGCGCAAAGCACGTGAAATTGCATTGTTCCGTCAAGGTAAATACCGTGATGTGAAACTTGCTAAACAGCAAGCGGCAAAATTGGAAAACATGTTCGAGCAAATGGAATCAGGCGAAGTGCAAACACTTGGTTTGATTATCAAATCTGACGTACAGGGCTCATATGAAGCGTTGGCGACTAGCTTGCAAAAACTGTCTACTAGCGAAGTTAAAGTGAACATCATTCATACTGGTGTTGGCGCAATCAGCGAGTCAGATGTGAACTTGGCTGCAGCATCTAAAGCGGTGTTGATCGGTTTCAGTGTGCGTGCTGACTCTGGCGCACGTAAATTGATTGATACTTTAGGTGTGGATGTACGTTACTACAACATTATTTATGAAGCAGTAGACGAGATCAAAGCGGCGCTTGGCGGTATGTTGGCACCAGAGCAAAAAGAGAGCATGATTGGTACTGTAGAAGTGCGTGAAGTGTTCCGTATTTCTAAAATTGGTGCGATTGCTGGTTGTTACGTACAAGACGGTATGATTAAACGTAACTCTAAAGTGCGTATCTTGCGTAATAACGTGATTGTGCATACTGGTGAGTTGGATTCGCTAAAACGCTTTAAAGATGATGTTAAAGAAGTTAAAAACAATTTCGAGTGCGGTCTGTCATTGAAGGGCTACAACGATATCGAAGTAGGTGATATCTTAGAAGTTTATGAAATGGTTGAAGTGGCGCGTACGCTATAGGCGCTTACCCAGTGTTAGATGTATGGCTTGAAAGCGGCAATACGCTACAAGTCATATATCAACACTTTTAGGATTAGAATGGCAAAAGATTTTTCACGTAGTCACCGTGTGGCTGAACAAATGCAGCGCGAAATCGCTGATTTGTTGATGTTCGAAATTAAAGACCCGCGTGTTGGCATGGTCACCGTCACTGCAGTTGAGGTAACGGGCGACATGGCGCACGCAAAGATTTTTTACAGTGCGGCCAAACAAAGCGACAGTACGCAACAAGGCTTGGAAAAGTCCGCGGGCTTTTTGCGTACACAGCTTGCAAAGCGTATGTTGTTGCGCACAGTGCCGCAATTACACTTTGTGTATGATGCGTCCATCGATAACGGCATGATGATGTCCAAGTTGATTGATGAGGCAATTGCATCTGATAAAACCAAGTCTTAACTTCTTAGAGTTAACCTCCCTTTGCAATTCAAAAGAGTCAAAAAAAATATCAATGGTATTTTGTTATTAGATAAGCCCTTGGGCTTCTCTTCTAACCAAGCCTTACAGCGAGTGAAATGGTTGTTGCAAGCAGCTAAGGCTGGGCATACCGGCACGCTTGATCCCTTAGCCACCGGTTTGTTGCCACTTTGTTTTGGTGAAGCCACCAAGTTTGCACATTATCTAACTGATGCAGATAAAACTTATCATGCCACGATTAAATTAGGTGTCACCACCACCACTGGCGATGCTGAAGGTGAAGTGCTGAAGCAAGCGCCTGTGCAGGTAAGTCCTGCACAGTTTAGCCAGGCATGCCTGCAGTTCGTTGGTACCATTAATCAAACTCCTCCTATGTATTCTGCTTTAAAGCATGAAGGCAAAGCCTTGTATGAATACGCGCGTGCGGGCATAGAAATTGAACGCAAAGTGCGTAGCGTTAATATCCATGCGATTGACGTGCTTAGCTTTGTAGGTGATGTGGCGGAAATTAAAGTGGCTTGTAGTAAAGGCACTTATATTCGCACCCTCGCAGAAGATATCGGTGCCAGTTTAGGCTGTGGCGCCCATTTGATCGGCTTGCGCAGAACTTATACCGCCGGCTACGATATCGCTCAAGCCATCACCTTGGCGGAGTTTGAAGCGCTGAGTGCAGATGAGCGCCTGGCAAAGTTGGCAGCGCCAGATACTGCTGTAGATGACTTGCCAGCGCTGGTGCTGGATGCAGACAGCGCTTTTTATTTAATGCAAGGACAGGCTGTGTGGCAAAGTGGTAAGGTGCCTGCTGGTATGTTGCGCCTTTATGATGAGCGGCATGTGTTTTTAGGTTTGGGTGAGCAGCAAAGTGATGGAAAAATTGCACCTAAACGCTTGATGCAGCAAGTAAATAGTTAGAGTGGTTGTTGAAATAACTTGTTAAGCTGCTAACTTGTCACTATAATGTGCGGTTCATGTAAATGAATGCAATTGTGGGTTGGTATCTACGCTAGATTCTAGGCTACTTTTGTATTGACGCAAAACCTCTAAATTTAGGAAAATGTTATGGCAGTTACAGCACAAGACACCGCGAAAATCGTTGCAGAATATCAACGCGCACCAAATGATACGGCAAGCCCAGAAGTGCAAGTTGCACTTTTAACAAACCGTATTACTTATCTAACAGAGCACTTCAAATCTAACAAAAAAGACAATCACTCACGTCGTGGTTTGTTAGCTTTAGTTAGCCAACGTCGTAGCTTGTTAGACTACCTAAAACGTAAAGACTCTAGCCGTTATCAAACATTGATTCAACGTTTGGGTCTGCGTAAGTAACAGTTATAAAAGTGCTTAGCTTTTTGGCTTCACTTATATAATTGCTGTAAAAAGCCGATAGCATGAATATGCATCGGCTTTTTTTATTGTTAGATTGTTATTGGGTAGTGAATAACAGTCTGTTGAAAAAGGAAAATAAATGTTTAATAAAGTTACTAAAAGTATTCAATACGGCGCACACACGCTAACCCTTGAAACCGGTGAAATCTCACGCCAGGCAGATGCTGCGGTGATGGTGAGCTACGGTGATACGGTGGTGTTGGTAGCCGTTACTAGCAAACGTGAAGTTAAAGCAGGTCAAGACTTCTTCCCGTTGACTGTAGATTACATGGAAAAAACCTATGCTGCGGGTAAAATCCCAGGTGGTTTTTTCAAACGTGAAGGCCGTCCTTCTGAGAAAGAAACACTGACAAGTCGTTTAATCGACCGCCCATTACGTCCTCTGTTCCCAGAAGCGTTTTATAACGAAGTGCAAGTAGTGGCAACTGTGCTGTCATCAGATCCCGAAATCGATGCAGATATTCCTGCAATTATCGGTGCTTCTGCAGCCATGTCATTATCAGGTATTCCATACTATGGCCCACTAGGTGCGGCACGTGTTGGTTATATCAATGACGAATACGTATTGAACCCGACTAAAGCACAATTAGAAGAAACTGAGCTTGATTTGGTAGTTGCAGCAACAGAAAGCGCTGTAATGATGGTTGAGTCTGAGGCTAAAGAGCTTTCAGAAGAAGTGATGTTGGGCGCGGTTGTTTACGGTCACGAGCAAATGCAAGCGGTGATTAAGTTGATTAGCGAATTAACAGCTGAAGCTGGTAAAGATGCTTGGGACTGGGTTGCACCAGAGCCGGATACTGCATTGATTGAAAAGGTAGCTAGCTTGGCCGCTGCTGATATTAATGCTGCATTCCAAATTAAAGCTAAGGGCGCACGCTCAGCTAAATTAGATGAAATCACAAGCCGTGTATTAGGTGAGTTGATTACTGAAGAGACTTCAACCTCTGAAGCGAACAAAATTAAAAACGAAATCTTTAATTTAGAAGCTAAAACTGTACGTAGCCAAATTTTAAATGGCGAGCCACGTATTGATGGCCGTGATACACGCACTGTGCGTCCTATCAGCATCCGTACTGGCGTATTGCCACGTACACACGGTTCTGCACTGTTTACACGTGGTGAAACACAAGCCTTGGTTGTTGCAACATTAGGTACAGGCCGCGATGAGCAAACCATTGATGCATTGCAAGGCGAATACAATGACCGCTTTATGTTGCATTACAACATGCCTCCGTACGCAACTGGCGAAACTGGCCGTGTAGGTACACCAAAACGCCGTGAAATCGGTCATGGCCGTTTAGCAAAGCGTGCTTTGGTTGCTGCATTGCCAGCTAAAGAAGACTTTGATTACACCATGCGCGTAGTGTCTGAGATTACAGAATCTAACGGCTCAAGCTCAATGGCATCTGTATGCGGTGGCTGTCTAGCATTGATGGACGCTGGCGTACCAATGAAAAACCATGTTGCAGGTATTGCAATGGGCTTGATCAAAGAAGGTAACCGTGTTGCTGTGTTGACTGACATTTTAGGTGATGAAGATCACTTGGGTGACATGGACTTTAAAGTAGCGGGTACAGAAGATGGTATCACTGCCTTGCAAATGGACATCAAAATCACCGGAATTACTGCACAAATCATGCAAGTAGCTTTAGCGCAGGCTAAAGAAGGTCGTGCACACATTCTTGGTATCATGAAGCAAGCGGTGAGCGGTGCAAATGCAGAAATGTCACAATTCGCACCACGTATTATCACTATGAAAATCAATCCTGAGAAAATCCGTGATGTAATCGGTAAAGGTGGCGCAGTGATTCGTGCGTTAACTGAAGAAACCGGCACAACTATTGATATTGAAGATGACGGTACAGTGAAAATTGCATGCACAAGCTCTGAGCAAGGTGCTGAAGCGCAACGTCGCATTGCAGAAATCACTGCTGAAGTTGAAGTGGGTCAAACCTATGAAGGTACTGTGATCAAGTTGCTTGATTTTGGTGCAATCGTTACTTTGATTCCAGGTAAAGATGGCTTGCTACATATTTCACAAATTGCACATCAACGTGTGAATGCGGTTGCTGACTTCTTAAAAGAAGGCGACGTAGTGAAAGTTAAAGTAGTTGAGGCTGACGAAAAAGGTCGTGTACGTCTTAGCATGAAAGCTTTGATTGACCCGCCAGCTGCAGAAGCTAAAGCTGAAACAGAAGCTGACGAGTAATACGCTAGTCGTGTTGCTTGCTAGATAACAAAAAGCCCGCAATTGCGGGCTTTTTGTTATCTTATTGTTTTAGATCTTGAATCAAGTTTGGTTAAGCAATGCTAACTAAATGAATAAAGCGTTAACGTATAGATGCTAGCTTTGTGCTAGTTATTTGGCGACTTGGCGCTCTCTTAGTTCGTCTAATGTTTTGCAGTCGATACATAAGGTGGCGGTAGGGCGTGCTTCTAAGCGTTTTAAGCCAATCTCAATGCCGCAGCCTTCGCAGTAGCCATACTCTTCGTGTTCGATGTTGCGTAAGGTTTCATCAATTTTCTTAATGAGTTTACGTTCGCGATCACGGTTGCGTAACTCAAGTGTCATGTCAGACTCTTGGCTGGCTCTATCGTTAGGGTCAGCAAACATTGTCACTTCATCTTGCATGGTGTGTACGGTGCGGTCGAGTTCTTCGCTTAACTCAGCTTTCCAGTCATTTAAAATCGAACGAAAATGCCCTAGTTGAGCCTTGCTCATGTATTCTTCATCAGGTTTCGGCTGATAAGGCGTGAATTGCTTACTAATTACATCTGCCATAATAATTACCCAAATACAAAAAATTAAAAATATTGAAAACTGAGCTAACAAAAATGCTAGCTCTTAAAATTAGCGCATGAGTGTACACTGATTAATGATTTGATGCAAAAGTGTATTTGTATGCATCTATCCAATTGATTTAATGTGATTAAATTGCGCTGCCTTGTTCGCTAAGCTCCAGTGATAGTAGTGTGTTCTCCATCAGTGTTGCAACCGTCATTGGGCCAACGCCACCCGGTACAGGTGTAATCCAGCCCGCACGCTCTTTTGCAACGTTGAAATCTACATCACCGCAAATGCGGCCATCTTCTAAGCGGTTAATGCCGATATCAATCACGATGGCGCCCGGTTTAATCCACTCTCCCTTGATTAGACCTGGCTTGCCGGCGGCGGCAACCACTAGGTCTGCATGTGCAACCATCTTGGCTAGCTCTTTGGTGTGGCGGTGGCAGCTAGTCACTGTGCAGCCGGCTAACAACAGCTCTAAGCCCATCGGGCGGCCAACGTGGTTAGAGACGCCTACAACTACCGCATCTAGCCCCATCAGGTTGATGCCCGAGGCTTCTAGCATTTTAATAACGCCAAATGGTGTGCATGAGCGTAGCGTTGGCTGGCGCACGGCCAAGCGTCCAATATTGTATGGGTGGAACCCGTCCACATCTTTGTTTGGGCTAATGCACTCAATGATGTGCTCTTCTTTAATTTGCGTTGGCAGTGGTGACTGAACCAGAATGCCATCAATCGTATTGTCTTGGTTGAGCTGTGTGATCAAGGTAAGCAACTCTTGCTCAGTAGTCGATGCCGGCAAGTTATAAGCAACGGAGCGAATACCCACTTTTTCACAAGCCAAGCGTTTGTTGCGTACATAGATGGCGGAGGCAGGGTCTGCGCCTAACAAAATAACCGCAAGACCTGGCGCTCGTTTGTTAGCTAACAGGCGTTGGTTGATTCTTTCTTTGATTGAGTCTAATAAATTGTCGGCAATCGCTTTGCCATTGATAATTTGAGCAGTCATTGGGTGTCAGAATCTAAAAATTCAATTAATTTGTAAAATAAAGCGCTATTTTAGCATATAGCGATTGACCTTAATCTTAGTTTTGGTTATATTACTGCCTCTTCGGCGTGTAGCGTAGCCTGGTAGCGCGCCTGCTTTGGGAGCAGGATGTCGGGAGTTCGAATCTCTCCACGCCGACCAAAATTTTTGGGTGTTAGAAGTAAGCTTTACTTTTAACACCCAAATTAAAAGTCAGCCCGAAAAGTTAGTGCTTTATGTTGTAGATGATATAAAGCCTTGTAACCAAAATCTGCCCGTAGCTCAACCGGATAGAGCACCAGCCTTCTAAGCTGGGGGTTACAGGTTCGATTCCTGTCGGGCAGGCCATGTTTTAAAAAAGTCTCTATGGTGGCTGTAGCTCAGTTGGTAGAGTCCAGGATTGTGATTCCTGTTGTCGTGGGTTCGAGCCCCATCAGCCACCCCATATACTAAAAGCCCCGCTAACTGCGGGGCTTTTTTATTGCCTGTTAGTATGATTAAAGTAGCCGAGTATTCTGCAGTCATCTAATATTTTGACTTTAATCTGTATAGAGCGCACGATACGTTAGCTATTGATCACGCTCTTAGATTAAGGGAATGTATGAAGAAGGCAAAAATTGTCGCTTTAGGAATGTTAGCTCTAGTTGCTATTGGAGTAAGTGTTGTTAATGCTGATATGTTAAATCCAAGGCAGTCTGTAACGTTCTTTGGGGGCCATACCCATGACGCAGAAGGTACGCATGGCGCGCCTTCTCATGGTGGTGGCTTGGATAAGTACGGCTGTCATAATAAGTCTGTGCCATATCACTGCCATTAGTGGTTACTTTAGTGCGGTTGTTTTCATAAGCTTATATTTGTTCCGTTGTTGCGGATGTCTTGTGTTCTGCTAATGCCTAGGCCCTAAACTTACTCTCTTTGTTGCCTGTCAGGCTACACTCCCCTCTATATTGTCAATGCGCTTTGTGCACATGTCGTCAGGTCAGACTTGACTTTAGCTGGCGGTATCTATACCAAAGCTAGCGTTACTTAATTATGCGCTGGCTGTTAATAGCCATTTTGGTGGTTGAGTAAAGCCAATTTTCTTGCGCGGTAATGCATGGTTTTGTACATCTGGATTTTAAGTGATTGATTAAATGTAAATATTGTAAATTCCTGATGTTGGTATGTCTTTTGCGTACTAGACCCCCGTATTTAAAATAACTATAGGGAGATGTATGCAAAACACAATGAAACCAAAGCTGATGTTGCTGGCCATATTGGCCGCCTATTCAGCGCCGCATATGGCGCAAGCTGGAGACAAGATTACAATTGATAAGATTGAGGTGGTGAGTACAACGCCGCTGCCATCTGTAGGCGTGCCAGTCAGCCAAATTCCATCTAATGTGCAGACTGTAGATGCTGAAGATTTAGAGCGTACACAATCTCTAGATATTAGCGAATATATGAAGCGTCATATGGGTAGCGTTTATGTGAACGAAGTTCAAAACAATCCGCTACAGCCTGACGTCAACTACCGTGGATTCACCGCATCACCTTTGCTTGGAACACCGCAAGGTCTTTCCATTTACATGGATGGTGTGCGTATGAACCAGCCATTTGGTGATGTGGTCAGCTGGGATTTGATTCCTAAAAATGCGATCAAAGGCATGCAACTGATGCCAGGCTCAAACCCGATGTTTGGGTTGAATACCTTAGGTGGTGCATTGTCGATTCAAACTAAAAACGGACGTGATAACCCGGGTGGTGCGTTACAGACCTTGTTTGGTAGTTGGGGCCGTAATGTTACTAATATGGAGTACGGTGGTGTAGCTGATAATATCGATTACTTTGTAGCCGGTACTTTTTTTGATGAAAACGGCTGGCGTGATCATTCTGAATCTAACTCTAAGCAGTTGTTCGGTAAATTGGGCTGGCATGGCGAAAAAACCGACCTGAACCTGACGTACGCTTGGGCTGATACCGACCTGAATGGTAATGGCATGACGCCGCAAAGTATGCTGCGCCGTAATTACGACAGTGTATTCACGTGGCCGGATAATACGCAGAATAAATCCAACTTTTTAAACCTGCAATTGGCACATTACTTTACTGATAATGTGTCTCTGACTGGTAACACCTACTACCGTAAGATTAAAACCCGTAGTTATAACGGTGACCTGAATGATGGCGCGTTACCTGAAGAAGTGGGTGGCGTGGGGCAGAACGTTTTGACCGCTGGCTTTGTCTCTGGATGTCCAGTGCAACTTGCTAGCGTGGGTGGTGAGCCCTTGGAAAAATGTACTGGCTTAATTAACCGTAGCGAAGTTAACCAAGAAAACATGGGGATTTTTGGCCAGGTTAACGTAAATAACCAGCTTTGGGGGCGCGCTAACAGTTACAGTATTGGTAGTGGTTTTGACTTCAGCCGTAGCACCTATAAAGCATCTTCTGAATACGGCAGTGTGACTAGTGATCGTGGTATACGCGGCACAGGTTTCTTCCTTGATCCTACTAACGGCATGGGCTTTAATGCGGATAATGAGTTGGATGATGCGCGCGTTAACTTGCGCGGTAAGAACTACACTTGGAGCGTTTTTGCGACAGACACCTTGGCGGTTACCGACAAGTTACATGTGACTGCCGCAGCACGCTATAACCACATCCGTGTGAAAAACAGTGACCGCTTGGATGGGGATGTCTATCGCGATGATGATGACTCATTAAGTGGTAATCACACATTCAGCCGTGTTAATCCAGCATTAGGCCTGACTTATGCGATAAGCGATGGTTTGAATGCTTATGCTGGCTACAATGAAGGTAGTCGTGCACCAACTAGTATTGAGCTTGGTTGCGCGAATCCGGATAACGGTTGCCGCTTACCTAATGCCATGGCTGGTGACCCTCCGCTAGATCAAGTGGTCACTAAAACCTGGGAGGCTGGTTTGCGCGGTAAGCTGAATAATGCGGTATCTTGGAATGCAGGCTTGTTCACCGCAACTAACTACGATGACATCCAGTTCATTAGCAGCCCAACCTCAGGCGAAGGCTACTTTAAGAACTTTGGCGAAACGCGCCGTCGTGGGGTTGAGGGTGGCCTGAATGCAGTGATTGGTAATTTAGGCTTTGGTGCAAACTATACTTTCTTGGATGCCACCTATCAAAGTAACGAAACCTTCATGAGTGAGGCTAACTCTTCAGCGGATGATGGTGAAATCAACGTGAAAAAAGGTAATCGCATTCCATTGATACCAAGAAACGTGTTCAAGTTCTATTCTAATTACCGTGTGACGGACAGGTTCAGCGTAGGCGGTGATCTGCTAGCGATTGCTGGATCGTACGCGCGTGGCAACGAGAATAACAAGCATGAGTCAGGTGGTAGCTTCCTTGGTGGTGGAAAAATTGCTGGCTATAGCACCATTAATTTATCGGCAGCGTTCCAGATTAACAATGAATGGAACCTGTTTGCTCGTGTGAATAACGTGTTGGATAAAGAGTATGCAACGGCCGGCCAGTTGGGTGCGAGTCCATTCAGCCCAGCTAGCGGTAACTATATGATAGGTGGTTCAAATAACCGCCGCTCTATGACCGTGGGTGAGACGTTCTTAGCGCCAGGTGCGCCACGCTCTGCATGGATTGGTGTGCGGTATGAGTTTGGAGGCAAGAAATCAGCGTACGCACCATCGGCAGATTAATACCTAGGTAGATGAATGATAATGATGTGTCATTGTTCAGGCCACTACTTAGCGACCGTAATCACGATTAGCTATCTGTTAATGAACTTGAAACTGTGACTTTTGTTCGTATGGGTTAGTGCTTTTTGGTTAACCCTCTGCTTTAACGCCCTGCACAGTGCAGGGCTTTTTTTTGCAGTTTTCACGCGCATGGGACTCCAAATACGTAATCATTGGTGCTAAAAAATACATAAATTACATGTAGGCCAGATGATGCTAGCTTAAGCTATTTGAGGTAAAGTAGTATCAATTGCATGATAAAGAGGGTATCTTCGCGTTGATGGTCGATCTATATTTTGTGCGGCTTCAGTAGTGCATATTAAGCTAGGTGAGCTGATTTTTTGCATGTAATCATTATATTTAATGTGGGGTGTTCGTCATGTTAATTGAAGATATTGAGAATCGAGATCGCTTTCTTTTTATATTTGAATGGCTGATGGCGATTATGTCTAGATACATGTGCGCTATGCAGTTTGGCTTAGTGCATATAGATCATGGAGATAAAAATGAGCTGGGAGATGCTTACGGCGCAAAAGATGCTGCCGAGCAGTTGGCTGCAATGACGAGCCATCTAAAAGCGGCGTTTAGAAGTACAGATTTAGTGGCTAGGATAGGAAGTGGTTTCTGGATCATCGTGCCATATACGCCCGCTACTGAGAAGGTTCAGGATAAGGTGCGTAGCATCATGCAAGACGCTGCGCATGATGGCTTGAAGGCTGTAGGGCAGGATGCGTCAATCTTTTGTTTTCCTAGTGAGGATAAAGCGTTAAATCAAAAGCTCATAGAGCTTAGTGGTATTGAGTTCTTGGGTTATCTAAAAGCGCATCGTCACATGCTTTCTAGTCAACTTGCAGGGTGTTAATCTGGCTGCGGTGGCAGGTAGGCCGTTGCAAAGTATGGTCTATGTTTTGCTGTAGGTTGCACATCAAGCGTTTTAAGAAGTTTTGCGCTTATTGATGCTGCATCAGGGAGGTGTTTGATGATGGTTTTTATCTCGATTTTCACCATACTGTAAAGGTGGTGAAAGTATTGATGCATCAAGCTATTCAGGCTATAGTGGCGTTGATTATAGTTGTTATCTAAATTTAAAAAAGGGTTTGTTAATGGCGGCACTACGTCCTGTATTGATGATTATTGATGATGACCCGCTAATCACTGATACCTTACATTTTGTGTTGAGTAAATATTTTGAAGTGTGTGTGGCAGAGTCGTACACGCAATTGAAAAGTTTGCTGCAGCAGTTAGACTCCCCCCCCGCCTTGGCTTTAGTAGACCTAGGCTTGCCGCCAACGCCCCATACCCCCGAAGAGGGCTTTAAAGTCATTAGCGCACTGCTAACCCACTCACCTACGATTAAAATTCATGTGCTTTCAGGTCAAAGTGATGATGTGAATGTGAAGCATGCGCTTGCATTAGGCGCGGTGGATTTTATCGCCAAGCCTTGTGATGTAGAAAAGCTTAAAGACATGTTGTTGAATGCACTCAAAGTGCAAGATGTTGAGTTGAACGAGATGCGGGTGGAGCAAGAGCATGGTGGCTTGCTTGGTAATAGCTTGCCTATCCAAGCGTTGCGTATGCAGATTCGTCAGTTTGCAGACTCCCCTTTCCCGGTTTTGATTGAAGGTGAGTCTGGTAGCGGTAAAGAGTTGGTGGCGAGTAGCTTTCATTTCGCAAGTCAGCGTTTGTTATATCCTTATTTGTCGGTTAACTGCGCTGCGGTTTCGCCATTGTTGGCCGAATCTATTTTGTTTGGCCACGCAAAAGGCGCGTTTACGGGTGCAGTAGCTGCGCATGCTGGCTATTTTGAAGACGCGGGTGAGGGCACTTTATTTTTAGACGAGATTGGCGAGTTGCCGTTAGAGTTACAAGCCAAGTTATTACGTGTGCTGGAAAATGGCGAGTATCAGCGTATAGGTGAGACGCAAACGCGTAAAAGTCGTGCGCGCATCGTGGCGGCTACCAATCGCGATTTAAGAGCAGAGGTGCGTGCCGGCAAGTTTAGGTCAGATTTATATCACCGTTTAAGTGTATTTACGGTACATGTGCCGCCATTACGTGAGTTGACGGATGATAAGCATTTGTTGCGCGATCATTTCATTGAGTTTTATACCAAGCAAATTGATAAAGCGCCATTTAAGCTAGATGCAAAGGCAGAACTGCGTTGGCTGGATTATGACTTCCCGGGCAATGTGCGTGAGCTAAGAAATATCGTAATCCGCTTAATTGCCAAGTATTCTGGTAAGACGGTTAAAGAAAATGAATTGATTGCCGAGTTTGATTTAAGTGAGCAGGCATCAAGCACCGATACATTTGATTTTAACGATGATGCAAGCATGACTGCGCAAGCGCAAAAACATCTGCAGCGCCAAGTGAATGTCAGTTTGGATGCGGTGCTTAAGTCATGGGAGCGTGCTTACATAGACGCGGCAATGAAAATGACGCATGGCAATTTAAGTCAGGCGGCTAAATTGTTAAATGTGAACCGAACAACGCTGTATAGTCGCATGAACACACAAGAAGACTAATCGTCGCTACTAATCCTCTCTAGGAAATCACTTGTATTATCCACACTTTGGTTTGCAGCAGCCCCCGTTTAAGATTACCCCCAATACAGATTTTTTCTTTTCTGGCGGTAATCGGGGCGCAGTGCTTGATGCTTTAGTGTACGCCATTGGTAATGGTGAGGGTATTGTCAAAGTCGTCGGTGAGGTGGGCAGTGGCAAAACCATGTTATGCCGAATGCTGCAAACAATACTTCCCGAAAGAATTGAAAGCATTTACCTTGCAAACCCCAGCGTAGCGCCTGAGGACGTGTTACATGCGATTGCTTTTGAGTTGCAACTTGAGTTGCCTAAAGATGCTGACCGATTAAAGGTGATGCAGGCTTTGCAGGCGCATCTGTTGAGTCGCCATGCAGAGGGGCGACAGGTTGTTATCTTTGTTGAAGAAGCGCAAGGTATGCCATTGGCAACGCTGGAAGAGATTCGCCTGCTTTCTAATCTGGAAACCAAACAGGATAAGCTGTTGCAGATTGTGCTGTTTGGTCAACCTGAGCTTGATGAGAATTTAAACCAAGAGCAAATTCGTCAATTACGTGAGCGCATCACGCATCGCTTTAATTTGAGTCCACTGCAAACCAAAGATGTTGGTGAGTATCTGATTTTT
The DNA here is from genome assembly GCF_058745595.1 of Methylotenera sp. E1MeOHC1. Lineage (NCBI taxonomy): Bacteria > Pseudomonadati > Pseudomonadota > Betaproteobacteria > Nitrosomonadales > Methylophilaceae > Methylotenera > Methylotenera sp. E1MeOHC1. The sequence continues at coordinate 1,804,216 of NZ_CP196025.1, read as the reverse complement.
AGATTGCGCGCGGCGGGCTATCATGGCCCGCATTTGTTTACCGATGCTTCGATTAAAAAGTTGTCTCATGCTGCGCAGGGCTTGGTGCGGCGCGTGAATATCTTGGCGGATAAAGCCTTGTTGGCAGCATTTGCTGACAATGTATATCAAGTAACGCCTAAGCATGTAAAAGCTGCTATCCAAGATAGCGAGTTTGCGGAAAGCTTATATGGGCAACAAGTTGGGCGTTATAAGCAATTTGCCGTGTGGTTTATATGTTTGCTTGCGATTGTGAGTGGCATAATCATCGCGGCGATTGCTTGGCAGCAATCATCTGCTAAGCAATCTGGGGCTAAGCTGGCGGCGCAGCCAGCCCAGTCCACCGCTACTAAGTCCGTCACTGTTAAGCCCAGTCTGCCTCAGGTAGCAAAGCAATCGGTTGTTGCTGTGACTAATACGCAAATGAGCGTAAATAATTTGTCGGCGCTGACGAATACTAATACGCCAGCGACATTGAAAAATGTGGCAGTGGCGAGTGATAAGCCTCTCGTTGTAATAAGTAAAAGTGCCGAGGGTTTGGTGGGGCAGCGTTTGGATGCGATGAATAAACTACTGCAGAGTGCAAAGCCTGAAACCGTGTTGTTGCAAATTAAATCGGTACCCAATGCTGTATCGACAGGTGAAAATATAGAGGATGCTCAACTGGTGGCAGAGCTTGAGAGCTTAAGTCGGCAAGTGGAGGTGGATAATATTTATCTCTATCGCATGCGTAAGGCGGATGGTTTATACACTGTGGTGCTGTATGGTGCTTATGCACAGCGGGCCGATGCGTTGGAGGCATTAAAAAACTTGCCTCCCTATATTAAAAATAGTCGGCCTTATCTAAGAACGTTGGCCGGTATTAGTAAAGATATCTCACCGCTTAATTAAGAAATCACGGAATCAGTGTATACGCGAGCGAGTTGCTTCGTTGCGCGGTACTCGCAACCTCGCTGTATACCCCGCACTATCTTGGCTTTTGCCTCCCTCCATGCGCTTACATTTCATTCTGCTTAACGACTTTTAGTGATTTCTTAGGTTTCTTTTGCAGCAGATACGACGTTGTTTTTGCATGCTTGTTTGATTGAGTGGGTGTGGATTGATGGCGAGGTGCCAGCGCTGAGTTTAAATGCGACACAGTTCGTTATAAAGTTTGGTGTTCTACCTCATTAATAACCTTGATTTACTCCTGTAACTTGTTGTTGCTATTTGTATTTTCTTGCATTTTTTGCGGTATCATGGAAAATGACTAAAGAGCGAACAGATAAAGTTGCAGAATGTAGGGGTAACCAAGCCGTGATAAAGAATAAAACAGTATCAACACTGCTATGCATGACCTTGGTTTTTGGAGTGTCGGCGTGCTCACATCAATCCAAAGTGAAGCCATCAACAGGGCATATTGATGGCCAAAATACATCCTCACCATCCCTAACGTCAAAACCAGTAACGTCTGCAGCATCTGCTGCTATTCCTAAGCCGGTCACGAACAGCCCGTACTTGCCACCACCTACACCTAAAGCAAAAGAGCCTGTTTACAGTATTGTTGTTTACGATACTCCCGTGAAAGAGGTGCTGTTTGCAATAGCAAGAGACAGCAAACTCAATATTGATATCCACCCTGCTATTCAAGGGCGCGTGACTTTAAATGCAGTAGACCAAACCTTACCTGCGATTTTAGAACGCTTATCTAAACAGGTTGATTTAACTTACAGCTTTAAGGGTAATGTGCTGACAATTACACCAGATCAGCCGGTTTTAAGAAGCTATAAGGTTGATTATTTAAATATGTCGCGCGACGCTACAGGCTTTATAGGTGCAGATGGCCAAATTTCCAGTACTAGCCAAAGCTCAGGTCAGAGTTCTGGAAGTGGTTCTACGAGTAGTACGTCTGGAACTGGTGCAAATAATAGCTCTCGCACCATGGTTAGAAGTGAGTCCAAGAATCATTTCTGGGATAGTTTAGAAAAAAATATTAGTGAGCTTTTGACGGAAACTGATAAAGAAATAATTATTAGTAGGGTTGAGGCCGATAAGCAGGCTGCAAATGCCATTTCACCTAAAGATGGCACAAGTAATGTCGGTAATGCATCTTCAATTGGCAGTGATTCACAAAAGGCTGTGACTGAATATAAAACTTTATTTGCTGCAAACGTTATTTCAAATCGTGAAGCTGGTGTCATTAGCGTAAGAGGAACGAATAAGCAACATGAGAGAGTGCAGGAATTTTTGGATAAGGTGATGAGCAGTGTGCGGCGTCAAGTGCTTATTGAGGCGACAATTGTAGAGGTTACGCTCAGCGATAAATATCAAGCCGGAGTAGATTGGAGTCGGATTGGAAATAATCCAAATAAAAACTCTGGATTCCAATTCCAGCAGTCTTTAGGGCCTGCGATAGATGTTGCAACCGGAACGGGGATTAGTGTTGGATATTTAAATCCATCAAGTGCTCTGGGTAATTTAGCCGCGTCGGTAACTTTATTAAACCAATTTGGTGATGCTAAAGTGCTTTCAAGTCCAAAATTAATGGTTTTGAACAATCAGACAGCGGTGTTGAAAGTTGTTGATAACTTAGTGTATTTCACTGTGCAAGTTCAAAACAACTTGGTTGCTAATGCGGGTAGCTCAAATACGGTAACGACTATACCTAATATTGTTCCTGTAGGGGTGGTTATGAGCGTAACCCCTCAAATTGGTGAGTCTGATTTGGTTAGCGTTAACGTGAGGCCGACCGTGACAAGAAAAATTGGAGATGGTCAACAAGACCCTAATCCGCAGCTTTTTTATCCGCAAGGTTCGCCAAACGCGGGTAAACAAATACCTAGTCTCATACCTGAGATTCAAGTTAGAGAAATGGAATCGATATTGCGAATAAGTAGCGGGAGTATTGCTGTCTTAGGTGGGTTGATGCAAGACGATATTCAGCGCAATTTAGACAAAGTCCCGGGCGTATCAAATGTCCCTGGCGTCGGTGCAATTTTTAAAGGTCATAATGACTTGAATAAAAAAACAGAATTAGTGATTTTTCTGCGACCTACAGTCATTACTAATGCTAGTTTGGAGAGTGATGAGCTAGCAAGCTATAAACAGTATCTGCCTTCGCAGCAGTTAGCCAACACAGTAGATGCCGAGAGTGAAAGGTAATTAGCAAATGAGTTTGCTAATCAAGGCACTGGCGACAGCCGAAAAAGATAAGCAGAAGGCTGAAAAGTCCGGGCGTGTCGACACGTTACCTTCTGATGCGTTGTCACTGTCGCCGCTGGAGCTGGAGTCAGATAACGCTACCGTTGCTACAGGCTCCGATGAGAAAGCCGGGGCTGATAATGCTGAACAATTCACTTTAGCGCCAGATACACGTGCGCTCAAGGGGATGGATTTGTCTCTGGCTGAAGAGGCTGGTTTGATTAACGCGGATATCAAACCCAAAGAGAATGCTCCTCCTAAACATATTGCACAGCCAGTGAAAGGCGTTACTAAAGCAAAAAGTAAGGTGGATGCGTTTAATGAAGCGGCAATGGCAAGTGTTGCTAACCTGAAAGCGCAGGCTGACGTGGCTAAGGGTAATCAAAAAGCAGCGGCCAGTGTGTTTGTGGCGAATCATGCTACTAAAACTGCTAGCTCACGCACTGCGTTGCTTTTGCTGGGCGTGGCTGGGGCCTTGATGATTTTGTTGGGCTTGCAAGGATATAAATACATTAAGGCGCTGGGCGCCAATGAAGTGGTGGTTGTAACACCAGCGCCACCACCAGCGGCTAATGTTCCTGCGGTAGAAAGTGAAATGAGCTCGGAGTCTGAGGTTGTCGCTGTTAGCCAGCAGGGTGAGGTGAATAGCACAGTTGGTGACGCAAGTGCTGATAGGGTGGCCGCAACTCAGGCGCAGGATAGTGGCGCAGTGGTCAAGCCCGCATTAGAAAAGCATAAGCTAGCAGAGAAGAATGTAGATGAGCCCATGTCGTCGGGCGAACCTGCTGCAGGGGTTGCGCCATTAGTGCATCAGCAGGCAGCTTCGGCTGTCGTGCACAAGGCAGCGAAAGTGGACGAGGTTGTGCGGCGCGAGTCTTCGACAAATGAATCGAAAGAGCCGCTAAGGCTGGTGAGTAAAGCGCAGGTTGCGGGGGTTGATCCTACATTGCTGGCCGCATATGAGGCATTTAACCGCGGGGATGATGTTTCGGCACAGCAGAAATATCGCCAAGTATTGCAGAAGGATGTCAGAAATGTAGATGCGTTGCTAGGCATGGCGGCAATTGCGCAGCGTCAAGCCCGCAATATGGATGCGCTTGGATGGTATCGTAAGGTAACGGAAATTGAGCCTAGAAATAGCATCGCTCAATCGGCGATGGCAGATTTGGAGGCAAATGCAGACGCGGTAGGGGCGGAGAGTAAGATTAAAAGCATGCTGGCACGCCAGCCCGAGGCGGCTAACTTGCATGCGGCTTTAGGTAACTTGTATGCGGCACAAAATCAGTGGGCCTCTGCACAGGCTGCTTATTTTAGTGCAAGCCAGTTTGCACCGATCAGTGCAGATTATGCATTTAACTTGGCGATTAGTTTAGAGCATTTAGGTAAGCCAAAGTTAGCGTTAGTGCAATATCAGCGTGCTCTTGATTTGCTGAATATGACGGGTGCCGCCAGCCCAGACCGATCTCAGGTAGAGGCAAGAGTCCGTGCGTTGCAGTAATACGGCTTAGCATAATTATTCAAGATAATCGTAGTGCCGATTAAGTAAATGAAAAAAACAACAATGAATTTATATAAACAGGCTAAATTAAATGGCTGAACAGCGGCGTAAAATTCGCTTAGGCGAGTTGATGGTGCAGCAGGGCTTAATTAGCCAGGATCAGCTGCGCATTGCGCTTATTGAGCAAGAGCATAACGACTTGCCGTTAGGGCGCCAATTGGTGCGCTTGGGCTTTGTGACTGAGGCAATGGTGCGTGACACCGTTGCGCATACCATCGGCACAGATAGCGTTGATTTAACCACCGTGGTGGCTGATTTTGAAGCGCTGCAAATGGTGCCGCAGGACTTTTCGCGCCGCTACCATTTGTTACCGGTGGCGTACGATGCGCTGACCAGAACCATGGTTGTCGCCATGGCAGATTTGTTTAATGTGGTGGCATTGGATCAGTTGCGTGCCATGCTGGGCGGGCAGATTCAGTTAAAGCCAGTGTTGGCAGCCGAGGCGCAGCTGGAAGAGGTGATTGACCAGTTTTATGGGTATGAACTATCTGTTGACGGTATTTTGCGTGAGATTGAAACTGGTGAAATTGATTATCAAAGCTTAAGTGTAGATGATAATGAATATACACAACCGGTAGTGCGCTTGGTCGGCGCTTTGCTGATGGATGCTGTGAAGCGCGGCGCCTCGGATATTCACTTTGAGCCGGAGCAGGCCTTTTTACGCATACGTTATAGAATCGACGGTGTATTGCAGCAAATTAGAAGTTTGCATAAAAGTTATTGGGGTGGTTTGGCTGTCCGCTTAAAAGTAGTCAGTGGGCTGGATATCGCAGAAACGCGTGCTCCACAAGATGGCCGCTTGAATATGAACTTATGTGGTCGCCCGATTGACTTTAGGGTGTCTACACACCCTACCATCCATGGCGAGAATATCGTATTGCGTGTGCTGGACCGTGAAAAGTCTATTATCCCGATGGAGCGCATGGGGCTGCGTCCAGAAACGTTGGATGAATTGCAGTTGATGATGACCCGCCCTGAGGGGATTTTGATTGTAACGGGTCCTACCGGCAGTGGTAAAACCACTACCCTGTATTCATTGCTAACGCATCAGAACACTGAGGCAGTGAATATCATGACGCTGGAAGACCCAGTGGAGTATCCGGTGACCATGATGCGCCAGACTTCTGTGGCTGAGGTCAATAAGGTCGATTTTGCTAATGGTATTCGGTCTATTATGCGGCAAGATCCCGATATCATTTTAGTGGGTGAGATTCGCGATGCCGATACAGCTATGATGGCGTTTCGCGCGGCGATGACTGGGCATCAGGTATTTAGTACTTTACATACCAACTCAGCATTAGGCGCTTTCCCACGTTTATCCGACATTGGTATCTTGCCTGACATTATGGCGGGTAATATTATTGGCGTAGTAGCGCAGCGCTTGGTGCGCGTGCTGTGCCCGCATTGCAAAGAAAAACATAAGCCAGATGACCTTGAGCGCAAGATTTTGCGGCTAAAACCAAATGACCAAACACCGATTTACAAGCCAAAAGGATGTAATCATTGTAATCAAACCGGTTACAGAGGGCGTATGGCGATTATTGAGCTGTTACGCATAGACACGGATATGGATGCCTTGATTTCGCGGCGCGCGCACTTGGATGAGTTGAAGAAAGTGGCTTTGGATAAAGGATTTATCACCTTGGCCGAGGATGGGGTGCGGCGGATTTTAGAAGGATATACCAGTTTGTCAGAAGTAATGCGGGTGATTGATTTAACCAGCAGGATCAGTTCGTAATCTATGCCATCCTTTAGCTATAAAGCCGTTGATAAATTAGGCCGTATTGCCATGGGGCAGGTGGATGCACTTAATGAGGTGGATCTTGAAATCCGGCTCGAGCGCATGGGCTTGGATTTAATTACCTTTCGCCCGGCGACTAGGTCTACCAGCCTGTTTAATCGCAATAAAGTCACGAACCAAGATTTAGTGATGTTTTGCTTTCAACTGGAGCAGTTATCCAGCGCCGGTGTGCCATTATTGGAGTGCTTGGTTGACTTGCGTGAGAGCAGTAACAACCCATACTTTCAAAAAGTGCTGGGTGCCATTAGCGCTGAGGTTGAAGGTGGCAAAATGCTTTCTCAGGCATTGGCCGAGCACCCTGCGGTATTTAGTGATGTGTTTGTGAGCCTGATTGATGCTGGCGAGCGTACAGGTCAGTTACCTGTGGTATTGAACAACCTGTTCAATACAATACGCTGGCAAGATGAGCTAATGTCGCAAACCAAAAAGCTATTAGCTTACCCTGCGTTTGTTGCTGTTGTGGTATCGCTGGCGGTTGTATTTTTGATGATTTATGTTGTGCCGCAAATGGTATCTTTTTTGCGCAACATGGGACAAGAGCTCCCGCTTAATACGCAGATTTTAATTGCGATGTCGAACGCCTTTGTGAATTATTGGTGGCTAATACTTGGTTTGCCAGTGGCGGCGGTAGCCTTGTTGGCAGCAACAATCCGCACTAACCCTGCAGCACGTTATCGGTTTGATTTGTTTAAATTAAATATTCCGGTTACTGGGCCCATCTTGCATAAAATTATCATGGCGCGTTTTGCGCGTTATTTTGCCTTGATGTATCAAACTGGTATCCCTATTTTGGATGCAATTAAAATTTGTGAAAACATCGTGGGCAATCGAGTCGTGGCAGACGCGCTGACGCGAGTACATACGCAGATTAACGCGGGAGATGCCATGAGTGAAAGTTTTCGTAATGCCGGGCTGTTCCCACAATTGGTGGTGCGCATGATTAAGGTCGGCGAAAGCACGGGTGCGCTCGATAAATCGCTACTCAATATCAGCTATTTTTATGACCGTGATGTGAATGATGCCATGCAGAAAATGCTCAAAATGATAGAGCCTGCACTCACGGTGTTGCTGGGCGGCATACTTGCGTTCATTATGTTCTCAGTACTTGGGCCGGTGTACGACTCATTTAGTAAGCTTAAAATTTAAGTGATTAAATATAACAAAGCATGATATTCGCTAATCCAAAAAAACTAGTGTTATGCGCTACTGCCAATCATTTGCTGGTTGGCGTTTGGCATGCGGGTAAGCTGCAAGGTAACCAGGCTTTTGAGAACAACGAAGCTGGGCATCAGGCATTTTCAGCATTTCTACAGCAATATTCATCCAGCCCGGTTTATTTGATTACCGATGCCGTAGAGGAAGACTTTAGGCTAGAGAGCTTGCCGCATACGACAGGCAGTGCGAAGCATGAACTGATTACACGTAAGTTGAATCAACACTACCGAGGGTTGGATTTCCGCACGGCACATTTTATTGATCGAGATAAAGACAAACGAAAAGATGATAACTTTTTGTTTGTTGCCATCAGTAAAGATGATTTCTTACAAGCTTGGGTTGCCATCATTAAGGCACAAGAGGCGCAGTTGGTGGGCGTTTACTTGCTGCCAATGTTAAGCCAAGTATTGATGCGGCAGCTCAAGCTAACATCGCCGCACTTGTTGCTTTGCGAAAAACTTTCTTCTGGGTTGCGTCAATCTTACTTCCATCATGGTTGTTTGCGCATGAGTCGTTTGGTGCCGAATGTCCCTGACGGGGCTGGGCAGTTGGGCTATTTTTATCTGGTTGAAATTGAGAAAACACGTCTCTATTTAATGAGTCAGCGCTATATCACGCGTGACACGCCCTTAAACTTGGCGCTAGTCAGTGCCAATGGCTCTACCCAGCAGATTAGCCAAGGCATCAGTCAGGAGCAAGGATTGAATTGTTCCGATGTAAACCTGAGTAGCTTGGCCAAAACGCTAGGTTTGCCAGTGGCCTTACTGCAAGAAAAGCCAGAGTTGATGCATATGCAATTGCTGGCGAACGGACATTTTGTTGATAACTTAGCGCCAGACTGGCTCACTAAATCTTTTCAGTTTAATAAATTAAAACAAGGTCTAGCGATTGGCACAGCCTTAGTGGGTTTCTTTGGCATGGTCGCTGCGGCATGGATGTTTAAAGAGGGCTGGGATCATAAGTCTGCTTTTGAGCAAGCGCAGCAAGATACGCAGATTCAGCAGCATCGCTATGACGAGGCCGCAAAAGATTTTCCAGTGACGCAGATAAGCGCGAATGATTTAAAAGTTGCGGTGGAGTTAGATAAAACCATCGCCACGTTTCCTAAGTCACCAAGATTGATGATGCAGGTAGTCAGTGCGGCGCTAGCACCTACCGCCCAAGGCGCTTTGGATGAGGTGCAAGTTGATCGCTTGCATTGGGTGCTGACCAATGACAGTAACGTCAGTGACCAAGATAAATTTACGCCACTATCAGCTACAGCGAGTGGCGTGCAAACAGCCACCAACGCTGTGCCGCCTGCTGACCCGACTAAGTTGGTCGAAGTAGGCTTCCTCACGGCACAAATTTCTGGGTTTACTGGAGATTATCGGCGTGCCTTGAATAGCCTGAACCAGTTTGTGACCAACATTAAGGCGGATGCCAGAGTCGCTGAAGTAACTGTGCTGCAAGAGCCGGTGAATGTGAGCTCATTTGTTAGCTTACAGGGCAGTACCACGGACGAGCAATCCACACAAAAGCAGCCAGCGTTTTTTAAATTAAAAATAGTGCTTAAACCAGCCTCAGATGTGACTAATGCAAGTGGGGTGCAGCCATTATGAAGTTAGAGCCGAATGACTGGAAAAAGCTGCAAACTCCACTGGTAGTTTTAGGCGTGGTGATTGCCGTTGTGGTGGCGTGCATCGTGTTTGCGCAGCAGTATAAAACTGAACAGGAGCTGGCATTGCTCAATCAGCAGAATCAGCTCAATGCGGCTCGTCAGCGCTATCAGTCTTCTGGTTTGGAAAAAGAGGTTATCACCGCATATCTGCCGCAATATCAAACCTTGATTAATAAAGGTTTTGTGGGAGAAGAGCGCCGCATAGAGTGGGTAGAGAGCCTGCGCGAGCAGCATAAAAACCATAAGTTATTTGGGATTAAATACAGTATCAAGCAGCAGGAAAAATATACGCCCGCATTTGTACCTAATCAAGGTGGCTTTACATTAAACCGCTCTGTGATGCAGTTTGAGCTGGATATGCTGCATGAAGGGGATTTATTGCAGCTAACGGAGTCTTTAAGTAAAGCCAATGTGGCTGAGCTTATGTTAAGAGACTGCGAAATTACCAGATTGAACGAGAGCGGTGCTTTGAGTAGTCAGTTGATTGCCAACTTACATGCGCAATGTGAGCTGGACTGGCTTACCTTGCGTGAGCCTGCAGCAATCCAAACCGTAGCGGGACCATAGTCATGCTTAAGTTACTGTTTCATGTGCTTGTTTTTTGCTTCATGAGTCTTGGGTTCACTGTAATCCAAGCAGCCCCCAATGATGATTTTGGTCGTTTGTTTAGCCGGCCTCCCGAACGTGAGAAATTAGATAAACTTAGACAAAGTCAGCAGTTGAAGGTCGTTACTCCTCAGGAAAGCGAGTCATCAGACAGCGATGCAGATAACCAGCCTGTCGATATTACAGAGCCAATCACCATGCAAGGTTACGTGAAGCGCAGTGATGGGGTCAAAGGTACGCTCTGGATTAATAATCAGGCCGTGCAAGAGGGTGACGCTGTCGATAATGTGCAAGTTGGGCGAATCAACCGCCGAGGTTTTTCAACTAAAGCTTCAGGTGCAGAGGGTGTTGATGTGCAAGCTAGCGGTAAAAAAATTCGGCTTAAAGCTGGCCAAGTGTACGAGCCTGAAACCAGCCAAGTTAAAGAGCTTCAAGTGGTAGAAAAGGCTAAGCGACTAAGACTGGAAGAGGCCGGAGTGATTGGTGGTGATGAGTAGTCGCCCCCTTAAACGTAACGGCCAGCAAGGAATGGTGCTTATACTAATCGCGTTTATTATTGGGTTAGGTGCCGCAGCGTTCATGTTCAAAATGTTCAATGCATCAAACCTGCAAGCCGCGCAGGATGAAAAAACCATGCGTGTGCTGAATGAAGCCAAGGCGGCTTTAATCGCATGGTCTGTGAGTCATAGTTACAGCCCCGGTCAAATGCCTTGGCCTGATAGAAAGGAGCTAGTTAATCCAAATTATGATGGGAGTAGTGACTGTGTGGCTGGTACCTTTCAATATAGTTACTTACTCGGACAGTTACCTTCCCAGCCTTCAACTAGCCCATGTTTAGACCCCAATAATGGGTTAACTATTTATTCAGGTTTGAGTACCTATCCTGGATTAGGGGACGAATTTAGAGATGCGCAAGGTAATAAGCTTTGGTATGCAGTCTCACGTAACTTAGTTAGAGATTATGAGAATGCTGAGAGTCCAGTTATCAATCCCGGAATGATTAATCCTAACCCGATTACTGGAAATTACGCGCCAGCTCCATATCTTCGGCAGGGAGGCACAACATCCTACCCTTGGCTTAAAGTTTTAGATAGGAATGGTGTCGTTGTTTCTGACAGAGTTGCAATCGTCATCATTGCCCCAGGTAGTCCGATTGGTGGGCAGAATAGGTCAGGGGTGACTGATGCAAGTGAGTATTTAGATAGTTTCCAGATAGGTGCTGCAATCTTCAGTAACCGTGGATATGCTACAGCCGATGAAGATTTTATCATGGGAGAAGATAGCCAAAATGTTTCTTTAAATGATACTAGCCTTAACCAGCCATATTATTTTAACGATAAACTGGTTTACATTACTATTGATGAGTTGATGACAGCTCTCGAAAAGCGAGTAGGTGAGCAAGTTCGTAGTTCGTTAAAAAGATATCAAGATATAAATGGATATTATCCTTACGCTGCGCATCTAGGTACATCATTGAGTTATGCCGCAGATGGTAACTTGTTGAGTGGATTTTTACCAATATTTCAAGATTGTAATTACAGCGCGGTTAGTACAACAAATAGAACACTAAGTTGTACGCAACCAATATTTGATACTGTTACATCTGGCATTACCACAGTTAGATTTTATCTACCAAGTGGCACATTTACTTCTTCGACAGGAAACTGTACAAGACAGAGTGGCAATGCACGGTGTTATTGCACGGGAACTGGTTCTTGTTCGCGTGCCTCATTTACTTTTAGCTGTAATACAACAAGCTGTAGTGCGGTAGGTTCTGGAGCAACAGGGGATTTTCGCATTAGGGATGGGAAGTTTACCTTTGTTACAGGAGGATGTTCCTTAGTTACTCCTATTGCACAAGATGCTTTAGGCTGTCCAATCAGTAACACAAATACTAGCCGCGTTATTTGCAACTCAATAAATGGCACTGCTAAATCTTATTCGAATGGGGATGTTGCACTGGATGGTTACTTGCCAACATGGTTTAAAGATAATAAATGGCAAGAGTATGTGTTTTATCATTTAACACGTCCTGCAGCAGTGTTGTTTGCAGGAACCAAAAGTACGGAGTCTATAATAGTGACAGTGGGGCGACCTATAAATTCTGCGCCATTTGCATTATCTAAGTCCCCACTTTCCGCACAGGTTCGACCATCTTGTAATTCATTGGGCGACTATCTAGATAGTGTAGAAAACTCTGATGGAAATGGGGTGTATGATGCCACTTCACAATTGCGTAGATCCAATTACAATGACCAGACTTTTGTGGTGGCACCATGAGCAATAACTTTAGATTAAATCGCTTTGTTTATGGCTTCTCACTTGTTGAAATGGCCATAGTGTTAGTGATATTGGCTTTTGTGTTGGCTGCGTTACTGCTGCCTTTGCAGGCGCAACGCAATCAGCTTGCACAGTCACAAACTAAGAATACACTAGAGTTGGCAAAAAAAGCATTGTTGGGCTATGCGCAGGCTAATGGCAGGTTGCCATGTCCTGCAACAAGTAATGGTACAAGTGTATTTCCTGATGACAGCGCAAATGCAAATCCATTAATAGGTGGGCTGTGTAATAGACAATTAGGATTCTTTCCTGCTGCAACGTTAGGTTTAGAGCCAACAGATGTGGAGGGGTACCTTATTGATGCATGGAATAATCGTATTATGTATGCTGTTGCACAAAGTAGTACAACAAATACACCAACAAATACAGCAACGCCAGACTTTACAACAAATAATGCCACGGATGGTCTTGCTATAGTAGGTATGGGAAATTTAATTCCAGAGCTGAGAGTTTGTGGTAGTTCAACTGGCATTACCACATTGGCTTGTTCAGGAGCTATACCAGAGACAAATTATTTGATTAATAATGCCGTGGTAGTTGTTTATTCTATTGGAGCGACGGGCTCTGAAGTGGCTGGAGGGGCTGATGAGGGAGCAAACCCGACTGTACCAACAGCAAGAAGAGTGTTCGTCAGCCATGAACCTAGAAGTGCTGCTGACCCCAATGGCGAGTTTGATCATATAGTCACTTGGATTTCTCCTTATGTTCTTTATAATGCCATGATCGAAGCAGGACAACTGCATTAACTTATGAACGATCAACAACTTCTCCGCTATAGCCGCCATATTTTATTACCGCAGATTGAATATGAAGGGCAAGATAAACTAGTCAATAGCCACGCGTTAATCGTGGGTGCTGGGGGCTTAGGCTCGCCCGTGGCTTTATATTTGGCAGCAGCGGGGGTGGGCATACTCACCATTTGTGATTTTGATGTGGTGGATTTAACTAATTTACAGCGCCAAATTGTGCACACCACCAGCGCTGTGGGTGTGAATAAGGCGGTATCTGCACAAAAAACACTGTTGGCAATTAACCCAGAAGTCACGGTAAATACGGTTTGCGAAAAGTCATCTGCCGCGGACTTTGAAAAGCTAATTGCGCAAGCGGATGTAGTGATAGATTGCAGTGATAATTTTGCCACACGCTACCTGTTGAATCGCCTTTGTGTGCAGTTAAGAAAACCGCTGGTGTCTGGTGCTGCTATTGGTTTTGAGGGGCAGGTCACGGTGTATGATATGCGCTCAGACAACAGCCCATGCTACCACTGCCTATTCCCCGACAATGGAGAAGACAGTGATTTACGCTGCGCTACGAATGGTGTATTTGCGCCGCTGGTGGGGATGATAGGTACTTGCCAGGCGGCAGAGGCGCTGAAAATACTGATGGGTGTTGGTGATAGTTTGCAGGGACGGCTGTTGTTGCTGGATGCACTTTCTATGGAGTGGCGTACCATCAAGCTGAGTAAAGACCCAGCCTGTACCGTGTGCGCTTAATTTGCCATGCATGCTATGTGCAGCATGGCAAATTGGCTAGATTTACTTGCCACCTACTAAGCTCTTAACAGCGCCAACCAAGTCACCTGGCATCACAACAACTTTGCTGTTCTCCGATGTCGATATTTTTTGTAGCGCAGTAATGTAACGGTCACCTAACAAGAACATGGCTGATGCGTTATTTTCTTGCACCGCTTCTGTAATAAATTTAATTGACTCTGCAGAGGCCTTTGCCGCCACCATCTGTGCCTCGGCATCCTTACGCGCGGCTTCTAAGCGAGCTTCCGCATTTAAAATAAGTGACTGTTTTGCACCTTCTGCCTCGGTCACTACGGCAACTCTTTCGCGCTCTGCAGCGGCTTGGCGCTCCATCGCATCCTGCATATTTGGCGATGGTTTGATGTCTTGAATCTCAACTGATTTAACAGTTAAACCCCAGTCTAGCGCCTCATCTGCAATCGCAAGTTTGAGCTCAGACTTAATGCGGTCACGTGAGGTAAGGGCTTGGTTTAGATCCATACCGCCAATGATAGAGCGTAAACTGGTTTGCACCATATTGCGCATAGCCTCACGGAAGTTCTCAATACCGTACACGGCACGGTCAATTTTAGTTACCTTAATAAATGCAACCGCATTGGCTAAAATCACCGCGTTATCGCGGGTGATGACCTCTTGTTCCGGTACATCCAAAATAATGTCTTTGGTGGTGACTTTGTAGCTCACTCTAGTAAAAATCGGGTTGATGACATGCAGCCCTGGCGTAAGCACACCAGCAAATTTGCCTAGACGTTCCACCACCCACTCCTCACCTTGCGGCACAATGCGCACGCCTTTAATAATGGCGACAATCACTAAAAATATGAGTACTAAACTAAACTCTGTCATTTGGAAATTTCCTTAAGTGAGAAGATTAAAAAAGCGTTAATTAATTTTTGTAATGCGTAATGTATTGCCTTCAACAGCAACCACTTTTGCCTGACTGTTGACTTCAATCACTTCGTCGGACACTGCCACCCATTCGCGGCTACCCATTAAGCCTTGCGTGAAGCGAATTAAGCCGTTCTGCGCAGGGCTGGTTGTTTGCAGCACAGTACCGATGCGTCCGATTTCTTCACCTTGAGATTGGCCCACGGCTGAACTGCTATCCGTTCTTTTGTAATAACGCCGCCATGTTGCTAAAGACCCGATAGAGAGAATGGCAAACGCGATGAGCTGTATAGCATATGGAATGTTAGGAAACAGCCAAGTGACTATGGCTAAACAAATGGCAGCGATGCCAAACCATAATATATATAAAGTACCAATTGCTAATATTTCTACCGCGATTAAAACGATACCTAATACCGCCCAAACCCAAGTTGCCTCTATCATTTGATATCCTGATACAAAGATTGATAAGTGTTAAGCCTAAACATCGGTGATTATTATTGCATGATATTTCAATATTTTTTAATATAAAATTCTGCAAAAAAGGTGTACCCTTTTGGGTGGTATATCACGCTCCATTAACATTGTAGGAAATACTCCTATGGGCCCTGCACAGAAACTTAATCTTCCGAGTGATCGGCTAGAACGATTGCATTACATCAAGCGTATTTTTGCACAGGCAAAAGGTCCTGATCTTGCAGTAGAGTGGTCTGGCGGCAGGACCAGCGCGCTAAGAAAGCTGCATGCAGTTGATGCTGTGCAGTATGGTCGTAACCGTAATTTTATCAATGGTGCGGTCACGCATTTATCGCCATATCTACGCCACGGCTGCCTGAGCTTAAATGAGGTTTTTGCTTTTGTGAAGCAGAAGTTTGGCTTGCAAGGTGAAAGCCTGCTGATCGAGCTAGCCTGGCGCGATTTTTGGCGGCAAGTCTGGTTTTATGAGGGTAATACCATCTTTAGCGAAATGGAGCCACCCAAAGTAGATATTCAGTATCAGCCACTGAGTGATGCTGTTAAGCAGGCAAACACAGGTTTACCCTGCATGGATGGCTTTATTAAAGAGTTGCTGGATACTGGCTATATGCATAACCATGCACGCATGTGGTTTGCGAGCTATGTTGTACATCATCTTAAAATAGATTGGCGTGAGGCGGCCGATTGGTTTGAAGCGCACTTGTTAGATGGTGACTTTGCAAGTAATCACTTGTCGTGGCAATGGGTTGCTTCGACATTTAGTTCCAAACCCTATTATTTTAACAAAGAGAACATAGAGCGTTATACAGGTGGGAAGTATTGCGCTACATGCACAGCGCAATGCCCGTTTGATGCGAGCTACGAGGCCTTGAATGCGCGTTTGTTTACGCCATCTGTCAACACCAGCCCAAAGCAATATCCAGTTAAGTCATTGCCGATGAAGGCTGCACATACATTTAAAGCGGTTGCGGTGCTGGTGCATGATGAAATGCTGTCTGCACAGAATACTTTGCTCAGTAAACCTTACCCCAAAATCTTTGTGTTTGACCCTGTGCTGTGTGGTCACTGGTCGCTAAACCGTTTGCAATTTGTAGCAGATTGTCTGCATGAAATGATGAATGTTGAAGTATGGATGGGGGATACGCACACCGTGCTGCTGCAAAAAGGAGTGGGGCAGGTTTTTACACAAGACACACCAAACTTGAAACTTAAAGAGATGTTGGCCCCATTTGCACCAAGGTGGGAGTATGTGCCAGGGTTGGCGAATGTGCGTCTGAGCGAGCGGCGCTTAAAGCGCTTTTCTCGCTACTGGGAAAAAGTAGGCCCAGTGTTGATGGCGGATATTTAATCTTTAAGTAGTAAATGCTACTATCCATAGCGACTACAGTTTTATAAGTAGCCGCAGGCCAATATCATCAATAAAAATAAGGGGATATGATGTTAGTGTGGATAGTGGTAGCTGTTGTTGTGCTGTATTTTGTGATCACATACAACAGCTTGGTTAGTGTTAAAAATAACGTTGAAAAAGCATGGTCCAATATCAATGTGCTGTTAAAACAGCGCCATGATGAATTGCCTAAACTGATAGACACTTGCCGGCAGTATATGCAGCATGAGCAGGCGACGCTAGAAAAGGTTATTCAGGCACGTACGCAAGTGAATGAAGCGCGCGATCAGCATGATGTCACAGCGCTAGGGCAGGCCGAAGGTGCGCTACGTGTTGGCTTGGGTGGTCTGTTTGCGGTGGCGGAAAGCTATCCTGAGCTTAAGTCTAACCAGAATTTTTTAATGTTGCAGACCCGTATCACCGGGCTAGAAAACCAAATTGCAGACCGCCGTGAGTTTTATAACGACAGTGTTTACATCAACAATGTGCGCGTGCAGCAGTTTCCAGATTTAGTCGTGGCAAGGCTGCTTGGTTTTGCCAAAGAGTCATTACTTAAATTTTCCAGTGAAGAGCTAGTCGATGTTGACGTAAGTCAGCGCTTTAATGCCAAATTGTAGGTAGCGCTGTGCGCTTGCGTAGTTATTATTTAAACCCGCTCGCCTTATGTGTTTGTCTTGGGCTGGTGCTGGCGGGCGTGTATGTAGACTTCCAGGATAGGCAGGCACACCAGCTCCCCATGCTGTTTGGTGTGAGTGCCTTGGTTGCTATATTGGCTTGGGCATTCAATTATAAAAGGCTGCTGGCAATATCTGAGGTGCCTATCTCAACCATTGCATCGGCTGCCCAGGGCTATGTGGAACTGTTTGGCAAGTCTAGGCAGCGTTTTCCCATGCGCAGCCCAATCCAAGGCGTAGCTTGCGTTTGGTTCAGGTTGTGGGTGTACGCACGTGATAGCAACTACATGTGGCGTTTACAAGATTACCAAGTCAGCGAGCAAGTGTTCGAGCTGCATGATGACTCCGGTGTGTGTTTGGTCGACCCCAAAGGCGCGGATGTTTATGCTGCAAAGCGGCATGTAATTACGCAAAACGGGCATCGCTATATTGAGGATGTGTTGTTTGCGGACAAGTCTATTTATGTGCTGGGGGATTTAGATGCCGGCACGCAAGCCCATACCGAGGCCGAAATCAACCGGGAGGTTGGTAAGCTGCTTACGCAATGGAAGCAGTCTAAGGCTAGGCTGTTGCAACGGTTTGATCTGAACCGGGATGGCGAGATTGATATGCTGGAATGGGAGCATGCGCGTGAGCTGGCTTATTCTGACATAAAGCGTCAGCAAAGCCAGCTGCTTAAGAGTGAGCAGCATTTGATTGCCAAGCCCCAAAACAAGCGCCTATTTGTGATATCCGGCATTACGCCGCAAGCGCTAAGGCAACGCTACCGTTATTGGGCGATTGTGCATTTTTCAATATTTTTCATTGCGGTTCTGTTTTCTTTTGTAGCGAGTTACCTCGCGATATAACAGCAGGTTTGCCCTGTGATAAAATGGTAGGTTATGACAACTGACCATTCGACACAGAACATGCAAGAAAACAAAGAGCTAGCCAAATCATTCGACCCTAAAACCATTGAAAGTAAATGGTATGAATTCTGGGAGGGGCAAGGCTATTATGGCGCTGGTTTAGATACCGCCAAGCAAGATAATTTTTGTATTTTACTCCCCCCGCCCAACGTGACCGGCACGCTCCATATGGGGCATGGCTTTAATCAGACCTTAATGGATGCGTTAACACGCTACCACCGTATGCGTGGCGACAACACTTTGTGGCAACCGGGTACCGACCATGCCGGTATTGCCACCCAAATCGTGGTGGAGCGCCAGCTTGATGCACAAGGCGTGTCGCGCCATGATTTAGGCCGCGAAAAGTTCTTGGAAAAAGTTTGGGAGTGGAAAGAATACTCAGGCGGCACCATCACTAAACAAATGCGTCGTTTAGGCACCTCACCGGATTGGAGCCGTGAGCGCTTCACCATGGATGACGGTCTCAACAAAACTGTCACCAAGACTTTTGTGCAGCTCTATAACGAAGGCCTGATTTACCGTGGCAAGCGTTTGGTGAATTGGGACGTGAAGCTAGGTACTGCGGTATCTGACCTAGAAGTGGTGCAGGAAGAAGAAGATGGCTTCATGTGGCACATCAACTATCCATTAGCGGATGGTTCTGGCCATTTAACGGTGGCGACAACTCGCCCAGAAACCATGCTGGGTGACGTGGCGGTGATGGTGCATCCGGAAGATGTGCGTTATAAACACCTGATTGGTAAAACTGTGCAGTTGCCGTTGTGCAACCGTGAAATTCCTATCATTGCCGATGATTACGTAGATTTGGAGTTCGGTACCGGTGTGGTGAAAGTTACACCAGCACATGACTTTAACGACAATATGGTCGGTCAACGTCAAGGTTTGGATAAAATTGTTATTCTCAATCTGCAAGGCTTTGTTCCAGCAGCAGCTGAAGTTTGGGCAGCGGACGGCGCTAGTAAGCCAGCCATCGAGATGCCAGCTAACCTGATTGGCTTGGAGCGTTTTGCCGCACGTAAACAAGTGGTGGCAGACTTAGAAGCGCAAAGTTACTTGGTTAAGGCCGAAAAACATAAGCTTAAAGTGCCGCGTGGCGACCGTACCAATGTGGTGATTGAGCCTATGCTCACCGACCAATGGTTCGTGGCGATGAGCAAGCCTGCGGCTGATGGTAAGTCGATTACGCAAAAAGCATTAGATGTGGTGGCTAGTGGCGAAATCAAGTTCTACCCTGAAAACTGGGTAAACACATACAACCAATGGCTCAATAATATTCAAGACTGGTGTATTTCTCGCCAGTTATGGTGGGGGCACCAAATCCCTGCTTGGTACTCTGATGATGGCAAAGTCTATGTGGCACACGATGAAGTGGAAGCTAAGGCGCAAGCTGCAAAAGATGGCTACAACGGTAACTTGAAACGTGATGATGATGTGCTGGATACCTGGTATTCATCTGCATTATGGCCGTTCTCAACGCTAGACTGGACCGGTGATGCAGAGAAAGATGCCGCCAATGTTGCGTTACAGCAGTATTTGCCATCTTCAGTGTTGGTTACAGGTTTCGATATTATTTTCTTCTGGGTAGCGCGTATGGTGATGATGACCACGCACATCACAGGCAAAATTCCGTTCAAGCATGTGTATGTGCACGGCTTGATTCGCGATGCTGAAGGCCAGAAGATGAGTAAATCTAAAGGCAACGTGCTCGACCCTATCGATTTGATTGACGGTATTGGTCTGGATGAGTTGATTAAAAAACGCACCACAGGTTTGATGAATCCGAAAGATGCGGAAAAAATCGAGAAGCGCACACGTAAAGAGTTTCCAGAAGGTATTAACGCCTATGGTACCGACGCGCTACGCTTTACATTTGCGGCATTAGCTTCACCTGGCCGCGACATTAAGTTTGATTTACAGCGCTGTGATGGCTACCGTAATTTCTGCAATAAATTGTGGAATGCAACGCGCTTTGTGCTGATGAATACTGAAGGTCAGGACAATGGCTTTGGTCTTGGCAGCTGCGTAGAAGGCGGTCGCGTGTTCTCGCAAGCTGACCGTTGGATTGTGAGTATCTTGCAGCGCACAGAGGCTGAGGTTGAACGTGCGTTTGAAGACTACCGTTTTGATTTGGCGGCAAAAGCGATTTATGAATTTGTATGGGATGAATACTGCGATTGGTATTTAGAGCTAGCTAAAGTGCAGATGCAAACTGGCAGTGAGGCAGAAAAAATCGGCACACGCCGTACTTTACTGCGCGTGTTGGAAACCATCTTGCGCTTAGCACACCCTATCATGCCATTTATTACAGAAGAGATTTGGCAAACAATCGCGCCGATGACGGAAAAGCATGGCGCTAGCATTATGTTGGAAACTTATCCTAAAGCGCAGCCAGACAAGTTGGATGAAGCCTCAGAGGCTTGGGTGGCGCAATTGAAACAAGCAGTGGATGCATGTCGTAGCTTGCGTGGCGAAATGGGTATTTCACCAGCGGCACGTGTGCCATTGTTTGCTGCGGGTGATGCAGAGGCATTAGCGGCCTACGCACCTTACCTAAAAGCGCTGGCTAAGCTGGAAGATGTAGCGATTGTTGCTGACTTGCCAGAAGCGGATGCGCCGGTGATGTTGGTGAATGATTTTAAACTGATGTTAAAAGTTGAAATTGATGTCGCGGCAGAAAAAGAGCGCTTAGGCAAAGAAATTGCACGTTTGGAAAGCGAAATCAATAAAGCCAACGCCAAACTTAATAATGAAAGCTTTGTGGCAAGAGCACCAGCGGCAGTGGTAGAGCAGGAGAAAGCGCGTGTGGCAGACTTTAGTGCTAGTTTGGATAAGCTGTTAAGCCAGTTAGCTAAGCTCAAGTAAGTACTTATTGGTGGTATTTAGCGCCGCATGATGCGCCGATTAGTTCGGCAGGGTCATGCGGCGTTTTTTATGTGGCTAAAGACTGTTGAGTCAAGGTTTAAAAGCTAATTACTAATAGCATACATGACTAGCTTGCACGTTTTTTAATGTAAAAAGTAAATGCAGTTTCGTCTTCTTCCAATAATAAAAGCTCATGTCCGGTTTGCACGCAAAAGGCATTAAAGTCTTTGACCGAGCCTGGGTCGGTTGAGATGATTTTTAACACTTGCGCAGGCGCCATGTCGCTGAGGCCTTTTTTACAGCGCAAAATTGGTAGTGGGCAGTTTAGACCTGAGGCATCAACTACTTTATCAGAATGCATAATGGTTTTCCTGTGTTACTTAACGCGGTGTGGTTATTTGGGCTGAGTGTTGATTTGCACAAACGGATAGCCCGCCCTAGCCCAAGCCAGCACGCCACCTGCTAAATTATAAACGTGCTTAGAGCCCTTGCTGGCAGCAAACGCCGCTGCATGCGCTGAGCGCACACCACTATGACAGTAAAACACAATGGTTTCTGCCTTGCTTAGCGACTCATATTGAACGGGGAGCATGGCTAATGGAATGTGTACTGCATTCTCAATCACGCCACGAGCTACCTCGTCATCGTTGCGTACATCTACGAGTAGAAGTGATTTTGTGGTGAGCATGACAGATAAGTCATGTGCGTCAATTTCATTGTAAGTGCTCATTAAATAAACCTGAATTAACTAATAAATTAAGTGGCTAAGAACTCACATATCGCTATGTCTGCATTCAATAAAAATTAAATGCATTGAGCCTATGCAAGTTTTGATCATTCTCAACAATAGACAAGCTACTCAGTAATTTGTTTAGGTTGACTCGCATGCAGCATCGCCTATATGCGGCTTGCAGATGATGGATGATGATTCCTATATGGTAATACAAAATATAGCTTCATGAATATAAATCGTAATAAGCCAATTTTCAACACTGTGATTCGCATAGTTAGTTTGCTTGTGTCAGTAAAGCTGATAGGCGCGTAACTACATAAAGTAGCCACCAGCACAGCGCAAAGTGTTTTTGTGTTCAAAATTTCTACGATTAGCCGTTTGCTATGTGTGCCAGAGACTTAGCGACGCTATCCCCATCGCACCCACAAAGTTATCCACATAAATTGTGGATGTGCCTCAGCGCAGAGAAGTCTATTGATGAGTGGCTCACAAGCCGCACTGGCTGACAGTCCATATGGTTGTCATAATTTACAGATATGATTGAAATTATTTTTTTAAGGGTAAGTTGAGAGTGGCAACGATGAATAGATTAAGCCTAATTTTGCTCATGGTGATATGTGCAATCGGCACGGCACCAGCGGTGGCAGAAAATGCAGAAACCTGGATTAAAGATGGTGAGGCGGCTTTAATGGCGGCAAAGAAGCTGCAACCAGAGTTAGGGCGAGCTAAAAACGTTATCTTGTTTGTGGGGGATGGCATGGGCATTGCAACCATCACTGCCTCACGTATTTTTGAAGGGCAACGTAAGGGGTTAGATGGTGAGCGCAATAAGCTGGCATTTGAATATTTACCTTATTTGGCGCTTTCTAAAACTTACTCTGCCAATCAGCAAACCTCTGACTCAGCACCTACTATGACCGCGATAGTGACGGGTGTTAAAACGAATGATGGCGGCTTGTCAGTCAATCAATCTGTTGTGCGCTCAGAACCCAGCAACGCTGTGATACAAGCAAACAAATTAACCACCATTTTAGAAAAAGCAGAGTTGAGCGGCCGCGCCACCGGTATTGTATCAACCGCTCGCATTACCCATGCGACACCTGCGGCTACTTATGCACACACGAGTAATCGCGATTGGGAGTCTGACAGCAATGTTCCGTTAGGGTCTGACGTAAAAGACATTGCCGCACAGTTGATCGATAGTTTTGGCGAGCATCAGATTGGCGATGGTATTGAAGTGGTATTGGGTGGCGGGCGCACCTATTTATTGCCTAAAACGCAAAGTGATCCTGAATACCCTAGCATTAAAGGCAAGCGTAATGATGGGCGTGATTTAACGCAAGAGTTTCAAGCTAAATTCAATGCGCATTATGTATGGAACAAGGCGCAGTTTGATGCGTTTAACCCAGCCAGCGGGCAGCGGCTACTAGGTTTGTTCGAGCCCTCACATATGCAATATGAGCATGACCGCCCCGCAGATGTTGCGGGTGAGCCATCGCTTGCGGAAATGACCGATAAAGCGATTGATGTATTAAAGCGAAATAAAAATGGCTACTTCTTAATGGTAGAAGCTGGCCGCATCGACCATGCATCCCACGCAAATAACGCTTACCGCACCTTAAGCGAAACCGCTGCATTATCTGATGCTGTTAGGTTGGCGATGAGCAAAGTTGATATGAAAGACACGCTCATTATCGTGACGGCAGACCATAGCCACACGTTGACTATCGGCGGTTATGCTAAGCGCGGTAATCCCATATTAGGTAAGGTCGTCTTTCCTGGAAATAATACGCCAGAAAATGCACTGGATGGTCACCCCTATACAACTATTAGCTTTGCCAATGGGGCAGGGTATGCTGCAGGGGTTGGTGAAGTTGTGCATACGCAAATGCCGCGAGCAGGTCGTGTTGAGGACATGAGTGTCGTGGATACCGAAGACCCGGACTTTCATCAGGAAGCGATGGTCCCGTTAGCGTCTGAAACGCATGCAGGAGAGGATGTGGCAATTTTTGCTGGTGGCCCTAATGCGCAGTTGTTTCATGGCATACAAGAGCAAAGTTATATTTACTACGTGATGGAAGATGCGCTGGGGCTTGCTGTTAAACGCTAGCGTTCATTTTGTGACGTTGCAAATACCACGTTAGGCTGGCTGAGGGGGGCAGAATCGAGCTGGTGACACGCGTATTTTCAATTACGAATGAATTTTTATAAGCTGATATTTACAAGAGTTTCAGTTATCTTTAATTAGATCTGCAACAAAATGTGTAATGTAAAATAAAGTATTAAATACTTACTCTGTACTTTGTGTTCTATCTGTTTTAAGTAAGTCTCTAATTTCAATTAATGTTTCGTTAATTTTGTTAAGTTTAAAATACCAACATACAATTTCTCTACAAATTAAAAATACTAGTAAAACAATTGCTAAACCCACAAGCACGTTTATTAAAGATTCGCCCATAAATTCTCTATCCTACAAGTTAATAAAATCACATAGTAGTGCAATTTAATAATTATTCCTAATATCTACTAAGGTCTGGCTTGGTGTGGCGAGATGTTTATCTAGACCAAGCTCTTGCTAATTGAAGTGCGAATTGAATAAGCGATAAAACGAAAAATGTATAGGGTAGTTGGCCCAGTCTGCAAAGCAGCTAATAAGCTCTATTGCTTGAGTATCGCTACATTGAGGTTGCCGCCAAACATATAGCACCGAGTCGTCAGTAAGGCTACAAATGCAACTATAGATGTTGGATTTACTATTGTTTTTTTTGCGATGTTCGTGAGAATTGTTACTGGGGATAATGTGCTGATATGGCCAAACCAAAAGACTTTCCAAAGTTTAGCTTTGCCAAACTAAATTTTTGGAATCCATGAGTTTTTAACATAGCTAGATGAACTCGCAGTTGATGTTAAAGATCATACTGCTTTGAGTTTTCCGAGATATGAAATAGGTGGTATTGCTGAAATACCCCTACACAGTGCTACATTAGCTTAAAATAAATAGACATAAAAAAAGCCCACATAAAGTGAGCTTGATTTAGATGGTGGCCGGGGCCAGAATCGAACTGGCGACACGCGGATTTTCAACTTTAAAAATCATCATTTATATATATATTTAGGCCCGCCTTTACTCGTTATGACTCATCAGTACATGACAAATTTGTCACGTTAGAGTTCTTGATGTTTTATATGATTTACTTTATCAGTAAATCATATAAATATGGCAATATTAGTCCGCTGGCTATGATGGCTGGTATAAGTGAAATGACTTTAAACCAAAGCCTCCACTTTTCTATTTGTTCCTGACCTTTACCTATTCCAATCACTGCTTTAGGAATTAGACTTAAAGCTATTGAAAAAAGTAATCCCGCACTTGCTGTTATTTTTAACCATAGTGGAAAGGAAGTTTTTAGGTCTTTAGGTATATATTTGCTTTCTATACTTAAAATCAGTTCTATTGCCTTTTTGGTTTCCGACTCATCAATACCTCCAGCTAACAAAGAATGTGATTCTGTAACTAGTTGTTTCATGGCAATAGTAGTATCTGAACCAAATATTTGTATTGATGAGAACAATGCAACCATATAAAAGAACCAGTGCGGTCCGCTGATCTTTTCCCATATGACTTGCCAACTTCTTGGTTTATATTTGTCAGCCCATTCAAGAAGATTTGAATAAATTTCTTTTGAAAGAGTTTCTTTTTGGGGGGAGACTTTTATTTTTAATATGCCGTTATCTTTATCAAGCTCAACAGATGCTGCTATATCGGCAGCTTTCATAATTACTTGTAGTTTTGTACATTGCTCATTTTTTACAGCAGGATTGCGTAATTCTTTTTTTATTAATTTTGTTGTAAGTTTTTTTTCATCGCCAAACTCCAAATTAATCTCATTTGTTGCTGGTGGGAATCGGCTTTCAAGGAATTGTCTATTCTCTTGAATATACTGCGAGCGCCTCTCAATATTCTGGGTGTCAACGGTTTCATCAAAAGTTTTGGTATATTTTTCTAATTCATTTTCAATAAAATCACTTCTGTAGGATTCAAGTAATTTCAATTGACCTTCTATTACTTCATCTAAATGAATTAATGCATTTTTATCAATTAGCCAAGGCCCATTGAATTTCTTTTCTGTGGAATAAATAATTTCACTCATCAATTATCCTTATTTATTTTTCTGAGTTTTTTTGTTCGGAATATAGGCTGGATAAATAATTTTTAAAAACTTAACCAAGCTCTTAGTCTATTTGCATACTTTTGTCCAAAGTATATTAAATCTATCTTGTTGGGATTTTAGATTTACATCATCACCAAGTATCTCTCGAATACTTACTTCAAATTCCAAATCATTTTTGGCGTCATATGGGTCTCTTACCATTCTTTGATTAGCGAAAAGAGCTACATTTGAATTTGATATATAACGATTAAAGCCAGTGTATGAGCCAAGTGAATTTTTGGAGTTAAATTCTCCACACAAGAAATTGCCGTTAATTTTTTCGTTTTTAAAATTGGTTGATTCTGGGTCAATCATATTATCTAAAATTGGCACTCTGTACTTTGGAGTTAGAAAAAATCTCTCAAAACTAAGAGCAGCAATTGCGATTAATATAATTAAAGAGATAGCACTTATATTTTTAACGTTCATTTTCATATGGGTTAATACAGTTTTATTTAGTAGTTGATTATAACTAAAACATAAATATCGTATTCACGCTACGGCAATACTGAGTAAACTACTATTCGATGTAATAAATTTTAGTTATTTGCAAATTCGCTAACTGTTTCTAAAGTCTAATAACATTTGTCTCAACATGCTTTTTTAGCTTTTAGTTAGAGTGGAAAGATCGTATTTTTAGAATGCTTAGAAAATTTATTCCTAATGAATTGAATCTCGGCAAGCTTTCTTCAGCCGATCTATTACAACTTCTTGCTTTAATACCCGCATATGAAGAAATAATTAAAGACGGACAGATTGCAATTCGTGAAAAAAGAGACAAAATTTTCACCACTCAATCAGAGTCAGCATCGTGGCATCATTTGTATGAGTTATCTTACCCTGAGCACTTGGCTCGATTTGTTGTTGCCTTTGGATTAGCTGATAAGGTTAAAGAAATGGCTGCTTCAGACAATCCACCTCAAGCAGGTATTGCTGCATTACAGGATGCATTTGAATCTGAGGACGGGTTTGATTTTGAGCTGGACGAAGAGTCACGTTTGGCATTGCCTTTGCTGCTTGGCGTTACGCACTCTATAAACCTAAATTTCAAGTCGCTCCTCACTTTTGGCCTTTACATAAATGAGCTAGTTGCTATTGCCCGAAAAGGCGGTGCAGAAGGTGATAAAGCTTTATTTAATGCAATAAAAATTGATCCTACGGTTATTGGTTGCCAGTCCATTTCAAGGCGCGTCAGTCAGGCTATTCTCGAGGATGACCAAGGTTTCATTAAGAAGCTTAAAAAAGCTTTTCAAGGTAAATTCACCAAACGCGAAAGTCGTGTCTATCAATTACAACGTTTAATTATGCAAGTTTTACTTGAAACAGATGCCCCATCATTGGGCGCGGAAGACTTATATAAGTTATTTGTTGAGCAATTAAAGATAGCCTCTAAAGACCGTGATTCTGATATAGGTGACGTTGCTAATAACCTTCGCCAGTTTGCGTATCAGTTTATGAAACAAAAACCTGTTAGTTAAAAGTACCCTAATTTCACTAGCAAAGTCATCGAGCACTAATCCCTAAAGTTCATTCCATTCCAGATCGCCAAATCGGCCTGCTGGTAAATTCCCAAGGAATGGATATGACAAAGCCAGATACACAACACAACCAAACTGCTTCACGGGATTCCGCCCGCACACGCGTCAGCGTGGAGGACGGAGACCGTGATGCAGTAGCGGTGCCTAGTAACACAGCTACTAATAACAGCAATAATCATGATCAAGTTAAGTTTTTAAGATGGGGTATTGATAGTTTATATCTGTCTTATCAAGGTAATCTCCAACCAGAGATCCATGAGAAGCTGATCCAGTTAAAGAAACAAGCCCAATCAGACAGCCCCCAAGAGCAAGCCAAAGCACAACTAAAAATAGGTGATCATCTATTTGAGGTCAAAGACAAAGGCACTTCCATGTTTAGTTATGTACTGGAAGATAACGCCTTTCGTATTCAGTTATCACGTCCAAACAAAGCTGTGCCAATGGCCTATGTAAAGCTTTCTAGTGAGTATCTAACCCATCTATCCCCAAAAGATGCAGAACACCGTCTATCCACGATACTGTCACAGCTAGGCGCGTTAGAATCAACCGCAAACGTGAGTCGTGTTGATATGTTTGTCGATTTTGTTTCACATCAAGATATGGAGTCATGGCATCGTGAAGCATGGGTCACTCATGCAGAGTCTATCAATGCTTATTCTATCGATGGTCACTTCACTGGCTGGGCGATTGGTTTAGGTGGCGTCATTGCTGGTCGTCTTTATGACAAGTTATTTGAGATTGATAAAAGTAAGAAGTTTTATTTACTCCCGTTATGGGAACAAGCTAACTGGCAACAAGGTGAACCGATCTGGCGTTTAGAGTTTGAATTTAAGCGTCAATTTCTAGTACAAAAGAACCTGTCTAAACTCACTGAAGTATTAGCCAACCTTAACGGCTTATGGTCATACGCCACAACAGAATGGTTAAAGCTGTCTATTCCTAATCATATTGATCAAACACGCTCACGCTGGCCTATCCATCCTTTATGGGCTGCCCTCTCTTCGCTAGATTGGGAAACCAACGGAGGTGCATTACAACCCCGCTTTAACACCGCACGCGCACCCAATAAAGAAGCTGCCTTAGATCGTGCTTTTAGTGCATTAACCACATGGATGGCTGCTGAAGGTTACACCGATTATGAGTTAGCGATTCATCCCTTCTTTGAAGACTTAGGGCATCACATTAATAACCAATCGATGAATAAAGGCACTACCTTTGAAGCACTCATCAAAGAAAAGGTCAGCATAAAAGCCAAAGCCTTTAATACGATTCATATTAACGCTGAGATCAACGAAGCCTATATCGATGAAGAAGTACGCGCTATGCGTGACGCTTATAACAAAGCCTCTAACGGTGAATAACAATGAAAGATAACGATCTGCCTTTGCCTGCTGTACGTTGTCTTTCTAAAGACGAGGCTGCGTGTTACCTAGGGATAGGTGTCACGCTCTTAACTGAACTTGATATTCCAGCGGTGAAGTTTGGTCGCCGTCTGGTATATGACAAAGTTGACTTGGATCTTTGGTTGGAGGAATATAAGCAGCGAGGGCGGGCCGGAGAGGAGTTTATATGGCCCGTGAAACCGGAATCTACAAGAGAGGTGATTCGTCCTATTGGTGGATCAATGCAACACTCTCAAACGGCAAAAGAGTACGCCAGAGTTCTGGGACTGAAGACCGAGCACAAGCCGAAGCGTATTTAGCGAAATTAAAGCTAGACTCGTATAAGGAAGTGAATTTTGGTATTAAGCCCCATCGCTCATGGAAAGAAGCTGTTGTTCGGTATCTCGAAATTAAAGCAACGCTCAAAAGCTATCGTGACGTAAAGCGCATATGTTGTAATTTGCATCCTTATTTAGGTGACTTGATGCTAAACCAGATCAACGGTGACGTGGTTTGGTCTGTGATTCAAGGTGAGTTTAAAAAAGGAAACAAACCAGCAACCGTGAATCGTTACTTAGCGACATTACGCAGTTTATTGCGGATGGCTCGTGATGAATGGCAGTGGATAGATCATATCCCTAAAATTCGATTGTTATCGGGTGAAGTAGAGCGTGATCGATGGTTGACTAGGAGTGAGGCAGATAAGCTAATCGCTGTTTGTCCTGATCATCTGGCGGCTGTCGTGAAGTTTGCTTTAGCAACGGGATGCCGTGCTCGGGAAATTCTTGGTTTGGAATGGAGTAGGGTGGATTTAAGTAGACACACTGCTTGGTTAAACCAAACGAAGAACGGTACACCGAGAGGGGTTCCATTAAATAGAAGTGCTGTTGCGGTTCTTCAGGAGCAAGTCGGAAAGCATTCAAAATTTTGTTTTACTTACAACGGTGAGCCGATTCGTTACAACATAACGAACTCAGCTTGGATCACAGCGTTAAAGAAAGCTGAATTAGAAGACTTTAGATTTCATGACTTGCGTCACACTTGGGCTTCTTGGCATCGACAAGCTGGTACGAGTTGTGATGAACTGAAAGAACTAGGAGGTTGGAAGACGCGGTCAATGGTTGATCGATACGCTAAGTTTGCTACTGAACATCTGGCAAATGCAGCAAGTCGGATTGATTTTTTGGCTTCAGATAACGTGATTAAATTGTCACGTTTTAGTCACGTTCACCAAATGAAAAAGGGCTTAGCCTAAGCTAAACCCTTATAAATTCTGGTGGCCGGGGCCAGAATCGAACTGGCGACACGCGGATTTTCAATCCGCTGCTCTACCGACTGAGCTACCCGGCCTTCCTTACTGCACTTGCAGACTTCGGTTTATCTCTGCAAGGCGCGCATTATAGCAAACTAAATTGTAATCTGACAAAGATATTTTAAGGTTTTTGTATATTTATTTTTAATACTGAAGTTTGTCTCAGGTTTGCGTGATATCTAGTTGGCTCTCATGTAAAATCTTTCTCTATGAATTTAAACACAAATTTACCAAAAATCGGGTCATTGAGTCAGTCGTTGCAGGCTGCGCTTGTTGATAAAATTAATCATAAAACTAAACCATTAGGTGCCCTTGGGCAGTTAGAGGCAGTGGCTTTGCAGTTGGGTTTGATACAGCAAACCCTGACGCCGCAGCTATCTAACCCCACGTTGATGGTGTTTGCGGGCGATCACGGGGTAGTGAACTCCGGTGTGAGCCCTTATCCGCAAGCCGTTACTGCACAGATGGTGCTGAATTTCTTGCAGGGAGGCGCGGCGATTAATGTGTTTGCGCGTCAGCATAATATGCGTTTGCGGGTGATTGATGCCGGCGTTAATCATGATTTTGATGCGAATACAGATTTGATACATGCCAAAGTGGCAGCGGGTACTGCTAACTTTTTGCAAGAGGCTGCAATGAGCACTGAGCAATGTCAGCAAGCGCTGGCCACTGGGGCATCGCTGGCAAGGCAGGAGGCTGCTGCGGGCTGTAATGTTTTTGGTTTTGGCGAGATGGGGATAGGCAATACTTCTTCAGCCAGTTGTTTGATGAGTGTGCTGTGCGGTATTCCGATTGAAGAGTGTGTAGGGCGCGGTACCGGTTTAGATGATGCTGGGTTGGCGCAGAAATTATCTGTTCTTAAGCAGGCAATAGATTTTCATGGTCTGCGTAGTGATAATGCGCTGGATGTACTGGCGACTTTTGGCGGCTATGAAATTGCAATGATGGCTGGTGCAATGCTGGGCGCAGCTGAGCAGAACGCTGTATTGTTAATTGATGGTTTTATTGCAACCGCTGCCTTGCTGGTGGCTGCGCAGTTGCAGCCGAATATTTTGCAGTATTGTGTATTTACGCATTGCTCGGGTGAGGCTGGGCACCGCCGCTTGTTGGCACATTTGGGGGCTACGCCGCTATTGGATATCGGTTTGCGTCTTGGTGAGGGTACAGGTGCGGCCTTGGCTTATCCTTTGGTGCAGGCTGCGGTCAACTTTATGAACGAGATGGCCTCGTTTGAAAGTGCCGGTGTGAGCACAGCTGAGGATGCTGCGTGATCAATTTTCTGCGTAATGAGCGACGCTATATGTTGTTAGCCGTTGGCTACTTTACGCGGTTGCCTATCCCCGTGTTTGGCGACTTTCATCCTGATGATTTGAACCGATCTGCCAAATACTTTCCATTGGTGGGGATTTTTGTCGGTTTGATTGGGGCAGGTGCATTTGCACTTGCGAGCAAGGTGTTGCCATCGAGTGTTGCCGTGCTGATTAGCATGATGATGACGATTTATATCACCGGTGCATTTCATGAGGATGGGCTTGCCGATAGCGCAGATGGTTTAGGTGGCGGTTGGGACACCGAGCGCATACTGGCCATTATGCAAGATTCCAGGCTGGGGACTTATGGTGCGATTGCCCTGTTCTTAGCGCTGTTTACGAAATATCAACTACTCAATGCATTGCCTGCTTACTTTTTACCGTTTGTGTTAGTGATTGGTCATGCATTTAGCCGTTTATGTGCGTTCTTGGTCATGGCAGATTTAGATTATGTGCGGGAGAGTGGCAAGGCAAAGCCGCTGGCAACTAAAGTGAAGGCGCCGGGCTTGCTGGTTGCTGTGCTATTTGGCGTGGCGCCGATTCCGCTGCTGTATTGGAATTTTTCACCTGTGCTGTTGAATGTTACGGACTGGCTGTTGCTTGCTGCGTGTTGCTTAACCCCGGTGGTGTTCGTGTGGGTTTGGTGGCGCAATAAAATCAAACGCTGGCTTGGCGGTTATACGGGTGACTGCTTGGGTGCGATGCAGCAGGTGACAGAGTTAGCTTTTTATTTAGGCTTGCTGGTGTGGGCGCAGCAGCTATGAATTTACATTTGATTAGACACACCTCCTTGGATATTCCCTCTGGCGTTTGTTATGGGCAGAGCGATGTGGATGTTTCAGCTAACTTTGCCGCAGAGTGCAGTGCGTTAAGCGCAAAATTAGATGGCATTCAGTTTGATGCGGTCTATGCTAGCCCGTTGCAGCGCTGTACCAAATTAGCACAGGCGCTTAATTTGGGTGAGCTACAAGTGGACGAACGGTTAAAGGAGTTGCATTTCGGTGATTGGGAAATGCAGCCTTGGGATAGTATACCGCGCGAACTGTTTGATGTTTGGGCGCATGATTATGCGCATTTGTCCCCACCTAATGGGGAGAGTTTTACCCAGTTATATCACCGTGCGAAAGCCTTCACAGAGGAAGTGGGTAGTCACTTACGTGGAAAGAATGTAGCCGTTGTGACACATGGCGGAGTGATACGCGCCATGTTGGCAGACGCCCTGAATATGCCGTTAAAGGGCTTGTTCCGCTTGGTGATTGATCACGCTAGCGTGACGCAAATCACCCTCAGTGATAGCGTGCCTAGGATACAGTTTGTTAACCGCTAAGGCGGTGATTAGACGCTGCTACTGGCACTGAGCATCACTCGTAGTTTTGGAAAAGAGCGTCGGTAGCCAGGTCGGTTCACCACTGTAAGTTTTCAGGCGCTATAGATTCTGCAGTGCTTGTTCCAATTGCTGCCAACGATTGTCGTCTGGTAAGCCAAATCTTAATGCTGGCTGTTCCGTGAATTTTCTAACCCAAATCCCTTGTCTTGCGAGCTTGTCTTGTAATTGGCTAGCTTCCTCAGTCGCAACGTACTGAAAAAGCGCAGTCCCGCCGACTGGCTTTAAACCATATTGCGTAAGTAAGCTTGCTAGGCGCTGGCTGTTGTTTACTAGGGTTAGTCTGGTGTTTTGTTGCCACGAGAAATCCTGTAGCGCTTGCATGGCAATGTAGCGGCTAGCGCCTGCAATCGTCCATGGGCCTAACTCCTCTTTTATCAGTTGTAGCTTTGCGGGTGCTGCAAGCAGAAAGCCAACTCTGGCACCAGCTAAGCCAAAAAATTTGCCTAGTGAGCGCAGTACAAATAAACCCTCTAAATGTGCGTACTGGGCAATGCTGTGTTCGGGCGTTGCATCCATAAATGCTTCATCCACAATCAGCCATCCGCCGCGCTTGGCTAGCATGGCATGTAGCTGCAATAAGTTTTGTGGCGCAAACTGTTTACCAGTTGGGTTGTTTGGGTTGCAAACTAATACCACATCAGCATTGCTGATAAGGTCAACATCGTTTAAATCACTGAAGCGCATTACCTGATGCCCGCAGCGCTGCCAAGCGTGTGCGTGCTCTTGGTACATGGGGTTGAGCATGGCAACTCTGCTACAAAGCCTAAGCTTAGGCAGGGTTTGTAGTGCAGCTTGTGAGCCGCTGGTAGCGATGAGCGATTGGCAGCCATAATACTGCGCGGCAGTTGCAATCAGCCCATCCTCATCATTCGGCAGATTGCGCCATAAATGTGCTGGAATCTCGGGGATGGGGTAATGGCAGGGGTTGATACCTGTTGATAAATCTAGCCAGTTCTCTAGCGGGATTTTATACTGCGCGACAGCGGCGCTTAAGTTGCCACCATGTTCAAGCAAGATAAAGGCTTCCTTTAATATGCATCAAGATTGATACCGCTATGATTACCAAACACCACAGCGCAATACTGCGTTTGACTAGGTTAGTAGCGCTTAAAATATGTTGCGTATTGGCTAATGCGCCCATGCCTAGTGTGGGGCGCTGCTTGGCTGTGCCGTGATATACCGCATTGCCACCGAGTTGTACCTCTAACGCGCCTGCGCCTGCCGACATTACCGGCCCGGCGTTGGGGCTGTACCAAGTGCTAGATTGTGCCATCCAGCATTTTAATGCAGCTCGGGTATGGCCGCATAAGGCGTAACTTAGGGCGGTGAGGCGTGCTGGGATTAAGTTTAAAATATCGTCTAAACGCGCAGCCGCCCAGCCGAAATATAAAAAGCGCGGGGTTCTGTAACCCCACATGGCATCTAATGTATTGGCTAATCTAAACAGCACTGCCCCAGACCCACCTAATAATACAAACCAGAATATCGCGCCAAATATTGCATCATTGCCATTCTCCAATACCGATTCCACGGTGGCGGTGGCAATTTCAGTTTCGTTTAATTGCGAAGTGTCACGGCTTACAATCATGCTAATGGCACGCCTTGCCTGTTGCAGGTTGCCCTCTGATAGCGGTGCATGCACTTGCAGTGCATGCTGGCTGAGGCTTTGTGCGCCGATGGCCAAATAAAGCAAAGCAACATCGGCGACCCATGCAAATGGGGTATGGCGAGCTAGGTAGCTGATGGCGGTAAACGGTAGTAATAGTAATAACCAAGCGCTTAGTCCAGCCAAACGGGCAAGGCATGGTCGCATGTTTTGGTTGAGCACATGTTCTATTTTGTTTGCCATCCAGCCAAAGCCAACGAGTGGGTGCCAGCGCTTAGGCTCGCCTAGTAGAGCATCTAACAGAACAGCAGTAATTACCGCTAGGGCTGTGCTATAGGCGCTGATGATGGGATAATAATCAAATGACATTTAAATCACTTATGGTTCAGGGAACGACATCAGATGCCGGTAAAAGTACGCTAGTTGCAGCGATATGCCGTGTATTGTATCGCAGAGGTGTACGTGTTGCCCCATTCAAGCCGCAAAATATGGCGTTAAATTCAGCGGTGACGGTAGATGGTGGCGAGATAGGGCGTGCGCAGGCTGTGCAGGCACAAGCTTGTGGGTTAGCGCCACATACCGATATGAACCCAGTGCTGCTTAAGCCTAACTCGGATACTGGCTGTCAGGTGATTGTGCACGGCAAGGTGGAATGTAACTTAGAGGCGGTGGGTTACCACGCCTACAAGCCGATCGCGATGCACGCCGTGCTGGCTTCTTGGGAGCGATTAAAGTCGCAATACGAGTGTGTAGTGGTAGAAGGCGCGGGCAGCCCGGCTGAGATTAACCTGCGTGACCGTGATATTGCTAATATGGGCTTTGCCGAAGCGGTAGATTGCCCAGTGATTTTAATTGCAGACATTGACCGCGGCGGTGTATTTGCGCACATTGTAGGCACCATGGCCTTGCTTTCTGAAAGTGAGCGGGCGCGCGTGATAGGCTTTGTGATTAACCGCTTTCGTGGCGATATCGCCTTATTGCAACCAGGGCTGGACTGGCTTACGCAGGAAACTGGTAAACCGATATTAGGCGTATTGCCGTATTTGCATGGTTTGCATATCGAGGCCGAGGATTCCGTACCTGTTAGCCAGCAGGTCGCAGGGGGAGCTAAGAATGGGCGCTTGAAAGTTGTGGTGCCGGTTTTACCACACATCAGTAATCACACTGATTTTGACGCACTGCGTTTGCACCCTCAGGTGGATTTTCAATTCGTTAAGATTAGCGAGGCAATTCCGCAAGCAGACCTGATGATATTGCCTGGTAGCAAAAACGTACGCGGCGACCTTGAATTTTTACGCGCCAATGGATGGGAGCAAGCGCTCACTCGCCATTTACGCTATGGCGGCAAAGTCTTAGGCATTTGTGGCGGCTTTCAGATGCTGGGTCGCGTTATCCATGACCCTTATGCCATAGAAGGTGACGCAGGCTCCAGCTCTGGCTTGGGTTGGCTGGAGATGGAAACTACCTTAGAGCAAACCAAGCAATTGAAGCAGATTGCGGGGCATTTGGCGTTTGCGGATGCGCAAGTCGCTGGCTACGAAATTCATATGGGGGTGACAACAGGCGCTGCACTCAACACGCCGGCACTCCATCTTGAAAGTCGGCCAGAAGGGGCGATGTCGCCTGACATGCAAATTGCCGGCACCTATTTGCACGGCTTGTTTGACCACAAAGAAGCATGTGCGGCTTGGCTGGCGTGGGCAGGCTTGCAGACCGAGCAGCACTTTGATTATGAGCAGCTTAAAAATGACGAGCTGAATCGTTTGGCCGATTGCGTAGAGCAGCATTTGGATTGGAACGCGATAGGGCTGCCAGCTTAGGTTTCTAAGTGATTGCGTGGTTTTTATACCTGACTTATATCTGTAAGCAGCGTACGGTTTTAGAGAAACTACTCGTGAGTAGTTTTTATCGCTTGCTCTAATGTCAGCTAGTAGATGGCATCAGGCAACTCGCATCTTCTTGATATTTCTATATAAACTTGACTTTACCCACCTAAAAATCTAAACTGCGGCGATTAAGGTTTAGCTAGAGTTTCACTCTGGTTGATTAATAGGGAATCTGGTGCGGTGCATTTGACGTGAAAGTCTTTGTGCTTATTCCAGTACTGCCCCCGCAACTGTAATCGGATAGTCTGTTCGCACCCTTAGCCACTGAGTCGTTAGATTTGGGAAGGCAGCGAGTCAGGCCGCAACCCGAGAGTCAGGAGACCTGCCTTGATGTAGTCGTAATGTTTGAATTAGGGCGGGGCGTCCTGAGTAAAAAAGCAAAATAGTTATTTTGCCTATACATTAATATATATCCCAGCAGTACCTATTACTGAACCCATAGTTAATTTGCGCCACCAGCAAATGTTGCTTCTGATACGCGTTTGACGCATAAGTTAGTGCGCAACGTGCAGAGGCATACGATGATAGGGTCACATAAGTGCTGCGGATGACTATATTCACTGTCCCACTCCTATTCAAATGCTACCACTGCAATACGTACATGGCGGTTGGTCATGTTGAGTTGAATGAGTATCAGGGAGTATAAAAATAATGCTTAGAAGCAATCAATTAATCACGGCAGCTGTTTTGGCTGCGCTACCACATCTGGCTTTGGCGGATGATGTAGCAGTAGAACTCAAGGAAGTTAACGTTGAGTCTACATGGGATCATGGCAATGCACTTAACCTTAACCAGCCCAGTAGCACAGCGAGTAGACTAGGCCTGAATGCGATTGAGATTCCAGCCAGTACAGAAACGCTGGACATAGAAACTATCCGTATGCGTGGTGATATTAATATCCATGAAGCGGTTTCTCGCACTACCGGTATTTCGGATATTAGCAACCTTGGCTCTGGTGTAGCGTACTCAGCACGTGGTTTTACCGGTAACGATTCTGTAGGCCAGGCTGAAGACGGTATTCGTTTGCTTACTGCTGCAAGTACCCTGACTTACCCTTCAGATACTTGGGGCTACCAACGGGTTGAAGTATTACGTGGCCCAGCTTCGGTCATGTTTGGTGATGGCACGGTGGGTGGCATCGTTAATAGCATACGTAAAGCGCCTAGTCGTGACAGCTCTGTGCAGGCACTGGTTGGTACCGGTTCGCGCGGGGAATATAGGGCAGCTGTCGGTGGCACCGGTGCTGTAGGTGAAATTGGCGCATTTAGAGTCGATGCTTCGGTCACTGGCGGCAATGGTTATGTAGACCGTGGTGAGCATGATAGCCAAAAAATCATGACCAACTTGCTACTTAGCCCTACAGATAAGCTACGCATTAATTTTACCTTTGACCACTCAGATGAGTCACCGACCCGCTATACCGGTATTCCATTACGTAATGGGCGTATAGACTCATCTTTA
Source organism: Methylotenera sp. E1MeOHC1 (assembly GCF_058745595.1). Lineage (NCBI taxonomy): Bacteria > Pseudomonadati > Pseudomonadota > Betaproteobacteria > Nitrosomonadales > Methylophilaceae > Methylotenera > Methylotenera sp. E1MeOHC1. The sequence continues at coordinate 1,766,284 of NZ_CP196025.1, read as the reverse complement.
CGTAAAGAAAACTACAACATTAGCGATGATAAACAAAGCTTCACTGAAGACCGTTTACGTGCAAAAGTTGAATGGGAGTTATCGGATGCGCTTAAATTAAGCAATGTGAGCTATTGGTTTAATGCGCATCGTCATTGGCGCAATGTAGAGTACTTTTCGATTGATAACGCCACCAATACCGTTGACCGCTCTGGTTACACTGAGATTAAGCATCAGCAGAAACAAATTGGTAACCGCTTTGCGTTGACTTCAATTGCAGATGCTTTTGGGCATAAAAACCGTTGGTCTGCAGGCTATGAAGTGGCGCGCGTAGATTTTAAATATTTTGACAATTTCTATAATGATAACGACCCTAGCAGTAACGTTGCTATCAAGAACTTTGCTCCTGGTTACTTCCAGACCATAGACCCGACTGCGCTCGACTTTGTGTCTAAAACCGTACAACAGTCTTTATTTGTAGAAGATGCCTTTGATGTGACCAATCAGCTTAAGTTAAGCGCTGGTTTGCGTCAGGACTGGATTAATGTAGACCATGAGAGCCGCTTGACTACGGCGAGTACTGATAAAGATTACTCACCGTTTTCTTACAGGTTAGGTGCGGTTTACCAAACTACGCCAAACACAGCATTCTATGGTCAGTATAGTCAGGGTTCTGACCCGGTATCGTCTATCGTGACGTTACGGCCTAGAAATGGCGCGTTTAAACTGACTTCAGCGCAACAAACTGAATTTGGTATTAAACACGCGTTACCTGAGGGTAAGGGCGAGCTTACTTTTGCCGTTTACCATATCGCAAAAGATGACATTATCACCCGTGACCCAAGTAACCCAACGCTCAGAGTGCAGGGCGGTAAGCAGTCATCACGCGGGGTTGAGCTATCAGCAACCTTGTTCCCAGTGAATCACTGGCGTACAGATTTGAATATGGCTTTGCTTGATGCGCGTTACGACGAGTTGGTTGAGGCTGTTGGTGATCCTGCTGTTAGCGTTTCGCGTGCCGGTAAAACGCCAACCGATGTGCCTGAAAAAATAGCCAATGCTTGGGTTTATTATCAACAAGCAAGCTGGGAGGCTGGCGTAGGCGCACGCATGGTAGGTAAACGCTATGCAAATAATGCCAACACTTCTACCATGCAAGGCTATACGGTTTATGATGCGAGCATAGCATGGCGTGTTCACCCAAAGGCTACGCTGAGAGGCAATTTGCGTAACCTGACCAATAAACTGTATGCGCCGGTTTCATACGATACGCAGCAGTTTATTTTGGGCGAATCTAGGCGTGTAGAGCTTACCGCTGAGTTGTCTTTTTAAGCACTAAGTTTGGTATTAATCACTAGGTTTGGTAATGATTTAACTATAAAGTTGTGATGTGAAATTACGTTATTTACATCTGATACATCGCTGGCTAGGGATAGGACTAGGGCTGTTTGTCTTGCTTTGGTTCTTATCTGGCCTAGTGATGTTATTTGTTGCTTATCCGCAACTGACTCAAGCTGAGCGGCTAAACCGTTTGGATAGCTTGCAGTTGCAGCAGGTAAAGCTTAGTGCCGCACAGGCATGGGTGTTAACGGGTAAACTGGGTCAACCAGAAAGCGTTAGGTTGGCCATGCGTGGGCATCGACCTACTTACTATTTTTTGCAACATGGGCAATGGCTAGCGATATGGGCTGACGCGAACAATGTTGCACCCAATGTTGCACCTGGCGAGTCTATTCCTGACGAATCTATTCAAGTTTCAAAAGCAGAAGCGATCAATGCTGCTGAACAATATCAAGGTCAAGCAAAAGCAACAGAGGCGCTCTTGCTTGATCATGACCAATGGTCTATTTCATCTAGTTTGAATGGGCATCGACCTCTATATCGTGTTGCACTCGATGATGCTGATGCTACTGAACTGTATGTTTCTAGCCATACCGGTGAGGTAGTGCTGGATACACAGGGCGCTGAGCGTGCGTGGAATTGGCTGGGTTCAGTGATTCACTGGGTTTACTTTACGCCTTTACGTATGGAGCGTGAGCTTTGGCGGCAGGTTGTACTGTGGCTAGCTTTTGCTGGGGTGGCGCTGGCTAGTTTGGGTTTATGGCTAGGTGTGCAACGTATACGTATTAATCGTCGCTACAGTAATGATAGGGTTACGCCGTACCGTGGCTGGGCACGCTGGCATCATATTGTCGGTTTAAGTGCGGGTGTTTTTTGCATTACTTGGTTATTTAGCGGTTGGCTTTCTTTAACGCCATTCGGTTGGTTTTCAGATAGATCTTTGCGTGCGGAAGAAGCTGAGCACTGGGCAGGTGGCACACCTAATGTGCAAGACATGAGGCTACCTGTGTCGGCATTTGCCACACGCTTGACTGGCACTGATATTAAAGAGATAGAGTGGCTGAAGTTTGCCGGCAATACTTACATTTTGGCAAAAGCTGCAGAGCAGGAGTCGCTTGTTGATCGTCAATCTGGCGTGCCAGTGGCAGGGTTCTCGGCAGCCATATTGCAGGCGCAGGCTGCTAAGTTAGCGCTTCATGCGCAGATTACATCAGCGCACTGGCTGACCAGCGGTGATTTATATTTCAATCAGGACGCACAAAAAACACCACGGGTATTACGTGTTGCATTTGCAGATGCCTTAAATACTACTTTTTACATAGATGCACGCACTAGCAAGATACTCGTGTCACAGGATAGTTACAGTCGTACTTATCGCTGGCTGTTTAATGGCTTGCACCGTATCGATATTCCGCCATTGGGTGACAGATTGCTGGCGCGTAGAATCACCATTTTTGTGCTGTCGGCAGGCGGGGTGTTACTCACAATAGCAGGTATCGTGCTAGGTTGGCGCAGAGTTCGTAGAAAGTGGGCGCAAGCCGTAGTCGCTGGTAATCGATAGTAACTAAAAGTAACCTAGAGCGCTCGGTAAAGTTAATTAAGGCTTATAGTCAAACAGCGTTTATAGCACTTTAACCGTTTGCCCCAAGCACTCTACAACTTGCCCTGAGCGTATTTTTGCAGTGCGTCTAGTTTCAATATTGCCATCCACCGTAACGATGCCATCGCTAACCATCACTTTGCCTTGGCCGCCGCTATTGGCAATGCCTGCAAGTTTTAGTAGGTTACAAAGTTCGATAAACTCACCTTGTAGTTCAAAAGTCGTTGTTTCCATATTTATCCTTTAAATAGTTACCCTTTAAGGGTAAGCGGCAGGCCTGCTGCAATAAAGCTAACTTGATTAACGCATGCAGCGACTGCTTGGTTAAGGCGGCCTTGTTCGTCTTGAAACTGACGGTTAATCTCACCTAAGGGCACGATGCCCATGCCTACCTCATTGCTGACCAGCAATATAGTCCCTTCCAGCTTGGGTAGGGTCTCTAATAGCGTGTTGCGTTCATGTTGCCAGTCTAAACCCTCTGGTCGGTCGCAGTCTGGGCAAATGCATTGCGCCAGCCAAAGTGTGAGGCAATCTACAATAATGCAGGTGTCCGCTTTGGCATGGGTTTGCAACGCTTCTGCTAAGTTAAAAGACTGCTCTACCGTTGCCCAATGCGCTGGGCGACGAGTTTTGTGCTGGTCAACGCGTGTGCCAAACTCTGTATCGTACACTTGTGCCGTGGCAATATAAGTGACCGGCTGGCCAGATGCCAAAGCCAGTTTTTCTGCGAAGGCGCTTTTGCCTGAGCGTGCGCCGCCTAAAATAAGGTGTGTAGCCATGTTAGTTCCTATTGTTGCTGTGTACTAAAGCCCATTGCTGGATAATAGCCTGCACTTGCTGCAAACCGTGGGTAATCAGTGACGGCCCAGGCTGCAGAATATCCGCCGATTTAATTTCAAATACCAAGCCGTTTTTTACTGCAGGGATGCTATGCCAGTCCTCTCTGGCGATCACCTGTTCAGGCTGAAATTTCTTACCACACCATGAGCCGATAATGATGTCAGGCTGGCGCTCTATCACTTGGCTGGCTTGTACCGTTCTGTCTTTTGCACTGTGAAACTGGGATAGCTCCGGGAAGCAGTCCTTGCCGCCAGCGATTTCAATCAGTTCAGCCGCCCATTTGATACTGCAAATCATAGGGTCGTTCCACTCCTCAAAATATACAACAGGTTTTGCTGGCAATTGAGATGCCATATCTTTTGCCTGTTGTATCGTGTGCTCTAGTTCGGCAATTAGTTTAAACGCTTTATCCGAGGCGCCGACTAGGCTGCCCACGGTGGTAATCATGTTAAGCATTTGTGCAATCGAGCGCTGGTTAAAGATATGTACTTCTACGCCAGCGCGAATCAGAGATGCTGCAATATCCGCCTGCAGGTTGGAGAAGCCAATCACTAAGTCAGGCTTGAGATCTAATATTTTATCAATCTTAGCACTGGTAAAGGCGGCGATTTTGGGTTTTTCTTGGCGTGCAATGGCTGGGCGGGTGGTAAAGCCAGAGATGCCGACAATGCGCGCCTGTTCACCTAGCAGGTACAGTACTTCTGTGGGCTCGGTAGTGAGGCATACAATACGTTGCGGGTACCTCATTCTGTACTTTTCCACTGATTTTCCATCACCATATCCGCAAGCGGTTTGGCTTGTTTCCAGCCGGTTTCTATCAGCATCGGCTCTTTGTAAAAGGAGTTTACGTGGCCTAAGCATAAAATGGCCACTGGCTTAGCACCTGTTGGCATATTGAGTAAGGCACCTAATTCTACAGGGTCAAAAATAGACACCCAGCCCATGCCCAGACCCTCAGCGCGTGAGGCCAGCCACATGTTTTGTATGGCGCAGCTGACGGAGGCAATATCCATCTCAGGCAAGGTTCTGCGGCCAAAAATGTGTTCTTCGCGTTTGTCGCATAAGGTCACTACCATTAGCTCGCCACACTCTAATATCCCTTCTACTTTTAAGCGCAGGAACTCAGCCATGCGTGCAGTGTTTTCATGGTCACCAATCGCTTGCGCGGTATTAATCCGCTCTTTATCGACCAATTGGTGAATTTGACGGCGCGTATTGATATCTGTAATCCGAATAAAGCGCCACGGCTGCATTAGGCCTACGCTGGGCGCATGGTGCGCTGCATGCAGAATCTTGGTGAGTGTTTCTGGGGCAACTGGGGTCGGCAGAAAGTGGCGCATATCACGGCGCTCTGCAATGACGCGATAAATCGCCTCTTTCTCATGTTCTGGGTAACTAAAGTCTTGCATTAGGGCTTACCTTTGGGACCTTTGCCCACTTCTGTATCCGCTGCGGATTCAATCAAAAACAACTTGCCGGTTTTCGGGTCGCGATATACTTGCCCGATAGCGTCATAGCCATTGCCAGCGCTTTGCTCGCCAGTGGCTGGGGCGTCGATTTCCCGCCCTTTATTCACTTCTTGCGGGCGGGTGAGGGTAGATTGCTGTCCAGCGCTGAGTGCTGCTAATAGGCCGCAAGCAAACACCAGCATCACGTCCACCAAGTTCACCAAACTTGCACGTGGGTCTTCGTCTTCGTGGTTAAAACGACCATTTAAACGACTATCTAGAAGGTTCTTTTTTTGCATGATTTTGTTGTAGCTGAATAATCTGGGTAGTTTATTGCGCTTGTTCTGTTTCAAGCGACACTAATACATCCTCGTACCAGCGGCGGCGGCATTTGCCTATCACTAAGCCAATAATGCCTGCTAGCAAGCCTAACACCGTGGCATCAAATGCCGTGGTAACGGCTTGCGCAAGTAATGACGGGTTGCCTTGGCCTAATGCGGCTAGCCCAGGCCCTAATGGGATAATGGTGGCCATTAAACCGAGCATGGGCGGTATGCGAGCTAAAAAGTCTGCACGTTCTAGGCGTTTACGCGCCACCCTCAGCACAGCCTGCTCGCCAGCATTACGCAGTTGTTTGAGGCCAAATAAGCGCTCACCAATGGCTAAGCCAGCTTCTAACACGGCTATCACTACAGCCGCGACTAAGATGACAATCACAGGCTCTAATAGCCAGGTAATGGCGCTATGCAGCGAGTTTAAGTTAATAGACATATGATTTTCCCATAGTAATCTTGACGTTTCTTATGCTGTAGGCTTTCGTGTGCCAAACCACAGGCCTAGTGCAAAAATAGGCAGGAGTAACAGTATCCAAGCGAGGTTGTCTTTAACCGTTGCAACTGTCAGTTCATAAGCTTGCACTGCTTTGTTGGGCTGTGCTTTTGGTGCAGGCTTTGCGGCACTTGCTTGTGGTTGCGCTGCGGTTGTTTTGCTCACGGCTTTGTGAGGGCTGGACTTTGATGCGTCATTAAGCTGACTTGATTGTGCTGGGTGTTGTGCAGTATCCGTTACTGGCTTGCCGTAACCGCGTGCCTTTGCTAGCACCTGAGCCAACCCTGCCTTATCTTCAGCATTGATATGTTGCCCCATCCAGTCCCATAGCGGGTGGTTAGGTGAGGTGTGGCCGCTGCCCGGCAAGCCATTTTTAATGACCAATTTAGCTAGGGTTTGAGATAGCTGTTGTGCGCTGGCCGTATCAGGTTTCCAAAATCCTTTTTGTGCCGCAACCAGCATTAACGCCACCATGTTGGCTTTGACTTGTGCGTTATGACCTTGCTCTAAAAATTGATTTAGCCCCAGTTTGAGGTCGTCATCAATGTAGACGCGTTTAACTTCATTCCACGCCCAGTCTTTAATGATATCCGGGCGGGTGACTTGCCAGCCCCATAAGTTTTCCAGAAAGGCTTGATTCATGGTGCGCGCGCCGGCGTAGCCGTGGCTCATGAGTGGTTTAATCCATGACGGGTTTAAGTAACGCCCACGCAGTTCCATCAGTAATGCAGACTCTAGCGGCTCATCCGTAAAGCCTTTTTGGTCGGCATGGTTCAAAATACGTGCTTGCGGTTTGTTGCCGGTAATGGTTTCTATCGCCAGTGACAGGCCGCCTAAGTAATCAAAAGCATCGTTGTTATCCATTAAGCCATACAGATTAGAAGCGCGACCGTGGTAGGTAGTGCCAATGTTATGTAAGGAGGTATCAAATGCCTCGTGTGCAGGCTCGCCCTGTGCATCTACAGCGTAGGCGTGTCCCATGCGTTGCAAATAAGCGCGGCCGATTTCGTTACGGTTTTGCCATGCACCAGAGCGCTCTGCTAAGCTATTCACACCAGCACCATACGCACCTGGTGCATCACCGAAGATACGCCATGCCGCTTCACGCCCTGCTTGCTCGGCCGGCATGCCTTGCGCTAACAGCGCTTGCGTGCGTTTTACCCAGTGCATGGCTACACCGTTGGTCGCCATTGATTCGCTGCCACGTGTGTAGTGGGCGAGTGGTTTTAAGGCTGAGTCTAATGCAGGTGCTAAGTCTGGATGCGCCTGCAACACACTTTGTGCTGAAGCCGCCAGCGCCATTCTGCCGCCAATATCAATCCATTGCATCAGATTAGGGTAAAGGTCACGGAATAAGCCGGAAGTGGTGACGATGACGTCATAGCGTTTAGTACCTGTACTTGTTTGCTTGTTAGTCTCAGACTCAGACGATTGCGCTAGCTGCATTTTTTGCACAATGCCGCGCGAGTTCCATTCTGGTGTGATGCCCATCAGCGATAAAATAAAACTCACCATTACGCCTTCATCACGCACAGCATCCGATGCCCATAAAATGACACCCTCACTTTTGGTAATGTCATCACGGTTACGCACGTTGGCCGCCATGTTAAACCCTAGCTGAAAGCCAAGCGGGGTAGGTAGCACATCGCCATCAAGCGCATGGAAGTTACGTCCTGTCGGCAGCGATTCAGGTGAGCGTAGCGGGTCATTGCCTTTGCCCGGTTCAATAAAACCACCCACCAAACCATGTAGCAGCGCTTGCATTTCCAATTTGGGCGAGGCAATTAAGTTGTCACGTATACGCGTACTAATATTTTCTGGCTTATTTTGCGCCATAGAATCTAACATCAGCTGCAATGAAGCATCAGACCACGGGCGACCAAACACATGTAAACCATGCGGCATAAATTTTTCTTGCAGTTTGGTCAGATAATGTCCAACCTCATGCGCTAAGAGGTCGTCATCCGCTTGTTCAAAATTAATGCCGCGCACTTTTAATACGTCTTCCATGCTGGACTCTAGCTCGGCGCGCAGTTCCAGCGTTTCTACCAATCGCCGTATTTCTTTGGCAGATGCAATGCGCATGGTGTCAGAGCTGGACGACTCATAACTCTCTACTACTTGGCGTAATGTGAGCAAGCGGTCATACAGGGTGGTTGCCGTCAGTGGCGGAGTTAGGTGATCAATCATTACCGCTAGTGCGCGACGTTTAGCCTGCGTACCTTCGCCCACGCCATCAACTATGTAAGGATACAGGCCAGGCAGGTCGCCTGCAATAATGCGTGAATAATCCTCTGCCGACAATCCCACAGCTTTGCCCGGTAAAAACTCGTATGTGGAGTGTCTGCCTAAATGTACCAATACATCGGCTTTAAAGTTATCTTTCAGCCAATGATAAAAACCTAAATATTGATGCGGTGGTGATATGGTGGTGTTGGCGTGCAGTAGCTCTTCATCGACTTCCCAGCCACGCGGTGGCTGTGGGCCGACAAATACATTACCGAACTGTATACCTGGGAATATCATTTTCTTGTTAACGACCATGATTTTGCCAGGTACTTGTCCCCAGCCGCGCAAGCCTTCAATATTGAGGTTAGTCACACGTGTTTTTAATGCATTCAGCGCTTCGCAAGGGGTATGTTTGCTTAAACAGACTTCATAACCGTCATGCAGTTCTGTGAGCAACTTAATCGCTTCAGCTCGCTGTGGGTGGTTAACTCCTTCTACTAGGTGACGTAGCTCGCGCATAGACTTAGTCAGCCGGCCATGGGCAATCTCTAACTCGCCAGCTGCTTGTGCAGCAACAAGCTCAGCATGCAGGCGACCCAGCGGGCCTTCTACCATTTCACCTTTTACCACGGCTGGTAAAGTATTAAACCAGCGTGCATAAGTTGCGTTATCCATGCTGGCGACTTTAGGCAACATGCTGGTAAGTTCGCCACTGTTTTCAGGTAAGTTAACGCCTCTATCCTGCATTAAGTCGAGTAAGGCTTCATGCGTAGCAGGCAGTTCGCCGGTTTGGTAGCCCGCGGCCTTCATGCTTTGCAAAATATCAAACAGTGATTGCGGTACATCCAAATTATCGGCACCAATGTTATGGCGCCCTGGTGGATGATTGTAGTAAATAATGGCTACGCGTTTTTCTGCATTGGCTTTGTGCTGCAAGGTTTGCCAGTTCATCACGCGGCTCACTAGTGACTTTACTTCTGTGGGTAACAGTTCTGGTAGGCGCAACTCCACGCCTGTCAGCTTATCAATGCTTGGTGCGCCAGCCGCTGCTACTACCATCGGTTGGCTGCTGCCTTGTACTTCAGGCATGGCGACGCGGTATTGAATAGAGTTGGTAGGTAGTCCATCTTCTGACAGCTGCCAGGCAGTCGCACTGCGATCCGTAAGCCGGATGGCTTTAAACATGGGTACGTCTAGTTTTTTAATCAGTTCGGTGACCGACTCACGTCCCTCCGCAGCGCCTACAACAAAGTCTTGTAACACCACTAGGCCGGTTAACTTAGCTGGAGCTACCATTGACGGTAGCTTTTCTATGGCTTGCTTGGATGCTTCGCCCCATTTGGCCATTACCGCAACGCAATTGATGCCCTGCTGTTGGGTTTGTGCGCAAATCGCGTCTGCAACCTGAGGGTCGCTGGTGCTTAAGTCTAGCACTGCTAATGTGAGCTTGCTGTTTTGGTTGGGCTGCGATGCAAACGCTACTTGTTCGGTTGCTAATTCTTTACCGTTAACGCGTAAGCGGATGGGGGGCATGGGTTTGGCTGTAGGCAGTTGTGCGTTGTTCTTTGCAGACTGTGCATTGAGTAAGTACGCCATAAATGCGGCTAAGTTTTCCTGACCGCCAGCTTGCCAAACCTCGCTTAGTGCCAGCCACTTTGCAGCCGCAGCGTGTTTCTTTGCCGAGGCTAACAGCGCATCCGGCGTTTTTTCCTGTGTTTGCGTCAGTGCTTTTGCCTCAGCAAACTCACTGACTGCACTCTTGTTAAAGCGGCTTCTGAGTGATAGTGCACTATCACCATTAAATGCAACAAAAGTAGCCGGTTGTGCTTTGGATGGATCAGATTTTAACGCATCAAGCGCTCTCTGTAGTTGTGCAGATGATTCTGCATACTGTGCTACGGCAAACACAGCATCTGCTTCTTGTAGCCAGCGCTTTAATGTACGGCTGTCCGCCGCCATCATTTGTGATTGTGAGCGTAAAATAATCTGGTCGCCTGGGCGTTGGGCCAGCGTGTTTTTTGCTGCCTCAGCGGCGGCAGGTGCGGTTCTGTCGGAGACGATGCCAAATAATGTTGCGCCATGTGCCGTGCCTGTAAGTAGGCTCAATAGAAAAATGCTGACATTGATTAATCTAGGTTTGATTAAAGGCATTTGGCTTACCTTGCCATAAAACGTGGTGTAAGTAGCTGTGCGGCTAAGTTTGGGTTAGAGGCAAAGTAAAAGTGCAAAAAGCTCGCAATAATCGAACCATGCTGGTAAATGTTTTCCACTTTGCCAAAGCGCGTCTTAGCGGTGGCTATAGGCGGTAGCTCTGTTGTAAAACTACCATAGTGAAAAGTGTGTGCACCCAGCTCATCATTAAGCAATGTTACTTTTAATGAGCCTAGCCCCTGTAGGCGGTCTTCTATTTTACTTACCCCTGATAGTAAGTCAAAGCAAGGCACATCATTTAAACAGGTGGACAGCGCCATCATGCCGCCGCATTCGGCTAGTATCGGTTTGTTCGCATCAAAGGCTGCCTGTAGGGCATTTTTCATGGCTAAATTGCTACTGATTTTATTCAGGTGCAACTCTGGGTAGCCGCCGGGCAGCCAGTAGGCGTCGGCTTCTGGCAATATGTGGTCATCCAATGGCGAGAAAAACCGCAGCGATGCTCCCATGTCTTGCAAACAGTCTAAATTAGCCTGATAAATAAAGCAGAACGCTTCATCCCTTGCGATGGCAATTACCTTGCCATCTAGGAGTTTAGGCGTCTGTAGTGTGGCCGGTGCGCTAAATGTAACGGTTGGCGGTAGCGGTAAATCTTGTGCTAAAGCATTGGCTGCTGTTTCAATCTTTTGTTCTAAGTCGCTAATTTCGCCTGCACGGAATAAGCCGAGATGCCGCTCAGGCAGGCTGAGCGCCTCGTTCTTTTGTAATGCGCCAAACCAATTAAGGTGTGGTGGCAGTGAGTCGTGTAATAATTTTCCATGCCCTGCGCTGCCTGTTTTATTAGCAACTACGCCAGCGGGGATTAGGTTGGGGTAGTGTAACAGCAGGCCGTTCGCCAGCGCGCCAAAAGTTTGCGCCATGCCGCCTGCATCAATGGTAAGTAACACTGGCAAATTAAAGCGTACGGCAATATCTGCACTTGATGGTGTGCCATCATACAGGCCCATCACGCCTTCAACGATAATCACATCAGCATCTTGTGCTGCGCGATAAAGCTGCGCTTCAGCATCGTTTTCGCCGCACATTGTGAAATCTAGGTTGTAAACAGGGCGTCCCGTTGCAACTTCTAAAATCATCGGGTCTAAAAAGTCAGGCCCGCATTTAAATGCTTGCACACGCAAGCCTTGGTTACGCCATGCGCGCGCCAAGGCGGCGGTAATAAAGGTTTTCCCCTGCCCAGACGCTGGGGCGGAAATGAGTAGGGCGTTGCAAGTGGTCATAGCTTTGGGTTACAGGTCTATGCCTGGCTGGGCCTTAATGCCAGCGCGCCATGCATGTTTAATATCCATAATTTCACTCACGGTGTCTGCCATCTCGGTGAGTGCGGCTGGGGCACCGCGGCCAGTCACCACTACGTGTTGCATGGTGGGTCTGGCGGCAATGTCAGCCAGTATTTGTGTGAGGTCAAGGTAGCCATATTTCATGGTGTAGGTGAGCTCATCTAGAATTACCAGTTTAATGCTGGGGTCGCGCAACATACGTTGCGCAATCTCCCATCCGGCTTGTGCGGTTTGAGTGTCGCGTTCTCTATCTTGCGTGTTCCAAGTAAAGCCTTCACCCAGCACATGCCACTCTACGTTGGCTTGGCCACGAAAAAAGGCTTCTTCGCCGGTATCGCTGCGCCCTTTGATAAATTGCGCAACGCCGACTTTCATGCCATAACCTAAAGCACGTGCCATCATGCCGAATGCAGAGGAGCTTTTACCTTTGCCATTACCAGTCAGTACCAGCAGCAGACCTTTTTCCTGATTTGCTTGTTCAATCGCAGCATCAATCACTGCTTTTTTACGCACCATACGTGCTGTATGGCGCGTGCTTTTGTCATCAGTGGTCATCTAACTTAAGCTTTAGCGCGGCTTAGGCCGTTTGCTAATGCAAATGTAATATGCACTACGGCAGCAACTGCTAACCAGAAGCCAATATTTTCAAATTGGCGTGGAGCGTACTTAAGTAAACGCGCACCAAATTCAGCAATGGTTGGGTCAGGGTAGCGACCGCCAAAGAAATAAAAGCCACCGCTAGAAAATAACTCGCTTAATGCGCCAGCAATTGTTGCGCTACCTACTAAAGGTAGAATTGCCTTAGTGCTGAAGCTGTAATGTTTAGCAAACCAGCGGCCAGCTAGCCACATTGTGCCGTATGCTGGTAGCAAAAAGCCGTAAGCAGGGGTTACGCAGAAGTTGCTCACACCTTGGAAATAAACAGAGTAAAGGTCTAAACCGGTACATAAAGCCAGTAACGCCGGAAACATAATCGCTGGGCGCAGATATAAACCAGCTAGAAAAAATACAGCAAGAGATGCGCTAGGCAGGCTGTTGATTGAAGCAAAGTGATGGCCACGCGTCACAATGATGAGTGCGGCAAGCGCAACACCTATAAAGATTTGTTGTGTTTTAGAAAGTGTAAGCATAGTAGGTGCAGCCTCCGATTGTTTCGCTTAAATGATAATAGTTAAATAAAACATGATTTTATCGTAAATGTAACTGCTAGGGCGAGTTTTCGCTCGCCCTAGCAGTTAACTAACGTTAAGGTTTCATGTTGTAACGTAAGCCTACAAACAAGTTGCTGCCCGCTGTGTTGTAAGGCACGGTGGCGGTTGCGTAAGATAGAATATAGTTCTTATCCAGCAAGTTATTTGCTCGTGCCTCTAACTTCCATTCTGGTGAGAGCTTGTAGTTCGCAGTCATGTTAACGAGCATATAACCGCTCATCGGTATTTTATTGCTTGTGTCATTGTAGCGAGTAGATGCGCCATTGACTTCTGCGCCCCACTGTAAATTACCCCATGTGTGTAGTAAATTAACTGTGCCGTAGCGATTTCCTCGGCGCACTAGCAACTGGTTCGTATCCTCATTTCTTGGTGACTGCACGGTAAAGTTACCGCTTAAGAGTAAGTTATCGCTAATGTTCCAACTTGCCTCTGTGGTTACACCTTGTATTTCAGCCTTACCCACGTTGATAGGGCAGAAGTTGGTAAGGGTGCAGCTTGGGGTTGCAGGGCCTGCATTTGCGAGTAAGCTGCGAATTTTGTTTTGGAACACAGTCACGCCAGCATTGAGTTTGCCACCAGTGTATTTAACGCCAGCTTCTACGTTGTCCGATTTTTCTGGTGTTAATGTAGGATCGCCAAAATTTGGATAATACAATTGGTTAAAGGTCGGTGCCCTGAAAGCTTTGCCGTAATTGGCTGTAACACGCCATTGTGGTGTGATGCGGTAACCATAACCTGCGCCACCAGTCATGTAGTTTCCAAACTGGGTATTGTGGTCTTCTCGGATAGAGGCTTGTACCGAGTGATTGCCTTGATCCAGCAGGTAACTCGCTAAGAAACTATCATCATTGCGCTCTTTTTTATATTTGGTTTTGAAGTTAGCTACACTGCTCACGTCTTGCTCAAGCCTATCATAGGCCAAAGTAAGTGTTCCTAATGGCAGGGTAAAATCATTTTGCCAGGAGATTTGTTTTTGCTCGGTGCGATACTTGCTTATGCCTGTAGGGTTGTAGGTAGAGCTTGCTTTGGTTTTGTTGGGTTTTGCATGGCTGTCTGAATCATCTACACCCATGCCTAGTTTAAATGTGCTGTGCCAGAAGTCAGTAAATTGGTTTTTGCTGGTAAAAGCATAGCTTTGCAATGTTTGCTCAGTAAAGCTTTCATAATTGGTACTAGGGCTAGCAGCATCGTATTCGTTGTGTCCCTTGCTTTCAAAGAACTGTAGGCCCCAGGTGTGGCCTTGTGCGAGTTCAAGTTCAGCAAAAGCTGAGGTGCTTAAATTGCGGTAGCTGTCGTCATCGGAGTCTTTGCCGCGGCGGATGCGTTTTGCTGAGAAGCTGTCGGTATCCAGGCTGCTGACATTTACGCCATACTTAAGCGCATTAATGCCACCATTGATACCAAATTCCGCTGTTTTTGTATTGTAAGAGCCCAAGCCAACGGCCGCGTTAATCAGCGGTTTTTCAGATAAGCTTTTGCGGGTAAAGATTTGAATCACGCCGCCAACGGCGTCGGCGCCATACAGGCTGGATGCTGAGCCACGCAAGATTTCAATTTTCTCAATTTGAGCGAGTGGGATATTTTCAAACGAGGTTCTGCCTAGCGTCGCAGAGTTGATGCGTAGGCCATCAACCAATACTACAATCTGTTCTGAGCTGGTGCCTCTTAAATATATGCTGGATTCTGTGCCTGCACCCCCGTTAGTAGCCACTTGTACCCCTGGTTGCAAACGTAATACATCAGTAATTGAGCCTGCGCCGATACGCTCGATTTCTTCACGGTCGATAACGGTGACGTCACCGATAACATTTTTATGTAATTGTGGTGTACGTGAGGCAGTTACTACAACTTCGTCTAAGTTGATGGTGTCTGTAGCATATACAGTTGGATGAAGCGCCAAGCCGATAAGGCCAGCGATGATACTCTTGTTCATTTAAATTTCCCTTTGTGACATGCGACCCCGCATGTGACTGATAACTAAGGAAATACAGAGGAGCTAAAGCATCGAAACGAAAAAGGATTCACGGCACAAGCATGTGCTTGTGCGCTACGTTTTGATAAACCGTCACCCCGCGGTATTTCCAACTAATTGTTGCGAGGCCGGTCTCCGGGCTTGTGAATGTTACGTTTGGCACCTTCCCAAGCATGGGCTATAAAAATAGCGTGGCTCAGTGGATTATTGCAAAACCATATGCTTAAGAAGCATACTCACTTACCGTTGCGGGGGCAGCACAGGAATTGTTTTACGCTTAAATATAGCGTATCAACGCACCTATTTCCCAGTTTCACCTTGTTTATTAAGAACAAACAAGGCACCTATCAACAGCGACAATTATAACGTTTAAAGATTCAATGAGGCGAACTATCTCTGATAAATTTGTTTGCAATGTGTTGTAATACTTTTAAAAATCGCTGTTAGCTATTGACTACAATCATTTTTTTCAATTATAGTGAGTGTATGGACGCAGACTTAACAGCACTAGAACAAAAACTGTTGCAATTAATTGCACGGTATAACGAGTTGCGCGACGAGAACGCGCGTCTACGTGTTGATCTGGGCGCTATGGAATCTGATACCACATTGTTAAAAGCCAATATGGCTAAAGCCAGTGAGCGTATCGAAGCGTTAATGCAAAGCCTGCCTTAATTTTCAATAAATTATTATTTTTGAGTAAAAGCTAATGAGTGAAATTAAAGGCGTTGATGTCAATATCATGGGGCGCGACTTTACGGTGTCATGCACGGATGAAGAGCGTCCAGGTTTACTTAATGCCGTCAATTTCTTAGATAAAAAAATGCGTGACATTCGTGATAGCGGCAAGGTAATTGGGGTTGAGCGTATCGCGATTATGACTGCGCTTAACCTATCGTACGAACTACTTACGAGTAAAAGCGGCGATGTGAATGTCGGTGATATCAAGCGCAGAATCTCTATGATGCAAGATCAGATAGACCAAGCTTGTGAGCCAAAATAAATATTCATGCAAGTGAAATATTTAAATAGCTAATACGTTTTCTTGTTAGTGTTTTATTGTAAGTAGAGTAGAATCAATTCAATCGTTTTATGATTAAAATAAAACGTCAGGTTATACAGTTTGTTCTCTGCGGCGTGGTTTAGGCTAATAATTCCTTGAACTAGTTTATAGCATCGGTTTTAGTCATTCGAGTTGTTGTGTGAGCGCTCTATAGCGAGTTCTTTAAGAACCGCTTGGCGAGTGTACCTAATGCGCTCTAGGCTGTTACCACTTGAGCCTTTTTGGTTCAGGATGCTGGCTTAGGCTACGTCCGTGGAGAACTCCTCAGTTGTTTGTAGGCAATACTTCTATTGCCAGTTTCTACCTTAATGCGTGATATTTCAAGTCCGCTAAAGTCACAATTTCCAAGCACTTTTCATGGCAGCTTTCTAGTATCACTGGTGGTGCAAACCCTGCTTCTGATGCTTCCAGCCAGCGGCTTGCGCATAGGCACCAACGGTCGCCCGCGCGTAATCCTTCAAAGCCGTATTCAGGCCGTGGTGTGCTTAAATCATTTCCACTTGAAATTGAGAATGCTAAAAACTCTTCTGTCATTTGTGCGCAAACCGTGTGACTGCCGTGGTCGTCAACGCCAGTTTCGCAGCAGCCTGAACGGGTGAATCCAGTGACTGGGTCTAAGCTACAAGTTTGCAGTGCGGTGCCAAGTACGTTTTTTTGTTGTGGTTTTGTCATCTTAGAGTTTTTTAATTTGATTAGATATAGATTATCATAGACGCTCATTTTTGACAGGAAAACGTAATGCGATATTGGTTAATGAAGTCCGAGCCATCCGATGTTTCAATTGATGACCTAGCAGGCTTTGAGAATCAAACCGTTGATTGGTACGGCGTGCGTAACTATCAAGCGCGTAACTTTATGCGCGACCAGATGCAGGTGGGGGATGGTGTGCTGTTTTATCACTCAAACTGTGATGAGCCTGGTATCGCTGGTATTGCTGAGGTCGCCACCTTGGCTTATCCTGATCGCCTGCAGTTTATTGAAGGGCATAAGTATTTTGACCCGAAAGCGACGCCTGAGAGCCCACGTTGGTTTAATGTGGATGTGAAACTGGTGCGTAAAACACGCTTGTTGAGCTTAAAAGAAATGCGCGATACGCCAGCGCTAGAAAACTTGCGTATTTTGCAGCGCGGTAACCGTTTGTCGATTACGCCAGTTGACCCAAGGGATTGGGCCTATATACTCGAACAGCTGAAATAAAAAAGCTCCTATCACGGATAGGAGCTTGATAGAAAGCGGATCGCCTGATTGGGTGGCCCGTTGTTGGGTTGCTGATTACTTGGTGTCTAGTTTAGTATCAAGGCTACCCATAGATTTTGGATAGGTCACGATACCCCAAGGCATGTCTTTTACCTCGATTTGTTTCGTCACTTCCAGTTTTTCCGCATCAATCACGAATACCGCATCTGATTTACCGCAAGCCAGCAGCACTTGTTTATCATCCGGGGTGAATGTGAAGTGCCAGCAACGGTTGCCAGTTGGAATATCTTTTATTTTTTCGTAAGTCTTAGCATCAAACACTTGCAGTGCTTTTTGCTTGTTGGTCGCTACAAAAATGTGCTCACCTTTTTTGTCATACGAAATGCCGTAAGGGGTTTCGCCAGTATCTACGGTACGCACAAAGTTAAAGTCTTTATCCAGCACCATGATTTTGTTGCCATATTCTAGTGTTGCCAAATAGGTGTTGCCATCTGGTGATACTTTAATCCCGCGTGGGCGATCGCCATATTCGTGGGTATGAATAGTTTTAATCAAGCTGCCGTCTGCAATGTTATGTACGGTCACTGTGTTGTCAGCTTCATTGGTGATCACTAAGTTTTTACCATCAGCAGAGAACTCAATACCTTCAGTTTCTGGGCCGCCAGTGATTTCACGTACTTTTTCACCTTTAGTTAAATCAACGACAGCGATTTTAGCGGGGATTTTCTCTTCATCATCGTCATCTTCTTCCTCTGCCGGTTTTTGACCTGGTTTTGGTGGTGGGCCGCCCACTGCACTTGGCTCAGATGAAATAAATGCGTAGTTGCCGCTAATGCGTACAAACTCCGGGTTTTTACCTACAGGGATTTGTTGTAATACTGCACCTGTCGCGGTATCAATGATTGAAATGCTTGCGTTCTCGCGAGTTGCGACAATCAGTTTTTTGCCGTCATCGGTAACGCCTAGGCCGCGTGGCGATGCCGCTTTAACGTCAAACTCTTTAACTACTTGCATGGTTGCTAGGTCAATCACGCTTACACCTGCATCCTGGCGCGTTACATATGCAACGCCAGTGGCATTGGCTTTATCTGCCGCCGTGTCTTGTGTTTGATTGGTTTGTTCTTTGCTGCAACCGCTAATGCCTGCCACTAGCGCTAGTAAAATTAAACTAATACGTGTTTTACTAAATGCTGGGGTAAATTTCATACACACTCTCCAAATTGATTTCTGATGATGCCATGCTGATATTGTTATTTAAGTATTAACCTTGTTATTTAAGCAAGAACTGTACTAAAAGTAGAACTGATTAAAAACAAAAGCTTACATGCCAAGAGGTGCTGGGTTGGTTAGTATCAGCCAATTGATATGGTTGATACTAACCAATGTTGATGTGATCAACCTGAGTAGCCATAGTTTTACTGTGTCATTAACCTAGAAATAGTTTATATGCTGGATTATTGGTTTCTTCCCAGTGCGGATATCCTAAGTTATTTAAGAAATCAGAAAACTCACTTAGTTCATTTGGAGGCACTTGCATGCCGGCTAATACACGGCCAAAGTCTGCGCCGTGGTTACGGTAATGAAACAGGCTAATGTTCCAATCGTGTCCCATAGTGTCTAAAAACTTCATGAGTGCGCCCGGTTTTTCAGGGAACTCAAATCTAAATACCACTTCGTTCTCGGCCTGTGGTGCGTGCCCGCCTACCAAATGCCGTAAATGCAGCTTAGCCACTTCATTTTCTGATAAATCTAGTGCAGGCAAGCCTTGGGCGGCTAAATCTCTCACCAGTTGCGCAGACTCCGTTGGGTCGTTAACGGCCACACCGACAAAAATGTGCGCTTCTGTAGGGTCAGAATAGCGGTAATTAAACTCGGTAATGTTGCGGTTGCCAAGTAAATGGCAGAAGGCTTTAAACGCACCTGGTTTTTCTGGAATAGTCACTGCCAGCACGGCTTCACGTTTCTCGCCCAGTTCGGCGCGCTCGGCAATAAAACGCAGGCGATCAAAATTCATATTGGCGCCAGAGGCAATGCTGATAAGCGTTTTACCTTCCAGCTTTTCGCGTGTGGCGTAGGCTTTTAGGCCAGCCGTAGCAAGCGCGCCGGCTGGTTCTAAAATGCTGCGCGTGTCTTCAAACACATCTTTGATCGCGGCACAAATGGCATCGTTATCAACCACAATCATTTCATCAACGTATTGCTGGCATAGCGCAAAGGTATGTTCACCTACTTGTTTGACCGCTGCGCCATCGGCAAATAAGCCCACTTGCTCCAGCATTACGCGCTGACCTTGCTGCAATGAGTCAGTCATGGCCTCAGCATCGCGCGCTTCAACACCGATGATTTTAATTTCTGGTCTAACCGCTTTTACATAAGCGGCAATACCCGCTAATAAACCACCGCCGCCAACGCAGCAGAAAATTGCTTCAATAGGCTCAGGGTGCGCCTCTAAAATCTCCATCGCAATCGTGCCCTGACCGGCAATCACATCTGGGTCGTCATAAGGGTGGACGAATGTAAGGTTTTCAGACTTTTCTAGCTCTAACGCATGTACGTACGCATCAGAATAACTGTCGCCAAATAATACGACTTCCGCACCACGGCTTTTAACCGCATTGATCTTAATCAGGGGGGTTGTGGTTGGCATCACGATAACAGCGCGACAGCCCAGTTTTTGTGCAGAGAGTGCTACACCTTGCGCATGGTTTCCTGCACTAGCTGCAATCACACCTGAATCTAGCGCTGCTTTTGGCAGGTTAGCCATTTTATTGTAGGCGCCACGCAGCTTAAACGAAAACACTGGCTGCATATCTTCACGTTTTAGTAGTACGCGGTTGTGGATGCGTGCAGATAAGTTAGGCTGAAAGTCCAGTGGCGTGTTTTTAGCCACGTCGTAAACGCGAGAGTTTCTGATTTTTTCTAGATAGTTAGTAGACATGCGTTATTTTGTATTAGTAAGTAGCGGTGTATAGTTATGGTTTGATTGACATTATAAAGAATTTATAAGGATTTAAGTAAATGGCGTTTACACAAGACGAATTGAAGCAACAAGTTGCAAAAGCAGCAGTGGAATATGTAAAAAGCGGCATCATTGGTGTAGGTACAGGCTCAACAGCAAACTTCTTTATTGAAGAGTTGGCTAAAGTGAAACATAAAATTGATGGCGCAGTGGCGAGTTCTGAAGCAACGGCACAACGTTTACGTGGCCATGGTATTGAAGTGTTTGATTTGAACTCAGTCGATGGTTTGGAAATTTACGTAGATGGTGCTGACGAAATTACAGAGCATATGCACATGCTAAAAGGCGGCGGTGGTGCATTAACCCGTGAGAAGATTGTTGCTGCAGTTGCTAAAAAGTTTATTTGTATCTGTGATGCGACTAAATACGTGCCAGTATTGGGTAAATTCCCATTGCCAGTAGAAGTGTTGCCAATGGCAAAAAGCCATGTTGCACGTGAGTTGGTAAAATTGGGCGGTCAGCCACAATTGCGCGATTTCACGACAGATAACGGTAACTTGATTCTTGATGTGCATGGCTTAACGATTACAGATCCAGTTGCGATGGAAGCTAAAATCAATCAAATCGTGGGCGTGGTGACTAACGGTCTGTTTGCCGCTCGCCCAGCCAATGTGCTGTTGTTAGCAACTGCTGACGGTGTAAAAACCTATCAGAAATAACACGTTAAACATTGAATTGTAATAATTTTGTCATAATGCATGGTTAAACTGTGTTGATTAGCAGATATTGGAAATTTAAAAATGCATTCTGAACATACCTTTAAGCAATATGACGCAGAGTTGGAAGCTTTACGGGGTAAAGTGCTTGAGATGGGCGGCTTGGTTGAGCAGCAAATCGTACAAGCGCTTGAAGCCTTAGTAAAGCTAGACTCAAATTTAGCTAAAGAAGTCATGGTGAACGATCAGCTTGTTAATGCACTTGAAGTGCAAATTGACGAGGGATGTAGCCAGATTATTGCGCGCCGTCAGCCTGCTGCCGGTGATTTACGCATGGTGATGATGATGGTGAAAACCATTACGGACCTTGAGCGTATCGGTGATGAAGCCACTAAAATCGCTCGTACTGCGCAAAAGATTTTTGATGAAGACCGTATGTACAAGCCACGTTTTAATGAGATTAAATCGATGGTGGCATTGGTGCGTGAGATGTTACGCACTGCGCTTGACGGTTTTGCACGCTTGGATGTGAGTAAGACGGTAGAAGTGGCTAGGCAGGATGAGCTGGTGGATGAGCATTTCCGCTCAGCCATGCGTCAGTTGATTACCTTTATGCTGGAAGATCCACGTACGATTTCTATGTCGTTAGAGGTCTTGTTTGTAGCAAAGGCAATTGAGCGTATTGGTGATCATGCCAAGAACATTGCAGAATATGTGGTGTATATGGTTAAAGGTAAGGATGTGCGCCATATCTCAGTGCAGGAAATGGAAAGAGAAACCTTGGAGCCTTAGTTGCTGCTTGGTTTTTAGTTAGGCCGCTACGGTGTTGATATCACGCTTGGCCATGCAATAACTTAAAATGTTAGTAAATAAAAAAAGCGGCTTTTAAGCCGCTTTTTTTATTAGTCAATTTGGCTCAGGCTTAGCTTTCAAGCCTTGCTTGCTACAACCTTAGCTTAGTTTAAGCTTAGCTAGCAGACTACGCTTCTTTACTTGCTTTTTTAACCGTTGCTTTCTTCGGGGCTGCTTTCTTGGTAGTGGCTTTTTTGGGCGCTGCCTTTTTTGCTGCAGGTTTGTCTTCGCCAGCCGAGCTTGCCGCGGTTGTTTTCTTAGTGGCTGTTTTCTTAGCCGGTGCTTTTTTGGCAGGTGTGTCTTTAGCGGCTTTGGCACTCAGCAACTCTAAGGCTTCATCCATGGTGAGTGATTCTGGCTCTATGCTTTTTGGTAGCGTTGCGCGCAACTTACCATGTTGCACATAAGGGCCATAACGCCCAGCAAACACTTCAATCTGACCATCCTCTGTTGGGTGGCTACCTAGTGAGCAAAGGGGAGCTGGCCCAGTGTGGGCTTGTGCTAACAATGCGACAGCGCCTTCTAAATCTATACTAAACACGCTTAGGTTTTTAGGGATGGATTTAAATTTTGCATCATGATTGATATAAGGGCCAAAACGACCAATATTGGCAATGATTTTTTTGTTGGTATCTGGGTGCAAGCCTAAGTCGCGTGGCAGCGACAGCAACATATTGGCTGTTTCTAAATTGACATCTGCCAATGGAATTTCTTTAGGAATGCTCACGCGTTTAGGTTTCTTTTTCTCACCCTCTACCGCAAGGCCAATTTGCAGATATGGACCATAAGGACCATTCATTAAATAGATTTCTTTGCTGGTCGCGGCATCTACCCCGATGGTGACTGGGTCTGAGCCTGCGTTCGCAGAGCCGTCTATGCTGCGTTTGTAATCACATTTTGGTGTGTCGTTATAACCGGTACAGCCAATAAAGCTGCCAAAGCGGCTAAGTTGTTTTTGTAGCGGCTTGCCACATTTTGGGCATGCCTCATCAATAAGCTCATTGCCTGGGCGCTCAACGTCTGCTTTGTTATGAATTTGCTGGTTAAAGTCTTTCCAGAACTCATCCATCAGCGGAATCCACTCGCGTTCACCCTCAGCCACGCTATCCAGCGCATTTTCTAGGTTTGCGGTGAAATCATAATCCACGTATTTGGTGAAGTGTTCGGTTAAGAACTTGTTCACAACACGGCCCACATCGGTTGGTGTAAAGCGTTTTTTATCTAGCAGTACATATTCGCGGTCTTGCAGTGTGCTAATAATGCTGGCGTAGGTAGACGGACGGCCGATGCCGTACTCTTCCAACACTTTTACCAAGCTAGCTTCAGAGTAGCGCGGTGGCGGTTCAGTAAAGTGCTGCTCGCCGTAGATTTTTTCAACCGTAAGTACTTCGCCTGTTTCTAGGTTCGGTAGCTTGCTTTCTGCTTCTTCTTCCTCGTCGTCTGAACCTTCCATGTATACCGCAATAAAGCCAGGGAACACCAGGGTTTGGCCTGTGGCGCGGAATAGGTTTGCATCGCTACCTACACTTAAATCTACGCTCACTGCATCAAACTTGGCTGGCGCCATTTGGCAAGCCAGCGCGCGCTTCCAAATCATTTCATATAGCTTGAATTGCTCGTCATTTAAATATTGGCGAACACTGGCTGGTGTACGTGAGATATCGGTAGGGCGAATCGCCTCATGCGCCTCTTGTGCGCTTTTCGACTTAGTTTTGTACATGACGGGCGATTTTGGCAGGTAATCAGCGTCAAAATTCTTTTTAACATAGTCACGAATTTGCATGACGGCCTCAGTCGCCAAGCTAAATGAGTCTGTACGCATATAGGTGATTAAACCTACGGTACCGCTACCTACATCAACACCTTCATATAATTGCTGTGCCACACGCATAGCGCGTGAGGTAGTAAAGCCAAGTTTGCGCACGGCTTCTTGTTGCAATGTAGACGTAGTAAATGGTGCTGCAGGGCTACGGCTGCGCTGTTTCTTTTCCACACGAGATACTGTGGTTTTGCCTGCGCTTGCTAGAAGTAGCTTACCTACAATGTCAGATTGTTGGTCATGGTTAATAACCGTGAATTGCTCAACTTTTTGATTGTTGAGTTGTACCAGTTTCGCCTTAAACCCATGCTGATGTTTTAACGCATCTAAATGGATAGACCAATATTCCTGTGATTTAAACGCTTCAATTTCTAACTCGCGCTCAACTATTAGGCGTAGTGCCGGGCTTTGTACGCGGCCTGCAGACAGGCCACGACGGATTTTCTTCCACAACAATGGCGATAAATTAAAACCAACAAGATAATCCAACGCGCGGCGTGCCTGTTGCGCATTGACCATGGGCATGGAGATGTCGCGTGGCTCGGCAATTGCGTGTTCTACAGCACCTTTGGTAATCTCATGAAACACAACGCGTTTCATGAGCTTGTTTTTGAGTAGTTTCTTAGATTTTAGAATCTCGGCAATGTGCCAGGAAATCGCCTCACCTTCGCGGTCCGGGTCGGTTGCCAGATAAATGCTGTCTGCATTTTTAACGGCTTTGGCGATGGCATCTACATGCTTGCTATTACGCTCAATAATGTCGTACTTCATGGCGAATTGATTTTCAGTATCTACTGCGCCATTTTTTGGAATTAAGTCGCGGACATGTCCATATGAGGCAAGTACCTCAAAATCGCTACCAAGATATTTCTTGAGCGTTTTTGCTTTAGATGGAGATTCAACAATAAGTAGTTTGGACATGAATGCCTAATAGTAAGGAGTTTGCTTTTCTAACATTTTGGATGATAACAAGGACATTGCCTAAAATACAACAACTTAAGCGATATAGTGCGCAAAATTTTTGCCTGTTCGTCTATTTGTTGCGAATAAACTCAATTTTGCTACCTTCAGTGTTAGCTAAGCTTAATGCAGCACCTTCGTTAGCAATGTCGCCGAATAAAGGATCTTCATCGTCAGCCTTGGCTTGAGTTAAGTTTTTGAAGTCATATAAGTCAGTATCAGCTAAATGTGATGGCTCTACATTAGTAATGGCGCGGAAAATATTATTAATGCGTCCCGGCTGCTCGCGCTCCCAGCTTTGTAGCATGTCTTTCACTTTTTGGCGTTGCAGGTTTTCTTGGCTACCGCATAAGTCACAAGGGATGATAGGAAATTCCATTTGGCGTGCATAGCTGGCGATGTCTTTCTCGCTGCAATAAGCTAATGGGCGAATCACGATATTTTGTTTGTCATTGGTTGCCAGTTTAGGTGGCATGGCTTTCATTTTTGCGCCAAAGAATAAGTTCAGGAATAAGGTTTCCACAATGTCATCGCGGTGGTGACCAAGTGCAATTTTATTAGCGCCCAGCTCTTTCGCTGTGGTGTAAATCACACCGCGACGCAGGCGTGAACACAACGAGCAGGTAGTGCGGCCTTCTGGAATCTTTTCTTTAACGATAGAGTAGGTGTCTGCTTCTACAATGCGGTAGTCTATGCCTAATTTTTCAAAATAAGCTGGCAAAATATCTGCCGGAAAGCCTGGTTGCTTTTGATCAAGGTTCATTGCAATCAGTTTGAAGTTGATTGGCGCACGTTCCTGCAATGCCAGCAATATCATCAGCATGGCGTGCGAGTCTTTGCCGCCGCTCATACAGACGAGCACAGTATCGCCATCTTCAATCATGTTGTAGTCGCCAATGGCTTTGCCGGTGGCGCTAATCAAGCTGTTGCGCAGCTTGATAAAGTTGTTTGAGTGGTTGTCAGGTAAGTGTTTGATCATAGTAGTTGCAGCTTAGAATATGTTACAAAATGGCATCCGCTTGGATGATGCCTTCATCTTGCGCTATTGCGCTTATAAGTTTAAAGAACGGCCACCGTCTACCGCGAGTATATGGCCTGTAATAAATGGTGCATCGTAAATCAGGAATTTGACGGCCTTGGCTACATCTTCGGCCTCGCCTACGCGTTTAAGCAATGTTTGATTAATCACGCGCTGACGATACACTTCGTCAAATTGCGGGTTGCTTTCCGGCCATTGTACAGGACCAGGTGCCACCGCATTGACTCTCACCTCAGGGCTGAGTTCATGCGCCAGTGATTTGGTCAGTGTGACTAAGCCAGCTTTCGCCACACTGTAAACAATGTAGCCTTTTTTCGGGCGTTCAATATGCATATCGGTAATGTTGATGATACAGCCGGAATTTTTGCGTAGTTCAGTTGCCGCAGCTTGTGCCAAAAACACCGGTGCTTTTAGGTTACTACCGATTAAATCTTGCCAGTTCTCTTCATTAATTTGACCGAGATCTGTTGGGTAATAGGTAGAGGCGTTGTTGATAAGCACATCTAATTTACCAAACTGATGCACAGTCTCACTTACCAGCGTTGGTAAAACATTAAGGTTAAGTAAGTCACCTTGAATAATAGCAACCGAATTAGGGCGCAGCAAATTAAGCTCCGCCTGCAATGCGCGTGCTTCGGACATGCTGTTATTGTAGTGAATCATGAGCCTGGCGCCCTGCTTATGCAACTCTCGGCACATGGTTGCACCTACGCGTTTGGCGCCGCCCGTGATTAATATAACTTTATCTTTGTTCGTATCCACAGTTTACTCATTTCTTTCTTCTAAAATATTATAATGGCTTATGAGTTCATTACCTATTCCTAACGCTGATGCACAAGCACTTAGTCAACAGCTCGCATTATTAATCCAAAATAAAATTAGTCAGAATGGTGGTTGGTTGTCATTTGCAGACTATATGCATATGGCACTTTATACACCGAGCTTAGGGTATTACAGCGGAGGTGCTAAAAAGTTCGGCATGGGTGGTGATTTTGTCACCGCACCTGAAATCTCCCCTTTGTTTGCACAGGCGATGGCTAATCAGGTTGCACAGGTGTTGGCTGAAACGCAAGGTGATGTACTTGAGCTGGGCGCAGGCTCTGGCAAGCTGGCGGTAGATTTGTTACTGGCATTACAGGCGCTTAATCAACTGCCTACCCATTATTTTATTTTGGAAGTTAGCACTTACTTGCGCCAGGTGCAGCGGGAAACGATTGTGAAGCACCTGCCTGCAACGCTGGCTGAGTGCGTGGTCTGGCTGGATGTTTTACCTGACAATTTTGTTGGTGTCATGCTAGGCAATGAGGTGCTAGATGCGGTACCTGTACATTTGATCTATAAGCCGACCTCTACAGATTCGCAAGTGATGTGTGAGCGTGGTGTCGCATTCAACGGTGAGTTTTATTGGCAAGATCAGCCCCTGCCTGCTGGCAAACTTTTGGATTTAGCCAGAACCTACGAACTGCCAGATGATTATCTGACTGAGGTGAGCCCTGCTGCGCTTGGGCTGGTAAGTAGCTTGGCTAGCGCATTAAAGCATGGTGCCATTATTATGGTAGATTATGGCTTCTCTGCCCGTGAGTATTACCATCCGCAGCGCAATCTAGGCACGCTAATGTGCCATTACCAGCATTATGCACATGTTAACCCCTTGGTTTATGTGGGTTTGCAGGATATTACAGCACACGTGGATTTTACTGGTGTCGCTGACACAGGTGAGCATAGCGGTCTGGCGTTGATGGGCTTTTGCTCGCAAGCACAGTTTCTAATGAACTGCGGTATTTTAGATATTATGAGCCAAGTCTCTCCACATGATATGGCGCGCTATGCGCCGCTGGCAGCCGCAGCACAAAAATTATTGTCTCCAGCCGAGATGGGGGATTTGTTTAAGGTGATTGCCTTGGGTAAGGGGCTTAATCAAGCCTTGATCGGCTTTGCTTCTGGAGATAAGTCGCATACGCTTTAAAAGTTGTAATGCTAGTGATTGTGGCTGCAATGAATTGTTGAGCCTGACGAGTTGTAATAGCTGAAGTATAATTCGCCCTTATGAATACATTAAATCAAACAGAGCAAGTTCAAGATGATGCTGAAGACCTAAGCCAGCGTCGTATCCGCAGTTTCGTATTGCGTCAGGGACGTTTAACTAAAGGCCAGGCGCGTGCGCTAGAAACAGGTTTTCCGCAATTTGGCGTGAATTACGCACCTGAGTTATTAGATCTTAATGCGCTATTTAATCGCGCTGACAGTAAAAAGATTTTGGAAATTGGTTTTGGCATGGGGGAGACCACCGCCAAAATCGCGCAAGTATTGCCAGATTGTGATTTCTTAGCTGCCGAGGTGCATACGCCTGGCGTGGGTGCGCTACTTAAGTTGATTCAGGAAAATGAATTAAACAACATACGTGTGATTCAGCATGATGTGGTTGAAGTGCTGCATAACATGGTGGCAGATGGGAGCCTAGATGGCGTGCATATTTTCTTTCCAGACCCTTGGCATAAAAAGCGCCATCACAAACGTCGCTTGATTCAGGCTGGGTTCGTGCAGCTGCTATGCACTAAGCTTAAGGCTGGCGGCTATCTGCACGTGGCAACAGATTGGCAGGAGTATGCTGAATGGGTGCTAGAGGTGCTTAATGCAGAAGCTCAGCTGGAAAATACGGCGAAAGATTATGCAGTAAAACCAAGTTACCGCCCACTGACCAAGTTTGAGAATCGTGGTTTAAAACTTGGGCATGGTGTGTGGGATATGGTGTTTACACGTAAGTAGTATTTACGGCTTTGGCTGGGCTAGCTGAGTAAGTTAGCCTTGTTCAGATTCTGTTGCTGCGTCGTCTTCAACAAATAGCCATTTGCCAATTACTTTTTCAGCTTCTTCTACGCCTTGTTTCTTTAGGCTTGAGAATAACTGTATGGTGCACTCACTGTTGTAATGGTTGCCCCAAGTTTCTATTAATTCCTTGCGTACTCGGTTGAGCGTTAGCGAAGCCTCTCCACGCGATAATTTATCTGATTTTGTTAACAGCACATGTACAGGTTTACCGCTGGGGCAAAACCAGTCTAGCATCTGGCGATCTAGTGGGGTAAGCGGATGGCGGCTATCCATCACTAGTACTAGGCCGCCTAAGCTGCTGCGTTCGCTAAGGTAGCGTGCCAACACGTTTTGCCAGTGCGCGCGCATGGCTTCCGGTACTTTAGCGTAACCGTAACCGGGTAAGTCAACCAAGTGCCTGTCGTTCCCTAGCGTGAAAAAGTTAATCAGCTGAGTCCGTCCGGGTTGCTTACTCACAAACGCCAAGCGGTTGTGGTTGGCTAATGTGTTGAGTGCGCTAGACTTTCCTGCATTGGAGCGGCCGGCAAAGGCAACCTCAATACCACTGGCTGGCGGTAAATCGCGCAGGTGGTGGGCTGATATAAAGAAAGCGGCATTTTGAAATAACGGCATATTGATCCTGATTTTGGTAAAGCAAATTTCTTTGGTAATTCAACGTGTCATGACAATTAATATAATGATTTGACGCCGACTGCTAGCCGTAGTTTTTTTGAATTATCAAAGGAATTGATGTAATGGTGAAAAATGCTATCACGAATAGTTGTTTTTCGCTAAAATAGCGCGTTAATTGGTTGAATAATTTAGATTTAGGAGCGGTAATGCAATTTCGTCATCTAGCTTGGTTGATATCTGGTTTAATGTTGGGGATTTCTATTAGTGCGCAAGCGGAAGAGGCTGCGGCAAAATCTGCACAACAAACCGTTAATAATGTTTGTGCTGCATGCCATGCACCAGACGGCAATAGCGTAATTACTCTAAACCCTAAGCTAGCAGGCCAACATCCTGACTACCTAGAAAAGCAATTAACAGAATTTAAGTCTGGTAAACGTGCCAATGCAGTGATGTCCGGTATGGCAGGTGCATTGTCAGAAGCAGAAATGAAAGAGTTAGCGATTTATTTCTCAAGCAAGAAAACTGCGCTAGGTAAGGCAAAATCAAACGGCGCAGGCTCAGCCGGTGAAAAAATTTACCGTG
Organism: Methylotenera sp. E1MeOHC1; assembly: GCF_058745595.1. Classification (NCBI taxonomy): domain Bacteria; kingdom Pseudomonadati; phylum Pseudomonadota; class Betaproteobacteria; order Nitrosomonadales; family Methylophilaceae; genus Methylotenera; species Methylotenera sp. E1MeOHC1. The sequence goes on along the minus strand of NZ_CP196025.1, from coordinate 1,736,717 downwards.
CGGGTAATGCTGCGACTAATGTTCCAGCTTGCGCGGCTTGCCATAGTCCAAACGGTGCTGGCTTGCCAAAACAATTCCCGCGTTTAAGTGGTCAGCATGCTGATTACACATTGGCGCAATTAAAAGCCTTCCGTTCAGGTGAGCGTGCGAATGCGCCGATGATGATGGCGATTGCGGCTAAGATGTCCGATGCAGAAATGGCTGCTGTAGCAGATTATATTCAAGGCTTACGCTAGATTTAGCGATGGTGAAAAAAGGGTGGCAATGCTGCCCTTTTTTAACGCTAAAACGTCTGAATAAATTTCCTTTATTTGTTAACTTCAGCAACTATCATTGCCCGGCCAAAGTCATACGTAACAGCAGTGTCCACGAGCATTAACCTAAAATTCACCCTCAGAGTGCCGTATTTTGAATCCTAAATTATCATTTACTAAAAACTTTCTTGATTTGCTGAGTTCCATGCGCTTTGCGGTGAGTTTACTTAGCGTGTTGGGCGTTGCCTCAGTAATCGGTACTGTGCTTAAGCAAAATGAGCCGTATGAGAACTACATTGTAAAGTTTGGGCAGTTCTGGTTCGCTCTGTTTGAGCGTTTGGGGTTGTATGATGTTTACCATAGCGTTTGGTTTTTGGTGATTCTGTTGTTTTTGGTGGTATCTACCAGCCTGTGTATTTACCGTAACACCCCTTTAATGCTCAAAGAATGGCGTACCTTTAAAGACCATGCGACAGAAAAATCACTGCGTGCATTTAGTCATCAAGCTACATTTAAGCCAGCAGCAGACTACGCCGTAGTTAAGCAAAACCTTTTACAGTTTTTAGATGCAAAAGGTTTTAAATACAAAATCAGAGCACAGGAAGATGGTAGTGAGTTAATCGCGGCTAAAGCCGGCACTCATCAGCGCTGGGGTTATATTTTTACGCACGTGGCCATGGTGGTGATTTTGTTCGGTGGTTTGCTGGATGGCAACCTGCCGTTTAAAGTACAAGAGATGCTAGGCTATAAGCGCATTGAAACTACGGACTTACCGGTTTCAAAAGTGCCTGCTGAAAGCAGAATGTCAGTGAGCAATCCGTCGTTTCGCGGCAACATGACCTTAGCCGAGGGGGCTACGCATAATGTGGCATTTTTACGCGTACGCGATGGCTATTTGGTGCAAGAGCTACCTTTTTCCATTGGCTTAAAAGACTTTCGTATAGAGCATTACGCCACAGGTCAGCCTAAGTCATTTGAGAGTGATTTGGTGATTTTTGACCCAGCCTTAAAAGAGCCGATTACCAAAACCATTAGCGTGAATCATCCTTTAACTTATAAAGGTATCGCGATTTATCAGTCAGATTTTCAAGATGGTGGCACAGGCTTAAAGTTTAATGTGTGGAATCTTTTTGCGTCTAATAATCAACCGCAAGCATTATCCGGTAACATTTTTGGTGAAGGTGCGTTAGGCGAGGGTGATGGCCTGCTACGTGTGGAATATAACGACTTCCGCAAGTTTAATATTATTAACATGTCGCCAGATGGCAAAGGTAAACCGCATAACGTAGGGCCGAATGTGACTTATAAGTTACGTGATAGCCGTGGCCAAGCTACTGAATACGTGACCTATATGCAGCCTTTGCAAATAGATGGTCAGTTTTATTTCTTGTCGGGCATGCGCGAAACAGTGCAAGAGGACTTCCGCTATTTACGTATTCCTGCGGATGATAACTTGAGTATTGATGGTTTTATGGGCTTTAGAGCGATGATGCTGGATGCTACTAAGTATCCGGAAATAGCAAAGCGCATTGCTGAAAAGTCTTTGGGGGTGCATGGTGACCCGGAGATGAAGAAGCAATTTGAACTTAGTTTGGTACGTTTGCTCACTGTATTTGCACAAGGCGGGTATAGCGAAGTGGCCAAAGTAATTGAGAAGAATGTGCCGGAAAAAGAACGTGAGGCTTCAGCCACTACTTATATTAAGATGGTGAATGTTGCTGCGTATGAGGCTTACAACATGGGCTTAGAGCTCAATAAAAAGCCACTGTTGAAAAATAGCCCTGAAACCGAGCGCTTGCTGCGCGATAGTCTAAATGCGTTCAGTGATATGTTCTTTTACGGCACGCCTTATTATCTGCAGCTGAATCAGTTTGAGCATAAAGAGGCAAGTGGTCTACAATTGACTAAGTCACCCGGGCAAAAGTGGGTTTATCTAGGCTCAGTGATTTTGGTGTTGGGCATTTTTGCCATGATGTATATCCGCGAAAGAAGGATCTGGTTGTATCTAAAACCAAGTGCGAACGAAGTACATTTTGCGATGGCTTCTAATCGTAAGAATTTAGATTTTGAACAAGAATTTACTTTATATCGCGAACAACTTGCTGGCATTGTTAGCTGAGGAATTGAAAATGAATGACACAATGGGTTATCAACAACAAACGTTGTTACAAAGGTTGAACTGGCAAGATTGGCTATATGCCTTAGTGATTGTTGCGGGTTCAATATTCGCTTTTATTAAATATGCACACTATATGGATGCGTATGAGGTGACCTTCTTATTCGGGGCAGCCGCTTTGATTAGCTATCTGGGTTGGCAGTGGAAGGCGCTTGGGCGCTTGGTGCTTGGTGTTGGTGTATTGAGCCTAGCTGCGATCTCTTTGTATCATGGTGATCAGGCGCGCGCAACCCAAGTATTCTTCTTGAAGTTTCTAATTGCAAGCCAGTCAGCCATTATGTGGATGAATGTTTTATTTGTACTTGCCATGGTGACTTACTGGTTTGCGTTATACAAACGTAGCGTATTTACAGGCAAGGTGGCTTCAGCGCTAACATGGACTGCGGTGCTGTTTGGTTTTGTGGGCCTGATGGTGCGCTGGTATGAGTCTTACTTAATCGCAGCCGATGTTGGGCATATTCCTGTCAGCAATTTATATGAAGTTTTTGTATTGTTTTGCTTAATCACTGCTTTGCTGTATTTGCACTATGAGCAAAAGTTAAACACCAAACAATTGGGTGGTTTTGTGCTGCTGGTGATTAATGCCGCGGTTGGTTTTATCTTGTGGTATACCTTTGATCGCGCGGCACATAATATTCAGCCGCTGGTACCTGCGCTGCAAAGCTACTGGATGAAGATACACGTCCCTGCTAACTTTGTCGGCTATGGCTCATTCTCTTTAGCTGCTATGGTCGCGTTATCCTATCTGCTGGCTAGTAAAGGTGTGCTTACTTCGCGTTTGCCTAGTTTAGATGTGCTGGACGATTTAATGTATAAGGCTATTGCGGTTGGGTTTGCTTTTTTCACGATTGCAACCATTCTAGGTGCAATGTGGGCAGCTGAAGCTTGGGGCGGTTACTGGAGCTGGGACCCGAAAGAAACTTGGGCGCTGATTGTTTGGCTGAACTATGCAGCATGGTTGCATTTACGTATGGTTAAAGGCTTGCGTGGGCCATTGCTGGCTTGGTGGGCGCTAATCGGTTTGATTATTACAACCTTTGCATTCTTGGGTGTGAATATGTTCCTGAGTGGCTTGCATTCCTATGGTACGTTATAGCTAACGTTACCCTGTTACATTTAATGCAACAAGTTCGTTGCTTATAAATAAAGCCTTGTGATTGTTCTAATCACAAGGCTTTATTTTTTATATCGCTGACATTTACAGATATTTAAAGTGCATCAAAGTACTTTTTCTAGCCTAAATCTAACTTCTCCATCAATATTGTCGGTCAGGCTTAATATATAGCCTGCATGTTGTGCTTGCTGTGCGGCATGATATAAACCCACCCCCAAGCCGCTTTTTGAGTGGACATGAGTTTTAAACAGTTTCTCTGCTATCTCACTAGGCATTGCTGAGCCAGTATCTGTCACCTCAATGCAAAAGTGATTGGACGGCATGATAGCCACATTGATGCTGATGCCGGTTTCCAGTCTGGCTTTCTCTAGTACGTTTTGTATCAGGTTGTCTACCACGCTATCTAAAACATCGGGGTCTATGTCTGTTTTGGGTAAGTTCGCTGGTGCCTCAAACTGTACTTGCTGATGCGTGTTAAGTTGCTTGAAGTTCTTCCACCAAGAGCTGACCTTAGCCTGATTCTTTTTCTCTACGCCAGGCTCTTCAAGTTTATTTAGCGTGCTTGCAAGGCGCTGGCTTAATCTTGGTAATTGCTTCTTGATAAGGTCAACCAGTCTGGCGTCGTCTTCTGCATGGTTGCTCTGCTCAGCTGCAGCAGACAGTGTGCCTAGTGATTGTAAAATGTTCTTGATGTCATGCGTTAGTCTAGAGCCGGTTTCATATAAGCTTTGCATGTAAGCATTTTGACTGATAGTTTCTTCGCGGCGCTTTGCTTCGTAGAATTCGCCTAGAATTTGCGTGAGTAGTTGTACGTGCAGATACATGGCAGGGGTAAATTGCCAGCGTGAGTAAAGCGTTAGGTGCAGCTGATGAAAGCTGAAGGTGGAGATGTAGTGCGTGGTTTCGCCAATTTTTTGTTGAGTACTGTCAGAGTGCCACGATACCCCGCTCACCCAATTTAATGCAGCTAATTCGTGCATGGATGCTTGTAAAAAACCTTCGGCAGAAGTTTCGTTCTCGGCAAATGCCGCAATTTTTCTAATCCACTGTTCAAACGGTAGTCCGATACTTAATAGGTAGCGCGACATCAGTAGCTCAAGGCCGGAAAAAGTTGCGCTAGGGTTCCATAACCAGCTAATTGCAACTAAGGTAGTTGCTAAGCCAAAAACAGTAAAGATCAGCAGTTTTACATAATGAATTTGCCAGATAATCCCAATTGCAAAGCTGCTTAATATGACAATTATGGTCAGTAAAAAGATAAGTAAGGTGTAAAAGAAGTCAATATTGGGCGTGTCGACAGGAGTGCTATTTTTTGCGGACAAAAATAAAATGGTGAGTGGTAGTATGGGTAATACATAAATAAGTAGTAGCTCTGCCGCTAGTAAATCATTGTTAGCGTTAAGTAGCTTAGGTACAACCCAAAGCAATAGAATAGCAAGCAAGTATGAAGCAGCAAGAATGTTGGGAACTTTTGAGTGTGAAGCCTCGCTAGATAGTACGCGCCCACCAATTAGGGAAAATAAACCAGCAATCCAAAATGCAGTGACCCACCAATTGGTAAGGAATGTGGTGAGGTAAGCGCCAGTTAGTACAATCCCAACCATTTTCCAAGATAGCTTGTCGCTTTGGCGCATCACTGGCTGCCATAGCAAGAAGAAACCGTAATGGCACAGCAGTAATGCGGTGTGCAAATGACCATTTTCGCCCCAGACTAAAAGTCCGTGCAGTGACAGCATCATGAGTGCCATCAAGCGATCATGGTTGTTGAGGGCTAGCTGGTAAAATTGATAGAGCGTGCGCATATTTTAGCTGATTCACAAATTGATAAAGTTAACATACTGTCCGAATTTGAACATAAGTGTCCAATACTTGACAATAATTCGTGCGTAATCGATGTTATATCTTGTAGAATACAAGCAAAATTGTTGTAGATGCAGTCAATTGTAGCTGGTATGTTAATTGCTAGTTAAAAATTGACACTCACTGGGTGTTTTAACTTACATGTTTAAATTGGCGCACTAAATAGCGCACAGTTCGGGGAATTAAATGAAAAGAACACAGGCAGGCTTTACGCTAATTGAGTTGGCAATTGTGCTGGTAATTATTGGCCTATTGCTTGGGGGCGTACTTAAAGGGCAAGAGCTGATCAATAGTGCAAAAGCAAAAAGCATTGCGAGTGATCTCAAAAATGCGCAGATATTTATTTATGGCTACCAGGATAAATTTAGGGCTTTGCCAGGTGATGATGCGAATGTTGCTGCACACATAACGGGTGCAACGCCAGCTGCGCCAGCTGCTACACTAGGAAATGCGCGTATTGAGGGGGCGTGGAATTTGGAAGATGGCACTTCTGAATCAGCGTTGTTTTGGCAGCATGTGCGTTTCGCTGGTTTTGCTACAGGGCCGACCGCTGTGGCTGATCCAAACTACTATCCAAGAAATGCGGATAATGGACGTATTGGTGTGCAGAGTATGACTGGTTTTGCCACGATTGCTGGTATGACCGGTTTGTATGTGGTGTGCTCTGAAAACATCAGGGGGCAATTGGTTAAACAAATTGACATTAATATGGATGATGGTGATCCGGCTACGGGCTCGTTGAGGGCGGTGGCGGCTGGTGCTGCAGCTAACGCAGCAGGCGTTGCTACGATTAATATCGTTGACGGCAATGCTTACACAGTTTGTATGAGTTTCTAAACTAAGTTTGTAAAAAGCCCGCTTATAGCGGGCTTTTTTATTGGTGTGAGTACTTGAGCACTTGCGTATCTGACATTTAAGCTTGCGTAGAATCTTAATTGTTCTAAAATGGCACCTTGGATAAAAGCAAGAAAACTAACTGAAAAATTGTGCTTTAAATGACATCAAATATTGTAGAAATCGATAACCTTTCCTTTGGGTACAATGGTCGCGTATTGCACAAGGGTATTAACATGGCTTTCCCTAAGGGGAAAGTAGTAGCCATTATGGGCGGCAGCGGTAGCGGTAAGACCACATTGTTACGCTTAATTGGCGGGCAGGTTAAACCTACCAAAGGTGAAGTGCGCGTTAATGGGCAAGTGGTGCATGAGCAAAGCCGTGATGGCATCTATCAATTGCGTCGCAGTATGGGTATGCTGTTTCAACACGGTGCTTTATTTACCGATTTAAGCGTATTTGATAACGTTGCGTTCCCAATGCGCGAGTTAACAGATTTACCCGAATCTATGATTCGTGACTTGGTGTTGCTTAAGTTAAATGCGGTAGGTTTGCGAGGTGCTTACAAATTTATGCCTACCGAGTTGTCTGGCGGTATGGCGCGCCGTGTCGCGCTGGCGCGAGCGGTAGCCTTAGATCCAAGTATCATTATGTACGATGAGCCATTTGCTGGTTTGGATCCAATCTCTATGGGCGTGATATGCGGGTTGATTCGTAGCCTCAATGATGCGCTGGGCGCGACTTCTATTATTGTTTCACACGATGTTAAAGAAACCTTTTTGATTGCTGACTATGTGTATTTTGTTGCAAACGGCGAAGTGGCAGCAGAAGGTACGCCTGAAGATTTAATGCAATCCACCCTTCCATTTGTTCACCAGTTTGTGCATGGGGAAAAAGATGGTCCAGTGCCTTTCCATTATGCGGCGCCTGACTATCGGGCTCAGTTGTTGGGTTGAGTGTTCAGCTTCAAAATAGCAGTTTAATGGATTTAGTTTAATGATTAATATAATAATTAATATGGTTTCTCGGCTTTTGCGCGGTATTGGCAGTCGCATGATTACGCGCGTCTGGCGTTTAGGTGCAGGGGCTAGGCTTTTTATGCTGGCTATTGTTTACTCAGGTGAAAGTTTTAGGCGCTTCCACTTAACGTTACGTGAGGTTTATTTTACGGGCGTCATGTCTTTACTCATTATTATCGTGTCTGCATTCTTTGTGGGTATGGTGCTGGCGCTACAGGGCTATAACACGCTACAGAAATATGGCTCATCAGAAGCGATAGGAGTGTTGGTTGCCTTGGCCTTGGTGCGAGAGTTAGGGCCGGTAGTGACAGCTTTACTGTTTGCTGGGCGTGCTGGTACCGCAATTACAGCTGAAATTGGTCTGATGAAAACAACCGAGCAATTATCGGCAATGGAAATGATGGCGGTTAATCCAATCGCGCGCGTGGTTGCGCCAAGGTTTTGGGCTGGTGTGATTTCAATGCCAATCCTTGCTGCCTTGTTTTCAATGGTCGGCGTGCTAGGTGGCTATTTGGTGGCGGTGCCGCTAATTGGTGTGGATGAGGGTGCATTTTGGTCACAAATGCAGGCCAATGTGGATGTGCGTGCGGATATTATTAATGGCGTAATTAAAAGCGTGGTGTTTGGTGTTGCTTGTACAATGATTGCTTTGTTCGAAGGTTTTGATGCGCCGCCAACGGCAGAGGGTGTCAGCCACGCAACGACTAGAACCGTAGTGATTTCATCGCTCACAGTATTGGGTTTGGATTTTGTATTAACGTCTTTTATGCTGGTTGTTTAGCCCATAAAAATAAAGTTGAGAGGGTAGTGAAGTGGATAGAACAAAAATAGATTTATGGGTGGGTGTTTTTGTAGCGTTGGGTGCAGCCGCGTTACTGGGCCTTGCTATGAAAGTTGGTAATTTAACCTCGAATAAAATTGGCGAGACTTATTCTGTTAGCGCTTCTTTTGAGAATATTGGCGGTTTAAAGCCAAATGCACCGGTGAAAAGCGCTGGCGTGGTAGTTGGTCGCGTTGCAGATATTAGTTTTGATGCCAAAACTTACGAGGCAGTCGTGACGATTAAAATAGATAAACGTTATCAGTTCCCCAAAGATACATTTGCCAATATTTACACGGCAGGCTTGCTAGGTGAGCAATATATTGGTTTGGAAGCTGGCGGAGAAGATGACGTACTGAAAACTGGTGATAAAATTAGCCAAACTCAAGACGCTATTGTATTAGAGAAAATGATTAGTCAGTTTTTGTATAATAAAGCCTCTGAAACAGATAAAGATAAGTCAGCAGCACCTGCGGCTACTGAGCCGGCAAAGGAAAAGTCAACCGAATTGGGTGATGCACCGTTTTAGTCACGGCTGGTGATTGTTTTTTTGATGTTAATTTAGTTAATTTGTCATTTTGACGAAAATATAAAAGGTCTCAAATGAAAATGTTTTTGAAGTTGGTGATGAATGTCACTTTCGTTACAGCAATGTTTGTTAATGCTAACTTGGCGCAAGCTGAAGTTACTGCTGATGAGCTAGTGAAACGCACGGCTGAAGATGTGCTTAACACACTTAAGAATGATAAAGACATTCAGGCGGGTAATCAGCAAAAGATTTATGCACTGGCTGAAGAGAAAATCTTGCCTAACTTCGATTTTGAGCGCGTTTGTCGTATGGTGTTAGGTAAAAACTGGAGAGCTGCTACGCCAGAACAGCAAGCTGCTTTCCAAAAAGAGTTTCGTACATTGTTGCTACGTACCTACGCGACAGCGCTAGGTAAATATAAAAATCAAGTAATTGAATACAAGCCTTTGCGTGCTGATGCGGCGGCAAAAAATGTGAGCGTAAAAACTCAGATATTACAGCCGGGTGGTCAACCTATTTCAGTGGATTACAGCTTGGTAAAGCTTGATAACGGCTGGAAGGTTTATGATATTGTGATTGAAAGTGTCAGTCTGGTAACTAACTATCGCAGCCAGTTCAGCAGTGAAATTCGTGAGAATGGCCTTGATAGCTTGAATAAAAAACTTGCGGATAAGAATAAAGCATCTGGCGTATGAGTAACGTAGTATCACAAGGAAATACGTGGCTGCTCTCTGGTGAGATATTGGTTGATAATGCTAATGCGGTGCTGGTTGAGAGTAATGCGTTAGTCATGAATGATGCACTACAGATAGATTTTTCTGCAGTAACTAATACAGATACTTCTGCAATTAGTTTGATGATGGAATGGCAGCGTAGGGCAATTGCTGCTAATCACAAAATCACATTTGTGAATTTACCCGAGGGGCTAGAAAGTTTGGCTACACTTTACGGTGTTGCTGACTTTATCCCGCTCAGTGCTTAATCAGTAATCTGAATCCTACTCAAAACCCTTTCGGTATTCGAAAGGGTTTTGGCGCTTTGGTTTAATGTATTTGAAAGTAGTATTTTTTTGGCGCTGGCATTGCTTTAGAAGGCTGAGCCGTTAGTTGCTGTATGCCGATAAGTTTAAACTGTTAATCGAAAGTCACTTTTGAACCATCCTGCTATTCAAATTCGTGGTGTGCATAAGCATTTTGGTGCACTGCATGCTTTAAGAGGGGTTGATCTCACCATCGAGCAAGGTGAGTTTTTCGCTTTGCTTGGGCCGAATGGCGCAGGAAAATCCACATTGATTAATATCTTGGCGGGTCTTATCGCCCCTAGTGCCGGCGATATTTCGGTGATGGGTTTTGATGTGCAGCAGCGGTATCAGCAGGCGCGTCAGTTGTTGGGCGTTGTACCGCAAGAGTTGGTGTTTGATCCTTTCTTCAATGTGCGCGAAATGCTGCGGTTTCAAGCTGGTTATTTCGGGCTGGGTCGTGAAAATGACCCTTGGGTAGATGAGGTGCTGGAAGGCTTGGGGTTGGCGGATAAAGCTAATACCAATATGCGCAAATTGTCGGGTGGCATGAAGCGCCGCGCACTAATTGCGCAAGCGCTTGCGCATAAGCCGCCAGTGATCGTATTGGATGAGCCTACCGCAGGTGTGGACGTTGAGTTACGCCAAATGCTGTGGGAGTTTATTAAAAAATTAAATCGTGATGGTCACACCATCATTCTGACGACGCATTACCTAGAAGAGGCTGAAACATTGTGTAGCCGTGTCGGCATGATGAAGCAGGGCGAGATTGTTGCACTTGATAGCACAGCAAACTTGCTGAACAAGTTTGCAGGCAAACATCTGCGTTTGACTTTGGGTGATGTGCAGTTGCCATCAGAGGTGCAGAGCATGGTGCGTCATGTAGAACGCGGTGTTTATACCTTTGCGCTAACCGATATGATACAGATTGAATATGTGCTTTCGTCTTTGCGCGCTGGCGGTATTAAGGTGATAGATATGCAATTAAACGAGGCTGATTTAGAGGACGTCTTTTTGTCATTGGTGGGTAATGCTGCCGCTGAGCATAAATTAGCGAGTCAAGTATGATGAATGATGTAAAACAACCTATCACTGGCAATCAGGTCTCTAGCTGGAGAGGGCCGTGGACCTTACTCAAAAAAGAGCTACTACGCTTTTGGCGTGTGTCTTTTCAAACCGTAGCTGCGCCCGTCATTACCGCCTTACTTTATTTATTGATTTTTTCTCATGTGCTGGACAAGCATGTACAGGTTTATGATGGAGTTGCTTACACTGAGTTTTTAATACCGGGTTTGATTATGATGTCTGTGTTGCAAAATGCGTTTGCAAACAGTTCATCTAGTCTGATTCAATCCAAAGTGATGGGTAATATTGTATTTGTTTTGTTAACACCACTGACGCATTTACAGTTTTTTCTAGCATTCCTGATTGCTGCGATTATTCGCGGGTTAGTGGTGGGCTTGTGTATTTATCTGGTGGCCATGTGGTTTGTTGATTTAACAGTGGCAAGCCCATGGATGCTGGTTGCTTTTGGTTTTCTCGGCAGTGCGCTGCTCGGTACTTTTGGCATTATCGCAGGCATATGGGCGGATAGATTTGATCAGATGGCTGCGTTTCAGAATTTTATTATCATGCCTTTGTCGTTTTTATCTGGCGTGTTTTATTCGATTCACTCACTGCCTCCATTTTGGCAAAAAGTTTCTCATTTAAATCCATTTTTCTACATGATAGACGGGTTTAGGTATGGCTTCTTTGGTAAGGGTGATGTATCTCCAGTACTTAGTTTGCTCATCGTGGCGGCGTCCTTCCTTGTGTTAGCACTGATCACATTAAAAATGTTAAAATCAGGCTATAAACTTAGGTCATAATGCTAAATTAAACAATTTAGCTAGTTGAATAATTAAAGGTGAGTGACACGTGTTAAGTGCCCAGCAGTTAGAAACATACATCACGCAAAATTTGGCGTGTGATTATATAAAAGTATTAGGTGATGACGGTACGCATTTTGAGGCGGTAATTGTCAGCCCTGAATTTGTTGGTAAGACCATGGTTAAGCAGCATCAATTGGTGTACGCAGCATTAGGCGACAGGATGAGAGCGGAGATTCACGCCCTCTCAATGCAAACTTTAACCCCAGAAGCGTGGTTGAAATTGCAAGCTAACAACTAAGGCTAAAGTGTGTCTAACCAAGTGTCGGTAAAAAGTTTTGTAATATAGTTTTGTAATTAGGATAAATAATGGATACGCAGGAATTAATCAGAAGTCAGGTAACAGGTAACCCAGTAGTGCTGTACATGAAAGGTAGTCCAAAATTTCCACAATGTGGTTTCTCAAACTTGGCAACGCAAATCCTCAATGCATGTAACGTAGAGTACGTGGCAGTTGATGTGTTGGCAGATCAAAATATCCGTGAAGGTATTAAGTCTTATGCAAATTGGCCAACCATCCCACAGTTGTATATTAACGGTGAGTTCATTGGTGGTTCAGACATTATGCGTGCCATGTACGAAAGTGGTGAGTTGCAAACATTATTGAATGCGACCAAATAATTGGACAAACTGCTGATTACAGGCGGTAATCGCCTTCATGGTGAGGTGGTGGTTTCTGGTGCCAAAAATGCGGCATTGCCGATTTTGTGCGCAGCATTACTAGCAGAAACTCCATTACACCTATCTAGTGTACCAGCCCTTAAGGATGTAGGCTCAACCATTAAGCTTTTGGAGCAAATGGGTGTAAAAGCTGAGCGTAATGCAGACAAGGTGTCGTTAGATGCCAGTGTGATTCACACGAAAGAGGCGCCGTATGAAATGGTTAAAACCATGCGTGCGTCTATTTTGGTATTGGGTCCGCTGTTGGCGCGTTTTGGACATGCCCGTGTTTCGCTGCCTGGCGGCTGTGCTATCGGCTCACGTCCGGTAGATTTGCACATCAAGGGCCTGCAGGCTATGGGTGCTGAAATTCATATCGAGCACGGCTACATTGAGGCAACTACTAAGCACTTGCCTAATCAGCGCTTGCAAGGTGCGCGCTATTATATGGATTTAGTGACCGTTACTGGTACTGAAAACCTGATGATGGCCGCAGCATTGGCAAATGGCACTACTGTATTAGAGAACGCAGCAAAAGAGCCTGAAGTTGTCGATATGGCAGAGTGCCTGATTAAAATGGGTGCAAAAATCACCGGTGCAGGTACTGATGTAATTACCATTGAAGGCGTAGAGCGCCTATCAGGCGCTACGCATAACGTAGTGTGTGATCGCATTGAGGCGGGCACTTATATGGTGGCCGTAGCAATGACCGGCGGCGAGGTTACCTTGCGTAATGTGCAAACGCATTTGCTAGATGCAGTAATCGAGAAGTTGCGCGAAGCTGGCGCTACGGTGACATCTGATGCTGACAGCATTACTGTGAAAAGTGATGGCCAGTTAAAAGCGGTAAATATTCGTACCGCACCACATCCAGCATTCCCAACTGATATGCAGGCGCAGTTTATGGCGCTTAATACCATTGCGACTGGTGTATCTAAAGTCACAGAAACAATCTTTGAAAATCGCTTTATGCATGTACAAGAAATGCAGCGTTTGGGTGCGGATATTGATGTGGATGGTAATACCGCCTTAGTTAAAGGTGTGTCATTTTTAGATGGCGCTACCGTAATGGCAACTGATTTACGCGCTTCAGCAAGTTTGGTATTGGCAGGGTTAGTGGCACGTGGTGACACGGTGATTGAGCGTATCTACCATTTAGATCGTGGTTATGAAAACTTGGAAGCTAAGCTAAATGCCTTAGGTGCCAACGTAAAGCGAATAGCATAGAGAATACTGAAATATGATTACGATAGCACTTTCAAAGGGCAGAATTTTTGAAGAGACTGCGCCACTATTGGCTGCAGCAGGCATTCATGCGGCTGAAGATCCTGAGTCATCGCGTAAGTTAATTATAGAAACAAACCGCCCTGACGTGCGTTTGATTATCGTACGTGCGACCGATGTACCAACTTATGTTCAGTATGGTGCAGCTGATTTGGGCATCGCCGGTAAGGACGTGCTGGATGAGCATGGCGGTGATGGTTTGTATCAGCCGATAGACCTGCAGATTGCAAAATGCAAGATGATGGTAGCCGTGCGTGATGATTTTGATTATTTTGGCTCGATTCGCAGTGGTGCACGCCTTAAGGTGGTAACTAAATACGTTAAAACAGCGCGTGAGCATTTTGCGGCAAAAGGCATGCACGTTGATTTAATCAAGCTGTATGGTTCAATGGAGTTAGGCCCATTAGTGGGCTTGGCTGATGTGATTGTGGACTTGGTTAGCACTGGTGGTACTTTGCGTGCTAACAAGCTGAAAGCGGTAGAAGAGGTTGGTGACATCAGCTCTAGGCTGGTGGTTAATCAGGCTTCACTGAAACTCAATCGAGATAAGTTGCAACCGATTATGGATGCATTTCAAACAGCAATTGCAAAAAATAAATAATTTAGGCACATAGGTTTAGTGATATGAAAATTAGACGTTTTTCTACTTTAGATAGCGATTTTCAGGCGAACTTAAAGCAGTTGCTTGCCTTTGAAACAGCGCAAGACGATAACATCGATGCAGTGGTTGCGAACATTTTAAAAGATGTTAAACGTCGTGGTGATGCTGCGGTGCTTGAGTATACCAATCGTTTTGATAAGACCAGTGCGAGCAAGCTCAGTGAGCTTGAAATTAGTCAGTCTGAGCTGCATGCAGCGTTGGATGGGTTGCCTGCTGAGCAGCGTACTGCATTGCAGGCTGCGGCAGACCGTGTGAAGAGTTATCATGAAAAACAGTTGATGAGCTCGTGGAGCTACACTGAGGCCGATGGCACTTTGCTTGGTCAACAGGTAACGTCACTGGATCGCGTAGGTTTATATGTGCCGGGTGGCAAGGCGGCTTATCCTTCATCAGTGTTGATGAATGCGATTCCAGCTAAAGTGGCCGGCGTGCAAGAGCTTATTATGGTGGTGCCAACGCCTAATGGTGAGAAAAATCAGTTGGTATTAGCAGCTGCCGCGGTTTGTGGTGTAGATCGTGTATTTTGTATCGGTGGTGCGCAAGCGGTAGGTGCGTTAGCGTACGGTACAGAAACCGTGCCGCAAGTGGATAAAATTGTAGGCCCAGGTAATGCCTATGTTGCTGCTGCTAAACGCCGTGTGTTTGGTGTAGTTGGTATTGATATGGTGGCTGGCCCTTCTGAAATTCTAGTAATTTGTGACGGTAAGACAGACCCGGACTGGATTGCGATGGATTTATTCTCGCAAGCCGAGCATGACGAGCTGGCGCAATCCATATTGCTAAGCCCAGATGCTGCGTTTTTAGATCAAGTCTCTGCTAGCATTCAAAAACTGGTAGAGGATATGCCGCGTAAGGATATCATCACCACTTCATTGACCGATCGCGGCGCTTTAATTCATGTACGTGATCTAGATGAAGCGGCTGAAATCAGCAACTACATCGCTCCCGAGCATTTGGAGTTGTCTGTAGAAGAGCCGTTGGCATTTAGCAAAAAAATCAAACACGCCGGTGCTATTTTTATGGGGCGTGATACCTGTGAAGCTTTAGGTGATTACTGTGCAGGGCCTAACCACGTGTTACCTACTTCACGTACTGCAAGGTTTTCATCACCACTAGGTGTTTATGATTTCCAAAAACGTTCTAGTTTAATCATGGTGTCTTCTGAAGGTGCGCAAGTGCTGGGTAAGATTGCGGCAACGTTAGCCTATGGCGAGGGCTTGCAGGCGCACGCACGTTCTGCTGAATATCGTCTTAAGTAATTCTGCAGGCGCACTTAGCATCCGCCTTTCATGATGCTGAGTGCGTTACATGGCGCATA
This sequence comes from Methylotenera sp. E1MeOHC1, assembly GCF_058745595.1. Taxonomy (NCBI): domain Bacteria; kingdom Pseudomonadati; phylum Pseudomonadota; class Betaproteobacteria; order Nitrosomonadales; family Methylophilaceae; genus Methylotenera; species Methylotenera sp. E1MeOHC1. The sequence continues at coordinate 1,721,242 of NZ_CP196025.1, read as the reverse complement.
TCCGTTTGCAGATTGGTTGCCTATCCATTAATTTCGCGTTGAGTCATGTGATGACAGAGCGTATGTCTGAGGGTTTAGTATGAGTAAATATTGGAGTGATGTTGTTCATAAGCTCACCCCTTATGTGCCGGGTGAACAGCCAAAAATGAACAATTTGGTAAAACTCAATACCAATGAAAATCCTTATGGTCCAAGTCCTAAGGTGATAGAGGCTTTGAAGTTGGAAGCTGCAGAAACCTTGCGTTTATATCCAGACCCAAACTCTGACGCATTAAGAGCGGCAATCGCTAAAGTGCATCATTTAGATAGCGGCCAAGTATTCGTAGGTAACGGTTCTGATGAGGTGTTGGCACATGTGTTCCAGGCACTGTTGAAACATGCAAAGCCGTTGTTGTTTCCTGATATTACCTATAGTTTTTACCCTGTGTATTGTGGGTTATATGGTATTGATTATGAAACGATTCCACTAGCAGAAGATTTTAGCATCCGCACGGAAGATTATATAAAGCCTAACGGCGGCATTATTTTCCCCAACCCTAATGCGCCAACCGGTATGCCGCTTGCATTGGAAAAAATTGAATGGATACTGCAAAACAATACTGAATCCGTGGTTGTGATTGATGAAGCCTACGTGGATTTTGGTACAGAGTCCGCAGTAAGCCTGATTAAGCAATATCCTAACCTACTAGTGACACACACTTTATCTAAAGCACGCTCATTGGCGGGCCTGCGTGTCGGCTATGCATTGGGCTCCGCAGCATTGATTGAGGCACTGATAAGGGTTAAAGATAGCTTCAACTCTTACCCGATTGATCGCTTTGCTTCTGCCGGCGCGGTGGCGGCAATGCAGGATGTAGACTATTTTGAAGAAACCTGCCAAAAAGTAATCGCAACACGCGACGCTTTGGTGGCTAATATGCTGGCATTGGATTTTGAAGTATTGCCATCAGGCGCTAATTTCATTTTTGCAAAACATACGGCACGTGATGGCGCTGAGTTAAGTGCAAAACTGCGTGAGCATGGCATTATTGTGCGGCATTTTAAGTCGCCTAGCCGAATTGCGCCTTATCTGCGCATTACAATTGGCACAGATGAGCAATCTGTGCTCCTAATTAAAGCATTGAAAGCTGTGTTAAGCGAATAAAGCCTTTTGCCGCAGTTTTGGCGAAAATACTCAAAGTATTGCTGAAAACCAGTGTTGTTGCGGGCATTTTCTGAACTATTTAGTGTGTTCAAACTTTTTATATAGATAAAACATGCAAATTAAGCATGAAAAGTTTGAATTTTCACACGAAGTGCGGTTATGATAGCGAAATGTGCGTTTTGTGCACAATATAATAATTATTTTCAATCTGTATTTTTAACCTAGGTAAGTCATTAATCTGATTTATTATTAGTTGGAGGATGTATCGTGGCACAAACCCAAATGGCATTAGACTCATTAGATTTCGACGCAACAGTTGCTTTAGCAACTAAGGTTGCTCCACACGTGGATATTTTAGAAATTGGTACACCATGCATTAAGCATAACGGTATCAAATTGCTACAAACATTACGTGCTAAGTTCCCAAACAACAAAATCTTAGTTGACTTGAAAACAATGGATGCTGGTTTCTACGAAGCTGAGCCATTCTACAAAGCAGGTGCTGACATTTGTACAGTATTGGGTACTTCAGATATCGGTACAATCAAAGGTGTAATCGACGTTGCTAACAAATACGGTAAAAAAGCACAAGTTGACTTGATCAACGTTGCTGACAAAAAAGCACGTACACAAGAAGTTGCAAAACTAGGCGCGCATATCATTGGCGTGCACACTGGTTTAGATCAACAAGCTGCTGGTCAAACACCATTTGGTGACTTGGCTTTGGTTGCTGGCTTGAACTTAGGTCTTGAAATTTCAGTTGCTGGTGGCGTTAAAGCTGCTACTACTGCACAAGTACGTGACGCTGGCGCAACTATCATTGTTGCTGGTGCTGCAATCTACGGCGCTGCTGACCCAGCTGCTGCTGCTGCAGAAATCACTTCAATCGCTCATGGCGGTTCAACTGGTGGTTTGTTCGGCTGGATCAAAAAATTATTTAGCTAATCACTAAGTAGTTTAGTAAAAAACCCCAGCCTTAAAACTGGGGTTTTTTTATTTTAGACTTTAAATTCATCACCTAGCTATGTGTTACAACCTTGTAATGGGTTAAAATGCATGCTGATAACATAAAACATTAGACTTATGCGTAACGCTAAAATTACTAGGAACACCCTAGAAACCCAAATTACAGTGAGCATCAACTTGGATGGCACTGGTATTTCTAAATTTAACACGGGCTTAGGCTTCTTGGATCACATGCTAGACCAGATTGCACGTCATGGCATGATGGACATAGAAGTGAATGCTAAGGGTGATTTGCATATTGATGCGCACCACACAGTTGAGGATATCGGCATTACGCTAGGCCAAGCCTTTGCACAAGCGGTTGGCGATAAAAAGGGTATTCGCCGTTACGGTCACGCCTATGTGCCGTTAGATGAGGCGTTGTCAAGGGTGGTGCTGGATATTTCTGGGCGCCCTGGGCTGGAGTTTGGCTGTACTTTCACACGCGCTGCAATTGGTAATTTTGATGTGGACTTGGTGCATGAGTTTTTCCAAGGCTTTGTTAATCATGCTAATGTCACTTTGCATATTGATAACTTAAAAGGTCATAATGCACACCATCAGGCAGAAACAATATTTAAAGCCTTTGGTCGGGCGCTGCGTATGGCTGTAGAGCTGGATGCGCGTATGGCGGGTATTATGCCGTCTACAAAAGGTAGTTTATAGGTCTATCCAGACTTAACCTTGAAGAGTGATATTCGGCAACATTTAAAATATGAGTACAATTGATATTGCAGTGGTTGATTATGGCATGGGTAACTTACGCTCGGTGTCAAAAGCATTGGAGCATGTTGCACCTACAAAAAATGTAGTCGTGACGAGTAACCCTGATGACGTAGCAAACGCATCACGCGTTGTATTTCCTGGACAAGGCGCAATGCCAGATTGCATCCGTGAGTTAGATGCACGAGGTTTGCGCGGCGCCGTGCTTGATGCAGCAAAAAATAAACCGTTCTTGGGTATCTGTATTGGTTTGCAGATGTTATTTGAGCGGTCAGAAGAAGGCGATGCTGCTGGCTTAGGTTTGTTTAAGGGCAGCGTGAAACGATTTGCCCACGCCGACATGATTGATCCCCAAGGTGAGAAGCTGAAAGTGCCGCACATGGGATGGAATCAAGTGTATCAGCGTCAGCATGCTGAATCTAAAGCACATGCGCTCTGGCAAGGCATAGAGGATGGCGCTAGGTTTTATTATGTACATAGTTATTATGTGCAACCTGCAGACGATACCATTATTGAAGGCTATAGCGATTACCCCAAACGCTTTACTTGTGCGATTGCTAAAGATAATTTATTTGCAGTACAGTTTCACCCAGAAAAAAGCGCGAATGCCGGTCTGCAACTGTTGAGCAATTTTATCAATTGGTCACCTAATTAAGTTGGCCTTAACTGTATAACCAGCTATTCTCTTTTTAACTTTTTCGTAAATAAAATTTAATTCTTACTATGTTAATTATCCCAGCAATTGATTTAAAAGATGGTCACTGCGTCAGACTTAAGCAAGGCTTGATGGAAGAGTCGACCGTGTTCTCAGAAGACCCAGGCGCAATGGCTAGGCATTGGGTTGATCGCGGTGGCAAGCGTTTGCACCTTGTGGACCTGAATGGTGCCTTTGCGGGTAAGCCTGTGAATGAGGGTGCAATTAAGTCAATCGTAAGTGCTGTCGGCGGAAAAATCCCAATTCAATTGGGTGGCGGTATCCGTGATTTAGACACGATTGAGCGCTATTTAGATAGCGGTATTGACTATGTCATAATCGGTACGGCTGCGGTCAAAACCCCGGGTTTTCTGCATGAGGCTTGCTATGCATTCCCAGGGCAGATTATGGTCGGCCTAGACGCTAAGGATGGAAAAGTAGCGATTGATGGCTGGTCTAAGCTGACAGGTCATGATGTGATTGATTTGGCAAAGAAATTTGAAGACTATGGTGTTGAGTCAATTGTTTATACGGATATCGGCCGTGACGGTATGTTGACTGGTGTAAATATCGAAGCCACAGTCGCATTAGCACAAGCGCTGACAATCCCTGTAATTGCTTCAGGCGGTGTCACAAATTTAGACGATGTTAAAAAATTATGCGCGGTAGCCAGTGAAGGCATTATTGGTACGATTACCGGCCGTGCAATTTATGAAGGCACCTTAGACTTTACGGCAGCACAGAAGCTTGCCGACGAGTTAAGTGCATAAGGTTTAGTTGATGGGATTAGCCAAACGTATTATTCCTTGCTTGGATGTCACTAATGGCCGTGTGGTAAAGGGCGTTAACTTTCTTGAGCTCAGAGATGCTGGTGATCCGGTAGAGATTGCCAAGCGTTATGATGACCAGGGTGCTGATGAACTTACTTTTTTAGATATCACCGCAAGCTCAGATAACCGCGGTCTTATTTTGCATATCATTGAAGAGGTGGCTAGCCAGGTATTTATCCCGCTGACTGTTGGTGGTGGTGTGCGCGAGGTTGAAGATGTGCGCCGTCTGCTAAACGCAGGTGCAGATAAGGTGAGTATCAATACCACGGCGGTGTTAAATCCTAAAGTGGTGCAAGATGCCGCCGCTAAGTTTGGCTCACAATGTATTGTGGTTGCGATTGATGCCAAAAAAGTAGATAACCAGCCTTTCGAGTGGGAAGTGTTTACACATGGTGGCCGTAAGGCAACTGGTTTAGATGCCATAAAATGGGCTGAATATATGGTGAGTCTTGGTGCTGGGGAGTTGTTAGTAACCAGTATGGATCGGGATGGCACCAAAATTGGGTTTAATAACCCACTGAATAAAGCCATTAGCAACGCAGTAGAGGTGCCTATTATCGCCTCAGGTGGTGTTGGTAATTTACAGCATTTGGTGGATGGTGTTAAAGAAGGTGGCGCTGATGCGGTATTGGCAGCGAGTATATTCCACTATGGTGAATATACGGTCAAACAGGCCAAGGACTACATGGCACAACATGGTATTGAGATTAGGCGCTAGCAATCTCTAAAGTTGATTGGCACTCGTTTTGTTTGTGCTGTAGCTGTGTAATACTTGGATATCAACAGATATTTCAATAGATAGTGATTAGATGAATTGGTTAGATGAAGTTACTTGGGATGCCAATGGTCTGGTGCCGGTCATCGCTCAGGAGCATGACACTGGGCGAGTGTTGATGTTTGCTTGGATGAACCGTGAAGCCTTGCAATTGAGTAGCGAGACCAATCAGGCCGTTTATTGGTCAAGATCGCGTAATAAGTTGTGGCGTAAAGGCGAGGAGTCTGGCCACGTACAAAAAATACATGAGATTCGCCTAGACTGTGATGAGGATGTGATTTTGCTTAGAGTAGAACAGGTGGGCGGTATTGCTTGTCATACTGGCAGGCACAATTGCTTCTTTAAGACTTTAAAAGACGATAATTGGGTGGTAGATCAGCCTGTTATCAAAAATCCTGATGAAATTTATAAGCATGAGTAATGATATGAATGATGTGCTAAGCCGACTTTCTGAATTGCTGGAGCAGCGTAAGTCTGCCGATCCAGCCTCATCTTATGTTGCAAAGCTCTATGCTAAAGGCATGGACAGCATTTTAAAAAAGATAGGTGAAGAAGCGACTGAAACAGTGATTGCGGCCAAAGGCGGCAATAAGGATGAAATCATCTACGAAACGGCAGATTTGTGGTTTCACACCATGATTATGCTGGCAAAAGCAGATTTGAAGCCTCAGGATGTATTAGCTGAGCTCGCTAGGCGCGAGGGTTTATCTGGTATTGATGAAAAGGCTAGTCGCAACAAGTAAGATTAAAGTGGTTAATTCCGTATTGCTCCAGTTTCATCATGTTTGGCTCGATCTGTAGCAGTCAATAGAAAGAATATCAAATGAGTGCTGATTGTATTTTTTGTAAAATTGCGCAAGGCGATATCCCCTCAAAGAAGGTTTATGAGGATGATGATGTCATCGCCTTTCATGACATACACCCCATTACTAAAGTGCACTTTCTCATCGTGCCTAAGCAACATGTTGATAGTTTGGCGAGTTGTGACTCGCAACATCAGGCATTATTGGGTAAGATGTTGTTGCTAGCGCCTGAGTTGGCTAAAGAGCAGGGCTTGGCTGGTTTCCGCACTATGATTAATACTGGGCGTGAAGGTGGGCAGGAAGTGTTTCATATGCACATGCATGTATTTGGTGGTGGTAGCACCCTACCTAAAACATAGTTTAAACATATTTAATTAGGAGAGTAGCAATGGGAATCGGAGCTTGGTGGCATTGGTTGGTAGTTTTACTCATTGTAGTGCTCGTGTTCGGCACAAAAAAACTTCGTAATATTGGTGGTGATGTAGGCGGTGCAGTAAAAAATTTTAAAGACGCTGTGAATGAAGGTAAAAGTGCAGCTGCTGATACGCCTCCACAAGAGCCGATTGCAAACAACTCTGTGTTAATTGAAGGTGAAGCGGTTGCTGTAGCACCAGCAAAACCAGCGGCTAAAAAAAGAGCACCGGCAAAATCAGCGGCGGCTAGTAAAACTACCGCAACTAAAGCTAAATCAACAACAGCAAAAAAAGCACCAGCAAAAGCTAAATCTACGACTGCTGCGAAATAAACAGTATTCAATGTTGAAGTGCATCGCATCTTTGGTTTATAGGGTTTAGGCAGCATGTTTGATATTGCATTTTCTGAATTAGTTGTAATCGCGATTGTTGCGCTGATTGTCATTGGCCCTGAAAAGCTGCCTAAAGTGGCGCGCACCATCGGTACTATGGTGGGGCGTATGCAGCGCTATATGATGCAGATTAAAGAGGAGGTGAATCGTGAATCACGGTTTGCCGAGTTGCAGAAGCTGCAACAAGAAATTCAGCAGGCGACAGATAGTGCGCAAGCTGGTATCAAGAGTGGCGTAGACTACTTGGCCGAAACGGTTGACCCGCTCAATCAAAACGCTCAGCAGCAAAGTGATGATACAGCAGACCACGCTGCTAAATTGCCTGAACATTCCCCTACTTCCGTTAAAGACTAGCCACCGTTGTGACTCCTACAGAAAATTTCATCTCACACTTAATTGAGTTAAGAAACCGTTTACTGCGTATCGTAGTCGGATTTGTCGTTGTTTTTATTGCGCTGTTTCCATTCGCAAATGAAATCTATGCTTTGCTTGCCGCGCCCTTGTTAAGCAAGCTTCCAGCAGGCGGGCAGATGATTGCCACTGCGGTGACTACACCATTCTTCGTGCCGATGAAGGTTGCAATGATGGCGGCATTCTTGCTCTCATTGCCACATACCTTGTATCAAGTTTGGTCGTTTGTGGCGCCTGGCCTATATGCGCACGAGAAAAAATTCATGATTCCTATCATTCTGGCCAGTAGCTTTTTGTTTCTGTCCGGGATGGCGTTTGCCTATTTTCTTGTCTTTCCAGTAATCTTTGGTTTTATCGTGGGTACTGCGCCTGTAGGGGTTGCGGTAATGACGGATATAGGTAATTACCTAGATTTCATCATTACATTGTTCTTTGCGTTTGGCTTGGCATTTGAGGTGCCGATTGCTGTGGTAATGGCGGCGCGCTTCGGCTGGGTGACGATACATGCGCTAAAAGAAGCAAGAGGTTATGTCGTGGTTGGGGCGTTTGTGATTGCTGCGGTCGTCACACCACCAGACGTGATTTCACAATTTATGCTGGCAATGCCCATGTGGCTGCTTTATGAGTTAGGCATTGTGGTGGCAAGGTTCACTACTAAAGAAAGTGAACCTACCATTTTGCCGCCGGTTTAGTGCTTACTCGGGCGCCGCGACCGGTTTAGGCCGCTTGCCAATGATGATGGCAATGTTGGCGATAGCGCCATCACGTACAATTTGCAAGGTTGCTTTTTGATTCGGTTGTAATGCCGCAATCAAGTTAAGCATGCTTCCACTGTCCGTCACTGGCTTGCCTTCAATCGCAACCAATATATCTCCGGAACGTAAACCGGCTCTGTCTGCAGGGCTGTGTTTCAGCACTCCGGCAATTAAGGCACCCTGCGCTTTATTTAATCTAAATGACTCTGCCAGCTCTGGTGTAATGTCCTGGGCTTCAATACCTATCCAGCCGCGCGTAACATTGCCTTGCGCCGCAATTTGTTCCATAACTTGTCGTGCTAATGTGGTCGGAATGGCAAAGCCAATGCCCATTGAGCCGCCACTACGTGAGTAGATTGCGCTGTTGATACCCACTAGATTGCCTTCTGTATTAATTAAAGCGCCACCAGAGTTGCCTGGGTTGATAGAAGCATCGGTTTGTATGAAGTTTTCATAGATATTAATCCCCAAATGGCTGCGGCCCAGTGCGCTGACGATGCCCTGCGTCACGGTTTGGCCAACGCCAAAAGGGTTGCCGATGGCCAATACCACATCACCTACGTTAAGTGCATCTGAGCTGGCGAAGGTGATTGCAGGTAAATCATTGGCATCCACTTTAATCAGTGCTAAGTCTGTGTCTGGGTCGGTGCCGACTACGGTTGCAGTCATTTTTCTGCCGTCAGATAAAGCGACCTCAATCGCGTCTGCGGTAGCAATTACGTGGTTGTTGGTTAAAATTAAACCCTGACTACTGACGATCACGCCTGAGCCTAGGCTGTTTTCTGGCTGTGCTTGCGGTTCTGGCTCTTCTAATTGGTCACCAAAGAAATGGCGAAATGCAGGGTCCTCTAAAAAATCCTGATGTGGGCTGCTGCGCGGCTTTTTGCTGGTGAATATATTAACAACTGCTGGCATCGCCTTTTTGACAGCATTGCTATATGAATAGACAGTGCTAGTTGAACTCCCTGTCTCCGCCTGATTAACTACTAAGGCTTGCTCTCTGAAGCTGAAAAAATTTGGGTAGAAAATACGTAACACAAATATTAATGCCATGCAGATGGTGGCTGCTTGCGCAAAAATTAGCCATAATCTTTTGTGTAGGGAGTTATTCATCTTTATTTACTTCTTAAGTATGGTAATTAATCAAATTTAATCTAAGGTTGCCTCAGTGTTTCAATATTAGGCCATTTGTCACATTTTGATATAAGGTCAGCAATCTAAAAATCAATAGCCTAACATTTTAAAGGTTTGAAGCTTATGGTAAAAATCAATGAGTTAACTCATTATACCCAACAACTGATGCAAGTAGCTCATTTCAAGGACTACTGTCCCAATGGCTTACAAGTTGAGGGGCGTGCTGAAATTAAAAGAATTGTGACTGGGGTCACGGCAAGTATGGCGTTGCTCGAGGCTGCGCATCAGGTAGGTGCTGATTTGATCTTGGTGCATCATGGCTATTTCTGGCGTAATGAAGCGCCAGAGCTGGTTGGCATTAAGCGTAAGCGCATCAAATTCCTGCTGGAGCATGATATCAATCTGATGGCGTACCACTTGCCATTAGATGCACATGGTGAGTTTGGTAATAATGTGCAGCTTGGTAAGTTGTTAGGGTTTGAGGCGCAGAACTATGCTGGTGCTGATGATTTAATTGCCTGTACCGAATTAGGTGAAGGCTTACCTTTGTCTGCAATTACAGATTTAATCGAGCAGCGCTTGGGGCGCTCAGTGCTGACAATTGGTGAGGCCGCGCAGGTTATTAAGAAGGTGGCCTGGTGCACAGGGGCTGCGCAAGGTTATATAGATCAAGCGATAGCATTGGGAGTTGACCTATTTATCAGTGGGGAAATATCCGAGCAAACAGTGCATCAGTCGATTGAGTCTGGCGTGGCATATATATCCGCAGGGCATCATGCAACAGAGCGTTATGGCGTGCAGGCGCTAGGTGCGCATTTGGCGGAAAAGTTTAATTTGGAGCATGTGTTTATCGATATACATAATCCGGTTTAATCGTTTTATTTCAGTAACTTAATAAATAAAGCTTTAATTGGAGGGCAAAAAATTGTATAATCTGGCGCCTAAACATGAAGCCTTGTCTATATTTTAAATTGCTTTGGCTGTTATTAAGTAGCGCAGGTTATATCTTAAGTAGAAGATAGTCAGTTACCCAGTAATGGGTGTTTAGATTTTTAGTAAAAGGTGACGCTGCATGCCTAGCTAAGGCGTGGCGTCTAATCTAGTCAATCCTTTCGAGCAAGAGGAAAACATGTCAGACAACCAAAATGACAATCAGCAGGCTGACTCGCAATCGTGCGGGTGTTCTCAAGTAGACCAAGAAAAACGTAACTTCTTAATCGCCACTTCTGCAGTGGGTGCATTGGGCTGTGCTGCAGTGGCCGTGCCTTTTGTGAAAAGCATGACGCCAAGCGAGCGTGCTAAAGCCGCAGGTGCGCCTGTAGAAGTTGATATTAGCAAAATTGAGCCAGGCACTATGATGACGGCTGAGTGGCGAGGTAAACCAGTATGGATTATTAATCGTACTGAAGAAATGACAACTGAGTTAGCTAAGCATGATGCTCAATTATCAGATCCTGCATCTGATGTTACTTCACAGCAGCCTACTTATTGTAAGAACGAAGGCCGCTCAATTAAGCCTAATCTTGCTGTGATTGTTGGTATCTGTACGCATTTGGGCTGTTCACCTACTGGCAAATTGCAAAGTGGTGGCGATATGGGTGAAGGTTGGACTGGTGGGTTCTTCTGCCCATGCCATGGCTCTAAATTTGATTTGGCTGGCCGCGTGTTTAAGGGTTCTCCAGCACCTATCAACTTGGTAGTGCCGCCACATAAATATTTGAGTGAAAATCTACTTCTGATTGGCGTTGATACTGAAGAGAAAGCATAATCATGACTGATAAAAATAAATCAGCGCTATCTAGCGCTCTAAATGACGGTTTAAATTGGGTTGATGCCCGTTTCCCATTAACGAGTAACGTTAAGGCGCATTTGACTGAGTATTACGCACCAAAAAACTTTAACTTTTGGTACTTTTTTGGGTCTTTGGCATTGTTGGTTTTGGTGCTGCAAATATTGACCGGTATTTTCTTAACCATGCATTACAAACCAGATGCGGATTTAGCATTCGGTTCTGTTGAGTACATCATGCGTGATGTGCCATGGGGTTGGCTGATTCGCTACATGCACTCAACTGGCGCATCTATGTTCTTTGTTGTGGTTTATCTGCATATGTTTCGCGGCATCATCTACGGTTCGTATAGGAACCCGCGTGAGTTGATCTGGTTGTTCGGTGTTGCTATCTTCTTGGTATTAATGGGTGAAGCATTCTTTGGTTACCTATTGCCTTGGGGTCAAATGTCTTATTGGGGTGCGCAGGTAATTGTTAACTTGTTCTCTGCTATCCCATTTATCGGCCCAGACGTTTCGGAGTGGTTGCGTGGTGACTACTTGGTGTCTGATGCAACGCTGAATCGTTTCTTTGCCTTCCACGTAATTGCCTTACCATTTGTATTGGTTGGTTTGGTTGTTGCTCACTTGATTGCCTTGCATGAGGTTGGTTCAAACAACCCTGATGGTGTGGAAATTAAGAAACTAAAAGACAAGAAAACAGGTTTCCCTTTAGATGGTATTCCATTCCATCCTTACTACACGGTTAAGGACTTGGTTGGTGTATCTATGTTCCTGATTGTGTTCTCAGCCATTATTTTCTTTGCACCTGAGATGGGCGGTTACTTCTTGGAGGCAAATAACTTTGTGCCTGCTGACCCGCTTAAAACGCCAGCACACATTGCACCAGTTTGGTACTTCACGCCATATTACTCAATCTTGCGTGCGGTTCCGCCAATCTTGAATTCACAGTTCCCTGGTGTGGCAGCAATGGGCTTGTCAGTAGTAGCTTTTGCTTTGCTGCCTTGGTTGGATAAGAGCCCAGTGAAGTCTATTCGCTATCGCGGCACTCTATATAAACAATGGTTGGTTGCTTTTGTCATCAGCTTCTTGGTGCTTGGCTACCTTGGTACTGTGCCATCAAATGTTTGGGGTCAGTTCGGTGCATGGATGGGTGGCGCTGATCGCGCGACTGTAGTAGCACGTGTCTTTACTGTGGTTTATTTCTTGTTCTTTGCGCTAATGCCTTGGTATACGAAAAAAGATAAAACTAAACCAGTGCCAGAAAGGGTAACGGGATAATAACCATGAAAAAATTATTGTTAGCGATGTTGTTGATGCCTTTCCTTGCTGTGCCAATGCTGGCGAATGCAAATGAAGGTGTAAGTTTGGATAAAGCGCCGATTGATGCTACGGATCATGAATCTTTGCAGCGTGGTGCGCGTACTTTCGTTAATTACTGCCTAAATTGCCATAGCGCTAATTACATGCGCTACAACAGATTGTTGGAAATTGGTCTGACAGAAAAACAGATCAAAGACAATCTGCTGTTGGCCGGTGAAAAAATTGGTGATCCGATGAAAGTTGCAATCAATAAAAAAGATGCGGCGAAATGGTTTGGTACAGCGCCACCTGATTTGTCTGTAGAAGTGCGTGCACGCGGTGCTGACTGGGTTTACACCTATATGCGCAGCTTCTACCGTGACAGCACCAGAACAACGGGTTGGAATAACACGGTGTTTGATAAGGTGGGTATGCCGCATGTGCTTTACGAGTTACAAGGTGAGCAGGAGTTGAATCATGAAACTCACGCACTTAAGCTTGTAAAGCCGGGCAAGCTGTCTGTTGAAGAATACGATGTTTTGGTGGGTGATTTAACAAACTTTATGGCCTATATGGCTGAGCCAGCAAAGCATCAAAGAAACCAACTTGGTTGGTTTGTCTTGCTGTTTTTGAGTGTGTTGTTAGTTCTAACATACAAACTTAAAAAAGCTTACTGGAAGGAAATACACTAAATTATGATGACTTTATATTCGGGGACTACAGATCCCTATAGCCACCGCTGCCGTATTGTCCTGTTTGAAAAAGGCATGGATTTTCAGGTGATTGATGTCGACTTGGCAAATAAGCCGGAAGATTTGGCGGTCATTAACCCGTACAACCATGTGCCGGTATTGGTGGAGCGTGACTTAGTGTTGTCAGAAGCTAATATTATCAATGAGTATATTGATGAACGCTTCCCACATCCGCAGTTGATGCCGCCAGATCCAGTGATGCGTGCGCGTGCTAGATTGTTCTTGTATAGCTTTGAGCAAGACTTGTTTAGTCATATTGCAGACATTGAATCTGACGACCAAGAAAAAGCGGATAAGGCGCGTGCCACGATACGTGATAACTTAACTCAACTGGTACCTATCTTTGCTAAGCAAAACTATTTGTTAGGTGATGATTACTCAATGTTGGATGTTGCGGTGACACCGTTGCTATGGCGTCTAGGTCACTACGGTATTGAGTTGCCGAATCAAGCTGCACCTATTTTGAAATATGCAGAGCGTTTATTCTCAAGACCATTGTATGCAGATGCAATGACGCCTTCAGAAAAAGCAATGCGTAAGTAAGTAGTAAAAAATCGTTTAGATGGCGTTTGATTAAAGTTGTTTAATCAAACGCTACTATTCATCTAATGTGTAACTGAAGCTATCTTTAAGTAGGTTCGTTAAATATGTCTGAATTAATTCCAACCAAACCATATATGTTACGTGCGCTTCATGAGTGGTGCGTGGACAATAATTTAACCCCGCATCTGATTGTTGCGGTAAATGCGCAGACGCGTGTGCCGATGGCGTATGTGAAAGATGGCGAAATAGTGTTAAATATTAATTACAGCGCAACAAAAGATTTGCACATAGATAATGATTCTGTGGTATTCTCTGCGCGCTTCGGTGGTGTGTCACAAAATATATATGTGCCCATGAGTGCAGTAAGAGGTATTTTTGCACGTGAAAATGGTCAAGGAATGTTTTTTGAGGCAGGCTTAGAGCAAGAAGAAGTACCGTTTTTAATAGAAGATGCGAAACAAAATGCAGAACCTATTGAAAATAAAGAAGAATTAATAAAAAGTAAAAAACCTGTATTAAAAATCGTAAAATAATTTACTTTTATTAAAAGATGCGTATAATACGCATCTCACGAAAACGCCGGGTTAGCTCAGTTGGTAGAGCAGCGCACTTGTAATGCGAAGGTCATCAGTTCGATTCCGATACCCGGCACCAGTTTCTTAGCAAATTCCCTTTTATACATTTGACAGCAAGTCAAATATTCAGCATAATCGCGGGTTCGGTGAGGAGGGGTGGCCGAGTGGTTAAAGGCGACGGACTGTAAATCCGTTCTCTCAGAGTACGAAGGTTCGAATCCTTCCCCCTCCACCAGTTTGTAAAACATATAGTAAGTTGCGGTAATTTGAGCTTGTTGGCGTTGGTAGCATATGCGCGGGTGTAGCTCAGTTGGTAGAGCACTTGCCTTCCAAGCAAGATGTCGCGAGTTCGAACCTCGTCGCCCGCTCCATCAGTTGAGTGTTGCGGATTAAGCGCCCATGTGGCTCAGTGGTAGAGCACTCCCTTGGTAAGGGAGAGGTCGCGGGTCCGATTCCCGCCATGGGCACCATAAAGCTTGAGTGCAAAGTTGATGGCAAATTGCTGTGGCGGCTTAGAAGGTAGTTAAATAGTGAATGTTGATAACGAGTAGCTGTTTAGCGAAAGATTAAATATTCTGATTTGAACAAGTTTTATTAATTCTAATAAAACTTATGGTTAATAAAATATTGTAAAGGACTGAAGCAATGGCAAAAGGTAAATTTGAGCGGACCAAGCCGCACGTTAACGTAGGCACGATTGGCCACGTTGACCATGGTAAGACAACACTAACAGCAGCGATCACCACTGTATTGACAAAGAAATACGGCGGCGAAGCAAAAGCTTACGACCAAATTGACGCAGCACCAGAAGAAAAAGCACGTGGTATTACCATTAACACAGCACACGTTGAGTACGAGACAGCAACACGTCACTACGCACACGTAGACTGCCCAGGCCACGCCGACTATGTTAAAAACATGATTACCGGTGCAGCACAAATGGACGGCGCTATCTTAGTATGTTCAGCAGCTGACGGTCCTATGCCACAAACACGTGAGCACATCTTGTTAGCACGTCAAGTTGGCGTACCATACATTGTAGTGTTCCTAAACAAAGCAGACATGGTAGATGATCCTGAATTGTTAGAGTTAGTTGAAATGGAAGTGCGTGACTTGCTAAGCAAATACGACTTCCCAGGCGACGACACACCAATCATCAAAGGTTCAGCTAAACTAGCTTTAGAAGGCGACCAATCTGAAATCGGCGAACCAGCAATCTTCCGCTTAGCAGAAGCATTAGACAGCTACATCCCAATGCCAGAGCGCGCAATCGACGGCACATTCTTGATGCCAGTAGAAGACGTATTCTCAATCTCAGGCCGCGGTACAGTAGTAACAGGCCGTATTGAGCGTGGTATTGTTAAAGTGGGTGACGAGATTGAAATCGTTGGTATTAAAGACACACTAAAAACAACATGTACAGGCGTGGAAATGTTCCGCAAACTGCTAGACCAAGGTCAAGCAGGCGACAACGTAGGTGTATTGCTACGTGGTACAAAACGTGAAGAAGTTGAACGTGGTCAAGTATTGGCAAAAGCTGGTTCTATCAAACCACACACAAAATTCACAGCAGAAATCTACGTGTTGGGTAAAGATGAAGGTGGTCGTCACACACCATTCTTCCAAGGTTACCGTCCACAATTCTATTTCCGTACGACAGACGTAACTGGCGCAGTTGAATTGCCAGAAGGTACAGAAATGGTAATGCCAGGCGACAACGTATCAATCACTGTTACATTGATTGCACCAATCGCGATGGAAGAAGGCTTACGCTTCGCTATCCGTGAAGGTGGTCGTACTGTTGGTGCTGGTGTTGTAGCTAAGATTATCGAGTAAGATAATTTGTAAGAGTTGCGCAAACAACCCTGCGTAACTCTTATTTAAAGGTTTAAGTACAGGCCAATAGCTCAATTGGTAGAGTATCGGTCTCCAAAACCGAGGGTTGGGGGTTCGAGACCCTCTTGGCCTGCCAAATATATAGTATGGATTATTAATCTGCCGAATAACTAGAAATATTCATATTTCTAGTTATTCGCGTTAGTAAGACCTGAAGTTATTTTAGTCACCATTAAGTAAGTTCTTAGATTAAGACAATTATGCTCAATAAAATTAAGTTGCTATCAGCAGCTCTCTTGCTGGTTGCAGGCATTGCCGGTTTTTACCTTTTAGCAGACAAGCCTACTGTAGTGCGTATTTTGGTTGTGCTTGCAGGTTTGGCGGCTTCTGTTGGTGTGCTTTGGACCACTCCGCTTGGTCAGCAATCATTTGGTTTTATTGGTGAAGCAGTTGCTGAATCACGTAAAGTGGTTTGGCCTACACGTAAAGAAACAATACAAACTACATTGGTGGTATTTGTGTTGGTGGTAGTGATGGCTGCATTTTTGGCGGTGGTCGATATCGGATTTGCTTTTATGGTTAAGTGGTTACTAGGACGGGGCGCGTAATGAGTATGAAATGGTACGCGGTGCAGGCTTTTTCAGGTTTTGAAAAATCCGTGCAAAAAGGATTAGAAGAGCGCGTTGTACGCTCTGGATTGCAAGATCAGTTTGGCCAGATTCTAGTGCCAATCGAAGAAGTGATCGAAATGAAAGCGGGTCAGAAAACAATTTCTGAGCGTAAGCTTTACCCAGGATATGTGTTAGTTCAAATGAATATGACGGATGACACCTGGCACTTAGTGAAAAGTACGCCGCGTGTAACCGCATTTATTGGTGGTAGTGCACAAAAGCCAACACCGATTAAAGATAAAGAAGTTGATATCATCTTGCAACGTATTGATGATAGCAAAAGCAATCCTACACAAAAACTTACCTTCGAAAAAGGTGAGTCAGTTCGCATTACTGACGGCCCATTTAAAGACTTTTCTGGCAATGTGGAAGAAATTAACTACGAGAAAAGTAAATTACGCGTTTCTGTGGTTATTTTCGGCCGTTCTACACCGGTTGAGCTGGAATTTAGCCAAGTAGAAAAAGAAGTTTAGTAGCAAGTAGTTGTTTTTATTAACGGGGAGCTTTGATTTAGGTTGAAGCGTTAGCACCCATATTAGGAGTAATAGCATGGCAAAGAAAGTTATTGGCTATATCAAGCTGCAGATTCCTGCAGGTAAAGCTAATCCAAGTCCACCAGTAGGTCCAGCATTGGGTCAACGTGGTTTGAATATCATGGAATTCTGTAAAGCGTTTAACGCTGCAACACAAGGTGTTGAGCCAGGATTGCCAATCCCAGTAGTGATTACTGCATTTGCTGACAAGAGCTTCACGTTTGTGATGAAATCTCCTCCAGCAACTATTTTGATCAAAAAAGCAGCTGGTATTACTAAAGGTTCACCTCGTCCACATACTGATAAAGTTGGCAAAATCACTCGTGCACAAGCTGAGGATATTGTTAAAACTAAACAAGCTGATTTGTCTGCTGCTGATATGGATGCTGCAGTTCGCACTATCGCAGGTAGCGCTCGCAGTATGGGTATTGAAGTGGAGGGTGTATAACATGGCTAAAAGAATTAACGCACTACGTGCAAAAGTAGATCGTAATAAATTGTACCCAGTAGCTGAAGGCTTAACTTTAGTTAAAGAGAATGCAACTGCGAAATTCAATGAGTCTATCGATGCGGTAGTTAACTTAGGTATTGATGCACGTAAATCAGACCAATTGGTACGTGGCGCTATTGTGTTACCTAACGGTACTGGTAAAACTACACGTGTTGCTGTGTTCGCACAGGGTGCACAAGCTGAAGCTGCTAAAGCGGCTGGTGCTGACATCGTTGGTTTTGAAGATTTGGCTGAGCAAGTTAAAGCTGGTGTAATGGACTTTGATGTTGTGATCGCTACACCTGATGCAATGCGTATCGTTGGTGCTCTAGGTCAAGTGTTGGGCCCACGTGGTTTGATGCCTAACCCTAAAGTAGGTACTGTGACACCTGATGCAGCTACAGCAGTTAAAAATGCTAAAGCTGGTCAAGTTCAATACCGTACAGATAAAGGCGGTATCATTCACTGCACAATCGGCCGTGCTTCTTTCACAGTTGAACAATTACAAGGTAACTTGGCTGCGTTGGTAGATGCTTTAAACAAAGCTAAACCAGCTGCAAGTAAAGGTGTTTACCTGAAAAAACTATCTGTATCTAGTACGATGGGTGCAGGTGTGCGTGTTGATCAAGCAAGTTTGGTTGCTTAATTAGAATAATGGGTGGGGCTTTCTTGTCTCGCCTATATAGTGCTTTGGGCTCATTTCATTTGCTAACTTATCGTGATGCAATTGGAATGAGGTTATCAAAGACCGTAGGTGTCGTTTCGATTTAATGTGGTTTTGTGTTGGATTAAAGCTCTAGAGTTTTAATTTCTAATATCAAAACCTGGCCTACGCAGATGGCGCATCCCTAAAACAGGTTAATTCCTGATAAAAGGTCGCCGTAAAAGTGGTTTTTATAATATTTATTATAAGAGCTGATTCTGCTTTAGAAATATAGCAGAGATTTTAACGGAAGGAGAAAGACCTTGAGTCTAAATCTTACAGAGAAAAAAGCGGTTGTTGCTGAAGTAAGTGCACAAGTTGCACAAGCACAAGCGATTGTTCTTGCTGAATATCGTGGTATGGGCGTAGCCAATATGACGGTATTGCGTGCAGATGCCAGAAAATCAGGCGTGTATCTACGTGTGTTGAAAAATACATTAGTACGTCGTGCGGTTGAAGGTACACCATTTGCAGCATTAGCAAACGAAATGGTTGGTCCGTTGGTGTTCGGCATTTCTGCTGACCCAGTAGCGGCAGCTAAAGTACTGAACAATTTTGCTAAAACTAACGATAAATTCGTTATTAAAGCAGGTGCGGTGCCAAATCAATTGATGGATGTTGCTGGTGTTCAAGCGCTAGCATCTACATTAAGTCGTGAAGAGTTGCTTGCTAAATTTGCATGCACCCTTAACGAAGTGCCTACTAAGTTTGCACGTGCGATTGCGGCTATACGTGACGCTAAAGAAGCAGCTTAATTCATCAGATCGCTTATTTAAAGCAACATTATTTTATTTTAGGAAATATTCAAATGGCAATTTCAAATGCAGATATTTTAGAAGCAGTTGGTTCAATGTCAGTTTTAGACTTGACAGCTTTTATTAAAGAAATCGAAGAAAAATTTGGCGTATCAGCTGCAGCAGTTGCAGTAGCGTCAGCAGCAGGTGGTGCAGCTCCAGCTGCAGCAGCTGAGCAAACAGAGTTCAACGTTGTGCTTTTAGGCGCTGGTGAACAAAAAGTTGCTGTAATTAAAGCAGTTCGTGAATTAACAGGTTTAGGCTTGAAAGAAGCTAAAGACTTAGTTGATGGCGCACCAAAAGCAATTAAAGAAGGCGTTTCAAAAGCTGACGCTGATGCAGCATTGAAAAAATTGATCGAAGCTGGCGCAACTGGCGAAATCAAATAATACATCTTTAAGTGTATAAGTTAGGCTGACGGGAGACCGTCAGCCTTCGCCATTTGTAATGGCAGGCAATGTAACAAAATGTAATTTGTAGTGGTAGTGCCGCAACAAGCCTTCAGTTCAACAGTAACTGAGGTTAGAGGTGAAAATACTTACGTAATGGATGTAGTGCAAAAAAGTATTTTAATTTCTGCCCTCAAAATATCTAGGAGATGCAATGAGCTATTCCTTCACCGAAAAGAAACGCCTTCGTAAAAGTTTTGCCAAGCGAGAAAGCGTTCAAGAAATTCCCTATTTGCTGGCAATGCAATTAGAGTCATATGCTGCATTCTTGCAGACTAATGTTCCAGCTGATCAACGTACAGAAACAGGCCTGCAATCTACATTCAGTTCTGTTTTTCCTATCGTTAGCCATTCAGGTAATGCACGTTTAGATTACGTGAGCTACCAGCTTGGTGCTGAACCGTTCGATGTTAAAGAATGTCAGCAACGTGGCTTAACTTACGCTGCGCCTTTGCGTGTGCGTGTACGTTTAACTATTATGGACAAAGAGGCTTCTAAACCTACGGTTAAAGAAGTTAAAGAACAAGAAGTGTACATGGGCGAGCTGCCTTTGATGACTGAAAATGGTTCATTTGTGATTAACGGTACCGAGCGTGTTATCGTGTCTCAATTGCACCGTAGCCCAGGCGTGTTCTTTGAGCATGACCGTGGTAAAACACATAGCTCAGGTAAATTACTATTCTCAGCTCGTATTATTCCTTACCGTGGTTCATGGTTGGATTTTGAGTTTGATCCAAAAGATTACTTGTATTTCCGTATTGACCGCCGCCGCAAAATGCCGGTAACCATTTTGTTGAAAGCCTTGGGTTATACACCAGAGCAAATAATTTCAACTTTCTACGACTTTGATACATTCCACATCGGTAAAACTGGTGTTGAGTTTACAGTTGTACCTGAGCGTTTACGTGGTGAAGTAGCTAAATTTGATATCGTTGCTAAAGACGGTACAGTCATTGTTGCTAAAGACAAACGTATTACCGTGAAGCACATCCGTGATATGGAAAAAGCAGGCGTGAGCGAAATCGCTGTGCCGCAAGATTTCATTCTTGGCCGTGCTTTGGCTAACACAATTGTTGACCAAGAAACCGGTGAAGTCGTGGCGAATGCTAACGATGAAATCACTGAGTCTTTATTAGGTAAATTGGTTGATGCGAACATCCGTAGCGTAAGCACATTGTATTCAAATGATTTGGATCATGGCGACTACATTTCACAAACGCTACGTATTGATGAAATTCCTGACCAATACAGTGCACGTGTTGCGATCTACCGCATGATGCGCCCTGGTGAGCCACCAACTGAAGAGTCAGTTGAGGCGTTGTTCCAAGGCTTGTTCTTCAATGAAGATCGTTACGATTTGTCACGCGTAGGTCGTATGAAGTTTAACCGTCGTGCTTTCCCTGAAAAAGCGGAAGAGCGTCAATCTAACTGGATTCGCAGATTCTACGAAGCAGTTGGTGTGCAAGGTGACGAAGGCGCAAATATCTTGTCTAACGACGATATTTTGGCTGTTATCGGTGTATTGCTAGAGTTGCGTAATGGCCGTGGTGAAATCGATGATATCGATCACTTAGGTAACCGTCGTATCCGTTCAGTAGGTGAGTTGGCTGAGAACCAATTCCGTACTGGTTTGGTACGTGTTGAGCGCGCTGTTAAAGAGCGTTTATCACAAGCTGAATCTGACAACTTGATGCCGCATGACTTGATCAATGCGAAACCAGTTTCAAGCGCGATTCGTGAGTTCTTTGGTTCAAGCCAATTGTCACAATTTATGGATCAAACTAACCCATTGTCTGAAATTACGCATAAACGCCGTATTTCAGCATTAGGCCCAGGCGGTTTGACACGTGAGCGCGCTGGCTTTGAGGTCCGTGACGTACACTCAACTCACTATGGCCGTGTTTGCCCGATTGAGACACCAGAGGGTCCGAACATTGGTTTGATCAACTCTTTAGCATTGTATGCACGTACTAATGAATATGGTTTCTTAGAGACACCATATCGCCGTGTTGAAGCTAATAAAGTATCCGATACGATTGACTACTTGTCAGCGATTGAAGAGAGTCAGTACATGATCGCGCAAGCGAACACTGATTTAGATGCTAAAAACTTATTTGTGGATGATTTGATTTCATCACGTCATCACAACGAGTTTACGATGACACAACCTGACCGTGTTCAATATATGGACGTGGCGCCAGGCCAAATTGTGTCAGTGGCTGCATCTTTGATTCCATTCTTGGAACACGATGACGCGAACCGCGCATTGATGGGTGCCAACATGCAACGTCAAGCAGTGCCATGCCTACGTGCTGAGAAAGCGGTAGTAGGTACCGGTATTGAGCGTACTGTAGCAGTTGACTCTGGTACTGTAGTTACTGCTCGCCGTGGTGGTTTGGTGGATTACGTTGATTCTGCACGTATTGTTATTCGTGTAAACGATGAAGAAGCGAAAGCTGGTGAAGTTGGTGTAGATATTTACAACTTAACTAAATATACGCGTTCTAACCAAAATACCAATATTAACCAACGTCCGCTAGTTAAAGTCGGTGATAAATTATCACGTGGCGATGTAATTGCGGATGGTGCTTCTACCGATATGGGTGAGTTGGCACTAGGTCAAAATATGTTAGTAGGCTTTATGCCTTGGAATGGTTATAACTACGAAGACTCGATCTTGATTTCAGAGCGCGTAGTAGCAGATGACCGTTACACTTCTATTCATATTGAAGAGTTGTCAGTGGTTGCACGTGATACAAAACTTGGTGCAGAAGAAATCACACAAGATATTTCAAACTTGAGTGAGCGCATGTTAGCGCGTCTGGATGAAGTAGGTATCATTCACATTGGTGCAGAAGTTGAAGCCGGTGACGTATTGGTTGGTAAAGTAACACCTAAAGGTGAGACACAATTGACACCAGAAGAGAAATTGCTACGTGCGATTTTCGGTGAAAAAGCATCTGACGTTAAAGATACTTCACTACGCGTGCCTTCAGGCATGAGCGGTACCGTGATTGACGTACAAGTGTTCACGCGTGAAGGTATTGACCGTGATGCACGTGCACAGCAAATTATTGACGACCAATTGGCACACTACAAACAAGACTTGGCTGACCAAATGCGTATCGTGGAAGACGATGCATTCGGTCGTATCCGTCGCTTGATTGAAGGTAAAGTGGCTACTGGCGGTCCTAACAAACTGAAAAAAGGCGAAGCATTAACTGCTGAGTACTTAGAGTCTGTAGGCCGTTACGATTGGTTTGATATTCGCTTGTCAGACGAAGAAGCAGCACGTCAGTTAGAGCAGTTGAAAGACAGCTTGTCACAAGCGCGTATTGAGTTTGATAACCGCTTTGAAGAGAAAAAACGTAAATTGACGCAAGGTGACGAATTGCCACCAGGCGTACAAAAAATGGTTAAGGTTTACTTGGCTGTTAAACGTCGTATCCAACCAGGCGATAAGATGGCTGGTCGTCACGGTAACAAGGGTGTGATTTCAAAAATCTGCCCAGTAGAAGATATGCCGCACATGGCTGATGGTACACCATTGGATATCGTGTTGAACCCGCTAGGCGTTCCATCACGCATGAACATTGGTCAGATTTTGGAAGTGCACTTAGGTTGGGCTGCTAAAGGTTTAGGTTTACGTATCGAAGAAATGTTACGTGAAGAAACTAAAGTGGCTGAAATCCGTAAGTTCTTGGAAAAGATCTACAACGACAGCACTGGTAAGCATGAAGATATTAAATCTTTCACAGA
Source organism: Methylotenera sp. E1MeOHC1 (assembly GCF_058745595.1). Classification (NCBI taxonomy): domain Bacteria; kingdom Pseudomonadati; phylum Pseudomonadota; class Betaproteobacteria; order Nitrosomonadales; family Methylophilaceae; genus Methylotenera; species Methylotenera sp. E1MeOHC1. The sequence goes on along the minus strand of NZ_CP196025.1, from coordinate 1,697,968 downwards.
TGTAGAGATTTTAGATTTAGCGCAAAACCTTAAACAAGGTGTTCCATTTGCAACGCCAGTGTTCGATGGCGCAGCTGAGTCTGATATTAGAGCGATGCTTGATTTGGCGTTCCCAGATGATGATGCACGTACTAAACAATTGCAGTTCCATGCAGGTAAAACGCAGGTAACTCTGTTTGATGGCCGTACTGGCGACAAATTTGAGCGTCCAGTGACTGTGGGTTATATGCACGTGTTGAAACTACATCACTTGGTTGATGACAAGATGCATGCTCGTTCTACAGGTCCATACTCATTGGTAACGCAACAACCACTAGGCGGTAAAGCGCAATTCGGTGGCCAACGTTTCGGTGAGATGGAGGTTTGGGCGTTAGAGGCTTATGGTGCTTCATATACCTTGCAAGAGATGCTGACAGTGAAGTCTGATGACGTTACTGGCCGTACCAAAGTGTATGAAAACATCGTTAAAGGCGAACACAAAATTGATGCAGGCATGCCTGAGTCATTTAACGTGTTAGTGAAAGAAATTCGTTCACTCGCTATCGACATCGACCTAGATCGCAACTAATTCAGGAGAGAATTCACATGAAAGCTCTATTAGACTTATTTAAACAGGTAACGCAAGAAGAAGAGTTTGATGCAATTAAGATTGCGTTAGCTTCACCTGAAAAAATCCGTTCATGGTCATATGGCGAAGTAAAAAAGCCAGAAACCATTAACTACCGTACTTTCAAACCTGAGCGTGATGGTTTGTTCTGCGCAAAAATCTTTGGCCCTATCAAAGATTACGAGTGCTTATGCGGTAAATATAAACGCTTAAAACATCGTGGCGTAATCTGCGAAAAATGTGGCGTTGAAGTGACGTTATCAAAAGTACGTCGTGAGCGTATGGGTCATATCGACCTAGCATCACCAGTGGCGCACATCTGGTTCTTGAAATCATTACCAAGCCGTTTAGGTATGGTGTTGGATATCGCTTTGCGTGATATCGAACGTGTATTGTACTTTGAAGCATTCATCGTGGTTGACCCAGGCATGACACCGCTTACACGCGGTCAGTTATTGACTGAAGATGACTACTTGGCAAAAGTAGAAGAGTACGGTGATGAGTTCAATGCGGTGATGGGTGCTGAGGCGGTTCGTGAACTGCTACGTACAATGGACATCGAGCGTGAAATCACGACATTACGTCAAGATTTAGGCGCAACCGGTTCAGAAGCGAAAATCAAGAAAATCGCTAAACGCTTAAAAGTGTTAGAAGCCTTCCAAAAATCTGGCATTAAACCAGAGTGGATGATTCTTGAAATCTTGCCAGTATTGCCACCAGAACTACGTCCATTGGTACCATTGGATGGCGGCCGTTTTGCAACATCTGACTTGAATGACTTGTATCGTCGCGTGATTAACCGTAACAACCGTTTGAAACGCTTGTTAGAGTTGAAAGCACCGGAAATCATCGTACGTAACGAAAAACGTATGTTGCAAGAAGCCGTGGACTCATTATTAGACAACGGCCGTCGCGGTAAAGTGATGACTGGCGCTAACAAACGTCCATTGAAATCATTGGCTGACATGATCAAGGGTAAAGGCGGTCGTTTCCGTCAAAACTTGCTTGGTAAGCGTGTGGACTACTCTGGTCGTTCAGTGATTGTGGTTGGCCCGCAATTGAAACTGCATCAGTGCGGTTTGCCTAAGAAAATGGCTTTGGAATTATTCAAGCCATTCATCTTCCATAAATTGGAAGTATTAGGTTTAGCGACAACGATTAAAGCTGCGAAGAAAAAAGTTGAAGAAGAAGGACCAGAAGTATGGGATATCCTCGAGGATGTAATCCGCGAGCATCCGGTGCTATTGAACCGTGCGCCTACATTGCACCGTTTAGGTATTCAAGCGTTTGAGCCTATCTTGATTGAAGGTAAAGCCATTCAATTGCACCCGTTAGTTTGTGCGGCATTCAACGCCGACTTTGACGGTGACCAAATGGCGGTTCACGTTCCATTGAGCTTAGAAGCACAAATGGAAGCACGTACTTTAATGTTGGCTTCAAACAACGTATTGTCACCTGCAAACGGTGAGCCAATCATTGTGCCTTCACAAGATATCGTGTTGGGTCTGTACTACATGACGCGTGAGAAAGTTAACGCACGTGGCACTGGCATGCGCTTTGCGGATGTAAAAGAAGTGCAACGTGTATTTGACCAAGGTTTAATTGATCTACATGCTAAAGTAACCGTACGTATTAAAGAGTACGACTTGGATGTAGATGGTGTTAAAACCGAAAAAACTACGCGTTACGAAACTACTGTAGGTCGTGCATTGCTGTCAGATATCTTGCCAGCAGGCTTGCCGTTCAGTCACATTGATAAAGCTTTGAAAAAGAAAGAGCTTTCAAAACTAATCAACGCTTCGTTCCGTAAAGTGGGTATCCGTGAAACAGTAATTTTTGCTGACCAATTGAAAAACACTGGTTATTCATACGCAACTAAAGCAGGTATTTCTATCAGTATTAACGATATGTTAGTGCCATTAGAAAAAGAGCAATTAATTGCTGCTGCTGATGCTGAAGTGAAAGAAATCGAAGACCAATACGTTTCTGGTCTAGTGACACAAGGTGAGCGCTATAACAAAGTAGTGGATATCTGGGGTCGTGCTGGTGACAAAGTTGCTGACGCGATGATGAAGCAGCTGAAAGAAGAAGACGTGTTGGATGCTGATGGCAACCAATTAAAAGACGTTAATGGTAAAGTTGTACGTCAAGAGTCTTTCAACGCTATTTACATGATGGCCGACTCAGGTGCGCGTGGTTCTGCAGCGCAGGTGCGTCAGTTAGCTGGTATGCGTGGTCTGATGGCGAAACCGGATGGTTCAATTATTGAGACACCGATTAAAGCGAACTTCCGTGACGGTCTTAACGTGTTGCAATACTTTATTTCAACCCACGGTGCACGTAAGGGTCTAGCTGATACGGCGTTGAAGACAGCGAACTCAGGTTACCTGACACGTCGTTTGGTTGACGTAACACAAGACTTGGTAGTGACTGAGCATGATTGCGGTACGGTTGATGGTTTAGTGACTAAAGCTTTGGTTAAAGGCGGTGAAGTGATTGAGCCGTTACATGACCGTATCTTGGGCCGTACTACTGCGTTGGATGTAGTTAACCCAGAAACACAAGAAGTGATTTACCCAGCTGGTACATTGCTAACTGAAGATGAAGTAGAGCGTATTGATGCTTTAGGTATCGATGAAGTTAAAGTGCGTACAGCGCTGACTTGCGATACGCGCTACGGTATTTGTGCTAAATGTTACGGTCGTGACTTGGGTCGCGGCAAACTGATTAGCATGGGTGAGTCAGTGGGTGTGATTGCTGCGCAATCTATCGGTGAGCCTGGTACACAGTTGACGATGCGTACGTTCCACATCGGTGGTGCGGTATCACGTGCAGCATCTGTAAGCCAAGTTGAAAGTAAGTCGAACGGTGTGTTGAGTTTCACTTCAACCATGCGTTATGTAACGAACGTGCGTAATGAGCAAGTGGTGATTTCACGTAATGGTGAAGTGATCGTTGCTGATGAAAACGGCCGTGAGCGTGAGCGTCATAAAGTGCCATACGGTGCTACTTTGCAAATTACTGACGGTAAAGCGGTAAAAGCAGGTCAGGCAATTGCAACTTGGGATCCGCATACGCGTCCAATTATTACTGAGTACGCTGGTTTCGTTAAATTCGAAAACGTTGAAGAAGGTATCACGGTAGCTAAACAGATTGATGACGTAACAGGTTTGTCATCATTGGTGGTTATTGATCCTAAACAACGTGCCGGTCAAACTAAAGGCTTGCGTCCACAAGTTAAATTGTTAGATGCAAATGGTAATGAAGTTAAGCTTGCTGGTGGTGATCAGTCAGTAAATGTAACGTTCCAAATCGGTTGTATTATTACCGTGAAAGATGGTCAAGAAGTGGGTGTGGGTGAAGTGTTAGCTCGCGTACCGCAAGAGTCATCTAAAACACGTGATATTACCGGGGGTCTGCCACGCGTTGCTGAGCTGTTCGAAGCACGTTCACCAAAAGACGCAGGTATGTTGGCTGAGGTAACAGGTACTGTTTCATTCGGTAAAGATACCAAAGGTAAGCAACGTTTAGTGATTACTGACTTGGATGGTATTTCAAATGAATACTTGATTCCAAAAGACAAGCACGTAACTGCGCATGACGGTCAAGTTGTAACTAAAGGTGAGACTATTGTTGACGGCCCGGCTGATCCACAAGACATCTTGCGTTTACAAGGTCGAGAATCTTTAGCGCGTTATATCATTGACGAAGTGCAAGACGTTTACCGTTTGCAAGGCGTTAAGATTAACGATAAACATATTGAGGTGATTGTGCGTCAAATGTTGCGTCGTGTACGTGTAACCGATGCAGGTGATACGAGCTTCATCATGGGTGAACAAGTTGAGCGTGCAGATTTGTTAGCTGAAAACGAAGTAGTAATTGCGCAAGACAAACGTCCTGCACAGTTTGAATATGTGTTGCTTGGTATTACTAAAGCTTCATTATCTACTGACTCATTCATTTCAGCTGCGTCGTTCCAAGAAACAACGCGCGTACTGACTGAAGCCGCAATCTTAGGCAAGCGTGATGATTTACGTGGTCTGAAAGAAAACGTTATTGTTGGTCGCTTGATTCCAGCGGGTACTGGTCTTGCATATCATGAAGCGCGTAAGCGTGCAGCGGTTGCAGGTGGTGTTCCACAAAATGAAGCGCCAGCAGTAGAAGTAGTTGAAGAAGTAGCAGTAAATGTAACAACAGAAGTAAGTAGTGGAATAGATGCAGAATAAAATCAGATAATTAAGTCTTGACAATAAAAGTCAGGCTAAATAGAATGCTGAGTTTTTCAGGATGGTGTTATTGTATTAACACCATCCTTGTCTATTTTTTAGATTTTGAAATAAATAATTTTAGAGAACAACATTAGAGGTTACAGGCAATGCCAACCATCAATCAGTTAGTACGTAAACCACGCGTTAAAGTGGTCACAAAGAGCAAAGTGCCAGCACTTGAAGCTTGTCCACAAAAACGTGGTGTTTGCACTCGCGTTTATACTACAACACCTAAAAAGCCAAACTCTGCGCTACGTAAAGTTGCTAAAGTACGCCTAACTAATGGCTACGAAGTAATTAGCTACATCGGCGGTGAAGGCCATAACTTGCAAGAGCATAGCGTAGTTTTACTACGTGGTGGTCGTGTAAAAGACTTGCCTGGTGTGCGTTACCATATGGTGCGCGGTAGCTTGGATACTGCAGGCGTTAAAGATCGTAAGCAATCACGTTCTAAATACGGTGCTAAGCGTCCTAAAGAAGCTAAAGCTAAGTAATAGCAATCAACCGATAACGGTTTTATTAATGTAGCGGCTAACCAAAAGCCTTGCTTGAGCAGTTGCTAGCAAAACATAAAAGAGAATAGAGAAGATTATGCCAAGACGTAGAGAAGTCCCCAAACGTAATATCCTGCCGGATCCTAAATTCGGTAGCCAAGAAGTTTCAAAATTTGTAAACGTGTTGATGACAGGTGGTAAGAAATCTGTTGCTGAGCGTATTTTGTACGGTGCATTTGACCAAGTAGTTAGCAAAACTAGCAAAGATGCTTTAGAAGTGTTCACTTTAGCGCTAAACAATCTACGTCCGTTGGTTGAGGTTAAGAGCCGTCGCGTTGGTGGTGCAAACTACCAAGTGCCTGTTGAGGTTCGTCCTAGCCGCCGTAGTGCCTTAGCGATGCGTTGGTTGCGTGATGCAGCACGTAAGCGTGGTGAGAAATCAATGGGCTTGCGTTTAGCAGCTGAGTTGGTTGAAGCTTCAGAAGGCCGTGGTTCAGCGATGAAGAAACGTGAAGAAGTTCACCGTATGGCTGAAGCTAACAAAGCGTTCTCACATTTCCGCTTCTAATTAGTTATTTAACTAACAGAATCGCTCTTTAAGAAAATTAAGTAAAGGTAATAAACGTGGCTCGTCAAACCCCTATTAATCGCTATCGTAACATTGGTATTTCTGCTCACATCGATGCAGGTAAAACAACTACGACAGAGCGTATTTTATTTTATACAGGCGTTAATCATAAGATTGGTGAAGTGCATGATGGCGCTGCAACCATGGACTGGATGGAGCAAGAGCAAGAGCGTGGTATTACCATTACTTCTGCTGCTACTACCTGCTTCTGGAAAGGTATGGCTGGTCAATTTGATCAACATCGCATCAACATTATTGATACCCCAGGCCACGTTGACTTTACGATTGAAGTAGAGCGTTCAATGCGTGTGCTTGACGGTGCATGTATGGTTTACTGTGCGGTAGGTGGTGTGCAGCCACAATCAGAGACTGTATGGCGTCAAGCTAACAAGTACAAAGTGCCACGTTTAGCGTTCGTTAACAAAATGGACCGTGCTGGTGCTAACTTCTTCAAAGTGTACGATCAAATGCGTGCGCGCTTGAAGGCTAATCCTGTGCCTTTACAAGTGCCGATTGGTGCTGAAGAGAAGTTCGAAGGTGTCGTTGACTTGATTAAGATGAAGGCTATCTTCTGGGATGAAGCATCACAAGGTATGAAGTTTGATTACCGTGATATTCCTGCAGATCTTCAAGCTGATTGCGACAAATGGCGCGAGAATATGGTTGAAGCTGCCGCTGAAGCCAGTGAAGAATTGATGAACAAATACCTTGAAGAAGGTGATTTGTCAGAAGCTGACATTCTTTTAGGCCTACGTACGCGTACTATTGCTTCTGAAATCGTGCCGATGATGTGCGGTTCAGCATTCAAAAACAAAGGTGTGCAAGCGATGTTGGATAAGGTCATCGAGTTGATGCCGGCGCCGACTGATATTCCAGATACAAAAGCAGAAGATGAAGATGGCAATGAAATTCGTTTGAAAGCTTCAGATGATGAGAAATTCTCAGCATTGGCATTCAAAATTATGACTGACCCATTTGTAGGTCAGTTAATCTTCTTCCGCGTGTACTCAGGTGTGGTTAATGCTGGTGATACAGTGTACAACCCACTTAAAGGTAAAAAAGAGCGTATCGGCCGTATCGTGCAGATGCATGCTAACAACCGTGTGCCAATTGAAGAGGTTCGTGCTGGTGACATCGCTGCTGCGGTTGGTCTGAAAGAGGCTACAACAGGCGATACATTGTGTGCGCTAGGTTCTGAAATTATCTTAGAGCGCATGATATTCCCTGAGCCAGTGATTCACGTTGCTGTTGAGCCAAAAACTAAAGCTGACCAAGAAAAAATGGGTGTTGCTTTAAATCGTTTGGCACAAGAAGATCCTTCATTCCGTGTTAAAACTGATGAAGAAACTAACCAAACCATTATTTCTGGTATGGGTGAGTTGCACTTAGAGATTTTAGTTGACCGTATGCGTCGTGAGTTCAACGTTGAAGCTAACGTTGGTGCGCCACAAGTAGCTTACCGTGAAGCGATTAAGAAATCTGTTGAGGTTGAAGGTAAGTTTGTTAAACAATCTGGCGGTAAAGGTCAGTATGGTCACGTTTGGTTGAAAATGGAGCCAAATGAAGCTGGTAAAGGTTTTGAGTTTATTGACCAAATTAAAGGTGGTACTGTGCCACGTGAATTCATCCCTGCGGTTGAAAAAGGTCTACGTGAAACAATCCCTTCAGGTATTTTAGCTGGCTTCCCTGTGGTTGACGTTAAAGTGACGCTGTTTGATGGTTCATACCATGATGTTGACTCTAACGAGAATGCATTTAAGATGGCTGCGTCTATCGGCTTTAAAGACGGTATGCGTAAAGCGGATCCAATCTTGCTTGAGCCTATGATGGCGGTTGAAGTGGAAACGCCTGAAGACTACATGGGTGACGTAATGGGTGACTTGTCATCACGTCGCGGTATGATTCAAGGCATGGAAGATAGTCCGTCTGGTAAAGTAATCCGTGCAGAAGTGCCATTGGCAGAGATGTTTGGTTACTCAACTGTAGTGCGTTCATTGTCACAAGGTCGCGCTAGCTACAGCATGGAATTCAAGCACTACACAGAAGCACCAAGAAACGTGGCTGATGCCATTATTAACAAAAAATAGTCCATCACTAATTAATTTTAAAGTTTAGATAAAAGGAAATAATCATGGCAAAAGGTAAATTTGAGCGGACCAAGCCGCACGTTAACGTAGGCACGATTGGCCACGTTGACCATGGTAAGACAACACTAACAGCAGCGATCACCACTGTATTAACAAAGAAATACGGCGGCGAAGCAAAAGCTTACGACCAAATTGACGCAGCACCAGAAGAAAAAGCACGTGGTATTACCATTAACACAGCACACGTTGAGTACGAGACAGCAACACGTCACTACGCACACGTAGACTGCCCAGGCCACGCCGACTATGTTAAAAACATGATTACCGGTGCAGCACAAATGGACGGCGCTATCTTAGTATGTTCAGCAGCTGACGGTCCTATGCCACAAACACGTGAGCACATCTTGTTAGCACGTCAAGTTGGCGTACCATACATTGTAGTGTTCCTAAACAAAGCAGACATGGTAGATGATCCTGAGTTGTTAGAACTAGTTGAAATGGAAGTGCGTGACTTGCTAAGCAAATACGACTTCCCAGGCGACGACACACCAATCATCAAAGGTTCAGCTAAACTAGCTTTAGAAGGCGACCAATCTGAAATCGGCGAACCAGCAATCTTCCGCTTAGCAGAAGCATTAGACAGCTACATCCCAATGCCAGAGCGCGCAATCGACGGCACATTCTTGATGCCAGTAGAAGACGTATTCTCAATCTCAGGCCGCGGTACAGTAGTAACAGGCCGTATTGAGCGTGGTATTGTTAAAGTGGGTGACGAGATTGAAATCGTTGGTATTAAAGACACACTAAAAACAACATGTACAGGCGTGGAAATGTTCCGCAAACTGCTAGACCAAGGTCAAGCAGGCGACAACGTAGGTGTATTGCTACGTGGTACAAAACGTGAAGAAGTTGAACGTGGTCAAGTATTGGCAAAAGCTGGTTCTATCAAACCACACACAAAATTCACAGCAGAAATCTACGTGTTAGGTAAAGATGAAGGTGGTCGTCACACACCATTCTTCCAAGGTTACCGTCCACAATTCTATTTCCGTACGACAGACGTAACTGGCGCAGTTGAATTGCCAGAAGGTACAGAAATGGTAATGCCAGGCGACAACGTATCAATCACTGTTACATTGATTGCACCAATCGCGATGGAAGAAGGCTTACGCTTCGCTATCCGTGAAGGTGGCCGTACTGTTGGTGCTGGTGTTGTAGCTAAGATTATCGAGTAATTTTTGTAGTTAAATCAAACGGCAGGGTGAACCCTGCCGTTTCGCTCTTTTGAAAGGCAGTAAAATGACAAACCAAAAAATCCGTATCCGTCTAAAAGCATTTGATTATCGTTTGATTGATCAATCAGCTCAAGAAATCGTAGAAACTGCCAAACGTACCGGCGCTGTTGTTAAAGGTCCAGTACCATTACCAACACGTATCGAGCGCTTTGATATTTTGCGTTCACCACACGTAAATAAAACTTCACGTGACCAATTCGAAATTCGTACCCATCAACGTTTAATGGACATTGTGGATCCTACTGATAAAACAGTGGATGCATTAATGAAATTAGATTTGCCTGCTGGTGTGGATGTTGAAATTAAGTTGTAAAAAACTTAAGTAGTAAAATCTAGTTGTAAAAAAAACTGAGGTTCGGTATAATCCGGCCTCTTTCACAGAAGTCGGTCAATTGTAATCGACTTTTTAACTAAAATATAAGGAAACGATCATGAGCTTAGGGCTTATTGGTCGCAAAGTGGGTATGACCCGCGTGTTTACTGAGGATGGCGCAAGCGTTCCGGTAACCGTGTTGGAAGTTGTACCTAACCGCGTGACACAGATCAAGACGACCGCAAGCGATGGCTATACTGGCCTTCAGGTAGCTTACGGTACACGTCGTGCCAGCCGTATCAACAAAGCATTGACTGGGCATTATGCTAAGTCAGGTTCTGCTGCAGGTGCTGGTATTCATGAATTCTCAGTTGGTAACGACGTTTTAGCTAATTACACGCCTGGTGCAAATATCACGGTTGATATTTTCCAAGCGGGTCAAAAAGTTGACGTTACTGGCACATCTTTAGGTAAGGGCTTTGCTGGCGCGATTAAACGCCATCATTTTAGTTCTAACCGTGCTTCTCATGGTAACTCACGTTCACATAACGTACCTGGTTCTATCGGTATGGCGCAAGATCCTGGTCGTGTTTTCCCAGGTAAGCGTATGCCTGGTCATTTGGGTGCTGTTAAAGTGACTACACAGAATCTAGAAATCGTTCGCGTTGATGTAGAGCGTAACTTGCTATTGATTAAAGGTGCAATCCCTGGCTCTAAAGGTGGTGACGTTGTTGTACGTCCAGCCATTAAAGAGAAGGCTACTAAAGCACAGGGAGGTTCTAAATAATGGAACTTAAGCTAATAGATAAAAATGGTAAGCCAGCTAAAAAAGGCGTGACTGTATCTGAAGATACATTTGGTCGCGAATTTAATGAAGCGTTGGTTCATCAAGTTGTAGTTGGTTACATGGCTAATGCTCGTACTGCTACACGTGCTCAAAAGGGCCGTGACACAGTTGCGCATACGACACATAAACCTTATGCACAAAAAGGTACTGGTAATGCTCGTGCAGGTATGAGCTCAAGTCCTATTTGGCGCGGAGGTGGTCGTGCATTCCCTAATTCACCTAATGAAAACTTCAGCCATAAAGTAAACCGTAAGGCTTACCGCGCTGGTATGCAAACAATCTTGTCTGAGTTGGTTCGTCAAGAGCGTTTAAGCGTAGTTGAAGAGTTTTCTGTTGATACGCCTAAAACCAAGGCGTTGGCAGAAAAAATCAAGGGTATGGGTTATGCAGGTGGCGTTTTAGTGCTAACTGATAGCTTTAATGAGAACTTATATTTATCTTCACGTAACTTAACTAACGTAATGGTGGTTGAAGCACAATTTGCTGACCCAGTTAGTTTGGTTCGCTTCCCTAATGTAGTTGCTACAGAAGCTGCAGTGAAGAAACTTGAGGAGATGCTAGCATGATGAGCGCTATTACTAAAACTCAAGACCGTTTATTGCAAGTTATTTTAGCTCCGCAAATTACCGAAAAGGCAACTTACATTGCTGACAAGCATCAGCAAATCGCATTTAAGGTGCGTACTGATGCTACTAAACCAGAAATCAAAGCAGCAGTTGAGCTTGTTTTTAAAGTTGAAGTGGCTAGTGTTGCTGTTATTAATGTTGGCGGTAAAACTAAACGCGCTGGCAAAAATATGGGCAAGCGTAAAGACTGGAAAAAAGCTTATGTTAGCTTGAAACCAGGCCAAGAAATTAACTTCGCAGCGGGCGAATAAGGAGAGAAGATATGGCATTAGTTAAAGTCAAACCAACTTCCCCCGGCCGTCGTGGTGTACTAAAGGTGGTTACACCTGATTTGTACAAGGGTAAACCTCACGCACCGCTGTTGGAAAGTCAAAGTAAAAACGCAGGCCGTAATAACAACGGTCATATTACAACGCGTCATCAAGGTGGTGGTCATAAGCAGCATTATCGTTTAATTGACTTCCGTCGTAATAAAGATGGCATTCCAGCGAAAGTGGAGCATATTGAATATGATCCAAATCGCACAGCACACATTGCTTTGCTTTGTTATGCTGATGGTGAGCGTCGTTATATTATTGCACCACGCGGCATTGCTGCAGGTGCGCAATTAATCAGTGGTTCAGATGCACCTATTAAAGTAGGTAATGCAATGCCATTGCGTAACATTCCAGTTGGTAGCACGATCCATTGTATCGAGTTGCAACCTGGTAAAGGTGCTCAATTAGCGCGCTCAGCTGGTACTTCAGTGCAGTTGTTAGCTCGTGAGGGCAGTTACGCTCAATTACGTTTACGTTCTGGTGAAGTTCGCCGCGTACACGTAGATTGCAAAGCAACTTTAGGTGAAGTGGGTAATGAAGAGCATTCACTACGTTCAATTGGTAAAGCTGGTGCTATGCGCTGGCGTGGTGTTCGCCCAACCGTTCGCGGTGTGGTGATGAACCCGGTTGATCACCCTCACGGTGGTGGTGAAGGTAAAACAGCTGCTGGTATGAATCCAGTGAGCCCATGGGGTGTTAAAACTAAGGGTTATCGTACACGTAGTAGCAAGCGTACGGATAATATGCGCGTTAGTCGTCGTCCAAGGAATGTAAGGTAATCATATGGCACGTTCACTTAAAAAAGGTCCATTTATTGATGGTCATTTGGCGAAAAAAGTAGAAGTTGCTGCGGCAACTCGCGATCGTAAACCAATTAAAACTTGGTCACGTCGTTCTACAATTTTCCCGGATTTTATCGGTCTTACTATTGCAATTCATAATGGTAAGCAACACATTCCAGTGTTGATTTCTGAAAACATGGTAGGTCACAAGCTTGGTGAGTTTGCGTTAACGCGTACATTCAAAGGGCATGCAGCCGACAAGAAAGCTAAGAAGTAGGAGCTGAATTATGCAAGTATCTGCAATATTAAAAGGTGTGCATCTCTCTCCGCAAAAAGCTAGATTGGTGGCAGACCTTGTTCGTGGCAAGAAAGTAGATCACGCACTTAACATTTTGAACTTCACACCTAAAAAAGGTGCTGAGATCATCAAGAAAGTTGTTGAGTCTGCAATCGCTAACGCTGAACATAACAATGGGGCTGATATCGACGAATTGAAAGTAACTTCAATTTACGTAGATAAAGGCATTGTGCTTAAACGTATTCGTCCACGCGCAAAAGGTCGTGCGGGTCGCATTACTAAACCAACCTGTCACATTCATGTGACTGTCGGTAACTAAGGGATAATCATGGGTCAGAAAATTAATCCAATTGGTTTCCGTCTGAGCGTTCAAAAGAACTGGGCCTCACGTTGGTATGCCAATAGTAAGAACTTCCCTGCGATGTTGCAAAGCGACATCAAAGTGCGTGAGTTCCTGAATAAGAAACTAGCAAGTGCTGCAGTTAGTCGTATTATGATTGAGCGCCCAGCTAAAAATGCAAAGATCACTATTTACAGTGCACGCCCAGGCGTTGTTATTGGTAAAAAAGGTGAAGACATTGAGTCATTGCGTGCTTCATTACAAGGTTTGATGGGCGTTCCAGTTCATTTGAACATTGAAGAAGTTCGTAAGCCAGAGCTTGATGCTACTTTGATTGCACAATCAATTGCGCAACAACTTGAAAAACGTGTGATGTTCCGTCGTGCTATGAAGCGTGCTATGCAAAATGCAATGCGCTTAGGTGCACAAGGTATCAAGATCATGAGTTCAGGTCGTTTGAATGGTATTGAAATCGCACGTACTGAATGGTACCGTGAAGGTCGTGTGCCATTACATACATTGCGTGCTGACATTGATTACGGTGTAGCTGAAGCTTCAACAACATACGGCATCATTGGTATCAAAGTTTGGGTATTCAAAGGTGAAATTTTTGCAGGTAATGCTCAAGCTGCGCAAGCTGCTGTAGCACCAGCTGCGGAACCTGAAAAAAGAGTAAGAAAGGCGAGGGCTAAAGATGCTACAACCGTCTAGACAAAAATACCGTAAGATGCAAAAAGGCCGTAATAAAGGCATTGCAACGACGGGTAATAAAGTAAGTTTTGGTGATTTCGGTTTAAAAGCGATTGGCCGCGGCCGTTTGACAGCTCGTCAAATTGAAGCAGCACGTCGTGTAATGACTCGTCACATTAAACGTGGTGGTCGTGTATGGATTCGTATTTTCCCAGACCAACCAATTTCTAAAAAACCTGCAGAAGTACGTATGGGTAACGGTAAAGGTAGTACAGAGTACTACGTAGCTCAAATCCAACCAGGTAAAATGTTATACGAGATGGACGGTGTTAGCGAAGAGCTAGCGCGTGAAGCGTTCCGTTTGGCAGCTGCTAAGCTACCAATCGAGACGACATTCATGACACGCCAACTTGGTAGTTAAGGACAAGGAAGCTAATATGAAAGCAACCGATTTAAGAGCAAAAAGCGTTGAAGAGCTGAATGCAGAGTTGATTGAGTTACGCCGTGCGCAATTCTCTCTACGTATGCAAGTAGCTACTCAGCAATTAAATAAAGTAGATCAGCTAGGTAAAGTACGCAAAGATGTAGCGCGTGTTAAGACTGTGTTAGCTGAGAAAGCAAAGCAGGCATAATATGACCGATACAACAAAAGTAGTGCGTAGTCTTACTGGCCGTGTAGTTAGCGACAAGATGGACAAAACTGTTACTGTTTTAGTTGAGCGTAAAGTTAAACATCCTTTGATTGGTAAAGTGGTTCGTCAATCTAAGAAGTTTCACGCTCACGATGAAACAAACAGTTGTAAAGAAGGTGATTTGGTGACTATCGTTGAAAGTCGTCCATTATCAAAAACCAAAACTTGGGTTGTTAAACAGGCCTAAGTAGATAAATGCGCAATTACCGTTAAAAGTAATTGCGCAAATGTTTTAAGCTGTATATAATGTTTTGTTTTTCGGCGAGCGACTTTTATTAAGTCACAAAGCTCTCGCCCCAATACTGACCGTGGTCTGTCGGCCTACATAGTTTTTAACTATAAATGGCCGGTGTTGGTTTTTACGGATTAAGTTGGAGATTACTCTCATGATTCAAATGCAATCTCGGCTAGAAGTTGCCGACAACACTGGTGCGCGCTCTGTGCAATGCATCAAGGTGTTAGGTGGTTCTAAACGTCGTTACGCTGGTATTGGCGATATCATTAAGGTCAGCATTAAAGATGCTGCACCTCGTGGTCGCGTTAAAAAAGGCGAAGTGTACAGTGCGGTTGTTGTGCGTACTGCTAAAGGTGTTCGTCGTCCAGACGGCTCTTTGGTTAAGTTCGACGGTAATGCAGCTGTGTTGTTAAATAACAAGCTCGAACCGATTGGCACACGTATTTTTGGGCCAGTGACTCGTGAATTACGTTCAGAAAAATTCATGAAAATCGTTTCATTAGCGCCAGAAGTTTTGTAGGAGCTCACATGAATAAAATTCGCAAGGGTGATCAAGTCATCCTGAATACAGGTAAAGATAAAGGCAAGCAAGGTACAGTGTTAAGTATTCTTGAGTCAGGTCATGTTGTTGTAGAGGGTCTTAACTTAGTTAAGAAACATGCAAAACCTAACCCGATGAAGGGTATCGCTGGTGGCATTATTGCTAAAGAGATGCCAGTTGACATCTCAAACGTTGCTTTATTTAACAGTGCGACACAAAAAGGTGATCGCGTAGGCTTTAAGACATTAGAAGATGGTCGCAAAATTCGCGTATTCAAATCTAATGGCGAAGCAGTTGACGCATAGGAATAATAATGGCGCGTTTAAAACAATATTATAAAGACTCAGTTGTTAAGTCATTGACTGAGCAATTTGGTTACACTTCTGTGATGCAAGTGCCT
Source organism: Methylotenera sp. E1MeOHC1 (assembly GCF_058745595.1). Lineage (NCBI taxonomy): Bacteria > Pseudomonadati > Pseudomonadota > Betaproteobacteria > Nitrosomonadales > Methylophilaceae > Methylotenera > Methylotenera sp. E1MeOHC1. Next base: position 1,682,508 of record NZ_CP196025.1, on the reverse strand, counting down.
CGCATTGAAAAAATCACCTTGAATATGGGTGTGGGCGAAGCGGTTGCTGATAAAAAAGTGATGGAGCATGCTGTTGGTGATATGGAGAAAATTGCTGGTCAAAAAGCAATCGTAACCAAGGCTAAGAAATCAGTGGCTTCATTTAAGATTCGTGATGATTATCCTGTTGGTTGTAAAGTTACTTTGCGTCGTGAACGCATGTACGAGTTTTTGGATCGCTTAGTAACAGTGGCTATTCCTCGTATCCGTGACTTCCGTGGTATTTCTGCTAAGTCTTTTGATGGCCGTGGAAACTATAACATGGGCGTTAAAGAGCAGATAATTTTCCCTGAAATTGAATACGATAAAATCGATGCAATTCGTGGGATGAATATCACTATTACTACTACTGCGAAAACTGATGAAGAAGCAAAAGCATTACTTGCTGCATTCAGTTTCCCTTTCAGAGGTTAAGATATGGCTAAAACCTGTATGACAGAGCGCGAAATCAAACGCCGCGCAACTGTAAGTAAATTTGCTGCAAAACGTGCGGCACTTGAAGCTGCAATGAATGATGTTAATGCTACTGCTGAGAGCCGTTTCGAAGCGCGTTTGAAATTTCAAGCGCTTCCACGTAATTCAAGCCCAGTGCGTCTTCGCAATCGTTGTGCTTTAACTGGTCGCCCACGTGGTGTGTTTAGTAAATTTGGTATTGCGCGTAGTAAATTGCGTGATTTAATGATGAGTGGCCAAGTGCCAGGCGTCACCAAAGCTAGCTGGTAATAGGGGAATAGATCTATGAGTATGAGTGATCCAATTGCCGATATGTTGACGCGTATTCGTAATGCGCAGATGGTCAATAAAGCGGTTGTAACTATGCCTTCTTCTAATGTTAAGTCAGCTATTGCTAGCGTTCTTAAAGATGAAGGTTATATTGAAGACTTTGCTGTGCAAACAGAAGGTAATAAAGCAACGTTAAACATTAGTCTTAAATATTACGCAGGTCGTCCAGTAATTGAACGAATCCAGCGTATCAGTAAGCCTGGTTTACGTGTGTACAAAGGAAGCCAAGAGATTCCTAAAGTGATGAATGGCCTTGGTGTGACAATTATGTCTACATCTAAGGGTGTAATGACAGATCGTAAAGCTCAAGCTGCCGGTATCGGTGGTGAAGTGCTGTGCGTAGTGGCTTAAGGAGAAGCAAATGTCACGTGTTGCTAAAAATCCAGTAGCTATTCCTGCTAAAGTTGAAGTTGTACTTAGCGCTGATGCAATTAATGTTAGCGGTCCATTAGGTAAATTGACACAGTCTTTGACTGGTGCAGTTTTACTAAAACGCGAAGGTGAAACTATCACTTTTGCAGCTGCTAACGATGCTCAGCATTCTCAAGCAATGTCAGGTACCTTACGTGCCTTAGTTGCTAACATGGTTAAAGGTGTTTCAGAAGGCTTTACACGTAAATTGACGCTAGTTGGCGTTGGTTACAAAGCTGCTGCACAAGGTGCTATGTTGAATTTGGAATTGGGCTATTCACATCCGATCAACCACAAAATGCCAGAAGGCGTTACTGTTGCTACACCTACACCAACTGAAGTTGTGTTAACTGGTGTTGATAAACAGGTTATTGGTCAAGTTGCGGCACAGATTCGCGCTTACCGTGCTCCAGAGCCTTATAAAGGCAAGGGTGTTCGTTATGCGGATGAAGTTGTTGTAATTAAAGAAACCAAAAAGAAATAAGGCTTAAAAAATGAACAACGTAAATAATCGCTTGCGTCGCGCACGTAAAACCCGTGCCAAAATTGCAGAGCTAAAAGTTACTCGTTTGAGTGTGCACCGTACTAATACGCACATTTATGCGCAAATTATTGCCGGTACTGGTGATAAAGTGATCGTTAGCGCTTCTACAGTAGAAGCTGAAGTTCGCAAAAACATCAAAAATGGTGGCAACGTTGAAGCTGCTACAGCAATTGGTAAATTAATTGCTGAAAAAGCGATCAAAGCTGGTGTAACTACTGTTGCTTTTGATCGTTCTGGTTACAAATATCATGGTCGTATTAAAGCGTTGGCTGATGCCGCACGTGAAAACGGCTTGTCCTTCTAATTGGTCTGATTGCTAAAGAGGTTAATGATGGCAAAAGAAATTGAACAGCAACAGCAGCAGACTGATGGTTTGCGCGAAAAAATGATTGCAGTTAATCGTGTAAGTAAAACGGTTAAAGGTGGTCGTATTATGAGTTTTGCCGCACTTACAGTGGTAGGTGATGGTGACGGTGCTGTAGGTATGGGTAAAGGTAAAGCACGTGAAGTTCCAGTTGCTGTGCAAAAAGCAATGGACGAAGCGCGCCGCGGTATGTTGAAAATTAATTTAACAAACGGTACTTTGCATCATGCAGTTACGGGTGTTCACGGCGCTGCTAAAGTGTTTATTCAACCTGCTTCTGAAGGTACTGGTATTATCGCCGGTGGTGCAATGCGCGCTATTTTCGAAGTAATGGGTGTGACTAACGTTGTAGCAAAATGTATTGGTTCAACCAATCCTTACAACTTGGTTCGCGCTACATTGAACGGTTTAGAGTCAATGAATACACCAGCGGAAATCGCAGCTAAACGCGGTAAATCAGTTGAAGAAATTAGAGGCTAATGATGGCTAAAGCAAAAAAAGATGCATCAGGCATTAAAGTAACTCTTGTTAAAAGTGTTATTGGTCGTATTGAAGCGCACAAAGCTACCGTTAGAGGTTTAGGCTTGCGTCGCATGCACCATACAGTTGAATTACAAGATACTCCGGCAATTCGCGGTATGATCAATACCGTTGGCTATCTATTAAAGGTAGAGGGATAATGCAATTAAATACGATTAAGCCTGCAGAAGGCTCGAAAAAAGAACGTCGCCGTGTTGGTCGTGGTATTGGTTCTGGTTTAGGTAAAACAGCTGGTCGTGGTCATAAAGGTCAAAAATCACGTACTGGTGGTTTTCATAAAGTTGGCTTTGAAGGCGGTCAAATGCCTATTCAACGTCGTCTACCAAAACGTGGCTTTAAATCATTAACTAAAGCGAATACAGCACATGTTCGTACTAGCGAACTTGCTTTGATTCCTAACGAAGTGATTGACTTGTTGGCTTTGAAAGCAGCAAATATCGTTTCTGGTACAGTAACAAATGCTAAGATCTTTTTGTCTGGTGATGTAACTGCTAAGTACAATATCCAAGGTTTGCTATTGACTAAAGGCGCTCGCGCTGCAGTTGAAGCAGCTGGCGGTAAAGTTTTAGAAGCTGCTTAAGAGTATATATCTTGGCACAAGAAGGTATTTTAAAAACAGCGGCAAAAATGGGCGAACTTAAAAGTCGCCTATTGTTTGTCTTGGGTGCGTTAATTGTTTATCGCTTAGGTGCTCATATTCCTGTTCCAGGGATTAATCCTGACGAGCTGGCTAAGCTATTTGCTTCACAAAGCGGCGGTATCTTGGGCATGTTTAACATGTTCTCTGGCGGCGCTTTGTCTAGGTTCACTGTTTTTGCCTTGGGTATCATGCCGTACATTTCTGCATCTATTATTATGCAGTTGATGACGGCTGTGTCACCAAGACTAGAACAGTTGAAAAAAGAGGGTGAAGCAGGTCGTAGAGCAATCACCAAATATACACGATACGGTACTGTTGTGCTGGCTATGTTCCAAGCGCTAGGTATCGCGATTATGTTAGAAGGTCAGCCTAATTTAGTATTTGATCCAGGCATGGCATTTAGACTGACAGCTGTGATTACTTTAGTGTCAGGCACTATGTTCTTGATGTGGCTTGGTGAGCAAATTACAGAACGTGGTATTGGTAATGGTATCTCTATCATTATTTTTGCTGGTATCGTTGCTGGTTTACCACATGCAATTGGATCTACGGCTGAAATGGTGAATACTGGTGCGTTTAGTATTCCACTAGCATTCTTCTTGCTAGTAGCAACAGTGTTAGTGACTGCTTTGGTAGTGTTCGTAGAGCGCGGCCAACGTAAGATTACAGTTAACTACGCTAAACGTCAGGTAGGAAATAAAGTTTATGGTGGACAAACAACGCACTTGCCAATGAAGTTGAATATGGCTGGCGTTATTCCTCCAATTTTTGCTTCTAGTATCATTCTGTTCCCAGCTACTTTAGCGGGTTGGTTTGGTAGTAGTGAAAGCACTTTCTGGTTGAAAGACGTTGCTGCTGCATTATCACCAGGACAGCCTATTTATATACTGTTATTTGCTGCTGCTATTTTCTTCTTCTGCTTCTTTTATACAGCATTGCAGTTTAATCCTAAGGATACAGCTGACAACTTGAAGAAGAGTGGTGCTTTTGTTCCAGGAATTAGACCTGGTGATCAAACAGCGAAGTATATTGATCGTATTATGGGTCGTTTGACTTTAGTTGGTGCTGCTTATATTACGTTGGTATGTTTGTTACCTGAGTTTTTGATTTTAAAATTTAATACGCCTTTCTATTTTGGTGGTACTTCTTTGTTGATTATTGTCGTTGTTACTATGGACTTTATGACACAGGTGCAGTCTCATTTGATGTCACATCAATACGAGGGATTGCTTAGAAAAGCTAATTTTAAAGGTAACGCACCTAGCGTTAAGTAATTGCAAGATGGCTAAGGAAGATAGAATTGAAATGCAAGGTGAGATTTTAGAAAATCTCCCCAATGCTACTTTCAGAGTTAAGTTAGAAAATGGTCATATTGTTTTAGGCTATATTTCAGGAAAAATGCGTATGCACTATATTCGTATTTTGCCTGGTGATAAAGTCACCGTTGAGATGACGCCTTATGATTTATCTCGCGCGCGAATTACATTCCGTGCAAAATAAATAATTAGCGTTGTAAGCATACAGTTTAGTTGTATTGGAGTGAAATATGAGAGTTCGTGCATCAGTAAAGGCTTTATGCCGTCATTGTAAAGTTGTTCGTCGTCGCGGCGTTGTGCGTATTATCTGCACAGACCCACGTCATAAACAACGTCAAGGTTAATTGATTAACTTCAATTAATCCAAATTAATAAAGGCTTAGGCTGCATATTAATTTAAGTTGGTCAATAATTTGATTGATCAGAAGATTAGCTATTTGATAAAAAATGGTTTTCCTGTTAAAATCATCGGCTTTTTTGAAGCAAGTGAATCAGTAAGGCCTAATTTGGAGTAAAGTATGGCGCGTATTGCAGGGGTAAATATCCCGAATAACAAACACACTGAAATTGCTTTAACAGCAATTTACGGTATTGGACGTAACACTGCACAAAAGATTTGCGTTGCTGCAGGTGTTTTAGCAACTGCGAAAATTAAAGATCTGAATGATGCAGATGTTGAAAAGTTACGTGATGAAGTAGCGAAGTTTAAAGTTGAAGGTGACTTACGTCGTGAAGTGTCAATGAATATTAAACGCTTGATGGATTTAGGATGCTACAGAGGTGTCCGTCATCGTCGTGGATTGCCAGTTCGTGGTCAGCGCACTAAGACAAATGCGCGTACTCGTAAAGGCCCGATTAAGGCAATTAAGCAGTCTAAGTAATCCGTGGCTATAAAGCGCTTTGTTAATTAAGCGCTTTAGTAGACTAAACGATTAGAAGTTTACAATTTAAGTTAGATTTATTGGTAAGGAAAATGCAACATGGCAAAAGCTAATGTACGCGTAAGAAAAAAAGTTAAAAAGAATATTGCAGAGGGTATCGCCCACGTGCATGCATCTTTTAACAATACCATCATCACCATTACAGACCGTCAAGGCAATGCTTTGTCATGGGCTACTTCTGGTGGTCAGGGTTTTAAAGGTTCACGTAAAAGTACCCCTTTTGCAGCACAGGTTGCAGCTGAAGTTGCTGGTAAATCAGCGCAAGAGAATGGTGTAAAGAATTTAGAAGTGCGTATTAAAGGCCCAGGTCCAGGTCGTGAATCTGCTGTGCGCGCACTTAATGCAGCTGGTTTTAAAATTACCAGCATTACTGATGTGACGCCAGTGCCGCATAACGGTTGCCGTCCACCTAAAAAACGTCGCATCTAAGCGAAAAAGATTACTGGAGAACTATCTTGGCTAGAAATTTAGATCCTAAATGCCGTCAGTGCCGTCGCGAAGGCGAAAAGTTATTTTTAAAAGCTGAAAAATGCTTTACTGATAAATGTGCAATTGAAAAACGTAACTTCCCACCAGGTCAGCACGGTCAACGTCGTAACCAACGTTTGTCTGACTACGGTGTTCAATTGCGTGAAAAACAAAAAGTCCGTCGTATTTACGGCGTATTAGAAGCTCAATTCCGTAGCTACTACGCTGAAGCTGATCGCCTAAAAGGCATTACAGGTGAAAACTTGTTACAACTGTTAGAGTGCCGTTTAGATAACGTTACTTACAGAATGGGTCTAGGTGGTTCACGTACTGAAGCACGTCAAATCGTTCGCCATAACAGCATTTTGGTAAATGGCAAGCGCGTTAACATTCCTTCATACCAAGTTAAAGCTGGTGACGTTATCAGCGTTGCTGAAGCATCAAAAGCGCAATTGCGTATTAAAGGTGCATTAGAAGCTGCTGAACAACGTGGTTTCCCAGAGTGGCTAGAAGTCGATGTGAAAGCTTTGAAAGGTACTTTTAAAGCTAAACCACAACGCGATGAATTGCCACCAACCATCAATGAATCATTGGTAGTTGAGCTTTACTCTAAGTAATTAAGTTCTGATTAGATTAATTAGTTAGCCCTGGGGTTAGCTAATTAATCACTCGTTGTTCATAGTAGTAACGAGCATATTAAAAAATTAAAGGTATAACTATGCAAAACAGTCCTACCGAGTATTTAAAGCCTCGCGTTGTTGATGTTGAGGTGTTATCTCCATTACGCGCACGTGTTACTTTAGAGCCAATGGAGCGTGGTTTTGGTTACACGCTTGGTAATGCATTACGTCGCGTTTTGCTTTCATCAATTCCAGGCTTCGCAATTACTGAAGTTAAAATTGATGGTGTAGTGCATGAGTACTCTACTTTAGATGGCGTTCAAGAAGATGTTGTTGATATCTTGCTTAACCTTAAAGGTGTAGCTCTGAAATTGAACTCAAAATCAGAGACTATCCTGAAATTGAATAAATCTGTTGAAGGTGTTGTTACTGCAGCTGATTTTGAAACTGGTCATGATGCTGAAATTGTTAACCCTGATCATGTGATTGCTCACTTGACTAAAGGCGGCAAATTGAACTTGGAAGTTAAAGTTGAAATCGGTCGCGGTTATCAACCTGTTCCAGTTCGTCAGAAATCTAATAATGAAGACCGTGTTCTAGGTTTTATCATGGTTGATGCATCATTTAGCCCGATCAATAAAGTTAGTTACTATGTTGATAGTGCTCGTGTTGAGCAACGTACTGACTTAGACAAGTTGGTTATGGATGTAGAAACAAATGGTGTTATTGAGCCTGAACAAGCAATTCGTGATGCTGCTCGTATCTTAATGGGTCAGTTATCTGTATTTGCTGATTTAGAAGGTGCACCTAGTGAAGTTGAAGTTAAATCAGCTCCACAAGTTGATCCTGTGTTATTGCGCCCAGTTGATGATTTAGAGTTGACTGTACGTTCAGCTAACTGCCTAAAAGCAGAAAATATATTTTACATCGGTGATTTGATTCAACGTACAGAGAATGAGTTGTTAAAGGCTCCTAATCTTGGCCGTAAATCATTGAATGAAATTAAAGATGTTTTGGCTACTCGTGGCCTGACATTGGGTATGAAATTAGAAAACTGGCCACCGGTTGGTTTAGAAAAAGCTTAATACAAGCTGATATTGAAGATATAGAAAACTTAAGGAATTACTATGCGTCACGGTAATAGCAATCGTAAATTAAATCGTACAAGCAGTCATCGTGCTGCAATGTTCCGTAACATGACAACATCTTTGTTGCGTCATGAAATCATCAAAACTACTTTGCCAAAGGCAAAAGAGTTGCGTAAGTTTGCAGAGCCGTTAATTACGCTTAGTAAAACTGCAACTTTGGCTAACCGCCGTCTTGCTTTCGATCGTTTACGTGATCGTGACATCGTAGGTAAATTGTTTGCTGAGTTAGGTCCACGTTACCTCACACGTAATGGTGGTTACTTACGTATCTTGAAATGTGGTTTCCGTAATGGTGATAATGCACCTATGGCACTTGTTGAGTTGGTTGATCGTCCAGATCCATCAACGGAAGCAGTAGTAACTGAGTAGGTCGTTTCAGTTGTTATAAAAACTAAAAAACCAGCTAGATTGCTGGTTTTTTAGTTTTAAGCGTATGTGTTGTATTGATGCTGTGTAGCCTCTATTTTGATAGTGTGCCTGCTTGAATTAACGCTAATATCTGTTCTGCACTAAATGGCCATTTAATCTCAGTGTTTGAACCATTTACTTGGATTACTGGAATCGTTGTGCCATAAGATTCTAGTAATTGATTATTCTCTGCAATTTCAATCGAGCGCCAAGTAATGTCATGATCATTTGCTATGCTGATTAGCATCGCTTCAGCTTCTTCACATAGATGGCAGTGCGATGTGGTGTAAAGTGTGAGCGTTAACATGTTGGGTGTGGTTCCTATTGTGATGTTGTTTACAGCATTGTGCAATGCGGTCTAACGCAGATTTTTTGCTGAATGATTCTATTTTTAATAAAAAATAAATCATAATGGCGTAGTAACTAAATGAAAATAGTATTGGGTCATTATGGCAGACATTCAAGAAACCAAAGAGAGTTTAAGCGAGAGCCTGCAACAGGTTATTTCGCTTCTTGAAAAGCATCGCTTAATTGAAAATATGGTGCATAACCAAGAGATGTCTAATCATGAGCTGATTGAGTCTTTGGTCCATAAACAAAACCTGAACGAACTCCAGAAGAAACTAGAGCTGTTACACCCGGCAGATGTTGCTTATATTCTTGAGGCTTTACCTTTAGAGCAACGTTTAGATGTCTGGGAGTTGGTAAAGGCTGACCGAGACGGTGAAATCTTGCTTGAAGTGTCTGACGCAGTACGGCAAACGCTGATTGCAGACATGGACTCTGATGAGTTGCTAGCAGCCGCTGAACAGCTTGATACCGATGAGTTGGCTGACCTAGCTCCAGACTTGCCTAAGGACGTGTTACAGGACTTGCTAGATAGCCTAGACGCGCAGAATCGTGCCCGCTTGCAATCTGCTTTGTCTTATTCTGATGATGCTGTTGGTTCAATCATGGACTTTGATATCGTCACGATCCGTGAGGATATTACTTTAGAGGTCGCATTGCGTTATATGCGTCGTTTAGGTACCTTGCCTGATCATACCGATAAATTGTTTGTTGTGGATCGGCATGATGTGCTGCACGGGGTGTTGCCATTGAAGCGCTTAGTGGTGAGCGATTTAGACGCAAAAGTAGCTGATGTCATGTCTGAAGATGCTGTGATATTTCATCCGGAAGATATTGCAGATGACGCAGCAAAGGCGTTTGAACGTTACGACCTGGTGACTGCGCCTGTAGTGGATGAAAGTGGCAAGCTAGTTGGGCGTGTGACTGTGGATGCGGTGATGGACTTGATCCGTGAAGAGGCTGAGAGCGATATGCTTTCTATGGCCGGCTTGCGCGAAGAGGAAGACTTCTTTGCTTCTGTATGGAAATCTGTGCAAAACAGGTGGGCTTGGCTAGCGATTAATTTAATTACTGCATTAATTGCATCACGCGTAATTGGTTTATTTGAAGGGTCAATTGAGAAGATAGTTGCTTTGGCTGCACTGATGCCTATTGTGGCTGGTGTGGGCGGAAATTCCGGGAATCAAACCACGACCATGATAGTGCGTGGTTTGGCTTTGGGTCAGGTTGCCTCGCATAATATGAAATCACTGATTACTAAAGAGCTAGGCGTTGCCTTATTAAATGGCTTGCTCTGGGGTGGTGTGATTGGTGCCGTAGCGTACGCACTGTATGGTAGTTATCCATTAGGTTTGGTCATGATGTCTGCAATGACGCTAAATCTGTTATTGGCTGCGTTGATGGGCGTTGTAATCCCATTAATGATGAATAAGATAGGCCGTGACCCTGCGGTAGGTTCCAGCGTGCTGATTACCGCGATGACGGATAGTGGCGGTTTCTTTATCTTTTTAGGATTGGCAACTATATTCTTGATATAGATTTTTGATTTAATTTCTAGGTTTAGCAAACATGAGTAATCGCATCGATTTGATATGGCAAGAAATATTGGCTGATATTGGAACGCCTGTCGCCGGCTGGCAAATTGGTGTGATTGTGATGGCTTGTGCGATTGCCTGGATGATTAATGGTGCTATACGTGCCTACGTGATGAGTCATGCGCCTGAGAGTTGGAAAATAGGCATAGGCACATTCAATCGCTTGCTGTTTCCGTTATCCACCCTTAGTATCGTTTTATTCTCAAAATGGGTATTAGGACACTGGCAACATACGACTATGCTTCACCTTGCCAGTAATTTGCTTTTGGCGATGGCTGCGGTGCGCCTAGTGGTGTATGCCATGCGCTATATTATCGCGCCAGGTGGCGTACTTAAAACGATAGAGCACACGCTTGCCACGATGATTTGGCTGGTGTTGGCATTGCATTTAAGTGGTATCTTGCCTGAGATGTTGGAGACGCTAGAGGCAGTCAAATTCAAGATCGGTAAAAACCCCGTTAATTTATTACTTTTACTGCAGGGCTTGCTCACCATATTGATTACAGTTTTTGTAGCAATGTGGCTAAGTCGCGTTATTGAAAATAAACTGATGCAGGTGGCGCAGCTCAATGCTAATACCCGTGTGATGTTGGCTAAAGTGGTGCGCATTTGCTTGCTGTTTATTGCCGTACTGATTGGGCTTTCTGCTGTTGGCTTAGATTTAACTTTAATTTCCGTATTTGGCGGTGCATTAGGCGTGGGGCTGGGCTTTGGTTTGCAGCGTATCGCCAGTAATTATGTAAGTGGCTTTATTTTGCTGATGGATAAATCTATTAGCATTGGCGACATTGTGACTATTGACGTGCATTATGGAATTATTAAAGATTTACGTACACGCTATCTGGTACTGAAGAAGTTGGATGGTACTGAGGTGATTATTCCTAATGAAACCTTGATTATCAATCCTGTGATTAACCATTCCGGCATGGATAGAAATACCAGAGTGCAGGTGGCTGTGCAGGTCGGCTATGAGAGTGATTTGGAATTAGTGTTGCAGTTGCTGATTAAAGCGGCAGAAGATCACCCTAGGGTGCTGGTTACACCGGCGCCTGGCTCAGTTGTCACCGGTTTTGCTGAGAGCGGTATTGATGTGCGATTGACAGTATGGATTCATGATGCGGAAGAGGGCACCTCTAGCTTGCAGTCGGATCTGTTTATGGCGATTTGGCGCTTGTTTAAGGCGCATGATATATCTATCCCTTACCCACAGAGAGAAGTGCGCGTATTAGGTGGTTAGCGGTAGATTGGGTGCATGGCTATGCACCATCCGCAGCCTAAAGTCTTGGAGTAAGGAAATATTCTTTAAGCAATAAAACATTAGGCAATAAAAAAGCTCACATATAGTGAGCTTTTTTATTGCTGAAATAACGAATTATTTCAATTTTGTTTCTTTGTACATAACGTGCTTGCGTACAACTGGGTCAAATTTTTTGATTTCTAATTTGCCTGGCATTGTACGTTTGTTTTTAGTAGTGGTATAGAAGTGACCTGTACCAGCACTTGACTCTAGTTTGATTTTTTCGCGCATTTTACTTTCCTTTATTTGCTAAGTTAAGTTAGCAGCTTAAATCTTTTCGCCAGCAGCACGCATATCAGCTAAAACAGCATCAATACCGTTTTTGTCGATAGTACGTAGCGCAGCGTTAGTAATACGCATGCTTACCCAGCGGTTTTCGCTCTCAACCCAGAATTTGCGGTTTTGCAAATTAGGTAAAAAACGACGTTTTGTTTTGTTTTGTGCGTGAGAAACATTGTTACCCACCATTGGCTTTTTGCCTGTTACCTGACATACACGTGCCATGGTTATCTCCAAGAACTCTATTTTTGAGAAAGAGCGTGATTATAGTACACATTCTTTATTTGTTTCAAGCTAAATATGTGTTTCTTTTCAGTAAATTCACATATTATTTTTCGTTAGTGTTTTCCGGTGCTGCCAAAGCCGCCTTCGCCGCGTTCTGAGGTATCAAAATCGTCTACTACATGGAACTCAGCCTGCATGACCGGTACGATGACCAATTGTGCGATTCGCTCCAACGGATTTAACTCAAACGCTGTATTGCCGCGATTCCAGCAGGATACCATCAGTTGCCCTTGATAGTCTGAATCAATTAGCCCAACCAGGTTGCCCAGTACAATGCCATGCTTATGGCCGAGCCCAGAGCGCGGTAAAATAAGTGCGGCATAATAGGTGTTGTCGATATGAATCGCCATGCCTGTAGGGATGAGAGTAGTTTCCCCTGGCTGCAAGGTGATGGGAGATTCAATACAGGCGCGCAAATCTAGGCCTGCAGAGCCTGGCGTAGCGTAGGTAGGGAACTGGCTACGTAAACGATCGTCTAGGATTTTTAGATCAATGAGTATGGACATAATGTTTGTATTTTTATAGTGGTTGGCTCAGGTTTGTATTAAACACTAAATATGGTTAATAAAAAAGCCGGCTAATTAATATGATTGCCGGCTTTGGTTGTATGGTTGTGTCTTTAGAATTTGTATTGAGCGCTTAGGCCTAATATATAGTTTCTACCCGCTGCTGGTTCAAAGTACAGGCCGTTACCATCATTGACACGCACAGCGCCGATATAATCTTTGTCTGTGATGTTTTCAATTCGCACGTACTCTTTAAGTCGCCAGCTATTAAGGTTTTGTTCGAAACCAGCCCGTATATTGAATATTGTGTAGGAAGGTGCTTGGTCTGTATTGATGTCGTTTACATATACTTCACTACTATGCCGGCCTTCTAATGCCGAGAAGAAGCCAAGTGTTGGGTATTTCCATGCTACTTCACCGTATACTTGTGATTTATATGTGCCAGGAATACGGTTACCTGAATGCACGGTGCCTGTTGCGCCTCCAGCATTAATGACGGTAACGAATGGGTCGTCAAATTTGGCATTAAGCAAAGTATAAGATGCAAAAATACTAAAGTTGTTATCTAGACTAGCATCTACTGAAGCCTCTATCCCAGTGCGTTTTGTTTGGCCGGCGTTTTGATAGCTGGAGCGACCAGAAACGGTTTGTCGGGTGACGATTTCGTTGTCGGTGTCTATTTTAAACAGGGTGAGATTAGCTTTAATGTCGTTGGTAATAAATGCTTTTGCACCTAGTTCGATGTTGCGGCTTTCTGCGGCCTTGAGTGAGAGGTTGGGTTTACTTGCTACGCCACTAGTTACATTGTCAAAAGCAGATTCAATAAAGGTTGGTGTTTCAAAGCCTTTGCCAAAGTTAGCGTAAAAGTTTAACGCTTCCGTAGCTTTCCAAACGCTCCCAATCACAGGAGTGGTCTTTTGATATTCGGCAGAGCCACTGTTGTCACCTTGGCCAGGGCTGCCAGTGGTAGTGAAGTTGTCCTTAACTTCAAGTTTAATCTTGGTGTGCCTTACCCCAGCATGAAGATCGACGCTGGGTGTTAAGCTGAGACGGCCTTGCAGATACTGGTCGAAGTTGCTTGAAATGTTTTCTTCGTCCCTATTTCGTGTGTTTGCAGGATTGCCCGCTACTAGAATGTTCCTGTCTAATCTGTCGTCTGAAGACTTACCATAATTTATGCCTAAGGCGACGTTGTAAGGCATATTACCCAAAGTGCCATTGTTATCCCATCGCAAATCTGCACCGTAAAAAGATCTCTCAATTTGGCTCAAGCGGGCAGTGGTGCCTGTTAAGGTCGTGGCTGTGGCAGTGGTGGTGAGTACTTGTGCATTGCGGCGCGTGCCAACATAAGGAATAAAACTAATTTTGTTATTGGAGTTGAATGCGTGTTCTATGTTGAAACCAACTTGGGTATGGTCGCGTTTGACGCTTGTATTTGCGAATAATGCTGCAGGAACAACGTTGTCTCGCGTAGCGCTGGAAAAGGCTCTTGCTCGATCTAGGCCTAATGGATCCTGTGCTTCCTGATCAAACCAGTTAACTAATGCTGTGACTTTGGTGTCTTCATCCAAATTGAATTTAAATTTGGCCGTTGCCATTTGTTTGTTGCTGGAGCTATTGGCTCGATAGCCATCAGACTCAAAGTTAGATACGTTCAGCATGTATTCGAGGCCTTCAAGTTGCCCTGATGCTTCTAATACATTACGTTTAGTGTCATAGCTACCAAACATGACGGTTGCACCCACTTCTGGTGTTTTTGGCGCATCTTTAGTCAGCATTTGGATTACGCCGCCAGAGGAGTTTCCGTATAGCGCAGAGAATGGGCCGCGCATCACTTCTACGCTTTTGACTGCAGATAAATCTACTACACCGGGCTGGCCTTGGCCATCTGGCATGGTGAGTGGAATGCCATCTACATAAACGCGTACGCCGCGCACACCAAAACTTGAGCGGGAGCCAAAGCCTCGGCTGGATATTTGTGGATCTTGTGCCGATTGTGTTCTGTTTTGTGCAGTAATGCCCGGAACGCGAATTAGGCTTTCGGAAAGCGTCATTTGCAGTTGGCCGTTTTGGATGTCTTTGCTTTCAACTACATCAATCGCTACCGGTAGGTCGAAGCTGTTTTGTTCTACGCGTGTTGCGGTAACGACTACTGGGGCTGTGACGATTTTTTCAGTTGTTTCTGCCTGCGCTTGTTGCGAGATGCTAAAGGTGCTGAGCACGGCAAGCGTGAGCGCGCTGTATTGAAATGTGGTGGTGTATGACATATGTTGCCTTAGAAGTTTTTTAAATCTGTTAGTAATTATTTGCTGCGATTTTAGTGCTTAAACCACGTCAAGGAATCAGGATTTTCATGAGTTGCCGGATGCTCTTAGCTATGTTTGATTTATATCAAACATAGCGGTGGGTTAGGGGTGATTAATCTTAGTTTTATTAAGGATGGTGTAATTTAGAGCATGGTTGCCACATGCACTAATATCGACCTGGCAACTTGAATTTTAGCCGCTGGATCAAGTGGGTGTGTGCCATCTTTATCTAGCAAGAATACTTTGTTGTTATCGCTACCCATGGCCTCGCTAGTAAGGTTAGCCACAATAAGCGGTAGTTTTTTCTTTAGCCGCTTTGCTTCTGCATATTCCAGCAGACTTTCAGTTTCAGCCGCAAAGCCTACACAGAAAGGTGGGTTGGGTAGGCTGGCCACTTCTGCGATGATATCCCTGTTGCGTAACAGCTCCAATGATAGTGACTGATCACTTTTTTTAATTTTTTGCTCTTGTGCGAGGGCGGGGCTGTAATCTGCAACGGCGGCGACGCCAATGAAAATGTCTTGGTTGGCGATGTTTTGCATCACGCTTTGGTACATTGCTGCTGCTGAGGTGGCCGGGATGTTGCGCACACCATTAGGCGGGTTTAGCGCAGTTGCGCCGCTTACCAGCGTGACATCTGCGCCCATTTCATAGGCGGCTTGTGCGATGGCGTAGCCCATTTTTCCGGAGCTTAAATTAGTGATGGCGCGCACTGGGTCTATCATTTCTAAGGTAGCGCCTGCAGTAATCAGTATTTTTTTACCTTTGAGCAGCTTGGGTTGAAAGTGCGCTTCAATTAAGGCAAGCAAATCTTCTGCTTCTAACATGCGGCCTAAGCCAACTTCACCACATGCTTGCTCGCCACTATCTGGTCCAAGGATGCTGATACCGTCTTGCATCAATTGCGTAATATTGCGCTGAGTGGCAGGGTTCTCCCACATTTGTTTATTCATGGCAGGTGCAACCAATAAATCACAGTCTCTGGCCAAGCATAAGGTAGATAGTAAATCGTCCGCACGACCCTGCACGAGTTTAGCAATGAAGTCTGCACTCGCTGGGGCGATCACAATTGCGTCAGCTGCACGGCTTAGTTCAATGTGGGGCATGCCGTTAGGGATGGATGCATCCCACATGTCGGTAAATACCGGTTTGCCAGAAAGCGCCTGCATTGTGACCGGTGTAATAAATTGGCAGGCAGCCTGCGTCATCACAACCTGTACTTCAATATCATTCTTTACCAATAGGCGCACGAGCTCGGCCGCTTTATAAGCGGCGATTCCGCCGGTGATTCCCAATACGATAGATTTTTTATTTTGCATAATGCTGGTCATTCATGTAAGTCATTCATTCTAATACGAACATTGTTTTGTATAAAATATTCTTTATGCTTCATCTAAACTAAAGAAAATGTTTTATAGTGGATGTAACAAAAATCAATAATAATCATGTGGCTAATACACAATGTGGCGTAAATTCAGAATCATTATTCTGTTGTTAATTTTAGCAACAGCACTGCAAGAACTGTGGCTGGATAAAGCGGATTTGGCTTGGAAGCATAATCTTTATGTTGCTGTTTATCCAATTAATGCGGATGGCAGCGAAGAAGTTAGTGCTTACTTGCGGACTTTGAGTCGTGAAGATTTTGAGCCAATGGCTGAGTATTTTGCAGAAGAGGCCTCGTCTTATCAATTAGGTTTGCGGCGCCCGATAGAGGTGCAGCTAGGGGCGGTGGTGGATGAGCTGCCGCCAGAGCCACCTAGAAACGGCAGCATATTAAGTACGATGCTATGGAGCTTAAAGTTCAGATGGTTTGCCTGGCAAAATAGCCCTAAGGTCAATATTAAGCCTGATATACGTTTATATTTGCTGTATCACGACCCTAACACCACCTCAATGTTAGGTCACTCTACCGCGCTTAATAAAGGGCGAATCGGACGTGTCAATTTGTTTGGTAGCGCGGTATATGCCAAAAAGAACTTGGTAGTCACTGCCCATGAGTTGTTGCATACCTTGAATGCGACAGATAAATACGATTTGCATAATAACTTGCCCATTTATCCTGATGGCTATGCTGAGCCACATAAGATGCCGCTATACCCACAGAATTTTGCTGAGCTGATGGGTGGGCGTGTGCCACAAAATACTGCCGAAGCTGATATTCCTAAAAGTTTGAAGCACACACTGATTGGTGAGGAAACTGCGCGTGAAATTGGCTGGCTAAAATAGGCGCTATTGGCCATGCGCCAAATTATCAATACGTGATTGAAACTAGGATAGGTTTGGGGCTTATTAGGTGTGTGTGGTTGTAACTGAGGTGTGAAAACATTGAAAGGGGTGGGGAGTGGCAATTACTGATTGGCCTGCAAGCGAGCGCCCAAGGGAGAAGTTAATCGAGCTAGGCGCAGAGGCGTTATCTGATGCTGAATTGTTGGCAATTTTCTTGCGCGTAGGCGTGGTTGGCAAGAGCGCGGTGGATTTAGCGCGTGATTTGCTTAGCCAGTTTGGTAGCCTGAATGGTATTTTTGCGGCAAGTGAGCAGGCCTTGAGCCAAGTGCATGGTATTGGCAGCAGCAAGTATGTGCAATTGCAGGCAATTTTTGAAATGAGCCGTCGTGCATTAAATGAGCAATTGCAACAGCGCGATGTGTTTCAATCACCGCAACAGGTGCGCGATTATTTAGTGCTTAAATTAGGCGCGCTGACACGTGAGGTGTTTATGGTGCTGTTCTTGGATGCGCAAAATCGTCTGCATGCAGCAGAAGAGCTATTTAGCGGTACACTGACTCAAACTAGCGTCTATCCTAGAGAGGTTGTCAAGCGTGCGATTCATCATAATGCTGCCAGTGTTATTTTGGCGCATAATCATCCATCAGGTGCTGTACAGCAAAGCGCGGCAGACGAGTTGTTAACGCAGCAATTGAAGCAAGCCTTGGCTTTGGTAGATGTCCGCGTGCTAGATCATTTTATTGTGGCGGGCAATCAAACGCTGTCGTTCGCTGAGCGTGGTTTGTTGTAAATAAAAGCTAAAAATAGTAAATAGGAAAAGTGTATGTTGATTAATGCTGCGCACTGGTTAAATTTAGCGGTTGCTTTGGGCATAGGCTTGCTGATTGGCGCCGAGCGTGAGCGTAGTAAGGGCAGCGGTGGTGATAGCACGATTGCCGGTGTGCGTACCTTTACCATTGCATCTTTGCTTGGTGCGGTGAGCACCTCGATTAACTTCTGGTTACTCGTTGTCTCCATTATTTGTGTCACCATTTTTGTCGCAACTGCTTATTACTCAAGAAAAGATGACGACCCGGGGCTAACCACAGAAATCAGTCTTATTTTTACTGTGATTTTGGGCGGATTAGCCATGACTAGCGCTTCTATGGCTGCTAGTTTGGCCGTGGCTGCCGCGATATTGCTTGCTGCAAAACAACCGATACATGGCTTTGTGCGGGGTGTGGTGACCAAGGATGAGATGATTGATTTTTTGATTCTGGCTGCCGCCACCTTGATTGTATTGCCGCTGGTGCCCAATGAGTTGATAGGCCCTTTTGATGCGATTAACCCCCGTAACTTATGGTTGATTGTGATATTGGTCATGTTTATTGGCGCACTGGGGCATTTAGCGCTAAGGTTACTTGGCAGCCGCACTGGTCTGCCGCTGGTGGGGTTAGTCTCTGGGTTTATTTCCAGTATCGCCACGATTGGCGCGATGGGCGCACGTGTAAAAAAAACACCAGAGCTAATGGGGACGGCGGTAGCTGGTGCAACGTTATCCAGTTTATCAACAGTATTACAGCTGGTGATGTTGTTGACAGCAATTCACCCATTAACCTTGCATGAATTAAAAATACCTTTGTTGTTTGGTGGCTTGTCCATCGGGATATATGGGCTGGTGGTGACATTAAATTCATTTCATCATCACACGCCTGAGCTAGGTAAGCCTAGCAGATCATTTAGTGTCAAAACAGCGCTGACTTTAGCTTTGGTGATTGCGGTGGTGCTGGTCGCTTCGGCTGCGCTTAAGGTGTGGTTTGGTCAAGCGGGTCTGGTGGTGGCTTCTGGCGTTGCTGGCTTGGCAGATGTACACGCTTCTACTATTTCAGTTGCCTCTTTAGCCTCCACAATTAAAATCACGCCTGCTAATGCCGCAGTGGCAATTCTGGTAGCTGTTTCAACTAATGCTATTTCTAAGGCGATTACTGCTTTGGTGACAGGTGGAAGGGCATTTTTTCAGCAGGTGACCTTGGGTCTTGTGCTTCAGGTGTCTGTGATGTGGTTGGGATGGTGGTTGTTTTAATTTTTTGCGTATTACATGCCGATAAGTAAAATCGACATGGCGGTTATATGCATCGCTCGCTTGTAGCCAAAGCACTTTGATACGCAACTTATTGTTGATAAAATTCAGTTAAAACAACCAGTTCCAAAATTTCAGATAGTAGGGATGTGTCTGTGTGATTTATACTATGGGCAATTTCTATCATTTAACTCAAAACGCATAAATTACATGAACAAAAATATCAAAACCATGCTTTGGATTGCCGTTGCATCGCTGGGTGTATTTGCTGTCGCTGGCATAGCGCTGAACCGCGGCGAAAGCATTAATGCATTATGGTTAATTACTGCTGCTGTGTGTGTTTATGCGATTGCTTATCGTTTTTATGCAGCATGGATTGCCGCGAAGGTGTTGGTCATAGACGAAACCCGTGCCACGCCAGCAGAGCGGCTGGATAATGGTCGAGATTTTGTGCCTACTAATAAATGGGTGGTGTTTGGCCATCACTTTGCCGCAATTGCAGGCCCCGGGCCTTTGATCGGGCCTACATTAGCGGCGCAGTTTGGTTATTTGCCAGGCACATTATGGATTTTAATTGGTGCGGTATTGGGCGGTGCAGTGCAGGATATGGTCACGCTGTTTTTCTCTACGCGTCGCAATGGACGTAGCCTAGGGCAGATGGCGCGAGATGAAATCGGCGTGGTCGGTGGTAGCGCAGCACTTATCGGCACGTTTCTCATCATGATTATCTTAATTGCCGTGTTGGGGTTGGTGGTGGTTAATGCCATGAAGCATAGCCCTTGGGCAACCTCAACCGTGGCTGCAACAATCCCGATTGCGATGATTGTCGGGGTTTATATGCGTAATATTCGCCCCGGCCGCGTATTAGAAGCTTCTATTATTGGCGTGGTTTTATTATTGCTCTCAGTAGTGTTGGGTGGCTGGGTGGATCATCACGAAACATTGCGTTCGCTATTTGACCATGACGGTTTGCCTTTAGCTTACGGTATTATTCTGTATGGTTTTGCGGCGGCAGTTTTGCCAGTATGGCTGCTCTTGGCACCACGTGATTATCTTTCTACCTTCATGAAACTTGGCACCATTATGTTGCTGGCGATTGCCATCGTGATATTGCGTCCAGATATGCATATGCCTGCTGTGACCCAGTTTGTTGATGGTACAGGGCCGATTTTTGGCGGTAAGCTGTTCCCTTTTGTTTTTATCACCATTGCTTGCGGTGCTATTTCAGGTTTTCATGCCTTAATCGCATCTGGCACCACGCCAAAGTTGCTAGGTAATGAGCGTGATATCCGCATGATTGGCTATGGTGGCATGTTGCTAGAAAGCTTTGTCGCCATCATGGCGATGATTGCTGCAACCGTGCTGGAGCCCGGTGTGTTCTTTGCCATCAATAGCCCTGCGGGTGTGGTAGGTAAAGAAGCTGTAGATGCCATCGCTAAAATTAATAGCTGGGGCTTTGCGGTGACGGTAGAGCAAATGCAGCAGCTGGCTACTGATATGGGTGAATCCACCTTGTTCTCGCGTACTGGCGGTGCACCTAGCTTGGCGGTGGGTATGGCAAGTATTTTTGGCAGTGCTTTCGGCAAAGAGTTATTAGCCCTTTGGTACCATTTTGCCATTATGTTTGAGGCGATATTTATACTGACCACGCTGGATGCAGGCACACGGGTCGGCCGTTTTATGTTGCAAGACTTATTGGGCAACTTTAACAAAAAACTGGGTGAAACTTCATATACGCCTTCGGTAATATTAACTAGCAGTATTGTAGTGGCAGGCTGGGGTTACTTCTTGTATATAGGCGTGATAGACCCGAATGGCGGCGTTAATATTTTATGGCCGCTATTTGGCATTGCGAACCAAATGCTTGCGGCCATTGCCTTATGTGTAGCAACAGGCATTCTAGTGAAGTCTGGTAAGTTGAAATATGCGTGGGTAACAGGTTTACCACTGGTCTGGTTGGTAACCATTACCACCTCTGCTGCTTATGAGAAGATTTTCAGTGCTGATGTGCGGGTGGGTTTCTTTGCTGCGGCGAATGACATGGCTACAAAATTGGCGGCAGGGACATTACCCGCCGATAAAGTAAGCGTTGCACCGCAATTGATATTTAACCAGCATTTAGATGCCTACCTCACCATGTTTTTTGTGGTGGTGCTATGGGTGGTAATACTGGATATGGTGCGATTATGCCTGCGCTACTTGAGTGGCAAGCCGGTATTGCAGTTATCAGAAGTGCCGCACGAACCAAGTCGCCTAGTTGAAAACTGGGTGCGTGATTAGTAGTAGGAGATTGGTATGTTCAGGATGTTAAAGAAATTTTGGTGCTATGTGCGGCATGTGTCAGGCGACGATGCTTATGAGCAATACTTGAAACATCATGCCGAGTTTCATCAAGCCACAGTAGATGCACCACCGGCACTCTCGCGCAAAGAGTTCTTTAAACTATGGCAAGATAGCAAATGGAAAGGTATTAACCGATGCTGCTAAACTCGGTTAGCTCACAGCCGTTAGATGAAGCGCAAGTCTCTCGAGTAATAGAAATGGCGTGGGAAGACCGTACCCCGTTTGAAGCAATCGCCTATCAGTTCGGCCTAAAGCAGGATGGCGTGATTAAATTGATGCGCGCTCGCTTAAAGCTCAGCTCATTTAAGTTGTGGCGCGCTCGCACCCACGGGCAAACGACCAAGCACGCAAAACTAAGGCCTAGTGAAGTCACTAGGCATAAAGCAAATCACCGAGTAAACCAGTTTTAAAAGCGTTTAGGCCTATGGGCTAGGCTAAGTGGGTGCTCACTGAACTCGCCTGCGCTCCTCATGTACCTCTGCCATCACCACTCTGCGTTCTGGGCCTGCATATTCCACATACTCATCATAACTTAACTCAGTTACTTCAAAATCAGACTTTGAATGGCTGTTGTGGGTGCTGATAAACGCTGGATTTGCCTGACGCGACTTAGCCGTTTGATGGTTTCTAAAAAACACAAGTTTTAGAAGTTTCTTAATCATAGGGCTCCTTACATTAACAGATCAATAACCCGTCAGATAATAAGCCTAATGATTCGCTGCGCCAAGTTAACAATTGTTAACTGAAGGTTGGGAGAGGGGCTAGCCAGTAGGTGTACCTAGAAACAGATTGTAGGTACACCATACAGCTAAGATAGTTGAATCAGGTTGCTACTGTGCCGCCTGTACTAAAAACCACGTTTTTTATTGCACAAGGCAAACATCACCACGCCAATTAAAATCATCGGCAAGCTTAGCCATTGACCCATACTTAAGCCCATAGAGAGTAAACCTAAGTAATCATCTGGCTCACGTGTGAATTCCACAATAAATCTAAAGCTACCGTAACCGATTAAGAATAAAGCCGAAATAGTGCCTGTTGCACGTGGTTTCGCGGCATATATCCATAGGATTAAGAACAGCAGCACGCCTTCAAGTGCAAATTCATATAACTGTGATGGGTGGCGTAATGCTGTGTCCACTTTAGGGAAAATCATGCCAAATGGTGCGTTGGTGACTCTGCCCCACAATTCTGCATTGATGAAATTACCCATACGGCCAGCACCCAAACCAATTGGGACTAATGGCGCAACAAAATCCATGATTTTTAGCCAGTTTTGTGGGTACTTTCTGCCAAAAAGCCACATGGCCACAAGCACCCCTAAGAAACCACCATGAAAGCTCATGCCGCCTTGCCACACTGCAAAAATCTCTGTGGGATGGCTAGAAAAATAGCTGAATTGATAAAACAGCACATAGCCTAGTCGCCCACCAATGATCACACCTAATGCACCAAAAAATAGTGCGTCATCAAGCATTTGCATGGTCCAGCCATGCCATTTTCTATGGTTGATTTGGTATCTGCCTAAAGCTAAGAATGCTAGGAAACCAAGCAAATACATTAAGCCATACCAATGGATGCCAAAAGTACCAAGGTGAATCGCAATAGGGTCAAACTGGGGGTGAACAAACATGAGCGCTAACATCAATTGAATAGAAGTGAGATTTTACCTAAGTTTTGTGAGTTCACAATGACTTAGTTGCGCTGATGTGGTTTTATGCAACCCACTAAGCGAGTCACTAATGCTCTCTTAGTGGGTAAGTTGGTGATAAAAATTACACTTGTGCAATATTCAGGCTTGCTCTGGCTTCAGCCATTGTTTGCTCAGAATCTTTTAACACATAGCCTTTTTCTAACATTCTCGTCATGTACTGTTTATTGTACAAAAAGGAAACAATCAGTTGCCATAAACCAAAAGTGAACAGCGTAAACAACATATGCAGGGCAGCAACGCCTAGCTCGCCCCTAAATAAAGGCACTAACCACCCAAAAAAGAGATATGTCCAACTATATCCAAAGTAGCCATTCCTAGTGAGGCCATTAATTGGATGTTGAATGATTACTTTTTTTGCCATGCTGCTTTCCTTTTCTTATTATGTAGCTTTGAAGTTGTTGTAAAAGGTCTAACGTTTGAATTAAGGGGCGCCGTTAGGCGTCCCGCTTAAATGATGGGTTAGACGCATGGCTGACAAACCACCAGAACACATAGCCCGACACCGCACCAAATACAGTGAAAGTGAGCGCCGTAAGAACAAACCCCAGTGGCTCACCCGACGCGAAAGCATAAGCGATAACGCAACCTATAAGAAAGCCGATGCCAGATGCACCCACCAACAGCCCAGACTGAGATAACCAACCGAGCCGCCGAAAAATTAGAAATGCGGGAATGCCGAAGATGACCGATGCCCCGTATGCAACAGGCAAGGCGAACATGAGCCAAATGGGAAACGAATAAACGACTGCTGGCAATAGAGAGAAACCACTCGAAACAAGCCCAAGAATGGAGGCGGCAGCGGCG
Source organism: Methylotenera sp. E1MeOHC1 (assembly GCF_058745595.1). Taxonomy (NCBI): domain Bacteria; kingdom Pseudomonadati; phylum Pseudomonadota; class Betaproteobacteria; order Nitrosomonadales; family Methylophilaceae; genus Methylotenera; species Methylotenera sp. E1MeOHC1. Next base: position 1,658,524 of record NZ_CP196025.1, on the reverse strand, counting down.
AAGAGCACCGAAGGAACCAGCGGCACAACAAGGAATGCTTTCACGATGCGGTTCATTGATTTGCGCCTAACGTTTGAATTAAGGGGCGCCGTTAGGCGTCCCGCTTGAATGATGGGTTAGGTTATTGTATTGCTGAGTAAACTTCAGAGTTCTCAGTTTATCGTAAGTATATTCATCGCAATAAACTCCTAAAGCATACCAATCTATATTTAATTCCTGATGAGTCCCATCGTCTTTAGCAATAAAGTGCTTTACCTCGTTATTGTTAGTTTCAAGATATTTATTACAGATAAGTTCATCTTTGATTAAACCCCATTCGTTTAACGAACCCTCATCTATTATTTTCAACATTTGAGTTTCATCAGCTAGAAGGTCATTAAATATAACTGGGAAAATACCATCAGTCGCAGCGTCATCTCCTTCACCATCACTGTTACTGTTGATTGTCCAGCCAAGAAATATGAGGTCTTTCAGTTCCAGCTCACTATCCCAGTAACTATCATTTATATCTTGTTCAGATCGATTTGAAGCTAAAAATATTAAGTAATTATCCGTGGACTTCAAATCCTCAATTAATAATTTATCTCTAAGAATTAAATCATCAGTAGTATGAATATCACATCCATACTTACTAATAACTTTTTGTGCAATGCTATCTATAAAAATTTCATCATCAACTGATTCGCATAACTCTGATATCAGAATTATTCTTGAATCTAATCGAGGCAACTTTTTATAAATATTAAAATGTTGTAATTTCATACCTAACGTTTGAATTAAGGGGCGCCGTTAGGCGTCCCGCTTGAATGATGGGTTAGAGCATGAGCTAATTTTTAGTAATAGTGAACGCATGTTCTTTAACACCCCAAGATAAAATGAGTTTGCTAGCAAATGCGAAACATACAACAAAAGCTGCAATATTTAGAAAAAACATAATTAACACGTAGAAGAATGTGGGGAAACCAAGGAAAGCTACCCTTAATGGGAGGTTTACAAAAACCAATGGAATAATGCTAATTAATGAACCGAGAGCTAAAACCCGAAAAGCAAAGTGCATGTAAACGCTAAAGTTGATGTTTTCTTTTTGTGGTGCTTCCATTTAATAATCTCTTTTGCTCTAACGTTTGAGTTAAGGGGCTGGCTTTAGCCAGTCCCGCTTGAATGATGGGTTAGCCACTTATTATGTTTTGTTTTATAAGATGTTTCTCACATGAGCCAACAAAATAGTAAATTAATACCGAATGCAATAAACCTACAAAGATAAGAGCAAAGACTAATGAACCAGCCCCAACATTTAAGTTTGAACCTGATATAGCTGCAAGTGACAGAAGGAATTGTAGTAACAAATCAATGGCGATAATACCAAGAACTGTTGTGGTCTTTTCGCTCTTTGTAAAATAACGTCCATTTTTTTGCCCAAACGACATACATACCCAGAAAATAAGGCCAATAAGTATGCCTGTATTTACCCAGCTACCACCTTTAATGCCGAAATGACTTAGTGTCAGGCCAGCAACAATTAACAAAACCAAATAACCTACAAAGAAACGAAATAAAAGTCCTCTAACTGTCAATTTAATCTCCTATGGCTAACGTTTTAATTAAGGGGCGCCGTTAGGCGTCCCGCTTGAATGATGGGTTAGGTTTGTAACTAGCATAATTAACTGTAAATTACCGTGAGAGCAATTAAAAAGCCAACAAATACAAAGATAAAAAACCACATACAAATGGTTTGGATTTTCTCTGACTCTAACTCAGAGTAACCCATGCTTTTGAGCGTTGAGTTTACTACTTTAGAGAGAGTATCACCTACAAAAACAGCTATAGCATCTTCTATTGCCATATAAACCTAACGTTTGAATTAAGGGGCTGGCTTTAGCCAGTCCCGCTTGAATGATGGGTTAGCCGTGCGCTCACTTTGCGCCTGACGACCCATCTGTTACTTCTTGGAGCGTGCCACCCCTGAGGCGAAAACGCTTGGCTATCTTATTAGTCATGGTAGGTACTCCGCCCTTAGTACTTGTGCATTGTTCGAATAATTCGAGGCTGATATTTTTGTCGGATTTTTTGAATTCCCAAATGCACTGATCGTCATAGTAGCGACGATCATCAGCTCTGTATTCTCCGCTGCTTGACCTTTCTTTCCTTTCTAAAAGTACAACAGGCTTCCAACCGTCAAGGCTGACCAATGCTTTAGTACCTTCCATTGTTCCTTGACCGGAGTAGATTTCGGATACCACCAACTCAGAGGTCTTCTCATCATTAAGGTCATAGATAGCTTCTGCGCTTTTCACGTAGCTCGGAAGTACGCGCGCTTCCTGAATGGTGGGTCTAATCAGCGCAGTTCGAAACATTCCATTGCGCCCCTCATTGCGCAGTGCAACCGGCACTAGATAGGCCTTCTCATGGTTTCGCAGATATATCGTTCTGATATCGGCTTTGTCGTGCGAATAGAGTTCTGCCTGGTCTGCTCCTTTCTTCAACCACTCGATGATTTGCCTCTCTGTAGGGAAATCATCATGAGCAAAGGCGCACGAAGAAAAGGAAAGAGCAAGTAAAAGGAGGAGACGCATTTTCAGTTCCTTGTACGGCTAACGTTTGAAGTAAGGGGCTGGCGACAATGGTGGCTCAACCCTCGTTATTAATAAACATTTCATAAAAGCACTTTTTCGCCAGTCCCGCTTGACTGATGGGTTAGGTTTAACTTTGAGCATTTGGAAGCCCATATTGTTTTGCAACCACCTTAATAACTAACCAAAAAGATAAAGGTAAAGCAACAAACATTAAGAGTTGGCACCAAAACAAACCAAAACCAAGAAATGGAAGAATGTTAAGAGAGCCAGCAAAGCATGGTTGAAGGTTTTTCAGATTACCTTGGCAACCGAAGTGACCATAAGCCCAAATAGCAGACTGCCAGCCAGCCACTGTGATAATAGCGGGAAGTAATGCAACTAGATACTTTCTCAACCAATACACATTAAACCTAACGTTTGAATTAAGGGGCTGGCTTTAGCCAGTCCCGCTTGAATGATGGGTTAGCGCGCATTTTAGAGACCCCATTGAATCACAATGAACACCTTCTTGGCTTCCAGATCGTAAGCAAGGAAGCGCCCTCCCTCGTAGTACGTTGCGTGATGAAAGATGGGTTGTCCAGTATCCAAAAAACGTAAATAAGTTTGTTTTGAAACTATGAGTTCAAATGGATTCTCATCAGTGAGTTGCTTCCGTGAGACCAGTTTCGGTAGGTCTGTTTTTGCCACGAGCCCCTTTTCGGCTGCCTCAGTGGCGAACTGCCTCGCTAAAGCGGGCAGATCGGGATCATCCCATTGCACGGCAACGTGTTGCTTAAAGGGTGCTTTGTAGGCGTATAGCACTTTGCCATTATTGGTTCTTATCGTGAGTTTCAAAGTGGCCGAGTGACAAGGGCCTGGGCCGATTGCTACGGTAACCCTGTCTTGTGACGTGGCAGATTGAAACGCAATCGGTCGTTCAATCGAGAGCTGGCATGACGGATCCGTCGGCACTTGGGCGAAGGCGATGCTGCTTGTGAGGGTTAGTACAAGGACTGCAGGAAGATACATTGTTGTGCGCTCTAACGTTTGAATTAAGGGGCGCCGTTAGGCGTCCCGCTTGAATGATGGGTTAGGGCTTTGAAATGTGACCACAAACACCACCAGATAGTAATCCCAGGAAACAAAAGGCACTTGTAGCCACGAAAGACTGCATAGTGCCGAAAATAAGAGCTAAAGGCAATACGCCAATAAGTCCCGACATTGCCCCATAAAGTAGTCCCTGATAATGTTTTGATTGACTAGGGTTATTCATTATTGAGTTAAATATTAATCCAGCCAAACTGGCTGGAAGCACTCCAACTAAGTAAGCAAATATAATAATAACGAAAGCCCCTTGTCCAGCTCCGAGCGACATTAGCAAAAAAGGAAACGCACCTATAAGTGGCCCAGCAAATGCAAAAGTGATAAAAGTGTTACGTGATGGACGTAAAGAGGGATTAAAACGCTTTGTTTTTACGATGTTATCTGGGTGGGTGAAATAATTTAGTGCTCTTTTGCAATTAGGGCAAATGTTATATTGCCTCGCAGTATCCCAAGACTTATCAGATTCCGCTATTTGGAATTTACAACTCTCGCATGTAACCGTTCTCATATTCCCCTAACGTTTGACATAAGGGGCGCGCTTTAGCGCGTCCCGCTTGATGGATGGGTTGGGCATTACTCTTTTGCCCACTGAGTTAAATCACTTACTGGCTGTGGAAAGCGCCCCTCAAGCCATTTTGCAACAGTGCCTGGCTTGAACTCTTTATTTGAACACTCAATTACCCATGAGAGATATTCGCTTGGGCCGCCGTTCATATAAGGCGGTGGCGATACTGGTTTGAATGTGGTTGGTAACCTTTCATTTAATGAGAGGTAGTTAAGTACATGTCCGAACTCTTGAACAACATGCCAAGCCAATGAGTTGTTAATATCAATTGAAAACTTTACCCACCATAGACCATCTTGGTCATGTCCATGACTAAATGGCGGTGCAATGGCTGGCACCGAAGTAAGGAATGATTCAAGTGAGATAAAGTCGCGGTCGTCGCTCATGATGCCCAACGGGGCGCGAGTTATGCGACACCCCGAATAATTAAAGATATGCGTAGCATAGATTTAATATTGAGTGGGCGCAAGCCGCGAAGCGGTGTTCGAATCAACGAAGGGATAGGGGTCGCGGAGCGACCATCCCGAAGTTGAGATAACTCGCGCCCCGATAGGCGGTCGCGAAGCGACCGCCTATCGTTTGAATTAAGGGGCGCGCTTTAGCGCGTCCCGCTTGAATGATGGGTTAGGCATTTTTGGCCTGATATTTAGTAAAGAAAAACGCCAGTTTTCTAAAATGGAACATAGCCCACGGAGTTCTTCTGATTCTCCAACAAGAGCTTCAATACCAGCCCCTAGTGGAAATTCTGTATTTTCGTTTATACCGTAAGAGCGCAAAGTCTTAGTTGTTTCGTTAAGAGGCCAGTTATCCCACTCTTCATGATGTTTGAAATAATTAGCAAGGGCGTTAATTAATTCTATATATGAGTATTGGTGGTATTCAGTTTCTTTATATTTGTAGAGATCTAGTTTTTTGTGATTAGATTTTTGAATATCATTTACATCACTAACTGTGCCTACAGCATACGCTTGGCAAGCAACTAAAACTGCCCCATAAAAATACTCGGCATACTCTTTTGCAGTAACTCCATCCAAAACACCTGCTTTTGAAAACGCTATTAACTCATTAATTGCATTCGTTGAGGTTGTGCAAAGAGTCCTTAAGGGTGTTGAGCGATAGTCAGCCTCTTTGAAATGCATTTATGCCTAACGATTGAATTAAGGGGCCAGCTTTAGCTGGTCCCGCTTGAATGATGGGTTAGGTATTTTCATTTGACTACTGGTGAACCCCAACCATCATATTCACCTTTTTCAGTAGCTGACATGGCATTAAATTTTTTCCTTAGAGCCGTAAGCTCAGCATCACTAGGAACCATTGATTTTGTGGCTAGGACGACAAAGTCATTTCCTTTTGCCGCTTGCTCGGCTTTTGCCGAAAAACCTTCTGATTTTAGCATCGTGGCAATTCTCTCCGCAGCTTCCAACGTAGGGAAGTAAAAAAAGAACTCAATGTCGTGGGGCTTGCTGATATTTGAGCCAGCTTTTTTGAGTTGTTGAATCACTTGCCCGTCAAGGCTAAGTTCAGCAGACGTGCCAATACGAGAGTAAATTAAAAAGCCTGCAATAAGTAAAATGATAAGACTTGTTATGGATGTGTTCATATTCTTAATACCTAACGTTTGAATTAAGAGGCGCGCTTTACCGCGTCCTGCTTGAATGATGGGTTAGGCATGAGTGCTCACCATAGTAGAAATGATTTCATTCTTTAGCTCCACAGAGACGTTATGCCATTTTGTTTCAGGTTTAATGCGTAGTTCACAGTCTTGCTCTTTTGCGGCACCGAGAATTCTCTGAAACCACCAAATTGGCGTAGCTAGTTGCGCTCGAGGTGGGGGCGGAGCAAATAGATAACGGCCTTCATCGTCCCAACCGACCTCCATTGCTTCGCGGTAGATATATGGAAATGTCTTAGTCAGCGGCATCACGTAGAGCCGACCTTTATCGTCAATTCCAATGTCGGTGATTGCATCATTATCCATTTGGAATGCCTAACGTTTGACATAAGGGGCGCCGTTAGGCGTCCCGCTTTAATGATGGGTTAGCCCGTAAGCTTGAATAATTTTAACGCACTCTTCAAGCACTGCGGCACGGTAATCGTTTTCAATTCTAGCTAATTTAAAATCATTTTTAAGCATTGCTTTAGGCTCCCATAATAACCGTGCACTACCAATTGGAAGCTCCGCAGGAATAGCAGAAATAAACTCTGCAAAGATTTTGTGTTTTTGCGCCATTTCAACACCCAGTAATGACAAAATGCCTTGAACTCTGCTTGCACCTACTGCTAAACCAACTTGCAATGACAACAATGCCTTTGCAGCACTAATAAGTCTTTTTGTTCGAGCTTCTAGTTGTTCAGGTGTCATATGGCTAACGTTTGAATTAAGGGGCGCCGTTAGGCGTCCCGCTTGAATGATGGGTTAGGCTGGGACCAACTTTCTGAACCAAAAGAAAATGTGGCTCAAGCCCTACGAAATGAAAGCCTGCATCTATACCCTTACGAATCTTGAAAGTCATACCTACAAAGCCATATTTGTCAAAACCATCCACTTTTTTGCACTGCCCCAACAAGTGTTTAAAGACACGCTCTCGTTCCGCTCTAATCTCAGGTTGTTGTACCCATGAAAAATCTGGAATAGCAATTATTCGAACGCGGGAACCAATGTAAATTTGATTCCCTCGTGCATCAATCGGCTCAAAGATTTCAATCTTTTCCACTTATGCCTAACGTTTGAATTAAGGGGCTGGCTTTAGCCAGTCCCGCTTGAATGATGGGTTAGGGCCAGACTTACCATGCTTGAAGTAGATAAAGCACGAAAGGAGGCAGCCCCACCCCAAAAATGATAATAACAATATGGCAGCAACCGTCCCCGGAGCACCGCCCTCTGGGACTAGCCAAACAAAAAACGACATTACGCTAGGTATATGCTCGGCTGGATAAAGGAGTATGAAGCCAACCAGTCCATAGGCGTAACCTGGCCAAAACAGTGGGCACCATGGCGAATTAAACCCGAGAAATGAGGCGAGTGCCATTAAAGCTAGAACTACAACGGCAGCGACCGCACTCAAACAAAACCCGAAAAAAACTGCCTTCATGCTTTGAGCCCTAACGTTTGAATTAAGGGGCGCCGTTAGGCGTCCCGCTTGAATGATGGGTTAGGTGTAAGCATTACTCTTTAAACTTAAACTTAGTGTTCGTAACCGCTATTAACATACCAACTAAGCCAGCAGCAGCAATGCATAGAGAAAATAAAGCATCGAAAACTACGCCAACAAAAAATAGCTTTGGTGAGTCAAGTTTGCTGACAGCAACCTTTCCCTTAAAAAATATAGGCATTACTTTGCCAAGGTTGAAGTCTATGTAAGTGATGAAAAGCAATCCTAAACCCAGCGCAAAAGGTAAAAAGCAATAAAAAAATAGGATAGTTCTAGGAATTTTATGTCTTTTCTTATGTGCCGCGATACACATTAGGACAATAAGCGCCATAAGCAAAGAAATTGAAATAACATCTAAATACTTCACTATTACACCTAACGTTTGAATTAAGGGGCGCCGTTAGGCGTCCCGCTTGAATGATGGGTTAGGCGACTATTTTTCCAAAAGCCGAATAAAACTGTGGCTATAAGCGATAGAAAAAACCCATTTAAAAACCAAATTAGTAAGGACTCTTTTAATAATAAAGTTAGAGGAAACCCTAGAGCGATGATTAACCAATCGATAACTTTTAGGGAAAAGGAAATTGAATAAGGACGTGAACCATAATAATCACCTAGCGCCATATGAGAGCCAACAGAACAAAATGCCAGCAATATAAGAGCCAAGGCATATGTAGCAAAAAAGATAAGAAAAAATGTCCGACTTTTCAACTTGAAGCCTAACGTTTGAATTAAGGGGCTGGCATTAGCCAGTCCCGCTTGAATGATGGGTTAGGTTGAAAATTTACCATACTTGCTCACTCCATTGTTTATGCTGGATATTGATGTAACGCCCTGAAATAAGACCAGATATAAAAACTAGCCAAGAAATGCAGCTAATAACCCAACTAAGAGCAAACAATGATAATGGAACAACTACCAGTACTTTGAGGCCAAGCCAAGTGAAAATAAACCCAATTAAACCAAACGCAATACCTAAAAGGCAGGCGCAAACAAATACAACCCATGAGCGTGGTTTATTTAGCGGAATAAATGGCTTAGATTCACTCAATTGTTTTAAAACCTAACGTTTGAGTTAAGGGGCGCCGTCAGGCGTCCCGCTTGAACGATGGGTTAGGCTGTAACTTGATAATGCCATAAGCCCATGTACATAAACACAACAGCGATACCAACATCATACAATGCCTTGCCAATATTAATTCCCACCCCTAAAGTTTTGGCAATTATTTCTGCTAATGCGCACCCTCGTCCGTTTGTGAGGCAGACTGTTTGAGAGCTTGCATCAAGAAATGCAAAAATCAAAAACATTGCAGCTGCTAACACTGATAGAACAAGTACAGGAATTCTTTGTTCTTTTGAAGTTTTCACATTCAGCCTAACGTTTGACATAAGGGGCGCCGCAAGGCGTCCCGCTTGATGGATGGGTTAGAGCTAAACTCGATATTACTTTCATTGAGCTGTTGCCCATGCTTTGGGTACTACCTTAAATAACCTATCAATATTACTTTCTCTTTCTTTTGCGCAGGTAAAGATTAGGGTTGAGATTTTTAGTTTTTCTTCTCGACTTAAGCTGCTGTCGTCAATTTTCTCTCTTTGAGTTGGGGTGCTACATTCAAAGAATAGTTGTGAGAGCCTAGCAACACGCCCCAAATTTACACTGTAGTAAAGTGCTACGAAAAATATAGTGATGAAAATTAACTTTTTCAATGACATGCTTAATAGCTCATAACGTTTGAATTAAGGGGTGCCGTTAGGCGTCCCGCTTGAATAATGGGTTAGCCATTACTGGCCGATGAAACTTGAATGCTGTTGATATGAACCCGAAACATAGAGCTAACTAAACGGATGGCGTATTTCTCAAGAGGCTCACCAGACCAAAAGTCCTTTTTGTAATTAAGCATACTGGCTTCATAGGTCTCACCAAGGGTGTATGTGCCCGATAGTTCTTTAATAATTAGAAACCAAAACTCTGAGTCTCTAGTCTTTTTGGCTGGATAACTTCCATGCTGTTCAACAAGCTTAATTACTCCACAAACTAACTGGTTTAACGAAACGGTAACCCCATCACGATAAGTGTTAACTCCCCATCCGTTTGTTTCATCAAGATGTTGCAATTCGTAAAGCACTTCTTCTTCACTAAGGCTACGCATCCTTACCTCGATGGCTAACGTTTGACATAAGGGGCTGGCTTTAGCCAGTCCCGCTTGATGGTTTGGTTAGGCACGGGAACTCCAAACCATGAATAAGCCAGTAATTGAAACTGGAACACCCAATATAACAATAGGCACTAACAACCACATAATGCCCATCATTTCACGGTTGCCAGTTATGTATGAAACTAAGGCTGGTAGAACTATAGCAAGTGTTGCCGATACATTAATGATTGCGAGTAACCAATGACCGATTTTAAAGCGATTTTCTCTACCCTCTTTGATTCTTATTGGAGAAAGCCCAGATTTATACCAAATTAAAAACAGTGGCAAAGCTGGAATTAAATACAAGACAGGAAGCAAATAGGAGCTAACGTGTAAAAACGAAACTAATAGAAATATAAAACCCATTGCGAACTGAATTGCAAACGCATAACAAGGAAGAAATATATTTAGATTACGAAGATGATTCATTTTTTGCCTAACGTTTGAATTAAGGGGCGCCGTTAGGCGTCCCGCTTGAATGATGGGTTAGGGATTGCTTTTTCTGTCTGCGGAATGTGACAATTCCTTGAGCAAGTAAGCCCCAACCGAAAGCTGCTACAAAACCACTAGAGGTCATGGCGTTACCAAAAGATAAGAAAGAATCGTTTTGGAGCTGCATGTATAAATTTGTAATTCCCGTGAAAATGATAGCCAGACCAATTAGTATTGAATGAAAACAACGGTCAGGCTTTAATATAAGCGCCCATAATGCACCGAACCCAATTGGAATAACGATATAGAAAAAAACTGCACTCAATGTGCTCATAAAGCCCTAACGTTTGAATTAAGGGGCTGGCTTTAGCCAGTCCCGCTTGAATGATGGGTTAGGTTTAATAAGTGGCATAATTAGCTGTAAATTACCGTTAGACCAATTAAAGCGCCAACAAATATAAAGATAAAAAACCACATACAGATGGTTTGGATTTTTTTGGACTCTAACTCAGAGTAACCCATGCTTTTGAGAGTTGAGTTCACAACTGCTGAGAGGGTATCTCCCACAAGGCCAGCTATAGCTTCTTCTATTGCCATATAAACCTAACGTTTGAATTAAGGGGCCTGCTTTAGCAGGTCCCGCTTGAATGATTGGTTAGAGCAAAGGATACAATAAACCTTAGGCATGAGGAACATGAGCAGCAGAGAAACATTGTAAAGAACGGTAAATTCACTTATGTACTGATTGTGGTGTAACTGGTTTAATCAACTCGCTTAGATGATGGGTTGGAGCTACGGCCATCAATAACCCAGCCAACAAAATATAAAAACAAAATAGTAGGCAACCCCAATAGAGCATAAGCACCCACCCACGAGAGGTTTTGTAGTTTTGGCGATAGGCCAATTGCATCAATGCCAGCCATTTGAATAACTATCGGTAATTGTAGAAAAACATACTGCCCTTTGAAGTCACCACCTGCTGAGTAAGCAAGTGCGATGCAAACGGCGATGACTAAAGCATAAATTAAACAGAGAGTTTTCCCGATGCGACTCATAGGTTTTTAATAGCTCTAACGTTTGAATTAAGGGGCGCCGTTTGGCGTCCCGCTTGAATGATGGGTTAGCACTTATGTTTTTTTCGACAGATCTATAAGCTCTATTACTAAATCAATAAATGATTGATCTAATTGTTGTTGGATGATTTTAAGCATGGATTCGGTTAGAGCAGTGCCTACTTTAGCCGTTGCAGCAACATCTTTTTGACCGATTGGTGATTTATAGTAAGCCAATATTGTATTTAGCTCTTCGATAGATAGATTCTCAGCATAAACTCTTGCCATTCCCGAAAGTAACATTTCCGATGTTATGGCACTCATATTTCTTTTTACGAAATTAGTCATAACTTCATTAGCTTTATCTTTTGGTATTGTCGATGTTTCTGGATTGTCTGAAATTACCTTGTTAAACATGCTTTTAGATAAACTCTCGATTGCTCCACCTTTCATTATTTCTAGCTGGCTATTTAGCTGTTCGGTTAGATGCTGAGCATTAAATATTTCTATTGTAGTATTTTCGCGCTCAGACACATCAGCAAATGAACAAAGCGGATGGCAGATTAGTATGGCAAGTAAAACTAATATTTTCATAAAGCAAACTTTTCTTTCTAGATAATGGCTAACGTTTGAATTAAGGGGCTGGCTTTAGCCAGTCCCGCTTGAATGATGGGTTAGAGCCGACATGTACAAACAAAGGTAAATGGTAAGCTAAGATAATAAATACTCCCAATTCACGAAAAAGCTAAGTGTAATTAAGCCACAAATAATAACGATAGCCCAAACGCGATGGGCCATCTCCAAATCGGAAGATGTGCCCCACAAGTGACTAAGCATGATGATGACAGAGGTCGTGCCAAATAATGCACCATACAAAAGGGATAGAAATGAAACGAAACCAACCCAGACAAAAAATACAATTGAATAAAGATGCCTACTAAATTTAAATAAAAAATATGGGTTAGAAGAGTGGGTTTTAAAAATAAGTGCAATAGGTAAAAGTGATAGTGTAAGTGCGACTAAAACAAAAGCTAACAAAGCTCCAAATATCCTATCCCCAATTCCTGTCGGACCATTGTCTATGATTACCATATATTTTAGGCTCTAACGTAAAGTAGGCATCCTATTTGACGTAAAACTTTGCGTCATAGGATGTCTTTTTGTATAAATTTTGTGTAAAGTATGCTGTAAAATCATATTGTTATTAATTATTAGTGCATCCTAAAATAAAATGAATGCTACGTCAAAAATTCTAGCGCCTAACGAACCTAAGTTGCTGGATATCGTGCGCGGTAAAATCCGTTTAAAGCATTACAGTATTCGTACTGAGGAAGCATATGCTGATTGGATTAAACGCTATATTTTGCATTTTGACAAGCAGCACCCTAAGGATTTAGGTGCTGTTGAGGTTGAGGCGTTTTTAACGCATTTGGCCGTCGCTGGTAAAGTTTCGGCCAGTACGCAAAATCAAGCCAAGAGCGCGTTATTGTTTTTATATAAAGAGGTATTGAAAGCGGAGTTGCCGTGGCTAGATGATATAGAGCGCGCAAAAGCCCCCAAGCGCCTGCCTGTGGTGTTGACACAGCAAGAGGTACAGGCTGTTTTAAAATATTTAGAGGGCACTCATTATCTTGTAGTGAGTATGTTGTACGGTGCCGGTATGCGAATTTTAGAGGCATTACGTTTGCGCGTAAAAGACATTGATTTCTCTCGTAAGGAGATTCTAATCCGTGACGGTAAAGGGTTTAAAGATAGGGTGACTATGTTGCCAGTCAGTTTAGTTGCGCCATTGCAAGCGCATTTAGATAAAGTAAAAGCGCTGCACGAGCAGGACTTGCTAGCGGGCTATGGAGCGGTATATATGCCGCATGCGCTAGATAAAAAATATCCATATGCTGCGCGTGATTGGGCATGGCAATATGTGTTTCCTTCGGCGAAATTATCTACAGACCCACGTAGCGAAGATGCAGTCACCAGACGCCATCATGTGCAAGATCAAGCGATACAGCGCGCTGTGCGTCAAGCGGTGCGTGATGCTGGTATTGTGAAACCGGCAACGCCCCATACATTTCGTCATAGTTTTGCGACACATTTACTCGAAGGCGGCTACGATATTCGCACCGTGCAAGAGTTATTGGGGCATTCTGACGTGAGTACGACCATGATTTATACGCATGTGCTGAATAAAGGCGGACGTGGTGTGAGCAGCCCTTTGGATACTTTATAAGGCGTTGGCGTAAGTTTTAGTACTTTTGCATAATGAAATCATACGTTTCTTTCACATTTCTTTGGCTAGTTGGCGCTAGCTAGTCTAAAATTACACTTTATTGTTTATTTACTTTTTTTACGGATTTTTATCATGCCAGTTTATCGTTCACATACCACTACTCACGGTCGCAACATGGCGGGCGCGCGCGCATTATGGCGTGCCACTGGCATGAAAGACGGTGATTTTGATAAACCAATTATCGCAGTTGCTAACTCGTTTACTCAATTTGTGCCGGGTCACGTACATTTAAAAGACATGGGCCAATTAGTTGCCCGTGAAATTGAAAAAGCAGGTGGCGTAGCCAAAGAATTTAATACCATTGCCGTTGATGACGGTATCGCGATGGGACATGGTGGCATGCTATATAGCTTACCAAGCCGCGATTTAATTGCAGACAGCGTTGAATACATGGTGAATGCGCACTGTGCAGATGCGCTCGTATGTATTTCAAACTGTGACAAAATTACCCCAGGTATGTTGATGGCGGCCTTGCGTTTGAATATCCCTGTGGTGTTTGTATCTGGCGGCCCAATGGAGGCTGGTAAAGTAAATTGGAATGGCAATACACATAAACTAGATTTAGTAGATGCCATGGTGGCCGCGGCTGATAGCAATGTAAGTGACGCAGAAGCTGACGCAATTGAGCGCTCAGCTTGCCCAACTTGTGGCTCTTGCTCTGGTATGTTTACTGCTAACTCAATGAACTGCTTAACCGAAGCGTTAGGCTTAAGCTTGCCTGGCAATGGCTCAACCTTGGCCACGCATGCGGCACGTAAAGAGTTGTTCCTAAAAGCAGGGCGTTTAATTGTAGACCTTGCAAAACGCCATTATGAGCAAGATGATTACACCGTATTGCCACGCAGCATTGCCAACATGAAGGCGTTTGAAAATGCCATGAGCTTAGACGTAGCAATGGGCGGCTCTACCAATACCGTATTACATTTGCTAGCAGCAGCACATGAAGCTGGTTTAGATTTCACCATGAGTGATATTGACCGCATTTCACGTAAAGTGCCGTGCGTAAGTAAAGTAGCGCCAGCCACAGCTAAATACCATATGGAAGACGTGCACCGTGCAGGTGGCGTCATGGGTATTTTGGGTGAGCTTGATCGTGCGGGTGTGATCCACCGTGATACGCCAATGGTACACAGCCCAAGCCTAGGCGAAGCGCTCAATGAGTGGGACATTAAAGTCACTAAAAATGAAGATGTGAAGAAGTTCTTCCGTGCAGCACCTGGTGGCATTTCAACCACCATCGCGTTTTCTCAAAGTATGCTTTACCCAACACTGGATGATGACAGAAGCGAAGGCTGTATCCGTGATAAAGCCCATGCCTACTCACAAGATGGCGGCTTGGCAGTGCTCTATGGCAACATCGCATTAGATGGCTGTATTGTAAAAACTGCGGGTGTGGATGACAGTATTTTGAAATTTACTGGCCGTGCACGTATTTTTGAGAGCCAAGACGCTTCAGTAGAAGCGATTCTTGCCGATAAAATCGTAGCGGGTGACGTAGTGGTGATTCGCTACGAAGGCCCACGCGGTGGCCCTGGTATGCAAGAAATGCTGTATCCGACTTCATACTTGAAATCTAAAGGCTTAGGTAAGGCGTGTGCGTTGCTGACAGACGGACGCTTCTCTGGCGGCACCTCTGGCTTGAGTATTGGCCATGCCTCACCAGAAGCAGCTGAAGGCGGTGCCATCGGCTTGGTGCAAGAAAACGACACGATTGAAATTGATATTCCAAACCGTACGATTCACTTAGTAATTAGCGATGAAGAAATGGCGCACCGTCGGGCAAAAATGGAAGATAAAGGCAAAGATGCCTGGAAGCCTGTTAACCGTGAAAGAGCGGTTTCACCAGCATTGCGCGCATACGCTGCAATGAGTACCAGTGCTGCACGTGGTGCAGTGCGTGATGTTTCTCAAATTGAGAAATAATTTATTCAGATTTAAAATCGCTTTGATAAGTAACACCTAAAGTGAGCAATTGATAAGGTAATGTATGACATTAGATTCACTAGAAGACCATATCTTTAGAAAGAGAGACGGGCAGGGCTGTTCAACCCTGCACCCTCATGTGACAGTCACTGAAGATGAAACTGGTCTGCAATATTTAGAGATAGATAACCCATTAGCCACCGCTAAAATTGCTTTGCAAGGTGGCCATGTCATGCAATGGCAGCCTAAAACAGAAAAACAGCCAGTGCTGTGGCTTTCTGACCATGCACGCTATGTAAAAGGCCGCTCGATACGCGGTGGCGTGCCTATTTGTTGGCCTTGGTTTGGCGCGCACCCAACCGATAGCACATTATGCCCGCATGGCTTCGCCAGAGTGATTCCATGGCAATTGGTGGATGTGGATTCAACAGAAACAGGTGCAACGCGCATTGTGTTGCAGATGATAGAAACACCAGAGGCAAAAAGACAGCTTTCCTACTCATACGTACTCACCATGATGGTGACAATCGGTAAGCGTTTGAAAATTGATCTTGCCACCACCAATAAGTCTGACCATCCGTTCTTAATTGGCGAAGCATTCCACACTTATCTGAATGTGAGTGATGTGGGCAATATTCGAGTAACTGGCCTGCAAGATTGCCTGTATGCGGATAAATTACGTCAGTACAGACGTTACGTAGAGCATAACGTATTGAAGTTTGATGGCGAGTTTGACCGTGTTTACCTAGACCACAATTCAGACTGCTTAATCCATGACCCTGTTTATAACCGCTTGGTTCGTGTAGGTAAATCAGGCAGTGATACTACTGTGGTATGGAGTCCGGGTGCTGAAAAAGCGCATGCCATGGGCGATATGGGCGATGCAGACGAGTGGCGTAAAACTGTATGTGTAGAAACCGCCAATGCATTAGAAAACTCTGTGGTCATTAGCCCAAACAGAACGCATACCATGTCGGTTGAATATAGCGTGGAAGCACTGTAATACACTTTAGTATTTTTATTTTACTGTGCTGTCAACCCGTGACATTAACGGTACGTTGAGTATACCCTAGGTACTGCAAATTTATTTTAATTGCTTAAAGTTCTATATATTTTAATTGGTTGAGATAGATTTGATTTAACTCACTTGTCATAAGTTAAATTATGAGTATGATATGCGGGTTGTAAAATTTATAACTACTATTATTAAGTGTTAATTCAA
Organism: Methylotenera sp. E1MeOHC1; assembly: GCF_058745595.1. Lineage (NCBI taxonomy): Bacteria > Pseudomonadati > Pseudomonadota > Betaproteobacteria > Nitrosomonadales > Methylophilaceae > Methylotenera > Methylotenera sp. E1MeOHC1. Next base: position 1,642,040 of record NZ_CP196025.1, on the reverse strand, counting down.
GGAGATAGCATGAAAGCTTTATTATTAACAATCGCTACTGCTGGTTCTATGTTGCTTACTGCGCAAGCAGGTGCTGCGGTAGATGCAAAAGCTGCTGAAGCTTTGGCACAAAAAAGTGGCTGTCTAGCATGTCACTCAGTAGATAAAAAAGTATTAGGCCCAGCTTACAAAGATGTTGCGGCTAAATACAAAGGCGACAAAACTGCAGAAGCAAAGTTAGTTGAAAAAGTTAAAAAAGGCGGTAGCGGCGTTTGGGGCCCAATGCCAATGCCACCAATGGGCGCACAAGTTAAAGAAGCTGACATCAAAACAGTGGTTGAGTGGGTATTGTCACTTTAATTATTTGTTTAGGTGCTTGAATAAAATTCAATCGCTTGTCACATTAAAAAGCCAGCTCAAAAAGCTGGCTTTTTTGTTGCCCTTTAGTGTAATGGGGCTGTAATCGTTACCCTTTATGTTTATGCAGTAAATTCAACTTACTATGATGCATAGAGTAAACAAAGTAAAATACGATCCCCACTAATATCCAAGTGCCGAATCTAATCCAAGTGCTTGCCGGTAAGAAAGACATTAATGCGCCACATGAAATAATGCCTAATACCGGAATCAGCGGATTCCATGGGTTCTTGAATGGGCGATGCAAATTAGGTTGGCGGATACGCAATACCACTACACCCACGCATACCATGACAAAGCTTGCCAGCGTGCCTATGTTCACCGTTTCTGCGAGCTGACCAAGCGGAATAAACCCTGCCACTAGCGACACCACAAAACCGCACATCAGTATGATTCTGGTTGGTGTTTTGCGATCTGGATTTACCTTGGAAAATATAGGGGAAATAAGTCCATCGCGGCTCATAGAGAATAGGATGCGTGTTAGGCCGTAAAGCAGTACCAATAGCACGGTAATCAGGCCTGCAAGTACGCCTGTTGCCACTAAAGTAGATGACCATGTGTGGCCGATTCTGGTTAACGCATAGGCAACTGGAGAGGATACGTTAAGTTCTGTGTAAGGCACGATACCGGTGAGTAAGCCGGATACCACGATATAAACGATGGTGCAGAATACGAGCGAGCTTAGCAGGCCGATAGGTAAATCGCGTTGCGGATTTTTTGCTTCTTCAGCGGCGGTAGACACTGCATCAAAGCCAAAGTAAGCGAAAAATACGAGGGAAGCACCAGCTAATACGCCTATGTTTCTACCGTCTTCCAAGGTGCTAAACCAGCCAAACGGCATGAATGGTTGCCAGTTGTCGGTATTGAGGTGGGCAGACGCCAACGCAATAAAGATGGCAATGGTGGATAGCTTGATAATGACGATAATGTTGTTAAAGCGGGCGCTTTCTTTCACGCCTATCATTAATAGAATGGTGAGTATCCAAATGATAGAGAATGCAGGTAAGTTGATAATACCACCCATGACTGGTGCTTTAGTCATGGCTTCAGGCAGATGCATATTGAAGTTAGTGAGGGTGTTGATAAAGTAGCCAGCCCAGCCATTGGCAACAGCCGCCGCGCCTACGCCGTATTCCAGCAATAGAATCCAGCCCATAATCCATGCGATAAACTCGCCAAATGCCACATAGCTGTAGCCATAAGCACTGCCTGACCCGCCAACTGAGGCAGCAAGTTCAGCGTAGGCGAGTGCGGCAAACCCTGAAGCTACACCGGCAATAATGAACGAGAGTACAACAGCTGGGCCAGACTGTGTGGCAGCCGCAATGCCAGTTAACACGAAGATACCTGTGCCGATGGCACAGCCTATGCCTAATAGGGCTAAATCAAATGCTGATAAACATTTTTTAAGCTCGCTATCCGCGTGAGCGCTGATTATTTTAGTTCTTAGTAGCTGCTTGAGCATAACGGGTATCCTTTTAGTGTATTACTTTATGCATGGCCGAAGACGATAAATCGGTCGTGCACTGTTAACGGATGCTAAACATTAAACAATTACTGGTCAATCACCCTGGTGATTACTCGCTATTAAACAACGCGCCCAGCGCCTGTATCATGTAATGGTGATCAAGTACGCCAGCGCTTTCTCTAATGCTGTGCATGGCCCACATCGGCGAGCCAACATCTACGCTGGCAACGCCTAAACCAGAAGCAAGAATCGGCCCAATTGTGCTGCCGCAGCCTAAGTCGGTGCGGTGCGAGTATTGTTGGAATGGTACTTTTGCACGCTCGCATAGTGAGATGAAGCGCGCAGCGGTGTCTGCATTTGTTGCGTAGCGCTGGTTGGCGTTGGTTTTAATCACTGGGCCTTTGTTGACCATCACATGGTGACAAGGCTCGTATGCACCAGCATGGTTCGGATGGTATGCATGCGCCATGTCTGCGCTGACAAAAAAGCTTTGTGCCAATGCACGTAAGCGTTCTTCTTCACTTAAACCGCTGTTGCTTGTGATGCGGTTGATTACATCAGATAAAAAGCTACCGCTTGCGCCAGTAGCGCTCTCGCTGCCGACCTCTTCATGATCAAATAATGCGCAGATGTTGCTGGTCTCTTGATTGTTAGCGTTGAGCAGGGCAGTGATTGCCGCGTGGCAGGAGGCTAGGTTATCCAGCTGGCTGTTGGTGATGAACTCTTGGTTTGCACCCCAGAACCTGCCTTTTTGTGTATCAAACACATTAAACTCAAACGTGAGTATGTCTTGCGGCGCAATGTTCAATGCTGCGGCAATATACGCTAAAAACTGCTGTTCAGCCTCAACGCCCGCGGCACTTTCACCAAACAATAGTGGCAGTTCAGTTTGTTTGTTGAGTTTCAGGCCTTTTTCATTCACTTCGCGGTTCATGTGAATCGCTAAGTTGGGCAGGCGCATCAGTGCATCGTCAAACTTAAGCAGTTTGATGTCGTGACCTGTTGCCGTGCGTACAGTCACACGCCCGGCAATGCTTAAATCGCGGTCGGTAAACGTTGCTAGAATTGGCCCGCCGTAAACTTCTACACCTATGCGCAGTAGGCCGTCTGTTTCATAAGCGGCTTTAGGTTTGAGTCTTAGACTAGGGGAGTCTGTATGTGCACCCACCATGCGAAAGCCTGCATCGGCAAGCGGTTTGCTGCCAAGGGTGAAGGCAATAATGGAGGCCCCGCCACGCACTACAAAATAGCGGTTGCCCGTGCTGAGTTGCCAAGCTTGGGTTTCGTCCAGTTTGCTAAACCCTGCACTGAGTAGCTGCTGTTCAATCTGCTCAACCGCGTGCCAAGGGCTAGGGCTCAGGTCAATAAAATTAAGTAAGTCTTTTGCTAGCGTGCGTGCTTGGTCAGAAATGCTTATTGGGCTAGAAATATTGACTGGGGTTGAGGTATTCATAAGTGCCTATTGGTTAAGAGATAGCCAGTCTTTCGCAATAAGAAAGTCAGTATAGAGTTTCGCTTCTGGGCTGCCTGCTTCTGGCTTCCAGTCGTAGCGCCATTTCACAATGGGTGGCATAGAAAGCAGAATGGACTCAGTGCGGCCGTTTGATTGTAGGCCGAAAATCGTGCCACGGTCATAAATGAGGTTGAACTCCACGTAGCGTCCGCGGCGGTAGGCCTGGAAATCACGTTCGCGTTCGCCGTAAGGGGTGTCTTTACGGCGCTGTACGATAGGTAAGTATGCCTGCAAGAATGCATCACCTACTGCGCGATGAAAGTCGAAGCTACGTTCAAAACCGAGTTCGCTGAAATCATCATAAAAAATGCCGCCTATGCCGCGAGGCTCCTGGCGGTGTTTTAAGAAGAAGTAGTCATCACACTCTTTTTTGAATTTAGGGTAAAAGCTGGTATCAAACGCATCTAATACTGTTTTGTTAGTGCGGTGGAAATGCTCAGCATCTTCATTAAAGCCATAGTAAGGGGTTAAATCCATGCCGCCGCCAAACCACCAGATATCCTGCTCGCTGGCATTTTGTGCTTTGGCTACAAAAAAGCGTACGTTCATATGTACGGTAGGTACATACGGGTTACGCGGGTGAAAAACTAAGGACACGCCCATCGCTTCCCAAGGGCGGCCGGCCGCCTCAGGATGCGCCACACTGGCGGCTGGTGGCAGCTTAGTGCCTAATACGTGAGAAAAACCTACACCAGCACGCTCAAATACGTTGCCTTCTTCAAGCAGGCAAGAGGTACCGCCTCCACCTTCAGGACGTTGCCAGCTATCTTGCAGAAAGTTTTTACCATCCACTAATTCAATGGCTTCTACAATTTTGGCTTGCAGGTTTTGTAAGTAGCTAAAAACGTCTTGAGTGTTCATGATATAAGCTTAGACCCTAACTCTTAATGGCACGGTAGCCGATATCGGTGCGGAATTGTGCGCCATCAAACTTAATTTCTTTCATGGCTTGGTAGGCTTGCTGTTGTGCGTACTTAACGGTTTCACCTAGTGCTGTCACACATAGCACGCGACCACCACTGGTCACTACTTTGCCATCTTTTTGCGCAGTGCCAGCGTGGAATATATGCGTATCTGCCAATTGATTGGTCAGGCCGGTAATTTCATCACCTAGTCTTGGGGTTTCCGGGTAATTGGCGGATGCCATCACCACGCCTAAAGCCACGCGTCTGTCCCACTCAGCTTCTGCACGGTCTAATGTGCCGTTGACTGCATGCTCCATTAGGCCAACTAAATCGCTCTTTAAGCGCATCATGATGGGCTGGGTTTCTGGGTCGCCCATGCGGCAGTTAAACTCTAAAGTTTTAACGTCACCATTTGGGCTGATCATTAAACCAGCGTATAAGAAGCCAGTGTATGGGATGCCATCTTTAGCCATGCCTTCTACGGTAGGCTTGATAATTTCACGCATCACTTTAGCGTGGATGGCCGGGGTGACTACCGGTGCGGGTGAGTAAGCACCCATGCCACCGGTGTTCGGGCCTTGGTCTGCGTCTAGCAGGCGTTTGTGATCTTGGCTGGTAGCAAGCGCTAAAATATTTTTACCGTCTACCATCACCATGAAGCTGGCTTCTTCGCCTTCTAGAAACTCTTCAATCACAACACGTGCGCCTGCGGCACCGAGTTTGTTGTCTTCTAGCATGGCGTCAATAGCTGCATGTGCTTCATCTTCATTCATGGCAACCACAACACCTTTGCCCGCAGCTAAACCATCAGCTTTGATCACGATAGGTGCACCTTGTTGCTTCACGTACTCATGCGCAAGCTTGGCGTCAGTGAATGTGCCATAACCAGCGGTAGGAATATTGTGGCGCATCATAAAGGCTTTGGCGTAGTCTTTAGAGGATTCTAATTGTGCGGCGGCTTTGGTTGGGCCAAAGATCTTTAAGCCTGCGGCGCGGAACGCATCGACAACGCCTTGAGAGAGGGGGGCTTCTGGGCCAACAATGGTGAGGTAAATTTGTTCGTCTTGTGCGAATTTAACTAAATCATCAACTGCGGTAATCGGTACATTGACCATGTCCGGGTTTAATGCGGTGCCTGCATTGCCTGGCGCTACATAAACACGGCTAACCTCTTTGTTGTGAGTAACTTTCCAGGCGAGGGCATGTTCACGACCACCACCACCGATGACTAAAATTTTCATGTATTTGAAACCCTTAAAAATCTTTCGCCACAACTAGCTCTTAGGCAGGCTGTGGCAAAAAGAAGAACAAACGTATTATTTTAATAATTATTTAGTGCCTAAAGTGGCGAATACCAGTCACTACCATCACCAAACCATGCTCGTCAGCGGCGGCAATCACTTCCTCATCGCGCATGCTACCACCTGGATGAATCACGCAGGCCGCACCGGCTTCAGCCAGTACGTCAATACCATCGCGGAACGGGAAGAACGCATCAGAGGCTACCACTGAGTTTTTCAATGTGAGGCCAGCATTTTGAGCTTTAATCGCTGCAATCTTGGTGCTGTCCACACGGCTCATTTGGCCTGCGCCTACGCCTAGTGTCATGCTGTTACCGCAAAATACAATTGCGTTGGATTTAACGTATTTTGCAACGCGCCACGCAAACAGCATGTCTTGCAATTGCTCAGGTGTTGGTTGTTTTTTGCTGACGATTTTTAAATCACTCACGCTGATTTCGTGGTTGTCTGCAGTTTGAATCAGTAGACCAGAGCCAATACGTTTAGTATCGTGTGAGTTACGGCCTTGTTCCCATGCTGTGTTGCCGCCTTCTGGTAATGCGATTTTAAGTACGCGCACATTGGCTTTGGCACTGAATATCGCTAATGCTTCCGCCGTGTAGTCAGGCGCGATTAACACTTCTACAAACTGCTTGCTTACAGCTTCCGCAGCTGCTTTATCTAAGGTAGTGTTGAAAGCGATAATACCGCCAAACGCTGAGGTAGGGTCAGTTTGGAGTGCTTTGCTGTAAGCTTCCAGCGCATCTTTACCTAGTGCTACGCCGCATGGGTTTGCATGTTTAACAATCACGCAGGCAGTTGAATCAAAGCTTTTTACGGCTTCCCATGCTGCGTCAGCATCGGCAATATTGTTGTAGCTTAACTCTTTACCTTGCAACTGCACTGCGGTTACTAAAGAGCCTGGTGCTGGGTTGGTATCACGGTAGAACGCTGCACTTTGGTGCGGGTTTTCGCCATAGCGTAAGTCTTGCAGTTTTACAAAGCGGCTATTCACTTGAGCAGGGTAAGGGTTGCGTGTGCCATCTGCATTAAAGCTTGATAGGTAATCGCTGATTGCGCCATCGTAGTTGCTGATGCGGTTGAATGCGGCAACAGATAATGCAAATTTTGTGGCTTGGCTGGTCGCGCCGCCTGTGCTTTGTAGTTCGCGAAGTACATCAGCATATTGGCTGGCGTCTGTAACAACTGCAACGTCTTTCCAGTTTTTTGCCGCTGAACGTACCATTGCTGGGCCGCCGATGTCGATGTTTTCAATAGCATCTTCTAAGCTGCAATTTGGGTTTGCTACAGTTGCTTCAAACGGATATAAATTCACCACCACCATATCAATGTTAGGGATGTCTTGCGCTTGCATTGCTGATACGTGCTCTGGCAAATCACGGCGACCTAAAATACCACCATGTACTTTTGGATGCAGCGTTTTTACGCGGCCATCTAACATTTCTGGGAAGCCTGTGTAATCACTTACTTCAATGACAGGAATGCCATTGTCACGGAATAGTTTAGCGGTGCCGCCAGTCGATAAAATTTCAATGCCTAAAGCTTGTAAGCCTTTTGCAAAATCAATAATGCCGGTTTTATCAGAAACGCTAATAAGCGCACGTTTAGTAGTTGCCATAAAATTATTCCATAATACAAATGATAGGCTGTATTAGCGACTTGCCAATACACGTTAAATTTTTGCCGCCGGTTGTTTCCTGATAATCAAGTTTGGCTTGCTAAGCTGCCGCTAAACTTAATTACCCAGAATGCAAGATTGGATAAAACAATACGTGGTGCTTGTTTTATTCGATCTTGTACTGCTGAAGTTTTTTACGTAGGGTATTGCGATTGATGTTTAGGATCTCGGCTGCCTTGCTTTGATTGCCACCCACTTTATGCATGATGTAGTTAAGCAACGGCTTTTCTACGCAGCCCAATACCATATCGTAAACGGCATGGGGCGGCTCACCTTCTAGATGCATAAAGTAATCATCTAAAGACTCTTGCACTGCTTGGCTGAGCTTACAATTTTCTGACATAGAAGTTCCTAGGCTGCTAATGCTGAAGACGCGTCTGGATTTACGTCATCAGCGTCATTATCAATGTAAACCAAGCGCTCATTTTTTGTTTTCAGTTCAACAAAAAAATCGTTAATTGCTTGTAGTTGTAATTCTATGGTTTGCAAGGTGTTCATGCTGTGGCGGAACTGTGCAGAGCCGGCTAAACCTTTGGTGTACCATGAGATGTGCTTACGTGCCATGCGCATGCCAGTGAGCTCGCCATAAAAATCATACAAGTCATGTAGATGCTCTAGCATCACGGTATGAATTTCATCCACGGTAGGTGGTAATAAATGCGTGCCGGTCGTGAGGTAATGCTCAATTTCACGGAATATCCATGGGCGACCTTGTGCTGCGCGTCCAATCATCACTGCATCTGCGCCGGTGTAATCTAGTACAAACTTTGCTTTTTCAGGGGTGGTGATGTCGCCGTTGGCAATCAGCGGAATCTTAATCGCTTGTTTCACTGCGGCAATGGTATCGTACTCTGCATCACCCATGTAAGCACAGGCGCGGGTACGGCCATGCATCGCCAATGCTTGCACGCCTAAGTCTTCAGCCATTTTTGCAATTTGAATTGCATTGCGGTTTTGTTTGTCCCAACCCGTGCGTATTTTTAAGGTAACTGGAACATCGACCGCGGCAACTACTGCGCGCAAAATTTGTGCGACTAGTGGCTCATCTTTCAGTAGTGCAGAGCCAGCCATGACGTTACAAATCTTTTTAGCCGGGCAACCCATGTTAATGTCGATGATTTGTGCGCCATTATCCACGTTGTGTTTAGCGGCTTCAGCCATCATTTGTGGGTCTGCACCAGCAATCTGCACAGAAATCGGGTTAACTTCACCTTCGTGGTTGGCACGACGTTTGGTTTTTTCGCTGCCGTACAGTAGTGAGTTTGATGTCACCATCTCAGATACAGCCAAGCCCGCCCCCATCTTTTTGCAAAGTTGGCGGAAAGGCCTGTCAGTCACGCCCGCCATGGGTGCGACAACTAGGTTGTTTTTTAAGATGTGATTGCCGATTTGCACTAGTGTATTTCTCGAACGCGAAAGTTGCCTATTTTATACGCAATCTTGCTTTGAGAAAACAAGTTTCGATTTTAAATAATTGCGATATCTAAATTAAGTTTATATCGCATATTAAGGTGTCTTATGTAAGATAGTTTAATAAAAGTTTCACTTGTACAATTTGTTACAAGTGATAGTAATATGTAGTTAAGTAAGTATTTTGATTAGCGCGAAAGTATTCATTCGGTAATTAATAACAATATGTCCGCCCAAAAATATGAACACATTGCCTATCTTTGAAGAGTTTGCAACGTTACTTCAGTCAACCTCTGAGGAGGTCTGGAGTCAACAGGTTTTTGATTTAGCTAAAAGCCTAGGGTTCGAGCAATGTCTATTTGCCGTACTTAAAAGCAAATACGAGCCAATAGAAAATGCGTTCCTGAGAAGCAATTACTCGTCAGATTGGCGTACTACCTATGATGCAAATAAACTTGGTTATGTAGACCCTACAGTAGACCATTGTTTAAATAGTACGATTCCACTTGTATGGACGCCAGACGCATTTAAAAATCCCGCTCAAGAAAATATGTATGAGGAAGCAACGAGCTATGGATTAAGGTATGGTGTTATTTTGCCGATTCATGGGGCGAATGGCGAGTTTGGGATGTTTTCTTTTGTTTCTGAAGCGCTAGCAAACCCTTGTTCAAGGAAAGATTTATTGAATGCAATGCCGCTACTTACCTTGATTAGAGATTACGCGTTTGAGTCCTCTAAGAAATTTGTTCCCGATAATGGCTCTAAAGATATTGCACTAACCCCAAGGGAGCTTGAGGTGTTGAAGTGGGCGATGGCTGGGAAATCTGCGTGGGAAGAATCTAAGATCCTTAACTGCTCGCAGTCGACTATTAATTTTCATATGTCCAATATCAGGCAGAAATTCAATACCACGACTATTCAGCAAGCAATCATCAAGGCTATCAAGTTAGGCATGATTCAGCCCTAGTTTTAAAGGGCAACTTTCCTTCTGGCTCTTTTTAAGTCGCCATCTTGGATCACACCTTCTACATACAGTTTTATTAAAATCGTCACCGGCGGTGGAATTTCTTTCCCTAGCTCAAATCTACTGCCTCTTGATTGTGTCACGCCAAATCTTTGCCAAAATTTGGTCTGATTTTCACGCCTTCTTACTCTTAAGTCTTTTAAGGTTTCAGCCGTGATGCTTAAAGATTTTTGGTCACTATTCATTTCACAATTCCTAGTCTGTTAATAGTCAATTAATAAAATAAATAATATTTAGTTATTATTTTTTATGAATTTACCATTTCAAATAAATAAATATACCTAGTACTTTTACTAGTTACATATTTAGCCAATTAGCATAAATATTTATGCCTCCTGGGTAACCAACTTATAGGGGGTATAACATGGCTCTGAATATTCAAATTAACAAAAGGAAACATTTCAAAAGTGAGGACCTTTGGGCGATGCACAAACTACGTGCAAGAGTCTTTAAAGATAGAATGGGATGGGAAGTACCAGTGTTAAGTGGGATGGAAATAGATGGTTATGATGCAATAGACCCTATGTACATGCTGATTAAGTCAAATGCTGGTGAGTTGTGTGGTTGTTGGAGAGTGTTGCCTACGAGTGGCCCTTATATGCTCAAAGATTCATTTCCTGAGCTTCTGCATGGGCAAACTGCGCCAGAAGCAAAAGATATATGGGAGTTAAGCCGATTTGCGATAGAGACTGATGATAGCTCTGGTTTTGGGTTTTCAAAACTCACTAAAGAGTCTATTAAAGAAATGATGGCGTACGGTAAGAAGCATAAAATTAAACGTTATGTGACGGTTACGACCACCGCCATTGAACGATTGCTCAGACGTGCTGGCGTAGTCACCTCAAGGCTAGGCCCTCCAGTGGTGATCGGTGTAGAAACTGCTGTAGCACTTTATCTTGAGGTTTCTGAGTCGTATGACGGTGTTGCACATTTGCTTGCTGCTGCATAATGCAAACAAGGGTATACAAAGGCTATGTATACCCTTGTTAATGCTTATATGACTAATGGAGATGGGTTTCCTAAGGTAATATCATCAACAATAATATCCATATTGTTGACACTGATACCAAATACATTCAGTAATGGGGTTATTACTGAATTACTAATAGCAACTAAAAGTGGTTTAAGTAAGGTGTTAAGCACTGGATTAAGCACTCCCAACAAATCTAGCCCAAGAGGCTTAATGGTGAGTGATGACGAAAGTAATTGGTCAAAGGTTGTTCCTAAGCCGTTATTGACACTAATGGTTTTAGGCAGGCTCTCTGCAATCGGCCAATCTGCCTGTGCGACGACAACGTTTGAGCTGGATGCTTCAGGAGTTACATTTAGCCCAATTTCTGCTAGTTCAATGCCTAGTAACGTAGAGACGATTGCGCCCTTATTCCCCGCATTATTAGTAAGTTGAGTGGTCACTAAGCTACTGTTAGTATCGAATGTTAATTCCGTTGCATTGCCTAATGACGACACTTTTCTGAGTGAAGCAGTGCCGCTAGCAACTTCAACGCCTAAATTTAAATCAACTTTGGCAAGTAAAGGCACGGTCACTAGTGTCGCGACATTGACGCGTATTTGAGCATTGCGTGCAGTGGCTGTATTACAAATGTTGCCGTTAGCATCTGCGACAGAGCCAATCACCATCTGTGGGGGCTCGATGACTTTTACGATCGCATTTACGCTAGCAAGACCTGGTAGGTTTACGCCAACGGGTAGTGTGATGGCATTTTGTCCGTTAGATAAACTAATCACTGAGGTAAGTAGGGAGAAAAGATTCATGCCAACCGTTGCGGCAGAGGATTGTACGTTTTCGTTGACCTTTATAATTTGACCTAAGCTCATGCTCGTGTTTTTAATAGATGCATTGGCAAGTGCTGTGGTTGCATTTAAAGTTTCTGGAATGGTGTCACTTCTTAATCCCGTGGCACTAGAAATCAGTGTCAGTAACTCTTTTTGCGTAAAGGGCATCTCCAATATTTCATCGACAGAGAGTGCTTGCCCTTGTGCATGAATTAAATCAAGTAGTGTGAGTTTTGTATCAGCTAACCCTTGGTAATCCAATACATCTAGATTAATGGGCGTACCAAGCATGCCTCCTAATAGCCCGTTAAGTAGGACAGATTCTTGAGTATTCAATTTAAGCGCAGTGGTACCAATACCAAATGAGACCATTGATATACTAGGCAGTGAAACTGCCTCTGCACTTAATGTCACCTGATTACTGTAGAAGCCTTGCGCTAGCAAACTTGCTGGCACCTGACTTGTCACACGCACATGCACTGCGCGTGGAGAGCCGTCGGCAGTAAATTGATGTCGCCCGGTAACCGTGTTTACATTGCCTATTTCAACGATATTTGGTGTGTTTGTGAGGTTGCCAGTGTAGCCATTTTCTGTTGCAGTTTGTTGTGCTTTGGCAATGACCTCTGCAATATCTGGATTACAACCAAGAGCTTTAGAAGCTTCTATGGCACTCATATCTGCAACTTTCTGCAGTTGTCTTTTGACCATCCATAAGCGAGCACTATCAATGGCTAATGCCGTAAATAGCACCACTAATAAAAGGGTAAGGACACCAAAGATTCCTATGGCGCCTTTTTGATGGCTTTTACTTGTTTGGTTCCTATTATTTGGTCCTACGTGCACTCTGTTCTTTGGTGTCTGGAATGGGGTGACTGAAGCTTTCTTTGTAGCGTTCATATATATTCTCCATGACAGGCCCAGATACAGATTGTTTGTGTGGTGATGCTTGGCTGCCTGATCTTTGTAGCTCAAGCCAAGCGCGGGTGGCGCTGCCATCTGCAAGTTTTGCACTGTTCGCTTTATTACTTTGTGCGCTAGGCTGAGCGACATCCGCGCTACTTAGTTCATCCGCTTGTAGTAACGGCGAGAATGCCCATAATAATAAAATGCCATAACTTAAGTACCGTATATTATTCATAAGCGTAATTCTCCAATTTCATCGAAAGTATTCCAGTGCATACGTCAGAGTCGCTCATGCATGCGCCTGTAGACTTTTTTACTTGACCATCAGCTTTTGCTGCGACATTGATTGATGTCTGACTACCACGCGCATCATTGCGAATATTTTGCAGTTCTGTCTCGGATATTTTGTATCGTTTTGCAAACTGATCAGCTTTATCTGCTTGATTACTTTTATATAAAAGCACTAAAAGATTATATTTTGCGCGGATATTTCTATCGTCTAGCTCAATTGCTGTTAGAAACTCGTTCAATGCTGATGGGTAGTCTCCACTTTGCATGAGCGCAAAGCCGTGGTCACTTCGGATGTAAGCGTTAATGGGAAGTAGTTTTGTGGCCTGTTTTAGAAATTTAACTGAGTCTGCTGGTTTGTTGCGTGAGTAACTTATTAGCCCCAATCCTTGGTAAGCATAGGCGGCAATGCAGCTCTCAGTTAGTTTTGTATAAATTGCCTCAGCTTCGGCCTCTCTGCCAACCTTACGTAAGCTGTTGGCTTTTAGTAATTCAAGTTGTGGTGAGTGTGTATCGAATGAATCAATAAATGCTAATGCGGCGTATGGTTTTTTATCTTCTAACACCTTATTCACCATTTCTAGATTGGTAGTTTCCTCAGTTTTTAACTCAGGGCATTGATGACTTGCTACGCCCGTGCGATTGGGTGAAGCTTGGCCTGAATTGCCTTTAGCATTGTCTGCGGCAACTGATATTTGAGTGGCAGTTGATATTAGTATGAACCATAGAAAAATGAATTTTTTTAACATTTAGATTGTTCTCATTTAATGGAAGCTCTCACTTAGTGCATTTGCAATACCTATGATGCCTGGTGCTGCAATAAAAATAATGAGTGCCGGAAACATGAAAACAATCATGACGATGCTCATTTTTGCCGACAGCTTACTCACGTACTCTCTCAAACTAGAAAACTGACGTGCTTCAATGAGCTCAATATAGTTGCTTAAAGAGGCTTGTATATTGCCCCCATATCTAGATACCTGAAATAATATAGAAACCGCATCAGACACTTCTTGAATGTCTAACAACTGTGCCATATGTACTAGTGCGTCTGCTTGGTCTTGCCCTGCATGTAAATTGATTGAAACACGTTGTAGCTGCCGTGCCAGATGAGGAAATAAATTGCCAGATTGCTCTACTAGAATAATTAAGGCGTGTTCGAGTGACAACCCTGAATTAAAAAGCATACGTAACATATGTAAAAAAGGTATTAGCTCTTTAACAATGGCTTTTGCTACTAGTTTGGCACGCCAGCGCAATATCATATTTGAGCCTACAAACATAGATGCGAAGATAAGCAATGCTTTATAAAATGCATCAATGGTACTTTCACCAGTAGTGATTAAAAATATAAATAAAACTATCGCGGCAATGACTGGGGCTATTCTTCCCATAAACCAAAATATCATTCTTGCGTATTTGGTGTCCCATCCAGCCTGCAGTAATAGTCTGCCAAATTCGCTATCTTGCAAAAAGTTAGAGCTTATCCATTTTTGGATTGGAAAAGCTGAGTTGTTTGAGTCTTTCTGTTGATATTGAAGAATTTGATTGAAGCGCGCCGACGCCTTTGTATCTTTCCCATGAGCAAACAGCTCAAACAAGAAAACCAGAACGCCAAGCGACGTGAGTAAAATGAAGAGGAGATACCAGTGGTTCATAGGCTTTTTAGCATTCTCCAGAACAATAGAGTGCCAGCTACTTGCAATCCAATCGCTACTTTAAAAGCAAGAACCCCACCGCTACTGGAGGTCATCATTTCTATGTAGCCCGGATTCATTAAAATCATATAGATTAGAATTAATGTAGGCGTTAATATCAGAATGCAGGCTGAAATTTTTGTTTCCCCTGTCATAGCGGCTAGTTCTCGACGCGCCTGTTCTTGGTTATTGATCATTTGCATCACGCTGGTTAGCATGTCTTTGGGTGAGCTGCCGTAGTTGTTGCTGATCTTGATGCTCAGTGCCACCATTTCTAACTCTTGGATTCGATCAAGCTGCATTTCTTTTACTAGGGATTCTGTGAAGCCAGCACCTAGGTCTGCCGCTCTGATTACACGCTCTAAGATGCCAGTTAATGGCTCGGGTGTGTCTTTGGCAACTAACCGTATGGCTGCTTCTATACTTCTACCTGTACCTAAGCTACGAATTAACTGGTCAATAAAAAGGGGGAGCTGTGAAACGATTTTATGGCGCTGCTTACGGCGACGATGTAATAAAAATACAACCGTTAGGCAAACAAAAGCGATTAGCGCAAACAACCCCGTTTGTAGATTTACAAAGTACCAGCCAGAGAATTTAATCAGTAAAAGCGCTATGGTATACAAGCCTAAAAATTTGGCTGACAAAGTAAATCCTAATAAGTCAGACAGCCCGCCTTTAGGTTGGGAAGCGGTGGTTGATTGTTTAGATGGATGATCAACGATTGTCGCTGTTGGGATTTCTACACTTAATCTGTCTTTAGTTATTTTATTTAATGCATTTTTTTTATCGTATGCCATTAGCAGTGTGCCTAAAGCCGCACATGTCATTGATAATAATATGAAAATCCAGATGGTCATTTAATCAGGCTCTTTTAATCAGCATCTTAAGTTTTGGGTTAACAGGAGAAACCCTGTGTGATACAAAGTCTTTTTCATCCTCACCGTAGCTAAACAGCTCGTTAATTACAAAGACATCATCACGAATACCAACTACTTCGGCAATTGAGGTTACTTTTCTTTCACCACTGGGCAATCTGTTGATTTGAATCATCAGATCCACTGATGTGGCAATAACCTTTCTTAGCGTTAGCTCAGAACCTTGAAATCCAGCAAGGCCAGCCAGCATTTCCATTCTTAATAACGCTTCATGTGGGTTATTTGCATGAATGGTGCTCATTGATCCCTCGTGCCCAGTATTCATCGCTTGCAAGACATCAATGACCTCATTACCACGTACCTCACCCAAGATAATTCTATCTGGACGCATACGCAGGGCATTTCTTAATAAATCGCGTGCGGTAATTTCACCTAGGCCTTCAAGGTTCTTCGGCCTAGTCTCTAGCCTGACGACGTGATCATGGTGTAGCTTTAATTCGGCTGCATCTTCAATTGTGACGATCCGTTCGTTAATTGGAATGGATCTACTCAGTAAATTGAGTAGGGTAGTTTTACCTGATCCTGTACCACCACTGATCATGATGTTCACTTTGTTTTCAGTCGCAGCTAACAGGAAGTCCAGCATGGTACGATTAAGTGTTTTAAAGGCAATTAAGTCATTGTCTGTAAATGGCTCTTTTCGGAACTTCCGGATTGAAATGCAGGAGCCATTTAAGGCAAGTGGCGGGATGATGGCATTAATTCTGCTGCCATCCGGTAATCTAGCATCGACAAGTGGGCTGGACTCATCTACTCTGCGTCCCAGCGGCGCTAAAATGCGGCGAATGACTCTTAAAACATGCTCTTCATCTATGAATCGTAAGTTGGTTAGTTCAAGCTTACCGTTTTGCTCTATAAAGATACGATGCGCACTATTGACCAAGATATCGTTCACGTGCTCACTTCTAATTAATTGCTCTAGTGGGCCTAGGCCTGATATTTCATCCACCATTTCAGTGGTTAGCTTCTCTACATCATGCGCATTGACGACATAGTTCACCGTTGAAATATATTTCATTACCTTAGCACTTACGTAGGTGATGATTTGCTGTTTACTAATAGACAGAATATCTAACTGGTCAATCTCAATTTCTGAAATAAGGTAATTGTGAAGCAGGTATTTCACATCCTGATATGACTCAGAGGGGTTTATTTCTAGCTTATTGGGCGCGAATCTCATGATGGTCACTTTCTAGCTAGTTTTCGGACATTTTGAGTAGGCCGTAAAGCTTTGACAAAAAGCCATTTGAATTGCTTTGTCGATATTCAGGCCGCTTATCATCAAATTTTCTATCAATCAGTTTTTGTACAATCTTTTTCACATCACGTACGTAAGCACTTTTTGGTGCATGTTCAAAAAGTGAAACACCGGTGTTGATGGTTAATAAGCGTAACTGGCTAGCCGATGATAGTTTTGAGAGTAATGGCATATCAAAAGATTTTGCAATGTTCTCTGCACTAGGAATGGCATCATGTAAATGACGGTCAATAATGATCTTAGGGCTTGGGATGTTCGTTTTCTGCTCGCGTAACGATTGCAATAAATCATAATTACGTTTGCAGCTAGGCACTGTTTGCTCAACAAGAAATATTGTGGACTCAGCTAAGGAAAGCACTACTTTTAATAACTCAGGGTTACTCAACCCGCCATGGTTAATCACGATGTGCTTAAAATGACGCTTAAGTGTATGCAGCACTAAATATGCCTCGGTTGATGTGATGCTAGTATCTTCACCATCAAGCTCTAATGCGGATAGGAGTGTTAAGCCCGATTGATGCTTAGCAAAGCCTGTTTGGATTAAAGTAGCGTCTAATCTTGTTCTGTTTTTAATGGCATCGACAAAGCTAATTTTTGCAGTGACGCCTAGCATCAACATAATGTCCGCATGTGGCGCACCTAGATCTATCAATAACGTTGGTGCGGAGCGTTGCATTTCTAGCGCAAGGTGAATGGCAAGTAATGCTGTGCCATCTTCAGCCCTTGCATTAAGCAGTGCGGTAATATGCCCTAAGTCTGCTTTTTCATTCTGCTCGAGTACTGGCGCACGTTTGCTATAACGCGCGATAATTGCTGAGGTTTCATGCGCAGGCGTGCCAATTTTGATTAAATCACGCACGCCAGCGCGCATGATTGGCAACAGTGTTCCTTGGTTAATGACTTCAACTAGTCCAATGATTGTCAGCAAAGGTTTTACATGCAAAATGTCTTCAATCATGGCTAAGTCTGCGCTTAATTTAGCCGAATCAGCATCACTATGGACGATAACGCTACTTGTATCCTGTGATTGTAGATGGGAGAAGACTGCGCTGAGCCCTGGTGACACTGTGTTATCTGAAATCGTCTCAGTGCTTGCGTTCTGCGAAGGCAAATGAACCAATATAGCACTGACATCTACTGAATCAAGTAGGTTGTTAATACGCTCTGTATCGTTGGGTTCAACGAATATCAGATTGGCCAAATTGTCATTTAGTGCATTAAGCCAGCGATAGCAATGGTTTTTGCCTGTGATGACAATGTAATTGTTCAGATCTTTTGTCAATTTGACATCCCCGTTGATGACTTTGGATTGTTTGAGAAAAAGAATTCACTAAATGATGGATTGTAATCAGCGTATTCTTTACCTGGTAGTTCTGGCAACTTTGCATCGCGGGTAATCGGGCGAACTAGGCGAGGGGTGACAACCATCAATAATTCTTTGTCTTCCATATCGAAACGTTTTGATTGGAAGAACGCGCCAATAATAGGCAGGTTGCCTAAGCCTGGAAGTTTGTCGACATTATTAATAGTATTGCGACTGACCATGCCGCTAATCACAAAACTTTCTCCATCTCCTAATGAAACAGAAGTTTCTGTACGTCGTACTCTTAACCCTGGCACCGAAACCCCGCCTGTTTGTACTGCATTAGCAAAGTCTAGTTCACTTACCTCTGGGGACACTTTCATAAAAATTCGATGACTATCTAGCACGGTTGGTGTTAACTGTAATCGAACGCCATATTCTTTGAACAAAATAGTGACTGCACTATCTACACCAGTGCCAGACCTAATTGGCACCGGAAACTCACCGCCAGCAAGAAAGTTTGCAGTTTGCCCAGAAATAGCTGAGAGTGAAGGTTCAGCCAATGTGTACGCAAATCCATTGGACTCAAGCACACTTAATGTGCCGAGTAGACCGGAGCCGTTATTGCCTACAGCTAGATTAAACGCATTGAGCACAGGCAGGAATCCAGAGGTACTTCTAAAGTTGAAGCCTCCAGTTGTCGCAGACTCTACGCCACTTAAAGTGCCGGGTGCCGCGATGGCTAACGCAGGGTTGTCTTGATTGTTTTTCCCAAGAAACAGCCCAAATCTCATCATGTTCTTACGGCTCACTTCCACTACTTTGATATCAATTTGCACATGATTATCAAAATTGGTTTCAGTGTCATCAATCGGTAACTTAGGGTCTTGCTTTAGTGCGGTAAGTGCCTGATGATGCGTCTCTAAGGCGTTGATACTTCCTTTTATTTGCAAGGTGTTGCCTGCTGGGCTCACAACTAATCCCTCGCTCTCTATCGCTTTGATGGAGGCTTTTTCTAATATATCTGATTTATTAACAATGAGATTGATGATTGCTGAAGGCTTGCCGGTTTGTGTGGTTTCCCACAGGCTGATTTGTGTGGCGCCTATCGCTTTAGCCGTAATCAATATAGATTTAGGACCGAGCACTGTAACTGCAGCAATAGAAGGGTCTGCGATTGCGACACGTTTTAGCTGGCTCAGATGTTGATAGACCTCTTGTTTGTCTTTGGTGATTGAAATCTCTGTGTTGGCTGCAAAACTTGTCGAGTATGCAAATAGCACATAGCTGACAGACGCCATTCGTAAGATGAATTGTTTGATAGAGCGCGTATTCATTTAACATCTCTCATCGTAATGGTTTCAGTTTTATCACCAGAATGAACAACAATGACTGATGTTTTAGTTTTCTTAGCGGGTTTCTTTACACTTGGTTTCAATGTGTTTTGCACAGGCCGTGCTTGAGTAGCGTTAGGGTCTTTTAATAGGGCATCGTTTCTGATGAAATAGCTCTCGGATTTGTTAGGGTTAGCTGCAGAAACTAAAGTGCTTTCTAGTGTAGAGTTGTTAGGCTGAATCGGCTCTGGTCCGCGTAATGCTAATCGTAATTGACCAATGTTAGCAGCCAGCATAAGGCGGGCTACATCAGCTTCATTGACTGCCAGCACGGCAGAGCGTGCAGTATTGCTGGGTTTTTCTTTCTGCTTTGCATCGGTGCCACTAAATGCACTGTTGATTTGTGGCGCTGATGCGTTGCTTGATTCGGCGTTTAATTGAGTGTCTTCACCCATTTGAATGCTTTCACCAATGCTGATCACCCTTAATCTGCTTAGTACAACTTGAGAGACGCTGCTGCGTTTAACTGTCGTATCATCGTTTGCAAACAACAGCACATCAACATAATCGCCTGGTTTGATGTAACCACCAACGCCTGCAACCTCATCAATCTTGATCGCTAACGCACGCTCACCATTCTTTAGTAGTTCGGCAGCAGGGCTTAGTTGTTGGAAATTGGCTCTCCGTAACAAAGAGCCGCTTTCAATATCCTTATTTAGTATTTTCCCAATCACCTCGTGCGAGTTGCTAAAGCCTAATGTGTCAAACTTAACGACTTGTTTTTCACTGATGTCCAATGCAGTTAACATCTCACCAGCAAGTACCTTACGATTAGTGACGATTTGTGACACTGTTGCTACTTGGGGTGCAGGAGCGACTAAGTGTTGGTTTGCTGTACTGGTTTTATAGCCATACCATCCAAAAAATATGGCACCTATAAATAGTAAGACTGCGAAGGCTCTTAAAATATTTGTGTTCATTTTTATTGTTTTCAATTTGTGGCGATTAGGTTGTTGCTACAACAATTTCCTACTGGATCACACTAGCCTGATGACTGCACGGCCTTCCAAATTTGTTGGTCCTGAATATATCGGACCTATCCCCGGGATAATAAGTAACGGTATCCATGGCTGATCTATATAGTTGCGATACACCACACGAACGGTAAGTACCTTGTTCGTTAAAGAAATGTCTACGTTACTATTGTTAACGCCCAATACACGATCACGCGCCTTGGATGGCAGCCAGCTTAAAGCCGCACCGACAGAGTTGCGCACTGTGGGTACAACCCCTTGGTTCAGATAGGTGCTTTCATTGGCGTAAGCTTGTGCATTGACTGATATTGCCGACCTTGCGCCTTCGCTAGCCGCATGATGAAATGAAGTCTGTAATAAAAATATGAGTGAATAAGTTGCAATTGCATAAAACAGGGTGAAAAAGATCAGAAATAAAAATACAAACTCTATCGCTGCCGCACCGCGGCAAGATTTTAGAAGCACTCTTCTTAGCCGAGTAGTTTTGTTTTTCATAAACTTATCTTTTGATTTATATCAACAAGACTGGGTGCCAATAGCACTATCATCATTGCGCTCACTAAAGCAGCACCAAATGGTATAAATTTCTGTTTTGGCTTAGTAGGCATCGTTATGTGTTTGCCTAAAAATGCAATTCTTGAGGAAAGTATTAAAATGAAAACTATGCCTATAGATGCCGTGGCAAAGCTCAACAACATAATCTGCCAGCCGCACAGTAAAGCAATTGCACAAAGTAACTTTACGTCACCAGCCCCTAGTAATTTGTACTGATAGCCAGGCACGGTAAGCACTAACGCAACAACAAAACCTGCCGCTGCAGAAGAGATTGGTTGCTGCGTTAATGATTGCCCAGTGACTAACAACACAAAAGTGGCTACAAAAATAGCACCTAAGCTTAAGTAGTTAGGTATTAGGTTGCTACGATAGTCATTGTAAAAAACAACTGCCGACCACAAGCACAAAACTATGATAGAGATATCAGTCATGCACGATGATTGTATTTACGCACCAGTCAGCGCGGTTGAAATGCGCCCCAACACCGCGACTAGGTTGTCTCTGACTGTGCCTAGAGATGTCAGTATGCCAATCGATAAAATTGCTGCAATTAGCGCATATTCAATGGCGGTTGCGCCTTCTTCGTCATTCAATAAATTTATAATCCAGTTTTTCATCACTATTACTCCATATTTGGTTGAAAATAAAAAAAATGAACCTTGTGCATGCACGGCTAAAAGTTAAATTTAAAAGAACACCAAGTCAAGAAAATAATGCGGACTTAAGCTAAATAGTTACCCAATATTAATACCCAAAATGCATACTTATTTTCACCTTGTTTTATTGTATTTTGATGTGATTAAATTAATGTATAAATAATGCGTATCTCATTGTATTTTATCTGTATAATTTAATTTAATGTTTGGTACCTACCCTAGGGATTTGGCTCGATGAAACCTAGGTTGTTAAAAAGGTACCGTACTTTGTTTACGTTACACATTTATAATGCGAGATATATAATAGTGCATATGAAAAATAGAAATAATGAAACCTAGTCAAGACGCTTCTTCAGATACTTTTGTTACCACACGCGTGGCTGCAAAGATGTTGAATGTATCGCTGAGGACAATCCAATTATGGGTTGAGTCAGGTGTGTTGAATGCATGGAAAACTTCGGGTGGGCACAGAAAGGTTTCTGTAAAGTCAGTAGAGGTGGTTTTGTCGCAGCGGCAAGATTCACTTAAACACCAGGAAGCTACGTCTAAGAGCAAACACTCTCCTTTTGAAATACTGCTTGTTGAAGATGATGAGGGCGTTAGGCAGTTATTTAACTTTTATTTCACCAATTGGAAACGTGATGTAAAACTTGATGTTGCGAGCAATGGTTTTGAAGGGTTGATTGCGTTAGGTAATAAAATGCCTGATTTATTAGTGACCGATCTGAACATGCCTGGCATTAATGGTTTTGACTTGCTTCGTTATCTGGCTAACTCGCCGCAGTTTAGTAAGCTTGATATCGTCGTGATTACTGCGCTACTGCCTGAAGACTTTGTGAGCAATGTCGCTATTACACCGAATTTAAAGATTTTTCCAAAACCAATCAACTTTGATGAGTTTGAGCGTTACATCCTGCCATTGATTGATAAGAAACTAGGGGCGTAATTTTGGAAGAGTCCTTAATGGAATTTGGTCTATCTGCCAGTCATCTGAAAATATTATTCCCATTCCATTTTGTGATTAATAGGCAATTTAAAATCATCCAGTTAGGACCAAGTCTTGGTGGAATCTTTGATACTGATATTCGTTTAAATGCGTATATGGATCATTTCTTTGAGCTAACTACACCATCCTCGCTACTCAATTGGGGTTATTTACGGACAATAGAAAATGACATTTGCACATTAAGGCATAAAAAATCCAATATCGATTTTAGTGCAAGAATTTTGCCTTCAGGTCCAGACACATTGTTGTTCTTACTCAAGCCGCTAATTAATACCGCTGAGTATCTTGAGCAGCTAGGCCTGAACGCGGCAGATTTTTCTAATCACGATCTTGTTAATGATCTTTTTTTACGCACTAAAAATACAAACGTCACAAAAAATGCCAATATTGAAGATGTTCTAATCACACAAGATAAACAGCTTGGTGAGATACGTCGCCTATTGGCAACACAGGAGGCTGAGTCACGTAAGCTTGCGCATATTATTTCTCGATCAAGTTACTGGGTCATTATCGCAAATAAGCATGGGCATATTGAGTGGGTAAATACTGCGTTTACTCAGAACTCAGGGTTTTCTCAGGACGAGGCTTTAGGTAATGAGCTTAATTTATTGCTTAATGTAACATCAGGCGAGTTTGCACAAATCAAGCAAACGTTAATATCACATCAGAACTTTCGGAAAGAGTTGTCTTTTGGTGTGGATAATCTAGTGAAGTGGATTGATATTGATATTCGACCGTTGCTGGACGATGAGAATAATATCTTAAACTTTATTGCCATTGGCCGTGATATTACCGAACAGAAAAAAGCACAAACTCGCTCTCATCAATTAAGCGTCGAGTTAAATAGTATTTTTGATTTAAGCCCTGATGGTTTTGTTTCATTTGATGAGAATGACGAGTTAAGCCAAGTGAACTCAGCGTTTCTTGTGATGACAGGTTTAAGTGTTGAGGACCTTAATAAAATAACGTCAGAGCAGTTTGATTTGTTAATCAATGATTTGAATCAAGAAGATAGTAAATTTGGCGCTGGCTTAAAAGGCAGTGGTTCGATTATTAAAATAGTTCAGCCCAAACTTACTTTTATCAGAAGAACTTTAAAAAAGGTAGTTGATATTGGTAGTAAGCACCCACGTACCATTCATTACTTTCAAGATATCACTCATGAATATGAGCTTAGCAAAATGAAAGGTGAGTTTTTATCTATTGCGGCGCATGAGCTTAGAACGCCCATGTCTAGTATCTTTGGATTTACTGACCTATTGATCAGGCGAGAATTTAGCGTAGAGCAGCGTAAAGAAATTTTAGAGAATATTTTTCGTCAGGCAACTCGCATGACAAATCTTATTAATGACTTGCTTGACCTTGCACGCATTGAGGCCAAGGGGAAGTTAACACTAAGGTCTGAAGAAATTACAGTTCAAGGATTAGTGGATGCAGCGCTAGACGATATCAAAATGCATGCGGGTCATCGCAAAATTCAGGTGGCTGATTACGATGCTTCACTTTCGATTAAAGGTAATTTTGATAAGCTGATTCAGGTTTTTACAAATCTACTATCTAATGCCCATAAGTATTCATCAATAGAAAAGATAATTAAAGTTGATGTATTGGAACGTCAGGATGCGGGTGTGAGTTTTGTAGGTATTCGTATTATTGATGAGGGTATTGGTATTATCCGTAGTGAGTTAGATAAGTTGTTTGAGCCTTTTTTTAGGGCCGCTAATTCTCAGGGAATCCCGGGTACTGGCTTAGGGATGAGGATAGTGAAAGAGATTGTTGATTTGCATGATGGAGACATTGAAGTTTCGTCTGAGCTCAACGTTGGCACACAGGTGACGATTTGGCTGCCAAAAGCCTAACCTTAATATTAAATCTTTAAGTTGATTTTCATTTTACATTGATCAATATCGGAGGTGCCCTTGTGAAAGCAAAAAATAATAACCCTAAAGTTGTAATCATTGAAGATCAGCCAGAAATCCGGTTGCTAATTAAATTGACGCTTGAGATTAATGAGTATGAGTTTTTTGAAGCATGTGATGCAAGCATGGGGATGCAGTTGATTGAGAAGGTTAAGCCTGACTTGATTTTATTAGATGTGATGATGCCTGGCGAAATTAATGGTTTGATTTTATGCGATATACTGAAATCAACAGAAGCGTATGCAGATATCCCCATCATATTTTTGACTGGCGCGGACTCTAGTGAGGATCGTAAGAATGGTTTGCAATCCGGTGCGAGCTATTACCTGATTAAGCCTTTTCTGCCTCAGCAATTGATAGATTTAAGTGAAGAGTTGCTTCAGCGCGTTTAGTCATTGTATGTAACAAGCTGCGCTGGCTTAATCGTATTGTTTGACTTTGCTGATAGAGAGGTTAATTTAAAAACAAACCGTAATTTAAGCTAAATGTAATGTCATCAGAACGTCCTGCATTTTGGTTTTGGCTGCTTAGCGGTTTTGCCACGGCCATATCTAAAACCCCACCTACATCAGTTACAATTCTTAGGCCTAAAGCCAGTGATGACATTCGGTCAATATTGGTAGTGTTTGTGGTGTCTGCATTTTGAAAAGTGCGGGCAGACTCCAGCAGTACATATGGTTGCAATGCTAAAAGTTTAATGTAAGAAAAATCATAAACAAGCGGGATTTGTTTATTGACTTCTACACCCACGCCCCAGCCAGAGTCACCAAATATAAAGCCGGGCTCAAATGCACGCCCAAATTGATATCCACCAAACTGTACGCGCTCTGAAGCTGGCACTTGATCTGCACTGTATTGTCCAGTAAGTGAAACTTTTGTTCCTAAACCAAGCATAAAGGTATTGCTTTGCGAGAAGTTGAAGTTTAATTTGGTGAACGTTAAATCATCTGGATTGGTTAGCTCTATGCTTGTTGGGAAGTTTGTCTTTACGCTTTTTTCTGCGCCTAGAAGGTCTAATCCTTTGGATAAGGTAAGTTGAAGGCGCCGGCTTTGCGTTGAATAAAGTTCGGTGTAGGTTGCCCCTACTGACAGTGCTCTGGAGTGGGTTTTGCTGAGGATACCTCGGCCTGTTTCTTTGCTTTGTATTTTGTCTGTAAAATTTGTTGCTGATATTGAAGTCGTGCCAATTAGGCTTTTATTGCGATCAATGATGAACGGATAGCTAAGTGAAGTGCTCATGCGTAAAGATCTAACATTGCGATCAAGATCTGGCAAGAGTTGCTCTTCAGAACCACCTTCATACATAGAACCATCTAACTTTAACATTAGCCCCTGGCTACCTAGCATCTGCGAGTATGCGGCAGCATAGTATTGTTCGTTTTGTTGTGAGGCGAGTGTGGTAAATGTTAGTTGCTCAGCAGCGCTACTTAAGCTGTTAGCCTTAACCGTGATGATTGCCCTTGCTCTGGGATTCAAAGACTCAACGTTTATTCCTGCTGTGATGGGTGTACGGTTTGCGGTAATGACTAACTCTGCGGCACCGTCACGTTTTTTCGGTAGTTGCAAAGAGGCTTGGATTGAAAGGCCTGGTAGCAGTGATAGTAAGCTACTGTAACGATCCATGGTTTTCTTTGTTAAGGGTTTTTCTTGCAACATTGGTTCGACAATTGATCTAATCTTACTTTCAGTCGGTCCAAATTTTCCTAGGACATTGACGCTGCCAACATAACCTTCAATGACCAATACGGTAACTTTGTTACTGCCAAAATCTTGTGCAGGTATGTATGCAAATGATAGTGGGTACCCCTTTGCTATGTAGATTTTGGTTGCTTTAGAGGATAAATCTATCAAAGTTTGTATCGACACTTGCTTGTTGAGGTGTGGCTTAAAGACTGCATTCACTTCTTCAAAAGGAATGGTTTTCACTCCTTGAATATCGAACTGATTAACGGTTATCTGTGTTGCTAATAACTGCTGAAGTTTAGGATCTACGGCTGTATCGGGGCGGTTAATATCGACGGCACCTCTCACTCCCGTTTTGGGTTCTAGCACTTTTGGTAGGGTATCTTCTGGGTTTGCATTTGCAAAAGCCAACTGAACGTATGCTGATTGAGCCAGTAATATTAACCCGGTTAAGATAAGTGGTAAGTGCTTAAACATGATGTTGTGCATGACATTTATAGTGACTGACCTTGGCATATTCGGAGTTTTCAAGATCAGTCGCTGGTTTAGTCTTTCTTATCTATAAATTACCAAGTAAAGTTGTTACAGGGGCGAGCAGGCCGCCAGCATCAGGTAGGCTGGTGCCGCTTACTAAGCTTGTTACGGGAGCTAGTAAGTTTCCTGTATCAGCACTGCTTAACACGTTTGCGACTGGCGCTAATAATCCACCAGCGTCAGGTAGGCCAGCACCGCTCACTAAATCGGTTACTGGTGCAAGTAAATTACCTGTATCTCCGCCGCTCAGCAGATCTGTTACTGGCGCCAATAAGCCTCCGGTGTCTGGTAAGCCTGCTCCGCCAACTAAGTCTGTGACCGGCGCAAGTAAGTTTCCTGTGTCAGCATTGCTTAATAGGTCAGTCACTGGTGCTAATAGGCCGCCAGTATCAGGTAGGCCAGCACCACCAATCAAGTTGGTGACTGGCGCGAGTAGATTGCTTGTATCTCCGCCACTAAGCAGGTCTGTCAGTGGTGCTAATAATCCACCTGTATCAGGTAAACCAGTGCCGCCCACTAAATCTGTGACTGGAGCAAGTAACCCTAATGTGTCTCCACCTAGTAATCCTGTCATTGGATCTAATAAGCTGCCTGTATCGGGTAAACCTGCACCGCTCACTAAATTAGTGACAGGTGATAAAAAGCCACTGTCTGTCGTTGTGCCTCCAGAAGTAAGTGGTAATAAACCATCAGGACCAACTAGGGGGTCTAATAACGCACGATCTCCTCCTATAGGTGAGGTTAATGGCAGTAAGCCGTTGGTTCCTATTGTCGGGTCTAATAAAGTATTTGTTTGTATGCCAGCGCCACTTACCCAGTCTGTTATTGGTGTAAGTAAGTCACCGTTGATTCCTGTCGTATCATCAAGCGTGCTGACTACGGTATCTAGTAAAAGTTGTGGCTGTGGTAAGCCGTCACTAAGGTCTAGCAGTGAAGTGGCAGTGGTTAATAGTCCTGATCCATCGTTAGCGTCGTTAGACGTGAGTGGCAACAAACCATTAGGGCCGATAACTGGATCTAATGCAGTTTCATTGCCGGCATTGCTGGTTAAAGGGAGTAATCCATTTTCACCTACAACGGAATTTAAAATTGCACCAGCACCTTCACCATCGGCAGAAGTTAATGGCAATAGTCCGTTGGCGCCAATGACTGGGTCCAGTAGAGTGCTTCCTGTTGCGCTGGTTAATGGTAAAAGTCCTTGTGGCCCAACTAACAAATCTGCGGTGGTAGAGACCGTTTCTGTCACTGCATCAAGAACGCTAAGTGTAGATACAGTGGTCGGTGGTGGGGTAACGGATGGTTTTATCGCTAGACCGAGACCGTCACTATCGCAAGCTGTTAAAGAGAGGGTTGATGCAATTAACAATGGAA
The DNA here is from genome assembly GCF_058745595.1 of Methylotenera sp. E1MeOHC1. Taxonomy (NCBI): domain Bacteria; kingdom Pseudomonadati; phylum Pseudomonadota; class Betaproteobacteria; order Nitrosomonadales; family Methylophilaceae; genus Methylotenera; species Methylotenera sp. E1MeOHC1. The sequence goes on along the minus strand of NZ_CP196025.1, from coordinate 1,614,072 downwards.
TAACTCTTAACCTGTGCTGTAGTTTCATGGCAAATATTCCTTTAAATTAAATTTGGTAGAAATTTACAATTATCATTTTTATCATTTTAAGGTTGAATGTCAAACACTATCTATAATTTTAGCTGGTGATTGATGGGTTTTGTGTTTGTTTATTTTATGAATTTAATAAATATCAATTACTTATTGTTAATTATTGCTTATGGATATATTTATCATATTTATCATTTTATGGGGTGGTGTGTGTTAATAGTCTAGTGGTGAGGTGAATGTTGATTGGTTTGTAAAGGAGTAAAGTAATGATTGTTTGATGACAGATGGCTTGGAGTTATATTGTCTTTACACTGTTGATCACGGGAGATGGCGCTAATTTGCATTAGTAGCGTTGCTGAGTGGTAAGCTGATTTGGGTATAGACTTACGCGAGGATAACCAAAGTACTGAGTGTTGTTGTGGCGTTGCTATCTGATGATATTGGGTGCTGTGAGCTGCTCTAGTTGTGTAAGCCAACGGACGGCCTGTTCACGCGTATCTCCACACATTTCTGCGCTAGGCTGCAGGCCACCGCAAAATGCGGGTCGTTCCGGCTGGCCAAAGATTTTGCACATGTTTTGCTCATTGAGCTGAATGCAGCGCACACCGGCAGGCTTGCCATTGGGCATGTCAGGAATCGGGCTGTTAATAGAAGGCGCGATGCAACATGCGCCACAATGGTCTCTACATTTCATCGTGTATTGATAGATAGTCTATTGATCAGTATTAGCGCTCTGTAAACCCTAGTGTTCTACCCACGGGAAATGCAGCGTGCTGACGGCAAGTTTGATTTCTTCCAATGCCGCATTTGCCGCTACCTTAGGGCCTTTGACTCCCATCTCTGTAGTGCGGCGGTTATCTAGCTTAGGCAGGCTGAAGAGCTTAATTTCCGGGTATTTTTGTACGATATGGTTCATTAAATCAATGAGCTGGCTCTCGCCGGCATCCATCACCAAAATCGATAGCTCGGTATAATCCTGCTGGTGAAACAGGTGTTGGTAATGCGTGTCCAGCACCCATTCCACCATGGGGTGCGCCATTTGCGGGAAACCTGGCACAAAGTAATGCTGGTTGATGGCAAAGCCAGCCACGCGGTTCACTGGGTTGGGGATCAGTTCTGCCCCTGCTGGCAAATCTGCCATTAGGACTCTTTTCGGATAGGCGCCCTCACCATATTGCGCCTCAATTTCGGCAACGGCTCCCGGGTGGCGGGTGAGTGCTACTCCGGCAGCATCAGCCGCGCACTGACGCGTGTAGTCATCTGGCGTGGCACCGATGCCGCCAAAACTGAACACGATATCCCCATGCTGCATACTGGCTTGCAGCAGGCTTGTAATCTGTGCAGGAGTGTCACCCAGATAATGCGCCCATGCCAGTTGTAAACCGCGTGCTTTTAACGCCTGTATCACAAAGCTTAAGTGTGCATCCTGCCGTTTTCCGGAGAGGATTTCATCGCCGATGATATAAATACCGATGGACTGATTATCTTTTTGCATGATTGTTTAAATACGCCCGTGAACCACTGTGAGTCAATGTTAAGGATTAATGCGCGCTTTCCCAGTTACTGCCTACACCAACCTCAGCCAGTAACGGCACATCTAGTTTAGCTACATTTTGCATGAGCTCTGGCAGTTTCTGTTTGACCAGTTCGAGTTCGCTATCCGGCACTTCTAATACCAATTCATCGTGCACTTGCATGATGAGTTTAGTGCTGAGTTTTTCATTTTTCAGCCATTTATCAACCGCAATCATGGCAAGTTTGATTAAATCTGCTGCGGTGCCCTGCATCGGCGCGTTGATGGCCGCACGTTCGGCACCTGCTCTGCGCATGCCGTTGGCGCTATTGATTTCTGGTACCCATAACCTGCGGCCAAAGTAGGTTTCTACATAGCCTTTTTCTTTGGCAAGTTCGCGGGTTTCCTGCATATATTGGCGTACACCCGGGTAGCGCGCAAAGTAGCGCTCTATATAGCTTTGGGCGGCGCTGCGCTCGATATTCAGGTTTTGCGCCAGCCCAAATGCGCTCATGCCGTAAATCAGGCCAAAGTTAATCACTTTTGCATAGCGACGCTGCTCGTTGTCCACGGCACTGCGTTCCACGCCAAAAATCTCGGCAGCAGTGGCGCGATGGATATCTTCATTATTGGCAAAGGCTTGCAGCATGCCTGTGTCTTTAGATAAATGCGCCATGATGCGCAGCTCAATTTGCGAGTAGTCGGCAGAAACAATATGGCTGCCTGGCGGTGCGATAAACGCTTCGCGGATACGGCGGCCTTCAGCGGTGCGTACTGGGATGTTTTGTAAATTGGGGTCGCTGCTGGCTAAGCGGCCTGTAATCGCCACTGCCTGATTGTAGCTGGTGTGCACGCGCCCGGTGTGCGGGTTAATCATTTTTGGCAGTTTATCGGTATAGGTAGATTTTAATTTGGCTAAGCCGCGGTACTCCAGCAGCACTTTCGGCAGTGGGTAATCTAGCGCAAGCTCCTGCAGTACGTCTTCGTCTGTAGACGGCGCACCAGAGGGAGTCTTTTTAATAGGCTTAATGCCGAGTTTGCCAAATAAGATTTCTTGCAGTTGCTTAGGTGAGCCCAAGTTAAACGGTTGCCCTGCAAGCTCAAAAGCTTTTGTTTCCAGCTCCATCAGTTTCATGCCGATTTCGTTGCTTTGGCGGTTGAGCATGTTGGCATCAATCAACACACCATTGCGCTCAATGGTAAACAGGCATTCCATTGAAGGCATTTCAACTTGGCTGTAAATAAAGTTGAGTTTGCTATCTTGCAGCACCTGTGGTGATAGCGCCTCATGTAGTTGCAGGGTAATGTCAGCGTCCTCGGCTGCGTATTCAGCGGCAACCTCGATTGTCACTTGATTAAAACCAACTTGCTTGGCGCCTTTGCCGGCCACTTGCTCAAAGCTGATAGGCTCAATGCCTAAATGTCGGGCGCTGAGTTCATCCATGCCGTGGCCGCGGTGGCTTTCTAGCACATAAGACTGCAACAGTGTGTCGTGCGTAATACCATTAAGCGCAATGCAGTGGTTAGCCAATACGTGTTTATCGTATTTTAAATTTTGCCCTACTTTTTTAATGGCTGGGTTTTCCAGCAAAGGCTTAAACTTGGCTAAAACCTGTGCCAGCGGCAGCTGCTCAGGGGCGTCAAAGTAATCATGCGTGAGCGGCAAATAGGCGCCAGTTCCTGCTGACACGCTAAACGACATGCCGACAATTTGGGCTGTGAGCGGGTCTAGTGAGGTGGTTTCTGTATCAAAGCAGATGAGGTCCGCCTGGTTAAGCTTAGCGAGCCATGCATCTAAGGCTGTTTCGCTGAGTATGGTTTCATATTGGCGGCTGGTGTTAGGGGTGTAGCTGTACTGTACGGATGGAGGCGCGGTGTTAGCCTCAGCTTTAGCTTTGGCTTCGGGTCTGGCCACCGTTGCGGGTGCGCTGAATAAATCACCAGAGGTACCTGCTGGCGGAGGCTCCGCGCTAGGCTGAAGTGCCGCGTCTGGCATATTGTCCAGCTCGCGCTTCCAGCTTCTGAATTCAAAGTGGTCAAATAGTGCGGTTAGTTTTGCTTTGTCTGGCGTTTGTTGTACCAGCTCGTCAAAGTGGTCGCGGATGCCCACGTCACAGCGGATGGTAATCAACTCGCGTGCGGTGGGTAGCCACGGTAGCGCCTTGCGTAAGTTTTCACCTACCACGCCTTTAATGCTGTCTGCATTGGCGACTATATTGTCTAATGTGCCGTATTCTTTTAGCCATTTAACCGCAGTTTTTGGGCCAACTTTTTCCACCCCTGGCACGTTGTCTGAGGTATCACCAACCAGCACTAGGTAGTCAATGATCAAGCTGGGCGGGATGCCAAATTTGTTTTCCACACCAGCCACATCCAGCACGTCATCGGTTTTGCGGAAAGCGTCGCGCATAGTGTTGACTACGGTAATGTGCTCGTTCACCAGTTGCGAAATGTCTTTATCACCGGTAGAAATAATGGTCTTAATGCCTTGGCGCTCAGCTTGTTTGGCCAATGCGCCAATCACATCGTCTGCTTCTACGCCATCTTCAACAACCAGTGGCCAACCCATGGCGCGTATGGTTTCAAATAGAGGCTCAATTTGCGAGCGTAAATCATCAGGCATGCTGGCGCGGTTGGCTTTGTATTCTGGATAAATGTCATCACGAAAGGTTTTGCCTTTGGCATCAAATACGCAGGCACTGTATTCGGCAGGGTAGTCTTTGTGTAGGCGGCGCAGCATATTGAGTACGCCCTGAATCGCACCTACCGGCTCGTTGGCCGAGTTGCGTAGGTCGGGCATGGCGTGGAATGCACGATACAAATAAGATGAACCATCCACCAATAATAAAGTTTTCATATAAAAATCCAAAAATTGCGAGCGTCCGTCACATTAAATAGCCCTGCTTTAGGCAAATAATTGCAATAGGTTGTTGCCAACGGTCTTTAATCGCCTACATAATAAAACATATATGACATGCTTAAAAATTGTTTATGCGCAGGCGTTTAATTTAGCCTGTTTAAATTTTGGTATTTCATTCATCAAGGATTAATCGTCATGACCATTGTTAAAAAAATTCCAAAAATTACCGACCCTGACGTGCAGGGTATGCACCATACCGGCCTTGAGTCTTGGCATGCGTTTAAGATTATGTCTGAGTTTGTGGATGCAACGGAGCGTCTTAAAGAAATTACGCCTGCGGTTTCTATCTTTGGCAGTGCACGCACCAAGCCGGATAGCCCTTATTATGAATTGACGGTGGACATTGCAAGACGGCTTTCTGATGCAGGCTTTGCTGTGATATCTGGCGGTGGCCCCGGCATTATGGAGGCGGCTAATAAGGGCGCATTTGCAGGCAAGTCACCAAGTATCGGCTTAAATATTGAGTTGCCGCATGAGCAAAATGCAAATCCGTATCAGGATATTAGCCAGAATTTTAAGCATTTCTTTATGCGCAAAGTTATGTTTGTAAAGTATGCGAGCGCCTATGTGGTAATGCCAGGCGGGTTTGGTACTCTAGATGAGCTGATGGAGGCGATTACGCTGGTGCAAACCGGCAAAACGCTCAAGATTCCTATTATCTTGGTATGTGAGCCATTTTGGCGCGGGCTGGTGGAGTGGGTGAAAACCACTTTGGTGAACGAAGACATGATTTCAACCAGTGATTTGGACCTAATTCAGATGATTGATGACCCAGAAGAGATTGTGCAGGCCATTTTCAAACATTACGAAACACGTGGTTTCAAGCTTTCTGCAGAAGAAGAGCGCATCCAGCTTTATTTGTAATCATATGGCCTTATACCGGATGGTTTTTGATAGAATGAGCACTTAATTTAGTTGATGATGTTGATGCCGTAAAGGGTGGTAATGATGATGCGTAAAAATTACAAAAATCTAAGTGCTTTATTACTTGCAGCAATGCTAGCGCCAACGCTGTTGCAAGCTAGAGAGTTGCCATCCAACCTGCAGCCGTTGGAGGACATTCCACCGCCTAGCATCAGCTCGGAAGATGTGCCGGATGAGCCGGAAGTTACTATCGTTAAAAAGAATGGCGAAACCATAGAGGAGTACCGTGTTGGTGGCCAACTGTACATGATGAAAGTCACACCTAAGCATGGCGTGCCTTATTATTTGCATAGAGAAGACCAAGACGGTGCTTGGGTAAACGTAGGGCCTAATCCGCCGCTATCTATTCCTAAATGGACTATCTTTAGATTTTAATCCATCACAATTGATCGAATACAGGCATGGGGATGTAAGCAGTGTTTTCATCTACATGCTTGATATAATGCCCCGCCTTTAATTATTTCCAGTTTTTTAAATTACACCTATGTCTGTTTTTACCTCAGTTAACAATCAACAACTACAAGCATGGCTTCAAGATTACTCCATCGGTGAGTTGGTTGAGCTAAAAGGTATTTCCTCAGGCATTACCAATACCAATTACTTTGTGACTACTACGCAAAGTAAGTACGTACTCACCTTATTTGAGCACAACACGATTGATGAGCTGCCGTACTTTATTGACTTGATGCATCATTTATCCACACACGGTGTACCTTGCCCAGACCCAATTAGTAATAAGGCTGGTGTTAATTTACACATGCTCAATGGTAAACCTGCCGTATTAATCAGTTGCTTGAATGGTCAGGATATTACAGCGCCTACTACCGTTCACTGCGCGGAGGTTGGTAGAGTGCTGGCGCAAATGCATCAGGCAGGGCAGTCGTTTGTTTCTCAGTATTCAGGCCAGGCACATCAAAACCCACGCGGCGCAGACTGGCGTAATCAAACCGCACAAAAGGTGATGGCGCATTTATTGGCAGATGACCAACAGTTATTGGCTGAAACACTGGCATTCCAAGCTGGGCTGGATACCTCAGCCTTACCTAAGGGCATTATCCATGCGGATTTGTTCCGCGATAATGTATTGTTTCACGGTGATAAAGTCGGTGGTTTGATAGACTTTTATTATGCATGTCATGATGTGCTGGCATATGACTTAGCGATAGTGGCTAATGACTGGTGCGTGCAGGCGGACGGCCAGTTAGATGCCGCCAAAGTGGAGGCGTTATTGCAGGCTTATCAAGCGGTGCGTCCATTTGAGCAAGCGGAACATGCCGCATGGCAGGGCTTGTTGCGTATTGCCGCATTACGTTTCTGGCTGTCGCGATTGTATGATCAGATTTATCCGCAGGCGGGTGAGTTAACGCACGCAAAAGACCCAAATCATTTTAAAAATATCCTGAAGTTAAGAACCGCACAATCTTAATCAAGGATAGGATTAATCAAACTGGATTAATCTGTTGTGCGTTAGCATAGAATAGTCATTACAGTAGGCTGATTTGAAACTAGAGGTGAAGGCATCATGGCAGAAGATCTAAACACGCAATCTCCAGCAGTTAAACAAGTGCCGGCGGCAAACGCATGGCTTTGGATTGTCAACGGCGTTAACTTGTTTAGAGCTAACCCTGTGATGTGGGTGATTCTGCTGCTAATTTACTTGGCAATCATGATTCCTATTTCAATGGTGCCGATTTTGGGCTCTGTGGTTAGCACTTTGTTGGCGCCGGTGTTTGCGGCAGGCATGATGTGGGGCTGCCAAGCACTTACACGTAATCAGGATTTAGAAATCAACCATCTGTTTCAGGGCTTCAAGCAAAACACTTCGCAGTTGGTAGCGGTGGGTGGTTTTTATATGATGAGCTTGCTGGTGATTGCGGTTTTAGTAGTGCTGATGCTAGATAGAGGTGCGGTAGAACTGATTTCGCAAGGCAAAGACTTAAGCCCTGAGCAAGCAAGCACTGTAATCTTGCCATTATTTATCGCCATGTGTTTGCTTATGCCGGTGCTGATGGCCTACTGGTTTGCACCAGTGTTGGCTGGGCTTAACCAATTAAAAGCAGTAGATGCGATGAAATTGAGCTTTGTTGCCTGCTTGAAAAATATGCTGCCGTTTCTGCTTTATGGCTTGATGTTTATGGCGGTTTTAATGTCTGCCATGTGGTTGGTCGTGAGCGTACATGTGATTTTTTCTGTGGTGTTTGTTGCCATTATTCCAGTCATGATGACCAGTTTATACACCAGCTACGCTGATATTTTTGGCATAGATAACGTTAGCCAATCTAGCCAGCCTGACCAAGCGATTTAGCCTTACTAACTCGCTTAAAATTATCTAGGTTTAATATTAAAACTTAATTGAATTGGTAGCCTGCTTAGCGCAAATCGTTAAGATTTTCGCTAGGCAGACTAAAGTTTAGATCGCAGTCAATTTAGCAAATTCTAACGCCAGCCATTTTAGGCCTTCACGTCCAAAATTCACTTGCACGCGCATATCGTTAGCGTTGCCTTCGTAGCTCACCACCACACCATTGCCAAATTTGTTGTGTGCCACTTGCTGGCCTACTTTCCATGGCATGGCATTTTTCTGTGTGCTGCTTTGCTGTTTGCTCATTACCGCAGGCAGTTCGTTGTAATCTCTGCCGTAACCAGATTTAGCCACAGGTTTGCTGTTTAAGCGTTTGAGCAGTTCCTCTGGAATTTCATCCAAAAAGCGCGATGGGATGCCGTAGCGTACTTGTCCATGCAACATGCGGCTTTGGGCGTGGCTTAAATATAAGCGTTGGCGTGCGCGTGTTACTGCCACGTACATTAAGCGCCGTTCTTCTTCTAGGCCATTGGCTTCGTAAGTGCTCTGCTCGTGTGGGCACAGGCCTTCTTCCAGGCCGCTGATAAACACTACTTTAAATTCCAAGCCTTTAGAGGCGTGTACGGTCATCAGCTGCAAAGCTTCACGCCCTACGTCTGCTTGGTGTTCACCTGCCTCTAAACTGGCATGGCTTAAAAACTGTGTGAGTAAGTCTTGTTCGGTTTCGCCATCTGCATTGCTATGGTTGCCAAAATCCTGGTTGGTAAACGCAACTGCGGCGGTGACCAACTCCTCTAAGTTGGCAATACGGTCTTCGCCTTCTTTTTCATTTTGGTAATGTGCTTTAAGGCCTGAAAGCGTGGTGGCGAGCTCAGCCAGTTCTGAAAGGCTAATGCCATAAGCTTCATCCACCATTTGCCTAATCAGTGCGACAAAACCATCAATGCCTTTGCCGCCAACCTTGCCGTGCCCCACTTTATTAATGGCAGCCTGCCATAGACTGCAATTTTCTGCGCGAGCGGCTTCCTGTAGCTGCTCTAAGCTACGAGCGCCGATGCCGCGCGCTGGGAAGTTAATCACGCGCAATAGTGCTGTGTCGTCATTGGCATTGGCAATCAGGCGCATGTAAGCGAGTGCGTGTTTAATCTCGGCACGTTCAAAGAAACGCAAGCCGCCATATACGCGGTATGGCAGATTAGCCGAGAATAGTGCATGCTCTAATACACGAGATTGCGCGTTAGAGCGGTAGAGCATGGCCATTTCGCCCAGCTCAGTACCTTCTGCATGTAGCATTTTAATTTCATCAACAATAAATTGCGCTTCGTCATTATCGTTGTAGGCTTGGTACACGCGCACAGGCTCACCAGCGCCTGCGCTGGTCCATAGGTTTTTGCCTAAGCGATTTTTATTGTGCGAAATAATCGCATTGGCGGCATCTAGTATGTTGCTGTGCGAGCGGTAATTTTCCTCCAGCTTCACTACGCTTTGTACATTGAAATCAGTTTCAAAATCGCGCATATTGCCAACGCGGGCGCCGCGGAAGCCGTAAATAGATTGGTCGTCATCACCCACGGCAAAAATACAGTTATGCTGTCCATCCTTACTTTGGCCCGCCAATAGTTTTAGCCATTGGTATTGCAGGCGATTGGTATCCTGAAACTCATCGACTAAGATATATCTGAAACGGCTTTGGTAATGCTGGCGAATATTGGCATCGCGTTCTAGTAGCTCGTAACAGCGTAATAGCAGCTCGGCAAAGTCTGCCACACCATCACGTTGGCATTGCTTGTCGTATTCTTCAAAAATCTCACGCAGTTTTTGTGAATGCGGGTCGTAGGCGTCCACTGCATGTGCGCGCAGTCCCTCATCTTTGCAACCGTTAATGTAGTTTTGCACTTGCTTGGGCGGAAACTTCTCGTCATCTACATTCATTAGCTTCATTAAGCGTTTAAGCATTGAAAGCTGATCTGCAATATCCAAAATCTGGAAACTTGCCGGCAGCCCGGCCTCACGGTGATGTGCGCGCAATAGACGATTGCACAAACCGTGGAATGTGCCAACCCACATGCCGCGGGTGTTGATAGGTAACGATGCAGTGATGCGCGTAAGCATCTCTTTTGCTGCTTTATTGGTAAAGGTTACCGCCAACAAACCCGTAGGTGAAACTTGTTCAGTTTGAATTAGCCATGCAATACGCGCTGTGAGTACGCGCGTTTTGCCACTGCCGGCACCAGCTAAAATCAGTGCAGACTGTTGCGGTAAGGTAACTGCCTCTAACTGTTTATTATTTAATCCAGCTAAAAGAGGATCTTGCATAGTGGTTTGCGGTTGGCTATTCATAGTCGATATTTTAGCATGACTACTTAAACCAAATATTCCATATGTGGTCACAGCTTACATATGTTTTAGATAGCTTCTTTGGTGTTGAATCTTTGGTGTTAAATGTGGCGCGGTTTTTTAAGTGAGCCTAAGTTTGGTGTAAAAGCTAGGCCTACAAAAAACGCATTTATTTTGGAACTTATTTAGAAAAGGCTTAGTCAGAACCTACAGGTAACGCAAGTTACCTTTCCGCTCCAATCCTCCCTGAGCGGAAGCCTTAGACGATGAGGCATTTTTGGACCCCGATTTCATCCCCTTGGTTGGGGTCTTTTTTTGCCTGCTATTTATGCAAAGGCTTTAATTTATGCATGCTAGTATAAACGTAAATCTTACCAATTGTAAATAACTTGTAAATGATTTGTAAATTTATTTAGAGGCTGTTTTAAACCTTAGTCATTAGGAGTAGTTTACTTGTATGAAACCAAACATTAGATTCCCAACGTTGTTTATCTCTCATGGTGGCGGGCCTTGGCCGTATATTGAGGATATGCGCGCAAGCTTTGCAGTGACAGAAACTGAGCTAGCCAAGCTGCCTGCCAGTTTGCCGGCAAAACCCAAGGCGATTTTGGTGATTACAGGCCACTGGGAAGAGCCGCAATTTACAGTATCTACCGCACAGCAGCCACCCATGGTGTATGACTACTTTGGGTTTCCTGAACATACTTACCATGTGCAGTATCCTGCAAGCGGTAGCCCTGACTTGGCTAAACGAGTAAGGGAGATATTGGCATTAGCTGGGGTGAATGCGCTGGAAGATGAACAGCGCGGTTTCGACCACGGTACTTTTGTACCGTTAATGCTCATGTACCCGAATGCTGATATTCCGGTGGTATTGCTTTCAATGAAAACAACTTATGACCCGCTTGAACATATCAAGCTGGGTGAAGCGCTTGCGCCGTTAAGAAATGAAGGCGTGCTTATTATCGGCAGTGGGCTCACTTATCATAATATGCGTGGCTTTGGCCGGCCAGCATCGTTTGAGCCTTCTGTGCAGTTTGAGCAGTATTTATATGAAGCGGTTACTGACCATAATACGCAGCAGCGTAATCAAGCATTGGTGGATTGGGAGCAGGCACCATTTGCACGCTTGGTGCATCCGCGGGAGGATCACTTAATCCCTTTAATGGTGGTGGCAGGTGCGGCAGGTGATAGTGTAGGTGAGCGTATTTTTACAGATACAGTGTTTGGTGTGGTAATGGCTTCTTACCGTTTTGGCTAGTACTAAGCTGGCTTTGCGATGGAGTTACCGCCAAGCCAGCGTTAGGGTTGTCATCCTATCCCCAGCCACGTTTCTTCTTCTCTAAATTTTGCATCTAAATCAGATTGCTGTAAGTCTGTTGTATTAGCTTCTTGCTCAGTATTTGCGCTGAAAATGGAGTTTCTCCAAGTGTAGATTCTTTCTAAAATCATCGTTATTCTCTTTTCTGTATGTGTTTAATTGGATTAAAGCTCCCAAGCCTTTGCTCGGGAGTGCTTTAACCGCTAACGCGATTTAAATAAAAGCGGCTTTGTTGGCAGTAATAAAGTCTTCCAATCTGGTTAATGGGCGGCCTAGTAAAGTTTCACCATCTGTGGTCACGACTGCTGCTTGGTTAGAGGCAAATACTTCAAATAGCTCAAGCACGCCTTTCGCCTGCCACTCTGGCCAGCCAGAACCTGTGAGTGACGCATACGTTGTGTCTTCATCTGGTGATACATAGTCAACGCTATGCCCAGTCACACGTGAGAATACGGCTGCAATGTCGCTGCCTGATAGCAACTCTGGTCCAGTAATGTTGTAAGCTTTATTGGTGTGGCCTGCTGTTGTGAGTGTCACCGCTGCCGCTTCGCCAATGTCTTGCACATTTAATGGTGCAAGTTTGCCTTCTCTAATACCAAAGTATAATTTGCCGCTTTTTACGCCATCCGCCCAGCCAAAAAAGTTATCTTGGAACCAGATCGTGCGTAAGTGCGTCCATGGCAAACCTGATGCTTCTAAATACTTCTCTGCCTCGCGGAACTGTTTTGCGAATAGAATCGCTTCCCACTCTGCACCTACTACCGATAACAATACGATTTGACTCACAGTGCCTGCCGCTACCGCAGCATCCACCGTATTTTTGGCATGTTGCGCTCTGTTCTCTACGTTGCCTGGAATGATGTAGACTTTGGTCACCCCTTCAAACGCTGCTTTCAAAGTAGCTGGCTCATCTAAATCAAAAATGGCGGTTTCGATCGTTGGGAATTTTTCTTTAAGTTGCGCGGCTTTGCTTGCGCTTCTTACGCCAGCCACTACTGTAATATTGCGATCATTTTTGTTCACTAATGCTTCAATGGCCGCTACGCCGTTATTGCCTGCTGCGCCTACGATTAAAATGGTTTCTTGTGTCATGGTATTGCTCCTAAAGAAATATAAAGTAATTAAAATTAAATAAAAGTTAGTAAATAAATAAGGTTAGTAAGGTAGGTCGAACATTAGTAGTTCGGCATCTGCTGCATTGCTAAACTCAACCAAAGCTTCCTCTTGAATTTTTAAGGCATCGCCTGTGGCCAACTTAATGCCGTTGACTTCCACTTCGCCTCTAATCAAATGCACATAGCCTGTTCTGTTAGCTGCTAATTGATGAGCCAATTTGGTTTCTCCGTTCAATATCGCTGCATAGATGCTTGCGTCTTGGTGAATCAGCACTGAGCCATCTTTTCCGTCTTGTGAAGCAATCAAACGCAGTTGGCCTGTTTTTGATGCGGCATCAAAATGTTTTTCCTCGTAGCTTGGTGCAATGCCGGTTACGTTAGGGTTAATCCAAATTTGCAAAAAGTGCACACGCTCAGTGCTAGAGTGGTTGAACTCACTGTGGCTCACGCCAGTGCCGGCACTCATTCTTTGCACATCACCGTAACGAATCACAGAACCATTGCCCATGCTGTCTTTATGTTCTAGTGCACCACTCAATACGTAGCTGATGATTTCCATGTCTTCATGGCTGTGTGTGCCAAAGCCACGGGCAGGTTGTACGCGGTCTTCATTAATCACCAGCAAAGGTCCAAACCCCATTTGCTCTGGGTTGTAGTAATGGCCAAATGAAAACGAGTGGTTAGATTGCAACCAGCCATGATCAGCTGCACCGCGTTGACTATTTTTAAGCACTTGTAACATGATGAATGACTCCTATTTAATCTGGATTGCTGCATCATTTATTACTCTATGTGCGATAATTTGAAACATAGTGTTTATTAATAAATGGCTTGCTGTTAATGTGATAAGCATTATGAACCGTTAGTTTCTCTATGAAAAACGGAAAAATTATCAACCTATCATCGAAAAATTCGAATGTTCAGAATAAGCCTAGATTCTTTATTAATTCTTGATGCGATTGACCGTGGCGGATCGTTTGCTGCTGCGGGTAGTGAGTTGCATAAAGTACCGTCCACCATTTCATACACGGTCAGTAAGCTGGAGCAAGACTTAGGCGTGCAAGTATTTGAGCGCCAAGGCCCTAAAGTTAGCCTAACCAGCGCGGGTAAGGAGCTATTAAAAGAAGGACGGTACCTGCTGAAAGCAGCGGAAGACCTGGAGCATAGAGTGCGGCGTGTAGCGTCAGGTTGGGAAACCGAGCTATCCATCGGCATGGATTCAGTGTTCTCTCCCACGGCATTGGTTGAAGATATTGCCGAGTTTTATAAAGTGGCGAATCTGACCAGACTGCGGTTTGCACAAGAGGCGTTATCCGGCTGCTGGGAAGCGCTGATGGACAGGCGCGTGGATTTGCTGATAGGGGCCGCAGGCGAGGGGCCATCTGGTGGCGGCTATCATGCAAAGGTGATTGATACCATCAATTTTGTGTTTGCTGTTGCGCCTAATCACCCATTGGCCAATGTGAATAAGCCCTTAGGTAAGGCCGAGTTATATCATCATCGCGCTATCACGGTGAGTGACTCGGTACGGAAAATGCCACCACGCACCGTGGGTTTACTGTTTGGTCAGGAAGCCTTAGCGGTGTCCAACATGCGTACAAAATATGAGTTTCAGCTAGCTGGGCTTGGTTTTGGCTTTTTACCTGAGCCATTAGCTCGCGATGCCATAGCAAACGGCTTGCTGGTAGAAAAACAAGTAGAAGAGCCACGCCAACCAGAATCCATCTATATGGCTTGGCGTAGCGGCGATGCTGGCGCTGGCTTGAAGTGGTGGGTTGATAGAATCAAATCACAAAATATGGCAGAAAAACTGTGGTGAAGTAAGTTGTGTGTTGAATAGCCAGTAAGTTTCTGTGTCTAACCATCTGTTCTATATGGGTGATTGTCTCTAACTTTGTTGACTGATAATGTTTGCTTGGTTTGAATTTATACGCATGCAAACGAGCTTATTATCCTGCTTGGCGATGAAGCGCGATAAAACATTTGACCTCAACATACTAAAAAAATGACAGTTGAATGGCTGTATCAAAATAAGCGCGTCCAAATTATTGGTAAGCAGATTTGTAAATTCAGATTGTAGATTAAGTGTAGCGATACTTTTTTATTAACAATGAGATTGCAAATGAAGAAAAAACTAATAATCCCCATCATGCTAGCTTTGCTAGTACCTTTAATTGCGAGTTGGTTTGCTTACCCCGATACGCATTTGCCACCTGGTTTTGGCGTATTTCCTCCGCAGTTTGTCGCAGAAGCACCAGGTTTCAATTTAATTGTATTTTGTGCGTTGGCTTTTGTAGAGTTGGTTGTACTGGCGTTATATATTTCCCCCACGCTATTTGGATTTAAAAAGGTGGAGCCTGCCGCACCTAATAAACCGTTACCTTTGCCTGTTTGGTTTTGGCTGGGTTTAGTGTCTACGTTGTTTTTTTTATGGCTGATGTGGACGCGCGTGACTATATTTGGCAGCCTTGTTTATTATGCATTTACACCGCTGTGGTGGAGTTTTATTTTTACACTAGACGGCGTTGTTTATCGTTATAACAATGGGCAGTCTTTGTTGTCATCTAAACCAAAAACACTAGTTATCAGCGCATTGGTTTCATTGGTTGGCTGGCGTATGTTTGAGTATTACAATTACTTTGCCCTAGGCAATTGGTATTACCCGCAAACCGAGAGTATCCCCTCATTGTCCCATGAGGCAGTGGTGGTGATATTTTTGCTAGCTTACACCACTGTTTGGCCTGCCATTTTTCAATGGTACATGCTGCTGAACACTTGCCCTAGCTTGGCTAGTAGGTACTCTCAAGGCCCCAAGGTTTCTGTTAATGGTAATTTTTTATTGTACGCAGGCTATGCATTGTTATTCCTCATGGTTTTTTGGCCTTATCCTTTATTCTGGGTGCTGTGGATAGGTATATTGATGATATTTTCAGGCTTACTCATCAAGCTTAATATTTGGACACCATTTACTGACATGGCTAAAGGCAACTGGACCTCTGCACTGCTCGTTGCGTTAGCAACCATGCTGAACGGTTTTGTTTGGGAGTGCTGGAACTACGGAAGCGCACACCCACAAATGCCGATTACGAACCCTAACTACTGGGTATACGATATCCCTTACGTTAATGTGATTCACATCTTTTCAGAAATGCCACTGCTAGGCTATATGGGTTATATGCCGTTTGGCGTGTTGGCGTTGGTGATGTGGATTTGGGCAGGGAATGTATTCGGTTTTGATACAAAAATAATCGATACCGATCAGCACTAATCCTTTACCTGTTTTACAAAGCCATGTTTAACGGGGCTTAATGATTGATGAGGCAGATGTCGCTTGTCTCATTATGATGTTGATGCCCCAATAGCAACGTTGCAAAAGAGTAGAACTTCTGTGTTTTGTTGGGTGCTGGTTTTTTGAATTGCCTCGCCGAAGGCGAGGCGCACATACTTATTGCATGGAAAGTTTTACCACTGTTTGCTCAGCATTAAATGCAGAAAGAACCCCTCGTTACGCACTTCAGTATTGTCGCCAAACAATTGGCTGTCATAAGTCACTTTTTTAGGTAATAAAAACTCAATACCACTCGTGATTTTCCATGTTTCATCTAGCTTGCGTGCGAAGCCCAGCGTAACGTGTTCTTCTAAAATCGCGGCGAGCAAAGCGCTAGAGTTATTTCTTGGCACCGGATTTTTGCCGTAGTTGTAGCCTGCATATAAAGTGGTTTTGTCATCGTAAGTATAGGCAGCACCTAGCGCATATACTATCTGGTTGCGCCAATCTTGTTGTCTAACATCCACGACTGAGGCAGGTGCAAACGCGCTAGTGGTGTCACTCCATGTGGTGGTTACATCGTTAACGGCATCTGCCCAGTTAAGCCAATTAATCTTGGCTGAAAGCAATAAATCAGGGTTAGGTTTAAAGGCGGCGCCAATTGCTACTTCACGTGGTAGCGCAAATCCTTTAATACTGAGGTTGTCATATTTAACAACGCCAGCCGAGCCATAGTTAAATTTAGCCGTGCCGCCAGTGAGCGGTAATTCAGTTTTTTCTGTATAGCTTGCGCCTAAGGTCCATTGCTCGTTTAATTTATATTGCGCGCCTACTTTAAAGCCGAAGCGTAGTGTATCTGCACCTTTATTTTTAAAGCCCGCAAAGTTAGAGGTAGGTGGAGTATGGTAAAAAAACTTTTGCTCAATACTGGCGTAAATCATGCTAATAGAGCCGCCGATTGCAAGGTTGTCTGTTACTTGGCAGCCAATGCCCGGCGTTACTTTTGCAATACCAAACAGTGAGCTCATTTCGTCATCGGTACCAAACGGTGTATTGATGTGTTTAAACACGGCGCCTGCGCCACCTTGCGAGAAAAAACCAATTCCCACTGTACAGGGTGAATTTTCCAATTGCTGTGCGTAGCCGCCACCAGCAAGCATGACGTAGCGATTGTCAGCATGCTGGTCATTGCGTGCGTCTTTGTGTGCTAAATCAGTGGTGCGTAGTAATGAACCGTACGCATCTAGCAACTTGCCTTTGACTTGTGCCAAACCTGCAGGGTTGGTGTTTAACGCACTGGTGTCGCGTGCCACAGCGGTATCTGCGCCGCCCATCAGCGTTGATTCCGCGCCATAGCCAATTAAATTGATGCCGTTCGTTGCATGGCTTTGTGTCGTAATCGATAGGCCGCAAAGTATCAATGCAATAGTGTAGTTGCGTTTCATTTGTTGTTATTTCTTCAGTTTTAGGCGATGAGTGTTTGGTTTTTGTTTGATTTTATATTGCTGCACTGCAGTTTTTATAATGGTTCTTATTATGCAATCAGCATAGTACATATTTAATCTGTTACGACAATATTTTTGTATTCTGTAGGCGCTGGTAGATATTTATACTTTCATGCGCATTCGCCAACTGAACTTATAAGTGATGTTATTTCCCGCTGCCAAGAAAATTAGCGACTACTTCTATAAACGCTTGTGGCTGCTCTGCATGCACCCAGTGGTTTGTTGCTAAGGTGGCAAATTGTGCGTTGGTGAAATGGGTTTTAATATGCTCTATATCAGCATCCTGCACGTAATCACTGCGTTCACCGCGGATAAATAGACTAGGCTTTTCATAACGGGTATGTTCACACACGGCTTGTATCAGGTGAGGGTAATTAGCCCTGAGTGCGGCTAGGTTGATGCGCCACGTAAGGTTGTTTTCGGGTTTGATTAGATTCATCAGCAAGAACTGGCGCACCATCGCATGGGGAATCTCGCTAATCAATGCTTTATCCACGTCATTACGGCTTTGCATGGTGCTGAGGTCAACTGCTATCATCGCATCAATCATATGCGTATATGCATCGGGGTACGTGCGTATTGCCATGTCCACCACGATCAACTTCTCTAGCTTATCAGGGTATTGTGTAGCAAATTGCATTGCCACTTTACCGCCTAGTGAGTGGCCTACTAAATGGATACGGTCTAAGCCGAGCGCGTCGCATAGTTCCAGCAGGTCATCTGCCATCTCGGTATAGGTTTGCGAGTCACTATGCGGTGATCTACCGTGGTTGCGTAAATCTACACTAATCACTTGGTAGTGCTGCGAGAAGTGCTTGGCAACCGTGCCCCAGTTATCGCCAGAGCCGAATAAGCCGTGCAGTAATATAAGTGGTTGGGTTTGGGCTGAAGTTTTATCGCCTAAGATTTGGTAGTGTAATTGCATGGGGGGATTATAAAAGATTGAAGTAGGCAGTGAGTTTAAATGCCTAGCAATTGTAGATGGCAATACAGCAGGGTGGATAACTAAGTTACCCACCCTAGTCATGCTAGCCTTATTCGATAGCTAATAATTCAACTTCAAAAACCAATGTTGCATCTGGGCCAATCGCTGGGCCACTGCCATTTGCACCGTAAGCTAAGTTTGATGGAATAGTTAATTCAAATTTACTGCCTACGTTCATTAACTGTAAGCCTTCAACCCAACCAGCAATCACGCCAGTGACTGGGAAAACGATAGGCTCACCGCGGTCGTAAGAGCTATCAAACACCGTACCATCAATCAATGTGCCTCTGTAATGCACTCTTACTTTGTTGCTTTTGCTTGGTTTTTCACCATCACCAGCCACCAATGATTTATATTGCAAGCCGCTATCTGTAGTAATAACGCCTTCTTTTTTGCCGTTTTCAGCTAAATAAGCCGCGCCTTCCGCTTGGTTTTTTGCAGACTGTTCCGCCTGTGCCGCCATTTGCTTTTCTTGGCTCTCTTTTTGCACTTGCTCAACCGTGCTGCGTTTTTCTGCATCCGTTAAGCGTGATGGGGTGTCCGCCATGACATCGATAACAGCTTGTGCAACTGCGTCTGCGTCTAAGGCTAAGCCATCATTCTTAAGCTGATGTGCCATGTTTTCACCAACAATATAACTTAAGCGTTGGGTTAAAGTGTTTAATTCAATTGCCATTGTGTGTTTCTTTCTTTGTTTAAGGGGATGCTTTTAATGCGATTGATGCAAGCGGCATAAACCGTAATTATGACGGAGAATGATAGATAAAACAAAACTAGACTAACTGGGGTGGCTGGTAGGTTTAATTCTACAATGAGTCTAATTCCGTAGTTATGTGGGATAACCGCACGTGGAAGTGATAAGTTATACTATGATCGCAAAGCGTGGTTCGAGAATACCACCTACATCGCTTAATGTTTAGCTTCGGTTACATGAACGTGGTAAGTATCTGCTTAGATGAGTATTTTAAATTTATAATATTTAAAGAAATGAATTACCAAGATGTCTATTAAAGTTATTAAGACGCAAATCGAGCTATTTTTAGCCAGTGACATACCAGAGGTCTTGGCAATTAAAGGCGCTTGGGGAATTGGGAAAACCTACTCTTGGAAGAAGTACCTTCATGAGGCTAAAGATCAGAAAAAGATTGCATTAGAAAAATATTCGTATGTATCTTTATTTGGAGTAAATACTTTAGATGCACTTAAACAATCAATCTTTGAAAGTGTCCTTAATCGGAATTTGATAGGTACGGAACCGAGCATTGAAACTTTTAAAGCGAATATAGCTGCAGTTTCAAACTCTTTTGGTAGGAAAGCTATAGATTTTATATCCAGTATTCCTTTTATTAAAAACTTCACATCTACGATTGATTCACTATCTTTTTTATCGTTAAGTAAAACTTTAATTTGCATTGACGACCTTGAAAGAAGAGGCTCTAAATTAGAGATTAAAGATGTACTTGGCTTAGTTTCTCAATTGAAGGAACAAAAAAAATGCAAAATAGTATTGTTATTAAATGATGGAGAAGATGGGTTAGATGATTATCTCAAATTTCGTGAAAAAGTAATCGATATTGAGTTGGAGTTTGCTCCTTCGGCTGCAGAGTGCGTAAGTATTGCTTATGAGGGAGTTAACAATACACATGTTAGATTGAGAGAGTTGGCAGAAAAATTAGAAATCAAAAATATTCGAGTTCTTAAAAAAATTGAAAGGCTTGTTAATCTGGCTCTTCCGTACACTACCAAATATGAAGACGAAGTTAGGGATCAATTCATTCATTCACTGACACTATTTTCATGGTGCCACTTTAATGTGGGTAAAGGCAACCCTACACTAGATTTTGTAACTAAGATAGGTTACGACTTTACCTATGGATTGGGTGATCCCAAAGACGAGAGTGAAGAGCAGAAAAAGTGGCGAACATTACTAGGTAACTACAATTATCAGAATACAGATGCCCTAGATCTTGTTCTTGCAGATGGGGTCCGTACTGGTTATTTTGTAGAAGATAAATTGAATGCCGCCACAAAGAAAAGAAATGAAGAAATTATTGCAGTAAAATCAGACAGCTCATTCCATGATGCTTGGAGGTTGTATCACGATACATTTGCAAACAATCAACAAGAAGTTGTTGATACTTTGTACAAAAGCTTTATGCAAAATGCAAAGCACATAGCCCCCAACAATCTAAACGGAACAGTTAAGCTATTTGTAGACCTCGGGGAGCAATCAAAAGCTTCGGAATTAATAGATTTCTATATTGATTTAAGAAAAGATGAAATAGATTTATTTAATCTCGACAAAAGTACTTTTTTTGGCGATGTCTTAAATGAGGAAATTATCACCAAATTTAAAATAGCATTTTCAAAACTAGCTATAACTGAGAATGCTAAGCAAGTACTGGAAAGGATTTCGGGCAGGGGTGGATGGAATCAAAAAGACGAAGTAATCCTTGCAAATACTTCAGTCGACGAATATTACGACCTGTTTAAATCTGAAACTGGACTTAATCTCGATTCTTACATCAGAGCTTGTTTACAGTTTGGTCAATTTTCAAATTCAAGTGATCAGCATAAAAAAATCATTGACACAGTGCAGCAAGCGCTCAAAAAGATTGCAGCTGAAAGTCAAATTAATCAGCGTCGTATGAAAAAATTTGGTATTGAGATTAATAGTAATTTAACTTAGTCTTACCAACAAATCACTTCTTTCCAGCGCCTGTTTTAATCATCTTGGGCCCACCATTACATTTGAAATTATTAGCCATAAAAAAAGCCTCGCAATAGCGAGGCTTTTTTTATTTAACTTGCAGTCAGACTAACTCTGTAATCTGGCTTCAGTTCGAAGGTGATGCTAGGCGGTGAAATTATTTACGACGCAGGCAGTACGTTAAGTACGACAAGGAGTAAATGATGAAACCAACAACGCATCACCGATGAAATGAAGAGCAGATTTACATCATACCGCCCATGCCGCCCATCCCACCCATATCGCCACCCATCGCTGGGCCGTCATCTTTAGGTAGTTCAGCAACCATACAATCAGTAGTTAGCATTAAGCCAGCCACTGAACCTGCATTTTGCAATGCTGAGCGTGTTACTTTAGTTGGATCTAAGATACCCATTTCGATCATGTCGCCATAAGTTTCGTTAGCAGCGTTGTAACCGTAGTTACCAGTACCTGCTGCCACGTTGTTCACCACTACTGATGGTTCAACACCAGCGTTTTGTGTGATTTGGCGTAATGGCTCTTCAACTGCGCGCAATACGATTTTGATACCAGCTTCTTGGTCAAGGTTGTCACCTTTAACTTTAGAGATAGCGTCACGTGCACGAATCAATGCTACGCCACCACCAGCTACGATACCTTCTTCAACTGCTGCGCGTGTTGCGTGTAGTGCATCTTCAACGCGAGCTTTTTTCTCTTTCATTTCGATTTCAGTTGTTGCGCCAACCTTGATCACTGCAACACCGCCAGCTAATTTAGCCACGCGTTCTTGTAGTTTTTCACGGTCGTAGTCGCTTGTCGCTTCTTCGATTTGAGTTTTGATTTGTGTGATGCGTGCTTTGATGTTTGCTTCAACACCGTGGCCATCAATGATGATTGTATTTTCTTTACCTACTTCAATACGTTTAGCTTGACCTAAATCTTCAAGCGTTACGTTTTCAAGTTTTAGGCCAACTTCTTCAGCAATCACTGTACCGCCAGTTAAGATAGCGATATCTTCTAGCATTGCTTTACGACGATCACCGAAACCAGGTGCTTTAACAGCAACAGTTTTCAAAATACCGCGGATGTTGTTCACTACCAATGTTGCCAATGCTTCGCCATCAACATCTTCTGCGATGATTAACAATGGACGGCCAGCTTTAGCTACTTGCTCTAAAGTTGGTAACAAATCACGGATGTTTGAGATTTTTTTGTCATGCAACAACACGAATGGATTGTCCATTAAAGCGATTTGACGCTCTGGGTTGTTGATGAAGTATGGTGATAAGTAGCCACGGTCAAACTGCATACCTTCAACTACGTCTAACTCGTTTGAAAGACCTGAACCATCTTCAACAGTGATTACGCCTTCTTTGCCTACTTTGTCCATTGCATCAGCAATGATTTGGCCAACTGAAGTGTCTGAGTTAGCTGAGATAGAGCCAACTTGCGCGATTTCTTTGCTGGTTGTACATGGTTTTGATTGTGCTTTTAAATCAGCAACTGCTGCTTCAACCGCTTTGTCGATACCACGTTTTAAATCCATTGGGTTCATACCAGCAGCAACAGATTTCATACCTTCACGGATGATTGCTTGTGCTAATACGGTTGCAGTTGTTGTACCGTCACCAGCGATGTCGTTGGTTTTAGAAGCAACTTCTTTCACCATTTGTGCGCCCATGTTTTCGAATTTGTCTTTTAATTCAATTTCTTTAGCAACAGAAACACCGTCTTTAGTGATGGTTGGAGCACCGAATGAGCGCTCTAATACAACGTTACGGCCTTTAGGGCCTAAAGTAACGCGCACTGCGTTTGCTAAAATATTGACACCGTTTACCATTTTTTGGCGAACGTCGTCACCAAATCTTACGTCTTTTGCTGCCATGTTAAATCTCCTGTTGTGGCAAAACATTTCGCTCTAAATAAGGGTGTTGCATCAACGCTTAAAAATCCTCATTTACTATTTGTAAACTCCGGTTTTTGCGCCTTGCTGCGCCTACTTATTTATTCGCTCTGATGTTTTGCATATCCTATTAAAAATTAAAAAAGCCGAATTAGGTCATCGTATTTGGTGTGGCGAGAGGAAGCGATACAAGGCGCGAGAAACGTATTAAGCGCAGACAGTACGTAAAGTACGGCAAGCTTAACGGCTTCGAGCAACGCAGTAGCGCGAACTCGCAGACCGCCAAATTATTCGACGATAGCCATGATGTCTTCTTCGCGCATTACCAATAGCTCTTCACCGTCAACTTTAACAGTTTGGCCTGCGTATTTGCCGAATAACACTTTGTCGCCTACTTTAACGTCAAGGGCAATTACTTTGCCGCTTTCATCGCGCTTGCCAGAACCTACAGCTTGAATCACGCCTTGGTCTGGTTTTTCTGTTGCGCTATCTGGGATTACAATGCCAGACGCGGTTGTACGCTCTTCTTCTGAACGTTTAACAATCACGCGGTCGTGTAATGGACGAATTTTCATTCAATTTCTCCTGATGAGTTATGCAAATAAATTGGTTAAATACAAAATTGTATGGGTAATGCCGCATTTTAGCACTCCCGTACCTCGATTGCTAATTTGGGGGCCAATTAAGTGATTTCAAGAGTTATAATAAAAATATTCGCAATTGTCGCTGTCATCCTAAGTTTGGGTGGCGCGGGCATCTAGCGTGCACCTGTAAGTGCAGGCTATCCCAACTGTACTCTAAAAACTCTCCGTTTCTGTGTCTGGTTTGTATCTGTGATCTCCCTTACGATTGCTGTAATCGTTATTCCGTATTCATGCGTGGCAAACTTTTACCAAAGACAGCCCGCATTTTTAAATTTTAAGTAAAGATTTATGTCGCAGCCAAAAGCCGTTATTAAGCCATACCATCATCCTGCCGCCGGTTGGGGTGCATTAAAGCAAGTTGCAGCGCAGCTTGCGTTACAGAAAATTCCAGTGAAGGGTGTCATGACCCTGCTTGCCCAGAATCAGCCCGATGGTTTTGATTGCCCGGGCTGTGCATGGCCTGATAAAGAGCACACTTCTACTTTTGAGTTCTGCGAAAACGGCGTGAAAGCGGTTGCCGCTGAAGCAACTGCCAAGCGTGTGCCGCCTGAGTTCTTTGCCAAACACACTGTTACTGAATTAATGGAGTGGAGCGATTTTGATCTGGAAAATGAAGGCCGCCTAACCCATCCTATGCGCTATAACTCGGCAACGGATAAGTATGAGGCAGTTTCCTGGGATGGTGCCTTTGAGCTGATGGCGGCGCATTTAAATGCGTTAGCTGACCCGAATGAGGCTATCTTTTACACGTCTGGTCGCGCCAGTAATGAAGCGGCTTTTCTTTATCAGCTGTTCGTACGTGAATTCGGCACCAATAACTTTCCAGATTGCTCCAATCTCTGCCATGAATCTACCAGCATGGCCTTGCCGCCAACCGTGGGCATAGGTAAGGGCTCGGTGACCCTGCATGACTTTGAGCATGCGGATACTTTGCTGATTTTTGGCCAAAACCCTGCGACCAATCACCCCCGCATGCTGGGTGAGTTACGTGAGGCCGCCAAGCGCGGTGCACGCATCGTTGCGATTAACCCATTGAAAGAGCGCGGTCTGGAGCGTTTTGCCGACCCGCAAAGCCCATTCGATATGTTGTCTTTCAAGGGCAGCAAGATCAGCGGTTTGTTTATCCAGCCCAAGCTAGGCGGAGATCTGGCACTGATTAAGGGGATGATCAAGTTCGTGATTCAGTGGGATGACGAAGCGATCAAGCAGGGCACAGAGCGTGTCGTAGACTTGGCGTTTATTCAGCAGCACACCAACAATTTCGAAGCGATTGCCGAAGATGCGCGCCAGGAAAGCTGGGATCTGATTCTGGAAGAATCCGGCGTGCCATTGGAGCAGATTGAAGAACTCGCCCGTATTTATGCGACGGGTGATCGCGTGATCTCAACTTGGGGTATGGGTCTTACCCAGCACAAGCACGGCGTAGCTACCATTAAGACTCTGGTCAACCTGATGCTGCTGCGCGGCAATATCGGCAAAGAAGGTGCGGGCTTGTGCCCAGTGCGTGGCCATAGCAATGTGCAAGGTAACCGTACCGTGGGCATTTATGAAAAGATGCCATTAGCATTTCTTGAAAGCTTGGATCGTGTATTTGATATCAATGTGCCTAAAGCGCCAGGTTACGATGCGGTGGCTGCCATTCAGGCCATGATTGATGGTAAAGCTAAATTCTTTTTTGGTTTGGGCGGCAACTTCTCAATTTCTACGCCGGATACAGATCGTACCTGGCAGGGTATGCGTAATTGTGACCTGACTGCTCATGTCACGACCAAGCTTAACCGCAGTCACCTAGTACATGGCAAAGAGGCACTTATTCTGCCATGCTTGGGCCGCACTGAAATCGACACGCAGGAAACTGGCGCGCAAGGCGTAACGGTGGAAGACTCCATGAGTATGGTGCACGTCTCCTACGGGATGAATAAGCCAGCGTCACCACAGCTGCTTTCTGAGCCTGCCATCGTGGCGCGCTTTGCGCATGCCACACTCAAACACAGTAAAACACCGTGGCTGGCATACATCAAGGATTACAGTAAAATCCGCGACGCGATTGAGCAGACCATGCCGGAGGCATTTAAAGACTATAACCAACGCATCAGACAGCCTGGCGGTTTCCGTATGCCGGTGCCTTCTAGCGAGCGTATTTGGAACACACCATCAGGTAAGGCTGAGTTCTCTGTGCAGGAGATCCCGTCTCGCTCGCCTATCCATCAGGCACGCGAGCAATATGGCGACCAGCTGTTCGTGCTGATGACTACGCGCTCACACGATCAGTACAATACGACGATCTATGGCATGGATGACCGTTATCGCGGCGTGTTTGGTCAGCGACGCGTTATTTTCATGAATCCGGCAGATATCACGCGTATGGGGCTAGTTGCTGGTGACTGGATTAACCTGACCAGCGTCTGGCAAGATGGTATTACGCGCAGAGCGGACAAGTTTTTAGTTGTATCCTACGACATTCCGCAGGGTTGCTTGAGTGGTTACTATCCGGAAACCAATAATCTGGTACCACTGGAGAGTGTGGCCGATCACTCACGCACGCCAACCTCGAAGTCCATCCCGGTGATTATTGAGAAAACCACAGCGTCTGAGGTGGCTAATGCTGCTTGAGTGCGATCATCATGAAGTGCAGGTGCGAGCGGGCTTTGTTTATGGCCAGTTTGACTCTGCGCAACTGGACCCTGTTCAGCCAGACCCGTTTCAACTGGATCACAGCGCCGTGCTGATGCTAGGCATACTGGAGTTGCTGCATGCGGAGCATGAAGCGGGTCGTGCACATGTGTCGCTCGCTGTTATTTGCAAGCGTCTGGATATCCGCATGAGTACGCTGCAACGGCTGATGACTGCATTAAGCGAGCAAGTGCTGGTGGAAGTTTCCACGCAAAAGGAGCGGTTGGTTGCTGCCCTTACGGCTAGCGGTGAGGAGCTTTCTCTCGCATTGCAGGCGGCCTAAGGCTACACCAACCACGAACCTAGAACGAGCTCTCAAACGAACCTAAGGTGGTGTGACGTAAGCTGTGCAGGGTTAGGCTGTAGTATAATTGCCGATAACAAGAACCCTCCCATTTGGCCACCATGAAGCTTTATGTCTCGTTTGCCGCTCGCATACGCGCAATGATCGATGAAGGCGTTTTACGGCCAGCAGACAAGATTTTTTCGGTACGGCAGGCTAGCCAGAAATATGGGGTCAGCATCAGCACTGTATTGCGCGCTTATCTGCTGTTGGAGCAAGAGGGCGTTATCAGTAGTCACCCACAGTCAGGCTACTATGTCACACCACGTAAGCGTCTGCAGCAGCGCTATGCATCCCCGTTCGCCAAGGATGTTAATCTTTCCGAAGTCGATGCGAGTAAGCTGGTGCTCACTACGCTTAAATCCATCCGCGAATTCGGCACCGTGCCGTTAGGTTCACCATTCCCAGACCCCCAGCTGTTCCCACTCAAGAAAATCCATCAATATGAAAAAGCCCTGACCGATGACGAGGGGGAGTGGGGTGTGTTGAGCGACCTGCCACCCGGCAACGAAATGCTACGCCAGCAGATTGCGCGCCGCTATCTAGCCAGCGGCATAGATGTATCACCGGATGATATTGTTATCACGCATGGCGCCACCGAAGCTATCACCCTCTGCCTGCAGGCAGTGGCCAAGGCGGGAGATACCATTGCGCTGGAATCACCAGGCTATTATGCGCTAGCACATACCGTGGAGCGACTGGGTATGAAAGTCGCTGAAATTCTTACCGATCCGGAGTCCGGCATTGATCTGGATGCGTTGCGGGCGGCGGCAGCTGATACGCGTATTGCGGCGGTGATTCTTACTACCAATTTTCAGAATCCGCTAGGCTTTGTCATGCCCGAGGCAAAAAAGCAGGCCTTGGTGGAATTTCTTGCGGAGCAGAATATTCCGCTGATTGAGGATGATGTTTATAGTGAGCTGTACTTTAGCAACGAGCCGCCTTTGCCCGCCAAGGCCTATGACCGCTCGGGCATGGTGCTGCACTGCTCGTCGTTCTCCAAATCGCTGGCACCTGGCTACCGCGTGGGATGGACCAGCGCAGGACGCTATCGCCAAGAGGTAGAGCGACTAATGTTTCTTAACAGTCTATCGCTCACCTCGGCGCCGCAGATTGCGATTGCCAAGTTTATGCAGCGGGACAGCTTTGAGCAGCATCTCAAGCAGTTGCGGCATACGTTACGCTCAAATTATGTGTTGATCCGCAATGTGATAGAGCAAAGTTTTCCTGTCGGCACAGAGCTTTCTGTCCCCAAGGGGGGGTATGTGGTCTGGGTAAAGCTCCCTCCGGCGCTAGATGCACTCAAGCTTTATCGTACTGCGATTGACAACGGCATCACAGTAGCGCCTGGTACCATTTTTTCGCGCAAGAAAGACCTCACACACTATATACGCCTCAATTTTAGCCATCTTTGGACACTTGCCATTGAACAGGCCGTGCGTGATGTGGGCGCCCTTGCCTGCGAGATGCTGGCATCAGCTAGGCCAAGCCAGGATAGTGGCACCAGTGTTTAGCAAAGACATTTAGTATGTCTAAACTTATAGTGTGTCTAAATTTACGACGACAGTAACCAACATCAGGATCAAAGTATGCAATACACCAAGCTTGCCCACACCGATTTAAATGTTTCTAAAGTATGCCTAGGTACCATGACCTATGGAGACCAGAACACGGAGGCTGAGGCACACGAGCAGTTAGATTATGCGATAGCCCGTGGCATTAATTTTATTGATACGGCTGAAATGTACCCAGTGCCACCTAAGGCCGATACTTTTACGCGTACTGAATCCATCGTGGGGACTTGGCTAAAAAAACAGCCGCGTGACCAAATCATACTGGCGGGTAAAGTTTCCGGGCCACGCCGTGGCTTGGATTGGATTCGCGGTGGCCCGCCATCGCTAGACCCTGCCAATATTCGCGCGGCGATTGAAGGCTCTTTACAACGCTTGCAGACGGATTACATCGATTTATACCAATTACATTGGCCTGAGCGCAATGTGCCGATGTTTGGGCAATATCAGTTTGACCCTGCGAGTGAGTTTGAGTCTGGCGTGTATCAGCAAGGGGAAGAGAAAGTATGGGTGTCGATACAGAACCAGCTGGAAACGCTGGCTGAGTTAGTGCAAGAGGGGAAAGTGCGTTATGTCGGTTTATCGAATGAGCAGCCGTGGGGCGTGATGGAGTTTGTGCGTATCGCTAAGGCTTATAACCTGCCGCACATTGCCAGTGTGCAAAACTGCTATAACCTGATTAATCGCGGTATGGAGTTTGGCATGGCTGAAGTTTTATATCGCGAGCAAGTGGGTTTGCTTGCGTATTCGCCACTGGCGTTTGGCCATTTAACCGCAAAGTATATTGATAACCCTGAGGCAAAAGGGCGCGTCACCATGTTTTTAGGCTATGCACAACGTTACAAAAAGCCTGGTGTAGCGTCTGCCAGTGCCGCATATGCCAAACTGGCAAGGGCGCATGGGCTTACGCCTACACAATTGGCGTTGAGCTTTGTGTATCACCGCTGGTTTGTGAGCAGCACGATTATTGGCGCAACCACGATGCAGCAATTAAAAGAAAATATTGACGCGTGGGATACCAAGCTATCGCCAGAAGTGCTGCAAGAGATTGAGCATTTGCATTTGACCATGATGAACCCGGCACCTTAGCGATTAGATAAGTCTGTATTGATTACTAGGTTAAAAGGCCACCTAATATAACCATATTTAAAATAATGTCTTTCTATTGGGGTGCTGCCTAGCTTACAATCACAGCATTGTTAACTATTGTTTAATCGTTTAGAAAGTTTTGTATGTCCCAGCTCCCATCATGCCCGCAATGCCAATCTGAATATACCTATGAAGATGGCGATAGGTACGTTTGCCCAGAGTGTGCGCACGAGTGGTTAATTGATGGCGGTGCAGAAAGCACTGATGAAGTGCGTGTGATTAAAGATGCAAATGGTAATGTGCTGCAAGATGGTGACACGATTACCGTGATTAAAGACCTGAAAGTGAAAGGTTCTTCATTAGTGGTAAAAGTAGGCACTAAGGTTAAAAATATTCGCTTGGTGGATGGCGACCATGACATTGACTGCAAAATCGATGGCATTGGTGCAATGAAATTAAAGTCAGAGTTTGTAAAAAAAGCGTAATAAAAACTTGGTATAAAGCTTGCTGTTTTTAGCCATACAGCGCTCTCCTAATTTAAGCTTGTTTCGAGCAGGGGTTGACGCGTCAAGTGTGCGTGCTTTACTTTCACCCCAACTAGCACTTCAACAAAAGGGCATTAATCTGTATATTGTGAGACATACATTAATCACACCAAGTTTGACAGTTAATGATGTCATGGTTTAGCCCACAACAATTGCGTACGTGTTTTGCTTGCCTAGCCTCTTATGCAGGCGTGTTGTTCAGTCTTTTTCTATTCTTGGCTGCACCAGCGCATGCAAGCCCTGATCTGAAGCCCAGTTTGATTGAGGGGCATTGGTATGCTGCGCGCCAGCCTGCTACGCCGATTAAATCCCTGCCATTAACTGGTGGTGATTTTGTATTTAATGGCACCTTGCATATCGCCACTGCCGGTGACTATGTGATTGATTTCAAAAACACCAGTACGTTTGCGATGTTTAAACATAAGGTGCTGGATAGCCGCAGCGTAGTGGTTGCTGAGTTAGAGGGCGGAATCAGTAGCACGGAAACCAACCCCTTTACGTTAAGGCATGCGCGGCTTTTGTATTTGGAAGCTGGCAATTACACTTTACTGACTTCGCTTAAAACCCCTTACCTGATTGCACAGCCTCAGCCATATTTAGACTCAAAGGCACATTACCAGCAGGCGATTAAGCTTGGTAATTTTATCTCGCTGCTTTGCTTGGGTGTGCTGGCTGGATTAATGGCGTATTACGTTGTGCTAAGCTTAATTAGACGGCAAATGGTGCACAGCATGTATGCGCTGTTTATTTTGGGCAATCTATTTTTGCAGGGAACATCACTATTGGTATTCTCTGACACGTTTGACATCCATTACTTTTACTTGAGTGCGTTGCCTATCCTGTTCTCAAATATCGCTTATGTTTTCTTTGTTAAAGGCTTGCTGAATATCCGCCAGCAATACTACCCTAAGCTATATCGCTGGATTCAATATGCAGTGACGATATTGGTGCTATTTGCGGTGTGGGGTATTTACTCTCCTCACTGGATGATGGAAATGGCGCGTTATGGCGTTGGTGTTTTTCTGTGCCTTGGCTTGGCATGTGGCATCTACCTTAGCAGTAAAAAGAACATGACCGCGCGTTATTACTTGATTGCGATTCTGACCTTTTTTGTTTTAGGTGGCTTAACCATTACTGCCCAAAATTTCACCGGTTATACGCTCTATGTTGAGCATTTAGGTTTGGTGGCGGTAACGATAGAAGCGCTGTTGCTGTCGTTTGTACTCAGCTACCAATTTAGTGAGTTATTTAAAGAAAAAGAACAAGTGCTGACAGCGTTGGGCCTCAGTGAGGCTAGGGTTAAAACAGATAAATTAACCGGTTTGCCTAATCGCATGGCACTGGAAGCCACCATTCAGGAGTTACCTAAGAATGGCAGTATTACCATACTGGATTTAGATCGTCTCAAGTACTATAACGATAATTTTGGGCACGCCTACGGCGACAAACTGCTGTGCGATTTTAGCCGTTTCCTACAGGCTAAATTAGAAGGGGTCGCGACGCTGCATCGTTTAGGTGGTGATGAGTTTGCAATTACTGCACATAATGCAGATGAAGCGCTGATTCAAACACTGCTGGATGAAACCGTAGCACATCTGCGCGCCAATGGTTTTGAGTTGGTCGGTGTGAGTGCTGGTACGGCGTTTATCTATGAGGAGCAGGATAACTGCGGCGTGGTGATGCACATGGCTGACCTACGTATGTATGAGAATAAGCGCGCCCATAAGCGCGCGCAAAATGAGCAATTCTATTAGCGGAATGCCTTAGGGAAAAAGTTAACGGGCTGTGGCTCAGGTATTTGCAAAATGTTTTTGCGGATTTTACCCATCACATGCATCTCGCATGGTTTGCAATCAAACTTCAACGTGTAGCGGTCATTGCCGTTAATTAATGTCATTGGCTCTGCGGTGACCGTACCTTGCACCCCAATCACACCTTTAGCTTCTTTCGGGCATAGGCCATGGCTAAAACGTAAGCAGTGCTTGGTAATCATCAGCGGCACTTCATCTAACTCTTTATTGGCTTCATAAGCCGCCGCAATCATCTTTACGCCATGTTTTTCGTAAAATTGACGTGCTTTTTTGTTGTACACATTGGCAAGGTAGCTCAGTGTATCTTCAGGGAAAATCGCTGGCGGTTGCGCTGCCTCACGGCGTGGTGGGCGTTGGTAGCCTAAATCACGGGTTTGCTGCAATTGTTCGATAGCGTCACGGCGTAAGTTGTTAACGATAGAGGCAGGGATAAACCAGGTTTGAGCGGTGCTGATTTCAATCCCTTGCGTGCTGAAATCTGTGCCGCCCAGTTTGCTCAGGTTCTCACGCAGGCTAGTTTCCGCTTTTTCCAGATTTTGTGCGCTTTGTTTTTCTGCTTCACAGGTGGCGGTAGCGCTAAAGCCGCTTTCATCGGTAATGGTTAAAGCAAAACCATTGGCCGTTTCGTAAAAATTCATATCAACCGCAATTTTGCGCTGCGCTGAATCTTTTTCCAGCAGGCGCATAAAGGCGTGGTCGCGATTGCGGTAAATGGTCATATTGCGCGTTAGGCCAGTTGGCATTTCGTTAGGGTAGAGCCTTTTGCCTTCTACCGTGTTGACGCGCAAGCCGACCAGTTCTTTATGTACATCAAAGAAGCATACGCCATCACCGTTATGTAGCTCGATATTGGTTTCCACCTCAAAGTAATCGTTACCCACTTTGCTAACCTTCCCTAATGCCTCACCAGAGAATTTAGGCGTATCAAACGCGCCAATATCGGCTTGGCGTCCGTTTACAAAGTAGTCGGTTGCGCTACGGTTGAAGGTTTTTTCCGGCTGTGGAGTGAATGTGTAGGTGGCGTGGCCTGACGATGGTTTTGCCAACTCTGGCCTGTCGTTCAGTATTTCATCAATCAATTCACGGTAATGCGCGGTGGCATTTTTTACATAGGGTAAATCTTTGTAGCGGCCTTCAATTTTAAATGAGCTGACACCGGCTTCAATCAATGCACGTAGATTGGCACTTTGGTCGTTATCTTTCATGGATAAAAAGTGCTTATCCTTACCGATGATACGGCCTTTTTGGTCTTCTAGCGTAAAGGGCAGGCGGCATTCTTGTGAACACTCACCACGATTGGCGCTACGTCCCGTGTGTGCGTGGCTGATAAAGCATTGACCGCTAAACGCTACACATAGCGCACCATGAATAAAAAATTCCAAATTACATGAAGTCGCGTCAGCAATCTGTTTGATTCTTTTTAAATCCAGTTCGCGCGCTAATACAATTTGTGAAAAACCAACCTGGTCTAAAAATACTGCTTTTTCTACGGTGCGGATATCAGTCTGTGTGCTGGCATGTAGCTGTATCGGCGGTAAATCCATTTCCAACAGCCCCATGTCCTGCACGATAAGCGCGTCTACTTCAGCGTCGTAAAGTTGATGTACCAGCTCACGCGCGCCTTCTAGCTCGTTGTCATGGAAAATGGTGTTTAGTGCAACATACACCTCTGCGTGGTAGCGATGTGCGTGTTTCACCAAGCGTGCAATGTCGGCAATGGTGTTAGGCGCTTTTGCACGAGCACCAAAGGCTGGGCCGCCGATATATACCGCGTCTGCGCCATGATTAATGGCCTCAATGCCGAAATCAGCATTTTTTGCAGGAGCGAGTAGTTCTAAATGGCAGCGAGTTTTTTGCATGGGACTTAATTTGCTTAGGTGATCAAGGTTGAATTTTAGACTAAACAACAGCTTATGACGACATTTGATTTTTGTTCAGATGAAAAACCTCACACAATTATCGTACAATTCAGCCATGAGTAATCAAGATCTATTAAACCGCAGTATGCAGTCTGTATGGCACCCGTGCACGCAGATGAAGCAGCATGAGTCTTTTCCATTAACGCCGATACAACGTGGGGATGGGGTCTGGCTATATGATGCAGATGGCAAAAAATACTTAGACACTGTCAGTTCCTGGTGGGTGAACTTGTTTGGGCATAATAATCCACGCATCAAAGATGCCATCAAGCAGCAGTTAGATACCTTGGAGCATGTGATGCTGGCTGGCTTTACCCATGAGCCAGTGGTGGCGCTGTCCGAGCAACTAGCGGCGCTTACCGGGCTTGGTCATGCGTTTTACGCCAGTGATGGTGCCAGTGCCACCGAGATTGCGCTCAAAATGAGTTTTCATTATTGGCGTAATGTCGGTCAGCCCAATAAAACCAAATTTATTAGCTTGCAGAATAGCTATCATGGCGAGACCTTGGGCGCGCTGGGGGTGACCGATGTAGCCATTTTTAAAGATACCTATGCACCGCTATTGATGCAATCTGCACAAATGCCTAGCCCTGATTCCAGATTGGCAGAGGCTGGTGAGAGCGCTGCAGACTATGCCTTACGCTGCGCTGCGCAATTGGAGCTGTATGTAGCGCAACACCATGCTGAGCTAGCAGCTTTTATTATAGAGCCGCTGGTGCAGTGTGCCGCAGGCATGGCGATGTATCACCCCGTTTATCTGGCTAAAGCACGTGAAATTTGCAGCAAGTATCAAGTGCATTTGATTGCCGATGAAATTGCGGTGGGCTTTGGCCGCACAGGCTCCATGTTTGCTACTGAGCAAGCAGCTAGTGAGGGATGCAAAGTAAGTGATATTGCAGATTTTGTCTGCTTGTCTAAAGGGATTACCGGTGGTTACTTGCCACTTTCTGCAGTACTCACAACTGACAGTATTTATCAGGCTTTTTATGACCAGAGCACTGCGCGTGGTTTTCTACATAGCCATAGTTATACGGGTAATCCATTGGCATGCAGTGCGGCGTTAGCCACGTTAGCAATTTTTAAATCAGACCATGTGGTGCAAAAAAACTTGGCACAGTCTGCGTTGATTATGCGCGAGATGCAAGTGCTCACTGACTTGCCAATTCAACATCTACGCCAGCAAGGCATGATATTCGCGTTTGATGTAGTCACCGATAACCATCAGTTTGCAAAGCAGTGCTACCAACTGGCAATGCAGCATGGTTTATTGTTGCGCCCGATTGGCAACACAGTGTATTACATGCCGCCGTATACCATCAATGCAGATGAAATTGTATTTATGGTGCAAAACACGCATCAGGTGATTAAGCGGATTCTATGAAAAAACTCACATTGTTGGTTAGCCTGATGTTGCTCTGTGCACAAGTGCATGCTGAATTGCCTAAAACCGTTGCAACGGAGCTGGTACAAGCCGATGTGCCGCTAAGCGGTGTGTCTATCTATGTGCAGGCGGTGGATAATCAGGCGCCAAGCCTAAGCCATAACGCAGACAAAGGTATGAACCCAGCTTCTGTGATGAAAATGGTGACGACCAATGCGGCATTGGATTTGCTCACACCGGCTTACCGCTGGAAAACCGAGCTTTACCATGACGGCCAAATTAAAGACGGTGTATTAAATGGCAATTTAATCATTAAAGGTTATGGCGACCCTAGCTTTAAAGTGCAGGATTTTTGGCGCTTATTGATGAGCTTAAAACAGGCCGGGGTAAAAAAAATCAACGGTGACTTGCTGATTGATAAAAGTTACTTTGCTGATGGTCTTGATAATGGCATTAGCTTTGATGATGAAAAATGGCGTGCATACAATGCAAAGCCCAGCGCATTTTCTGTCAATGGCCGCAGTACTAGCTTCCGCTTTTTTGCCAACGAAAACGGTTTGAGCCTGAATCAGGAGTTTGAATTACCCGAGGTAACGATAGTCAACAATATGAAGCTGGTGGATGGTGATTGCGGCAACTGGCGCGGCAGAATGAGCTATGACATCCAGACCAAGGCTGCAAAAGCTGTGGTGAGTTTTAAGGGTGTTTATGCAGCTGACTGTGGCGAGCGTTACATCGAGCTCAGTTTGTTTGACGACACGCAATATGCTTACTTTACGTTTAAAAAACTATGGCGTGAGCTAGGCGGTACGTTTGATGGCAAGTTAAAGCTGCAACCCGTGCCTAGCACTGCTAAAAAGCTGCTTGAACAAGTTTCTGAGCCTTTAGGCACAGTGGTGCGAGACATTAATAAATGGAGTAATAACCTCATGGCGCAGCAGTTGCTGCTCACGCTAGGCACTGAGAAATTAGGTGCGCCGGCGACCATGCAAAAAGGCGCCGCCGCCATGCAAGACTGGCTGTTTACAAACGGGCTTAATTTTAAAGAGCTTGTGATTGAGAATGGCTCAGGCTTGTCGCGTGCTGAGCGTATCAGTGCCGAGCACTTGGGTAAAATGTTAGTACGTGCTTACTCAAGCCCTGTGATGCCTGAATACATGGCATCTATGCCGATATTATCGTTAGATGGTACGGTCAAACATCGCTTGCAAGACAATGCTGCCAATGGTCGAGCGCACCTTAAAACTGGCTCTATCAATGGGGTGAGCAGTATTGCTGGCTATGTGTTGAGCGCAAGTGGGCATCGGTATGTGATGGTGATGCTGGTTAATCACCCTAATGCGGGTGCCAGTAGAGATGCGCAGGATGCGTTAGTGGAGTGGGTATATCGCCTGCCTTGAGTTAACGGTAACGCTGATTTTAAAGTATGATTACGGATTAAACCCCTTCATTTAGATACAACGCTACAGGACACACAATGAAATTATTAGGATCATTACTCGCAGTTGTTTGCTTGTTAAGCTTAGGTGCATGTCAAGCCGAGTCAAATAAATCAACATCAGATAAGTCAACAGTAAAGGAAGCAAAAGCGATGTCGGAACAAGTTAAAGAATTACAAAAGATTGATACCTTAGTGGGTGAAGGGCGTGAGGCTGAGCCTGGCTTTAATGTAACCGTGCATTACACTGGCTGGCTGTATGACGCATCGGCTAAAGATGGTAAAGGTAAAAAGTTTGATAGTAGCGTAGATCGCAAACAACCGTTCGTTTTCTTCTTAGGCGGTGGCCAAGTGATTCAGGGGTGGGATGAAGGCTTTGCCGGCATGAAAATTGGCGGTAAACGTACATTGATTATCCCATCAGAAATGGGCTACGGTGCACGTGGTGCAGGTGGCGCGATTCCACCTAATGCGGACTTGATTTTTGATGTGGAATTATTGGGCGTTAAATAACTCATCAGCAGTTTATTGACCATAGCTGATATCTGATAGCGTTTGTATTGGGCGCTATCGGTTTGTTATTTGCAACTGGTTATTGATTAGACCTAACGGTACGAGAGATGAAACATGAAAGTTAGTATAAAGTGGATTGACGGTGTAAGTTTTGTCGGCGAGTCAGAGACTGGCCACGCGGTTGTGCTAGATGGAGCGCCTGAGAACGGCGGCCGTAACATTGGGATGCGCCCGATGGAAATGCTGTTAATCGGTATGGGCGCTTGCACTTCATTTGATGTGGTGGCTATTTTGAAAAAAGCGCGTCAGCCAATTTTTGATTGTGTTGCCGAGATTGATGCGGCGCGTGCTGATGAGATTCCAAAAGTATTTACCAAGATTCATGTACATTTTGTGATTACTGGTGACAATTTAAACCCGGCACAGGTAGAGCGTGCGGTTAAATTATCTGCTGAGAAATATTGTTCAGCTTCTATTATGCTGAGCAAAAGTGTAGAAATCACACATGACTTTGAGATAAAACCATTGACTGTAAAGGCATAAGGCTGATTGCTTGGCTTGCGCTGAGTAGAAGTTAAGCGCTGGCTAGAATTACTGCAATAAAAAAGGGGATGAGTAATCATCCCCTTTTTTTATCTTTTTAAGCACTCAATCACGTGTGCATCCAAGCAAGTCGTTCGCCCGTTGTCTGAATAAACGGGTATATCAGCTTATGCTTCAATCACTTTCACCGTGAGCGGTTGCTCATCTTCCAGAATGTTTAGTAAACGGTCTACGTTCGGATGTTTGCCAGGGCAGTTCTCAGCATCTTCAGTATGTTCTGCATATAAGCTTAAGCCCTCAACCGCCGCATCTAAAGAGATTTCTCCATACATGCGCGCCAAATGGCTATAAACCTTGATTGAGCCCTGGCTACCCGGTTTGTTCTCAATCACGCCCGCTGAGCTGCCGTCTTTATTGTAAAGCTCGATACGTTCGACATTGGAAGCGTCATCGAGAGTTTGTAGTACATCACTGAATTTTTGCATGGTATTGCCTTAAAAAATAATTAGATATGATAGGTCGTGCTGGTCATTAGTTGCGACATTTTTGTCATGCAGAATTTAATCGGCGCCGGCAACTCGGCTGCGCCTTGTTGTTTTGCGTCATTGGCGTGCTTGGCTTCATCAATTTGCATTTGTGCAATAATGCGGCGTGATTTTTCATCTGTGGTTGGCAGTTGGTCGAGATGGCTGGCTAAGTGCGCACCTACCTGCTTTTCGGTTTCTTGCAAAAAGCCTAGGCTCCATTTGTCTCCCAATGCGCCTGCTACTGCGCCAATCGCAAATGATCCGGCATAAAACAATGGATTAAGTACACTGGTGTGCCCGCCTAATGCTTCAATACGTGACTCACACCATGCCAGATGCTCGGTTTCTTCACGTGCCGCTTGTTGCATGGTGCTGCTGGTGGCAGCACTTTGTGCGGTGAGTGCCTGACCACTGTAGAGTGCTTGCGCACAGACTTCACCAGTATGATTAACACGCATTAGCGCGCTTACATGTTTTTTCTGTTGGTTATCCATTGGCGAGTCATCAATCGCCACATCCGGATGTTCACGCTCGCTATGTGGTTTTGCAAACAGGGTACGCAACCCAGTGTCAAAAGCACAAATTAATTTGTCTGTAGTGAGTAGTCTGTTCATGAAAGTTATTTTACGCTTAATTATCTTGGCTAAGCTAGTGTTGCTTGATTTGTTTTAGATACTAGATGCGGGCAGAGGCTGATGGTGTCGGTGTTGAGTAGTGCTGTTTGGTTATGCCTTAAATCCCATTTGCTTCGCAATGATTTGTATCGGGTGTAGCACGTGGGTGTCTATACCTTCGTTCTCTAATCCCTTAGTGATATGCAAACTACAGCCAATATTGGATGTGGCCAGTATTGATACCTGATTGGACTGTATAGCGGCCAGTTTATCATTGCGTAGCGTGTTTGCCATCTCCGGCTGCGTAATAGTGTAAGCGCCAGCGCCGCCACAGCATTGACCGTTGCCCGGCAGTGCTTGTATGTCAGCAGTCGGGATTTTTTTTAGTAAGTCATACACCGCTTTTTGTGCTTTGAGTCCATTGCGCAGTGAGCAAGGGTCCTGCACGAAAATGCGCTCTTTAAGTGGTGCAACTTGCGCTGTTGACCAGTCGCAACTCATTAAAAAGGTACTGATGTCTTGTACTTGATGCGTGGTGAGGTAATCCTGCAGGCCTGCGCCGCAACCGCTTGCTGTGGAGAGTATGGGCATGGCATGGTCAAAGCTTGCGCCATTTTTTGCAATTAAGGTATCGGCTTCAACAGCGTCACCTGCCTGACGTGCAATACTACCGCAGCAAGTTTGCGCAGTGGGTACGTGTACATCGTAGCCCAGTGTGTTTAATACATAAATGCTGGCGCTTAGTGTTTGGTTATCAAAGGCGTTGGTGGCGCATCCTAAAAATAAACTCACAGCACCGCGCTTGGGTGTGGTTGCCGAGTACAATGCTTTCCATACAATGGGCTTGGGGATGGCCGGCAACAGTTTGGCTAATGGTGCGATGCGCTTTAACGCACCCATCAGTTTGGCTTTAGACAGTAACCAAAGTGGCCATGTACATATATAGCTTAATGCACGGTAACGGATAAATGGTTTTGCTAAGCTTAACCAAAGGCTCTTTTTCTTAATATAAAGTGCACGTGTTGTATCTACCAGTGCACCATAGCTCACACTATTCGGGCATGCCGATTCACAGCTGCGGCAGCTTAGGCACAGATCAATATGCTCTTTAAAGCGTGCGCTGTTAGGCAGAATGTCTTGCGACACCGCACGGATAAGCTGGATACGTCCACGTGGAGAGTCTGCCTCAGAGCCCGTCTTTCTATAAGTTGGGCAGTGCGGTAAGCACAGGCCGCATGCAACGCAGCGGTCGGCTTCAGCAGTGAGTTCTTTAAGTGATAACGTCATGGTGACATTATAATCGTTTTCAATCTCAACACTTCTTAAACAATGTTAAGTCATGACGACAGACGTAAAAAAACCGCCTTAACTATCAAGGCGGTTTAGTTTGCTACGGCAATACCTTATTCAGTTTTTGGTGTTTCAGCTTTTACCGCAGGGGTAGACTGAACAACTGGCAAGCCTTTTAGCAGGTTCATGGCTTGCGTAAATTGAATATCATCTTTACTTGCAGGCTCAATCGGTGCGCTAGGCTCTGCGTATTTCTTCTCATTCAATTTTGCTTTGGCCGCATCATTTTGAGTAGCGCTATCTGCAGGTTTATTTGCCTCAGCATCTTTCGGGTTAGACAGATGGCGAGATAAGTCCGCTTCATGAATTGCGCCAGATTGGTCGGTACCGTCTTCAACCAAGTAATCAGGCACGATGCCTTTAGCCTGGATAGAGCGACCTTTAGGCGTAAAATAACGTGCAGTGGTTAGCTTAATCGCCGCACCGTTATTCATCGGCATAATGGTTTGCACTGACCCTTTACCAAAGCTCTGTGTACCCAACACTGCTGCGCGTTTATGGTCTTGCAGGGCGCCCGCTACAATTTCAGACGCAGAAGCAGAACCACTGTTAATCAATACCACCATCGGTACCGTTTTGATATCGGCTGGCAAATCACGGATGTAATCGTTTGCTGCGCCACCACGTACATAGTTTTCTGGTGTAGCGGTGAGCTGCATTTTAGAGTCAGGTGCACGACCTTCTGTGTAAACCACTAACTCGCCTTTAGGTAAAAAAGCAGCAGATACGCCAACCGCACCGTTCAGCAAGCCGCCCGGGTCATTACGCAGGTCTAACACTAAGCCCTTAAATGCGCCTTTGTTCTCAGTGTGCATGGTTTTAATGGCTTTGGCTAAATCTTCACCAGTACGCTCCTGGAACTGCGTTACACGTACGTAGGCATAACCTGGCTCGGTTAGTTTGTATTTAACACTCTTGCTCTTAATAACTGCGCGGGTCAGCGTGAACTTGAGTGGCTTGGTTTCAGTTTTGCGGATTACCGTAAGTACAATTTTAGTATCAGGTTTGCCACGCATGCGTTTAACCGCATCATTTAACGTTAAACCTTTGACTGGGGTGTCATCAAGCTTAACGATTAAGTCACCGCTTTTAAGGCCAGCTGCATAAGCTGGAGAATCTTCAATCGGTGAGATTACTTTCACTAAGCCATCTTCCATACCAACTTCAATGCCCAAACCGCCAAACTCGCCCTGAGTGGCAACTTGCATGTCTTTAAATGCATCAGGGTCCATGTAGGTAGAGTGTGGGTCCAAGCCAGTGAGCATGCCGCTGATAGCTTCTGAAATTAGTTTTTTGTCTTCAACCGGCTCTACGTAGTCGGTCTTGATTTTGCCAAACACTTCAGCAAAAGCACGCAGGTCATCCAGCGGCAACTGTGGTTTAACCATTTTTTCTGCAACTGCAGAATAGGTTAGGCTCAGCATTAGGCCAAGTATCAAACCTGAGCCAACTAGCCCGATTTTTGTAAGCCGGTGATGTTTATTATTTACTTGCATGAATGTAAGGTGTCCTAACAAAAGTAACAGTAACTGATTTATGCTTTAATATCTTAACTCGCTTTATATGGTTTACATAAAGCCAGATTAGGGTTTGTTGCATTAATACATTGCGCTAGATTTAACGGGCTAAACAACAGCCTAGCGATAACTATGAGTTGCCAAATATTTTTTAGTTTCAGAGTTTAATCATTATATTGCGTTCTACGCATATTAAACTATATCAGTCGGGACATACAAATTGAGTAGATATATTGTTGAAATCACCTATTGCACGCAGTGCCGTTGGCTATTGCGCGCGGCATGGCTTGCGCAAGAGCTATTAACAACGTTTGAGCAGGACTTATACAGTGTGGCATTAAGGCCGGGTACTGGCGGCATCTTTGAGGTGAGCTTAAATGATGAGCTGATTTTCTCCAGAAAAGAGGCGGGCAGGTTCCCCGAGGCAAAAGAGATTAAGCAACTGGTGCGTGATAAAGTAGACCCAGACCGTCATTTGGGGCATAGTGATAAAACGACTACTGAGAACTAGTCGTCTATCGCATGCGTCAGTATGAAACGTTACCGATTTAGAGTCGGGCGATTATTTTTTGATAAGAAAGGATTACAAAATGTCAGATCATCACGATAACAGTCCTATTGTGGACGCGCTCAACACGATTTTAGAGTTTGAATTAGCAGGGGTTGTAAGATACACCCACTATTCGTTGATGGTGTTTGGTTACAACCGTATTCCTATTGTGTCTTGGCTGCGTAGTCAAGCTACAGAGTCTTTAGATCATGCAAACAAAGCAGGCGAAATTATTACGCATTTAGGTGGGCATCCATCATTGTCGATCGGGCCATTGTTAGAAACCCATAATCATGACATTGGTGATATTTTACGTGAGTCTTTAGCGCACGAAACTGCAGCTTTGAATGCGTATAAAGCGCTGTTAAAGCTAGTAGAAGGTGATTCAGTGATGTTGGAAGAGTACGCTAGAGAAATGATTTACCAAGAAGAGTTGCATTTGGGTGAAGTGGATAAAATGCTGCGTAAACCTGGCGATTTAGCTAAGTTTCACGCTTAAGCTAAACCCTCTGTTTGGATATTGACTGGCGGCAACTTGCTCGCCAGTTAGTGTTAGTTAAGACATACGAATTAAAGCAGAAGTTAAGACAGCGAAGCTGAAATTTAGATAACGAGTTAAGCAGGTTATCAGCATTAAAAAAACGACGAAGCCTATGATTGCAAACCTAAGCGTTTAGCGCTTGGGCTTCGTTTAGTTTTTATCTTGGTCAGGTTCTATACGCTGGGCGCCATTAAAGCGTTTGCTCCAATAGCTCGTTTGCATATCATCTACCCGCACACCGCCACCGCTGCTGGGCGAGTGAATAAAGCGGTTATTTCCTACATAAATACCTACATGTGAGAAGGTTGATTTGAGTGTGTTGAAGAACACCAAGTCACCTGGCTGCAAATCACTTTTAGATACTGATTTGCCAATTTGGCTAATGGCTTTTGCACCATGTGGTAGGCTTAAATTAGTAGCTTGCTGGTATACATAACGCACAAAACCACTGCAATCAAACCCGGTTTCTGGTGAGGTGCCGCCATACTTATAGGTAATGCCGGTGAGGCTGAGCGCGCTCACTAAAACTTCACGCGCACGTTCCGGCCAAGCGTGATGCGTCTCTACAGGCTCGGCAGGTGTAGATTTCTCTGTGAGAGTGTTGGTGCTGGTCAGCCCATTGGGGCTAGCTGCGCAGGAGGCACTGGTGAGTGCAAGCACTAAACACACTAAATAATTGTAGTAAGTGAATTTTGCCACGGACTCATTATATTCAACTTACCCAAAAGTACCAAATGTGACGATAACTCAGGTTAAAACAAACATGAGCGTGTTAACTCATGGGATAATTACCGTTCTATGAGTGAATACAATATCCGCCAAGTTTTTGAAAAAGATGGCATTTTAGCTTCTCACATTGCTGGCTACCATGAGCGTACCCAGCAATTGGAAATGGCGTTGGCGATTGCCGATGCGATTGAGCA
The DNA here is from genome assembly GCF_058745595.1 of Methylotenera sp. E1MeOHC1. NCBI lineage: Bacteria > Pseudomonadati > Pseudomonadota > Betaproteobacteria > Nitrosomonadales > Methylophilaceae > Methylotenera > Methylotenera sp. E1MeOHC1. Next base: position 1,570,747 of record NZ_CP196025.1, on the reverse strand, counting down.
TAATACCCAATTGGTTGCAGAAGCTGGCACCGGCACAGGCAAGACATTTGCCTATTTGGTGCCTGCATTGCTGACTGGCGGCAAAGTCATTATTTCTACTGGTACCAAGAACCTGCAAGACCAACTGTTTAGCCGCGACCTGCCCAATGTGCGAGATGCACTGAAAGTGCCCGTGACGGTAGCTATGCTGAAAGGCCGCTCCAACTATGTGTGCCATTATCATTTAGAGCGCGCAGCTAACGAAGGGCGCTTTGCGGCGAGAGATGATGCCAAATATGTGCAAATTATCAAGACTTTTGCCGAAAACAGTAAAACCGGTGATAAAGGTGAGTTGAACACCGTGCCTGAAAACGCCACGATATGGGCTAACGTTACCTCAACCCGTGATAACTGCCTGGGCGGGGATTGCAACTTCTACAAAGAGTGCTTTGTGATGGAGGCGCGCAAGCAGGCGCTGGCTGCGGATGTGGTGGTCGTGAATCACCACTTGTTCTTTGCGGATGTCATGTTGCGGGATGAAGGCGTGGCCGAATTGTTGCCCAGCGCGAACACCGTGATATTTGACGAGGCACACCAATTGCCGGAAGTCGCAGGCCTGTTTTTTGGCGAGGATGTATCAACCAGCCAATTAATAGAGTTGGCGCGCGATTGTACCGCCGCACATTTGAGCCTAGCCAAAGACTGTGTACAGCTAGGTGAGGTGATTCCCGTACTGGAAAAAGCTTGTAAAGATTTTAGGTTGATTTTTTCGTATGAGGGTTCGCGCATGTCGGTGCAAAAAGCGCTGGCATTGAAAAACTTTGAATCTACATTTGCGCATATGCAGGAACAACTGCAAGCTTTGGCAAAGGTACTGGAAACGCAAGCCGCACGCGATCCACTGCTAGAAAAGTGCTGGCAGCGCAGTATGGCACTACATGACTTACTCAGCCGCTGGCATGCTGCTGAAAATAATAACTTAGTGCGCTGGGTGGAGGTATTTACACAATCAGTGCAATTGCATGCCACCCCGCTCAGTGTTGCCGAGGGCTTTGGTAAGCAGTTAAATGCACAGCCACGCGCATGGATATTCACCTCGGCCACGTTGGCGGTTAAAAATGACTTTAGCCACTATTTAGCACAAATGGGCCTGCAAGCTGCAGCTACCGCTTCGTGGCAAAGCCCATTTAACTATCAGGAGCAGGCATTGTTTTATGTGCCGCCTGAAATGCCAGACCCGAACCACACTTCCTACACTGCCTGTGTGGTTGCAGCTGCGCTGCCTGTGTTACAAGCGAGTGGTGGACGCGCCTTTGTACTTTCAACCAGTTTGCGCGCGATGCGCGAAATCCATGCTTTGCTGAAAGATGCGTTTGCAGAAAACGGCATTGAATGCCCATTGCTGTTGCAGGGTGATACCTCGCGTACTGAATTGTTGGAGCGCTTTCGCAAGCTGGGCAATGCCGTGCTGGTAGGGAGTCAAAGCTTTTGGGAGGGTGTGGACGTACGCGGCGAGGCGTTAAGCGTGGTGATTATTGATAAATTACCATTTGCGCCGCCCGATGACCCGGTGTTGTCAGCACGTGTGGATAAGCTGAATGCAGAGGGTAAAAATGCATTTATGGAGTACCAGCTTCCGTATTCGGTGATTACCTTAAAGCAAGGTGCTGGGCGCTTGATTCGCGATGAAAATGATCGCGGTGTGTTGATGATTTGTGATCCGCGCTTGATTACCAAGGCATACGGCAAACGTATCTGGCAAAGTTTGCCACCGTTCAAGCGCACGCGTGTGTTGAGTGATGTGCAGGCGTTCTTTGCTGACCATTAATATATATAAATTGCAGGCGTTAGCTTCTGTGCTTAGCATCGAAAAAATAATGCAGGTGGAGTAAATCCCGTGTTTTTGATTTCCTAATTAGTTTAGAATGCGCGTCCTTTATGTTTTAGCGGCATTGACCATGTGACGCTAAAAACTTCGCACACGTTTTAAACTTTTGGAATTCATCATGATTCGTTCTTTATCAGCGCTTTTTGCAACCGTACTTTTTTCTGCTTCAACACTTAGTTTTGCAGGTGATTGCAATAAAACAGTGATGGGTGGCGGCTGTACGGTAGAGGCCGGTGCAGGTGTTGCTGCTCATATGCGCAGCCAGCCTGTGGTTAAGCCAGCAGTTGCCAAGGCAAAAGAGGCTGCGGTCAAAGAAGTGGCCGTGCCAAAAAATGTGAAAATGAGCACAGCAGCAAACCAGAAACCGCAAATTTAGGCTAGATACCTAAGTTTTGGGTGTCTAAGTTGTAGATGCCTAAATTGCAGATAACTAAGTTGAGTAAGTGCACAATTGCCAGCACACAGTAAGGGATAACCCCGTTGCTACAGTCAGGCATGTTGCTGCAATTTACGCGGTAAATAATTTAAATGAAGCTGACGTCATGGTCAGCTTTTTTAATTTTGGCTATGTCTTAAAGTAATTGGCGCTATAGTTATCTTTTTAATTGAATCTCCCCTAATTTATTGCGATGCATGTTATTCATATACCAGAAAGTGAGTACGAGCTTAGTGCGATTCGTGCGCAAGGTGCGGGTGGGCAAAATGTGAACAAAGTCTCCAGTGCGATTCACTTGCGGTTTGATATTCAGGCATCAAGTTTGAGTGATTTGCTGAAAGAGCGTTTGTGTCATCTTAAAGATAACCGTATCAATGATGATGGTGTATTGGTCATCAAAGCACAGCAATATCGCACGCAAGAGGCGAACAAAAAAGACGCGGTTCAACGCCTGCACGAGATTATCAATGCGGCAAATCAAGTCAAACCTACCCGTTATGCCACGCGTCCAACTTATGGCTCCAAGTTGCGCCGATTAGAAACTAAATCACAACGTGGGCATTTAAAGCAATTGCGTGGCAAAATAGCGGGTGAGTAAAACTCCATGCTTTATCTCACCATTTTGTTGCTGCCATAACTGCTTTAATTGATATTAAAACATGCTGTTACGGCCACATAGAGTAAGATTTCCCCTAGCGTAATTTAAGATGTGTAATTTAAAAATTTAACCAATGAATCTATTAGCTTTTGATACCTCAACCGAATATTTATCACTCGCCATCATGCGTGATAACACGGTGTTTAACTATGACGTGTTGGCCGGACAAACTCACTCGCAAATTATTTTGCCGCAGATTCAGCATTTATTAAATCAAGCCGAGTTGCAGTTGCAGGATTTAAATGGCTTAGCGTTTGGCGCAGGCCCCGGCTCCTTTACTGGTGTGCGTATTGCGGCTGGTGTTGCGCAGGGCTTGGGCTTGGGAGCGAATCTGCCTGTAGTCGGCGTTTGCACCTTGATGGCTTTGGCTGAAGCAAGCACGGCGCCAAAAGTAATCGCTTGCTTAGATGCGCGCATGGGAGAGGTTTACCATGCGGTTTATGTGAAAGATGCTGCGGGCTGGCAGGCAGTGATGGCGCCAGGCTTATATAAGCCGGATGCAGTGCCGGCGGTTGAGGGTAACGATTGGGTGGGCGCTGGCAGTGGCTGGCAAACTTATGGTGAAGTGCTGGCGGAGGCTTACCGTGGACAAGTGCTGTCTACGCAGCCAGCCTTGCTGCCCATGGCAAGTGCGGTGCTTACCTTAGCGCAGCCGATTTTTGAAGCGGGTGAAGCGAAAACGGCTGAGCATGCCATGCCAATTTATATACGTAATCGGGTGGCACTGAAGACAGCTGAGCGTGAGCAGGGTTTACGTTTATGAGTGCAGTACCAAAGCCACAATATCAATTCCGCGCCATGACGGTTGCTGATTTGGACGCTATCATGGAGATTGAGCCGCACATTTACTCACACCCTTGGACACGTGGCAATTTTGCAGACTCGCTGAAGTCTGCGCATAGTGCATGGGTATTGCTACATAATGAAGAAATCATCGGCTATGCTTTGATGATGATGGTGTTAGATGAAGCGCACTTGTTAAACCTTAGTGTGAGTAAACCTTACCAAAAGCAAGGCTTAGGGCGCTTATTGTTGGAGCACATGATCAGTATTGCGCAGGCGTTAAAAGCTGCCAATATGTTTTTAGAGGTAAGAGCCAGCAATATTTCTGCCATTGCTTTATACGAGAATATTGGGTTTAATGAAATGGCTGTCCGCCGCGGCTATTACCCAGCGCATCATGGACGTGAGGACGCAATTTTAATGGGATTGGCGATATGACTTTGATGACGCGTGAGGACGTGCTGCGAGAGCTTGAATTGCTACCTGTCTGGCAATTAAAAGCACCGCTGCCGAGTGTGCAGGGAGTGCCTGCATTAAAGCCAGCACATACCATTGCGACTGAAAGTGTAACGTTATTAAGCCAAGTTATTGAGCCAGTTATTGAGCCAGTTATTGAGCCAGTTATTGAGCCAGTTATTGAGCCAGTTATTGAGCCAGTTATTGAGCCAGCGCCGCTGGATAGCGTAGTGGTGGAAGCCGTAGCGATTGTAGCTCCATTCCGCTTACTCATCAGCGATGATGCCAGCATTGGGTTTGCATTAGATAGCACGTCTGGTGATGCGCACGATATAGAAACGCTATTGAGCAATATGCTGAAAGCGATTAACATAAACTGCCGTATTGATATTGCAGAAGCGACCGTAGCTACGCTCGCTGAACATGCTGTTAAATTAGTAGTGGTGATGGGAGGTGCGGCCGCCCACAGCTTGATGGGGCAATTGCAAACCATAGACGATTGGCGCAGTATCCAGTCAGCTAACCCGATTTATTATCAGAAATTACCAGTGGTGATTACTTACCACCCTGCATTTTTGCTTAAAAATACCGCTTATAAGGCAAAAGCCTGGGTTGATTTATGTGCGGCAAAACGTATTCTGCAAGAGTTGTGACTAGCGCAAGACTTGTAAATAAAAGATTCAGCACTATATTAAGACCGATAATATTGAAATCGGTAATTAATCAATTTTAGAGGAATCGTAATGAAACATTTAGTTTTGAGATTTTTAGCCGTGTTATTTGTATTAAGCTTAACTGGCTGCGGTTACAATACTTTCCAATCGCTAGATGAAGAGTCGAAAGCGAGCTGGTCTGAGGTGTTGAATCAATATCAACGCAGAGCAGACTTAGTGCCTAATTTAGTGAATGTAGTAAAAGGGTATGCTTCACATGAAAAAGAAGTGCTGACGCAAGTTGCCGATGCGCGATCAAAAGTCGGTAGCATGCAAGTGACTCCTGAGCTACTAAATGACCCGGAAGCTTTTGCCAAGTTTCAGGCGGCGCAAGGGCAGTTAACCTCTGCATTGTCACGTTTGCTAGCGGTGTCTGAAAACTACCCAAATTTAAAAGCAGACCAAGGCTTTAGAGATTTACAGGCGCAGTTAGAAGGTACCGAAAACCGCATTACAGTTGCACGTAATCGCTATATCGAAACCATTAAAAACTACAATGTTGCTGTGCGTAGCTTTCCTAATAACTTAACTGCCATGGCGCTAGGTTACAAAGCTAAGCCATCATTTACTGTAGAAAACGAAAAAGCGATTTCTGTTGCGCCTACGGTTAATTTTGAAAGTAAATAACTAGCCTAAGCACTGGCGTGATTAGCGTGTCTTTTTTCTTGAGAGCAAGCTTGTTTGCACTTTATATGATGCTATTTGCATCGTTTAATGTGCATGCCGAGCTTGTGCCTATCCCAGCTTTACAGCACCGTGTTACCGATTTAACCCAAACCCTTAGCGCTCAGCAGCAATCTGCACTTGAGCAGAAAGTTGCTGCATTTGAGCAAGAAAAGGGCAGCCAGATTGCGGTGTTGATTATCCCCACTACCCAGCCAGAAGTGATTGAGCAATACAGCATCCGCGTGGCAGAAGCTTGGAAGCTGGGGCGTGAGAAAGAGGATGATGGCGTGCTGCTGTTGGTAGCAAAAGACGACCGTAAAATGCGTATTGAAGTTGGCTATGGCTTAGAGGGCGCCATTCCTGATTTAATTGCTAAACGCGTGATTACGGAAATCATGGCGCCAAGTTTCAAACAAGGCGATTTTTATGGCGGCATCACCAAAGCAGTGGATGCACTGATAGGCTTGATTGCGGGGGAGCAGTTGCCGGCGCCTGCTAAGCACAATAACCAGAGCAGTTTTAGTGACCTGCTACCTTTGTTGCTGGTGGGTGGCTTGATACTGGGCAGCATATTGCGCGCGGTATTTGGCGACTTTTTTGGAGGCGTGTTAAATGGAGGCATTATCGCCGTACTGGCTTGGTTTTTTGGCGTAGCTTTATTAATTGCGCTGCTATTAGGCATCGTTGCCTTTATTCTCACCCTGATTGGCTCATCTGGATTGGGGCAGCTAGGCGGAGGCGGTTATAGTGGCGGCGGTGGGCACTCCGATAGCTGGAGTGGCGGTGGTGGTGGCGACTTTGGCGGCGGCGGCGCATCAGGAGATTGGTAATGACAGCTAAACTGATACGACGCTTATGCAGGCATCTTTGCACTTTACCCAGTGCGGTAAAACAGCATTTTTGTTATGGTGCAATACAGCGTATTGAAGCGGCAATCGCTGCCAGTGAGTTGCAGCATCTAGGTGAGATTCGCTTTGCGGTAGAGGCTAGGTTGCCATTATCGGCACTGCTCGCCAAAAAAACGGCTAAACATAGAGCGCTAGAACTTTTCTCATCATTAAGAGTTTGGGATACAGAACAAAATAATGGCGTGTTAATCTATCTGCTGTTAGCGGATCATGATTTTGAGATTCTGGCAGATCGCGGCATACATCAGCATGTGGAGAGCCAGGGCTGGGAGCATATCAGCCGCCATATGGAGCAGATGTTCAAGCAAGGAAAATTTGAGGCTGGCGTGATTGAAGGCATCTCAAAAATCAGTGAACATCTGATTCAATATTATCCAGCCCACGGTAAAAATCAAAATGAGCTACCCGACGCCCCAGTTATTTTATAGATTATTGCTGGGGTTCAGTTTACTGCTACCGTTCAGCGCACAGGCATCCATTGCCGATATTACGCGTATTTATAAACAAACACCAAAATTAGAAGCTTTTGAAATCTGTACTGGCGGCGGCTGTGCAGAGATTAAACAGGTTTCTTTGACTAATGATGAATGGAAAGTCATCACCGCTATATTTGAGGATACTAGCCCAACGCAAGATGCGCCATCAGAGCGCAAGCATATTGCAGAGGCGATTGGTGCACTGGAAAAAGTGGTAGGCGCCAAAACAGGCACCAGTACTGACCGTGCAGGTACTTTTGATAACTCTCGTTACCCCGGCCAGTTAGACTGCAACGATGAGGCCATTAATAGTACGACTTACATGCGCTTAATGTATCAGCATGACTTAATTAAACTGCATGCGATTGAGAGTATGGGGACACGCAGTTATTTTCTTTTTGGCTGGCCGCATAGCACCGCTGTGATTCATGAACTTGCCACAGGTGAGCGCTATGCCGTGGATAGCTGGTTTTACGATAACGGCTATCCTGCCACCATTGTGCCGTTTGCATCGTGGAAATCTGGCTACTTTCCAGCAGATAGCCCTATCTTAAAAGGCCGTTCTGACGCCAAGTAGTAAAATGTCGTGAGTCCAGTGTGATAAGTATTACTGACTAACACACTGATTATCTGTAAAATTCGCATTTTTATTTAGCACTGATCTCAATTACTATGCGCGCCTCTCAATTTTTCTTTAATACTCAAAAAGAAGCCCCTAACGAAGCCGAGCTGCAAAGCCATATTTTAATGGTGCGTGCTGGCCTGATTAAACGGCTAGGCTCAGGACTGTATAGCTGGATGCCACTAGGTCTGCGCGTGTTACGCAAGGTAGAGCGCGTGGTGCGTGAGGAAATGAATAATGCAGGCGCGTTAGAGCTATTAATGCCAGCAGTGCAGCCTAAAGAACTGTGGGAAGAAACAGGCCGTTGGGCGGTATTTGGCCCACAAATGCTTAAAATTCAAGATAGACACGAACGCGAATTCTGTTTTGGCCCTACGCATGAAGAAGTGATTACTGACATCGCCCGTAAAGAAATTCGCAGTTACAAGCAATTGCCGCTTAATTTTTATCAGATACAGACTAAGTTCCGTGACGAGATTCGCCCGCGCTTCGGTGTGATGCGCGCGCGTGAGTTTATGATGAAAGATGCCTATTCATTCCATACTGATTTTGCATCGTTAGAAAAAACTTATGACACCATGTATCAGGCTTACAGCAATGTATTTACCCGCTTAGGCTTGAAATTCCGTGCGGTAAAAGCCGATACAGGCGCAATTGGTGGTGATGGTTCGCACGAGTTTCATGTATTGGCAGACTCTGGCGAAGATGGCTTGGCCTATTGCGAGACATCAGATTTCGCAGCCAATGTGGAGTTGGCCGAGGCGATCCCTGTCAGCACTAGCCGTGGTAAAGCTACTGAAACCATGCGTGACGTAGATACCCCGAAACAAACCGCATGTGAAGATGTGGCGAAACTACTGGAAATCAGCATAGAGCGCACAGTGAAAGCGATTGCTTTGATTGCTAAAGATGAAGCCGGCAATGATAAGTTTTACTTGGCATTGTTACGTGGCGACCATCACCTCAATGAAGTGAAGCTAGGTAAGCTTGCCGGGTTGGCCGACTTTAGATTTGCCACTGAAGAAGAAATCCGCGCTAACCTTAATTGCCCGCCAGGCTTTATTGGCCCGGTAGGTGTAGGCGCTAATGTCACCGTGATTGCAGATAAAACCGTGGCATTGATGAGCGATTTTGTGTGTGGGGCCAATAAACCTAAATATCACTTGGCTGGTGTGAATTTTGGCCGTGACTTACCTGAGCCAGTGTTAGTTGCAGATATCCGTAACGTAGTGGCTGGTGATGCCAGCCCTGACGGTAAAGGCGTGTTGTCATTATGCCGTGGTATTGAGGTTGGTCATATTTTCCAACTACGTACCAAATACTCAGAAGCGATGAGCGCAACCTACCTGGATGAAAACGGACAAACCCAAGTGATGGAGATGGGTTGTTACGGCATTGGCGTATCACGTATCGTGGGTGCTGCCATTGAGCAAGGCAATGATGAGCGCGGTATTATCTTCCCTAAGAGCATGGCACCGTTTGAAGTGGTGATTTGTGCGATTGGTTATGATAAGTCTGAGGTGGTTAAAGCGGCAGCGAATAAACTGCATGATGAGTTACAAGCCGCTGGGGTGGATGTGTTACTAGATGATAGAGGTGAGCGTCCGGGCGTGATGTTTGCCGAAGCGGATTTGATGGGCATCCCGCATCGCTTGGTGATTGGTGAACGTGGCCTCAATGAAGGTAATGTGGAGTACAAAGCTAGAACACAGGCGGATGCGCAATCTGTAGCGCTGGTGTCAGTGGTTGAGTTTGTGCAGAATTTGTCTTAGTATCAAGGTGTTGCAGTGATTGCATTAGGGAGTTTGCGTGCTCAAAAAACTACGAATTAGCTTGCTGATGTTGTTAGGTGCTCTAGTGCCTTACATGAGTTATGCCGGCTCGCAGATTGAAGAGCCGCTTTCTAATAGCGTGAAAGCGTTGATGCAGCGCAGCGTAAGTGACCGCGCTGCACCTACGCTGACCTTTGCAACTAAAGAAGAAGGCCAAGCCTGGCTGAATGAAATGTCGCAACGTCTGCAAAAGCGCATGCCAGACCAGCAGTATCGAGAGGACTTTTTGCGCACAGTGCATTATGAAGCCAGCCGCGCGGGTTTGGACCCGCAAATGGTGTTGGGCCTGATTCAAGTGGAGAGTGGCTTTAAGAAATATGCAGTCTCATCGGTAGGTGCACGTGGTTTTATGCAAGTGATGCCATTTTGGGTGCGTAGCATAGGCGCTAACGACCATAACTTGTTTTTACTGCGTACTAACCTACGCTATGGCTGCACAATTTTAAGGCACTATGTAGATATTGAGCGCGGCGATTTATACCGTGCTTTAGGGCGCTACAATGGTAGTTTGGGTAAGCCGGAGTATCCAAATTTAATCCTTGGTGCCTGGCGTAAAAACTGGGACTACACGCCTAACCGCTGGTCAGTAACACCCAAAAACATTTAATTTAAAAGTTTTTATCAATATTTAACTCGCACTTTGTTACCTAATTAGCAAGCACACATAAAAAAACCGCCTTCAGGCGGTTTTTTTATGTGTGCTTGCTAAGCGTTATTACAAATACTGCGTGTTATTTTTGTATTTTAAAGCCATAGTAGGTGCCAAATTCACCTTCTGGTTCGTGGAATACAAATAGCATTTGGTTGGCGTAACCCAAGCCGGTGTAGTGGTTGTTAGCACGCAATTTTAGCGTTTTAGGTAGTGCAGATTTACCTACATATTTACCTGTAATGTCAAACAGCAATACGGCTTTATGGTCTACATCGAGTAACGCAAACTCCTCGCCTTTTACTGCAGTATAAGCAATAAATGACTCGCTCACATCATCATGCGCGGCACCAGCTTTGTCGAGCTCTAGCGTGATCACGCCGGTTTTTTCTCTGCTGTTTGGATCCACAATAAATACATTGTTGCCATGCGCTTGTTTTGCATAATAGCGTTTATGCTCGGCATCGTAGCTTGGGATAGTCGCTGAGTCACCGAACGCAGGGTTGAATTGTGAAATCTCGTCAGATGAGTCTTTTAACTCGCCAGACTCAGTTAAATGGATCGAAAAAATACCCGAGTTAGGCGCAAAGCCTAAATCACTGGAGATGTTGTAGGTAACGGTTTCCAATTGGTGCGTGTTGCTGTTGTAATAAATTGAGCGGTTATCGTAACCCGGGCGTGAAGAGTTTACATATTTGCCGTCTTCGTCATAAGCATGGATCTGCGATTTTGAATAAGGCGCTTCTGTTTCGCTACCCATAGGCGCTAAGCCGCCATCTGCAATGTAATAGCGCTTAAAGCCCGGGATATGCGCTACGGTAAATGGGCGCGTGGTTGGTTTTTTTACCATCGGGATTTTAATGCCAACTTCGGCCTCAGGTAGGATCTCTGCATTAGCAGTGGATGCTAGCGTCATTAGGGCAATCGGAATGAGTAGGGTGAGTGCGCGCATTTTTTCTCTATTTCTTCAAACGGTTAAGTGTCAGTTAGTCCAAGTGCTTATAGCTTTTGTTCAATATAGCTCAATCAGTCATGCTTATGTATTTATGCTGCCTGTAGTTTTTCTATGAGCATAGCATCGCCATAACTAAAGAAACGATACTCACCTTCTACAGCATGGGCATAAGCTTTCCTGATGTTATCAGTGCCTGCAAATGCAGAGACTAGCATGAGTAAGGTGCTTTTAGGTAGATGAAAGTTAGTTAGCAGGCGATCCACCACGTTAAAGCGGTACCCTGGTGTAATGAAAATATCGGTGTCGCCTTCGCCCGCGGCCAATTTTCCACTTCTTGCGGCGCTCTCCAATGCGCGCATCGCGGTGGTGCCAATTGCAGTGACGATGCTGCCATTAGCTTTGGTTTCTTCAATTAGTGCGACTGTTTCTTGTGGTACATGAAATAGTTCGCTGTGCATTTTATGGTCTGCCACGTTGTCTACACGTACCGGCTGAAACGTGCCGGCACCTACGTGCAGCGTCACGTATGCGATATTTACACCTTTTGCCTTGAGCTGCTCCAAAATCTCGGTGCTGAAGTGTAAGCCTGCGGTAGGTGCTGCCACTGCGCCCAAGTGTTTTGCGTACACGGTTTGGTAACGCTCTTCGTCATGGTCGGTCGCACCGTGGGTAATATAAGGCGGCAACGGCAATGCACCATACTGTTCAAGTAACTCAAACACAGATGCATCGCTTAAAAAATGTAGCTCGAACAAATCATCATGGCGTGCGGTGACTTCTACATCAAATGCTTCGCTAAGTGTGATGCGGCTGCCAACTTTAGGCGCACGCGATGCACGTACATGTGCATAGGCAGTATGTTGATTAATTACCCGTTCAATCAAAACTTCAACACTGCCACCAGAGTGTTTATTTCCGAACAAACGAGCCTTGATGACGCGGGTGTCATTAAAAATGAGTAAATCCCCGGCCTTGAAGAAATCAGGAAAGTCTAAAAACTGTTTATCCGTTAATTCACTGGTTGCGCTATTGAGGTATAACATGCGACTGGCAGTGCGTTCTGAGGAGGGATGTTGTGCAATTAGTGAAGAAGGTAGATAAAAATCGAAATCTTGGGTTTTCATATGGCTCATAGCTTGCTATAATAGCGAAATCGCAATTATACAGGAATGTATAATTCCAAGAGGCCCAGGTGGCGGAATTGGTAGACGCACGGGACTCAAAATCCCGCGCCGCGAGGCGTGCCGGTTCGATTCCGGCCCTGGGCACCAAAACATTAAAAAGGACTACTCTTACGAGTGGTCCTTTTTTTTATCCAGCATTTTGCAGTGCTTAAGCTAGTTATCGTATGTGAATAGTGCCTGGGTTATTTAACTGATTGATTTTTATGCAGTTAGCTTGGATGGTGATGTGCCATAAGCTTAGTGCAGTTTGCTGTATATGGGTTTTGTTCATGATTTTACGTAGTGGTTATTCATGAACAGTGACAGTGTTGTTTTTGCACACAGGTGCATAATAGAACCATACGAACAAGACATTACGTCAGTTCAAACCCAATACTAGGAGAATGATTATGTGGACAACACCAGCAGCTACTGAAATGCGTTTTGGCTTTGAAGTTACTATGTACGTAATGAACAAGTAATTATTGTTTTTGCACTTAATTACTGCTTGTACTTAAATTATTATTAGTACTTGCAATACAATGAGGGGGCTTAGGCTCCCTTTGTCATTTATATGACATAAAACTTGCTTATAGTTACCCACTATTAAAGCATGTAGCGAAGTTACCTACTTCATTTGTAATAAACCGGAAATCAAAAGTTTCTTAAGGAGATTTAAATGTATACATATCAACAATATGATGATGTCACGCCCGATGTGGTGCTTGACGCAGACCAAGTCATACGCTTCATTTTCACTGCAGTATTTGTTGTCGCGGCGTTTGTCGTCCCCGCTGCTGTTGCTGTACAGTTCTTTATCGTTTAGCCAATTTTGATGGAGCACCAAGCTCTGGTGCATTGCTGCTATCTGCTGCTAGGCATGTAGCGAGTACGTCTGGATTATTTAAGCTGGGCTAAAGCGGCAGTAATAGAGTTTTCACTTAGTGGACGCACTAGTCGGTCAACCTCTACACCGTCTTGTAACAGTATGAGTGTTGGCCATAACTTCACTGCATAAGTTCGACCTAATCGCTGGCCTTTTCCGTCTTCAATCTTAATATGATGGATGTTGGGGTAAGCGTTGATGGCTGCACTGATGCTTGCTTGAGCTGCTTGGCAATGGCCGCACCAGGCTGCGCCAAACTCTACCAAAGTGGCACCTGTGCGCTGATCGAGAAATTCACGATTAATGGGTTGATTGGGGAGCATGCTGCCTAATAATGCCTCTACATGAATAAGTCGATTGAAAGCAGTCACTTAATTAAGCTGTGCCCATCCATCCCACAACTTTACCCACAGAAATTGTGGAGTAATCAAATAGATGTCACCATCAATTGTTACCGTGAGCTACCTTGCAGGCAACTTATTTAAAGCGTCTGAAAGAACCTGTTACTACGCCCCATACCTCAAAGTTCATTTCCTCTGTGATATTAATAGGCGCGTAGTCTGCAGATGAGTTTGCCGGTAGCAAGCGGATATTGCCTTCTTTGGTGCGGCTTAATGTTTTGATGGTAAATTCACCGTCAATGACTGCTAATACAATATCACCGATAGATGCAATTTTAGCGCGGTCAACTACGGCTTTATCGCCAGGTAGTAAGCCTATGTCCACCATAGAGTAACCTTGAATCGTTACAAAAAAAGTGGTGTCTTTTTTATCAATCAAGAAGTCATTAGGGTCTAGCCTTTGTTCTAAATGGTCTTCTGCCGGGCTAGGTAATCCTGCGGATACTTTAGAGCTAAATAGCGGCAACTCCATTGGTTGCGTTACTAAGGCGGGTAATTCAAATTGTGTTACTACGTCTAAATCGGTCATCATTCTTTTTCGTTGGTAAGCAGCCAGAAAGTCTTTAATAACAGGGGCTTGGCTTGTGGGGATTCTAAGCACGGATGTTTGTTCACGAAATTTCCCAGAACCAATCTTGCGGCCCGCACCTTCGCGCTTGCCGCCTGCTTTATTGATTTTAGGTAAATCATTCATATAATTAATGTTACGTTAATCAAACTGATGATGCAATCAAATTTAACGACCTGACAAAATCTAAAAAAGCTGCGTATTATCTTGCCGAGAGTAGCCTATGATGCAGGCTGGATTAAAGGCAGTTAAACGCGTCTTCAATAGAGTGTGCTGAAAACTTAGATACGCAGCATGCACCATGATTTGATAGATGCAATTGAATCAACTTAATTACCTCATCAAGTGGCATGACATCATTTGTGGTTGATAATGCTATCTGCTCAGTTTTGTGGAGTTTAAACACATGGCCGAGCTTATCAATCAACATGTCCTGAGCTTGAAAATACATATTGTTGATATCCTGATTGCTTTCAAAATCTGTTGTGTTGGCAATTAACAGCAACTCATCATCTGCATGCAGTTTGATGATCGCAGGGAAGTGCACTAAATTTATATTAGATGGATTCATTACTGTTTATTGTATACAGATTGGTTCTGAGTGCTAGCTAAATAGCCATTTATGTACCAATTTAGTGTAGCGCGGCATAACTACATACACCATCATCAATACCACCAGAAACGTAGTAATCAACACGGTTAACTCATGGCCCAGCGTGACTGAAATGCTGTTAGCCAGCCAATTAACAAATGCAGACATGGTTAACACTAGCGGAAAAATAGCAGACCAAGTCATCAGTAATTGCTTCCATTTTGTAGGCAGCTTGGCTTTTGCTTCTTCTGGTGTGAACCAAAAATCCAGACCGCTACGCACAAAAAAATTGTCATCTTCTACTAGGTAGTGCTGTACTTTTTTAATCAGATTTTTTCTATCGTCTGACTTCATCCAGGTAAGCAGATTTTTGCGCGTATCAAACCGAATAATTACCGTATAAGTGACTGTGGCACCAGCTACAGGGTGCACGATGCTAACGCCCAAGTGCCCAGGGTAACTTTTAGAAACTGGAATAATCTGGTTTAACCACGCTTCATAATCGAGTTTAGCGTCATCTCTTACATGGTGCGAAATGACTACGGTAGCGGTTTGTTCAGTGTCTAATGTGAAAGTCATGCTTTTGTCCCTGATAAATGTTATCCCCAAGATTCAAGATAGCGTCTCGGGGATGTTCATAATTATTTCTGGCAGTTATTTACTGCCGCTTTGCGCATTAAAAGAAGTGATGAGGTTACGGTAGTCAGGGATATGGTTAGATAACAAAGTCGCCAAACCCTCCACATCATTACGCCAGTCACGATGTAACTCACAAGCCACCCCAAACCAAGTCATGAACTGCGCACCAGCCGCTGCCATCCGCTGCCATGCCGCATCACGCGTCATTTCATTAAACGTACCTGAAGCATCCGCCACCACAAACACCTCAAAACCCTCTTCAATCGCTGCCAGTGCCGGGAATGCTACGCATACCTCAGTCACCACACCAGCAATAATCAATTGCTTCTTACCGGTCGCCTTAATTGCTTTCACAAAGTCTTCGTTATCCCACGCATTGATTTGGCCTGGACGTGGAATGAATGGTGCATCTGGGAACATCTCTTTCAACTCTGGCATCAATGGACCGTTCGGGCCATTCTCAAAGCTGGTAGTTAAGATCGTTGGCAACTTAAAGTATTTGGCTGCATCTGCTAGTGCCAACACATTATTCTTGAAACGATCTGGTTCGATATCACGCACTAAAGATAACAGGCCTGCTTGGTGATCTACTAATAAAACTACTGCGTTATCGCGGTCTAGACGTACATATGGTTTGTTCATGGTGTTTCTCCTAAATAAGTAATTAAAAATTAAAGTGTTGTATTGTTTTATGCCGCTACTGCAAAGCGACCATTGTTGTAATCATCAACCGCCTGATTGATTTCCTCCCAGATGTTCATGACAAAAGGGCCATGGCCAACCACTGGTTCATTCAGCGGCGCCCCGTTTAATAACAGCAGGACTGTGTCTTGCTGTGCTTCTAACACCAATTCTGTGCCTTCGCGTTGCATGACGGCAAGCTCGGATGGCTGGATAATGTGTACATCGCCAGTGCTAATTGCACCATGCAACACAAATAAGGCAGTGGTATGACCTTCTGGCAAATTAAATGTCGTTGTGCTGCCGGCATTCAATCTGACATCCCATACATTCATGCTACTGAAGGTATGCGCTGGGCCTTTTTGTCCTGCAAACTCACCTGCAATGACGCGCACTTTGCCGGCATTGCCAGCCAGTTTAATTTCTGGAATCTGTGCACTGGTAATGCCTTGATAGCCAGGGGTTGTCATCTTGTGTTTAGCTGGCAGATTGACCCAGAGCTGTATCATCTCGAAAGGCCCGCCAGTGTGAGCATAATCATCACCGTGATATTCCTCATGGATAATGCCGGAGCCGGCTGTCATCCATTGCACATCACCTGCGCCGATAGTGCCGCCTGCATTGGTAGAGTCATGGTGTGAAACCTGGCCATCGTAGACGATGGTGACTGTTTCGAAACCACGGTGTGGATGCTTGCCTACACCACGGCGTTGCTCCGTTGGCTCAAAGTTAGTTGGGCCGGCGTAATCCATGAGTAGGAATGGTGACATTTCTTCATAGATGTCGCGGTAAGAAAAAATGCTTTTCACAGGGAAGCCGTCACCTACCCAGTGATTACCGTTGCTGCGTTTAATAAAAGCTAGTTTTTTCATGATGTTTTTCCTTTATTTCTGTACTTCAGTTTTTTAACTTAGTTACGATGGTTATCACTATAAACACATGACAAATCCTATACTAGATGGTTAAATGTGAAATTACTTTTCATTTAAATGAATAATTATGGATTTCAACGAATCGGCGGTATTTGTAAAGGTAGTACAGGCTGGCAGTTTTAGTGAGGCGGCTAGGCAGATTGGCCTGCCTACCTCTACAGTCAGTACTAGAATTTCTAGGTTAGAAAAGCGTCTGGGTATTACGCTGTTACAACGTACCACCCGAAGGCTGAGCCTGACTGAAGCCGGCACAGTTTATTACCATCATGCCTCGCAGGGCCTGAGCTATTTGTTGGAGGCGGAAGCTGCCGTCGACGAGGCGCGCAAGCAGCCGCAAGGTAAGCTGAAAGTGACCGCACCTGCTGACCTTGGCGATAGCCTACTCGCTAACCTAATACAGCGTGCACAGCGAGAGTTTCCTGAGTTGGAGATGGAGTTGCTTTTGACCGACCGTTATATAGACCTCGTGGCGGAAGGGGTCGATGTTGCAATTCGTACCGGTGATTTACGCGACTCTAGCCTAGTAGCAAAGTCATTAGGTACGATACATTGGGAGCTATTTGCCAGCCGTGATTATTTAAAAAGCGCCGCTCCATTAGAGGTACCACAAGACATACATGCACATCATTGCTTGCAATTTACCCCCATGGGGCGTGATGCATGGACCTTGAGGCGTGAGCAGAGCAGCATGACCATTCCATTACAGGCACGCACCATGGCTAACAGTATTGGTGTTGTGAAGTCGATGACAGAAAATGGGCAGGGCATAGCGCTATTGCCTGCTTTTATCTGCAGGCAGGGAGTAACCAGGGGGGATTTGTTAAGAGTTCTCCCTGAGTGGCAAGGTAAAGCTGACCCCGTGCATTTGGTGTACCCCAAGCAGCGCTTTATGCCGCCTAAGCTGCGTGCATTTTTAGATCTGGCACAAGCAGAACTGAGGCCGCAGTTTCTTAGTCAGCTAGCCTAAAGCCAGATTGAGCATTTGGTAATTAACTCAGCTTGATTAGCTGCATTAAGCGTATCTCGGGCGCTTCGGAGCTGATTCTCTATGGTGCGTACAGACTTACCTAATTCATTTGCAATTTGTTTATAGCTCATGCCTTTTGCTGCAAGCTTGATTGCAATGAGCTCGGACTCAGTAGGCTTTTTGATGAGCTGGTATTTTTTAGGGTCATGCCAGAAATGGCTAATGCCTAGTAATGGCCCTAAAAAAGTTTCGCAGAATTCTGCGACAAATTCGATTTCAGTTTGCGTCCAAAAATGAGGCTCATGCGTAAAATCAATACAGGCCATGCCTAGTGGGCTTCTATCCCATACCAATCTTTGAAATAAAATAGACTTGCTCTGAATCGACTCGAATTTTTTCCTGGAATCGAGCAGCAGCGGGCTGGAGGTTACATTGTCACAAGCTACCGGTAGGCGCTGATGCCAGGTTTTCTGGAACACTCTGTCTTGGTTGGAATACACTGTTCCAGTGCAGTTCAGCGGACTTGAGCTTGCGTTGTAATAAATAAAAGCAGGCCTGTAAATACTGTCTTGTGGCCTGACAAAGCCAATATCTGCGCGGCACGCTTCGAGTTTTTTCACGATAAACTCCAAAGCCACCGACATCATTTCATCCGGGCTTTCAATCACCAAAATCAAGTGCGCAACACAGTTAAGCGTATCTTGCGGAAAGGCGCCTCTATTAGCATCAATGAAGTGCTGTTTCAATAACCGCTTAGATGGCGGCTCATCTTTATAATTGAACAAGTTCAATCACTTACGCCTTAAAGAGCTCTAGTTAGCAGCGGACTGCCTATTTATATCTTACTCCTAATTTTTAATGATTAGACAAACTATTCAACAATATTGATTCACAGTTTTATTACAAAAATATTTAGTTTTTTTGAGTTTTATAGGGGTTTTTTGTCATGTTTGTACACTCTATTAACAAATAAGATATCTCCAATGAAAGAGCAATCTTTCTTAATTGAAACATTAATTTTTAATATTGGAGATGAACATGAAAAAGTCATATTTATTAAGTGGTTTGATCGCAACTTTAGCTGTTTCTTATGGCGCTGCGTTAATGGCGCACGGCGTAGAGGTACCTGCTGGCAGCAAAAAAATGGAGTATTTTAAAAATGCCTCACGCATGAAAATTAAATCTATGAACATTAAAGGCACCAATGCTTACTTGCAGGATATCGTTGCCTCGAGCGACCCGAAAGCGCCGATTGCATGTGGCTTGTTTAAAATTGAAAAAGGCAATTCATTAACTTACACATACGGTTACGATGAGGCTAAAATCATTATCAAAGGTGAGATGATAGTGAACGATGGCACCACCAAAGTGAAAGCTTTACCGGGTGATGTGCTTTTCTTTCCTAAGGGTTCAACCATCACTTTTAGCACAGAAAGCTCAGGTTTAGGATTTATCTGTGGTCAACGTGAAATTGACGGCGCTTAATATTCAATAGCAAATTAATTTCAGTTGAACCAGAGGGCTCCAAGGAGAGCAAAATGAAAAAACTACCCACTTATGCCTTGCCATTGTTTGCGTCCTTATCCATTGCATCATTTGGCACACAGGCAGATGAAAGTATTAATCTTACTGACCTGACACAGGGCGACCCGTTCTTTTATACCAGTGATCAGAACATTAAAGATGACGATGCACAAAAGGCCTTAATCGGAACGGGCCGCCCGAACAAGACCCATTCTCAGATTCCACACCTACCGTTTTATAGTGGGTATATGAGCACTAACTATACTTACCGCTTTATTACGGTGGCAGAGCAAGTGCTGACCATGATAGGTGAAGGTAAACATGGCCTGTGGCGTGTGCAAGAAAACGGCACAGTCCGTGAGTACCTTAAAAAAGGTGCGAGCGGATTGCCCGCAACTGCCGATTTAACCGCTAAAGACAACTTAGCAAAAATCGAAAGTGACTACAGCGCTTATTTGCCGCAGGAAAGCTGGTCTGGCTATAAATACCCGGATGAGAAATTGAGTAAAGATGGCCAGCTAAACTATATTGATTTACCTATCAACCATCCTAAATATAAAGGTAAGTACGCAAAGCACGAGCCTATTGAACTGCCTAACTTTTATTGCACCATGTCTGAAAACGACTATCCATATGCCAAACAGGCAATGAATTTTGCGTTTAACCAACCGGGGGCTAACAAAATTGGCCCGCTTGGTAAACGCGCAGGCTTAGACGTAAAAGAAAACTACACCAATGTGCTTAGGTTAAATCAATTATCAGATGCGCGCTCCTGGATTAACGTGGGGCAGAAGGGTAAGGACAATCTCCATGTGAAGTGGGAGGCTGTTGATGCCAATAAAACCAATGTTGAATATTACTTGGTGGAGCGCCCATTCTTTAATAAGCCTTATCTTTTTGTGACTGCGGTATATGACAACAAAGATAACAATGATTTACGCTATGTGCGGCCCGAAGGCCCTTATTACGACAGTATTAAGAATGAGGGCTTGAAGTTAAAAACCACAGTGACTTCCCAGCCTAGATTCCACTTAGAAAATGGCGAAATCGGGCAACCAGTTGGCCTACCTATTTATGGCGTACACCACCCAAACCGTGCCGCATTTGGTGGCGGAGGTGCTTGTCCATTCAAAGGTGGTGACTGGGGGCGTTACCCTAAAACTACCGGTGGTTCTGGCTGGCCTACCCAATATGAGGAAGTGACCCCGCTTTGCGATGCAGTATTAGTAGACATTAAGTTCTATAGCAATCTTGATGGCAGAGATTGGAATGATGCCAACAAATATATGGCCAATGCTGGTGTAGGTGAAAAAACCGTTACTTACAAAATGCAGCCGGGTGAATATGGTGTGTTTGATGATCCATACAACACCAAACGTGGCGTTAAAAATGCTGAAGCGCAAAATGTACCGAGTGTAGTAGCGCTCACTTACCCTGCCGTACAGCCTGCTGTTACTTATGTTGAACCACCCAAACTGGACCTAGCTAACCGCATGGTCCCTACCAAAGGCACCACCTGCCGACCTGTACAGCAATAACAATAAAACAGCTGTAAGGCCACATCACAACTTAGGAGAGAATAATGTACACACGTATATTAAAAACCGTGAGCTTGCTCATGGTGAGTATGGTTTTGTCTGTAAATGCCTTAGCTGCAGGCGCAGATAGACCAAAAGATGAAACCGGACCTGTAGAAACAGGCCCTGTAAAAGCTGCAAAAGAGTCCAACGCATTTGATGATTTTTTAGATGATGAAACACTATTGGGCGGAAAATTCACCACTTGGGTTGAGTTTGCTTCCGATTATGTGTTTCGTGGGGAGTCTGAAACCAATGACGGCAAAATCCCTTCGTTAAAAGCCGCGATCACCTGGTCACATCCCAGTGGTTTTTATTTAGGGTATTACGGGGCAAATAACTTATTCCCCGGCAATGATGCAGCCCATAATAATCCACATATCAATGCACTGTGGGGCCCCTATGCTGGCTACAGCGTTAAGGATATTGCGGGTAGCGGTATTAACTATAATGGTATGTTTTTTCAATACATCTACCCTGGCTCCAGAGATTCAAATTATCTCGAGATGTTCAACTACCTAGATACACAAATAGGTAACTTGAATCTGAAATTTGAATATTCACCGACGATTACTGACTGGTTTGGTGTTAAAGGATTGCAATCTCACAACATTGCCATTCTACCAAGCTATGCACTGCCACATAAGTTTGTAGTCTCCGGCGGGGTAGGGTATCAGTTCTTTAATAACCATGGCCCTAACTTAGATGCAAACGGCAATGGCAAAGAGGAGCTAAATTGGGTGCATTGGAATATTGGCGTTAGCCGTAAGATGTTTGGGTATAACGTAGATTTGCGTTACCACGATACCAACATCAAAGAAGGTCATCATGACTTTTATGGGTTTTCATCTAACCACCAAATTGTAGATTCACGCTACGTATTCTCATTATCCAGAAGTTTTTAAGCGTCAAACTCTCCTGCCCACTTGATCGTTGGGCAGGTTTTCTCATATATAAAACAGCGGGTTGTGGTTTTTATCTAATATAGAAATTCCTACAGGTGACGAATCATCACATTTAAACCCAAAAGATGATGAACTAGCTTCTAAACTCTAAAACAGACTTGGCTACTTGGCTACTTGGCTACTTGGCACATTTAACACAATTTCTACCCTCCAGCTTAGCTTTATATAAAGCTTTGTCAGCACGGTTAAGCAAGCTTGCTGTGCTTTCTCCTGGTAGCATTTGGGCGACGCCAAATGATGCCGTTACAACACCAACCGTACTGTCGCTCTTTAGCTCGAAACTGTTTCTGATTCGCTCGGCAAACTTTAAAGTCGCTTTAAGGGTAGAGTTTGATACGACAATTAAAAACTCCTCACCACCCCAGCGAATGACACTATCTGTAACTCTTGCCTCACTTTTAAGCAATTGGCTGCTAGACTTTAATACCTGATCGCCGATGATGTGTCCGAACGTGTCATTGATTTTTTTAAATTTATCAATATCCAACATAATCAAGCAAAGCATATTGTTAGGCGGCTGTTTCATATCATCGTACTGCTTGAGCAGTTGCTCACCAGATCGTCTGTTGAGCAGGCCAGTCAAGGCGTCTCTTGATGCCAGATCTTTTAGCTCAAGCTCTTGCTTCAGCCTGTCAGTTGAGTCTTTACTGAAACTCACATAATGCGTTACTTTTCCAGCGTTGTCCTGAATCTTGGCAATACTTTGATCGACATAAAATAGTGCCCCGTCTTTACGTAAATTAGGCGCCTGTGATTTGAAATGCAGGTTAGATGATAGTTGTGAGTCTGAACTATCAGGCGCTATCTCTGATGTGTTGCTCCATAAAAAAGATGGTTCTTTGCCGAGCACCTCATCTTGCCCATACCCGGTTAATTGTTCGAAACCAGTGTTCACAAATATAATTTTATTTTGTATATCAGTAATCATGACGCAATCTGGCGAGTCATTAAGCGCTTTTGCCAGTAGGCTACGTTCTTGCTGCACTGCAATTAAAGCGGTGATATTTTTTTGTACAGAGATGAAATGCTGAATAACACCAGATTGATCCTTAATCGGAGAGATAGACCACTCTACATTGTATGGGGAGCCATTTTTATTGTAATTAATCGTGGAGCCTTCAAAAAACCTTCCGGTTTGTATGCATAACCGCATTTCTTCTATAACTCGTTGATCCGTGAGTGGGCCTTGCAGAATTTTAGGAGACCTGCCAATGAGTTCACACATGGTATAACCGGTCATTTTTTCAAATGAAGGGTTTGCATAAATGATACGTGGGCCTTCATCTGTGGTATTGGCATCAGTAATCACTACAGAGTTGTATGATTGATCAAGCGCCACCTGAAAAAGTAGCGCCTTGGCTTCTACAGGCATTGCCAGACTTTGGTACGCGTTACTGTTAAGGTCAGTCATACGTGCTTAATATCAAATGCAGTGAAATGGTTGATTAATGAATACAGAAACCATCATAACCATGCTTCCTCTCTAATTGAAGGCAATGATTCAAAACCTGGTCTGGCAAAATGGTAACCTTGAAATAAATCGACTCCTTGCTCAAACAAGGTTCTGCATTCTTCTTCACACTCAATGCCTTCTGCGATGATTTTGATAGATAGCTCTCTACATACCGTAATAATGCCAAACACTAAAGACCTGCGAACACGGTCATTATGGATGTTTCTTGTTAATGACATATCAAGTTTGATGACATCAGGCTGCCAGTCCGCTAGAAGATTTAGCCCCGCATAACCTGCGCCAAAATCATCGATAGCAGTAGTAAAGTTCTGTTTTTTATATTCAATAAAGATGCTCTTTAAATGATTATGGTCTTTAACTTTTTCACCTTCGGTGACCTCAAACATAATGCGGTCAGTTGGGAAGTCTAATTCTGCTGCGGCTTCAAGCGTTGCTCTAATACAAGTTTCTGGGCGATATACCGCATTAGGCAGGAAATTGATACTCAGCATTCCCTGTAGGTTCAGTTTCTTTGCCAGGTCCAGCGCCTTCACGCGGATTGCCTGATCGAACTTATAGCGGTTGCTGTCATTGAGCTGTGAAAGTACAGAGTCTGCACCTTCACCATTGATGCCTCTCACCAGCGCTTCATATCCAAAGATGGTTTTATCGCGCACATTCACAATAGGCTGAAAAGCCATGGTGAACTGGATTCCGAGTTTTTCTGGATCACGACATTCTTTGCAGCCAACAGGCTCAAATGGTTTAACTTCAATCATTAAATTTTATCCCCGATGCTAACTATATAATTTTTATACTTTTAAATTGTGCCGCGAACAGACATAAGTGCTACTAAGGAGAACGCAAACGCACTTATTGAAAAAAATAAAGCTAACATTACTAGCTTTTTATAACGACCTAACTGCGTTGGCGCGTGCTGGATTACGCTAGTGGCGTCTGCCTCTAGCGCTAACGTTGGATCGTATGCGTCGATTAGCAGCCCTAAGACTTTTTCTGTCATGGCTGGAACAAACGCGTAAGGATCGAACGTTTGGTATCCATTCTCTTTCAGGAACTTCCCCATTTTTTCATCAAGAGGCGCATATTTCATCGCCCAATCTGGAAAAGAGAGTTTCGCAATATATTTTCTGGAAATTAACTTAAGGTCTTTATGGCGAGGGTCTTTTTCGATTTTGGCAAAAAGAGTATTAATTGCTTCCTCATCGCCTTCCAAGCATTGAAAGAATGCACCGTCGCCAAAATACATAACACCAACTAGGCCATTCTTGCGGTTATTAATTCTAGATTTCGCCAGAATTCTCACTACGTTTGGTTCTATCTTATTTACTTTATCCGCACTTTCAAAAGTTGAGCGGCTGATATAGATAATCTGTACAAGCTTTCCCATATTACCCCTTGTAATATTTTGATTTGTAGCGCTTTAAATAGCAGTGGTGATTAAAATTACCTTCAATTGACAATCGAATTGACGACTTGTTCTGTCATTTCACAAATAGGCTAAAAATCGCAGCTAAACCTAAGGCTCTGGATTGAATTGCCTGCAAACCTATATTCATGCATTTGTTTGATTCAACAGATAACTTGAATCTGTAAAAGCCACATCGTGAATGTAGTGCCGATGGTCACAACCAAGCCGCTCTTTTTTGCACATATGAAAAGTATATACAGATCTGTATAAAAATGGTGAACTTTAGTGTTAATTAATGCTCATAGGAGTAAGTAGTTCAAGCTACTTTTAAAGTTAAACCAGTAACGATTATTAATTAAGGGGTTAAAAAATGAAATTAAGTCTTGTTGTGTCGTCATTAATACTTGGTATGTCTTTCAACACTTTTGCTGCTGATGCAAAAAAGCTTACTGTCAGTGAAAGCGTAACAATCAACGCACCTGCGGCTAAGGTTTGGGAGAAGGTGCATAACTTTAATGACCTAGGCGCTTGGCACCCTGCGGTTGCTAAAACAGAAATTACTTCAGGTACCAATAATAAAAAAGGAGCTGTTCGCCAATTAACATTGCAAGACGGTGGAAAGATCAATGAAAAATTATTGGCTTTTAGTGATAAGCATATGACTTTTAAGTACACCATTATTGATGGTGTTTTACCGGTAAGTAATTATGTATCAAGCATTACTGTAAAAGCAGACGGTGCTAACAAATCAACCGTGGTATGGCATGGTGACTTTAAGCGTAAAGATTTGAACAGCAACCCTGCAAAAGATCAAGATGATGAAACAGCGACTAAAACTATTACAGGTGTATATCGTGGTGGTTTAGATAACCTCAAGAAAATCAGTGAATAATTATCCAAGATAAAACTATCGGTTACCTTGAGTGTTACTGTGGTTAAAAGTATCTGACACATGATGTTGGCATGTAGTTGTTAGTATCTATTTTATGTGTTTGGATTAAAAGAAAGGCCTACTTCTAACTAGGAGTAGGCCTTTGTAGTTTTTGGTGTGGCAACCTGAAGATGGTTTAAGTGAATATAAGTAGTGAGGTGACGAGCTTGATAGAGGGGAGCCGGGCGGGACAAATTGTCGTCTGCATATAGTAAATAAAATTCAGCTAGTCACCTTAAGTCAGCGACTCATCAGAAACTTTTATACTAGGCCTAAACCAATGTAAGGATATAGCTGATGTAAACTCTCGTTAACTCAATCAATGATGACCTTATGACCGCACAACGTACATTCTGGACGCTAGTAATTTCAGCCGCCGCAATTCTGGCTGTGACTATGGGTATACGACAGTCATTGGGCTTATTCCTATCACCATTAAACACCTCAACTGGCTTAGGCATTGTGACGGTGAGTTTTGCCATGGCCGTTGCCCAATTTACATGGGGTTTAGCGCAGCCACTCTTTGGAATGCTTGCCGATAAAGTTGGCTCTTATAAGGTCATCGTATTGGGCACTTTGCTGCTGGCTGTGGGCTTGGCAGCCACCCCATTTATGAGCTCTGGCTTTGGTTTGATGTTTGCAATCGGCATCCTGACCGCAGTAGGTGCCGGTGCGGGAAGCTTCTCGATTTTAATTGGTGCTGCAGCGCAGCGATTGCCTGCAGAAAGCCGCTCTAAGGCTGCAGGGTTTATCAATGCCGGTGGCTCATTAGGGCAGTTTATTTTCGCTCCCATCACGCAGGCTTTAATCAGCTCATTTAATTGGGTTATCGCTATATTTGCCTTGGCAGCCACTTCACTGACGACCATTCTTTTAGCGCTGCCGTTACGCGAGAAAAAAGACATTGTGGATAAACGTGTAGTAGCACAGGCAGATGGGATGAGCTTGAAGCAGCAACTACGCATTTCGTTTAAAGATAGAAGTTTTCTTTGCTTGAATGCAGGGTTCTTCACCTGTGGCTTTCACATTGCTTTTTTAGTGACTCATCTGCCTGGTGAAGTAAGTCTATGCGGCTTGCCAGCCTCTGTAGGGGCCTTGTCACTTGCCATTATTGGTCTCTCAAACGTAGTCGGTAGCATTGCCGCTGGTTTGCTAGGGCAAGTTAAGCGTATGAAAATGATTCTGTTCTGGATGTATGCTTCACGCGCGGTAGCCATCGCGATATATCTGATTGCGCCTAAAACAGAATTAACCTTTTATCTTTTTGCAGCCATACTAGGGCTCACTTGGCTGGCAACGGTACCGCCCACAGCGGGGCTAATTGGAAAGCTATTTGGCCCGCGCTATTTAGCTACGCTGTTTGGATTTACGCTACTTAGCCATCAGATTGGCGGTTTCTTTGGTGCATGGCTGGGGGGGGATCACATTCGTGCAAAGCGGTAGCTACGAATGGATGTGGTACGCAGATATTGCGCTTGCAGGCATTGCCGCGTTAGTTAATCTTCCCATTCGTGAGGAACATCCCAAGTTGTCCATGACATCAGCTTAGTGCTTCAGCGCTGTTCAGTCATTGTTTTTCATGTTGCGATAGTACGCAATTCAGACTTTTTGAATTAATACAGCACAGTTGATGTAGTCAACTGTGCTGCTAAACTGCATTAACTAAGCTTGATAACGACTAGCGGCTTGTGTGTGTGATAAATTAGGCCCAAGTGCTTTGCGGGCATTATCTAATGCATGCCATTCTTCAATGTTGGGTAGTGATGGGATAGTAATCACTTCACCTAAATCAAAGCCAGCCAGTGCGGCATCCACCAAATTTTCCGGGGTCATTACGATCTGAGCCGGTAGATTATTTATTGGTAATCCGCTTTTGTCCCAGAACGGAGTGTCAATAGCCCCAGGTAATACGGCCTGAACCCTGATGCCTTTATCTGCAAGCTCATGATGCATTGACTGTGTGAAATTAACGACGTACGACTTCGAGCCGCTATACGCGCCATTTAAAAGCTCCGGGGCAAGCGCAACGATAGATGCAATATTGATGATTGCACCATGCGCATTTGCAATCAAGCCCGGCACAATTGCTGCAGAAAGCCTAGTCAGTGCGATGACATTTAATGAAATCATTGTTTCAATATCATCCATGTTGGAATCTGCAAGTTTAGTCACTGCACCCAGACCTGCATTATTGACCAGCAGACTAATGCTTTTATCAGCTTTTAAAAGATTTTCTATCTGCGCTAACTCTGATTTTATTGTCAGGTCGGCAGGTACTACTGCCACATTGACGTTGTAATCAGATTTTATTTTGTTAGCAACAGCATTTAACTTGCTTTCATCACGAGCAACTAAAATCAGATTATATCCTCGCTTAGCCAGTCTATCTGCATACACTGCACCCATGCCAGTTGATGCTCCAGTGATTAACGCTTTACCTTGATTTGCTTTTGAATTCATAACAACCTCACCTATATAAAATGAATGAAAATATATTTAAATACCAATCGGTAAATAAATATAATTCAGCATCACTTGCCTTGTCAACACTTTTTTGTAACAATTGGTATATTATTTATTTTGTGAAATTTAGCGATGTCTATTGATATTAAAAAATTACGTGGTCGGCCTAGAGTTTTCGATATGGATGAAGCGCTAGATAAGGCTTTAGCTATTTTTTGGAAAAGAGGCTATGAAGGCGCATCGCTGGCGGAGCTCACTGAAACGCTGGGGATAAATAAACCTAGTTTGTATGCTGCGTTTGGCAACAAGGAGGAGCTATTCAAAAAGTCGCTATCAAGATATACATCAGGGCCAGTGGCTTTTGTGAAAGACGTTATTAATGAACCCACAGCTTTCAAGGTGGCTGAGCGCTTTTTATTGAACGCAGCAGAGTTCCTTACCGCCCCTGATCATCCCAAAGGTTGCATGATTGTTCAGGCAGCATTATCTAGTGGAGAAAACTCCGATCTGGTTAAGGATTTATTGATTCAATATCGATATGCTTATGAGCATCAGTTAGCAGTACGTTTTGAACAGGCCAAAATCGATGGAGATTTGCCTAGTGATGCAAACGCTAAATCTCTAGCTAAATATTTGGCGACGTTACATCAGGGTATGTCGGTACAGGCAACCAGTGGTACTAGCAAAGATGAGCTTTTAGAAATGGCTGAATTAGCACTTAAGAATTGGCCGACTAAAGTAAATTGAGTTGTTCTACAACTCAAAATGACGTCACTATTCCAATAGCTTGTTATCTCCGATAGACTACGAAAATCAATTCAGAAAAACGGCTGACTAGTGTCTATAAAACCGGCTAAGTCCATGGTTTTGTTTGAGGCGCTTAGCCATGATGCACCTATAAAAAGTAATTTAAGTGTAAAAAAACTTTTTATAGGTACGATGGTTATGTGTTTAGTAACACTTAAAACCCCATAAGAGTAAATAAGAGCCACATTTCTGCAGGAAATTGTTAGCTATTAACATTTGTAACGGAAGCAGAATGTTGCCTCAGCAAAAAGGAAGCAGAACTTTGCCAAGCGGCAAAGTTCTGCTTCTAGTGACAGGTAAACTAACCAATTGATTTTTATGGCGCGCCCCAAATGATGAAGATGGGCACTGGGAAACTGAATTCTTACTGGGCTGATTGAATCACTAACTCTGACAAAAATGAGAATTGGAAAATCACTTTTTTAATAGAGTGGATATTATTCTTATTATCATAATGAGGATGATTAGAAATATAAAGCAATCTGCTAGCTGGCTCCCAAAATGAAAATATTCTGAGTCTGGGATGTAGACTTGCTTACCGTCTCTAAACCATGGGGCATATACTACAAAAAAATTCCCATTCCAATAGTTAAGTATGAATGCATCATTTGTAGGAGCTTCAAACACGTGATCTAAAACAGTATGAAAGGGGGCTTTTTCATACGAGTAGCCACGACCCTCATAATTGTTGTCATTATTATCCATCCATGACTTTACCTCTTTCCGATCTGGTAAATGAGAATTCTCTATTTGATACTTTTTTATATAAATAGAGAGTTTGTCAACTAAAGGTATATTGTATGGATCTATATCAACAATTTGAGTTGATTTTGTTTTTAATACTGAATCAATCAGGTGAATAGTAGTCACCAAACCTGCAAGGGCAAGCACAGCAATAACAAAGTATTTAATTACGTTCATTTTGAGTAACCTTCAGTTCAGTTTCGACATTATTGAATGTCTACTGCATTCTGGGAAGCCCACACATGTATCTAGTGAGCACTTGATGCAATTGGTAGATAAACGTTTTGCTGTAGTAGCGGATGAGTCACAAGCGGTACGTTTATGACTACAGGTAATGATAGGCAATAAAAAAGGGCTAAACAATTAAGTTTAACCCTTTGATATTACTACTATATATGGTGCGCTCAAGAGGATGAAGCTGGGCAATGGGAGGAAGTTGTTTTAGTTTCCTAATTGACTCATCGATGCAAACAAAACTGCGAGTTGAGTCATATCTATTTTTATAGCTTGAATGCCTGCTTTCTCCTCTAATCCGACAAGTGTAAGCACAATTATTTATTTTTAGGTGTCAGTAAAAATGCACGTAAACGACCTTTATAAACTCCATTTCCAACAATTGAACCAGAGTCATTGATTGCTTTAGCAGTCTTTAACTCCCAGCCAAGAGTAGGATCAATTAAGTTGTTAAGGTCATATGCTTTATTTTTAATCCATAATGCCGCGTGCTGTGTATGCCCAGCATCAAGTATCGCATAACCTACTATATGATTACTTTCATTAATACTTAAAGCGCCACATCCTTTCCACTCGTCTAAGCTCTGAAGCTCGGTAGCACTTCCATTGCTCCAAAGAAATGCTCGCTCTTTATACAACGTCGTGGTGTCGTCAGTTAGACTTAAATGACCAACGACATTTCCTTTATTATTAATATCAAAAGCTTCACTATAAATATTGTTTATACTGTTTAATATAGTAGGGATGCCATTGCTCCAAACTGCTGCGTGTCTTTTAAACTGACTATAGCTAATGAAACCAGCCACTTTGCCGCTATCATTTATTGCATTTGCTTGACTAGCTTGAGCATCTTTTGGGTTGAGATTTGTATAATTGTCTTTGCTCCATAGCATGGCTGTAGTATGTGCATGACTTTTAGTGTTGGTGTATGCGGCAGAGTAACCTGCCACTTGACCATTGACATTTATGCTGTTGGCTACATGAAAATCGAACTTTCCAGCAATATCAGTTATCTTGCCATTTATCCATATTGCAGCATGTGCATTACTAGGAGGAGGGTAGGTTGAATATCCTACAATTTGACCATTAAGATTGATGTCTTTGGCTATGCTGTGACCCTCTGTAACTCGACCGTTTTTAATTACTTTACCTTCAAAAGTACCAAGATCAATAATTTGACCATTGCTCCACAGGGTAGCGTGCTCTCCATCTGGAGTATAAGAACTCCCTACAATTTTCCCGTCGTTATTAATACTTTCAGCAGAACTATCTCTCCCGCCTAAACTACCTAGTTCAATGATATTAAACGCAATCTGCGAATATTCAGATTCAGTTGCTAATGCCAGCGTTGGTAAGAAAAGAAGAAGTATAAATACTCTCAAATTTAGTTCCTTATAGAACAATTTCAAATATTGGATATAGATTAGTTTCTGCATTAATAGTTATTCTTTCCCCGTTTATGTAACACGGGGGGCTATAAATACATGACCAAATAATACTATATCTACCCATGCTTATTTTCAATTATTCTCGTATGTCTATTGACATTCATTTAAATTGCATATAATTTGTTCGTATGTTAATCAACATATGGATAAATTACATGAAATCAGAATTACTACACGAGCTTTGGTCAAGTCCTGACAATAACCGTCTCGTATCAAAACAATTTTCATTCCGCTTGCCTGTGCATATCGCTGCAAAAATTAATGCACTTGGCGAAATGTACCCACAAAAAAATCGCACCCAAATTGTCGCTGATTTGCTTTCGACAGCACTTGATGATCTTGAGAAAAATCTTCCACACAAATTCATGGAGGCTCCAGAGTACATACAACAAAACCAAGCGGAGGCAGCTCGTGATTTAGGTTTTGATTTTAATACTGTGTATGAGCTGGCTGGAAGTCGAGGAGATTTTAGATCTTTGTCAAATAAGTACTACAGAGAATATGAAAAAGAGCTAGGTAATGAGTCGCCAGTGAAGCTTTATGAGGATATATATGGATCGAAAGAGTATTTAGAAAGCACATTAAAGTGAGTTTTAATTTCCTGATCTCAGGTTTTGATACTATCGAGTGTGCATATTATTTAATGCGCATGGATGACTGTCAGCTTGATTTTATTGATTTAGATGTTCAGAAACAATTGCTTAAGCATGGTAAGTCCAAGCAAGGTAAACCGATCACTTTAGGCAATGAAGAGTTTATGTTGGCTTCATATGGCTCATCTAGTGGCTATCCATTCATGATAGAAAATGATGCTTACGTGATTCAGTTCGGTGAAATGAATCGACCAAACTTTTTTGTGAAATACCGTAGCATTGCACTTTGGCATCATGGTGCACAAGCTTTGCATGAGCGATTCTTGGTATGGGCTGCATCAGTGGGCATGACTCCTAACCGACCTGAGAAGCTATCGCGTGTTGATTTTGCCTTTGATTATCAAATCCCTGAAATTGATTTTGATGAAGATAGCTTCGTTACTTCTGCGAAAAAAGATAACCAGCATCGCAAGAATGGAAAAATCCAAACCCTCAAATTTGGCACTGATCAGATTGTGCTGCGCATATATAACAAGACAGATGAGATTGAAGAAAAAAGCCACAAAACTTGGCTTTATGATTTATGGAAAACAGATAAAAACGTATGGCGTATTGAGTGGCAAGTGCGTAAACAATTTCTTAAATTCATGAGTATTGAAGCATTCTCAGATTTAGCCGACTTACAAGGCGATATGCTTAGATTACTTGTTAAAGACCATACAACACTCAGAATTAAATCAAACGATAGTAATCGGTCACGCTGGGCTATGCATCCGCTTTGGCTAGACCTCATCGAACGTGTGAATCAAATGGAAGGACTAGGCTTAGTAAGAAGCTTAGATATGCCTGCTTTGATTGAACAGCGCTTTTGCCGAATGGCGATTAGTGTTTATGGATATATTAAGCGTGTTGCTGCCATTAATCAGATTTATTCAGGTGAGGACAAATCCTATGTCGATGAAGCATTCACACATTTACAAAATCGTATTATGGAAATCCATGATCCATTAACTTGGCAGATGGATGTGGATCGTAGAGTAAAAGAAATGAGATTGGGCGAATGGTAAGCGCTCATGTGTTCAAAATGATATTGGATTTGCTTAATGCACGTAAAAGCAAAATACTGACCTATGCACAGGTCGCTATGACTGAGAGTCAGTTTAAGGCTTACAGGAGCCTTGTGTTGGATGAACTAGGCAAAGAAGGTCTGGAGTCAGAGTTAGCAAAACTACTGGATGAAGGTAATCATTTAGTAAAGAACAGGCAAGGGCAGGAATAGACTATGCGCGAAAGGGGGTGCCATCATGAGTGGAAGCAAATTCAAACTTAGAAATTCGTTTCAATACTCAGCATATCGCGCTTAGTATTCTTGACGAAGAACTCGCTTTAATTGAATCAATCATGCCTGATCTTATTCTTGCAATGATGCAGGAACATCAAGACGATGATTAATAGGTAATAGGAGAACACCTCATGCACGTCGCACTCTATGCTCGCGTTTCTACCGTTAGACAAGCTGACAATGACTTATCAATCCCTGATCAGTTAAGGCAGCTCAATGAATGGTGCAAAGCAAACGGTCATTTAGTCGTGCATGAGTACGTTGAACCTGGTGCATCTGCCACCGATGATAAACGCCCAGCATTTCAGCAGCTCATCAATGATGCCATGCAAAAGCCTCAAGCTTTTGAAGCGATCATCATTCACAGTCTCTCACGCTTCTTTAGAGATGCGATTCAGTTCGGTGTCTATGAACGCAAGCTCGGTAAAAACAAAGTCAAAGTAATTTCCATTACACAACAGACTAGCGACGATTCCGCGGGTGAAATGATGCGTCGTATCATCAGCACCTTTGATGAATACAACTCAAAAGAAAATAGTAAGCACACTTCACGTGCCATGAAAGAAAATGCACGTCAGGGCTACTTCAACGGCTCAAAACCACCGTTTGGCTTTATTGCTGCCTCCACAGAAACCGACGGCAGTCACGGACGTAAAAAGAAAAAGCTAGAGATCAACGAAGCTGAAGCAGGCATCGTGCGCATGATCTATGAGTTATACCTTAACGGCTCTCAAGGCAGAGTCATGGGGATTAAAGAGATCGGCAAGCATCTCACCGACAAAGGCTTACTCATGCGTGGTAAACCTTGGGGCATTCAGAAGGTACATAAAATACTGTCTGATACGCTCTACATGGGCGATTACTATTTCAACGTTATTGATTCAAGAACAAGACAAAAGCGACCACCAACTGAGTGGGTCAAAACTAATATACCAGTGATCATCGACGCGGCGGTGTTTGAGCGCGTGCGCGCAAAGCGACAGCTGCGCACACCCGATCAAACACCACCGCGTATTACAACATCACCCACATTATTAACTGGACTACTCAAGTGTGGCGAATGTGGTGGCAGCATGACCTTAGTCACAGGTAAAAGTGGGCGCTATAAATACTACAAATGCACCACACGCCAAAACAAAGGCAATCACGCTTGTTCTAGCGGTAACCATCCAATGGAAGCCACAGATCAACAGGTGCTGAATAAGCTCGCTGACAGGGTTTTTACGCCTGAACGTGTGCATAGCATGATGACAGCACTCCGTAAGCGCATTAAAAGCAGCAAAGACCTACAGCAGCAACGCGTCAATGAACTGAATCGACAATTGAAACAAATCGAAGAACGTCAGCACAGATTACTAGACGCGATTGAAACAGGTATCGTTGAACTTGATGAGACCGTCCAGCGTCGTGCCCAACAGCTAAAGTCTGCGCGAGAGGCGCTATTGATAGAGCAAGCAGGGGTTCGACGTGAACATTCCCTCCCTGTAGACCAGCTCAAAGCCAGCCAAGTAGAAACGTTTGCTAAGACCTTAAAAGCTAAACTGCTTGCCAAAGACTCTGCTATCGCAAAAAGCTACTTAAATCTATTAGTCGATGAAATTGTATTGGTAGATAAGACAGCCACAATAAAAGGCAGCTATGGTGCGTTAGCGCATGCGGTAACGATAGGCGATAAAAAAGTGGGTCACCTGAAACAAGTGCCCACTTCTATATCTGTTTGGTGCGCCCGGCGGGATTCGAACCCACTACCCTCGGCTTCGGAAACCGATACTCTATCCAAATGAGCTACGGGCGCTAAGTAGCGTTGCATTATAGCAAACTGAAGTGCAGTATGTTGCCTTAATACGCAACCGAGCCAAGCGGCTAGGGCATATTTTTTGTAGTTGTGCTTTTTGTCATAAGCTAAAGTGTAGGTATAATAAGGTTTTTATCCATATATTTTCAGGAACAAACGTAATGAGCAATGTAGATAATGAAGCTAAAGGCTACTCTCTAGGGCAGGTTCTGCTCGCGACTTTTGCTGGTGTCGTTGGTATTGTTGCATTTATAGTGATTGTCGCTAAAGTTTTTGGTGTAACAGATCCAGTGGAAGTTGATGAGCCTGTGGCGGCGGTAGCAGCTAAGCTTGAAGAAAACATTAAACCTGTTGCGGTTGTAGAGGTTGCAGAAGAAACTACTGGTGCCACAGCTGGTAAGAGTGGTGCTGAGGTAGTGAAAGCGGTTTGTTCTATGTGTCACGCGGCTGGCTTAATGAATGCGCCAAAAATTGGTGATAATTCACAATGGGCTCCACGTATCGCTCAGGGTTACCAAACATTAGTAAAACATGCGCTTGAGGGTATCCGTAGCATGCCTGCTCGTGGTGGTAATCCAGCGTTAACAGATGATGAAATAGCGGCTGCAGTGGCTGAAATGGCAAACGCATCAGGCGCTAAATTTACTGCACCTAAACCAAAGGCGGCTGATGCAGCACCTGCGGCAAAAGCAGCCGAAGCTGCACCTGCAGTGACTGAGCCTGTTAAAGCGGCTGAGCCAGCAAAGGCAGCAAAAGGAGCGGACCTTGTTGCTGCAGCTGCAGCCTCTGCACCAGTTGCTGCTGGTAAAAGTGGCGAGGATGTATATAAAGCCGTTTGTTCTATGTGTCACGCCGCAGGCTTGATGAACGCGCCGAAGTTTGGTGATAAAGCGCAGTGGGAGCCTCGTGTTAAACAAGGTTATGACACATTGGTTAGCCATGCAATTAATGGCGTACGTACGATGCCAGCTAAAGGCGGTAACCCAGCGTTATCAGATGCAGAAGTTGCTGCGGCAGTAAAACATATGGCAAATGCTGCGGGTGCCGGGTTTTAAGTAGAGATTTTTGCAAGGTAGTACACTAAAGCCACTTGATACATTAAGTGGCTTTTTTATTGGCGTTTATTTTAATCATTGAGGTGGTGTTGGTTCGTGGCTACTTATGCAATAGGTGATATACAAGGTTGTTATCATGCTTTTCAGGCATTATTAACACGCCTTAAATTTGATCAAGATAAAGACCAGCTTTGGCTGGTGGGTGACTTAATTAACCGTGGCAGTGGCACATTAGAGGTGTTGCGCTGGTGTTATGCTCACCAAAATAGTTTGCGTATTGTGTTAGGTAATCATGATTTGCATGCCATCGTGGTGGCCGCTGGTATCGTTGCTGCGCATCGGGGTGACACTTTACAATCGCTGCTGGCTGCTGACGACCGAGACCTGCTGCTAGATTGGCTGCGTCGCCAGCCTCTGGTGTATCAGGATTCTGATTACTTAATGGTACACGCAGGCTTGCTGCCGCAATGGACTGTGGAGCAAACCCTAAGCTATGCGGCAGAGGTAGAGTCAGCATTACGGGGTGAAGATTACCTGCATTTTCTAACGCATATGTATGGTAATTTACCCAATTGCTGGACACCGGATTTAATGGGGGTTGATCGCCTACGTGTCATTACTAATGCGGCAACGCGCTTGCGTATATGCACCGCAGACGGTGAAATGGAGTTTAAATTTAAGGGGGAGTTGCAAGATATCCCCCATGGTTATATGCCTTGGTTTGATGTGCCTTCACGCGCAAGCAAAGATACTCAGGTGATTTTTGGTCATTGGTCTGCGTTAGGGCTGCAACAGCGTAAAAATCTATTTGCTTTAGATACCGGATGTTTATGGGGCGGCAAGTTAACTGCAATGAATTTAGCCACCAAAGAAATTGTGCAGGTCGATGCCCACCCTTTAGATAAGCCAGTAGCAATACAAAAATCAGAGCATTAATTGCTTGCGAATTAAACCCTCAATATGCAGTGTAAGTGTGCGCCTGTCCATTGTCGCATATTCTGCTGGCGTAATTGGTGCTAAGAAGTGCAGCACGATGACTGGGTTTTCTTGCAATAGCATACTGCGCATGGATTCAACCAAGGTGGTTTCACCTGCGTAAGCAACTTGGGTGTTGATGCTGCCATCGGCGTTGGGGTAGTGTAAGGCCACAGGCCAAATGGATGACTTTGCCAGAATGGCCGCCTGAATTAGGCTGCTCTTAAATGGCTTCATTTCTGTGCCGTCTGTCGTAGTGCCCTCAGGAAACAAACATAAATTATCGCCACTCTGCAGGCTGTCGTGGGCGATCTCAATCGTACGTTTGGCGTCCTGCCGTTTACTGCGGTCAATGAATAATGTATTGGCTTTGCTAACAAGAAAGCCAAAAATTGGCCAGTTCTTAATTTCAGATTTAGCAATAAAGCGTAACGGAATCAAACTGTTGAGTGCGTGGATGTCAGACCATGAAATATGGTTCGCCACAAACATGATGCTGTTGAGTGCAGGGTTGCTGTTAGGTAGCACTCCAGTCTTTTTTACTTGAATGTTAAATGCTGCGAGTAAGCCGGTGCACCACCACTGAATGAGCTTAGCCTTTATTTGATTGCCAGCAAATGGAAATAAAACGGATGCCAAAATCAAGCCTACGCAGGTGTGGAACACGATGCGCGCTACTCGGTAATAGCGGGTGAGGGCATTAGTGTGGCCGGGGCTAGGTTGTGTTGTTTGCAAAGTAACTGAGCTAATCAAGGGGCGAGCTTTTATTTTACATGAGTTATATGGCATTGCAGCAGGCAATATGCCGCAACCGTGATGCTTTCAACCTTAAGGTACGATGGATAGCTTGCCACAGCGAGGTGGCAAATATAAAGCGAATCGGCACTCAGTTTATTTTAAGAAATGTGCTGCGTATCTTGGGTTGATTCTAGATAATGGCAGCATCACTAGCATATCCGCTGTGTTGAAATAAGGGTCCCAAGCAGGCTCGCCGCAGATGTAGGCACCTAGGCGCAAATAGCCTTTAATCAGCGGAGGGCATGCCACTTGTATGTTGTTATGCAATGCTTGTATTGGCAGCGGGTTGCGTGCAAATACACGGTACTCTAAAGGGGATAAGTATTCGTCACGTAACTTGTTGTAAAGGCTAGCTGCACTGTGGCCGCCATCTGACATGCTCATGCTGCCACAACCAATCATGTACTCGTAGTTATGAATCTGCATGTACTTGGCAAGGCCCGCCCATAACATGGTAATGGTCCCGCCGTTGCGGTAGTTCTGGTGTACGCACGCTCTACCAACCTCAACAGTGCGGTCAAATAGATGGGATAGTCGGCTTAAATCAAATTCACCGGCCGAGTAATAGCCACCAGCTTCATTCGCCTTAGATGGGCTTAGTATTCTATAAGTGCCAATGACTTGATTAGTGCCGCTGTCGCGCACAATTAAATGGTCGCAAAACTGGTCGAATCCATCAATATCTAAGCCGCCAGTACCTGAAAGTTGTGCGCCCATTTCTTCAGCAAATACTTTATAGCGCAAGCGTTGTGCCTCTTCAATTTCAGCCTGCGTGTGTGCCAAGTTTACATATAGCCTTCTTTGTGATGCGGGCTCTTGGTTACGTGCATTAATGCTTTCAATTAAGGTTAAATCTTTACGCATGATCAGGCTACTCTCCATAAAATTTTCTTTTAAGCTTGTACAGCACTTTAAAGATGGAATATGAAGGATTAATGACGCGCAGATGATGCTTTGTTGACAGCAGTTCGGTGTGTTGCAAAGCTACATTCAAGCATGATGTAACTAGTGGGGGTGCTTAGCTTTAGTTTGCTAGATTTAGTAATTGAGTGAGTGTTTTGTATAAAAACTGCGACCCATGATGCCTGAATTATCGCTCAGACATCATGGTGGTTGTCAGCGTTAGGCGCTGTTTAGTGTGATACGCGAGTAGTGCCGCCGTTTTCAATTAGGCGTACTCTTTGTCCTGCTGAAAATGCTTCATCCGCTTCTTGTACGACTGCAAGCAGGCCGCCACCATCTAGTTTGACAGTGATTTCTAATGCATCTTTCCTTGTGGCTACTTCTTCAGCAGCAGAGCCTGCAAGACCGCCAACCACAGCGCCAAGCACTGCGGCAATCGTGCTGCCTTTGCCGCCGCCCACTGAGCTACCTGCGATGCCGCCAACCGCACCACCAGCTAGGGTGCCAATCGGTGATTTGGTGCCTTCAAGCTTTACTTGGCGCACACTTTCTACAGTACCAGTTCTTACGGTTTGTGTTTTTCTGGCATCTTCTCTGCTATACACAGAACCAGAGTTGGAACTTGCACAAGCAGCTAAAAATACGCTGAGTACGCCTACTGCGATAAGTCGACTGATATGCATTTTCTTTTTTCCTTTAATCAGTGAATATAAATTTTAAAAGTTTTAACCCTACGTACACACTAAAGCAGCCAGTATTTAGTTGGCTAAGCCTTCTGTTAACGCTGTTTCATTAACGAGCGCTTGGGTGTAAATAACCTCAATCTCTGTACGTGTTG
The DNA here is from genome assembly GCF_058745595.1 of Methylotenera sp. E1MeOHC1. Classification (NCBI taxonomy): domain Bacteria; kingdom Pseudomonadati; phylum Pseudomonadota; class Betaproteobacteria; order Nitrosomonadales; family Methylophilaceae; genus Methylotenera; species Methylotenera sp. E1MeOHC1. The sequence goes on along the minus strand of NZ_CP196025.1, from coordinate 1,531,023 downwards.
GTGCATGGTTCTGCCCGCCACGGTGAGCAATTTTAATTGCGCCCATGGTCGAAGCAAGTCTGCCGCAAGTTGGCCAATCCCAGCCTTTAGCAATACCGTACAACAAGCCTGCGCGGTACGCATCGCCACAGCCGGTAGGGTCAACAATCTTATCTGCCACAACGCATGGAATATCAAAGCGTTGACCGTCAGCATAAATTTGTGAACCCTGGCCGCCTAGGGTTACGACCAAAGCTTTAACTTTTAGTGCCAACTCTTCGAGTGATAATCCAGTTTTATCTTGAATAATTTGTGACTCATAATCATTGACTGCGAGGTAGTCTGCCATTTCAATGAACTGCAGCAGCTCTTCACCGTTGAACATCGGTAAGCCTTGCCCTGGGTCGAATAAGAACGGAATGCCTGCCTCATGGCATTCACGTGCGTGCTGAAACATGCCGTCTCGGCCATCGGGTGCAATCACTGCCAAGGTAACATCTTTAGCCTCTTTCACGCTGTTTTGGTGTGACTCTATCATCGCGCCTGGGTGAAATGCCGTGATCTGATTGTCATCGGTATCTGTGGTAATGAACGCCTGGGCAGTAAAGCTGTTAGGAATAATTTTGATGTGGGCTGTGTTGATTTTATTTGTGTTTAGCCATTGTGTGTAAGTGCCAAAATCTTCACCAGCAGTTGCCATGATGAGCGGGTTGCCATCGAGCAGTTGCAGGTTATAAGCAATATTACCTGCCGTGCCGCCAAACTCACGACGCATTTCCGGTACGTAAAACGCAACGCTTAAAGCGTGAATTTTATCTGGCAAGATATGGTTTTTGAATTTATCTTGAAACACCATGATGGTGTCAAAGGCGAGTGAGCCGCAAATAAGTGTATGCATGGAATTAACGCAGAAATAAAAAAGAATCATTATCTTAGGTATTAGCCTAGATAGGCAAGTTTAATAGATAAGCGAGCTAATCAGTACTGGCATTTGCTGGGCACGATGCGCCTGTTTGTTTTATTGCGTTGATGCGCCGTCAATCAGGATTTTGGCTGCTGTTTTTGCGTATTTAATCGCACCAGAGCCGCGTTTCATTTGCTCAGCCTGTACTGCGCCTTCAAATATTAAGGATAGCTGCAACGATAAGCCTTCAGCATCTTTAATGTTGGCCTCTGTGGCTAAGTGGTGAATATATTGCTTAAATTGCTGCGATTGCTGTGAGGATAACTGATGTACTGGGTTATCTTCTTGAGGGAACTCTGCCGAGGCTTTAATAAAACCTACGCCATGGAAGTCAGGCGATGTGACCCACTCTTCAATGTAGTCAAATAGCTTTTGCAGTTTTTCGCTGGGTTGCTTGGTGTTGCTGCTCAGTTTGTCGTTGAGCCAGTTTTGAAAGTCCAGATGACCTTGTTTCAGTACTTCGAGAATGAGTACCTCTTTGCTGCCAAAATATTTATACAGCGTCATTTTGGTGGTGCCGGCGACAGCCACAATGGTATCAACCCCAGTCGAGTTAATGCCCTGCGTTTGGAATAGATTGCTCGCAGTAGTGAGTATTTTTTCACGTAGGCCAGTCATAACACCATTATACTAATCTGTATAGCGTGATTGCAACAGTTATTATTTAGCTCTTTTTGCTACTTAGAGGCAGCCATCAGCATTGGCGTAAAGTTGCATCGTATTTTTTCTAGGTACACATTGGCAATGGCAAGGTCTTCAAGGTTAGAAGGCAGTTTGCCGCCCACTACATTTTCTAAGTAAATGGCTTTATGCTTATCTGGCATTTGCAATACTTCAGGGAACTGACACGAGCCTTGGCGCATTAGCTCAAATTTAGCGTACATCTGCGTTGCGTCTTGTGCAGTCAGGGGTTGCCCTTGCGTTGCCGCTAGTGTGGTGGCGTGCGTATCGTTTGTTTCAGCACGCATGTTGGGTGTCGCTTGCTGATCTTTTAAGTATGGTGCCCATATGAGTGACGCACAGATGGCCAGCGTTAAAGTTGCTGCAATGCTATAAGCCACAGGCTTAGTCATCGTTCGCTTAATCTCTGTGACCGCTGCCGGCTGAGTTTGCGCCAAGATGAGGGCATTGGCTGCTTTCTTGGCATGCATCAGGCTGTTGCTCAGTGGGTGTGTGATATCTTGCTGCGCGGCATTGCGTGCAATCAAGACAATATGTTCAGCTAAGATTTCAGGGCTTTCTGCACCTAAAGCTTGTGCTTGCGCTATGCAATAGCTCAGCAATAATGCATGGTTGGCGTTGCTTAAGTGACAATGTTTCAGCATGTTGGGTGCTTTTAACCAGTCATTAAGAATATCAAATAGGCTTAATAAACGCCCCTCAGGTGTATTGCTGGATTTGGCTAACATGTAAATGAGCCAAGACGAACCTAGTAGGTCATAATCATCATTATTCATGTTTAATCTTTCTATTAAAAAGGTTTAACCACAACCAGTATGACAATGGCGATGAGAATCAGCACTGGCAGTTCATTAAACCAGCGATACCAAATATGGCTATGTTGGTTTTTATCCAGCCTGAAGTCATTCACCAGTTTGCCGCAGTAAACATGGTAACCAATCAGTATGGTAACCAGTGTTAGCTTGGCGTGCATCCACGCACCAGAAATACCATAACCTAACCATAGCCAGAGCCCAAACCCAAGTGCCAATAAAGCGAGTGGCAGCATAAAACGGTAAAGTTTTTTTTCCATCAACTTCAGGCGTTCAGAGGTGTTTTGGTCGGGAGTTGCGCTATCTAGCACCATGGCGTGGTTAACAAATAGTCTGGGCAGGTAAAATAAGCCTGCAAACCAGCTAGTGATAAAAATAATGTGTAGCGCTTTAATCCAAAGCATTTAAACACCTAACTCTTTATTTAATAATTGCTGTAATGCGGCAAAATCTAACTCGCCCATGGTTCTTTGTAATAAGTCACCTTGTTTGTTGTAGATAAATGCGGTGGGGGTTAGTCGGACTTGGCCAAATAGCTCGGTGAGCGCTGCGCTTTGGTCATATGTTACTGGGAAGGGCAGTTGTTGGGCTTTACTATAGTTTTTGATTTGCGAGATTTCGTCATGCGGCATGGCAACCGCGATGATTTCAAGCCCCTTGGATTGGTAAGCGTTATATGTTTTAATTAACTCGGGCATTTCTTTAATGCAGCCTGGGCAGTCTGTGGCCCAGAAATTAACGATGACGACCTTATCTTTCAAAGATGCCATAGAGATTTGTTTGCCATCAATCGTGTTAAATGTCACATCCGGTGCTTGCGGTTTTTTGGTCAGTTGCAGCCCTAGCAGCGCTAAAAGTGCAATAATAATAATCGGCAGTAAAGATTTCTTTAATAATTGTTTCATCTTGGTAGTCTAACTTTATTAATGGATATTCTGGGTGAATTTTTTTCAGGTGTAGCTATCATAAATGTGTGTACGTGATAAATAACCATATCACAGTCGCGCTTATTTGCTAGCTTACACCATGTTATAATGATTCTTTAATAGCAAAGCTATTTGTCAAAAACTACAATGAACGCACCTCTATTAAGCACTATTTTAAACGCAGAGCCTAAGCCTGCAACGCGCTTGCGCGAAATTCCCTACAACTATACTTCTTTCTCTGACCGTGAAATTGTCATTCGGTTTCTTGGTGAAGAAATTTGGAGTATTTTAAATGAATTGCGCGGCGAGCGTAAAACTGGGCGTTCCGCACGCATGCTGTTTGAAGTGCTGGGCGACTTATGGGTAGTATCACGCAACCCATATCTGCAAGATGACCTATTAGAGAATCCTAAGCGTTGCAAAGCGTTAGTCGATGCGTTGAAGCACCGCATTGCCGCCATTGATGAGCGCAGTGCCGGTAACGCAAAAGTGCTTAAGCTGGTGGTGGCTGCACGCCAAGCCGTGACTAAGTTCGAGAATGAATTCAAGCACACGGCTAATCTGCGCAAAAAAGCGCTGGCTAAACTTTCAAAAATTACGCGCAAAGATAATGTGAAGTTTGATGGCTTGTCACGCGTGTCTCACGTGACTGATGCTACTGACTGGCGTGTTGAATATCCATTCTTGGTATTAACGCCAGATACCGAGAGCGAAATTGCGGCCATGGTACGCGCTTGTATCGAGTTAGGGCTTACTATCATCCCACGTGGTGGTGGTACTGGCTATACCGGTGGTGCTGTTCCATTAACACCTTTATCAGCAGTCATTAACACAGAAAAACTGGATCAGCATACAGGCGTGCAAATGCGCACCTTGCCTGGTGTTGCACGCCAGGTTGCCACCATTGAGTGTGGTGCTGGTGTAGTTACCAGGCGCGCGATGGAAGCGGCTTCTGACGCAGGCTTAGAGTTTGCTTGTGACCCAACCAGTGCGGATGCCTCTTGTATCGGTGGTAACGTAGCCATGAATGCGGGCGGTAAAAAAGCCGTGTTATGGGGTACTGCCTTGGATAACTTGGCCTCATGGCGCATGGTGACGCCAGATGGTGAGTGGATGGAAGTTGAGCGCCTAGACCACAACCTAGGCAAGATTCACGACATTGAGATGGCTAGATTTAAAATCAGCCGTTACAGCGAAGACATGAAAACGCTGTTGTCTGAGCCTGAGATTTTAGAAATTCCAGGCCCAAGTTTCCGTAAAGTTGGCTTGGGTAAAGACGTTACCGATAAATTTTTATCTGGCTTGCCTGGTATTCAAAAAGAGGGTTGTGATGGTTTAATTACTAGCGCTACCTTCATTTTGCACCGTATGCCTAAGTATGTGCGTACCCTTGCCTTGGAGTTCTTTGGCAATGTATCGCATGCAGTGCCGGCTATCGTTGAAATTAAAGATTACCTAGATGCAACGGCGAAACAAACGCCAGCTGTGATTATGGCTGGACTTGAGCATATGGATGAGCGCTATATTAAAGCGGTGGGTTATGCCACTAAAGCCGCTCGTCAGCAACGTCCTAAAATGGTGTTGATTGCTGATATTGCTTCAGATGATGAAAACGCAGTGGGTGAAGTTGCCTCAAGCATGGTGCGTTTATGTAACGCACGTAATGGTGAAGGCTTTATTGCGGTTTCTAGTGAATCCCGTAAAAAGTTCTGGCTAGACCGTGCCAGAACCGCAGCGATTGCTAAGCACACCAATGCGTTCAAAATCAATGAAGACGTAGTGATTCCATTACCGCGTTTGGGTGATTACTCTGATGGTATCGAGCGCATTAATATTGATTTATCTATCAGAAACAAGCTTAAGCTGATTGATGCCTTAAAAGTCTTTATGCAAGGCGAATTGCCATTGCAAGCGGATGAAGAGGGTAATGCCGATTTAAATATGGTGAAAACCAAACAAACAATGGCGTTGGCATTGTTGGATGATTTGCGTGCACGCTGGAGTTTCGTTTTAGATAATCTGGATGAGCCTGTTTCCGTGTTGGGTGAGGCTGGCAAAGCCTATGCACATTATGAAAATGTGTTCAGAGCGGTGCAGTCTTATGATTTACGAATTTCATGGAAACGCGAGCTCAAGCGTCCAATGGCAGATATTTTTGCTGGGCGTGAGTATCAAAAAATTCTTGAGCGCTGCGATGAGATTCATAAGCAAGTGCTGAAAAGCCGCGTGTTTATTGCATTGCATATGCATGCGGGTGACGGAAACGTACATACCAACATCCCAGTAAACTCTGATGACTACGGCATGATGCAGGATGCACATGCGGCCGTAGCTAAGGTCATGGCGCTGGCACGTAATTTAGACGGCGTGATTTCTGGTGAGCACGGTATCGGCATTACCAAAATGGAGTTTTTGGATCAATCTACCATTGATACATTTACTACCTATAAAAATAAAGTAGACCCGAACGGACACTTTAATAAAGGTAAATTGCTGGCTGGCTCTGGCTTAGAGAATGCTTATACGCCAAGCTTTGGTTTGCTTGAGCAAGAGTCCATCATTATGGAGCAATCTGCAATTGGAGAAATTGCAGACGACATTAGTGATTGTTTACGTTGCGGCAAGTGTAAGCCCGTATGTACTACCCATGTGCCACGTGCAAACTTATTGTATAGCCCACGTAATAAGATTTTAGGTACGTCATTGCTGATTGAAGCCTTCTTGTACGAAGAGCAAACACGTCGTGGCATTTCAATTAAGCATTTTGATGAGTTTAATGATGTTGCAGACCATTGTACGGTTTGCCATCGTTGCGAAAAGCCGTGTCCTGTGGATATCGACTTTGGCGATGTTTCAATCAAAATGCGTAATTTCTTGCGTGAGCAAGGTAAGAAGCAATTTAACCCAGGCACCGCGCTAGGTATGGCATTTTTGAATGCTAAAGACCCTGCCACCATTAAATTATTACGCACTGTCATGATTAATTGGGGTTATAAAGCGCAAAACCTTGCACATGGCTTGGCTAAGCGCTTTGGCTTGTTGCGTGATAAAAAACTCCCGCCAGCGACTGTCGGTAAGGCTGATATCAAAGCGCAGGTGATTCATTTTATTAATCGTCCAATGCCGAAGAAAATGCAATCTAAGACTTCACGTGCGATGTTAGGTTTAGAAGACGATCATATGATTCCGGTAATCCGTAACCCACAAAAGGTGACGGATGATTCTGAAGCAGTGTTCTACTTCCCAGGATGCGGCTCTGAGCGTTTGTTCTCAAACGTAGGTTTAGCTACGCAGGCGATGCTATATGAAGTTGGTGCGATTACAGTATTGCCACCAGGCTATCTATGTTGTGGCTACCCGCAAACTTCTGCAGGCAATCATGATAAAGGTCAGGAAATCACGGCAGATAACCGCGTGCTGTTCCATCGTGTTGCTAACACATTGAATTATCTTGATATTAAAACGGTGATTGTGTCGTGCGGTACTTGTATGGACCAATTGCAAAAGTACGAATTTGAAAAGATTTTCCCAGGCTGCCGCTTGTTAGATATTCATGAGTATCTCATGGAGAAAGATGTGCGCTTGCAAGGCGTTACCGGTACACGCTATATGTATCACGATCCTTGCCATACGCCGATGAAAACGTACAAGCCACTGGAAGTGACCAATAAATTAATGGGCCAAGATGTTGCATTGAATGATAGATGCTGCGGTGAGAGCGGTACATTTGCGGTGGCACGTCCGGATATTTCTACGCAAGTGAAAATGCGTAAACAGGAAGAGCTGGAAAAAGGCATGCAGCAAATGGGCTTGACCGTAGGTGCACCAGAAGAGCAAGTGAAAATACTGACTTCTTGCCCAAGCTGCTTACAGGGTCTATCACGTTACGGTGAAGATACTGGTATTGAAGCTGACTACATTGTGGTGGAAATGGCTAAACATATTCTAGGTGAGAACTGGATGCAAGAGTATGTACATAAAGCCAACAATGGCGGTATTGAGAAAGTATTGTTGTAACAGTAGGTGCGCCCATGTAGATTGCATACGCAATTTACATGGGTCGTAGCAGTGACTGGTTAGGCTGGCGTTTGATGAAGCAGTGTTGCGCAGTGGTTACATGCTCAGCGCATGTTCTGCCTAAGCGTGTGTGCGTTACGCTGTGTGGCTAAAACGGTAAGAATAGTGCGGTAGCAAGGTTCTGCACCACGCGTGAAATCAAGCGCTGCGACTTCTCAGCCAGCACAAGTGCATACAGGTCTATGCGGCCAATCATTTTGCCAAACTCACGTTCAAACGATAAGTTCTTATCATGCTCGTTAATCTCATTGCTGAGCAAGTACAATGCGCCGGTTTCGTCTCTGGCATTCGATAGTTTCCACACGGCAATTTCTATGTTGCGCGCCACATTGTATATGCGCTGCGGGTCTAGGCTGTCTGTGAAATAAAACTCGGTTTTGTCGTTATGTGCTTTTAACAGCATGGTGTGTAGGCCGACGGTGAAGGCTAACACTCGGTCACCTTTAAACTCAGGATTAAATGCCAAGAAAATTGCATCAGTCGTCACGAGATTGTTAATCTCGGGTAATTGGTAGTGATGCTGCGCTGCGCCATCAAACACCCAATCAATCATTTTTTCAGCAGGGTCTGAGGTACTTTTCTTGAGTTCCTGCGGGTTGCGTTTGTACAGTTTAAGCATCAGCAAGCGCAAGCTCTGTGCGTTCTCACGCATTTCTACATCAGCCATTCTATCGATATCTGCTTTTGCAATTTGGCTAATCGTACTTTTGTCTTTTTGGTCTGGAACGCTCTTTTTACCGTTTTTATCCAGTGGTACATTGGTGGCGCAGGCAGAGAATAAAAAGACACATCCAATATAAGGTGTGATTTTCTTTAACTGAGCGGAGATGCTAGTCACTTTTGTATAATCCGAGCTTTAGGGAAAACTGCACTGAATGTACTGCCCGCACCCAGTTCACTGGTGATTTCAAGTCTGGCCTGATGTCTGGTTAAGATATGCTTGACGATAGACAGACCTAACCCGGTGCCGCCAGTTTCACGACTGCGGCTTCTATCTACACGATAAAAGCGCTCAGTTAAGCGATGGATGTGCTGCTGGTCGATACCTATCCCGTTATCTGAGACGCTAAAAACACCTTGGTTATGGTGTAGTTGCCAACTAATATTGATTTCACCGCCCTCTGGTGTGTAGCGTATGGCGTTGCTTACTAAGTTGCCTAAAGCGCTTTGCAGCTCATCCACTGCGCCAGATAAATCGAAATGCGGATTGGTTTGCGCGTTAATCTTGTGTTTGCCTTGGCTCAGCGCATTGGCGTCATTCAATAACATATTCATGAGCATGGACATGTTGATCGGGTTGTTGTCGGGCGCCTGCGTGTTGCTTTCTATATGTGAAAGGGTGAGCAAGTCTTCTATCAGACGTCGCATACGTGTCGTCTGGTCTTGCATCATGCCAAAGTAGCTGCGTATGTTGCTGGGAATTGCACCTTCCATGTCTGAAAGCGTTTCAATAAAACCGCCAACTACGGTCAGTGGCGTGCGTAACTCGTGTGACACATTGGCAATAAAGTCTCGGCGCATCGCGTCAACTTTCTCAATTTGTGTGACATCGCGACTAATCAGTAGTTTTTGTTTGGTGGCCAGCGGGATTAGCCAAATTTCCAGCGTAGACTCAGTGCTCTTAATGTCTTTTAGTTTAAACGGCTCGTCATATACTTCATTATACAAATAGGCAATGAAGTGGCTGCTTCTAAGCAAGTTAACTATCGGTAGGTTTTGATCGGTTTTAAGATCTAGCCCCAGTTGGTATTCTGCATGCGACGTACACCACTCAATGGTATTGGCTGCACTGAGGATGACTAGCCCATCCGGAATCGCATTTGCGACAATCTGAAAGCGTTCTAACGCAGAGTTTAATTCTGTCTGCTTTAGCGTATTGCTACGTTCGTATTTCAGTAAGCTGCTGTACACATCCTCCCACAACCCTGAGCCCTCTGGCACCTGACGTATGTCTGGCGTTTTGAGCCAGTTGTTGAGTTGATGTATCCAGTAAATATGGCCAACGAGATAAAGTAACAGCCCCAGTGTAAATACAACCAAGGCAGTTACCAAGCTTGAAATTAGCCAAAGAAAAACGCTCACGATACTTAGAGCGCAAATAAATAAGGCGGCTTTCCAGCGTATATCAATCACGAGTCATATTTTCAGTTGTTTTTATTAAAGTGATTATAGCGAGGATTTACAAGTAAGCATCAATTTTTGATGTCATGCGTAATCACTTGATGACCGGCATACAGCTGTTTAGTTGTGACTGGCTTCGCTCGGTTGCGAAGATAGTCGGTAACCGGCGCCTCTTACTGTTTGAATCAGGTCTTCGTGACCGGATGCAGATAGTGCATTGCGTAAGCGTCTGATATGAACATCTACGGTGCGGTCCTCAACAAACACACGGTCGCCCCAAACTTTGTCCAGCAATTGGCTACGCGTATGCACACGTTCCGCATTGGTCATGAAGAAGTGTAATAGTCTGAACTCTGTCGGTCCTAAATCGATGGTTTTTTGATTGCCAGTCACGCGGTGGGTGGTTGGGTCTAATCGCAACCCGCTAAGCTCGATCGGGTCGTCTGTCATTTGTGGCGCTCTGCGACGTAGCACCGCTTTGATGCGTGCATTAAGTTCGCGAGGGCTAAATGGTTTTGTGACATAGTCATCGGCACCAACTTCTAAGCCACGCACCTTGTCGTACTCTTCACCACGTGCGGTGAGCATGATGATAGGAATGTTTTTGGTGTAGGTGTCTGATTTAAGTTTGCGTGCAAGCTCTAGCCCATTCATGCCAGGCAGCATCCAGTCTAGTAGGATTAAATCAGGCACAGTTTCACGCATGAGGTCTAGTGCAATCTCACCGCTAAGTGCGCGAATTGCGTTGTGACCAGCCTGGGTAATGTTTAGAGCTAGTAACTCTTGAATGGCTGGTTCGTCTTCAATTACTAATATATTGGCTGGCATATATATTTCCTCAATTAATTTGCCTCGGATATTTAAGCCTAATCAGTTTATGACGCTAATATGACATATTCATGACAAAGTTTAAACATGTATATATGCAAGTAAATGCAATAACTAAATTGCCATTTTTAACAAATTGTTACACTATACCGTTAGCTTGGTATTAAAAATAATAATGCGTGTGGAGATTGCAGAATGACGGATTTTTTTTCTAAAGAGAGAATCACGGCTAGCCCTAGTTTTAATCGTTGGCTGGTGCCACCAGCCGCCTTGGCAATTCATTTGTCCATAGGCATGGCGTATGGGTTTAGCGTGTTCTGGCTACCTCTCTCTAAGGCGCTTGGTATTCAAGACCCAATCGCATGTGCAGATACCATGGGTATATGGGCACGTGCTTTTGCGACAGACTGTGATTGGAAGGTTAGTGACTTAGGCTGGATGTTTACTTTATTTTTTGTATTTTTAGGGACATCAGCCGCAGTATTTGGTCATTGGCTGGAGCATGCCGGTCCACGTAAGGCAGGTGCAGTGGCTGCGGTATGCTGGGGTGGCGGTCTTCTTTTATCCTCATACGGTGTTTACACGCATCAATTATGGTTGATGTGGCTAGGTTCTGGCGTGATTGGTGGAATTGGCCTTGGTTTGGGCTATATTTCACCAGTTTCTACATTGATTAAGTGGTTTCCGGATCGTCGCGGCATGGCTACCGGTATGGCAATTATGGGGTTTGGTGGCGGCGCTATGATTGGTGCGCCGCTGGCTAATACCATGATGTCGCATTTTGCTACGCCGACTTCTGTTGGTGTGTGGCAGACCTTTGCGATTATGGGTGTGTTCTATTTTATTGCCATGATGATCGGTGCATTAAGTTACCGTGTACCGCCTACCGGTTGGGTGCCTAAGGGTTGGGTGCCGCCTGTGAATAATGGTAATAGCATGATTACCAACCGCCATGTACATGTGAATCATGCGCATAAAACGCCGCAGTTCTGGTTGCTTTGGGCGGTGCTGTGCCTTAATGTCAGCGCGGGTATTGGTGTGATCGGTATGGCCTCCCCTATGTTGCAAGAGGTGTTTGGCGGTGCATTAATCGGCGAGCAATTGAAGCTGGCTGAACTGTCACCGGAACAGCTGTTGCGCGTGACTGCGATTGGCGCTGGCTTTGCGGGTTTACTCTCTCTGTTTAATATTATCGGCCGTATTGGTTGGGCGTCTTTATCAGACTGGTTGGGTCGCAAGCGTACCTATATTATCTTTTTTGCATTAGGCTTCTTTTTGTATATCTCTGCGCCTTGGGCAGGGGGTACCGGTAGTGTGGCGGTGTTTGCCGGCTTGTTCTGCGTTATCTTGACCATGTATGGCGGTGGCTTCTCTACTATTCCAGCCTATTTGGCGGACATTTTTGGCACCCAGCATGTGGGCGCAATCCATGGGCGACTCTTAACGGCTTGGGCTACTGCCGGCGTGCTGGGGCCGGTGATTGTCAATTACCTGCGAGACTACCAGCTGGATCATGGTGTGCCTGCCAGCGCGGCATACAACGTGATTATGTACGTGTTAGCTACGCTGCTTTTGCTTGGTTTTATCTGTAATTTGCTGGTAAAACCCGTGTCAGACAAGCACTATATGACCGATGCTGAGCTGGAAGCAGAGCGGCAACTAGCGCATGAGAAATCAATCAAATTAAATGGCGATAAAGTAGAAAGCCAGCAATCCGAGAGTCATCCACTGCTGGTCTTTGTGGCATGGACACTAGTTGCTATTCCAATTTCGTATGGCATATTCAGTACCTTGCAGAAGGCTTGGATACTATTTCATTAGTTGATGTTGATTTTATCTAGGTAGAGTGCTTTGAATATATCGCCTATGATATTGACGATATGCGGTAAAATATTGCTTTATTAAGTTTAAGCAAGTTTAAAGGAAGCATACGTGAGAGAAATTAAGAAAAACCTAGATGGATCAGGGATGCAGGTAGGTGTTGTTTTATCAAGATTTAACAGCAATATTGGTGACGGCTTACTTGAGGCATGTAAGAGCGAACTACTTAAATTAGGTGTGGCAAGTGATGCGATTACGATTGCCACGGTGCCAGGCGCATTGGAAACACCGCTCATTCTTCAGCACATGGCGTTAAGTGAAAAATATGATGCGTTAATTGCTCTGGGTGCGATTATCCGCGGTGAGACTTACCATTTTGAAGTGGTTGCTAATGAATCAGCTCGTGGCATTTCAGAAGTGCAGTTAAATACAGGTGTGCCTGTTGCAAACGCTGTGCTTACTACAGAAGATGATGACCAAGCAATTGCGCGTATGCATATTAAAGGTGCTGAAGCAGCTCAGGTAGCTGTTGAAATGTTTAATTTGGTTAAAGCGCTATGATTGAAAATAAACCAGCAGTAACAAGCTTAGTGGTAGATGCCGAAGCCGAGGCTGGTACTACTGCCGGCGGCAGTGGTAAAAAGCCAGCGTCTAGAAGCAGCGGCAAAAAGAGTGGTAGTCAAAACCGTAGAAAATCGCGCGAGTTAGTATTAAAAGCCGTCTATCGCGGTATGTTAAATGACTCTGAGCTGTCGCAAGTATTCCGTGATATGCGTGATGATCCAGATTACAACAAGGCCGATGAGGCTTACTTCAAGCATTTATTGCAAGCAGTGACAGAGAACTTAGTTGCGATTGATGACAAGATTGTTAATTTTATTGACCGTGCCATTAGCGAACTTAGCCCTGTAGAGCATGCGATTTTACGTATTGCAGGCTGCGAGTTGATGTTTGATTTAACCATTCCATATCGCGTAGTGATCAATGAAGGTGTTGAATTGGCGAAAGTGTTTGGCGGTACGGATGGGCATAAATATATCAACGGTGTTTTAGATAAATTTGCAGCAGATGTACGCGAAGCTGAAGTTAAAGCCGCGAGAAGCTAGTCTCTGACATTGATGCGCGGTTGCTTTGTGATGCATGCTCAATCAAGGCAGATATCATGGATTTGAGCCACGTCCTAGAAATTGTACGTTTAACAGATGTTGGATTGCTGCGTAGTCATAATGAAGATGCAATCGCCAGTGATGCCAGCATCGGTTTTGTGGTTCTGGCTGATGGCATGGGTGGTTATAAAGCAGGTGAGGTCGCCAGTGAGATGGCTGTACTGAGCATCGCCGCTGAACTCAATGAGGCATTGGGTTCTTATTCGGCTAAACCTGCAGTGTTAGATGTTGTTGATAGACCCTTTTTAAATAAAGCGATTCTGAGAAAGCTATTGATCGATGTGGTTGCTACGGCAAATGCATCTATTTATCACGCATCACAAACATACCAGCAATGCGCCGGTATGGGTACGACCTTAGCATTAGGCTTGTTCACGAATAATCAGTTGTTAGTTGGGCACATTGGAGATTCACGGGTCTACAGGTTGCGAAACCATCAGTTAGAGCAAATGACCGAGGATCACTCTCTGCTACAAGAGGAGATTAGGGCGGGTATCGTGACTCTGGAGCAGGCAAAGCATTGCACCCATAAAAACTTAGTGACGCGCGCCTTGGGAGTTGATTCAGAGGTTGAACTGGAGTTGAATGAGTTTAAAGTTGAAGTGGGCGATGTTTATTTACTTTGCTCTGATGGTTTGAGCGATTTAGTGGATGATGCACTGATACAGGCAACGCTTAATCATCATATATTAGACTTAACCAGTGCTGCAGATGTTTTGGTGCAGTTAGCGAATAGTCATGGCGGCAAAGACAATGTTTCTGTCATACTAGCCAAGGTTAATGGCTCATATGAAGATAAAAATACTTGGTATGATAATTTTATAGGTTGGATAAAGTAACAGGATAGATTATGGCAAAGCTTATTCTTACCCTAGACGGTTCATACTTAAATGAATATGCATTAACCCACCTTAAAACTACCATCGGCCGTAAATCCAGCAATGACATTCACCTTGATAATTTAGCAATCAGCGGTGAGCATGCTGTTATTCTGAAGCAAGGCAATGATTTCTTTGTAGAAGATCTCAATAGTACCAACGGCACGCGCATCAATAATGCAGTTACTAAAAAACAGCTGTTAAAAAATGAAGATGTGATTGAGCTGGGTCGATTCCACCTTACGTTTCTTGATCATGAGGCGAGTGCCGCGGCAGCGTTTGAAAAAACAATGATGGTGCATCCATCGGCATTCGATGCTAAACCGCATCAGTCTTTCTCTAGTTCTGCGCCTGTAGCGCCGGCTGCATCACTCAGGCAAAGTGCTAGGCCGTCAGCTATTTCAAATGTGTTATCAGATGATGAAGAGCAAGCTAAACCAGCTTTAATTGGTAAGATACAGGTATTAAATGGCTCTAGCAGTGGGCGTGAGTTAGTGCTCAATAAGGCACTTACCACATTGGGTAAAACTGGCGTGCAGGTGGCCGTGATTACCAAGCGCCCGAATGGCTATTTTATTACGCATGTGGAAGGTAAAGTCTTGCCCGTGGTAAATGGCATTTCTACCGGTGTGCAGGCGCATGCGTTGGTCGATCATGATGTGATAGAACTGGCAGGTGTGAAAATGGAGTTCTATTTATCGCATGCATAGAGGTAGTGTGCATGGGGTCTTGGTTAGTGTGTTTGCGTCATGTGCTTAAGGCACTGTGTTAAAGAAGTTTGAGTTACCCAGTCAATGAGGTATAGCATTCAATGTTTGAACATCAGCACCCATACTTGTTAGCGCAGCTAGAGCGCCTAAACGCAATCGGCATTGCACTCTCAGCTGAGCGTGATCACCAGCGCTTATTAGAAATGATTCTACTTGGCGCACAAGAGATTACCAATGCTGATGGCGGTACACTTTACACCATTACGCAAGATAATCACCTCAAGTTTGAAATGATGCGTAATAAGTCGCTTAGCATGTACCTAGGTGGGACGACAGGTAAAGAGATTCCATTCTTACCATTACCTTTGTACTTGGCAGACGGTAGCCCTAACTTAACCACCGTTGCCGCCTATGCAACCTTACAAGATCAAACTGTTAATATTGCGAATGTGCGCGAGGTCGATAGTTTTGATTTCTCCGGTACGCGCAAATTTGATGAAAAAACTGGCTATCATTCGCAATCGTTTTTAACGATTCCGATGAAGGATCATGAGTCGAAAGTCATTGGTGTGTTGCAACTCATTAACGCCATAGATACTGAGACCGGGGCCATTATTCCGTTCTCAATAGCAAATCAGACGCTTGTCGAATCGTTGGCGTCGCAGGCAGCAGTTGCGATGACTAATCATCACTTGATTGAAGGACTTAAAGGCTTATTCGAGGCGTTCATTGAGTTGATTGCCGATGCCATCGACCAAAAGTCACCCTATACAGGTGGCCATTGCCGACGTGTACCCGAGCTAACCATGATGCTTACGCAGGCCTTAATTGACGCTAAAACAGGACCATTTAAGGACTTTACTCTTAACGAGAATGAGTTTTACGAGCTGAAAGTGGCCAGTTGGTTACATGATTGTGGCAAGGTAACCACTCCTGAAGCCATTATGGATAAGCCGACAAAGCTATCCTCAATCTTTGACCGCATTCTGTTGCTTGACCAGCGATTTGAGCTCTTAAAACAGCAGGCTGAATGCGCGATGCTTAAAGAGCAAGTGGAGATGCTAAAAGCAGGTGGTTTGGATCAAGAAAAACAAAATAGGCTAGCGGAGCAGCAGTCTAAGTTAGATGCGTTTAAGGCTTATTGCGATGAGGCTAGAGCCTTTTTAAGAGTCGCTAATATTGGTAGCGAGTCAATGACGGCGAGTGATCTGCAACGTATACAAGATATTGCTAATATGGAGATATTAGATATCTTAGGCAATAAGGTGCCATTTTTGGATGAAGATGAGACCTATAACTTAAGTATCAGGCGTGGCACGTTAACTGCAGAAGAGCGTCAGGTGATTAATAACCATATTGTGGTCACCATTAGCATGCTGGAGTCATTACCTTACCCACAGAGCCTTGCGCGTGTTCCTGAATACGCCTGCGGACACCATGAGCACATGGACGGCAGTGGTTATCCTAAAGGGCTGACGCGTGAGCAAATGTCGATACCAGCGCGCGTCATGGGGATTGCTGATATCTTTGAAGCGCTCACCTCTAAAGACAGGCCGTATAAGAAGGCAAAAACACTTTCCGAATCATTGGCGATATTGGGTAAGATGAAGGTGGAAAATCATATCGACCCTGAATTGTTTGATGTCTTTATACGAGAAGGTATCTACCTGAAGTATGCACAAGAGTTTTTAGAGCCTGAGCAAATTGACCAAGTTGATTTGACGCTGATCCCTGGCTATCAGCCTTAAGGGTTGATTACCGTATAGGCAAGGGCGAGCTGGCTGTTAATTGTTGTTCAGGTTAACGCTATGGCAGCCTGATGCATCGCAAACTAGATAGCTGCCCTGTTCATACCAGTCACCCAGTACCCATCTTGTTGTTGCTTTACCGTCCACTAGCAATTGGTGTTGGTTGGGTCTGTGTGTGTGTCCGTGAATAAGCTGGCTGGGGTGGCCATACTCTCTTAGTAGCTGGCTTACCGCATCTGGATTCACATCCATGATCTCGGCTGACTTATTAGATTTTTCTTGTTCGCTGCGTAATCTAATGGCTTCAATCTGACTTTTACGCGCCTGTAATGGCTGACTTAAAAACTCTGACTGCCATTGCTTGTTTCTCACTTGCGTGCGGAACTGCTGGTATGCGATATCATCGGTACATAAAGCGTCGCCGTGGCTGAGTAGGGTGGTTATCCCGTTTAATTCTATTAACGTTGGGTCATTGATTAAATGTATATGTGCCGCGTTGCAGAAGTCATCCGTAATTAAGAAATCACGGTTACCGTGCATTAAGTAAATGGAGACGCCGGACGTAGCTAATTGCTTAAATCCTTGAATAATCTGCTTGTTAAACGTGTCATCAATGTCATCATCACCAGCCCAGTATTCAAATAAATCACCTAGTATATAAAGTGCTTTGGCCGATTTGGCGTCGGATGATAGGAATTGCAAGAAGGTGTTAGTGATATGTGGGCGACTCGCGCATAGATGTAAATCAGAGATGAAAATTGTCGCGTCTGTTAAAGTGGGGCTGTTAGTGTTGAGATTAACCAAAATGTACAGCCCCTACTTTATTGCGTTTGCCTAGTTTGCTTGGAAGTTTCAGCATGTAGTTTAATAAGTGAGTGTTCTCAAGCAAACTAATGTTTGCGATTAAACGCGTGTAGCACGCTCAATTACTACGTTGCTTGACGGTACGTCTTGATGGCCTTTAAGGCTGGTAGTGGCAACTTGTTTGATTTTATCAACCACGTCCATGCCTTCAACAACCTTACCGAAAACACAGTAGCCCCAACCGTTACCGCTAGGTGCAGTGTGGTTTAAGAACTCATTGTTTGCCACGTTAATAAAGAACTGGCTGCTAGCAGAGTGCGGTGCAGAAGTACGTGCCATCGCAATGGTGTACTTTTCGTTACCTAAGCCGTTGTCTGCTTCATTCTTAATTTCAGCTTCTGTGCCTTTTTGTGTCATGGTTGTGTCAAAGCCGCCACCTTGAATCATAAAGCCACTAATCACACGGTGAAAAATTGTGCTGTCATAAAAACCAGCATCTACATACTGTAGAAAATTAGCTACTGTAATCGGTGCTTTTTCGGCATTGAGTTCAATAGTGATGTCGCCAAAATTTGTTTGTAGTTTAACCACGAAATGTCCTTAATAAATAATTGTGAAAACTGTTGAAAATACCTAGTAAAAATTAGGCGTGTGCTTATAAAGGCGTTTTGTTAACTTTAACTTGATGCACAACGATAGGTGATCTTGGTACGTCGCCGTATGGTCCCACATTAGCAGTTGAGGTAGCGGCAATGTCGCGCACTACATCCATACCTTTTAGCACTCTACCAAACACGCAGTAGCCAATAAGCTGTGCATCTGGGCTTTGGTAGTTAAGAAACTGGTTGTTCTCTAGGTTAATAAAAAATTGTGAGGTTGCAGAATCTGGGTCTGAAGTTCTAGCCATGGCAATCGTGCCAACCTCATTGGCAAGGCCATTGTTTGACTCGTTGATAATCGGCGCGCGCGTTTCTTTTTCTGTCATGTCTGCATTGAAACCACCACCTTGAATCATAAAGCGCTTAATAACGCGATGGAAAATCGTGTCTTGATAAAAGCCTGTGTTCACATACGCCAAAAAGTTTGCCACAGTTTTAGGCGCTTTTTCAGGGTAAAGCTCAACGATAAAGTTGCCACGGTTAGTTTCAAATACAACTTGTGGGTTAGCTGCCATGGCAGTACTGCTAAGTAACATTAAGGTTAGAAAAATATAAAATTTACGCATATGGTTCCTTGAGTGATGATTGAAGCAGCCTAGTGGAAACTAAGCTGTACCTTCATAAATGATTTTCCAGCGGTTGCCTTCTTGAATCCAGTACTGGCGTTTTTGCATGACATTTTTTAAATGTGAGCTATTAAAACTTTGCGTGAAATCAACTACCACTAGTTTTTTCTGTGGGTCAGGGTAGCTAAACATGCTGATATTAGACAGTGAAATGTCGATATCAGGCTTACTAGCTTGCACGCGATACTTATGCTCGGCCCATTGTTGATAGTTAATGCCATTAGTTGAAAAGTCTTTAGAGTAGTGAGACAGGTATTTCTCGGTATCCTGTGCTCGCCAGTCATTTAGCCAATGGTCTATTGCTGAGTTGAGTAACTCTTTTTCAGCCTCGGGGGCATCGGAGCTATTCAGCCACTCCAGATTGTTGGCAATGATAATTGGGGTTTTACCTGATTGCAGTGCAGGCTCTAGCGCCTTCAAGTCCTGATTTGCAACGACTACGCAGCCATCGCTTGCACGAGGTGGGCGGCTATAAGTGCTGCTCGGCGTACCATGCAACCAAATGCCGGAGCCGTTTCTGTTGTGTGCTTTATCCCATTCATTAGGGTAGCTAAGTGGGTAAGCACCTTCACCATAAAAGTCTGGTAGTTGCTGTTTTAGTTTGGTGCTGGCAAAGTAGACGCCAATCGGTGTGCGTTTATCACCTTCGGTCTGTTTTTCAACCCCATTTTTGCCGACGGTAATGTAATAGTCAGCAACGTATTTGAGTTGGTTGTCATGTTTTTCATACAGATATAATCTGGACTTGCTGGTGTCAATCAGCATCAAATGACTTTGCTGGGCGTTAGGCGCCAGAATTAAATTGGGTTGCTTTGCTTGCGATTGCTTGGCTAAATAGCGCTCAATACGTACGCGAGCCTCTTCTTGCAGATCTTGCACAGCTTCTGGGCGGTTGATGCTAGGGTCACCAAACGCTTGTAAATACTTACCCTGCGCCATGAGTAAGTCGCCACGCACCAAGTGTGCGAGCTTAAAGTTAGGAACGCTTTGAATTAATTGATCTATAGTATTCAGCGCCTGCTGGTGTTTACCCTCAGAAATCTCGAATAAACTTTTGACCAGTAATTCCTCTACCAGATTAGCTGCCGCATTAGATGCGATGGTTGCTGCGCTACTGAAACTAGCTTTGGGCAACAGGTTGCCAAAGCTAAAGCGGTTCACAGCGGTTGCATTCCATGGCACCAGCGTAATGGTAGCTAATAGCGTATAGGTCAGTGCTTTGTTAATCATCATGCCTTATATTTCAATACCACTATTTCAAAAATACCACGCGCAACTAGTTGCTTGCGATTTCTTCAGTAATTAACCAGTTGTCGCCTGATTTTTTCAGCAATAGTGTTTTGCTGGTACGGATTGGTGAGCGTTTGTCCGCTTGGTAGCTTTGCTTAAAGCGTACTTTTGCTGTATTGCCTTCGTTTGAGACCACGGCAATATTGTTGAGTTCTACGTTAATTTTAGATGGAGCGCTAATGCGTTCACGTCTTTGTTTTTCCCATGCCTTATAGTTTTGGCCTTTAGCAGGCTTAAAGTCATCGGCATAGCTCGCGAAGTATTTATTTAAGTCTTTGTTAGACCAAGCTTGTGCCCAGCCATTAACAGAAGCAGTAATGTTGTCGGTATTGTTGTTTGCTGGGGTTGATGCTTTTTTCACGTCAGGAGCAGGTGCTGGGGCAGCTGCACTTGCTGTAGTTTGTGTGCTTGCTGCTTTTGCAGGCTCTCTAGCCGCAATCGTTGTTTTATTGCCTGTGCCGAACAAGTCTTTAATTAAAGATAATTTACCTTGTGCGCGGGTGTTGGCAGTATCAAGTTGCAACGCTTTGTCATAAGCTTCACTGGCCATGCGCGCATAAATGTCACCTAGGTTTTCATGCGCGGTTGCATAGCTAGGATGGGTTTTAATTGCTGTTTCCAGTGCTTTACGCGCTTTATCAAACTGACCTTGGTCTGCATATAAAACTGCTAGGTTGTTGTAAGGCTCTGGCAAGTTTGGAAAGCGTTCAGTCACTTCAGTAAATGATTTGATTGCTTCATCTCTACGACCTTGCTCAGCTAGCAAGACGCCCTTCATGAATAATGCTTGTGCATTTTTTGGGTTTGCCGCGATAAAGGTGTTGATGCGGTCAAGTGCTACCGCAGTTTGGCCTTGATCAGCTAGTTTTGTGATGTCTTTAAGCTCGTCTGCAGATGCGATATTGAACGCAAAACTTGCTGAGGCTACTAGAACAAACCGAGCGATTGAAGGAGTCAGTGACGCAATAAAATTATTCATTGTGATATACTTTTTGGGTGAATAAATAAAGTGTAATTCTATCAATAGCCTAAGCAACCTCCAATAGCTCATTTTGATTTAAGCCAATATATTTCTTCATTGCGCGCATTAATCGGCCTGATGGGCGCTTAGTTTCAGATAAAAACAAATAACCAACCCTCTAGCTCTTAAATATATGTTAAAAATTTACAATACATTAGCCCGCGAAAAGCAGACATTTACCCCCATTGTTGCTGGCAAGGTCAGTATGTATGTATGTGGTATGACAGTTTATGATTACTGTCATTTAGGCCATGCGCGCGTGATGGTGGTTTTTGATATGGTGAGTCGCTGGTTGAGGACGTCTGGCTACGACGTGACTTATGTGCGTAATGTGACCGATATTGATGACAAAATTATCAAGCGCGCCAATGAAAATAATGAAACTATTGCACAGCTGACGCAGCGCTTTATTGACGCCATGGATGAAGACTCTGCCAAACTGGGTGTGTTACGTCCAGACATAGAGCCTAAGGCCACCGAGTTCGTTGGCGGTATGTTGACGATGATTACTGCCTTAATTGAAAAAGGCTTTGCCTACCCTGCGGCTAATGGCGATGTATTTTATTCTGTCAGCAGCTTTCAAGGTTACGGCAAATTATCTGGTAAGTCTTTAGAGGATTTGCGTGCGGGTGAGCGCGTTGAGGTAGATACCTTTAAAAAAGACCCAATGGATTTTGTACTATGGAAAGCGACAAAACCTGGAGAGCCAAGCTGGGACTCTCCGTGGGGTAAGGGGCGCCCAGGCTGGCATATTGAATGCTCGGCAATGAGCTCGCATCATCTAGGCCGACATTTTGATATCCACGGTGGTGGGCAAGACTTGCAATTCCCGCATCATGAAAATGAGATTGCACAATCTGAGGCGGCGCATAGCCATGATGGCAAGCCCTGTCAGATGGTGAATTACTGGATGCATAATGGTTTTGTACGTGTTGATGATGAAAAAATGTCTAAATCATTAGGCAATTTCTTTACGATACGTACCGTGCTGGAAAAGTATGATGCAGAAGTCATCCGCTTTTTTATCTTGCGCGCGCACTATCGCAGCCCGCTCAATTACAGCGACCAGCATTTGAATGATGCTAAGTTGGCACTCACTCGTCTTTATACTGCGTTGCGTGGTTTAGATGTTACTGATGCTGCCGTTGACTGGCAGCATCCACATGCCGCGCGTTTTAAGCTAGCGATGGATGATGACTTTAATACGCCAGAAGCCATGGCTGTATTGTTTGATTTGGCAAATGAAGTGAATAAAACCAAGTCTGCAGAAGCTGCAAGCCTACTTAAAAAATTGGCGGGTGTGCTTGGGCTGTTATCACGTGACTCAGACGAATTTTTACAAGCTAAGTCAGCGGCTACCAGTAATGCAGTAGCGTCAAATGGTGAGGCAGCAGTGTTGGATGTTGATGGATTGATTGTCAAACGCCTTGAGGCTAAGCAGGCCAAAAACTTTGCTGAGGCAGATCGCATTCGTAAAGAGCTGGCAGAAGCTGGCATTATTTTAGAAGATACGCCACAAGGTACAACCTGGCGTAATGCTTAATCAGCTTGTTATTTAAATATTATTGGAAATGAGTAAGGAACTGTTATGCCAGTTAAATTAACTGCCCCCCTAGCTTCATCTTTATTGCCTGTAAATGGCGTTGAATTAGGTTATGCGGAAGCGCACGTAAGAAAGCCTAACCGTAAGGATGTGTTGGTGATTAAGCTTGCAGAGGGCACGCGCGTGGCTGGCGTTTTTACTAAAAACCGTTTCTGTGCTGCACCGGTAGTGCTGTGTAAGGATTTTTTAGCGCAAAACGCTGGTATTCGCGCTTTGCTAGTTAATACCGGCTGTGCCAATGCCGGTACCGGTGAAGATGGATTAAAGCGTGCCCAGCAAAGCTGCGATGCGCTAGCGGGCTTGCTTGGTGTTCAGGCAAATCAAGTACTGCCATTTTCTACCGGTGTGATTTTAGAGCCTTTGCCTGTTGATAAAGTAGTGGCTGGTTTGCCAGCAGCCATCGCTAATTTAAAAGCGGACAACTGGTTGAATGCTGCTGAAGCGATTATGACGACTGATATTGTGGCTAAAGGCACGTCTCGTCAATTAAATGTGGATGGTAAAATTATCACCATCACTGGCATGAGCAAAGGCTCAGGCATGATTCACCCTAATATGGCAACCATGCTGGGCTATGTTGCAACAGATGCTGCGATTAGCCAAGCTGCACTCGAAAGCATGATTCAGTATGCAGTGAATAAATCATTTAACTGTATTACGGTAGATGGCGATACTTCGACCAATGACAGCTTGATTTTTATGGCGACCAACCAAGCCGGCAACACTGAAATTACCGAAAGTAGTGCAGATTATATTGCGCTACGCGATGCCTTCACCGATGTGGCGGTTGAGTTGGCGCAAGCGATTGTGCGCGACGGTGAAGGTGCAACTAAGTTTATGTCGATTGTGGTCGAGCGTGGCCAGAATGAAGAAGAGTGCCGCAAAGTGGCTTATGCCATTGCACATTCGCCATTGGTTAAAACCGCATTTTTTGCATCAGATCCTAATTTAGGCCGTATTTTAGCTGCGATTGGCTATGCTGGCGTGGATGATCTGGATGTGAACACCCTGCAATTGTATTTGGGGGATGTATTGGTAGCAGAGCACGGCGGCCGCGCGGCCTCATATCTTGAGGAGCAGGGTTCAGCTGTGATGAGTGAGTCTGACATCGTCGTGCGGGTCGTGCTTAATCGCGGGGTTGCCGCAGTTACGATTTGGACATGTGACTTCTCGTATGATTACGTAAAAATTAATGCAGACTACCGCTCTTAATCATTATTAAGCTGCACCCAACTCCAGCTAACAAGAAAACCAAAAACATGAGCACCAGCGCCCTTAATTTATCCTCAGATTCGGCCGCCAGCATGCCTGCTTCGCAAGTGACAGAAGCGGCAGTTGGCATCATTCAGCGCGATAATGGCATGGTGTTGTTAGGTGAGCGCCCAACTGGTAAGCCTTGGGAAGGTTATTGGGAGTTTCCTGGGGGTAAAGTAGAGCCTAACGAGACACCGGCACAAGCCCTGAAAAGGGAGTTGCAGGAGGAGTTGGGCATTACGGTCACACGCTTTCACTCTTGGATTACACGTACATATGAGTATGAGGCGCGCTATGATCAATCCGGCAAGTTAGTAACACCAGCTAAGGCGGTTAAGCTGCATTTCTTTATTGTGGTGGAGTGGCAAGGTGATCCGGTTGGTTTGGAGGATCAGTTGCTAAGTTGGCAGAACCCAGAGAAACTCACAGTGGGGCCTATGTTGCCAGCCAATAGCCCAATTCTCAGTGCGCTCAGCTTAGCGTCTACTTATGCCATCACTAATTTAAAAGAAATGGGTGAGGCGCAGTTTTTTGAGCGCTTAAAAATTGCGCTGGAAAATGGGTTGATGATGATACAAGTGCGCGAGCCGCATCTGTCTAAGCAAGATTTAATGTTGTTTGCCGAACATGTGATTGCTTTGGCAAAGCCGTTTGAGGCAAAAGTGTTTATCAATACAGATGTGCAGAGTGCGCAGCAGCTTAACGCTTCTGGCGTGCATTTATCTGCAGAGCGGTTGATGCAGCTTAAGGTTAAGCCTGAAGGTTTGTTGGTGGGTGCTTCTTGCCATAATACGGCAGAGTTGGCGCACGCAAAAATGTTGGCGCTGGATTACGTGACGCTGTCACCGGTTAAATCTACGTTAAGTCATCCTGACGCATCGCCGCTTGGCTGGGATGCATTTAATCAGTTGATTGCTGGGTACTCACTACCGGTTTTTGCGCTGGGCGGCATGTTGCGGGAAGATCTGGATACAGCAAGAATCTATGGTGCGCATGGGATTGCGATGCAGCGCGATGTGTGGGGCGCGTTATAGATTAGGTGCGCTGTAAATTAATGGCTGTGGTGATGCTCGTGATCGCTATGGTTGGCTGGGCCGCTACTGTTTTCTGCATTTTTAACCGCGGCTTTCACACTTTGTTTGAATTCAATATTCTGTTTATTCTTAAATGTTAGTTCGAAGTTCACCGTTTGTGCATCAAGTAGCGGTTTTTTCAGGTCGAACAGCATAAAGTGGTAACCCGCTGGCTCTAGCTTATAAGGCTTGCCAGCAGCTAATGGTAGTGAGGGTAGCATGCGCATTTTCATCACGTTGTTTTCCATTTTCATGCTGTGAATTTCCACGCTTTCGCTCACGTCACTTTCAATCTTCACTAAAGTCACATCATTGGCGCTGGTGATAGTCATGTATCCAGCACTGATGTTTTGTCCTGGGTAAGTCGCTTTTACCCAAGGGTTGTGAATAGTAATGCTCTCTTGTGCATGGCCTAGTGTCGCAGTGGTTGCAAGCAAGAGAGCTAAGCTGTAACGCAAGGCGCGTTGTATATGGTTACGTAGTCGGTGTGGCTGCGTCATTGTCATGTTGAGCACCTTGAGATTTGTCGTTGTTAAGTACTTACTGGGTTAACTCGTCAGGTAAGTCATCATCTTTGGTTTCTGCCGGTATTGCGTAGTCTTCATTGGCCCAAGCGCCTAAATCTATCATTTCACAACGTTTGCTACAAAATGGTCTGTAAGCGTTTAGCGGAGAAAACTCCACTAGCTTTTTGCATGTAGGGCAGGCGATAAGTCGTTTAGTTTGATTCATGTGTCGGTACTTTGCTATTACTTTACGAGTTAAGCGTTGTCTGTTTAAGATAAATGCGTGCTTGAGTAGGCGCGCTGCGCTTATAAGTTACACAGCGTTAACGTGAAGTCGATATCTTCTTCGAATTTTTGTGGTTTTTGCGAGCAGTCTAGCGTGTTGAATCTAATATTAATCGCGTACTTATTTGCACTAACTTCAGGGAAGCAGTTGAGATTATCCGCAAGATTGATTTTTAACATTTGTGCTGGTCTTACACCGCCCAGCATTTGCTGATAAACGCCATTAGTGGCAACCAGTTTGTTGGTGCTGCCGCTACCGCGCAAAATACGTAAGATGATGATGATAGCTTGCTGCATTGGAATCAGCGGTTTAATCCACGATTCCAAATCATGCTTGCGACGCTCTGAGCCTAGCCCCAGCCAGTAATGGTAAGAAGGCACATCAAATTCACACACGCCGCCAGGGATGCCTGCACGCTGCTTAATACTCATTAGCCATTCGTTAGCGCGTAAGGTTTGCCCGAGCTTGGTAGTTTCTGCGCGCAATGCATCTGCAGCTACACTAATGTCGCCTAGTGTTGCCTCTAGTGCTTCGGTAGAAATGATTGGGTTCCCAATGAGCATGCGCATGGCGGTTTTCTGGCGGTCTAGCTCTTGCAGTAAATCAACTTTGAGTTCTGCGCGATCTACCACGTCTAGAATTTGCAAAAGTGTCAGTAGGGCACAGTGATGTTGAAACTCATGGTCTGCGGCAACGTTATGTAAAACTTTGGCAAACAAATCCTCTACGCGCAGTAGTGTGCGTATGCGTTCATTGAAAGGATAGTCGTAACTAGGCATGTTTAATCATGTACGCCAAAGGCTTTTTTAGGTTAGGCCGTTGCATTGAATTTAAAAGTTGAACTGGATTATCAAATTTATTTGCTAACTATGCAAGTCTTAATAAGTTTTTTATGAAATTCATTAATTTTCTCCGTTAACTCATGCACTGAGCCGCTGTTATCTATGATTGCATCAGCAAGGCTGCGTCTATTTTCCCTCGAAGTTTGTGCGAGCATTAGCTTTTTTACTTCGTCAGCCGTGAGCTGGCTGCGGTTCATCGCGCGCTGAATTTGTAGCGATTCATCGCAATCAATCACTAAGGTGGTATTAACAATCGATTGATAGCGCTTACTTTCAAACAGCAAAGGCACTACTAACAGTTGATAGCTTGGGTGCAGATTTTGTTCATTATTCTGTAGTGTTTGCCATGCATGCTCATAGATGGCAGGGTGCAGCAATTGTTCCAGCTTGGTTTTTTCATTGGCATCGCTGAAGATATGCTGGCGCAGTTTGGCGCGGTTAAGCATGCCATCGGCATTAAAGAACTGCGCCCCAAATATGTGCTGCATTTCTTTGAGTAAGGGGCTGCCAATCGCGGTTAGCTCATGTGCAATTACATCTGTATCTACTACAGGAATCCCTAGGCTAGCAAAATGCCTAGAGGCTTCGCTCTTACCGGAGCCGATTCCGCCAGTGAGTGCAACGACGTACATGGTCTAGCTACGGTAAGTAAAAAGTGGCCAGTGTTTGGCCAAAAAATAATGCAGCAATGCCGCCAATTGCCAAGAATGGGCCAAACGGCATGGGTACTTCTTTACCGCGTTTAGTGAGTACGATCAAAGCAATTCCGATGATGGCGCCTAGGGTGGATGATAGGAGTATTACCGCAGGCAGTAACTGCCAGCCAAACCAAGCGCCAATTGCCGCTAGTAGCTTGAAGTCGCCATAGCCCATGCCTTCTTTCCCTCGAATTAGCTTAAACAGCCAATAAACAGACCATAGCACCAGGTATCCTGCCATGGCGCCAATGACGGCAGATTTTAAATCGGTAAACCCGGCATTTAAGTTGAATAAGATGCCTAACCATAGTAGAGGTAGGGTAATGTCATCCGGTAGCAGTTGGGTGTCAAAATCAATAAAAGTCAAGGCGATGAGTGCTAGCGCAAATGCCCATGCCATTAAGGTGATGCTGGTGTAGCCAAATTTCCAGCTGATAGCGCCAATTAACGTGCCGGTCAGTGCCTCTATGAGTGGGTAGCGCATGCTGATTGGGGTTTTGCAGCTTTTGCAGCGACCTCTTAGTGCTAGGTAGCTAATGATTGGTATGTTCTCTAAAGCCGAGATGTGATGACCGCATTGTGGACAGGCCGAGCGCGGATGGCACAGATTGTATTTGGTTGCGGTGGGAACCTCTTTCCCTTGTAGTTCTAGGCAGTTGTTATGCCATTCCTGCTCCATCATTTTGGGTAGGCGGTGGATAACGACGTTTAAAAAACTGCCGACCATGAGACCAATTAGCGTAGAAAGTGCGATAAATAAGGTGTTGTTTTGTTGAAGGATAACTGAAATTTCGTTTAATGCAGCAGGCATGGCAATCCTTTGGTCAGGGCTTATTATGGGCATCGCTTTAAGATAAAACTATAACGTGCCGTTAACTAACTGTAAACTTAATGCATGGTGTTAGCGTTAAGTGATTATAACTATCATGGTTTAGTTTTGGCCTCTAGGCTTGAAATTTAAGCAGGGCGCCACAAATATAGAGTTGGTAATTGATATTATAATAGAGCGGTAATTTGTATTAAGGACACAATATGACAGACACTAATCATCAACTGAATGCAGCTGAACTAGTTCAGGCTGAGATGCATCACCCAGAGTGGGATGAGCCTATTATTTGCCGTGTTGAGGTTGATTTGCCAAGTTGGTTATCACAATTGGCAGGTGGTAAGGATTGGGAAGTCTATTCTGAGGCGGAGGAAGAAAACTGCATTAGTTTTGCGATGCGTGAGATTGCAGTTAAAAAGCCAAAGTTGGCGGAGGTAACGCTGTATCACAATGGATATGCCGTGGTTGATGTTGAAGGGCAGTCTTTGTTTGACGGGTCTTTAACCGCTGGCACAAGTGATTGCGCACATTTGACCTACTACCATGCGGATAGTGGTGAAAAAATCGTCTTGAACTAAATACCTGCTTTTAGCTGAGGTTTTCGCCGTCGGCTAAAAGCTTCTTGTTACCGCAAAGTCTGCAAGCTCAATCAGTGCTTGCTTAAAGTTTGATTCCGGAAAGTGTGCAATCGCCGCACGACATTGCGCGGATTCTTCTTCAGCAATCTTTTTCACATGATCAAGTGCCCCAGAGTTTTTCACAATTTCTACAACCTGGGCTAAATGTTCCAAGCCGCCTTGTTCAATTGCATTGCGGATGAGTTGGCTCTGTTCGGCGTTGCTGTTACGCATCGCGTATAAAAGTGGCAGTGTTGGCTTGCCTTCAGCTAAATCATCGCCTAGGTTTTTGCCGATGTCCTCACTATTGCCACTTAAATCTAAAATGTCGTCTATTAGTTGGAATGCTGTACCTAAATGCATACCGTAAGCGGTGAGCGCTGCTTCATCTTTTGCGCTGGCTTCGCTAATGATTGCTCCTAGTCTGGTGGCTGCTTCAAAAAGTTTGGCGGTTTTGTAATGGATAACTTGTAAGTATGCTTCATCAGAAATGTCTGCATTATTAACGTTTAGTAGCTGCAGTACTTCACCTTCGGCAATTACGTTGGTTGCATTGCTTAATACTTCCATCACGCGCATATTTTGTACGGCAACCATCATTTGAAATGCACGTGAGTAAACAAAGTCGCCAACCAATACGCTGGCTGCGTTGCCAAATAAGGCGTTAGCGGTGCTTTGGCCTCTGCGTTTGGATGACTCGTCCACCACATCATCATGCAACAACGTGGCTGTATGGATGAATTCTACAACCGCGGCTAGTTGGTGGTGCTGTGCCTGAATTTCGCCAAACAGGCCTGCTGAAAGTAGCACAAGCATCGGGCGTAATCTTTTTCCGCCGCTATTGATAATGTATTCGGCTACTTGATTAACCAGAGTCACTTCAGAATGTAGTGATTGGCGGATAGTCGTATCCACCATGCGCATGTCGTCGTTTATGCAAGATTGAATGATGCTTGGAGTCACATTAATAAAGCCTGTAAAATGAAATCTGATTTTATCACAGCCTATTTAAATCCTAGATTTTCAATGGCATGGTTTTTTAACCATATTCATCTATATAATAATGTTTTTGGTTTTTAAGCCGAGCGCAACATCATTGAGCCAAGTTTCGTTAGATAAATCTAGTAGAAGCTAATGTTTTTTAGTGGTTCTTTATGATGGCTTTTCTGCTTGGGAAGCAACCAAACACGTGGCTGTGCATTGCTAATTAGGCGGCGACAGTTTACCTGACAAAATTTAATCTAACATTTTTGTTAATTTGCTTAGATTAAGGTTTGCTTTACAGGATAAATTGCGTATAATGCGCGATTCTTTTGAAGTATGAGTTAAAGGCATAATCATGTATGCAGTAATCAAAACTGGTGGTAAACAATATCGCGTAGTTCAAGGCGAAAGATTAAAAGTTGAGAAACTAGAAGTTGAAGTTGGCGGCACAGTTACGCTAGATCAAATTCTTATGGTTTCTGACGGTGATAACACAACAATTGGTTCTCCAATTATTAAAGGTGCTACTGTTAAAGCAACGGTTGTTTCACACGGCCGTGGCGACAAAGTAATGATTTTTAAATTCCGCCGTCGTAAGCACTACCGTAAAACACAAGGCCATCGCCAAAGTTATACGGAAATTAAAATTGAAGCAATCGCTGCTAAATAAGCAGTTATCGTTAAGTTAAGGATTAAATCATGGCACACAAAAAAGCAGGCGGTAGTTCACGTAACGGTCGCGACTCACAAGCCCAACGTCTAGGCGTTAAAGCATTCGGTGAGCAATTTGTTTCAGCTGGTAGCATTATCGTGCGTCAACGTGGTACTAGAATGCACGCTGGTGAAAACGTAGGTATGGGTAAAGATCATACTTTGTACGCTAAAGCAGACGGTAAAGTGAGCTTTACAATTAAAGGCGCATTAAAACGTAAAACTGTGAATATTATTCCAGCTTAGTTTTTTGCGATAATTTAAGAAGCCCTGTCGTTTGATAGGGCTTTTTTATTTGGTACGCGCTGGCAGAATGTTTTTTCAATTCGTGCGTTCTTGCTAGTTTTTTGTCGGGTAGTGCTTTTCTTATTGAATGGTAATGCGCTTGTCATTACTCTTTATAAAAATCTCCTACAAAACATAATCTTGCGCGATAATTACATGAACTGATTATACAGTCTGGGTATTATGAAATTTATTGACGAAGCTACTATTAAAATTTATGCGGGTGACGGCGGTAACGGCGTAGCCACGTTTCGTCGTGAAAAGTACGAGCCGATGGGTGGTCCAAGCGGCGGTGATGGTGGCCGCGGTGGATCTATCATTATTGAAGCGGATCGTAACATCAATACTTTAGTGGATTACCGTTATACGCGTAGCTTTAGAGCTGAACGCGGTGAAAATGGACGCAGTGCTGAGTGTTATGGCGCTAAGGGCGAGGATATGATTTTACGTGTGCCGGTTGGTACCGTGATTTCTGATAAGTCTAGCGAACAAATGCTGGTAGATTTGAGTGAGCATGGTCAACGTGCACAAATGGCGACAGGCGGCAAAGGCGGCTTGGGTAATGTGCATTTTAAATCCAGCTTGAATCGTGCGCCGCGCCAATGTACCAAAGGTGAACCAGGTGAGGAGTTTGAGCTTTATTTAGAGCTTAAAGTGTTGGCTGACGTGGGCTTGCTGGGCATGCCTAACGCGGGTAAATCTACGTTTATCCGCTCAGTGTCTGCGGCTAAACCAAAGGTTGCCGATTATCCATTTACAACATTGCACCCTAATTTAGGTGTGGTGCGTGTTGATGCTGAGCGTAGCTTTGTGATTGCAGATATTCCGGGGATTATTGAAGGTGCTGCTGAGGGTGCTGGTTTAGGCCATCAATTCTTACGTCATTTGCAACGCACTTCATTGTTGCTGCACCTTGTAGATATTGCCCCCTTTGATGAGGCAGTTGACCCAGTGTACGAGGCGAAAGCGATTGTAGAAGAGCTTAGAAAGTATGATGAAGCCCTCTACAATAAGCCGCGCTGGTTAGTATTGAATAAAATTGATATGTTGCCAGAATCAAAACAGGTGGTTGAAGACTTTGTGAAGGCGTATGGGTGGGAAGGGCGTGTGTTTGCTATTTCTGCCATCAGCGGTATTGGTTGTAAAGAGCTGACCTACGCAATCATGCAGCATATTGATGAAAATAAGCAGCATGTAGAAGACTCCGCTGAGAACAAACAAGAAGCTGTTGTAAGTGTTGCTGCCGATAAAGAAGCTGGGAATGAAGTCGTCTGAATTTAAGTCTCTAGTGCTAGATGCAAAAGTTATTGTAGTGAAGGTAGGCTCAAGCCTAGTCACTAACAATGGCAATGGTCTGGATCAAGTAGCGATTGCTGAGTGGGCTGCACAAATAGCTGCGCTTGTGCAGCAAGGCAAGCAGGTTATTTTGGTTTCAAGTGGTGCAGTGGCTGAGGGGATGCAACGACTCGGTTGGAAAAAGCGCCCAGTCGCGGTGAATGAACTGCAAGCGGCTGCAGCGGTTGGACAAATGGGTCTGGTGCAAATGTATGAGCGCTGCTTTAGTCAGCATCAGTTACATACTGCGCAGGTGCTGCTTACGCATGATGATTTGGCTGATAGAAAGCGCTATTTGAATGCGCGAACCACATTGCGTACTTTATTGGATTTAAAAGTCATTCCAATTATCAATGAGAATGATACCGTGGTAACGGATGAGATTAAGTTTGGTGATAACGATACTTTAGGGTCGTTGGTAGCTAATTTGATTGAGGCTGATACCCTAGTGATTTTGACGGATCAGCAAGGTTTGTATTCAGCTGACCCACGTAAAGACCCCAATGCTCAATTTGTGCAGCATGCAATTGCCGGTGACTTAGCCTTAGAGCAAATGGCTGGCGGTGCGGGCAGTAGCGTAGGTACTGGTGGTATGTTAACCAAAATTCTAGCGGCAAAACGTGCAGCACGTAGCGGAGCGCATACCGTGATTGCTTCTGGCCGTGAGCATAACGTGCTTGTGCGCTTGAGTGCTGGTGAGGTAATCGGCACACATCTTGAAGCAACACAGATGAAAATCGCTGCCCGTAAGCAGTGGCTTGCGGATCATTTGCGCACGACGGGTAAATTGGTGTTGGATGCTGGTGCAGTACGCGTGCTAGTGACTGAGGGGAAAAGTTTGCTGCCGATAGGTGTGACCGCGGTTGAGGGGCATTTTGAGCGCGGTGATGTAGTGGCCTGTGTAGATGTGGATGGCCATGAAATTGCGCGTGGCTTGGTTAATTATTCCGCAAGTGAAACTGCACGGGTGATGCGTAAACCTAGCCAGCAGATAGAATCAATTTTAGGGTATGTGGATGAATCTGAATTGATTCACCGTGATAACTTGGTCCTGTTAAAGCAGGGTTAAGCTTGAGATAAGAAAAAACATCAGTTTTAATCATTAGTTTAATTAAATCCTCTAGTTTTAATGTAGATTACATAAAGGAATGCATGTGGCAAATAATCAACCGTTGGTAGCCATTATTATGGGTTCAGACAGTGACTGGCCTGTAATGAAAAATGCTGCACAAATGCTTGCTGATTTTGGTGTGGCTTATGAAGCGAAAGTGGTTTCAGCACATCGTACGCCTGATTTGATGTTTGATTTTGCGCAGACTGCAGCCAGCAAGGGCATTCAAGTGATTATTGCCGGTGCGGGTGGTGCTGCGCATTTGCCGGGGATGGTTGCCGCTAAAACCACGCTGCCAGTTTTAGGTGTGCCGGTTCCATCTAAGCACTTACAAGGGCAGGACTCGTTATTATCAATCGTGCAGATGCCCAAAGGCATTCCGGTTGCAACGTTCGCCATCGGCGATGCGGGTGCTGCCAATGCGGGTTTATTTGCTGTATCTATCCTTGCTAATCAGGATGCTGCGCTGTCTGCCAAGCTGGCTGAATTTCGTATCAAACAAACAGAAAAAGTATTTAACATGGAGTTAAGCGACAAACCATGAGTCAACCTTCTATGATTCTTCCACCAGCTATGCTGGGTATGTTGGGTGGCGGTCAATTGGGCCGTTTTTTTGTGATTGCAGCCCATGAAATGGGTTATAAAATCACGGTGTTGGACCCTGATCAGAATAGCCCGGCTGGCAAAATTGCTGATGTGCATATATGTGCCCAGTACGATGACGCCGCTGCATTAAAAAAAATGGCAGAAACCTGCCAAGCCATTACCACTGAGTTTGAGAACGTGCCCGCTGCAACATTGAATACATTGGCGCAGTCCGTGCCAGTGCGTCCATCTGCAGAGGCGGTTGGTGTTGCGCAACATCGGGTAAGTGAAAAGAATTTTCTGAAAGAAGCGGGCTTGCCGGTGGCGCCTTATGCAGTGATTGATGCTGAGTCAGATTTACCGGCAGATGATAGCGAGATTTATCCAGCCATCCTTAAGGTGGCAAGATTTGGTTACGATGGTAAGGGTCAGGCGCGTGTTGCCAATTTGAGTGAGGCAAAAGCGGCTTTTGCGGCATTCTCGCAAGAAGAGTGTGTGTTGGAAAAGATGCTGAAGCTGGATTACGAGGTTTCAGTGGTGCTTGCCCGCGATGTGAACGGGCATATTGCAACTTTCCCTACTGCTGAAAACAGTCACTTGAATGGTATTTTGGATATCTCTATTGTGCCGGCGCGTGGCAGTGATGCCGTGAATCATCAGGCACAGAAGTTGGCAATCAGTGTGGCTGAGAAGCTTCAATATACTGGCGTATTGGGTGTGGAATTCTTTGTGTGTGATGGAGAACTGCTGGTGAATGAAATTGCACCGCGTCCACATAACTCAGGGCACTACACGCTGGACGCATGTATTACTAATCAGTTTGAGCAGCAAGTGCGTGTGATGACAGGTTTGCCCTTAGGCAGCAGTCGCCAACATAGCCCGGCTGTGATGGTGAATCTGCTCGGTGATATTTGGCCGGATGAAGCATCGCAAACCGAGCCAGCTTGGCAATTGGCGCTGGGTGCTCCTACGCTTAAAATGCATCTGTATGGTAAAGCAGAGGCACGTGCAGGCAGGAAAATGGGGCACTTCACTGTACTGGGTACCAATCGTGATGATGCAATTAAATTGGCGATGCAAGTGCGCTCTGAGCTCAAAATCGGCGAGTAAGCATAGTTAATCGTCTGCAAGACCTAGTCAGGTGTGGCTAGGTCTTTTTTTTATGTCTTTTTTATTTGTTTTAAGATTTTTATTAAGAGTTTGGTACTATTTGCGTACCAATAACTTTAAAAAAACAAATAGGGAGGCATTATGGCTATACTCAATAACCCCTCAGTTCAGCCTCAACCCGGCGTAATCAGGGCAATTAAATATGTCGCCATATTAATTGCAGCACTCATCCTTATCTCCTGGTTGAATCCGTTTGTAGTCATTAACGCAGGTAACCGCGGTGTGATCACGACTTTCGGTAAGGTTAATCCAATAGTGCTAGAGGAGGGGTTGCACCTCCGTATCCCAATCATGCAGCAAGTGACTGAAATTAATGTGCAAATTCAAAAAGGTGAGGGAGACGGCGATGCAGCTTCGCGTGATTTGCAACAAGTGCACGCCAAGATCGCGCTTAACTATCATTTGATTCCAAACCGCGTAGCTGAAACCTATCAAGCGATTGGTGATTTGAACTCTGTGGGTGACCGTATTATCATACCTGCCGTACAAGAGGCAACCAAAGCCACTACCGCTAAATACACGGCGGAAGAGCTGATTAGCAAGCGCCCGGAAGTACGCGACCAGATCAGTCAGTTCATGCGTGACAGGCTGTTGCGTCACGGCATCCAGATCGATGAGTTCAGTATCGTCAATTTCCGATTCTCTGAAAGCTTTAACCAGGCCATTGAAGCCAAGACCACAGCCGAGCAATTGAAACTGAAGGCTGAGCGCGATCTGGAAAGGATACGCGTTGAGGCTGAACAAAAAATCGCATCAGCCAAGGCGGAAGCCGAGTCACTGCGTTTGCAGAAACAAGAGATCACACCGGATCTGCTAAAGTTACGCGAGATCGAAAATCAGCGCGTAGCCCTAGAAAAATGGGATGGCCGTTTGCCGCAGGTCACCGGTGGTTCTGTGCCACTCATCAATATTAAGTAAGTGATATGCATGTTGAAACTTACAGTATTTCGCACCTTAATCATTTTGCTGCTGTGCGGCTTCAGTTGGGCTGCATTAGCTAAGCCACCTTATCTGGAGCCTGGTGTTAATAACTACAATGACATGCTCACATTGCTAGGAAAGCCTCTGTCAAAAGAGGCTACGCCTGATGGCTATAATTACTTATATGATGGCATGATTGTGAATATCAGTGGACCTGATCAAGCGACGATTCTGACAGTTACTTATCTTAAGCCCAACATTTACAATAAATACTTATATCTTGATGTTGGTTTAACTGATAGTCGAATCAAAGAAAATATAAGTGATTATTACGAGCATAAAGAAGCCGCTTATCATTTCATCACGGATTATGAGAGGTCGGTAATTTTTTGGTTTGATAAGAATCAGCGTGTTGTTAAATATGTTCAAGCGCGCAAAGGCAGTTTGAAGCGTATTTAATAGATAGATAGAGTCTTATATAGAGTCAGTGGACAATAAAAAAGCCGAACATCAGCTCGGCTCTTTTATTTGATTTAAGTAACGACGCAAGTATAAAAACTTGCGAGGCTAATTATGCCATCGCTTTAATTGCAGCGTTTAAGCGGCTTTTATGACGTGAGGCTTTGTTTTTGTGAATGATGTTTTTGTCCGCAATGCGGTCAATAACACTTACATTCTCTGAGTACGCAGCAGTAGCTGCAGCTTTATCGCCAGCTTCTACAGCTTTAATGATTTTTTTAATTGCTGTGCGCAAAGTAGAACGCAAGCTTGCATTGTGAGCGCGTTGCTTAACTGCTTGACGAGCACGTTTTCTTGCTTGTGCGGTATTTGCCATCTGTTTTTCCTAAAAAGCTATTCAAAATACGAAGCCCGTAATCATAGCATTTTATAAATATATTGCAAGTTAAAATAATGCAAATATTCTTGTAAATACTACCTAGTGACTATTGGCGTGTTAAAATTACGCAATATGTTGTTAATGCTATACTTTTCTCACCTACATTATAACGATAAAGCATGAATTTACTCAACGCGCTGGCTAAAGTCGGCAGCATGACTTTTGTTTCGCGTATTTTGGGCTTCGTGCGCGATACGCTAATTGCACGCGTTTTTGGTGCCGGGATGCTGAGTGATGCCTTTATTGTCGCGTTTAAAATCCCTAATTTATTACGTAGAATTTCTGCTGAAGGTGCATTCAGTCAAGCGTTTGTGCCAATTTTGTCTGAATATAAGAGCCAGCGCGGCTTTGATGAAACGCATCATCTGATCAATCGCGTCGCCACTTGGTTGGGCCTGATTTTGGTAGTGGTTACGTTAATGGGTATGTTGGCCGCGCCTTGGATTGTGAGTTTGGTTGCGCCTGGTTTTAGAGGCGATGCGGTGAAAATGCAACTGACGATAGAGTTGTTGCGTATTACTTTCCCTTATATTTTCTTTATTTCCTTGGTATCAATGGCTGGCGGGGTGCTCAATACCTATAATAAGTTTGGCGTGCCCGCTTTTACGCCGGTGTGGCTCAACGTGGCGATGATTGTTGCCATCTTGTTTTTTGCGCCTTACTTTGATGAGCCCGTGAAGGTGCTGGCATGGGCAGTGTTTATCGGTGGGTTTTTGCAATTAGCGTTTCAGGTGCCATTTTTAAAGCAGATTGGCCTGCTCCCTAAGCTTGATTTTAAATCGGATGATGAAGGTGTCTGGCGCATACTTAAACTAATGGGCCCTGCAGTTCTTGGCGTGTCTGTGGCACAGATATCGCTGATTTTGAATACGATTTTTGCTTCATTTTTAAATACAGGTAGTGTCAGCTGGCTGTATTACGCAGACCGCTTGATGGAGTTTCCGACTGGTGTGCTCGGTGTTGCGCTAGGCACCATATTGCTACCGAGCTTATCTAAGGCTTATGCGGGCAAGGATGATAGCGAGTACTCGCAATTGTTGGATTGGGGTTTGCGCTTAACCTTTATTTTGGCGGCACCTGCCGCGGTTGCCTTGGCCGTATTGGCAACCCCTTTGGTAGCGACCTTGTTTAACTATGGCAAATTTACGCCATTAGATGTGTTGATGACGCAGCAAGCCTTAATTGCTTACAGCGTGGGGTTATTAGGCTTGATTCTGGTTAAAATTTTGGCACCTGGCTTTTATGCGCGACAAAACATCAAAACACCAGTCAAGATCGCCGTATTTACCTTGGTGATGACGCAACTCATGAATCTAGTCTTTGTTTTTGGTTTGCATTTGCAGCATGTAGGTTTGGCATTGGCGATTGGCGTAGGCGCCTGTCTTAATGCTACCTTGTTATATCACCACTTACGTAAAGCGCAAATCTTCCATCCGCAATCAGGCTGGCTGCTTTTTGTCGCTAAGTTATCGCTTGCACTGGCTGTAATGGGTGTTGTGCTGCACTTTGCGATGGGCGATGCCCGCGTTTGGTTAGGTTTAGGCTTAATGCCTCGATTGGTTTATTTGAGTGGCTTGGTGATGTTGGGTGCAGTGAGTTATTTCGGCATGCTGCTGTTGCTAGGATTTAGGCCACGTGACTATATGCGTAGAGTGAGCCGATAGATGCAAATTTTTAGACACATTCCCGCCACCTTACAGCCGCCATGTGCCTTGGCGATTGGTAATTTTGATGGCATGCATTTAGGGCACCAAGCGTTGTTGGCGCAACTTAAGCAAACGGCACAAACCTCAAACTTGGAGGCGGCAGTGATGACGTTTGAGCCGCACCCACGTGAGTTTTTTACGCCGGAAAGTGCACCAGCACGGCTTTGCTCTATGCGGGAAAAGTTAGAGTATTTTGCGCAAGTCGGTGTGAAGCGTGTTTATGTGTGCAGATTTAATCAGCGCTTTGCAAAAGTGACCGCTGAAGCTTTTATGCAAGATATCTTGCGCCATGCGATTCATGCACAGGCAATTCTGGTAGGTGAGGATTTTCGCTTCGGCGCAAAGCGCGCTGGCTCTGTAAGTGATTTTGTAGCGGCAGGGTTTAACTTAGTAAGTTTGCCGCAGGTCGATCTGGCCGGGGTCAGAGTTTCTAGCACGAGAGTGCGTACAGCCTTAGCTGATGGACGTTTGCAGGAGGCGGCATCACTGTTAGGTAGGGGTTATAGCATTAGCGGTAAGGTGGTGCATGGCGCAAAGCGTGGACGCCAGCTTGGCTTTCCTACCGCCAATGTGCATATGCGGCATGAGCGACCTGCATTAAAAGGGGTATATGCAGTAAAATTAGACGGTTTGAATGCAGTTGCCAATTTAGGGGTGCGCCCAACGATTGCGGGTGTGCCTAAGCTGTCATTAGAGGTGCATGTGCTTGATTTTAATGGTGACTTGTACGGTAAGCATGTACATGTGGAGTTTTTGCATAAAATACGTGATGAAATGAAGTTTGATGGTTTGGATGCATTGAAAGCGCAAATAGCAATTGATGTAGAATTGGCAAGAAATTTTTTTGGGACTGTTGTTTCCCCGTAGCACTAAATGTAACCCATACCCTATGGGTTGTGTCGCTGACTGAGATACCTTTTTGTGGTGTGCCTGTAACTGGATTTCTGTGTTGTCTTGATTTATATGCGCAAAAGTAGCTGCTACATTAAGCGGACAGAAATGATGAATATGAAATGTGTTGAGATTTTAAATGACTGAAGATAATAAAGAGCAAAGCAAGTATAAATTAAACCTACCAGAGACCGCCTTCCCCATGCGTGGTGATTTGGCGAAGCGTGAGCCTGCATGGTTGAAAGCTTGGCAGGATAAAAAACTGTACGCGCGTATTCGCAATGCACGCAAAGGCGCAAAAAAATTCATTTTGCATGACGGCCCTCCTTATGCCAATGGTGATATTCACATTGGGCATGCGGTGAATAAAATCTTAAAAGACATCATCGTAAAATCTAAAACATTTTCAGGCTTTGATGCACCTTACGTGCCAGGTTGGGATTGTCACGGCTTGCCGATTGAACTCGTCGTAGAAAAAAATCACGGTAAAAATATAGACCCAGCTCAGTTCCGCGAGTTGTGCCGTGCTTATGCTGCCGAGCAGGTGGAAAAGCAAAAGAAAGACTTCATTCGTTTAGGTGTGCAGGCCGATTGGGATAATCCTTATTTAACGATGGATTACCAAACTGAAGCTGACATCATGCGTGCTTTAGGTGATATTTATAAAAATGGCTATCTTTATCAGGGTAGCAAGCCTGTACATTGGTGCGTGGATTGTGGCTCGGCGTTGGCTGAGGCAGAGGTTGAGTATGAGGATGTGAACTCACCAGCGATTGACGTAGGCTTTAAAGTGGCAGATCGTGTTGCATTGGGCAAGGCATTTGGCGTAGATGTGACAGCTGATGCTTATGCGGTGATTTGGACAACGACGCCTTGGACATTACCAGCAAACCAAGCGGTGAGTGTGCATCCTGAGCTGGATTATGATTTGATTCAAACCAGCAAAGGCTTGCTGATACTTGCAAATGCTTTAGCCGCGGCGACATTAACGCGTTATGGTGAAGCTGATGCAAAAGTGCTGGCAACTTGTAAAGGTTTGGCATTAAAGCATTTGCAGCTAGCACACCCGTTTGACGCGCGCCAAGTGCCTGTTATCTGCGGTGACCATGTGACAACCGAGGCAGGTACCGGCTTGGTACATACTGCTGCTGCTCACGGTAATGATGACTGGCTGGTGATGCGTGCTAACTTCCCGGAGCAAAAACCAAGAGTCTTAATCGGTAGTGATGGCAAATTCTTTACCAGTGAGTTGGTAGAGTTTGCCGCTATTCGTGGTTTAAGCAGACAGGATGCGAACAAAGTCATCTTGGCGAACATGCAGGAGAGTGGTCGCTTACTTGCTAACGCGCGTTTAAATCATAGTTTCCCGCATTGCTGGCGCCATAAAACGCCACTTATGCAGTTGGCGACGCACCAGTGGTTTATCGGGATGAATGCACATGACATTAACGGTAAAGCATTGCGCGAGCATGCCAATAAAGCGGTGGATGAGACTGAGTTTTTCCCGAGTTGGGGTCGTGCACGTTTAGAGGCGATGATTAAAAATCGCCCGGATTGGTGTGTATCACGCCAACGTAACTGGGGCGTGCCGATGCCATTGTTTGTGCATAAAGAAACCGGTGAGCCGCATCCGCAGACCACCGCGCTGTTAGAGCAAGCTGCCTTACTTACGGAGAAAACCGGTGTAGAGGCTTGGTTTAGTTTAGATGGCCCGGCCTTCTTGGCGCAACATGCCCCAGACTATGCCGAGCAGTATAAGAAGGTGACTGACACCTTAGACGTGTGGTTTGACTCAGGCAGTACGCATGCTGCGGTGCTTAAACGCCGCCCTGAGCTGGCCTTCCCGGCAGATTTGTATCTAGAGGGTTCAGACCAGCATCGTGGCTGGTTCCAGTCTAGCTTACTGACCGGTTGCGCGATTGATGGTCATGCACCGTATAAAGCATTGCTAACGCATGGTTTTGTGGTAGATGGCAGCGGCCACAAAATGAGTAAATCTAAGGGTAATGTGGTTGCACCACAAAAAGTGATGGATACCTATGGCGCAGATATCTTGCGTTTGTGGGTGGCCTCTACCGATTACTCAGGTGAGCTGACTATTTCGGATGAGATTTTAAAGCGCGTTGCTGAAAGTTATCGACGTATTCGCAACACCTTACGTTTCTTACTGGCGAACTTGGCTGACTTTGATACGGCTAAAGACTTGTTGCCGATGAGCGAGTGGTTGGAAATAGACCGTTATGCTTTGCATTTAACTGAAAAATTGCAAACAGAAGTATTGGCGGATTATGACCGTTACGAGTTCCACTTGGCGGTGCAAAAGTTTGTTAGCTTCTGTTCAGAAGACTTAGGTGGCTTTTACTTAGATATCTTAAAGGACCGCTTATATACGACCGGCGAAGCCTCACATGCGCGTCGTGTTGCACAAAGTACTTTGCATCACATTACACACACCATGATGCGCTTAATGGCACCGATTTTAAGTTTCACTGCGGATGAGATTTGGCAAACGCTAGGTTTGGATGCAGAGCGTACAGTATTTGAAGAGCTTTGGTATAGCTTGCCAGCGCACGGGCTAAGTGATGCAGAGGTTCAATCTTGGCAAACGGTGCTTGAGGTGCGTGCCTTAGCAAATAAAGCGATAGAAGAGAAACGCTCTGCTGGTTTGGTGGGCTCATCATTGCAATCTGAATTAGATATTTATGCAGATGGTGCAACGTTTGAGGCATTAAGCCGATTAAAAGATGATTTGCGTTTCGTGCTGATTACCTCACGCGCTTCGCTACATCAGCGTGCCGGTGCTTTAGAGGTGCAAGTGGCACCAAGTGCGCATGTTAAATGTGACCGCTGCTGGCATTACCGCGCAGATGTGGGGGCAGACGCTGCGCATCCACATATTTGCGGACGCTGCGTAAGCAATTTGTTTGGTAAAGGTGAGGTTCGCTCACATGCGTAAGTGGTTTGCTATTAGCGCCATTGTGGTCGCCTTAGATTTGTACACCAAGTATTTAATCCAACGTGCTTTTGCGTATGGTGAGCATTTAACCATTACTCGCTTTTTTGATTTGGTACGTTTTCATAATGAAGGTGCAGCGTTTAGTTTTTTAGCTAATGCTGGCGGCTGGCAGAAGTGGTTCTTCACTGCTGTGACTGCAATTGCCGCCATTGTGATTACGTACCTGATTAAAAAGCATCATCATGAGAAACTATTTAGCTTAGGTTTGGCCTTAGTATTAGGTGGTGCGATTGGTAATTTGTACGATCGCCTGACCTTAGGCTATGTAGTGGATTTTCTGTTTTTTCATATTGATCAGTTATATTGGCCGGCTTTTAATGTGGCAGATAGTGCAATATGCGTTGGGGTCGGTTTGTTGCTTGCGGATAGTTTCAAGAAGTCGAAAGTAAATTAATCAACTCATAGACATTTATTTCGGAACAAATCTATGCCAGACTGGAAAAAGCTTATTGAAGGAAAAATAGCGTTAGCAAAACGTGGTGCAAAGCCAGGTAAAGCCAATGCAAATGAGCGGAT
The DNA here is from genome assembly GCF_058745595.1 of Methylotenera sp. E1MeOHC1. NCBI lineage: Bacteria > Pseudomonadati > Pseudomonadota > Betaproteobacteria > Nitrosomonadales > Methylophilaceae > Methylotenera > Methylotenera sp. E1MeOHC1. Next base: position 1,488,078 of record NZ_CP196025.1, on the reverse strand, counting down.
TCCGGCAGGGCAAACCGAAGTAAAGAATTTTCCGACTTTGGATTTGGGAATTCGTCCGCAAGTAACAACTGAAAACTGGGCTCTGCGTGTGTATGGCTTGGTAGAACATGAGCTCGATATTAACTGGGCGCAATTTCAGGCAATGCCGCAAGTGACCGAAGTCTCGGATTTTCATTGTGTGACGCGCTGGAGCCAATTAGATATGGATTGGCAGGGAGTGCCAGCCCGCGAGATTTTGTCCATGGCCGCACCGTTGCCAGCCGCAAAACATGTAACCTTGCATGGCTATGATGGCTACACTACAAACTTACCTCTGGATGCGTTACTAGACGATGACGTCATCATTGCTCACAGCGTGCTGGGTGGGCCTTTAACCGCAGCGCATGGCGGCCCGGTGCGTATGATCGTGCCTAAGCGTTACGCGTGGAAAGGCGCCAAGTGGCTGAAAGCTATTGAGTTACATGAATTTGACCGCCCAGGGTTTTGGGAGGTGCGCGGTTATCATAATGAAGCTGATCCATGGCGTGAAGAGCGCTTTAGCGACGATTAACCTTGTCCGCAATGCTAGCGTTGTTTTCCTAGTGGGGCCTGATGCTATTAGATGATGCTTGGGTTGATGCTAGGTTTCTTGCCTAATTTTCTTTGTAGCGTACGCCTGTGCATATTGAGGCTACGCGCGGTGGCGGAAATGTTGCCATCATTCTCTGACAACACCCGTTGAATATGCTCCCACTCTAATCTGCCGACAGGTAGTGGTGGTGAGGCTAGTTCAACCTCTGCATCGCCAGCCTGTTTATCAAATGCAGCAACAATTTCATCCGCATCGACAGGTTTAGCCAGGTAGTGGGTTGCCCCCAGTTTAATTGCCTCTACTGCTGTGGCAATACTGGCATAGCCTGTGAGCACCACTATTTTTGTTGCGGCTTGTAAGCTTGCCAGCTGCCTGACTAATACCAGGCCGGAGTTGCCAGACATTTTAAGGTCAACCACCGCAAATTCCGGTGGGTCAGTCTGCGCAATTGTAAAGGCAGACTCTGCACTGCTGGCTAGCGTGACTAAAAAGCCGCGTTTACGCATTGCCATGGCCAGTGCGTTTAAAAACACTTCATCATCGTCAACCAGCAGCAGGCTAGGCTGTTCGTCGCTACTTTTTGAGTCTGTGGTGAGGTCAAGCATTAGCTATCCTTAATGACCTATGCGCAATTGTTTTAGTGGTAAGGTGATGGCCGTGAGTACACCACCTTCGGCGTGATTGGTGAGAGTGAGCGTCCCGCCAAATTTTGCAATAATCATTCGTGTGAGGTACACCCCCAAGCCCATACCATTACCATTCTTTGAGCTAAAAAATGGTTTGCCTAGCTGCGATTTTACTTCGTCGCTCAGCCCGTTACCAAAGTCTCTAATATATACCTTTAAGGTGCTTTCATCCCAGCTTGCATCGAATAGCACTCGGTCTGGCGATGCGTCGGCTGCGTTGTCTAATAAATTCTGTATGGCCTGTCCCAGTGTTCTGTCTGTGAAAATTAATGGGTTGCTTGAGCTATCGCTCAAGCTGACCACGAGCTCGGTTGCCGGGCGCGTGTCACGCCAGCGCTGAATCGCTTCTTGTAAGAACTCGCTTATCAGTAACCCATGCCCGCCATCTGCCCGGCTTTTGCCGGCATTATGCGTGATGGATGATAGTATTTCCTTACAGCGGTCAATTTGGGTGCGGATGATGGCTAGCTGTTGTAATTGCTCGGGCTGGTTTGATAAATCTCGTGCCAGCTCTTTGCTAATCACGGCCATGGTTGCGAGTGGTGTTCCTAACTCATGTGCGGCGCTGGCAGCAAGCGTTCCTAATGAGAGTGCGCGCTCACTTTCTAGCGATTTCTCTCTCACTGCGGCTAGTAGTTTATCGTAATCACGTAAGCTTTGCCCGATACGCGTGACAAAAAAAGCAATAATGCCTGCACTCACCACAAAGCCCAGCCACATCCCTACCAAATGGATGTCTAGCGATTTCCCAGCCAAATAGTGCATATGTAGATGCGATAACGGCACGTAATAAAATACCAGTGTGGAGTAACAAATCACGGCAGTCGCTGCCAGTAACCAAGTGTATTCACGTTTTAAGGCAACAGCGGCAATAGTCAACGGTAGTAAATACATCCACACCAAAGGGTTGCTGTAGCCACCAGTAAAATAAAATAAGACTGTGAGGCCGAGTAAATCACCTAGTAGCTGTAATAGCAGTTCACGGTCTGTCACGTTGCTGAATTTTTGCAGACGCAATAATGTCATCAGGTTAAGGAGCAGCATGCCGCCAACAGCAAGCGCGATTGGAATTTTTGGTAGAGGAATATGCAGGTGATATAGCGCCAGCGTGGCGGCCAGCATGAATGCGACCATGACACTGCGCAGCAAAAATAAGCGCTTCAGGTTACGGCGTGTTGGGTTTTCTAAAGTAGGAAAGTGCGTATTCATCACCTGATTATTATACGTGCTGATAACTAAATTGCATTGCGTCAAATTGTCGCGCATATGTGCGTACTGCCCCTGCGACAATTAGTCACATTACGCAGCAAGCATATCTAAAATATACTGCTAACCTATCAAGATGTAAGCATCTTAACTGCAGCCAATCCAGTTAAGCCGCGCATCAATAATTAACAATAATAATATTTTATTAGTATATAAAAATCAGGGAGATGCAATGCGTGTTAAGTTAATCTCAGCCATCATCGCAGCAAGCTTTAGCGGCACATTATTTGCCGAGCATAATGAGGCGATTGATTTAGATGCGGTTGAAGTGCGCGCACCTATGATTGATAGCCGCATCACCAAGCACCCAGCCACTGTTGAGACTTTTGATAAAAAACAAATTGAAGAAAGTGTTAACGCGGCAACCCCTGCGCAAACCCTGAAATACCTTCCCAGCATCCAAGTTCGCGAGCGTTTTATTGGCGATCGTAATGGAATTATTGCCACGCGTACCATTGGTACGTTATCCAGTGCGCAAAGTATGCTGTACGCCGATGGTGTACTACTTTCTAATTTACTTGGTAACTCATTTGCATTCCCGCCGCGCTGGGGCATGGTGAGCCCAGAGGAAATTGAAAGCATCAGCATGATGTATGGCCCATTTTCTGCGCTTTATGCGGGTAATTCATTTGGTGGGGTCATGAGTATTGCCACACGCATGCCTGATAAGCATGAAGCACACGCTAGCGCGCAAGCCTTTACGCAAAATTTTAAGCTGTATGGTACAGATGAGCGTTATCAGGGGCACCACTTAACTGCATCTGTAGGCAACAAGGTCAATGATTTTTCATTCTGGTTAGGCGCAGACCGTTTGGAAAGTAAAGGGCAGCCCATGAATTTCTCAACAGCTAATCTTTCCTCCACGCCGGCTGGCGGCACAGAAGTGAGTGGCGCATATCAAGATAGAAGTGAAACAAACGCTAGCCGTGTCATTTTTGGAGCTAATAGCATTGATGATACAGCGCAGACCAATATTAAGTTTAAAGCCGCTTATGATATTACCCCCCAACACAAAATAGCCTATACGCTTGCAGTTTGGGATATGGAGGGAAAAACTGACGTTGAGAGTTACATTAAAGATAGCGCTGGCAACCCAGTATATAACGGCAGGGTAACATTTAATGGGAAGCGTTATGATGTTTCCGGAATGAATCCAGGCGAATCTGAGTCATTGCATATCATGCAGGCACTGGATATTAAATCCAATACTAAAGGTTTTTTTGATTGGCAGTTGACGCTGTCAGATTATGATTACCAAAAAGATAAAAGTAGTGCGGCAAATGCGCTTGCATCAGGAACAGTGGTGCAAGGTAACCCTTACCTTACTAAAACCGGACGTGTGACTGATTTATCTGGAACTGGGTGGTCAGTGTTTGATGCACGTGCAACCTTGCGTCCGCAAGCACATACCGTAGATATTGGTTATCACTTGGATCAATATCAATTAAAGAGTGATACCAATAATACTGCTGACTGGTCAACTGCAAGCAAGGGCACATTGAGTGCATCTGCACGTGGCGAAACTATCACGCATGCACTTTATGTGCAGGACAAATGGCAGATTAACCCGCAGTGGGCACTTACCCTAGGTGGGCGCGGTGAGTATTGGCAGGCTGAAAATGGCCTGAATACAACGACTATATCTAATGTATTACGTACTGCAAATTATAAAGATAAATATGAGGCTAAGTTCTCACCAAAAATCTCTATCAGTTTTGAACCTGAGCCAGCATGGGGCTTCCGTGCAGCGTTTGGGCAGGCATTTCGCTTCCCTACGGTAAGTGAGATGTTTCAGCCTTTACAAAATGGTGCCACAGCCTACTTTGTTGAATCTAACCCTAATCTAAAACCAGAACAAGTGATTGCAACAGAGCTTACGGCCGAGCGGCGTTATGATCATGGTTTGATTCGAGCAAGCTTGTTCAGTGAGAATAAATATGACGCACTGATTTCACAAACCATTACCAATGGGCGTGCTATTCCTTACGACACCGGCACCTGTACCAGAAGCGTAGGCTGTAGCTTTGTGCAGAATGTTGACCATATCCGTACGCGTGGGTTAGAGCTGGCAACGCAGTGGCAAGATGTATTGATACATGGGTTGGATTTGCAGGGTAGCGCCACTTTCACCGAGGCGGAGGTGCTACGGAATGAGGCAGCGCCCACTACGGTTGGCAATAAGCCGCCACGTATCCCGCGTAGTATGTTAAAAGCCGTTGCAACATACCACAGCGGCAGTAATCTCACGTATAGTTTAGCAGCACGCTACAGTGGTCGCCAATATAATGCGCTGGATAACAGTGATGTTAATGATGGTACATTTGGTGCCGCCAGCAGGTTTTTTGTGCTGGATGCCAAGGCTAACTATAAGTTTGCCAAAGGTTATACGGCAAGCGTAGGCGTAGATAATTTAAATAATTACAAATCCTACGTGCTTCACCCTTATCCACAACGCACAGCCTATGTGCAATTGAAATTTGACTATTGATGATTAAATATTTACTGGCAATTGCTTTATTTTGTTGTGCATTACATGCAAGTGCACATGAAGACCATACTAAGCACCAGAGCTCAGCTATTGCTGTTAGTGTCGCCTTTGACTCCAAAGGTGCGCTATGGCGTGTAGCCGTGCAGGACGGGTTTTTACAAGTAAGCAAAAGCCTGGATATGGGATTATCTTTTTCAAAACCAATCAAAGTAAATCGTGAGCCACATAAAATTGGTGCAGACGGTGAGGCGCGCCCGAAGATAGCTATTTCACCAGAGGGTTACATCTACCTGACTTGGACTGAGGCGCTTAAGGCGCCATTTTCAGGATACATTTGGTTTGCTCGGTCGATTGATTCAGGTAAAACGTTTGAAGCGCCATATGTTGTGCATCAAGATCGCAGCGAAATCACACATCGATTTGATTCTCTAAATGTGAGCAGGTACGGAAAAATCACCGTCACTTGGGTGGATAAACGTGATTTAATCGCCGCGAAAGCAGCCAATAAACCTTATGACGGCGCCGCGATTTACTACGCTGTTTCTGACAATAAAGGCGTAAGTTTTTCATTGGAACAGAAGCTTGCCGATAGTAGCTGCGAGTGCTGTCGTATCGCCCTGACTAATAAACCCGATGGTACTGTCGCTGCGATGTGGCGTCATGTGTTTGAAGGGAGTGAGCGTGACCATATGATGGCTGAAATTCCAGCCAATCAAACCACTCCCCAGCCAAAACGTGCAACCTTTGGTCGCTGGAGAATTGATGGTTGCCCGCATCACGGTGCGGCGTTAGCAAGTGGTGGCGAGGGAACTGATTGGTGGGGCTACCACATGGCGTGGTTTGATGGCGGTAATGATGATGCGGGGGCGAAAGCGACGCTATATTATGCACGTATGGATGGTGAAGCATGGGTATCGTCGCCAGCCAAAAAGTTTGGCAATATGAAAAAGCAGGCTGGGCATCCGGCTTTGGCCGCAATTGGCGACAATGTTTGGTTGGTTTGGCGTGAAAAAGATCTAGGCAAGCATCAAATCTGGTTGATGAAGTCTAGTGATGCAGGTAAAAGTTGGGATCTACCACATGTGCTGAGTGAGACCGCAGGTGTGGCTGATTACCCTGTGCTGTTGCAAAAAGATAAACAAATGTTTTTGTTATGGAACACCGTTACTGATGGGTTAAAAGTATTAGCTCTTTAGCGCTATTTTTCGTCTGTAGCAGGCTGTAACTATGTTATGTAGCGCACCATACTTTGGTGTTGTGGGTAAGCTCCATCCAAATTGCCCAAGCGCTTGCCGCACTCAGTAACACACCAGCTAAGCGCATGCCGTAAGGTTCAATGGTGTTGGTCTTGAGTTTTAGCCATAGCCATGGTGCTAAAAACAGGGACACGCTGGAACCTAGCGCAAAAGCTGACATGCTTAATGCACCGTCTAATGGGTTGCCGTTAAATGAGGCAATAATCAGTGCCGAATACAACAGGCCGCACGGCATGAGCGCCCACAGCATGCCGATATAGAAATGGCCGCCTTGCTTAGTGCTCAGTTTCTTCACATATCCCCATATGTTACGCCCAGCACGATCTACCCAAATTGGCTGGCGTGCGTAGATGATTAACAATACGCCCCAGAAAAATATCAATACATGGAAGAATGTCCACAATGGATGCAATATGCTGCTATAGCTAGACAGCCATGCGATGCTTTGGATCGCAAACGTGGCAATTGCCCCCAGCATGGCATATCCGCATAAGCGGCCAATATGGTAATGGTAAATGGCGTAAGGGGTTTGCGGTGACTGTGTGAGTGCGGTGCAGGCTGCGCCACACATGGCAACGCAATGCGGGCCACCTGCTATCCCCATCAGTAATGAGCTGTAAATAAGCGCGGTTTGCATTGCGCTACTATTTTTCCAGATTCACACCAGTGGCCGCATGGTTGCGCGCGAGAACGGCAGGTTCTAGCGCATTTTTCTCTTCAGTTGTGAGAGGCTTGTTAGTATGGAACTCTGAATTTTCATCGTGTGCTAATACTGGATCTTGCCCGTTCACGGCAATATATACAGTGGTTAAGCTAGCAACCACCACAATGGCTGGGCCACAGAATACTAGCCATGCATAACCAGACTTCCACCATTTTGCTTTTTCATTTTGCGTTTGCTTTGTTGACATAGGGTTACCTCTTTAGCGAGACATATAAAAAATAGACTTTTCAAATAGGCGCTCTTTTGAATCGTCCGCAACAATTTCAAATACCACTGGGTGTGAGCCGCTTTTAATCGAGCCATCTGTAATCTGCAAACTCACTGCCACCATTCTTGACTCTGCGGCGTTCACGGTAAATTCTGAATCAGAAGCTAAAGATAAGCCTTCGATGCCAGATACTGAAATATGATATGTTTCAACATGCTCCGAAGCATTGGTGATTTGCAGTTGATAAACGTTCTCCACTTTACCGCCGGGAGCGATACGAGACATTACGCCGCGGTCGCGAATTACATCAACTTTAAATGGTATGCGTGTAGCCAATGAATAAACCAGACCTGCACTCATTAGCAGCAATAGGGTGCTATAAATGAGTACACGAGGCCGTAAAATTTTCTTTAGCACCTGCTCTTGTGACCAGTGATTGGTGAGAGCGTTCTGTGTGGAGAAACGGATTAATCCACGTGGGTACTCCATTTTGTCCATAATGCTATTACATGCATCCACACACAAGCCGCAACTAATACACTCTTGCTGCAAACCGTTACGGATATCAATACCGGTTGGGCATACCTGTACACAGAAGCTGCAGTCAATGCAGTCACCCAAGCCAGTTTGCTTTGCATCCACCTTACGTGAGCGGCCGCTACGTGGTTCGCCGCGCTCCTCATCATACGTGACGATGAGCGTGTCATTATCAAACATCGCGCTTTGGAAGCGTGCATATGGGCACATGTGTTTACAGATCTGTTCGCGCAAGAAACCAGCGTTACCGTAAGTGGCAAACGCATAGAAGCAGATCCAAAACGTTTCCCATGGGCTTAAGCTCCATTGAGAAATGTTATATATAAGATCGCGGATAGGGGTGAAGTAACCAAGGAAAGTAAAACCGGTCCATGCTGAAAAGCTGATCCACAGGGCATGCTTGATGGTTTTTTTGGATAGTTTATTGGTGTTAAGTTTGCTTGCGTCTAGACGTAGGCGCGAGGCGCGGTCACCTTCCACCTGCCGCTCTATCCATAAAAATATTTTAGTGTAAACGGATTGTGGGCATGCAAAACCGCACCAAAGCCTACCGGCAACAGCCGTAAATAAGAACAGGGCCAGGGCGGCAATAATTAAAATGACGACTAAATAAATAAGGTCTTGTGGATACAGCACCAAACCGAAAATATAAAAACGGTGGGTACTAATATCTAATAGTACGGCTTGGCGTTGACCCCATTCCAGCCATGGCACACCATAGAACACAATCTGTGTAATCCAGATCATGGCCCAGCGCCAGTTTTTATAAAAGCCAGAGATGTTACGCGGGTAAATCTTCTGGTGTGGCTCGTACAATGACCTAGTGACTGGCTGTGCAGGGTCGTTAATGATAGGAATTGTTTTCTTTGGTGTACGTGGCTTAGTGGACACTTTAATTCAGACTTAATTAGAAGTTCGGTGAGTAAATACAAAAACGCCCACTATTTTAGCATAAGCCAAATAGCGGGCGTTAAGATGTTGTTTGTATTAAATTAATCTTAGCTAGTTTTAGCCTTTGATTAATTATTTTACGTTAGAAAAACGCCAAACATAAGCAGCCAATACGTGAATTTGCTCAGGTGTCAGGCGTGATCCTTGTGCTGGCATTTTATTATCTATGCCATTGTTAATGCGTTGGATAATCGCGGCTTCACCAGCACCGTGCAACCAGATGTTGTCAGTTAAGTTAGCTGAACCAATTGCTTGGTTGCCTTTGCCATCCGGGCCGTGACAAGCTGCACATGCGGCAAATTTTTCTTTACCTAATGCTGCGCGTTCAGCGTCATGCTCACTGTTAGATAAGCTCAACACATAGTTTGCTACGTTTTTAACGTCGTCAGCACTACCTATTGCTGCAGCCATAGGAGGCATCATGCCATGTCTACCGTTAGTAATGGTTTGCTTGATGGTTTCGTGTGAACCGCCATGTAACCAGTCGTTATCAGTTAGATTAGGGAAACCTCTGCTACCGTGTGCGTCAGAACCGTGGCATTGTGAGCAATTGTTCATGAATAAACGCTCACCGATAGCCATTGCTTTTGGATCTTGCGCAACTTCTTCACCTTTCATTGAGGTGAATTTTGCGTAGATTGGCGCAATACGGTCGTTGGTTTCTTTAACTTCTTGTTCATACTGTTTAAGCGCAGTCCAGCCAAGTTTACCTTGGTAAGTACCCAAGCCAGGGAACAGGAATAGATAAATTGCACCGAATACGCAAGTGATAATGAACATCCACATCCACCATCTAGGCATAGGATTGTTCATTTCAATGATGTCTTCATCGTACACGTGGCCAGTTGATTCACCAGTGTGCGCCGCATCATGTGACTTGCTTGTCATAAATAGTATCGTTAAGCAGAACACGATACCGCCAATCACGATTGCCGAAATAAAGTACGGCCAGAAATCGCTTGTAAAATCACTCATTCTTCATCTCCCTCAAGCGGCAATTTTGCCGCTTCGTCAAAGTCTTTTTTATGCCGCCCAGACCAAGCCCAGACCCAGATACCGATAAAGGTAACTAGGGCTGCGACTGTGGCGATGCTGCGTAAACCAATAGTGTCCATAATTCAGTTGCTTATTGTTTAAGCGCTGTACCAAGCACTTGCAAGTAGGCGATTACGGCCTGCATTTCTGTTTTTCCATAAACATCGTTAGCTGCGCTCTTGATTTCAGCATCAGCATATGGAACACCAGCGATTTTTAAAGCGCGCATGTGTGCAGGCAAGTTTTCCGCATCTACTAGGTTTTTCTCAAGCCATGGGTAGGCTGGCATAACAGACTCAGGCACCAAATCACGAGGGTTAATCAAGTGAATGCGATGCCATTCATCACTGTAACGGCCGCCTACACGTTGTAAGTCTGGGCCTGTACGTTTACTACCCCATTGGAATGGGTGGTCGTAAACAAACTCACCAGCGACAGAGTAGTGACCGTATCTCAATGTTTCAGCTTTAAATGGGCGAATCATTTGTGAGTGGCAGTTGTAGCAGCCTTCACGGATGTAAATGTCGCGCCCAGCTAATTGTAGAGCTGTGTAAGGTTTTAAGCCTTCCACTGGTTGCGTGGTTGATTTCTGGAAGAATAGCGGTACGATTTCCACCAAGCCACCAAATGAAACCACAACCAAAATCAAGATCACCAATAAGAAACTATTGGTTTCAATTTTTTCGTGGGTAAAGCCTTTTTGTTCTTTATCTGACATTTTCGATCTCTTAAGCATGAACAACTGTTGAAGGGATTCTGGCGCGAGCAGGCTGCCCCATTTGAACTGTTTTAATTACGTTCCACAACATGATTGCCATGCCGCTAACGTACATCAAGCCACCAACCATACGAATTACGTAGAATGGGTGCATTGCTTTAACAGACTCAACAAATGTGTAAGTTAATGTGCCGTCGTCATTCATTGCGCGCCACATCAGACCAGCAGTAACGCCTGAGATCCACATTGCAGTAATGTAAAGAACCACGCCGATCGTTGCCAACCAGAAGTGCAACTCAATCGCTTTCTTGCTGTACATTTGTTTTACACCCCATAAGCGAGGTACCAAGAAGTACAGTGAACCCATAGATACAAAACCAACCCAGCCTAAAGCACCTGAGTGCACGTGGCCCACTGTCCAGTCTGTGTAGTGTGAAAGTGAGTTAACGGTTTTAATCGCCATCATTGGGCCTTCAAACGTGCTCATACCGTAGAAAGACAATGAAACGATCAGGAAGCGTAAGATAGGGTCATCGCGCAGTTTGTGCCATGCACCAGACATGGTCATCATGCCGTTAATCATACCGCCCCAGCTTGGTGCTAATAGGATTAAAGACAGTACCATACCTACTGATTGTGTCCAGTCAGGTAGTGCGGTGTAATGTAAGTGGTGTGAACCTGCCCACATGTAAGTGAAAATCAAACCCCAGAAGTGCACGATAGACAAGCGATATGAGTACACTGGGCGCTCAGCTTGTTTAGGAATAAAGTAGTACATCATGCCCAAGAAGCCAGCGGTCAAGAAGAAACCAACCGCGTTATGACCATACCACCATTGGATCATCGCATCTTGTACACCAGCGTAAGCTGAGTATGATTTCATCCATTCGGCAGGGATTGCAGCACTGTTAACGATATGCAGGATTGCTACCACAATGATAAATGCACCGTAGAACCAGTTTGCAACATAAATGTGTTTGATTTTTCTTTTTGCGATAGTGCCAAAGAAAACAATAGCGTACATCACCCAAACTACCAGTAGTAGTAAGTCGATAGGCCACTCTAGCTCTGCATATTCTTTAGCTTGAGTGTAACCCAAAGGTAAAGAGATGATAGCTGCGATAATGACGGCTTGATAGCCCCAGAATGAGTAGCGAGCCAACATCGGAAATGCTAGTTTAGCTTGGCTGGTACGTTGTACTACATAGTACGACGTAGCAAACAGTGCACAGCCACCAAAAGCAAAAATAACCAAGTTGGTGTGCAACGGACGTAAACGTCCAAAGCTGGTCCATGGCAGTCCTAAATTTAATTCAGGAAATGCCAGTTGTGAGGCAACAATCACCCCCATTAACATTCCAAGAACTCCCCAAACTACCGCCATTACGCTAAACCGGCGTATGACGTAGTCGTCGTAAAACGTTTCTACATTATTAGTGCTCATTACTTTCATCCTTAAATAAAACCAAATCATATTCATGACTAGTGGCGGGCCCTAGCGCCGTAGTCATATCAGCATCCGTTTCAATTCTAAACAATAGTGCACGTGCTTTAATCGCGGAATTATACAACGTAATCTTTGCTTTTACATTGGATTTAGCGACTTTTTGTATGCATTTATATGAATCAATTCACGAACTGTAATGCTTGTTTACATTAAATATTTTTCAGAATTTAAAGTGGCAAGTAGTGATCAATTAGTAAACCTGCAAATAATAGGGTTAAATAAATAATGGAGTACCTGAACGTGCGCTTAGCTAGTGCATCTGAGTAGTTCAGGTAAAGTTTGATGACGTAAGCCATGAACATAGCATCAAGCAGTAGCACTGAGCTTAAATAAATCATACCGCTCATGCCCAAGCCATAAGGCATGAGTGATACTGCTACCAAAATAATGGTGTAGAGCAGAATGTGTAACAAGGTAAAGGACTCACCATGGGTTACAGGTAACATGGGCATGCCAACTTTGGCATATTCTTCTCTACGGTATAGCGCGAGTGCCCAAAAGTGTGGAGGCGTCCATGCAAAAATGATTAAGAACATAATCAGTGACTCTGGTGAAACAGTGTTGGTAACAGCGGCCCAGCCCAAGATTGGCGGCATTGCGCCCGAGGCACCGCCAATAACGATATTCATCGGCGTGGCCGGTTTAAGGAAAATAGTATAAATCACGGCATAGCCTACAAATGTAGCTAGGGTTAACCACATGGTAAGTGGGTTTACATAAAAATAAAGGATTGCCAGCCCAGTGCCGCCGAGTAGCGTAGCAAATATCATGGTTTCACCTGATGACACTTGTCCTGTAGGCAGGGGGCGGGCGCGAGTACGAGCCATGTTGGCGTCAATTTTGTGTTCAATCAGGCAGTTAAACGCTGCCGCCGCACCTGATGCAAAGGCTACGCCCAAGGTTGTTGCAACCAGTAGCGGTAGCGCTACCATATTAGGTGTAGCTAGAAACATACCAATCAGTGCGGTGAACACAATGAGCGAGGTCACGCGCGGTTTGCACAGAGGGAAGAAATTTTTTAATCGCGGAACGAGTGCTTTAATTTGGCCCATGACGTTAACGTGCATGTGTAGCTCACTTTTAAGTTTTTGCGTGGTCATGTTGATGCTCCGTGATTTTAGAGTTAATAACGATGGTGGTGATTACCAGTAATGCTGCACCTAGGTTGTGCAGTACTGCCAATGCTAAGGGTAAGTGGAGAATAAGATTGGCGATACCGATCATGATTTGTGCGGTTAACAGGCATAGTAGCAGTAGTGCTATTTTTCTAAACGCAGGTACTTTAATAAGCTGCACAATCAATAACGTAATATAAATAAACGTGATTAGCGCGCCCATTCTATGCGTCCATTGAATGGCGGTCAGTGATGCCAGTGTTAAATTGCCACCATTGGCACTTTGCCCGAGTTCGCGCACCAGATGGAACGCATCGCTAAAGTTCATTTCTGGGATCCAGTGGCCATGGCAGGTAGGAAAGTCGGTACAGGCTAGCGCTGCATAGTTGGTACTAGTCCATCCGCCTAACAATACCTGCAGTAGCAATATGAGTATTGCACCACGCACCATCAGCTTTAAGTGTGGTGGGGTGGGCGGTATATTGTGATGTGCGGCCCAATGCCGGTGGGCTAGCCATGTAAGTAGGCCTAGTGTGGTAAGCCCACCAAGTAAATGTGCGCTGACAATTACCGGTTTTAATAGCATGGTAACTGTCCACATTCCCAGCATAGCTTGAAATATGATAATGATAAGCAATGCTGTGGTGAGTGCTGGGTTTACTGTTAACTGGCGTTTGTTGCGCCATCCCAGCACAAAAATTGCCAACACCACTAAACCTAGCGAGCCTGCTAAGTATCGATGCGCCATTTCTTTCCACGCCTTGGCGGCTTCAACAGGTTTATCTGGATGGAGTGTCTGTGCTTGCTGAATCGCAGTTTCACTTTGTGGAACAGTGAGGGTGCCATAGCAGCCAGGCCAGTCCGGGCAGCCTAGTCCTGCATCAGATAGTCTGACATAAGCGCCCAGCACGACAACGCACAGTGCAAGTATGGTGCCAAACAGGCATAGATTTTTAAATAGCTTGTAGCCCATGACTAACCCGTCCAAGAGTACTTCATTAAACGCGTGATATCTTTACGCACCAGTGCAGGTGATGTGGATGCTTGGTAGCTCATAATGAGCTGGCCCAGCGGGTCGCTCAGGTAAATTCTATTCGTGTTAATCGCGGCCTCATTGTCTATATTGAATTGCTTGCTGAACGCAATGACATCGTCCGCCGGCTGATTGATGATTAATAGCTCTGGATAGTTGCGTGCAATATCAGCAACATCCTGTGAGGTCGTAATTAACACGCGCTGCATACGTGGGATTTCTTTATATAAAGAAACATGCAGCTGCCGCATCTGGTGCAGCTTGTTTTTGCATTGGAGGTCACAGTCTGCGGTGACATAAACCATGCTCCATTTATCTTTGAGCAAGCTAGCGCTTACCTTGGTGCCATTGTTATTGATGAGTGTCTGGTCGATAGATAATGCCCTAGGAGGTGACACTAACTCACCCACGCTTTCTCCCTTGGGGCGCCAGTCCAGTTTGTACATCGCGATCACAGCGATGATAGGGATAATAAAAAAAATCAACATGCATAAGAGTATTAGGCGGCCTCTACGTTGCTGGTTGAGATACTCAGTGCTGCCCATGGCCGTATTTATCATATGATTTTGCCTATATTTTGGTATTGTTGGCTTTTTTAATGCTGGTGAATAAGAAAATAAGTACGCTAGCCAGCGCAAACCCAAACCATTGGTAAGCGTAACCTATGTTGGTTGTAATCTTACTGGTAGGCAGTTGCCAGTTGCGCACAAAGCCACCAGCATTACTTTTGGCATCTAATTTAATCACCAGCGGCAATATGTGAATAGGCACGATTTTTTGGTAACGCTCCATATCCATATGTTGCCAGATGGCATTCCATGTGTTTTTTTGTGGCTCACTTTCCAGTGTAAAAATCTTACTGCTAGGCACCCAGACTAAACCAATGACTTCTAGTGCTTGATTGGGCGTGCTGATTGTTGGTAAATCCGTATGGGTTGCACTGCCTGCTACCCAGCCTCTGTTAACCAAGACATAATCGTTGCTGCCATCAAGCTTTAATGGGGTGATGACATGAAAGCCTGCCACATTGTTTTCTACTTGGTTGTCGAGCAGAATTTGGTACTCGGTTTCATAGTGGCCTTTTATTTTTACTTTTTTGTATTTCCAAGTGTCTAAATCGTTGAAGTTGCTTGGGAGGCTTAATGCATCCTGCTTAAGTGAACGATTGTAGCTAGACTGGATTTCTGTGCCTAACTGCGCCTTGTGATATTGCCATAAGCCTAGTTTGATAAATAGTGGTAAGCAAATCATTAGAATTAATAAGCCTTGCCATGAAGTGCGCAGTAAGTAATTTCCTAATCTAAATTGCATTTGTGTGATGTGCATCGCATAATGACTTAACTAAACTGATAGGACATGATTATGATATTCAAAGTTGTTATTGTGTTGGTGCTGTTTGTCATCATTGCTAGCTTGTTTTCAGCATTGTATTTTTTGGCCAAAGATAAAGATGCTGGGGTGCGTACGGTAAAAGCATTGACCATACGTATCGGTCTTTCTATTACCTTGTTTGTGTTTTTGTTGATCGGGTATTACTTTAATTGGATTCCACATGCTGCTACCTAAGGTTTGCGTAAAGTAACTTATTAATTTAGCAGTGTTAGTTCTAAATAAGCGATGCATATGCACCGCTTATTTTTTGAGGGTGTTATAGCCAGTAAACAAAAATAAATAGACCTAGCCAGACCACGTCTACAAAGTGCCAATACCAGGCAACACCTTCAAAGCCAAAATGACTTTTAGCCGAGAAGTGGCCTTGCATTGAGCGTAACAAAATCACAATCAGCATGATGGTGCCTAATGTAACGTGGAAGCCGTGAAAGCCGGTCAGCATGAAAAATGTTGCACCATAAGCGCCGCTGCCCAACGTTAGCCCCATGTGGGTATAGGCTTCGTGATACTCGAAGGCTTGGCAGACCAAGAATGCAGTGCCTAAAGCCACGGTTAGAAATAAACCGAAAATCAGTTGTTTGCGATTGTCTTTAAGTAAGCCCCAATGTGCCCAAGTAATGGTTGCGCCTGAGCTGAGCAGTAATGCGGTATTGATGGCGGGTAAGCCCCATGCAGCCATTGGTGTGAGTATGCCCGGTTTGTACTCAGTCCCTAATACCGTGCCGCCTGGCCCCGCAGATGGCCACGTGCCTAAGAAGTCTTTATACGGGGTGAATATGGGGTCGAACGCTGCAAGGTCTGGTACCGAAATAATGCGCATATAGAATAGCGCGCCAAAGAATGCGGCAAAAAAAGCCACTTCAGAGCAAATAAATACGATCATGCCGATACGAAAGGATTTATCTTCCCATTTTTTATATTGGCCGGTGACGCTTTCAACCACGACTGCACTTAACCATTTAAAGGTCATCAGTAAAATGATGGCTGCGCCTATATACATCATCCATTTACCTGGCGTTTGCAGGTAGGCAAGATCTTTGTTTTTATCAGTAGCTACACTAAAAATAAAACCGGACGCGAGCGTGAGTAACCCTGCTGATAAAGTGACAGGATATAAAGCGCCATGTGGGACATAGTAATGATTATTTGAATGTGTTGTCATGCATAAGCTCCCCATTACATTATTTAACTTACTTGTAGCTAAAATAAAATCAATAAATGATGGCTATTGTTTTATCTAGGCCTGTATGTGTGCGTTATTTCTCAATTTAATTACCTGTGTTCTACTCTCTATTTACTTGGATGCTTATTTATCTGCACTGAAAAATGCGTAAGATAAAGTCATCTCTTTTACTTCTGCAGGTATGTCTGGGCTTACAAAGAAACGTAAGGGCAATAGTTTCGTTTCTCCCGGGTTTAGCGCCTGCCTTTCAAAACAAAAACATGCTAACTTTTTAAGGTGGGCAGCAGCTACGCCCGGCGTTACGCTAGGTACTGCCCTGCCTGCCACTACTTCACTTGTGATGTTCTTTGCTTCAAACAATACGGTTTCCACTTTGCCAGGGTGTACCTTGATGCTGGATTGTTTAGGATAAAAGTTCCAACCCAACCCAGGCATGGTACTGGTGGTAAATTGCACTGTTATCCAGCGTGTTTCATCTACCTTGGTGTTATTTAGCTCACTCGCCGTGCTCTTGGTTTTGCCATTTAACCCTGTCATCGTGCATAACACGTCATATATTGGTACTAATGCAAATGCAAACAAAAGTGCTGCTACGACTATCCATACCATTTTGTAGCCTAGCTTTTTGTTAGCTGCCGCCCTTAGCTCCGTGGGGCTGAGGGCGGTTTTGTTTGCATCTATTTCCATATGGTAAACATTGATGCCAAGTACCAAATAAATGCAATCACAGCTAAAACAATGGCTACTGTCTTGTTTTTATCACTTCTGGAAGTATCTTGATTTTTCATATCAATTAAGTGATTCTTTTATCCTATTTAATAATCGGTTGCTCTGTGAAGCTATGGTAAGGCGGAGGGGATGACAATGTCCACTCCAGCCCTTCTGCGCCTTCCCATACTTGGTCTGTTGCTTTTTGCCCGCCTTTGACTGTACTGATAATGTTATAAACAAAGATCAGTTGTGATAAACCGAGTACAAATGCCGATATGGACGAAACCATATTGAACTCTGCAAACTGCAATGCGTAGTCAGGAATGCGGCGTGGCATGCCAGCTAAACCCAAGAAGAATTGAGGAATGAACGTGAGGTTAAACGAAATAGCCGTGAGCCAGAAGTGCAATTGGCCTAGTTTTTCGTTGTACATATGTCCAGTCATTTTTGGCAGCCAGTAATAAACCCCAGCCATAATGCCCATGATCCCGCCAGCAAATAGTGTGTAGTGGAAGTGTGCTACAACAAAATAACTGTTGTGATATTGTGCATCGGCTGCAACGTCAGCGAGTACTAAGCCTGTTAAGCCACCGATACCAAATAGGATAATCCAGCCTACTGTAAATAGCATTGGCGTTTCAAAGCTCATGGAGCCGCGCCACATGGTTTTAATCCAACAGAAGAACAACACCGCTAACGGTAATGAAATAGCCATGGTGCTGTACATAAAGTAGAGCAGTGCCGGGACGGGCATGCCAGCAGTAAAGAAGTGATGCGCCCATACAACTACTGACATTGCACCAATTGCCCATAGTGAGTAAACCTGCGCTTTATAGCCATACATCGGTTTACGTGAGAACGTTTGTAAGATTTGTGGAATAAAGCCCCATACCGGCAGCAGCAAAATATACACTTCAGGATGGCCAAAAAACCAAAATAAGTGCTGGAACATGATGGGGTCACCACCACCCGCTGCGTCAAAAAAGTGTGTGCCAAAGTGACGGTCTGTCAACAGCATGGTAACTGCACCTGCTAGTACAGGTATCGTTGCGATTAACAAGAATGCAGTAATCAACCAGCCCCATGCAAACATCGGCATTTTCATAAGCGTCATGCCAGGTGCACGCATGTTGAACAAGGTAACGATAATGTTGATAGAACCTAATACAGATGAAATGCCTAGCAAGTGCACTGCAAAAATTGCAAAATCCACGCCTATGCCACCTTGAATCGAGAGTGGTGGGTAAAATGTCCAGCCGGTTGCTAATGCGCCATCGCCAATGCCGAATAGTGCTAGGGTAAATGGCAGGGTGAGTAAAATTGCAGATGGTGGCAGTAACCAAAAGCCCCAGTTGTTCAAACGCGGCAGCGCCATGTCTGGCGCACCAATTTGCAATGGCAGCATCCAGTTAGCAAAGCCGGTTGCCGCAGGCATGAGCGCAGCAAAAATCATAATCAGTGCATGTACGCCGATGAGTTGGTTAAAGAAGTCAGGCTTAATTAATTGCAAGCCTGGTTGAAATAACTCGGCACGAATGCCAAGAATCATGGATCCGCCCACCAAAAACATAATCAGTGAGAAGGTCAGGTACATAGTACCGATATCTTTATGATTGGTTGTGGTTAGCCAGCGCATGATCCCTGTCGGGTGGTCAGTGTGCTCATCATGATGTGCGACTGTAGTAGTGCTCATAACTCTCTCCTGTACCTGTGTTTATTGACGTGCGGCTTTAACCTGCGCGGGTTGAAGGACATCACCCACACTGTTGCCTAGCGCGTTGCGTTCATAAGTGATGACAGCAGCAATTTCGGTATCATTTAATAGTGCTTTCCATGCTGGCATCACACGTATCCCATTGAGTACCCGATCTAAATGGCTGTCTGGCAGGTATTTGCCGCTGGCGTCAAAAATAGGTGAAGTTGCGATTTTGCTGCCGGTGAGCGCGGGGAACGCTGGCGGCAAGCCTGCACCAGATACTTGGTGGCATACTGCACAGTTTTTGTCATAGACGGCCTTTCCTTGGGCGATTAACTCGTCTTTGCTCCATTCTTTATCTGCGCCAGCAGCTTGTGCAGTGATTTCTTTCTGCTTGAGATCTACCCATGCTGCGTATTCGGCTTTAGGTAGCGCATCAACCACAACAGGCATATAGCCGTGGCCTTTTCCGCATAGCTCCTTACATTGACCGCGATAAGTGCCAGCTTTATCAACCTGCACCCAAGTTTCACGGATAAAGCCCGGAACGGCAACACGTGATGAGCCAAATTGCGGCACCCACCAGTTGTGCAGTACGTCAGTTGATGTCATGAGTATGCGTACCTTGGCGCCAACCGGAAGTACCAGTCGGTTATCTACATCTAGCAGGTATGGGCTCTTAGGATCGTCAACGGGTGGCACTGTGCCGTTTACTTGGTCTTGAGGAGTAGATAGAGTGCTGGTGAACTTAATGCCTTTGGCATCTACGAGGCCATTTTGGTTCCCTTTGTCAGTATTGCCTATATATTCATATTGCCAACGCCATTGGGAGCCCGTGATTTTAATCATCATGTCGGACTCGTTTTTGGTGTCCTCCATCATCACTACGCTGTGGTAGGCCGGAATGCCCATGATGACAAAGTCAATCACGAGCAGAATAACAAAGGGAATCAGTGTCCAGAAAATTTCTGTCGCGGTTGACGGTGCTTTGTCTACTACTGCTTGGTGACCAGCACTCTTGCGGTGTTTGATCAGTGAGTAAATCATGATGGCGAGTACCACAACAAAAATCACGGCAACGATCAGCATGAATTTATTGTGTACATGTAGTGTATCAAGTGCCATCGGGGTGACTGGCTCAGGAAAGTTCCAGCGAATCTCAGCAAACACTTGCGGTGCTGTGAGTAACAAAAGTAAACCGAAACCAATCTTTTTCATAGCCTGCTTCAACATACCTTCTCCCAAAACAAAAACCATTAAACGATTTTTAAATCTTGCTTCAGTTGCTTGGCGATGACTTCTCGCTCTTCTTTGTTGATGTAACGACTGCCAAATTCGACTTCCTTGCCATGTGAGCCAATGAAAATCGCGGTTGTACCGTCTAAGGATTCGTGTAATGTCACCCTTATCCAGTAACGTTGAAAAGTGAATTTCTCAAAACTTTTATAACTGTATTTCTCTATTACCACATCATCATTAACGATTTTGATGCTTTCAAAATCACCATAATGCAGGTAAGCATTGATTAGCACGTATGCGAGTACGATGATTTCTATCCCGGCAAATGGCAGTACCAACCAAGCCCCTGCTAACGTAAACCCGATGGTAATTGTCGTTGTGATGGTGAAAACACCAACAAACAACCAGACAAATCCCGTTGGGGATAGCGAGTTATTTGGCTTTGCAATCAATATGTTGCCATCTGAGCCAGAAACCGTCATGCATCATCCAAGCCTTACGTTTAAATTGATGATTTGCTAACACAATTTCACATGCGTCAATTTGACGCATGTCAGAAACTAGCATAAAAAAATTAATTACTCAAGAGAATTTGTTACAAATTTGAAACAAATAGAAATATTTTTGAAAGGTTTTGTCAGCGTATGCACTCTTGGGAAAATGTGCAATTTGAGGCTGGGATTATGTGTGCAGCGCGTTGCTAATAAGTCGTCATGTGTAGCGCTGTTGCTACTTTTGAGCAAGAAATATTTTAGTCGTCATCTTCTAAAATACGCTTGCCTTCATCTTCGATATCTTCAAATTGACCACGGTAAATTGCCCACCAAAGACCACCAAGGACGACGAGCGCCATGATGACAGAGAGTGGAATAAGTACAAATAATATGTCCATGACGAGCTCCTTTATTGATCGCTATGCGTGTCGGTTTCTGGTGATGCAAATTTAGTTAAGCGTAGTGCATTAGCCACCACAATCAGCGAGCTAACGGCCATGCCCAGGCCCGCCAGCCATGCGGATAGTATGCCAAAAAATGCCAGTGGGATGCTGATTAAGTTATAGACAATCGCCCAAGCGATGTTTTCTTTAATAATCTTCATGGTTTGTTTGGCATGGCGAATCAGGTGCGGAATCTGACTGATGTCGCCGTTTAAAAATACATAATCAGCATGCGCCAGTGTGAGCGGCACCCCTTTGCCCATGGCGATAGATACATGGGCGCTGGCTAAAATAGGCCCATCATTCAGGCCGTCGCCCACCATCAATACTTTCTTGCCTTCACGTTTGAGTGCTTGCAGGCGTAAAAGTTTGTCTTCTGGACTACATGCGGATTGGTATTGTGAAATGCCAATCTGAGTGGCGGTGTTTTCAACTGCACTTGAGCGGTCGCCAGAGAGTAGTTCGATAGCGAGCTTGGCTTCCTTTAACGAGGCGATAGCGAGCGCGGCATTGTGTTTGATGGCTTCTTGTAAAGTAAAAGTTGCTAGCCAGCCTTGCTTGTTTGCTAAATAAACTTGTTGAGTGTTGCTGTCATTTTCTGCAATACCACAGAAAATTGCTGAGCCTAGCTTGAGCTCGTTACCAATACCACTGTGTTCAAGTAGCGAAGCATCGGTAGCATTGATCGTAGCGCTAATGCCGGCGCCAGATATTTCTTCAATGCCATTTAACTCGATTTCAGGCGTGGGTAAGTCACTAGACTTGTGGGCGTTAACCAGTGCGCGCGAAATCGGGTGCATGGAGTGCTGTGCAACGGCTGCTGCAAGCGTCAAGGCTGCTGACTCGGTTAGCCCGGCTTTAGTTGCGATGGCTTTAATTTGAATGTGGTCTTCTGTCAGCGTGCCGGTTTTATCAAAAATAATCGTATCGACGTCTGCAATGTTTTCAATCGCCTGGATGCGTTTAATTAAAATTCCGCGCTTCACAAAGGCGCTGGCACTGGCGAGCATGGCTGCCGGCGTGGCTAGCGAGAGCGCGCATGGGCAGGTGACAATCAGGACGGCGGCGGCCGTCATTAAGGCGCGCCCGTGGTCTATATTCCATAGTAATGCGGCTGCAATGGTGGCACTTAACATCACAAAAATCAGGAAAGGGCGGGCAACGCGGTCTGCTAGTTTTGATAGGCGGGGCTTCTCAACTGCGGCATTGTTGATGAGATTAACAATTTGACCGTATTTGGTAGATTCACCTATGGTATTGAGCGTGATGCACACAGGCTGGCGCAGGTTGTAACTGCCAGCAATCACATCATCATCTAGGTTTTTCTGGATAGGGGTAGATTCGCCAGTGAGTAGAGATTCGTCGACACTGGTATTGCCGATAATGATTTTTCCGTCAGCCGGAAAAGCCTCACCAATCTGCACTCGGACAATGTCTCCGACTTTTAGCTTGGTATTCAGCACCCGTGTAAATGTGCCGTCCGGGTTCTGTCGTTCTGTGTTTTCAGGAATACGGCTGGCGAGATTGTCTAGCGCGCCCAGTGTTTTGCGATGCAGCTTTACTTCAACCAAGCGCGCAGAAAGTAAAAAGAATACGAACATGGTGAGTGAATCAAAATACACGGTATTGCCCCACCAGCCGCTGGGGTCAAACGTGGCGGCTGAACTGACAATAAAGGTGATGATAATGCCCAGTGCCACAGGCAGATCCATACTGATTTGCTTTTGCTTCAGGTCGCGCAATGCATTGCTGAAGAATGCGCTGCTGGAGAATAGCAGTACCGGTAGACTGAGTAGCCACGATGCCCAGTTCAGTAAGTGCAATATGTCGCTAGAAATTTCGCCTGGCGTTGTAAAGTAGGTTGGGCTGGCGTACATCATGACTTGCATCATGCAGAAGCCGGACACCATCCAGCGCCAAAACGCTGCTCTTTGCTTTTGTAGTGAGACTAGGTCATCTTCATGTTGGGTGGCGGGGAATGCGCTGTAACCTAAATCATGAATGGCAGTTAGTATTTTGGAGGGCAGGGTTGCACTAGGCGACCACACTACCACCGCGCGCTTTTTGGACATGCTCACGCGCGCACTAACAATGCCCGGTGTTGATTTCAAGCCTTGTTCAATAATGCCGGAGCATGCAGCGCAGCGTAATCCATCCAGTAGCAAGTCAGATTGTACTAATTGCTGTGAGGATTGTATGTCTTGATTTAGCACTGGCTGGCTAAACGCTTGCCATTGGTCTTCGGTATCTAAAATCGTCCAAGCTGCGTTGGATGGCGTGTCTTCAGCACTGAAAGTATTGGTAAGCAAAAATCCACTCCATGCAATGGCATTGTCAAAAGACTGTTAATTCAATTGCCATTTAAATAACGAATTAATACTTTGTATTATATATTGAAAAGTGAATATTCAGCCCCACGTTAGCTGCAGAAAAGCATTTAAACCTTAGAGTGATAATAGGAGAAATCTGTGCGCTTTGATAAATTAACGACTAAATTCCAACAAGCGATTAGCGATGCGCAAAGCTTGGCTTTGGGCGCTGATAATACCGCAATTGAATCACAACATTTACTGCAGGCATTACTGCAGCAGGAAGACGGCGGCACCGCATCGCTATTGGCGCGCGCCGGTGTGCAGCTGAATCAGCTGAAAACAGGCTTAACTGCAGCCATTGCCAATTTACCTAAATCAGCTGACGCCAGCGGTGAAGTGGCCATTTCACGTGATTTGAATAATCTGCTGAATGTTACCGATAAACTTTCGCAAAAGCGCGGCGATGCTTATATCGCAAGCGAGATGTTTTTATTAGCCTTGGCTGATGATAAAGGCGAAACCGCAAAGTTACTCAAAAAAAATGGCTTAACTAAGGCTGCACTGGAGGCTGCGGTGCAAGCGGTGCGCGGTAATGAAAATGTAGATAGTCAGGAAGCCGAAGGCCAACGCGAATCTCTAAAAAAATATACGATAGATTTAACCGAGCGTGCGCGCCTTGGCAAGTTAGATCCAGTAATTGGCCGCGATGATGAAATCCGCCGTGCGATTCAAGTGTTGCAACGTCGCACCAAAAACAACCCGGTGCTGATTGGCGAGCCTGGTGTAGGTAAAACTGCGATTGTAGAAGGTTTGGCGCAGCGCATTGTTAATGGCGAGGTGCCAGAGTCGCTAAAAGGCAAGAAAGTACTGTCATTGGATATGGCAGCCTTACTAGCGGGTGCTAAATACCGTGGTGAGTTTGAGGAGCGTTTGAAATCTGTGCTGAAAGAGCTGGCGCAGGATGAAGGTCAGACCATCGTGTTTATTGATGAAATTCATACCATGGTGGGCGCCGGTAAAGCAGAAGGCGCGATGGATGCCGGCAATATGCTGAAGCCGGCTTTAGCGCGTGGTGAATTGCATTGCGTGGGCGCGACCACTTTAGATGAGTATCGCAAATATATTGAAAAGGATGCCGCTTTAGAGCGCCGCTTCCAAAAAGTGTTAGTGGATGAGCCTTCTGTGGAGGCAACTATTGCCATATTGCGCGGCTTGCAAGAGAAGTATGAGCTGCATCATGGTGTGGAAATTACCGACCCTGCGATTGTGGCCGCAGCTGAATTGAGCCATCGCTACATTACAGACCGATTCTTGCCCGATAAGGCGATTGATTTGATTGATGAAGCGGCAAGCCGCATCAAGATGGAAATTGACTCCAAGCCTGAGGTGATGGATAAGCTGGAGCGTCGCCTGATTCAGCTCAAAATTGAGCGTGAAGCGGTGCGCCGTGAAAAAGACGAGGGCAGCAAAAAGCGCTTTGAGTTGATTGAAGAGGAAATCGGCAAGCTGGAGAAAGAGTACGCTGATTTAGAGGAAATCTGGAAAGCAGAGAAGGCGCAGGTGCAGGGCTCTGCTCACATTAAAGAGGCGATTGAAAAAGTAAGATTCGAGATAGAGGAAGCCACGCGTAAGGGCGATTGGCAGAAAGTCTCAGAGCTACAGTATGGCAAGTTGCCGCAACTGGAAACGCAGCTGAAACAAGCGTCAACTGCTGAGGTGAGTGTAGATTTAACCAAACACAAAATGCTGCGCACTGAAGTAGGCGCAGATGAAATTGCCGAAGTGGTGAGCCGTGCCACTGGCATCCCTGTCAGCAAGATGATGACGGGAGAGCGTGAAAAATTGTTGACGATGGAAGCGAAATTGCATGAGCGCGTTGTGGGGCAGGATGAAGCGGTGCGCTTGGTTTCTGACGCGATTCGCCGCTCACGCTCTGGTTTAGGTGATCCAAATCGACCTTATGGCAGCTTCTTGTTTTTAGGCCCTACTGGTGTGGGTAAGACTGAGTTATGTAAGTCTTTGGCCAACTTTTTGTTTGACTCAGAAGACCACTTGATTCGTATCGATATGAGTGAGTTTATGGAGAAACACTCTGTTGCGCGCATGATAGGTGCGCCCCCTGGTTATGTGGGTTATGAAGAGGGCGGAACCTTAACCGAAGCAGTGCGTCGCAAGCCTTATAGCGTGATTCTGCTGGACGAGGTGGAGAAAGCACATCCGGATGTATTTAATGTGTTGCTGCAAGTGTTGGATGATGGTCGTTTGACCGATGGTCAAGGTCGCACAGTGGACTTTAAAAATACCGTGATTATCATGACCTCTAACCTTGGCAGCCAAATGATACAAAGCATGAGCGACCAGGACTATCAATTGGTGAAATTGGCGGTGATGGGCGAAGTGAAAACGCATTTCCGGCCTGAGTTTGTGAACCGGATTGACGAGGTTGTGGTGTTCCATGCGCTGGGTGAAGATAACATTAAATCGATTGCCGCAATTCAGTTGCAATACCTTGCTAAACGCTTGGCTGCAATGGATATGCAGCTAGAACTGACAGATGCTGCCGTTGCCGAAATTGCAAATGCAGGGTTTGATCCTGTGTACGGTGCTCGACCTTTGAAACGCGCAATACAGAGTGAAATAGAGAATCCGTTGGCACGTGAAATTTTGGCAGGGAATTTTATTGCTAAAGACATTGTCAAAATCGACGTGAGGGCTGGGAAGCTGGTGTTTTCAAAAGCGACTACTTAGCCTGTGATAATGGCAGGCCTTCGTAAAGGAGCGGGTTAATCGATATTGCGTTGATCAAAAAGTTGAGCCTAGCCACGTTAACGATGTTGTTTGCGGTGGCTGGCGAGTCCTATGCAGAGCCTAGTCGGCATGAGCAAGAGACCTTTAATCACGAAGCTTTTAATCTGGAGCCTGAGGTGATTAAAGGTTTGCTCCTGCAAGCGGCAAGTGCAGAGCACGATGCAAAGGGCTTGGAGAGCGATTGGCAGGCCGCGCGGCTGTACTGTCAGGCGTCGCGCCTAGGCAGTGCCGAGGCACAGTTCAGGCTTGGTATGCTATATGCGGCCGGCAAAGGTGTGCCTGCTAACCGTGATTTGGCTGCTGCAATGTTTGCAACTGCATCTTTGCAAGGGCATTCGGAGTCGCAGCGTATGCTGGAAACGGTAGAGCTGGGTGCTGTTGATTTGCCACCTTGCGTTATCGCGGAGGTTGATCCAGAAAAAGCAGTGGCTAGCGCTGATGGCATTGACCAATATGTTGCCGGTTTGCCAGAGAATAAACGCTGGATTCTGCATTTGGTCGATACGATTTCCGCTTGGTACAAGGTCGATGCTAAATTGGTATTGTCTATTATTTCGGTTGAGTCCGGTTTTGTGCAGTCTGCACACTCTAACAAGCAGGCGCAGGGTTTGATGCAATTGATTCCTGATACAGCTGAGCGGTTCAACGTAAAAAATGCATTTAACGCCAGCCAAAACATTAAGGGCGGCGTGGCTTATTTACGTTGGCTGCTCGCTTATTTTAAAGGTGATGTTGCCCTCGCGGTGGCTGCCTACAATGCGGGTGAAGGCGCTGTGAATAAATATAACGGCATCCCGCCTTTTTCGGAAACGCGCCAGTATGTTAAAAAAGTACAGGCACGTTATCCCATCAAAAATCACGTATTTGATGGTGCGATTGTAGAGCCATCACCTATTTTTAAACGGAAGGGTTGATTGTGATAGAGGTTAGCAATCGTGCTTATTTGGCACTAATCATTACATTGTTGTTGGCTGCTGGCTGCGCAACTAATGGTCAAGATATGGCGAACGCCCCAGCTATAGATAGAGTTTCAGCGGAAGAGTTAGAGAAAATAATGCCACAGGCGCATCCGGTGTTGAGCTTGGATGATATTGTTGCTTTGTCTAAACAAGGGCTGGGTCATGAGCAGATTATTCAAAAAATCAAAGACACAGACTCAGCTTACGATCTAACGCCTAGTCAAAGCGTCGATTTAAGCAAGCGCGGCGTGGATGGCAGAGTGTTGGATTATATTCATACCAGCCGCGAGTTGGCGTTAAGAAACAAGCTGGCAGAAGAAATTAATAAACGCGAGCAAGTAAAGCGCGCTGAAATAGATAAGCTAAAACAGCAAATGATTAACAGCCAGCGTTTTAATGATCCGTTTTGCCGCTACCCACGCTTTGGTATGAGTCCTTACGCTTTTGGTGCCTACGGCTCACGCTTCAGACCAGGCTTTGGCATGGGCGCGGGTTATCTGTCACCTTGGGGTTGCTGGTAGGTTTGCATTGAGTGTTTGTTGGTATGTTAGATATACTCTAAGTGTTAATGACGAGTTTGGAGTAATCAATGCAGCAAAAAACATGGCAGATTAGCGTAAATACACAAGGCCGCAAGCTTTACGATATTACACCGCAGGTGACTGCATGGGCTGAGTCTAGCGGCCTACGCACGGGGTTGCTGACGCTCTATATACAACATACCTCTGCTAGCTTATTGATTAATGAAAATTATGATCATGATGTGCTGGTGGACATGGAGGCGTTTTTTAATCGCCTAGTGCCCGATGGTGATCCGCTGTTTATTCATACAGTAGAAGGGCCGGACGACATGCCGGCGCATGTGCGTTCTGCACTGACGCAAACTCATTTATCTATCCCGTTGTTGGAAGGCAAGCTTGCATTAGGGCAGTGGCAAGGTATTTTTCTCTATGAGCATCGTCACGTGGCGAGTCATCGCCGCGTTATTTTTCATTTGATGGGTAATTAGTTTGCTAGTTAAGCGGGCTGTGGCCTTATGCGCATTAAGGTTGCAGAGAATCTTGAATGCGTTAGAATAGCCATAGGCTTCGGGAAACAACTTAACTGATTGAATATAAAACAATGAGTTAAGTTGTTTAAATTATTTACAATACTAAGGGGATTATATGTCTATATTATTGCGTTCACTATTGGCTGTGGGCATGACAAGTTTGTTGTTGGTAGGATGTGGCGAAAAAGAAGAGGCAGCACCAGTAGAAGCTGCTGCACCAGTTGCGGCGCCAGCACCTGCACCAGCTGCACCTGTTGCAGGTGGTTATGAGCCATCTACAGATGAGCGCATTCCTGGTATTACTTTAGACCCAGCACAAATTGCTGCTGAAACAGAAGCGGCAGCGGCAGCAGCAGCGGGTGAAGTGGCAAACTTTGCAGACTCAGAGCCACAGTAATTGCTGTCGCTAAGCCGTATTTAAAGCTTAGCGAACTAGCTTGTAGGGTTGATTAAAAAAGCACGCAGATTTGCGTGCTTTTTTATTGGGCTGATGATGACCTTTCGGTTGGTGATGGCTGGCATGGTGGCCTAGTTCAAGCTGCTCCATGTCATTGGGTCAAAAGGCCTGCTTTGGTTTCTGAGCTCATAATACAGCCCGTTGGACTCATTGCCCCCGGTGTTGCCTACCGAGGCGATAGTATCCCCGCTTTTTACCGTTTCGCCCGCTTGTTTTAAAACAGATTGGTTATTGCCATACAAGCTCATGTAGCCATCGCCATGGTCAAGAATAATTAGATTGCCAAAGCCACGTAGCCAGTCGGCAAAAACCACGCGGCCAGTAGCAACAGCTTTAACCTCTGTGCCTTCGTTGGCTTTGATAAATAAGCCTTTCCATGAGATGCCGCTATCTTGCCTGGCTGAGCCAAAACGGTTGCTTACCGTACCGCGTACAGGCAAGCGTAGCTTGCCTTTTAGTGCAGAGAAATTAGCGCCGGCAAAATTATCACTTGGTAAGTTTTCATTGTTAACCGCAATATTGGCACTAGGTGTGTTTTTAACTACAGGCGATGTCGGCTTGCTTGCTGTAGGTTTGCTGACTGGTTTGGTTTTGGGAATGATTCTGGCTAGCCTACTCACAAGCTGTGACAGCCGCTTTTCATCGCGACTTAGTTTTTTAATCTGCCCGCGTTGCTCAGCAATCTGCTGTGAAAGCGAGTTTACAACTTTAGATTTTTCTTTCTTTTGCGCCTCTAAAATGCGCTTTTCATTCAGCTGTTTTTGTTTCAGGTCTGTGATTTCTTGCAATTTTGATGCTGTTAACTCGTTGAGTCGCTTAATCTTATTTAAGTTGTTCTGCATCTTGTTGATTAAGTCTGCACGCGCTTTTGCCACGTATGAGAAATAATGCAGGTCACGTGCAACTTCACTCGGGCGTTCGCTCTGCAGTATCATTTGCACATAGCTTTGCTGTCCGTGAGTATATTGTTGGTAAAGCTGCCCGCTTAGCAGTTTTTGCTCTTGGCTCAGTGCCTGATTGGTGGATTTTGATTCAGCATCCAGTTTGGCTAATTCTTTTTTGTTATCAACCTGTTGTTTGCTGATTTCATGCAGCTTTTTATCCGCACCACTAATGGCAACTTCACTTTCCTTGAGTGCATCTGCGGCATCTTTGTGTTCTTCCTGCGCCTGATCTAGCTCTTTTTTGAGTGCTTCCAGCTGCTGTTGCAGCTTGCTCAGTGCCTGTTTCGGCTGATCGGATTTTTTCTCCGCATAACACCATGATGCGTTAAGTAGCAACGGGAGCATCAATGTCAGTATTGATGTTGTTTGAATAATACGTTGGCGCATCATGGTATGGGGCGTGGGTTTAAGCGTTAAACTGAACTAAGTTTTTACCTGTCATCTCAGCTGGCTGGCTGAGGCCCATTAAGCTTAAGATGGTTGGAGCTAAGTCTGAGAGTGCGCCATTTGGGTTTAATTGCCCATCTCTGCCAATGTATATGAGTGGCACCAGATTGGTGGTGTGCTGGGTATGTGGCTGATGGTTGCCTGCGTCATACATTTGCTCCGCATTGCCGTGGTCTGCAGTGATCAGTACTTCACCACCGATGCTTTGCATAGCATTCACTACACGGCCGATGCAGGTGTCAAGCGCCTCCACGGCAGCAATCGCTGCCTTTAGGTTGCCGGAGTGACCAACCATGTCGCAGTTAGCGTAGTTGCAGATAATCGCATCGTATTGACGATTCAGAATCACCTCTTCCAGTTTCTCTGTAACCTCGTTTGCACTCATTTCCGGTTGTAAGTCGTAAGTTTCAACTTTTGGCGATGGCACAAGAATTCTATCTTCACCGGCAAACACAGTTTCCTCACCGCCGTTAAAGAAGAAGGTCACATGAGGATATTTCTCGGTTTCAGCAATTCTTAGTTGTGTAAGTCCTTGGTTTGATAAATATTCACCCAGTGTGTTTTTAACTTCTTGTGGTGGAAAAATCACCGTGGCCTTGGTTTCTTTTTTATCGTACATAGTGAGCGTGAAGAAGCCTGCTAACTTAGGTATGCTGCTACGGTGAAATCCATCAAACTCGTCAGCAAGTAGTGCATGTGTTAGCTGACGGGCGCGGTCAGAGCGGAAGTTCATAAATACAGCTAAATCACCGTCTTCCATGCGTACCGCCGCTTCATGGGCTGGGTGGATAGCTGTGGTTTTGACAAACTCATCGTTTTCTCCACGAGCATAGGCATCTTGTAAGCCTGCGGCGGCAGTTTCCGCGCTAAATTCGCCAACACCTTCGGTAAACAATTTATAAGCGGCTTCAACACGTGGCCAGCGTTTATCGCGGTCCATGCCGTAAAAGCGGCCGCTGATAGACGCAATCTTGCCAACACCGATGGTTTTACATTGTTGCTCTAATGCCTCAATATAAGGCGCGGCACTCACTGGCGGCGTATCGCGACCATCTAAAAATGCGTGTATATACACTTTGCTCAGGCCATGTACTGCAGCCATTTTAATCATGGCATGAATATGGTCTTGGTGGCTATGCACGCCGCCGTCTGAGAGCAGGCCAAAAATGTGCAAGGCTTTGTCAGTATTTTTAATGTTGGTTAGTGCTTGCGCGAGCGCTGGGAGCTCAAAGAACTCACCTGAGGCGATGCTGTTGTTGATGCGCTCAAAGTCTTGAAATACCACACGTCCGGCACCAATATTAAGATGACCCACTTCTGAATTACCCATTTGGCCATCAGGTAAACCTACATAGTGCTCTGATGCGTTAATTAATGTATGTGGGAAGTTTTTCCAAAGCGCATCCCAGTTTGGTTTGTTGGCTTGAGCAATGGCGTTATCGGTGATTTCTTCACGATAACCGAAGCCATCCAAAATGAGTAAACACACAGGAGTGATATTTTTATTAGGGGACATGTTGCGCCTCAATCTTTTGCATAAATAGTGATATCAATATGCGCATTTTAGCGCATTTGCACGTAAAATCTGATTATAAATGCGTAAGTGCTAGTGCTCAGGTGTGGTGAATCCCGCTTGAGATTAAATGCGTAAAATTTTGAAAGGTAAGTTGTGGAGTTTATAAAAGATAATGTCTTGTTAATTGGCTTGGCTTTGGGTTCTGGCATTATGTTGCTATTACCAGATTTTGGTAAAAAAGCAGGTGGTGTGCCTAACTTAAACACAACCGAGGCAGTGGCATTGATTAACCGTAACCATGCTTTAGTGATCGATGTGCGTGATGATGCAGAGTTTGCCAGTGGGCATATTGTGGATGCGAAACATATTCCGCTAGAGCAGTTGGCAGACCGCCTGAAAGAGTTAGCTAAATACAAAGATAAGCCGCTGTTAGTGAATTGCCAGCGCGGTGCGCGCTCGGCAAAAGCATGCGATATTTTACGTAAAGCAGAGTTCAAGCAAGTGCATAACTTACAAGGTGGGCTCAATGCGTGGGTTGGAGCTAAACTTCCAGTAGTGAAAGCGTAATCGTATGGCAAATATCCTAATGTACACCTCAGCAGTTTGCCCTTATTGCATCAACGCCGAGCGATTGTTAACAAGTAAAGGCGTAACCGAGATCAATAAGGTGCGTATAGACCTGCAGCCTGAACGCCGTGAGGAAATGATGCAGAAAACGGGGCGTCGTACCGTGCCGCAAATCTATATTGATGATCGCCATATTGGCGGTTTTGATGATTTGCGTGCGTTGGATCTGGCGGGGGGGCTTGATCCATTATTGGCGGCATAGCTGCTACTTTAGCGGCAGTATGGTTTTGCAGTACATTTATAGCCGAGCGCAAAATTTATATAGCCTCAGGCGCAAGATTTAAAGTCTGCTAGAATGCCAGCTTAAGTTTTAACCGGCTGTAAATGATTTTAATCACGTTTATCAATTTTAATTAATATTTTAAGTAGAAAATTATGGCACAAGAAGACAACAACGTAGCACAAGAACAAGCGCAACAACCAGGCTTCAGCATTGAAAAAATTTACGTGAAAGACGTTTCATTAGAAATTCCACATGCACCACAGATTTTTACTGATCGTACCCAGCCACAAGTTAGTATTGAGTTAAGTAACTTAGCGCAGCAAATTGAAGAGAGCGTATTTGAAGTTGCAATTAAAGTAACTGTAACCTCTAAAATTGCAGATAAAACTGTGTTCTTGGTTGAGGTAACGCAAGCCGGTATTTTCCAAGTGCGCAATGTCCCAGCGGAAAGTATGGAAATGATTGTTGGCATTACTTGCCCTAACATTCTGTTCCCATACCTACGTGAGAGCGTTTCTGATTTAATCGTACGTGCTGGTTTCCAACCGGTATTATTGAACCCAATCAACTTTGAAGCTTTGTTTGCACAACAAAAGCAACAAGAAGCTGAGCAAGCAGGTTCTGTGCAATAAGTGTAATGCTTCAATTTCTGAAAGTTGCTTTAATTTTCATGCTGATGTGGGTGCCGATCACGGCATCCGCGTTGGATTTTAGGTCGGTTGCCGTTCCTAAAGCCATCTTGTACGATGCGCCCTCAATTTCATCCAAAAAAGTGTTGCTGCTGAGCCAATTCTATCCGGTAGAGGTAGTGGTAAACCTTGGCGATTGGCTAAAGGTGCGCGATGCACAAGGCAGCATGAATTGGGTTGAAGCTAAGCAGTTGTCAGCAAAGCGTTCGGTGATGGTGACTAAAAATCTCACGGAAATGAGAGCGCGGCCTGATATCGCCGCCGACTTGGTGGCAACGTTAGAAAAAGATGTTGTGTTAGAACTGATGGATGTTAAAGCGAATAATGGCTGGCTTAAAGTAAAGCATAGAGACGGCGTGATGGGGTATGTGTTAGTGTCATCTACTTGGGGTTTTGATTAATGGCAAAAATTGCAGTATTGGGTGCCGGGGCGTGGGGAACTGCACTGGCGATGAACATCAGTCAGCGTCATCAGGTTGCTCTGTGGGCACGTAATGCTGGCCATGTGTCCGGTATGCGTAAGGCACGTGCCAACCCTTTGTATTTAGGTGATTTTAAATTTAACGATCAGTTGCAGGTTGAAGATAGCTTGCAAGCTGCGCTAGATGGTGCTGATTTGATTTTATCTGTAGTACCTACTGCTGGTTTTAGAAGTATTCTCAAAGATATTAAGCAATTGGGCTGTACTTTGCCGATTATTTGGGCACATAAGGGCTTGGAGCCGCAAACCGCTAAATTGCCGTATGAGGTGGCGCTAGAAGAGTTGGGCAGCGAACAAAAATGGGGCGCACTGTCTGGGCCTAGCTTTGCTGCTGAATTAGTGCGTGGCTTGCCAACCGCAGTGACTTTGGCAGCAAATGATGAAGCATTTGCTAATGAAGCTGCGTTGTTGATTCATGGCGCAAATCTGCGCGTGTACCATACGACCGATGTGATAGGTGTATCGGTTGGCGGTGCGGTAAAAAATGTGATGGCAATCGCCGCTGGTATCTCCGATGGGATGGGTTTTGGCAATAATGCGCGTGCTGCCATGATTACGCGTGGTTTGGCGGAAATGACACGTTTTGGCTTAGCACTTGGTGCTAAGGTGGAAACTTTTATGGGGCTGGCAGGTGCCGGTGATTTGATTCTCACCTGTACCGGGCAATACTCTAGAAACCGAGAAGTCGGCCTGCAGCTTGCCAGTGGCAAAAGTCTAGCCGATATTTTGCAAGGGCTGGGTCATGTTGCGGAGGGGGTTAATACCGCACGCGAGGTGATGCGCAGAGCTGAAACACTGGGCGTTGATATGCCAATTACTTATGAGGTTAACCAAGCGTTATCGCATGGTAAAAGTGCGCAAGATGCGGTGATGGATCTTTTAGGGCGTGAACAAAAACCTGAGGGTGTGTAAGTATTGGTTACACATTGCGCATTAAAGTGCGCAATGTGTTTGTCGTGCAGTTTGTATTTAGTGCAATCTAGTCCAGCCGCTTAGGCCCCACCTTCAAATCCTATTTGTCTCCAAGCTTCATAAAGCAATATTGCTGCAGAGTTTGATAAGTTCAGGCTACGGCTATTAGGCAACATCGGTAAGCGTACACGATGTTCTGCAGTAAACTCATTGCGTATTTCTTCAGATAGGCCACGCGTTTCTGGGCCAAACACAAATGCGTCACCTGCTTTAAACTGAATATGGCTATGCGTAGTACTGCCTTTAGTGGTGATCGCAAATAGTCGATGCCCTGCGAGTGCTGCTTTGCAGGCGTCCCAATTTTCATGTACTTTCAAGTTTGCATACTCGTGATAATCTAGGCCTGCGCGTCTGAGTTGCTTGTCTTCCAAGCTAAAGCCCAGCGGTTTGACCAAGTGTAACTGCGCACCTGTGTTGGCGCATAAGCGGATGATATTCCCTGTGTTTGGTGGAATTTCAGGCTCAAATAAAACGATGTGAAACATAAGTCAGTTAATCTCTCTAAGTACGTATCGTGTAGACAACCCCATGATGGCTACCTATTTGGGTAGGGTTCTTGCCATCACCCAGCATTCTACACGTGCGGCGCCTGCCTGTTTTAATGTTTTAGCGAGTTCATTTAGACTGGCACCGGTCGTCATCACGTCATCAATAATCGCAATGTTTAAATTGTGCAGAGGGCGTTGGCAGTGAAATGCGCCGCGTATATTGTGGATACGCTCTTTGAGCTTGAGGCTCGCTTGTGGTGGCGTGTATTTAATACGCTGGCAGGTGGTGTAATCTAGCGGAATAGTGAATGCGTGACTTAATCGCTTGGCGATTTCCAGTGCCTGATTAAAGCCGCGTTCGGTTAAGCGTTTTTCATGCATGGGCATGGGTATAATGAGGTCAACGGGATGGCTTATTGTGGTTGGCGCATGCTGATGATCTATCCACAGCGAGCTTAACGTACGTGCTAAATTTAGGCTGGCGTTATATTTGTAGTGCTGCAATAAGCCATCTAGCGGGTAATTGTAGGTAAAGGCCGCTTTTGTCGCGTCAAAGTGGGGCGGAGTGCTCAGGCAACCACCGCATAGGTTTCCGTTAGTGACGAGCGCACACTGCGAGCAGTGTGCGGTGTTGTGCCACGGGAGGTCTGACAGACATGAGGCACATAAACCTAAATTACCGCCAAGGTAATCTGTGCAGAGCATGCAGGTTTGTTGTACAGGGATGAGTTGCTTAAACTTTAATCTATTGTTCAAAATTTGCAGTCAGTTTTGTTGACAATGTATAATCGCACTCAAATTCTATCTCAATTTCACATAATCACTAATTTTGTGAATACACAAGGAACACACCATGCTTGGACTTTCACCAGATTCAGAGGCAACAACGCCATGTGCCACAGCTTCTAATGAGGCAATTATTAATACCGATAGCCTAAAGGCAGGCTTAAATAAATCATGCGGTACGCACGAAGAAAAAACCGTGAATCGCTGGAGCGTGGCCGAGATTGTTGAACTGTTTGAATTGCCGTTCAGTGATTTAATGCATCGAGCACAAACAGTGCATCGTGAAAACTTTGACCCGAACGCGGTACAAGTGAGTACTTTACTCTCGATTAAAACCGGTGGCTGTTCTGAAGATTGCGGTTACTGCCCACAAGCGGCACGTTATCATACCGATGTGGAAAGTGAGCCATTAATGGCTTTAGATGACGTGTTGGCTGCTGCGCAAGAAGCCAAAGACAATGGTGCTAGCCGTTTCTGTATGGGTGCTGCATGGCGCGGCCCAAAACAGCGCGATTTAGAGCCTGTGCTTAAAATGATTTCAGAAGTTAAGGCCATGGGATTAGAGACTTGTGCCACCTTGGGTATGTTAAAAGAGGGGCAGGCCGAGCAGTTGAAAGATGCTGGTTTAGATTATTACAACCACAATTTAGATACTGCACCAGAATTTTATGGTGAAGTGATCA
This sequence comes from Methylotenera sp. E1MeOHC1, assembly GCF_058745595.1. Lineage (NCBI taxonomy): Bacteria > Pseudomonadati > Pseudomonadota > Betaproteobacteria > Nitrosomonadales > Methylophilaceae > Methylotenera > Methylotenera sp. E1MeOHC1. The sequence goes on along the minus strand of NZ_CP196025.1, from coordinate 1,451,382 downwards.
CTACGCGTACTTATCAAGACCGTTTGGAAACACTAGACCGCGTACGCAGTGTAGATATCAATGTGTGTAGCGGCGGTATTATCGGCATGGGCGAGTCACGTAATCAACGTGCTGGATTGCTGGCGCAATTGGCGAATATGGAGCGCCCACCGGAAAGCGTGCCGATTAACCTGCTGACTCAAGTGGAAGGTACACCGTTACACGGTACGGATGAGTTAGACCCATTAGAGTTTGTACGCACCATTGCCGCAGCACGTATTACCATGCCAAATAGTTTTGTGCGCTTGTCTGCTGGGCGTCAGAGCATGCATGAGGGCATACAGACTTTATGCTTCCTAGCGGGTGCCAACAGTATTTTCTATGGTGAAAAGTTACTGACTACCGGCAACCCGGAAGCGGAAACAGATAAACAGTTGTTTGCCAAACTTGGCATTAACAAGATTTAGTCGCTGCACATGTTAGCTTCTTTACAGCGTGAACTTGAGCAGCGCAAAGTCGATGGATTATTGCGTCAGCGTCGTTTATTGGATTCGCCGCAGGCTGAGCATATTGTGGCGAATCAGCAGCCGTATTTATCTTTTTGCAGCAACGATTACTTAGGGCTGGCCAATCATCCTGAGCTGATTGCCACGATGCAAAAGGCCGCAGGTGACTCTGGTGTAGGTAGTGGGGCTTCCGGTTTAATCACCGGGCACCACCGTTATCACGATGACTTAGAAAAGCAGCTTGCGGCATTCGTTGAGTTACCAGCCGCGCTGCTGTTCTCTACCGGCTATATGGCAAATATTGGGGTGCTGGGTGCACTGACAGGCCGCGGTGATGCGATATTTGCGGATAAGTTAAACCATGCCTGCTTGAACGATGGTGGTTATTTTTCGCACGCGGAGTTTCAGCGCTACCCACATAATGATGTAGTAGCATTGGAAAAACTATTACAGGCAAGTACCGCCAAGCATAAGTTGATTGCTGCGGATGCAGTGTTCAGTATGGATGGCGATATTGCGCCTATTCCTGAGTATCTGGCACTGTGTGAAAAGTATGATGCTTATCTGTACCTGGATGATGCGCATGGTTTTGGCGTGCTGGGTGAGCATGGTAAAGGCTCGCTGAGCCACTTTAACATCAAATCACCGCGTATTATCATGATGGCAACTTTGGGTAAGGCCGCTGGTGTTGCGGGGGCTTTTGTGGCGGGTGAGCAGGTAGTGATTGATTACCTGATTCAAAAAGCCAAAAGCTATGTGTACTCTACACCGGCACCACCTGCGCTGTCTGCCACGCTTTCTGCATCGGTTAAGCTGATTGAGCAGGGCGATCATTTACGCGCGAATCTGCAAAGCTTAATCCAGTATCTGAAAGCGAACCTTAAGCTTAACAAGTGGCGCTTAATGGATTCTGACACTACCATCCAGCCCTTAATCGTGGGTGATAACTTAGAGGCATTGGCGCTCAGTGAGTATTTGCAAACGCATGGTATTTTGGTGCCGGCGATACGCCCGCCAACCGTGCCAGTAGGTACTGCTAGGCTGCGTATATCATTATCGGCAGCACATACCCTAGATGACATTAAAAAACTGATTGCTGCTATTCATCAGGCAGAAAGAGAGCTGAGTGCATGATCGCTAATCATCTCCACGTTGAAATCATTGGGACTGGCCCCAACTTGGTGTTGCTTCACGGATGGGGGATGAATGGTGCGGTATGGCAGCCTTTAGTGAAAAGACTAAGCAAGCTGTTTACGCTGCACATTGTCGATTTGCCTGGCATGGGCTTAAGCCGCCCGATTGAGCCGTTTCATTTATCTGCGATTGCGGAAAAAGTGGCAGAAGTGCTGCCTGCGCATGCAGATGTGGTCGGCTGGTCTTTAGGCGCACAAGTGGCTATGCGTATCGCTTTAGATTACCCTGATTTGGTACGTCGATTGGTGCTGGTTGGGGCAACGCCTTGTTTTGTAAATAAGAGCTTTGATCAAGAAAGCGTAGAGTACAAATCCACTTGGGATATTGGTATTGAGCCTGAAATATTTGGCAACTTTGCTGACAGCGTGAATGAAGATTATCACAAGACCATGACTCAGTTTTTAACTTTGCAGTGCATGGGCGCCGATGACGCAAGAAGCACGGTTAAATTGCTGCGTAATAAATTTGCCGAGCGTCCAGCGCCTACTTCACAAACTTTATATCGCGCGCTGAATATATTGCTAGAAACCGATTTGCGTGCGGAAATCGAACATTTAAGAAAACCCACATTGCTGGTACATGGCGACCGCGACAGTTTGGCGCCGGTGCAGGCAGCGCATTGGATGATGAAAACACTGCCAGTTGCTTACCTGCGGGTGATGGCTGGTGCGTCACATGCTCCATTTTTATCGCATCAGGAACAGTTTATTGATGCCATCGTTCAATTTTTAGAACCTCAAGTGCAGTAACCACAATGACAGACGATATTTATCGCATAGATAAAGCGCGTGCGCGCGCCTCTTTTGGCCGTGCAGCAGATACTTACGATGCTGCGGCCATCTTGCAAAAGCAAGTGCGCGAAGAAATGCTAAGTCGCCTAGATTTAGTCAAATTAACTCCGCAAACTATCTTGGATGCAGGCTGCGGTACAGGCTTGGGCAGCCACGCACTGCAAAAAAAATATGGGGCAGCACAAGTTGTGTCGCTGGATTTTGCTTACCCGATGTTACAAAAGACCCGCAAGACCTACACCAATGTTGGTTTGTTACATGTGCTGAAGTCTTTAGTGGGCCTGACGCAGCAAAACCTTGTTTGTGCCGATATCGAAGCCTTGCCGCTCGCTAATGCCAGCGTGGGCATGGTGTGGTCTAATCTTGCCATACAGTGGTGCAATGATTTAGATGCTGCCTTGCAGGAGTTCCATCGCGTACTGCAACCAGAAGGGCTGCTCACATTTAGCACATTTGGGCCAGATACTTTGCGCGAACTCAGGGTCGCGACTAGTAGCGCTAGTGGCTACACGAGTATCAGCCGTTTTATTGATATGCACGATATTGGCGATGCCTTGGTGCGCGCAGGTTTTAATGCCCCCGTGTTAGATGTTGAGCGATTTACGCTGACGTATGACGATGTGAAAAGCGTGATGCGCGACCTGAAAAGCATAGGCGCGCACAATGCCACAGATGGCCGTGCCAGAGGTCTGCTCGGCCGTGGTTTTTTTGCAAAGCTTGAGTCTGCTTACGAGCAGTTTAGGCAAGACGGGAAATTACCCGCGACCTTTGAAGTGGTTTATGGTCACGCGTGGCGTGCCAAAGACAAAACATTATTACCAGATGGCGCAGTGCCCATTCATTTTTCTCCTAGAAAATAATTCATTGTTGTTGAGCCAGTTTAGCTAAAACATGCAGTCATCTTATTTTATTACCGGCACCGATACCAACGTAGGCAAAACCTATATCGCCAGCGCTTTGGTTAAGCATTTTGTGCGTGCTGGCTATCAAACAGTCGGCATGAAGCCGATTGCATCCGGCTGTAATTTAATGCCGGATGGCGAGTTGCTTAATGATGATGTGCTTGCACTAACCGCAGCGAGTAACGTTGCTGCACCGTTGGATCTGATTAACCCTTATCGCTTTGCTCCGGCAATTGCACCGCATATTGTAGCTGAGCAAGCAGGTCAGCTTGTAGACTGCACAAAGATTATGCGGGCATACCAGCAATTGGGTGCATTGGCTGACATCGTGGTGGTAGAAGGCGCAGGTGGCTTTTTAGTGCCATTGAATGCTAAGCATACCATGGCTGACTTGGCAGTTATGCTGGACATCCCGATTGTTCTAGTGGTAGGGATGCGCTTGGGTTGCATTAACCATGCCCTGCTTACGGTTGAGGCTATTCAAGCGCGTGGGCTTACCTTGGCTGGCTGGGTCGCCAACCAAGTTGACCCAGACATGCCAATGTTTGCAGAAAACCTCGCTAGCTTACAGCAGCGGATTGCTGCACCATGTTTGAGTGTGGTGGGCTGGCAAAAGGAAGCGAGTTTTAGCATTTAGTTATCCTCGCTGCCGTTTTAGTCACTTATCGCGTGGACTTTACTTAGCTGCATAATTTATAGGCCGCTTACTGCACAGTCTAGTTAGGCTAATCAAATTTGGCCGTTCATTTGACCTTGTTTTCTAAACTGCTATTGTATTTAAGCTGGTGAGCCAATGCCTTACTGAGCCATATCCGCAGCTTCTACTACCACTTTGTACAAGTTAGCTTCTTGCGGCGTTGCTACGTGCTCGCCCACCGCCACTTGGTTACGTTTGCCCGGTGCTACACCACCGCTGATCAATAGCGGTTGGCTTTGCGCGATGGCGCGGCCGGCTGCGTTGTATTTGATTACACGCACCTGTACACTACGTAGCGATACTGCCGTGTCATTTTGCACCACCGCAAATAAATTGCCGTAATTATCGCGCTGTATGCCTGATTTAATGTATTTGGCTGGGTTGCGTGGTAAATCTATGCGTACCGCTCTGGCGATGGCATCTTTACCGATATCTGAATTAGAGCTTGCGGCAACTTGATAGTGCTGCAAGGCAATATCGGTCTGGCCGCGGTCTTCTGCGATTTGACCCAATAATGCATGCCCAGGTGCTGTTGGCAGCAGTTCATTGGCACGTTTTAAGTATGGTTCAGCTTCTGCTTTTTTGCCCATATTAAATAGGGCAATGCCACTTTGAATGTGCGGTTTAAAGTAATTTGGCTGCATATCGATGGCTTTTGCATACAGCTTTAATGCATCTTGTGGTTTTTTCTCGGTCAGTGCAATATCACCTAATAGTTCTTGAAAGCGCGCTTCACGCGGCTCTCCGGCAATCGCTTGTTTAATCAAGGTTTTTGCTTTGTCGACATTTTTTTCACTGAGCGCTTTCACTGCATCATCGTAAGCTTTATAGGCGCCTTGGGTAGCTCTTAATTTAGCGGTTTTTTGCTTATAAACCTCTTTGCCCCAATCACCACCTGCGCCAATTTGCGCCAGCGTTGCTTTATTCGCTTCTACACGCGCTTCTGATGGCGGATGGCTTGCAAACAGGCCATCAATAAAGCTACTCTTTCTGTCCGCACTTAGTCTGACAAAGGTTTCTTGCAGCGTTACGGCGGCAGCGGGGTCGTAACCCGCTTTTTTCATATATTGCATACCATATAAATCCGACTCACTTTCTGCATCACGGCCATACTTGCTATTGACCAACTGCGCACCTGCTTGCGCACCGCCTACAATCAGGTTTGCATAGTCTGTATTTTGAGCACCGATGCCAACGGCAATCATCGCGCCTTGCATAAAAATACCGCGCTCCATGCCTTGTGCTCCATGGCGTGCAGCCGCATGTACCAGTTCATGGCCCATGACCGCGGCTAATTCTGCCTCGCTGTTAAGCTCATAGAGCAGGCCGCGGTTAAATGCAATTTTGCCGCCAGGCATTGCCCAAGCGTTGGGGACAGAGTCATTGAGCAGGTTAAATTCATACGGCAGTTTGCGGTCAGAAACTGCGGCTAATTTATTGCCTACACTTTGTATGTATGCGGTTAGCTCCGGGTCGAGTACATAATCTCCGCCTTGAGATTGCCGGGTTGGTGCATAGTTTTGGGTACCGATAGAGATTTCCTGCGCCTCGGATACAAACTGAAATTCACGCTTTTTGGTCACAGGGTTCACGCCGCATGCACTGACTGTCAGGGTTAGCGATAACACAAATGCTAAGTTAAATGTAGTGTAAAAGGGCTGTGGTAAATGTAGTTTCATCGTGTGGGCTCGTCTGTAGGGTACAGGACAAAAAATAAAATTTGCGTTTGCTTGAGTCGCGCTGGTTTAAATGTAGCAGACCTGAATTTAACTATCTTAAATCTAGCTATCTTAATTTAACAATCATAGATGACATCTATGTGATTTGTATTATAGAACATAGTGCGCAGTGCCGCGTTATTTGTAAAGTTGATGGGTTTTAATGTAATTAATCACACTGTCGGGCATTAGGTAGCGCGTGGATGCTTGCTGCTTAAATGCCTCGCGGATCGCGGTGGATGAAATATCTAACGCGGTGACTTGTCGCATAGTGATATAGCCAGCAGTGCTGCTGTGCAGGTCTTCACAGTTTTCTGTGTAATGCGCATGCAGAAAGTCTTCTAGTATTTTGGGGAGCAGATTACTGGGCTGATTTTTGATTGTATGTGGTCGCTGCACGAGTGCAATATGGCAATGCTGCAAAACCTCTTGCCAGCGGTGCCAAGTATTAAATTGCGTAAAAGCATCGCTGCCCATGAATAGGGTCAGACTGGCGTTGTTGCGCAGCTCTGCACGCAGGCTCAGTAAAGTATCTATGGTATAGGAGGTGCCGGTGCGGTGCAGCTCACGCTCATCCAACATAAATTGTGGATTATTCGCAATCGCCAAACCTACCATGGCAGCGCGATGCTCTGCGCTGATGCTGACGGCATTTTTATGCGGTGGGTTGGCGGCTGGGATAAAACGTATCGCATCCATGTGCAGGTCATCTGCCAGCTCTTGCGCCATGCGTAGATGCCCATAATGGATGGGGTTAAATGTGCCGCCAAGTATGCCTATGGTTTTCATTGCATCAACATCAAGGTAGGTGAGTTATTGTAGACTATAGGCAATTTGGCTGTTAGTGGGGTAGGTAGGTATTTAGCAGCATGTCAGTACTGTTGCTAAATACCCCAATTTTTTATTAGTGATTGCTGAATATGACCAATGCCTAGCGTGCCAAATTAAGCGCGCACATGCCCATCACCTAATACTACGTATTTAAGTGACGTTAAGCCCTCTAGCCCGACAGGGCCGCGCGCGTGTAATTTGTCAGTTGAGATGCCGATTTCTGCACCGAAGCCGTATTCAAAGCCATCAGCGAAGCGTGTGGATGCATTTACCATCACGCTGCTAGAATCAACCTCACGTAAAAATCTGCGAGACTTAGTGTAGTTCTCAGTCACAATGGCTTCAGTATGTTGCGATGAGTGCTCGTTAATGTGAGCAATCGCTTCATCTAAACCACTCACGACTTTGCATGAAATAATGGCGGCAAGGTATTCTGTGTAGTAATCCTCTTCCGTTGCTGGAATCGCTTGGCTAACCAGTGCGCAAGTTTCGGCACAGCCGCGAATCTCAATGCCGTGCGCGGTGAGCATGGCAGCTAGCTTAGGAAGCATATCAGCTGCTACTGAGCGTGCTATCAATAAAGACTCTGTCGTATTACAGGTGCCAAGCCGCTGTGTTTTGCTGTTCTCCAGAATGCGTAGCGCTTTTGCAAAGTCGGCTTCGTCATCAATATACACATGGCAGTTGCCATCCAGATGCTTAATCACAGGGATGCGTGCGTCATTAGAAATGCGCTCAATCAAGCCTTTGCCGCCACGAGGCACAATGACATCTACGTATTGCTTCATGGTGATAAGTTCGCCTACTGCCGCACGGTCTGTGGTTTCTACAATCTGCACGGCTGTGGTTGGTAAACCTGCTTCCGCAAGCCCCTCATGTACGAGTTTAGCCAAGGCCTGATTGCAATGAATCGCCTCGCTGCCACCGCGCAGAATAGCGGCATTACCGGATTTAATGCATAGGCCAGCCGCATCAACCGTCACATTGGGACGAGCCTCATAAATTATGCCGATAACACCCAGTGGTACGCGCATTTGGCCAATTTGAATACCGCTAGGGCGGTATTTGAAATTGCTCATTTCACCGATTGGGTCCGTGAGGCTTGCAATCTGGTTTAGACCCTCAGCCATATTGGCGATGGATTTTTCAGTAATGGTGAGCCTGTCCAGCATCGCAGGCTCTAGGCCATTGGCTTTTGCCGCCTCTAGGTCTAGTTTGTTGGCGGCGAGTAATGTGTCTTTTTCACGTAATATCGCAGCCGCAATTGCGTTGAGCGCGATATTTTTTTGGTTCGTGTCAGCGCTTGCCATAAAGCGCGAGGCTTTACGTGCTTCTACACCGATATTTTGCATGTATTGTTGAATGTTCATGATTAATTATACTTTTTATTGCGTGGAATAAAAATAAATTTGGCATGCAGTGAGTGCTGAGAATGCATTGACCGCGATGGGCGTGCGTTTAATTTGCAGCTATCGGCTACGTACTTTTGCTAAGCCAAAACATAACCTGGATATTTCTAGCCAAGCATCACCGAGCATGACACCTTTTGCCATCCTATCAATATCGGCTAGCTTTTGCAGTGCAGCATCTAATTGGCGCAAACTTAAACGTGATAGCGCGCGTTTGACCAGTATTTGTTTGTCGCCATAAATACGTGCGTTAGTCATGGCGGTGGCTAGGTTGGTGCCGCGCATTTCTGCCTGTTTAATGCGTACTAATGGACGCAGCACCCACATGAGCGGGTTCATGATAGCCACGGCGTTTTCGCCTTCATCTTGCAGGCCTTGCAGAATTCTTACGGTACGTTCAGCATCACCGGCAAGGACTGCTTCACCGAGCTGAAAGGCATCGTAACGGGATACGTTGAGTACCGCTTCACGTACTGCTGTGTCTGAAAGTTCTCCTTGCGGATAGAGCAGGCTAAGTTTCTGCACTTCTTGATTAGCTGCAAGCAGATTGCCTTCAACCTGATGAGCCAGAAACTCCAGCGTTGCTAGGCTGGTGCGTTGCCCATGCTGCGCCAGACGGTTTGCAATCCATGTGGGTAAGTTTGCAGCATCTACTTCGTTAATCGTTAATACTTGCGCATGTGCTTCTAATGCGGCAAACCACGCACTGTTCTTAGCCTCACGCTCTAACGTAGGTAAGATGATAATCACGGTAGTGTCGGGCAGAGTCTTGGTGGCCAGCGCTTGCAAGGCTTTGCTACCATCCACGCCAGGCTTGCCATTGGGAATGTTTAGCTCCAATAGGCGGCGACTGGAGAACAATGAAATGGATTGCCCAAAACTCTGAATTTGCTGCCAATTAAAATTACGCTCGACAATTAAGCTGGTGCGCTCATCAAATCCTTGCGTATTGGCCGCAGCGCGAATCGCGTCTAGGCACTCGCGCTGTGCTAAGGGTTCGCTACCCACTAGCACATAGAGTGGCTGCAAACCTTGCTGTAAGTGTGACGCCAATTGGGCTTGGGTTAAGCGCATACTGTGGTGCTATAGCTTGTCTGGGTTGGTGGCAGATAGTCTACGTAAGATAGCTCTCACCGCTTCTTTACGCATGTCGTTATAAAGCCCGGCTTCTTCTTCTGCTTTACCTAGTAATACCTTGTCATTGTAAGAGAAATCACGGCGAATTTGTATAGTTTGCACTCTTCCCCACAACGGGGTGTCCTGCGACCGTGTCCTAAAGTTGACTGTATAGTACAGTTCAAACTCACGTACCAAACCGCCGCCACTTAAAGAAAGAATACGTTTCTCAGTGGTTTCGTTCAACAACTCTAGTAACATTTCAGCGTCTTCGGCACTGTCCACAATTTTGACATTATTGGTTTCAAGCGTACGTTTTAAATCTTTTTTGATGCTAAGTTGATTGCCTTGGAAATTTAACTTAGTAAAAGATAAAGGTGCGGAGCCTCGTAATTGAAACCCGCATGCCGTCAGCAAGAGTGCAATTAAAAACACCCAACTTAATTGACGCGAAAATGTTAAGTTCAGGTATTGCATGGTTTACCCCACAACAACGTTAATCAGTTTATTTGGCACTACAATCACCTTGCGTACGCTCATATTCTCTTCAATGAATTTTTGTACGCATGGTTGTGCCAAGGCGAGTGCTTCTAACGCTTCTTTACTTTCGGTTTTGGCTGCGGTGATACTGCCGCGCAATTTACCGTTCACTTGTATCATATATTCGATACTGTCTTGCACCATCGCTGATGCGTCGGCAGCTGGCCAGCCCGCATCTAAGATATGGCTATTCGGGCAAAGTTCAGCCCATAGTGCCTGGCAAATGTGCGGCACGATAGGGGATAGCAATAGCGCAACATTTTGCAGCACTTCTTGCCTTACCTGACGTGACGTATCATCCGTGGCTTCCACTTTGGCTAAGCCATTCATTAACTCCATCACTGATGAGATTGCAGTGTTAAAGCTATGACGACGGCCATAGTCATCCGCTACTTTTTCAATGGTGAGGTGCAATTGACGACGTAATGTTTTAAGTTCAGCGTTTAATTCGCCCGAGGTATAAGGTGTCGTGGTGCCAAGCGCTACATGGTCGTAGGTGGCTTGCCATAGTCTGCGTAAAAAGCGGTGTGCGCCTTGTACACCACTGTCAGCCCATTCTAGGCTTTGCTCAGGCGGGGCTGCAAACATCATAAACAAACGTGCGGTGTCGGCGCCATAGGTGTCAATCAGCTCTTGTGGATCTACCGTGTTACCTTTGGATTTACTCATTTTGGTGCCTTCTTTCAGCACCATGCCTTGTGTGAGTAAGTTGGTAAATGGCTCATCATTTTTAATCAGGCCAACATCACGCATGAGTTTGTTAAAGAAACGAGCGTATAGCAAGTGCAGAATCGCATGCTCAATACCGCCTACATATTGGTCAACAGGTAGCCAGTAGTTGGCGCGCTCATCCGTCATCGCGTTGTTGCTATCAAAGCTGGCGTAACGTGCAAAGTACCATGATGATTCAAAGAATGTGTCTAGGGTGTCGGTTTCTCGTGTGGCTTTACCGTGGCAAGTTGGGCAGGTGGTTTCGTAGAAGCTCGGATCTTTCTTAATCGGTGAGCCCACGCCATCCATCACTACATTTTCAGGTAACACTACTGGTAACTGTTCTGCAGGGACAGGCACCTCGCCGCAGCTTGTGCAATGCACAATCGGAATTGGGCAACCCCAATAACGTTGGCGCGAAACGCCCCAGTCGCGCAAGCGATATTGGGTGCGGCGTTTGCCTAAGTTCTTAGCGGATAAAGCCGTGGCGATTGCAGTGCTTGCACCATCAAAATCTAAGCCATCAAATTCTTTTGAATCAAATAAAATGCCATGTTCTGTCATTGGCAATGTGTCGATGTCGCTATGTTTAATCACAGCTTTAACTGGCAAGTTATATTTACCGGCAAACTCAAAATCACGCTCGTCATGCGCAGGCACTGCCATCACGGCGCCTTCGCCGTAACTCGCCAATACATAGTTAGCTACCCATACTGGCAATTGCTCGCCATTGAGTGGGTGGGTAACAAATAGACCAGTTGCCATGCCTTTTTTCTCGGCGGTTGCAACGTCAGCTTCAGCCACGCTGCCGCGTTTGCATTCGGCGATAAATTCAGCAAGGGCAGGGTTATTCTCTGCCGCTAAAGTTGCTAGTGCATGTTCTGCCGCAACAGCTACGTAAGTTGCACCCATCAATGTATCTGGGCGAGTAGTGTACACCTTGAGGTTGCCATCTTGGCCAACGATAGGGAACTCTACTTCGCAACCGTAGCTTTTGCCTATCCAGTTACGTTGCATGGTTTTTACTTGCTCAGGCCAGCCTTCCAGCTTGTCTAAATCATTCAGCAACTCTTCAGCATATGCCGTGATTTTCATAAAGTATTGTGGAATATCGCGTTTTTCTACTAACGCGCCGCTACGCCAGCCTCGGCCATCAATTACTTGTTCATTGGCTAATACGGTACCATCCACTGGATCCCAGTTAACAGTTGAGGTTTTTTTATAGATTAAACCTTTTTTGAATAGCTCCGTAAACAGCCATTGTTCCCATTTGTAATACTCTGGTTTACAGGTGGCAATTTCACGGTTCCAGTCCACGCCTAAGCCTAGCTGTTTGAGCTGGGCTTTCATGTGCTCAATGTTGCTATAAGTCCAAGCCGCTGGCGCTGTCTCATTTTTGATGGCTGCATTCTCAGCAGGCAGGCCAAACGCATCCCAACCCATGGGTTGCATCACGTTAAAGCCTTTCATTTTATGAAAGCGGCTTAACACATCACCAATCGTATAGTTACGTACATGCCCCATGTGCAGACGGCCGCTTGGGTATGGGAACATCGACAGGCAATAATATTTGGGTTTGTCTGATTGTTCAGTTGCGGCAAATGTTTGATTTGCTTCCCAGTAAGTTTGTGCTGATTGTTCGATGTCTTTGAATGGATATTGCTGGTGCATGTGAGTAGCTTAAGAGTTAATTTTTAGATTATGGAATTATACCTTGTAGGGTATGAATTAGCGAAGCGTCAAAGTATTCATCATGCGGATGTGCGATTGGTAGTTGGTGGCCATCCTTAGGCTAGCATAAGCTATATGTCGCTTGCTTATTGCGTTGCTCGCCATCATGAGCGGCAATCGGAAACTCGTTTACGCTCAAACAGTGGATTGCCGAAAACTCTCATTAAAACTGCGCTACTCAGCGCGACAGCAGGGGGCTGTTAGTGGGCAACATGGAGAACCATTGATTTACAAAGGTTATTAGGGTGTGCCGGTAAGTCTATGGTGTGCAAATAGTCCTTTATCTGCACACCACGTTTGAATTATTTCAAAGCTGCAAAAATATTATCGCGAATCACATTCATGTCGCCCAAGCCATTTACAAATACGTGCTTAGGTGCGCCAGCTGTGCCGCTGCTCGCCCAGTCTGAATAGTATTTCACTAGTGGTTTGGTTTGGCTGTGGTAAACGTCTAAGCGTGTTTTAACAGTCTCTGCTGCATCATCAGGACGTTGTACTAGATCCTCACCTGTTACGTCATCTTTACCCTCTACTTTTGGCGGGTTAAATTTAACGTGGTAGGTACGGCCGCTTGCTGGGTGGCTGCGACGGCCGCTCATGCGTTCAATAATCGCTTCGTCAGGTACGTCAATTTCCACTACATAATCAATGCCTACGCCTGCGTTTTTCATTGCTTCTGCTTGTGGAATAGTGCGTGGGAATCCATCGAATAAAAAGCCGTTCGCACAATCTGCTTCTTTAATGCGCTCGCTTACCAAGCCGATAATCACGGCATCTGGTACCAAGCCACCGCTATCCATAAATGCTTTGGCTTCTAGGCCAAGTGGCGTGCCAGCTTTTACTGCCGCACGTAGCATATCGCCAGTAGAGATTTGCGGGATATTAAATTTTTCACGTAAGTGAGTAGCTTGTGTGCCTTTGCCTGCACCTGGAGCGCCTAAAAGAATGATTCGCATGGGTTGGAAGTCCTTAATAGTAAATTTGAATGTGGATTTTATCTTAAAAGTCGTGTTCGCATACAGTATGCGCTGAGGACTTTAAGTGTTTTGGCTCAGATAGTTGCTGACTCTCACAAAGTCAGCCACGCTTAGATTCTCGGCGCGCAGTTGTGAGTCAAGATCTAAAGCCTTAAATCCGTCATCATCCAGCAAGCCTTTGAGTGTATTGCGCAGGGTTTTTCTGCGCTGTCCAAACGCCGCGGTGACTACCTGTGCGAGTAAAGTTTCATCATTTGCTGGGTGGGGTAGCGTTGCATGCGGCACGCAGCGTACAAATGCAGACTCGACTTTAGGTGCTGGGTCAAAAGCCTCTGGCGGCACTGTGAATAGGTACTCCATTTGCAAACGGTATTGCAGCATCACGCTCAGTCGCCCATAAGCGGCGGTGGATGGTGATGCCACCATGCGTTCCACCACTTCTTTTTGCAGCATAAAGTGCATGTCGATAATGGAGGCGACATTGTCCAGTAGATGAAACAGAATTGGCGTGGAAATGTTATACGGTAAGTTGCCAACAACTCTGATTGCACTGCCTAAACTGGAAAAGTCAAACTTGAGCGCATCAGAATTATGGATGGTGATTTTGTTGTGTACATAGGTTTTTTCCATCCAGGCAATGATGTCACGGTCAACTTCCACCACATGCAGCATAGCTAGTTGCTGCATTAACGGTTGGGTGAGTGCGCCTAAGCCTGGGCCAATCTCCACCATGAGGTCATCTTTTTTTGGAGAAATAGCTTCAACCAAGCTGGAAATAACGCCTTGGTCAGTGAGGAAGTTTTGGCCGAAGCGTTTTTTTGCAATGTGTTTCATAGCGTTAATCAATAATAGGTGAAAGCATGTGAATAGTTACACACTGCTGGATGGCTTGTTTTTAGTGAGCTGAATCGCTAGTTCAATGGCGGCGAGTAAGCTGCCAATTTCAATCTTGCCGGTGCCTGCAAGGTCTAGGGCTGTGCCATGGTCAACTGAGGTGCGAATAATGGGTAAGCCCAATGTGACGTTCACACCTTCACCAAAACTTGCATGTTTGAGTACCGGTAAGCCTTGGTCATGATACATCGCCAATACGGCATCTGCATGTTTTAAATGATGTTTTGCAAACAGTGTATCGGCCGGCAATGCGCCAATCAGGTTCATGCCTTCGGTACGCAGTTTGACTAGTACCGGGTTAATTACGTCAATTTCTTCGCGGCCTAAATAGCCGTCTTCCCCAGCGTGGGGGTTAAGTCCCGCTACTAAAATGCGTGGGTTCTGAATGCCGAACTTGTTGACTAAGTCATGATGCAGAATACGAATGGTGGTTTCCAGACCTGCTTTGGTGATGGCTTGCGGTACGTCTTTTAAGGCTAAGTGCGTAGTAGCAAGTGCAACGCGCATGCTGTCTGATTGATTCCCCGCGACTAGCATCATGACAACTTGAGGTGTATCAGTTAACTCTGCTAAAAATTCAGTATGGCCGCTAAAAGCGATGCCTGCATCGTTGATGATGCCTTTATGGACTGGTGCGGTGACCATGGCATCAAACTCTGCTTTGATGCATCCATTAGTAGCTGTTTTTAAGGTTTCCAGCACATAAGCGCTATTGTCTGCGTTTAACTGGCCGGCAATTACAGGTTGGCTAATGGCCTGGTTAAGCAATGTAAGTGAGCCATTACCTAAATGCGGCTGTCTGACGTTTGCATCATAGGCCACAGTGTTGAGCGGGAGCTTAAGTGCTTTGGCGCGCGCTTGCAGCATCTCGGTATCGGCAATTACCACTAGCTGGGCGTCGAGCGGCTGTGCCGCCAGCATGATGCATAAATCAGGACCAATGCCGGCAGGCTCGCCTGCGGTTACAACAATACGAGGTAATGGTTTTGTCACTGTAATGGTTTCGTGATGATAGCGTTAAGCGCTATTAATATTTGTCTTCAAGCCTTAGCTCTACGAACGCGCGGTCACGCAGCTCACGAATCCAATCTTGATACGCTTCATCCGCTTTTCTTGCACGAATTTCCTGACGTGCTTTTAAGCGAGCAGCCTCTTTGCTCATGTCTTGTTTTTTGCGTTCTAGCACTTGTATCACATGCCAACCAAACGGGCTGAGCACCGGTTCGCTGATTTCATTGGGCTTAAGGTTGTTCATGGCTTTTTCAAATTGGGGTACTGTATCGCCTGGATTCACCCAGCCTAAGTCACCGCCATTGGATGCGGTGCCATCTTCAGAGAATTGGCGTGCTAGTACTTCAAATTTTTCGCCATTATCCAAGCGCTCTTTAATGCCATCCATTTTTGATTTGGCATCTTTTTCCGACATGACTTCAGACAGCTTAATCAGAATATGGCGTGCGTGCGTTTGCTCGATAATGAGCGGAGAACTGCCGCCACGCTTATCGGTTAGCTTCAGGATGTGAAAGCCGTTAGGGCTACGTAACGCGGCCGAAACCTCACCTTTTTGCATCGCTTTTAATGCGTCAAGGAATAGCGCTGGCATTTGCGCGCTTTGCTTCCAGCCGATGTTGCCGCCTTCTAAGGCATTAGGTGCATCAGAAAAACTCGCAGAGACTTTTGCAAAGCTGGTGCCTGATGCCAACGCGGCAAGTATTTCGTCTACTTTTGCTTTGGCTTTTTGTACATCTTCGGTCGCGGCATCTTCTGGCACGCGAATCAAAATGTGAGAGATTTCATATTCATCTTGATTTTGATTGGTTGAAGCTTGTGTGGTTAAGTAGTTGTCTATCTCAGATTCGCTGACGTTCACGCGACTTTCTACTTCACGCTCTCGCAGTCTTGCAATGATGATTTCGTTGCGAATGTCTGATCTAAACTTACGTACGCTAATGCCGTCTTGGTTGAGCGCATCGTAAAACTCTCTTACCGTTAATTTGTTTTGTTCAGCAATACGCTCAAGGGTTTTGTCGAGCTGGGTGTCATCCACTTTAATGCCGGTTTGTGCTGCGTACTGTAGTTGCAATGCGTCAGAAATTAAACGCTCTAATATTTGTTTTCTTAAGATGCTAGCTTCCGGCAGCTCTGTGCCTTGTTTTTTTAACTGTGCGCTTAGCGAGACAATGCGGCTTTCCAGTTCTTGTTCGGTAATCACCGTTTGGTCAACGATTGCCACGATGCGATCCATTTTGGTCACGTCCGCAGCTAATGTGTTGAGTTGACTAAAACTTAACGCAATAAAAAGTGAGATTTTACTAAAGTTACGCAACATAATTACTCGTAATATGATGATTGAGGGTTATCCGGGATGAAGTTAGAGCCCACATAACCCGGAACGTTTCGTTTAATTACTGCTAATGGGTTTGCGCCAATGGAAGCAAGACCGCCGAGTTCAAGTTGGAAGAAGAATGCGTAGTTTGCATCTGCAGTCGCAGTAGTCACCCGTTGCATCACGCCGCGTGCTTGCCAGCAACCTGCATCATACTCTAAACCCGCAAGTGTTTCGATGATGTTCTTTTCGCGCATTGAGTAGTTCATGCGCCCAACCCCGTACCAGCCTTTGCCTATTGGCCACTGGCTGGAAATGTTGAATTGATCTAATAAATCTTGTCTATAGCTGTAGCTTAGATTTAACACCTTACCGGGTTCAGGATTGTAACGGCTGGTGATTGTGGTTCTAACTGCGCTTGAGTCGTCAGTGTTGTATTGCCAGAAGGCATCAATTTTCCAGCTGTTCTTAAGCTGGCCGGTAATGCCGGCAATCACGTCAGAACTGTTATTTTTGCGGAATGTAGACAGGTTGCTATAGTCCAAAGCAACTTCTTGGTCGGCAAAGTAGTAGCGTTGACCAATCGATGCGGATAAGCGCTGCGTGCCACTGCTGCTTTCAATAAAGCGCGTAGTGAGCGCAAAGCTGAGTTGATTTGCGTTATTAATGCGGTCATTGCCGGTAAATTGATTCTCCATAAACAACGTGGCGAAATTTAAGTCGGTAACGCTACTATCAAACACAGGGATTTTTGCCTGGTTTCTGTCGGGGATATATACGTAGAATAGTCTAGGCTCAATCGTCTGCGAGTAAGCTCTATTGGCAATTTTAAAGTCGCGGTCAAAATACAAGCCGCTGTCTAGGCTGAATATTGGCAGCGTTCTATGTTGTGACTCTTGATCCGTTGCAACATTATTTAAATTGTAATTGGTGTAATGCACACCCAGTTTCGGTGTGATGTAGCCATATGGCCTAGTCATTGGCAGCGTGATGCTTGGGTAGGCGGTGAAGCGTGTGCCTGTTGGGCGCGCGGTGCTGTCATTGTTGTTATCAAAAGCAACAAGCTGCGTGTATAGGTTTAAATTAACGTCGCCATAGCTTTTGCCGCCGGATAAGGTCATTTGCGGCAGGCGTTCGTATGGGAATGACACGTTATCTAGGGTCTGGAACTTTTGCGCAATTGCATTAAAGCTCCAATTTTCATCTGCGTAATCTACATTAAATTGTTGTGGCAGATTAATCCGGCTGGTGGTGACAATGCGAGTAGACAGTTCAGAGAAATACTGGCTATCGGACACCTTCTCTAGGCTGTAGCCTGCTGACCAGCCATTACCAAATCGATGTTGATGTTTTAAATTGGCAAAATAGCGGGTTTCATTGGTGAGCGTGTCGCTAGGCAAGTACTCTATGTTATCTGTACCAGAGAAGTTCTCTTCCATATACCTGAACTCACCCTGCAACTGCACGCCGCGCTTACTTAATGCGCGCAAGCCCAGTGTGGCATCCATATTGGGGGCAATGTTCCAATAGAAAGGCGCCAGTACTTCAAAGCCGCTGCGGCTTGTACTACCCATTGTTGGTGCGAGTAAGCCCGACTTACGCTGGTTGTTAAATGAAAACTCAATCCATGGGGTGTATAGCAATGGCACCCCTTTAAATTCAACACGAGCGTTGGTCGCTGTGCCTGAGCTTGTGTAGTCATCTAGCTTGATTTCACTGGCTTTGATGTACCAGTCATCCACGCCAACTTCGCAAGTGGTGTAGCGCGCACCGGTCAGGCGTTTTTTATCTTCACCCTCAAAATAGATGTGCTCTGCATTACCGCGCACCGTAGAGGGCTTGGATGAAAGTTGCATTTCACCGTATCTATTGGTTTTCGTGGTGCCATTTAGGGGTGAGCTTGCCCGGTTTTGGTAGCGTAGCTGTTCGTTTTGCTGACTACCTAATTCGTCGGCAAAGACCAGTGCATCATCATCTTGCGCGTTTGATGTGCGTGCACTCTTGTGCATGATGATAGACGCATCGCGCATTTCGCCAATGCTTTCCGAAAGGCGCATGCGTAATTCAGGGCCAGATAGCTTTGCATCTCCCACCTCAACTCTGGCGTTACCTGTGACATGGAGTTCATCATTTTGTACGTTGTATTCAATGACGTCGCCATAGGCGGTTTGTTTGCCACGGTGAATTTCAGCGTTGCCAATGGCGCGCATCTTTCTATCAAGATGCAGCTCTAGTTTGTCGCCGTCGATAATGATGCCGTCATTTGTCTCTTGCTCACTACTTGGAGAGCTCTCGGTTGGAATGCTTTCGGGCGGTGTATTTTCGTTTGCGTGCGATTGCGGTGCGTATGCCAATACAATAGGTGCGATGGCAGCTAAAAAGCGACTTTTTAGCATGCGCGTACCATCAGAAGCGGCATAGGGTTGAGCGGTGAAATTAAAAGCACGGGTATATAGGCAAACTGTTTTATTTTATCAATGTTAAAATCTCACATATTGCAATTTTTGGCAATCAGAAATTGACGTTGCCGCAACAGTAACTAACGTTGGGATTTACATCTTTGACGTTAATCGGCATGCTTAGGCTAGCAATGCTAAGGTGAAATTAAAAGCAAATTATACTTGTATAGCAGCGTTAACGATACATGGTTTCAGATATATCAACATTTAAAATGTTAGAAAGATAGACGTGGATAAGGGTCAACAAGATGTAAGGCAGCAGCAGTTAACAGCATGGTTAACACTGGTATTGCAGCATGATGAATTTAGTTTAACGACAGCATCGGCAGATGCCAGCTTCAGGCGCTATTTTAGAGTACATTTAACCGCTAAAGATGGCAGTGCAGAGACCCTAATTGCGATGGATGCACCGCCGCCACAAGAAAACTGTGAACCATTTGTCAGAGTTGCGGCTTTGTTTGGCGAGGCTGGTATGCATGTACCTAAAGTGTTGGCGCAAGATTTAGATCAAGGTTTTTTATTGCTGAGTGATTTGGGCGATGTGACTTATTTAAGCATGCTCAATCTAACCAGCGCGCCAAGCTTATATCATGACGCCAACACAGCGCTCATCAAGTTGCAATTGGCGAGCAAGCCAGATGTGCTGCCTGATTATGATGCGGCATTGCTCAGCCGTGAGATGCAGCTTTTTCCTGACTGGTATGTCAGTAAGCACCTGAATGTGACTTTAGATGCAAAACAGCAGGCTGTTTTGCAGCAAACGTTTGAAGTGCTCAACCGCAACATTTTGGCACAGGGTAAGGTGTATGTGCACCGAGATTACCATGCGCGTAACTTGATGGTCTGTGAAGATAATCCCGGTGTTTTAGATTTCCAAGATGCAGTTTACGGACCTATTACCTATGATTTGGTGTCTTTGTTAAAAGATGCATATATCGGCTGGGAAGAAGAGCAGATTATCGATTGGTGTGTACGTTATTGGCAGGCGGCGCGTAAAGCAGACTTGCCAGTACCAGACGATTTTAGCGAGTTTTATCGTGACTTTGAGTACATGGGCGCTCAGCGCCATATCAAGGTATTAGGTATTTTTGCAAGGCTGTATCATCGCGATGGTAAAGATGGCTACCTAAAAGATATGCCGCTAGTGATGACTTACCTACGTAAAGTATGTGAGCGCTATATCGAACTTAAGCCAATGTTGCGTTTGCTCGATAGTTTAGAAGGCACTAAGCCACAGGTTGGTTACACCTTCTAGTCGGTTAATTGCAGATGTTGTGCGCCATAAGCAAATGGGTTATTGATAAAGGGTGATGATTTGAAAGCAATGATATTGGCGGCGGGACGGGGTGAGCGCATGCGCCCACTGACCGACCATAGCCCTAAACCATTATTACCAATCGCTGGTAAGCCGCTGATTGTTTGGCACTTGGAGCGCTTGGCCCAGGCGGGCTTTAAAGAGGTGGTGATTAATCACGCGCATCTGGGCAGCATGATTGAGGCTGCGCTGCAGGACGGCGCGCAATGGGGATTACGCATACAGTATTCTCCTGAGCCGATAGCATTAGAAACTGCTGGCGGCATTGCTAATGCGCTGGATTTGTTGGGGAGTGATCCATTTTTGGTGGTGAATGGAGATGTATTTACAGATATCTCGTTCGCCGATCTTAGACTAAGCCCGGGCAATTTGGCGCATTTGCTGCTAATTGATAATCCGCCGCAGCATATGCAAGGCGATTTTGCATTTGCAGATGAAAAAATTAAATTGGAAGGTGAGCCCAAGCTTACGTTTTCTGGCGTGGGGGTTTATCACCCAGCCTTATTTGCAGACATTCAACGCGGCGAACCGGCAAAGCTTGCACCATTGTTAAAGCAAGCCATTGCTGATGGCAAAGTTACCGCCGAGCATTTTAAGGGTGTGTGGCATGATATCGGCACGCCGGAACGCTTAATGGCACTAAATCAGCAGTTGCTGGGTCACAGTTGAAAGTAAAAAAGAAATCAACCGCATATGTTTAATCTAAATGAATTTAAAACACGTCGCCACCTGTTGCTAAAAACGATGGGCGAGGGCGTTGCCATTATTCCAACCTCGCCAGAGCTGATTCGCAATCGTGATAGTCAGTATCCGTATCGCTTTGATAGTTACTTCTATTACCTAACTGGATTTAAAGAGCCTGAGGCTTTATTGGTGTTAATTGCCGGTGAAGACGCTAGAACTATTCTGTTTTGTCGGGACAAAGATATAGAGCGTGAAATTTGGGATGGTTTCCGTTACGGCGCAGATGCTGCTAAGCAAGAGTTTGGGTTTGACCAGGCATACAGCTTTAATGCACTAGATGAGTTAATGCCTAAGTTACTGACGAATCAATCTAAGCTGTTTTACAGCCTAGGTGCCGACAGTGCTTGGGATACGCGAGTGACCACTTGGTTAAATCAAGTGAAAACGCAAGCCAGAAGCGGCGCAAGTGCGCCAGATGAAATGGTGGATGCACGTAAGTTGATTGATGAAATGCGGTTGTATAAAACTAGCTATGAGTTAGAGCTTATGCAGAAATCCGCCAACATCGCTGCGCGCGCCCACGCACGTACGATGCGTCATGTGCGTGCTGGTCAAATGGAGTACGAATTAGAGGCCGAGTTCTTACATGAGTTCTATCGCTCGGGTGCACAGGCGCCGGCTTATACCAGTATTGTGGCAGGCGGTGCCAATGCTTGCACCCTACATTACAACGCGAATAACTGCGTATTAAAAGATGGTGACCTTTTGTTGATTGATGCAGGTTGTGAGCTAGATGGCTATGCGTCAGACATTACACGTACCTTCCCCGTGAACGGTAAGTTTAGTGCAGCGCAACGCGATGTCTATGAGTTAGTGCTGGCTGCGCAAGCCGCAGCGATTGCGCAAGTTAAACCGGCCAATCATTGGAACTCACCGCATGAGGCGGCTTTGGATGTGTTAGTGCAAGGTTTGATTGATTTGAAACTGTGCCACGGCAGTAAAGACGCTGTGTTGGAAAATGGTGCGTATCGCCAGTTTTATATGCACCGCACGGGCCATTGGCTGGGGCTGGATGTGCATGATGCTGGCGAGTATAAAGATAAAGCGGGTGCATGGCGTAAGTTGGAGGCTGGCATGACGCTGACAGTAGAGCCTGGCTGCTATATTCGTCCGGCTGATAATGTGCCCGAGCATTTCTGGAATATCGGGATTCGTATAGAAGATGATGTGCTGGTTACCGATAGCGGTTGCAATGTTATGACCATCGATGCACCCAAGACGATCGCCGATATTGAAGCAACGATGCGTGGTTAATGTGTAATGGCAAATGTAGATAATATTGTGATTGTTGGCGGCGGCCCTGTAGGAATGGTGCTGGCACTCCTGTTGGCGAAGCAAAGTGTGGCAAGCACACTGCTTGAGGCACGTAAACTTGGTGCCGCCAATCAAGATACGCGCGCGCTAGCCTTATCTTATGGGACGCGTCGAATTCTTGAGAAGCTCGGTATTTGGCAGCATCTGTCATCACATGCGACGGCGATTAATACCATTCACGTGTCGCAAAAGGGCAGCTTAGGGCGTAGTGTTTTGCGGGCGCTGGATTGTGAGCAAGAGGCGTTGGGATATGTGTTGTCCTACGGCGCTTTGTGTACGGTATTAAATGCAGAGTTGCAACGATTGCCGATGGTAACGTTGATAGATGAAGCGCAGGCAGATGCGATTAGCTACGATACCAATCAAGCCAACATCCGCTATACGCGCTTGGGTGAGAGTATGCAGTTAAGCAGTGCTTTAGCTGTGTTGGCAGATGGAGGCCGTAGCTTGGAAGAGGCGGCTGGTTTAAAGCGTGAAACCAAAGAGTATGGACATGATGCGCTGATTACTAAAGTGAGTGCAGAGTTGGCGCATGACAATATTGCCTATGAACGCTTCACTGCAGATGGCCCGATGGCACTGTTACCGAATGGTCCGCGCGATTTTTCTTTGGTATGGACCGGTAAAAAAGAGCTGATTGCGCCATTGTTAGCATTAACCGATAGCGAATTTCTCACACAGTTCCATGCACAGTTTGGTGATCGTGTCGGCCGCTTTTTGACAGTGGAAAAACGCATGACATTCCCATTGCGACTATCGCAACTGCAGGAGACCGATACCCCGCATCTGGTGGTGATCGGCAACGCAGCGCAAACCATGCACCCAGTGGCTGGGCAAGGTTTTAACGTGGGCTTGCGTGATGCAGACGTGTTGGCGCAGCATATTGTTAACGCGAACGCTACCTTAGGTAGCTCTGAAATGCTGTCTGCATACCGTGCGGGCCGCAAAACTGATACAAAAAATGGACTGTTTTTTACAGACTTCTTGGTCAATATTTTTTCAAATGATATTTTAGGCTTTGCCAAGTTGAGAAGTACAGGCTTAGGCCTGTTTGATATGGTGGCACCAGTTAAGCGTCACTTGGTACGTAAAATGAGTTTTGGTAAATGATGGAGCTACGCTTAAAAACAGATATAACCATTGTCGGTGCTGGGCTTGTGGGCATGGCCGCTGCCGTAGCCCTGAGTCAGGCTGGTTACGAAGTCGTTTTGGTGGATAGCCAAGCCCTAGGAGCGCCAATTGATGTAGATAGTGATTGGGATCAGCGTATTTACGCGATTAGCCCAAAGAACATGCAATGGCTGACTCAGCTAGGTGCTTGGTCTTTATTGGATACGCAGCGTATAGCAGAGATGCAGTCCATGCAAATATGGGGTGACGCCACCACGCAGCCACTGCAATTACACGCTGAGGATGTGAGCGCTGATTGCCTAGGATTCATTGTAGAAGAGCGCTCGCTAAAATCAGCGCTTTTAAAGTGTATACAGACGAGCAATGTGCGCATGATTGTAGGGCATCGCTGTTTATCTGTTCAATCATCCCCCCAGCGCGCGGTACTACAGCTATCAAACCAGCAGGAGATAGAGAGTAGTTTGCTGCTTGCTGCGGATGGCGCTAATTCATGGGTTAGGCAGCAGTTGGCGATGGGGGTACAGCATAAAGATTATGAACAAACTGCGATAGTTGCCAACTTCACCACAGAGCAGTCGCACGCAAATATCGCAAGGCAGTGGTTTACACAGGATGCAATGGGTAAGAGTGCAGTATTAGCATGGCTGCCATTGCCAGAAAATAAAATCTCAATTGTTTGGTCTGCACCCACTGCGCACGCAACAACATTATTACAGTTATCGCCTGACGCATTTACGCACGCAGTTATGCAGGCCGGCGATGGTGCATTAGGTGATATGCACTTAATGGGGAAACCTGCAAGTTTTCCTTTGGCGCTCAAGCAGGCGAGCAAGACTGTTATGCCATCGGTGGTGCTGGTTGGCGATGCTGCACACAGCGTTCACCCCATGGCTGGTCAAGGCGTTAATCTTGGCTTTCGCGATGTGATTGACTTGCTAAACTTATTAGGTGCTAGACATGTCTATCAACCAATTAACGATGCGGCATTACTGAAGCAATACGCTAGAATCAGGAAAGCAGATTTACTGAGTATGGTGACACTCACAAATGGTTTATATCATTTGTTTGAGAGTCCTTACTCTATGGTTAAAAATGTACGAAACTGGGGGCTGACTACGGCTAACCAGCAAACGGTTAAGAAGCTGCTAATTGCCAATGCAATTGCACTTTAAAAGTGCCACTTAGAAATAATCACTTAAATTGAAGTAAAGCGTTTAAATGAGGTCAAGCGCTGCTATGACTCTCAGCGGTTCTGTGTAAAACGTTATCCATCATTAGTTAAAGGAAATTAGATGTTAAAGAAGTTCGCTAGTATTGCATTGCTGAGCGCGTTTGCTACAACTGCTGTGGCAGACGAAGCCAGTGTTAAAAAAGCAGTTGAATCTGCCTATCCTAAATTTAAGGTGGAAAAAGTCACCAAAACACCTTATGCCGGCTTGTACGAAGTGTTTATGGGCGGGCAGATTATTTACACAGATGAAAAGATGTCATTTTTAATCGCAGAAGGCCGTTTGGTTGATCCAAAAACCAAAAAAGATCTTACAGGTGAGCGCTTAGAGGAGTTGACCAGAATTGACTTCTCAACATTGCCGTTAAATCAGGCGATTAAAGTGGTGAAGGGGAATGGCAGCCGTAAACTGGTTGTGTTTTCCGATGTGGATTGCCCTTTCTGCAAACGTTTAGAGCGTAACGAGTTGGTTAACATCACAGATGTCACTATCTATACTTTCTTGTACCCAATCGAGCAGTTACACCCAGATGCAGCGAATAAATCAAAGCTAATTTGGTGCGCTAAAGACCGTGTGAAGGCTTGGGAAGACTGGATATTAAGAGACCAGCTAGCGAGTGCCGCTGGCAGTTGCGATGTGCCATTGGAAAAAGTAGGGGAGCTTGCGCGGAAAGTAGGGGTTACTAGTACCCCTACCTTAATATTTGCTGACGGTAAACGTATGTTAGGCGCACAGCCTTATAAAGAAATTGAGCGCATGCTAGCATCTGCAAGTAAGAAGTAATTAGAGGTGCTATATGACTAATAGGGTGATTTATATCACCCTATTTTTTCTTATGACTAACCCACAACTTGGCCAAGTTTGAAAATAGGTAGATACAAAGCTACGACCAGGCCGCCAATCAGTACGCCAAGCACAACCATAATGATAGGTTCCATCAGGCTCGATAATGCCTCTACTGCATCGTCAACTTCAGCCTCATAAAAATCTGCAACCTTGCTTAGCATTGAGTCTAATGCGCCAGACTCTTCACCAATAGCTGTCATTTGTAAGACCATGTTAGGGAAGACCTCTGCATTTTGCATGGCAACAGTTAAGCTTGTACCCGTACTAATCTCACTCTGGATTCTTTTTGTAGCATCGTAATACACCCGATTCCCAGATGCTCCTGCGACCGAATCCAAGGCCTCAACTAGTGGTACCCCAGCCGCAAACATGGTGGCCATTGTACGTGCAAATCTTGCAATAGTTGCTTTGCGGATTAATTCGCCAAATATAGGTAATTTTAACATTAGCCTATCCATCGTTGCCTGCAGTGAGAGAGAGCGCTTCCAGGTGTAGAAAAAGAACCATAGCCCAAATCCAATCGAACCAAAGATTGCCCACCACCAGTCTACAAAAGCATCAGAGATTGCCATCACGACTAGAGTCGGTCCTGGAAGGTCTGCACCAAAGCTGGAAAATAAATCTTTAAATGCAGGCACCACAAAAATCATAATTACTGCGGTGATGATAAACGCTACCACTATAATGGAAACAGGATAAAACAAAGCGGATTTGATTTTTGATTTAATGGCTAGGATCTTTTCTTTATAAGTGGCAAGCCTATCGAGTAAGGTGTCCAAAATGCCAGCTTGTTCGCCAGCGCCAATCAAGTTACAGAATAAGGCGTCAAAATACAAAGGGTATTTACGGAATGCGGCACTTAAGCTGCTGCCGGTTTCTACATCAGATTTGATATCATTCAGTAGTTTGGCTACGGCAGGATTGTTGTGCCCCTTCCCCACAATATCAAAAGATTGCAGAAGAGGAACGCCGGATTTCATCATGGTGGCGAGTTGGCGCGTAAATAGAGTGATATCTTTATCTGAGACTTTGCCTGTGTTTGCAAAGCCGCTTTGTTTTTTAATTTTGGTGACCGTAATCCCTTGGCGACGTAATGTTGCACTGACAAATGACTCGCCAGACGCTTTCATTTCCCCCTTAACGATTTTGCCTTTTTTATCTTTACCTACCCAAGTATAAATAACTTCTTTTGTGGCCTTAGGATTAGCTGCCATAATCATTCCCTGAGTGATTTATTTATAATTTATTGATTTAGTGTACTTTAAACTGAACAAGTATTATTAGCATACTTGTAAATTGACGTATTTAAAAAACTATTCATTGGTGCAAGCCTCTACCTCTTCGATAGAGGTTAACCCCTGCATCACTTTAAGTACACCAGATCGACGTAAGTCATTAACCCCTTCGATTTTGGCTTGGTCTGCAATGTCGTGCGCAGTGCCATTTTTCATGATGATGCGGCTAATCGCGTCGGTAATAGGCATTACTTGGTAAATACCAACGCGCCCTTTATAACCTGCATTGCATAGCTCACAGCCCTCTGGATTATGGCCATAAAGTTGCCAGCTTTCATTAAAGTCCTCTTCAATAAAGCCTACATTCAGAAGCGCTTCTTTAGGGATATTGATAGGAATCTTACAATGTTTACACAATCGTCGCGCTAAGCGTTGTGCCGTAATCAGCGAGACTGCTGACGCAATATTAAATGGTGCAACTCCCATATTGAGTAGGCGTGTTAATGTAGATGGTGCATCATTAGTATGCAGTGTTGATAGCACCATATGACCAGTGGATGCGGCCTTGATGGCCATGTCCGCAGTTTCTAAGTCGCGAATCTCACCAATCATAATCACATCTGGATCTTGCCGTAAAAATGACTTTAACGCCGCTGCAAACGTCAAACCCTGTTTGTCGTTAACGTTAACTTGGTTGATCCCGGCTAGTGGGATCTCGCATGGATCTTCCGCCGTTGATATGTTCACGTCTGGGCTGTTAAGAATGTTTAAGCACGTATACAGAGATACGGTCTTTCCTGACCCCGTTGGACCTGTTACTAACACTAAGCCATAGGGGCGACTTACTGCGTTGAGCAAACGTTCTTTTTGTATAGGCTCATAACCCAGCGCTTCAATACCAAGGGTGGCGCTAGCTGGGTCAAGAATACGCATTACGATTTTCTCACCATGAATCAGCGGTAGTGTGCTCACCCGGAAATCAATAGTACGTGTTTTAGAGATTACTAGCTTCATACGGCCATCTTGCGGAATACGTTTTTCCGAAATGTCCATGCTCGAAATAACTTTAATGCGAGAGGCTAATTTTTCTTTAATCGCGAGGGGTGGCTGGTTAATTTCTCGCAATGCGCCATCTATACGGTAGCGTACACGATAAAACTTCTCATATGGTTCAAAATGTAAGTCAGATGCGCCCATGTTAATGGCGTCTAGCAGCATTTTATTGAGAAAACGTACGACAGGGGCATCATCAACCTCTGTTTCAACTTGTTCCTCTTCTATAGCATTTGGGTTTTCATCACTAAAGCCAAAATCATCATCATTTCCAATATCTAATGATTTTAGACTGGTGTCTTTAGCTTGAATCACTTTTTCTATCCAGCGTCCAAGCTTATCATCTTCCACAACAATAGGCGAAATGTTCATGCCCATCTGGAATTGGACGCTATCTAATGCGAGGATGTTAGTAGGGTCGGAAATTGCGACATAAAGGACATTGTTACGTGCTTGTAGGCCGATTACACGGTTACCAATAGCGAGTTTGCTATCAATTTGTTTGGCTGGTAGATAATCTGGATTGAAGGAATCTAGATTAAAGTAGGGAAAGCCAAACGCTTTGGCTGAAGCTTCTGCAATACTTAACGCACTGAGTTTTTTGCTTTGAATTAGCTGTGAAATAAATGAGGAATTTGCAGAAGCGGCTTGAGCTTCAACTGCTCTTGCTTCGTCTTCGGAAAGCAGTTTTTCTTGAATTAATGTTCTAGCTAGACCACTTAGTTTGGTTTGTGAAGTTGCAGTTGCCATATTGATTGTCGTGGTTGAATAAGCTTATAAGCAATTACAGTTGGTTAATTCAGACCAATAATGCACTTTACGTTTTTTTTTGTAAAGACTTTACGTCTTTTATCGTGCAAATTCAGCAGTTTTCTAATTAATGAGCCCCAAAACTTGATAGTCTAGTTGGATTGCTTAAATTTATAGTTAGTTAGTCGTTAAAAAACTACTTGACATGCTAGAAAAAGCAACTTATAAATATGCTTAGGTGTTTGAATTCGAGTTTTTTGCAGCGAGCTTTGAATTGAGTTACTGCGACTTTATGTTCTTGAGGCAAACTTTTTGGGGCGCCCCCCTTTGTATTATGTAAGGATGTATGAAATGGCAACAGGTACCGTAAAATGGTTTAATGATTCTAAAGGTTTTGGTTTTATTACGCCTGATGATGGTGGTGATGATTTATTCGCACACTTCTCAGCGATTGTAGAATCTGGTTATAAAAGCCTAAAAGAAGGTCAACGTGTGAGTTTTGATTTAACTGAAGGCCCAAAAGGTAAACAAGCTTCAAATATTCAGAAAGCTTAAGTTTTATCTAAAGCTACATTTGGGTTAGCCTACATCTGGTCCCCAATACTCAAAAGGCTCTTTATGCATTGCTGCATAAAGAGCCTTTTTATACTTAGTGCCAGTGTTAATTACTGCATATTGGCAATAATCTCGTCACCAAATTCTGCCGTACCTACTTGTGTTGCGCCTTCCATTTGTGTAGAGAAGTCGCTAGTGACGCGTTTGCTAATAATTGCATTGGCTACGCCTTTAAGTACTAGGTCGGCAGCTTCTGTCCATCCTATGTGACGCAGCATCATTTCAGCAGAAAGTATCAATGAGCTTGGGTTGGCGATGTTTTTGCCGGCAATTTTTGGTGCGGTGCCATGCGTTGCTTCAAACATCGCAACTGTATCACTTAAGTTGGCGCCAGGGGCAATGCCGATGCCGCCTACCTGTGCCGCTAAGGCGTCACTTACATAGTCACCATTTAAATTGAGGGTGGCCACTACATCGTAATCTTGTGGGTGCAACAAGATTTCCTGTAAGAACGCATCTGCAATGCAGTCTTTGATGATGATGCCATTTGGCAGTTTGCACCATGGGCCGCCATCAATTTCAACCGCGCCAAACTCTTGCTTCGCAACTTCATAACCCCAGTCTCTGAAGCCGCCTTCTGTAAATTTCATGATGTTGCCTTTATGGGCAATGGTCACTGATTTACGGTTGTTATCAATCGCGTACTGAATTGCCTTACGCACTAAGCGTTGGCTGCCGTCGACCGAAACTGGTTTGATGCCAATTGCTGATGACTCAGGGAAGCGGATTTTTTTACGCATGCCCATATCACTCAAAAAGTTGATGACCTTTTCTACTTCATCTGTGCCTGCTGCCCACTCAATACCTGCGTAGATGTCTTCGGTGTTCTCACGGAAAATCACCATGTCGGTTTTTTCAGGGTGTTTTACTGGGCTAGGTACGCCTGTGAAGTATTGCACCGGGCGTAAACATACGTAAAGGTCAAGTTCTTGGCGTAGCGATACATTCAATGAGCGAATGCCGCCGCCTACTGGTGTGGTTAACGGGCCTTTGATTGATATTACATAATCGCGCACAGCTTGCATGGTTTCACTTGGCAACCAAGTGTCTTTACCTTCTTTGTCTTTGCCGTAAACTTTTACTGCTTTTTCACCGGCAAACACTTCCATCCATGAGATTTTTCTTGTGCCACCGTAAGCCTTGTTGACTGCGGTATCTACAACTTTAATCATAGGTGGGGTAATATCAATGCCTATACCATCACCCTCAATAAATGGGATAATCGGATTGTTGGGTACGTTTAGCGTATTGTCTGCATTAACAGAAATTTTTTCGCCTGTGCTAGGTTTGATAATTTTCGAAGTCATTCACAATTTCCTAAGATGATAATTTTATTTAATAAACCATTTAACGTCGTGTGCCAATTTAGCCCGCATGACTCACCGAATCCTGATAACAGGCACGCCACGTTAAAAGACTTTATTCCTATCCCTGATGTATATGCAGCCGGACGTTTAGATACTGATAGTGAAGGTTTGCTTATTTTAACCGATGATGGGGTATTGCAACATCGTTTAAGTCACCCAAAACATAAAGAAATTAAAACTTACTGGGTACAGGTTGAAGGGGCGCCATCTAATGAAGATTTGCAGCCACTAAAAGTAGGTGTGGATTTGGGTGATTTCGTAACACAACCAGCAGAAGTGAGTGTCATGGACGAGCCTGCTGGTTTGTGGCTAAGAACCCCGCCGATTCGTGAGCGCAAGGCCATTCCTACTACATGGCTGCAAATCAAAATCTCTGAAGGTAAAAATCGCCAAGTGCGGCGCATGACTGCGAAAATAGGGTTTCCGACTTTGCGTTTAATCCGGTATGCGATTGGGCGTTACACAATAGACGGCATAGTAAATGGAGAGTACAAGGTGTTAACAGCATGAAGCCAGTAATTATTTTTCGCCACTTTAATAGTGAAGGCCCGGGGTATTTTTCTGACTTTTTAGATGCGCAAGGGATCCCTTGGTGTTTGGTGAAAATTGATGAGGGCGATGCAGTCCCCACTTCAATAGAAGCCTATAGCGGTATAGTGCTAATGGGTGGGCCGATGAGTGTGAATGATGATTTGCCTTGGATACCGCCCGTGCTTGATTTAATTCGGCAGGCTGTGGATGCAGATGTGCCTGTATTAGGGCATTGCTTGGGCGCACAGTTAATGAGCAAAGCTTTGGGCGCAGTGGTGACACAAAATGCGATTAAGGAAATTGGTTGGGGAGAGGTGAATGTCAGTGTCAACAACGCAGCCCAACATTGGTTTGGTGAATTAGAGAGCTTTAATGCATTTCATTGGCATGGTGAAACTTTCAGCTTGCCTGAGGGGGCTGTGCATATTTTGGCAAGCAAATATTGCGAGAATCAAGCATATGCAATTGGCCAAAAACATTTGGCTTTGCAGTGCCATATAGAGATGACCGAGGCGATGGTAAGTGAGTGGTGTGTGGTTGGTGCGGAAGAAGTCGCATCTGCACATAGCAGCCCTGCGGTGCAGGATGTTGAAACCATGCAGCAAACATTGCCGTTGCATTGTTTTTTTCTCAATAAAGTTGCAAATCAGGTGTATACGCAGTGGATTAAAGGCTTGCTTAATTAACATGTTGCTCGGGTATGTTAAAATCACTTAACTTTAATTGAGGTCGTATCATGTCTGGCAATACACTTGGCAAGCTTTTTACCTTTACATCATTTGGTGAGTCGCACGGTGCTGCGATTGGCGGTATCGTCGATGGCTGCCCACCTGGCTTGGCATTGACTGCTGAAGACTTGCAAATTGATTTAGATCGCCGTAAGCCTGGTACCTCACGCCATGTGACACAACGCCAAGAGGCGGACATGGTAGAGATACTGTCTGGTGTGTTTGAAGGTAAAACTACTGGTGCACCGATTGGTTTGCTGATTCGCAATACCGATCAGCGTAGTCAGGATTACAGCAAGATTATGGATACATTCCGCCCAGGGCATGCTGACTATACCTATACGCAAAAATACGGAGTGCGCGATTATCGCGGAGGTGGTCGCTCAAGTGCACGTGAAACAGCTGCACGCGTGGCTGCGGGTGCGATTGCGAAAAAATGGCTAAAACAGCGTTTTGGCGTTTCTGTGCGCGGCTATATGAGCCAATTAGGTGAAATTGATATCCCGTTTGAAAGTTGGGATGTAGTGAATGACAATCCGTTTTTCTCACCTAGTGTCAGCATCTTGCCAACACTTGAGGATTACCTAGATAAAATTCGTGCAGAACGTGATTCTGTGGGCGCACGTATTACTGTTGTGGCGGAACATGTGCCAGTAGGCCTAGGTGAGCCAATTTTTGACCGATTAGATGCTGAAATTGCTTATGCCATGATGAGCATCAATGCGGTAAAAGGCGTGGAAATCGGCGCAGGTTTTTCTAGCATTGCGCAACGTGGCAGCGTGCATTCTGATGAAATGACACCGCAAGGCTTTGTTACTAACCATGCGGGTGGTATTTTGGGCGGTATATCCACTGGGCAAGAAATAAGAGTGAACGTGGCATTAAAGCCTACATCTAGCATTCCACAAGAGCGACGTTCGATTGATAAAAACGGCAATGCGGTGACGATGCAGACCACTGGTCGCCATGACCCTTGTGTTGGCGTGCGTGCGACCCCGATTGTGGAAGCAATGCTGGCAATGGTGTTGATGGATCACGCTCTACGTAATCGCGCTCAAAATGCAGATGTGCAATGCACAACACCTAAAATTATATAAATTAGGTTAAAACCACTCACAATTCAATTTTAAGTAAAAAGTCGGCATCTGCCGACTTTTTTTATCGGTATGATATCCATATGCATACAGACTTACATTATCGGCTTTCTCGCTTTTATTTTATCTACTACTTCTTTGTGGGTGCGTTTGTGCCGTATTGGGGGCTGTATTTAAAATCTGAGCAATTTTCTGCGGCAGATATCGGGGTACTGATGT
Organism: Methylotenera sp. E1MeOHC1; assembly: GCF_058745595.1. Taxonomy (NCBI): domain Bacteria; kingdom Pseudomonadati; phylum Pseudomonadota; class Betaproteobacteria; order Nitrosomonadales; family Methylophilaceae; genus Methylotenera; species Methylotenera sp. E1MeOHC1. The sequence goes on along the minus strand of NZ_CP196025.1, from coordinate 1,418,430 downwards.
CTTTATTTCAGATTAGCCGTATTTTTGCGCCAAACTTTTGGGGCTGGTTGGCTGACCATACTGGAAAACGCGCACCATGGATTAGGCTCACCGCCTTTTTAGGGCTGTGTGGCTTTGTTGCAGTGTTTTGGGCGCATGGTTTTTTCTGGATGTTTTTTGTGATGGCCGCGCTGAGTTTGTTTACTAGCTCAACGCTGCCTTTGGCTGAGTCGCTTACATTGGCGCACCTTGCCACGACCAATGGGCACTATAGCCGTATTAGAATGTGGGGTTCGTCAGGGTTTATTGTAGCGGCTGTGGTGCTAGGTTTCTTGATAGATCGTGCTGGCATTGCAAGTTTGCTGTGGTTTTTACTCGCGGTGCAAATCACATTGTTTATACTTACTTATACACTGCCGGAGCCCAAACTCACCGCACATCCGCATGATCACTTTTCTATTTGGCAGGTAGTGCGCCAACCAAATGTGATTGCTTTGCTGGTGGGCTGCTCATTAATGGTGACAGCGCATGGTGTGCTTTATAATTTTTATTCCATCTATTTGAGCGAGCATGGGTATAGTAAAGGGATGATAGGCTTACTATGGGCAGTAGGCGTCATCTGTGAGATTATTATTTTCATGCTGATGCCTAAAATTCTGGCAAGATTTACGTTAAAAACAATCTTGCTGGTGAGTTTGGTGCTGGCGGTGGTTCGCTTTAGCTTGATTGGCGTTGCTGTTGATCATGTGTGGCTATTGATTTTAGCGCAAACTTTGCACGCTGCCACATTTGGCAGCTTTCATGCAGCATCTGTCGAGGTGATTACTCAGTTTTTTAATGGCAGGCACCAAGCAAAAGGTCAGGCTATATATAACAGTGTGGCATATGGGGTGGGCGGCACGGTGGGTGGCGTTGCGGGTGGTTATGCTTTGCAGTATTTGGGCGGTCAGCAAACTTTTATGCTGGCGGCAGTTTTTCCGCTATTAGGTTTGGTCGTTGTGGCACTTGGATTGCGACTTAGTCCGCAACCCACCACTCAACAAGGGATGTTCAAATAATGGTACGAGTAAAATTAAGCCAATGCTTGCTGATGATGTTGTCAATTTTAGCCACACTGTTATCAAGCTATGCGAGCGCAAATACGCGCGTGAATATTGTAGGGTTGTTTAGCAACAAAGCTGTGATGATGATTAATGACGGCAAACCCAAAACCTTGAGTGTAGGGCAAACAGTGGATGGCGTTAAACTGATTGCTGCGGATAGTAGCTCCGCAACCTTGTTGATTGAAGGGAGCACAAAGCAGTTGGGCATGGGGCAGGCAGCATCAGTCGGCGAGGCCTCAGCAACAACAAACAGTAATGCCAGTGTCACGCTGTATGCAAGTGCTGGCGGACATTTTGTCTCACAGTGCAAAATTAATGGCGCACCGCTGAAGTTCTTAATTGATACCGGAGCGACTACCGTTGCGCTCAATAGTGGGGATGCTAAATTCGCTAATATTGATTATAAAAAAGGTGAGCCAGTACTAGTGTCGACCGCAAATGGCGTAGTCACTGCATATCGTATCACCATTGCAAACTTAAAAATTGGCGACATTACGCTTAGTCAGGTCGAGGGCAGTGTCTTGGAAGGTGGTTTTCCTTCGGTTGTATTGATGGGGATGAGCGTGTTGAATCGCATGGAAATTAAGCATCAGGGTAGCACTATGACGCTGACGAAAAAATATTAAGCACAGCGCCGATATGTTTAATTGCTGGTGTTAGCCATTCCCAAGCTATATATGCAGCAATGTTAATACGGATATAAAAAAAGCCACTTTATTAAGTGGCTTTTTATTGAGAGCTAAACGCGCTTATCTTTTTCGATTAAGGCGTATGCTGAATGGTTATGTATAGACTCAAAGTTCTCTGATTCTACCGTGTAAGCCACAATGCGTTTTTCTGCGTTAAGTTGTGCTGCAACGTCACGTACCATATCTTCAACAAACTTAGGATTGTCGTAAGCGCGCTCAGTAACAAATTTTTCATCTGGGCGTTTTAGTAGGCCGTATAGTTCACATGAAGCTTGTTTTTCTACCAGGTTGATAATGTCTTCTATCCATATGAAGTCATTAATCAGCGCCGTTACCGTTACATGTGAGCGCTGGTTGTGCGCACCGTAATTAGAGATCTTTTTGCTACATGGGCATAGGCTAGTCACAGGTACTAGTACTTTTACTGTGATTTCAAAGTTATCCTGATGTATTTCACCGATAAAGGTGACTTCGTAATCTAACAAGCTTTTTACGCCAGAAATTGGCGCCGCTTTGTTTACGAAGTATGGGAAAGTCATTTCAATGTGACCAGATTCCGCTTCAAGGCGTTTTACCATTTCACGTAGAATTGTTTCAAAAGATTCTACAGAAATTGCATGCTCATTCATGTTGAGAATTTCAACAAAACGAGACATGTGAGTACCCTTAAATTGCTGAGGCAGATGCACATACATGTTAAACATTGCAACAGTGTGTTGCTCGCCACCGGTTTTGTCTTTTACAACAACCGGATGGCGGATGGCTTTAATACCAACTTTGTCAATTGCTAGGTGGCGTGTATCAACAGTGTTTTGTACATCTTCAATCGGGTTTTTATGCGTAGTCTGGTCCATGTATAGTTTCTTAAATTTTACAAATATTAGTTGAGTATAACACTAGGTTATTAGCTTCGCAATTGCCGAGGCTATTCCCTTAGCATCTAGACCGCAATCCGCCAGCATAGTTTCGTGAACGCCATGCTCAATAAACTGATCCGGCAAGCCTAGGCTTAGTGTTTTTACTGGGTGTGGCAAGTTTAATTGTATGGCTTGTAATGATTCCATCACGGCGGAGCCAGCGCCGCCCATCACACAATTTTCTTCTATTGTGATAATTGACGTATGTGTGTTCGCAATCTGTGCGATTAGTGCATGGTCTATAGGCTTAACAAAACGCATATTGGCGACGGTGGCATTGACTGCTTCGGCTGCTTCAAGTGCCGGTGCTAGCATAGAGCCAAACGCTAAAATCGCTACCTTTTCACCTTGGCGTTCAATGCTGCCTTTGCCAATTTCAATCGGCTTAAGGTCTGTGTTAACTAGCGCGCCTGTGCCGCTACCTCTAGGGTAACGTACTGCGGCTACACCGTCGTATAGGAAGCCAGTGGTTAGCATTTGGCGGCATTCATTTTCATCGCTAGGGGTCATAATCACGATGTTTGGAATGCAGCGCATGAAGGTTAAATCAAAGCTGCCTGCATGTGTCGGGCCGTCTGCGCCTACTAAGCCTGCGCGGTCTATTGCTAATAGGACGGGCAGGTTTTGCAATGCAATGTCATGAATCAGTTGGTCGTAAGCGCGCTGTAAGAATGTGCTGTAAATGGCAACCACCGGTTTTAATCCATCACAGGCCATGCCTGCCGCAAATGTCAGTGCGTGTTGCTCCGCAATGCCTACATCATAGTAGCGCTCCGGGAAATGGCTGGCAAAGGCATTTAGGCCGGAACCGTCGCACATGGCAGGGGTGATGCCGATGAGTCTCTGGTCAGCCGTTGCCATATCAACAAGCCAATCACCAAAAACCTCGGTGTAAGACTTAGCAGTTTTTGCACTAATGGCGTTGCCGTTAAATGGGTCGAATTTACCTACACCGTGGAACTTGTTAGGGTTCTCTTCAGCAGGTTCAAAGCCTTTACCTTTTTGCGTCACAATGTGTAAAAATTGAGGGCCACTCAGTTGTTTAATGTTGTGCAACGTGTCGATTAAAGCATCTAAGTCGTGACCATCAATCGGCCCGATATAGTTGAAACCAAATTCTTCAAACAATGTGCCAGGGGTGACCATGCCTTTGACATGCTCTTCAGCCCGTTTGGCAAACTCCATCATCGGCGGTAATGCAGATAATACTTTTTTACCGGATTTTCTGACCGTGCCATAGAAGCGGCTGGAGAGTAATTTAGCTAAATAATTGTTTAATGCACCGACATTGTTAGAAATGCTCATGTCGTTGTCATTGAGTACAACTAACAGGTTTGCATCCATGTTGCCAGCATTGTTAAGTGCTTCAAATGCCATGCCGGCAGTCATGGCACCGTCGCCGATAATGGCGACTGAGCGTCGCTCGCTGCCAGCTTGCTGGGCAGCAACTGCCATGCCTAATGCTGCAGAAATCGAGGTGCTAGAATGCCCTGTGCCAAAAGTGTCGTACACACTTTCATTGCGCCTAGGAAAGCCCGCAATACCTTGTGGCTTACGCAGATTTTGCATGTCCTCACGGCGGCCAGTCAATATCTTATGTGGGTAGGTTTGGTGACCAACATCCCACACTAATTTATCGTCTGGAGTGTTAAACACGTAGTGTAATGCAATGGTTAACTCAACTACGCCTAAGTTAGAGGCTAAATGTCCACCGGTTTTGGCTACGCTATCTACCAAAAATAAGCGTAACTCTTGTGCGAGCTGCGTTAACTCCCTGCGCTCCAGTAGTCGCAGTTGTTCGGGGTAGTTAATGGTGTTTAATAGTGGGGTCACGAGTGGTGTTGTTAATTTAAGTGGCGGTTGAGGTTAAAAGCTACGATGTAAAATAAAGCCAGCAAGCTCGCGTAAGCGTTTTGCATCTTCACCAAATGGTATTAAAGCGCTGATAGCTGTTTCGTACAGCTGGTCTGCTAATTTTTTTGCGCGGTCTAAACCTAAGATGGTCACATAGGTAGGTTTGCTGCTATCGGCATCTTTACCCGCAGTTTTCCCTAATGTACTGGTGTCGGCTTCTACATCGAGAATATCATCAACGACTTGGAATGCGAGCCCAATATGTTCTGCGTATACGATAACAGCAGACATTTGCTCAACGGTGCCGCTTGATGCGCCCAATAATGCTGCGGCCTGAATCAGTGCGCCAGTTTTAAGCTTGTGCATGGTTTCAAGCTCACTTTGGGTAAGTGCCTTGCCAATAGAGGCTAGGTCAATCGCTTGCCCGCCAGCCATGCCTAAAGAGCCGGATGCTTTTGCCAGAATGTTCAGCATGGATATTTGCTGATTAGCATTTTCGCAAAGTGTTGGGGTGGAGAGTACATCAAAAGCCAAGCTTTGCAGGGCATCGCCTACCAGTAATGCGGTGGCATCGTCGTATTGCTTATGACAGCTTGGTTTACCGCGGCGTAAGTCATCGTTGTCCATGCAAGGCATATCATCATGTACTAAAGAGTATGCATGAATCATTTCCACTGCGCAGGCCGCAGCATCGGTAATTGTAGTATTTGTCGCGCACAGTTCTGCTGCTGCGTAGCAAAGCAGGGCTCTCACACGCTTGCCGCCACCTAGTAAGCTATAGCGCATGGCATCATGCAGAACTTCTGGTGTAGTTTCCTGGCTAGGCAATGCTTCATCCAGCACGATTTCAATATGGTCTTGCTTGTCTTTTGCCCATATTAAAAAATCAGTCGCTGCGCTGTCTGTCATGTTGGTGTTAGTCATTGGTGTTGAACGGCGCGAGTTGTTGCTGCTCATTAAGTACTTTAACTTGCTGTTCAACATCAGCCAGTGATTGTTGGCAGAATGCTAGTAATAAGTTACCGCGTTTATAAGCTTCTAGTGAGGCATCTAGTTGCATTTGCCCGGATTCCATTTGCGCTACGATGCTTTCTAGCTCGGCAAAAGCTTGTTCGAAGCTGAGTGTAGGTTCCAATGAGCCTTTATCACTAGCTGTCGTATTGGTTTTTGTTTTAGATGCAGGCATCGCGTCCCAAAGGCTAAGATTAATGAATACGCTATTCTACCAAATCTTAAGGCAAAGCTCAGGACAAAACTTGTGTTAGGAAGCTTTCTATATCGATAATTTCTTGTTCACAAAGCGAGTGTGTCATGTTGTATTGATGCCAAGTGACAGAATATTGACAGTTTTGTAGTAAATTGCGAGATTTTTCAGCCATTTCTAACGGGATAATGTCATCAAAAGTACCGTGTGCCATGAAAATTGGCGTATTCATATTGGCTGCATGTGCTTCTTTGCTTAGCAGCGAGTGGAGTGGTACATAGGTGGAAAGCGCCAGTACTCCCGCTAGTTTTTGCGGATAGCGTAATGCGGTATGTAATGCGATTGCTCCGCCTTGTGAAAAACCTGCAAGCAAAATCCTGTCAGAGTTGACTCCTTTGTTAATCTCATTATTAATCAATGAGTTGATGTAACTCTCGCTGGCTTTGATGCCTGCTTCATCCTCTTGCACAACTGGAATGTTGCCATAGATGTCATACCAAGCAGGCATGATGTAACCGTTATTTCTGGTCACCGCCATATCCGGTGCATGTGGTAGTATAAATCGAACATGGCTAAATGCTGTATTCTCTAAAATACGCTGCACAATGGGTTCAAAATCATATCCATCGGCACCAAGGCCATGCAGCCAGATGACGCTGGCATTGATTTTGCTGGGGTTTGATGTGTGTAGGCTTAGTTCTAACGGTTGTTGATAAGTCATAGTGATTGTAGCAATGTACTGATAATCGTAACATTGTACTCAAAACTGCCTGCACATAACCGTATATAAACTGAGCAGCTCATATTAATTAAGGTAATGTCCAAATGGCGCAACTTAAAGTACTTGGTTGTAGTGGTGGTATCGGCGGAGACTACCGCACAACATCGCTGTTGCTAGATCAGGATATCTTGATTGATGCGGGCTCAGGTGTTGGTGATTTGTCGATGGATGAATTACTCAAGATTAGCCACATATTTGTGACTCACTCGCATTTGGATCACATTGCCTTTATCCCGCTCTTATTAGATACCGTCATGGGCATTCGTAGCGAACCTATTACGCTATATGCGACACAGGAAACGCTGGCTATTTTACAGGCACATATTTTTAATTGGAAAATATGGCCAGATTTTAATCAGATTCCGAATAGTGCTGCGCCTTTTCTACGTTATCAGGAAATCAAGCTTGGGCAACCGGTGATGTTAAGGGGGCGTACTATCACTGCGCTACCTGTGCATCATGTAGTGCCCGCTGTTGGTTATCATATTAAAGGTACAAAACACAGTTTGGTTTATACTGGCGATACAACCATCTGTGATGCGCTATGGCATGAGGTGAATCATATTACTCACCTTAAATACTTAATAATAGAAACAGCTTTTAGCAATAGCGAGCTCGAATTGGCAATCTTGTCTAAACACCTGTGTCCATCCATGCTGTTGCAAGAGTTGGAAAAATTAAATGCAGTGCATCTGACAAGTGCGCTTAAAGTGTACATTACGCACTTAAAACCAGGTGAGGATGTGCATATTATGCGTGAAATTGCTGAGGGTAATCCTAGGCTACCCATTACAGCACTAAATCGACATCAGGTTTTTGAGCTGTAATTTGCTTAAATAACACTGGTATCGCCATAAGATTTAGCATCAACTATACCTATCGGTAGGCAATATATGTCACACAACCCTAATTACTTAGATACTTACGCTCAAATGACTACAGCTGTACTTGCATTATTAAACACTTTTGAACCTCTTGCCAAGCTCTCCGCTGGCCGTAAGCGTGAGCTTGCAGGCTTATGCTTTGTGGAGAAGGTAAGTCAAGGGATTGATCCGTTGCGCATGAATATCTCCAATGCAAAACAGGCAGTTTATCTAATTAAAGGTGAATTGGAGCTAAGGTTTCTCAATGATGAGAAGGTGATATTGCGAGGGGATGATACTGCAGCCAGGCATCCCATTGCTTGTGATCAGAACTTGGTTGATAGCATTGCGCGTACTGATATAGAGATTTTGCGTATAGATAATGACCTGTTAGATATCATGATGACATGGGATCAGCTATCTACCGGAGATGATGTGCTAAAAAGTGTGCACAACACCGATGATGGGAAATCTAGCAGAACGCCTGTTGAATGGATGCGTGATACAAGTGTGTTTAGTGTGTCTAAATTACAGTCAGGTGTTTTTAGTAAAGTGCCTGTGGCTAATATTGAAGCAATGTTTCAACGTATGGAGCGTATCAGTACGGTTGCTGGGCAAGTAATTATTCAGCAAGGCGCAGTGGGAGATTACTATTATCTAGTTGAGCGTGGCTCTTTGCTGGTCAGTCGCGCTGATGGCGTTAATGCAGCGCCTGTGGCGGTTGCTGTGTTAAATGAGGGGGATGCGTTTGGGGAAGAGGCGCTAGTTTCAGACAATAAGCGCAATGCTACAGTAACAATGAAAACAGATGGGCAGTTGTTACGACTTAATAAACGTGATTTTGTTGAGTTGCTTAAAGATCCTATGCTCACGCAGATTGGTAGAGAGGCTGCTGAAGCTAAAGTTGCTGACGGCGCAATTTGGGTGGATGCACGATTACCTTCTGAATATCAGTATGACCACATTGATGGTGCGATTAACTTGCCTTTAAATGAGACTCGGCAAAAAATTTCAGACTTAGATCGCAAACTTACTTATGTAGTGTATTGCCAAACGGGGCGTCGTAGTTCGGCGGCGGCATTTATATTGGCGCAACAAGGGTTTGATGTAGTGGTGTTAAACGGAGGTGCTAGGGGGGCTGGTATTTAGTGCAGCTTAAGTATTGAGCATTGCCTAGTTATATTGATGTATATACTAAAAAGCCCATCAAATATTGATGGGCTTTTGTTTGATTAAATTAGTTTATAACTAATTGATCATTTATTAAGGCATTGTGCAGCTACCTGAGTCATATGAGCAGGTAATTGTTTTCGTGCCAGGTGCTGCGGCAGTCATATCGTAGGTACCTGTTAACGCTGCGGCTGCTGTATCAGTTGCTGGTGCTGTAGGGAAAGCTGTTGAGCATGCTTTATTGGTAAGCGTAGGGTACACTGATACGTCACCACTTTGTTTTGATGTGGTAATCGCACGTGCGCCACCTGATGCTTCATCTAAACATGCGTTATTAGCAGCTTTAATTGTATAGTTTTTGTATTGCGGCAATGCTACAGCCGCCAAAATACCGATAATTGCAACTACAATCATCAACTCAATCAAGGTAAAACCTTTTTGTACTTGTTTCATTTTAGTTTCCTTTAGTAAAAATATTTAAGTGTTTTCACACTGTGGTTAAAAGTACTGCTTGGGTTTTAATAAGCAACTGCTGTGCCAGTTGTTTGAGCTTGTTGTATATATTTGTTGAATTTAAAATATTATTAAGTTGAGGTGTGAGGTTTCTAACATATTTTTCAGAGCGGCTATCTTATAACATTTTGTATTTAAACAGATTTAATGGTGTTTCTGTATTTTATTTAAGAATGCTTAATGCGCACATTGCTGCTTTTAGCTTAAAAAATATCTTGATTGCGGTGCTTAATAGGCAATAAAAAAGCGGAATTTATATTCCGCTTTTTTATTGAACTGACAATTTTTTGTATTTTATACCGCTCAAACTGTCAAAAAAGGTCACGTAGCCATTGCATCAGTGACCATTTTGTCGATGCTCCATTTTGAGAGCCGTCGCGGTCACTTACTTTGACGATTCAGCTGCCTTTTTTAGACCAGCTAAACCGGCATCGTAAATGCCGTTGATTGCATTTAATGCAGTTTCATCATCTTGGCCAGCTGGGATAGGTGGATTTAGTTTGTATAAACGGTAGAAACGACCAACCCATTGCACTGTAGACTCGCCTGGGTTCGCGCCCTTTTTAACTACGATGTATGCATTGTAGTCAGTTAAAGGTAAACCGCTTGATACGATTTCATAACGGATTTTCATGTCAGCTTCATCTGCGCTGCGTAGTTTCTCAAGAATCGTGCCACCGTCTTTAAGGGTTAGCGTTCTAAATGTATCTTCGCCTTTTTTCTCTAACTTAGTATTGGTCACTGCTGGGTGCCATTTTTGCATGTTGCCAAAGTCTTTTACTAATGCCCAAACTTTAGCTGGCTCAGCTTTAATAGTTACAGACTTATCAACCTTAAGTGGTGATGGGCCATGTGCAGATGCTGATATAGAAACTAAGCTTGTAGTTAAGCCAAGTGCGATTAACGCTAGGATTTTTTTCATTCACTTTTCTCCAAAGATCTCAATAATGAGAGGAACTGTTCAAAAACAACAATACATTATAAATTAGAATCTGAATTTATGAGAACCCGAATCTGCAATTGTAAAGTGGTTTGTGCTGTATTCAACGCGGTGAATACAGCTTGGTTGACATGTAGGCGAGATTAGCTTGGTTTGTGCATACTTGCAAATCTTGCTAACTGAAACTATGGGCTTAAAATAAATTGACCAAATGCGCGGCTTTTTTCGCCAGTGTTGATTGTTGTTAATAGTTGGTTGGTGTTGGTATCAATCACGCTTACGTTGTTGCTGCCCCAGTTGGCAACATAGGCACGATGGTTTGTATGGTCGATACTGATGCCTTCTGGTGTGCTACCTACGTTGATGGAGGCAATTACTTTGCTATTGGCAATATCCAGTACGGTGACGCTATCGTCTTGCGTGTTTGTGACGTAGAGTGTTTTTTCATCTGCGCTAAATGCAGCGCAGTAGGGGTGATAGCCTACTTTCATGCTTTCTATGCTATTGGTCTCTGTATTAATAATACTGACGGTGTCATCTTGCACGTTGACGCTAGCGACCAGTTTGCCCGAGCTACTTAACGCGATACCAAATGGGTGTTTTCCTACTTGGACTCGACGTTTTACCGTAAGGGTCTCGGTATCAACCACTGCAATGTCATTGCTGTCTCTATTTGTGATGTAGAGGGTTTTATTGTCTGTACTTACTGCCAAGCCAGCAGGTGCTTCGCCTATGCTTAGCTCTCGCACTGTTTTGGCGGTATCTGTACTAATTGCTAATACGCGATTGTTGAACCAGTCTGCCGCGTAGAGTGTTTTCTCGTCAGGTGAGATTGCTAAGCCCACCGGTGAGCCGTTGACTTTGATAGTGTCAATCAAGGAGTTATTGGTGGTGTTAATCACTGAAATGTCTTGGCTCTCAACATTGGAAATATAAGCGCGCTTTAATTTTGTTGCTACCGCAACACCAACAGGTGCTTTGCCCACATGAATCGTACCGGTGACTTGGTTGTTGTGTGTGTTAATCACAGATACCGTATTGGCGCCTTGATTGGTAATGTAAGCATAGTGTCGGCTAGCGCTTAGGTTAGTGCTCACATCCGTTGAGCAAGACAGCATGCTAATAATGAAGCCGCCTAGCGTGATAAATGTGCTGATTTTGGTGAAGTTGTGTTTTTTTGATTTCATTGCTTTTAATATTAATTGTCTATCAGGCAAATGGTTGCTTTCAATAATGCTGGAAATATGAAAAAATTGCATCATATTTTATAACAGTATTATTTAGGCAATTTATGCTATGTTAGATCGTGACGGGTTTCGCCCGAATGTCGGCATTATTTTATGTAATGCCAACAATCAGGTTTTTTGGGGTAAGCGTATCCGTGAGCATGCTTGGCAGTTCCCGCAAGGTGGGATTAACCATGGCGAGAGTCCAGAGCAGGCGATGTATCGTGAGCTGATGGAAGAGGTGGGTTTAAAACCTGAGCATGTCAAGATTTTAGGCCGCACTAAAGATTGGCTGCGCTATGAAGTCCCCACTAGCTGGGTTAAACGTGAGTGGCGTGGTAGTTATCGTGGGCAAAAGCAAATTTGGTATTTGCTACGCTTAATGGGGCGCGACAGTGATGTTTCGCTGAGAGCGACCAGTCATCCTGAGTTTGATGCTTGGCGCTGGAATGACTACTGGGTGCCGCTTGAGGATGTGATTGAGTTCAAGCGCGCGGTGTATGAGGCCGCATTGAACGAGCTTGCGCCAAATTTGTATCATAAGGGCGTGCATAAGTAGTTGCTTCGCGTAGTAAGCTATGTTTTTACTCACATGGTGACGATGCTATCAGTTCACCGCATGTGCCGTCTGGTCGTTACGTGACGGCCTCCGTTAATTAGGCTGGCTCTCTAGTGCTTTATCTAGATAACCAGCCTATGTCTTAATTTCCCATATGCTCGCCAAGTTTGATGGTTTGTGCTGGTTTCCATGCTGGGTTGAACGTGAGGCTGTCTTTTTGAAATAGCATAACGACAGTGGAGCCTAATAAGAATCTCCCCATTTCCTCACCTTGTTTGAGGCTGATATTTTTATCTGCGTAAGACCAGGTTTTGATTGTAGCCAGGCGTGGTGGGTTGATGATGCCGTCAGTTGCATCGTGCCATACTGTTGCCATACTGCCAACAATGGTTGCGCCAACTAACACCATGACAAAGTTTCCGTGTTGTTCTGATGTAAACTCACACACCACACGTTCATTTCGTGCAAATAAGCCGGGTACGCCTTGTGCCGTTACCGGGTTAACCGAGAATAAGTCACCTGGTACGTAAGTCATTTTCTGCAGGCGGCCATCGCATGGCATATGTATGCGGTGATAGTCTTTAGGGCTAAGGTATAGGCACGCAAATAAGCCGTTTTCGTATTGCTTGGCAGTGTCTGTGTCGCCGCCGACTAGCGCGGCAGTAGTGTAGTGGTGACCTTTGGCCTGAAATATCTGGTCTTGCTCAATGTGGCCAAATTGGCTAATTGCGCCATCTACAGGGCAAATAAACTTTACGTCAGCAAGTGGTCTCGCATTTGGTGCTAGGGGGCGCGTGAAAAATGCATTAAAGCTTTGGTATGAGGTGATGTCTGGGTTGGCTGCCTCGCTCATATTGACGTTGTAGCGCTTGATAAACCAGCGAATCACGGCAGTTGTGGTCTTGCCGCCCTTTAGATGGGCTAGCTTTCCGGCAAGCGCAGTAATTGCTTGCTTAGGTAATAGGTATTGTGTGAGTACTGTTATGTTGGTTTGCACGATAATTCCAATGGTCGTTATTTTTATTTTGAACTCAATAAATAGTATGCACAACTTTAAGCGGTGCGTAGGGCGATGATCATCAGTCTACGCATCTCTAATAAAAAAGGGCAAATCGTTAAACGTTTTGCCCTTTTGACTTAATCTAATTTAAGTGAATGTAAATTAGACTTAGTTTTTAGATTGAACCGTCAAATTTTCGATCAATTCTTTGATTGATCAACCAATTTGTTTTTAGCAATCCAAGGCATCATTGCACGTAGTTGACCACCAACTTGTTCAATTGGGTGAGCAGCGTTTAAGCGACGACGTGCAGTCATTTCTGGATAGTTTGTACGGCCTTCCAAGATGAAGCGTTTTGCGTATTCACCGTTTTGGATGTTAGCTAAACACTCTTGCATCGCGTAGCGTGATTCATCGTTAATCACTTTAGGACCAGTTACATACTCACCGTACTCAGCGTTGTTTGAGATTGAGTAGTTCATGTTAGCGATACCGCCTTCGTACATCAAGTCTACAATCAATTTCAACTCGTGCAAGCACTCGAAGTATGCCATTTCAGGTGCGTAACCAGCTTCAACCAATGTCTCGAAACCAGCTTTAACCAATTCAACCGCGCCACCACATAGCACAGCTTGTTCGCCGAACAAGTCAGTTTCTGTTTCTTCACGGAAGTCAGTTTCAATCACGCCGCCTTTAGTGCCGCCGTTTGCAGCTGCGTATGAAAGTGCGATGTCTTTTGCTTTACCTGATTTGTCTTGGTACACAGCGATCAATGAAGGTACGCCGCCGCCTTTTAGGTATTCTGAACGCACTGTGTGGCCTGGGCCTTTAGGAGCGATCATGATTACGTCCAAGTCAGCACGTGGTGTGATTTGGTTGTAGTGAATGTTAAAGCCGTGTGCGAATGCTAGTGCAGCACCTTGTTTTAGGTTTGCAGCAACTTCTGCGTGGAAAATTTCTGGCATTGTTTCGTCAGGCAACAAAAGCATTACAACGTCAGCTTGTTTAGTTGCTTCTGCGATTTCTAATACGTTGTGACCAGCTGCAACAGCTTTAGCCCATGAGCTACCGCCTTTACGTAAACCGATAGTAACGTTTGCACCACTATCTTTTAAGTTTGCAGCATGTGCGTGACCTTGTGAGCCGTAACCAACGATGGTTACTTGTTTGCCTTTGATCAAGCCAAGGTCAGCGTCTTTGTCGTAATAAACTTTCATTTCTTTTCCTCTAAAAATATTGGCCACAGAGAACGCTATGCTCACAGAGAAACTTCATCTGAGATGCTTTCGTTACCACTGCTGCTTTAAAACTACAAACTACATTGTTAAGAAAACTACAATTCAATTATCAAAAAACATGCAATTGGATCAATATTCAATTGCTTACCAGTGCTAACCGCGCTGGGTATGTTTTATGGATATGCTAATTTAAACTTTTAAGATTCGATCGCCACGCCCGATGCCAGATGCGCCTGTGCGCACTGTTTCTAGGATTGCCGCGCCGTCTAAACCTTCAATAAACGCATCTAGCTTATGGCCAGAACCAGTTAGCTCAATCGTAAATGTGCCATCTGCTACGTCAATAATGCGACCGCGGAAAATGTCGCACATACGCTTCATTTCCTCACGGAACGTGCCGGTTGCTTTTACTTTCACCAGCATCAGTTCACGTTCAATAAATTTACCGTCGTTCAAGTCTAGGACTTTAACTACATCTACTAGCTTGTTAAGCTGTTTGATGATTTGTTCAATCACATCATCAGAACCAGAGGTGACAATGGTCATGCGTGACAATGTTGGATCTTCAGTTGGTGCAACTGTTAAAGACTCGATGTTGTAGCCACGTGCTGAAAATAAGCCCGCTACACGTGATAGCGCGCCAGCTTCATTTTCCATTAATAGTGAAACAATATGACGCATTATAAATCCTCCGCCAAGATCATTTCAGACAACCCTTTACCATTAGGAATCATAGGAAATACGTTTTCTTTCTGGTCAGTAATGAAGTCCATAAATACAAAGCGTGATTTCATGTCGAACGCTTCTTTTAATGCGCCTTCAACATCTTCTGGTTTGGTGATTTGCATACCTACGTGGCCGTATGACTCAGCAAGTTTTACAAAGTCAGGCAAGCTTTCCATGTAAGACTCTGAATAGCGGTTCTCATAAAAGAACTCTTGCCATTGACGCACCATACCTAGGTAGCGATTGTTTAATAAAATCACCTTGATTGGCAGACTGTATTGCTTACAAGTTGAAAGCTCTTGAATATTCATTTGAATACTGCCTTCACCTGTCACGCACGCTACTTGTGCGGTTGGGTCTGCAAACTGACAGCCCATGGCGTAAGGTAACCCAACACCCATGGTGCCTAAGCCGCCTGAATTGATCCAGCGACGTGGTTTGTCAAACTTGTAGTATTGCGCCGCCCACATTTGGTGTTGACCAACGTCAGATGTGACATAGGCTTCACCTTTAGTGACTTCCCAAAGTTTTTCAATGACGTACTGTGGCTTAATCAGACCATTGTTATTACTGTAGTCCAGACATAGCTTGCTACGCCAGCTTTCAATCTGCTCCCACCAAGCTTTAAGTGCTGGTGATTGTTTTGGTTTTTCCAGCGCCAGCAATTCGTTCATTTCTGCGAGCACTGACTTAACGTCGCCCACGATAGGCACATGCACTTTTACACGTTTGGAGATAGACGAAGGGTCGATATCTACATGAATAATGGTGCGGTCTTTGCTGTAGAAGTGGTCTGTGTTGCCAATTACGCGGTCATCAAAACGCGCGCCTACGGCTAATAGTACATCACAGTTCTGCATTGCCATGTTTGCTTCATAAGTACCGTGCATGCCAAGCATGCCTAGGAACTGCTTGTCAGTGCTAGGGTAGCCGCCTAAACCCATCAAGGTATTGGTGACTGGAACGCCCAGCGCTCTAACCAGTTTCACTAGTGACTCTGAAGCATCGCCCAATACTAAGCCGCCACCGGTATAAACCATTGGGCGTTCAGCTTCAAGCAGTAACTTAACTGCTTTTTTGATTTGACCACTATGACCCTTGGTCACTGGGTTGTATGAGCGCATTTCTACTGATTCTGGATACACGAAATCAGCATAGTGTGCAGTAATATCTTTTGGAATATCGACAACAACAGGGCCTGGTCGGCCAGTTTTAGCAATATGAAATGCTTTTTTCAATGTGGTAGCGATGTCTTTTACATCTTTAACCAAGAAGTTATGTTTTACGCATGGGCGAGTAACGCCAACCATGTCGACTTCTTGGAACGCATCTAGGCCGATGGCCGGTACTGGTACCTGGCCGCTAATGACGACTAATGGGATGGAGTCCATGTAAGCGGTTGCAATGCCTGTGATAGCATTGGTTGCACCTGGGCCAGATGTAACGAGCGCAACACCGACTTCACCAGTGGCACGTGAAAATGCGTCTGCAGCGTGCACAGCAGCCTGTTCGTGGCGCACAAGAATGTGTTTAAAGTGGCCTTGTTTATAGATTGCATCGTAAATATGCAAAACAGCGCCGCCCGGGTAACCGAACAAAAACTTTACATTTTCTTGCTCTAGGCAACGGATAACAATTTCTGCGCCTGTGATTTGTTGCGGATGAGTAGTCTCTGCCATAAATCTTTTTGATTTGAATAATTTATTTGTAACCCTACACGATAACGGTTTGAGCGTATTTGGTCAAGGACGAATGTGTGAAAGCCTGTATATTTAGTTGACTAATTTAACTAAACCCATTGAGTTTTAGCTAGTGCGCAATGCATATAAAAACCATAATAAAAACAAGGCTTTTACTCAAGGTCGAGTGGTGGGGCGACCTTTAACAATTCTTCAATGGTAGTGAGTCCTGCGGCTACTTTCTCAGCGCCGTTAATCACTAGTGGTTGCATGCCTTCTTGCTGTGCCATTTTTGTGAGTTTAGCTAAGTTAGTTTCTGGTGTGATTAGCTTTCTTAGCGGTGGTGTAATCGTGAGCATTTCATAAATGCCGCTACGTCCTCTAAAGCCAGTATTGCGACACTCTAAACAGCCAACCGGCTTATAAATATGTGTGGGTTTAGCTAGCTTGAATGGGCCTACTAGTGCATCCCATTTACTTTGCTCAATCGGTTCTGGTGTTTTGCAGCTAGGGCACAGCGTTCTGACTAATCGCTGCGCCATAATGCCAAGCACTGTGGAATGGATAAGATAGGAAGGCACGCCTAAATCTAGCAAGCGCGTGATTGCAGAGGGTGAGTCATTAGTGTGTAAGGTCGATAGGACTAAGTGGCCAGTTAAGGCAGCTTGAATCGCCATGTCCGCGGTTTCAAGGTCTCGAATCTCACCCACCATGATAATGTCAGGGTCTTGGCGCATAAGTGTACGTATGCCATCTGCAAAGCCTAAGCCAATATTGCTTTGCACCTGCATTTGATTAAAAGCTGGTTCCACCATCTCGATTGGTTCTTCAACCGTACATACGTTGACCTCTGATGTGGCAAGCAGTTTTAAAGTAGAGTAAAGCGTGGTTGTTTTGCCAGAGCCGGTAGGGCCCGTTACCAAAATAATGCCGTTTGGCGCTTTGGTCCATGCGTTCCATTTGTCTGACTGTGCTTGAGAAAAGCCCAGTGACAGGAAGTCTTTACCTGAAATATCCGGTGAGAAAATACGCATCACCAACTTTTCACCAAATGCAGTGGGCATGGTGGAGAGGCGTAGCTCAATTTCTTGCCCCTCAGCCGATAAGGTTTTGATACGGCCATCTTGCGGGCGGCGTTTTTCCACCATATCCATACGCCCCAGCAGTTTAATTCTGCTGGTGATTGCGTTCATGATATTGGGCGGTAGCTGGTAAACCTGGTGTAGTACCCCATCGATTCTAAAACGCATCATGCCCATGTTACGCCTTGGTTCCAAGTGAATGTCACTGGCGCGTTGCTCAAATGCATATTTAAATAGCCAATCAACGATGTTCACTACGTGCTGCTCATTGGCGTCTAGATTTTTATCTTTGCCGAGTTCGACTAGTTGCTCAAAATTCTGTACCCCAACAATCTGACCTGCTTTTGCCTGATTGGCTGCCTGCATTGAATTCGCAAGCTTGTACATTTCGGGCAGGTAGCGGCTCACCTCCAGCGGGTTGGCAAACACCAGCTTTACCTTCATTTTGAGTACGCGTTCCAGATCCTCAATCCACTCGGTGCTGAAAGGCTCGGTGGTGGCGATAACTGCCATGCCGTCTTTTACGGCAATCGGCATTATTTTTAAACGTTCTGCATAGCCCTTGGAAACAATCTGTGCGGCTGAGCCAAAATCCATCTTAAGTGGATCTATATGGTAATAATCTAGGCCAGCGTGACCCGCAAGCCATGAGGACAGCCACTCTACCGTGATGGCGTTGTGAGGTGACTTGAAGTTCTTCCATTTCTGCTCACCGATGACCACCAGTGGGTGCAGGTTAGAGCTATCCAGTTTGCGGTCTTTATATAGTTTTTCCGCCTGCATTTTATCTAGCATACCGTCATTGACTAGTATGCGGAGCGTATCTCCAAGCGTGAGGCGGCCTGTGTGCTTAATTGATATTGCAGCTTTGCTCATTTTTTGCCTTTTAAACTAGATGTTATCTATGTAAATTAAATACACTGGATAAAACTATTTTGTATCACCGTTTAATATCTTAGTATGGACTTATTTTTCTGCTAATGGTGCTTAATTTAATATCTATAACGTCAAGCATGGTAAGTAATCACTGCCGTTTATGCTTAAGCATTGGCTGTGAATTGCATAGAAAGATCAATCGCGCGAATGTCTTTAGTGATGGCGCCAATCGAGATTCGGTCAACACCAGTTTGTGCAATCTCACGAACATTGTCCAGCGTAATGCCACCTGATGCTTCCAGCACGGCGCTAGGGTTAGCTGTGCTGTTGATTTTAACGGCTTTAAGCAGCAGGTCGGTGTCAAAATTATCTAGCAGAATACTTGTAGCACCTGCGTCTAGCGCCTCTTGCAATTGGTCTAGACTTTCTACTTCAATCTGTATGCTTTTGCCGCTATTGAGTGCAAAGGCTTGTTGCATCACGCTGCTGATGCTACCGGCTGCTGCAATGTGGTTTTCTTTAATGAGGATGCCATCGTATAGCGCTAGGCGCTGGTTGTGGCCGCCGCCGATAGTGACCGCATACTTTTGCGCCAAGCGCAGGTTGGGTATGGTCTTGCGTGTGTCCAGAATCTGCGCGGTAGTGCCGGCAATTGCGTCTACATATTGACGGGCAGCTGTTGCGGTGGAGGAGAGCGTTTGTAGAAAGTTAAGTGCACAGCGCTCTGCGGTTAATAAAGAGCGCGCTAAGCCTTGTATGGTACATAGTATCTGATTTGGCTGAACCTGCTCGCCCTCTGTGACTAGCCAGTTGATTGTTACGTTAGCATCAACCTGCTTAAAACATTCATTAACCCAAGCAATGCCGCAGATAATCGCATGTTCACGTACAATCACTTTTGCATTGGCTGTTTGTGCGGATGGTATTAAGTGTGCGGTCAGGTCGCCGCTACCAATATCTTCATCTAGCGCATTTTTTACTTGAGTTTGCACCATGATGTTGAAATTGCTTGACTCTTTTGGGTGCTGTTGATTAATTTGTGTCATAAGTTATCGTAAGAGTGTGCTGTGATTGAATTATAATGTTAACCAAGAATTTACAAACATCAACACTATAAAGATTAGTAAAATATTATGAAGCTTTTATATACCGTAAATAGTCCTTATGCACGTAAAGTGCGTATTGTTGCCGCAGAGAAACATATTGATGTTCAGTTGCAAGAGGTGGTGTTGTCAGCGCCAGATTGCCCTGTGAAAGACTATAACCCTCTAGGTAAAGTACCGGTGTTGATTTTAGGTGATGGCGACAGTTTGTACGACTCACGCGTGATTGCTGAGTATTTTGATAACCGTACACCATTAGCGCATTTGATTCCTAAAGACAACGGTGCCAAATCTGCAGTGCGTAGATGGGAGGCATTGGCTGACGGTGTGTGCGATGCTGCGGTTGCGGTGATGTTAGAGCAAAGAAAACCACAGCCAATGCAGGATCCTGCATTTATTGATAAACAGATGGATAAAGTAACACGCGGTTTAACTGTGCTCAATAATGACTTAGGACAAAATAAATGGTGTGTAGATGACACCTTTAGTTTGGCAGATATTGCGGTAGGCTGTACCTTGGGCTACCTTGGCTTGCGCTTTAGCCAAGTAATTAATTTGGCTGAAGACTATGCCAATCTGGATCGCTTGCAGGCCAGCCTGCTACAGCGCCAGTCATTTAAAGATACTTTGCCTGTAGCCAATTAATACTGGTCAATAGTGATTGGGTGATAAGCAGCGCTGTATACGGGGCTTGCTCATATGGCTAAAAAAGCTCGCTATTTTCGTCCAGAATTCCAGATAGTTGCGATTTGTGACGCATAGACTGTCTTTGATTCAGGCGTTTTTGTGCTTGCTCAGGCAAGTCTGTAAAACGAATAATATTACGTTCTACCAGTAGTGAAATTAAATCCTCCAGCACACGCGCTAAGTGAATATCACTTTCACGGAAAGCGTCAGCTTCTGCCAGTGAGTGCTCCAAAAAGTTGATATAGGCCTTATCCGTGGCGTCTATGTGTACCCAATCATCACTCGGCTGCTCAGAAGCGCTGGCTGCGATGATTTGACCTTGGGGGTTTTTCAGTACATACGCCATGTTGATATCCCTTTGTTAAAGTGCGCCCGTAATAATACCACCGCCTAAGCAGACGTTACTTTCGTAAACCACCGCAGATTGGCCTGGGGTGATTGCCCATTGTTTTTGCCCAAATTTAATTTCTACCTCATCGGCGCTAATGCTATCAATTTCGCATGGTGCATCAGGCTGGCGGTAGCGAGTTTTTGCTGCATAAACCCAATTCGTGATTGGGTTCTCTTCACTAATCCAGTGTAGTTGCCCCGCTTTAAGGCCATCGTTAAGCAGTAAGGGATGTTCATGCCCCTGTACCACAATGAGTTCGTTCTTTTCCATATCTTTGGCTGCCACAAACCATGGCTCGCCATTGCTTTCTCGGCTGCCACCGATTTTCAGGCCCTGACGTTGCCCTAGCGTGTAATACATTAAGCCTTCGTGGCGGCCGACTAACTTACCTTCTGGCGTTTTCATGTCGCCTGGTTCACGCGGTAAATATTTACTTAAGAACTCTTGAAATGGGCGCTCACCAATAAAGCAAATACCTGTAGAGTCTTTTTTCTCTGCGTTAATTAGCCCAGCATTGCGTGCAATCTCACGGACTTCACGTTTTAAGTGTTGGCCAAGCGGAAATAAGGTTTTAGATAGCTGCGCTTGGTTAAGGCGGTATAGGAAGTAGCTTTGGTCTTTACTGCCATCATCTGCCTTCATTAGCTGGAATAGGCCAGGTTTTAATGGGTTCTCGCGGACTTGCGCATAGTGACCGGTGGCGATTAAATCTGCCCCCATGCCCATGGCGTGGTCAAGGAAAGCCTTGAATTTAATTTCAGCATTACACAGGATATCTGGGTTAGGCGTGCGTCCGGCTTGATACTCACTTAGGAAGTTAGCAAAAACGCGGTCTTTGTATTCTTTACTAAAATTCACCGCTTCGATATCAATGCCGATTTTGTCTGCGACTGAGACCGCATCGATTAAATCTTGCTTACTTGAGCAGTATTCGTCGGTGTCGTCATCTTCCCAGTTTTTCATGAAAAGACCGGTCACTTCGTAGCCTTGTTGTTTGAGTAACAATGCGGTTACTGAGGAGTCCACGCCACCAGACAGGCCGACCACGATTTTCTTTTTTTGAGCTTTATTTAAATTCATGATTCAAATTCGATAGGTATTTGAGTTATAAGTGCGTAATCACTGATAGTGGGAAATGCTGCCCACTCAGGTAGTCTTCAATACAAGTAATGACTTGTGGGCTGCGCATCAACATGGCGTTGCTGCGTATTTCATCTGCAGTCATCCACACTGTGCGAATAATGCCATCATCCAGACCAAGTTCTGGCTGGTGCTGGCTCACATGGCCAATATAGGCAAACCTTAAATAGGTTGTGTCATTGTGCTCATGTTTCCAATGGTAGATGCCAAGCAGGCTGGTTGGCTCAAATGTATATGCGGTTTCTTCCAGCGTTTCGCGTATGACCGCTTCTAGCAGGCTTTCGCCATCTTCAAGGTGGCCGGCTGGTTGATTAAAGCGGTTACCGCGGTCGGTAGTTTCTTCTACCAGAAGGAACTTGCCATTTTCTTCAATAATTGCCGCGACTGTGGCGTGTGGCTTCCATTGCATAATGTAGTCTTAAGTTAATTTAACGTTATTTTACTCTGAAGCATGCTATTTACTGAAATATCTCTTTACGCATGCGCGGTTATTTGAGGTGTGCACAGATATCAAGCCAGCGTAGGGAACAGCCCGCTCAAACCATGTGCAATAAACTCCACCGCCATTGCCGCTAGAATCAAGCCCATTAGCCTAGTGACGACATTAATGCCGATGATGCCGAGCTGGTTTGAGATGCGCACCGACAGTTTGAGTGCCAGCCAGATAGTGATGCAAACCAATGATATCGGGATGATGAGTGAAAAGTGGCTGAGCAGACTGGTATTTTTCTGGGCCGCAATAATCATGTTGCTAATAGCTCCAGGCCCTGCCAGTAAAGGAATACTTAATGGCACGATGGCAATTACCTCACGCTCGGCAAGTGTTTGTGCTTCTTCTGGTGTTTGGCTGGCCCCGCTTTGCTTGCCGTGCATCATGGAGATGGCAATCAGCATGAGTAGAACGCCACCACCTACCTGAAATGACGGAATGGATACACCGAAAAAGTCTAAGATTTTATCGCCCATCAAGGATGATACCGTTAATATGATAAACACAGAAAAGGCTACGGTTCTTGCGGTGTGTGCTCGTTCTGCGCTGCTCCAGCCGCTGGTGGCACTAATGAAAATAGGGACGCTACCAATCGGGTTTACAATGGCAAACAAGCCTAGGCTGATTTTAAATAAACTTGGCCAATCCATCATATTTATTTCCGTTTCATTCAATCTTAAGTGATTAACGCGTTGTTAATTCTTAGATAGTAAATTAAAGTGCCTATATGTGGAAAAATAATCATAACAACTCAACCATTATTCTTGCATCCCGTAGTCCTCGCCGTGTGGAGCTGTTAAAGCAGATAGGGCTGGATTGCAAAATCTACCCGGCAGACATTGATGAATCTCAGTTGCTTTACGAGTCACCCGTGCAATATGTGAAAAGGCTTGCCCTGGAAAAAGCGGCTACTTGTACTGCGCAGTTGGCAGCAGAATATCTGGATTACCCGATTTTAGCGGCGGACACCACGGTGGCACTGTCGAGCCTAGTGTTAGGTAAGCCAGTGGATGACGATGATGCGCGTGAGATGCTCACCAAGCTATCAGCTGGCACGCATCAGGTCCACACCGCTGTGGCACTGAATTTTAATGGTGAGGTTGAAGTGTTGCTGAGCTCGACCAATGTAGAAATGATGCCATTGTCAGCGGAACAAATTGAGAAATATATTGCCACAGGAGATCATCGAGACAAGGCCGGCAGCTATGGTATACAAGGTGTAGCGGGCGCTTGGATCAAACGAATTGAGGGAAGCTATACCGGCGTGATGGGGCTGCCGATATTTGAGACTGCAGCTTTGTTAAGAAAACATCGCATTATTACGATTTAAACGATTGATGAATGAATTGGGCATAAATTGAGCGAAGAAGTACTAATTAATGTAACGCCGCAAGAAACACGCATTGCCATGATGGAAAATGGCGTGGTGCAAGAGTTGCAAATTGAACGTAGCTCATCACTAGGTTTGGTCGGCAACATCTATAGAGGCGTGGTGTGCCGGGTGTTGCCTGGTATGCAGTCGGCCTTTGTGGAAATCGGCTTGCAGCGTGCAGCTTTCCTGCATGCGGGCGATGTTTTAGCGTGTGGTGATGCCGAGCGGCCAATACAGGAAGTGTTGCACGAAGGACAATCTGTGATGGTGCAAGTGATTAAAGAGCCGATTGGCACTAAAGGCGCACGATTGACTACGCAAATTAGTATTGCAGGCCGATTCTTGGTCTACTTGCCGCAGCAAGAGCATATCGGGGTTTCGCAACGGATTGAGGTTGAGGCTGAACGCGAGTCTTTAAAGGCGCGTTTGCTAGGCTTGTTGCCTGAAGGGCGAGTGGGCGGCTACATTATACGTACCATGTCTGAGGCAGCTACCGATGAAGAGTTATTGGCGGATATCGATTATTTAAATAAAACTTGGAAGCATATTAAGGATAAAAGCATTACCGTACCTGAACGTACATTGATTTTCCAAGACCTGAATTTACCGATGCGCGTGTTGCGTGACGTACTGTGTGCGGATACAGAAATGGTGCGTGTAGATTCCAGTGAAACTTACCAACGCTTGGTGGATTTTTCTAATTTATATGCAATTGCCGCCTTGGATAAGTTGGTGCATTACCAAGGTGAGCGGCCACTGTTCGATTTATATAGTATCGAGCAGGAAATTGAAAAGGCCATGTCGCGTAAAGTGGAGTTAAAGTCTGGCGGGTATCTGATTTTTGACCAGACCGAGGCTTTGACCACGGTTGACGTTAACACCGGCAGTTTTGTGAGTGGAAAGAATCTGTCCGACACCATCTTTAAAACCAACCTCGAAGCAGCGCAATCAATCGCGCGTCAATTGCGCTTACGCAATTTGGGCGGCATCATCATTATTGATTTTATTGATATGGATGAAGACGTGCAGCGTGCAGCCGTATTGGATGAACTGCAAAAGGCTGTGGCACGCGATCGGGCGCGTACTGGTATTAATGGCTTTACACCGCTAGGTTTGGTAGAGATGACGCGTAAAAGAACGCGCGAAAGCTTGGCGCATATTCTTTGTGAGCCTTGCTCTACTTGTAAGGGTAGGGGCGAGTTAAAAACCGCGCAAACCGTCTGTTATGAAATTTTACGTGAGTTGCTGCGCGAGGCACGCCAGTTTAGCGCACGTGAGTTACGTGTACTGGCTGCTCCTAAAGTGATAGAAATGTTACTGGACGAGGAGTCGCAGAGTTTAGCAAATCTCTCGGACTTTATCGCTAAGCCGATTTCCCTGCAGGTTGAAACCAGTTACGCACAAGAGTCGTTTGATATCATTTTGATGTAGTGTTTGACGCCTAGGCTGAGCATGGTGAACCCAGACTCAGGCCTGTATCAACCAATGCAGTTTAGTCTTTATCATACTGAAGCTGCATTGGCTTTGCTGTAGATTTAATTTGGGGTTAGATTAAATAAAGGGTGCGTCATACTTAATGCTGGGTTTGCTCTCACGCTCGCCTGCGCCATTCGTTGCAGCGATGTTTAAGTGTAGTAACGTACCGGTATCGCCTGTTGAATGCTCTTGGTGACTGTCCGTATTAAATTGAACACTGCGCATGAGTTTGAGCAATGTAGCATCCAACTGGTTAGATTGTTCTTGATATTTGGCAAGGTCTTTTTCAGTGGCGGCTATATTTTTAACCACTTGGTCAGCATTGTTGTGTGCTTGCATCAGTGATTCTGCGCGTTGGTCTAACGCAATTTTGTGAGTGCTGATTTGGTTCTTTAACTCACCAATCACTAAGTTAAGCCAATGCGTGCAGTCCAAGTGAGCCTGTTCAAAAATGGCTTGGATTTGCACACCCAACCCTAAAAAGAACTTACGAATCAAAAAGTTCTTTTCTGTGAGTAGGTTAACTGGGCTAGAGCAAAACTCTTCCGTTACCTTCTCCAAGGCTTGCATATGTTGAATAAACTGCCCCATGTTGAGTGCGACTGCTTCAGTTTTTTCAAAGCCATGTTTACTCCAAAACAGCTGATATAAATCATCAGCGTGTTTTTTAATGGTATGGCCTTCGATATTAATTTCTTCAGCAAGGTTAATCGCAAGCCTGGTGATTTCACGAATGTTGCGATTAAGTCCCACGGTGGTCCAACTGTCGCCCATGTCTTGCTTGGTTTGTGCGAGCGTGGTATCTAAATAACCTAAGCTTAGGTGACGCAATAGTTTGCCACTTAATCTTTTGATTTTTTCACTACCTTGGTTAAAGGTAAGGATTGAAGCTTCATAGCGTTTGCGCTCGGCTACTACCTTGGCAAGAATTTCTTTAGAAGCATCGTGGCTTTTATGTTGTAGCTCACGCAGTTCAGATAACTGGCTTTTAATGCTGCTCACGCGGATTTGCGCAAGCTTGCGCGACGCGCGAATCATATTCGAACATTCGGTGACGACTGCACGGCCTAGAATTTCATGTTTGGATTGCACCATTTGCTCGGCAAGTGAGTCTTCTAGGTGATTAATGCCGCTACGTTTAAGTAACGCTTCGTCTTTCCTGATTTTTGCGACCAATGCCTTTTGTGCGGAGATGGCAAAAATGTTTTGTGAATCTAGCCCCAGTTCGTGTGCTGTATTTCTTATTTGCTTTTGGATCAGAAGATCAACTTCAGCATCAGATTCTAGCCCGTCCCAAAGAATATCAATTTTATTTAATACAACCAGCTTATGTGCTGCGCGTTTTTGTACGTAGCTGTTCCAAATCTGCATATCTGATTTGGTAATGCCGGTATCTGTGGCAGTTAAAAATAGAATGGCCTGCGCATTAGGCAGAATACTTAGTGTGAGCTCAGGCTCAGCACCCATGGTATTGAGGCCTGGCGTATCTAATACTACTAAGCCATTTTTTAGGAGCGGATGTGGGTAGTTAATCAGGGCGTGACGCCAAACCGGAATCTCAACTTTCCCGCTTTCGGCTAGCTGCCTTTGCATGCTGGAGTCATCTTCATTCCAGAAACCTAGCTTTTTTGCGGTTTCAATATCGACTTCTCGTTTTTGTACCAAGGCACGTAAGGTGAGCTTCATTGCGTCGGCAGAGTTAATATCCAGTCTTATTTTGTGCCAGACGTCAGGCGTGGTTTTCAGGTAGCTGAGTGTGTCGTCAGATTGCCTGGTTTCAATGGGCAACAATTTGATGCAAGGCTCTTCTTTATCACTCCAGAAAATCTCGGTAGGACACATGGTCGTGCGTCCCGGCTCACTCGGTAGCAGCCTTTGGTTAAAGTCTGAGAAGAAGAGTGCGTTAATGGTCTCGGTTTTTCCGCGTGAGAACTCGGCCAAGAGTGCTAATACTAACTGATCTTTTTTTAAGATTTCTTTAATATCATACAGTCTTAATTCTTGTATGGCATTTAGCGCCTCAGCATGACCAGTCCAATCGATATATTCGTCAATCGTAGCAATAAGATTCGCTCGCCATTGGCTGTACTCTGTAATTTTCGAAGTTAAGGTCGAAATGGCAGCCGTTGCCGGATGCGGTGCAGAATTAGATATCGATATACTCATGGTGTTATCTTAACTTACAACGTAGATAGTAAGTTGTTTTCTAATGGAATTAGTATAGTAGTTAGCAATAACTGTGCCGTAATGATAAAGGCCAATGGACTCAGGTCAAAGTTACCCGCTGGCGGGATGTATTTTCTGAAGATACGCAAGACCGGATAAGTCAGACTATTTAAAACTGGTGCAATGGGTGTGTGCGGGTTAACCCAGCTTAAGATGGCTTGAATTAAAACCGCGTAGAGGAAAATAGACAGACTAATGCTGACGATACCAATCAGTGCTACGCTGAAAATAACGACCCAAACCGTACTTCCCGCAATCAGAATAGGAAAACCTTTTAGCCATAAAGTACATACACTGAGAATGAATTGTGTGAGGTAAGCTAGTAGTAGCGTAGATAGGTCTATTTTGCCAATGCTAGGTAAAACGCGGCGTAAAGGCTTTACTGCAAAATTAGTCACAGTGACGATTAGCTGCGCAAGTTGGTTTTGAAATGGCGCTTTGGTCAGCTGAAAATAAAAGCGTAATAAGAATGCAAAGCTCAGTATGCTGAGCACTGCTTGCAGTAAAAATAAAATGGCGTTATTGAGCATAGTGTTTACTAGGTAATTATTGACCTAGCAGGTCTCCTAAGGTCACAGATTTATCGGCAGCAGCTTTGGCCGCTTGTGCAATGATGTGTTTAATATCCGCAGACTCCAAGCTCAGGATGCCTTGCTCCGTTGTGCCGCCTTTAGAGGTAACTTGGGCACGCAGGGTTTTAACGTCAGTGTTGCTTTGCGTCGCTAATAAACTGGCACCGGCAAAGGTTTGCAGTGCAAGCATGTTAGCCTCTTCATCTTTTAAGCCTAATGCTACGCCTGCAGCTTGCAATGCCTCTATAAAATAGAACACATAAGCCGGGCCGCTGCCTGATATCGCAGTGACCGCGTCCATTTTTGCTTCATCATCTAGCCATAAGGTTTTACCCACCGCGGTAAGAATGGTGGTTGCTTGCTCACGCTGCGTTTGTGTTACTTGCGGCATAGCATAAAGTGCGGAAACGCCTGCCTGAATTTGTGCCGGCGTATTTGGCATGACGCGCACAATCCCTTGGTAGTGATTAAGCCAAGTGGACATGTCTTTGCTTCTGACCCCCGCGGCAATCGAAACGACAAGTTGCGATGTCAGTCTAGTGTTTAATTGCTGGCAAACTTCCTTAAGTTGCTGCGGTTTAACTGCTAGTACAATCACATCAGTGTTGCGAAAATCAGCATAAGTGTCGGTAACTTGAACATTAAGGTCTTGTGCTAATTCCGTTCTTTTTTGCGCATCAGGCTCTAGCACAGTAATATCTGACATATTAAAACCGTTTTGTTTCAAGCCGCCAATAATTGCGCGCGCCATATTGCCGCCGCCAATAAAGTTAATCTTCATTTATGCCCTTAAATTTTAGTAATTTATTTGTTTAAGTATTTAATTTACTTTGATATTTATTCATGCTGCTGCCACTGCATGGCAGTGTAAGCTAAATCTGGTAGTCATTGGTATTACGCTGCCTTTAACGGCGCTCTGGCACCAAACAACGCCGAGCCGATGCGCACAATAGTAGCGCCCTGGACGATGGCAGTTTGATAGTCATTTGACATGCCAATGGACAGCGTGTCTAGTGCAAAGCCTTTACGGATAAGCGCATCATAGCATTCTCTTACTTGTTTAAATTGCGTAATCTGCTGTGCTTGGTCTGTGGTTGGCGCCGGAATTGCCATCAGGCCGCGTAGTTTAAGGTTAGGTAGTGCATTAATTGCTGCTGCTAGTGCTTCCAGTTGTTCTGGTAATACACCACTTTTGGTGTCTTCATTACTGACATTCACTTGTATGCAGACCTGTAATGGCAGTGGCATAGATGACCTTGCCTCGTTCAAGCGCTGGGCGATTTTTAGGCGGTCTATACTGTGTACCCAGTTAAAGTTTTGTGCAATCACTTGGGTCTTATTGCTTTGTATTGGCCCAATAAAGTGCCATTCTATAGCTAGGTCAGTGAGCTGTTTTTGTTTTTCTAGCGCTTCTTGGCTATAGTTCTCACCAAAAATAGTTTGTCCTGCTGCATAAGCATCGCGAATCGCAGCCGCTGGCTGTGCTTTACTCACTGCGAGTAATTGCACCTGTTGATGGCTTGGGCTGGTGGCTGCTGCTGATTGAATAGTTGCTAGAATATCTTGCAAGCGATTGCTAATTGTGGTCATAATTCACTAAGCCTAGAAGTTCGAGCATGTAATAGTTGAAAATTAACCATAGGAATTATATCAGGAGCAGGTTGTGGATATTTCGGATTTACTCGCATTTTCAGTTAAAAATAAAGCCTCAGATTTGCACTTGTCTGCAGGCCTGCCTCCAATGATCCGTGTACACGGCGATATCAGAAAAATCAATGTACCTGCGATGGATCACAGTGAAGTGCATGATATGGTGTATGACATCATGAACGATGGTCAGCGCAAGGTGTATGAAGAAACGCTGGAGTGTGACTTTTCATTCGAGATTCCTAACTTAGCGCGTTTCCGCGTTAACGCCTTTAACCATAACCGTGGCTCTGGTGCAGTATTCCGTACCATTCCTTCAAAAATATTAACGCTGGAGCAGTTAAGTTGCCCTGCTATTTTTAAGGATATTGCAGATACCCCTCGCGGCATCTGTTTGGTGACCGGGCCTACCGGTTCTGGCAAGTCCACTACGCTTGCGGCGATGATTGATTATATCAACGACAAAGAGTTTGGGCATATCCTGACGGTGGAAGACCCGATTGAGTTTGTGCACCAATCTAAAAAATGTTTAATTAACCAGCGTGAGGTTGGGCCGCATACACTTTCATTTAATAATGCGTTACGCTCAGCCTTGCGGGAAGACCCTGACGTAATTTTGGTGGGTGAGCTACGTGACTTAGAGACCATCCGTTTAGCGCTCACCGCGGCAGAAACGGGACATATGGTGTTTGGTACCTTGCATACCAGTTCTGCAGCAAAGACAGTAGACCGTATTATTGACGTGTTCCCTGCAGCAGAAAAAGAAATGGTGCGCTCAATGCTGTCTGAGTCCTTACGTGCCGTGATTTCTCAAACGTTGTTAAAAACTAAAGATGAACAGGGACGTGTTGCTGCGCATGAGATTATGATTGGGACGCCGGCGATTCGTAACTTGATTCGTGAAAATAAAATTCCGCAAATGTACTCAGCGATTCAAACTGGGCAAAATGTCGGCATGCAAACACTGGATCAAAACTTACAGGATTTAGTAAAACGTGGTGTGGTTTCAGCGAGTGAAGCACGCGCTAAAGCAGCAAACAAAGATGCGATATTAGGCTAGATAACACGACAGTGTCTAGAGTAATGCATTCATATTAGGTTGAGTAAAGGGAGTCATCGTGCAAGGGCAAATGGAAAAAGGGCAAGCTGAGAAGTTTGTGTTCGACTTATTACGGTTGATGTTGGCTAAAAATGCTTCTGATTTGTTCATTACCGTTGGGTTTCCGCCTGCAATCAAGGTGGATGGTAAAGTAACGCCGCTGAGCAGCCAGGTATTGTCAGCATTGCAGGCGCGTGAGATTTCACGCGCGATTATGAACGATAAGCAAACTGCTGAATTTGATGCTACCAATGAATGTAACTTTGCCATCGGCATTCCTAGTGTGGCGCGTTTCCGTGTAAATGCTTTTGTACAACGTGGCTCTGTAGGGCTGGTGTTTAGAACGATTACCACCAAAATTCCTGAAATTGATGAGTTAGGCTTGCCGCCAGTCTTAAAAGATGTGGCGATGACGAAACGTGGCTTGGTTATTTTTGTAGGGGGCACCGGCTCCGGTAAGTCCACCTCACTTGCGGCAATGGTGGGTTATCGTAATCAAAATAGCTATGGGCATATTATTACCATTGAAGACCCGATTGAGTTCGTGCATGAGCATAAGAACTGTATTGTTACCCAGCGCGAAGTGGGCGTTGATACGGATAATTGGCACATCGCCTTGAAAAACACCTTACGTCAGGCGCCGGATGTAATTTTGATTGGTGAGATTCGCGATCGTGAGACCATGGATTATGCGATTGCCTTTGCAGAAACCGGCCACCTCTGTATGGCTACGTTGCATGCCAATAGCACCAATCAGGCACTAGACCGTATTATTAACTTCTTCCCGGAA
The DNA here is from genome assembly GCF_058745595.1 of Methylotenera sp. E1MeOHC1. Lineage (NCBI taxonomy): Bacteria > Pseudomonadati > Pseudomonadota > Betaproteobacteria > Nitrosomonadales > Methylophilaceae > Methylotenera > Methylotenera sp. E1MeOHC1. The sequence continues at coordinate 1,387,038 of NZ_CP196025.1, read as the reverse complement.
GAGCGCCGCCACCAGTTGCTGATGGATTTATCGTTAAATGTGCGTGCGTTTGTGTCACAGCGCTTGATTCCTAAAAAAGAAGGCAAGGGTAGAACTGCTGCGATGGAAGTGATGCTGAACTCACCATTGATTTCAGATTTGATCTTTAAAGGTGAAGTGCATGAGATTAAAGAGATTATTGCTAAGTCGCGCGAGTTAGGTATGCAAACCTTTGACCAATCATTATTTGATTTGTATGAAGCTGATGCGATTACTTACGAAGATGCCTTGCGCAATGCTGATTCAGTTAACGACCTGCGCCTAAAAATTAAACTAGAAGGCAAAGGCGCGCACAGTAAAGACTTATCAGCGGGGTTGGATGCATTAGGCATTGTGTAAGTCAGCTGAACAAAAAAGGCGCTGTGATCAGCGCCTTTTTTTATTGCAAGTTAACTGCCATACGGCTTGGCTGTTGCGCTAATCGTGGTACACCACTTGCCCATTAACCAATGTGAACTTAACTTTGCCTGCAAGCTCCAGGCCGGTGAACGGCGTGTTTTTGCCTTGGCTTTTCAGTGTTTTTGGGCTGACTTTCCAGTACTCGTTGGCGTCAAAGATACACAAGTCCGCATTGCTGTTTGGGCTTAAGTCCCCAGCGGCAACCCCTAAAATATTGGCCGATGCTTTGGTGATGCGTTCAATAGCGTGTGGCAAGCTTACTTTCTCTTGCGCAGCCCATTTGAGTGTTAATGGTAGCAGCAACTCTAGGCCGGTTGCGCCAATCTCAGCTTCGGCGAATGGCGCCAACTTCGCATCGTCGTCCACTGGGGTGTGGTCTGAGCAGATAGCATCAATGGTGCCATCTTTTAAGCCTGCACTTAGCTCCGCTTTGTCTCGCTGCGTGCGTAGTGGTGGTTTTAAGTGGCAGTTAGCATCAAAGTAGGCAATGTCGTGCTCAGTCAGCAGTAGGTGATTGGCGCTTACGTCACAGCTTACTTTCAAACCTTGTGCTTTAGCTGAGCGTATCATGGCAACGCCTTCAGCAGTGGATAGACGGCTAATATGTACCCTTGCGCCAGTTTCTTGCGCAATGCGTAATATGCTCGCTAGCGCCAGTGCTTCTGCAGCGCTAGGGATGCCTTTGAGCCCCATTCTGGTGGCCACTTCGCCATCATGCGCTACGCCCTTTGCGGCTAAAAATGGCTCTTCAGCATGTAAAAATAGCGTGAAGCCAAACGTCGCTGCATACTCCATGGCACGCCATAGTACTTGGGTGTCAGTGACGGCAATATTAGCTTGAGAGAAGCCGACGCAACCTGCCGTGTGCAGTTCATTCATTTCTGAGAGCGCAGTACCTTTTAATTGTCTAGTCATCGCGCCGAGTGGATATACATGCGCAAGGCCTTGCTGTTTAGCGCGATGCTTGAGCATTTCTACCAAACCAGGTTCGTCCAGCACTGGGTCTGTGTCAGGTGGGCAGGCTAGGCTAGTCACACCGCCTGCGACTGCGGCTTGCAGCTCACTTGCCAATCTGGCTTTGTACTCGTCTCCGGGTTCGCGCAGTCTAGCGGATAGGTCTACTAATCCAGGGCACACTGTCAGGTTGGTTGCATCAATGGTTTTGGTGGCAACAAATCCATCTGGCATGGCACCGATACTGACAATTTTGCCAGCAGCAATAAATACATCTAGTTTGTCGTTAATGTTGTTTTTTGGGTCAATCACCTGACCATTTTTAATATGAATTTTCATAGTGCTGCTCCTGTACCGCCACCAAGAATCGCCATTACCGCCATACGTATGGCAATGCCGTAGGTGACTTGCGGCAATATGACTGACTGTTTGCCATCGGCAACGGTAGAGTCAATCTCTACCCCACGGTTCATTGGGCCAGGGTGCATCACAATGGCATCGGGTTTGGCAAGTGCCAACCGTTCAGGGGTAAGTCCGTAGGTTTTAAAATACTCTTCTGAGCTAGGTAACATGGCACCGTTCATGCGCTCATTTTGCAAGCGCAGCATCATGATGACATCAACGTCTTTTAGGCCTTCATCCATATCATGATATACGTGCACGCCAAGCTTCTCCACTTGAGCCGGCAGTAGTGTTTTTGGTGCAATAACACGTACTTCCGGTACTCCTAGTGTAGTGAGGGCGTGAATCTCAGAGCGGGCTACGCGTGAATGTAAAACATCACCAACGATGGCCACTCTTAAGTTGTGCAGCTCGGGTTTGTATTTACGAATGGTAAATACGTCTAACAAGCCTTGTGTAGGGTGAGAGTGGCGCCCGTCGCCTGCATTAATCACATGGATATGTGGCGGCACGTGTTTGGCAATTAAGTGTGCAGCGCCTGATTGTGCGTGGCGCACCACAAACATATCCGCATGCATGGCAATTAAATTGTCCACGGTGTCTAAAATGGTTTCACCTTTTGATTGCGATGATGTGCTTACATTCAGGCTGATGACATCGGCAGAGAGGCGTTTTGCCGCAATTTCAAAGGTGGTGCGGGTGCGGGTGCTGTTTTCAAAGAACAGGTTACATACGGTTTTGCCGCGTAGTAATGGTACTTTTTTAACTTCACGTTCAGCAACGCCCACAAACGACTCTGCGGTATCTAAAATTTGATTCAGTATCTTTTTGGGTAAGCCTTCAATCGAAAGCAGGTGGCGCAGTTGACCGTCAGTATCAAGTTGAGGGTTATTCATGCTGTTATGGTCTCGCACTATTGTGTTGAGGAGTAAGTTCTAAGGCTAAGTTACCATCAGCTAGCTGGGTTAACTGTAGGTGTTGTGATGCGGCTAATAATAGGTCTGCCGCAACAATTTGCGGGGCGATTGGTAGCTCGCGGCCGCCACGGTTAATCAGTGCGATTAGCGTGATGCTGGCAGGTCTGCCGTAGTCAAATAGTTCATTCATTGCTGCACGCGTGGTGCGGCCGGTATAGAACACATCATCAATTAAAATGATATGTTTGCCCTCTACGTCAAATGCTATCTGGCTCGGACGGTTTTCTGCTTTCAGGCCGCGCTGTGCGTAGTCGTCTCTGTAAAAAGAAACGTCTAGCGTGCCATGCTCAATTTGATGTGATTTAATTTTGTCTGCCAACAGCACTAGTATTCGCTGCATCAGCCACACACCGCCGCTATGAATGCCGACTAAAGCGGTATTAGCTTTAAGTAACGGTTTGAGTTTGTCCGCAAGTATGAGAAGTAAAGCTTCTGCATCAGGCAGTTGGCTATGGTCGAGGGTGTGGTTGGCATCAGTCATGTTGTTATTTTACTGAATATTCCTAGTTACTTGTCATTCTTAATGGAGTGCACACTAAATTGAGTTTAGGTGCAAACGTAATCTTATTTAGGCGCCTGATCAAAATAGCTTTGTAATATGGTTTGTGCTGCTACTTGGTCTAGCATTTCTTTTTGTGCGCGGCCTCTTATGCCCGCTTCATTTAGTAGCTGACTTGCTTCTGCCGAGCTATAGCGCTCATCGATGAGTGCCACAGGCAGGTTAAACCTACCATTCAGGCGCCGTGCAAATTTTTTGCATAACTGCGTCACTGCATGCTCGGTACCGTCTAAACTTAAAGGTAAGCCCACCACTAACAGCCGCGGTTGCCATTCGCTGACAAGTTTGGTGATGATTTGGAAACGAATCTCGTTACTTTCATTATCAATCGTCATGAGCGGGGTGGCACTGGCGAGCAAGTGCTCACCAACGGCAATGCCGATGCGTCTTTCCCCAAAATCAAAGGCAAGTACAGTGCCAGATTGCACGTGTGCTTGGTTGTAAACCTTTTCGTTATCGATTATTTGCATAGATAATGTAATTGCTGTCAGGCATGCCCTGCAACGTCTGACAGCATGGCAGGGTCAAATCCCAATAGTTTCATGGCAGCATTGAATTGCTCTTCATGCGGTGTTTCAAATAAAATTTTATTGAGGGTGTTAATGTCTTTTGCCTGCACGGAGAGCCAGCTGTTTTGTACGATTTCCTGCTCTAGCTGGTTAGGTGTCCATCCAGCGTAACCTAAAGAAAATAGTAGTTTTTTGGGCCCGGTGCCCACCGCTACTGCTTCCAAAATATCTTTAGAGGTAGTGAGTGATGTTTGATCATTAATCGTAATTGAGCTATCCCAGTCACCGCAAGGTTCATGCAATACAAACCCGCGCTCAGGTTGCACTGGGCCACCGAACAAGACAGGATTACTTGCAATAGCTGTATCTTCTAGTTTGATATTGATCTTATCAAACAGGGTTTCGTAGGTCATATCAGTCGGGCGGTTAATCACAATGCCCATGGCGCCTTCTTCACTATGGGTGCAAATAAAGGTGACGGACTTAGCAAAGTAAGGGTCAGCTAGGTTGGGCATAGCGATAAGAAAGTGGCCAGTAAGGTTGATGTTATCTAAAGACATAAGATTAAGCCTATTTCGTTGCTTCTAAATAGCCGGTTACTTCTAAGCCAAAGCCTGCCATGCTAGGCATTTTTCGCGGGTTAGCCATTAGTTTCATTTTGCGAACATTACAGTCCAGCAATATTTGTGAGCCGATACCGTAGGTGCGTAGTTCTTGATTGACGCGAATCGGTTCATCCGCACCTTTGATGCGGTCCACAATGGTTTCATTAGACTCTTGATGATGTAGCAGTATCATGACGCCAGCTTCTGCATTGGCAATCGTTTTCATCGCTTCTAGTGTGTTCCAGCTATGCGTGCAGCTAGAGCTATCCAATAAATCAAAAATAGACAAAGGCTCGTGTACGCGTACCAACACTTCTTGCTCTGGGCTTGGCGTGCCTTTAATTAACACTAGGTGTGTTTCTTTGGCGATTTTATCTTGGTACGCAATCAGCTTCATTTCACCGTAAGGGGTCTGCACCATACGCTCTGCAGAACGCTCAATCAGGCTTTCAGTCTCAGCGCGATAGTGGATTAAGTCTGCAATCGTGCCAATTTTAAGCTTGTGTTCCGCAGCAAATGTCATTAAGTCAGGCAAGCGCGCCATGCTGCCATCATCTTTTAAAATCTCACAGATGACGCTTGCCGGCTCTAGGCCTGCAAGGTGTGCTAAGTCGCAGCCGGCTTCGGTATGGCCAGCTCGCACCAATACGCCACCATCCATAGCACTAAGCGGGAAAATATGGCCTGGGCTTACAATGTCTTGCGGTTTAGCTGCCTTCGCTACGGCTGCTTGTATCGTTCTGGCGCGGTCAGCAGCAGAAATGCCGGTGGTGACACCTTCAGCCGCTTCAATAGATACGGTAAAGTTGGTGCCCATGCGTGCGCCGTTTTTTTGTACCATTTTGCTCAAATTGAGCTGATGGCAGCGTGACTCTGTGAGTGTTAGGCAAATCAGGCCACGCCCATACTTTGCCATAAAGTTGACATGTTCGGCCGTTGCAAATTGTGCTGCAAGCACTAAGTCGCCTTCATTTTCACGGTGTTCGTCATCGACCAGCACCACCATGCGGCCCTGTCTGATTTCTTCGATAATTTCTTTGGCTGGGCTTATGTTGTTCATAAGTGTTTCTGTGTGATTCATGGCTAGTGCCCCTGCTTTTCTGGTGATACTTGTGTTGCCATTTGGTCTTCTGTTGACCACTGTGTCATGCGCTCTACGTAACGTGCAATCTGGTCTACTTCCAGATTCACAGGAGACCCTTCACTTAAAAGATTTAAGGTGGTGTGCTCCAGTGTGTGCGGTATTAAATTGATGCTGAAATCATCCCCCGTGATTTTGTTCACAGTGAGACTCACGCCATTGACGCAAATGGAGCCTTTAATCGAAATGTATTTTGATATGGCATGCGGTGCGCGAATATCCAGTTGCCAGCACTCGCCTAAAGACTGAAATTTTAGCACCTTGCCCACGCCATCTACGTGCCCGCTCACTAAGTGCCCACCAAGCCGATCGGATAAACGCAGGGCTTTTTCCAAATTGACAGGATGGGTCTTATCTAGTCCGACGGTCACGGAGAGCGTTTCCAGAGAGACGTGTGCCTCAAAGTGTGATTCGCTCATGTTAACCACGGTTAAACACGTACCATTGACTGCGATACTGTCGCCTAGATTCACATCGCTCATATCGAGCGCTGCACTGGCTATAAAAAGATGCATATCTGCGCCAATGGGATTGGCTTGCGTGATTGCGCCGACTGATTGAATGATTCCTGTAAACATAATTGGAATTTTAACAGATAACACTAGATAACGATTAGAAGCCTGCTAAAATCTGCCCTATGAAATCTTTACCATACGAATTATTTGTCGGTTGGCGCTACACACGCGCCAAGCGCAAAAATCACTTTATTTCATTTATTTCTTTGACCAGTATGATAGGCATTGCGCTTGGGGTAGCGGCGTTAATTGTTGTACTTTCGGTGATGAATGGTTTTCAAAAAGAGCTACGTACCCGTATTTTAGGCGTGGCCTCACATTTGGAAGTGACGGGTGGTGGTAATCAGCTCACAGATTGGCAGTCGGTAGCGGCTTTTTCTGCCAGGCAGCCCAATGTGCAGGCGAGCGCTCCTTACATTAGCGCACAAGCCATGTTGAGTTATGATCAAGGCGTGCAAGGGGCAATCGTACGTGGTGTGATTCCTAGCGCGGAAGATAAAGTAGCCGACCTAGGTAAACACATGAAAGTGGGCCGGCTGGAAGATTTGCGCGCTGGAGAGTTCGGCATTATTTTAGGTGTAGATTTAGCACAGGCGCTAGGTGCACAAATTGGCGACAAAGTGGTTTTAATGGCGCCGCAAGGGCAGTTCACGCCTACCGGTGTGGTCCCGCGTTTGAAGCAATTTACCTTGGTTGGCCTGTTCCAAATCGGGATGTATGAGTACGATGCCGGTTTGGCGCTGATTCATCTTGATGACGCCGCCAAGCTATACCGGATGGGCGATAAGGTTTCTGGCGTACGTTTAAAACTTGCTGACTTGTTTGATGCACCGACTGTGGCCGCGCATATTTCTGACCAACTCAATGCACAAGCCAATAGAAATGGTGATTATTACGTCTCTGACTGGACACGCCAGCATGCTAATTTTTTCCGCGCAGTACAAATGGAAAAACGCGTCATGTTTATTATTCTGACGCTGATTGTGGCGGTGGCTGCTTTTAATATCGTTTCTACCTTAGTGATGGCAGTGACCGACAAGCGTGCTGATATTGCCATTATGCGTACCTTTGGCGCCAGCCCAGGCAGTATTATGAAAATATTCATCGTGCAAGGCGCGTTGATTGGCGTGATTGGCACCGCATTAGGCGCGTTATTTGGTATTTTGATTGCACTCAATATCGATACCATTATCCCGTTTATAGAGGGCCTGTTTAACGTGCAGTTTTTGGCAAAAGATGTTTACTACATTAGTGATTTACCATCCGATTTAATCTGGTCGGATGTTGCCACTATCGTCACGGTTTCATTCTTCTTAAGTTTACTAGCAACGCTCTACCCGAGTTTTAAAGCCAGTAGAATCAACCCAGCAGAGGCGTTGCGTTATGAGTAGCCAGATTTCACAGCGAGTGATTGCATGTCAGAGTTTGTATAAAACCTATCAGGGGCTAGATGTTGCAGTGCTGAATGGCATTGATTTAAGCGTCAATACTGGTGAGCAAGTCGCTATCGTCGGCGCTTCCGGTTCTGGCAAAAGTACGTTGTTGCATTTGCTGGGTGGGTTAGATATTCCTAGCAGTGGCGATGTGCACATCCTTGACCAGAACCTTGCAAAATTGTCTGAAGCACAAAAGGGTAATTTACGTAATCAGTCCCTAGGCTTTGTGTACCAATTTCATCATCTGTTGCCAGAATTTACAGCGCTGGAAAACGTAGCCATGCCGCTTTTGATTCGCCGTGTTGCGCGTGAGCAAGCACTTACAACCGCGAGCGAAATGCTGGAAAAAGTCGGGCTAAAGCATCGTTTGGAGCATATGCCAGGCGAGCTTTCTGGCGGGGAGCGTCAGCGTGCCGCGTTGGCGCGTGCCATGGTCACTGCGCCGCAATGCATTCTTGCCGATGAGCCTACTGGCAATCTGGATCGGCACACGGCGCATGCGGTGTTTGATTTGCTTCTGGAAATGAATCAGACTCAGCATGTGAGTTTAGTGGTGGTAACGCATGACTTGGAACTGGCAGCAAAAATGCAGCGGCGTTACAAGCTGATTGACGGTCAGTTGGTGACTTTGTAGCACATGATTGTTTTTGCACTGGGGTTTGTTTTAGGTGCATTCTGTTTGCAGCAAATGCCAGTGCTGCCAGACCTGATCTGGTCGCTATTAATAATCTTACCTTTTGTTTGCATTTATCTTTATCTCCGCAGCACGCAATTTAGATACATTGCCCTGTTCCGACTGCCGTTGTGGTTGTTAATTGCAGTGATGCTCGGCTTCTTCTGGGCTGCAGCTTTTGCCAGCCTCCGACTAGCCGATGCGCTGCCTGCCCATTGGCAAAACAAGCCTATCGAATTGGTTGGTGTGGTGGCAAGCGTGCCGGCACTGACTGAGCAGGGTACGCGTTTTAATTTTACGGTTGAACGTGTAGTCACTAAAAATGCAGTTGTTCCCAAGCATATCTCGCTTAGTGTTTACCGCAAACGCGATTACCTAACCCAAGTGCAAGATGGCAGCCAATTCTTGGATTATCAGCCTGGTCAGCGTTGGCGTTTAACGGCCAAGCTTAAGCGCCCGCACAGCGTACAAAATCCACATGGTTTTGATTTTGAGTCATGGTCATTAGCTGAGAATATTCGTGCCACCGGCAGTGTGAAAGGCAAGCCTACCATGCTTGATGCGTTTGTCTGGCAGCCGCAATATGTGGTCGAGCGTATTCGCCAACTGGTTAAGCTGCGCATCGCCAATGTGCTGGCCGATAAGCCATATAATGGGGTGATACAAGCGCTGGTGATGGGGGATGATAGCCAGATTTCGGTACAGGACTGGCAGTTATTTTTACGCACTGGCATTACCCATTTGATGAGTATCTCGGGCCTACATATCACCATGCTTTCTGGGTTGATGTTTATGTTGGTGAGCTTTGTTTGGCGGCGCATTCCGCACTTTGCTAATCAAATTCCAACGCGTAAAGCCGCAACTTTTGCTGCCGTTATCACAGCGCTTGCCTATGGGTTGGTTGCTGGTTTTTCGGTGCCAACGCAGCGTACTTTGTATATGTTGATGGTATTTGGTGTCGCATTGTGGAGCGGGCGGCAGTTTGCAATTACGCAAGTATTGGCGTTGGCTTTACTCATTGTCGTGTTCATCGACCCATGGGCCGTAATTTCTGCCGGTTTTTGGCTATCTTTTGGCGCAGTTGCTCTGTTAAGTTTTGCCATGGGTGCTAGGGTAGCGCAGCCACACTGGCTAAAAGTTGCGGTGCGAACGCAATGGGCAGTCACAATCGGCATGTTGCCATTACTGTTAATCATGTTTCATCAGGCATCGATTATCTCGCCGCTGGCAAATGCCGTTGCAATCCCATTAATTAGCTTTTTTGTCACGCCGCTTGCTTTGTTAGGCAGTTTTTTACCTATTGATTGGCCATTGCATCTAGCTTATTACCTGCTGGATTACTGTGTTGTCTTTTTGCGTTGGTTAAACCAATTGCCGGTTGCGGTCTGGCAGCAGCATGCGCCTGCATTGTGGACACTAGTGCCAGCGTTGCTTGGTGTGGTGTGGATGTTGCTGCCTAGCGGATGGCCTATGCGGTGGTTAGGTGTATTTGGCTTGTTACCTATGCTGTTAATACAGCCGGTTAGGCCCATGCATGGCGACATGAAAGTCACGGTGTTAGATGTGGGGCAGGGTTTGAGTGTAGTGGTGCAGACCTCACAACACACCTTGCTTTATGATGCAGGCGCTAAATTTAACCAGCAAAGCGACGCCGGCAGCCGAATTGTTGTCCCATTTTTGCAGGGTGAAGGTGTGCAAAAACTAGATGGTTTTATTGTAACGCATGATGATAACGACCATAGTGGCGGCATGGCCTCGGTGTTGGCATTAATGCCAGTTGGATGGTTTGCCAGTTCTCTGCCTGACACCACATTGATCCCAATCAATACCGAGCAGATGAAGTGCTACGCAGGGCAGAGCTGGCATTGGGATGGGGTGGATTTTGAAGTGCTGCACCCTAGCTTACAGAATTATGAATACAGTGAAATTAAAGATAATGATCGTAGTTGTGTATTAAAAGTGACGAGTGCATCGGGCAGTTTGCTGCTAACGGGCGATATTGAGCGCAGGGGAGAGTCTGTCTTACTTGCCGCACACCAAGACAGTGTTCTGTTAAAAAGCGATGTTTTGGTGGTGCCGCACCACGGCAGCAAAACGTCGTCTGCCCCAGACTTTATTGAAGCAGTAGCCCCCAGTATCGCCATTTTCACTGTTGGATATTTAAATCGATTTAAGCATCCAAGGCCGGAGGTTGTGGCTAGATATCAAACGATAGACAGTAAAATTATGCGTTCAGATTATCACGGTGCGGTTACGCTGAGCTTTCATAAAACACAATCTTCAGCGCAGATTGAAGTTAATGCTTGGCGAAATCAGCAAAAGCGCTATTGGCATACTGTTTTTTAAAAGAAGGTATGTAATAGCAGGTGAGAGTGCCTTGAGCTGTTGAGAATGCTGTGGTGAGTGGTTGTATTTGACTGCGGTGCAGATGTAATGAATGATGCTAGCGCTTGCCCAAAAGCACATGACAAGCTAAAGTATCGCTGGGCCTGATATTAAGGCATTAGTCACAGAATTTTATTGAGTATTGATTTGAGGGGAATTTAACTGTGTGGGAAATCATTCTAGCTGCTGGTTGGCCGATCTGGCCACTTGTTATTGCATCAGTTATTGCTGTGGCGATTATAGGCGAGCGTAGTTTTGCGTTGCGCGAGAACATCGTATCCCCTAAAAATCTATTACCAGAGTTGCAGGCTTGGTTAGCCAAAGGCGGCATCACCAAAGATACAATTAATCGCTTAGAACAACACTCTCTATTGGGTCGCGTGTTTGCAACGGCGCTGGCCAATGCTAAAAACTCACGTGAAGTGACCAAAGAGTCTATCGAAGAAACCGCGCGTGCGGTTGCGCATCAGATGGAAAAATATCTTTCTACACTAGGCACCATTGCCACGGTATCACCTTTACTCGGTTTGTTAGGTACAGTGATTGGTATGGTTGAGTTGTTCGGTGCGTTTACTACGCAAGGGCACGACGTAGCACAATTTGCGCGTGGTATTTCCGTCGCTTTATATAACACTGCTGCGGGTATCGTAGTGGCCGTGCCTGCGATGATTGCCTATCGCTATTTCCGCACAAAAGTAGATGCGTTGCTGATTGAGATGGAGCAGCAAGCCATTAAGTTGGTTGAAATTATTCATGGCGAACGTCAGTAATTAGCGCGATAGTTTAAGGAAGCACCAAATGGATTTTCAGCGTGGGAAAAAACACGAAGAGCTAGAAATCAACTTTATTCCGTTGATCGATGTATTGTTGGTGATCATTATTTTTCTGATTGTCAGCGCTACATTTTCACGCACGAACGAGTTGCAGATTAATCTGCCAACTGCCGAGGCTAATGCACCTCAGGATAAACCGTTGACAATTGAAGTGGCTGTAGATGCTACCGGTAAATATTTGATTGACGGTAAGCCTTTGGCTGACGGCTCAGTGGCCGCAATTAGTGCGGCGTTGCAGGCTGCAGCAAAGGTCGGCACCCAAGAGCCAACTATCGTGATTAATGCTGATGCAAACACTACGCATCAGTCTGTAGTGAATGTAATGGAAGCGTCGCGAGTAGCTGGCTACTCAAAAATTACATTTGCTACACAAGTGCAATCTGGGTCTTGAGTTTCAAATACTCAATCCTTTTTGCATTTTCTTTCAATTCTAAATAGACGTTAGCCCATGTCTAACTCAAATCTTAAAAAATCCAAATCTAAAATAAATACGGCAGTGCATATACCAAACGCAAAGGTTTTATATTTGCGTTTGTTTCATTATGCGTGGCAATACAAATACATTTTTATGGTGAGCATTTTCGCGTTAGTGCTGCTCGCTGGCAGTAATACCGCATTTCTGGCGTTAATCAAGCAGGTTACTGACGAAGGCTTCGCGAAAAAAGCGGAAAGCCAAACTATATTATTACCGCTGATGGTGGTTGCCCTAATGGTAGCAAGAGGTGTTGCTGGGTTTATTTCAGATTACTGTATGCGTGTGGTTGCAAGGCGTGTGGTGGAAGATTTTCGCCGGGAAATGTTTGCCAAGCTGATGTTGTTGCCGGTGCAGTATTTTGATGCAAGGTCAGCGGGTTCAGTGGTTTCTAAATTTACCTATGATGTGGAGCGCCTCTCAACTGCAACTACACGGTCTTGGATGAACGTGCTGCGCGATGCATTAACTGTGGTGGGCTTGATTGGGTATATGCTGTATTTGGATTGGCGCTTGACGCTGATTTTTGCGATTGTGCTGCCATTTATCGCAATGTACTTAAAAAAGATGACGCCTAAGTTAAAGTCAAACGCTAAGCAGGTACAGCATAGTGTTGGTGAAATGACTAAAACTGCAGAAGAGGCAATTGCTGGGCAGCGAATCGTTAAGATTTTTGGCGCACAAGATTTTGAGTTTAACCGTTTCGCTCAGATTATCGCCAATAACCGGAAAATAGAATTACGCGTAGCACGTATTGCGGGCCTTAGCAGTTTTGTTGTTGAGTTATTTGCAGCCTTGGCATTGGGTTTGGTGATTTACTATGCGATTGGTAATTTCAGCGTAGGTGAGTTTGCTGCCTTTGTTGGCGCTTTGCTAATGCTAATCTCACCTATTAAACATATCGCCGCCGCTAACGAAGACTTGCAAGTCGGCTTGACTGCAGCGCAAAGTATTTTTGAGGTTGTAGACAGCCAGCCTGAAGTGGATCAAGGAAATGCGACGATAGCGCGAGCAAAAGGCGATATCGAGTTTAAAAACGTTACCTTGCATTACGCTGACACCCATAAGCCCGCATTAGACAATTTGAGCTTTAGTATCAAAGCAGGTGAAAAGATTGCACTGGTTGGGCGCTCTGGTGGTGGTAAGACCTCGCTGGTAAATTTACTGCCTAGATTTTATGCCTTAGAGCAGGGTGCTGTGTTGTTAGATGGCATAGACTGCAGCACCATACAGCTTAAAAATTTGCGCCAGCAATTTGCATTGGTTAGCCAAGATATTATTTTGTTCAATGATACTATTTTCAATAACATTGCCTACGGTGTGTTGCGTGGCGCCACGGAAGAAGAGGTTGTGGCCGCAGCAAAAGCAGCCCATATCTGGGAGTTTATCCAGCAACTGCCGAATGGCTTGCAAAATGAAATTGGCGATCGCGGTGTGAAACTCTCTGGTGGCCAGCGTCAGCGCCTAGCCATTGCACGTGCTATTCTTAAAAATGCGCCAATTCTATTGTTGGATGAGGCAACCTCTGCGCTAGATACCGAGTCTGAGCAGCATGTACAGCAAGCGATGGATGCATTGATGCGTAATCGCACCAGTATTGTCATTGCTCATCGCTTGAGCACAATCGAGAACGCAGATCGCATCATGGTGATGGAGCATGGCCGTATTGTTGAGTCTGGCTCGCATCAAGAGTTAATGACGCTTGATGGTTACTATGCCAAGTTATATCAAAAGCAATTTAGCGCATAAATGTGAGTGTGATGGCTAATTGGTTGCAAAAGCAGTGGCTTACTTTCACGCTGTGGCATTTGCTGCTATTGCCCCTCTCTTGGCTTTTCTTAATAGTCACCGCCTTTAGGCGATCTCTCTACAAGCGGGGCTTTTTAAGTAGCTACCGACTTCATGTTCCCGTTATTGTTGTCGGCAATATCAACGTAGGTGGCGCAGGCAAAACTCCAGTGGTGATCTGGCTGGCAGAGCATTTAAAGCAAGCTGGATATACGCCTGGCGTTATTAGCCGTGGCTATGAAAGCAATTTGGTTGGCATTGCTTCAGTGTCGCCTAAGAGTAGGCCTTCTGCCGTAGGTGATGAGCCAGTTCTGATTGCCACGCGTACTGCATGCCCTGTTTTTGTTGGGGCGCAGCGAGCGGAGGCTGGCTTGGCTTTGTTGAAAGCACACCCCGAGTGCGATATTCTGATTAGTGATGATGGTCTGCAGCATTATGCATTGCAAAGAGATGTGGAGCTGGTGGTTGTTGATAGTACAAAGAGATTTGGTAATGGCTTACTTCTGCCGGCAGGTCCGCTACGTGAGCAACAAAGCCGATTGAAAACGGTAGATGCAATCGTAAGTAATGGATCCGCATTCAATTTAAATGCGCTTGTCACGCCACCGCTTATAGAAATGCAATTAAAGGCGGCTAGCTTTTACAATCTTCTTCATCGTCAATCGGTGCTGGCACCAGCAGATTTTGCAGGAAAGTCCATCACAGCAATTGCAGGCATCGGTAATCCAGATAGATTTTTTAACCAATTAAGTGCGATGGGTTTGAATTTTAAACGCAAGGCATATAATGATCATTATCAATATTGCGCGCAGGATTTTGCGAGTCTTGAAACGGATATCGTCATCATGACCGAAAAAGATGCGGTTAAATGTGCATCGTTTGCCCAATCTAATTTCTGGGTGTTGCCCGTAAGTGCGGAGATTGATGCGCAGTTGATGACCGTCATATTAAATAAACTAGATAGATTGAGAAATTAAATGGATGTAAAGCTTTTACAGATTCTAGTCTGCCCAGTCACCAAGGGGCCTTTGATTTATAACAAAGCAACTAATGAGCTGATTTCTAAATCGGCGCGTTTGGCATACCCAGTTCGTGATGGTATTCCTGTGATGCTGGAAGATGAGGCTCGTAAACTCGCGGATGATGAAGAAATTGCATAATTGCTCAGAAGCAGTGCCAGAATTTCATGTAGTAATTCCTGCGCGTTATTCAAGTACCAGATTACCAGGGAAGCCTCTGTTAGATATTGCAGGGAAACCTATGGTCGTGTGGGTGGCCGAGCGCGCAAAAAATAGTGGGGCTAAACAAGTGATCGTGGCTACAGATGATGAGCGGGTGGCAACAGCTGTTCATCAACATGGTTATGCCGCTTTGATGACAAATGCTCATCATGTAAGCGGTACGGATCGCATTGCCGAGGTTGCCGCTATCGAAGGCTGGCATGATGATGCGATTGTGGTTAATGTGCAGGGTGATGAGCCGTTAATCGATGCTAACCTTATTATTGAGGTTGCTAAAACCCTATCGGCGAGCAGTCATGCAGTCATGGCGACCGCCTGCCACGCTATTACAGAAAAAACAGACTTTACCAACCCTAACGTGGTTAAAGTAGTGGTGGATGTAAATGGCTATGCCATGTATTTTAGCCGAGCGCCTATTCCGTATCCTAGGGATACATATAGTAGTGCGAATGAACTGGTGTTAGGTATTCCTGCTTATAGGCATATAGGTATATATGCATATCGCGCTAGTTTTCTAAAGCAGTATGCTAATCTTGCGCCAGCCGCGATAGAACAATTTGAATGTTTGGAGCAATTGCGTGTCTTATATCAAGGCTACAAAATAGCAGTAAGCGTTTCAGATAACGCACCTGTAGCAGGTGTGGATACAGAAAGTGATTTAGTGCGCGTTCGTGCATTAATGGCTTAATTTAACTAAGTTGTTAATCTATATGGGGTTTACTGAAATCGGCCCAGTAAGCTGATTGTATTTATCATAAATTCTCACAATAGTTCTTGCAGAAGCCATCCGCCTTTGCTATAGTCTCACCTCTCGACGCAACATGTATTAAGTGATGTCGAGCCGGACGCGGGATGGAGCAGTCTGGCAGCTCGTCGGGCTCATAACCCGAAGGTCACAGGTTCAAATCCTGTTCCCGCAACCAAGTATTTATGGTGTGTTATACGGTTAATTTTAATTAGTAAATATTACGAAATTAAGGTTGACGGGCGATAAAAGCTCTGTATAATGCGCACCTCGTTAACGCAAAGCGTAACGACGGAAACGAAAAGTTCTTTAACAATATAACAACTGATAAGTGTGGGTGCTTGTGAATGAAGCAGCTGACTTAATCGCAACTAACTTGTTTTAGTGTTTACATTAAAATTTAACTTAGTTGATTGGCATTAAGATCAGACTCAGAAAAACAAGTGCTTACACTTAAATTTATGACAAGATTGTAGTAATACAAACCTTGACAATGAATTTGAGTCATTACTTAATTATCTTAAGTAATAAAGCAAAAGCGAAATAACCACCTCGCAAGAGGAAAAAAGTAATAGTCAGAAATTAAACTGAAGAGTTTGATCCTGGCTCAGATTGAACGCTGGCGGAATGCTTTACACATGCAAGTCGAACGATGATTTCTAGCTTGCTAGAATGATTAGTGGCGAACGGGTGAGTAATGTATCGGAACGTATCCAATAATGGGGGATAACTAATCGAAAGGTTGGCTAATACCGCATACGCCCTACGGGGGAAAGCAGGGGATCTTCGGACCTTGCGTTAATGGAGCGGCCGATATCTGATTAGCTAGTTGGTGAGGTAAAAGCTCACCAAGGCGACGATCAGTAGCTGGTCTGAGAGGACGACCAGCCACACTGGAACTGAGACACGGTCCAGACTCCTACGGGAGGCAGCAGTGGGGAATTTTGGACAATGGGCGAAAGCCTGATCCAGCCATTCCGCGTGAGTGAAGAAGGCCTTCGGGTTGTAAAGCTCTTTCGCAAGGGAAGAAACGATGCAGTCGAATAAACTGTGTTAATGACGGTACCTTGATAAGAAGCACCGGCTAACTACGTGCCAGCAGCCGCGGTAATACGTAGGGTGCAAGCGTTAATCGGAATTACTGGGCGTAAAGCGTGCGCAGGCGGTTTTGTAAGTCAGATGTGAAATCCCCGAGCTCAACTTGGGAACTGCGTTTGAAACTACAAGACTAGAATATGTCAGAGGGGGGTAGAATTCCACGTGTAGCAGTGAAATGCGTAGAGATGTGGAGGAATACCAATGGCGAAGGCAGCCCCCTGGGATAATATTGACGCTCATGCACGAAAGCGTGGGGAGCAAACAGGATTAGATACCCTGGTAGTCCACGCCCTAAACGATGTCTACTAGTTGTTGGTGGAGTAAAATCCATGAGTAACGCAGCTAACGCGTGAAGTAGACCGCCTGGGGAGTACGGTCGCAAGATTAAAACTCAAAGGAATTGACGGGGGCCCGCACAAGCGGTGGATTATGTGGATTAATTCGATGCAACGCGAAAAACCTTACCTGGCCTTGACATGTAACGAACTTTCCAGAGATGGATTGGTGCTCGAAAGAGAACGTTAACACAGGTGCTGCATGGCTGTCGTCAGCTCGTGTCGTGAGATGTTGGGTTAAGTCCCGCAACGAGCGCAACCCTTGCCATTAATTGCCATCATTTAGTTGGGCACTTTAATGGGACTGCCGGTGACAAACCGGAGGAAGGTGGGGATGACGTCAAGTCCTCATGGCCCTTATGGCCAGGGCTTCACACGTAATACAATGGTCGGTACAGAGGGTTGCCAAGCCGCGAGGTGGAGCCAATCCCAGAAAGCCGATCGTAGTCCGGATTGTAGTCTGCAACTCGACTACATGAAGTCGGAATCGCTAGTAATCGCGGATCAGCATGTCGCGGTGAATACGTTCCCGGGCCTTGTACACACCGCCCGTCACACCATGGGAGTGGGTTTTACCAGAAGTAGTTAGTCTAACCGTAAGGAGGACGATTACCACGGTAGTATTCATGACTGGGGTGAAGTCGTAACAAGGTAGCCGTATCGGAAGGTGCGGCTGGATCACCTCCTTTCTAGAGACGTCTTTACTTTGCAAGCATTCACACTTATCAGTTGTTAGTAGTCAGCAGCATCAATGATTGACCAAACATTGGCGGAAACGCTAGTAAACCTTGAGGGTCTGTAGCTCAGCTGGTTAGAGCACCGTCTTGATAAGGCGGGGGTCGATGGTTCGAGTCCATCCAGACCCACCAGATTCACCTGAAAATGGGGGATTAGCTCAGCTGGGAGAGCACCTGCTTTGCAAGCAGGGGGTCAACGGTTCGATCCCGTTATCCTCCACCAAGTATTTGATGCTGTATGTAAGAAATTAGAAGTAAGTGTTACTTTGGTGTTTAAAGCCAAGTGAATATTTACTTCTAGTTTTTAACTAGACTGTTCTTTAACAAAATGGAAGAAGTAAAGTGAATACACATTATTGTGATGATATGTGTGTATTCAAAATGGGTAGTAATTGATTGCAAAATCGAAACATTTTGCTTTAGCTTGAGTTTCAAGAATGAAAGTTCTTAAAAACAAGTGAAGTAAAATAAACCAGTTAATGTTGTATAACCTTGCAGCATTAACGAAGTTGCTTTAGAAAAGCCTATGACGGATGTCTCATGCATCATGGGATCTGAATTTAAAAAGGGTTCAGGTTTTAACGTTATAGGATCAAGCGAATAAGTGCATATGGTGGATGCCTTGGCGATTACAGGCGATGAAGGACGTGATAGCCTGCGTAAAGTTTCGGGGAGCTGGCAAATAAGCTTTGATCCGGAAATGTCCGAATGGGGAAACCCACCCGCAAGGGTAACCGCTCCTGAATATATAGGGAGATGGTGGCAAACCGAGTGAACTGAAACATCTAAGTAGCTCGAGGAAAAGAAATCAACCGAGATTCCGTAAGTAGTGGCGAGCGAACATGGAATAGCCTGTTATTTTTAGCACATGCGATAGTAGAACGGAATGGAAAGTCCGGCCATAGAGGGTGATAGCCCCTTATACGAAATCCCGTGTGTGGAACTAGGGTAACGACAAGTAGGGCGGGGCACGAGAAACCTTGTCTGAACATGGGGGGACCATCCTCCAAGGCTAAATACTCGTAATCGACCGATAGTGAACCAGTACCGTGAGGGAAAGGCGAAAAGAACCCCGGGAGGGGAGTGAAATAGATCCTGAAACCGTATGCATACAAACAGTGGGAGCGGACTTGTTCCGTGACTGCGTACCTTTTGTATAATGGGTCAGCGACTTACATTCAGTAGCAAGCTTAACCGATAGGGGAGGCGTAGCGAAAGCGAGTCCGAATAGGGCGTCTAGTTGCTGGGTGTAGACCCGAAACCAAGTGATCTATCCATGGCCAGGATGAAGGTGCCGTAACAGGTACTGGAGGTCCGAACCCACAAATGTTGAAAAATTTGGGGATGAGCTGTGGATAGGGGTGAAAGGCTAAACAAACTTGGAAATAGCTGGTTCTCTCCGAAAACTATTTAGGTAGTGCCTCGTATATCATTCTCGGGGGTAGAGCACTGTTATGGCTAGGGGGTTCATAAGAACTTACCAAACCATTGCAAACTCCGAATACTGAGAAATGCAATTACGGGAGACAGACCATGGGTGCTAACGTCCGTGGTCAAGAGGGAAACAACCCAGACCGACAGCTAAGGTCCCAAATGACGTGCTAAGTGGAAAACGAAGTGGGAAGGCATAGACAGCCAGGATGTTGGCTTAGAAGCAGCCATCATTTAAAGAAAGCGTAATAGCTCACTGGTCGAGTCGTCCTGCGCGGAAGATGTAACGGGGCTAAGCACGTAACCGAAGCTTCGGATGCTACATTCTTCGGAATGTATGCATGGTAGGAGAGCGTTCTGTAGGCCTGCGAAGGTGTTCTGTGAGGAATGCTGGAGGTATCAGAAGTGCGAATGCTGACATGAGTAGCGATAAAGGGAGTGAAAAGCTCCCTCGCCGAAAACCCAAGGTTTCCTGCGCAACGTTCATCGGCGCAGGGTGAGTCGGCCCCTAAGGTGAGGCAGAGATGCGTAGCTGATGGGAAACAGGTTAATATTCCTGTACCTGTATACAATGCGATGTGGGGACGGAGAAGGTTAGGTCAGCCGGGTGTTGGATGTCCCGGTTCAAGCGTGTAGGCAGATTCTTTAGGCAAATCCGGAGAGTCGTTAATGCCAAGGCGTGATAACGAGCGTACTTGTACGTGAAGTGATTGATACCATGCTTCCAAGAAAAGCCACTAAGCTTCAGTTGTATAGAGACCGTACCGCAAACCGACACAGGTGGGTAGGATGAGAATTCTAAGGCGCTTGAGAGAACCCGGGAGAAGGAACTCGGCAAATTAGCACCGTAACTTCGGGAGAAGGTGCGCCCCGGTAGAGTGTAGAGACTTGCTCTCGAAGCTCGATGGGGTTGCAGTGAAAAGGTGGCTGCGACTGTTTAATAAAAACACAGCACTCTGCAAACACGAAAGTGGACGTATAGGGTGTGACGCCTGCCCGGTGCTGGAAGATTAAATGATGGGGTGCAAGCTCTTGATTGAAGTCCCAGTAAACGGCGGCCGTAACTATAACGGTCCTAAGGTAGCGAAATTCCTTGTCGGGTAAGTTCCGACCCGCACGAATGGCGTAACGATGGCCACACTGTCTCCTCTCGGGACTCAGCGAAGTTGAAATGTTTGTGAAGATGCAATCTACCCGCGGCTAGACGGAAAGACCCCATGAACCTTTACTGTAGCTTTACATTGGACTTTGACAAGATTTGTGTAGGATAGGTGGGAGACTATGAAGCGGTGTCGCTAGATATCGTGGAGTCAACCTTGAAATACCACCCTGATGTTGTTGAGGTTCTAACCTAGGTCCGTAATCCGGACTGGGGACCGTGTATGGTGGGCAGTTTGACTGGGGCGGTCTCCTCCCAAAGAGTAACGGAGGAGTGCGAAGGTAACCTAGGTACGGTCGGAAATCGTACTGATAGTGCAATGGCATAAGGTTGCTTGACTGCGAGACGGACAGGTCGAGCAGGTGCGAAAGCAGGTCATAGTGATCCGGTGGTTCTGTATGGAAGGGCCATCGCTCAACGGATAAAAGGTACTCTGGGGATAACAGGCTGATTCCTCCCAAGAGTTCATATCGACGGGGGAGTTTGGCACCTCGATGTCGGCTCATCACATCCTGGGGCTGTAGCCGGTCCCAAGGGTATGGCTGTTCGCCATTTAAAGTGGTACGTGAGCTGGGTTTAAAACGTCGTGAGACAGTTTGGTCCCTATCTGCCGTGGGCGTTGGAAATTTGAAGGGACCTGCTCCTAGTACGAGAGGACCGGAGTGGACAGATCTCTGGTGGACCGGTTATCACGCCAGTGGTATAGCCGGGTAGCTAAATCTGGAAGAGATAAACGCTGAAAGCATCTAAGCGTGAAACTCGCCTTGAGATGAGATTTCCCTGGGGGTTTAACCCCCCTAAAGAGTCGTTCGAGACCAGGACGTTGATAGGACGGATGTGGAAGCGCAGTAATGCGTTAAGCTGACCGTTACTAATTGCTCGTGAGGCTTGATCCTATAACCTTAAAACTTGAAGCAATTCGAGATTAATGGTTGTTTTAAAGCTAGATAATGTAATCAATACCCCGTTTGACCCCATACCTAAAGGTATGAAGACTTTACTTCTTCCAATTTGTTACAGACGCCTCATGAAAATGAGACGGCAACACAGCATAATCGCTTGTGTGTTTGAAGGCTAAACATGCGAGACACCAGTTATGCTTGGCGGCCATAGCGGTTTGGAACCACCCCTTCCCATCTCGAACAGGGCCGTGAAACGAACCAGCGCCAATGATAGTATGCTCCTTGCATGCGAAAGTAGGTCACTGCCAAGCTATTTATACCAAAAACCCCATTACACATGTAGTGGGGTTTTTTATTTATGTAAGCGCCTAATTTTAAGATGTAACAATTATGTAACAGATTAAAAAATAGTGTTTGGATTGGGCTAAGGTGCTGTAGAATGCGCACCTTGCTAACGAAACACTGTTGGCGAAAAGCAGTAGAAGGCGCAGTAAAAAGTACGGTTAATTTTAATTAGTAAATATTACGAAATTAAGGTTGACGGGCGATAAAAGCTCTGTATAATGCGCACCTCGTTAACGCAAAGCGTAACGACGGAAACGAAAAGTTCTTTAACAATATAACAACTGATAAGTGTGGGTGCTTGTGAATGAAGCAGCTGACTTAATCGCAACTAACTTGTTTTAGTGTTTACATTAAAATTTAACTTAGTTGATTGGCATTAAGATCAGACTCAGAAAAACAAGTGCTTACACTTAAATTTATGACAAGATTGTAGTAATACAAACCTTGACAATGAATTTGAGTCATTACTTAATTATCTTAAGTAATAAAGCAAAAGCGAAATAACCACCTCGCAAGAGGAAAAAAGTAATAGTCAGAAATTAAACTGAAGAGTTTGATCCTGGCTCAGATTGAACGCTGGCGGAATGCTTTACACATGCAAGTCGAACGATGATTTCTAGCTTGCTAGAATGATTAGTGGCGAACGGGTGAGTAATGTATCGGAACGTATCCAATAATGGGGGATAACTAATCGAAAGGTTGGCTAATACCGCATACGCCCTACGGGGGAAAGCAGGGGATCTTCGGACCTTGCGTTAATGGAGCGGCCGATATCTGATTAGCTAGTTGGTGAGGTAAAAGCTCACCAAGGCGACGATCAGTAGCTGGTCTGAGAGGACGACCAGCCACACTGGAACTGAGACACGGTCCAGACTCCTACGGGAGGCAGCAGTGGGGAATTTTGGACAATGGGCGAAAGCCTGATCCAGCCATTCCGCGTGAGTGAAGAAGGCCTTCGGGTTGTAAAGCTCTTTCGCAAGGGAAGAAACGATGCAGTCGAATAAACTGTGTTAATGACGGTACCTTGATAAGAAGCACCGGCTAACTACGTGCCAGCAGCCGCGGTAATACGTAGGGTGCAAGCGTTAATCGGAATTACTGGGCGTAAAGCGTGCGCAGGCGGTTTTGTAAGTCAGATGTGAAATCCCCGAGCTCAACTTGGGAACTGCGTTTGAAACTACAAGACTAGAATATGTCAGAGGGGGGTAGAATTCCACGTGTAGCAGTGAAATGCGTAGAGATGTGGAGGAATACCAATGGCGAAGGCAGCCCCCTGGGATAATATTGACGCTCATGCACGAAAGCGTGGGGAGCAAACAGGATTAGATACCCTGGTAGTCCACGCCCTAAACGATGTCTACTAGTTGTTGGTGGAGTAAAATCCATGAGTAACGCAGCTAACGCGTGAAGTAGACCGCCTGGGGAGTACGGTCGCAAGATTAAAACTCAAAGGAATTGACGGGGGCCCGCACAAGCGGTGGATTATGTGGATTAATTCGATGCAACGCGAAAAACCTTACCTGGCCTTGACATGTAACGAACTTTCCAGAGATGGATTGGTGCTCGAAAGAGAACGTTAACACAGGTGCTGCATGGCTGTCGTCAGCTCGTGTCGTGAGATGTTGGGTTAAGTCCCGCAACGAGCGCAACCCTTGCCATTAATTGCCATCATTTAGTTGGGCACTTTAATGGGACTGCCGGTGACAAACCGGAGGAAGGTGGGGATGACGTCAAGTCCTCATGGCCCTTATGGCCAGGGCTTCACACGTAATACAATGGTCGGTACAGAGGGTTGCCAAGCCGCGAGGTGGAGCCAATCCCAGAAAGCCGATCGTAGTCCGGATTGTAGTCTGCAACTCGACTACATGAAGTCGGAATCGCTAGTAATCGCGGATCAGCATGTCGCGGTGAATACGTTCCCGGGCCTTGTACACACCGCCCGTCACACCATGGGAGTGGGTTTTACCAGAAGTAGTTAGTCTAACCGTAAGGAGGACGATTACCACGGTAGTATTCATGACTGGGGTGAAGTCGTAACAAGGTAGCCGTATCGGAAGGTGCGGCTGGATCACCTCCTTTCTAGAGACGTCTTTACTTTGCAAGCATTCACACTTATCAGTTGTTAGTAGTCAGCAGCATCAATGATTGACCAAACATTGGCGGAAACGCTAGTAAACCTTGAGGGTCTGTAGCTCAGCTGGTTAGAGCACCGTCTTGATAAGGCGGGGGTCGATGGTTCGAGTCCATCCAGACCCACCAGATTCACCTGAAAATGGGGGATTAGCTCAGCTGGGAGAGCACCTGCTTTGCAAGCAGGGGGTCAACGGTTCGATCCCGTTATCCTCCACCAAGTATTTGATGCTGTATGTAAGAAATTAGAAGTAAGTGTTACTTTGGTGTTTAAAGCCAAGTGAATATTTACTTCTAGTTTTTAACTAGACTGTTCTTTAACAAAATGGAAGAAGTAAAGTGAATACACATTATTGTGATGATATGTGTGTATTCAAAATGGGTAGTAATTGATTGCAAAATCGAAACATTTTGCTTTAGCTTGAGTTTCAAGAATGAAAGTTCTTAAAAACAAGTGAAGTAAAATAAACCAGTTAATGTTGTATAACCTTGCAGCATTAACGAAGTTGCTTTAGAAAAGCCTATGACGGATGTCTCATGCATCATGGGATCTGAATTTAAAAAGGGTTCAGGTTTTAACGTTATAGGATCAAGCGAATAAGTGCATATGGTGGATGCCTTGGCGATTACAGGCGATGAAGGACGTGATAGCCTGCGTAAAGTTTCGGGGAGCTGGCAAATAAGCTTTGATCCGGAAATGTCCGAATGGGGAAACCCACCCGCAAGGGTAACCGCTCCTGAATATATAGGGAGATGGTGGCAAACCGAGTGAACTGAAACATCTAAGTAGCTCGAGGAAAAGAAATCAACCGAGATTCCGTAAGTAGTGGCGAGCGAACATGGAATAGCCTGTTATTTTTAGCACATGCGATAGTAGAACGGAATGGAAAGTCCGGCCATAGAGGGTGATAGCCCCTTATACGAAATCCCGTGTGTGGAACTAGGGTAACGACAAGTAGGGCGGGGCACGAGAAACCTTGTCTGAACATGGGGGGACCATCCTCCAAGGCTAAATACTCGTAATCGACCGATAGTGAACCAGTACCGTGAGGGAAAGGCGAAAAGAACCCCGGGAGGGGAGTGAAATAGATCCTGAAACCGTATGCATACAAACAGTGGGAGCGGACTTGTTCCGTGACTGCGTACCTTTTGTATAATGGGTCAGCGACTTACATTCAGTAGCAAGCTTAACCGATAGGGGAGGCGTAGCGAAAGCGAGTCCGAATAGGGCGTCTAGTTGCTGGGTGTAGACCCGAAACCAAGTGATCTATCCATGGCCAGGATGAAGGTGCCGTAACAGGTACTGGAGGTCCGAACCCACAAATGTTGAAAAATTTGGGGATGAGCTGTGGATAGGGGTGAAAGGCTAAACAAACTTGGAAATAGCTGGTTCTCTCCGAAAACTATTTAGGTAGTGCCTCGTATATCATTCTCGGGGGTAGAGCACTGTTATGGCTAGGGGGTTCATAAGAACTTACCAAACCATTGCAAACTCCGAATACTGAGAAATGCAATTACGGGAGACAGACCATGGGTGCTAACGTCCGTGGTCAAGAGGGAAACAACCCAGACCGACAGCTAAGGTCCCAAATGACGTGCTAAGTGGAAAACGAAGTGGGAAGGCATAGACAGCCAGGATGTTGGCTTAGAAGCAGCCATCATTTAAAGAAAGCGTAATAGCTCACTGGTCGAGTCGTCCTGCGCGGAAGATGTAACGGGGCTAAGCACGTAACCGAAGCTTCGGATGCTACATTCTTCGGAATGTATGCATGGTAGGAGAGCGTTCTGTAGGCCTGCGAAGGTGTTCTGTGAGGAATGCTGGAGGTATCAGAAGTGCGAATGCTGACATGAGTAGCGATAAAGGGAGTGAAAAGCTCCCTCGCCGAAAACCCAAGGTTTCCTGCGCAACGTTCATCGGCGCAGGGTGAGTCGGCCCCTAAGGTGAGGCAGAGATGCGTAGCTGATGGGAAACAGGTTAATATTCCTGTACCTGTATACAATGCGATGTGGGGACGGAGAAGGTTAGGTCAGCCGGGTGTTGGATGTCCCGGTTCAAGCGTGTAGGCAGATTCTTTAGGCAAATCCGGAGAGTCGTTAATGCCAAGGCGTGATAACGAGCGTACTTGTACGTGAAGTGATTGATACCATGCTTCCAAGAAAAGCCACTAAGCTTCAGTTGTATAGAGACCGTACCGCAAACCGACACAGGTGGGTAGGATGAGAATTCTAAGGCGCTTGAGAGAACCCGGGAGAAGGAACTCGGCAAATTAGCACCGTAACTTCGGGAGAAGGTGCGCCCCGGTAGAGTGTAGAGACTTGCTCTCGAAGCTCGATGGGGTTGCAGTGAAAAGGTGGCTGCGACTGTTTAATAAAAACACAGCACTCTGCAAACACGAAAGTGGACGTATAGGGTGTGACGCCTGCCCGGTGCTGGAAGATTAAATGATGGGGTGCAAGCTCTTGATTGAAGTCCCAGTAAACGGCGGCCGTAACTATAACGGTCCTAAGGTAGCGAAATTCCTTGTCGGGTAAGTTCCGACCCGCACGAATGGCGTAACGATGGCCACACTGTCTCCTCTCGGGACTCAGCGAAGTTGAAATGTTTGTGAAGATGCAATCTACCCGCGGCTAGACGGAAAGACCCCATGAACCTTTACTGTAGCTTTACATTGGACTTTGACAAGATTTGTGTAGGATAGGTGGGAGACTATGAAGCGGTGTCGCTAGATATCGTGGAGTCAACCTTGAAATACCACCCTGATGTTGTTGAGGTTCTAACCTAGGTCCGTAATCCGGACTGGGGACCGTGTATGGTGGGCAGTTTGACTGGGGCGGTCTCCTCCCAAAGAGTAACGGAGGAGTGCGAAGGTAACCTAGGTACGGTCGGAAATCGTACTGATAGTGCAATGGCATAAGGTTGCTTGACTGCGAGACGGACAGGTCGAGCAGGTGCGAAAGCAGGTCATAGTGATCCGGTGGTTCTGTATGGAAGGGCCATCGCTCAACGGATAAAAGGTACTCTGGGGATAACAGGCTGATTCCTCCCAAGAGTTCATATCGACGGGGGAGTTTGGCACCTCGATGTCGGCTCATCACATCCTGGGGCTGTAGCCGGTCCCAAGGGTATGGCTGTTCGCCATTTAAAGTGGTACGTGAGCTGGGTTTAAAACGTCGTGAGACAGTTTGGTCCCTATCTGCCGTGGGCGTTGGAAATTTGAAGGGACCTGCTCCTAGTACGAGAGGACCGGAGTGGACAGATCTCTGGTGGACCGGTTATCACGCCAGTGGTATAGCCGGGTAGCTAAATCTGGAAGAGATAAACGCTGAAAGCATCTAAGCGTGAAACTCGCCTTGAGATGAGATTTCCCTGGGGGTTTAACCCCCCTAAAGAGTCGTTCGAGACCAGGACGTTGATAGGACGGATGTGGAAGCGCAGTAATGCGTTAAGCTGACCGTTACTAATTGCTCGTGAGGCTTGATCCTATAACCTTAAAACTTGAAGCAATTCGAGATTAATGGTTGTTTTAAAGCTAGATAATGTAATCAATACCCCGTTTGACCCCATACCTAAAGGTATGAAGACTTTACTTCTTCCAATTTGTTACAGACGCCTCATGAAAATGAGACGGCAACACAGCATAATCGCTTGTGTGTTTGAAGGCTAAACATGCGAGACACCAGTTATGCTTGGCGGCCATAGCGGTTTGGAACCACCCCTTCCCATCTCGAACAGGGCCGTGAAACGAACCAGCGCCAATGATAGTATGCTCCTTGCATGCGAAAGTAGGTCACTGCCAAGCTATTTATACCAAAAACCCCATTACACATGTAGTGGGGTTTTTTTACGTCTGTACGCATGCAGCAATGTTGCTACGGTTCAGACCTCTCTATCAAGACTAGCCATCTGCATCGACTCACGCATTAGGTGACTAAGTTAGCACTTTCTGTATGGGCGACACTATAGGTTCAATAGGTGCTGAAGTCGGCTTCAATTGAGTATATTTATATGATTGGCGAAGTAGAAGCCTGTTGTATTGGCTATTTGCATTAGGTCGGATGTGTACCTCACTGTCTGCAGCACTACATTTTCATTTTTATGTTATTTAACATGTGGCTGAGTTCAGTACTTAATAGACTTTCACTGCCGGTATTGAGTAAAATCAGCTTTCGTAAGCTTGTCATACTGTCTACATCCATATGTAAGGCTTCTAGCCCGATGAGGCAACCTTCATGATGAACAACTTTTCCTTGCATTGTGATTTTTTCACCATTGCTACCAAGTGTGAGTGTCATGACGCAGCTGCGGAGCTGTATAAAGCCCGTAATGGGCTTGTCAGTTTCAACTAATGCGCCTTTGAGTGATATATCGAGTAATTGGGCTGTGTGAATATCATCTAATAAACGGATGTTAAGTTGGACGGTGGCATCGAAATGAATGCGTGAATAGTGTCTGGACTCATTGATAAGCATACGTACTCTCCTATAGCCACATACATGAAAAGAATAGTTTTACTTAGCTCTATATTGTTAATATACGCTTATCACTGATTTAAAGCACATGTATCTAACATACATTTCATCAATAGGTTTATTAGTCTCTTCACCTTGCGCTTTTAATGATTGGTTTATGCCCTTAACACAGGTTAAAAACTAGATTGTTTGTGCGAGAGCATGGTGCTAGATCAGTTAAGTTTGCTCACGATGCATTTAATTTTATTTTTTGTGTTTGGAGTAATTTAATTTGGGGGTTTTTGCTGAATGTATCGTTAACGAATCGTGCTTTAATGCCGTTGGTTAGTTGTGATTAGATGGTATTTTATGCTTAATTTAATGCATTTTTAGCGACAATGGCTACATTTTTAAGTAACTTAATTAATATGTAAAAGGTCTTAACTCTTATAGTAAATGTGGTGATTATGTATATGATATATGTGCAAAATGCTTAAAAAACACGACTAAACTTGACCAAAACCACTAAAAAAGACACACTACTGTTTTATAAAAAATTAAATTACAACGCATTTTGAATGCGCGGTATTTCAGACACGCTGTATTTGCTTTTGTTTCCTGAGTCGATTGATGATTACACCAGAGATGTTAGGTGTAATACGACTAAACAAGTAGGCAAATGCGGCTCACGGAGCTACAACTGAATGTCATTGAACACACCTTTGAATAATCCCGATATTGATAGTCAAGAAACTCAAGAGTGGCTTGATGCTTTAATGGCCGTTATTGAAAATGAGGGCACAGAGCGTGCGCATTTCTTACTTGAGGCGATGATTGATAAAGCGCGTCGCTCAGGTAGTAACTTACCTTATAAAGCAACAACAGCGTATTTAAATACGATTCCTACACATTTACAGGCAAAGTTGCCTGGCGACCCAGAAATGGAGCGTAGAGTACGTGCATTAGTGCGCTGGAATGCAGTGATGACTGTGTTGCGTGCGAATGAGAAGTCACCTGGTGTAGGCGGGCATATTGCAAGCTTCCAGTCAGCAGCTACTCTGTATGACACTGGCTTTAACTATTTCTTCCGTGCGCCGAATGAAAACTTTGGTGGTGACTGCGTCTATTTCCAAGGCCACTCATCACCTGGTGTGTATGCACGTGCATTCTTAGAAGGCCGTATTACAGAAGAGCAGATGGATAACTTCCGTCAGGAAACTGGCGGCAATGGTTTACCTAGCTACCCACACCCTTGGTTAATGCCAGATTTTTGGCAATTCCCTACGGTGTCTATGGGCTTAGGGCCTTTAGCTGGTATTTACCAAGCGCGTTTCTTGAAGTATATCCATGATCGCGGTATTGCTGATACTAGCGACCGTAAAGTATGGGTGTTCTGTGGTGATGGTGAGATGGATGAGCCTGAGTCATTAGGTGCGATTTCATTAGCGAGCCGTGAAAAACTAGATAACTTGATTTTTGTGATTAACTGTAACTTGCAGCGCTTGGATGGTCCAGTGCGCGGTAACGGCAAAATCATCCAAGAGTTGGAGTCAGACTTCCGTGGCTCTGGCTGGAACGTATTGAAAGTAGTTTGGGGCTCTTACTGGGATCCTTTATTGGCGATGGATAAAGATGGCTTGCTCAAAAAACGCATGGAAGAGTGCGTGGATGGCGAGTACCAAAACTTTAAACAAAAAGGTGGCGCGTATACACGTGAGCACTTCTTTGGTAAATATCCAGAGTTGAAAGAAATGGTTGCGGCCATGAGTGACCAGGATATCTGGCGCTTGAACCGTGGCGGTCATGACCCACATAAAGTATTTGCTGCTTACAATGCCGCAGTAAATCATAAAGGTCAGCCAACTGTAATTTTAGCTAAAACTGTTAAAGGTTACGGTATGGGCGATGCTGGTGAGGGTCAAAACACCACACACCAACAAAAAAGCATGGATATTGAGTCACTTAAAAAATTCCGTGATCGCTTTGACTTGCCAATCACAGATGAGCAGGTTGAGAGCTTGAGTTTCTACAAACCAGCTGAAGATTCACCTGAAATGAAATACATGGCATCACGCCGTGAAGCGATGGGCGGCTTTGTGCCACAACGTCGCCGTAAAGGTAATGAGCTTACTGTGCCTGCATTGTCTGCATTTGAAAATATGCTGACGGCTACTGGCGACCGTGAAATTTCTACCACCATGGCATTTGTACGTATTTTATCTACCTTGGTGCGTGATAAGCAGATCGGTAAGTATGTCGTACCTATCGTCCCGGATGAAGCGCGTACTTTTGGTATGGAAGGTATGTTCCGCCAGTTGGGTATCTACGCGAGCCAAGGTCAGTTATATGAGCCACAAGACTCAGACCAAGTGATGTTCTACAAAGAGTCAAAAGACGGTCAGATTCTTGAAGAGGGTATTAACGAGGCGGGTTCGTTCTCAAGCTGGCTAGCTGCTGCAACGTCATACTCTGTGACTGGCGTGCAGATGATTCCGTTCTACATTTACTACTCTATGTTTGGTTTCCAACGTGTTGGCGACTTGGCTTGGATGGCTGGTGACTCACGTGCGCGTGGTTTCTTGTTAGGTGCGACGGCAGGCCGTACTACATTGAATGGTGAAGGTTTGCAGCATGAAGATGGCCATAGCCATTTGATGTCGGCAACGATTCCGAATTGTATTTCTTATGACCCAACATTCTCTTATGAGTTGGCCGTGATCATTCAAGAAGGCTTGCGCCGCATGGTGCAAAACCAAGAGGACGTGTATTACTACATTACCCTGATGAATGAGAACTATAGCCATCCAGCAATGCCTGAAGGCAGTGCTGACGGTATCCTTAAAGGGATGTATAGCTTTAGCAAATCTAAAGCTAAGGGTGAAAAAGTGCAGTTGATGGGTAGTGGTGTGATTCTACGTGAAGTGATTGCCGCTGCTGAATTGTTGGAAAAGGACTGGGGCATCTCTGCTGACGTGTGGAGCGTACCTAGCTTTACCGAGCTACGTCGTGAAGGCCTGGAGTGTGATCGCTGGAATATGCTAAATCCGGAAAAGCCGCAAAAAGTGAGCTATGTTGCTGCTAGCTTAAAAGATGCGACAGGCCCTGTGATTGCATCTACTGACTACATGAAGAGCTTTGCTGAGCAAATCCAACGTTTTGTACCAAACAAATTTGTAGCGCTGGGTACGGATGGTTTTGGTCGTTCAGATAGCCGCGAAGCATTGCGCGACTTCTTTGAAGTGAATCGCTACTATGTAGTTGTTGCGGCGCTAAAAGCGTTGAGTGATGAAGGTAAGTTGCCAGTTGCTAAAGCGGCTGAAGCCGTTAAAAAATACAGTTTGGATGCTAATAAGCCAAACCCAACGACAGTTTAAGGATACGCATAGATGGCAGTTCAAGATATTTTTGTCCCGGATATCGGTAATTTCGATAGCGTGGATGTAATTGAAGTATTAATTAAAGCTGGTGATGTGATTGCCAAAGATGACTCCTTGATTACTGTAGAGTCAGATAAAGCTTCTATGGATATTCCTGCGCCTTTCGCTGGTGTTGTGAAAGAAGTGAAAATCAAGGTTGGTGACAAAGCGGCTCAAGGTACATTGTTAATCACAATGGACGTGAGCGATGCTGCACCAGCTGCCGAGGCTAAACCTGCTGT
This sequence comes from Methylotenera sp. E1MeOHC1, assembly GCF_058745595.1. NCBI lineage: Bacteria > Pseudomonadati > Pseudomonadota > Betaproteobacteria > Nitrosomonadales > Methylophilaceae > Methylotenera > Methylotenera sp. E1MeOHC1. Next base: position 1,355,121 of record NZ_CP196025.1, on the reverse strand, counting down.
GGCACCTGCGGTTGTGGAAGCGCCAAAGGCGGTGATTCCTGAGCCAACTAGACCTGCGCCAGAGCCACCAAAACCAGTGCAGCCAGCACAACAGCCAGTACCTGTAGCTGAAAGTGTTGTTGTCGCTTCAGGCAAGCTTTCACATGCGAGCCCATCAATCCGTAAGTTTGCGCGTGAGTTGGGCGTGAACTTGGCCTTGGTAAGCGGTACAGGCGCTAAGAATCGTATTTTACAAAGTGATGTACAAGCCTATGTGAAAGGTGAGTTAGCAAAACCACGTACGGAAAACATGGCGGCTGGTGTCAATGGTTTAGCTACATTGCCAATGCCAGTGATTGACTTTAGTAAGTTCGGTGCGATTGAGACTAAGTCCTTATCACGTATTAAGAAACTTTCTGGCGCAAACTTGCACCGTAACTGGGTAACTGCACCACATGTGACACAGTTTGATGAGGCAGATATTACGGATCTGGAAGATTTCCGTAAGTCTATGCAGGCCGATGCTGAGAAGCGTGGCGTTAAACTGACGATGTTGGCGTTTTTAATTAAAGCCTCAGTCAATGCATTAAAAGCTTATCCTAATTTCAATGCTTCACTTTCTCCTGATGGTGATAACTTGATATTGAAAAACTATTTCAATATCGGTTTTGCCTGTGACACACCTGATGGTTTGGTGGTGCCAGTGGTGCGTGATGTGCATCAAAAAGATGTGCTGGATATTGCGCGTGACTTGATGGATTTATCTGCAAAAGCACGTGAGCGCAAGCTAAAAGTAGAAGAGATGCAGGGTGGCTGCTTCACTATCTCAAGTCTTGGCGGTATTGGCGGTACGATGTTTACGCCTATCATCAATTGCCCAGAGGTGGCGATTTTAGGTGTTTCACGTTCGTCTATGCAGCCTGTATATAACAAAGACACTAATGGCTTTGAGCCGCGCTTGATTTTGCCGATGTCATTGTCGTATGACCATCGTGTGATTGATGGTGCCGATGGCGCGCGCTTTACTAGCCATATGCGTATGATGTTAAGTGATGTGCGTAGACTATTGCTGTAGTTAACTGAGTAGTTTTGAGTGCCTTGCGTTTGCTGTTAGGCACCATCAAAAAAAGGACTGATTTCTGTAGATACAGAACAGTCCTTTTTTTATTTTTATAATCGCGATATTGATATCAGAAGCGATTCTGTGGTCTAGATTGCGTGGAAGGACTACTAATTTTTAAAATTTAAATAGCTATAAATCTAATTTATCGCTTTACGATTATCTACATGGGGATATAGACTAAAACAAAAGTGTATTTTAGATGTTGTAATGTTGCATTTAAGTGACTGATACCACGTAGCTTGTGGCTACTTATCATAGTTGTAGATTTCTCAATGGATGTGCATTCTTAGTAATGAACTGGTAATCGAGAGGGTAATATGGAGTGGTTTGGTCAAACATTAGGGGGGCAGTCATTGCTTCCTCATGGATATTGCCTTACATGGAATCCGTCCTTGCTTTGGACGCTGGTGGTTTCAGATGCGGTGATTGCACTATCCTATTTTTCAATTCCTTTTGCATTATGGTACTTTGCAAAAAAACGTCCAGATATTCCATATAGATGGTTAATGGTTGTGTTCGGGGTGTTTATTGTTGCGTGTGGTGTCACACACATTTTTGACATTCTAAACATATGGCATCCCTCTTACTGGGCAAGCGCATACGCCAAAGCTTTTACCGCTATCGTTTCTTTTGCTACCGCTATTGCACTTTGGTGCATTATGCCTTTAGCGCTTAGAGCCCCTTCTGCACAAAGCTTACAATTGCTCAATCAAGAGTTAGCACGTTCACATGCTGAGCTAGAAACTCGGGTGCAGCAGAGAACCGCTGAGTTAACCTCTGCCTTAAGCCAAAGCCGTCGTTTGAGTGAGGCGTTGGATCATATCCCCGCTTTTGTATACATTAAGGATATCAACGGTAAGTATGTTTATGCAAATCGCATGACATTAGACTTTTTTAAGTGCTCAGTTGATGAGTTGGTGCAGATAGATGAGAGTAAATACTTCTCAGCAAAAACGCTTGCCAGAATTAGGGATGTTGATAAAAGAGTTTTAGAGCGTGGGGAGGATGCTAGCGAAGAGATTGAAGCAATTTCTGACGATGATAAAAAACGTACTTTCTTGCAAATCAAAACCCCGATTTATGAAGAGGACGTGGGCCGTAGCATTGGCGGCTTATGTGGAATTTCTACAGATATTACTGACCTTAAAAATGCTGAGATATCGTTGCGCATCGCGGCTACTGCATTTGAATCCTCAGATGGTATCTTAATCACAGATGCCGACTGCTCGATTCTGCAGGTTAATCCTGCCTTTACTGCAATCACAGGCTATTCTGCCGAAGATGTGGTTGGTAGAAATCCTAATATATTAAGCTCCGGCCGGCATGACCGTCTGTTTTATCAGGCGATGTGGGATAGAGTTAATACCACAGGTACATGGTGCGGAGAGATATGGAATCGACGCAAAAATGGCGAAATTTACCCAGAGCGTATCACCATCTCAGAGGTGAAAGACAACGACGGTAAAGTCACCAACTACGTGTCTGTGTTTACAGATATTAGCGAGAGTAAGGCCTCATCTGAGCAAATTGAGCATTTGGCATTTTATGACCCATTAACGAACCTGCCTAACCGCTTGCTGTTGCTGGATCGTGTGCGACAGGCATTTTCTTCCAGTAGCCGTACTGGCAAAAAAGGTGCATTGCTGTTTGTTGATTTGGATCACTTTAAGGTGCTTAACGACACATTAGGCCATAGCACCGGTGATTTGCTGTTGAAGCTGCAAGCTGAGCGCTTGAGCCATTGTGTGCGGGCAGGTGATACCGTGGCGCGTTTTGGTGGTGACGAGTTTGTTGTTGTGCTTGAGGATCTAGACCGAAATGCGACCGATGCTGCAGCGATTGCGGAGCAAATTGGCAATAAAATACTATCAACTTTACATGAGCCATGCCTGTTTGGTACACACCAATATCAAAGTACTTCTAGTATCGGTATCACTTTATTTAGCGGCGATGAACATGAGATTGAGGACTTGCTGAAGCAAGCGGATATTTCTATGTATCAAGCGAAAAAAGCTGGCAGAAATACACTGCGCTTCTTTGACCCAGCCATGCAGGAAAAACTAAGTGTGCGAGCAAGCTTGGAAAGTGAGTTGAGATATGCAATTGAGAAGCATCAACTTGCACTTTATTACCAAGTACAAGTGGATGATAATCAGCGCATGGTTGGTGCGGAGGCATTAATTCGCTGGATACACCCTGAGCGGGGTATTGTATCTCCAGTGGATTTTATTCCGATTGCAGAGGAAAGTTCATTAATTTTAGATGTTGGACATTGGGTGATTGATACTGCTTGCAAGCAATTGGCCGATTGGGCAAAAAGTGCTGAGAAGAAGCATTTAATGATTGCTGTGAATGTGAGTGCGCATCAGTTTAGAGCGCTGGACTTTGTGCAATCTGTGCATCAAGCAATTGATCTACATAAGATTGATGCGTCTCGTTTGAAGCTGGAGTTAACCGAGAGTGTGATTTTAGAAGATGTAGATGAGGTGATTGCGAAAATGCACGCCCTCAAAGCACTGGGCGTTAGGTTGTCGCTAGATGACTTTGGTACAGGCTACTCTTCGCTTTCTTATCTGAAAAAGCTGCCGCTTGATCAGGTGAAGATTGATCAGAGTTTTGTGCGGGATTTGGCCTATGACCCTAACGATGCCATCATGGTGAAGACGATTATCGACTTGGCGAACAACTTCCGTATCAATGTGATTGCAGAGGGCGTAGAAACCGAGCTTGAGTTGGAAATTTTGAAAGATTATGGATGCAGGCTTTATCAGGGCTATTTGTTTGGCAAACCTGTTCCTATCGAGCAGTTCCAATTTTCTCTTGCCTAATCGTTAATTTGTAGTCTGCCTTATCACGCCCTCAATGGCACACAGGCCATCCATAGATGCAGTTGAGGGCGCTCTAAACCGCTAATTGCGTTTTAGCCACGTTTCCCTTTGCTTAGCTTCGGCACTCAGTATCAGCATAATACTGTTTAGATTTTGCTGCATCGCAGCAAGGTTATTGCATGTTAGTAGGCGATAAAATGAGAGGTTTGATGTTAAAATTGCAACAAATAACCAAAGTTTACAAAGGGTGTGCATGAGTAATTTAGTTGAAGTATTGGTGCCGGATATCGGTAACTTTGATAGTGTTGATGTGATTGAAGTGCTTGTTAAGGCTGGTGACACAATTGCTAAAGAAGATTCTTTGATTACTGTAGAGTCTGATAAAGCGTCTATGGATATTCCATCTTCACATGCTGGTGTTGTAAAAGAAATTAAAGTTAAAGTTGGTGACAAGGTAGCAAAAGGCTCACTAATCTTATCAGTAGAGGCTGCTGAAGCAGTCGTGCAAGTTAAAGCTGAGGCACCTGCTCCTGTTGTGGCTCCTGTGGCGACCCCAAGTGCAGCACCGGTTGCGGCTGTTGCAGTTGGCAATAGCGATATCAATACACAGGTTGTGGTGTTAGGTAGCGGCCCAGGCGGCTATACCGCAGCTTTCCGCGCGGCAGATTTAGGCAAGCAAGTAGTGCTAATTGAGCGCTACGCGACATTAGGCGGCGTTTGTTTGAACGTAGGCTGTATTCCATCTAAAGCCTTACTGCACACTGCAAAAGTGATTACAGAAGCAGAAGAGTCTAGCCATCATGGTGTGAAGTTTGGTGCGCCGCAAGTGGACTTGGATCAATTGCGCAGCTGGAAAGCCAACGATGTGGTTGGTAAGTTGACCGGCGGCTTAGCCGCAATGGCGAAGCAGCGTAATGTGACTGTGGTGCAAGGGGTGGGCAAGTTTACCAGCGCGAACCAAATTGCGGTAACCGCAGAAGATGGCAAAGTAACAACGGTAGGCTTTGAAAACGCGATTATTGCTGCCGGCTCACAAGCGACTAAGTTCCCGGGTGTTGAAGCCGATGAGCGCATTATGGATTCAACCGGCGCCTTGGCGTTAGCTGATGTGCCTAAACGTATGCTTGTGATTGGCGGCGGCATTATCGGTCTTGAAATGGGTACCGTATATGATGCGTTAGGCTCAAAAGTAAGTGTGGTTGAATTTACCGATGGCCTGATTCAAGGTTGTGACCGTGATTTAGTGCGTCCATTACAAAAACGTATGGAAAAACGTTTTGAAGCGATTATGCTTAATACCAAAGTGGCGAAGATGGAGCCTAAGGCAGACGGTATTCATGTCACCTTTGAAGGTGTGAATGGTAATGAGGATGCACCTAAGGGTGTTGAAGTGTATGACCGCGTATTGGTGTCAATTGGTCGTCGCCCAAATGGTAAAAACATCGGTGCGGAAAACGCAGGGGTGGCCGTGGATGATTATGGCTTTATCAATGTGGATAAACAAATGCGTACCAATGTGCCGCACATTTTTGCGATTGGCGATATTGTCGGTCAACCAATGTTGGCACACAAAGCAACCCATGAAGCTAAAGTAGCGGCGGAAGTGATTGCCGGTGAAAAAGTAGAGTTTGTTGCATCAGTGATTCCATCTGTTGCCTATACAGACCCTGAGGTAGCATGGGTTGGCGTAACGGAGATTGAAGCCAAGGCCAAAGGCATTGCTATTGAGAAGGCAAGCTTCCCATGGGCGGCAAGTGGCCGTGCGTTATCGATTGCACGTACTGAAGGTGCAACCAAGCTGATATTTGATAAAGAAAGCCATCGCTTAATTGGCGCAGGGATTGTTGGGGTAAATGCTGGCGAGCTATTGGCCGAGGCAGTATTGGCGATTGAAATGGGCGCAGATGCACATGATTTAGGCTTAACTATCCATGCTCACCCAACTTTATCTGAAACCGTGTGTTTCGCGGCAGAGATGAAAGAGGGCACGATTACCGATTTGTATATCAAAAAACGCTAGAATCTTAAGCGTTAGTATCTTAAATTGTTTCAACGCCTAACTAGCCTGACATATTGATATGTCAGGCTAGTTTTAATTCAAGAAGGCCATGCCAATGAAGAAGTTATTTCAATATAGTTCTCTAGCGCTGACGGTCATGATGTTTAGTGGCTGTGCATCACTCACTAAAGACACCTATCAACGTATGCAGATAGAGACTTATTCAAAAAACAATTCTTTTGTTAGTAACGCTAAATGCAGAGCTAAAAATGAGTATGGTGATTGGGTTGCTTTTACCTCGGGGACACTTACCATACATCGTTCTGATCAGAATTTATTAATCAGTTGTGAAAAAGAGGGTGAAGCGACTGGATATGCGACAGTGATATCACGCGCCAATAACGGTATGTACGGTAATATACTTTTACTTGGTGGTCTTGGTGTTGGTGCAATTATAGATCGTCAGAACGGAACTGCTTACAGTTATCCCGACTGGATTAGAGTGATAATGGGTGATAGTTTAGTGTTTGATCGTAAGAATAATGAAAAGGATCAGGTGATGCTTGGTAGTCCACCAGTACCGAACGATAAAAAAACCTTAGTAGAAAATGTCCTAAATTACCTACCATGACCAACACATCTTATGCAGCAACCGCTAGCGACGCTTTTTTAAGTGAACTGCAATCAGTTTTACCAAAAGAAAGGGTCTATACCGACCCTGTAGATTGCTATGCCTATGCTTACGATAACTCGCGTAATTATCATAGCCCTATCGCTGTTGTTTTCCCGCTCACCATAGAAGAAGTGCAAAGTGTCATCGTACTTTGTAATGCGCATAAAATACCTGTGGTGCCACGTGGGCGTGGTACTGGTACTGCTGGCGGCAGCGTGCCTGAAATGGGTGGCGTTGCGCTTTCATTGGAGCGTATGGATAAAATTATTAGTATCGACCCTGATAATCGTATGGCGATTGTTGAGCCGGGCGTGCTGAACCAAGTGTTGCAAGATGAGATTAAACCGATTGGTTTTTTTTGGCCACCAGACCCCTCGAGCGCTGCGTATTGCAGCATAGGTGGCAATCTGGCGACTTGTGCCGCGGGGCCGCATGCGGTGAAATACGGTGTGGCGCGCGACCATATTCTGGGCTTAAAAGCCGTGACCGGCAAAGGTGAAATCATTAAAACCGGCTGTTATACCAGTAAGGGCGTAGTAGGTTACGACCTTACTCGTTTGTTGGTAGGGTCTGAGGGCACATTGGCTGTGATTTGTGAGGCGACTTTGAAGTTGACGCCTCTGCCTAAGTTTACAGGCGGCATTACTGCAGAGTTTGTAGATACTGAAAGCTGTGCCAAAGCGATTGCTGCCATTATGGCGCAGCCTTATACCCCGAGCGCTTTAGAGTTTTTAGATAACGGTGCGTTAACATTGATTCGTGGCCGCCATCAAAACTTATTGCCTGAAAATGCACGCGCTTACTTGATGATTGAGGTTGATGGCTCGCAGCAGGAGATTGCTGAAGCCACGGATGCTATTTTGCAGGCATGCCAAGTAACTGGCCTGATTGAGGCTAAGCCAGCGCATGATACTAAAGCGTTGTGGGCTGCACGCAAGGCATTGTCACCTTTACTAAAGGACATTGCGCCTAAAAAGATTAATGAAGATATTGCCGTGCCGGTTTCTCATCTGCCTGCGTTACTGACTGGCTTAGAGCAGCTTGCGGCGCAGCATCAAATCTCAAATGTGAATTTTGGCCATGCGGGCAATGGCAATATTCACGTGAATTTGCTGGTGAATCCAGATAATGCTGATGAGATGAAACGTGCTTATCAGTGTTTAGATGAGGTGTTTAGCCTGGTGCTGTCGCTACAAGGTACCTTGTCTGGCGAGCATGGCGTAGGCATGGCAAAACGCCCCTTTGTGCCGCGTGAGATTGATGCAACAACCATAGGCGTGATGAAGTCGCTTAAGCTGACTTTTGACCCGAACAATGTGTTAAATCCGGGCAAGCTGTTCCCTGCATAATTTAATCATGCCTGAGGGGTAACGGCAGATTGGGTGAAGAGGCTTAAGTCGCGCTGCAGCTAACTTCTTTAAGTTCTGCTGCCGGAAAGCTTGGTTTTAGCTTTTTGATCTCTGCCACTTCATTTTCAGTCAGGTTTTTGAGTAGCAGGCTGGAATAGCTTTTACCTTGGTTACGTAAAGACTTTTCTACGTTTTTAATCCCTTTGGCCTGCAGCTCTTTTTGTAAGTGGATGGCTAATTGCTCATCACTAAAAATACCAAATGAAATTGCATTTTTCCATTTAGGCTCCTGCACCACAAATACGTCGGTTATGCCCTGTGCTTTAAACTCAGCAGCTTTTTTGAACGCCTCGGCGGTTGTTTTAAATGGCGGCCTGTACACCCAAAATCGTTTAGATTCTTGTATGGGTTGCTCTTTCACTGTGGCTTGTAGTGATAGCTTGCCTAGCTCACCTTGCGCATTAGCGATGTTGGCATCTGAAAATACGCTCCATTCAAAACAAACGTCGGCCACAGGCTCAGGCTTAATCACTGCAACTTTCTGTTCTTTTTTGCTCAGTGCATCAATTTGCTGTTGAGATAATACTTTGATTTTCTCCGGTGAAATCTCTGCCTGTTGCGTTGGGGCTGGTTTGGGTAATACTACGTCACGATTGAAATAGCCAAATAACCCAATGTTAATGAATGCTAGTAGCCAAAAAAGGTATTTCATGACAATGTGCTTTATGAGGTTGTGTGAATTGCAGGCTGTGCCAGTAGATACAAGCCTTGCAACACTAAATTATCTACGATGGTAACAGTTTTTTTGTTGTGTTCAATGGCACTGTACGTTGAATCTTGTTGCGTAAGGGCTTGCTGTATCGCGCTAGCATTGCCACCGCTAATAATCAGTTTAGGCGTTTGGTTCTGTTGCTCAACTGCTTGCAGCATCTGTGTAATGGCGCCCAAAGTGGCATGAATGGCTCCACTGTAGATAGCATCACTCGTGTTATTGGCAAGTGGTGTAATGACGGTTTTCTGGTCAGCCAGTGCCACGGTTTTGGGTAGCTGCGCGGTGGCTGCCCCTAAGCTTGTTTGCATCAGTTCTATACCGGGCAATATCATGCCGCCAATAAACTCGCCGTAGCTACGGCCTGCATCTTCTCGGTGAATAATAGCATCGATGGTGGTGGCAGTGCCTGCGTTAACCACGACGCAGGTGGCATGATGTAAGTGCCATGCTGCAATTAACGCAGCCCAGCGATCGGTGCCTAGCGATGCTGGGGTGGCGTAGTTGTTAACTACCTCAGCGGCTTGCTTGCTTGCAGTGACCCAAGTGATGGTGGCTGTGTATAGGCTTATACGTTGTTGGAGCTGCTCTGCATGCTGCGCACCGGCAACGTTAGAAATCACGATTTGATTACAGTCGAGCGTATCCGGTAGTAGCTTGGCGGTTGTAATTTCTGCGTTTAAGCACGCGTCTTGATGGCAGATGTTTCCACTCGCATCAAACAATGCCCATTTTGTTTTTGTGTTGCCAGCGTCAATTGTTAACACCATTTTTATGCGCGCCAATGCGAAAGAAATTAATGATTGCGTATTATTCTAACACTAAGTTTTTTTACCTCAGTGTTTTAACATCAAGCGCTATAGGCTTGTGTGGCGCTACGCAGGCTGATTTCACCTGACATCATTTTTTGCACGCCGTTAGCGGTTTCTATAATTAAGGTTCCATTGTCACTAATGTCCTGTACTACGCCAGTCACTTCGCTGCCATCAGGCATCAGCATGCGTACTGGTTGCTGATGATAAGCGTGGTGCGCCGTCCACTCTTCACGCAGTGCATCAAAGCCAGATTTTTCAAAGGTTAACAACACCTCAGCTAAGTGCTTGAGCAGCGTTGTCATCAATGCATTTGGGTTAACGCTGAGTGGCGTAGCATGACTTAGGTCAGTCACTGGCTGGTCAATTTTTTGTAACAGTTGTTCGGGTAAGTGCAGGTTGATGCCTACGCCAATCACAGCCGTGCTGGGGCCTTCCATATCCCCTTGCAGTTCAATCAGTATGCCTGCCAGTTTTTTCTGGTTGACCAATATGTCATTAGGCCATTTGAGTTGGGCTGTTGTGGCACCTAGTTCATGCAGGCCGCGAATAAGCGCTACACCTACGGCTAAACTTAAGCCGGATAGCGCAGCCGCCCCGCACTGAAAACGCCATAACAGTGAGAAGGTCAAACTCGCACCAAGGCTGGCTTGCCACTCGCGGCCACGTCGACCGCGGCCATTGGTTTGCAGGTTGGCAATCACACAAGTGCCATGCGTTTTGGCGCTCATGTTTTGCATCAAATAGCTGTTGGTGGAATCTATAGTGTCAAACACCTCTACATTCAGCCATGCTTGCTGCGGGCTCATGCTACTGATAATGGCTGGTTTATCCAGCAGGGTGAGTGCTTGCGCTAGCTTATAGCCGCGCCCACGGACGGAGAATATTTCAATGCCTAAGCTTTCTGCATGTTGCAATGCGTTCCATACTGTAGCGCGGCTCACATTCAAATGCTGTGCAATGGCCTCGCCAGAGTGAAACTTGCCATCAGCAAGCAGTTTTAATATCGGGAAAGTCAGGCTGTTCATCATGGGCTAAGTTTAGCATAGGCGTGTTGATAAGCTGAATTTGACCATAGTTTGCGGTGTGCTTCTTAAATAATGGCATAGAGATTAGTTGCTAAGCTTGGTTCACGTAATCAATTTCTACAGGTACACATACAAGTAAGTAAGCTGGTGTAAAATAACGGCAACTTAAATTGAATTTGTTGCTATGTCATCTGAAAAAACACCAATCCCTGCTGCCTCTAATTTTATCCGTGCGATTATTGAGAAAGACCTCTCACAAAGTAAATATGCCACCAAAAAGTGGGCAGGTAGCCCAGGCGATGCTGCGCATCAAGACACAGGCATTGTAGATGCAGCTAAAATTCGCACGCGCTTTCCGCCAGAGCCTAATGGCTATTTGCACATTGGGCATGCTAAATCTATTTTCTTAAACTTTGGCTTAGCGCGCGATTTTGATGGTATCTGTCATTTACGTTTTGATGACACCAACCCAGAAAAAGAAAGCCAAGAGTACGTAGATAGCATTTCAGATGCAGTGAAATGGCTAGGCTTTGGTTGGGATAACGCCAATGAAAGCAATCTGTATTTCGCCAGCAACTACTTTGATTTAATGTACCGCGCGGCTGAAAGCCTAATTGAAACTGGTCATGCGTATGTGGATGAACAAAGCGCAGACGAAATGCGCATTAACCGCGGCACGCTGACCGAAGCAGGTAAAGATTCACCTTTCCGTGGCCGCACTGTTGCCGAAAACTTAGCGCGCTTCCGTGAAATGCGCGATGGTAAGCATGCTGATGGCAGCATGATATTGCGCGCCAAAATCGACATGGCATCCCCTAACATCAACATGCGCGACCCTGCGATTTACCGCGTGCGTCGCGCACACCACCATAACACTGGCGACCAATGGTGCATTTACCCAATGTACACCTTTGCCCACCCGATTGAAGATGCACTAGAGCGCATTACCCACTCTATCTGTACGCTAGAGTTTGAGGACCAACGCCCATTCTACGATTGGCTGTTAGAGCGCTTGGCAGAAGCTGGCTTATTGGCGCACCCATTGCCAAAACAATACGAATTTGCACGTTTAAACCTCACCTATGTCGTGCTTTCAAAACGTAAGCTGATTCAATTGGTAGAAGAAAAACACGTGAGCGGCTGGGACGACCCACGCTTGCCAACCATTGCCGGTGCGCGCCGCCGTGGCTACACCGCCGCTGGCTTTAAATTATTTACCGACCGTATTGGCGTGAGCAAGGCTGACTCTTGGATCGAATACAGCATTCTTGAAGACTGCATGCGTGAAGTGCTCAATACAGATGCCGAGCGCCGCATTGCAGTGCTAGACCCAATTAAACTGGTGATTGATAACTACCCAGCAGACCAAAGCGAAGACTGCTTTGCCCCTAACCACCCACTCAAGCCAGAGTTGGGCAAACGTACCGTTCAGCTCACCAAAGAACTTTGGATCGAGCGCGAAGACTTTATGGAAACGCCAACCAAAGGCTTTTTCCGCTTAACACCAGAAGGCATGGTACGCCTGCGTTACGGTTATGTGGTGAAATGCACCGGCTGCGAAAAAGATGCAGATGGCAACGTGACCGTTGTGCATTGCGAATACCTGCCAGATACTAAATCAGGCACACCGGGCTCAGATAGCGTAAAAGTAAAAGGCAATATCCACTGGGTAAGCGTGGCGCATGCCTACGAGGCAGAAGTACGCTTGTATGACCGCCTGTTTAAAGAAGCGCATCCGGGCGAAGGTGACCGTGACTTCTTGGATGATATTAACCAAAACTCAGTGCAAGTGATTACTACGCAGTTAGAGCTAAGCTTGAAAGACGCAAAACCAGAGGAAAGCTTCCAATTTGAGCGTCACGGCTACTTTGTTGCAGATAGAAAAGACAGTGTGGCTGGTAAGCCGGTGTTTAATAGAACGGTGACGTTGAAGGACGCTTGGCAGAAATAAATGAATAAGATTATCTCAATAGGCGCTGCGTTTCTTTTAGGTGTGGGTGCTGGATGGATTGTGCAGGGCCGTCATTGGGATGCTTTTCTTACCTCATACATTCCAGCGTTAGCGACACTGCTAGCAGCTTTTTATGGCGCTAAATATGCATTTCAATTTCAAAAAGATAAAGAGCTTGATGATATAAAAAAGCAAAATATTGCAAATGCGAATGCCGCAATTTTCGATTTAATGCGGATGGCAAATACTCTTTTTGTTTATCAGCGAGACTTGATCCAGCCTATTAAAACTAGTCCTTTTTATTTTGTTGAGTTGATGCCTTCTCCACAGTTTGAGAAGTTAGTTAAGTTAAATATTCAAGGTCTATATTTCATATTAGAAACGGATTATAGAAACCTTATCGGTGCAATCATAGTTGAGGAGGAAAGATATCGAAGTGTTATTGACTCAATTAACATGAGATCTAAATTGCATTTAGAAGAGTTTCAACCTGCACTAGAGAGGACTGTATTGCCTGATGCGCATTCTCTTGAGTCCATCAGAAACGTAGTAGGAGATCGCATTTATGTAAGTCTTAAATCTTCTACTGACCAAGTGATAGATCAAGTAGAGAGTTACATTGCAAGCCTTGAGGAAGTGGGTAATAAATTGACTCAATGTATGAAACAAATATATCCAGATGATGTAATTATTAGCTTTATACTTCCACGGAATTGATTATCTTCATGCCTATCAAGATACTACTCGGTCAATCCTACCGCCTCCTCAATCACGGTCCCACCGTGCTTGTCACCGCTGCTCACGGTGAACAGCTCAATATCATGGCGGCCGCATGGAATATGCCGCTGGATTTTGACCCACCTAAAATCGCTATCGTCATTGATAAAAAAACTTATACGCGTGAGCTGATAGAGGCTTCTGGCAGTTTTGCCATTAACGTGCCATGCCGTGCGCAGGCAGAGATGGTGGTGCGGGTGGGCGCTAGCTCAGGGCGTGAGCTATTAGGAAAAGATGCGGATAATAAGTTTGCCGCGTTTGATTTACCCACGTTTGCTGCCAGCAAGATTGCCGCACCCCTAGTCACGGGCTGCGTGGCTTGGCTGGAGTGCAAGCTGATTGCCGAGCCGCATATTCAGAATACTTATGATTTGTTTTTAGGCGAAGTGGTCGCGGCGCATGCGGATGAGCGTGTGTTCTCAGACGGGCACTGGCATTTTGAAGGACATGATGAGTTACGCACCATACACCATGTGGCAGGTGGTAACTTTATGGCGATAGGCGAGGCGTTTAAAGCATAAGCGCTTAATACACAAGTGTTTGTTACACGGGCACTTAATGTATAAGTGCTTAAATATATGCACTTAAATATAAGTCAGGTTAATCAATGAAAAAACGGCGTAAACCTAAAAAGCATCTTTCTACAAAAATTGGTATGGCGCCGGGCTCGCTAGTCTATGTGGGTAGCATGGATGCAGATGCCGCAGAAGTAGCTAAGCCTATCGTAAGCGTAATGGCTTATGACGCCGCAGAGTTGACCGAGCAAGTGTTAACTGCCGAGGCGCTTGCCAGCTTTAACTTAAGCGATTACACCAGTGCTGGCAAGAAGGTTTGGTTGAATGTGCACGGTGTGCATGATGCTACGCTGATTAAGCAAATTGGCGACTTATTCCACTTGCACCCCTTGGTACAGGAAGACATTCTCAATACCGAGCAGCGCCCGAAAATAGACGAGTTTGATGATTATGTGTTCATGGAAACCCGTTGCTTTAGGTATGACAAACTTGCGATGGCGATGGATTCTGAGCAGGTGAGCTTTGTATTAGGGCGAGATTACTTGCTCACGTTTCAAGAGCGCTCTACCGGTAATTTTGAGCCAGTGAGAACGCGCATGCGTGCAAGCCGTGCGCATATTCGTGAGTTGGGCGTAGATTACTTAGCCTACGCGTTGCTAGATAGCGTGGTGGATAGGTACTTTAGCGTGCTGGAGGCGGTGGGTGATGCGAGCGAGGCGCTTGAAGAGGTGCTGCTGCGTAAACCAACCAATACGGAGCTGCATGCGATTCATCAGCTTAAGCATGTGAGCATTGAGCTGCGCCGCGCCGTGTGGCCGCTGCGTGAGGTGATTAACACCTTAACCCGTAACGAAAATGATTTTTTCAAACCCACTACCATGCCGTATCTGCGCGATGTGTACGATCATACCGTGAGTTTTATTGAGTCGCTAGAATCTATCCGCGATGCATTAAGCGGCATGATGGATATTTACATGGCGAGCGTAAGCCAACGCGTTAACCTAGAGGTGCGTGCCTTAACCGTGGTGGCAATGCTGTTTATGCCAGCAACACTGATTGCCGGTATTTTTGGTATGAACTTTCATGAGATGCCATGGCTGGCTGATAAAGACGGCTTTTGGTGGGCAATGGGCTTAATGCTGAGCATCGCGCTGGTGATGCTGACCATCTTTTGGCGCCGGCAGTGGTTAACCAGTAAAACCTAGGGTTCTGTTAGATTTCATCAGGCAAGCTTTAAGCGTATATTTAATCTCTAATACAGTTTTTTGCGTTGCGTACCTAACTCAAAATATCTTGATTAATTTGCCTGACAGATTAGCGACTTAACACGCGCTAATCTGTTAAAATCTCGGTTTATTCTTGTCCTTGATATTTAGCTGAGTTTAATGAGCCAATCTAATCCAAACACACAAATGATCAGCCTGCGTGGCAGTGCTGCTTTATCACCTTTCAGAATTGAAAAAATTCAAAATAAACTGAATGAAATCTGTCCAAACATTGGGCATATTTACGCTGAGTTCTGGCATTTTGTATGGGTAGATGGTGCGTTGTCAGCCCAGCAAGAAAATACGCTGAATCAGATTTTGACCTACGGCCCTAGCATGCAGGCTGAAGAGCCAAATGGCGAGTTTATTCTGGTGTTGCCGCGCGTGGGGACGATTTCTCCTTGGGCATCACGTGCTACAGACATCGTGCAACATTGCGGCTTGCCTGAAACACAGCGCGTAGAGCGTGGTATTGCTTACTATGTGCAAACCAAAAGCGGCCAGCCTTTAAGCGCTGATGAGCGCCAATTGTTGTTGCCATTGATTCATGACCGCATGACAGAAAACGTATTTGCGAACAAACAGGACGCTGGCAAGTTATTCCATACCGATACACCTAAACCATTAAGTACGATTGATGTGTTGCAGGGCGGTAAAGCTGCGCTAAACCAAGCGAACAACGAAATGGGCTTGGCGCTATCACCGGATGAAGTGGATTATCTTTTTGATAACTTCACTAGAATGCAACGTAACCCAACCGACGTTGAGTTAATGATGTTTGCGCAGGCAAACTCTGAGCATTGCCGTCATAAAATCTTTAATGCAGATTGGGTGATTGATGGCGAGCAACAAGAGTTGTCCTTGTTTGCCATGATTCGCAACACACACAAATTAAACCCAGGTAAAACTGTGGTGGCTTACTCTGATAATGCTTCAATCGTGGCGGGTCAGCAAGCTAACGAGCCAACTAAACGTTTTTACCCGGCAGAAAATGGCGCGTACCGCTTTATTGAAGAAGATATGCACTTCTTGATGAAGGTGGAAACGCATAACCACCCAACCGCAATCTCTCCATTTGCGGGTGCAGCGACTGGTGCCGGCGGTGAAATCCGCGACGAAGGTGCAACCGGTAGCGGCTCTAAACCTAAAGCAGGTTTAACTGGCTTCTCTGTATCTAATTTAAATATCCCTAACTTTACCCAGCCTTGGGAGTCAGAGGCTTACGGTAAACCTAACCGCATTGCTTCACCATTACAGATTATGGTGGATGGCCCATTAGGCGGTGCTGCTTATAACAATGAGTTTGGTCGTCCTAACATTACTGGCTATTTCCGTACTTTGGAAATTGAAGCGCCAAGCGCCAATGGTAATGCTGAGGTGCGTGGCTATCATAAGCCGATTATGTTGGCAGGCGGTATTGGTAATATCTCTGCGCAACACTCTAAAAAGAACCCAATCCCACCAGGTGCGGTATTGATTCAATTGGGTGGCCCTGCGATGTTGATTGGCTTGGGCGGTGGTGCTGCTTCCAGTATGGATACCGGCAGCAACGTAGAGAATTTGGACTTTGATTCTGTACAACGCGGTAACCCTGAACTAGAGCGCAGAGCGCAAGAAGTAATCGACCGCTGCTGGCAGTTGGGTGAAAACAACCCGATTTTAAGTATTCATGACGTAGGTGCGGGTGGTATTTCTAATGCATTCCCAGAGCTAGTGAACGATGCCGGCGTGGGTGCGATATTCCAATTACGCGATGTAAACAATGAAGAGCCGGGCATGTCTCCACGCGAGCTTTGGAGCAACGAGGCGCAAGAGCGTTACGTGATGGCGATTGCGCAAGAAGATTTGCCGCGCTTTAAAGAGATTTGTGCACGTGAGCGTTGTCCTTACGCGGTGGTAGGTTACGCCACAGAAGAGCGTCACTTAACGGTGGCTGATAGTCATTTTGACAATAAACCAGTAGATATGGATTTATCTGTATTGCTAGGTAAACCGCCAAAAATGACGCGTGATGTGAAAAGCGCAGCAGCAGTGCTGAAAGCGTTTGACACGAGCAAGGTAGATTTAAAAGATGCAGCAGCACGTGTGTTGCGTTTGCCGGGCGTTGCCGATAAAACTTTCTTGATTACGATTGGTGACCGCTCAGTGACTGGCTTGGTGGCGCGTGAGCAAATGGTTGGCCCATGGCAAGTGCCAGTGGCGGACGTTGGCGTGACCTTGGCAGGCTATGAAACCTACCGCGGTGAAGCTTTTGCCATTGGCGAAAAAGCACCGTTAGCATTGGTGAACGCACCGGCTTCTGGCCGTATGGCGATTGGTGAATCTATTACCAATATCGCAGCCAGCTTGATTGACGACATCAGCGACTTGAAACTTTCAGCTAACTGGATGGCGCCAGCTGGACATGCTGGCGAAGATGCTGCACTGTTTGAAACAGTGAAAGCGGTGGGTATGGAGTTATGCCCACAATTGGGTGTAAGCATCCCAGTGGGTAAAGACTCCATGAGTATGAAAACCGTATGGAATGACGACGGCGAGAATAAGTCTGTGACCTCACCAATTTCATTGGTGGTAACAGCATTTGCTGCAACGCCAGATGCACGTAAAACATTAACCCCACAGTTGCAAACTGGCATTGCCTCACAATTGATTTTAATTGATTTGGGCGCAGGTAAAAACCGTATGGGCGGCTCAAGTCTAGCTCAGGTATATGGTGAAGTGGGCAATGTTGCACCGGATGTGGATGATGCAAATCAACTTAAGCATTTCTTCAATACGATTCAGCAGTTGAATAAATCAGGCAAGATTCTGGCTTACCATGACCGTTCTGACGGTGGCTTATTTACCACCTTGGTTGAGATGGCATTTGCTGGTCACTGTGGTTTGAGCGCAGACGTATCTAGCTTGCCAGGCAGCTTGGTTGAGGCGTTATACAACGAAGAGCTTGGTGCGGTGATTCAGGTACGTGCAGAAGATACGCAAGCAGTAGTTGCTCAGTTTAACGGCTTGGCACATGTAGTGGCAGAAGTGACTACAGCTAACCAAATTGAGATTAAACAAAATGGCCAAGTAGTGTTTGCCGATACGCGCGTTAACTTGCACCGTATGTGGTCTGAAACTACTTACCATATGCAAAAGCTGCGTGATAACCCAGTAAGTGCACAGCAAGAGTACGATAGATTGCTGAACGATGCTGACCGTGGTTTGTTTGCAGAATTAACATTTAACCCAAGTGAAAATATTGCCGCGCCTTACATTGCAACTGGTGCGCGTCCTAAAATGGCTATCTTGCGTGAGCAAGGCGTGAACGGCCATGTGGAAATGGCTGCGTCATTTGACCGCGCTGGTTTTGCCGCTTATGACGTACATATGAGCGATATTATTGCCGGCCGTGTATCTCTGAAAGACTTTGCGGGTGTGGTTGCCTGCGGTGGCTTCTCTTATGGTGACGTGCTTGGCGCGGGTGAGGGCTGGGCTAAGTCTATCCTGTTTAACGCACGTGCACGTGATGAGTTCTCTGCGTTCTTTGATCGCCAAGATAGTTTTGCGCTTGGTGTATGTAACGGCTGCCAAATGATGAGTAATCTGCGCGAGTTGATTCCAGGCGCGGCACATTGGCCACATTTTGTGAAAAATAAATCAGAACAATTTGAAGCACGCCTCAGCATGGTTGAAGTTTTAGCGTCTCCATCTATCTTCTTTAATGGCATGGCTGGCAGCAAAATGCCAATTGCTGTGGCACATGGTGAAGGTTTTGCGGAATTTTCTCAGCCAAATGCTGTCAATGAGCTGTTAGCACAAAAATTAGTGACGATGCGTTTCATTGACCATGCATCAACACCTACCGAAGTGTACCCGTTGAATCCTAACGGCTCACCACAAGGGGTCACTGGATTAACCAGCACGGACGGGCGTTTTAGTATTATGATGCCACATCCTGAACGTGTGATTCGCAACGTGCAGAATACATGGCAACGTTGCGATGATGCTGAAGATAGTGCTTGGATTCGTATGTTCCGCAATGCAAGAAAATACATTGCTTAAATATGGGTTTGATGGACAGGGCTCTGCTAATTGGGGCTCTGTTAATAATGGCTTTAAATAGACCTTAAAAGTAATTATTTTGGTCTATACGGTTTTAATAGTGACAAAAATAAATTTTAATAAATGACTTTGGAGAAAAGCAGCATGAATTTTTTTAGAACACTTGTTTTAGCATTAGCCCTTTTTTACCCAATCGCATCCATGGCAGAACTGAGCGACGATGACCATATGCGTTATACCGAGGCTTTGCGTGATGGCAATGTGAAGCTTGTTAAAAAGTATTTGGATACCAATGCTAAACCAAATGACAAGTTTTTCGGCTGGTCTGCATTACAAATTGCTGCAACTAAAGGCCAGCTTAAAGTCGTTGAGTTATTAATTGAACGTGGTGCTGACCTTAACTACCAACATCCGATCAGCAAAAACACGGCTTTTCATATGGCGGCGTTTGGTGGTTATTCTGATGTGGTGAAATTGCTAGCGGCTAAAGGTGCTGACGTTAATATTAAAATGCGTGCTGATGTTTCTATTATTCGTGCCGTGCGTGATGAGGGTAGTACTAAGATGGTAGAGTTACTCACCTCACTTGGCGTGAGAGATGATGGCTGTTTAGAAGAGAAGTGTTTCTAATCAATTGAACTTGGTCTCTTGGCACTAGTCACTATGGATTGGTGCCATAGATAGTCTGGTTGTAGTAAGTTTGATTATTTGTAGTGGTGTTTCTAATACGATGAAGAGCCCATGAAAACATTTATTCTAAATTTTATACTGATATCCTCAGTTGTTTTGCCTCTACCGGGCAAAGCTGCTGAGGATTTTGTTTATGCGCAGCAGAGTTTGCATACCCGAACATTGGCGGCCTCCTGTGCTGCATGCCATGGTACCAATGGTAATGCGGTGAAAATGAATGCTGAGTTTGATGCAACCGCACTCGCGGGGCTAGATAAAGCTTACATAGAGCAGCGTTTGCTTGATTTCCGCACAGGTGTGCGTCCAGCGACCGTGATGCACAGGCATGCAAATGGTTTGACGCTAGATGAAATTAAGCAGCTTGCAGATTATTTCTCACGTCAAAAACCTGAGAAACACACCATGCCAGAACCACAAACGCTAAAGGCGGTGCAGGATGAATAACACAGCTGATTTTAATCGCCGTGATTTTATTAAGACTGTAGGCGTCTTAGGCGCGTTGGCGTTCACCCCACATGCGGTTGCGATGGGTAAAAAACCACCGATTGGTCGTGTCGTTGTGATTGGTGGAGGCTACGCCGGTACCAGTGCCGCTAAATATATTCGTATGTGGAGTATGGGTAGTATTGAAGTGGTGGTGATTGAACCGTCACCGCAGTTCGTGTCCTGCCCGCTGAGTAATTTAGTGTTAGGTGGTAGCCAGCAGATTAATGACCTGACCTTTGGTTATGATTTGCTGAAAAAACATCATGGCATACAGTGGGTACAAGATACCGTTACTGGCATCAATAGCGATGCTAAAAAAGTGACGATGCAACGTGGCGAAATTAGTTATGACCGTTTAATTGTTGCGCCAGGCGTAGATTTTATTTATGACCATTTGCCGCAGCTAAAAACTGCTGAAGCGCAAAAGCAGATTCCCCATGCTTGGAAGGCTGGTTGGCAAACCGTTAATTTGCGGCAGCAGCTGGAAGTTATGCCCAATGGTGGTGTGTTTGTGATCACTATCCCCAAAGTACCATATCGTTGCCCGCCTGGGCCTTATGAGCGTATTTGCCAAGTAGCTTATTATTTGAAAGCACATAAGCCTAACAGTAAGATTATTGTGCTGGATGCTAATGCTGAAATTGTTTCTAAAAAAGGCCTCTTTACTAAAGTTTGGGCTAACAATTATGCCGGCATGATTGATTATCGCCCTGATAATGCAATTGTCTCCGTAGATGTGCAAACTAAAACCGTGAGTACGGAGTTCGAACAGGTAAAGGCGGATGTGTTGAATGTGATTCCTCCACAGCGTGCTGGTAAGCCGGCACAGATGGCAAATCTGCTCGCGTCTGATTATCCATGGTGCGAGGTTGATTTTTTAAGTTATGAATCTAAAACAGTCGCGAATGTACATGTGATTGGTGATAGTGTGGCCTCTGGTTTACCCAAATCTGCGCATATGGCAACGTCACAAGCGCGTGTTTGCGCGAGTGCGATTGTGGAGTTGATGCAGGGCAGAAGCCCTGACCCTGCACCGGTATTTGCCAACACCTGTTACAGTTTTGTTGATGACAAACAGGCAATGCATGTAGCCAATGTGTATCGATACGATGCCGCAAAAAAGATTATGGTATCGGCGGAAGGCGGCGGTGTTTCACTCGCCCCTTCAGATAAAGAGGGCGCTTATGCTAAGGCTTGGGCCCATAATATATGGTCTGATGTGCTGACCTAACTTGTGGGTTTTGTCTGCGGTAAGAGAATAATATTTAAAGGTGCATCATGTTTTGGGAGTGGTTATTTTTACAGTTAAAAAATACATAGCATTGCTCGCTGGCTTGACGCTACTTGCTGTACAGCCAGCTTGCTCTGCTGATTTATCCAGTATTCACTTGCCTGACGGTTTTAAAATTGAGGTGTTTGTCGATTTTAATACCAAAAACGGTGCGCAGTTATCTGGCCCTAGGATGATGGCGCTGGATGCAAAAGGTAATCTGTATGCGTCTACCGTCGGCAGTAACCGTGTAGTCATGCTGCCAGACCGTAATCGAGATGGTGTTGCTGATGAGGTGGTAACCGTTGCGCAGAACCTAAATGCGCCGCAAGGGCTCGCGTTTGTTGGTGATAGCTTGTTGATTGCCAACCAAGATGGCGTGGTCCGTGTAACCCCTGAGCGTGAGGGCTGGTCAAAACCGCAAGCCTTTATTACTAACCTGCCTACAGGTGGGCATACACTTAAAAACATTAGGTTAGGGCCGGATGGTTTTTTGTATATCAACGTAGGCTCGAGTTGTAATGTTTGTATAGAAAATGAGCCGATGCGGGCGACCATGCTCAGATACACCGTTGAGGGTAAGCCAGCAGGGGCATTAACTACCTTGGGGCGCCACCAGCAGTCTGCCATATTTGCACGTGGTTTACGTAACTCACAAGGCTTTGCATGGCACCCGTTGACTGGCGCGATGTATGCTACCAATAATGGTGCGGATAACCGCAGTGGCACACTAGGCGGTGCGGTAAATGATGAATTGCCGCCTGAGCATTTAAATAAGATTGAGGCAGGTAAACATTACGGCTGGCCTCATTGTTGGGGTGGTAGCAAGGAAATTGGTACGCAGTTTGAAGACCCTAACTTTAAGGGTGCCGCTGGTTTTTGTGATACCACACAAGCGCCAGCAGTGAGTTTTAAAGCACATACCACTCCTATCGGCATTACCTTTTTAGACAAGGCCAATTGGCCGTCAGCTTATAAAACAGATGCTATTGTGGCGTTACATGGCTCATGGAACCGTAAACAGCCTGCTGGTTATCAGTTAGTTAGAGTAAAATTCAAGGCCAACGAGCCACTGACAGTGGAAGATTTTGCAACCGGCTGGCTGTCGAATCAACAAGCGTGGGGCCGGCCTGTCGATGTTTTGGTAGGGGCGGATGGTGCGCTTTATGTATCGGATGATAAAGCCAATATGATTTACCGTATTAGTTATAAAATTAAGTAGAGAAACTGTATGAAAATGAATGTAATTAAATTAATCGCGCTGTTAGCCATAGGTGGCAGCGTTAACGCATATGCAGCAGAGCCTGTAGGTAATAAGTTGTCATCTAAACTGTTGATGTATATTCAGCCTGTTGATTATACAAATCCAATCAAGCTTTGGCATCCATACCAAGATTACTGGTTTTACCAAGGGCCTGTTGTTGAGAAAATTGCAATGTCTAAGCTTACAGCAGCATATGGAGATGTGGCTGTATGTGAGGGCAATCAATCTGCTAAAGCCTTGGTCTGGTTGCAGCCGGAGTTGTTTTATAACCCGCAAGTGCAGATGTTTTATGCAGAGGTAACGGCCAGCGCTTATAAAGGCGTTGGTGAGCATGTGGCTACCCATGTTGGCCACGCTCAAGTACATGGCGTATTAGGCATACAGCCTGAGTCTTGGATAGAAAAAGCTTATACGCTTGCTGTTGCTGATGCAGTTGCTCAAATGCAGGCAGATATCGCCTTGCAAACATATATGAGCGGCCCCGCGCAAGTTGGCAATACACCTTGCAGTATGGTGACTTTGTTTCCAACACCTAAAGTGAGAGCGATGGCATTTTAAGCTAGGTTACCTGCTGTTGTTGCATGAGTCGTGGGTTGAGTGCAGTTTTTTTGGGGATAAACATGATAAGAAATTATATAAAATTAAGCGTGTTAGTAATGGCAGGTGTGTTGATGGCAGGGTGCCAATCCACAAAGGCTTTGACCTATGCTTCAAAGAAAATCACAGGGTTAAAAACGCCTGAATCTGCGGTGCAGGCAAAAGATGGCAGGATATTTATCTCTGAAATTAATGAGTTTGGTAAAGATGGCGATGGCCGCATCAGTGTGGTGGATCCGCGTGGCAATGTCTCTGTATTTGCCAGCAACTTAGATGACCCTAAAGGCTTAGCAATTATCGGGGATTATTTATATGTGGCCGATAAAACCAAAATACTCAAAATCAATGCTAAGGGGCAGGTGAGTGTATTTGTAGCGCCTGAGGCGTTTCCCAATGTGCCGCTTTTCTTAAATGACCTTGAGGCAGACTTGCAAGGCAACTTGTATGTAAGCGATAGCGGCGACTTATTTAACACGGGTAAAGGCGGCGCGATATATAAAATTACCCCGCGTGGCGAAGTTAAGTTATTGATTAAAGATACGCAAGATCCACGTGTAAAGGCACCTAACGGTTTGCTCGCAGACGATACTGGCAATAATTTGATTTACGTGGATTTCACTTCTGGCATTCTGTATAGCTTAAATACATCGACTGCGGAGCTTACGGATTTAGCCGAGGGCTTTGGTGGCGGCGATGGTGTAGTGCACCACTCTAGCGGTGTGATGTATGTGAGTGATTGGAAAAATGGCAAAGTCTTTAGCGTTAATATGATGGGGGATGTTTCCCTGATTAAAGCGGGCTATCAATCTGCGGCAGATATTGCCATCACCAAAGATGAGCGATATTTATTGGTGCCGGATATGAAAGCGGGAGAGTTAGATTTCATCGCGTTAGATGGCGCTAAACCAGCAACATCGCATCATTATTAATAATCGCCAGCATTAAGGGAATAAGGTTTAATGAACGGAAAGCATCAATGCAAGAATTAAGGCAGGCAGCGCTCAGCTGCTTGGCTGACTGCCAGCTTATACACAAAACCAGCGCAGTGGCTGCGCTGTATCAATCATGGCAATCAGGCGAATTGGTGCTGGATGCCGAGCGTGAGCTGGTGTCTACGCAGCCGATTCCAGGTCGTCCGGAGCTCCCGGTGTTAGTTTCTCCACTCGAAGTAGGTAAACGCTCAATGCGCACTGCGGAAGGGCGTGCCGGCTTGATTCATGCCTTGGCGCATATTGAGTTTAATGCGATTAATTTGGCCTTGGATGCCGTTTGGCGCTTTGCCGGTATGCCTCAGCAGTATTACGCGGATTGGTTAAAAGTGGCGGCTGAAGAAGCTTATCATTTTGGTTTACTCAATGCACATCTGCAAACCATTGGTTACCAGTATGGTGATTTTACTGGTCATGACAGCCTGTGGGAAATGGTGGCACGTACGCAAGATGATGTGTTAGCAAGAATGGCGCTGGTGCCACGCACCATGGAGGCACGTGGGTTAGATGCCAGCCCAGCGTTAAGAAATAAATTTGCGCAAATTGGCGATGTTGCCATGGCAGGAATTCTGGATATTATCCTGCGCGATGAGATTGGCCATGTTGCGATTGGGAATGTTTGGTTTAATTGGCTGTGTAGCAAACGTGCATTAGAGCCGATTGCCACTTATGCTGCGTTGGCTCAGCAGTACAGCGCGCCAACCTTGCGTAAGCCTTTTAATTTAGAAGCTAGGCGCAAAGCAGGCTTTACTGAAGCCGAGCTGGCGCTGTTGTGATTGACTAGCTGGCGAATAAATTAATCACGCCGTCTAAGCCCATGTGGTTGAGCGCATAGCTTGCCTGCGCTTGCACCACTGGTTTTGCATGGTACGCAATCCCGACACCGGCGGCAGACATCATTTTCAGGTCATTAGCACCATCACCAATGGCAATGGTTTGTGTTGCACTAAGGCCTAAACGGTCACGCAGTTTCACTAACTCATCCGCTTTGGTTTGTGCATCCACAATATTACCTAAAATCTTACCTGTGAGCTTGCCATCGATAATTTCCAAGGTATTAGCAACGGCGTAATCCAGCCCTAACATCGCCTTCACCCGGTCTGCAAAGAAGTTAAAGCCACCAGATACCAATAGTGTGGTGATATTGTTTGCTTTACAGTTATCTATCCACTGCTGGGCACCAGGGTTGAGCTGCAGGCGCTCGTTCAGCACGCGCATCAGGTCTGACTCTTGTAAGCCTTTAAGTAATGCCACTCGCTCGCGTAGGCTTTGTGCAAAGTCTAACTCGCCTTGCATGGCGCGTTCGGTGATAGCGGCCACTTGTGGTTTTAAGCCGACCATATCCGCAATTTCGTCGATGCACTCGATGCTGATGAGTGTGGAATCCATATCCATGACACATAAGCCATAATGTTGAATCAGCTGGTCGTTTTGTACATATGCGCAGTCTATTTTTTGTTCTGCACAAAACTGCTGAACGGATGGGTTTATTTCAGACTGGTTGGCCAGATAGTAGCCATGTTGCGCGATTTGAACAAATTGCACGCTAGAGGCGCAGAGTTGGTGAATATGAGCTAAATGTGCAAAAGTAATGGCCTTGCCTTGAACAACTAAACGCATAAGTAAACAATCTGAACGTAAAGTTTTATTATACACTCGACTATCCACTTGATTAATGGCATCAACTTACATTACTTTGCTAGCGCATTTCTCTGAATTGCGAGAAAATGTGCATAACCTTTAAATCGAGCTATTTTTATGAATTTGCATGAGTATCAAGCGAAAACACTACTTCAAAAATATGGTATTCCAGTGCCTCGCGGTCAAGTTGTTGCAGTTGCGAAAGAAACGGTAGGCGTAACTACCGAAATCGCCAGCGATGGCTGGGTAGTAAAAGCGCAAGTACATGCTGGCGGCCGTGGTAAAGCAGGCGGTGTTAAAGTGGTGAAGTCTGCTGCTGAAGCGCAGAATGTTGCGGGTGAGTTGTTAGGCAAAACGCTAGTTACTTATCAGAATGCGCCAGATGGGCAACCTGTGAATCAGGTATTGGTGGAAGAAACACTGCCTATCGCACGCGAGTTGTATTTATCCATGTTGGTAGATAGAACATTAGAGCGTGTAGTGGTGGTGGCGTCAGTGGCTGGCGGTATGGATATTGAAGAAATTGCACAGACTAGCCCAGAAAAAATCTTGCAAGAGGTATGCGATCCGCTCAATGGCCTAGTGGATTTCCAAGCACGTAACTTAGCATTTAAGCTCGACTTAAGTGGTGACCAAATCGGCGCGTTTACCAAGCTGCTAAAAGGTTTGTACCGCTTATTTAAAGATAATGATTTAGCTTTGTTGGAAATTAATCCATTAGTGGTGACCACTGACGGAAAGCTCTATGCACTAGATTGCAAAATGAGCGTAGATGACAATGCTTTGTATCGTCAAAAAGCGTTAGCCGAGCAACGTGACTGGAGTCAAGAGGACAGCAAAGAAGCGGTCGCCCATCATGCAGGATTAAACTATATTGCGCTTAACGGCAATATTGGCTGTATGGTTAACGGTGCTGGCCTAGCCATGGCGACGATGGATTTGATTAAACTACATGGCGGCATGCCTGCTAACTTTTTGGATGTGGGCGGTGGTGCCACAGCGGAAACCGTCGCCAAGGCGTTTAAAATTATCTTGGCTGATAGTAATGTGAAAGCAATTTTAGTGAATATTTTCGGCGGTATTATGCGTTGCGATATTATTGCAGAAGGCATTATTACTGCGGTGCGTGAAGTTGGTATGCAAATCCCTGTGATTGTGCGTTTAGAAGGTACGAATGTGGATTTAGGTAAAAAAATGTTACAAACAAGCGGGCTTAATATTATTTCGGCTGAAGGTTTAACAGATGCTGCACAGCAAGCAGTAAAGGCGGTGGTAGCATGAGTATCTTAGTTAATAAAAACACAAAAGTGTTATGCCAAGGCTTCACCGGTAAACAAGGTACTTTTCACTCTGAGCAAGCACTTGCTTATGGTACAAAAATGGTCGGTGGCGTTACTCCGGGTAAGGGTGGGCAGCTGCACTTAGGCCTACCAGTATTTAACACCATGCGCGATGCGGTGCGCACTACAGGCGCAAATGCCAGTGTGATTTATGTGCCGCCGGCATTTGCGGCGGACTCTATCTTAGAAGCTAGCGATGCAGGTATCGAGCTGATTATCTGTATTACTGAAGGTATCCCAGTTTTAGATATGCTGAATGTAAAAGCAGCATTGAAAGCCAATGGTACGCGTTTAATCGGGCCAAACTGCCCAGGCGTGATTACACCAGATGAGTGCAAAATCGGCATTATGCCTGGCAGTATTCATTTGCGCGGCAAAGTAGGCGTGGTGTCACGCTCAGGCACGCTTACCTATGAGGCGGTGCATCAAACCACTGCATTGAACTTGGGTCAAAGCACTTGTGTCGGTATTGGTGGTGACCCAATCAAAGGGCTTAATTTTATTGAGTGCTTAGAAATGTTTGAAGCCGATGCTGAAACTGAAGCCATTATTATGGTGGGTGAAATCGGTGGCTCAGATGAAGAAGCTGCGGCTGAGTTTATTAAGAGCAATGTACGTAAGCCAGTGGCTGCTTATATTGCAGGCCAAACTGCGCCAGCGGGTAAACGTATGGGTCATGCAGGTGCGATTATTTCTGGCGGTAGCGGTAAAGCAGCAGATAAGATTCGAGCCTTGGAAATTGCAGGTGCGGTAGTTGCAAGCTCTCCTGCGGGCTTGGGTGAAGCTGTGCTGGCAGCGATGCGTCAGAAAAATCTTTGATTTAGAGAGCGATTACTTAGTGAAACCTATGCAAACATTGGCTATACGCTTATTTACCCTACTGTTTACAGGCTTGCTGTCTGTTTCGCAGGTTTACGCGGCAGAGGATATTGCCTATTTGCTGACGGCAGCTTCAAAGGGTGATGTAGCAACCGTCAATGCGATGCTGGCGAGTGGCGCAAATCCTAATATCAAAGACGAAGAGGGCATTACTGCGTTGATGTATGCTGCGCGTAAAGATAACGCGGATGTGGTTGCTGCGCTTGTTGCCAAAGGTGCCGATATTAACGCTAAGGACAACGATGCCTGGACTGCTTTAATGTATGCAGCGAAAAAGAATCACGTTGCTACAGTTAAAAAACTACTGGAGCTGGGTGCTAATTCGGCCGCAAGAGATGGCGCAGGCTGGAGTGCTTTTGGCTTAGCCGCCTCTTCTGGGTATTCTGCAACCGTTGCTTTACTAGTTAAGCATGGTGCAGATGTTAATATCAAAAGTGATGATGGCAAAACGGTATTAATGCACGCTGCTAAAAGCGGTGATGTGGAAACAGTGCGAGTATTGCTAGAGAACAAAGCCGATGTCAGCATGCAGGATAGCTTTGGCGTTACTGCAATGATGATTGCTGCGCGCGAAGGACATGCTCCAGTCGTAGATTTTTTACTTAAGCATGGTGCGCAGGTTAATCAGAAAGACTCAACCAAGTGGACTGCACTCACTTGGGCGGTAAAAAAAGCAAAAATTGAGGTGGTGAAAGTGTTAGTCATGGCTGGCGCGAATGTGAATAATCTTGATTCACAAGGCACACCGTTGCTACATATTGCTGTTGATAATGGCGATGCTGAAATGGTGAAATTGCTACTCGATCATCAGGCAAAAGTGAAGGCTAAAGATCAGTATGGATTAACGGCTTTGGTTTATGCACTTAAGGGGCAGCATACTGAAATCATCAAATTGATTAAAGATGCTGGCGGTAGCTATTGATGCCTAGGCGATTTGTTTCTATCTAAATTAAAGTAGTTATTCATCAATGAAAATTGCAATCGCGCAAATCAACTGTATTGTCGGAGACTTAGCCGGTAATGCAAAAAAAATCGTTTCTTATGCCACTATGGCTAAAGAGCAGGGCGCAACTTTAGTGGTAACGCCCGAGCTTTCCTTATGCGGTTACTCCCCTGAAGATTTACTATTACGTCCAGACTTTCTACTGGCCTGTGATGATGCACTGGCTGTGCTTGCCAAGCAATTGTCAGATATGACGGTGATTGTCGGGCATCCGCATCAAGTGGGCGACCAGTGTTTTAATGCAGCCTCCATTTTAGAGGGTGGCAGCATAGTTGCCACTTACCATAAGCAAGCCTTGCCTAATTATGGCGTGTTTGATGAAAAGCGTTATTTCACGCCGGGCTCTGAGGCGCTGGTGTTTAATCATTGTGGAGTTAAGGTCGGTTTATTAATTTGCGCCGATGTCTGGGAGCCAAAGCCGGCATTGTTGGCGAAGGTGGCGGGTGCTGAGCTATTAATTGCAATGAATGGCTCACCTTATCATATGAAAAAGCAGAGCACCCGGTTTGAGGTGTTAAAGCAACGCGCTGTAGAAAATAATCTGCCAGTGGTTTATGTCAACATGGTGGGCGGCCAAGATGAGTTGGTGTTTGATGGCGCCTCTTTTGTATTAAATGCGCAAGGTGAAGTTGTTGCTGAGTTGGATGTATTTGAGTCGCAACTGGAGGTGATTGAGTTTGACCACGCCCAGCCCATCTATGGGGATGTTACGCAAAGCCTGTCACTTGAAGCAACGGTCTATAAAGCATTAAAATTAGGACTTGCCGATTATATTAATAAAAATGGTTTTCCTGGCGTGGTCATTGGCCTCTCCGGTGGCGTAGATTCTGCCTTAACGTTGGCATTGGCGGTAGATGCCATCGGTGCGGACAAGGTGCATGCAGTAATGATGCCATCTGAGTTTACTGCGGATATGAGCGTGAATGACGCACGTGAAATGGCAGATATTGTTGGCGTAGAATATAGTGAGATTGCGATTAAGCCGCTGTACGAAACTTATTTAGTTGCACTGTCACCTCAGTTTGGCGATATGCCATTTGACGCTACTGAAGAAAACCTGCAGGCGCGTATCCGTGGCATGTTGCTGATGGCAATATCCAATAAATTTGGCAGCATCGTGGTGACAACCGGCAATAAGAGCGAAATGGCAGTTGGCTACTGCACGCTGTATGGCGACATGGCAGGCGGCTTTGCTTTATTGAAAGATGTGCCTAAAACCTTGGTTTATCGCTTATGTGCGTATCGTAATCAGCTCTCTAGGGTGATTCCTGAGCGCATCATTACACGGCCGCCATCTGCTGAGCTTAGGGCAAACCAAGTGGATCAGGATAGCTTGCCACCTTATGACGTGTTGGATGGCATTATTGAAGCCTATGTTGAAGATGATTTGTCTCGGGCAGACATTGTTGCGCTAGGCTACCCAATTGCAGATATTAATCGTGTGATTGCCATGATTGATCGCAATGAGTATAAACGCAGGCAGTCGCCAGTGGGCGTACGTATCACAGACAAAGGGTTTGGTAAGGACAGACGTTACCCTATCACTGCGAAGCTAAACGAATATTGGAAAACTAGATTAAACTAGCCTGTATGTAGTCAGCATAGCAAGTATTGCGAAACACCACTGAAGCTTCAACGTAAGTGTATTAAAGTAGTAAATCAATAAAATTATAGAAATTAAATACTATTAGGAGTTTGCCGGTATGAAAAAAATCGAAGCGATTATTAAGCCATTCAAATTAGATGAAGTGCGTGAAGCGTTATCTGAAATTGGTGTAAATGGTTTAACCGTGACAGAGGTTAAAGGCTTCGGTCGTCAAAAAGGACATACAGAGCTATACCGTGGCGCTGAGTATGTGGTTGATTTCCTGCCTAAAATTAAATTAGAGTTAGTGGTAGCTGATGCAATTGTTGAGTCTGCTGTGGATGCCATTATTAATGCTGCACATACTGGTAAAATCGGTGACGGTAAGATTTTTGTAAGCAACATAGAGCAAGTGGTACGTATCAGAACGGGTGAAACAGGCGAAGCAGCTGTTTAATTCTACGCTGGGCATGAAGAGTCAATATGCATCAATCATATTACTAAACTTGCCCTGCAATCTGGTACATCGTGTAATCGTTGATTGATTATTCTAGCCTTACTTAAGCTCGTCTGGTTTTATGCCCGTCATTTTTAAAACGATTCTGCTACTTACCATTTCCAACGTATTTATGACGTTTGCTTGGTATGCCCATTTAAAAAACCTCAATAATAAACCTTGGATCATTGCTGCACTGGTGAGCTGGGGTGTTGCGCTCTTGGAGTATTTATTTCAGGTGCCAGCAAACCGCATTGGGTTTACGGTGATGTCGCTCGCGCAGTTGAAGATATTGCAAGAGGTGATTACGCTCGTGGTATTTGTCCCATTTGCGGTTTTTTATATGCAACAGCCCATGAAGCTGGACTTCTTATGGGCAGGGCTCTGCTTGATGGGGGCGGTTTATTTTATGTTTAGAACATAATTGTCATTACGTTCTCAATATAATGAGTCACGCTTGATTAACTAATATGCGTGATTAGCATTTAGCCAGTCAATCACCCCTAATCCCGCGCTACGCCCAGATGCAAAGCAAGCCGTGAGCAGATAACCGCCAGTGGGGGCTTCCCAGTCTAGCATTTCTCCCGCACAGAATACACCAGGCAAAGCCTTGATCATCAGGTGTTCATTTAAGCATTCAAAATTAACCCCGCCAGCGCTGCTGATCGCTTCATCAATTGGACGTGTTGAGGTTAGCTTAAGCGGCAGTGCTTTAATTGCGTTGCTGAGCTTAACTGGGTGTGTATAGTCTTGTGCGGATACTAACTCACGCAATAATCCGGCTTTAATGCCTTTGATACCAAGTCGGCTTTGGAGGTGGCTTGATAGCGAACGAGAGCCGCGTGGGTGGCTTACGTCAGCAAGTACTTGATCTAACGACCTGTCAGGTAGCAGGTCTAAATGTATGGTCGCTTCGCCGCTAGTCTCTATCGTGTTGCGGATATTGGCAGAAAGTGCATAAATCAAGCCGCCTTCTATCCCATTTTCCGTAATCATGCATTCACCTTGTTTGCGTTGTATCTGCGCGTGTTCATCTAACATAGATATTGCAATCGTCTTAAGCGGCGAGCCAGCAAAGCGGGAGGTAAAGTGCTCGCTCCAGTGCGTGTTGAACCCGCAATTGGCTGGCTTTAATGGGGATACGGCGATGCCATGATCGCCAAACAAGTTTACCCAGGCGCCATCAGAGCCCAGTCGAGCCCAACTGCCGCCACCTAAGGCGAACACAACTGCATCAGCTTCAGTGATGATATCGCCATCTGGTGTGCTAAATTTTAGTTTACCGTTGTCCCAGCCTGTCCAGCGGTGACGCATATGAAAGCTAACGCCAGCTTCACGTAAACGATGTAACCAAGCACGTAATAACGGCGCGGCTTTCATCTCTGTTGGAAATACACGACCAGAAGAACCGACAAAAGTGTCAATTCCCAGCGCATGTATCCATTCGCGCAGCGCTTGTGGACCCATGGTATCTAGTAGTGGTGCAATCTGTACCTGGCGCGTGCCATAACGCGCGAGAAACGGTGCTTGCGCTTCGGAATGGGTGATGTTCATGCCACCTTTGCCTGCCATCAGAAATTTACGGCCTACGCTTGGCATCGCGTCGTATAAGTCTACGTGGATGCCTGCTAGGCTTAAGGTTTCTGCTGCCATTAGCCCGGCAGGGCCGCCGCCAATGATGGCAACTTTAGGTGATTTTACGATATTGGATGGATTTGTCACGATTCAATGCGGCTGAAGATTGGGCGTAATTGCTAAAGTCACATTGTAAGGCTTGTTAAGTTTTGTGAGGTGCCGAGTTTCTCAATTAGTCATCAATATGGTGGCTAATTGAGAATATGGCGTATTTGAAGCCTAAATTAAAACGGAAGTTAGTAGCCAAGTAAGCGCGCACTTTGATAGAAGATGAAGCTAACAATCCATGCTAGACCTAAAGACCAAGCAATTGATAGCCACATAAATGCAGTGCTTTTGGATTCATTTTTAATCGTGGCTATCGTAGATAGGCACGGGGTGTAAATCAAGGTAAACAGCATAAAGCTTAATGCTTGCACCCAGTCAATTTGGGTTGCCATTTGTGCCATGAGCGCATCACCTTGCAGACCGTAAATGACCGCTAGTGCACCGACTACAATTTCTTTCGCAACAAAGCCAAAAATTAAGGCAATGGCAAGCTCGTGATTAATGCCAATCGGGTCTAGTATTGGCGTGAAGAATACGCCGATTTGACCTGCATAGGTGTCGATACTTGCAGGCGCCACGTTGCTTGGGAAGTTGGTCAACAGCCATACCAGTACTACGCCCAGTACAATGAACTTACTAGCGCGGTTTAAAAAGTGTTTTACTTCATGCCAGCCACGTAACACAATCTGACGTGGGGTAGGGAAGCGGTAAGGCGGTAGCTCCAAAATAAAGGGCTCGGTATTTTTATATTGGTTTTGAAATAAAAGCGCAGTTAAAAACATGGTGAAGAAGCTCATCACGTACAGCGAGAACAAGATTAACGGTGCTTTACTTGGGCTAAACAGCGCTGCAATCATAAAGATAAATACCTGCATCCTGGCGGAGCATAATGAAAGCGGTATCACCAGCATGGTGAGTAGGCGCATGCTGCGTGAGCGCATGATGCGCGTACCCATAATCGCCGGCACGTTGCAGCCAAAGCCCATCAGCATCATGACAAAGCTGCGCCCATCTAGCCCCATTTTTGCCATGATGGCATCCATGAGAAACGCTGCGCGTGATAAATAGCCGCTGTCTTCAACCATCGACATGACTAAGAAGAATAAGATAATAATCGGTACAAATGCCGCAACCGTGGCTACGCCATTATAAATACCATCTAACATCAAGCCACTTAACCATGTAGGTGCATTTGTGAAAAGTGGGTTGAGTAACTCGGTGCGCAGCAGGTCTAACAGCCAAGCTAAGCCATCTTGTATCGGCGCGCCTACTGCAAAGATAAATTGAAACAGCAAAAACATGGCGGCAAAAAATAGTGGTAAGCCCAACCATTTGTGCAATAACACTCTGTCTATTTTGTCAGTAACGTCGTCGGTGAGTGTGGTCGGAATCTGCACATGGTGCTGAATCAGCTCATGCATTTCATCCTCAATATCATGCTCTTCTTTGAGCATTAGGCCAATACTTTGCGGGTTAGTGGTCGTCTCTTGCTGGTTAATGACAGCGGTGGCGGCAGCCAGTGCTTTAGGTAAGCCATCACCATATTTTGCACTAATCTGAATCACTGGGAGGCCTAGGGTTTGGCTTAGACCTTCTGTGTCGATGGTAATACCTGCGCGCTTAGCTTCGTCCGTCATATTGAGCGCAAGCACAATAGGAAAGCCTAGTTTTTTAATTTGCAGCAGCAGTGAAAGTTGGCGGTCAATTTGCGTACTATTGAGTAGTACCACTAGTAAATTAACAGGGTTACTGGTGATGAAGTGTCTAACGACTTGTTCATCTTCTGAGAAACCATGCAGATCGTAAATACCTGGTAAATCAATCAGTTCGACAATATTGCCGCCGAGTAAGATTTTT
Source organism: Methylotenera sp. E1MeOHC1 (assembly GCF_058745595.1). Lineage (NCBI taxonomy): Bacteria > Pseudomonadati > Pseudomonadota > Betaproteobacteria > Nitrosomonadales > Methylophilaceae > Methylotenera > Methylotenera sp. E1MeOHC1. The sequence continues at coordinate 1,320,229 of NZ_CP196025.1, read as the reverse complement.
GCACTCAGTAAATCGACTGTGATGCCAGGCCAGTTACCTACGCGCGCAGAGGCACCGCTAATGCGATTGAATAGCGTGGATTTTCCAGTATTTGGCATACCGAGTAACGCAATACGCTTCATTTATTTAACTTTATATTGCGTTGATTTGAATACGGTCAGCTTCTGTGACGCGCAGAATGACATCTGTAGTGCCAAGACGCACATGAATCGGGCCATTAAAACTGGCGCGGCGCATGATGCTTAAAGGCTTGCCGACGCGAAACCCCAGCGCCGTCAGGCGATGGAACAGTGAATCTTCAGCTTCTATTGCTGAGATAACTGCACGTTGACCAGCTTTTAATTGTGATAAAAATTGCATATAGATTGAAGGATGCATTTTATAGATGATAACAATTCTTATTATCGCATAATTTGGGAGAAAGTGCAGGCGGTCGCCCAAAAATAACGCCAAAAATAACAGGTGCTACAGATGTGGCACAGATGAAAAAGGCCCCATCACTGGAGCCTTTTTCACGGTTATATCATTACTTGCTAATGTCGATTTTTGCTTTAGCGCGTAAGTCGCTCATTAGTTTTTCTAGGTTGCGTTGTTGCAGGTTCTTTTGTAAGCCATCTTTTAGTTTTTCGTAAGGAAGAGGCTGTGCTGGGCGTGTATCTACGAGTTTAATCACATGCCAGCCAAATTGCGTTTGCACTGGGCTGTTTGATGTTGCGCCTTTTTGTAAGTTAGCCACTACATCGCTAAATGGTTTTACCATGGTTGCTGGTGAGAACCAGCCTAAATCGCCGCCTTTGTCTTTAGAGCCGGGATCTAATGACTTTTCTTTGGCAAGTTTTGCAAAATCACCACCTTTGCCTAGTTGGGCAATGATGTCTTTAGCTTCTGCTTCAGTTTTAACTAAAATATGGCGCGCGCTGTACTCTTTGTCGCCGTATGCAGTTTTGTACTTCTCGTAAGCCGCTTTTGTATCTGCATCTGAAACTGGATGTTTTTTCACGTAGTCTTGTAAAAATACGCTGGTCAATAGTTTGCGGCTACCAAGCTCTTCACGTGCTTGGAAGTCAGGTTGTTTATCCAGGCCTAATTTCTGCGCTTCTTGGTATACCAACTCAGAGCTGACAAGCTCATCAATAATTGCTGCTTTGGTGTTGGCATCAATCTTTTGGCCGTTTGCAGTCACGTCTTTAACAATGACATCATAAAGTGATTGTTTAACTGGCTTGCCATTCACTGTTGCTAGTGCATCAGCGGCAAATGCTGATGGCGTCATCGATAAAATAGCAACGGCAATTAATGTTTGTGTTAATTTCATTAGTAAAACATCCTTAAGTATTAAATTTAGGTAGTAAATTTTGACGTAGTTTAAACTTCATCTGTTGCAATTGCATGAATACTGAGTGCGTGAATCTTATGTGGTATTAAATCTGCCAGCGCCTGATACACAAGGCGATGACGCATTATCTGTGATTTACCACAAAAATGCGAGCTAGTGATATTGAGCTTGTAATGCCCGCCACCGCCATTACCTTGGTGGCCTGCATGTAGCGTGCTTTCGTCTATTAAATCCAGTGCAATCGGGTCTAACGCCTGTAAACGTGTTTTGATTTGGTCAATCATTTTTAGATTATTAATGCTCAGTAAGTGCTACTTAGGGTAGTGTTTTTCTAAAAGGTTTCACTGTCACTTGATGATAAACACCTGCGGTGACAAATGGGTCTTGGTTTGCCCAAGTGGTAGCTTCTTCTAGGCTTGTAAATTCGGCCACAATTAAACTGCCTGAGAACCCTGCTGGGCCGGGGTCTTCACTGTCTATGCTTGGGAACGGGCCCGCAAGCAGGAGGCGGCCTGCATTTTGCAAGTCTTGCAGGCGGCTTAGGTGCTCGGGCCGCGCTGCCAAGCGTTTTTCTAAGCTGTTAGGCGTATCTTCGGCCATGATTGCGTACCACATTATTGTGCATCCCCTTTGTCGTCTTCTTTAGGTAAGTACTTGCTGATCATAATGGTTTGCAAAATAATAAAGCCAAACATAATGCCGGTAATGCCGAACAGCTTGAAGTTTACCCATGTATCTTGTGAGTAGTTAAACGCTACATAAAGGTTGATAAAGCCTAGTGCGGTGAATAGCAAAGCCCAGGCAACATTAAGGCTAGACCAAACGTTATCAGGCAATTTAACCTGCTTTTCCATTAGGCTGCGCATCGGGTTTTTCTTAAAAAAGAGCTGGGAAGTAAGCAAACCAGCAGCAAACAGCCAGTACAAAATGCTAGGCTTCCATTGAATAAATGTGGGGTCTTTAAGCAATAAAGTGGCGCCGCCAAATACGGTGATGATGACGCCGCTGAGTAAGAGCATTTTTTCAACTACGCCATGTTTGATTTTGACATAGACAATCTGCGCGATGGTGGCGACGATAGCCACGGCAGTTGCGGTGAAAATGCCAAAAAATTTAAAGGCAATAAAAAATAAAATAACAGGGAACAAATCAAACAGAAACTTCATATTCACTCTTTGTAAATAAAAACTTAGGACACACAAGTGCCAAACAATACTTTGGTGCAATGTGCTATTTTGCTATTATAGTTACTCGCCTGCAAGGCGTAATTTTAGTTGATTGAATTAGATGCTTAGTTTCAATCAGGTGTTTTCTTAGGGGTTGAACTGGCGCAAGCTATTGATGACCAATGGTTTAATGATAGATTTACATTCACACTCCAATATTTCTGATGGTTTACTTACTCCAACTGAGCTCGTTGCGCACGCTGCGCAGCATGGGGTGACTGTGCTCGCATTGACCGACCATGATGATATTAGCGGTTTGTCTGAGGCGCGGCAGGCGGCTGGCTTACATGGTATTCAATTAATTAATGGTGTGGAAATTTCAGTGACATGGAAAAAGCGCACCTTGCATATCGTTGGCTTAAATGTCGATGTAGAAAATGAGGCACTCAAGACTGGATTGGCTGCGGTACGCCAAGGCCGCTTGGAGCGCGCCAAGCAGATGGCGGCTGGCCTAGAAAAGTCTGGCATTCATGGCAGTTTTGAGTGGACCTCTGCCCGTGCGGGGCAAAGCATACTGACACGTATGCATTTTGCACGCTTTTTGGTGGAGCATCAGTATGCCAAAGATACAAAATCGGTATTTAAAAAGTATCTAGTCAAAGGTAAACCTGGTTTTGTTGACCACCAATGGATGGATTTGGAATCGGCAGTGAGCTTGATTGTAAATAGTGGTGGCGAGGCGGTGTTGGCGCATCCTGGACGTTATGATATACGCCGCACCAATATGTTATTGCTGCTGGAGGAGTTTAGAGCACTAGGCGGTACTGCGATTGAAGTGGTGACCGGTAGCCATACCGGCGCGCAGTATGTTGAATATGCAAAATATGCGCAATTATTTGGGTTAAGAGCATCACAAGGTTCTGATTATCACGGTAAGGGTATTAGCTTTATGGAAATGGGGCGACTGCCCGCGTTGCCTAGCAGTTGTGTTCCCGTGTGGCAAGATTGGCCTCATGTAAAGTTGCCATCCGAGCCGTCACCAATAGAAAATTAGGGATACATGTCACAATTCTTTAATATTAATTTAAGTAACCCTCAGCCACGTCTAATTGCACAAACCGCAGATATTTTACGTAAAGGCGGTGTGATTGTTTACCCTACAGATTCAGGCTATGCCTTGGGTTGTATGCTGGGACACGCAGATGCACAAACACGTATTCGTCAGATACGTGGCGTAGATGATAAGCATTTATTTAGTTTGATGTGCCGTAACTTGAGTGAGCTTGGAAACTATGCGGTGGTGAGTAATAGCCAGTTTCGTTTACTGAAAGCCAATACACCTGGTGCCTATACGTTTATTTTAAACGCAACGCGTGAAGTGCCGCGTAAATTACAGCATCCCAAACGCAGTACCATTGGCATCCGCGTGCCGCAGCACCCTGTGGTACAGGCTTTGTTAGAAGCAATTGATACACCGTTACTTAGCATGACTTTGAGTCTACCGCATGAAGAAGATCTGTCTATGATGGCACCGTGGGAAATTCGTGAGCGCTTGGAGCATGTGGTGGATTTAGTGATTGAAGTAGAGCACTGCGAGGCTGGAGCGACCACCGTGATTGATTTAACCAGCGAGATACCTGTGCTAGTGCGTGAGGGCTTGGGTGACTTAAGCCCGTTTTCTTTTTAACCGTGGTAAGTTCAATTGGGCAAATGAGACTTTGATTGACTGGGCCAATGTGCGCCCACATTACATACCCAAAAGATATATCTAAACAGAGCGATTTATGGAACTAACAATCATACAAAAAATAGCGATTTATGCGTTGCCCGTGATTTTCGCCATCACGGTGCATGAAGCGGCACACGGCTATGTGGCAAAGTATTTTGGAGATATGACTGCTTTTAATGCAGGTCGCATCACACTTAATCCATTAAAGCATATTGATCCTTTTGGTACGGTTCTGCTGCCAGCATTAACTATCATGCTGGGCGGCATTTTATTCGGCTGGGCTAAACCTGTCCCTGTAGACTTTGGGCGTTTGCGTAACCCTAAAAAAGACATGCTGTGGGTGGCTGCGGCCGGGCCGGCTTCTAACTTTGTTATGGCTGTGTTCTGGGTGCTGGCGTTGAAATACGCAGCGTTCGCCCCCGATACGATTGCTTACCCTGTATCGTTAATGGCAGAAGCAGGTATCAAAATTAATCTGGTTCTGATGGTGCTTAATTTATTACCATTGCCGCCATTGGATGGTGGACGTATTGCCGTGAGCTTGCTCCCGTACCGTTTGGCGCGGTCTTTTGCCAAAATAGAGCCATATGGTTTCGTGATTTTAATTGTGCTTTTATTTACTGGTGTGCTGGGTAGTATCTTGCAGCCATTAATTAACATAGTAGGCGGATTACTGAGTAATCTTTTGTAGGCACTGGGTGATTGGTTTTACAGGCATAGTTAGTATAATAAGCACATATTTAATTTAGGGTTTTTCATCACATGGCAATAGAACGCGTTTTATCGGGCATGCGCCCTACAGGCAATCTGCATTTGGGGCACTATAACGGTGTGTTGAAAAACTGGATACGCTTGCAGCATGAGCATGAATGTTTGTTTTTTGTTGCAGATTGGCATGCGTTAACTACGCACTACGATACGCCGGAAGTGATTGAAGAAAGCGTGTGGGAGATGGTGATTGACTGGTTAGCCGCAGGCGTGGATCCAGCAAGTGCAACCATTTTTATTCAATCGCGCGTGCCTGAGCATGCTGAGTTGCATACATTATTATCAATGATTACGCCATTGAGCTGGCTAGAACGCGTACCTACCTATAAAGATCAGCAAGAAAAGTTATCAAGCAAAGATTTATCAACCTATGGCTTTTTAGGTTATCCGCTGCTGCAAAGTGCCGATATCTTAATCTACAAGGCAACACAAGTGCCTGTGGGTGAAGACCAAATTCCGCATATTGAATTTACTCGTGAGATTGCACGCCGTTTTAACCATATTTATGGCAAAGAAAAAGGTTTTGAAGAAAAAGCTGAAGCTGCGATTAAGAAATTAGGTAGCAAGCGCGGTTCACTGTATCAGGAAATGCGTACCGCCTACCAACAAAGCGGTGACGAAGAGGCGTTAGAAACAGCGCGCGCCATGATTCAAGAGCAGCAAGGTATGAGCATGGGCGATAAAGAGCGCTTGCTGGGTTACCTTGAGGGCGGTGGCAAAATGATTTTGATCGAGCCAGACTACAAGTTGACCCCAGCTTCAAAAATGCCAGGTTTAGATGGACAAAAAATGTCTAAATCGTACAACAACACGATTTCATTACGTGAAGATGTTGATAGCGTTGCTAAAAAAATCAAAACCATGCCGACAGACCCAGCGCGTATTCGCCGCACGGATCCAGGTGATCCGGCAAAGTGCCCAGTATGGCAGTTGCATGAAATTTACTCAGATAAATCTACCCAAGATTGGGTTCAATCTGGCTGTAGAGGCGCGAGTATTGGCTGTATTGAGTGCAAGAGCCCGGTAATTGAGGGTGTGCTTAAAGAGTTAAAACCGATTCAAGAACGTGCCGCAGAGTATGCAGAAGACCCAACCTTAGTGAAAAACATCGTTGCCGATGGTTGTGAACGCGCAAGAAAGCTCGCACGCGAAACCATGCGTGATGTGCGTGATGCGATGGGGTTGAATTATAGCTAGCGCCATATTGTGATAGAGACCCAGCGCAATGCAAAGATTAAGGGTGAAGAGTTTACAACCCTGCCCAAGGATTTGTATATTCCGCCCGATGCATTGGAGGTTTACCTAGAGGCTTTTGAGGGCCCGCTGGATTTATTGCTGTATTTAATCCGTAAACATAATTTAGATATTCTAGATATTCCTATGGCGGACTTAACCCGCCAGTACGTGGAGTATGTGGAAAAAATGCGTGCCATCAAGCTGGAACTGGCGGGTGACTATTTACTGATGTCCGCGATGCTGATTGAAATTAAATCACGCATGCTATTGCCTAAACCAACAGAAATCGCAGAAGAGGATGATCCGCGTGCAGAGTTGGTGAGGCGCCTGATGGAGTATGAGGCTATTAAGCTTGCGGCACAGCGGTTAGATGAAATGCCCAAAGTTGGTGATGGTATTAGCGTTGCCAGTGCCTATTTTGAGCAGATTAATTTAGTGAAACCAGCTGAGGTCAGTTTAGATGACCTGGCTGAGGCATGGCGTAATGTGCTGAAGCGGGCTAGCCATTTTCAGCATCATAAAGTAGGGCGCGCAGAGCTTTCGGTGCGTGAGCATATGAGCTTGATTCTACGGCGCTTACAGTCTGCACGCATGCTGGAGTTTACCGAACTGTTTGATATCGCCCATGATGGTATTCCAAAATTAGTGGTGTGTTTTCTGGCGATACTGGAACTTGCGCGCGAAGGCTTATTACGCATTACGCAACAGCAGCCTTTTTCACTGATATATGTACAAATAAACAGCGATGAGTGAAGCCAGTAATATTCGTGAATTGAAAAATGTGTTGGAGGCTGCCTTACTCACCTCACATCAGCCATTGTCTTTAGATGATATGTTGCGCTTATTTACTGAGCGCATGGAGCGTGCAACGCTGCGTATGCTGCTCGATGAATTAAAGCAGGACTGGGCAGAGCGCACCATGGAGTTAGTGCAGGTGGCTTCTGGCTATCGCTTTCAGGCACGGGAAAAATATACAGCATATTTGATGCGCCTGTACCCAGAAAAGCAGCCGAAATACTCACGTGCGGTGATGGAAACCCTCGCCATTATTGCCTATCGCCAACCCGTGACGCGCGGTGATATTGAAGAGATTCGTGGCGTGGCGGTGAACCCTAATGTGATGCGTCAGTTACAGGAGCGTGACTGGGTTGATGTGGTTGGTCAGCGTGAGGTACCGGGGCGCCCCTCTTTGTATGCAACCACTAAGCACTTTTTGAATGACTTTAACTTGCGTACTTTGGATGAGCTGCCACCGATGGAAGCATTTGTGCCACCTGAAGTATAACCATGGCACCTAAATAAACTTGCCCGGCATCTTTAATGCTTTTGCGATTTAAATGCCATTAACAAAAAAGTTGGCAAAGCCCAGTAACGGGATATCAATCACAAAATTGCCATCACGCAATTTTAAGTGTGACCATCATCGTCATAACTGGTGATAAATCTATTTTATCTACTGCGATTTACTTTATCTGCGGTAAAATTGCAACATTCAATCAAATTAGCGAATTATCATGGCACGTCCTTTTAAGCAACAACGCGATCCGCAACGTCCCGTACGCAGACCAACCACCAATTTCACACCGCTTGCAGTTGATCCAAATGCGCCAGCCGCGCCAACGCAGCGCTTGCACAAGCTTTTGGCATTGGCGGGTTTAGGTTCGCGCCGCGACATGGAAGAGCTGATTGCCAGCGGACGTGTGACTGTTAATGGCCAAATAGCGACTGTAGGTGCCGGTGTGACTGAGCACGATGTAGTACGCTTGGATAGCCGCCCATTACGTTTGCCGTTTGAGGCAGAGTTGCCGCAGGTGTTGATTTACCATAAACCAGAAGGTGAAATCGTTAGTCAGGATGATCCTGAGGGCCGTGCTAGCGTGTTTGATAAGTTACCAAAAGTGAAGAATGGTAAATGGATTGCAATTGGCCGTTTAGATATGAATACCAGCGGCCTGCTAATATTTACCACTTCCGGTGAGTTGGCTAACCGCTTTATGCATCCGCGTTATGAAGTGGAGCGTGAATATGCAGTACGTATTTTTGGTGAATTGACAGAAGGCCAAATCGCACAGCTTAAAGAAGGTATCGAGTTGGAAGATGGCCCAGCTAACTTTGATAGCATCATCCCGCAAGGCGGCGAAGGCGCAAACCACTGGTATCAAGTGATTTTGCGTGAAGGCCGTAACCGTGAGGTACGTAGACTGTTTGAAGCGTTCCAATTACCAGTCAGCCGATTAATGCGTGTGCGTTTTGGCCCAGTAAACTTGCCTCCACGTGTTAAACGCGGAAAAATGCTTAAATTAGAACAAAAAGAGGTTGTGGGTTTATTGGAGTGGGCAGATTTGCCAGTACCAAAAGCACCGCTACGTCAATTAACACAACGTGAAAAATTAAAATCAACCGCGGTATTTACACCAAAAGTACGTAAACAACGTGTGAGTGCCTTGGATAGGCCGCCGCGTGATGCCGCTGAAGGTGAAGCTAAAGGCTATCGTGGTAAACCAGATTCAACACGTGGCTCAGTTGCTAAAAAACCTGCAACAAGAAAACCGGCTGCTAATCGCCGTGTGCGTCAGGCCAGCGATTTAAGTGCGCCGCAGATGCAGAAGAAGAGTGATAGGAATCGTGGACGCGGTTAGTTCGATTTTGAACCATTGAACCTAGAGACAACGCTTTAATAAAATTTGATTGTCTGGTTTGATTGTAAGCATAAAAAATGGCTAAAGATTGATTCTTTAGCCATTTTTATTAGTATAACTGTACGTCTGCGACGCTTTACTATCTGACGTTATCGTCTTAAGCTTTACCTAAGCGCCACAATGAGGTCACTTCTGCTTTTCTTGCGGCATGTAATGGGTCGCTGGCATCTAGTGTTTTGTTGTGTGATGCCTTGGTGTCCATCTTATCAATCACTTTTAAATCTGCTGCGCTTATCCATGCTAGCAGTTCATCGCGCGTTCTTAAGCCTAAGTGCTCAGCAAAGTCTGAAAGTATCAGCCAGCCCTCGCCAGCATCATTTAAATGCGCTTTAAGGCCATTTAAAAAGCCTTTTAGCATCTGGCTGTTCTCATCATAGATTGCAGACTCCAGCACTGAGCTTGGTCTTGCTGGTAACCATGGTGGGTTACACACGATGAGATCGGCTTTGCCATAGCTGCCATCTGGAAATAAATTAGCGTCGAGTATCGTTACCGTATTTTTCATTTCGAGCTGATTGATATTTTTTTGTGCGCAGTCTAAGGCGCGCTGTGCGTTATCGGTTGCGACTACAGTTTTTACGCCACGGTTTGCCAGTATCGCGGCCAGTACGCCGGTGCCAGTACCAATATCAAACGCTGTGGTGCATGGGGTAGGTAATGGCGCTGTATCCACTAGCGTTAGGTATTCACCGCGAATCGGTGAAAACACGCCGTAGCTCGGGTGGATTTTATTGTTGATGACATTAATTTCCACGCCATTTTTGCTCCACTCATAGGCGCCGATTAAACCTAGAATCTCACGTAAAGACACTACAAAAGACTGAGTGCTTTTACCGTAAGCATGTTCGCAAGCCGCTTTAATGTCTGGCGCGCGACGTAGATTGATATGATAACCAACACTGACTTCAAGTAACAACATACCCAAAATTCGGGCTTTTTGTGATTGCGCTTGGCGATGCAGGTGAAATGCTTCGGTCATATTAGCTGGTGCTTTTTTAGGCTTTTTACCTGGGCGATCGATTCTGCGCGAGATTGCTTGCATCAGCTGTTTTGCATTTTGAAAATCACCGCGCCATAACAGTGCTGTGCCTTCACAGCATAGCTTGTAAGCAGCATCGGCCTTGATGGTATCGTCTGCAACCTGTACTTTTTTTGGTGCAGGCGTTGCATTTTCAGAGTGCCATACGCTGGTTTTGGTTTTGCTAGCTTCTTGCCAGCTGATTGTTGGGGTGTCGTTCAAAATGGGTTAACCTTGCTGGTAATTGTGTATATATAGTTAGTTTTACTGAGTCGTGATGGCGACTGATATTTGCATCACGCCACATTTTTTATGTTACGGAGAGTACGGATACTGCCGAATTATAATCGCAATGTGCGACTGGCTGTATTTATTCTGAATCTAGCCTTTAATTGCGGATGTCTTTGTTTGTCTTCGTGCTTGTAACAATAATGGCTTTGCCGATACAAAAAAGCCTTGTTTGGGCAGATTATGCGCGGTGGAGGCTGAGCGTGTGTCAATCAGGCGGCAAGTAATCTTTCTTTGCTTGCCGCCTGATGTTTGGTAGACGTGTGTCAGTATGTAGCGTAATTGTTACAGCGCTACTAACTGATCGCGAGTGAGTAAGAATACAAAAGCGTCTCCTGACGATACCTCTAGCCATGTAAATGGTAAGTCTGGGTAAGCATCAAGCACCGCATCACGGTTGTGGCCGATTTCAACGACAAGTACGCCGTCTTCAGTCAGGTAGTTTGCCGCTTCACGCAAAATAGTATGTGTATGGTCTAGGCCTGCAACGCCGCTGCCTAATGCAAGCTGTGGCTCGTTGCGGTATTCTGCCGGCAACGCAGCCATGGATGGTGCATCCACGTATGGAGGGTTGCTAATGATTAAATCGTATTGTTTGCCTTTAAGTTGGCTAAACATGTCAGATTTAATGGCGGTGATGCGGTCTTGTAAGCCGTAGCTGTTGATGTTGATGTTGCATACATCAATCGCATCTTGCGAAATATCAATCACATCTACTGCTGCATCTGGGAACGCCTCGGCTAATAGCACGCCTAAGCATCCGCTACCGGTGCAAATGTCTGCCGCATTGTTGATAAGCTCCGGGAATTCGATCCAAGGCGCTAGGCCATCGTTAACCAATAGCTCAGCGATAAATGAGCGTGGAATCAAAACACGTTCATCTACGTAAAACTTAAAGCCTTGCAGCCAAGCTTCTTTCAACAGGTAAGCGGTAGGCGTATGTTTGGTAATGCGTTGTTCTACAAAACTGGCGAGTTTGCTGCGCTCGCTGTTGGTGAGCTTTGCATCAAGAAAGTTATCAAGTGTATCTAGAGGCAAGTGTAATGCTCCCATGACGAGCCACACCGCTTCATCGTAGCTGTTATCTGTGCCGTGACCGTAAAAAATGTCGGAGACTTCAAATTGGCTTACGGCAAATCTGAGCCAGTCACGGATCGTCAGCAGTTCGGTGGTTTCTTGATTGTAGGTCATTATTTTGTCAGCAATTGTATTGAGCGTCTAAGCAGGCAGTCTTTAATTGAACCGCCCACGTTTATGTGCTATTTCAAAAGCTTTTCCATGGTTAATTGATAAGTTTGTTTTAGTGGCTCTATATCTGCCACGCCTACACATTCGTTTAGTTTATGAATGGTGGCATTGAGTGGCCCGAACTCAATCACTTGCTTGCAGATGTCTGCAATAAAACGTCCATCCGAGGTGCCGCCGGTGGTGGATAGTTCAGGGGTAATGCCGTAGGCTTGTTCAATTGCGCTAGAAATCGCCTCTACAAGATTGCCGCGTGGCGTGATATAAGGCGGGGAGTATTCCCACTCTAAGCTGTACTCTAATGCGTGCTTGTCTAAAATGGCATGCACGCGGCTTCTTAGGTTTTGCTCTGTACTACCCGCGCCATTAAGTTCTGGGCAGAATCTGAAGTTGAATAAGATCTCTACTTCGCCTGGCACCACGTTAGTAGCGCCGGTGCCGCCGTTCATGTTCGATATTTGCCAAGAGGTGGGCGGAAAGTACTCGTTACCGTTGTCCCATACTGTTTCCACCATATCTTTAATGGCAGGTGCTACTAGGTGAATCGGGTTCTTGACCAAGTGTGGGTAAGCAATGTGGCCTTGTATGCCTTTGACCAACAAATTGCCAGACAGTGAGCCGCGGCGACCATTTTTAATCATGTCACCGACTTTTTTGTTGCTGGTTGGCTCGCCAACGATACAGTAATCAATCAACTCACCGCGCGCTTTCAGCGCTTCAATTACTTTTACCGTGCCGTTAACCGCGATACCTTCTTCATCTGAAGTAATTAGCAGGCCGATAGAGCCTTGATGGTTTGGGTTTTCTGCCACAAAAGCTTCAATGCTAGTGATAAACGCAGCTAACGAGGTTTTCATGTCAGCTGCACCGCGTGCGTATAGCATACCGTCTTTAATGGTTGGCTCAAACGGCGCTGTATGCCATTTATCTAATGGGCCGGTAGGCACCACATCGGTATGGCCTGCAAATACTAGCAATGGCGCTGTTGTGCCGCGGCGCGCATAAAAGTTATCAACGTCACTAAAGCGCATGCGCTCGATTTTGAAACCTAATGGTTCTAAACGTGAAATCATCAACTCTTGGCAGCCAGCATCTAGCGGCGTGTTAGATTGACGTTGCAGGAGGTCGATTGCTAACTCTAAAGTAGTGCTCATGGTAGGAAGGTTTCTCTGTATAAAGTTTCATCAAAGCCTAAGCCTACGATTTTATTATCGTTGACTAAAATTGGGCGTTTGATCACTGAGGTTTTAGCTTGCATGAGTGCCGTGGCGGCCGTGTTATCAGTAATACTTGATTTGGTCGCTTCATCAAGCCCGCGCCAAGTAAGACCAGCGCGGTTGATAAGTTTGTCCCAAGGGTATTGGGTCAGCCATTGTTGAATTGTTATTTCATCAATGCCTGACTTTTTGAAATCATGAAACGTATAGGCAACACCGTTTTCATCCAGCCAAGTGCGGGCTTTTTTTACGGTGTTGCAATTGGGAATGCCATAAAGCGTGAGCATTGTATTTTGGGCTCTCTTAAAAGCTTAAATACCACGAAGTAATTCGTTAATGCCAACTTTGCCTAGTGTTTTAGCATCTACTTTTTTCACAATCACTGCACAGTAAAGACTGTAGCTGCCGTCTTTTGATGGCAAGTTACCTGAAACTACTACTGAACCAGCTGGTACGCGGCCGTAGAACACTTCGCCTGTTTCGCGGTCGTAGATTTTGGTTGATTGGCCAATATATACACCCATTGAAATCACACAGTTGTCTTCAACAATTACGCCTTCAACCACTTCAGAGCGAGCGCCGATAAAGCAGTTGTCGCCAATGATGGTTGGGCCTGCTTGTACAGGCTCTAATACGCCACCAATACCAACGCCACCTGACAAGTGCACGTTTTTACCGATTTGAGCGCATGAACCTACAGTCGCCCATGTGTCTACCATTGTGCCTTCGCCAACGTAAGCGCCAATGTTCACGTATGAAGGCATCAATACTGCATTTTTACCAATGAAAGAACCACGGCGTACAATCGCGTTAGGTACTACGCGGAACCCACCAGCTTTAAAGTCTTCTTCAGTGTAATCTGCAAATTTAGGTGGCACTTTGTCAAAATATTTGGTTACGCCATCGTCCATTAACTCATTGTCTTTTAGACGGAATGAAAGCAATACGGCTTTTTTCAACCATTGGTGTGTTTCCCATTGTTGCGTATCAGCTACACGGCTAGCTACACGTAGTTTGCCGCTATCTAAATCTGCAAGCACAGAAGCTACAGTAGATTTGATTTCAGCAGATGCATTGCCTGGGTTGATGTTAGCGCGGTCTTCAAACGCTGCTTCGATAATGCTTTGACGTGGATCCATAAAAGTCTCTATTGATTTTGAATAAGTTGGTAAATTAATTAATGCGACATTTTAACTCAAACAGGAGAATAGCCCAAAAATAAAGCGCACAACTGACGCTGTGCGCTCTAATAGTTGCTATTAGTGGTGGTTATTTGCTAGTTTTTGCTGCGTTGTAAAGCGGCCTGACTTTAGGCGCTAGCGCGCGTAACTCTGCAATGCGGCTTGCACTGGCTGGGTGGGTGCTAAGAAACTCGGGTGGTGTTGCACCGCCTTGCGCCTCCATTTTTTGCCATAAAGTGACGGCTGCATCTGGGTTGTAACCAGCGCGGGCGGCAAGCTCTAGACCAATTTTGTCAGCCTCTCGCTCTTGTTCGCGGCCATTAGGTAACGCAAAAAATAGTTGTGAACCCATGCTGGCAGCCTGCATGGATGCATTGCCAACCACTGCACCGGTGCTGGAGGATAACACTGCGCCTAGTGCCTGTAAGCCAAACTGCTGCACGTATGCTTGTGACATACGTTCGCGCCCGTGTTCACGTAGCGCATGGGCGATTTCATGGCCGATAACGGCAGCTAGCTCATCATCGGTAGCTTTTAGTTTATCTATCAAGCCTGTATATACCATGATTTTTCCGCCGGGCATGCAGTAAGCGTTAAGCTCGTCATTGTTTTCTACGTTGACTTCCCATTTCCATTGGGCGGCATCTGGTCTAAACACGCCGACCTGTGCGATGAGCCGGTTGGAGATTTTTCGCACGCGATCAAGCTGTGTTTTATTGGCGTTCAGGGTTTTTTTCTTTTCAGCCTCTTGCAATGTTTGGGTGTAAGCCTGAGTCGACATGGTGGTGACTTGTGATTCTGGCAGTAGCAGTAATTGGGTACGTTTCACCCCTGATACGCTGTCTTGGGTGGTGGTGGCGCAGCCGCTTAAATAAGCCATGAATACTGCTGAGATAAGGAGGCTGGACTGTTTGAATCTAAATAGAGGTGTCATTTTTATTAATCCGTTTGCGTGGTCTAAACAGTAACGCATTGCATGCAGATTGGTTGAATGCAATGTGCTAATTAAACAAGGGAAACAAGAATAAGTGTCTTCGCGAGCGAATCGCTTCGTTGCGCGGTATGTCGCATACTATCTCGGTTCCTGCGTTCCGTGCGCCTTGCACTTCATCTCGCCCGACGATTTATTCTGTGTTTCCCAAGATTTACATCTTGACTAACGTTAGAAGGTGACTTGTGTCCCAAGTTCAACCACGCGGTTGGGTGGCAGCTTAAACTGATTGGTAATTGTTTCTGCGCTGCGGAACAGCCCGATAAATATTTTTTTACGCCAGTAAGCCATTTCTGGTGATTCATGGGCAATTAAAATTTCTTTACCAATAAAGTAAGAGGTGTCCATTGCCTCCAGCACCAAGCCTTTATCTGCGCAAAGCGCCAGGTCTCTTGGCAAGTCCGGTTCATCTTTAAACCCGTACTGCACCGTTACGCGGTAAAACTCATGCGGTAAAACTTCAACGGTCACGCGGTCACTAGGCACGGTACGCGGAAAGTCTAAGAACTTCACCGTCAGGATCACAACTTTTTCATGGAGCACTTTATTGTGCTTCAGGTTGTGCAGCATGGCGTGCGGTACGCCCTCTGGGTTGGGGGTCATGAATAATGCAGTGCCGGCAACGCGCATCGGTGGGTGTGCACTAATGGCTTCAATGAACGGGTCCAGCGCCATTGCTTCGTTTTTAAGATGCTTATACAGCATGTTGCGGCCAGTTTTCCAGGTGATCATCAAGGTGAAAATGACCACGCCAATGATTAATGGTACCCAGCCGCCATCAGGAATCTTAAGTACGTTGGCACTAAAGAACGCAATATCAACTGTTAAGAATAATGCAACCAAAGCGCCGGTGCGCAGTTTGCTCCAGCCCCATAAGTTGTGAAACACAATGCCAGCCAGCAGGGTGGTAATCACCATGTCGCCGGTCACTGCAATACCGTAAGCGGCTGCTAGGTTGCCTGATGAACCAAAGCCGATGACCAGCACCATGACCGCAATCATTAGCCCCCAGTTAACGCGTGGCATGTAGATTTGCCCTTGCTGGCTTTCAGAGGTGTGTGACACATGCATGCGCGGCAAAAAGCCCAGCTGCAATGCTTGGCGAGATACAGAAAACGCGCCGGTAATCACAGCTTGCGAGGCAATCACTGCCGCCATGGTTGCCAAGATGATGAGTGGGAATAGCATCCACTCAGGTGCGAGCAGGTAAAAAGGGTTTTTCACTGCGGCTGGATTTTTGAGCACGAGCGCGCCTTGTCCAAAATAGTTCAGGATAAGTGCCGGCAACACAAAGCCAAACCATGCCATACGAATCGGAAAGCGTCCAAAGTGCCCCATGTCGGCATAGAGTGCTTCAGCTCCGGTTACCGCTAGCACGACAGCGCCTAATGCCACAAAGGCAATCCATGGGCTTAGTTGGAAAAAGTGAATTGCGTAAATTGGGTTGAGCGCATTGATGATGGCCGGGTATTGCATAATGCCATGAATGCCTAATATAGCTAAGGTACTAAACCATATCAGCATGATGGGGCCAAAAAAGGCACCTACCAGTGCGGTACCTTTGTTTTGTGCCCAGAATAAAAGAAACAATACGACAAGTGTAATCGGGAGGATAAGCGGGTGCAGCATCGGCGCGGACACTTCCAAACCCTCTACCGCTGATAACACTGAAATGGCGGGAGTGATGATGCCGTCTGCATAAAACATACACGCACCTAAAATACCTAATAGCATGATATTGCGCTGTTTTTTTGGATTATTTGCTACGTTGCGGCTCGCTAGTGCCAGCAGCGCCATAATGCCGCCTTCGCCACGGTTATCCGCTCGCATCACAAAGGCGACGTATTTAACCGATACCACCATGATCAGCGCCCAAACAATGAGCGATAAAATACCAAACATATTGGTTTCAGTCAGTGGTACCGGGTGTACGCCAACTGAAAACACTTCTTTAATGGTGTAGAGGGGGCTTGTGCCAATATCGCCAAAAACTACGCCTAATGCGGCAAGCGTAAGTGCTGAGCGATTGGTGTTACTACCAGAAGCTGATGACATTGTCGTGTGAATGAACGCTAATAATTGAGGTGGCTATTATCAGTCAATTCTCGTATGAAACCAATAATTATCTTAGGCATCATGGGCTTTTTGTGGATAGTGCAAATTTTGAAAATGCTAAGGGGCATTGTGTGTGCTAATGCACAGAGAAGCCTTAATGATAAGTGGATGATTTAAAAACCTTAGTGAACTAAAGTGAGTAACTTGATTTTGATACTGCCAGTGCTGAGTTTTTGCATGCTGGTTATTAATCTTTAGTTGATTCAATCAGGTGTGTATGACGATGTTTAATTAGCTTTAAGATATAGCGATGAAGCAACTGAAATATACTGAAAATATATAGTGAACATGCTTTCTGCAGCAGTACTGCTGGCTAGTGAAAAATGATATGCACTTAAAAACTAACTAACTGATGGAAACTTAACTTTAAGATTGGAGCTAAGAGTATCCGAATGCTTGGAAAGATTGCGATAGTCTTAATTGCTCTTTGGTTGCTGCCGCTGTAATGATTGTACGTTATCTTCAAAAAAAGCGGCTTTAATAAACACGAGCAACTAGTTCCACACTATTTATTTTCAGTCTGGTTTTAATCATGCTCGCTAAATTGCTAATTGCTTAAAATCAAGAAGTTCAGTGAAGGTCATTAGCTTGCTAGTTGCTGATTGCAGCTGTTTTAGTGTGCTTATGTAGACAATCTTTGAATATTAATGGGGTGCTATATGGATAATTTTTCTAATCAGTTTCATTCAAATCAATTGGTAGGTGAGATTAAAGAAGTGATGCTTGACGCTGAGGCCTTATTAGCAGCAACAGTAGGCACTGCTGATAAAAATCTTGCAGAAATACGTGATAAATCAGAAAAATCACTAAGACGAGTACGGGCTAGGTTGGACGATATGCAAACCGATGTTTTACTCAATGTAAAAGCCGCTACTAAAGCTACGGACGTTTATGTACATGAAAATCCTTGGCGTGCTATTGGGTTGGCAGCTAGCCTAGGAATAGTGATTGGTTTGCTGATAGGACGTCGTTAACTAACTCTAATTAAACAAACAGTTACTCCATTAAGGATGCCATTGTTTTGCAGTAGCATCATTAAATGGAGATCGTCTGCCAAACTCTCTCTTAACAACCTGATGGCGCTTATCAGTTAGTTGTACCAAGCTTGACTAGTTTTAACACGCATCCTACATCGGCTATATTGAATGAGCCTTCCAAGACGTTATTTGTTTAGTTGCTTCAACCATGGTCTGACGCAGTGAGTGCGCGACATATTATTTTACGCAATGCGCTTCAGCGTACAGACGCCGCATCGTTAATATTTGATAGTCATTAAGCTGACTTGGCACAAATTATCGTGCATTCAGTGATTGTTTGATTTAATTAAGATTTTAGTGGCATTGGTTGAGTGAAATCTCATTTAGTCACACATTCTAATAGTATTTTTATAACAATAATTCTTGTTAGAAATGTAAGAAAAGAGGCTAAGTGATGAACACAACACATAAGTATGTAGCCAATTTAATGATCGCCTTTGTTGTATTAGGTACGGTCGGGTGTAGTAGCATGTCCGCTCGTGATAAAAGTACTGCAATTGGCGCTGGCGTCGGTGGCGTTGCAGGCGCTGTACTTACTGGAGGTAGTGCGTTAGGCACAGTCGGTGGTGCAGCTGTTGGTGGTGTTATCGGCAATCAGATTGGCAAATAATCTATTATGAATTTCGCTAGTATCTAGCGACAACTTAAAGCGCACAGAAGTGAAACTTTGTGCGTTTATATATTAGCGAATACGTTTATTCGTTTCTAATTGTTTGAATCGTCGCATCGGCTGAGCCCGCCCCTAGGGTTAGTACCACCTCATCCCCATTTTTTAATTGTGAGCTAGTGCTGACAATTGCCCCTGATTTAGTTTGCACTAGTGCATATCCTCTGGTGAGCACCGCTTTAGGGTTTAGATGTTGCAGGTTCTGCTGTAGGCGCAACAAGCCTTGTTGTTTGCCTCGCAACTGTTGATTGATGCTGTTATTTAAACGGTAAGCCATTTGTGTGACTTGGGCTTTTTGTTGTGCAATCTGTTGCGCTGGGGATATCAGCCTGCGCGCCAAATAATCTAATGCTTGATATCGCTGGTTAAGTACAAATTGTATGTTTTTTGATAGTTGTAGCTTCAACTGATTGGTTTTATTCAGCATATCGTCACGCGATGGTGTTGCCAGTTCTGCGGCAGCAGTGGGGGTTGCCGCGCGAATATCCGCCACAAAATCACAGATGGTAAAGTCCGTCTCATGACCAACGCCGCTGATAGTGGGGATTGTGCAGTTGGCAATTGCGCGTGCCACAACTTCTTCATTAAACTGCCATAAATCCTCAATGCTGCCGCCACCGCGACAAATAATGAGCACATCGCACTCGGCGCGATTATTCGCCGTGTTGATGGCATTGGCGATAAGTTGCGCGACACCTTTGCCTTGCACCGGGGTAGGGTAAATAATAATCGGGATATTGGGCATGCGGCGCTTAAGTGTGGTGAGCACATCTCTTAATGCGGCCGCATCGGCAGAGGTTACCACGCCAATTTGTTTGGGATGCTTAGGGATTGCACGCTTGATGCTGGCATCAAACAAACCTTCGGCGCTGAGTTTTCTTTTTAATTTTTCAAACGCTTCAAATAAGGCGCCTAGCCCTGCACGTTGCACAAACTCTACCGTAAGCTGAAAGTCGCCACGTGCTTCATATAAAGTCACCGTGGCGCGTGCTTCGATTTTGTCCCCTTCGCGCGGGGTGAAATCAACGTAACTGTTACGGCCTTTAAACATAACGCAGCGCACTTGCGCGCCTGCATCTTTGAGTGAGAAATACCAATGCCCACTGGCTGCGCGTGTAAAGTTAGACACCTCACCCGAGACCCAAAATAGTGGGAAACTTTGTTCCAAAACATTTTTTGCCATACGGTTAAGTTCGCTGACAGTCAGCACTTTAGCGTTGGAGGCGCCTTCCTGAGATAAATTTGCGGCGAAGTCTGTCAAAATTGGCTTAATCCGTTAAAATGATTTTTTGAGATTATATCGTGACGGACATCATGCTAAATAAAATTCTTATTGGTCGTACAGGTTACTTCATCGGTTTTGCGGGCTGCTTTGCATTGGTTGGGTTAGCATTGTGGATACAAACGAAATTTGGCCTAGAGCCCTGTCCGTTGTGCATCTCACAGCGCATAGTGTTTATGTCGCTAGGTGTTTTGTTTTTAGTGGCGGCATTGGTGCCTAAGTGCTTAAAAGTGCAGTCAATACTTCAAGTGTTAACGGCATTGGGCGGTGCGGGTGTTGCAATTCGTCACTGGTGGATACAAGCACATAAAGAAGAAATGATTGCAGACTGTGGCGTGGGTTTTGATTATATGTTTGAAAACTTCCCGTTACAAAAAGCATTGACGCTAGTGTTCAAAGGCACTGGTGATTGCGCCGCGATTGACTGGACATTTTTAGGGCTGACCATTCCGCAGATGTCTCTGATTGCCTTTATTGGCTTTGGCGCATATGCCGTGTATGTGCTTAAATTAAATAGCAAAAAGTAAATCTAAATAACAACAGATGTGAAATAGTAGAGAATTGATTGAATGTACAAAACGATAGATAACTTTGTCGGCAATACGCCATTAGTTAAATTGCAACGCATGGCTGGCAATACCAGTAATACTATTTTATTGAAGCTTGAGGGGAATAATCCAGCCGGTTCAGTGAAAGATAGACCTGCGTACTCGATGATCACACGTGCTGAAGCCCGTGGTGAGATTAAACCGGGCGATACTTTAATTGAAGCAACCAGCGGCAATACCGGGATTGCGCTGGCGATGGTAGCGGCGATGCGCGGCTATAAAATGATATTAGTCATGCCGGACAACCAAAGCGTAGAACGCCGCCAAAGCATGAAAGCCTACGGCGCAGAGTTGGTGCTGACCCCTAAGGACGGCAGTATGGAGTTAGCGCGCGATGTGGCCATGAAAATGCAGGCGGAAGGCGAAGGCATTGTGCTAGACCAATTTGGTAACGCGGACAATCCATTAGCGCACTATGAAGGGACCGGCCCTGAAATTTGGCGCGATACCGAAGGTAAAATCACGCATTTTGTGTCTAGCATGGGGACAACAGGCACTATCATGGGTACCTCGCGTTTTTTGAAAGAGCAAAACCCTAACATTCAAATTGTGGGCGTACAGCCTGAAGAAGGGGCGCAAATCCCTGGCATTCGTAAATGGCCAGAGGCGTATCTCCCTAGTATTTACAATGCCAGTGCGGTGGATGAGCTGATTTACGTGAGCCAGAAGCATGCAGAAGATACCACGCGTAAATTAGCCACGATGGAAGGTATATTTGCCGGTATCTCATCTGGCGGTGCTTTGTATGCTGCCTTGCAGTTATCTAAGCGTGTGGAAAATGCTGTGATCGTGAGCATTGTGTGTGACAGAGGTGATCGTTACCTCTCTACAGGTGTTTATCCGTCGTAGCTCACCCGATATGAGCGCGCTTGGCCGCATTGTTAGTGTTTGCTGTTTAATCTGCTATAGCATTACTGCACAAGCGGTTTCTGAGGTTTCTATTAGCGTAGAGCATCTTGAGCATGCAATGGGTGATGCTAAGAACATTGCGTTAAAGATTCAGTTGAATCAAGCTAAACCTAGCGTTACTCTACATGCGGCATTAAAACCAGCAGATACCGATGCAGAGCGCAAGCAGGATGAGTGGACGCAGTTAGCCCTTAGCTGCGACCTACCAAAGCGACGCAGCATTGAGGCAGTGCGCTGCGACAATGGGCGCTTAAAAAGCGCACGTGTGGATTTGCCTTTTAGTCTGGATATCAACCATTTATTTCAGCGTAATCAGCTAGATGTTGATGCCGCACTGTACTTAAAGGGCGGCAGCTTTAGTGATGAAGCTGGGTTGCATGCCGCAGAAAAACTGAGCGGTGCAATGACGATTGCATTAAAGCGGGAAGCGCAAGGCTGGCAATGGCGTACCACTGTGGATTGGCAAACTGGTGAAGTGTTTTGGCAGCCTTTTTATGTTGAAAGTGGCGGCCATGCATTGCAGGCGATGGGCACGTTAATAGATGATGTGCTCAAGGTTGATCAAGCGCATTTGAAAATTAACCGCGTAGGCGAGTTAGATGCGGATGGCACTGTGAGGCTCAGTGATTTTAAGCTGCTGGATTTAAATGCCAAGCTACCCAAACTAGATCTAGGCACAGCTTACCCTTTGCTGTTTAAACCACTGTTAGGCAATACCGCATTTAATAATGCCACGATTGATGGCACTGCCGCATTGCAACTTAAAGTGAAAAATACTGAGTTGCAATCATTCAATTTGCAACTGAATGCTGTAGATGTAGTGGATATTAATAATAAATTTGCGTTTTATCAGCTAAATGCAAATATTCCATGGAGTTATGAGGCATCGAACCCGGTACGCTTAAGTTATGCGCGTGGCAGTTTGCTGAATTTGCCGTTAGGCAAAACCGACATTAATGCAGAGGTGAACCGTTACGCAATCACCGCGCCTAATATCCGCTTGCCAGTGTTGGATGGAGCACTAAGTTTGTCTAACCTATCTGCAACACGCCTGCACAATGAGTGGTTTTGGCATCTGAGCGCTAAGCTGGAGCCAATCTCGATGGAAGACTTTAGTACGCAACTTAAGTTACCGCGAATGCTGGGTAAAGCGTCAGCGCAAATTCCTTTGGTGACCTATAGCGGTGGCATACTCACTACGGATGGCAGCGTGGTGCTCAATGTGTTCAATGGCACAGCTACGGTAACGCAATTGACTATGCATACGCCCTTGGGCATTGCGCCAAAATTAAATGCGGATATTGCTTTAAGAAATTTAGAGTTAGGTGAACTTACTAGAACGTTCTCATTTGGTGCTATTGAAGGTAAATTAGATGGGGATATTAAAGGCTTGGAGCTACAGAACTGGAAGCCTGTGGCTTTTGATGCGCGGATACAGAGCAGCCCTGGCAAATACCCAAAAAAGATTTCACAACGTGCGGTAGAGAATATTTCGGCATTAGGTGGTGGCGGAGCCGCTGCTGCGGTGCAGCGTAGTTTTTTACGTTTTTTTCAGCAGTTTAATTACGGCCAGATGGGGCTAAGTTGCCGCTTGCGCAATGATGTTTGCGAAATGGGCGGGGTTGAGTCAACCGCGCATGGGTACATCATCGTTAAAGGAAGTGGTATCCCTGCGATTACAGTGATGGGGTACAATCAGACCGTAGGCTGGAGCGAGCTGTTAGCGCGTATCGAGCGCGTTATTGATGGTAATAGTAAGGCTGTAGTACGTTAGTCGTTAGTGCGTTATGTCTAGTGTGCTAGCCGCTATGTATGGTGTATAAGTTTGCAAAATCGTACTCAAAAATGCTTAGTGAATTTAAATGGTTTTAACGCAACACATTCAATGATAAAGGATAGGTAATGAAAAACTGGTCAATCGCCTTGGTATTGGCATGCGTTTTACCCGCTTGTGTCACCATTAATATTTATTTTCCGGCAGCTGCCGCAGAAAAGGCCGCTGATAAGATTATTGACGATGTATGGCAGCTTAAAAATGGCGCAGAAAAGCCAAGCACGCAGACGGTAGAGCCACAGTAAATTAAGGCTCGGCTTAAATTTAAGCAAGTAAATGATTGAATTGAAGGAATGATGATGAAAAAAATATTATTCGGCGTGATGTTGTTGGTGGCGATGCTTGCAAATCAAGTAGTGGTAGCTGCCGCAGATTTAGAGGTAAATACCCCGGCAATTTCAGCGATTAAGGGTAGCATGCAAGCTCGCCACGCTCAGTTGGCTTCGCATTATGCAAGTGGTGCTATTGGCCTGACCAAAGATGGTCTGATTGCGGTACGTGATGCAAATGCAGTGCCGCTCAAAGATCGCGCTGCATTAAATGGTGTGGTGGCGGCAGAGAATGCAGACCGCGCCAAACTGTATCAGGAAATTGCGACAGCAAACGGCCATCCTGAATGGCAAGCTGAAATTCAAAACACCTTTGCAAGCCGTTGGATTGATAAAGCACAAGGCGGATGGTGGGTGCAGGGCGCAGGTGGTTGGACCAAAAAATAACCGAGTTCATTTAACAAGTTCATTTAATTTGGTGTTTCCTGAGATTTTAATAAAGCCCTAACCATGACCCCTACTTTAGTTTTTGATATTGAGACCATTCCAGATACCGATGGTATCCGTAGCTTATTAGATTTACCCGCTGATATTTCGGATGAAGATGTGGCAAATATTGCCTTGCATCAGCGCCGGCAACAAAATGGCACGGAGTTTTTACCGTTACATCAGCACCGCATCTGCGCCATTTCATGCGCACTGCGTGAGGGTAAACAATTTAAAGTATGGACGCTGGGCGACCCAGATTCATCTGAAGCTGAAATTATCCAGCGTTTTTTTGATGGTATAGAAAAATATACCCCGCAGATTATCTCTTGGAATGGCGGTGGCTTTGATTTGCCTGTGCTGCATTATCGCGGGCTAATCCATGGGATTAACGCAAGCCGCTACTGGGATTTAGGCGAAGATGATAAAGAGTTTAAGTGGAACAACTATATCAGCCGCTATCACACCCGGCATTTAGACTTGATGGATGTGATGGCTATGTTTAATGCGCGTGCTAATGCACCGCTAGACGATTTAGCCAAGCTGTGTGGCTTTCCGGGTAAATTAGGCATGGATGGCAGCAAGGTCTGGGATGCCTATAAAGCGGGCAAGATTGCTGAAATCAGAGATTATTGTGAAACGGATGTGGCCAACACACATCTTGTTTATTTGAGGTTCCAATTGATGCGCGGCCATTTGACGCCTGAGGCTTACGCCGCAGAAATTGATTTAGTGCGCGATACGTTATCAGGCTACACCGCACCGCATTGGCCAGAGTTCCTAGCGGCTTGGAAATAATTAGCAAAACAGTAAAGAAATAATAGGGGTTACCCCTATTATTTCTTTACCCGTTATTTTCTTGTTATTTCTTTAACTCAGGGTTAAGTGCTGCGCCCTTTGCAATTTTTCCTTTAATTTCTTTCACAGTTTCTTCAATCGCTACAAAACGCTGTGGTGTAGTCGGGTGTGATGATTTGATAGTAATGGCTTGTGAGTTATTCACGGCCATTCTGCGCCAAAAGCCAGCAGCATTATCAATATTAAAGCCGGATTTTTGCATGATGTATAGGCCTACATAGTCCGCTTCTTGCTCAAACTCAACCGAGTACGCATTGCCAGCAATGCCAGCACCCATGCGGCTAAAGTCGCCGTTGGTATTCACACCTGCAGTGGCCGCAGCAATATCCAGCAACAAACCTAAGACCCCGCCTGTCGTCGCATTTTTCTTTTTAGCTTCGATGTGTTTCATCGCATTGTGCGCAAGTTCATGGCTAAGTACTAGCGCCATTTCTTCATCGGTTTTGAAGAAGTCCATCATGCCCTTGTACATTACAATGTTGGTACCATCTGCATAAGCGTTTTTGGTGTCATCTGGCGCTAGGTGTACTTGAAAGTCACAGGACTTAACTGGTGTGATGGATACCTTCTGTTCGGCACCATCTCTTAATACGGCCAGTTCTACCGGGCCCAGGCTTTTAGCTTGCTCAGCCAGTTTTTGCGCTAGCTGTTTATCTGCATCTTTACCAACGGGTACTAGCCAGTGGTTAATAGAAACTAAAACGTCGCCTTCTTTCAGGGCTGCTTTTTCAGCCGGAGACTTCTCTACAATGTGCAGAATCTTAAACTTTTCATCCAAGTTGTATTTAGATTTGGTGACTTCTTTCCAGGCTGGCTTAAAGCCATCTTGATTCCAATAGTTAAACCCATAGTAGCCGGATGTTTTGTCGCCACATAAATCAGTGCCGTTAGTGATAATGCGTGAAGAAACATTTTGCAGTTTTTTATAGTTGCTCATGTAGTCCTCAACCACCAGTTCCTGCTGTTTTTTTGTTTCAGCGTCTGTGGTTGCGTTGCTAATAGTGGGTGCACGTGTTTGGGGTGCAGCACAGCCGATGAGTATTAAGGACGGCAGTAAGGCAGAGAGCAGCAGGGTAGATCTAACTGGAAGCATGTTGATTTCCTTATTGTTATTGTTGATTCATAAAGCGGAACGTTTTTTTATTGTTACTTCATTATTTTTCGGCATAGCAGTACTTAATTGTCTAGATCAGCGGTACTTTGCGTGTCCATTTCTAGTGTAGCAAAATAAGATAGTTTCCTCTAATACCAGCTCTGCGGTAAAATTTAGCCTATGAGAAAACGTAGAAATAAGGCGCAAGCTGAAAATGTACCAGCACCAATCCTGACTGCTGTGATTGAATCACTAGACCAAGAGGGGCGTGGTGTTACCCATTATGAAGGTAAAACGATCTTTGTTGATGGCGCATTGCCAGGTGAAAAAGTCACTTTCCAATCGCAACGGATTAAACCTAGCTATGAAGTGGCGAATGTGGTGGAAGTATTAAAACAGTCCAACCAGCGCGTAACACCAAAATGCCCACATTTTGGTGTGTGTGGCGGTTGTAAGTTACAACATTTAGATTTTGCCGCGCAGGTTGCCACCAAGCAGCGCTTGCTTGAGAGTGATTTATGGCATATCGGCAAGGTAAAAGCTGAAAACATGTTGCCGCCACTGTACGGCCCAACTTGGGGCTATCGCCACAAGGCACGTTTAAGCGTTAAATACGTAGAGAAAAAACAGCGTGTATTGGTTGGTTTTAATGAAAAATCAACACGCTTTGTTGCGGACATGAATAGCTGTGAAGTATTGGTGCCGGAAGTTTCTGCATTGATAGCACCGCTGCAAGAGTTGATAGTGCAGCTAAGCATTCGAGATAAATTACCTCAAATCGAATTGGCGGTGGGTGAACCAGATGCTGCTGAGCCAGACGCAAACGGGCAAACCGGCAAGTCGGTGGTGGTGTTAATTCTGCGCATTATGGCACCGTTAACCGCGCAAGATGAAACCCTGCTTAAAGTGTTTGCGGATGCGCATGGCGTGCAGGTTTGGACGCAAACCAAAGGACCAGATACTATCAAGCCGTTTTATCCATTGGACGGCAGCCAGTTGCAATATAGTCTGCCAGAGTTTGGCTTAACTTATCCGTTCAAACCCAATGAGTTTACGCAAGTGAACCCGCAAATTAATCAGGTGATGATTCGCCGCGCCATGCAGTTACTTGCACCACAGGCGCATGAGCAGATTGCCGACTTTTTCTGTGGTATTGGTAACTTCACTTTGCCTATCGCGCGCAGCGGTGCACAGGTGTTGGGGCTAGAGGGCTTGGCTAATCTAGTTGAGCGCGCAAATGAAAGCGCGCAGTTAAATGCGATTAATCATGTTAAATTTGGCGTAGCTGACTTGTTTAAAATGACACCGGAAGCATTAACTGGTTTAGGCCGTTTTAATAAATGGCTGGTTGACCCACCGCGTGATGGTGCGTTTGAGTTGGTTAAAGCGTTAGATGCTAGCAATCAGCCGGAATCTATTGTTTATGTCTCTTGTAACCCTGCCACTTTGGCACGCGATGCAGGTGTATTAGTGAATGAAAAGGGCTACCAATTAAAAGCAGCCGGTGTCATTAATATGTTTCCGCATACTGCGCATGTTGAGTCTATCGCTTTATTCACGCTCAAACACTAAATTTATTCTGAAACTTATCCTAGGTTGCCGTTGTAAAACGGCAACAATTTCTTACTAGCACCGCTTCACTTGATGCAAATCAAAATGCATCCGAAATTAGCTCAATATAATTCGTCCATCGAATTTGCATTAGTTAATTTATTTTTAAGTGGAGAGTAAAAGATGAAAAAGTCAGTATTAGTGTTAGCAATCGCTGCTGTATTTGCCCCAATGTTAGCCCAAGCAGAAGCAGGTGACTGGGTAGTGCGCGTGCGTGCTGCTAATGTAAGCCCGAACGAAGACAGTAAATTGGGTAAAACCGTTAACAAAAACGTAGCCAACGTAATGTCGCCAGGTGCTGAATTGTCTGTGGACAGTCACACGATTCCTGAGTTGGATATTTCTTACTACATCACAAAAAATATCGCTGCCGAATTAATCTTGGCAACAGGCTCTAAGCATGACGTAAGCATTAAAGGCGATGCTGGCACTACCGTTGGTAACCAATTATTAGGCAGCGTAGATGCTTTGCCACCAACATTAACTGCACAATGGCACTTTAATCCTGACCAAATGATCGATCCATATGTAGGTGCTGGTGTTAACTACACAAACTTCTTGGATAAAAAACTTAACATCAGACAAGGTGCTCTAGCTGGCTCAAAAATCAAAGTGGATAACGATAGCTGGGGTTATGCATTGCAAGCCGGTGTTGATATTAACTTGAAAGACGGCTGGTTGATCAATGCGGACGTTAAATACGTGACGATTGATACAACAGTTAAATTGAAGACAGCTAGCGGCTGGACAAAAATTGACTCACTAGACATCAACCCATGGGTGTTTGGTATTGGTATTGGTAAAAAATTCTAAAATATAGTGATGAGTTAATACTCAATCATGTAACAAGTTTGTAAGGCCTCCACGTTTGCCCCTGTTACTCGTAGCAGGGGCTTTTTTTATTATGGAGTTATATCAAGCCAGTGACCAGTTTCGGCTTAAAGCTGATGTTCAACGTTTGAATTAAGGGGCTGGCTTTAGCCAGTCCCGCTTGAATGATGGGTTAGGCGCTATATGCATATTACTCAGTAGTTTTGTGTGCACTACTTTTCCCTGCCCAATAGTATAAAAAAACTGCCATGCCAATAATGATAGCTATTGGCTCAGCTAGCATCACTGCACCAAACTCACAGGAAAAACCAGTGCTACTAGAGCACACTATTCTTGAAAAAATATTAACGAAGAATATTGCAGATAAGAATGCACTTAGAAAAGCACCTAGAATAAAAAGAATGAAAGAACGACGTTTCCCATTATGTGCGTAACGATACTTAGCATAAACAAAAATGAGAATTGCTAGTACCAATAAACAGATAGTAGCAATCATGATAATTAGCGGATGCATTTTTAGCGCCTAACAGTAATTATAGAGACCCATGGGTCTCTATATTAATAATTGAATGTTCGTGGCGCATGGCTGGAGTCCCTTGCCTTTTCTTGGTTTTATTGTTTCTCGGTCTCTTTATTGAAATATTAATATAGAGACGCAGCAATCCTGTTTCACCGATTGTAAACTATTACCTTTTTCATCACCACTATTGAAGTCAAGCTTGGTAACTCGAAGGAACTTGGGTCCAATACGCGAGCTTTCTCATGCGCAGCCGCGGCCGCATGGTCTTGTGGTGGGTACGTAAAGAAAACTGTTGCATGATTAAAGTAAGCACTCAAATATAAAAACCACTTAGCTTGCCATTATGATCAATTAGATTGATAATAAGAACGAACGTTCTTTTCAATGATAATTATACATAAATGCAGGATATTCACACATGACTGATTTCAATAAAGTACATGAGTCTGATATTGAGAAACTGGGGCAGTTAAGAGATTACTTTTCCACCTATCGCTCGTTGCCAAGTTACAGCTACATGCAAACGCTGTTAAAGGTGAAATCAAAAAATACGATTGCCCAATTGGTTGCTCGCTTGAAGTTGATGGGGTTTCTGGAGATAGCCCCAGACAAAAAATTAAGCCCAGGGAAACGCTTCTTCGAGCGCCCTCTCTCAAGCAACACAGTGCAAGCCGGTGGATTTACTGCAACCTATAATGATGGTGTAGATTACATTACGATTGACGAGTATCTTGTTAAAAAGCCCTCAGTCACTGAATTAATTCCAGTTAAAGGTGACTCAATGAAAGACCTGGGTATCTTGGATGGAGATACTGTTATTGTTGAAAAAAGACCTTTTGCCAATATTGGCGATATCGTTGTTGCAATCATTGATGATAAATTCACCATCAAGACCTTGGGTAAAGAAAAAGATATGTTTGTACTTATCCCAGCCAATAAAGACTTTGACATCATCCGACCTAAAGAGCAATTTGCAATCTATGGTGTTGTTGCCGGACAGTTTAGGAGTTACTAGCAACACTGACTATGCAACACACTCGAAACTGAAATATGGAGCTCAATTTGAAAACGTTATCGATAATCGTATTTTTACTAGCTTTGTACGGTTGTAGCAGCATACCAACTGGGGATCGCGACAATTGGATAGGACATACCGAATCGGGAGAAGCTTCTTTTTACGATGACAAATTTCAGAATCGAAAAACGGCTAGCGGAGAGCGGTATAACCATAGTTTAAAAACAGCGGCTCATAACAAAATCCCTTTCGGTTCAAGCGTAAAGGTAACGAACAAGAGTAATGGCAAAAGCGTCGTTGTAAAAGTAAATGATCGTGGCCCTTTCGCAAAAGGTCGAGTTATTGATCTTTCAAAGTCTGCATTCAGTAGTATTGGCAACCCGACTTCTGGTGTGATAAACGTTAGTATAGAAGTTGTACAGTAGCTCATAACAATTTGTTCAAGCGTGGTGCTGTTTCGTGGCACAACTTAGGCATGTAGCGTCCGCTTTGGGTCGAAAGCAGTCATTAGATAAAACAACATACCCTATTAAAGTCATCAGCTAACACGAGAAGTGAGATTTCAATAAAAATAGAGCCTACAAAATGCTTGATAAACAAAAGCCTAGCTAAATTAGCTAGGCTTTTGTTTAGAGCTTTAAATAGTTGAGCTAGATAATTATTTAAATGATTTTTGAGAACCTAGCGCGATTGCGGTCGGTTTGCAGGTAGCGGTCAAATACCATCCCTACTGCACGTACAAAGAACCAGCCAAAATCGGTCACTTGCAGGCTATTTTCATCTAACGTGACCATGCCGGTTTTTTCTAGCTCTTTAAGTGCTTCTAGTTCATTAGCAAAGTATTGTTTAAAGTTAATCATGTAGGCAAGCTCGATAGCTTCATATTGCAGCTCACCTTGGCACATAATGGCCATGATGACCGCACGGCGCACTAGATCGTCGCGGGTTAGTGCTAGGCCATGTACAATAGGAAATCTGCCTTGGTTAAGGTAGTCGTAATACTCCTCTAGTGTTTTTGCATTTTGGCTGTAAGTTGCCCCTACGCGGCCAATGGCAGAAACACCTAGGCTGATTAAATCGCAATCTGGTTGTGTGCTGTAGCCTTGGAAGTTTCGATGCAATCTACCTTGGCGCTTGGCAATTGCCAGTGCATCCGTAGGTAGAGCAAAGTGATCCATGCCCACATACACGTAACCTGCGTTAAGGAATGTCGCAATCGCATTGGATAGCATCGCGATTTTTGCAGATGCTGCAGGTAGCTCATAAGTATCAATTCTGCGTTGTGGTTTGAAGCGCTCAGGTAAGTGCGCGTACGCATATAATGCGATTCTTTCTGGTCTTAGCTCTACAATTTGTGCCAAGGTTTTTGAGAATGACTCTGGTGATTGCTTAGGTAAGCCATAAATTAAATCCACATTGACTGAATCAAACTTTAGGCGTCGAGCAGCTTCAACGAGTGAAAATACTTGCTCCGCAGGCTGGATGCGGTGCACGGCTTTTTGCACTTCTGGGTCAAAATCCTGCACACCAAAACTTAGGCGATTAAAACCAAGTGAGGCTAAATGTGCCAAGCGTTGTTCGTTGACGGTGCGAGGGTCAACCTCGATTGAATATTCTCCATTAGGTGCTAACACAAAGCTGCGGCGTATCATCGCCATCAGTTCACTGAGCTCTTCATCACTGAAAAACGTGGGTGAGCCACCACCTAGGTGCAGCTGTGAAATGGTTTGACCTGCACCCAAGTGCTCAACATGTAAATCGATTTCACGGCTTAAATATCTTAAATACTCTACGCTACGCTCGTGATGCTTGGTCACGATTTTGTTGCATGCACAGAAAAAGCACAGTGATTCACAAAATGGAATATGCACATAAATCGAGAGCGGCAGTGTTAAGCCGCCAATACGGCGCTGCGCTAGCGTTTGCTTATAAGTCTCTTCTGTAAATGCTTCAACAAATCGGTCTGCCGTGGGGTAAGAGGTGTATCTAGGGCCAGAAACGTCAAATTTTTGCAAGGTTTCAGGCGTTAGCGTCGGTACCGTATTTTTTGCCTCAACCGCTGTGTTGGCAGATTGATTGCTAGGAAAGTTGATTGTATTGTTGGCAACCATGATTGTGACTCCTAAACCGTTTGGTTTATCCTGTAAATATAAAATGCACTCCGCACTATGGCGTTTAATTGAACCCTAAAATGAGGTGCTTTGCTGCAGTTCGCCTAGCTACAGCGCATTCTTTTTACGATGAAAACCTAATATTTACAGGGCAAACTACAGGCCTATACTTTGCCATCACTGTAAGTAAAAGCCTTTGATGCACATCAAAAGATAATTATGAAGTGACGATTATTTAATTCACTGGCGGCAAACTGCCGAAAGCGGTATATTTAATGAAATCGTATGAGTGGGCACAGTATGCAACCTGTTTTAAATCTAGAAGCCATTAAAGTCGCTTGTTCTAACTGCAATCTGCGCGAGCTGTGCATGCCTGTGGGCTTTGATGTCGAAGAAATGAAAAGGCTTGATGAAGTGGTTGAAAAGCGCCGCCGGGTTAAGCAGGGCGAGTTGCTGTTTAATAGCGGCGATACGTTTACTTCGCTATATGCGATACGGACTGGTTTTTTTAAAACCTGTGTGACCAGTGAAGATGGCCGTGAGCAAGTGACTGGCTTCCAAATGGCGGGTGAAATTATTGGCATGGACGGTATTGTGAGTGACCGCCATAACTGTAATGCCGTGGCGTTAGAGGATGCAGAAGTCTGCGTGATGCCGTTTGCCACAGTGGAAGACCTGTCACGCGAGTTACCTGCGCTACAAAGACACGTACATAAAATTATGAGCCGTGAAATCGTACGTGAGAATAGCGTGATGATGTTGCTAGGCAATATGCGTGCGGAAGAGCGCTTAGCTGCATTTTTGCTTAATCTTTTGCAGCGTTTGCATGCCCGCGGTTTATCACAATCTGAATTAGTGTTACGGATGACGCGTGAAGAAATCGGCAGTTATCTGGGTCTTAAATTAGAAACAGTGAGTCGTGCTTTTTCTAAGTTTAGTGAAGACGGCATTATTGAAGTGAAACAGCGTTACGTCAAAGTATTGGAACCTGACGCGTTGAAAAAAATATTCAATCCGCAAACCTATTAATTAGTGTGCGGGTGAAGTTTAAGCATTGCAATCGCAGCCGCTCTGGCATCATCTTTAAAGTAGTGATTTCTGCATGACCACAAAAATTCATCTAACCACCACTGATCATAACCGTGATGTCGTCGGGCTTAAGTATATTTACCCGGTGATTTCACGGCGCGCTGGTGGCGTGTCTGTCGGCGTTAACTTGAATGTCAATAATGCCTGTAACTGGCGTTGTATCTACTGCAACGTGCCTAATCTGACCCGCGGATCACCGCCGCCAATAGAGTTGGACGTATTAGAACAAGAACTGCGTGGCTTTTTGCATGACCTGCTGCATGGTGATTTTATGCAGCGCCATGTCCAAGAGGGCGACCGTCAGCTTAAAGATATTGCATTCTCTGGTAATGGCGAGCCTACCAGCGTGAAAGAGTTTCCACAAGTGCTGACATTGGTGGAAAACGTACTGCGTGATTTTGACTTGCTAGGCAAAATTAAAGTGCGACTAATCACCAACGGCAGTTTGATGGATAAGCCTTTAGTGCTGGAGAGCATGAAGCATCTGGCGCAACTGAATGGCGAAGTTTGGTTTAAGGTGGATGGCGGCTCTAAAGCTGCTATTGCACGTGTGAATGACGTTAACCTTAATCCTGAGAGCCACTTACAGCGCTTGAGGCAATGTGCAGAGGCTTGCCCAACTTTTATACAAACCTGCATGTTTTTGTTAGATGGCGTGCCGCCTAGTGAAGCCGATATAAATGACTACCTAGCCTTGATTAGTCAGGCAAAAGATGTGATTAAAGGCGTGCATCTTTATGGGCTAGCGCGCCGTTCAGAGCAGGCTGAAGTGGATAGACTGTCACGCCTACCTGCTGAGTGGTTAGAAGCCGTGGCACAGCGTATCCGAGAGTGCGGTATCACTGTGTATGTGAGCCCTTAGTTCAATTGAGAGAGCCTAACGAAGCTGCATAAAATATCATGACAGATATCTTGTCTGTGTAACATGCATGGGCAGTCCAAAGTTGGAGTGAGGTGTTACTTCTTTAGGGCAAGCCCACAGCCTAGCTTGAATGATGGGGTAGGCCTTTGGCACATTCATTCTCGGCAGCCTCACTTAGATATGTAATCCCAGGTAATTGACTAATTTTCTTCCCTGCTTCAAGGTCTGCTTCCAGTTGCTCTTTTTGAGCAGAGTATTGCTTCAAGCAGTTCAAACGCAGTTGTTTCTCCTCTGATGAAATATCATGAGCTGCTAAGCGCGCATCTATGGCCTTGATTATATTATTAATAGTTTGAATCCGAGATTTAATAGGGTATGCGCCGGCTTCGTAAGGTTGAAAACTCTCGGCGCTTGCCGTGAGAGACAAAATGAAACAAAAAGTTACCAACCAGTAGATTGAAGCAAGATGCATACTTAATGGCCTAATGTAGAGCTAATCGGTGCTACGCGGCTTTATAGCGTAGCGTTCAGTGACCGAAGGAAGTGAAGTTGAGCGATGAGTTGGTCACCTCAACGTAGTGATCAATATACGGTCTCGTTTTTACGCGCGACGAGGATATGTTTTCCCAGTCTGCACCTCCCATTCAGCAATCTTTTTTTCCATGGCCGGAGCGATTTCCTGTTCAAGTATTTCGCTCATGCTCCGTGCAGTGATAGGAGGAAGCGCCGATTCCGGGGCTGATGGCCCTATCCAGCCACCCATGGTAGGCAAAAAGTTGGAGTAGATGATTTCCCCTTTTACAGCGCGAGCAATTTCGGTAAGTCTGTCCGCTGGGCTTAAGGACTGCTCACTCAGGTTGGGTATCACCTGAGGCGACTCGACGGTACCAGCGTCAGAAACCGTTGCAATGAGTTTTCCATTGACGATCACCTGACCAATGGGCTGATACTGATGAGCTTTGGCGTAATTGAAATTGACGTTCTCGCGTGCCTTCTCTTGTTGTTCCCTGAGCTTGACCTCGTTGACTTGTGCTTCCGTCATTTTTACGGCAATCAGCGGCCTACCTTTGCTATTTACCATTTCTTCAATGCTATAGACCGGCCCCTCCACTCGATACAGATTGGTGGAATGGGGATTGTTGAGGACACTCACGTTTTCAGCGGCGAGGCGCTCCTGGGCTGCTTGTGAAATAGTCGTTGTGTCGGTAGTTTTTTCCACCGGAGTGGCGACCGTTTGCCGTTTGAACAAAAGATTGTCCGTTACCGATGTTGCGAACGTTGCTTTAGATTGTTGAATGATCATGACTTTCCTATCCTATGAGTGTCAACCGTGGGCCTAACGTAAAGGTGAGCGGCGCTGCGCGGTTTTATGTGCAGCGTCCGACTCGACCGTTTGGTTAGCCATGATTGTTATCGTTTCTTATTTAATGCAGAACATGCCATTCCTGCTTTGTGAATATCAGCGGTGGATTTCTTTGATACATCTTGAAAGCATAATTTTAATAGATCGCTCTTTTCTAATTTGATAAGTTCATTCAATAATAATTCATCTTCTTTTGACATCGGTTTCTGTGTATTACTTTTCTCCAATATTTTGTATTGGATAGAGCAGTTAAAATAGGATTTAGCACCATTTTGAGTTGTATCAGACTCAATTATTGAGCCTTGGTCATAAACTTTATCTCCATCTCTCTGAAGAACCTTCATGTTTACATAGTTATCGCCTAAAAATACCATCGCTGCAACGGATGGGTAGTACTTACGTAAAGCCAGAAAAACTTGATTAGGAGGTTCTGAAAAATAAAATCCCCAATATGTTGCGTCTCCACCGCTATAGCCTTTTCCGTCACCTTTAAAAAAAGAATATCCAACGGCAACCGCTGTTAGCCCTGCTATTTTTATTGGTTTATCAAACTGGTAAATTTCATCACTAGAATCTTTGTTTAGCTGTTTTGTATCAAACCATTCGCCGCCACTGGAAATTTCCTTAAATTTACCTAGTGATAAGTAATTTTCTTTGTTTTTTGAGATGAATTCAAAAGCACTTGTTTGACAAGTTGAAAATTCTTGAAAAAGCTCTTTTGCACCATGAGTAAATTCTTCCGAATGAACAGAGAATGCAGTCATTAGAAGGCTAAAAATAAAAATTTTGATTACATGTAGAAACATATGCAATTCCTGTGTTGAGTTGATTGGCTAACAGTTATTATACGGACGCACGCATCCGTATAGTAATATTGTGGATGTTGATTTTGACATGTTGTTTTTCTTTTTAAATCTTATAGTTAAGTATTGCTTTGTCCGTATAGTAATGAGCAGCAAGTGCGGACGCAACTTGTTTTAGATTTGGTACGATTTAGCTGGCCTTATTTACTGAGAATACATAACTCCGCCCCTAACCCAACC
This sequence comes from Methylotenera sp. E1MeOHC1, assembly GCF_058745595.1. Taxonomy (NCBI): domain Bacteria; kingdom Pseudomonadati; phylum Pseudomonadota; class Betaproteobacteria; order Nitrosomonadales; family Methylophilaceae; genus Methylotenera; species Methylotenera sp. E1MeOHC1. The sequence goes on along the minus strand of NZ_CP196025.1, from coordinate 1,283,752 downwards.
AAGTTTTGTGCACAAAGAACAAATTACGCACTATCTACTTAAATTGAGTTTCAACCCTAGGTTGCCGTCGCTGCACTTTAGTTTGCCAACAGTACATCACACTCCGCAGCGTAAGTAACACCTTTACTCACGCTACCAAGCAGCCAGTTTTCAAGACCACTCTTTTCATTTTTACCCAGTGCGATTAAGTCCGCATGTTGTGTGCCTGCATGGCTGCAAATGCTTTGCGATGGGTAGCCAGAAAGTATGGTTCTTGATACTTTTTTACCAAGTGCTTGTTCATTAAAAATAGCACTTAACTTACGGTCTGCATCTGCTAGCGCTTGAGTACGGTATTGCTGCAACAGGGTTTCGTTCATGCCGGCTTTATACATATGTGCTTCCTGATTGGTGTCAAATATCAGCAAGCCTTCAATTTGGGAATCAGGCGCAATCGTGCGGGTCATTGCTGGTACATTTTCTGCACCAGCCAGGAAGTTTACCGCGGCGATCACATGACGGTATGGCGGTGTAGTGCTATCTTTGTTTTTAACTATCAAGATAGCGCTTTTTGAAACTGCCATGAGTCGTGCGCTTGTGGAGCCCAGTAGCTTTTCGACTAAGTTATGTTGTCCTTGTGCGCCTGCCACAATCAGCCCTGCATGAACTTGCTCTGCATAGTTGGAGATTTCTGTATGTGCTCGCCCTATGCGGGTTGCGGCTTCTACCGTGATATTAAATTGCTCTCGGAGTTTAAATGCCAATGTATCAATTTGGGTTTTCACTATTTCTTGCTGTGCTTGTTGATAGTGAGTTTGAAAGCTGAACGAGAGTTCGGAGCCAGCGTATAAATCAAGTGGATGCACGACATGGATCAGGTGCAGTTTGGCACCGAGTGCTTTGCTGATTGAGGCTGCGCGATGCACCGCTAAGTCTGCTTCTGCAGAGAAGTCAGTGCCTGCAACGATATGGCTAATGGCTTGCATGTTGTTCTCCCCAATTAAGCGGTTTCTTCATGACCTAAACACATTGCGTATATTTAATTTGCCGTTTTTATTATTGTGCTCTTTTTGCAGCATAGTTACAAAAAGAAACACAAGTAATTACTGGAAATTTTGGGTGTAAGCTTACCTAGCCATAAGCGTGGCGAGTTTGATTGTTGCGCTAGTTTTGTTTGAAAGCTTATTCTATAAAGGCATTAAGGTTGATTTGGCTTTATGCCAGTAGCCGCATGGTTACGCCCTTGAATGGCTGGCACTAAGCCATCGTGCCTGCCTTCTAATGTTTTGTTAATTTCAATCCCTTTGCGGTAGTAATCTGCATCAACTACCGGGTCTGGTAATTTAACGGCAAAGTAGAGGGTGACGAATGATGCTACCACCACGGTGAGCGGCCCACCTACCACTAGCCACATGTGGCCATAATGCCACCATGCTTTGGATGGCGCTTCAGTGTCTAAGTCATTGCTGTTGATGTAGTTCATGATTGCCTCTGCTTGCTGTAAATAACATGTGTTATTGCGATGTGCATTATCTAGGGACTAGGAATATTGATTTTTCTGTAACGGTGGCGTCATCCTCTACCGCATGGATGCTGAATGTCACTGCATGTGACCCAGATTTGACTGAACCATCTGGAATTTGCAGTCTTACTGGTACTCCGCGAGTCTCAGCTGCATTGACCACTACAGTATGGTTGGCATCAAGTACATCAGACTGCACCACAAGACCATCTAGCCCAGTGGCGCTTAATTGATAGTGCTGTGCAGATTCGGTGGCGTTCATAATCTGCAGGCGGTATACATTTTCCAGCATGCCGCCTTCAGCTAGGCGCGCCATGACGCCACGGTCGCGAATCACATCTACTTTAAATGGTGCTCGTAGCCATAAGCTGGTGCATAACGTTATCACCAGCAGCACTAGCGCTGCCGCATAAATCATCACACGTGGGCGCAAAATACGTTTTAGCATCTGTGTATGTGACCAGCCTTTAACGATAGCGGTCTGTGTAGAGTATTTGATTAGGCCGCGGGCATAGCCCATCTTGTCCATCACAGTGTCGCATACGTCAGCGCACGCACCGCAGCCAATGCACTCGTACTGTAAGCCTTTACGTATATCAATGCCGGTAGGGCATACTTGTACACACATGCTGCAATCGATACATGAACCTAAGTTTTGATTGGTTAAATCCGCTTTGCGTGAGCGGCTGCCACGAGGCTCGCCGCGTGCTTCATCGTAAGTGACTACTAGGGTGTCATCATCGAACATTGCGCTTTGAAAGCGGGCGTAAGGGCACATATATTTACACACTTGCTCACGCATAAAGCCGGCATTGCCATAAGTGGCAAAGCCGTAAAATCCAATCCAGAATGTTTCCCACGGCCCTAGGCCTAGGTTAACAACGGCAGAGCCTAACTCACGGATGGGGGAAAAGTATCCAACAAAGGTGAAGCCTGTCCATAGTGACAGCGCTATCCATACAAAATGTTTGCTGCCTTTTTTGAGCAGCTTGCGGCTTGATAAAGCTGCGTTATCTAACTTGATGCGGGCGGCACGGTCGCCTTCAATTTTTGCTTCAATCCACAGAAACATCTCGGTATAAACCGTTTGTGGGCAGGCGTAGCCACACCATAGGCGGCCAGCAATCGCTGTAAACAGAAACAATGATAGTGCGGCGATAATCAGAATTGCAGTGAGGTAAATCAGGTCTTGCGGGTAGAGCACGAAATTAAAGATATAAAAGCGTTTGGCTTCTAAATCAAATAATAAGGCTTGGCGGTTACCCCATTCTAACCAGGGCATGCCGTAAAAAACAATTTGGGTGAGCCATATCATGGCCCAGCGCCATTTAGTAAAAAACCCGAAGGTGCTGCGCGGATAGATTTTCTCCGCCGCAGCATACAAATGAATCACAGTCGCCTCTTTAGGCGCATTTGCACCTGCTGAGTCCTTCGGGTTGGTTGCACTTTTCATGTGAATAAATAATGCCGTTATTGATGATTAGTGTTGTTAGATAAGCCCCACACATAAGCCGTTAATACATGAATTTGCTCAGGTGAGAACTTAGCTGACTGTGCTGGCATTTGGTTGGTAATGCCATGGTTAATGCGTTTAATAATCGCCTCTTCACCAGCACCATGCAGCCAGATACCGTCTGTTAAGTTAAGCGAGCCAATCGCCTGGTTGCCTTTACCCTCTGCACCATGGCAGGCAGCACAAGCTGCAAACTTCTCTTTACCTAATGCAGAGCGTGCACTGTCATGTTTGTTACCTGAAATGCTCAGTACATAGTTGGCAACATTTTTTACGTCTTCTTCATTGCCTACGGCGGCTGCCATTGGCGGCATCATGCCAATACGGCCATTGGTGATGGTTTCGGTGATTTTTTCAGGGCTGCCGCCATGAATCCAATCGTTATCCGTTAAGTTAGGAAAGCCTTTGCTACCGTGTGCATCAGAGCCGTGGCATTGCGCGCAGTTGTTCATAAACAAGCGTTCGCCGATGGCTTTGGCTTCTTTGTTATTGGCTAACTGGTCAATCGGCATTGCCGCAAATTTTGCATAAAGCGGGGCGATTTTTGCGTTGGCAACAGCCATTTCCTGCTCGTATTGTTTTGCTTGTGTCCAGCCTAGCTTGCCTGGATTAGCGCCCAGTGAAGGATAAGATAAAAAGTAAAACAATGAGAACACGATGGTGATAATAAACATCCATACCCACCAGCGTGGTAACGGGTTGTTCATTTCACGTAGGTTTTCATCCCATACATGGCCATTGGTATTGTCACCATTGGGGCTGCTCGCTTTAATTTTGCTGGTCAGCCATAGTAATAATGCGCAACCAAATACGCCGGCCAAAGAGATTACCGTAATAAATATTGGCCAAAAACTATTGGTAAAGTCACTCATTTTGTTTTCCTCTAAACTTCTATGATGAAGTTTTAAAAAGTTTTTATTTAGACGTTTAAACTTTAATCATGAGTAAAGGGCAGGTTAGCTGCATCTTTAAATTCTGATGTATTGCGTCGTTTCCAAGCCCAACCCATGATGCCGAGAAACACGGCAAAGCTAGCAATCGTGGCAATAATTCGTAACGTATTGATATCCATGGTATTGCTCCTTATTCATTAAAGTTTTTAGACTATTTAAGGTGCGTGCCTAATACTTGCAAATAGGCAATCACTGCATCTAACTCTGAAACGCCTTTTGCTTCGTCCGCTGCGCTGGAAATTTGTGCATCGGTGTATGGCACACCCACTGCACGCAATGCGCGCATATTAGGCGCTAGCGAGTTTGCGTCCACTTTGTTGGTTTCAAGCCAAGGGTAGGCTGGCATGATAGATTCCGGCACTAAGTCGCGTGGGTTGATTAAATGTATGCGTTGCCATTCATCGCTATATTTACCGCCAACACGGTGCAAATCTGGGCCAGTACGTTTGCTACCCCATTGGAATGGGTGGTCATAAACAAACTCACCAGCCACTGAGTAGTGGCCGTAACGCAAGGTTTCGGCACGGAACGGACGAATCATTTGTGAGTGGCAGTTGTAGCAGCCCTCACGAATGTAAATGTCCCTGCCGGCCAGTTGTACCGCTGAGTACGGCTCTAAACCCTTGATAGGTTCTGTGGTAGACTTTTGAAAGAACAACGGTACAATTTCCACCAAGCCACCAAAGGCAACCACCACCAAGATCAGTATGATCATCAGGAAGTTGTTGGTCTCAATTTTTTCGTGGCTGAAGCCAGTATTTGTATCTTGATTTGACATGATTGTTTCCTTAAGCGTGAGCAGCAACGGCAGGAATGGTCGCCGTAGCAGCTTTGCCATTGGTTGCTGTTTTAATAACGTTCCACAACATGATGGTCATGCCGCTGAGGTATAGTAGGCCGCCCAACATACGGATAATGTAGTAAGGATGTTTGGCTTTCACTGATTCAACAAAGGTGTAAGTCAATGTGCCGTCAGTGTTGATAGCACGCCACATTAAGCCTTCCATCACGCCAGAAATCCAAAGCGCTGCGATGTAAAGCACAATGCCCACTGTTGCCAGCCAGAAGTGCAGCTCAATCGCCTTGATGCTGTGCATTTGTTTTTGACCAAACAAGCGTGGCACCATGTAGTAGAGCGCACCCATAGAAACCAGACCAACCCAGCCTAAAGCACCTGAGTGCACGTGGCCCACTGTCCAGTCTGTGTAGTGTGAAAGTGAGTTAACGGTTTTAATCGCCATCATTGGGCCTTCAAACGTACTCATACCGTAGAAAGACAATGAAACGATTAAGAAGCGCAAGATAGGGTCTGTACGTAATTTGTGCCATGCGCCAGATAAAGTCATCATGCCGTTAATCATGCCACCCCAGCTTGGTGCTAATAAAATCAATGAGAACGCCATCCCTAATGATTGGGTCCAGTCAGGCAAAGCGGTGTAATGTAAGTGGTGAGGGCCTGCCCACATATAAGTGAAAATCAATGCCCAAAAGTGCACGATAGATAAGCTGTATGAATACACAGGACGGTCAGCTTGCTTAGGAATAAAGTAGTACATAATGCCCAAGAAGCCGGCAGTCAAGAAGAAACCAACCGCATTATGACCATACCACCATTGCACCATTGCATCTTGTACACCAGCGTAAGCTGAGTATGATTTCATCCAGCTAGCAGGCATTGCAGCACTGTTGACGATGTGCAATAAAGCAACCGTTAGGATAAATGCACCAAAAAACCAGTTGGCTACATAAATGTGTTTTACTTTACGTGTACCGATAGTGCCAAAAAATACAATCGCGTAAGAAACCCAAACCACGGCAATCAGTAAGTCAATTGGCCACTCTAGCTCTGCGTATTCTTTACCTTGGGTAAAACCTAAAGGTAATGAAATTGCCGCTGCTACAATCACTGCTTGCCAACCCCAGAATGTAAATTTAGCCAATGATGGTAAAAATAGGGTGGTGTGGCAGGTTCTTTGCACCACATAATATGAGGTAGCAAATAAAGTACAGCCGCCAAATGCAAAAATAACTGCATTGGTGTGTAGTGGACGCAAGCGTCCAAAGCTGGTCCAAGGTAGGCCTAGGTTAAGTTCAGGCCAAACAAGTTGTGCGGCGATAATCACGCCCACCAACATGCCGACCACGCCCCAAACCACGGCCATGATAGAAAATTGCCGTACAACTGAGTCGTTGTACGTGTTTGATTGCGAATGCGAGACTTGCATTTAGTTCTCCCCCAAAGTGCTTTTTAAGATGCTATTAAAAGTGCCATTAATAATTTAGTGCTAGTTTTACACGTGGCATTTTGTCGCAGCTTGAGGCAATGGCATTTGATGCAAATCAAATCGGCGGTGATTGAAGGTCTAAAAATTAATTATTTTCTGAATATCCGTACATAAAGTCTGCGTTTTTAGCATTCGCTTGAATCCTAATTTTTGTAAATCAAGTAAACTGATACGCATGAGATTTTTTAACGTTTTATTGCTAATTTGCTTTTTGCAGCTTAGTGCTTGCGGGCTTGAAAGCAAGCATGAAGATAAACATGAAAATGCCCGTCAGCCTATTCATTTTGCGCTATCTCAAGCACCATTGAGTTTAGATCCGCGGGTTGCTACAGACGCTGCTTCCGAACGTGTGATTCGTTTGATTTATCAACCCCTAGTGGATTTTGATCAGCACTTTAAGCCCAGCCCTAAGCTTGCCACATGGCAGATGGTGAGCACTACGGAATACCTCATTACTTTAAAATCTCCGCGTGCGCCATTTCATAACCAGTTACCGCTCAATGCGGCGGATGTAAAAGCCACTTATGACGCCATCACGCAATTGGCAAATTCTCCGCTGAGTGCTGAGTATGCCAATATTCAAAATATCGTGGTGCATGATGAAGATCGCTTAACTTTTTATCTTAAACAGCCGGACCCGCACTTTGCAGCTAAGTTGATTATTGGCATTATGCCCAAACCGCTACTTGAGCAGCAGCATGATTTTGCGCGCTATCCAATAGGGAATGGGCCGCTGGCGTTTGTTGAGAAAAATAACAAATTGGTGTTGCGTAGAGTTGCAGATGACCAAGTTGTCACACTCAGTGAAGTCAAAGACCCGACTGTGCGCGTGCTGAAGCTACTGCGTGGCGAGACTGACTTACTGCAGGGCGAGCTGCCGGCGGAGTTGGTAAAGTACTTGCAAACTAAGCCTGAAGTCACGGTAAAGACCAGTGTCGGTGTGAACTACTCATATTTAGGTTTAAACACGCAAGACCCGGTATTAAGTAAGATTAAAGTAAGGCAAGCCATTGCGCATGCTATTGATCGCCCTGCATTGATTGAAAAGGTGATGGTTAGCCACACCCGTCTTGCGGGTGCGATTTTGCCGCCTGAGCATTATGCCGGCAATGCTAACTTGGCTGCATATGATTACAACCCCGCGTTAGCTAAGCAGCTTCTCCGCGAGGCTGGGGTCAGCCTGCCGCTAAAGTTAGTTTATAAAACCTCTACCGATGCACAGCGCGTGCGGATTGCAACGATACTGCAAGCGCAGATGCGCGCGGCAGGCATAGCGCTGGAAATTCGTAGCTTAGACTGGGGTACCTTCTTTGAAGATGTGCAGCATGGTAACTTTCAGTTATACGGCTTAACTTGGGTTGGCATTAAAACCCCTGAAATTTACGCTAAGGCGTTTAATACCAATAGCGTGCCACCTAATGGATTTAATCGCGGCAGATTCTCTGATATGAGATTGGATAGCCTGCTAGACAAAGAAGATTGGCAGGGCGCTACGCAACGAGTACACGAGCAGTTACCGTATATTCCGCTATGGTATGAAGGGCAGTTTGCCGTGCTGAATAAAAAAATTAGCAACTACGCGCCAAAACCAGATGGTAATTGGGATGATTTAGCTACAATAAGCGCTTATGCAGATTAATATTTCTATTTCGCAGCAGCGTTTGACGTTGCTGGATGCGCTAGGCACAGTTAAAGCGAGCTACGTGATCTCCAGTGCGGCGAATGGCGTAGGCTGCGAGAAAAATAGCGGCTGCACGCCTATCGGCGTGCATGTGGTTCGCGCCAAGATTGGTAGCCATCAACCCCTGAATACAGTGTTTGTTGGGCGTAGGCCCACTGGTGAAATTTGCACTCCTGCATTGATGGCGGAGTTCCCCGACCGGGACTGGATACTGACACGTATTTTGTGGCTGTCTGGCCGTGAAGTTGGCAAAAACCGCTTAGGTAATGTAGATACCATGCAGCGTTATATTTATATCCATGGCACACCTGATAGTGTTGCGCTAGGCGAACCCGAGTCACATGGGTGCATCCGTATGCGCAACGTGGATATCATCGAGCTATTCGATTTGGTTGAAGTTGGCACCGACGTGCTGATTACTGATTAATGCACATGAGCGTTGAACTGATCACAGCTTGCCAGAAACGATTAGTGGGGTTGTCTTTCGTTACCCATGTTTATTGGTTTAACGAGAAGTTCTGATGGGTATTGTCCAGCGTTTAGCTAGTCTGTTGACGGTCATTTTTGGCGTATTGCTGCTTACTTTCTTACTGATTCATCTGGTGCCGGGTGACCCTGTCGATGTGATGTTGGGCGAATCTGCAAATATGGCGGATCGCACAGCCTTGCGTGCAGACTTAGGGCTAAACCAGCCGCTGATTCAGCAGTTTGGTCACTATGTGGCAAAGCTTATGCAGGGTGACTTAGGGCAGTCCATACATACGCACACACCGATTATTGAGTTAATCAAGGCGCGCTATCCTGCTACCTTAAAGTTGGCATTGCTGTCTTTGCTGATCGGTATTGTGATCGGTGTGCCGCTGGGCGTATTTGCGGCACTTAAAGCTGGGCACTGGCAAGACTTTGTGGTGACTATCGTTTCTGTGCGTTTATCTGCAATGCCTGCGTTTTGGCTGGGGCCAGTGCTGATGCTGATTTTTGCAGTGTGGCTAGGCTGGTTGCCAGTGAGTGGTATGGACTCAGGCATATCCATTATTTTGCCAGCCATTACCTTAGGGTTTGGTCTAAGCGCTATTTTAACGCGGATGACGCGCACCAGCTTACTGGAGGTGTTAAACGATGATTATATTCGCACTGCGCGTGCCAAAGGCTTAAGTGAGCAAACCGTGATTTTGCGCCATGCCTTGCGCGCTGCGTTATTGCCGATTATTACCATTGTGGGTTTGCAGATGGGAAGCTTGCTTGCCGGTACAGTGATTACTGAAACTATCTTTAGCTGGGATGGTATTGGCCGCTTATTGGTGGAGAGTATAGAAAAGCGTGATTATCCTGTTACGCAGGCATGTGTGCTGATTGTGGCATTAAGTTACGTGCTGGTGAATCTGGTTACCGATATCTTATATAGACTAGCCGACCCTAGAGTACGCCATGCATAGCAGAACTAAAGGGTAAGTTGATTCGATGAAATTTCTTTCTTATTCGATTTTAGCGCTTTGGCTGATTGCCGTACTAGCGAACAATTTACTTCAGTTTGATGCCAATGCGATTGATCTTAATGTGATTTTACAAGCGCCGACTATGCAGCATTGGTTTGGTGCCGATGATTTGGGGCGCGATATTTTTGCACGAGTGTTAAGTGGTGTTGAGGTGTCTCTTTGGGTGGCGCTGGTTGTTACCGCTGTGACCATGGCGATAGGCGTGTTTGTCGGCTTGCTTGCTGGCTTTTACGGCGGCAGGGTAGATGCAATATTGATGCATATTACCGATATTTTTTTGGCGTTTCCCGGCATTTTATTAGCGATTGCTTTTGCCGCGGTGCTGGGGCCAGGGCTAGGTAATTTAATGATAGCGCTGTGCTTAACTGGCTGGGTGAGCTACGCACGGCTGACCCGTGGGCAAACCCTGAGTTTACGTCACCGCCAGCACGTGCTGGCCGCTGAGTCATTGGGGGCGGGTGTGCCGCGCTTGCTGTTTCGACATATCTTGCCGCTATTAGCCTCAATTTTAGTAGTAGAAGCCACTTACAGTTTAGCCAGTGTGATGATTGCCGAGGCCAGCTTGTCGTTCTTAGGGCTAGGGATTCAGGCACCGGATGCCTCTTGGGGCGCGATGTTGCGAGATGCAGTACGTTATATGCTGATAGCACCACATTACGTGTTGATTGTAGGTGGATGCTTGATGAGTTTGATTTTAGCAATTAATCTAGGCGGAGACTATTTACGTGACGCCTTAGATGTTAGAAAACCCGATTAAGAAAAGAGATGGCATGAGTTTAGGTCCAGTGATGATAGATGTTGTCGGTACAGAGTTAACCGATGACGACATTCGGCGTTTAAAGCACCCACTAGTCGGTGGTGTGATTCTATTTAAACGTAATTATGAAAATAATGCACAGCTTAAAGCGCTGACTGCGAGCATTCATGCGGTACGTCAACCGCCTTTATTGATTGCGGTGGACCACGAAGGCGGACGTGTACAGCGTTTTAGAGAAGGCTTTACTAAAATTCCGCCGATGCGTGAATTTGGCAAAATTTGGGATAAAAATCCTAAAAAGGCTAAAGAGTTAGCCACAGAAGCCGGCTGGATTTTGGCCGCAGAGTTGCGTGCGCATGGCGTGGACTTTAGCTTTACCCCAGTGCTGGATATGGATTATGGCGATAGTCTAGTGATTGGCGACCGTGCGTTTCATCTGAACCCGCAAGCGATTAGCGACCTAGCCTATGCACTGATGCAAGGCTTGAAAAAAGGCGGGATGCCAGCAGTAGGTAAGCATTTCCCTGGGCATGGCTTTGTGGTGGCTGACTCTCACGTCAGTATGCCGGTAGATGAGCGTGAGTTTGACCAAATTGCACAGCACGACATGCAGCCGTTCAGAATGCTGATTGATGATGGCATTCAGGCAATTATGCCTGCGCATGTAATTTACCCTAAAGTGGATAGTAAACCTGCTGGTTTTTCACCGCGCTGGTTACAGAAAATACTGCGTGAACGCTTAGGCTTTAATGGCGTAATTTTTAGTGATGACTTAAGCATGGAGGCCGCCACAGCAGGCGGTGATGTAACTACGCGGGCATTGGCTGCACTTACTGCTGGCTGTGATATGGTGCTGCTGTGCAATCAACCCGCCATGGCTGATGAACTGTTAGCTAACCTTAGCTGGACTATTTCTGCACAAAGTCTGAGCCGTTTAGCGCGTATGCATGGACATAAGCATCCGTTAACCATGGATGCATTGCATGAAAGCGCAGATTTCGTGCGTGCGCTACACCAAGTGGCGCAAGTGGGTATTGTAGAAGGTGAATTGTTCGCTTAACAAAAGCCTTGAAACTTAATGCGTAAATCGGTATCTTAGCTTCAGGTGTATTTTTAATTATAAGGAAATAAACAATGTTAGATAACACTCCAGTACTAGGTCGCTCAGAATCGACCGAGTTAGCTACTAATCGAGTTCTGCGTAATACATACGCGTTGTTGGGTTTGACCATGATTCCAACAGTGATTGGTGCATTTATTGGTATGAGTATTAATTTTTCTATTGCACAACAGCATCCATTTATGTTCGCGATTGGCGCAATGGCAGTAATGTACGGCTTGTTTGCAGCGATTGCTGCTAACCGTAACAGTAGTGTAGGCGTGGTGATTTTATTAGGCCTAACATTCTTGCTTGGTATGTTGCTTGGCCCAATCCTGCAGCATGCATTGCATTTAAGTAATGGCGCGCAAATCGTTGGCTTGGCAGCTGGCGGTACTGGCATCATCTTAATGACTTTGGCAGGTATTGCTACCACTACCAAAAAAGACTTTAGCTTTATGGGCAAGTTCTTAATGGTGGGTATTGTATTAATGATTGTTGCTTCATTGGCTAATATCTTTTTACAAATTCCGGCAATGGCGCTTGCGATGTCTGCAGTTGGCGTGATTCTGTTTTCAGGTTTTATTTTATATGACGTTAGCCGTATCGTTAACGGTGGTGAAACCAACTACGTGATGGCAACATTAGGTTTGTACTTAAGCATTTATAACTTGTTCACTAGTTTGTTGCAGTTGTTAATGGGCTTGATGGGCAGTAACGACTAATCACGTATTGCGTTAGTACATACGTTTAGATTTTAAAAACCCGCTTCGGCGGGGGTTTTATTGGCGCTGCAGTTTTGCTAGTTTGCGTCGTTCAGAAAAGAAGTTAGATAGCATCATGCCGCATTCGTCTGCCAGTAAGCCACTGGTAACCGTAGTATGGTGGTTAAGCTTTTGCTCAGCCATCAGGTTGACTACGCTGCCGCAGGCGCCTGTTTTTTGGTCGCTGGCGCCATACACCAGTTTGGCGATGCGTGCGTGTTGTATTGCACCAGCACACATTGCACATGGCTCCAGTGTGACATACAGCGTGCAATCTACTAAACGATAGTTGCCTAGGTGCTGTGCAGCATCGCGCATGGCCTGAATCTCAGCATGTGCGCTTGGGTCATGTAGCGTGATAGGCGCATTGCTGCCACGCCCGATAATCATCCCATCTTTTACTACGATTGCGCCCACTGGCACTTCACCGACTAGGGCGGCTTCTTTTGCCAAAGTTAGCGCGATGTTCATGAAGGCTTGATCTTGTTCGGTCGTATTTACGTTGTTAGTTGTCATATGATTAATAATTTTTGGTTTAGGCAGTCGCTGATGCTTAGTCTTGCTGTTTTTGAGCCCAGCGCACCAGTACGTAAACCAAGCCCAAAACAAAGGCGCCACCTACCCATATTGCAATCTCTTCCGTAGTTGGCGAGGCGTCCTGCACAGGCATCACGATGAGTTTACGTAAGAACAGTACGAGCACAACTTCAACAAAGGTTTCTACCTGAAGTTTGCTGCCTTGTAGGTAGCGTATTTCTGCAGAGATGAGTGCAGAAATCGACCATAACAGCATCAGTGTACCAAGTGCATGTAGAAAGCCATGTACTAGGTTATGTGCATTAGCCGCTGCAAATACGTCTTTAAAAAAGAGCCAGGTAAACATAATGACTGAAGTGGCAAGCGCCAAGCCAATAATGATATGTGCAAATCCGTTAAGCCATTGCATGGCTTTGATGGCAAAGTTGTTGATGCGGGCGAAATTCTTTGGCAGTTGTTCTTGTGACATCTTAATGTCTCTCATTGTGCTGGTGATAATAAAATATCATTTATGTTCAGTAATTGGAATTGTTTAATAAACCACTGCTGCGCTTTGCCGCCATCATTGCGCCAAGCAAGAAAAATCATGACTTCATGCTTTGGCTTGGCTACTTGTTTAATGATGAGTTGACCTTTGCTTGCATAATACTCTGCAATCTTTCTTGGAACATAACCAGCCCCTAGTCCTGCAAGTTGTGCGCGTAGCTTGAAGTGCATGCTGGGTAGGGTCAGCACATCTTGCCCAGATAAAATGCCTGCAGTTCTGGGTGGTAAGTTGCGTGAGCTATCCGCTGCAGAAATAGAACGGTGGCGAATAATGTCCTGGTCTTGTAACGGGTCTGTTAGTTTGGCCAGCGGGTGGTGTGGAGAAACTGCATAACTAAACTCCAGCAAGCCGATTGGTTTTGTCGTAAAGCCATTGACCGGCGGGGCGTCGCCGGGGCTGCCTAACGTGATATCAGCGCGGCCACTAATCAGTGCATCCCAGCCGCCACCAAATACTTCTTGTGTCAGTTTGATTCTGGTGCCGAAATTCTGGTTATAAAATTTATCTAATATCGGGTAAATACTGGTGATGTCAAACAAATCACTCACTGCGATGGTCAGTTCGGTTTCTACGCCTTTTGCTACACGTTTAACCCGTGACTCTAACTCGCTGGCGGCATTGAGCAGGTTTCGCCCCTCTTTAAGTAGCTCTGTGCCGGCTAAAGTTAGCTCCGCCCGGTGCCCGCTGCGGTTAAAGAGCTGAACGTTTAAGTCCTCTTCCAGTTTCCTTACTGTATAGGTAACTGCAGAAGGTACGCGAAATAGGGATTCTGCGGCGGCAGCAAAGCTACCTTTACGTGCGATAGCATCTAATACCTCAAGTGACTCTAACGATAGTTTAGTGGACATAATTGGTAATCAATCTTAGTCAGATTATTTGAACAAAACATGCAAAATTATTAGCTATTAGTATAAAGATATTAGTAATAACATGCTGTTAATTATTCAATTAACTTGAATATTTAGTAGGTCGTACAACATTAACGTGGTGTTAATGTGAATCTTTAGACTGAAAGCAGGTCTGGGCTTAAGTGGTATTGAACATCAATAAGGTAGTTGTTGTAAGTAAATATTGTGATAACAAACTAAGTTCAAAAAAAGGATGACAGATGAAATACGTACATTTAAAAACGACTGCATTATTACTATGGGCGCTATTTTCAGGAATAAGTGCAGCGATTGCGGCACCAGTTGCTTATAAAATTGACGCAGCACATAGCTTTGCTAACTGGAGCGTACGTCACGTGGTAGCAAAGGCATCCGGTACTTTTAATGAGATTACTGGCAATATTTTGATTGATGCGGATAACTTAGCCAACTCATCGGTAGACGCTAAAATTAATGTGCTGAGCGTAAATAGCGGGCTGGCCAAGCGTGACGCGCACATTAAAGAGAAAGATTATCTGGATACAGAAAAGTTTGCTGAGATGAGTTTTGTGAGCACCAAAATTGAGGCCAAAAGCGCAACCGAAGGTGTGATGACTGGTAAGTTCACCATGCATGGTGTAACTAAAGAAATTTCTTTGCCATTTAAAGTACTAGGTTTTGGTAACGACCCTTGGGGTGGCGAGCGTAGTGGTTTTGAGGCAAAAACCTCACTGAAGGCATCTGATTATGGCTTTGGCTGGGGTGTTAAGCCCAATAGCCCAGTCGGTGATGATATTGAGATTACCTTATTGATCGAAGCGGTGAAACCCGCTGCCGATAAGCCAAAAAAATAATTGAGACATTAAACATTAGTTAGGAGTAAAGCATGGCATTAGATCTATTTAGCCCAGTAAAACTGGGCAGTATCCCACTGCGCAACCGTATTGTTATGGCACCGCTTACGCGTAATAGAGCAGGGGCGCAGGGTGTGCCTCAGCCTTTGAACGTGACTTATTACGAGCAGCGTGCCAGCGCTGGGCTGATTGTCACTGAAGCAACACCAATTTCGGCCATGGCGCACGGCTACCCAGCATTGCCCGGTATTTATACCGACGCACAAGTTGCCGGATGGAAGAAGATTACCGATGCAGTGCACGCCAAAGGCGGCAAGATTGTGATTCAGATCTGGCACGTAGGCCGTATCTCCCATCCTAGCCTGCTGCCGGAAGGTGCACTTCCAGTTGCGCCATCTGCCATTAAGCCAGCAGGGCAGGCATTTACTTACCAAGGTTTGGTAGATTATGTAGAGCCGCGCGCATTGGCGCTAAGCGAGCTGCCAGGTATCATTGCTGATTATGTGCATGCAACGAAAGCTGCGTTGGCCGCAGGGTTTGATGGTGTAGAGATACATGCGGCTAACGGTTATTTATTGGACCAGTTCCTGCGTGATGGTACTAACAAGCGCACAGATCAGTACGGCGGTAGTGTTGAAAACCGCGCACGATTTCTATTAGAAGTAACTAAGGCTGTGGTGGATGCAGCCGGTGCAGATAAAGTTGGTGTGCGTATTTCGCCTGTTAATCCATTTAACGATATGCAAGACAGTAACCCGCAAGCGCTGTTTAATTATGTGGCAGAAGCACTGAATCAATTTAACCTTGCCTATTTACACGTGGTAGAGGGGGGTATTCACGGTGGTGGTTTATCTGATCCGTTTGACTTTGATGCGTTACGCAAGCTATTTAAAGGCGGTTACATGGCTAATTTAGCTTACGATAAAGCGCGAGGCAATGCAGTGATTGCAAATGGTCATGCAGATGTAGTGGCATATGGTGTACCATTTATTGCAAATCCTGATTTAGTCGCGCGCTTTAAACTAGATGCGCCACTAAATGAAGCGGATTCATCATCATTTTACGGTGGCGCTGAAAAAGGCTACACCGACTACCCATTTATTGAGGAATAAATTAAATATGCATAACCCGGCCATTACACAAGTAACCATTGATAACACGCTAGCAAACCGATGGAGCGGGCGCGCCTATGATGCGGCTAAAGGCGTGACGCAAGCGCAAGTGATTGCTTTGCTAGAGGCCGCAAGATGGGCACCTTCTTGCTTTGGTGATCAGCCTTGGCGTTTTGTGGTTTGGGATAAAAATACAGATGCTGCCAGCTGGCAGCAAGCATTTGATTGCCTGGTGCCAGGCAATCAGGCTTGGGTGAAAGATGCACCATTACTGTTGTTAATCTGTGCGGATACATTGTTTGGGCATAACCAGAAAGCTAACCGCTGGGCGCAGTACGATACCGGCGCGGCAGCAGAAAATGTATGCTTACAAGCATCGAGTATGGGCTTAATGGCGCATCAGATGGGTGGTTTTGACCCTGATAAAGCACGCACTACGTTTAATATCCCAGAGCAGTACACCTTGATGGCGATGATGTCTGTTGGTTACCAAGCGGATATTGCTACTTTAGAAGGTGATACTTTAGCAAGAGAAACCGCACCGCGTACTAGAAAGCCTTTGTCTGAATTGTTTTTTGGTGCAACATGGGGTAAGCCAGTACCAGGTTTGAGTGAATAGCCCCATTGCGAATCTAAAACTTAACGAAAGATATGGCTTCTGATAAACTGCTATTTTTAGGCGTTACCTTACTCAATTAAAGGCAAAATTATGGCAGTTATTGCACTTACCAAAGCTAATTTTAAAGAAACAATAGAAAACAATCCTTTTGTGATTGTTGATTTTTGGGCGCAGTGGTGTGATCCATGTGTTGCTTTCACGCCTACTTTTGAAGCTGCGGCAGAGAAAAACCCAGACATCGTATTTGGTATGGTCAATACTGAAGCTGACCCTGAAATCGGTGAATATTTTGAAGTAACGCAAATTCCAGGTATTTTAGTGATTCGCGAGCAAGCAGGGATTCATGCGCAAGTGGGTGAAATTGGCGCCCCTGCATTTGATGAAGTTATCAAATGGGCACGTGATTTTGATATGACACCTGTGCGCGAGTATTACAAACAACAGGCGCAGGCAGCTAACTAATATCAGCTAGCATCCTGACAGTAACAATAAAAAAGCGGCCTAGCGCCGCTTTTTTATTGTATTGCTTCTATTGTGCTTTTTCTATCTCACCGGCTTTTACTCTAGATGGTGAGCAATTGCAGGGCTAAAAAGAGCCAGTTGTATATAGCCTAACCAAGTAGAATACGCCAACAGCCATCATGAAGTACATGGGCAGGTCGCCGCTTTTTTTAGTTTCTGATTTATTAGGTGAGCTGACCCACTTGTTCAGTAGCCATAGCGCCAGAATGATGACCGGAATCATCAGCATACTGGTGGTAGATTCAAACAGCTTGCTCATCAGGGTTGAAAGCCAACCATCTTCACGAAACAACTCTAAAGCAAGGCCAATAATACCCACAAGCATAAGACCCATGCGTATCGTAGCAGCCAGCACACTGGCTTTGCTCTCTGGCTTAATGTCTTTATTTTTTAGATATTTGTTAGGCTCTTGCTTTGCCATTTTTTTGCTCCTTAAGCGCTTATTTAATCTGCACTGAGAAACTTCATCGGGTCTACAGATTTACCTTGCTGCCTGATTTCAAAATGTAGTTTTACTGAATTGCTGTCGGTATCGCCCATTTCTGCAATTTTTTGGCCGCTAGTCACTTGCTGACCTTCTTTGACCAAAATCAGGCTGTTATTTGCATACACAGATAAATAAGTGGCGCTGTGTTTTACGATTACTAACTTACCATAGCCGCGCAAATCGGAGCCGCTGTAAATGACTTTGCCTGGCGCTGCTGCTTGCACTGACTGGCCCATTTTCCCCGAGATATCTATCCCTTTATTGCCTGCATCGTTAAAGTTGGCAATGACTTTACCTTTGGTTGGCCATGCCCAAGTTAAGGCGCCAGTCGGCTCTAGCTTGGGTTTTGTTTCAGCAACGGCGTCAGCTGGCTTAACTTCAGGTTTTGATTCCACCATTGGTTTTTCAGCTATTTTTTCTGCAATCGGTTTTTTAACGGCATTAGCAGTGGGGGTAGGCGTGCTGGCAATGGTCTTTGCCACTGGGAGTGGCTGCTTGTAAGCAGTATCACTGTATGGTTCCCGCAGTGCTTTGGGCTCGTTAATACTGATTGCGACCGGAGGTGTCTGTATTTTGCTGTTTGCTTCTGGGGCATTGTCAGCACCAATCGCATAAGTGACCACGCCATTGTTGTTATCCTGTGCGGGGCTAGGCTGTGCACTGGGTTCTACCGTGGCTGGTGCTTCATTTAAAGGCGCAAACTTAAGGGTTTGTCCAATTTTAATCAGGTAAGGCGCGCTGATATTATTAACCTGTGCAATTTCTTTGTAGTCGTAACCATACTCAAGGCCTATGCTATACAGGGTGTCGCCTTTTTTGACCACGTAGCTTGCCGGGCGCCAGTCTGTGCCAGCTTTGTGTGCGGCAACTTTGGTTTGCGGTTTATTGGATTTAGCATGCGGTATGCGATCAATCACCGGTGCCTGAGTGGTGCTGCATGCAAAGTTCAGCAATGAAATCAATAAGATGATGAAACAGCGTGATGCATTCATTGTGAGGTGGTGCCGCCGAGTAAGGGAACAAATTTTACAGGCTCCAACTGCGTCTGACGGTAGTCATTGGCAGACACGCGCTCTACAAGGTACAGGATTTGCTCATCGGTACCAACCGGGATGACTAAACGGCCGCCAACCGCTAGCTGTGTTAATAAATCCGGCGGAATATGGCTTGCCGCAGCGGTAACGATAATGGCGTCAAATGGTGCTAGCTGCGCTAAACCCATATTACCGTCTGCATGGTCTAGCTTGACGTTGATGCATTTGAGTTTGCGTAAATGATCGCGCGCTTTTAACAGTAAAGGGCGAATACGCTCTACAGAGTAAACCTCTTTAGCCAGTTTGGATAATACGGCCGTTTGATAGCCGCAACCCGTGCCGATTTCGAGCACTTTCTCTAAAGGCTGGCCATTACGCAGCAACTCAGACATACGAGCAACGATATACGGTTGCGAGATGGTTTGTCCAAAGCCAATTGGCAGAGATACGTCTTCATAAGCACGAATCGAAAGGGCTTCATCAACAAAAATATGGCGTGCTGTGCTGCCTATCGCGGAGAGCACCACTTCATCTTTAATGCCTTGCTCGCGCAGTCGATTAAGCATGCGGTCACGCGTACGTTGCGATGTCATGCCGATGCCAGCTTGCGATGATTTGATTAATGCCACGATTTTATTTCCAGTATTATTAGCTAGATAACCATTGTTTGATGTCATTCAGCTGTGCGTGGCAGGTTAAATCAACTTGAATGGGTGAAATTGAAACTTGCTTATTTGCAACGGCATAGAAATCTGTACCTACCCCGCCATCATTAGGTTGCCCTGCAGCACCAACCCAGTATACCGTCTCATTACGCGGTGTTTTAAGCTGCACCACTGGCTCTGCCTTATGGCGTTTACCTAGGCGTGTTACTGTACGCCCTTGTAATTCTTCGTACGGGATATCCGGCACATTGACATTGAGAAGTGTTGGTGCGCTGAACCCGTTTTTTTGATAATGCTGAATCAGTTCCACAGCGACTCTTGCTGCCGTTTCAAAATAGGTGGAGTTATGCTGTGACATAGAAACTGCGATAGATGGGATGCCAAGCAGGTAGCCTTCCATAGCCGCTGCCACTGTACCTGAGTAGATGGTGTCATCGCCCATGTTGGCACCATCATTAATGCCGCTGATGACCATGTCCGGCATAGTGTCCATCAAGCCTGTGAGTGCAATGTGCACGCAATCTGTCGGTGTGCCGTTCACGTAAAAAAAGCCGTTAGATGCTTTTTTTACGCTTAATGGGCGGTCGAGCGTGAGTGAGTTACTCGCACCGCTGCGGTTTCTTTCAGGCGCAACCACGGTAATATCTGCAATTTTTGCAATATGTTCGGCCAGTATATTTAAACCTGGTGCGAAATAACCATCATCGTTTGAGAGCAGTATTTTCATCTGTAGCTTATAAATCGTATTTTCATGCCTAAATTATAGTAGAAGACAGTATGTTTGGCGCGGTATCTATGTAAAAACTTATGTGTGTTTATGGGTTTTTTACGCTGTTTTGTGGCGGTTGGCGTGTCAGCCTTGCGTAAAAAATCGTGCACGTAAAAAATAAGATAGTCAGGGCGACTTCTGCTAACGCAAGTTGGGCGGAAATTCCCACATCAGCCCATGCGCGCACTACGCCTTCAGTGAAGTAAAATAAAATGAACATACATGACCATTGGTAGGTGTAGCGCTTGCCCCGTAAGATGCCAAATAACGGTAGCAATAGCGGCAATACCTTGAATATCAGTAATGAGCCGCCCGGTTTTAATGGGGCTAGAACAGCTTCCCAGGCCAAGGTTAATAGTATGAGCGCAATGAGGCTAATAGAAGCGCCCAGTTGGAGTCTTTGTATCATTTGAGGTTTATTCACGTTGGAGTTTGCTTACGTTAGGGGTTATTCAGGTTTGAGTTAAGCGTTGATTGATTTTGAAAGGCTGACCAAGGCTGCGCGTGCAGATTGTGCATCATGGATAGGCGTTGCAAACGCAAAGCGTAATGTGATGGTTTGACCGTTAACCATAGCGGCAACATCAAATCCGTCACAATCAATGCCCAGCATATTGGCTTGCGTGGCTTCAACGCCGTGTACATGCCGGCAATAGGCAATCAGGCTGTCGGCATGGTCTGTATTCATGTGATCGAGGATGTGCGCTTCCTGAGCAGCTAGCAATGCATCTGTAGGCATATCTGTCATCAGGTCACTCCCTGATAGCCAGCCCATTTTGCCAAAACCTGCAATATAGCGACATGTTTCAATTTGGATGCGATAAAAAGCAAAATCATGCATATCAAAGTAACCACTGGCTTGTGGCAGATAACGCAGATAGCGTGTGCGTAGGTCAGCATCTTCATTTTTATCAATGATATGTGCGTTACCTAGCAAGGTAAGTCTGGCATTGGCCTGCAAGTCCTCGGCGCCGGCAAATACCAGCAATGATACTTTCGGGTTGGTTGCGATGTTTTTGGTGTGTTCTGCAATGTTGCTAATTAAAATAATGGGTTGGCATTGATGATCTAGCACAAATGGCGCAACCGAGCTGAACGGATAGCCTTCAAACTTTGCCGAATGGGTTGATAGTATGGCGGTGCGAGTGCTTCTTAGAAACTGTCTCGCTTCTAGCTGTAGCTGGCTCATGATTTAAAGTTTTCTCGCGAGTTTTAGCGCGGTCTCCGCAAGGCGTTTGCCTAAGGCAATACACAGTTTTTTTTCATCATCTGTGATGGGCTTGTCATCCATAGTGCCGCCAATATGGCTTGCACCGTAAGGGGTGCCGCCAGAGGTGGTGGCCGATAGGGCTGGTTCGGAGTACGGTAAACCCACCATAATCATGCCATGGTGCATTAGCGGCAGCATCATGGTGAGGAGTGTGGTTTCGTTGCCGCCATGCATAGAGCCTGTAGAGGTAAATACAGCTGCTGCTTTGTTCGATAGCGCCCCCTTTAACCATAAACTGGTGGTGCCATCTAAAAAGTATTTCATCGGTGCAGCCATATTGCCAAAGCGGGTAGGGCTGCCTAATGCGACCCCAATACATTCTTCCAAATCTTGCAGCTCTGCGTATGGGTCGCCAGTGCTTGGGATGTCAGATTCGGTTGCTTCACAATTTGCAGACACTTTAGGTACCGTGCGAATGCGTGCTTTAATGCCATCTACGCTTTGCACACCGCGCGCGACCAACTGCGCCATCTCGCGCACTGCGCCACCTTGGGAGTAGTATAGGACTAGGATTTCGTTCATTTTTTTCTTTTATCTTTAATACGTTGTTTTTTTGCGTCTAGCTCGAATAAGCCAATGATGTTGATTAGGTCGCTAAATTTAGCATAACCATAGTTGCGAGAATCAAAGGCAGAGTAATTTTTTACGATATGCTTTTTAACCTCACCCGTATTCGCAAAGCCGTCATCATCTGAAAGCGACTCTATCGCGGAGCGAATTAATGACACCAGCTTTGTATCCATTGCTAATTGTTGAGAAGTTTTCTTCACAACAGGGGCTAGCAGTGTATTGTCGTTATTCGTGGGCGGATTCGATTTAGTTTCAGTTATTGTTTTAGATTTTTCAGACTTAACACTTGAAGTGTCTTGATTCGTTGTAATGATTTCAGTTGGTTTATCTAAAGAAAGAATCTCAATATAGATAAACTGGTTGCACGCGGCTCTTAGTGACTCAGGTGTTTTTTGTTCACCAAATCCATAAACTAGTTTACCAGACTCGCGGAACCGAATTGCCAGCCGTGTAAAGTCACTGTCGCTGGAAACAATACAGAAGCCATCAAGCGGTGCGGTGTAGAGCAAATCCATTGCATCAATAATAAGTGCGCTATCGGTTGCGTTTTTACCTTTGGTGTTAGCGTACTGCTGTATAGGCTGGATGGCGTGTTTTGGTAATATCTCTTTCCAGCGCACTAATTGACTTTGTGTCCAATCCCCATAGATGCGCCTGACACTTGCATCACCAAATTTGGATATTTCTTCAAATAATTCGTCAATGATAGGAATAACGTTAAATGTGTTATCTGCATCGATTAACACGGCTAGTCTTGGATTGTTTTTGTCTGCACTCATGTTGCTGAATCCAAATCTTATTTGAAGCTGAAAGTATATAACACATCGACGGCACTTTCATTGCCGGCTTCGGCGCGCAGTGCCCAGCGTGGTGTGATATTGAATGTGAGTCTGGCAATATCTTGCAGGCCGCTTATGCTTTTGGCATAGCTGAGGTAAAGCTGCGAGCTTAGTCGTTTACCCAGGGTGACCGAGGCGTTTTCTGCATCACCGCCGGCGAAGCTGAATTCATCCAGCCCGGCAGCACGTGCTATCTGGCTTTGTAATGGAACGGACTGCCCCTGAGAGAATAATGCACCTGCTGCTAGTGAGAGTATTGCAAAGTCTGATTTGCCTGCTTGTTCTGTGCCGTGGCCTAATACCAGCCATGCGAGCTTATCGGTATCCGGTACATTAGGGTCTGAAACCAGTTTAATCTCCGGGATTAAAGCGCTACCTGTAATTTCAACACCTGCATTGACTGGCTTGCTATCGCGCATGGCACGGATATTTAAGCCTGGATTATCCATCACGCCGTTAAAGTTTAATATGCCACGCTCTATGTTGAGTATTTGACCGTAAGCCATGAAGGTGCCTTTAGAAACAGCAATACTGCCTTCTGTGTGTGGTCTGTATTCAGTACGGCCGGTTAGTGTCAATGCCCCGGTCAGTTTTGCGTCCAAGCCGCGCCCGCGTAAGGTAAAGTCATCACCTAATTGAATATGTAGTCCGTTTAACAGCACTTGCAATAATGGCTCTTTTTTAATTGCGGTTTCCCCTAAGATAATCACATCATCGCTGAGCGTAGGGGTATCTTCTTGCGCCATTTCTATTAGGCCGTTGTTGACGGTGAAGTCACCTAAAATGCTAAGCAGGTTGTCAGCAAGGATGGTTTTGCCCGTCCCGCTAATGACTAGCAGGCGGTCAGCTCTAGAGAAGATGCTAAATTGATCGGCGTTCCAGCTCAGTTCTGCTTTGGGCTGCCCCTGCTCAAATCGCACCCAGCCGTTAGCACTCAGTTTGCCTGCGCCACCTTGCCAGATAGCTTGTTCGATTTGTAGTTGATTATTTTCAAAGTGTGCTTGGAAATTACCGTTGTTGAGCTGGATGCCCTCTGAGGGTAAGTTGAAGTTGATATTGTTGCCATTAAGCGTGCCGCTCAGGTTAGGCTGTGCCATGGTGCCATTTGCGGATACAGTTAATGCGATTTTCCCATCTAGGTCTGCATCCATCAAGGTTGTGGGCATGGGGAGCCAGGCTAGTGTACTGAGTTTTGCGCTGGCAGAAAGCTGCAGTGGTGCGTTGTTGAGTAAGCTAAAGCCTGCATCTGTTTTTGTGAGCTGGCTTGCAAGTTTTGCACTGATTGTGCCAAAGTTTTTACCATCGATATCCGTCTCAATACGTAGCGCATTGTCCACCACGTCAAGCGTCAGCTTTGCGGTTGATAGCCCTAGTGGCTGCGTGCTGCCATCTGGTTTTGTTAATGTGAAATCACCGTCGTCACGCCATAGGCCAAGGTGCGCATTGATTGAATTTTGCGTCTCTATCACCCATTCTCCTGAAAAACTGGGGCTGCCTTGTAGCGTGCTGGGCAACGACAATAGCTCTGGCGGTAGATCGCTCAGGCTCAGTTGAGTTAACTTGCCTTTGCTGGCCAGTTTCCCGTTGCCTAGAGCGAGCTGCTCGATATCGATGTTGCCATGATTCAGCACCAGATTCGCTTGTGTGAGTGTGATGCTGTCGATATCTGCACTCAGTGTTGCCGGTGCTTTGAGCTTGACTGGTGTTAGCCCAGAGTAATCCAGCTGTTGCAACAAGCCTTGCCACTGTCTTTTTAGCGAAGATGCATTGGTGGGTGAGTTTAAAGCAAGCCCGCCTTTTAACGTACTTTGCAATTTAGCATCGTTGCTATTAGCGCTAATGGTGATGACATGGTTTGCTTGTGTGCCGTTTAAGGTGATGTTGCTATTAAATGGCGCATTGTTGCCGTATTGGACGGTATTTGCTGCAATTGTTGCAGTCATCGTGCCACTATCACCGGCTAAAATGTTGGCATCACCGGTTAATTCGTTAATTTGTAAGCCATTTGTCAGGTGTAGTTTTTCACCAAGTAATTTGATATTTAGCGATGGGCTATCCAGCGCACCATCAATTACACCGCTCGCGCTAACCTTCCCAGCTAACGCTGGATCGAATGTTGCAAGGTTTGGCAGGTCAGCCTGCCAGGTTAGGTGGGTATTTTGTGCATTGATATTACCGGCACCTTTAATTTTGTTGGCGGCAACGCCCAGCTCGAATGTGAGCTGCTCTAGTGCGCTGGCGTTGACCTGCGCATTGGCAGATACAGCAACAGCTTGCGTTTGCCAAGTGCTGTCATGACTGTTGAGTTTGAGCATCACATTGGGCGCGGGTTTAAGTGCACCCTCTAGCGTTAAATCTAAATTAAGCTTGGCTGCAGGGTAGTTGCCTAAGCGTTCGGGACGTAACGCTAAAAGCTGGCTATGCACATGGATTGCATAATCATGATTCAGCTCAACTTGGCCATGCATCAGGAGCTTGGCCGCCGCTTGTTCACTCTCAGATTTTGACAGGCTGAGTTTGCCATCATGTGATGCTAACCAAGCACTGGTATCAATATTGAGCCTATTTAGGTCACCACTTAATTGTGCGTTTAAGTCATAAGGGTAAGGTGACTCGGTATTTTTGATTGAAAAGTCGCCTTTGAGCGCAAACGGGTTGGCGGCACTCATGTTGATGTGTGCTGCGGCATTACCCCACGGAGTTTGGGCGTGCGATAAACTGAGTTTTAGCGTGTTGGCGTTACCTTCAAATGCTAACTTTACGTTGTAAAAAATCAGGCGCTCATCTTGCGTAACAATGACGACTTCGCTGATTTCAGACTGTAGTACCGAGATAGGAAGCGGCAGGTTGATGCGCTTGGGCAGCGGTGCTTGCTCAGATTCACTATCACTGTTTTTAATGGTGATGATCAAGCGTTTGGCTTTTAATTGTTCAACCACCAGTTTGCCATCGCCAAAGGGTGAGAGCTGCCAGCGCGCGCTGAGCTTTTCTAGTTTCAGGTGGATATTGTCTAAATCATGGCTGAAGCTATCTAAGCTTGTGCTAACGCTAATGGGCATCTCGCTATGTGCGGGTGAAAATAGCAGCAAGCTGATGCTAATCAGCAGAATATGTAAGTAACTGCGCGCCATTAGAATATCACCCCGATATTAAAATGCATGCGGTAATCGTTCGTTTCTTGACCGTAGGCGATGTCAGCACCAATCGGGCCTACAGGGCTTTTCCATCTTGCGCCCAAGCCATAGCCATACACTGGTTTTAAATCTTTAAGGCTATTTGCTGCATTACCAAAGTCGGTAAAGATGGCTGCACCCCATTCTGGCGTTAACCATTGAATCACCTCAATGCTGCCTGTGGCAAGGTAGCGTGCCCCGACGATTGCATCGCCTTCAGTTACGCCTAGGCTCTGGTAGCCATAGCCACGGACAGATTGGTCGCCGCCAGCACGAAACAGGAAAGTAGCTGGTGCGCTGTTTTTCCCATGCACCATGCCAAGCTCGGCACGGGCGATTAACTGCGTGCTTTTGGTGATGGGGTAATAGGCTTGTGTTTTTAAATAGCTTTGTAGAAAAGTACCACTAGCAAGCGACGCCAAGGGTGCGCCATTAAACTGGGCATTGAATAAATAGCCACGCGTAGGGTTGAGGTTGTTATCTGTGCGCCGGAGCGTGATGCCGTAACCTAGGGTAGCAGCGTAATTGTCAGAGGAATCTGCACTATCTAGATTCACATGCTCTGCTAACAGATTGGCACCAACGTATTGTTCGCGTTTGAGTGAGCCCCATGCGCGCTTTACACCGGTTTGTGTGACTGTGGTAGTTTGCCCCTCAATTTCTGTTCTGGTGGCGGCGATATTGGCGCTGTCACGATAGCCAGTTGCCGTAGTGGGTAAGCGAATCGTGCCGGATAGAGATTGTAGTTTTTGCTCTAACCTGAGGCTGGATGTCATGCGCCAGTTACGGTCAAATACATTTAGGTGCTCTACGGTCAGCTGTGTGCGCGCCCCTGTGTTGGTACTAAAACCCGCACCAGTGCTGACCTTAATTGATTTGTTTTCATCCACTTTAATTTTAATGGGCGCCTGCTGCTGAGTGCCAAGCACAGCTTTGCTATCTGCAGTAACTTCTACCGTCCGGAAGTAGCCACTTTCCTGCAGACGGGTTTGAAAAGTGAGTAGCTGAGATTGGCTATACACTTCATTCGGTTTAATCGGGTTTAGATTATGTATGATGCTTTCCGGATAACGTTGCAGGCCTTCGATTTGTAGTTCGCCAAAATGTATAGTGCTGCCGCTGTCTATTGCAATTTCTAATGCCGCAGTTTGTTGCTTAACATCAATGCTGGCTTTGGTATCAGTGATAATTGCGTTTGGATAGCGATTGACCAATAACTTGGTCAGTAAGCTTCGTTTTGCCGCGGTCCAAGCAGCCTGTTGAAACTGTGCACCAGCCGGTAGCGGCCATTTTTCACGCAGTTGTTGCTCGTTGGGTATGCCTTGGTGCGCTTGTGTGATGTCACCAGTAAACGTGATGTTGACACTGCCAACCAGAGTAGGTACGCCGGGGTTAACTGACAGTACGGTGAGATTTTCAAGTTGGTCTTGCGTGGATTTCACGCTCACCTCGGCTGAGAAATAGCCCTCTGTTGCGAGCAGTTCTTTTATTTGCTTGGGTGCTTCAGCGGATAGGCGTTTCCACTCGTTGGGAGACATGCGTGGGTTTGTGCGCCACTTCATGATGTCGAGATGATTTTCTAACAGGGTCTTTAACGGGCTAGGGGCTTCGATTTCTACTTGGTAGCTCGCGTTATCGGCATACGCGAGCACTCCCCAACACAACAAGACTATGTAGATGATCAGGCTTCTAGTCAAATTCAGAAGCCCTTTTATCATTCATATTTACATGCATTTAAACTCACTTAATTGTTTTTACAAGCTCCGCCGCTTTACCTGTGTAGCTCGCAGGTGTCAGTGCCAGTAAGGCTTGTTTTGCATCCGCTGGGATAGCCAAATCACTAATAAATGCATGTAATGAGGTCTGGTTTATACCACCTTTACCACGTGTCAGCTCTTTTAACTGCTCATACGGGTTCTCAATCCCATAGCGGCGCATTACTGTTTGAATCGGCTCGGCTAGTACTTCCCAGCTGTTGTTTAAGTCTTCATCCAAACGTGCAGGGTTCACTTCAAGCTTATTCAAACCGCGCAGGCAAGAATCATAACCTAACAGTGTGTAGCCAAATGCTACGCCCATATTACGCAATACGGTAGAGTCGGTTAAATCACGTTGCCAGCGGGAAATTGGTAGCTTCTCAGCCATATGGCGTAACACCGCATTGGCTAAGCCTAAGTTACCTTCGCTGTTTTCAAAGTCAATCGGGTTTACTTTATGCGGCATGGTAGATGAGCCAATTTCGCCTGCTTTTACTTTTTGTTTGAAGTAGCCTACAGAGATATAACCCCAGATATCGCGGTTGATATCAATCAAAATTGTATTGATACGCGCTAAGGTGTCGTACAACTCTGCCATGTAATCATGTGGTTCAATTTGTATGGTCATTGGGTTGTAAGTTAAGCCTAATGACGTTACAAAACGTTCTGCAAAGCTTTCCCAGTCGAAATCAGGGTATGCAGACAAGTGAGCATTAAAGTTACCAACCGCACCGTTAATCTTGCCAAGAATTTCATTGTTAGCTAATTGTTTTTGCTGACGTTGCAAACGGTATACCACGTTGGCTAGCTCTTTACCCATAGTGGTTGGTGATGCAGTTTGGCCGTGGGTGCGTGATAGCATCGGTTGGTTAGCCAACTGCTCTGCTAATTCAGTTAAGCGTGCGATCAGGTTGTTTAAGAACGGCAACATCACGCTGTCACGCGCAGTTTTGAGCATCAAGCCGTGTGATAAGTTGTTGATGTCTTCTGAAGTGCATGCAAAGTGAATAAATTCACTGGCTTTTTTTACTTCAGGGTTGCTGTCGAACTTTTCTTTTAGCCAGTATTCCAGCGCTTTTACATCGTGGTTGGTACGTGCTTCAATCGCTTTCACTTGTGAAGCATCTACCTCACTGAAATTGGTAATAGCCGCATCTAACTCTAGGATGGTTTCTGCGCTAAATGGGGCGATTTCTGCTAATTCCGGTGCGCCGGCCAGTGCTTTTAGCCACTCAATTTCTACCCATGCGCGGTGTTTAATCAGCGCATATTCACTAAAATAAGGACGTAAAGCGTCAAGTTTAGATTGGTAGCGGCCATCAAGAGGAGAGAGTGCGTTTAATGTTGTAAGTGACATAGCAAAAAGAAATGAGCGTTTTATAAAAGTGCTATTTTACCTTAGTAGCAGAGTGGGGCAAAAAGTTTTTATTTTCATATCAATTGATTAGTCATGTGGTGCGTAAAGCTGCTTGGATTGTTCATGCAAAATGCATGCAAATTTCGGTCTATAATGGGCTCATCTCCATCAACCATCACGTTTAACACATGCCTCAAGAAAAAACTGGTCAACTTCACGCTTCATGGCAAACGATGATTGGTGTTGAGCTTGATAAGCCCTATATGCAATCACTACGCGCTTTTTTATTGCAAGAAAAAGCCGCTGGCAAGACGATATTTCCACCTAGCCCATTGATTTTTAATGCGTTTAATCACACGCCGTTTGATAAAGTACGCGTGGTGATTATTGGGCAAGATCCGTATCATGGAGTCGGCCAAGCGCATGGCTTGAGCTTTTCAGTGCCGGAAGGCGTCGCGCTGCCACCCTCGCTACTCAATATTTTTAAAGAAATTGAAAGTGACCTTGGCGTTAAAATGCGGGGAAAAGGCGATTTAACGTCTTGGGCGAATCAAGGTGTACTGTTATTAAATGCAACGCTGACGGTGGAGATGGCAAATGCAGGCTCGCATCAAAAGCGTGGCTGGGAAGCGTTTACCGACGCGGCAATTGCGGCTTTAAACTTACATCGGGAAGGCTTAGTGTTTGTGCTGTGGGGCAGTTATGCGCAGAAAAAAGGCGAGATGATAGACCCGAAAAAACATTTGGTATTGAAGTCGGTTCATCCATCGCCGTTGTCTGCACATCGAGGTTTTTTTGGTAACCACCAATTCTCGAGTATTAATGAGTATCTGACAATGCGCGGTGAAACGCCGATTGATTGGCAGGTTTAGTACATGACGGACAAAATGGAGATTTTGCCCGCCTATACATCAGGGGTTAGCCCTGCCAGAGCATATCTACAAATGCATTAACAGGCATTGTTTCTAGTGTTTTTTGCGCTAGGCATAACTCTAAAATTTCCGCTTGTTTCTTCGCATCAAATCTACGTGCTAAATTCACTTTGAATTTTTTCACTAATTCAGGGATGCCTTCACCACGGCGACGGCGGTGCCCGATAGGGTACTCAACTGCGATGTTGCTTGAGCTAGTACCATCTTTAAAGAAGATTTGAATCGCGTTAGCAATTGAGCGTTTCTCTGGGTCTAGGTAGTCGCGCGTGTATTCTGCTTTTTCTACACAGCTCATTTTGCTGCGAATCGCATCTATGCGTGGGTCTGCCGCGGCTGCATCTTCATAATCCTGAGCAGTCAGGTTGCCTTTTAATAGGCCGATGGCTGCCATGTACTGAATGCAATGGTCGCGGTCGGCTGGGTTGTCTAACGGACCAGTTTTATCAATGATGCGGATTGCAGATTCATGGGTGGTAATGACGATTTTGTCGATTTCGGCAATTTGTTCTACAGTTTGCAAGCGGTTGCCAACTTCTTTATTTAGCTGCAACGCACATTCCACCGCTGTTTGCGCGTGGAATTCGGCTGGAAACGAGATTTTGAACAGTACTTGTTCCATCACATAAGAGCCGTAAGCGCGTTGGAATTTAAACGCATTGCCTTTGAATAGCACGTCGTAGAAGCCCCATGTTTTTGCGGTGAGCGCAGATGGGTAACCCATTTCACCTTGCATGGTCATCCAAGCCAGCCTGACTGCACGTGAGGTGGCATCGCCAGCCGCCCAAGATTTACGCGAGCCAGTATTCGGGCTGTGGCGATAGGTACGCAAACTTTGGCCGTCTACAAAAGCATTAGAAACGGCATTGATAATGTCTTCTTTATTGCCGCCTAGTAGTTTGGTCACCACTGCGGTAGAGGCGATTTTCACTAAAATCACGTGGTCTAAACCCACGCGGTTAAAGCTGTTTTCAAGGGCGAGCACGCCTTGAATCTCATGTGCTTTAATCATGGCCGTGAGTACGTCTTTTACCGTGAGCGGAGCTTTGCCTTCGGTAATATTTTTGCGCGACATATAATCTGCCACCGCCAAAATGCCGCCTAGGTTATCAGATGGGTGGCCCCATTCCGCAGCCAACCACGTATCGTTAAAGTCTAACCAGCGGATCATGGCGCCGATATTGAATGCGGCCAGGATAGGGTCAAGCTGGAAGCTAGTGCCCGGTACTTTTGCGCCATTAGGCACGACGGTGCCAGTAATCACTGGGCCGAGTAACTTGGTGCAAGCTGGGTAATCCAGTGCTTCAAACCCACAGCCTAGTGTGTCCATCAGGCAATTGCGTGCGGTGTCGTATGCCTCGTCGCTATTGATTTCAAAATCTGCAACGTAATTAGCAATATCAACAATGACTTGGTCAGGTGCGGGACGGACGTTTGAGATGTGCGACGACATGTTTTAGGACCTTTAATATGAAAGTAATTTAATTGGGTTCGTCATTTCCGCGAAAGCAAATCCATATTTTTATCCTCCGTTTAAACATGGACTCTGCTTTGGTGGAAATGACAGAGTTAATTGTTAACGTTGCTCCAGCGGTACATATGCCCGATTTTCTGGGCCCACATATTCCGCATTTGGGCGGATGATTTTGTTATCTATGCGCTGTTCAATTACATGGGCTACCCAGCCTGTGGTGCGTGATATCACAAATATCGGGGTGAACATGCCGGTAGGTATGCCCATCATGTGATAACTGGAGGCGCTGTACCAATCCAGGTTAGGGAACATTTTTTTCTCACGCCACATGGTTTCTTCTATGCGGGCGGAAACATCAAATAGCGTCATATTGCCGTTATCTTCACATAACTTACGGCTAACAGCCTTGATAGACTCGTTTCTAGGGTCGGCAATGGTGTATACCGGATGACCAAAGCCAATGATGATTTCTTTGCGCGCCATGCGTTGCATGATGTCGGCCTCGGCTTCATCAGCCGTTTTGTAGCGTTCAATAATTTCCATCGCTGCCTCGTTAGCTCCGCCATGTTTTGGGCCGCGTAATGCGCCAATCGCACCGGTAATGCATGAATACATATCAGATAAAGTACCCGCCACTACACGTGCCGTAAAGGTAGAAGCGTTAAATTCGTGCTCTGCATACAGCACGAGCGATGTATTCATTGCGCTGATGTGTAAATCTGACGGTTTTTTGCCATGTAGCAAATGTAGAAAATGTGCGGCAATCGAGTCTTCGTCAGATTCCACTTCTATGCGTTTTTGGTTGTGACTAAAGTGGTACCAGTAAATCAAAATAGAGCCAAAACAGGCAATTAGTCTATCGCCCAAATCTTTTGCACTTTCAGTGTTACGGTCGCTTGCCTCAGGCTCTAGTGTGCCTAGCATAGAGCAGCCGGTGCGCATCACATCCATTGGGTGTGCGTTAGCAGGGATGTGCTCTAACACTTTTTTTAAGTCATCTGGCAGACCGCGTAACTTTTTGAGCTTTTGGTGATATGCCGCTAGCTCTGCTTTATTCGGTAGCGCACCATGAATCAATAGATGAGCAACTTCTTCAAACGTTGCAGATTTAGCTAGTTCGATAATGTCATAGCCGCGGTAATGTAGGTCGTTACCAGTGTGGCCAACGGTACAGATAGCAGTGGTGCCAGCTGAAATGCCGGCAAGCGCTACGCCTTTTTTCTTTTTAGGTTCTTGAGTAGTGGTGGGTTGTGTCATGCTACTTTTCTCCCTTAAATAATGCGTCTAGCTTTTGCTCGTAAGCGTGGTAGTTCAAATGCTCATACAGTGCTGCGCGTGTTTGCATGGTGTTGACTACATTGGCTTGTGTGCCATCTTTACGCACAGCCTGATATACATTGAGTGCAGCCTGGTTCATGGCTCTAAACGCAGAGAGTGGATATAGCACCATGCTGACATGGGCGCTGCGTAACTCATCTACGGTAAATAAAGGTGTGCTGCCAAACTCGGTAATATTGGCGAGCACTGGCACTTTGACTGCATCTGCAAACTGTTGATACATGCTGAGCTCGGTAATTGCCTCAGGGAAAATCATATCGGCACCAGCTTCAACGCAGGCACAGGCGCGATCAATTGCGGATTGCAAGCCTTCTACGGCAAGCGCATCAGTACGCGCCATAATCACGAAGTCTGGGTCTGTTTTTGCGTCAACAGCCGCTTTAATACGATCTACCATTTCAGCTTGGCTCACAATCGCTTTGTTAGGGCGATGTCCACAGCGCTTAGCTTGCACTTGGTCTTCAATATGTACAGCGCCTGCGCCCGCTTTAATAATGCTTTTAATGCTGCGTGCGATGTTAAATGCACCGCCAAAGCCGGTGTCGATATCCACCAGTAAAGGTGTTTCTGTCACATCGGTGATTCTGCGTACGTCGATCAGCACATCCTCAAGGGTCGATATGCCTAAATCTGGAATACCTAATGAACCTGCAGCAACTCCTCCCCCGGATAAATATAAAGCCTTATAACCAGTTTGCGTGGCGAGCAGGGCGTGGTAAGCGTTGATGGCACCGATGATTTGTAAAGGTGTTTCTGCGCTTAATGCGGCTCTAAAGCGTGTACCTGCAGTTGCTTGTTTATTCATGTTGCTGATTTCCTTCAGTTCATTTAATCACGCAGTATTGCCATGCTGGCGTGAGGTGGTATTCAAGCCCAAACTATCGGCATGAGTACATGCTGATAGTTGTTTTGTGGACGCTGGGGGCTTAGCTTGTTAAAAAAACGCTTCAACCGCAGCAGCTGGAATCTCGACCTTGGTTAATCTGGCTTTTTGCAAAACTTCCCAAAAGTATCGGTAGGTTGCACGGTCATGTAATTCACCGGCGTATTGAATTGGCCCCCATTCCGCTTGCTGTGCGGCAAGCATGATGTTTGCTGCATCAATCACTTCATCAAAATTAGGTTTCATTGCATCTACAATGGCCTGAATTTGTGTCGGGTAAATGCTCCACATGCGCATAAAGCCAAACTCATTACGTGCGCGGCTGGCATCGCTCAATGTTGTTTCTACATTTTTTAAATCTAGCGTAACGTTATGCGCGGGGACAACGCCATTAGCGAGTGCTGCTGCCACTACTTCTGATTTCGCACGGGCTAGTAATCTGTGCTCAAACTGGCCCGGGCTGCGCATTGCACTGGCCGGGATGGCGCCATGGTGAGCACTCACAAAATCCATCAAGCCGAAATCTAATACTTGCAGCCAAGGCAGTGCGGCAATTTCATGCACTTGTTTGAGTGCGCCATGGGTTTCAATCAGTATATGGATAGGGATCACGCGACTAATATTGTTCTCTTTCGCCACGGCCTGAACGTACTCAATCATTTCACGTGCTTGATCGATGCTAGTACATTTAGGGATGGTGATATAAGTCAGTACCTTGCCCGCACCAGCTACTAGAATATCGATATCTAGTTTCCATGCTGGGTGTGTGTAATCATGGATGCGCGCACCAGCCATTTTGTGTTTGTTGGCGTCTGAATTTAATACCCGCACAATCATCTCTGCGT
Organism: Methylotenera sp. E1MeOHC1; assembly: GCF_058745595.1. Classification (NCBI taxonomy): domain Bacteria; kingdom Pseudomonadati; phylum Pseudomonadota; class Betaproteobacteria; order Nitrosomonadales; family Methylophilaceae; genus Methylotenera; species Methylotenera sp. E1MeOHC1. The sequence goes on along the minus strand of NZ_CP196025.1, from coordinate 1,249,256 downwards.
GTTCGCGCTCTTGCCCAGCAGCGGCGCCATCCTCGCAATCGCAAGTAATATCAAATACCGCACCTATGCTATCTTGTAGTGATAGTGCTTTTAATATGAGCTTTTCACTACCGGCAAAATGCTCGCAGGCAGGAATCAGCGGAAATGGTTTTTCTCCGCCAAATAGTGCTTCATTCGGGTGTTTTTTATAAGTCACAGCCATTATTTGTTTCCTTTGCGAGGCATCAGTACGGTGTAATCAAGATCAAGTACTACATTGGGGTGGTAACTGTTAAATTGCTTGGTTTCTGCTAAATCGGCAGGATTCATGTTCTTAATGCCAACCATGCGCAGCCTGAGTGCGCCAATATCGCTTCTATTAGGTAGCTCCCAGCTATCTAGCACTTCAGTGAAGGTGTAGATGGTGTCGCCGGCAAAGCTTGGGTTGGCGTGGGTGCCTGCATTAATTGCCGCAATGCTGATTGCATTTTCCAGGCCCTCGTAGCTCAATGCGCGGCATGCCGAAATGACAATACCGCCATATACCAAGCGTTTACCAAAGGTTGAGCTTTGCATTAAGTGCGCGTCAAAATGTAAGCGCGCATTATTTTGATAAAGGCGGGTAGCCAGTGAATGGTCACTTTGGTTAATGGTCATGCCGGCCGCGTGATTAATGCGCTCGCCTGTTTGGTAGTCTTCCCAATAGAATTGGCCGCCTGTTGCTTGTTGGTCAAAGTTGCCAGCTGTTAGGTATGCTGGGATGCTTAATTGATCCGCTGCAACAAATGCTGGCAATTCAGGTATTGTCGTTTCCGGTGCTGGCACATTGGCGTCATTTTTATGTACCATCACCCAGCGCACCCAGCTTAAAACTGGCTGATTATGCTGGTTAACGGAGGTGGATCGTACATAGACTACACCGTTTTTACCGTTGGAGTTTTGTTTAAGCCCAATCACTTGGCTGGATGTGCTTAGGGTATCGCCTACAGATACAGGCTGTAAGAAGCGAACATCTGCGTAGCCCAAGTTTGCCACTGCGTTTACGGAAATATCAGGTACAGTTTTGCCAAATGCGATATGAAACGTAAGTAGGTCATCTATTGGAGTGGCGTGGTAGCCCACGCTCTGCGCAAAGGGTTCGCTGCAATGCAATGGATTACGGCTGCCGGTTAATGCGATATAGAGCGCGACATCGCCTGCGGTAATGGTGCGTGGCGTGGCGTGATTAATCACTTCATTAAGTGTGAAGTGTTCAAAAAACCGGCCTGATGATGTTTTGTTTGATTGCATGATGGTCGCCATTTATATGTATTCTTCTTCAAGCTCGGTAATTGCTTCATGTAGTTTAATTAAGCGTTGTGCTGCTTTAATGTGGTGATGTTCCACTAACTTGTCGTTAACTACCACGGTGCCACGGCCAGCCTCATTCGCCTCTTTTAGTGCTGTGATGATCAGTCTGGCGTTGGCGACTTCTGTCGCTTTTGGTGTGTATGCATCATTGCAGTAGGCAATTTGGGCAGGGTGTACTAATGATTTTCCATCCATGCCCATGTCGCGGCCAATGCGGCATGCATATTCAAAGGAGTGCATATTTTTAAAGTCGCTAGTAATGCCATCAATCACTGCTTTACCATAAGCGCGTGCGGCTAAAATCACCAAAGATAATGAGGTTAAAATCGCCACGCGTTCATGGGTAACATGCGCATGCAGTTGTGAGATAAGGTCTGAAGTTGCCATCACAATACAGATGACACGGTCAGAGGCTGCGGCAATTTCTTTTGCGTTCAGCACCGCAATCGGGCTTTCTATCATCACCATCATCGGCACGTCATGTCCGCCAGCATCATCGAGCAGCTGTTGTGCTTTTAATACATCTTCGCGTGATTCAATATTAGGGAACAGAATTGCATCCGCACCGATATTCGCCACCGCTCGAATATCATCATGACCCCAGATTGAATCAAGGTTATTCACACGTACTACAACCTCTCTAGAGCCATAGCCACCTTGTTTGATTGCGGCTACTACATTGGCTCTGGATTGTTCTTTGGCGTCAATAAGGATAGGGTCGCCCAAGTCCAAGATGACAGAATCGGCTGCCAATGTGCGTGCTCGATCAAGATAGTGTTGATTGCAGCCCGGTACATATAGCACGGAGCGTCTTGGACGGATGTGATGTTCCATAATCAATATGACTTTATAAAAATGTTGATTTGATTATATAGATGAAATTAAACTAGTGTCAACATTTATCTTATGTCTTATATAAGATATAAAACACTGGACTAATTTAATTCGGCATGATATAAATTCAACCATGGAAATTAAGCATACTTGCTGTTAACTAAAATGCATAGGTTGTGAAATTATGGATAAGCAATTGAGTTCACCCAGCTACAGGCCTTTATATGATCAGATTAAAGTGTTAATCACACAGAGTTTGATTGGCGGCGAGTGGAAGCCTGGTGATGTGATCCCTAGTGAAATAGAGTTGGCTGCGCGTTACAAGGTAAGCCAGGGTACGGTGCGCAAAGCGATTGATAGTTTGTCTGCTGAAAATATTTTGATTCGTAGGCAGGGTAAAGGCACTTTTGTTGCTACGCATAGTGAAGAGGTGACTAAGCTTAGATTTTTAAGATTGACTGCGATTGATGGCAAAAAAGAGTTGCTGCACAACGAACTGATCTCATGTGTTAAATCAAAAGCAGATAACTATATTGCCAAAATTTTAGAGATTAAAGCTGGTGCGGCCACTATAGAAGTGAAGCGCTTGTTGACTTTCTCCGGTCGGCCATTGATTTACGATCATCTTGTGGTGCCTGCAGTTTCGTTTAAGGGGCTTAATGGCAACAAGGTGGAAGAGTGTAACGGTTCAATGTACAGCATGTATGAGTCACAGTTTGGTGTGCGCATGATTCGTGCGGAAGAGCGCTTGAAAGCGGTTGCCGCAAATCAGGAGGTGGCAAAATCCTTGGGTCTAAAAGAGGGTTATCCCTTGTTAAGTATAGAGCGTGTTTCTTTCACCTATGGTGATAAGCCCATGGAGTGGCGCTTGGGTCTGTGTTTGACCGATGACCATCACTACATGAGTGAGCTTGAGTAAGTGAGCTAACTTGAATAAATATTTTTTAAAACTAGCATTGATGCTGTCTGGCTCGCTTCTTGTGCTCTCTGCGCTTGCTTTTCTGTCCTTGCAGATTTTGAAAAACATTTTGACAACTTTGAGTTGTAAATTAAGGCTAAAAAAATGGATGACCTAAAAAAGCGCGCATTGGATTACCACCAGTTTCCTAAACCAGGAAAGTTGAGTGTGGAGTCGTCAAAATCTTGTATTACGCAAGATGATTTGTCGCTCGCATATACACCAGGTGTTGCCGAGCCGGTGCGCGAAATTCATGCAGATGCAAGTAATGCCTACAAATATACCAATAAAGGTAATTTGGTTGCGGTGATTACCGATGGTACTGCGGTACTGGGTTTGGGTAATATGGGTGCATTGGCGAGTAAGCCAGTGATGGAAGGTAAAGCCGTATTGTTTAAGCGTTTTGCTGGCATTGATGTGTTTGATATTGAGGTGAATGCAAAAACACCTGATGAATTTATTGAAACCGTGGTGAATATAGCGCCGACTTTTGGCGGCATTAATTTAGAAGATATTGCGGCGCCACACTGTTTTTATATAGAGAATGAGCTGAAAAAACGTTTGGATATCCCAGTGTTTCATGATGATCAGCACGGAACAGCGGTGATTGTGGCTGCAGCATTGCTCAATGCGCTGACCTTGCAGGGTAAAAACATGGCAACGGCAAAAATCGTATTTCTAGGTGCGGGTGCCGCTGGCTGTTCTTGCGCAAAATTGCTGAAAAGCATGGGCGCTAATCATATTACGATGGTAGATAGAACCGGCGTTTTAGATACTAATCGACCAGATCTGCATGATAACAACCGAGCCCTTGCCATTGCGCCGAGTGCGTTAAAAACGCTGGCAGATGCCATGCAAGGCGCGGATGTGTTTATTGGTGTTTCCGCCAAAAATGCACTTGATGCAAGCTTAATCAATGACATGGCGGTTAACCCGATTATTTTTGCTTTGGCAAACCCAGACCCAGAAGTGCTACCGAGTGTAGCGCATGCTATACGTGGTGATGTGTTGATGGCAACCGGGCGTAGTGATTTTCCTAATCAGGTCAATAATGCGCTGTGTTTCCCATATTTGTTTAGAGGGGCGTTAGATGCTAAGGCTAAGCAAATCACAGAGGCGATGAAAATTGCCGCAGCGCATGCCTTAAGTGAGCTTGCGCGTGAGCCAGTGCCAGCAGAGGTGTTGGCTGCTTATAATCTGCACTCACTTGCGTTTGGCAAAGATTATATTATTCCTAAACCATTTGATCCGCGCCTGTTAGCGCGAGTATCAAAAGCAGTAGCTGAGGCAGCATAAGTGGCTAAAAAAACTCCCATCCGCAATCGGCCCAAGAATCTTAATCTATTTACGATTCGCTTGCCTATCAATGCTGTGGTGTCGATTTTGCATCGCATGAGTGGCATGTTGCTGTTTTTATTGATTCCGGCATTAATTTGGGCGCTGCAAACCTCACTCAGTAATGAGTCAAATTTTGATAAGTTGGGTGTGATGTTTAGGCACTGGACGTTAAAGCTGATTTTAATTGGTTTTTCCTGGCCGTTTTTTCATCATTTGTATGCAGGGCTAAGGCATTTAGGGCAAGACGTGCATTGGATGACGACGCTCAATAAAGCGAGATTCTCCAGCCGCATAGTGTTGGGGTTAGGCGCCTGTTCCATGCTTAGTTTTGCTTATTATATTTGGTAACAACCACCGTTATGTTGATAGAACTACTAACAAAAAAATATCCGGGCATGCGTTTATGGCTCACGCAGCGTATTTCGGCAGTGATTATGGTGATTTATCTAATGCTGATGTTGCTTGTATTAGCAATTAAGCAGCCGCACGATTATGTGTCATGGCTAGATTTAATGTCACCTTGGTGGTGGCGGTTGTTAACGCTAGTGTTTTTTACCAGTTTATTTACGCATGCTTGGCTTGGGGTGCGGGATGTATTTAAAGATTATGTGTTTAACCTAAAGTTGCGTGCTGTGATGCAAGTGACGGTGGATATATTGTTGATTGTTTACCTGTGCTGGGTATGCATTATTTTATGGAAGCTTTAGTCTCATATGAATATACAAAATCATCAGTTTGATGCAGTGATTGTTGGTGGTGGCGGCGCAGGCTTGCGCGCCTCGCTACAACTCGCCGAGGCCGGTGTTAAGGTTGCCGTGCTGTCTAAGGTTTTCCCCACACGCTCACATACAGTGGCGGCACAGGGTGGCGTGGCCGCTGCTCTGGGTAATGTGTCTGGAGATAACTGGCTTTGGCATATGTACGACACGATTAAAGGCTCTGATTACCTAGGTGATCAGGATGCGATTGAGTTTATGTGTAAAAACGCCGCCAAGGCGATTATTGAACTTGAGCATTTTGGCATGCCGTTTGACCGCCTAGAAAACGGCAAAATATTTCAGCGCCCATTTGGCGGGATGACGCAGAACTTTGGTGAAAAACCTATTTCACGTACTTGTGCTGTGGCTGACAGAACCGGCCATGCCATGCTGCATACTTTGTATCAGCGCAATATTCGTGCAAATACACAGTTTTTTGTCGAATGGTTTGCACTGGATTTAATTCGCGATGCGGATGGCGATGTGCTGGGTGTGATTGCGTTAGAAATTGAAACTGGCGATATTCATGTGATACAGGCTAAAACAACGTTGTTAGCTACAGGTGGTGCAGGGCGCATATTCCAAGCCAGTACCAATGCCTTTATTAATACTGGTGATGGGCTGGGTATGGCGATACGCGCTGGTTTACCATTGCAGGATATGGAGTTCTGGCAATTTCATCCGACTGGCGTACTGCATGCTGGTGTGTTGATTACCGAAGGTGTGCGTGGTGAGGGTGGCTATTTGGTGAACTCTGAAGGCGAGCGTTTTATGGAGCGCTATGCACCTAATGCCAAAGACTTAGCAAGTCGTGATGTGATTTCACGTTCAATTGCCACAGAAATTAAAGCCGGCCGCGGTGTGGGCAAAAATAAAGATGCAGTGTACTTAAAACTAGACCATTTGGGTGAGGAGTTGATTAATAAGCGCCTGCCGGGTATCCGTGAAATTGCTAAAACCTTTGCCAATGTTGACCCAGTGGTTGACCCGATTCCGATTGTGCCAACAGCACATTACATGATGGGAGGTATTCCTACCAATTTAGATGGGCAAGTGGTTGAGCCGGAAGATGGTGGCGAAAAGGTCGTGAGTGGCTTATATGCCGTAGGTGAGTGTGCCTGTGTTTCCGTACATGGCGCAAATCGCCTAGGCTCTAACTCGTTATTGGATTTAGTCGTGTTTGGTAAAGTCGCAGGCGACCAAATGGTGAAACAGATTGCCTTAAACCAAGCACACAAGCCGTTGCCTAGTGATGCAGCTGACAAAACATTGGCGCGGGTTAATCGTCTAAACCAGCAAACCAATGGTGAAAATGTGGCTGAAGTTGGCGCGGCCATGCGTAGTGCCATGCAAGCGCATTGCGGCGTGTTTAGGTTCCCTGATCTGCTGGAAGATGGCGTGACTAAAATCAATGAGATTGCCGAACGTGTGAAGCATATTGAGATTAAAGATAAGAGCCAGGTGTTTAATACCGCGCGCATCGAGGCGTTGGAGCTGGACAATTTAATCGAAGTGGCTGTGGCGACCATGCATGCTGCCAACAACCGCAAAGAAAGCCGCGGTGCACATGCACGCGAAGATTTCTCCGAGCGTGATGATGAAAACTGGTTAGCGCATTCACTTTATTATAAAAAAGACCACCAGCTGCTTTATAAGCCTGTGCGTTTGCAACCATTAACTGTAGAGCCATTTATACCTAAAGCGAGGGTTTATTAATATGAAGTTTTCTATTTATAGATACAACCCGGACACGGACAAAAAGCCTTACATGCAAGACTATGACATTGAATTGCAAGAAGAGGACCAAATGTTGCTGGATGCGCTGATTCGTATCAAGCAGCATGACGATACCTTATCTATGCGTAAATCCTGCCGTGAGGGTGTGTGTGGTAGTGATGCCATGAACATTAACGGTAAAAATGGCCTAGCCTGTACCACTAAGTTGTCTGAGCTTGAGCAGCCTGTGGTACTTAGACCCATGCCGGGTTTGCCAGTGATACGCGACTTGGTGGTTGATATGACGCAGTTCTTTGAGCATTACAACTCAGTAAAACCTTATTTGATTAACGATGACCCGTTACCTGAAACTGAGCGCCTGCAAAGCCCGGAAGACCGGGCAAAGCTGGATGGCCTGTACGAGTGCATTATGTGTGGCGCCTGTACCACGGCTTGTCCTAGTTTTTGGTGGAATCCTGACAAGTTTGTAGGGCCGTCTGGCTTGATGCAGGCTTATCGATTTATTGTTGATTCACGCGATCAGGCAGAAGCAGAGCGTTTGGAAAACTTGGAAGACCCATACCGCTTGTATCGTTGCCACAACATTATGAACTGTGTGGACGTTTGCCCGAAAAAACTTAACCCTAATGCAGCGATTGCCAGCATTAAAGATTTAAAAATTGAGCGGGCAAAAGAGGCGAAAGCCACGAAAAAAACGGTGTCTATTAAGGCGATTTGAGGTGGCATGATGATGAATGCAGAAAACCTGAGAGATGCAGAGCAAAGACGCTTTGCGTGGCGTTGCAGAAGAGGCTTGCTAGAGCTTGATATTGTGCTGCAAGACTTTGTGCAACATCACTACGATGCATTGACCTTAGAAGAGCTGCAAGTGTTTGATGCGCTACTCGCATTGCCAGACAATGACTTTTGGATGCTGATTAATAATACCAGCGCCATGGGTAAAGCGCTTGGGGCGCAAGAGAGCGCCAGAAGCGCCATGATTTATAAAATTAAAACTGCCCGATTAAATAAACCCGAGTCAAGCAAACTACAGGAGGCTGAATAAGATGATGATGCATATAGGTGAAGAGCCAATCGCTTTTGACGCCAAAGCGCTGGGCGATTATTGGCCTGGCATCCAGTTGTATTATCCGCCGGTCAAGTATGCGCCTAGTCTGGGTATTTATGAAGACATGGAGCAGGCTGCTGCGCGCATGAAAAAACATGCGCATTTTACGCAAGCACACACCCTCATTTTTGACTTGGAAGACGGTTGCCGACAAAAAGCCATGAGTCGTGATCTGCTGCGCAAAGAGCTACCATTGCTGCGCAAAACCAATGAGCGTGTCACGGTTGCTATCCGCGCCAACTCATTTAGAACCGATGAGTACGAGCAGGATATGCAATTGGTGCGCGACATGGGCGACTATATTGATGTAGTGATGCTGGCCAAAGCAGGTGAGGCGTATGGCGCGGCAGAGGTGCGTGATTTATCCAGTTTCCTATTGAGCGTTAATCCGCATATTACGATTCAGCCTATTATTGAGCACCCTAAATCGCTAAAAATAGCACCAGACTTGATGCAGTACAGCACGGTTAAACATGTGGTGTTTGGTATTCATGACTTTTCAAAAGCGATGGGTATACAAATTACGCCTGAAAACTGGATTGATGAACTGCAGTTTTACATGAATACATTGATGTTTGAAGCACGTATCGCCGGTAAAGGTGTGATTGGCGGCGTGGAAACGCTAATCGGCGCGAGTCCGATGCCGGAAAAATATCTTGAGCCACATGATGTGCGCCGCTGGCTTGATTTGCATGGTGATAATGAGTCGCGCGTAGTTTACAAACATGCTTGTAAAGAGGCGGCAATGGGCTTAACTGGCAAACAAGTCATACATCCAGGGCATATACATCTTTGTAAAACTGCATACACGCCATCCCCAACCGAAATTGCACAAAAAGTATGTATTTTGAAGGCGGCGATTGAGGCGGATGCTTTGCTGGGTGGTGCGATTAAGTTTGAAGGCGAGATGTTGGATCCGCCAATGTTTGGTAAAGCCTTACAAACATTATTAAGGGCGCATGCATTACGCGCGCTTAAATCCAGCGATATGGAATTTGCTTTACATGTTTTGCAACTACTACCTGCACAGGTTGTGCGAGAAAACTGGCCATATGGAGTGCTTTTATAATGTTGACTGACTTTCCAAAGTGGGATTGGCAAATTCCAGAGTATTTTAATATTGGTGTGGCTTGCTCAGACCGTCATTTAGGCACGGCGCAAGCAAATGAAATTGCGATGATTGTTGAGGATGATGCCTTAGGTACCTCCACCATTACTTTTGCAGATTTGGCACTTAAAACTGATTTATTTGCGCAAATATTACGTGATTTTGGTGTTAAAGTCGGCGATCGAGTGCTGATTCGCTTGCCGAATAGTTTGGATTACCCAATCGCGTTCTTAGGTGCGATGAAAATGGGAGCGATATCTGTACCCACATCTACCTTGCTTACCGCAGAAGAAGTTGCATATTTGGCAAAAGATTCAGGCGCAACCGTACTGGTGACCGATGCGGCGGCGTGGGCTGGGATGCAGTCGCAACTGGAAGGTGCGTTGGGTAATACGCCTAACCTGAAACATGTGCTACTGACACAGCTGACGCAAATGCCTGCAGCCGGCAAATTGGTTGTGCACGATTTGCAGCAAACAATGGCTAACGTAAAAGCGGTAGACGCAATGCCGCGCACTAAAGCTGAAGATCCTGCTTATCTGGTCTATACCTCTGGTACTACCGGTTATCCTAAGGGCGTGCTACATGCGCACCGCGCTTTATTAGGGCGTCAGCCCGCAGCACAGTATTGGTTTAATTACAGCGAGCAAGTGCAAGATAGAATCATGCACTCAGGAAAGTTTAACTGGACCTATGTACTAGGTACTGGTTTGATGGATCCGCTGTATTTGGGTAAAACCGTGATTGTGCATGAGGGTAAAAACGATGCGCAAAAATGGCTGGATTTAATCCAAAAACATCAAGCCACTATTTTTATTGGCGTGCCTACTATTTACCGCCAGATTTTACAAAAAACCACCACGGCCAAAGAACAGTTGCCTAGTATGCGCCACTATATGAGCGCGGGTGAGCACTTGTCAGATGAGGTGTTAACGCAATGGCGTGCGCGTTTTGGGTTAGATATCTATGAAGCGGTTGGCATGAGTGAGTTTTCATACTACCTCTCGCAAAGCAAGTACCGTCCTATCCGTGCTGGTTCAGCTGGTTTTCCGCAGCCTGGGCACGATATTCAGTTACTTAATCCAGACACGCGTGAGCCTGTAGCCGCGGGTGAAGAGGGCATGATTTGCGTCACGGATACAGACCCTGGTTTGTTTTTACGTTACTGGAATCTGGATGAAGAAACTGCCAAATATAAGCATGATAGCTACTTCTTTACCGGAGATTATGCAAAATATGATGCTGATGGCTACATCTGGTTCTTAGGGCGCAAAGACGACATTATTAAAAGCTTTGGCTACCGTGTTTCACCCTATGAGATCGAGCGTGTGTATAAAGGCCATCCAGATGTGTCAGATTGCGCTGCCATTGGTGAAGAGATTGAGAAAGATAAGCTGCTAGTGGTGATTTATGTGATATTGAAGCCAGAGGCTAGCATCACGCCGGATGATTTATTGCATTTTGGTAAGCAGCATCTGGCAGCTTATAAATCGCCCAAAACGGTTTATCTGGCAAAAGATTTTCCACGCACTAAGAATGGTAAAATCTTACGTAAAGATATCAACTCAACCATTGCCACAGCAAAATCAACACGATAAACCAATACGATGACTACGATTAAACAAGAGGACTTTATTGCCAGCATTGCAGATGCTTTGCAGTATATTTCTTACTACCACCCCGCTGATTTTATTCAGGCGTTAGCCGCTGCTTATACGCAGGAAGAATCTCCAGCCGCCAAAGACGCGATTGCGCAGATTCTGACTAACTCGCGCATGTGTGCAGAAGGCAAGCGCCCATTGTGTCAGGATACCGGCATTGTGGTGGCTTTTGTTAAAGTAGGGATGAATGCACGTTTTGATGCTGAGCTTTCATTGGAGCAGATGGTCAATGAAGGTGTGCGTCGCGCTTATTTGTTACCTGAAAATAAGCTGCGTGCCTCGATTGTGAGTGACCCGGCTGGTAAGCGTGCCAATACTAAAGACAACACCCCGGCTGTGGTACATGTAGAATTGGTAACTGGCGATAAGGTTGAAGTGAGCATCGCAGCTAAAGGCGGCGGTAGTGAGAATAAAGCAAAACTAGCCATGCTTAACCCGAACGACAGCATTGTTGATTGGATATTAGAGGTAGTGCCAACTATGGGCGCCGGCTGGTGTCCGCCTGGTATGCTGGGGATTGGTATTGGCGGTACCGCTGAAAAAGCCATGTTGTTGGCTAAAGAGTCACTGATGGCGCCGATTGATATGCACGAGCTGAAAGCAAACGGCGCGCAGAATAAAATTGATGCTTTAAGGTTGGAAATCTATGAAAAGGTCAATAATCTGGGGATTGGCGCACAAGGCTTAGGCGGCTTAACTACCGTACTGGATGTGAAAATACTAGATTATCCAACGCATGCGGCCAGCTTGCCGGTGGCGATTATTCCTAATTGCGCGGCTACACGACACGTACATTTTGAGCTGGATGGCAGCGGGCCAGCAGTTTTGGAAGCACCAAGTCTGGATGATTGGCCTGATGTGCATTGGGCACCAAGCGCACAATCGTTAAGGGTGAATCTGGATACGATTACGCAGCAAGAGATTGAAGCATGGCAGCCAGGACAAACCTTGCTGCTAAGCGGTAAGTTGCTCACCGGTAGGGACGCTGCGCATAAACGTATGGTGACCATGCTGAATAATGGTGAAAAGCTGCCAATAGACTTTACCAATCGCTTTATTTATTACGTGGGCCCTGTAGATGCGGTGGGTAATGAGGCCGTAGGGCCAGCAGGCCCAACCACAGCGACGCGTATGGATGATTTTACAGAAGCTATGCTCAGCCAAACCGGGCTGTTAGGTATGATAGGTAAGGCTGAGCGCGGGGAAGAAACGATTGCAACCATTGCCAAGCATCACTCAGTTTATTTAACGGCAGTGGGTGGCGCAGCTTATTTGGTGAGCAAAGCGATTAAGAAAGCTGAAGTGCTAGCATTTGCTGATTTGGGCATGGAAGCCATTTATGAATTTACCGTGCAAGACATGCCAGTAACGGTTGCAGTTGATAGCCACGGTAGTTCAGTGCATACCACTGGCCCTGCGGAATGGCAACAAAAGATAGCACAGCGTAAAGCCCTTGATGAGGTGATTGTCATTCATCCAGCTTAGTAGGTAAGCACTAGTAAATAATCATTAGTTAAGTGATAGACTGAGTGAATTATTATCTAGATTTTTACTCTTAACTCATGCAAAGGAGTAAGTTGATGAAATCACATGGAATTAGGTTGTTTATCTTAGTTGCTGGGGCGGCTGGTTTGATGGTTGGTTTAATGGCGGTGATGCCTGCGCATGCTGCTACTATCCTTGATGTGCTGACCGATACCCAAGGCCGCTATACAGGGCCTACCGTTGAAGAAAACGTGGTGTCGATGGACACCGATAAAAACGGATTTGCCGATGCTAGCGAGGTGCGTGCTTTTTTAGAGCTCAAGCATGGCAAAGGCTATGAAAGTGAAGTCTTAGAAAGATTCGAAGCTTCGCTTAAAGGCGCGAGCTGTGGTACCCCTTTCGCAGGGGCATCGCAACTAACAAACTAGTTTGGCTGATTATTAGATTTTGCAGGTGACGTACACGGTGAAAGTGCGCTAATCCTCACAAATGCATGAATCATCACACATGCATTAATCAACATTAAGTTAAGCTAGTTTATAATAAACACAATTTTATTTAACTAGAAATCTAAGCAGAAAATCGTTATGTTAAAAGCCTATGCAGCGCACGTGCAAGAACGTGCTTCACAACAACTTCCTCCATTACCATTATCAGCTGAACAAGTCGCACAACTTGTAGAGCTACTCAAAAACCCGCCAGCGGGTGAAGAAGAACTGTTGGTCGATTTGCTAGAGAATCGCGTACCAGCAGGTGTGGATCAGGCTGCCTATGTGAAAGCAGCGTTTTTGTCAGACATTGCGCACGGTAAAGCTGTATCACCGTTAGTCAGCGCTGAAGCAGCGGTTGCCTTATTGGGCACCATGCTAGGTGGCTACAATGTACAGGCTTTGGTCGGGCTGTTAGATTTATCTGCGACTAACCCAGCCATGGCGGATGCTGCGGTTAAAGCCTTATCGCAAACGATTTTAATGTTTGATGCATTCCATGATGTTGATGAAAAAATGAAAGCAGGCAATGTGCATGCTAAACAACTCATCGAGTCTTGGGCAAATGCAGAGTGGTTTACCAATGTGCCAAAATTGGCTGACGAAATTAAAGTCGTTGTATTTAAAGTGGATGGTGAAACCAATACTGACGATTTAAGCCCAGCTCAAGAGGCATGGAGCCGCCCAGATATTCCATTGCATGCAAAAGCGATGCTAGTGACTAAAATGCCTGATGGCTTAAAAACGATTGAAACCTTGAAGCAAAAAGGTTTGCCACTCGCTTATGTGGGTGACGTGGTCGGTACTGGTTCATCACGTAAATCAGCCATTAACTCTGTACAGTGGTTTATGGGTAATGATATTCCTAATATTCCTAACAAACGCACTGGTGGTGTGATTCTAGGCACCAAAATTGCGCCAATTTTCTTTAACACCGCAGAAGACTCAGGCGCGATGCCGATTCAATGTGATGTGTCAAAAATGCAAACGGGCGATGTCATCACCATTAAACCTTATGCAGGCCAAGTGTTAAATGCGCAAGGTGAGGTCATTAGCACGTTTGAGCTAGCACCAACCACCATGCCGGATGAAGTGCGTGCTGGCGGCCGTATTCCATTGATTATTGGCCGTGGTTTAACTACCAATGCGCGCCATGCACTAGGTTTACCAGCATCTGATTTATTTATTCAATCTATTGCACCAAAAGATACAGGCAAAGGCTACACGCTGGCGCAAAAAATGGTGGGTAGAGCATGTGGTTTGCCTGAAGGTACAGGCGTGCGCCCTGGTGCGTATTGTGAGCCTAAGGCCACAACGGTTGGTTCACAAGATACGACTGGCGGTATGACGCGTGATGAGCTTAAAGAGTTGGCGTGTTTGGGCTTCAGCGCTGATTTAGTGATGCAAAGCTTCTGCCACACAGCCGCTTACCCAAAACCAGTTGATATTAAATTACAGCACAGCTTGCCAGAGTTTATGAGCAGTCGTGGCGGCGTTAGCTTACGCCCAGGTGATGGCGTGATTCACTCATGGTTAAACCGCATGGTGTTGCCAGATACGGTTGGTACAGGTGGCGATTCACACACACGTTTCCCGATTGGTATTTCATTCCCAGCGGGCTCTGGCTTGGTTGCCTTTGCAGCAGCTATGGGCGTGATGCCATTAGATATGCCTGAATCTGTATTAGTGCGTTTTAAAGGTGAAATGCAGCCTGGCATTACCTTGCGTGATTTAGTGAATGCAATTCCTTACGCAGCTATTCAAGAAGGCACTTTGACAGTTGGTAAGCAAGGTAAAAAGAATGTATTTAACGGCAGAATCTTGGAAATTGAAGGTTTGCCAGATTTAAAAGTAGAGCAAGCGTTTGAGTTTGCCGATGCCTCTGCTGAGCGTTCTGCTAACGGCTGTACGGTGAAGTTGAACAAGGAGCCAGTGATTGAGTTCCTGACTTCAAATATCGTGTTGTTACAGAACATGATTGATAATGGTTACCAAGATCCACGCACATTGCAACGCCGTATTGCAAGCATGCAGGCTTGGTTGGCTAAGCCTGAGTTATTAGAGGCCGATAAAGATGCTGAATACGCACATGTGATTGAGATTGACCTCAACACCATTACTGAGCCATTAGTAGCTTGCCCTAACGACCCAGACGACATCAAACCATTAACAGCGGTAGTCGGCGATAAAATTGATGAAGTATTCATCGGTAGCTGCATGACTAACATCGGTCACTATCGCGCGGCGGCTAAAGTGTTGGAAGGTTCAGGCGGTATCCCTACGCGTTTATGGATTGCACCACCGACCCGTATGGACGAAGCGCAATTACGTGATGAAGGTGTTTACTCTGTATTTGGGGTTGCCGGCGCCAGAACTGAAGTGCCAGGTTGCTCATTATGTATGGGTAACCAAGCGCGTGTAGCAGATAAGGCCACTGTGTTTTCAACCAGTACGCGTAACTTTGACAACCGCATGGGTAGAGATGCTCGTGTGTACTTGGGTTCAGCGGAATTGGCTGCGGTTTGTGCCAAGTTAGGCCGTATGCCGACACATGCAGAGTATTTGGACACGGTAGGCAACAAACTGGCTAACACAGCTGAAATTTACAAATATCTGAATTTTGATCAAATGACAGACTACACGCCAGCATTAGAGGCGCTTTCTAATGGTAAAAAAGTCATTCCTATCACCGAGCAAGTTTAAGTGATTGGTCAGATGGTAGTACACTGTTTGTTTCAGTTGATTCAGCAATGACCGCACAATTAATATGACCAAACCTCTGCCGCAGGACAATCGGATAATTTTTGACCCAAAGATCATCACGCCGCCACCTCAACGTGGCGCGTGGAAGCGGATGTTGCCGTTAAGTCTGTTGCTGGTCGCGGTTATCTGTGCTGCCTGGTATTTTGGCTGGGACGCCAAAGCAGTGGGGGCTGGTGTAATACTGTTTGGTGTAGTGTCTAATGTATTTGTTTGGATTATCGGTGTTATTGGCTTGGTCCCTGTCGTTGGTCCCTTGATTGTCAAGGTACTAAGCCTCTCCATCATTTGGCTGCTGAATGCCATTGGCTATATTGTTTCATTTGTCGCCATTAAACGCGGCTATTCAAAAGATGTACTCACTTATCGCGGATTAACCATTGCGTTAATCATAGGTATTATCATTGGCTATGTTATCGGCCATTTTCTGTAGTTCTATTCGTTTTTTCTGATATGTTTAGCCAATTAACCAATGTAGCTTGGGTGCAAACCGCCATGCGCCATGTGCGTAAAGTTGCAGATTTTATGCCTGCCGTGTTCTTTGTGGGAGGGTTCGCCTGGGATGCACTAACCATAGGTCGCAATGTTGCCGCCTTGGATTTATGGATATTCGCAGGCTACCTGTTTTGTGCTGCAGTCATTCTTTATCTGATTGGCCGCCCGATTCCTCTTGAGAACAGCTCGAGTAAGTTGGTGTCTGTGGTTAAAAAGCATTACTCACCACGCGTGCCTTACTTTTTATTGCAATTTTTGTTTGGCAGCCTGTTCAGTGCTTTATTTATTTTGTATTTTAAAAGTTCTAGTCATTGGCTGGCATGGCTGATGTCACTGGCGCTGGCAGTATTGTTGGTGGCGAATGAGTTTTTAGAAAGCGAATACAAACGTTTCACACTAAGCTGGTCTATGTTCGGCTTATGTGCCATGTTGCTATTTAACTTTGCCTTGCCGTTTATATTGGGCAGCATACATGCGGTGTGGTTTTACTTAAGTACGCTACTTGGCGCCAGTTTGGCATTTTGGCTGTATAAGAAAACACCTAACCACTTGGGGAGCATCAAGCCAGTTGCTGCCATTGCAGCGCTACTCATGTTGGCCTATGCGGCGGATATGATTCCCCCTGTGCCTTTGGTCAAGCGTGATGTGGTGGTGGCCTTTGAGTTAGAAAAAGCCAATGGACAATACCGGTTGTCGCAGCAGGCGTCCCCATGGTGGGTATTCTGGCGTAAAACCAGCAATGATTTAGAAATGACACCAGGGCAGCGTGTGTATTGTTTTTCTTCTATATTTGCTCCGCCAGGCTTGCAAGCAAAGCTATATCATCGTTGGCAACATTACGACAAAAAGCAAGGCTGGGTGACGCAGTCACGCATAGGTTTTGACTTATCTGGTGGACGTTATGAAGGTTTTAGAGGTTATACCTACAAGAGCAATTTAGCGCCGGGTGAATGGCGCGTGAGCGTGGAAACTGAAAACGAGAAAACGATTACCGTGCATAAGTTTTCTGTACAGCAGGTAGAGGTAGCACCACAGCGAGTGGTGCTACTATATTAAGATTTAGTGCTCGGTCGGTTGTGGATGTGACATGAGTTTGTCGATATAAGCAATTGCCACTGCAGATAGCACAAACGTCATGTGAATCACGGTTTGTGCAATCAATACTTTATCAGATAGGTTTTGTGCATTGATAAAGGTCTTGAGCAAGTGAATTGACGAAATGCCGATGATAGCAGTCGCCAGTTTTACTTTTAATAGGTTGGCATTCACGTGAGATAGCCAATCCGGTTCATCTGGGTGGCCTTCCAAGTTAAGGCGTGATACAAAGGTTTCATAGCCGCCTACAATCACCATAATCAGCAGATTTGAAATCATCACTACGTCAATCAAACCCAGCACGATTAGCATAATATCTGCTTCAACGATTTTATTTGCGCTTGCTACCAAGTGAATAAGCTCTACGCCAAAAAAGAACACGTATACCGCTTGTGCCACAATCAAGCCCAAATACAGCGGTAATTGCAGCCAGCGGCTACCAAATAAAATATTAGTCATAATGCTGCCTTGTTTATAGGCGGTCGCATGTTGTTTTGATTTTTCTTGCATTAGTAAAAGCCTTTAAATTAATTACGAAACTTAATAACGTAAACGTGGGTGTATTGTAGCAGTTAGATTAAGGGTAAATTTACTCAATCTGGCTGTCTAACGTGAAGTTTGCGGCCGTATCCAGTGCCAGTAGTTCGGTTAAAACTGGCATGCTCTCTGCCAAAGTTTTAGGTAGGGTCCACGGTGGGTTAATCACAAATAAACCGCTACCATACATGCCAAACCCTTCTGCTGACGGCGCCGCAACCGATAAAGTGACATGTAACCAGTTAGGTAAGTTCAATGCCAAGAGGCTATCTCGCATTTCTGATGGCTCTGGGCGCTGTAATAACGGGTACCAAATGATGTAAGTGCCAGTAGGAAATCGCTTCACACTGTCTTTAATTGCATCCACAACATATAGATAATCCTGCTTATCTTCATAAGGCGGGTCTATCAGTACTACCGCGCGGCGGGGTGGGGGTGGTAAGCATGACTTTAGGCCTTTAAAGCCATTTTGCATTTCCACTTTGACCTGTTTGCCAAAGCCTTCAAAGTTATCTGACAATAGCTCGTAATCGCTAGGGTGTAGTTCAAACAGGCGCATTTTGTCATCTGCTCGCATATGCGATTCAGCCACCATGGGTGAGCCTGGGTAAAACTCCAGCGTATTGCTGGTGTTAAAAGATTTAATCTTGGCGACATAATCAGCAAGACTGTGCGGCAGGTGCTGTGCAGATAAAAGCTTGCTGATGCCTGCTTCAAACTCTGCATTTTGGGTTGCGTAACCCTGTTGCAGGCTGTACATGCCTGCACCTGCATGGCTGTCTATATACCAGAATGGTTTGTCTTTTTGTGCGGTATGGGCAAGCACTAAACCTAGTACGTAATGCTTAAGTACATCGGCGTGGTTGCCTGCATGAAATGCGTGGCGGTAACTGAGCATAGAATCATGAAAAATTGTGATAAGGCGACATTATCCCAGATTTTTGGGTTAGCATTTAGCTTATGAATACATCTACACACCACAAGCACGATGATCACGATCATTATTTCGTCCCATTTTTATTAATTCTTATTTTTGCAATCGTAGAAGCCGTTGGTAGCTGGTACACCGGCTCCTTAGCGCTGTTAAGTGATGCGGGACATATGTTTTCCGATGTTGCCGCACTTGGCTTAGCTTGGATAGCGTCTGTAATGAGTAAGCGTGCCAATGTTGCACGCCACCGCTCTGGGGTGAGCTATGCAGAGCTAGTTGTTTCCATCATCAATGCAGTCGCTATGTTGCTGGTAGTGGTCTTTATTGTGATAGAGGCAATTACGCGGTTTCAACAGCCGCATCAAGTGCAGGGGTTTGGTTTAATTGTTATTGCCAGCATCGGTTTAATTGTTAATTTGGTGGTGGCTAAACAATTGCATCATCAGGCGCATCATCATGGCGAAAGCTTAAATAATAGTGCTGCTTTTCTGCATGTTTTAGGCGATTTATTAGGCTCTGTTGCCGCAGTGGCCGCGGGTGTTGTGATTTACTTTACAGGCTGGATGTTGATTGACCCTATCTTGTCATTGTTAATTTCATTGTTGTTATTGATGCTGACTTTAAATTTAATGCGAGATATTTGGTTAACCTTACAAGGTCAGCTTACTAAATACCATCAACACGCACATGACCACGAGCATCATCATGAGCACGAGCACTAAATCAACTTAGTAACGTTAATTGCAGCCGATGCTCATGGCTCGCGGTTTTATGTAGGTAGTTTTCTGTCGGTAGTGTAAGTGCATCAATTAAAGGAGAATGAAGCATGCCATATGTGAACATCAAATTAGCTGGTGAAGTTACGCGCGAGCAAAAAGCGCAAATCGCCAAAGAAATCACCGAAACATTAGAGCGCGTCGCGCATAAGCCAAAGTCTTATACCTATATTACGTTTGAAGAGGTTGCTTATGAAGATTGGGCCATCGCAGGTGAGTTGTTAGATGCCTAGCGTTGTTTAGGTTAGATAGTCGTACAGATTATTGCTTGTAATATCTGGCATGCTTTTGCATGCGTCAATGATGTTGTGTCCCCGTTGTTTTAATAATCATGTATATTCTTGTGCGCTCGCTTTTGGCGGGCGCATTCTTAAATAATAATATTTCGAGGTTTTTATGAGTAAATTTATGACAGCAATGTTGGTTTCATTGTTTGCGTTTACAAACCAAGCATCTGCTGCGATTGACGAAACAATCCGTGTGAAAGAAAGTATTGAAATCAATGCGCCAGCGGATAAAGTATGGGCAGCGGTAGGTAGTTTTGCTGATATGCGCTGGCACCCAGCAATCGCTAAAACTGAAATCACTAGCGGCCAAGCTGCAGAGGTTGGCGCTACGCGTGTATTAACCACACAAGATGGCGGCAAAATTAATGAAGTGCTAACTAGTTTTGATGCTGATGCTAAAACCATGAAGTATGAAATCACAGAAAGCGTATTGCCACTACGTGAATATGGTGCAACTTTAAAAGTTAAAGCCAGTGCAGACGGCAAGGCAACTGTGGTTTGGAGTGCAAACTTTAAACGTAAAGATCCGGCAAATCCGGGTGCTGCTGGTCAAGATGATGCAGCAGCTAAAGCCGCGATTTTAGGTATTTTTAAATCAGGTTTAGAAAACATTAAAAAGATTTCAGAGTAATTCACCTCTGGTTTGATGATCACGGTAAATATTCATTTTGTAATATTTACCGTGTTTGATTTAATCCAATTCAATTAATGGGCTGTAAAATACGCTCATGTTCGATGCCAAGCCCATTCTAAAAAACTTGCCCAACCTGCCGGGCGTCTATCGCATGATTAACGCTAGCGATGAGGTGATTTATGTTGGCAAGGCCAAAGACCTCAAGAAACGCGTTTCCTCTTACTTTAATAAAACCTTACCCAGCCCGCGCACACGCGTGATGGTGAGTAATATTGCACGTATAGAAACCACGGTGACGCGCAGTGAAGCAGAAGCGCTATTGCTGGAAAATAACCTGATTAAAGGCTTAATGCCGCGCTATAACGTGTTGTTTAGGGATGATAAGTCATACCCCTATATTACATTGACCGGTGATGAGTATTCTCGCCTAGCGTTTCATCGTGGCGCGCAGCGCAAAGGTAACCAGTATTTTGGGCCATTTCCTAACTCGGTAGCGGTGCGTGAGAGTATTCAATTACTGCAAAAGGTTTTTAAATTGCGCACTTGTGAAAATACCGTATTCGCCAACCGTAGTCGTCCATGTTTGCAGCACCAAATAGCACGTTGCACTGCGCCGTGCGTAGGCTTTATTTCGGCAGATGATTATCGTAATGATGTACATCAGGCCGCCATGTTCCTGCAAGGTAAGACCACTGAGGTAATCGATACCATTGCCGAGCAAATGAATACTGCTGCGGCTAAGCAAGATTACGAGCTCGCAGTTGTGTTTAGAGACCGCATACAGGCACTGCATCAGGTGCAGGCTAAGCAGTTTGTTAGTGACTTTAACGTATCGGACGCTGATGTGATTGCCGGCGCGGAGTTGCAGGGGCAGCACTGTGTGAATTTGGTGATGATTCGTGGCGGACGTCACTTAGGTGACCGTAGTTATATGCCAAAGAACACCGATGGTGAAACATTGGAAACCACGGTGCAAGCCTTTTTGGCACAGCATTATGTTGCCCAAAATACACCGCCACTGATTGTGGTGGGCGTTAAAATCGAAACCGAGTTGATTGAAGAAGTGTTAAGCGAGCAAGCTGGCCGTAAAGTAAAAATCAATACCAATCCTATCGGCGACAAGCGCGTGTGGTTGAAAATGGCGCAAACTAATGCTGATTTGGCATTGGGGCAGCGTGCCGCCACCTCTGCCAATCAGGAGGCTAAATTGCTTGCACTGCGTGAGGCCTTGCGCCTACCTGATAGTACTGAGCGTATGGAGTGCTTTGATATTAGCCATACCATGGGCGAGGCCACAGTAGCTAGCTGTGTCGTGTTTGATCGTGGCGATATGCAAAATAGTGAATACCGCCGCTATAACATTACGGGCATTACCCCGGGTGACGATTACGCGGCGATGCGCGATGTGCTTACCAGACGCTATAAGAAAGTGGCGGCGGGTGAGGGTAAGCGTCCGGATTTGGTGTTTATTGATGGCGGTAAAGGCCAGCTTGGTGTGGCGATTGAAGTGATGGCCGAAGTTGGGCTGGACGATATCCTGCTGGTAGGTATTGCCAAAGGAGAGGATCGTAAACCCGGTCTGGAGACCATGATCTTTTCAGATACTGGTGAGATGATTAATCTGGAGAAAGATAACAAAGGTCTGCACCTATTGCAGCAGATTCGCGATGAAGCACATCGTTTCGCCATTACCGGGCATCGTGCTAAACGTGCCAAAGCCAGATTGCATTCCAGCCTGGAAGATATTGAAGGGATAGGTGCAAAACGTCGTAAGGCGCTGCTTACCCGTTTTGGCGGTTTAGATGGCGTAAAAAATGCTAGTATTGATGAACTTGCCAGTGTTGAAGGCATCAGCCAAAGTTTGGCTGAGAAAATATATGGCGAATTGCATTAAGCTACCGCTAAGAATCGTTACTTTTTTGGATATCACTCTATGATTTGCAATATTCCAACCATGCTGACATGGCTACGTATCTTACTGATACCAGTATTTGTGGTTATTTTCTATTTGCCAACCAATCCACACGCTTTTGGGGCTATCCCTGCACATTGGGTCAATTTAACTGCGACTGCCATTTTTGCCGTGGCTGCATTTACCGATTGGCTGGATGGCTACTTAGCACGCAAACTTAACCAAACTTCATCATTTGGTGCTTTCTTAGACCCGGTCGCTGATAAGTTGATGGTGGCTGCTGCGCTAATTGTATTGGTTGAATTTGAGCGTGTAGGCGCGGTGGTGGCATTGATTATTATTGGCCGTGAAATAGCCATTAGCGCATTGCGTGAGTGGATGGCGGGCGAAGGGCAGCGCAGTAGCGTAGGTGTTGCCATGATAGGTAAGGTGAAAACAGCAGTGCAAATGGTGGCAATTTTATTTTTATTGTATTGGGACAGTGTAGAGATTGCGAACGTGGGTACATTCCCCACAAAATTATTTGGACAGGTGTTAATCGTGATTGCGGCATTTTTGACATTGCTATCAATGGCTTATTATTTACGTGCCGCGATGCCGAAAATTAAGCGCAAATAATTTAATAAAAAATGCGCATCTAGTACTTGACGATATCTTCAAACCCTCTATAATGGCGCCTGTCTTAACGACACGCGGGAATAGCTCAGCTGGTAGAGCGCAACCTTGCCAAGGTTGAGGTCGCGAGTTCGAGCCTCGTTTCCCGCTCCAAATAATAAACGGCGAATGCATAATAGCTTCGCCGTTTTAGTTTTAAAAAGTATGGTTTTTGGTTTTATAATCAATCATAAATACTTTATGATGTATAGTAATAATGCTAGAAATGGCGCGATAGCAAAGCGGTTATGCCGCGGCCTGCAAAGCCGTTTAGGCCGGTTCGACTCCGGCTCGCGCCTCCAGTGTTTTTAGCATAGATTTATCGCGGGAATAGCTCAGCTGGTAGAGCGCAACCTTGCCAAGGTTGAGGTCGCGAGTTCGAGCCTCGTTTCCCGCTCCATCTGCAAAACGGCGAATACAGTTATGTATTCGCCGTTTTTGTTTTTACGCGTGTGAATTTAAGTCTGAATCAGAAAATCCATCTTCACTCCACGTCGTCTCAGCGTTAAACTGCCTAGTGTTACAATATGAAGCAATCAACAAAATTTTGAGTCTATATTCATCCATGAATACACCGAATGATAGCGCTGCTGATGAGGTTATGTGCCAATGCAGTGGCACCACGCGCGGCGAACTGCAAAAGTACTTTGAGCGGGGTATGGATATGGAAGCAATCTCGCAATGGACTGGCGCGCTTTCTGGCTGCGGTGGTTGCGAGTGGGATGTTGCTGACTTTCTGAAAGAATTAGCTGAGCAACAAAAAAATCGTGTGTGACCTCCAGTTGGCTCACTCTAGTTTTAGGTTGAGTAACATTACTGATATATCCTAAAAACTTGTATTAACGAAATTCACACGGTTGTTTGTTGTCAACCATCCGAATGGATAGGTGCGTATTCCTCTAGAAATTAATAATATTTAACATTATTTCTATTGTAGTGAGCGCTTAATACTTAGTACGATACGTAGATTCGTAGCATAATGTAATCAAAATTGATTCTAAGAAAGTGAATTCATGCGCCAGGATGATGTGAGCCAGTTAGCTAGTGAAGGTGTTGTTGATACATTGCTAGAGAGTCTACTCTTGGTTTGCCGCTTGCATGGTGTAGCTACTTCACGCGATGCACTGGCTGCAGGTTTACCGCTACGTGATGGAAAAATGACGCCAGCATTAGTGAAGCGCTCTGCAAGCCGCGTGCATTTGGCCACTACTATTTTAAAAAAATCATTGGATAAAACCAAGCAAGAATTTTTACCGGCTATTTTGCTGTTAAAGGATGATGAAGCTTGCGTGGTGACCAATGTAAATCTTGAGAGCAAGTCCGCAGGTGTTATTTTCCCCGAGCTAGGTGACGCTGAGGTTGCCGTGCCCCTAGATGAGCTAATGGCCAGAAGCGCGGGCTATTTTATTGTCGCTAAACTCAGGTTTACTTTTGATCAGCGTGCGCCTAGTGTTGGCAAGGTCACCGTACGACATTGGTTTTGGGGCTCTCTGGCGGAGAATAGCCGTATTTACCGAGATATCATGGTGGCTGCATTTGTGGTTAATATGTTTGCATTAGCCATGCCGCTGTTCACCATGAATGTTTATGATCGTGTGTTGCCTAACCGCGCCACAGAAACCCTGTGGGTGATGGCGCTTGGTATCTCACTGATATTTATCGGTGATCTGGTGCTGCGTACCATGCGCGGTTATTTTCTGGATTGGGCCAGTACCAGAATCGACATTAAGCTTACCGCACGTATTATGGAGCAGGTGTTGGGCATTCGTTTAGAGCAGCGACCAAATTCTGTAGGGTCTTTTGCTTCTAATTTGCGCTCGTTTGAAACTGTGCGCGATTTCATTACTTCTGCCACCATTACCACCCTGATTGATATTCCGTTTGGTTTGATCTTTATCGGGGTGATGGCTTGGATTTCTTGGCCGATGATCATTCCTGTCCTGCTAGGTGCAGTGGTGATTCTTATTTACTCATTTAGCGTGCAAACCAAAATGCATGATTTATCTGAAACAATGTACCGTGCTAGCGCCACCAGAAACGCCACCTTAATTGAGAGCTTGGTGGGCTTGGAGACAGTGAAGGCTTTAGGGATTGAAGGGCAGATGCAGCGTAAATGGGAGCACAGTGCGCATTTCTTAACGGAGGTTTCTAGCAAGTTACGTTTGCTGTCGTCATCTATTAATAATGGTGCTGCAACTATGCAGCAATTAATCACCGTCAGTTTGGTGATTCTTGGCGTTTATCTAGTGATTAATGGCGAGCTGACTATGGGTGGCTTGATTGCTTCTACCATGCTTGCTTCACGCGCATTAGTACCGATTGCGCAAACTGCAGGTTTGTTAACGCAGTACCATAATGCGGCAACCTCGCTCAACTCTCTTGATGAAATTATGCAAAGACCGGTAGAGCGTCCTGCCGA
This sequence comes from Methylotenera sp. E1MeOHC1, assembly GCF_058745595.1. Classification (NCBI taxonomy): domain Bacteria; kingdom Pseudomonadati; phylum Pseudomonadota; class Betaproteobacteria; order Nitrosomonadales; family Methylophilaceae; genus Methylotenera; species Methylotenera sp. E1MeOHC1. The sequence continues at coordinate 1,223,952 of NZ_CP196025.1, read as the reverse complement.
TAGTACTTTTTTATCCAGGCCCGTATTTAATGGCGATATTGAGTTTAGAGAGGTTTCCTTTAGCTACCCAGGTGCTGAAAGCAATGCACTTACTAAGGTTTCTTTCAAAATTAAAGCGGGTGAGCATGTGGCAATTCTTGGGCGCATGGGCTCCGGCAAATCGACTATACACAAATTGATTCTTGGCTTATACCAGCCCACAGAGGGTGCTGTGTTGATTGATGGCATCGACGCGCGTCAAATTGATCCGGCAGAATTACGACGTAGTATTGGTTATGTGCAGCAAGATACGCAATTGTTTTATGGTTCTATGCGTGACAACATAACGATTTCGGCACCGCATGTGGATGATGCTGCCGTCATTGCTGTAGCACAGATTGGTGGGATTGATGAGTTTGTAAACTCGCATCCTAAAGGCTTTGATATGCTAATTGGTGAGCGTGGCGAAACTTTGTCTGGCGGACAGCGGCAGGGGGTAGGGGTGGCTCGTGCCTTTATTAACAAGCCGGCAATATTGTTATTGGATGAGCCTACCAGTGCCATGGATCATTCCGGCGAAGACGCGATTAAGACACGCTTGGCTGAAAGTACCCAAAACAAGACTTTATTGTTAATCTCGCACCGTTCATCACTTTATGCGTTAGTGAATCGTATCATCGTGATTGATTCCGGGCGAGTGGTGGCTGATGGGGCCAAAGAACAAGTGACTGACGCATTAAGAAACGGCAAGATTGGTAAAGCGCTATGAGTGAAGACTTGTTTAAAAAATTAGGGACGATTAATCATTTCCTTAAAAGCCAAACTTGGCTGACCAAGCCTATTTACTACTTTTTGGATAAATGGACGCCGACTGAAACCAAAGAAGATTTACCTTGGCACGAAGAGGCTGATTTGGTGATTTTGGAGCAAACGCCAGTGAGGGCTAGGCTGCTTCTGTATACGATTGCGGCGTTGATGCTGCTGTTGATGTTATGGGCTTTCTTTGCTCGGGTAGACGAGGTAGTGCGTGGTGATGGCCGTGTGATTCCATCTAAGCAAGTGCAGGTGATTCAATCACTAGATGGCGGGATAGTTTCAGAGATATTGGTGAGTGAAGGTGAGTCAGTCGCGGTAGGTGCGCCATTGATTCGTATTGATGAAACACGTGCGGTATCCTCACTGCGCGAGAATCAATCTCAGTATCTAGCATATTTAGCGAAGCAGTATAGGCTGAGAGCATTGGCAGAAGGTACAAGCTTTAACCCGCCTGACGAGGTGAAGAAGCAGGTACCTGAGACCTACGACCAAGAATATGCGCTGTATAACTCCAGCAAAGAAGAGTTGACGTCTGCGATTGCCATTGCGCGTGATCAGATGGTGCAGCGCGAAAAAGAGTTGCTTGAAGTGCAGTTTCGCAAAGAAATTGCTGAAAAGAACTATGAGTCTTCTAAACGCGAGCTTGCAGCAAACAAGCCTTTGTTAGCCAGCGGTGCCGTGTCTGAGATTGATATTTTAAAGCTGGAGCGAGAAACGAATAAAGCAAAAGGTGATATTGACCAAGCGCGTGCCCAGATCAGCCGAATTGAGAGCTCGATTGGTGAGGCGAGGCGCAAGGTTTCTGAAGTGCAGCAGACCTTTCAAAGCAAGGTGCGTACGGAATTAAATGATATTACGGCACGTTTGAATAGTGTCTCTGAGGTCAGTGTTTCACTTAAAGATAAAGTAAATCAATCCACGCTGAAATCTCCGGTTAACGGTAAAGTAAGTCGGCTCTTTTTCAATACCGTAGGCGGGGTGATTCAGCCAGGTAAAGAGGTGTTGGAGGTGGTGCCGACGGATGATGCTTTAATCTTGGAGACTAAAATACAGATTAAAGACATTGCTTTTATTAGCCTGTTACAGCCGGCCGTAGTCAAGTTGACTGCTTACGACTACACGATTTATGGTGCATTAGAGGCGGTAGTGGAAAATATTTCACCGGATTCTATTGTGGATGAAAAAGGTAATGCCTACTATATTGTACGCGTGCGTACGCTTAAATCTAATCTTGGTAAGGGGCTGCCGATTATTCCGGGGATGGTGGCGCAAGTTGATATTATGACTGGTAAAAAAACCATACTTTCTTATTTGTTAAAACCAGTTTTAAAAGCAAAATCATACGCTTTCAGTGAGAGATAGATGCGGGATATATTTGTTAGTAATTTATCTGAACGCATTAGTCATTGGGTTGATGCATTTCCAGAGTCAAAAATCATTACGGACTTTGTGCAGAGCATTCAAAAGTTAGATGCTGCCACAGTTGATTGTGATGGATTGCTATTTTGGTTACATGTGAATGAAGAAAAGCCGGATCGGTTAAGTCACATGATTACCAATCTTATCAATCAATTTTCATCCGCAAAGATTGTGGTATTGGCCAATACACCGAATCAAGCCGATTGCTTTGCTGCATTAAGTGCTGGGGCAGTGGGCTATGCGCATGCTTATTCACCGCCTGCGATGTTAAAGGAAATCAAGACTGTTATTGGTCATGGTGGTTTATGGTTGGGACAGGAGTTGTTGCTACGTTTGATTGAAACCTCTACGAAATTGGCTGGCAATCAGCCGGCTTACGTAAGTGGCTTGCTAGCCCAATTGACCAGCCGTGAACGAGAGGTAGCGGTTGAGGTGGCAAAAGGCTTGAGTAATAAAGAGGTGGCAAAGCTGCTGAATATTACAGAGCGCACCGTTAAAGCACATTTGGCTGCAACTTTTGAACGCTTAGGTGCTAAAGACCGATTGCAGCTAGCGTTAATGCTCAATACACACTAGCTGGCACCAAGTTTTGCGCTGTTAGTTTTAATCGTACCTAGCATCGCGAACTTATGCATCAGGCTTAACCTGAGTTTAGCCTAACCCTAGCGTTGCTCTAACCTCGGACTGGCTTTAATTCAGAGCGAAATACCTGGGCCTGTCATTCCATCAATACCCAGTAGCTTCAGTGCATTAATTTCATCGTTGTTTTGTACGCCTTCGGCAATGGCGATTACGCCAATCGAATGTGCAATCATGCAGAGGCCTCTTAGTAGCGTTTTATTAGCTTCATTTTTATTAATATCGCGAATCACCGACGCATCAATTTTAATGTAGTCTAAACCAATATCATGTAGCTCACCCAAGCGTGAGATGCGTGTGCCTACATGTTCTATACCCACTTTGCAGCCCAGCGCTTTTACTGCGATGCAGAATTTTCTGAACTCTGGTAAATGATCAAAAGCGCTTTGTTCAGGTACCTCAAAATATAGCTTATCTGCAATCTGAATTTGCTGCTTAATGCTAGTCATTGCCGCATCAATAAAGGCTGGGTTGCAAATGGCGCTGGCTGAGATGTTGAGCCCGATAGGCATGGCGCCATTGGCTAGCGAATTAACCGCTGTTTGTAATACAAGTTCATCTACCCGATTAATTAAATCTAACTTGTCTGCCCATGTGATGAACTCCCCTGCGCAGAACCACTTTCCATCGCTGGCAAGCTGTAACCTGACGGGTGATTCGTAGTGGATTAAGTCACCCATTTGATTAACCACAGCGTAGCTTTCTAGCTTGATTCTTTTGTTATCCAGTGCTGAAGTGAGTAGGTTTTTCCACTCTTGCAAATTGTGGTCCTGATATTGATTCAGTTCACCGGAATTGATGACATGTAAATTGTTGCTAGCTTCGGTGCCGATGTCATCCAGTACGTGATGTACCGAGTTTATGATGTGTTCCGCACTGTCAGATTTGGTGATCCGTGCTGAGATGGTGAGAAAGTTGACCAAGATATCTTGGCCTGTAATATGGCTTACTTTTTCAAATACACTGTTGATGCTAGTGCCAAGGCTGTAGCAATCTGCGGGCTGGTTTGAGAACACTGAAAAATCAGCACCGCTTAGTCGGCTGGCAGATAACGTGGTGTTTTGCTCACATAAGTGCTGTAATGCATCCGCAATCGTTTTTAGCAGTTGATTGGTTTCTTTGTAACCCAATTTCTGGTCAATTTCTGCAATGTTCAGTATTCTGGTAATTACCATCACACCTTCATTGAAGTATTCTTCGTGGCTGATGCTGGCGTTGACTTTTTTAACAAAGTAATCATGGTTCATTAAGCCTGTTACATGGTCAAAGTTGTTATCAAATCTTAGTTCTTCTAACCTTGCGGACTCTTCTGTGACGGTCTTTTTTACGCGGTTGGAGAGGGTGTTCATGGCGTTGACTACAGACTTAAACTCTTTAGTTTTTGGTACATTAATCATAATGAACCGGCTTTCACCGATTGCCTGCGCTTGGTCTACTACATCGTCAAGCGGCTTTAGGATTTTTTTAAGTAACTGGCCACCTAAGTAGCAGCTAATTAAGCCGATTAGCAGCACCCACAGTGCAATTTGTATAGTTGAATCCCATAGTTTGTTGTAGGCAAAAGTGGTGTTACTTTCTAGTTTTAATGTGCCAAACTGTGCCCAGCCTTCTTGGATATCAGCGATGCCTGGTTCTACTTGTAGTGGGATAGCATTGATAAACCACTGTGGTGCGTGGGTTTTTAGGTTTTTATTCACGCGCTCGCTTAGTGGCTTGCCATTAGCATCCAGTAGCGCAATGTATTGATAGTAGCCAGAGTCAAACTGTGCGGAAAGTAGCAGGTCCAGCGTGACGGGGTCTTTGGGTAGCTGGGTCATCGATAGCGCGAGGGTGACTGCGTTATCGTTATTTTTCATCTGTAGCTGCTTTTCTAGATATTGTTTGCTAGATAAAGTGCTTAAGATAAAGCTGCCGCTAGACGCTAAGGCTAAAATTAAAATAATGGCTAACCACAATTGTTTAATTAGTGACATAAGTTCATCCTTACTTTCATTTATTCAATTCCATCTGCGCGCATGCGTGCTAGTACATCTCGCCATCTTGATAGGTTGGATTGGGAGTCTGATTTTGGTTTTGCGCTATTGCCAACCCACAGCCCCTTATCGTTAAAGCTAAATACCGGTGATAAGTCTTTTCTGCTTGATGCTGGAGATATCTGCGGTATCAGATTATCTAAAATGAGGGGTTCTGATTGCGGTGTCGCATAGTAGCTCAGCACCATATGTGCCTTGACAACTTTTCTATTATTTTCTAAAAGCTCAGCTCTAACGTAGGTGAGTCTTAGTTTGTCATTGGGGATGTTAACTGCTTTTAGAAACATATATTTAGCAATGCTAAAGTCTTCGCAGTCGCCTGCATGCAAACCTAAAGACTCAAGCGGTGTTGCCCAGTAATCCGATTGTCCCCATACGTAGGCGTCGTCTGCAAACATGACTTTTTGGTTAAAAAAGTTATTAATTTGGGAGAGCTTTTCGGCTTCGCTTGCGTTTTTGAGTGTAATGGTGAGTTGTTGCAGCTCTAAGAAATCATTAGCAGCCTCATCCCCATATTTTTGCTTTGCTAGGGAGGCAAGTTTGTTGAAGTCGTAACCTTCAGCTGCGATGTAGCTAAAAAACAATGACAAAAACATCATCACAGCGATGCATAGTTGCAACCTCAGTGTGCCTAATGTTTTGTTAGTGATACCAGCCACGCATGCTCCAAAATTTAATGTCGTAACGACATTGGTTTTTAGGCATCATACCCTAACTGACTTGGATTTTTACACTTGCTGAACTAGCAGGTCTTTGTATTGGCCATTAGTACAATATGTTTTAGCTAACTTAAGGTGTTTAATGCTAAACAGCTCATAAAAGTTTAACGGCAACATCTAATATTTCTTAGGATATTAACATGGCATTAATCGGCAAAATCATTGCAATGACAGGTACTGCGTCATTAATTTCAAATAACGGCAACCAACGTGATTTGAGATTAGGCGATAACATTCAGACTGCAGATACGATTAAAACAGGTATTGGTGTTGAGGTAGACTTGCAATTGGCGAATGGTCAGGTCATTCACATTGCTGCTGAGCAGTTAGTGGCATTTGATGATGCGATGCTTAATACCTACGTGGCAGATGCCACAGATAGTGCAATTAATGTAGCTACTATTGATACTGTGATTAAAGCAGTTGAAGAAGGTAAAGATATTAATGAGGTTTTAGAAGAGACGGCCGCTGGTGTGGGTGTTAGTGAGGAAGGGTTTGGATTTGTAGATTTATTAAGGATTACTGAAAGTGTTACACCAATAAGTTTTGAGTTTGAAAGTGCTGGTCGCGTGGATGTTGAATTTACGACTCCTAATTCTGTGCTTTACGCTCAATTTGCAATCGGTAGTGTAAATGGTAGTGGAGGTGCTGGCACGATTGATGAAAGTGTTAAAGTCGCAAAATTTACCGATAATTTTGTTAATGGCGTCAGTTACACCACATCTTCAGGTCTGAGTGGGCTTACAGGTGATACTGGTATTGCTGGTCAGTTTAACTATAGAGTAGGCGATACAGTCACTTTCAAAATTGGCAATATCGTTGTTGGGCAATTCAGTGCAGATGCTATTCATGGGGATATATTATTCCTGCAAGATATTGCTGGTACTTCGCTATCTGATGCTAACAGTATGTATGTGGAAAATATGGCAATTCTTCTGCAGGCGTTGGATGCTGGCTTGCAGGACTCCAACCCAATTGACGGGGTTTTGCGTACCAATGACATAGTAAATAGTACAGGCAGTTTTGCCGATAATATCAATATCTCTCAATCCATTCGGGATTTATTTGCTACCTATATCAATCTGAATATGGCGACATCTGACAAGGTGGAACTGTCAAGAGCTCTGGCTTTTGCGAATGTTGAGTTTACGGCAGATAGTGAAAGGGATGCCAGCGGTAACAATGTTTTTGAAACAGTGGCGATGCAGCACGTTGTTGATACCATCCAAGATTTGGCTGGCAATCGCACTCCTACTGAATTCGAGTCGAGGCAGGCTGATCAGTTGGAGATCCCGGGTGGGGTCATTAAATATAATTTTAATGAAGCGAACGGTACTATTACATTTAATGCCGCCGATTTGCTTGCAGGAGCAATAGGACATCAAAGTAAAGTAGAAAACTTAATAGTGAGTCAAGTGAGGTTGGCTGCAGGTTCAGCTGGCGTAGGTGAGTTGGTTGATAATGGAGATAAAACCTATACTCTTAATCTTAACGCAGGCATTACTCCATATGATATTGAGAACCTAAAGGTTGATTACCGCGTAGAGGACTGGACGGTTTTCCGTGACGTAACATCTAGCACGCTAGATACCTATAAATCACATCTGTCCGCTGACATTGCAGATGTGCCTGAAGATGCTGGTTATACGGAGTTCACGATCAAGAGCACATTAGCTTTTGATGTAGATCAGCAACTTACAGTTAAATTTTCGCCGGAAGATGGGCTCGGTATTGCCGAATATTCTGACGACTTCAATGTGCCAATTCTGTATTCCAATGACGGTGGTGCGACTTGGCAGGAAATGCAGGTTATTGGTAATTACACGCGAGATGATTATGACAAACCGTTACCGCTGTTTGCCTTCAATCTGAGTGCTAATAACCAAGAAGTCATTATACGGATTCCGATTTTTGATGATCCCTACAACGAAGTAGGTGTGAGCGGTAGAGAAGTTACGCACAATGGTATTCTGCAGGGTGTTGAGTTAATTGACATGCTGGTCGAAGGTGATAACTTCTATACGGAAAGGTTACAGCCGGGAATTATTGATAATGATCCTAGTAGCACCAAGCCGATCGTTGAGATTAACTTTGCGATAGTGAGCGAAGAGGACGGAGAGGCTGTGCTTACCGTGTATCTGGTAGACGCAGATATGAATCGGATCACTTTTGCGGAGGACGTGACTGTTTGGTACGAAACAGCAGATTTGAGTGCAACCGCAGGACTAGACTATACGCCGATAGTCAACGCATCAATTGTAATTCCAGCAGGTCAGAACAGTGTCCAGATTAGAGTGCCAATTATTGATGATACATTGGTGGAAAACATCGAATTTTTGAAGGTGAACCTTACTGATGTTTCTCCCAATGCTGTGTTGGGAGATCCAGAAGCATCGATTCGTATTTATGATAATGATGGGATCCGGATCCAGGGGCAAATTAACCCGGAAGGGAGTGACGTTGTTTTCGCGGTTACGCTAAACGACATCGATCCTGATGCGGTACTGAAATTGCTTCCGACCAGTTCTGGTGCTACTGCTACAGCGTTTGCGGATTTCGATCCGAGTACGTTAAAGGCATATTACATAGATGCCTTGGGTAATGAAGTATTGTTGGTTCAGGCTCCGAACGAGGGCTTTGTCTTGCCGGGTGGCGTTACCCAATTCTTTGTGAGCTATAAGAGCGTTGAGGATGCCAATTTCGAGCCGAACGAAACTGTACGCGTTCAAGTCTCGGCGACACTTCCCGACGGGACGGCAAGATTTGGTCTGGGGACTGCCACCATCGTTGACAACAATGGTGTGACCATCACCTTAACGCCTAACGTGACAGCAGATGACATCATCAATGCTGGCGAAGCGGCCGGTAACATCAACATCACCGGCACGGTAGGCGGCGACGCCAAAGTGAACGACGTGGTCACCCTGGTGATCAACGGCAACACTTATACCGGCCTAGTACAAGCAGGTTTAACCTTCAGCATCCCAGTGGCAGGCGCAGACCTCGTGGCCGACCCTGACAAAACCATCGACGCCTCAGTGAGCACCACCGATGCCGCTGGCAACACCGCGACTGCGAGCGACACTGAAGGCTACAGCGTCGACACCAACAGCCCAAGCGTGGTGGTCAACATCGTTGACGCCAACCTCAACGTGGCAGACACCGTATCTAACGTCAGCTTCACCTTCAGCCAAGCGCCGGTAGGCTTCACGCTGACTGACATCAGCAGCACAGGCGGCGTCGTCACTAACCTGGTCGCCACCGCAGACCCATTAGTATTTACCGCCACCTTTACTGCCAATGCAGGCTTCGAAGGCACCGGCACCGTGACTGTAGCTGCAGGCAGCTACACCAACGCAGCCGGCAACGCTGGCACCGCCGGCTCTGACAATGTGGGTATCGACACCGCAGCGCCAGTACCGACCATCACCTTAACGCCTAACGTGACAGCAGATGACATCATCAATGCTGGCGAAGCGGCCGGTAACATCAACATCACCGGCACGGTAGGCGGCGACGCCAAAGTGAACGACGTGGTCACCCTGGTGATCAACGGCAACACTTATACCGGCCTAGTACAAGCAGGTTTAACCTTCAGCATCCCAGTGGCAGGCGCAGACCTCGTGGCCGACCCTGACAAAACCATCGACGCCTCAGTGAGCACCACCGATGCCGCTGGCAACACCGCGACTGCGAGCGACACTGAAGGCTACAGCGTCGACACCAACAGCCCAAGCGTGGTGGTCAACATCGTTGACGCCAACCTCAACGTGGCAGACACCGTATCTAACGTCAGCTTCACCTTCAGCCAAGCGCCGGTAGGCTTCACGCTGACTGACATCAGCAGCACAGGCGGCGTCGTCACTAACCTGGTCGCCACCGCAGACCCATTAGTATTTACCGCCACCTTTACTGCCAATGCAGGCTTCGAAGGCACCGGCACCGTGACTGTAGCTGCAGGCAGCTACACCAACGCAGCCGGCAACGCTGGCACCGCCGGCTCTGACAATGTGGGTATCGACACCGCAGCGCCAGTACCGACCATCACCTTAACGCCTAACGTGACAGCAGATGACATCATCAATGCTGGCGAAGCGGCCGGTAACATCAACATCACCGGCACGGTAGGCGGCGACGCCAAAGTGAACGACGTGGTCACCCTGGTGATCAACGGCAACACTTATACCGGCCTAGTACAAGCAGGTTTAACCTTCAGCATCCCAGTGGCAGGCGCAGACCTCGTGGCCGACCCTGACAAAACCATCGACGCCTCAGTGAGCACCACCGATGCCGCTGGCAACACCGCGACTGCGAGCGACACTGAAGGCTACAGCGTCGACACCAACAGCCCAAGCGTGGTGGTCAACATCGTTGACGCCAACCTCAACGTGGCAGACACCGTATCTAACGTCAGCTTCACCTTCAGCCAAGCGCCGGTAGGCTTCACGCTGACTGACATCAGCAGCACAGGCGGCGTCGTCACTAACCTGGTCGCCACCGCAGACCCATTAGTATTTACCGCCACCTTTACTGCCAATGCAGGCTTCGAAGGCACCGGCACCGTGACTGTAGCTGCAGGCAGCTACACCAACGCAGCCGGCAACGCTGGCACCGCCGGCTCTGACAATGTGGGTATCGACACCGCAGCGCCAGTACCGACCATCACCTTAACGCCTAACGTGACAGCAGATGACATCATCAATGCTGGCGAAGCGGCCGGTAACATCAACATCACCGGCACGGTAGGCGGCGACGCCAAAGTGAACGACGTGGTCACCCTGGTGATCAACGGCAACACTTATACCGGCCTAGTACAAGCAGGTTTAACCTTCAGCATCCCAGTGGCAGGCGCAGACCTCGTGGCCGACCCTGACAAAACCATCGACGCCTCAGTGAGCACCACCGATGCCGCTGGCAACACCGCGACTGCGAGCGACACTGAAGGCTACAGCGTCGACACCAACAGCCCAAGCGTGGTGGTCAACATCGTTGACGCCAACCTCAACGTGGCAGACACCGTATCTAACGTCAGCTTCACCTTCAGCCAAGCGCCGGTAGGCTTCACGCTGACTGACATCAGCAGCACAGGCGGCGTCGTCACTAACCTGGTCGCCACCGCAGACCCATTAGTATTTACCGCCACCTTTACTGCCAATGCAGGCTTCGAAGGCACCGGCACCGTGACTGTAGCTGCAGGCAGCTACACCAACGCAGCCGGCAACGCTGGCACCGCCGGCTCTGACAATGTGGGTATCGACACCGCAGCGCCAGTACCGACCATCACCTTAACGCCTAACGTGACAGCAGATGACATCATCAATGCTGGCGAAGCGGCCGGTAACATCAACATCACCGGCACGGTAGGCGGCGACGCCAAAGTGAACGACGTGGTCACCCTGGTGATCAACGGCAACACTTATACCGGCCTAGTACAAGCAGGTTTAACCTTCAGCATCCCAGTGGCAGGCGCAGACCTCGTGGCCGACCCTGACAAAACCATCGACGCCTCAGTGAGCACCACCGATGCCGCTGGCAACACCGCGACTGCGAGCGACACTGAAGGCTACAGCGTCGACACCAACAGCCCAAGCGTGGTGGTCAACATCGTTGACGCCAACCTCAACGTGGCAGACACCGTATCTAACGTCAGCTTCACCTTCAGCCAAGCGCCGGTAGGCTTCACGCTGACTGACATCAGCAGCACAGGCGGCGTCGTCACTAACCTGGTCGCCACCGCAGACCCATTAGTATTTACCGCCACCTTTACTGCCAATGCAGGCTTCGAAGGCACCGGCACCGTGACTGTAGCTGCAGGCAGCTACACCAACGCAGCCGGCAACGCTGGCACCGCCGGCTCTGACAATGTGGGTATCGACACCGCAGCGCCAGTACCGACCATCACCTTAACGCCTAACGTGACAGCAGATGACATCATCAATGCTGGCGAAGCGGCCGGTAACATCAACATCACCGGCACGGTAGGCGGCGACGCCAAAGTGAACGACGTGGTCACCCTGGTGATCAACGGCAACACTTATACCGGCCTAGTACAAGCAGGTTTAACCTTCAGCATCCCAGTGGCAGGCGCAGACCTCGTGGCCGACCCTGACAAAACCATCGACGCCTCAGTGAGCACCACCGATGCCGCTGGCAACACCGCGACTGCGAGCGACACTGAAGGCTACAGCGTCGACACCAACAGCCCAAGCGTGGTGGTCAACATCGTTGACGCCAACCTCAACGTGGCAGACACCGTATCTAACGTCAGCTTCACCTTCAGCCAAGCGCCGGTAGGCTTCACGCTGACTGACATCAGCAGCACAGGCGGCGTCGTCACTAACCTGGTCGCCACCGCAGACCCATTAGTATTTACCGCCACCTTTACTGCCAATGCAGGCTTCGAAGGCACCGGCACCGTGACTGTAGCTGCAGGCAGCTACACCAACGCAGCCGGCAACGCTGGCACCGCCGGCTCTGACAATGTGGGTATCGACACCGCAGCGCCAGTACCGACCATCACCTTAACGCCTAACGTGACAGCAGATGACATCATCAATGCTGGCGAAGCGGCCGGTAACATCAACATCACCGGCACGGTAGGCGGCGACGCCAAAGTGAACGACGTGGTCACCCTGGTGATCAACGGCAACACTTATACCGGCCTAGTACAAGCAGGTTTAACCTTCAGCATCCCAGTGGCAGGCGCAGACCTCGTGGCCGACCCTGACAAAACCATCGACGCCTCAGTGAGCACCACCGATGCCGCTGGCAACACCGCGACTGCGAGCGACACTGAAGGCTACAGCGTCGACACCAACAGCCCAAGCGTGGTGGTCAACATCGTTGACGCCAACCTCAACGTGGCAGACACCGTATCTAACGTCAGCTTCACCTTCAGCCAAGCGCCGGTAGGCTTCACGCTGACTGACATCAGCAGCACAGGCGGCGTCGTCACTAACCTGGTCGCCACCGCAGACCCATTAGTATTTACCGCCACCTTTACTGCCAATGCAGGCTTCGAAGGCACCGGCACCGTGACTGTAGCTGCAGGCAGCTACACCAACGCAGCCGGCAACGCTGGCACCGCCGGCTCTGACAATGTGGGTATCGACACCGCAGCGCCAGTACCGACCATCACCTTAACGCCTAACGTGACAGCAGATGACATCATCAATGCTGGCGAAGCGGCCGGTAACATCAACATCACCGGCACGGTAGGCGGCGACGCCAAAGTGAACGACGTGGTCACCCTGGTGATCAACGGCAACACTTATACCGGCCTAGTACAAGCAGGTTTAACCTTCAGCATCCCAGTGGCAGGCGCAGACCTCGTGGCCGACCCTGACAAAACCATCGACGCCTCAGTGAGCACCACCGATGCCGCTGGCAACACCGCGACTGCGAGCGACACTGAAGGCTACAGCGTCGACACCAACAGCCCAAGCGTGGTGGTCAACATCGTTGACGCCAACCTCAACGTGGCAGACACCGTATCTAACGTCAGCTTCACCTTCAGCCAAGCGCCGGTAGGCTTCACGCTGACTGACATCAGCAGCACAGGCGGCGTCGTCACTAACCTGGTCGCCACCGCAGACCCATTAGTATTTACCGCCACCTTTACTGCCAATGCAGGCTTCGAAGGCACCGGCACCGTGACTGTAGCTGCAGGCAGCTACACCAACGCAGCCGGCAACGCTGGCACCGCCGGCTCTGACAATGTGGGTATCGACACCGCAGCGCCAGTACCGACCATCACCTTAACGCCTAACGTGACAGCAGATGACATCATCAATGCTGGCGAAGCGGCCGGTAACATCAACATCACCGGCACGGTAGGCGGCGACGCCAAAGTGAACGACGTGGTCACCCTGGTGATCAACGGCAACACTTATACCGGCCTAGTACAAGCAGGTTTAACCTTCAGCATCCCAGTGGCAGGCGCAGACCTCGTGGCCGACCCTGACAAAACCATCGACGCCTCAGTGAGCACCACCGATGCCGCTGGCAACACCGCGACTGCGAGCGACACTGAAGGCTACAGCGTCGACACCAACAGCCCAAGCGTGGTGGTCAACATCGTTGACGCCAACCTCAACGTGGCAGACACCGTATCTAACGTCAGCTTCACCTTCAGCCAAGCGCCGGTAGGCTTCACGCTGACTGACATCAGCAGCACAGGCGGCGTCGTCACTAACCTGGTCGCCACCGCAGACCCATTAGTATTTACCGCCACCTTTACTGCCAATGCAGGCTTCGAAGGCACCGGCACCGTGACTGTAGCTGCAGGCAGCTACACCAACGCAGCCGGCAACGCTGGCACCGCCGGCTCTGACAATGTGGGTATCGACACCGCAGCGCCAGTACCGACCATCACCTTAACGCCTAACGTGACAGCAGATGACATCATCAATGCTGGCGAAGCGGCCGGTAACATCAACATCACCGGCACGGTAGGCGGCGACGCCAAAGTGAACGACGTGGTCACCCTGGTGATCAACGGCAACACTTATACCGGCCTAGTACAAGCAGGTTTAACCTTCAGCATCCCAGTGGCAGGCGCAGACCTCGTGGCCGACCCTGACAAAACCATCGACGCCTCAGTGAGCACCACCGATGCCGCTGGCAACACCGCGACTGCGAGCGACACTGAAGGCTACAGCGTCGACACCAACAGCCCAAGCGTGGTGGTCAACATCGTTGACGCCAACCTCAACGTGGCAGACACCGTATCTAACGTCAGCTTCACCTTCAGCCAAGCGCCGGTAGGCTTCACGCTGACTGACATCAGCAGCACAGGCGGCGTCGTCACTAACCTGGTCGCCACCGCAGACCCATTAGTATTTACCGCCACCTTTACTGCCAATGCAGGCTTCGAAGGCACCGGCACCGTGACTGTAGCTGCAGGCAGCTACACCAACGCAGCCGGCAACGCTGGCACCGCCGGCTCTGACAATGTGGGTATCGACACCGCAGCGCCAGTACCGACCATCACCTTAACGCCTAACGTGACAGCAGATGACATCATCAATGCTGGCGAAGCGGCCGGTAACATCAACATCACCGGCACGGTAGGCGGCGACGCCAAAGTGAACGACGTGGTCACCCTGGTGATCAACGGCAACACTTATACCGGCCTAGTACAAGCAGGTTTAACCTTCAGCATCCCAGTGGCAGGCGCAGACCTCGTGGCCGACCCTGACAAAACCATCGACGCCTCAGTGAGCACCACCGATGCCGCTGGCAACACCGCGACTGCGAGCGACACTGAAGGCTACAGCGTCGACACCAACAGCCCAAGCGTGGTGGTCAACATCGTTGACGCCAACCTCAACGTGGCAGACACCGTATCTAACGTCAGCTTCACCTTCAGCCAAGCGCCGGTAGGCTTCACGCTGACTGACATCAGCAGCACAGGCGGCGTCGTCACTAACCTGGTCGCCACCGCAGACCCATTAGTATTTACCGCCACCTTTACTGCCAATGCAGGCTTCGAAGGCACCGGCACCGTGACTGTAGCTGCAGGCAGCTACACCAACGCAGCCGGCAACGCTGGCACCGCCGGCTCTGACAATGTGGGTATCGACACCGCAGCGCCAGTACCGACCATCACCTTAACGCCTAACGTGACAGCAGATGACATCATCAATGCTGGCGAAGCGGCCGGTAACATCAACATCACCGGCACGGTAGGCGGCGACGCCAAAGTGAACGACGTGGTCACCCTGGTGATCAACGGCAACACTTATACCGGCCTAGTACAAGCAGGTTTAACCTTCAGCATCCCAGTGGCAGGCGCAGACCTCGTGGCCGACCCTGACAAAACCATCGACGCCTCAGTGAGCACCACCGATGCCGCTGGCAACACCGCGACTGCGAGCGACACTGAAGGCTACAGCGTCGACACCAACAGCCCAAGCGTGGTGGTCAACATCGTTGACGCCAACCTCAACGTGGCAGACACCGTATCTAACGTCAGCTTCACCTTCAGCCAAGCGCCGGTAGGCTTCACGCTGACTGACATCAGCAGCACAGGCGGCGTCGTCACTAACCTGGTCGCCACCGCAGACCCATTAGTATTTACCGCCACCTTTACTGCCAATGCAGGCTTCGAAGGCACCGGCACCGTGACTGTAGCTGCAGGCAGCTACACCAACGCAGCCGGCAACGCTGGCACCGCCGGCTCTGACAATGTGGGTATCGACACCGCAGCGCCAGTACCGACCATCACCTTAACGCCTAACGTGACAGCAGATGACATCATCAATGCTGGCGAAGCGGCCGGTAACATCAACATCACCGGCACGGTAGGCGGCGACGCCAAAGTGAACGACGTGGTCACCCTGGTGATCAACGGCAACACTTATACCGGCCTAGTACAAGCAGGTTTAACCTTCAGCATCCCAGTGGCAGGCGCAGACCTCGTGGCCGACCCTGACAAAACCATCGACGCCTCAGTGAGCACCACCGATGCCGCTGGCAACACCGCGACTGCGAGCGACACTGAAGGCTACAGCGTCGACACCAACAGCCCAAGCGTGGTGGTCAACATCGTTGACGCCAACCTCAACGTGGCAGACACCGTATCTAACGTCAGCTTCACCTTCAGCCAAGCGCCGGTAGGCTTCACGCTGACTGACATCAGCAGCACAGGCGGCGTCGTCACTAACCTGGTCGCCACCGCAGACCCATTAGTATTTACCGCCACCTTTACTGCCAATGCAGGCTTCGAAGGCACCGGCACCGTGACTGTAGCTGCAGGCAGCTACACCAACGCAGCCGGCAACGCTGGCACCGCCGGCTCTGACAATGTGGGTATCGACACCGCAGCGCCAGTACCGACCATCACCTTAACGCCTAACGTGACAGCAGATGACATCATCAATGCTGGCGAAGCGGCCGGTAACATCAACATCACCGGCACGGTAGGCGGCGACGCCAAAGTGAACGACGTGGTCACCCTGGTGATCAACGGCAACACTTATACCGGCCTAGTACAAGCAGGTTTAACCTTCAGCATCCCAGTGGCAGGCGCAGACCTCGTGGCCGACCCTGACAAAACCATCGACGCCTCAGTGAGCACCACCGATGCCGCTGGCAACACCGCGACTGCGAGCGACACTGAAGGCTACAGCGTAGATAACACACTGCCTACAATTGCCAACCAAAGCTTTTCTTATGCAGAAAATCGCGCTGCTGGCGCAACGGTGGCAACCGTGGTGGCCTCTGACAACGTAGGTGTAACAGGCTATAGTTTCACCGCAACTGGCAGCAACTTAAGTGCTGACGGTTTCTACCAAATCAGCAACGCTGGCGTTGTGACGCTGACTGCCGCGGGCACTGCATCTGGCGTTAACGACTTTGAACAAGGCACCAATACTGGCAACTACGGCATTACGGTGCGTGATGCTGCTGGCAACAGCCGTAACGCTACCATCACGCTTAATGAGACTGATCTGGACGACACCTCACCTGTGGTGGCCAACCAAACCTTCTCTTATGCAGAAAACCGCGCTGCTGGTGCTACGGTTGCGACCGTGGTCGCTTCCGACAACGTCGGTGTTACTGGCTACAGCTTTAGCTCGACTGGCACCAACACCAGTGCTGATGGCTACTACCAAATCAGCAACGCTGGCGTGGTCACCCTGACTGCCGCGGGCGCTGCATCTGGCGTTAACGACTTCGAACAAGGCACCAACACTGGCAACTATGGTATTACAGTACGTGACGCTGCAGGCAACAGCCGTAACGCCACCATCACGCTTAACGAGACTAATGTCAATGAACCTGTTGTAGCGGTTAGTGATACATATACGATGAATGAAGATGGTGCAGCCATCACACTAACACCGTTGGCTAATGACACTGATCCGGATGGCACAACGCCAACAATCCAAAGTATCAATGGCACTGCACTCACGCCGGGTGTAGCACAGTTGATTGCAGTGACCGGCGGAGCTGTGAATGTAAGCGTTACAGGCGTCATTACTTTCACGCCTACGGCGAATTTTAATGGCACGGTAAGCTTCCCGTATGTGATTACCGATGGTATCAACACCGCAACAGCGAATCAGGTGATTACTGTTAATCCGCTAGATGATCCAAGCGTACTGGTTGCAGATACTAATACTGTGAATGAAGATAATCCAGCAACTGGCAACGTGCTCAGCAACGACACTGACGTAGATAATGCACTTACTGTAAGCAGCTTTACGATTGCTGGTGTGAACGGCAGCTTTGCAGCAGGTCAAATCGCCACTATCAGCGGTGTGGGCACTCTGACTATTGCCGCAAACGGTAATTATATCTTTACTCCGGTACCAAATTACAACGGTAACGTACCAGTTGCGACCTACATCGTGAACACTGGAAGCAGCAGTACGCTCAGTATCACCGTCACGCCGGTCAATGATGCGCCTGTAGGTGTTGCGGATGTATTTAACGGCGCGAATAGTGTGGTGGAAGGGGCAACGGTTGTTCGTGGCAATATTCTTGCCAATGACACTGATGTTGATTCAGCTACACTGACGGTTGCTCAGTTTGCTACGAATAGTGGCGCTACTGCAACTAGCGCCAATGGTACAAACTCAATTACTACAGCCTTAGGCGGCACGGTTGTGATGAATGCAAATGGCACATTTACTTATACTGCACCAGTACGTAACCATGCAGATGCCATCTCCGATGTAGATAGTTTTGTGTACCGCACTTCTGATGGTAGTCTGACTTCTAATTGGACGACAGTAAGCCTGAATGTTACAGATTCTGCACCAGTGGCAAATATAGACACAGATAGTGTTGGTGTAGGTTTACGTAACCCTACAACGAATAATGCTGCTAGCGTGACAGGTAACGTGATTACTGGCGCAGGTGATACCGGAGGCGCTGATACGCTTGGTGCTGATACTGCACGTGTATCTAGCATTGTATTTAATGGTACAACTTATAGTCTGAATGCGGGCAATACCAGTATCGTTACCAGCAATGGTACCTTACTCATCAATGAAACTGGCAGTTACACTTACACCTCTAGTTATCAGAATAAAGTGGTGCCAGTATCGCCAAGCAATACAGCAAGTACTGTTGCAAACTGGAATAGTGCTGGTATTAGTGCGTTTGGTTTTGATGGTAGCTCGCCACTGACAAATAGTAACAATACGCTTACATTAAGTGCGTTGACCGCTGCTGCATCCAACATCGTGCGACTTAGTGATAACTCAAATAGTAATAATGACGGTATTGGAGTGGAAACTACGTTGTCTGGAAGTGCATCAAATCAAAGCAATATTTCTCGTATTGAAAATGGTGAACATTTAGTGCTTAACCTAGGTATGTTAAGCCGTAATACAAATATCACATTGACAGATTTGACTGCGAGCGAAACTGCACAGTGGCGAGCCTATGATGCTAGCGGCGCGCTGGTGGCATCTGGTACCATTACAGGTAACAGCACTAGCATCGCAACTAATACAATCACCAGTACGGTTGCTTTTCAGTACATAGTACTTTCTGGATCAAGCTCTGCTAATTTCCGTGTAAATGGCTTAACTGCAACGCCTGATCTCACTGTCGTTACACCAGATCAATTTACCTATACGCTAACAGATGCTGACGGTAGCACTTCAACCACAACGTTAACGGTCAGCACCAACGGTAATCCAACTGCTGTTGCCGATAGTGCAACTGTGTACGAGTCTGGCTTGTCGACAGGAACACAAGCTGGTGTGCTAGCCACAACAGCAAGTGGTAACTTGCTTGTGAATGATGCAGGTATCAGCACCACCACCACAATCACTAGCATTAATGGTGTAACGCCTACTAGCGGCACTATTACTGTTACCAATGCTACTGGTACTCTGGTGGTGAATGCCAGCACTGGTGCGTACACTTACACGCTAAGTGCTGCTACAACAGAGGGTGTTAACGATAAGCCTACCTTTAGCTATGTGCTTACAGATAGTGTTACGGGTCAAACCACCAATGCTAACCTGACAGTCAATGTTGTTGATGATGTGCCAGTGGGCGGCAATATTACGCAAACACTACAGGCGGCAACATCAGCGCTTACCTTTAACGTGGTGATTGTGTTAGACCGCTCTGGTAGTATGGCGCAAGATGCTAATGGCTTATGGTCTAATCAATCTGGTTATGATGCAAGTACTAACCGTCTGGAAATTGCTAAAGAGGCGATTGCACAGTTAATTGCGCGTTATGATGGCTTGGGTAACGTCAACGTTAAGATTGTTAGCTTCTCGTCTGATGCGGTGGAAAGCGAATGGTACATTGATAACGTTACTGGCGCGGTGCGATATGTAGACAATGTTCAAGCAGGCGGCGGTACGCAATATTCAACTGCGCTCAATGAAACCATGTCTGGATTTACACAGCCAGTTGCAGACAAAACATTGTTCTACTTCATTACGGATGGTCAGCCAAATGCAGGTTATGAAGTTGACACAACTTTACAAACACAGTGGCAAAACTTTGTTGCCG
This sequence comes from Methylotenera sp. E1MeOHC1, assembly GCF_058745595.1. NCBI lineage: Bacteria > Pseudomonadati > Pseudomonadota > Betaproteobacteria > Nitrosomonadales > Methylophilaceae > Methylotenera > Methylotenera sp. E1MeOHC1. Next base: position 1,203,857 of record NZ_CP196025.1, on the reverse strand, counting down.
CCAATGGCAATATCTCCTTTGGTATTGGTATCGGTACTGCTGCATTGAGCTCACTCACTCCAATTGCCTACCCTAATGTGGATGCTGATGGCAATGGTACTGAAGACTATGCAATTCGTGTCGATAACCCGGCTGATCTTGCTGATACTCTATTGTCTACGGTGGACGGCGGTGTTGTGGTCGGCAGCCTCTCTGTGCTATCAGGTAGCGGCACTAGTGGTTTCCTACTGGGCGCTGATGGCGGCAGGTTGAATAGTGTGGTCGTTGATGGCGTCACCTATGCTTACAGTGCGAGCGGTCCAAGTACTATCACTATTGGGACTAACAAAGGTGGTGAGTTAACTGTAAATTACCTGACAGGGGAGTATAGCTATCACTTGTTGCTCAATAAAACAGTACAAAATGAGCAAGAGTCATTCTTTGTTACCGCGGTTGATGGGGATGGTGATACGAAGAGTATCAATCTCAATATTAATCTAAATTACGTTGCCAATTTAGATCCTAACGCTGATACGATTTTGACGAACGTGGTTACGGGCTCACCAATTAGCGTTTCTGCAGCGGCGTTACTTCATAATGATAGCTTGCGTGGCACAGGCGCGATTACTAGCACGCAGAATGCCGTTAATGGCACGGTAAGCGGTACAAACACCGTGCAATTTACCGCCAATGCTGTTGCGGCAAAAACGATCCAAGTCGTTACAGAAGCGTCTTTTGACTCTACATCGCAAACGCAAAATAGTACCCGAGAGAATGCTGTCGATTTAACCGATCGCAGTAAATTTGGTACCGTAGTTTCTGGAACACCAACTTGGGCGGTAGATGTGGCAGGTGGCAGCTCTATCGTGTTTAGTGGCTTGCTCGATAATAGTGGTAGCGGCACGCGTGATGTAGATTACGTTAAAGTGAAAATGTATGCCGGCGAGCGTGTGTTTATTGACGTTGATAGTCAAACGCAAGGGGTGAATGCATTTGTAGAATACTTTGATGCAAATGGTGTATTGCAGACATTTACCGTAGGCACTACTGGCTCAGGTACTACCTTGGCGCCAAATGGCTATTTTACCGCGCCTGAGTCTGGTGAGTACTTTATTCGTATGCAAACAGTAGGTACCACAGACACGAGCTATAACTTAGTCTTAACCTTGACTGATATCGTTGGCCCAATGTCAGAAAGCGGTAGTTTTGAGTATACGGTTACCGAAAGCGGTGTTGCTAGCTCAGCATCAGCCACTGTTTACAATGTGGTGGGTAATACCATTACTGGTGGCGACGGTGATGAAATCCTCATTGGTGGCAATACTAACGATACCTTGATTGGCGGCGCCGGTAACGATGTGCTACTTGGCGGTGCTGGCAACGATACATTGTTGGGCGGTAGCGGAGCAGATCGTCTTGAAGGTGGTTCAGGTAATGACATCTTAAATGGTGGTACTGGCAACGATACTTTAATTGGTGGTACTGGTAGCGACACCTTGACGGGTGGTTTAGGTGCCGATGTATTTAAATGGTCACTTGCGGATGTGAGTGCGCCTGGTACACCGGTTACTGATGTGATTACCGACTTCGACACAACAGCGAATGGCGATAAATTAGATTTACGCGATTTATTGCAAGGTGAAATTGGTGATGGTGTTGGTGCTAACTTACAGAACTATCTACATTTTGAAAAAGTGGGTACTGATACAGTCGTACATATCAGTAGCAATGGTAGTTTCAATAATGGCTACAACCCAGCCGCTGAAGTGCAAACGATTACCCTACAGAATGTTGATTTGGTTGGTTCTTATACAAATGACCAGCAAGTGATTCAGAATCTGATAGATAATCAAAAATTAATCACGGATTAATCATTCGATAACACCAGCATTAATTTTAACTGCTTCAACCTAAGACCTTTAGTGACATCATGTCACTAAAGGTCTTTTTATTTTTTAAGCAGAATTTGTCGGAATATCATCATGTTTATTTCTTTCTAATAAAGTCTGGCATGATTAAAAATCATTTAATGTGTCAAAAAGCAGACACTTTTTTGTCATAGCTCAAGTTGTTGAGACGTAATATTCAGCTACTTGTTATCATTAAAAATGGCTTATTCAATAAAAATATCATGTAGGTGTGCATTGTAAATTTTTGTAATGTGCTTAAGTAATATCATGTAACTGATTGATAATCATCACTCTCTTATGTAACATCTGCGCTTTAATCTGCACCGTGTAAGATAGTTGAAGTGAACTGATTTAGGCTTCTGCTTACTAATCTGGTATATTTTTTGCTGATATGCATGCTGATTTTAAGTTGTTTAGTGCATACCGCAGACGCTAATAAGACTAAAAAGAGTTTCTAGAATTGGGAGAGTGAGTTGAGTCAGCAGTTTAAATATAAAGTAAGTTATTTGTTTTTGCTTGGCTTAAGCATGTTGGCAACTCATGTCGCGCATGCAGCAGAACCTTTAATTAGCTTAAAAGATATGGTTGAAAAAACGATCACTTCAAATCCTGAGGTTCAAGCTAGATATCACAAATTTTTAGAGGCAGGTTACGAGCAAGAAACTGCTCGTGGCGGTTTTTTGCCGAAGGCTGATATTGTTTCTACCTACCGTAACCAAGAAGAGTTGGTTAAGAATACAAATAATACGCAAATCCCGCGTATGAATAATGAGTTAGTACTAAAACAAATGATTTTTGACGGCTTTGCAACCAGCAATGAGGTTAAACGTTTAGATCATGCTAGTAGAGTTAGATATTTTGAACTGCAAAGTGCTATGCAGAGTGTTACGTTAGAGTTTGTGCGGGCCTACCTAGATACGCTGCGCTACCAAGAGTTAATTCAATACGCAAAAGACAACTATGTCATTCATAAGCAGTTGTTTGATCGTATTCAAGAGCGCGTGAATGCTGGCGTTGCGCGTAAAGTTGATTTGGAGCAGGCAGGTGGTCGTTTGGCATTGGCAGAGGCTAACTTACTCACTGAAACAACTAATTTGCACGATGTAACGGCTAGGCTGCAAAGGTTATATGGCGAATTGCCGCCAGCAACACTAGAGGCACCGGCATTATTCAATGGGGATTTGGAGGCAAGCCCCGAAACTGCACTAAAAGTGGCATTTAGACAAAATCCGGACTTGTTGTCGACAATTGAAGATATTCAAGCTAAAAAGAACGAGATTAAAACTAATGAGTCTCGCTATTATCCTAAGTTGAATTTACAAGCACGCAAGAACTTAGGTACCAGCTCTGATGGTCGCTACAGCAATAATGCGGCTGACTTGCTTGAGTTAACTATGAATTTTAATTTGTTTAACGGTTTCTCTGATAAAAGCTCAGTCAACACCGCTGCTCAAAAGCTCAATGGCGCACATGATCAGCGTGATAAAGCGTGTGTTGATACACGTCAGTTAGTTACCATTGCTTACAATGATGTTAACCAGCTAACCGAACAACGTCTTTACAGAGCCAAGCATAAAACATCGATTGAGAATGCGCGCGAAGCTTACCGTAAGCAGTACGATATTGGTCAGCGTACGCTATTAGATTTACTGGACTCTGAGAACGAGTATTTTCAGGCTAAGCGCAGTTTGACCAACACCGAGTATGACTTGCAGTTAGCACATGCGCGAACCTATGCTGGCCAAGGCGAGTTACTCAATAAAATTGGGGCGCAACGTGGTAACTTACCTGAATATGCACGTGAAGAGTACTTGGATAACGAAAATGTTTGCCAAGCTTTAGCGCCAGTACAAATTCAAATCGATAAAGCTGCGTTAGTTGCCGATGCTAAACCATTGGCTAATATTTACCCATCAATGGCTAAACCAGTAACCCCTGTTGCAACGCCTGCGGTGGCACCTGTTGCTGCACAAGCTTGTAATGTACAAGCGATTACTGATCGTGTGAATGACTGGGCTAGTTCTTGGCGTCAAAAAGATGCAGATCGTTATTTCCGATTCTATGCAGATAAATTTGCGCCAGAGGCACCGTTGGATAGGGCTGCATGGGAAAAGCAACGCCGTCAGCGTTTAAGCACTAATGGCAAAATTGGCTTGAAGATTGAAGATTTACAAGTGAGCTGTGATGGTGATACTGGTAAAGCCACATTTAAACAGGCGTATACCTTAACCACTTTTAAAATTAAGAAAGTGGCAGATACCTCTTGTGAGGTTTGCAATATGCAGCGTACACCAACCATTGCTTATCAAGATAATGCAAACAAAGAGCTACAGTTCCAAAATGAAAGCAGCGATTGGAAAATCATACGCGAGCTAGTGAAGTAACATAGCCAAGTAACTTTGCTTGCTTAAATCACTTAGTTTGAAGTTATTTACTTGCAGTGATTTAGAAGTAAAGCAGCAGTTCAATAAAAGCGCATCCTAATGATATTAGCGATGCGCTTTATTTTTTGAGTATATTGGGCGTGGCTAAGCGAGGTTTTTTGGTGTTGCGAGTGTAAAAATACGATTGAAAATACAAATGTAGCAAAATAATTAAAAAATGATGAAATAGTTTTGCAATATTTTCAGTAATTGTTATAGAATACGCACCGTTGTTTGTTCTACACCTTCCATCCGCCCGGGTGGTGAAATTGGTAGACACAAGAGACTTAAAATCTCTCGCGCGTAAGCGTGTGCCGGTTCGACTCCGGCCCCGGGCACCAAATATATTTCCCAATGTTTAAGTCATTTGCCCAAAAAGCTGATTGCAGCTTGGGTGATTCGTATTGTTAATGTTACTCCCTGATTGATATTGCTTAGTCGCACAGCTAAGTCTAGAATGAAGTTGACTTAGCGTGGTTATTGCGCGTGTTCGTGCTTTATCAATATTGATCACGTCACGCTTGATGCAGTCACCTTTTCTTACGTTTAACAGCAAGAGGGTCAATGCGGCGCATTCTGATATCGATTGGATTTATCCTGTTGGTTGGGGCTAGCGTTTGGTATTTTACAAAGCCGATGCCGCTACCTGTCACTCTTTTTGTTGTGCAGCCTGGGCTAGTCGAGTCCAGTGTTTCAAATACACGAGCAGGCTCGATAGAGGCATGTTTGCGTACCCGCTTATCTCCCATCATCGGTGGTCGTATCGCCTATCTAGGCGTTAAAAAAGGCGACCATGTTAAAAAAGGCCAAGTACTCATTCAATTATGGAATGAAGATCAGCAAGCACAAAGTGCGTTGGCGCTTAAGCAGGTAGATAGTGCACGTAAGCGTGTAGCTGAGGTATGCATCTTAGCTGACAACGCGGAGCGAGAAGCTGCGCGCAGTACGCAGCTTAAGCAGCGCGGTTTTATTTCCGAATCTGCAGAAGAAAAATCTCGTGCAGAAGCAAGGTCACGCCGTGCGGCATGCTTATCCATCAACACCGAGATTGCGCAGGCGCAAGCTAGGCTGAAACTAGCTCAGGTTGAGCAGGGCAGAACTGTGTTGGCTGCGCCATTTGATGGCGTGGTTGCTGATATCGTTGGTGAGTTGGGTGAGTACACAACGCCTTCGCCACCGGGTGTTGCCACACCACCAGCCATAGATTTAATTGATAGCTCATGCCTTTATGTGCAAGTGCCGATGGATGAAGTGGATGCCCCTAAAATTAAGCTAGGGCAACCTGCACGTATCGTGTTGGATGCGCTGCCGGGTAAAACCTTGTTGGGCCATGTTAAACGCGTTGCGCCTTATGTGGTTGCGGTGGAAAAACAGGCGCGTACGATTGATATTGATGTTGCATTGGATAATGTCTCGGATATCAAGCAGTTACTAGTGGGCTATAGTGCTGATGTGGAGGTGGTTTTAGACCGCCGTGACCACGTGCTGAGAATACCAACCTCTGCATTGCTGGAGGGCGGCAGGGTGCTGCTTTACCAAGATAAAACCAGGAAGTTGGAAGCGCGCGCCGTAAAAACAGGTATTGCTAATTGGCAATATACTGAGATATTGGATGGGCTTAACAAAGGTGATCGCATTGTGACCTCTGTCGATCGTGAGGGTGTACAAGCTGGCGCTTTGGTCAGCGTGGAGTCGTCGGGGAGCTAAGCCATGGCTGAGGCCGATACTCTTATCCGTTTAGCGCATATTGGCCGCACTTTTTATTTAGGTGACGGTCAGGTGCAAGCGTTGCGAGATATTGATCTTGATATACAGCAGGGTGAATATATTGCGGTGATGGGCCCATCAGGCTCTGGTAAATCTACATTACTAAATGTGCTGGGTTTGTTAGATCGTGCAGATACTGGCGTATATCATTTAGCTGGGCGAGATGTTACTACACTTGATGCAGATGAGCAGGCGCGAGTACGCAGTGAGCATGTCGGTTTTATTTTCCAAAGTTTTCATTTAGTGCCAAGGTTAACTGCCGCTGCCAATATTGAGCTGCCGCTGATGCTTGCAGGCATCAACCCCGATGAGCGTGCAAAGCGCGTAAAGCAGGCGTTGCATGATTATGGTTTAGATACACGCGCCGAGCATAGACCCAATGAGCTATCAGGCGGCCAGCGGCAGCGCGTGGCGATTGCGCGCGCCACGGTAATGCGGCCAACCCTGTTGTTAGCAGATGAGCCTACTGGTAACTTGGATAAAGTAACGGGCGAGGAGGTTGTGGCGTTGCTTGAAGCATTAAATGCGCAGGGCGTGACCTTGATTGTGGTGACGCACGACCATGCGCTAGGGGCTCGTGCACGCAGGCAAATCAAAATGGATGATGGTGCGATTGTGAGTGATACGGCAGCGAGCGTTACTGTTGGGACAACATACGATGAGAGTGCCTGATGCTTTACGTTTTGCCAGTTATGCCGCCATTGGCTCGCCCCTGCGCACGGCATTACTAGTGCTGGCAATGGCGATAGGTGTTGCTTCTGTTGTAGTATTGACCGCATTAGGCGATGGGGCAAGACGTTACGTGGTGGATGAGTTCTCTTCTATCGGTACAAATCTAGTGATTGTTTTACCAGGGCGCTCTGAAACGCGAGGATTTAATCCTGCCAATTTGGTGACAAGTACGCCACGGGATTTAACTGTTAATGATGCCCAAGCTTTACTGCGGCTGTCAGGCGTTAAACGGGTGTCACCTCTGGTGGTGGCAACAACCGAAATTAAGGCGTCCGGCAAGCTGCGTGAATCTATCTTAATTGGTACTAATGCTGATTATATCCAGCTGCGTAATCTTAAGTTGTCACTGGGGCGCTTTCTTACAAACACCGAGTTCGGTGGCGGCTCACCTGAGGTGGTACTGGGTGCAGTGATACGCAAAGAGTTATTTGGCACTGATAACCCCATAGGCAAAAGTGTACGCATCGGTGATAGAAAGTATCGGGTGGTAGGTGTTTGGGCTGAGGGTGGCCGTGGACTGGGCATTAGCAGTGATGATGTAGTGATCGTGCCTATCAATAGCGCACAGGCAATGTTAAATACCAATAGCTTGTTCCGCATTTTAATTGAAGCACATAGTCGCGAACAGATTAACCCAGTCAAGGCGCGCGTGTTAAAGACTATTATTGCTCGGCATGAAGGTGAAGAGGATATTACCGTCATTGCACAAGATAGCGTATTGCAAACCTTCGATAAAATATTAAACGTATTAACACTGGGCATTGCAGGTATTGCCGCAATCAGCCTAGCGGTTGCTGGCATATTAGTCATGAATGTCATGCTGGTTTCGGTGACGCAGCGTACTGCTGAAATTGGCTTGTTAAAAGCATTGGGGGCGACTACTGCCGCAGTGCAGCAGTTGTTTTTATTTGAAGCATTGCTGCTTTCTGTGGCAGGTGCCGTTGTTGGGGTGGGGTTTGGTTACTTAGGTGCAGCGTTTTTACGTTATTTATATCCTACGTTTCCTGCATACCCACCATTATGGGCAGTGGTAGCCGGCTTAGCTATTGCTTTGCTGGCTGGCTTGATATTTGGGGTGATGCCAGCAAGGCGTGCTGCCATGCAGGATGCAATTCAGGCATTATCTAAAAAATAATAGTGATTTAACGGCGATTATTCCTCGATGCGATTGAGAGTGAGTTTATTAAAAGAGCGTATATGTTAATCAGGGATTCTATACGGTTCGCTATTCAGGCTATTACGGCGCATCGGCTGCGCAGCATTTTAACCATGCTGGGTATTGCCGTGGGCATATGGTCCGTTATCTTGCTGACTTCTATTGGCGAGGGCGTGCACCGCTATGTGTTGGCAGAGTTTACGCAGTTCGGCACCAATGTGATTGCGATTGCACCCGGCAAGATTAAAACCGGTGGGCAGGCCCCTGCCGGGATTCCATCCACTGCACGTTTGCTCACCATGGAAGATGCGATAGCGCTCAAGCAGTTACCCAATGTGACTGGCGCAACGCCTACGGTATGGGGTAATTCGGAGCTAGCCGCCAATGGACGTTTACGGCGTTCAACGGTGTATGGGGTTGATGCGGATTTTACCAAGGTTTTTAGCTCATCAGTGCGTATAGGTAGTTTCTTGCCCCCACAAAATATGGGCAATTCACGGGCTTTGATTGTACTTGGTAGTAAGTTGCGCGATGAGTTGTTTGGTCATCAAAACCCATTAGGTGCTCGCGTCAAAATCGGAGGCCTGCATTTTCGCGTCATTGGCGTGATGGCGCCTAAGGGGCAGTTTCTCGGTATTGATCTTGATGACACGGCATTTATTCCCACAGAGCGTGCATTGGAGTTATACAACCGTGAGGGTCTGATGGAAATTCATGTGCTTTACCAAGAAGGGGTAGCCTCCACTGGCGTTGCTAACGCAGTGAAGTTTTTGTTGAAGCTACGCCATGGCGCTGAAGATTTTACCGTGACCACACAGGAGGATATGCTGAATACATTGTCCAATATACTCAATATATTAACAATGGCAGTGGGGGCGCTAGGCGGTATCTCATTATTGGTAGGTGGTGTGGGCATCGTCACGATTATGACCATTGCCGTGAGTGAGCGTACCAATGAAATCGGTTTGATGATGGCACTGGGCGCACAGCGTGCAACGGTGCTGTTTTTGTTTCTGGGCGAGTCTGTCGTTTTGGCGACACTGGGCGGCTTATTTGGTCTGTTGATTGGGGTTGTGACCGCACAGCTTCTGCAATTTTTATTGCCTAGCTTGCCGGTGCATACGCCGTGGAGCTTTGCCATCACTTCACTTTTAGTCTCTATGATGATTGGCCTGTTAGCGGGCGTAATGCCAGCCAGAAGTGCATCTAAGTTGGACCCAATCAATGCCTTGAGGGCAGAGTAGCTAGGTGAAAATATCTCAAGTATAAATAGCTTCTATCAGCTTATAATGATGCGCTGGGTCCACAAGTTAACTGATTGATATTGCAGCAGTAGTGTTTGCAACATAATGAATAGACAAAAAACGATGGAACAAAAAAACTCTCCTATTGAAGCTGCTCGCCAGACCTTGATACAACTGATGCAACGTAAGTTGCCACCAACACCTGATCACTTTCGTAGTGTTTACGATGAGATCATGGGGGTTAAGTCGATAGACCACTCTGTAGAGCTCGGCAAAGCGCTGGAAAAAGTACTCCAACAAGCCGGTAAGCAAAAGCCCAAATATATTGCGGTTGCACAGGCGCTTAATCCACTCATCGAAAAAGGGGACTGGCCTAAAGTAGAAGAGCAACTCACAAAGCTATTTCCATCAAGTGCCACAAGCGCAAATGTAGAGGAGGCCAACTGGTCTAACGTTATTCGTAACCTATTGAAACAGCTGGAGGTTAGCCACAAAGGCGTGACCTTAAGCCGTAAAAAAGAGGGGTTGAGTAAGGTGCTGGTTAATTTCGCCAGCGATTCAGATGTGCTCGCGCAAAAGATTCAAGCGTTAGTGAACTCTTGGGGGTTAAGCGGCACTGCCGATGCCGTGATGTCGTCAGATGCTACGGCTGTCGATGCTGCAGCCACGGCCAGTGTTGCAACACTGGCGCCGTCTGCTGGTTCTGTGATTGGCTCTAGCCAATGGCGTGACATGCTGTTACGCGCATTTGAGTTAGTGATTATTCCAAATTTAGAGGCAGCACCAGAGTTACATCAAAAAGCAGTCAACTTGCTAGGCCGTATGCAAAAGGCCAGTAATGAGCAAAGCCTAATCATCTGTGCGGCCGATTTGAAATCCATTTTATTATCGCTTGAAATGCAGCGCGATCAGCAAAGCCGGGTCCATGAGTCATTATTGCAGCTGTTGCGCTTGGTACTTTCTAGTATGGGCGAGATGGTGCAAACTGAGGATAAGTGGCTCTATGCGCAAACCACAGTCATTAGTGACATTGTGTCTAAGCCTGTTAATTTAAATACGCTATACGATGCGGAAAGTAGTTTAAAAGAGCTGGTTTATAAACAAGCCCAGATTAAGCCTGCGCTTACCGAAGCAAAAGACACTCTTAAAAAAATGGTGACGACTTTTGTTGATAGGCTGGTGGAAATGACAGAGAGCACCAGCGACTATCACGACAAGATTGAAGCGTATCAACAAAAAATAGCAACTACCGATAACATAGGCGAACTGAACGTATTGCTTAATAGTATTCTTGATGACACACGGTCTATTGGATTAACTGTGCAGCGTACTCGTGATGAGTTTATGAATAGCCAGAAACAGGCGCTTGCGGCAGAAAAGCGTATCCAGGAGCTCACAGCAGAGCTCGACTACATTGGGCAAGTAGCACATCAAGATTATTTAACAGGTGCGCTAAATAGGCGCGGAATGGACGAGGCGTTAGAACGTGAGTTTAGCCGCGCTGACCGCCACAACACCACTTTATGTGTTGCAATGCTGGACATTGACCACTTTAAAAAGCTTAACGACACATTAGGTCATGCAACGGGAGATGAAGCCCTGACGCATCTGGTTAAGGTGCTAAAAGATGTATTACGCACAACGGATGTATTGGCGCGCTATGGTGGTGAAGAGTTTATTATTATCTTACCTGCAACGGCGCAAGATGAAGCGGTGAAGGTGATTACACGCGTACAGCGTGAGCTTACTAAAAGCTTCTTTATGCATAACAATGAACGAGTACTCATCACCTTTAGTGCTGGTGTTGCTGAGCGTGTGGGGAATGAAACGCCTGAGGTGCTAATTCCGCGCGCTGATGCTGCACTATATAAAGCAAAGCATAGTGGGCGCAATCGTGTCATTGGTTCCGATAACTTGTCTGAGAGCTTGGTATAGGCCTTTAAAAAATCGTTAAGCCATTAGTAACCATAACGTACCACGGTGGGAAGTTGTTTAAGCTCCTCATCGTTATATAAACGACCGCGTGTAATAAACGCTTGGCCTGACCCGCAATCTAAAGAAAATGAGCCGCTAGAGCCTGGCACAGCGTCCAGTATCGTGTGTGTATTCTCTGCGAATGAGAAGTGACTATCTCCCATATAGAAAATAGCACCTGCTATTTCGCCAAGCACTACATCGGAAGGGCTAGGATGAAACTCTTTAGCCGGCATACATAATGGACCGCTACCCTCGCAGCAACCACCAGATTGGAAAAAAACAATAGGGCCATGCACAAGCGTGAGTTGCTCAATTAGTGCAATGGCTGACGGTGTGGCTGAGATACGGTCGATCATCATAAACCCCTAAAAAAAGAGGCGGGGTTAGCCGCCTCTCTGTTTCAATCATTTAGCGTACCTGTTATTTTATACAACAGGCTCGTCAACGACTAGCGATAAGCGCAATATTAGAAGAAGCCTAATTTTTTAGCGTTATAGCTTACTAAAAGATTCTTAGTTTGTTGGTAGTGATCTAGCATCATTTTGTGTGTTTCACGACCAATACCAGACTCTTTATAGCCACCAAACGCAGCATGCGCAGGATAAGCGTGGTAACAGTTAGTCCAAACGCGGCCAGCTTTAATACCGCGGCCCATACGGTAAGCACGGCTACCATCACGTGACCATACACCAGAACCTAAGCCAAACACGGTGTCATTAGCGATAGCCAATGCTTCAGCTTCATCTTTAAAGGTGGTCACAGCTAGCACTGGGCCAAAAATTTCTTCTTGGAACACGCGCATTTTGTTGTGACCTTTAAGTAAAGTTGGCTGAATGTAATAACCGTCAGCAAATGCGCCGCTCAGTACATTACGCTCGCCACCAATCAGTACCTTTGCGCCTTCTTGTTTACCAATGTCCATGTAAGACATGATTTTATTCAATTGGTCTTGAGAGGCTTGTGCACCAATCATTGTGTTAGGGTCTAATGGGTTGCCTTGTTTGATTGCGGCAACGCGCGGTAACACTCGCTCCATAAATTTGTCGTACACAGATTCTTGAATCAATGCACGTGATGGGCTAGTACAGACTTCACCTTGGTTGAATGCAAATAGCACCAAACCTTCAACTGCTTTGTCAAAGAAGTCATCATCAGCAAGTGCAATATCTTCAAAGAAGATGTTAGGTGATTTGCCACCTAATTCTAGTGTTGCTGGAATCAAATTGCTAGCAGCGGCTTGTGCAATCACGCGGCCTGTTGCGGTAGAGCCGGTAAATGCAATTTTAGCGATACGGCGGCTGTTAGCAAGCGGGGCACCCACATCACGACCATAACCATTCACGATGTTAATCACGCCAGGCGGTAAAATGTCAGCAATCAACTCCATCAGCACTAAAATGCTGATAGGCGTGAATTCAGCCGGCTTCATCACCACACAGTTACCAGCAGCAACTGCTGGCGCTAGTTTCCATGCCGCCATCAAAATTGGGAAGTTCCATGGGATAATCTGACCAACCACACCTAATGGTTCATGGAAATGGTACGCCACTGTGTTTTCATCAATTTCACTTAAGCTGCCTTCTTGTGCACGTAGACAGCCAGCAAAGTAACGGAAGTGATCAATTGCTAATGGAATGTCTGCATTCAGCGTTTCGCGAATTGGTTTGCCGTTATCAATGGTTTCAGCTGTCGCTAATAGCTCTAAGTTAGCTTCCAGACGATCAGCAATTTTTAATAGTAAGTTGGCACGTTGTGCTGGGGCCGTACGAGCCCAGCCATCTGCTGCTGCGTGCGCAGCATCTAGTGCGAGTTCAACATCTTCTGCACCAGAGCGAGCCGCTTGTGTGTAAGGTTTACCTGTAATTGGAGTAATAACATCAAAATACTCGCCTTTAACTGGTGCAACCCATTTGCCGCCGATAAAATTATCGTATTTTGTTTTGTAAGGTATTGTTACACCAAGACCTCTTAATAAATCTAAACTCATACCAACTCCTATAGTTTTTCTCTCGTTAATATAGTGATTCTTATTGTTATCCCGCAATTATTCATCAAGAAACTTAAATTCGCATTAATACCGCTAAAGTGCTTGTAAATAAAAGAGTTTTGTAAATGTCGCCACTCCAAAACAATAACGCTAAGGCGCTAGCAAATCAAGCATTAGTCGATAGCATTTATAAAATAAATGAATTTACGGAGATTAAAAATCCATCATTATTTATTCAATAATTTGGGTGATTTATTTAGCTAGTGTTTGATGCATGAATTGATTTTTGGTTGCAAAATGATTTAACACATTGATTGATTTAAAAATAGAAAAACACAGTTGCTTAAGTTATAGTGTGGTTGTGGTATTTATAAAAATTGCATATTCTATTGATCAAACATGGCGGCTGATTTAGCAAACTCATCAATATTTGCGCGTAGCTTTTGGGACGGTTTATTTAATCCAACCTCCTTAAGCTTGGGTAAAGCCATTTTATCCATACTGGTTGTTGCAGAGACCTTAGTCAGCTTCTTCTGGATATACACTTTGTCTGGTCTAGGTGAGGGGTATGCTGTTATTGCAGCCGTTCCTTACTTTTATCTGATTATTTCCTACTTTAGTTTATTCATTTTTTACCAGTTTAAGCGTTTTGAGTATTTTACTTTTACGCAGCTCATTATGTTGCTGGTGATGCCATTCTTTATGCAATGGATTATTGGCGGGTTCGAGGCCTCTAGCGGCGTTGCTATCTGGGCTATTTTGTCGCCAGTGGGTGCCTTAATGATTTTAGGCACGCGTCAGTCCACTCCATGGTTCTTGCTGTTTATCGGGTTAGCGTTTCTTTCCTGGAAGCTAAATAATTACTTCGCGATTAACGCCATGCCGATTCCTAACGGTGTTAAAGATGTTTTCTTCTTGATGAATATCACTGGCACAGCAGCTATTTTGTATGGTGTTTTGCGTTTTTTTCAAGTGCAGAAAGAACGCATCATGCACTCGCTTGAAGTTGAGCAAGCAAGGTCTGAAAAACTGTTGCTGAATATCTTGCCAGCACCGATCGCACAAAGGTTAAAAGACTATGACATGCGTATCGCTGACCATTACGAGAGTGTGACGGTGATGTTTGCTGATTTGATTAACTTTACGCACATGTCAGACAAAATGTCGCCTACACAGTTAATTGATTTACTGTCACAGATATTTCTACGGTTTGATCAGCTGGCAGATAAGTACCAAGTGGAAAAGATTAAAACGATTGGTGATGCATATATGGTGGTTTCTGGCGCGCCTATCGTTTGTGACAATCATGCGCATCGCATGATAGAGATGGCTTTGGATATGCAGACGGCATTGAAAGAACTGTCTGACACCACTGGAATAAACCTCAGCATGCGCATCGGTATTAACACCGGGCCGGTTGTTGCAGGCGTGATTGGTAGTAGTAAATTTAGCTACGACTTGTGGGGTGATACAGTCAATATGGCAAGCCGCATGGAAGAAACCAGCCTGCCTAATTCAATACAAGTCACGCAGGAAACGCAGCAGCTACTGGCGCAGGACTATGCATTCTCTTCACGTAAGGCGGTTGAAGTTAAAGGTAAAGGCGTTCTTGACACGTTTATTCTGTTGGGTAGGGCTGATAATTAACAAATAAAAAATATGGGGGCGTAAGTTTTTTATAGCGAATTGCACTATAATTCGCCCCCTAACGGAAGAGTGGATGAGCGGTTTAAGTCACCACCCTGGAAAGGTGGCATAGGGGTAACCCTATCGAGAGTTCGAATCTCTCCTCTTCCGCCAGGCTTCTTTCTTAAAAAATCATTACCAATCAATAATTTGTTGCGTAAGTGCACACTGAGACGTTTAAGTGGCGCCTCGTGCTTTTATCCCGTGACGACTTTGCATGCCGGCATCATACGTTGCGAAGCGCATCTATATCCAAACTAACCTATGTATGACCAAGCTATGTATAGGTTTGCTCATGGTTTTCAAGGTTTGATGAATGCTAGTTTCATATTTCTGCAATAAAACATAGTTACCTTAATGTTTAAAGATTTATCTGTAATGCAACAGTGATTAAATCATTAAACTTAAATAGGAGCTATGACATGGCAGCCCATCAATACATTGAGCAACTAAGCAAGCGTGAAGTCGTTTATAGCAAAAGAGTGCAGTATTGCTTGCTGTTAATATTGCTAGCAGTACTTCCACTCACGACGTTTTCAAGTGATGAAGGGGGCTTTCATGTAAAAAGCTTTAGTATCCTGATTAGGCAGTTTGGTGAGATAGGGCTTTCAATTCTTTTTACATTTATCATTGTTACCGCATTGGTTGGGCTACGTAGCTTATGGAAGCTACAGAAAACCGCCAGACTTAGAGCTAAGCACGAATGGAATGCGTACTCTTTAAGATAAGCAATATCATTTAATGCGTGGTGGGGGATTGCACCATTGAGATGATTGGCTATTCATGATTTTACGTAGTATTCATTCATGAACAATCATAGTGTTATTTTTTTACACAAGCCCATAATGGAATCACTCGAACAAGACATCATGTCAGTTCAAACCAAACACTTAGGAGAATGATTATGTGGACAACACCAGCAGCTACTGAAATGCGTTTTGGCTTTGAAGTTACTATGTACGTAATGAACAAATAATACTTGTTTTAAGTATGATAAAAACCCAGAATAATCTGGGTTTTTTTATGCCTGTAAGTTTCATCTGTATGCACTGCATATTTCGCTAAGTTGTTCTACCTATCAACGCTATACTTCTATCTTTCTCAGTTGCTGGCCTAATGTAGTTAATACACAGCAGGGGATACGCAAAACAATGACTTCACCGCAAATGGGCGATTGTGGAGCCTGCTAATCAAGAAAAGTTTTATGGTAATGAGTGATACCGAAATATTAAGAGCAAGCGCCGCTAACGGGCTGCATAAAGTACTTTCATTTAAACAGCCTTTTGCCTGGTTGATTACAAATGGCTATTTGATGGTGGATGACCGCACTTGGGGTACCACGTATCGTGGTCCAATACTCATTCATGCGAGCAAAGGCTTGTATGATGTGTACTATGATTATCTTAAGGCGAATACTGATATTCCGTTACCGGCTAAAGAAGAACTAGCGTATGGCGGGGTGGTTGGTATTGCTGATTTGGTGCTTTGTAGCAGGCCGGATGCACTGCCCGAGCATACAAGCCGCCAGCATCGTGCGCAGTTTAAAGGCGTTAGCAGTAGGCATTATGGATTTTTATTTGAACAATCTAGGCCTGTGCCTTTTATGCCATGCTCTGGGAAGCTTGGAATATTTGAAGTAGATATTGATGCGCTGCTAAGTGCACCGCCCGCCGCGCAGGCTGAGCTATTTTAGCGCTGCTTTCACTTACATAGCATAAGTTTTCTAAACGCAGCACGGTGCCGGCTACACCGATTTTTATCACTGTCTTTATGCTTTTTAGTTGTAATCTAATAGCTAAAAGTTATTGTAAGTTGATGATTTAAATTGCTAGACTTTCACTTATAATCTTTGGAATAACGCTTCCAGTCAACACAGAGTAAATAGGAATATTCATGGCAAATTGGTATGAAGACAACGCGCAATCTATTGGTAAAACTCCATTGGTTAAGCTAAACCGGGTGACGGATGGCGCACCAGCGCTGGTACTTGCCAAGATTGAAGGGCGTAATCCAGCTTATTCAGTTAAATGTCGCATCGGTGCTGCCATGATATGGGATGCAGAGCAGCGTGGACTGTTGGGGCCTGGTAAGGAGATTGTTGAGCCTACTAGCGGCAATACTGGTATTGCATTGGCTTTTGTTGCTGCAGCTAGAGGGATCCCGTTAACGCTCACGATGCCAGAAACCATGAGTGTGGAGCGGCGCAAGCTGCTGGTGGCTTATGGTGCAAAACTAGTGTTAACTGAAGGTGCTAAAGGCATGAGTGGCGCAATTGCAAAGGCAGAGGAAATCGCTGCTTCTGATCCTAACCGTTATGTATTACTGCAGCAGTTTAAAAACCCAGCTAACCCTGAAATTCATGAAAAAACCACAGGCCCAGAAATCTGGGAGGCTACAGATGGAAAAATTGATATTTTAGTGTCTGGTGTTGGTACTGGCGGCACTATTACCGGTGTGACCAGATATATTAAAAATACACAAAAGAAAGCCATCATTTCCGTTGCCGTAGAACCTGCCGCTAGCCCAGTATTAAGCCAAAAACGTGCTGGTGAGGAGATTAAGCCTGCCCCACATAAGATACAAGGGATTGGCGCTGGTTTTGTGCCTGAAGTGTTAGATTTATCGCTGGTTGATGATATTGCCCAAGTGACCAATGAAGAGGCTGTGCTTTACGCACAGCGCTTGGCCAAGGAAGAGGGCATATTATCTGGTATTTCTTGCGGTGCGGCAGTTGCTGTTGCTGTACGCTATGCAAAACGGCCTGAAAATGCAGGTAAAACGATAGTGGTTGTATTGCCTGATTCTGGTGAACGTTATTTGAGCTCGATTCTATTTGAGGGCTTATTTGACGAAAAAGGCATTGCAATATAAAGATTGCACTTGAAAAATAGAGTTACGATATTGAATAGGCCTCCCATGCTAGCGCTGCAGTATGGGAGGTCTAATTCATTGTTGTTGAGTATTTGTAATGCCTAGGCAACTTACTCACAGGTAACCATAGATCAACGCCTTCTTGCATGCTAAGCAAGAAGGCATTTTTAGTTTAGAAACAGGACTATTATTGAGTGTCGCTGCTGAAGAGAGCGTTATTTTTGGTAAATTTGGTCAAACAGTGCGCCGTCAGCAAAGTGTACTTTTTGTGCTTTGGTCCAACTCCCGAAAACATCATTCACACTAAATAGCTCGATGTTTTTAAAGCGTGCTTTATATTTATTGGCAACTGATGCTAGGCTTGGTCTCAGGTAGTGTTGGGCAGCAATTTCTTGGCCAGCTTCAGAAAAGTGGTAATCGACATAGGCTTGGGCAAGTACTTGATTTTTATGTTTGATTGCAAATTTATCTACAACGGCGATTGGGTTTTCAGCCAGAATGCTGGTAGATGGGTAGACCACGTCAAATTTGTCACCTAGTTCTCTTTTAATCAGGTTTACTTCATTTTCAAACGTCAGTAACGCATCACCAATCTCGCGCTGTGCAAATGTGGTCGTTGCACCACGACCGCCTGTATCTAATACGGGTACATTTTTAAATAGCTTGGTGACAAAATCTTTAGCTTGGGCGTCATCACCACCTTTTTTGATGACGTAACCCCAGGCTGCCAAATAGCTGTATTTACCGTTACCTGAAGTTTTTGGATTAGGAATCACCACACTAACATTAGGCTTAACTAGATCATCCCAGTCTTTGATGTTTTTTGGGTTGCCTTTCCGCACTAAAAATACGGTAGTGGAGTTGGTGGGTGAGCTTGCATTAGGCAAGCGCTTTTGCCAGTCTTTAGGAATCAACTTTGCGCGGTCGTACAGGATGTCAATGTCTGGTGCTTGGTTCATGGAGATAATATCCGCTTCTAGGCCATCGGCTACTGATCTCGCCTGTTTGCTTGAGCCTCCGTGAGATTGATTGATGGTGACAGTTTCGCCAGTTTTTTGCTTCCAATAGTTGGCGAAAGATGGATTGAAGTCTTTATAAAACTCGCGCGTCACATCATATGACACATTAAGTAACGTGCTATTGGCAAGCGCATTACCTGCGAAAAGTAAGCTTGAGATC
This sequence comes from Methylotenera sp. E1MeOHC1, assembly GCF_058745595.1. Classification (NCBI taxonomy): domain Bacteria; kingdom Pseudomonadati; phylum Pseudomonadota; class Betaproteobacteria; order Nitrosomonadales; family Methylophilaceae; genus Methylotenera; species Methylotenera sp. E1MeOHC1. Next base: position 1,184,946 of record NZ_CP196025.1, on the reverse strand, counting down.
GTCAGCAAGCCTGCAAAGAGAGATTTTTTATACATAGGATTTACTCTAGTTCAATAATTAGGAGTGCTTAAGTTAATCATCAAGGTTTAATAATGTAAAAGAATAAAAAGCTATATGTATATAATTTATAAATATTATTGAAATTTTTATGAGTACTATTTTAAATATTGAGACTGGTGTATATTGATTGCACAAAACAAGGCCATGATTAGCGCCTTGTCATTATTATTAGAATTCTTCAGTTAGCGAGTGCTGACCGGACAACCGGAAGCCAGTGTGTCGAGAGACCACTGGCTTTTTTTATTTTCTGCGACAGGTATTGATATGTCTAACATAACTACGATATTGCCAAATGAAAGTTTTGATATCCAAAGCATAGTGCAAGCGTTGCGTGATGTAAGGGTAACGTCTTTAGAGCATAGGCATCGACGTAACAAGCCACCCAAACTGCCTTCAAGAAAAGCATTGCAAACGGTGATTGATGGGCTAAGTGCTGCGCTATTTCCAAACCGACTAGGTGCGCCAGGCCTGAAAGACGAAGGCATCGACTATTTTGTTGGCTTTACATTAGACACTGCCTTGCGTGAACTCAATACGCAAATCCAGCTGGAACTACGTTATTCCGCAGACACCGAGCATGACAAAACGCCTAGCACTGAGGCTGCCTTAAACAAAGCACGTGCGTTTGCTAAGTCTTTACCCAAAATACGACAGCTTTTGGATACAGATTTAAATGCTGCATTTGAAGGTGACCCAGCTGCACGTAGTTTAGACGAGGTGCTGGTTTGCTACCCAGGCATATCAGCCATTATTCACTATCGTTTGGCGCATGAGTTGCACAAGTTGGGGCTACCACTGATTGCAAGAATCATTTCTGAGCTTGCTCATTCTGCTACTGGCATAGACATTCACCCCGGCGCCACGATTGATGAAGGGTTCTTTATTGATCATGGCACAGGCGTGGTGATTGGTGAAACCGCATTAATCGGGCGCCATGTCCGGCTGTATCAAGCCGTGACATTAGGGGCTAAACGCTTCCCCACCGATGAGCAAGGGCATTTGATTAAAGGGAGTGCAAGGCACCCGATACTTGAAGATGACGTGGTGATTTACGCAGGGGCTACGATTCTTGGGCGCATCACGATTGGTGCCGGTTCGGTAATAGGCGGCAATGTGTGGCTAACCCGTAGCGTCCCTCCCAATAGCCAAATTACACAAGCTAAAACGCAGGTAAGCGCAACAGATGATGTTGCGCAATAAATAAATTTTTAACAGGAGAAACAAATGACAGATATTCATCAAGCACATACCGCATTAGGCGATGTAGCTGCACGTACACTATCGAACGCGACCAAAACCGTCCCGATGATGGGTACCATCACGCCACGCTGGTTGGTGCATTTAATGCAGTGGGTACCGGTAGAAGCTGGTATTTATCGTGTGAATAAAGTAAAAAACCCTAGTGCCATTGAAGTGGATTGTTCAGCCAAAGATGAGCGTGATATTCCGGCAACGTTTGTAGATTATGAAGAGTGGGGTCGTGAGTATGTGCTCAATGCAGTGAATACGGCTGTGGATGTGCATACGCGTGTTTCTGACCTATACAGCAGCCCGCATAATCAAATTAAAGAGCAATTGCGCTTGACCATTGAAACGGTAAAAGAGCGTCAAGAGAGCGAGCTGATTAACAATAAAGAATATGGTTTATTGAACAATATTGTTGAGTCACAAAGAGTTAAGTCACGTACGGGCTTCCCTACGCCTGATGATTTTGATGAGCTACTCTCTAAAGTTTGGAAAGAGCCAGCTTTCTTCTTGGCGCATCCACAAGCCATTGCTGCATTTGGCCGGGAGTGCACGCGCCGCGGTGTGCCACCACCAACCGTAGCGTTGTTTGGGTCACAATTTATCACGTGGCGCGGCGTGCCGATTATCCCTTGCGATAAATTAAAAGTAACTAACGGTAAAACTAATATTCTGTTGTTACGTACCGGTGAGAGCCGTCAGGGTGTGGTGGGCTTGTATCAGCCTAACTTGCCAGGTCAGCAAAGCATGGGTCTATCTGTGCGCTTTATGGGCATTAATCATAAGGCGATTGCATCATACTTGGTTTCACTCTATTGCTCATTAGCGGTGTTAACCGATGACGCGATTGCGGTGTTGGAAAACGTTGATGTAGGCAACTACTATGACTACAAGTAATGGATATGCACCTGCATTAGGTGACTTATCATCTTTTGAGCCAGAGGCGATTCTAGCCTCTTTGCCGGGAGAGCATCCGCGTATGGCGGCTGGCTTGGCAGTTGGTAGGCAGGCGAGTGAAACAGGGCATTTTGATGTGGCCGAGTTAAGCCGTATTGCCAATGAGCTATATGCAGAAGGTTTCCCCGCTGGGGCGCCTTTTGCGCAGAAAGAAGAGTTTCCATCTAATGCTTCTTTAAATCCAGTGGCGGCAAATTCAATACTACCAAGTGCTAACCTAATATCTGACCCTGTGCAGACGCCTGCACCATCAGCGCTATCGGCATTGCCAAGTATCTTGTCTGGTGCATCAAGCTTTAATCAGGCAGATTACGCCAAGGCTGTAGATATACAGCATGTGCCTAGCTTTGAGTTTGCAGCGCTGAATCAGGCGATAGGCGGCATATATGATCCTTATCACCTAGAGCTTAATCAGCTATTAGGTGACTTGGGCGCTAACTCGGAGGAGCCGGCAAGTAATGCGACTAATCATGGGCATGCTACGTCACCCTATTATTTTTTGCAGGGTGCAACACATCAACATGATGCATCTGCGGCCAGCCAAGCAGCCAGCGCACATCCGCCATTTGATGTGCATTCGGTGCGTAAGGATTTTCCTATATTGCGCGAGTTGGTCAATGGTCGTCCGCTGGTCTGGTTTGATAACGCGGCGACTACGCAAAAACCACAGGCGGTAATAGATAGAATTTCTTACTTTTACCAACATGAGAACTCTAACATCCACCGTGCCGCACATGAGCTAGCAGCACGTGCGACAGATGCTTATGAAGGCGCACGAGAAGCGGTGAGACGCTTTATTAACGCACCGTCCGTAGATAATATTGTTTTTGTGCGCGGTACCACGGAGGCGATTAATCTAGTCGCTAAAACTTGGGGTAAGAAGCATATTGGCGAAGGTGATGAGATTGTAATTTCACACCTGGAGCATCACGCTAATATCGTACCGTGGCAGCAGCTATGCCAAGAAACTGGTGCTAAACTAAAAGTGGCACCGGTTGATGATAGTGGGCAGGTATTGTTAGCTGAGTATCAGAAGTTGCTAACTTCACGTGTGAAATTGGTGTCATTTACACAAGTGTCTAACGCTCTGGGAACAGTGACTCCAGCGGCTGAAATGATACAAATGGCACACCGTGCAGGCGCTAAAGTGCTGCTGGATGGTGCGCAGTCTGTGTCTCATATGCGTACGGATGTACAAGCGTTAAACCCTGACTTCCTTGTGTTCTCCGGGCATAAAGTGTTTGGCCCTACTGGCATTGGTGCACTGTATGGCAAACCTGAAGTGTTGGATGATATGCCGGCATGGCAAGGTGGCGGCAATATGATTCAAGATGTGACGTTTGACAAGACGGTTTACCATGAAGCACCGGCTAAGTTTGAGGCAGGCACAGGTAACATAGCAGACGCTGTAGGTTTAGGCGCTGCGCTGGAGTACGTAGAGCGTATTGGTATAGACAACATTGCACGCTATGAGCATGATTTATTAGTGTATGCAACGGCAGCAATGCAAAAAGTACCAGGCTTGCACTTTATTGGTACAGCTAAAGACAAAGCAAGTGTGTTGTCATTTAAGCTGGATGGCTTTAAAAGTGAAGAGATTGGTGCAGCTTTAAACCAAGAGGGCATCGCGGTGCGTTCAGGTCATCATTGCGCGCAACCAATTTTACGCCGCTTTGGGGTAGAAACTACGGTGCGTCCATCACTTGCGTTTTATAACACCACCGCTGAAGTAGATCTGATGGTGAGTGTGTTATTGCGTTTGGCTTCGCAGCGTACACCTAGCAGCTTATAAACGCAGTACTTTATAAGACTTAGCCCTGAATATAGGAAACTATATTCAGGGCTAATGTTTTGGAGAAGCAATATTAATCATGGTTATGCGTTTAACGGCCACCATTTCTTATGGTTAAACGCAGATTCAATGGTTGGTTTCAGTTCGTCTTTTTTAATGATATCAAACATTCTTTCTTTGGAGCCACTAGGGATGTAGAGGATCTTAATCCCACGTTTGGATGCATAGTTTTTTACTTTATGGGTGATAGAGTGATTAACCCATTTCGTCACTAATACAATCAATTTGGTATTTTGTGGAATCACTTTATTGCTGTCACCGCCATTGCGCCCAGACCAGTGATGGATATTATCTATGCCGTAATTACCAAAAACCTCTTTGATACCATCTACTTGGTCGCCACCTACAATTAATACTGAACTCATGATAAGAGCCTCCTGTTGTTCACAGCACTAAATTTTGTCTAGTGCTGCTATGTATGATTGATATAGTTAAACTGAGTTAATTAAGTTAAATCTGCGTTACGTGTTGCAAGAGTTTACTCTTGCGGTAGTCTGATTTTTTCGCGTTTTTCAATTTGGGTCACGCGTCCTTCGTGTAAGATGATTTCTACCGAGCCGTATCCAGAGCCAAGTTTCAGCTCTTCAACTGCGCGTAAAATGTTTTCTGATAAATCACGGTTTTTATACGCACTAATCGTAGTCGTTTTATGTTGTGCTTGGTTAAGTGACATGGCTTCTCCTTCAGAATATAAGTAATTGCAATGACCACACTGTATAGAGCTTACCTAACAATTAAAAATAATTTAAATTTATATTTTTATAACTAAAAAGAATATAGAGGGTGTGGATAGTCTTGGTCTGTACATGCAGTGATAAGTAAGCACGGTGAGCTTAGCGCATATTGCAGTGAATGCTTAAAATTGCTTCTATTCCTAGTTTCATAAACGCCCCAGTGACTTAGCGTTTATATCCCCATGCCTCCCACAGTGTTATCCACAGAAATTGTGGAGTGTTGTTTGCTGATAACTATAGGCGAGGTAAATGCAAGCATGCTGGGCATTTATCACGGGCTTGCTTAAATCAACACATTGCACGGCTTGATATGAACATATAATAAATACGTTATCTATTTAATGTGCACGATCATCATGACGAACCCACTATTAGCTCTAGAACAGATTGAACGCTTGCTTGATTCATTAGACCGAATCGCCTCGGCGCTTGAGGCATCTCCATCTGCCTCGCATGAACAAGCAACGGATTTTTCACAAGCCTTTGCTTACCGCTGGCAACGCAGCAGTGGTATTAATCATGTGCCTCATTTACTACCAGTCACTGCACCGCAACTCATCGCGTTTGATCAGCTATGTAATATTGAGCAGCAGATAGAAAGGCTGTATCAGAACACCTTACAATTTTTGCATGGCTATCCGGCGAACAATGCCTTGATGACTGGCGCCAGAGGGACAGGAAAGTCATCATTGGTTCGTGCTTGCCTAGATGCATTTCATCAGCAGGGGCTACGTTTAATTGAGGTTGAAAAGCAACATCTGGATGATTTGCCGCTGATTATTGAGCTGGTTTGCCAGCGTCCTGAGCGCTTTATTGTGTTTTGCGATGATTTGTCTTTTGAAGATGGCGAGCATCACTATAAAGCCTTAAAAACCGTGCTGGATGGATCTATTGCAGGCGCTGCCGCCAATGTGTTGATTTATGCAACTTCGAACCGCAGGCATCTGGTGACTGAAAAAATGGCAGATAATCTAGAGCAGCGTAGAGATAACCAAGGTGAGATACACCCAGGCGATAGCTTAGAGGAAAAGATTTCATTGTCTGACCGTTTTGGCTTGCGTTTACATTTTTACAGCTTTAGTCAGGATGAGTATTTAACGGCTGTTACGCAATGGGTAAAGAGCTTTGGTTTTGTAATGAATGACAGCGTGCGTGAAGAGGCACTGCGTTGGGCAACCGAGCATGGCTCTAGGTCTGGGCGCATTGCTTTGCAGTTTGCACGTGATTATGCAGGGCGTGCTTTGTTTAAAAATAAAGCACGGCTTTAGTCGAGCGCTAGTCGCTGTCCATGTGATCGTTCATTAAAGAGTCATTTTTTTAATTCAGTATAAATACTGCTACTTTGTTTAAAAATACTTCTTTTTGGCGTTTTCTATTCACACCAGTTACTTAGCACGTATATCCCCATGCACCCCACAATGTTATCCACAGAAATTGTGGAGCGAAACTAAATACTGGTGCGCCATTTAGGCGTAAACAGGCATGAAAATTATGATGATTTAATTCGGCATGACTGAATATTTACTGTCGTCGTTAATTTTTAATAGAATCCAGCGCAAAAAAGTTAATTAGTTTTATAAAATATCGCCAGATAAATTACACTTGAAGTATCAACGTTAAAGGCTAGATCAATGGCAGAAAAAGAATACGATGCAGATTCGGTAAAGGTATTAAGAGGGCTAGAGCCAGTGCGTGCCAGACCCGGCATGTACACCCGAACTGACTCTCCTACGCATATTGTTCAAGAGGTGATTGATAACGCGGCAGATGAAGCGCTAGGCGGGCATGCTACCAATATTCAAGTCACTGTGTTTAAAGATGGCGCGGTTGAGGTAACGGATAATGGCCGTGGTATTCCTGTTGAGATTCCTAAGGGGGAAACGCAGCCTGCGGTAGAGCTAGTATTTGTACAACTGCATGCAGGGGGTAAGTTTGATAAAGAGGATGAAAATAGCTCCTATCGTTTTTCAGGTGGCTTGCATGGCGTAGGTGTTTCTGTCACCAACGCATTATCCACACGCTTGGAAGTGAAAGTGAAGCGTGGCGGCAAGGTGCACGGTCTTGTTTTTGAGAATGGTCACTGTATCGAGCCTTTAACAGAGATAGGCAAGTGCCTGAAGCGCGAAACTGGCACCACGGTGAAGTGCTGGCCAGACCCTAAATACTTTGATTCGCCCAAGGTGTCGATTCAGCAGTTAGAGCATCTGATTAAATCTAAAGCGGTATTGTTGCGTGGCGTGAGTGTCACGCTTGCGATAGAGGGTGCAGAAGGCTTTGAAGAGCGCTCATGGACTTATGCCGATGGTTTGCCGCAATATCTGGATGAGCTCATTGGTGAGCGTGAAATAGCTGATGATGAAGTACCCGTGCCTATCATTGCAGGTGAGTTCTATCATCAGGAAAATACAGACGGCATTTCAAAAGGCGAGGGCGCCATCTGGGCATTATCTTTTGGCGCGGGTGGCGGCCGGGGAGAGTCTTATGTCAACCTGATTCCTACCCTCTCAGGCGGCACGCACGAAGCTGGTATGCGTAACGGGGTGTTTGAGGCGGTAAAATCGTTTATGGAGCATCACAGCATGATGCAACGTGGCGTTAAAGTGTCGTCAGAGGATGTTTGGAATAACGTTTACTATGTGTTGGCGGCAAAGGTATTAGACCCACAGTTCCAAGGCCAAACCAAAGAGAAGCTGACCAATCGTGATGCGATGAAAATGGTGGCATCTGCGGTGAAGCCAATGATGGAAACTTGGCTCACGCAAAACGTAGACCATGCAAAACGTATCTCCGATTTAGTAAACCGCAGTGCGGCTGCCCGTAATAAATCCACGCAAAAAATTGAAAAGCGTAAAACCACCGGCATTAACTTGATGCCAGCCAAGTTAACAGACTGTGAAGCGGCAGGCACGATGGAGGCTGAGCTGTTTTTGGTGGAGGGTGACTCTGCCGGCGGCAGTGCAAAAATGGGGCGTAATAATGAGTTTCAATCTTTATTGCCATTGCGCGGTAAGGTATTAAATACTTGGGAAGTAGACGCTGGACGCATCTTTGCTAACTCAGAAGTGCATGACATTTTTGTGGCCTTAGGTATTGAGCCGCATACGTTGAAAGATAACCCGGATTTTTCCGGCCTGCGCTACGGTAAATTGTGCATCTTGTCTGATGCGGACGTAGATGGCTCGCATATTCAGGTATTGCTGCTCACCATGCTGTTAAGGCATGCGCCTAAGCTAATTGAGCGCGGGCACGTGTATATCTCACAACCCCCGCTGTATCGCATTGATGTTCCTGCACAGGGCAAGAATAAGCCTTTGCGCAAAATCTATGTTTCAGACGATGTTGAAAAAATGTCGATGATAGAAAAACTGAAACGTGAAGGCATCGCTGAAGAAAGGCTTAGCATTCAGCGTTTTAAAGGGCTGGGCGAAATGAACCCTGAGCAGTTGTGGGAAACTACGCTGTGCCCTGATACTAGGCGTTTGGTACAAGTACGCTTGCCTGAGGGTGAGGTTAGCGGTGCGCTTAAAATGTTTGATATGTTAATGGCAAAAAATGAATCAGCATCTAGAAAAGAGTGGATGGAACGTCGCGGTAATGACGTGGAGGCTGACGTTTAATGGATACTAGTATGTTAGAAAATAATAACGAAGAAAACGCAGTGCCGATTGGCGAATATGCAGAAGAAGCCTACCTAGCCTATGCTGTATCCGTTGTAAAAGGGCGCGCTTTACCGTCAGTAGAAGATGGTCAGAAGCCGGTGCAGCGTCGTATTTTATATGCAATGAAGGAAATGGGCTTAGTCGCTGGTGTTAAGCCGGTGAAGTCCGCACGTGTGGTGGGTAACGTCTTAGGTATGTACCATCCGCATGGTGATAGTTCTGCTTATGAGGCGGCTGTGCGTTTAGCTCAAGACTTTACGCTGCGTTACCCATTGATTGATGGTCAAGGTAACTTTGGCTCACGCGATGGCGATGGGGCTGCGGCAATGCGCTACACCGAAATGCGTTTATCGCCGATTGCGGATTTACTATTGTCTGAAATTGACCGCGGCACTGTAGATTTTCAGAGTAACTATGACGGGGCGTTTCAAGAGCCAGTGCTGCTGCCGGCTCGTTTGCCGATGATGTTACTAAATGGTGCGTCTGGCATTGCCGTAGGTATGGCGACAGAAATAGTACCGCATAATATGCGCGAGATTGCCAATGCGGTGTTGCATATTATGGATAACCCCAATTGCACCACTGCCGACTTTATGCAGCATGTACCAGGGCCTGATTTTCCGGGCGGTGGTCAGCTGATCACACAAACGGCAGATATTCTTTCCACTTACGAAACCGGGCGCGGCTCATTAAGGCTGCGTGCACGCTGGGTGGTGGAGCCAATGGCGCGTGGTCAATGGCGCATTATTATCAATGAACTGCCGCATGGGGTGTCTGTAGAAACGATACAGGATGAAATTTTAGCAATATCCAACCCTAAGCCGAAAAAAGACAAAAAGACCATAGATCAAGACCAGTTGCTGATTAAACAGTCAGCCTTGAGCATGATTGATACGGTCAAGAGCGAAGGTAAGAAGGACGTGCGCCTGATTATCGAACCTAAAACCAGCAAGGTGTCCAGTGATGAGTTGATGGCGTTTCTGTTATTGCATACCAGCATGGAGGTTTCGTGCCCGGTCAATATGGTGATGATAGGCACCGATGGGCGCCCAGCACAAAAAGGCATGATTGCTATATTGAAAGAGTGGATCGCATTCCGTTTGAATGTGGTGCGCAGGCGCTGCCAGTTTGATTTAGATAAAATTAATAAACGCATCCATATTCTAGAAGGGCGCATGATTGCCTTTCTGCATATTGATGAAGTGATTAAGGTCATCCGTAATTCAGATGAGCCTAAAGCAGACTTGATTGCTGCATTTCAGTTAAGTGAGATACAAGCGGAAGATATTCTGGAAATTCGCTTACGCCAGTTAGCTAGGCTAGAAGGCTTTAAGATTGAAAAAGAGTTGAAAGATTTACGCGAAGAGGCTGATGGTTTGCAGACTATTTTAGGCAGCGATACCAAGCTGCGCAGACTGACTGCAAAGGAAATCAAACAGGATGCAGAAAAATACGGTGATGCGCGCCGCACCTTGATTGAGCCGGTAGAACGTGCGCAGGGTGGGCAGAAGGCATTTGTAGTGGATGAGCCGGTAACTATCCTCTTATCTAAAAATGGCTGGATTCGGGCGAGGCAAGGCCATGGTGTGGAGCGCGATGCCATCAACTGGAAGGCGGGGGACAGCGAGTTTGCTGTGATTGAAACGCGCACCACGCTACCGATCGTATTGTTGGATACCAACGGGCGCTGCTATGCGTTTGATGCTTCAACCGTGCCCGGCGGTAAGGGCGATGGTATCCCACTGAGCTCAATCATTGAGGTGCAAAATGGGGCGAAACTAGTGCATGTACTTTCAGGCAAGGATGATGACCGCTACTTGTTTGCTACCTCTAATAGTTATGGATTCATTGCTCCATTAAAAGGACTGGTGGCTAGACCGAAAGCTGGTAAAGCTTTTATGAAGCCAGAAGGTAAGGCCGCGATTCTGCAGCCGGTGGCACTGGATGATAGAACGCACCTTGCAGTTACTTCGTCAGAGAATAAATTGCTGGTGTTCCCTGTGAGTGAGATGAATGAATACCCCAATGGCGGTAAAGGCGTGCGCATCATGGATATTCCAGATAATGCCTCGCTGTCTCGTGTGGAATTAAGCGATGGGTTGTCTGCCAATATTCTGGTAAAAGGCAAAGCCAAAGTGATTGAAGGTGATGTTTTGGCTAAATTCATACAAAAACGTGCCAGAAAAGGCCAATCGGTACTAGACACTAAGCCTGTAGTTAAAAGGCAGGCAGGGCTTTTTTAGGCAGTGCTAATACGGTTCTGCTCAGCTAGATGTGCACTGTCTAGCTGAGTTTCAGTACCTTAGAATTGTGATTCCAGATGATTAAGCTATGTTTTGGCTTGCATTGAGGTTTTGTATTTCTCACCCTACGCTTTGTATTTCTCATATAGGTACTCATGTGCTGCCATTCCCAGCAGCATGGCGATGACAAATATAAGTGCCTGTTGATAGCCTGCCCCTAAGGCAACAATAGCCGGCCCCGGGCAAAATCCTGCTAATGCCCAACCTGCGCCAAACAGCATGCTGCCGATCACTAGCTCTTTGGTAATGTGTGTTTTTGCAGGTAAGTGCATAGGTTCATCAAACACGGTTAAGGCTTTAGCCTCTGCACGCCTAAACGCAAAGAACGCCACCGCGATAGCCCCTAACATCACGAAAGCTAGGCTAGGGTCCCATTTGCCAGCAAGGTCTAAAAAACCGATCACCTTAGATGGGTTAGTCATACCGGAAATTATCAGGCCTAATCCAAAGATTAGCCCGGCGCTGAATGTAATCATATTTTTCATGATTTAAACCACATGTAATATAAGATAACAAACTGCAAAACCTGTGAACATAAAGCACAGGGTGGCAATCAGCGAACGTAAAGATAATCTGCTAAGCCCGCAGACACCGTGACCACTTGTGCAACCAGACCCCATTTTGGTACCGAAGCCTACTAACAGCCCAGCGATGACTAGTGTGATAGTGGATGCTGAAATCTCGGAGGCCGGCAATGGTGCAAATGTTTCATATACCCTACTAGAAACGAGTAGACCTACAATAAACAGTATCCGCCACGTGTTGTGCCCTTTAGGCGTATTTTTAAACTGCAGTAACGATGCAATAATCCCGCTGATACCAGCAATTTTCCCCATGAAAAGAATCAGTATCGATGCAGACAAGCCTATCATTAAGCCACCAATAAGTGATGATATAGGGGTGAAGTTTTCCATTATTTTATCCTTGTTGTGGTTCCGGTGCACCACATCTGCGGTTGGCGGGTACAGCGATATCTATCATCTTAGGTTTAGGTAGGTTCAGATTTTCCATGATATGAATAAATTCATCTCTAGATCTATTGGCTAAACGTGGGTTAATTAATTTTTCTTGTGCAATAGAGCTTACCCTTCGGCCATCATAGTCGTGGCCTGGGTAAACTAAAGTTTCATCGGCTAAAGTGAACAGCTTGGTAGTGATACAGTCATAAAGCTTGCCAGCATCGCCACTTTGAAAATCTGTTCTGCCGCAACCGTTAATCAATAAACTGTCCCCAGTGAAGATTCTATCCTGCCACATAAAGCTCACACTACCTGCAGTATGACCGGGCGTAGCAATTACTTTTATTTGTTCGTGACCAAAAGTAATGACATCGTTATCTTTTAGCTGCATATCAGCCGCGCTCGCACCGCAGTCTTTGCTGACTCCTGTTTTGGCAGATGTCATTGATTTAAGTATACCGCCACCTGTAATATGGTCTGCGTGTACATGCGTTTCTAATGAGTAGAGTAGCGTTAAATCATGCTCATTAATGATATGTAGGTACTCATCGATGTTTTCTGTCACAGGGTCAATTAACACAGCTTGCTTACTATTCATATCGGCGATTAGGTAGGTAAGCGTAGAGGAAGCCTCGTCATAAAATTGCTTAAACATGATCGTCCTTTCAGAATTGGTTTCTATATTATAACTTAATATTATATAATTAAATATATTGTATATTAATAGAGTTTACTGAAATGCAAATACAAGCAGTTAATTTTGAAAAATTGCGGTCTTCAGCAGAAGTTGCAACGAGTTTATTAAAAGTGATGGCGAACAGCGACCGCTTAATGCTGTTATGTCAGCTATCGCAAGGTGAGAAATCAGTAGGAGAGCTAGAGGAGATTCTCGGGATAAAGCAACCGACCTTATCACAGCAATTAACCGTGCTCAGAAAAGCGGAGCTAGTGAGTACGCGACGAGAAGGTAAGTGCATTTATTACATGATCTCGAGCCCATCAGCATTGGCGATTATGAATGTGTTGTATCAAGAGATTTGTATGCAATCTGGAGTTTAATCGATCACGTTGGCAATCCAACAATGATGTTAATTACATATGTGTAAAGCCTATATTAGAAAACCATGACAGACCCTAATTTAATCGCAATCCTGTTAGGTGCCGGTATTGGCTTCTTAATGGCTATTACGGGTGCTGGCGGCGCTATATTATCGCTACCATTGTTAATGTATTTTTTTAATATGGAGATTCAAGACGCCGCCCCAGTTGCGTTGGTAGCCATTTTTATCGCTGCAGGATCAGCTGCGCTAATAGGGTTAAAGCAAGGTATAGTCAGGTATAAAGCTGCCGCACTTTTAGCTGTAATGGGTGTTTTGATGGCGCCACTAGGTGTTTATGTCGCGCATAGCGTAACAGTTTTTTGGTTGCACCTGTTATTCATGCTCTTGCTATTTTATGTAGGTACTCAAGCACTCGTAGCTGCAAAGAAAAGCAATCTTGTGCTGGATAGTTTATATCATCTCAGCGCAGCTCCTTGTGAAATAAACCCAGTAAGCGCTCAATTGTTCTGGACGGCATCCTGCACTAAAAAGTTGTTACTGACTGGCGCGGTGGCTGGCTTTTTATCTGGGCTGTTAGGGGTGGGCGGAGGCTTTATTGTCATGCCCGTCCTCCAGAAAATTAGCAACCTTAATTACCGTATGGTTGTTGCTACCTCGCTAACGATGACAGCCTTGGTCGCATTAGTCAGTGTTATCTCTTATGCAAGTTACTCTGCCATTCAATGGCATATTGCCATACCGTTTGCCCTTGCTACGTTAGCAGGAAGCTTAGCCGGTAAGTTCATGGCAACAACTATCTCAATTTCTCAATCTAGGCTTACATTTGGAATAGTCAGCTTATTCATTGCGCTAGCTATGTTGTTAAATATGCTTTTTTGAGTAGCCAGCTTAGCTCTAAGTTGAGCCTAAGACTCTAACTGGTTTGGGTTGTTAAATATAAGTTACAGTTTGTATACAAGTATGTTGATGCGTAGTTTTTGACTAAAGCACAGTACTCCACAAAATCTGTGGATAACTCTGTGATTACTTGTGGCTATTATCCGTAACTTACCAATCTATAAGGGTTTTTTGAAAAAGGTCAAACTTTACACTTTTAATTTAGTTAATATAAATCAATGGCTTACAGTTTTAGTGTTGATTTGTAAAGGTTTTTTGGCTGCCCGAGGTTAAAGGTTAAATTAGTGTGTATAAGTCAACCCGTATTTTGATGAAAATTGACGATTTTTAATGGTTTTTTTACTTGCAATTTGTAAATAAATTGTTATGTATCGTATATTCTACGGGTGTCGTAGCCTTGATTATGGATGGGTAGTTATACAGATTTATTGCATGCCGCTATAAAAACATAAAGCCCGATTAATCGGGCTTTATGTTTTAAACTACATGATGATTGAGAACGGCAGAATTATTTGTTCTGGGTTTCTACCATCACTAGCGGCTCACTGCTGGCCTCTTCTTTTTTCTCTTTTTGCCAAGAGGCTGGTTTACGAGCGCCGCGTTTTTCAACTTCAACCGCTACGATAGCATTTGCAGTATCTGCTTTCGTTTCAACTAATTGTAAGCCCGACTCAGCTAGATCAATTTTTTTCGGCTCAGCTTTTGCCTTGCGTGGACGCGCAGGGCGTTTTTTCTCAGCCTTTTCAGCGACCTCTGCCGTTGCTTCGTCAGCAACTTGGGTTTCATTAGGTGCTGATTCTTTACTGCTAGCCGCAGTTTTGTTTGCGACATTTTTTTGTGGTTTAGATTTTTTAGCCTCTTTCTCCACTGGCGCTACTTCAGCTACTTCCGCTACCTGAGTTGCTGCTGTCGCTTGCGGCGCAGACTCCTGAGCTTTAGTCTCTGTGATTTCAACCGCTGGTTTTGCCACTGCATTATTGCTTGTAGCTGCTGGTTGCGTATTTGTCGCTACATTAGCAACTTCTACAGTAATTGCAGCTGCGTTAAGCTCTTCATTTGGTACAAATGCGCGGGTGTTGTCACGTGCAGCATTTTCATCGCGGTCACGACGATTGCGGCGGTTATTACGATTACGACGGCTACTACGCTCACTACGTTGCTCTGTAGATTCATTTGCAGAAGCTTCACCTGCGTTTACCTGAGCAACATTACGTGTTGCTTCTTGGTTTTTGTTGTCATGACGTTGATTGTCATGGCGTGGTTGCTGTGGTTTTGGTTGGCGTTGCTCTTGAGGCCTACCTTCAGCTTGGCGTGGTTCCTGCGCTTTTTGGTCCGCATTTTTCGGCGTACGCTCTTGGCTTACATTTTTATCGCCACGCTCATTGCGGTTACGCTCGTTACGGTTACGGTTACGCTCGTTACGGTTGCGGTTGTTGCGAGGGTGATCACGACGTGCGTCGCTAGATTTTTCAGCAGCTTTTTCAGCTTCTGATTTTTCACCTAAACCCAAGAATTTTTTGATCTTAGCGAATAGTGATAGTTTAGGCTCAACCTTTTCAACTGACATCGGCGCCGGTGCAGCTGGTGTGATGCCTTTAACCGCAGCAACAGGTTTTACTGCTTTAGCTTCTTCAGCAGCTTTCGTCACATAAGTTGTTTCTGAAGGCAGTTCTACCATTTGGTAGCTAGCTTTGCTGGTGTCTTCGTTTACGTCATCATGCTTGATGCGAATAATGTTGTAATTTGGTGTTTCAAGGTGGATGTTAGGAATCAACACCACTTCTACGCCCATGCGCTCTTCAATTTTATGAATATCAGCACGTTTTTCATTGAGTAAGAATGTGGCAACTTCCACTGGCAACTGCACTTGAATTATCGCGCTGTTTTCTTTCATCGCATCTTCTTGCGTGATACGTAAAATATGTAGCGCTGTAGATTCAATACCACGAATATGACCAGTGCCGTGGCAACGTGGGCAAGGGATGTGGTTGGTTTCACCCAAGCTAGGGCGTAAGCGTTGGCGTGAAAGCTCTAGCAAACCAAAGCGTGAGATTTTGCCTGTTTGTACACGAGCACGATCAGCATGCAATGCATCGCGTAGTGCGTTTTCAACTTCACGTTGATTACGTTGGCTCTCCATATCAATAAAGTCAATCACTACTAGGCCGCCCAAGTCACGTAAACGCAATTGGCGCGCAACCTCTTCAGCCGCTTCTAAGTTAGTGTTGAATGCAGTGTTTTCAATATCGCTACCACGTGTTGCACGACCTGAGTTCACGTCTACAGAAACCAAGGCTTCTGTATGGTCAATTACAATCGCGCCACCAGATGGCAAGCGCACTTCACGTGCAAACGCAGATTCAATTTGGTGTTCGATTTGGAAGCGTGTGAATAGCGGAATTTCATCTTGATACAATTTAACACGGGCCACATTGCTTGGCATCACGTGGTTCATAAACTGTACAGCTTGCTCATGAATGTCTGGTGTATCAATTAAGATTTCACCAATGTCTGAGCTAAAGTAATCGCGGATTGCGCGAATCACCAAGCTACCTTCTTGATAGATTAAATAAGCACCTGCCTGCATCGCTGAAGCGCCATCAATCGCTGACCATAGCTGTGTCAGGTAGTTTAAATCCCATTGCAGTTCTTCTGCATTACGGCCAATGCCGGCAGTGCGTGCAATGATGCTCATGCCTTTTGGTACTTCAAGTTGTGCTAATACATCGCGTAGTTCGTCGCGGTCTTCACCTTCAATACGACGTGATACACCACCTCCGCGTGGATTGTTTGGCATTAATACCAAATAGCGGCCAGCGAGTGAGATAAATGTGGTTAGTGCAGCGCCTTTGTTGCCGCGCTCATCTTTATCGACTTGAACGATTAGTTCTTGGCCTTCTTTTAACGCATCTTGGATGCGTGCGCGGCCATCGGCACCTTCTTTGTAGTAGCTACGCGCTACTTCTTTAAATGGTAAGAAGCCATGGCGGTCTTGACCGTAATCCACAAAAGCGGCTTCTAAAGAAGGCTCGATGCGCGTAATCACGCCTTTGTAAATATTGCTTTTACGTTGTTCTTTACCTGCGTGTTCAATATCTAAATCGATGAGTTTTTGCCCATCTACAATCGCAACGCGTAACTCTTCAGATTGCGTTGCATTAAATAACATGCGTTTCATTGTTTGCTCCTAAGCGTAGCAAGGCGGGCAGGCGCAATGCATAAAGTGATGCAATGCTTTGAAAGCTGTATTTAAAGTGAAGTCGCTGAATTAATACCAAAAGAGACACAGTGTGTCAGATGAATTACGCCTTTGAATCAAGCTCATAGTGTAATGATGAGCTAGAGGCATTAACGATTTGCAATATAACAATGGTGCAAATTAACGAAGTCTTATTAAAAAGACATGGGTGGATAACCGTGCTTTTAGTTACTATACACACTAGGTATTACGCACACCCTATACATTAGAGATTCATCACTTCGGTCAATGGGACTGCGTCATATTGAATCGTCTAGTTTTATTGTTTTGACAGGTGCAACACGTGCCAAAACTGTTTATTTGTTCGTTAAAGCAAACTTATTGTTAAATTTATGCTTAAATGTGGCGAAGTATTCTGCCAGTTGCAGCTTAAATTCGTTAAAATTCTATCTTTAGTAAATTCTAATTTGTTTAAATTATTTAATGGCTTATGAGCTGATTAAATAATATGCCAAATTTAACTTTTCACTTTAAGTCGCGCTTTATGTTTATTTGTCTGCGGCGGCTTGAGCGCTAATTTTTACTTACCGCTACTTTATAATGTGGCGAGCGGTGTTAACCAAGTATTTAGTTGTCACTATTATTAACAAACACATCAAGTGCAAGTAATTGTCTTGATTAGATGTATTTATATTCAATAATTCTATTCTTATCAAGAATTTAACAGTGATTAAAATTGTTAAATTCATAAGAACTCGCAAAGTATAAGCTACATCAACCATTTAAGCAAAGCATGAACAATTTAATTACACATGAGCAAGGCAACCCAATATCAACAGTCAGTGAGTCTGCCGCTGCATTTTTAACCGTAGATGAAGCAAGCGAAGGTCAGCGCATTGATAACTTTCTGACCAAGACCTTAAAAGGCGTGCCCAAAAGCCACGTTTACCGAATTTTGCGTAGTGGCGAAGTGCGAGTAAATAAAAAACGTATCAATGCAGATTTCCGCTTAAGTTTGGGCGATGTGGTTAGGGTGCCGCCTACGCGCTCAACTGCAGTTGAAAAAATAGAGTCTGCGGTACCAGTCACCTCAAAATTTGAGCAGGCGATTATTTATGAAGATGATGCCATGCTGGTGATTGATAAAGCCGCTGGTTTTGCCGTGCATGGTGGCAGCGGTATTAGTCGTGGCGTGATTGAGCAATTGCGCCTAGAGCGCCCGCGTGCCAAGTTTTTGGAGTTAGTGCATCGTCTAGACCGTGAAACATCTGGTGTGTTGATGCTCGCTAAAAAAAGAAGCGCACTGGTGGCACTGCATGAAGCGATTCGCAATAACCAAACCGATAAACGCTATTTGATGTTGGTGCAAGGTGAGTGGCTAGAACCAAAAAAACGCGTGGTGCTGGATTTGCAAAAATATGTGCTGCCTAACGGCGAACGCCGTGTGAATGTGGTAACTGATGTTTCAAAAGACAAGTTTGGTGAGCGCCAAACTTCAGAAACCATGTTTCGCTTGCTTAAGAACTTTAACAGTCCTACAGTTGGTAAGTTCAGCTTGTTAGAGGCACAGTTGGTCACCGGTAGAACGCACCAGTTACGTGTACAGCTATCGCATTTGGGTTTTCCGATTGTTGGCGATGATAAGTATGGTGATTTTGCTTTAAATAAGGCTTTAATCAAACATGGCCTTAAGCGCATGTTCTTACACTCATCGGTCACTAAAATCCGCCACCCTTTAACTGCTGAGAAGTTAGAGTTAATTGCACCAACGCCACCAGAGTTAAATAAATTTTTACTAAAGTTAGAGAAAGAGTAAGTGGCAATGCCAAAGATGTTTGATTTAATTGTATGGGATTGGGATGGTACGTTAGCGGATTCTACCGGCATGATCGTCAATGCCATTTTAAAGGCAGCAGAGCAGGTGGGTTTACCTGCAATCACACGTGAAGCAGCGAGTGGTATTATTGGTTTAGGTCTACGTGAGTCGATTCAGGCACTCTATGGGGATATCCCTGCCACGCAGGCACAAGCACTTGCTGCGCAATACAATGCTAATTATTATGCTGAAGAGAGCGAGATACTCTTGTTTTCTGGTGCAGCTGACACCATTGTTGAGCTAAATAAACGTGGTTTCAAATTGGCAGTAGCAACAGGTAAGGGCCGTAGAGGCTTGAATCTGGCGTTGGAGCATGCAGGTTTGAGTCGTCAGTTTCATGCAACGCGTACGGTGGATGAGTGCTTCTCCAAGCCTCATCCGCAAATGCTGGATGAGTTGATGGATAATTTGGTAGTGTTGCCTGAGCGCACTTTAATGATTGGCGACACTAGCTATGATTTACAGATGGCTAAAAATGCCGGCGTCAGTGCTGTTGGGGTTACCTATGGGGCGCAGCCCGCAGAACATTGGCAGCATTTAGATCCAATTGCGCAATTTGATGCGTTTTCTGATTTACGTCAGTGGCTGTTAGAACAAGCTTAGAGAGTTAGCAGTATGCACATTGAGCAGGATATGATTGTGATTGACAGTGCGGCATTGCAGGATGGCGGCAAGGGTGTCAGGTTTCCACTGCCGGCATTGGGTGAGTTTGCAACAGGCTTTGTGGTAAGGTTTAATCAATTACCTTATGCATATGTGAACCAATGTGCGCATGTTTCTGTGGAACTGGATTGGAATGAGGGTGATTTCTTTACCGCGCAGGGTGATTATTTGATATGTGCTACGCATGGTGCACATTACCGTCCTGATAATGGTTTTTGTGTGATGGGGCCATGCAAAGGTAAAAGTTTAAAACCGATTGAGGTCATTGAGCAAAACCAAAAAATCATGATCAATATAGCTTCTATTTCTAAATAAAATCAATGACAAGTGAGTAAATAAATGACTGAGCAAAATCAATATACAGCAGGCACCAATACCGAAAGTATTGACTCGGCCAGCAAGCCCAATCCATCTGCGGCAGATGATGGTGCTTGGCAGCGTAATGTCATAGAAAAATTGGCGACAGCTGCACTAAGTGAGCAAAAAACAGCGCGACGTTGGAGTACTTTCTTTAAGTCGCTGACGTTTGGCTATGTTCTTATTCTTCTGCTGATTTTATTGGGTGTGTTTGGTGGCGATAAAAAATCGTTTGAAGCACATACCGCATTAATTGAGATTAATGGTGTCATTCAGGCTGGTGGTGACGTTACTGCGGATGCGGTGATCTCAAGTTTGAAAGATGCTTACGATAACAAAGGCACTAAAGGCATTATTTTAAGAGTGAATAGCCCAGGTGGCAGCCCAGTGCAGGCTGGCATTATTAATGACGAAATTAGACGACAAAAGAAATTGCATCCTAGTATTCCGGTATATGCAGTGGTTGAAGATATTTGTGCGTCAGGTGGCTATTATATTGCGGCTGCAGCAGACAAAATCTATGTGGATAAAGCCAGTATTGTTGGTTCTATCGGCGTGCTGATGGATGGCTATGGCTTCACAGAGGCAATGAAAAAAGTAGGTGTAGAGCGCCGCTTAATGACGGCAGGTGAAAACAAAGCCATGCTTGACCCATTCTCACCATTGAACCCGCATCATCAAGAGTTAGCGCAAGCAATGTTGAATGAAATTCATGAGCAATTTAAAACAGTAGTACGTCAGGGTAGAGGTACACGTTTAAAAGAAACACCTGAAACCTTTAGCGGTCTGTTTTGGAGTGGTGAGCAAAGCATCAAAATCGGTTTGGCAGATGCCATGGGCAGTGCTGAGTATGTTGCGCGAGAAGTCATCAAGCAGGAAGAAATTGTAGACTTTACCTACCAAGATGACTTTGCTAGCCGTATTGCTAAGCGTATTGGCGCTAGTGCGAGTGCTGCCGTCGGTGAGGTGATTTCAAAGCAGCTTGTTGAGTCTGGCCAAATCAGATTACGTTAATCATTAATCACGATAGATTTGAACTCCTCCGGCACCGGTGGGTAGTTCAAATCTAGTTTTTTCAGTGTGTTTAACAGCAGTTTAGAAATTAAAAGGTTCCGGTTGGTTTTTGAATCCGCCGGGACGATATACCAAGGCGCGTGCTCTGTAGATGTTGCGCTAAGCGCTTGTTCATAGGCGTCGATGTAATCTGGCCATAACTCACGTTCTTTTAGGTCGCCCGGGTTAAATTTCCAAGTCTTTGTCGGGTTGTCCAAGCGCTCTTGTAAGCGCTTCTTTTGTTCCTGTTTCGAAATATGTAAATAGCACTTGATGATCGTGGTGCCTGTTTCCACTAAAAGACGCTCAAAGTCGTTTATTTGCTTATACCTGCGCTCACATTCCGCCTCATTAATCCATTTGTGTACTTTTACAATCAGTACATCTTCATAATGGCTGCGGTTGAAAATCACCAACTCACCGATGCCAGGGACCTGTTGATGAACGCGCCATAGGTAGTCATGCGCCAACTCTTCGCTGCTAGGTGCCTTAAAGCTCGCCACGCGTATGCCTAAGGGGTCGGTTTCTCTGAATACATGGCGCACTGTGCCATCTTTGCCGCTAGTGTCCATGCCTTGCAGGATTAGCAGTACTTTGTGCTTTCCCTCAGCGTGCAAGATGTCTTGGAGTGCATTAATTTCGCTCGCCAATTCATACATTGCGGCTTCGTTCTGTTCTTTGCTACCACTGCGCTCGGTTTTATCTTTAGTGTCGAAGTCCTTGAGCGAGAATTTCTTAGGGTTCACACGATATTTATCAAGATTTGCCATATTTTTCTCAAATAGTATGCTCGCTATGTTTGATGGATAAGAGTATTAAGCATCAGATAACAAAAAAGCCCAGTAACATGCGTGACTGGGCTTTTATCATAGCAAATAAAACTAAATTTAACTCAGAGCTAATCTATTTTAATTAAATAGATTAGCTGCGTTTTGCTTAATCTGGTTTAAGGGCTTTGGTGTAGTTAATCAAACCGTTGGTTGAGCTGTCGTAGTTACCTACCACTTCATCATTGGTCAGTTGTGGCAGAATTTGCTGTGCAATTTGCTTGCCGTATTCAACACCCCATTGATCATAGCTGTTGATATCCCACATAATGCCTTGTACAAAGATTTTATGTTCGTACAGTGCGATTAGTTTGCCCAATGTGTTTGGTGTTAACTTGTCAAACAGGATTGAGCTAGTAGGGCGATTACCTTCAAATGTTTTGTGTGGTAATAACTCTTCTAATGCTTTTCCTGATAAACCTTGTTTTTCCAGTTCAGCACGGGCTTGTTCAGTAGTTTTACCTAACATCAGCGATTGTGTCTGCGCAAGGAAATTGGCCAGCAAGATTTTGTGATGCGCATAGCCATTGCTGCTTACTTTGTAGTGGCTATGCACTGGAATCAAAAAGTCAGCCGGTACAATTTGCGTCCCTTGGTGTATCAGTTGATAGAATGCATGTTGACCATTAGTACCAGCTTCACCCCAAATCACTGGGCCTGTTTTGTAAGCCACGCGGCTACCATCACGGCAAATAAACTTACCATTACTTTCCATATCTGCTTGCTGTAAGTAAGCAGGGAAGCGTGATAAACCTTGGTCGTAAGGTAAAATCGCTTGTGAATCTACATGGAAGAAGTTGTTATACCAAACACCTACTAATGCCATGATGACTGGCATGTTTTGCTCTAATGGTGCATTTTTAAAATGCTCATCCATTTCAAAAGCGCCGGTGAGCAAGTCTTCAAAGTTATCCATGCCTACGTAAAGTGCAATTGATAAGCCGATTGCAGACCATAATGAATAGCGACCGCCAACCCAATCCCAAAATGCGAACATATTAGCGGTATCAATACCGAAATCTTGCACTGCTTTAGCGTTGGTAGATAGCGCTACAAAGTGCTTAGGCACGTGTGCCTCATCTTTTGCTGCGTTTAAGAACCATGCGCGTGCAGAGTGTGCATTGGTCATGGTTTCTTGGGTGGTAAATGTTTTTGATGCCACAATGAACAGGGTGGTTTCTGGGTTACAAACATTCAGCGCACGCATGAGATGCGCACCATCAATGTTGGACACAAAATGTACTTTTAACTCAGGGCTTGCATATGGTTCTAATGCATCGCATACCATTACCGGGCCAAGATCTGAGCCACCAATACCAATATTCACAATATCTGTAATGCGTTTGCCTGTGTAGCCTAACCAAGTGCCATTACGTACTTTGTCTGAGAATTCGCGCATTTGGGCTAGCACAGCGTTTACTTCAGGCATCACATCATGGCCATCTACCATGATAGGCGTGTTGGCACGGTTACGTAGCGCAGTATGCAATACCGCTCTATTTTCAGTGATATTTATTTTTTCACCGCTAAACATTTTATCGCGCCACTGTTCAACGTTGGCTTCACGCGCCATTTGAAATAACAATGGTAGCGTTTCATCTGTGATGCGATGTTTTGAGTAATCCAGCAATATGTCGGAAAATTTAAGGCTATATTTGCTAAAGCGATTTGCATCATTTGCGAACATATCGCGCATATGGAGTGATGCTATTTTTTCTTGATGTTGGCAAAGTGATTGCCATACAGGGTGTTTGTTAAGTCTAGCCATTTATTTTAGTACTTTATTTTCAATAGGTTATTGTATTTTTAAAACTATACCAGCCAATGGTGGCAACGTGATGACCACTGATTGACCATAATGCATCCATGGTATGTTTTCTGTGTGTAGACCCGCGCCATTACCCTTGTTACTGCCGCCGTAGCAATCAGCATCGCTGTTAAATAGTTCTGAATAGCTACCGGCTTGTGGAACACCAATGCGGTATTCATTACGTAACACGGGTGTGAAATTTAGCACTATTATAACAAAACTATTGTCTAATCCGCTTCTTACGTAACTGATAATTGATTGTTCTGTATCGTGGCAGTCTATCCATTCAAATCCGTGCGCTTCAAAATCTAAGGTATGTAACGCATTGACCTCTTTATAAATACGGTTGAGGTCGGTGTGCAGTTGTTGAATACCTTTGTGCCATTTGCTGCCCGGATTATTATCGTTAAGTAAATGCCAGTCTAAGCTCGTGTTCACGTTCCACTCGCGGCCTTGCCCAAACTCATTTCCCATGAAGTTGAGTTTTTTACCGGGTGTAGTCATTTGGTAGGTGGTTAATAAGCGCAAATTAGCAAATTTTTGCCACGCATCACCTGGCATTTTGTCCAGTAATGATTTTTTACCGTGTACGACTTCATCGTGAGAGAACGGCAAAACAAAGTTTTCTGAATAAGCGTAGAGCTGGCCGAAGGTTAGCTTGTCATGGTAATAACGTCTGTGTACAGGGTCATTTTCGATATAGGACAATGTGTCATTCATCCAGCCCATGTTCCATTTCATGCTGAAACCTAGCCCGCCTAGATATACCGGACGAGACACCATCGGCCAGGCGGTGGATTCTTCTGCAATGGTGAGTACGCCGGCAAAATCTTCACCCACCATGATGTTGAGTTGTTTTAAGAAGTCAATTACATCTAGATTTTCTCTGCCGCCAAATTTGTTTGGTAGCCATTCACCAGGGTTGCGTGAGTAATCTAGGTACAGCATAGAGGCTACCGCATCTACACGTAAGCCATCGATGTGGAACTCTTGTAGCCAGAAATAAGCATTGCTAATCAGAAAATTACGGACTTCATTGCGGCCGTAATTAAAGATGTAAGTGCCCCAGTCTTGGTGCTCACCTAGGCGAGGGTCTTCGTGTTCATACAGTGCGGTACCGTCAAAGCGTGCCAGTGCCCAATCATCTTTAGGGAAGTGCCCTGGCACCCAATCTAGGATGACGCCGATATTGGCTTTGTGAAATGCATCGATTAAAAAGCGCAAATCATCAGGTGAGCCAAATCGGTTAGTGACGCCAAAGTACCCCGTGGTTTGATAACCCCATGATTCATTGAGTGGGTGTTCTGAAATTGGTAGCAGTTCAACGTGCGTATAGCCCATAGCTGCTACGTGCGGTACTAATGTTTTAGCTAACTCTCGATAAGTGAGAAAGTGTCCTTTGTCGTTGCGCTGCCATGAGCCTAGATGCACTTCGTAGCAATTGAATGGTGCATGCAGCCAATCACGTTTTTTACGTGCTTCTAACCATTGTTTATCTTCCCATTGATGGTTGCTCGTGCTGATTTTTGTTGCAGTGCCAGGCCGAGGTTCAAACTCAAAACCATAAGGGTCTGTTTTGACTAGAATATTGCCTGTATGTCGATTACGTATTTCAAATTTATAAGTGTCGCTGGTGGTTAGGTTTGGGATAAATATATCCCAAACACCACTAGAGCCATGTGCGCGCATGCTATGGATGCGGCCATCCCATTGGTTAAAGCTGCCAATTATGCTGACACGCTCTGCATTGGGTGCCCAAACGGCAAAGCGTACACCTGCAACATTATTTTGGGTGATGCATTGCGCACCTAGTGTTTTGTAGGCCAGTTTTAAACGGCCTTCTCCAAAAAGATGCAGCTCATCTTGGGTGATGCTGGAGCTAAATGTGTAGGGGTCGTGTGTTTCGTATGTTTGTGTGCCAACCGTAATTTGCAGTAAGCATGGTGTGGTCAATTCGACTTCACTGGTGTGTTCAAACAGACCATCCGTATGCGTTTTCTCTAAATCTACCCATGTTTTGCCAATCTTCAGTTTTACGCTAGTGGCGTATGGCAAAAATGCGCGATAAGCATAAAGTTGATGCTCATCAACTTTAATTGCATGTAGTCCTAAAAAACTGAAAGGGTCGTGATGACGCGCTTCTAAGATGCGGTGAAGCGCGTTGGTGTAAGCTTTAGATGTTGTCTGAATTGATTTGGATTTTAACAAAATATAACATCCCTAATGATTTTAAGGTTTTTAGCTTTTATTTCTGTTTTTTGCGCTACATTTAGCTAGATTATAGTGCTTTAAGCTGATTATAATGTAAACGAAAGCAGTCGTACGTAAAATAAGCTAGTGAGCCCAGCTAGCGTAACTTAAGTAACTATACAAACTTCAGGAGGGCACCATGTCGCAAACCCGACAAGCAGACCAAAATTCAGATCGTTTTATTAGTACCTTAACCAAAAATACCGTCGCGATGATTTTAGCCGGTGGTCGAGGCAGTCGTTTAAAAAGCCTAACAGACTGGCGTGCGAAACCTGCTGTTCAGTTTGGTGGCAAGTTTAGAATTATTGATTTCCCACTATCTAATTGCGTTAACTCTGGCATTCGCCGTATTAACGTAGCAACCCAATACAAAGCGCAAAGCTTAATTCAACACATCCAGCGCGGCTGGGGCTTTTTGCGTGGTGAGTTTAATGAGTACGTGAATATTATTCCTGCGCAGCAACGGATATCTGAAGAGTGGTATAAAGGTACCGCCGACGCTGTTTACCAGAATATAGATATTTTACGTGAGGGCGGTGCTGAATATGTGCTGATTCTGGCTGGCGACCATATTTACAAAATGGACTACGGCAAGATGCTGGCGACCCATGTGCGCAACAATGCTGATATGACGGTAGCATGCATTAATGTACCGTTAGAGGACGCCAAAGGGTTTGGTGTGCTAGCCGTAGATGATACCGATAGAGTGGTGGAGTTTGCTGAGAAGCCAGCTAACCCTAAACATATGCCTGGTGACCCGACTAAAGCTTTTGCGAGCATGGGTATTTACGTGTTCAATGCAAAGTTCTTATATGAGCAGCTAATTCGCGATGCAGGTGACTCTAAATCTAGCCATGATTTTGGTGGCGATATTATTCCGTACATTATCAAGAAATATAAAATCCAGGCACACCGTTTCACCGATAGTTGTGTAGGTGCACAAAACGGAAATTACTATTGGCGCGATGTTGGTACGATTGATGCTTATTGGGAAGCGAACATGGAATTAACGAAAGTGATTCCTGAGCTTAATCTTTATGATAGAGAATGGCCAATCTGGACCTATCAAGAGCAATTGCCACCAGCTAAGTTTGTATTTAGAGATGAAGGCCGCACCGGTAAGGCAACGGATTCACTTGTTTCTGGCGGTTGTTTAATTAGTGGATCATGCATTAGTAATACAGTTTTGTTTTCAGATGTACGCGTGCATAGTTATGCCACCATTGAAGGCTCGGTAATTTTGCCTAAGGCAATCATTAATCGGCATGTTGTTCTGAATAATGTGGTGGTAGACCGTGGTTGTGTGATTCCGGAAGGCATGCAAATTGGTGTGGATTTAGCATTAGATGCTAAGCGCTTTTATGTATCAGAAAAAGGTGTAGTGTTAGTGACGCCAGATATGCTGGGCCAAGATCTATATCGTGTAGTGTAAAAATGCGTGTTTTATGTGGCTAGCTGCTTTATTGTTTTAATTACTATTGTTTAAGGTTTATGTTGAAGTGAATACTGCGCGTCCAAAGTTATATCTTAATTTGTACTGGCATATGCATCAGCCAGATTACCGTGACCTAGCAACCAATCAATATGTGTTGCCATGGACATATTTGCACGCCATTAAAGATTATAGTGATATGGCGTATCACCTTGAGGTGAACCCTAAAGCCCGCGTGACTTTTAACTTTGTACCTATTTTATTAGAGCAGTTAGAAGATTACGCTGAGCAAGTTAAACACAACAAAGTTCGCGACCCATTACTCGCTTTGCTTACTAAAGAAAATCTGACAGATATTAGCAATAGTGAATGTCATTTGATTGTGCAAAGCTGCTTTAAAAGCCACCATGAAAAGATGTTGAGTCCCTTCCCGCATTACCAGCGCTTGTTACAAATGTATCAGCTGGTAGAGCCGATGATGACTAATGATCAGTTTCACTATTTATCAGGGCAATATAAAGCGGATTTACTGGTTTGGTATCACCTGGCGTGGTGCGGTGAAAGTTTGCGTCGCACCAACGCTGTTGTACAGGCACTGATGGCTAAAGGTGTATTGTTTACCCATGAAGAGCGTGTGCAGTTGTATGAGGTGATTGCGGAAACGATTTCTGGTTTGATTCCACGTTATAAAGCATTAATGCAAAGCGGCCAAATTGAGATTTCCACCACACCTTATTACCACCCAATTTTACCTTTATTGTTGGATTTTAAATCAACTTTAGATGCAATGCCGGGCGCACCTTTGCCAGAGAGCAAGGGGTATGCAGGTGGACAGAGTAGGTCAGTTGCGCATATTTTGTCTGCCAAAAAGGCGCATGAGCACTACTTTGGTGCCAGTCCTCGTGGTATGTGGCCTGCTGAAGGCGCAGTTTCTCACGCGGCACTTTCTTTAATGGCTGAACATAATGTGAGCTGGGCGGCGACCGGCCAGAGTGTGTTGGCAAATAGCCTGTTGAAGTCACAATTGAATGCGGATAATAAACAAGATTACTTGTATCAACCGTATCGAGTGACGAATGGTCAGAGTGATATTTTATGTTTTTTCAGAGATGATCAGCTCTCAGACAAAATTGGTTTTGAATACGCAAAAATGCATACACATGATGCTGTGACTGATTTTGTGCAGACCTTAGAACATATTCATGCCAGCAATAATGACAGCACATCTAAGATAGTCAGCGTGATTTTAGATGGGGAAAATGCTTGGGAGTATTTCCCCTACAATGGTTTCTACTTTTTGAGTGAGTTGTACGAGGTGTTGGCAAACCATCCTGACATTGTCATGACCACTTTTAGTGATATTGTTGATATGTATCAATCCAGTAGTGTGGTGAATGAGGGATTATCTGCACCCATATTGCCGCAGATTGCTGCGGGTAGTTGGGTATACGGTACTTTCAGCACGTGGGTAGGCAGCAAAGATAAGAATTTAGCTTGGGATTTGCTTTGTGCGGCCAAAAAGACTTACGACACGGTAGTCGCTAAAAATAAACTAAATAAGCAGCAGCTTGAAGCCGCTGAGCGCCAATTGGCAATATGTGAAGGCTCTGATTGGTTTTGGTGGTTTGGTGATTACAACGCATCCGATAGTGTTGCCAGCTTTGATCAACTGTACCGCCGTAATTTAATTAATTTATATACGTTGCTGGGTCAGCCCGTACCAGAGGTACTGCATCATCAAATCAGTGTCGGTGGCGGCAATGCCGATAACGCAGGCACAATGCGCCGTGGACAGGAATGATTAGTACAGTTTAAGTTTCAATGCCCTTAATTTTAAGTAGGTATTTATGACGTTACAGACTCAAGCATCACTTTTAAATCAGCGCCAAGCCGGTGTGTTATTACATATCAGTTCTTTACCGAGTGCTTTTTATACGGGTGACTTAGGCATTGAGTCTTATCGGTTTGTTGATTTTCTGCATGAAATAGGGGCTAAAGTTTGGCAGACATTGCCAATCAATATGCCGCATGCAGATAACTCACCTTACCAGTGTTTGTCCGCCCATGCCGGTAACCCGGATTTTATTAGTTTAGAAGCACTACAGGGGCAAGGGCTGCTGACCAAAGATGATTGTGCAGGTTTAATTACCAGTAAGCTAGATTTACTCAATCAGGCTTATCTTAACTTTAGTCAACAATCCATAAGCCTGCCAGAGCATAAGAAACAGCATCAAGCATTCGCACGTTTTTGTAAAAAGCAGGCAGGCTGGTTAGATGACTTTTCGTTGTTTCTGGCTTTGCGACATCACTTCAATCAGGCTGGCTGGAACCATTGGCCTGAGCCTTATAAAAATCGCGATAAAAAAACAATTAAACAGGTGCAAGTGCAGCTTGCACACGAAATTGCAGTAGTTAAATTTACTCAGTTTGTGTTTTTTAGCCAGTGGCTTGCGTTGAAACAGTACGCGGCCGAGAAAAATATCGCTTTATTTGGCGATATCCCCATTTTTGTTGCCTATGACAGTGTAGACGTCTGGGCGCATTCTGATTTGTTCAAACTTAACCCTGACAAAACCACGAGCGTAGTGGCGGGCGTGCCACCCGATTACTTTTCTGAGACCGGACAGCGCTGGGGTAACCCGCATTACAACTGGGATGCCATGCAGCGAGATGGCTTTGCTTGGTGGGTTTCACGCATGGCGACGCAAAGTGAATTGTTCGATATCGTACGTATCGATCACTTTAGAGGGTTGGAAGCTGCATGGGAGATTCCAGCAACAGAAGACACAGCCATTAATGGCGAATGGGTCTTGGCGCCGGGAGATGCGCTGCTGGGAGCGATTAAGCAGGCGCTGCCTGAAATTAATTTGGTTGCTGAAGACTTAGGCATCATTACGATAGAAGTCGATGCTTTGCGCAACAAATACCATCTGCCCGGCATGAAAATTCTGCAGTTTGCATTTAGCGGCGCAAGCGATAACCCGTATTTACCTGAAAATATTTCGGAGAATAGCGTGGTCTATACGGGCACGCATGATAATGATACGACTTTAAGTTGGTATAACAATCTGGATGATTATCAGCGTGGCAATTTGTATGCGCATTTGGCAGCAACGCATGCTGAGGGCTATGAGCCAAATATGCCTAATGATTTAGTTGATATGGCGTTAGAGACAAAAGCGCTATTGGCAATTGTTCCAATGCAAGACATTCTGGAGTTGAATGGCCACCATAGGATGAATACGCCAGGCACCGTCATCGGTAACTGGCACTGGCGCTTTAGCTGGCAACAGTTAACGCCGCAGCAGAAGAATTCAATCCGAGCCGCCATTGCGCGCACTGGTCGTTAATAGCAATGCCTATGTTAATCGGGATTGATGTTGGCGGCACTAATCTACGTTTGGGTGTGGTAGAGATTGATGCGGCAGGCTTAGCTAAGCCGCGCTTATTGGAAGAAATGCGGTTTCAGGCAGATTTTTCTAGTTTATGTCGGCAGCATCAGCAGGCCCCTGAGCTTGCATGGCAGCAAATACTTTCTACCATTGCAAGAGCAATTCACGCTGTCACTACCAAGTATCCAGCGGTGAGTGTTGTGGGTATTGGGTTTCCTGGGTTTATCGCACCGGATACGCAGCAGATTTTACAATCTCCCAATTTGCCCGGCTTGTGCAATGTAGATTTAAGTGCAGACCTGAGTGCATTAATCGGCTTGCCGGTCGTTACCGAAAATGATGCACTTGCTGCGGCTTATGGCGAGTACGTGATGCATCCTGACCGCCTTAGCAACTTAATTTACATGGGATTAGGTACCGGTGTTGGTGGTGGTCTAATTTTAAATGGTCAGCCATTTCAGGGGCAGCACGGCGTTGCGATGGAAGTTGGCCATATTATTGTGCAAGAAAATGGCAGAGCTTGCGGTTGTGGTAACTCGGGCTGTATGGAACAGTATGCTTCAGCCAGTGGCGTTGCAATCAGCTACTTTGAGGCGACTCAGCAACAACTCACTGCTGCCGAAATTGCACGCCTTGCAGAATCAGGTAATGAGGCAGCAAGTGCTGCTTATGCATTGGCAGGGAAGTCGTTGGCGCAAGCATTGTCACATATACTAAAGGTGATTGATGTGAGTGAGGTGGTGATTGGCGGGGGGGTGAGTGCCGCATGGTCATTGCTTGCACCGTCTTTTCAGCAGCAGTTAGACCAAGACTTGATTCCGGCTTTACGCGGTAAGATAAGCGTGAGAGGTTCTACGATGGGAGATCAGGCTGGTATTGTTGGCGCAGCAATGCTGGCGTCACGCTTAAGTCATCAAGCTTCTAATCTGCAGGGTGTTACGTATATTGAGCCGCGATTGGCTTAGCAGTTGTTCGGTATATTGACTGTGAAGAGAGATTTATTTATCTAGCCTTACAAAGTGTTAAGGTACATGGCGGCTTAGCGCCCAGCGCACGTGTTCTTGCACAATCTCATTCTCATGATGTAGATGTTGTTTAAGTGTGTTGATAATCTCAGGTGTGGTTGCTGCGTTACCTAGACCTACCGCAATATTTCTTAGCCACTGCACATAGCCGATTCTGTAAATAGCACTGCCCGCCATTTTTGATTTGAACTCATCTTCAGTCCAATTAAAGCAGTCGATAAGGCTAACGTCATCTAGGCCATGTTTGACTGCAAAATCTGTTTCTTTGGTGACTTCTGCAAATTTATTCCATGGACAATACAACTGGCAGTCATCGCAGCCGTAAACGCGGTTACCAATTAAAGGGCGATACTCCATAGGAATGCTGGTTTTAAGCTCAATGGTGAGGTATGAGATGCAGAGTCTTGCGTCAACTTCATACGGTGCCGTGATTGCCTGGGTAGGGCATATCTCTATACATTTGCTGCAACTGCCGCAGTGATTGGTGGCAGGCGCATCAATCACTAATGGTAAATTGGTGTAGATTTCACCTAAAAAGAACCAAGAACCATGGTTTTTGTTGATTAATAGCGTGTGTTTGCCGCGCCAGCCTAGGCCTGCTTTTTCTGCTAGTGCTACTTCAAGTACCGGCGCGCTGTCGGTAAATGCACGGTATTCAAATTGATCGATTTGGTAGTGCTGTAACTCACTTTGAATCTTTTCGCAGAGTTTTTGCAATTTATTGCGCATCACCTTATGGTAATCACGGCCCAGTGCGTAACGTGATATAAAAGCCTTGCTGCTGTCTTGCAAAACAGAATCGCTGTTTTTAGCCTGCGGCGGTAGATAATCTAAGCGTGCCGAAATGATGCGCCGCGTATTCGGGACTAATTCATCGGGGCGCGTACGTTTAACACCGTGTTTTGCCATATAATCCATATCACCATGGAAACCTTTTTCAATCCAAGCTTGATGTTCAGATTCTGCAGTTTGCAGGTTGGTGTCTGCAATGCCGATTTGACTAAAGCCCAGCGCCAGTCCCCAATTTTTAATTGCAAGACTCAGATCGCTCAAGTTTTTAGTAGAATTACTCATGGATAACAATTTTACACTTGAATTGGCAGATGAGGCGGCTACGCTCGCATTTGGATCTGCTTTAGGCAAAGCGATCATCCCTAACCTCACCATCTATCTACATGGGGATTTGGGTGCAGGTAAAACAACCTTGGTGAGAGGTTTGTTGCATGGCCTAGGGTTTACAGGTAAGGTGAAAAGCCCAACTTATACATTGGTTGAGCCTTATGAAAACATTGAGGCAGTACAAGGTGTGTTCAATCTATATCATTTTGATTTGTATCGGTTTAATGATGAAGAAGAGTGGGAGTCTGCGGGCTTTAGAGATTACTTTAATGCGGCAAGTGTTTGCTTAATTGAGTGGCCAGAAAAAGCCGAGCATATATTGCCAACACCAGACCTTGATATTTACTTTGAGATTAAGCCGGATGGGCGTAATGTGCGCGTTGTTGGGCACTCACTGTCTGCCCAAGTATGTGTGAAAAATATTAAAGAATTATGTAACTAATTTATGATTAAACATTATTTCTCTACATTGCTATCCTTAACGCTGTGCTTGATTTGCGTATTTGCAATCACCACGGCAGATGCTAATACCGTTACCGCAGTGCGTATTTGGCCTGCAGATATTTACACCAGAATCACCATCGAAGCCGAAAAGCCTATCCTGTATAAAATGACAGTGTTGAAAGACCCTGAGCGTGTGGTGGTGGATGTGGAAGACATTGACCTAAATACCGTTATTAAGGCGTTAGGTGAGAAGGTTTCAGAAAGTGACCCCTATATTGCTAAGATCCGTGTCGCTAACTTTAAACCTAAGGTGGTGCGATTAGTGGTGGATTTAAAGTCTGAGGTGAAACCAGCAATATTTACCTTAGCGCCAGCAGGAGATTACAAGCACCGCTTGGTATTAGACATTTACCCAACTAAAGATCCTTTAATGGCAATGTTAGATCAGCGTGATGCTACAGAGCCTGTTGTAGATGCCACAGTTATTAAAAATAACACACAAGCGGTGACAACGGCGCCACTCACAGATGCACCTGCAGTGACTGTCGCTAATAGCCCAGTACCGGAAGTTAAAGTTGAACAAACTGCTAAACCTACAGTCAATATTGGCAGCGTTGTTGAAGCTACGCCGCCAGTTAGTCAGCCGTCTGTAACCCCACCAGTCAATACTACCAAAGACATCATAGAGAATAAGCCAACCACTAAAGGCTTGCGTCAAATCACGATTGCGATTGATGCAGGGCATGGCGGTGAGGATCCTGGTGCAATGGGTGCAACGGGCAGCCATGAAAAAGAGATTACCTTGGCGATTGCCAAAAAGCTTAAGGCAAAAATTGATGAGGACCCAAATATGCGAGGTGTTTTAACGCGTGATGGGGATTACTTTATTCCGCTGCATATGCGCGTGATTAAAGCACGCAAGTTACAGGCCGACCTCTTTATTTCAATTCACGCAGATGCATTCACCAATCCAGCAGCGCGTGGTTCATCGGTATTTGCGCTGTCAGAGAAAGGTGCAACCAGTGCCAGCGCACGTTATTTGGCGAAGAAGGAAAATGAGTCAGATTTGATAGGCGGCGTGAGTTTGAATGTAAAAGACCCGCTGCTTGCAAAAACTTTATTGGATTTGTCACAAACCGCGACCATTAACGATAGCCTGAAGCTGGGGAAAGCGGTATTGGGCAATATTGGTGAGATTAATAAGTTACATAAAAACCATGTAGAACAAGCTGGTTTCGCTGTACTGAAATCACCTGATATTCCCTCTATCCTTGTAGAAACTGCATTTATCAGCAACCCTGATGAAGAACGTAGGCTTAATGATGAAGCTTACCAAGACAAACTGGTAGCGTCGATTCTGGCTGGAGTAAGGAAGTATTTCTCTACCAATCCCGCACTTGCTAAAACGAAACTTGCACTAGATTAAACTTACTAAACTAAGGCAGTACCCAGTGTTCATTTAAAAGGGAGATTCTATGGAACTCACATTTTTAGGTGCAACTGGAACCGTGACTGGTTCTAAGTATTTGTTAAAAAGTGGCGACAGGCAAATATTGATAGACTGTGGCTTGTTTCAAGGGCTCAAGCAATTGCGGTTGAGAAACTGGGCAAAATTGCCGGTCAATCCAGCAAAAATCGATGCTGTGGTTTTGACGCATGCACATATTGATCATAGCGGTTATTTACCTGTATTAGTTAAAAATGGATTTTCAGGTAAAGTCTATTGCAGCGAGGGGACGGCCGACTTATGTAAGATTATGCTGCCAGATTCTGCACACCTGCAGGAAGAGGAGGCTGAATATGCCAATCGCCGCGGCTTCTCTAAGCACCATCCAGCATTACCTCTGTACACCAAGGAAGATGCTGAAAATGCACTTAGCTTGCTCACGCCTATCCGTTTTGAGCAAGAGGTCGATCTGGGCGACGGCTTAACTCTTAGACTCTCACCTAATGGCCATATTTTAGGATCTGCATTTGTGCGGATTTATAACAAAAAAACCTCAGTACTGTTTTCTGGCGATATCGGGCGTGCCAATGATATTTTGATGCGTCCTCCAGTGCGGATTAAACAAGCCGATTATTTGTTAATTGAATCTACTTACGGTAACCGTTTACACCAGAACAACGACCCTAAAGTTAAATTGGCCGCCATTATTAATAAAACGGTAAAGCGCAAGGGCGTTGTGGTGATTCCGGTGTTTGCGGTTGGCCGGGCACAGGAGCTGCTGTATTACATTCACTTGTTAAAAACATCTGGTGAAATTGCTGCAGATACTCCAGTTTATTTAAATAGCCCGATGGCAGTAGATGCCACTGAAATTTTTAATCTATATCATGACGAGCATCGCTTGAGTGCTGACCAATGCAGTGCGTTATTTAGTACGGCTCATGTAGTGAACAGCATCGAGCAATCTAAAGCACTGAATGAAGCCAAAGGCCCCATGATTATTTTATCTGCCAGTGGCATGGCTTCTGGTGGGCGAGTGGTGCATCATTTAAAAGCCTTTGCCACCAATGCGAATAACACCATTTTGTTTGTTGGGTTTCAGGCGGCGGGCACTCGAGGCGCTGCGATGCTAGATGGCGCTGAGAGTATCAAAATTCATGGGGAATATATACCAGTGCGTGCGCATGTCGAGCTGATTTCCAATCTTTCAGCGCATGCTGATTATTCTGAAATTTTGGATTGGCTAGCTGGTTTTGAATCCGCACCGAAAAAAACCTTTATCGTGCACGGAGAACCAGTTGCGGCCGATGCGATGCGCCGCCATATAGAAGAGAAATTACATTGGCAGGTAGTGGTACCTGAATATTTGCAAACGGTAGAGCTGGCGTAAAAAGAAGTCAGTATTTTCTTCTTGTATTTAAGTAATCCAACTCTCTGCTGGTGTCGCCGTAGCCGGCTTGTGTGAGCAGGGCGCGCTCTATGTAACGGCTTACTTGTGAGCGTAGAGCGCTTACATGCGGACCATCTACAAAATACTGTGGGAACTTAAAGCTTAGCCATGCATATAAACTTAAGTTGTGGCTGAGCAATTCTGCGTCTTCTAAATGTTTAGGGCTTTGTGCATCTAGCCAGCTTGGTGCTGTAGGTAAATGCCTGATTGTGGATTCCGCAACACTTTTTAGACACAGCAGGTAGTAGTCTTTTTCAAATGCAACATTGAGGGAGATGGGCGCACATACAAAGATATATTTATCTTTTAGCGACATTTTAGGTGCATATTCATCCACAATAAGTGCTTGTGCGATTTGTGTGGCTAGGGGTGCCTGTTCAAAGAGTGGATGTGTAAACCGTGTTCTTTCCTGGTGGTAGCTGAGCACTTCAGCAATCCTGTTGGTGTGCATTTGGTGTGCAATGTTGCTAACTTGCTGTAAGTTAATACTGATGGGCAGTTTATTTAAGTCAGCGGTGTCGTCTGCCGAGAGCATATGCTCAACATGAGTCAGCTCATCATTTTCCAGCACGCTGACATAGCCAGTTGCGTAAATGCCAAATCTGCCGGCACGACCTGCAATCTGCCTTACCTCTGTCATGTTGAGTAGCCTAGACGCCACGCCATCAAATTTCTGAATATTTGCAAATATAATGCGGCGTATCGGTAAATTAAGCCCCATACCAATCGCATCGGTTGCCACTAAAATATCTGCTTGCCCAGAGTTAAAGCGCTCAGATTCGGTTCGGCGTACTTCAGGTGAGAGTGCGCCATAAATACTCGCTACGCTAAAGCCCCATTGACGGAATCTAGCGGCAAAAGTGAGTACATCTTTGCGGCTAAATGCAATGATTGCATCGCCTTTTTGTAGTTTTGGCTTGAGTTTCTGGCGGCTGTAATGTTTGCCACAAAGGCTATCTTGCTCTAAAACCAGCGGTGTTTTGCGTATTAACTGCGTAATATCATAAGTTTCACTTAATGCTTCAATGGTCGCAACGCAAGGGGCAGTGACTGCGGTTGAGCCGCAGATGTACACGGTTGAAGCGGGTACGCCCACCAACGCCGCCGTCCAAGCCGAGCCTCGGTCTGGGTCTTGCAGCATTTGAATCTCATCAATCACAGCGACCTCTACCTCTTTGTGCGTATTCATCATTTCAATAGTAGATGCCGTGTGTCGCGCATTATCCATGATGACGCGCTCTTCACCCGTGATCAGGTTGCATGGCACACCTGACGCGACCAATCGGTCCCTGATCTCCATAGCAAGCAACCTAAGTGGTGCCAGATATACGCCTGACTTTGCTTGCTCTAATGCTAATAGTGCCTGGTAGGTTTTACC
The DNA here is from genome assembly GCF_058745595.1 of Methylotenera sp. E1MeOHC1. Classification (NCBI taxonomy): domain Bacteria; kingdom Pseudomonadati; phylum Pseudomonadota; class Betaproteobacteria; order Nitrosomonadales; family Methylophilaceae; genus Methylotenera; species Methylotenera sp. E1MeOHC1. The sequence goes on along the minus strand of NZ_CP196025.1, from coordinate 1,147,497 downwards.
GGAGTTAGTGGGGCCAAGGTAAAAGTGGTGGTGCCGGCTAAGCTTGCGCGCGAGGTGAAAACTGTCAGTATAGCTGTTAGGCGTTGGGTCTTGATTGGTAGATGTCATGCTGATGAGAATTTATATCAAAATCTGCAAAACACCAACATGCAAATGCTAACGACACATGATTGCTTAGTAACTTATCCCTACATCAATCTTTATTTATCTACCAGTGATTGATTGGAATAGAAATTGCTTATATGAACTTAAATATGAATGATGTTAAGTGCTGTGTATCTGTGCTAATGGCGTTCGTTGTGAATAATATGAAAAAGGGAGAATATCTTGTTAGCAGATTTAAAACCTCACCAAGGCGTGAAACATCATCAGGTTGCACAAGGTCACCATTTTAAAGTCAATAGTTTAGACGTTAGCGCAGAAACGTTTGGTGCGTTAATCAACCTAGCTGGGCGTCAACGCATGCTATCGCAACGTATTGTGCTCAATGCTGTACTTTCAACAATGGGCCACGAAACTGCATTGGAAACCGCGCGTGAAGCCTTGGCTTTATTTAAAGTGAGCCATGCAGCGCTGGTGCAAGGTAATAGTGAGTTGCCTGGTGTGTTTTTTGAAGAGCTACGCTTGGTTTACTTTGGCGAGATTGAAGGCGACCGGAAAATTATAGAGTTTACTAACTTGGTTGAGAAGGCAATTAGTGCTTGTGAATCAGGCTTTCGTACGGTACCTGATTTGCTTAATGAGCTTGGTAAGCAAGCTACGCCTATCGTTGCGCTACTTAATCGGATTACTGTGGTTTATGAGGATGAGTCTAAAAAGCATGCTAAGGTGCAGCGTAAGCAGCATCATGAATTGATGAGTAGCATTCAGAATATTGCTAAACAGGCACGCATCGTGTCAGTCAACGCGCAAATTGTAGCTGCGCGTGCAGGTGAGGTTGGGCGTGAGTTTGCCGTAGTGGCGGGAGAGCTGACAAATATCACTGCTAAAATCGATGAGTTGGTACGTGTAGCGGTAGGTAATGCTGCGATTTAATGCTGATAGCGTTACTGAAGTGTTAATCGTTTGTACTGTCTTATCTGTTGCTCAGTATGGTGTGTGAGTTGGTGGCTGCATAAGTTTTGTATGTCTGCATGGTAGTGCTGGAAAACTATTTAGCTGTATGCGAGGCACAACCAGCTGGTTCTCAGATTAGTGCGAAGGCACTATTTTAGTGCGTTCATCCTATGCTTGTTGGTGCGCTACAAGCTGTTCTGGTAGCTTGTGCTGCGTGGGTGGGCTGAATTTATATTGTTTATTTAATATTTCTATCTAAAACTCCCTCTAAGAAAATATCTATCCTAGCCCTGTCAGCCGATTGTACCTTTAGTATTTATTTGCCATTTGCTTACTATTTCCCCAGCTTAATAGTTAAATCGCCATAGTTAATTCTCTAGGGGCAAAGCAAGGTAAAATGTCAGCATTAAAAAAACACTAAAACTTTATGGCAACTATACGTTTACTCCCTGATCAGCTTATCAGCCAGATCGCCGCGGGCGAGGTGGTGGAGCGTCCGGCATCAGCCCTGAAAGAATTATTAGAAAATAGTTTGGATGCGGGTAGTACGGATATTCAAGTATCTTTGTTGCAAGGCGGTATTAAGCAAATGCGCGTCACTGATAATGGCGCAGGTGTCGCAAAAGAGGATTTGATGTTAGCGCTGACGCGCCATGCAACTAGCAAAATCGCAAGCCTAGAAGATCTTGAGTCGGTAGCGAGCTTGGGTTTTCGGGGTGAGGCATTGGCAAGTATTGCGTCAATTTCCCGCACACAGTTATTAAGCCGCCAAGTTGGCAGTAAACATGCATGGCGTATCGGTTCTGAAGGTAGTGATATATCTGCTGTAGAGCCTGCTGCGTTAGATGCAGGCACGGTGATTGAAGTGTCTGACTTGTACTTCAATACACCTGCGCGCCGTAAGTTTTTAAAAACTGAAGCGACCGAGTTTGGGCATTGTGAAGAGATGTTTACGCGTATTGCGTTGTCACGCCCTGATGTTAGCTTGATGCTGCAACACAATGGGCGCGCATTAAGCCGCTTTGCGATTGGTCAGCCTGAGCGCAGGTTCTCTGAGGTATTAGGGAGTGAGTTTGTTGCGGAGTCTATAGCTGTTGATGAATCTGCAGCAGGCTTACGTTTATGGGGGATGGCGGCGAAGCCTACTTTTAATCGCAATAGCCGAGACACGCAATATGTTTACGTGAATGGCCGCTTTGTACGAGATAAAGTGATTGCGCACGCTATCAGGCAAGCGTACCAAGACGTGCTGCACCATGATAGGCATCCTGCCTTTGTGTTGTTTTTAGAGCTGGATCCAAACTTGGTGGATGTGAATGTGCATCCGGCAAAGACTGAAGTCAGGTTTAGAGATAGTCAGGCTATCCATCGCTTTATCTTTCATTCGCTCCATAAAGCATTAGCGATTCCTACCGGTGTTTCTAACGCGGTCACTGCAAATCAGGCGCAATATAACCCGTTTAGTCCGCAGGCTTCAAATACGCCGTCTGCTAATAGCGGCATGCTGTACCCAACGCAGCAATCTCAAATTAACTTGAGCGCGCATGAGCCCCCAAGTTTTTATCAGTCCTTGTTTGGCAGCAATGTTAATCTGAATGCCAACGCCGCGCCATTGCCGCCAGACCTCTTGCCAAATCAGGCTATGGGTATGGAAAACATAAATGAATACCCACTTGGTTTTGCTGTTGGGCAAGTGCATGGTGTGTACGTGCTCGCGCAAAATAAAGAAGGTTTGGTGGTTGTGGATATGCATGCGGCACATGAGCGCATTATGTACGAGAAGTTAAAAAATGCTTTGGATAGTAAAACCGTGCAGATGCAGCCATTGCTATTACCGGTCAGTTTTAATGCAGATAAGCTAGAGGTAGCGACCGTACATGAAGCATTAGCGGGCAATCAGGCAACGCTACAGCAGTTGGGGTTTGATATTGCGATACTGTCACCGACCACACTTGCTGTGCGTGCAGTGCCAACGATGCTGCAAGATGCTGATGCCGTGACCTTGGCGCGAGATGTATTGCGTGATTTACGAGAGTATGGCGCGAGTCGAGTACTGACTGAGCGTAGAAACGAGTTGCTTGGCACGATGGCCTGTCACGCTGCTGTACGTGCAAATCGTAGCCTGACTATCCCTGAAATGAATGCTTTGCTACGTGATATGGAAGCAACTGAGCGTTCAGGGCAGTGCAATCACGGCCGCCCAACTTGGTTTCAAGTCAGTATGACAGATTTAGACAAGATGTTTATGCGCGGCAAATAGGCTGTGCGCTATGGTGTGTACCTGAATGTTTATTCACAATTCAGCGTGATTAACTTTTTCTTTTAAATTTCTTTTCTAACCAGCGCCAAACCAAGCTGTTTGGTACTTCTATCCCATCAATAATGTAAGTCAGTGTTTTAGTATTATTGAGTATAGAGGGCAGGGTAGATTTAGTCTCCGGGCTGCCGCAGAATAGGATTTTATCCCCAGCTTTTAAGCGGGTGTTAGGGTCAGGTACTAGGCTGGGCGTGTTGTTGCGCAATAGTAGAATAGGTACCAGCTCCAGTTGCTCCTCTCTATTGGCAGGGTCTTGCATTAGATGTTGCACGCTGACATTTAACCCAGCTTCCATGAGTTCGATGACTGCTGGCGTATCTTCTGTGTCAATTCTGATCGCCCAAGTTTCGGGTACCGTTTCGCCCATGGTCATTACTAACTGGCTAATTAATTTGTTTGCCCAGTCATTGGTTTGGCCACGCGCCAAACTTAAAAACTGTGCCAGCAAAGGTGAGATCATGTGTGCCAAACACTCATGGGCAATAATCTCGGTCGGCTGCATGGTAATGTCTGCGTTAAACTGCTTAAATAGCCGCCCGTTGTGGCGTCTGTTTTTGCGAATCACCACAAATAATTTGGGGTTTAGCTCAAAGGCGGTCATCACAATGGATAGGTTGTTCGTGTCGTTATCTGTGCCTGCAACGATACCTACGGCGTTTGTAATATCGGCTTCGAGTAAAGTTTTTGCCTCGGTACCGCTTCCTACAATGCAGTAATCGCAGCCTGTCAGTTCTGGCATGGCTTCAATGATTGTGGTGGTAATTTGCTCGCGTTCTAGGTTCTCTACTACCGATTTTCCGAAACGGCCATAACCACAGACCACCCATCTACCCTTTGGTGGGTTTTCTGGCGGCGGTAGCGTATCTCCAGGCACACCTGTTAGCCACTCATGCAGCAGATAGGTGCCTAGTGCATGTACGCGCATTGCCAATTGGTCGCCGAACAGTGTGTAGGGGTTGATGATATGGTCAGTACCGAAAGACGCCATATTCGCCGCAATATCATCGCGCTCTGCACGTGCAATCACCAATAGCTCTGGGTTCATGAGCTTCACGGCAACCGCTACTGCTAGGTTGACATTGTCGTCATCTGTCAGTGCAATCACGCCGCTGCATAGCGGGTGCAGCACGCCAGCCCTTTCCAGATTTTCTGGCAAGATTGCGTCTGCGCATAAGTAGGGAATGATGTTTCTGGTGTCTATCAGCTCCAGCTCATTGAGTCGTTCTTGCTGTGGCTCAATTACTACTACGCGCATGCCTTTTTCATCTAAGGCTTTAGCGAGCAGGTTGGATGATTGCCCATAACTGCAAAGTATATAAAATGGCTCTTGTAGCTGGCGTACCTTATTGGCAAAGCGTTCTGTGGTCACTGCTTGGCGTAACCCGGTGTCTTGCAGCAAAGTGATAATTTTACCGACAGCGTAAAACCAAGGAATCACCGTCAGGTAAATTGAAAACGTTAACCATAAACGCTGCGCTTTGCTATAGGCGTAAGGAATCTCGCCAAAGCCTATGGTGGTTGCCGTATAGCTGATGACATACAACGCATCAAAAATACTCATTTTCCAAGGGTGGCCTTGGTCATCCTGCCCCGGCATCAGGGTTAAGCCTATGATGGCAATGGCAAAGCTAACGATAATGAGTATCAGCGGGCGCCTTAAGCGGCGCAGTATCAGAAACAGTATGCTATCCATGCTGATCAACTTGCGATGCTAAGTGCTTAGCGTTTTTGGCTGATGGTTTCAGAAATTAACAGTACAACCGAGATAATGTTAGCCATTAATGCGCCACCTGATAAAGACACAATGTACACCGTTAAGCTAGATTCGTCATAAGTGCCACTGAGTGCTGCCCATAGAATGGCTGCTGCAATCAGCTGTAAGTCAGCCGCTAAACTGGTGGATAACAAGATGGCACCGACATGTGTGCGGTCGCCAAATTTAAGTACCGTAGCAATCAAGCTCACGATAATGGCTGCGTAAAGCTCATAAACATGGTGGTGGCTAGGGTTGTCAATATCGCCAATAAAAAATCCAAAATTCAGTGTCATGGCAAGAACGATGAAAAAACCAAAAACAACTTTTTCTAAATTCATGGATAATCCTAATCAACAAAATGAAGTGCAGGTGTATGGTGTAATCTGTAGCGAATATCGTATGTTTACAGCAAACTAACGCTAAATAATATTATACAGCTTTCATTTGTTATTGATTGTAAGAAGTAAGGCCCCGAAAGGGTCATTATGATGTTTATCGGCAAGTATCCAACCCTAGCATGCTGCCTTAAGTTAAGAATGTATTGAATGAATTTAACCACACTACCACCAGCCATTTTTGTGATGGGACCAACCGCAAGCGGTAAAACCGACTTAGCCGTTAGTTTGTATAAAAAACTACCGATTGAATTGATTAGTGTAGATTCTGCCTTGGTTTACCAAGACATGGATATTGGCACGGCTAAACCTAGCGCAGAAGTGCTGGCACAGGCGCCGCACGCTTTGATTGATATTATTCCGCCTACTGAAGTTTATTCTGCAGCGCATTTTAGAAGTGATACGCTTGAATTAATGGCTGATATTACAGCGCGCGGCAAGATTCCATTACTGGTAGGCGGCACTATGCTTTACTTCAAGGCGTTAGAGGAGGGGTTGAGTCAGTTGCCAGAGGCCGACCCTGAAGTTAGGCAGAAAATTGAACAAGAGGCGTCGGAGGTTGGTTGGCCCGCTATGCATGCCAAGCTGGCGTTAGTGGATGCTGAAAGTGCTGCACGCTTACAGCCTAACGATGTGCAAAGAATAGAGCGTGCTTTAGAGGTTTACCGCATTACAGGGCAATCAATGACTGCGCTACACCAAGCAACGAGAGGTGATACTTTGCCATACCGTTTGCTTAAAATCGCCTTGGTGCCGAGTGACCGTAAAGTGTTGCATGCGCGCATCGCATTAAGATTTGATCAAATGCTAGCCGATGGTTTTATACGTGAAGTAAAAGCATTAGTGGCGAATTATCCTGCGTTAACAGCGGACAGTACCTCCATGCGTTGTGTGGGCTACCGTCAGGCATTGGAGTATTTGGCAGGAGAGTATGGTGAAGCTGAGTTGCGTGACAGAGGCATTTTTGCGACTAGGCAGCTGGCAAAGCGCCAACTGACTTGGTTGCGCAGTATGAAGGACTTGCAACAAGTGGATTGTCTGGATCCGCTGATGCAGGAAAATGTGTTCAAGGCTGTCACTGCGTTTATTAATGAAGCAGTGATTTAAAGAATTAGTGATTAAAGGACAATGATGAAAAACTTTATTAAAGAAAACTTGGTTTTAGTTGTTGGTTTAACCTTTCCCTTGCTGTTGATTCTTGTTTTCTTCGCCTCGACGGTGATACCCAAGCTGATGAGTACACCGCCGCAATATGAAGTGTTATTTACAACTAGGTCGTATGACTATCAAAATACGGCGGACTATATGCTAGATTTTGCGGTTAAAAATCAGAAATTGACAGTTAAAGTAAAGAAACATGAAGGTAAAGATATCAATTACGATTTAAAACGGCTGATGGCTTACGATGCCAAGACAGGTACGGTTCGTGAGATTGCCATAGATATGCAGCAGGTGCTTGCTTCAGCAACAGATGGTGTTGCAGTGTTGCATGAAACTGAAAATATGCTGATTGATACGGCAATTGTTTCGCCAGATGGTTATACCTTAGATGGCCCCAGTTATGGCGGGGGTGGTTTGATGGGTGGGCTGTTTGGTGGCGGTAGCAGAGATAGCGGCTTTAGGCTTAAAAAGGGCAGTATCGGTTACAAGATTCCGCATACTCAGCAACATAATTACTATAACCAAGTGCAACTTATCGGATGGGTCATCAAAAAATAAGGGGTTGGTATGTCGCTCAAAGATGATGCTTTACAGGATATTGTTGCATTAGCGCAGCATAATCAGATCACGTTGGCAGAAATTGCACAGGCACTTGATGCGTCTTCAGTGCCGCCTAATGTTGCGCCCGCCAGTGTACTTTCCAAGTTGTTTGGCTATGTGGGCGGTATTTTTGTATTTGCAGGCATAGGTGTTTTCATCTCAATGTATTGGGATGATTTTGGCTCTGCATCGCGTGTGATTATCACGCTAGGCTCAGGTCTTGTGGCCTTTGTAATGGGTTTGGTCTGCCTGAGTGACCAAAAGTACGAGCGTGCTGTAACGCCGCTGTTTTTAATGGCATCGCTATTGCAGCCCACCGGTATCATGGTGATGTTGCAGGAGTATTCGTCAGGGGGTGATGTGCGCCATGGCTTGCTGTTTATGGCGGCTTATATGCTGATGCAGCAGGGAGCAACGTTTTGGGCAAAACAGCGCACGGTATTAGCGTTTAGTGCGGTATTGTTTGGCTGCATCTTTTTTGCAAATCTATTTGATATTTGGGGTGTTGATGAAAAACTCATTGGCATCGTAGTTGGCAGTTCATTGCTGTGCATCGCCTATGCTATGCAGCAATCCAAGCATATGGCAATTGCTGCGTTCTGGTACTTTGTGGGTGCGGTGTTGTTATTGTGGTCAATATTTGAATCAGTAGAAAACAGTTTGTTAGAACCTGTTTATCTTGGGGCTACCGCTTTTATCATATTTTTAAGTACCTATGTGCGTAGTAGAACGTTATTGCTGGTGGGTACACTGGCGATGCTGCTGTATATTGGCTACTACACGGCAGAACATTTTGCCAATACCGTGGGTTGGCCGATAGCCTTGGTGATTATTGGTATTGCCCTGATAGGCTTGAGTGCACTTGCTGTACGTTTAAATAATCAATACATCAAGTAGCTTGTGCGTGTAAAGCTAATGACAGCAAGGTTAATCTGTACTGATATAGATTAACCTTGCACTGCGTTGATTAGAAATGAGCGCTGATTCGGTGAGCTGCTTCTATACACTCTTCATGAGAAGCGACTAACGCCATACGGATAAAGTTCTTGCCCGGATTTACACCGTGGGCGTCACGTGCCAACAGGCTGCCTGGAAGCACAGTAATATTGAGGTCACGGTATAGTTTCACTGCAAACTCTGTATCAGAAATGCTAGTGTCTTTGATTTTAGCCCATAGGTAGAATGCCGCATCCGGCACTGCTACGTCTAATACATTACTTAGTAATGGGGTGACGTCTTTAAATTTAGCGGCGTAGAGCCTGCGATTTTCAATCACATGGGCTTCATCATTCCATGCTGCAATAGACGCTGCCTGCACGGCAGGGTTCATCGCGCAACCGTGGTATGTGCGGTAGAGCGTGAATGATTCAATGATTTTTTCATCGCCGGCAACAAAGCCTGAGCGCATGCCAGGTACGTTGGAGCGCTTGGAAAGGGAGCTGAACACAACCAGATTTTTATAGTCTCTACCCAATAGATGCGCAGCTTGTAATGCACCTAGCGGCGGTGATGCCTCATCAAAATAGATTTCTGAGTAGCACTCATCGGCTGCAATTACAAAGCCGTATTGGTCTGATAAGCTAAAAATAGTGCGCCATTGCGCTAGGCTCATGACCTTGCCGGAAGGGTTGCCCGGGCTGCAAACGTAGACCAGTTGTGTACGCGCTAATACATCAGCAGGCACGCTAGAAAAGTCCATGATGTGGTTATAGTTTGGATCTTGATGTGGCAGCGTATTTATAAAGTAGGGGGTAGCACCAGCTAAAAATGCAGCGCCTTCGTAAATCTGATAAAACGGATTAGGTGAAATCACGATAGGATCAGGTTTGGTTTGATCAATAATCACCTGAGCAAAAGCAAACAATGCTTCGCGGCTGCCTGTTACAGGCAAAATGGCTTTTTCAGGGTTGAGTGCAGGAACTTGATAACGACGTGAAATCCAATCGGAAATCGTGCTTCTTAGCTCAATAGAGCCTATAGTCGTGGGATAATTAGCTAAGCCACTTAAGTTATTGACTAAGGCGTCTTTAATTAATAAGGGTGTTTCGTGTTTGGGCTCGCCAATAGATAGGTTAATTGGCTTAAAAGCTGTATTGGGTGTAACACCTTTAAATAGATCGCGCAGACGTTGAAACGGATAGGGCTGTAATAAATTTAGATTTGGATTCATAAGGTAACATTATAGTGAGCAACGCCAATAATAAAAACTTTTTTGCAGTATTCGGCCTACTTTTTGGTGCATTTTGCTGGGGCATTATCTGGTATCCGTATCGCTTAATGTCCGAGGCTGGTGTGTCTGGGGTAGCATCCAGCTTTTATACCTACGCACTTGCGATTATCTTTGCCAGCGTTTTATTAGGTAAGCATTGGCGAGGTGCCAACAAGCTGCCATTAAGCATTGTATGGCTGGGGCTGGTTGCCGGGTGGACCAATCTCAGCTACGTGCTGGCGATTATTGATGGTGAGGTGATGCGGGTGATGCTGCTGTTTTATTTGTCACCAATCTGGACCTTAATTCTCGCCCACTTTTGGTTAAAAGAAAAAACCCGCTTCACGGGTTATATTGCGATTGTTGCTTCCTTAGTCGGCGCATTTATTATGCTGTATGACGCTAAGTTGGGTGGCTTGCCGCTACCGAGAAATATGCCAGAGTGGCTGGCGTTATCTTCTGGCATCGGCTTTTCTTTAACCAATGTGATTACGAGAAAGTCTAGCCATTTAACTTTGGTGGCTAAATCCTATGCGATTTGGATTGGCGTGATGATGGTTGCGCTATTGTTTGTGCCGATTATGCAAACAAACATACCAAGCCCGACTGTATTTACATTAACCGAGTGGGCCGTGATGTCATTAATTGCCTTGCTGTTAATCGCGGCAACTTTTTTTGTGCAATATGGCGTGGCAAAAATTGAGGCAACACGTGCATCTGTGTTGTTCTTGTTTGAACTGGTGGTGGCTGCCATCGCCTCTTACTACTTAGCGCATGAAACCATGGAGCTTAATGAGTGGTTGGGCGGAAGCCTTATTGTGATTGCAGCAATATTTGCAGCGATTCAACATCAGGATCAGGATGCCGCTTAACCAGCGTTAATCAGTGATGGCTGTGTTGTGAGTGGTGTGGCGTGATTGAAAATGGCGGGGCTTGTTGTCGTTTGGGGCGTTTAGTTATCTACCTGATTTAGCAAAAACTGTTCAAACTGCTGTTCCGGTAATGGCTTACTGTAAAAGTAGCCCTGCAGTTGATCGCAACCTATGGATTTGAGATAGTCATATTGATACTGTGTCTCTACGCCTTCAGCAATTACTTCTATGCCCAAGCTTTGACCTAGTACGACAATCGCTTTTAAGATGGCTTTGTTTTTAGGGTCTTCCTCTATGCTGCTGACAAAGACTTTATCGATTTTCAGGCGGTCAATTGGAAAATCCTTTAAATACGCCAGACTTGAGTAACCCGTACCAAAGTCATCAATTGCCAGTTTTACACCAATTTTCTTCAGTGAATGTAATGTTTCGATGAACTTTGATGAGTCATCTATCAGTGTGTTTTCGGTAATTTCAAGCTCTAGGTAGCTGGGGTCTAGCTGCGTCACCGCTAAGATCTTTTTGATGGTGTTGGCTAGGTTGGATTGTCTGAATTGTCTGGGTGATACATTGACTGCGATAGGGATATATTGACCAGTTTTCTGCTGCAGCGCTTTAGCTTTATAGCAGGCTGTAGCGAGCACCCATTCACCTATGGTTTCTATTAATCCTGTTTCTTCCGCAATGGTAATAAATTTTAAGGGGGATATGAGGTCTTGCCCCTCGGGCTGCCATCGAATCAATGCTTCGGCGCCACACACTTTGCCAGTTGCAAAATCCACCTTAGGCTGGTAGTGCAGTAAAAACTCTTCTAGTTCAATAGCTTGACGTAAGTTGTACTCTAGCGTGACACGCTCAGTTAATGCCGCATTCAGCGCTTGCGTGTAAATCTGAAAGTTGTTTCTACCGGCTTTCTTTGCCTTGTACATTGCTGTATCAGCGTTGCGCAGTAATACATTGGCATCAAGGCCATCATCAGGGTAAATGCTGACGCCAATACTACAAGTGACTAGGTAATCTAGATGGTTAATGGTTAATGGAACGGCAACTGCCTCCAGTATGCGCTGCATACTAAGAAAAATATCATTGATGTCGTCTATATTAGTGAGCAGGATAACAAACTCATCACCACCTAGCCTGACTACAGTGTCAATTTCACGCACCGCGCTGGATAATCTTTTTGCCATGATAATCAGCAATTGATCACCGACTTCATGCCCCATACTATCGTTAATCAGTTTGAACTGGTCTAAATCTAAAAATGCAACCGCCATTTTGTTTTTATAGCGATTAGCAAAATTAATGCACAACTGTAGTCTATCGTTGAGCATGTTGCGGTTTGGCAGCCCGGTTAGGCTGTCATGCATGGCTTGATATTCGAGTTTTTCTTCGTAACTCTTGCGGGCGGTGATGTCTTCAACCGTGCCTTCATAATAGAGGATGTTGCCTGACTCATCATTGACGACGCGTGCATTTTCAGAGATCCAGATGGTGCTTTTATCCTTCCGGTAAACCAATGATTCAAACTTCTCTACGCTGTCGTTTTCTTTTAGTAGCTGTACAAACTCTTCACGGCGTCCTGGCTTTACATAAAGCTGCTCTTGTATGTTGTTGAATGCATGAATAAGATCTTGCGGTGAACTATAGCCATACATGCGCGCAAGTGATTGATTAACAATTAAATAGTGCCCATCCGCAGTGGTTTGGAAGATGCCTTCTAGTGTGTTTTCAAAGATTGAACGGTATTTAAGTTCTGCTGCCAGCAGCGACTGTTCAATATCTTTGCGTTTTGCAATATTCTGGATATAGCCCTCTAGGGCGATGACTACGCCGGCATCGTTATAAATTGGGTTGCCACGTTCCAATACCCAAATCACTCTGCCATCTGCATGGTTGATGCGGTATTCAACTTCGTAGCGGTTACCTTCAGTGAGTGCGTTTTTAATGGTTTCACGCACCATCACTCTATCTTCTTCAAACGTCATGACTTCGTAAGAAATGTATTTGTTATGAAGCAGGTCTTCAGGCTGGTAGCCAGTCAGTTCTTTGCAGCCATTGCTTACAAACACCATGGTCCAGTCTTTGTCATACAAGCAGCAATATAGCATCCCTTCAAGGTTATGCATCAGTGCATCATGCATGTGCTTATCATTCTTAAATGCGACCATGGGTGCCCCAGATTGATGTGGTGAAGAAGCTAGTTTCATTGAGTGTTTGCCGTGCCCAAATTAGTGCTTTGTCTGAATAAGCATTAACTGTGCCATCTTGTATTAGATGTTGGAGCTAATGCGTAGCCATGCAAGATCCGCTTTTTGACAGGGGGGTCTTGAGAATGCTTACTGACGCTGAATTTAATGCACCAATTTGTTGCACCTATAAAGTGCGCGACATCACGTTTTGCACCATCTTGAGTTTAATCGTCAATGTAGTAAGTAGCTAGAATCTCTATACATATTCAACCCTGATGGATGGGTATTGCCGGTTGGCTTGTATTTTGCTTCATTGGTAAACATGCAACGGTGCATAAAATAAATATCATAATGATGTGAGTAAATAATGAATCAGATTTCTTCGTTTCAAATCGATAATTACCTGCCATTTATGCGCGACGTGGTGCGTTGTGAGCAGTCGTTACATGAGTTAAATTTAATGTGGAGAATTATTGAGTCTTCAGCAAAAATGAACTGCCCGGTCGAGGCAAAGAGCATACTGCCAACCATGGCTGCAACCCGCGCTGGGTTTAATCGTTTAGAAAAAGAGCTAGTGTTAAGCCTAGTGCAGGAGAAGGTAGCCACCGTGTTTAACGAGATTGGCACCAAGGCTAAATATGTGATTGATATCTTGGTGCGTAACCTTTATGAACGTACAGCAGATGTTGGGTTTTTAGCCACAGATCGTGAGTTATGTAGTTTTGTGGCTGGGCTTGGCGGTAGTGTTGATGATATACGCTTACGTTTGCGCGCTTATAGAAGCAAATATACGGTTTATGACGAAATTATCTTGCTTGATGTTTCCGGCAACGTTTTGGTGCAGATTAACCAAGAGACGCCAATTGAGGGCAGTTTAGATCCGTTGATTTATGAAACACTGCATTCAGAAGATTATGTAGAAACGTATCGCCATACTGATTTACGCCCCAATAAAGATAAAGCGCTGATTTATTCTAAGCGTATGCTTCACCCTGAAACTGGTGCGGTGATTGGTATTTTATGTTTATGCTTTAATTTTGTAGAAGAGATGGCTGGAATTTTCCACTCTCATCGTGACCCTAGTATGCGTTCGGTGATGCTGCTGCTAGATCAGAATCAGCATGTGATAGAAACCAGTGATGCACGCTGGGTACCAGTAGGCGCGGTAGTGCCGGTGAATCATGATGCTAAGTCCAGCTTAATGATCTATGGTGGGCGTGAGTATCTGGTGGCTACCTTTAAAGCCAATGGCTATCAAGGTTATATGGGGCCAAAAGGATGGCAAGGGCAGGTGATGACGCCAGTGGATATTGCATTTACCGGCCAGGAGACTAGCGCGTTAAAGTCGCTTGATGCCAAAGTTGCCAGAGGTTTGCTATCGCATGCGCAGTCATTTTGCCCTCCTCTTTACGAAGTGATGACTGCAGCTTCCACTATACGCAGGGTGGTATGGAACGGGCAGGTCATGACTGTCGGCCAGACTGGCGAGTTGTTTAAACTAAAAACTATCTTAGACCAGATTAGTGAGACCGGCACGCGCAGTAATGAACTATTTGCGCAATCCATCAATGATTTATACGAGACTGTGCTTGCTTCTAGATTACAAGATTCTGAATTTTTATCACATTTGCTGGTGGATTTATTAGACCGTAACCTATACGAGCGTTCTGACGATTGCCGCTGGTGGGCAGTAACGCCGGAGCTGAGGGTAGCGCTGGCTGCTGGGCGTGTAGATGCTGCGAGTGTGTCGCGTATTACAGAGATACTGAACTATATTAATCAGCTCTATACCGTATACACACGTATTTTTGTTTATGATAAACAAGGCGTTATCATAGCCAGTACCAATCCAATGAGTGAAAGCGGATCTATCATCGGCACCACTGTGGACGATGCCACCTTAGATGGTGTGCTGTCTTTATATAATGAACAGCAATACTATGTTTCACCTTTTGAGGCGAGTTCACTTTACAGTGATAGCCCTACCTATATTTATCATGCCGCCATTATGGCGCCTGATGGTACAGATGTGGTGGGCGGGATTGGTATTGTATTTGATGCCACGCCTGAATTTAATGCCATGTTGCTAGGTGGTATTGCAGAAAGTGAGTCTATTAAGGCTTTTTATATTGATCGGCAAGCTAAGATTATTTCTAGCACCGACCCTAGTCGACCAGTGGGTTCTACCTTAGATATTGACCCAGATTTACTGAGTATGCCTAATGGGAAAAGCGCATCCCGTATTGTGATCCGTGATGGGCATTATTGTATTCTTGGCTGCAGTGTCTCTAACGGTTATCGTGAGTTTAAAGTGTCTGACGGGTATAAAGAAGATGTGATTGCCGTGGTTTATGATGCGTTTGGTGAGGTGCGTAACCACTTTAGTTCCGGTAATGATTCCGCTTCGATTATACATAGCTCTCCTATTCAGTCGTCTGACCCTGAGTTTGCTACCTTCTTTGTGGACGAAACACTGTTTGCGCTGGAAGCTGAAATTGTTTTAGAGGCATTACCGGCATCAGAGATTTCTTCGGTATCTATCGGCAGCCGCTCTGAGCGGGTAGGGGTGGTTTCGGTGCAGCATGAAACCAAAGGATCACATTACGTTTGGGTGTACGACTTTAGCTATCTGCTAAGCGGTGTGCCTTCAGTGGTGGATAGTAATAGTCAGGTGATTGTCATTATGTGCGGCGAGCATAAGGTTGGCTTGCTGGTGGGGGCACTGCACTCTGTGGCGCAGTTCAGTGAAAACCAAATTAGCACGACACCGTTAGCGAATGACAAAAGAGGAAACCTGATTAAATGGATTATCAAAGCTAATGACGGTAATCTGTTTATTCAATGCGTGGATGTGGACTTTTTATTAAGAATGCTGACCAATCCGTTTGACCCAGTGAAGCAGCAATAAACTCAGTAAGTTTTAAACCATGATGTAACGCCTATCAGATGTTTGGGTAGGGGTTACATCATTTTATCTACTCATGATTGCGCAGTGGTTAAGCAGACCAAGATGCCTATATATTAAATACCTAGGCCACTGCCGCCATTACGCGTGCCTTCAGCAGAGAAACGTATTTTTAACGACAAGTCATTACGCGAGTCAGCATAAGCCAAGGCGTTTTCTTCGTCTATTTTGTCGTTTGAGTATAGTTTGAATAGAGATTGGTCAAAGGTATGCATGCCAATATCGGTATTCTCGGCCATGATCTCTTTAATTTCTCCCATTTTTTGTTTTTGGATTAGCTCGCTCATGTAGGGCGTGTTAATCATTACTTCCGTGGCGGCGATACGCTTACTTTGCTTACCGGGGATCAAGCGCTGCGATATGATGGATACGAGGTTCATTGATATGCCTAGCAACAAACCATTTCTGCCATCTTCTGGGAAGAAGGAAATAATACGTTCTAGTGCTTGGTTAGCGTTGTTGGCATGCAATGTAGCTAAACATAAGTGACCAGTTTCAGCATAAGCTAGCGCGTTTTTCATGCCGTCCATGTCGCGTACTTCACCAATCAGAATCACATCAGGTGCTTGGCGCATGGCATTTTTAAGTCCATTCTCAAATGAGAGTGTGTCGATACCAATTTCACGTTGGTCCACGACAGACTTTTTATGCGGGTGAATAAACTCGATGGGGTCTTCTAACGTCAGAATATGGCCATTGCTTGTTTCATTGCGGTAATCAATCATGGATGCCAGCGTGGTTGATTTACCCGAACCTGTTGCACCCACCACTAAAATCAGCCCGCGTTTGCGCGAGATTAAATCTTTAAGTACCGGCGGTAGCCCCAAGCTCTCTAATGAAGGGATATCAGTCTTGATATGCCGAATCACCATACCAACCTCACCGCGCTGTCTAAACACATTAACGCGGAAGCGACCAATGTCTTTTTTGCCTAAGGCAAAGTTGCATTCTAGTGTTGATTCAAACTCTTTGATTTGATCTGCACTCATCAGTGAGTAAGCAATTTCTTTAATCATGCCAGGCTGCATGATTTGTGCGTTGATG
This sequence comes from Methylotenera sp. E1MeOHC1, assembly GCF_058745595.1. NCBI lineage: Bacteria > Pseudomonadati > Pseudomonadota > Betaproteobacteria > Nitrosomonadales > Methylophilaceae > Methylotenera > Methylotenera sp. E1MeOHC1. The sequence continues at coordinate 1,130,933 of NZ_CP196025.1, read as the reverse complement.
GGGGTGGTTTCACCTTCAACTTCTATATGGATACTGGTACCCGTGCTGAAAAATAAATCTGAACCACCTTTGTCCAACATGAATTTCAATACAGGGGTGATATCGATTGCTGCCATGGTTGTGTCCTGAATATTCTCAAATGTGTTTTGTTTTTTATAATTTAGTGCATTTGCACATCAATGACTTTAGCATAATTTTAATTGAACTCGTCAGTCTGCGTGGCATGGTGATACGAGTTACAACCTAAGGTCTGCAATTATCTTTAAATAGGCTTGCTCCAGTGATTGGGTGAACTGCACCGTATCAAATAAGGCAGATGTCATGTTCTCATTCTGTAGTTTTTGTTTGATAGCTGTCAGTGCGCTTGGGTTTTGAGCAAGTTTAATTGCAATTTCCTCATGTTCGGCTAATGAGGTGCTTATCAGTTGTGTGAGGCCTGCCGCCTGCAATAAACTGCCCGCAACACGTGATGCAAATGTATCACCTACGCAGGTTAACACTGGCAAGCCCATCCATAGAGCATCGCTACAGGTAGTGTGGGCGTTGTAAGGTTGCGTGTCTAAAAATAGATCGGCATGCACATGGCGTGCAAGGTGATCTGCAATATTGACGCGCGGTGCAAAAATAATGCGTTCAACTGCAATACCGCTGCGTTTAGCTTCACGCCACAAATTTTGCTTGGCCCACGTGTTGCAGTCTAGTAGCCAAAGCACACTGTTGGGTAGTTTGGTGAGTAGGCTCATCCAAACGCTAAAGATATCTGGTGTGATTTTGAATGACTGATTAAAGCTGCAAAATACAAAAGCGTCATCCGGTAGGTTGCACGCCTGACGCGTAGGCGTTTTTCCAATCGGGCGTTTGCGATCGTTAGGCTGGTAGCTGTGCGGTAATAATGCCAATTTTTCTGCGTAGTGGTTGGCAGTGTCAGCAGGCGTGATAAAGGCATCTGTTAATAAGTAATCGAACAGCGGAGTGCTAGGCGCATTGTGATGGTAAATTTCACCCATAGTGCCGGGAAAACCGAGCCAGTTAATGTTGATTTTGGCTGGGCGCAGGGCGGCAATACCGGTGCGGCTGGTTTGGGTAAAGCCGGTTAAATCCACCAAAATATCAATGTTGCAGCTATGTATTTTTTTTGCGGCGTCTATGTCAGTGAGTGCGCGTATATCGTGAAATTGATCAAACGCTTTTTCTAATCGGGTTCTGGCACTGGTTTTGTCATTAACCCCATAAGAAAACGCATAAGTCTCAAATCGGTTTTTATCATGTAGCTCAATCAACTCACTGATGAGAAAAGCGAGCGGATGTAATCTGAAGTCTGCAGATAGATAAGCGACCTTTATTTTCTTGTTGGGGGTGACTAGTGGTGTAAAGTTGAGCTGTTTGCCTAACTGGATCAGCTGCGTATAGCGGTTATTGGCCCAGTTGCTGGCACAGGTTTTTTGCTCTTCTGCGGTAGTAGTGGGCATTGCCAAAAAAGCGAAAGGCGATATTTGTGCGCTGGGTTCATGTGTGACCCAATGGCGAATTTGTTGAATGTCATGTTCCAGCCCATCCCAATCACACATATGCTGCTTTTGGTGCACCAAATGTACTTGGGCGTGATATAGCTTGGGGTTGAGTTTGAGCGCGGTTTGATAGCTTGCCACCGCTAAATCTAGCTGGCCTAACTCACGCTGTACGTTACCTAAGTTGTTATACGTATCTGCATCGCTGGGGTTGAGTTGAATCGCCTTTTGGTACTGTTTAGCCGCGTCATGCGGTTTACCTAGTTCGCGCTGGGCGTTGCCTAGGTTGTACAGCAACGTTGCGTCATGTGGGTTAAATTGCAAGGCCTCCTGAAAGCAGCCTTCAGCCTGAATAAAATTGCCAAGCAGATGCGCTTGATTGCCCATTGATGATAAACAGTGGCACAGTGCTTCACGTACATCATCAGCTTTTGGTCTTACTCTTATCACACGGCGGTAGTAGCCTGCTGCCTCTTCAAATCTGTTAGCGGCCAGCAGTGTGTTGCCAAGGTTAACTTGTACGTCTAAGTCTTTAGGCTGCAATAAAATCGCCTGCTGAAAGCTCTTGATGCTAGCCTCTATGTTGCCAACAGCGCGCAATGCTAATCCGTAATGATTTAAGTAATCTACTTCTTTGGGGTTAATGGCTAAGGCTTGCTCAAGTTGCATCACTGCAAGCGCATTGCGATTGGTTTGATAATACACAAGACCAAGCATGTGATGTGCGTCGGCTAGCTTAGGTTGTACGGCGAGCACCTGTTGGTAGAGCGCTTCTGCCTCTGCGTACTGACCTGCACGATGATATTGAACTGCTGTTAGATACTGAGATTGCGCCATGAGCTCATTTTAACCTGAAATTTTATGGGCAGAGGCTATCGTTTTTGCTAATTGTTTTAAACCCATTTCACGTAATAAGAAGCGATTGGGGTTAAGCAGGCACGCTAGTTCAGGGCTCAAGGGTAGCTGTTCATGATGAATCATGGTTGCTAATATCTCTGCACATAGTGGTGCACTGGTAAAGCCTTTGCTGCCATGGGCGGCGTTGATATATAAGCCGGATATCCACGGCAGTGTGGTTGACGGTGCACTGGGTCTTATCGGTTTTGCTTTTAGTGCAGCGTTATTAATAAGCTCACCCACCAAAGGCCAGTAATCACTAGTGGTACAGCGGTAAGATACACGTCCGCCTATGATATTGGATTGTAATTCTTGGTGTAACGCTGCGGAGATGTTGCTGAGCTTATTGAGATTGGCAGCATGGTCTTGCAGTGTAGGGGTTAAATCCATTGCGGCTGTAGATGGTGTATCTATGTTAGCAAATGAAGCACCTAAACAATGTGCTTGTTGTGAACCAGCAGACGGGCTCAGGTAGCCATCGCTGCAGAGTATGGTTTTAACGTTACGGCTGTTCGCTGTTGAGTCCAGTACGCTGACTTGACCACGCACGGCCTTGGTTTGCAGTGGCAGGTTAGGCAATAGCTGCTGCGCATCGTTAGCGTTGGCAATAATCAGTACCTGTGCCGTTGCAAGTAATTGCTCATGATTGTAAATCTCAAAGCCCTGAGTTTCTTTGCTGAATCTAGTTACTTGCTGCGTTTTCAGCACGCTAATATTGGGGTGCTGTGTTAAATGCTGACATAGGTGCTGCGGGTGCACCCAACCTGCTGTTGGGAAGTACAAGGCATCATGGTCAATCGTGATGCCGGCAATCGTGCTTGCCTCATGCTGGGCTACATAGCTGACTATACCGGCAGGGTGATTCTGCGCCGCAACCTTTTGAATGCGGGCGAGCTCTCTCGCATTAAAGCCCAGTTGCAGCATGCCACAGGCAGAGTAATCAGCCGCGGTGAGTTGCAGCGATTGATAGAACTCCAAACTAAATACATAGCTAGCTAGTGCAAATTGGCTGCTTAAATCATCGCCGCTCAAACGTGGGTACAACATCGCGAGCGGATTGCCCGATGCCTCATTGGCAATTTCTGCGTTGCGTTCTATCAGTGTGACTTTAACACCGCGTTTTGCCAATGCGTAAGCACTAGTGCAGCCAGCAATACCTGCTCCGATGACAATTGCCGTGTTAACCATTGTCAAAGCCTATAAATTCTCCACACAGCATTTCACGTTTTTTACCAAAACCGGGACGCTTGCTGACTTTGAAGCCTGCTGTGATTAAACCCCGTCTCACATCACCTGCGCTCGTAAATGTGGCAAAGGTGGTTGATATTTGGGCATGTTTTGCCATCTCGCAAAATAATCTGGCATGCCACATTTCTGGATTTTTGGCGGGGGAAAATCCATCTAAGAACCATGCATCTGCCATGTTGGTGATGCGTGCTAATTGTTCTGTTGCATCCCCAATATGTACAGATAGTTGAACTCTATCGTCATAAAGACTAATCGTTTGCTCATTAATTAAAGCGTGGTATTGATGCAATAGCGGGGTGCTTAATGCAGTGAGTTGAGGCCACAATGCTAATGCAGCTGTGATGTCATTTAATGTCAGCGGATATTTTTCTACACTAACAAAATGCAATGCCGCATGTTTTGGTGCATGTTCTAGCCATAGTTTAGCCGCACATAAGAAATTTAGCCCTGTACCAAATCCGGTTTCAATAATGGTGAAGTCTGATAAGTCAGGGTGTTGCCAACGTGCAGGTAAATCATTGCCTTGCAAAAATACATATTCGGTTTCTAATAAACCATTGTCAGTGGAGAAGTAAACATCTTGAAACTCTGCGCAGTAGGGTAAGCCATCTCGCCATGCCAACTTTCTGGCGTTTGTTTCATCTGGCAATATTGTGTTGTTGCGCTCTAACATGGTTTCATTATCAAATAAGATCGAGGCTGGTAAAGTTCTAGGCTAAACCGAGACGATTTTAAACGATAACACCGTGTGTCAGCTCATCAATAGCTTAAATCTTATTGAATTCAGTATAAAGACGCATTGCCAGTTCTGAGTGCGCCTCTCCTATTGTTTGGTTTTGCTAACAGTAAGTGAACATCACCTAGCGCTCGCTCTATAAAGCCACCTTCACAATAGCATAGGTAGAACTCCCACATTTTTATAAACTCATCCGAGTAGCCCAATGCGCGCACTTGTTGGAGGTGATGAAAAAAGTTTTCACGCCACATCCTCAGGGTAGTTGCGTAGTGAATACCAATATCTTCGAGATCAATCAATCGCATATCGCTCATCCGCGTAATGCTATTGAGCATTGCGGTATTGGAAGGAATACAAGATCCAGGAAAAATGTAGCGTTGAATGAAGTCCACCGAAGATTTGGCAGACTCATAACGCTGGTCTGTAATCGTGATTGCCTGAATCAATGCCAGCCCATCAGGCTTGAGTAATGTGCCTAGTTTTGCAAAATAAGTATCATAAAACTGGTGACCTACTGCTTCTACCATTTCAATTGAGACCAATTTGTCAAACTGACCATCTAAATGACGATAATCCTCAAGCAATAATGTGACTTTATCGCTAAGGCCAGCGGTTTCTACAAGCTGTTTTGCTAACGCATATTGCTGCTTGGATATAGTGGTGGTGGTTACGTGACAACCATAATGTTTAGCCGCATACATTGCAAAACCACCCCAGCCGGTGCCAATTTCCACTACTTTATCTGTTGGTTTTAAATCGAGTTTCTCGCATATTACTTTTAGCTTTAGCTCTGAAGCTTCTTGCAGCGTTTTTGTTTCAGAACTAAATATTGCGCTGGAGTACATCAGCGTTGGATCCAAAAAGAGCTGGAACAGCGGGTTGCCCAAGTCGTAATGGGCGGCAATATTTTTACGGCTTCCCTCAGTGGTGTTGCTATTTAGCCAATGTAATACTTTCAGAATGGGTTTGGTGAGCCATTGATAGCCACCCTCTAATGCGTCCATCACTGATTGGTTGATACACATCATCCTGATTAATGCAGTGAGGTGATCTGTAGTCCAATAACCTAGCATATAAGCTTCGCCAGCGCCAATACTGCCGCCAAATGCAATTTCCCCATAAAAGCGGCTGTCATGAATATGAATCACTGCATTCAGCTCAGATGATGGCTGACCAAAGACGTGCTTGTCATCGCCGTCAATTAAGGTTAACTGCCCAGTATGCAGATGGTTTAGTCGTGCCAGAATTTTATGTTTTGCCAAATCCTCAACCCATTTGGCACGATTCTTTTTGCGTAGGTTACGAGTTAATTGCTCTTGTCCTGCAGTTGGTGTCATCATAATGGCGGTATGTCAATTAGGGCTTGGTTGTAGAGGTAGGGTGTGAGTGAAACGGTACTTTTTTAAACCAGAGTTTTAAGGCATTCCAGTAAATCGCGAGCATGACTTTAAACGTCATAAAGGGGTATTTCAGCAACGCTGCATAAAGCGAGGCGTTGTTAATTTCACTGCGCTTCAGTGCAAGTGTTGCATTAAAGATTTCACGGCTATTTTGCATATTTTTCATGTGGGTATGCAGTTTCTGTTCGCCCAATTGAAATGCCCATTCATAGTCAATATTCATTGGCATAAACGGGGATACATGAAATTGTTTGCTAAAGCTAAAAACAGCATTGGCATCATGATTAGTAGAGCTGATAGATACGTTTTTGGAAAAATCATGCACGTAAGCAAAGGTTTCGTTCCAAGGGGTGTTGGTAATGTGGCTGACCATTGTCTGTAAAGTGTTGCCATCTTCTTCAAAGCAGTAATAAAAGGTTACTGGGTTAAAGCAATAACCAAAGTAACGCATATTGGTGAGCATGCAGATCGGGCCGCGTGGTTTTTGACCCGTAGACCGCTCAATCAATTGGCTAATTTCATCTTTTAGCGCTTTTTTGCAATCGCCAAAATAGTCGGCACGTTTAAACCATGCAATATTTCTAGATGCATAAGACCAAAAAAGGTTGGAGTGAAACAGCGTAGGCAATTCATCCAGATTTAAATACATCATGAATACTTGATAGCTAAACTGGTGCGGCTGCGGCTCTATTCGCTGGTGAGATACCCAGCCCTGATATATCGCGCTACTAGATAATTTATTTTGATGCATTTAAGTACTGCTCAAAATGTTTAAGTGCTGCTAAAGCACTTACTACGCCGTCTTCATGAAAACCGTTACGCCAGTAGGCACCAGCGTAGGCCGTGCGATTAACGCCACTGATTTCGTGGTGCCTTGCTTGGGCGGCAGCACCTGCTAAAGTGTATAGAGGGTGCATATAGCTAAGACGCTTAATTACTTTGTCAGGATTAATGTCGTGCGTATGGTTAAGTGTCACCAATAACGGTTCTGTTGATTGCAGGTTTTGCAAGATGTTCATGTTGTAGGTCACGGCAACCTTGTTAGCAGACGGTGTAGTGACATGGTAGTTCCATGCAGCCCAAGCTAACTTTTTCTTTGGTAAGAGCTTGCTGTCATGGTGTAAGAAAATGGTGTTTTCTTGATACGGAATTGCACCAAGAACTTCAGCCTCAGCCTCTGTCTTGTCTTTTAATAAATGAAGCGCTTGGTCACTGTGACATGCGAAAAATACAAAATCAAACTTTTCCTCATCGCCATTCACTGGTTTGATGCGTACAGACGTCTTAAGACGACGGACACTTTCAATTGGGGTGTTTAATCTCACCTTATGTTTGAATGGTGCCGTGAGCGCCTTTACATAGCTGGCCGAGCCACCTTTAATCGTGCGCCATTCTGGTCTGTTATTGACGGATAACATACCGTGATGGTGAAAAAATCTTACAAAGAATCTGGCAGGAAATGCAAGCATCTGCTCGGCATCGGTTGACCAAATCGCAGCGCCCATTGGCACGATGTAATGGTCTATAAATTGTTGGCTGTAGTTGCCTTGCCTTAAGTAATCTCCAAGTTTTATTTCATTACCATCTTCAAGTAGCGCTAGTGATGCTTGATTAAAACGCAAAATGTCTCGAATCATGCGATGGAATGAAGGCTTAAATAGATTAAGTCTTTGTGCAAATAGGCTATTTAGGCTAGTGCCGTTGTACTCTAAACCTGTTTTTTCGCATCGCACACTAAAGCTCATGCTACTAGGTTGCCATGCCACTTTGAGCTCGTTCAATAGCTTGATAAAGTTTGGATAAGTGCGGTCATTAAATACAATAAAACCGGTGTCTACATTAAATGTTTTACCCTCATGTTGTATTTGGTGTGTGTGGGTGTGGCCGCCAATATGGCTTTCAGCCTCAAATACGGTGATGTCGTGTGTTGCATGCAGATGATGCGCTATGGTATTACCCGCAATCCCACTTCCAATAATCGCAATTTTCAAACTGAACTCTTTCAAATGTATTAAAACAAAAAATACCCTGTTTACTACGTTGACATATCACCCAGTCACTATATGCATCATCTGACTCATCGCATTTATCTAGCTTAGGTTTAGTTTGCTGGATTCAGGTTTGATTTTACGGGACTCTCTAATTGATACTGGTACTGTACGTAAATCCCAAATGAGGCCACACATTGCCAGCAACTTTAACCCGTAATAAGTTAAATCGACTTCCCACCAGTAAAAACCTTGTTTGGCAGAGCCGGGATAATGGTGATGGTTGTTATGCCAGCCTTCGCCTAGTGTTGCTAAAGCGATCCAAAAGTTATTTCGGCTTTGATCGGTGGTGGCATAGCGACGCTGACCCCACACATGGGCGAGTGAATTAACCGTAAACGTTGCGTGATAAAGCACTACTGTGGAAATGGCAAACCCCCAAACAAGTAACTGCATTCCGTTAGTATTGAGCGCTGGGTAATGGTCACCGAGCCAATCGCCTAGCACATAAATGCTGATGGCTAACAGTATGGGAACGATGGCATCAAAACGATCTAAAAAACGGAGCTCTGCAAATTTAGAGAGCTCCTTAATATTCTCGGTATGCCCGGTAAAGTGTTTGGATGATAGAAACCATCCAAAGTGGCTCCATAAAAAACCATGCTGAACAGGGGAGTGTGCGTCTTCGGTTTCATCAGAATATAAATGATGGTGACGGTGATGAGATGCCCACCAGATTGGGCCGCGTTGCACTGCTGTGGCACCAATTAAGGCTAATATAAATTGAAAAGCGCGACTGGTACGAAATGCTCTGTGTGAAAAGTAGCGATGATAAAACGCGGTAATCGCGAACATTCTTATCAAATAAAGTGCAATAGCAAATGCCAATGCAAACCAGCTAAACCCTACGAAAATTACAGCAAAGCAGGCGAGATGTATCAAGGTAAACGGCACCACGCGTAGCCAATCGATGCTATGCCATTGATTTTCTGAAATAACAGCACTGGCATTAAGGTTGACGGCATGATTATCAAACCATGAAAGCAATTTATTAAACATAATGTTTATTCAGTTCTCGTAAACTTTTTTGATGATAGTTTGCTGTGAATGTTTAAATGCGCTTATTGATGATGAGGTACTTCACGCAGCTTACTCGTGTCATAACCTAAACTCTTAACCAGTGTCGTCAGCTTTTTGTAGTCATCCTCACTTATTTTGGGAGACCTGGCCATAATCCATACGTAATCTCTGGCATTGCGGGCAATCACGGTTTGTGTGTAATTTTCGTCAAGGTAAGCAATAAGGTACTCCGCCTTAATTGGCCATATAAACTGCATAGCCCATGTTGCATTACCAGAGTTTTTTACAACAAAACCATGAGGTTCATATCTTTTTTTAGGGCCGTTCAAACTACCTTTATTAAAGGTAAATGTGGTGGCGATAGTGCCATCATCTTTGAGGCTATAGTTTTCAATCGCATTGTAAGACTCAGTTTCAATGGCAGTTGGAATAGCAGCAATCACATACCAATCACCCATGAACTTAGATAAATCTACATGCGGTACAGTCTGAATGTTCGCCACTTGTTTGCTGGCGCATGCAGGTATTAGCGTTGCTAGTAAAGTCATCAAGATAAGCCTTTTAGTGATATTCATCATGTGGTTAATCATTTTAATTTGTAATAAATACGATAGCCCTCAGGGGTGGTGGACTTTAACCCAACCCACTCTTGCTTGTCTGCTGAGTACCATAGCTCAATGTTTAGTTTTTGTTTCCCCTGCAAACTGGCGTCAAGCTTGTAGTGAAGCGTCTCTATCGCCTTACCTTTTACCTCTAGCATGACTTTGCCTAACTGCTTGATTGAGGCGTCTAAAAATTCAGCGTTTTGCGGATTCAGCAATTTGGATTGCTCCAATATTTTTTGGTTCCAATAGGCAAACGTCATGGTACAAGCCGGAAGATTTTGTACTTCACTGCCGTTTCTCACCTCAAAATGGTCTGCCTGACGCTGACCTTTCACAATGGTTTTTGTCTTGTTTTCTAATGTTTCTGAGGCTAAGCTTTTAAGGCAGTTCTTATCCCAACTTTCTGTTGCTTGGTGGTCGTATTGATAAGCGTTGATAAACAGTAACTTGACATTAAACGTAGCTCGGCTAATTAGCGTGTCGTTTTCATTCAAGGTGAATGTATGTTCGCCGATTTTAGTTTTATCCAAGTACACATCAAACGCCCACTCTTTTGTATAGGCATTACCTGATGCTAATCCTAGCAACAGTGTAAACAGCATATGGCCGAACAGGCTGGGCAGTTTCATAGGGATATGTGCTCAGTGTTTAATATTAACGTTTAGGTTTGCCGGGTATAAACGCGTTAGTGGTTTTAATATAGTGCAAATACTCTGGGCGACGCTCGGCAATATCTTTTTCTAACAGCGCAACGCCGCTTACTTTGAGTAGTAATAATGTCATTAATATGACTGAAGGCAATGACCACCAAGCGCCACCTGCCAGTGCTATTAAGAAAAATCCCCACCATACACAGCACTCACCAAAGTAGTTAGGGTGGCGCGAATAACGCCAAACTCCGGTATTTAGAACTTTATGTCGATTAGCGTTAACGCGTTTAAATTTGGTCAGTTGCCAGTCTGCTATTGATTCCCAAGTTATGCCAAACACGGTCAACAATATACCGACAATATCGATGATGTTTAAAGAGTCGGTAGCGTTGATGCTACCTAATATTGGCAATGAAATTATCCAGGCTAATACGGCTTGTAAAGCAAATACGATGTATAGGCTAGTCCATTTAAAGTGTGGTGCATTGTTTTGGCGTATGGCTTCATAGCGATGGTCTTCATGCGGACCCCAGTTGCGATATGTTAAGTAAATAGATAAACGTAAAGCCCAGATTGTTAATAAGGATAGCGCGATTAGGCCTCTTGCATGGATAGCGCTAAACGAATCAACATACGCGAAACTTGCCAGTAAGAAAAATAAGCTCCACATACTATCTACGTGTGTAACGTTTTGCCTGAACACACTCAGTATCCAGCCCACTAGAGCAAATGCCAGCATCACGTAAAGTCCGTTTAGGTAAAGGTCTAAAACTGGCATGTCACACACTCTCTACGCTACTTATATGACGAGCAATCAACAGTAATAACGGCGTAATGATTGCCCAGCCTAGGGCGAGCGCAATATAGGAAAACTGGCTTGCTACGGTAACCGCACCCAGTTTCTCGGCAGCCAGGTAAGCTAATGGGCCACCTATCATGCCAAAAATAAAGCTTATCCAATAACGTTTATGCATCCACGCCAAGCTCATATTGAGCGTGGTGGCAAACGCTAACCATAACGCTAGAATCCATACAGGTACAATAGATATGCTCCAGCCATGATGCTGATAATCAATCAAATTCAATGACAGCAGTGATTGATCTAACAAAGCACCAATCATCATTGTGCTCACTAGGATTTTCAATTCACGATGTGCTTGATTTGTTTGATATAGGTGCCAAGCCAATACCATGATGGTGACGATTACGCCTAACCATGGCTGTGAGTTAGCCGCACCCATCACACAGGCAAACCATGAAACCTGAAACAGAACAAAATTGAGCAGTAGCATAGCTTATTTATTGGGGTATCAAGATTGGCGTTTAAACAGGTAATGTGAGACCCACCACTCTTGGCCATTTTTATACCCAAACAACTCAGCACAAGCCATGAAAAAAATACGCCAACGGTTACGCCATTGTTCTATCTGTTCTAAACCGTAGGTTTTACCCAAAATAGCAGTCATTTCTTCATGATGCTTATCCATGTTGTGCAGCCAGGCATTGGCGGTTTTTTCATAATGTGTGCCATCCCAACGCCAGCGATTCACTAATTTAAGGTCTGATTGAAAGTTGAGTGGCAGGTCGTCACTAGGCATCATGCCGCCAGAGAAGAAGAATTGGCTCATCCAGTCGTCATCGTTTTGAACTTCAAATAAGTAGGGGGTGCTTCTATGTACAAAAATATGCATAAAGAACTTACCGCCGGGGATGAGCCAGTCATGAATTTTCTTGTATAGCAGTTTATGGTTACGCATATGCTCAAACATCTCTACTGAAACCACGCGGTCAAAACTACCTGCAGGATGAAACTGTTCATTAACGTAATCTGATGGGTCAAAACGATTCATATCACAAGTAATGACACGAATATTGTTTAGTCCTCTTTCTTTCGCACGTGCGGTAATATATTCGCGCTGAGAGTTTGAGTTGGAGACTGCGGTCACTTTACTGTCAGGATATCGTGCTGCCATCCACAACGTGAGCGAACCCCAACCACAGCCTAGCTCCAGTATAGCTTGCCCATTTATTAAGTCTGCATGCGTGCAAGTTAAATCTAAAGCATTAGCCTCTGCTTCATCCAGATTTTTTGTTTCAGGTAGCCAAAAACAGCTGCTGTATTTTTTGTGTGTGCCTAGGCATAGCGAGAAAAACTCCGATGGCACTTCATAGTGCTGAGCATTAGCAAGTTCTGGCACGAGTGCAGCGGGGGCTGCATTCATAGCCTCGATAAACTTAGTTTGTAACTCTGTAGACTTCTCACAGTCACTAGCCTTAATTTCAGCTAAGCGTTGTCTTGAAAGGTGTCTAATGCCATATCGGATTAAATAATCTGGAAACTTGCCATTTTCCGCAAGATTAATCGCTAGGTTAGTAAGCTGCATAGATGTCTTTCTTTGTTTTATTTTTGCAAAAAACTACATGTTATTAAATTCGCTGTATGGCGTTGTTAACAAAGTGAATACGCTGTTGTTTTACAAACACTAGAGCAGGTTTGTCCTAAGTGGTGGGTTTAAGTTCAATGCAACTTAAGCGCTTAGATAAGGCGGTAGAAGGGTGGGGCGTAAATGCGTGACTTGAGGGCTTACTTTAGTGCTTGTCTGCGTAGCCAATAATGCCTAAAAAGACTCGTACTAGGCCATATGCAATCCAGGAAAGAAAGCGTTTTGCGCCATGGCCTTTCGCCCAGTCATTCGCTTCAATCTGGTAAGCCCCATTATTGATAGCAGCGGTAATATCTTGGTGTAGGGTGGCGGCAAAATGTTTGTTTTTTACAAATATATTAGCTTCACGTGCTAAAAATAAGCTAAATGGGTCAATATTGGATGAGCCGACTGTGGCCCACTCATGATCAATGACGGCTACCTTGCTATGCATAAAGCTCTTACGGTACTCGTATATTTCAATGCCATTTTTTAAGAAAACATTATAAAAAGCATGGGTTGCAAACATTAAAAAGTACTCTTTACGCCCCTGCAACAAGAGTTTGACTTTAACCCCCCGTACAGCCGCACTGATTAACGCTTTACGAAATCTTCTGCCGGGAATGAAGTAGGCATTGGCGATAATGATTTCATGTTTAGCACGATGAATCGCCTTTAGATAGGCAGCTTCAATATCTCGTCTGTGCAATATGTTGTCACGTGTGATAAAGGCCGCCTTAATGCTCCCCTTGGTGTAGCGCGCGGGGTGCTGCAAGCTGATTTTGGATAGAGGTTTACTGTGAAAGTGCAGCCATGCCAGATGTTGCCATAGTTTCTTCACGCTATTGGCGATGACTGGCAGTAATGCCCCTTGCACACGTACCGCGTAATCAACTCTAGGCGCAATCTGATGCGGCACATTGTTATCATCAATGATATTAATGCCGCCAACAAAAGCGGTTACATCGTCTATGAGCACCACTTTTTGATGTAGCCTGCGTAGCCGATTCTTTTTGAATGTCCACGGTGATATCTTCTGCCGATAAATCATGACATGAATACCAGCTGCTCTGAGATACTCAATGTAGACTTCTGGTAAGGTCTTGGAGCCAAAACCATCAATCAGTAAATACACGGAAACCCCGCGATTCACTGCTCGAATCATTGCCTCGCCAATTAGAGTACCAACTTTATCTGCTTCGTAGATATAGCTTTGCAAATACACTTCATGCCGTGCATGATCAATTGCATGTTCTAGCGCAGGAAAGTATTCAGCGCCACTGCGTAACAGCTGGATATGATTTCCGCTGATGAAGTGCATAGTGCCTCAATGCCCTTTGGTGAGTGTGGCAGATAACATGGCATGATCGGATAGTTTTAAAAAGCGCGCACCTGAGTGTACCTCTACATGCTGGATTTTAAATCCGCGTGTGTAAATGCGGTCCAACCTTAGAATTGGCAGCCATGAAGGAAAACTACGCGCAGGCTTACCTGTATGATGGGCAAACACTTCTTGTAAACCAACTTGGTGTGAGAAATGCCTGCCAGACCGCATGCCCCAGTCGTTAAAGTCACCAGCGACAATGAGTGGTGAGTTGGCTGGAATATGACGTTGAATATAGTCTTGAATTAATAGCAGCTGCTGTTTGCGCCAACGTGCAAACAGCCCCAGATGTACACAGATGGTATGTAGTGGCGTATCCCAGTTGGGGATGTTAATTTCGGTATGCAGCATACCGCGCTCTTCGCTACTATGCGCAGAAATATCAATGTTAGTTGTTTTGATAATGGGGAATTTAGACAGCAAGGCGTTGCCGTGGTGGCCGGCAGGATAGACCGCATTCTTGCCGTAGGCGTAATCTTTCCATATGGTATCGGCTAAAAACTCCATTTGCCCTGCCATTGGCCAAGCGTCAAAGCGCTTGCTGTGTTCGTGATGAACGTCGCGCACCTCTTGTAGAAACACTACATCAGCATGCAGTTTTCTAAGCAGATCACGCTGCTGGTGTAGCGATAAGTGAGTGTTAAAGTGCGTTAACCCTTTATGGATATTAAAAGTGGCAATACGGAGTGTGTTGTGCACGTTAATTTCACTTGATAAGGTGTTTATTCGATAAAAGTTACTTCAATGCCTTGATCTGAGCCTAGGTTTTTATCAGGATTATCTATCCAGTATTGATAAAACTCGCGTATCACTAGCAAAAACAGCTGTTTGTTCTCATCAATTTTAAATAAAGGCAACGTCATGTCTACGCCAACCCGATACACTCTGGCATCATCAGTAGGGGCGCCTTTTAATTGCAGTAGCAGTATTTTAGCCAGATTAACACGGTTATCGAGCAACTGTGGATTTGCACCTTTGTCTTTTAGTGCTTTTGTGTAGGCAGTTAAGTGCCTAGTTTCGGTAATGTTAAATTTAGCAGTATTTAAACGATCGGTCAGCGCTTTAAGCGTTGTCGGTTCAGGTTGCCACTTTAATGGCTGGATATCAAAACCGCCTTGTCTGCTAAATGCTGCGATGGCTTTAATATCCTGCATCCAAAACGGATAAAACTCCCTTGCAGTATTCAGGCTGTCATGCCAAATATCGGCTGGAAGGGTTTTAATGATTTTTTCTATGGCCTTGCTGTAGCTTGTACGCTCCAGAGCCTGGTTTTGTAACAGCGGTATAAATTGATCTAAAAACAACGAGCGTTTGTAAAGCATGCCACTTTTAGCGCCTTTTTTTTCAAGTAACTTGAAATAGGCGCTGATGGCTTCTTGTTCGCGTGAGTGGGTCATTTATTTTTGTTTTTCACCAATATGTGTTTCTCCGCGCTGTTTTGCTAGCGTCACTTGTTTTTGTCTTTCTAGCAATCTTGCGCGTTTTTCTTCTGAGACTTTATCGTAACAATGGGGGCAAGAGATACCGGCAGCGTATTGATCGCTTTGCATTTCAGCAGGGGAGAGCGGGTGTCTGCATGCATAGCACTGATCAAACTCCCCAACTTCTAGATTGTGTTTAACCGCAACGCGTTGGTCAAATACAAAGCATTCGCCTTCCCACATGCTTTGTTCTTCAGGTACGGTTTCCAAGTATTTCAAAATGCCACCTTGCAAGTGAAACACCTCATCAAAGCCTTGGTCCAGCATGTAAGATGATGCTTTTTCACAGCGAATACCGCCAGTGCAAAACATCGCCACTTTTTTATGTTTGGTTTTATCAAAGTGTTTCGTCACATATTCCGGGAACTCACGGAACGTGGTTGTTCTTGGGTCGATTGCACCTTTGAATGTGCCAATGTCTACCTCGTAATCATTACGCGTATCAATGAGTACAACATCCGGGTCTGAAATCAGTGCATTCCAGTCTTCTGGTTTCACATAAGTGCCTACTTTTTTAGTAGGGCTAACGCCGGGAACCCCAAGGGTCACGATTTCTTTTTTAAGTTTTACCTTCATGCGATAAAACGGATGTTCATCGGCAAAAGACTCTTTGTGTTCTAAATCTGCAAATTTTCCGGCAAATAGCGGGTCGGTGCGTAAGTAGTTAAGTACCTGTTGAATATCATCCGGTAGGCCTGCAATGGTGCCATTGATGCCTTCTTCTGCAAGCAGTAGAGTGCCTTTGATCTGATGTGTCTTGCACGCTTCCAGAATAGGCACTTGCAGTGCCTTGTAGTCAGGCAAGCTAACAAATTTATAAAGGGCGGCGGTCAGGTACTTAGGCATAGCAGCAAAATCTTAATGTAATACGCTATTTTAACAGATGATTTTACAAATCGATGCTTATCTCAAAAAGCTAGCTATTCGCTATACATGAACTTGTGGTTCTATGTAATTACCATATGACCAATGCACTTAGACTTAGTGCCTAAGCATTCAGAATAAGCACTTCACCATTGCCTTTGTAGGCCGCATCCCCTACAAAACGCTGTACGCGCTGTGAGCTTAATTGGCTAAATTGTGTGTTGTATTTTTTAAATGATTTAAATAATAAGCTCAGGTATGGCAATGTGTGCGTGCCACAATTTTGCACTGTTGCATGCAAGGTCGGTGCATTTTTTAGTAATAAGGTACCACGGTGCATATTAAATGCTGTGTAGGAGCCAACCTTACCTAATACTCCAATCGTGCCTGCAATCATACGGCTACCGCAGTAGTCGCCAGCATTGCCCTCAATCAAAATTAAGCCTCTACGCATCTGGTCGCCTACACGGTCACCGGCATTACCTTTGATAATCACAGTGCCGCCGCGCATGCCTTTGCGTAAGCCTTCAGAGCCAGCGCCCAAGAAATCACCTACGTTCGCATCAATTTTCAAGAGACCATTCACCATATTGCATGCAGCATAACCTTCAGCATTGCCTAGGCAATGGATTTCACCACTCTTCATGGTAAAACCTAAATAGGCGCCAGCATTACCGTCAATGGTGATTTTGCCAGATGACATGTGCGCACCGATGTAATCCATTTTGTTCGATGCATTTTTAAATATCACATGTGTTGCATCATTGCCACTGATTTCAAACAAATCGCCTACCAACACAGTGTTGTTGCCGTAAGTTAGTTTAATGCTGGCAATGTCAGCAGCTGATTTATTGGCTAAATTATTTGGGGTCAAAGCACAGCAATTAACCGAGAATTGAAGTGTATTCTTTAGTGTGAAAGTAAGCGCGTTCATGAGTTGCTGCCGTTTAAAATATCATGTAATTTGAAAAGGTGAGGGCCAAGTTTGCCGCCATAGTTACCTGCCGAAATGCGCTTCACGCCACTGTCCGCACCTAAGTTGCAAATGGCTTCGATGCCCACTTTCATTGAGAGTGCGATATCTTCAAAGGTTAAGCCATCAATCACAATTTCCATAACGCTTTCAATCTCAGGTGAAAGCTCGGTATTAGTGGCACCTTTTAGTGTAGGACAGAATGCATCATTGGTTGAAGCAAACATGGTTTTGTATTTACTACCGACTTTAGAGCCAGAGCGCACTACGCCACCTGGGAACGGCATAATCACGTTAGGCACTTTTTTCATGGCTTCAATCGCTACTTCAGCCGCAGCCAAGGCGGCTGGTTGTGATGTTGCTAGAATCAAAAAGTTACCGCCACCAATTGCACGCACCATGCTGGTGGTTTCTTCAGTAATAAACTCGCCATCCATCACTGGGATACGCCAGTAGCGTTTGCCATCAATCAGTTTAGAGGTTTGGAAGCCATCGCCAAAATAGCGCAGGTGTTTACCTAGGCTGATTTTATCTTCACCATCGATGCCGGAAAAAGCCGCAGCGGTTGGGCAAGTTAAGATACATTGCCCCATGCGGGTTTCTAGTTGCTGCATGAGCACTTTGCTGCCCATGGCAAACATTAAGATACTGACGCCAGGCCTACCGTCCGGTGTTTCTTCGGTTGATAATTCGCGCTCAATGCCAGCTTCAACGCCGCAACCGATGACTGAGGTTGCAAAACCGGTCATGGCGTTTGCGGCATGGTATGCCCATTTTAGGTTTTGCGCGGTAATAATCACGCGTGTGCCGCGCATATTAAATGCTTCAGCAAAAGTATCGTCAATTTGTATAGTATTTAGCAACATCATCATTTAGGCCGTAGGGTCAGCAGTTTTAATTTTATCAATCCATTCTTCAATTTGAATGGTACCTAGTTCTTTTACTTTGTTGAGGTCTGTCTCTGGCAGCACATCTTGTACTAAATCCAGGCGTTTCCACTCGGCAAGTGGTGTTTCACAATGTTCACGCGGTACGTAACGTGAATCACGCACTTTGGTGCGCTGGTGAATGTAGCGCGGGCAGTTTTGCCATAGCTCAGATAAGGTCACGCGAACGATAAAATCGGCTTCCTTGTACTCGCTCATCAGTGGGTCATTGCGTGAGATAGTGGCAGTGCCTTGCACGCGGATGCGATGCGGCGTTTCAAATGAGATAAACAGCAAGCCAACTTGCGGCTGTGTGCTGATGTTTCCCATAGAGAAAAACATGCCATTACCATCGTAGCTTGGGAAGGCTAAGGTTTTGCTATCAATCACTTTAACAAAGCCAGCATCGCCGCCTTTGTAAGACACGGTAGGGCGTCCCTGATGGTCTACCGTGGATAGGAAAAACATATCCATGTGTTCGATAAACCCTTTTGATTCATCATCAAACTCAGTTTTGCAAGCTAACTCTTCAACGCGGTCTGCCATTTTACGTGTGGCAAATTCATCTTGCAGTTGACGGTGCTGTTCGCCATATAGTCTACTCATATCGTTTCCTTTCAGTCGTGAGACTGTTAGTTTTCATTGACGACAACGCTACCTCTGCCGTCATCAAAGATCTCGGCATCGCTAATCTTGAAGTTATCTAAGCCTATGGTTTGGTAGCGGTCAAAGTATTCTTTTAGCTCTTTTTCTACACCAATATCAAAAGCTGGTTTTGCGGTATGGGTCGCACCCCAGACCACTTTAATCACTGCACCGTCTTTAACCACTAACTCACCATTTTTAAATACATAATCAGGCTTGGCAAACATCGCTTCGCGGTTTTCTTGGTCAGTATAAACCGTGATGTCTGCGTTAGCGCCTACGCCCAAATGTCCGCGGTCATTCATACCAATCAGCTTGCTTGCACCAGCACGTGTCATGATTGCAATGTCATATAGGCTGTATTCGCGGTCTAAGCTGGTGAGGTTGCTCATAGATTGCGCATCCAGATTAAGCTTGGCAAATGCTTCGTTTCTGAAAGATTTATCCATCAGTAAGCGAATCAAATGCGGATAACTGGTAAACGGTGCACCATTCGGATGGTCTGTGGTTAAGAAAATACGCCACGGATCTTCAACCGATAAGAAAATCTCTAAGCCGATTGCCCATTGCAAGGCGTTCACATAGTTTTGATCGCGATATTTAAACGGCAATACACCACAGCCCGCATCGCACTCAATATCCATAATCACGGATTTTTTAGGATTTGCATGCTTGGCATTTAAGTGTTGCATCATAGAGTCACCAGATGCAGTGACGGTTTGATTGAACAGGATTTGGCCAACATCGGCCGTGATGTTTTTGTTTTTATTGATGGCTTCCGCGATTTGCGCTGCCGCTGACGAGAACTTCTTATCGCCTTCTGTACCGTAACTATGGAACTGAATATGCGTTAAGTGCATAGGCAGGCCATTACTTGCAGTCATTGTGTTGAGCGTGGTTTCAAAGTTGCCAGCTGCGCCAAGATTGTTACAGTGTACATGCAGCGGTTTGGCAATGCCAAGTTCATGCACGGCACGGCTAAGGCTTTGCAGCACTTCACGCGGGCTTACTTGGTAGTGCTGATGGTTTTCGTCTAAATTCAGTCGGCGTTGATTGAATTTGAATGCACTAATGCCACCTGGATTTACGACTTTAATACCGATGGTCTGTGTGGCATGCAGAATCCAAGCAACGTAGTCGTTAATGGCTTTTTGGTCTTTTTTCGCGGTTAACATGCGCAAAAAGTAATCGTCATTACCTAGCATTGCATAGCCACCCTTGTCGATCATCGGGGTGTCGCCCATTTCTAGGTGAGCTTGGCGCGCGTTGATCGGTGAGATCGCAGGCTCAAACGCAGCGGTATAGCCCATTTCAATGTATCTAAAGCCGGTGTCAGTTGCAGTCGGTGTGGCGTGGTGGCTGCAATATGGCGTACAGATATGCGCTTCTGGTTCGCTCAGGCTTTTGATTTCCTGCATCTGTTTTTGTTGATATTCTGGCAGCATCATGCGTGCAATATTGACCTTGCCGCCACCGATATGGCTGTGCATATCAATCGCGCCCGCCATTACTACTTTGCCGCTCAAATCATAGGTTTGGCTGATTTTTGCGTTATCTAGCGGTTTGGGGACGATACGGCCTTGATTGATATAAATGTCTTCTACTACGCCATTTTTATTGTGCGCTGGGTCGTACAGTTTGCCGTTCTTGAGTAAAGTGATCATGCTAATTCTGCCTCAATTCTATTTATTACCTCACTCAAGTTGGGTAATTCATTATTACGTAATTTTTTTAGTGGTAGCGTGATAGAGCTATCCATGCGGAACATCGAGCCTACATGGTCAACGCCAGGGATGCCAACCGGGATAAATACATCCGGTGTGCAATCGAATTTAGTGTCTGGGTGTCCAATCACAATAGTAGGCAGTGCGGTTTGCGGTGCGCTGGTTGGATTAAAGGTACTTACCCACAGCAAAGCATCGCTGTTCTGCAATTGTTTTTGTGTGCTGAAATGGTAGTTGTCATATTCAGGTTTGCCATTCACGAAGCGGTTTCTGGTTGGGTAACCACTCAACCACGTGCTGGTGTTGTTCACGGATGAATCGCCATCTCCAGAGTTAAGTGGTAGGCCGGCAGCGCGCGTGGTTTCATTCAACTGATTTACAAGTTGAACGATGCTTTGGATGGTAAGTTCTGCGTGGCTGAATTTAAAACTACTGGCAGACCATACAACCACAGCGTATTTGGCAGCTTTTAATTTTTCTACCAAGGCTTGTAATGTTGCTACTGCAACGCTACCCACAGTTTCTGCATTAATTTTTTTGTTGATTAACAATGCGTTAAGCGCGTTCACAATTTCAGGCACTTGAGCTGGGTCGTTGCCTATCGCGCTGGCTAGTTTGCCTTCTGGTGAGGTAGCTGATTTGGTTTTTTCTGCAGGTACCCCTAGGTAAATTACCTCAGGGCTTGGTTTGTTAAACAGGCTGTCAGAGTCCCAAACCAGCTTTTCGAAGAAGCGAGGGTGGCTAGTGCCAATGTCTGTACCAATGGCTAAAATCAAGTCGGCACGATTTTTAACTTCTGACAGGGTGGTGGTGAGCCAGCCGCTATTTTGCATGGTTAGCGTGTTGCGCACGGATGATTCGCTATGCATGTGGTCTAACGTTGCATTACTTGTTGTGGCTAGGCGCATGATGGAACGCATCCCTTGTACTTCCGTGCCAAGACCGGCAATCAATGGTGCTTTGCTTTGCGCCAAGATGGCAGCAGCAGCTTTGACTGCAGTCTCTAGGTCAGTGGTTTTACCTGATACGCTAGGCGCCGTGTTTGAGCTACTTGAATGAAATGATTGCTCAAAAAAAGTAATGCTCTTGGCACATGCATTTTGAATGGCCACGGGCGCAGTACTTGTTAGTACTAAATCATCACAAAGCATGCCACAGGCAGGGCAGGTAATGGAGGCGGGGAGAGTTGGATTTAAATTGTTTTTCATAATAACGCCAATTTTGACACATCAAGAGTGATTCTAAAACTCATTTAATTAACACCATAACATAAAATGTTGGTTTATTTTAAGTGCTAAAAATGGTATTTTAACGGTCTTTTCAATAAGTTAATTTAATGGAGTAATTATGGCAGTTCAACGCACGCTTTCTATCATCAAACCAGATGCAGTTGCAAAAAATGTTATTGGTAAAATTTACACACGCTTTGAAAACGCTGGTTTAAAAGTTGTTGAAGCTAAAATGGCACAATTAACACAAGCTGATGCAGAAGGTTTCTACGCAGTACATAAAGAGCGTCCATTCTTTGCTGACCTTGTAAAATTCATGATTTCTGGTCCAGTAATGATTCAAGCATTAGAAGGCGAAAACGCTGTGCAAGTTAACCGTGACTTGATGGGTGCTACTAACCCTAAAGAAGCTGCTGCTGG
Source organism: Methylotenera sp. E1MeOHC1 (assembly GCF_058745595.1). Taxonomy (NCBI): domain Bacteria; kingdom Pseudomonadati; phylum Pseudomonadota; class Betaproteobacteria; order Nitrosomonadales; family Methylophilaceae; genus Methylotenera; species Methylotenera sp. E1MeOHC1. The sequence continues at coordinate 1,108,752 of NZ_CP196025.1, read as the reverse complement.
TACTATCCGTGCTGACTTTGCTGAAAGCATCGATGCAAACGCAGTGCACGGTTCTGATTCTGCTGAAAACGCAGCAATCGAAATCGCTTACTTCTTCGGTAAGTAATTTAATTATTCAGGTTGCATAGGGTTGCCTTGCAATCTAAAGAATAGTTAATCGTTAATATTAAGGTGTAAACAATTTTGGTCAATCTGCTCAATTACAATCAAAAACAGCTCGCTCAATGGTTTGCTGACAGAGGTGAGAAACCTTTTCGTGCCAAACAGTTAATGCGCTGGATGCATCACTTTGGTGTGCATGATTTTGAGCAGATGACTGATATTGCCAAAAACCTGCGCGAAAAACTCGCTGTCGATGCAGAGATTACCTTGCCGACAGTGCAGTTAGCTCAGGTGTCTAACGACGGTACACGTAAGTGGCTGATCGGGACAGATACTGCAAATAGCATTGAGACCGTGTTTATCCCTGAGGATGATCGCGGTACTTTATGTGTTTCTAGCCAAGTAGGCTGTGCACTAGAGTGCACCTTCTGCTCTACTGGGCGTCAAGGTTTTAATCGCAACTTAAGCGTTGCGGAAATTATTGGTCAGCTTGCCATCGCAAATCAATCATTACGGCAAGAAACAGGCTACGACATGCTGCCTGCCGGTGATCGCATTATTAGCAATGTGGTGATGATGGGCATGGGTGAGCCTTTAGCCAATTACGATAACGTAGTTACGGCAATGCAGATTATGCTGGATGACTCGGCTTATGGCTTAAGCCGCCGCCGTGTGACGTTGTCTACTAGCGGCATGGTGCCGGCAATGGATCGTTTAAAAGAAGATTGTCCGGTTGCATTGGCGGTGTCTCTGCACGCGCCAAACGATGCTCTGCGCGATGTCATCGTGCCGATCAATAAAAAATACCCACTTAAAGAATTAATGGCAGCGTGTAATCGTTACCTGGAAAAAGCGCCGCGTGACTTTGTCACGTTTGAGTACGTGATGTTGGATGGCGTGAATGATACCGTTGAGCACGCACACCAGCTTCTGGAGCTAGTGAAGAACGTTTCTTGCAAATTTAATTTAATCCCGTTTAACCCATTCCCTAATAGCGGTTATGATACGTCTAAACCAAGTCATGTACGTGTGTTCCGTGATATTTTGATGCAGGCAGGTTATGTTGTGACTGTGCGTAAAACACGCGGTGATGATATTGATGCGGCTTGTGGTCAATTAGCAGGTAAAGTGCTAGATAAAACGAAACGTACTTCTAGGCATGTTCCTATAGAATCCGTTGATTAAACGAGGTGAATGTTAAATGAATTTAATCCAGTTACTTACTCAGCAACTTGAGTCAGTTAAATCTTTTGCACGTCAGTTGGGTTTTGTAGCTACGCTCACTTTGTTTGTTGCTGGGTGCGCTACTCAGCAACAGCAAGCCTATGATGCAGGTGCTTTAAAAGCACGTGCACGTGCGCACTCAGATTTGGGTTCTGTTTATTTACAGCAGCGAAACCTAGAAGTTGCCTTGGATGAATTTACGATAGCCACGAAAATTGACCCAACCTTTGCAATGGCTTACAACGGTTTGGGCATGGTGCATGGAGCACTTGGTCAAGATGCGCAGGCAGAGGCAAGCTTCAAGCAGGCCATACAAATTGAGCCTAATAATTCAGAGGCACATAATAATTTTGGTAATTTTTTGTGTTCGCGTGGTCGGGCCGATGAGTCCATCAAAGAGTTCATGGCAGCGGTGAAAAACCCATTGTATGCAACACCTGCAATGGCTTACACCAACGCTGGTGTTTGCTCGTTACGCAAACAAGATACACGTAATGCAGAAGTGTACTTTCAGCGCGCATTGCAGCTGGAGCCTTTGTTTCACTCTGCCGCTTATCAGTTGGCACTGATTCAATTTAACCGAAATGATGTCGTTAGCGCAAAAAATACCCTGCAAAATGCGATGTTAAGTAGACCTGGGCCTGAGCTGTTGTGGTTATCAGTAAGGATTGCGCGTTTGTTAGGTAACCGAGATGATGAGTCAAGTTATGCACTTGAGTTAAGACGTCAATATCCAGATTCAGAACAGGCTAAATTGTTACAAAGTGGAAATTAACAATGACAGATACACAACAGGTTGAAGAGATAGTCGAAGAAACTTCTGTGACTGCATCAGTAGGCGCAGTGTTGCAGGCAGCGAGAGAGGCAAAGAAATTATCGCAGCAAGATGTGTCAGATCACTTGCGTTACAGCGTTAAACAAGTGGATGCGCTAGAGCGTGATGCTTTTGATTTACTGCCAGACGCGATGATTACTCGTGGTTTTATCCGCAACTATGCACGTTTATTAGAGATAGATGCTGCACCACTATTGGATACTTATCGCCAGTTGTCACCAGCGCAGTCACCTAGTCTGCTCGCCATTAACCCTTCGATGCAGCCTGTGCAGTTAACTAAAGATAATCGACCATGGCTAACCTATATTTTAGGCAGTATTCTGGTTTTATTCTTTTTACTTGCATGGTTTGTGTACATTGAATACATGCCTCAGCAGTCCAAAGCTCCGGATGAAGCAGTGCAGCAAGCAGCAACGCCTGTGGCAGAACCGTTAGCCGAGACGCAAGATTCTACGGAAGTAGTTTTGCCCGAGACAACTTTGCCTGAGGCAGCTTTACCAGCCGCTGAGCGTCAATTTGCAGAAGATGCACTTTCAAGCCAAGACGCAGGCCTTGCTAACCCACCTGCAGTGAATGCGCCGCAGCCTAATGCACAAGCCATTGCGCCTGTGCAGCCAGCTACTACTGCAGCGCCTGCTAAGCCAGAACCGCAAGTTAAGCTAGAGCAGCAAGTTAAACCAGAGCCTAAGGCCAAGTCAGAGCCACAGGCACCAACTGCTGCTTCGAAAAAAGTAAGCATGACAGTGACAGAGAAAACCTGGGTGCGTGTGAGTGATAAGGCTGGGCAAGTGCTTTATGAAGCTACTTTAAATGCGGGCGACACGCAGTCGCTTAGCTTTCAATCACCGTTTAATGTGGTGATTGGCAATGCTAAGGCTGCTACAGTCAATGTTTCTGGGCAGGCTGTGGATTTAGCTGGTTATACTCGCAACAATGTTGCACGTATCAGTTTGGAGTAATCATTGAGTTTGTTTATGCAAAATAAAGCCCGTAATACTTTGCAAGTGATGGTTGGGCACGTGCCAGTAGGCGGTGGTTTGTTAGATACTTTGCCCGCACCGGTAGTGGTGCAAAGTATGACTAACACAGATACTGCTGACGCTGAAGCAACCATCAAGCAAGTGTATGAGTTATGGCAGGCTGGGTCTGAGGTGGTGCGTATCACCGTTAACTCCCCAGAAGCTGCTGCGCAAGTCGGCAATATTCGTCGTGGTTTAGATAAGTTAGGTTGCAATGTACCGCTGGTTGGTGATTTTCATTACAACGGCCATAAATTACTGGCTCAATATCCGGATTGTGCTGAATCGTTAGCAAAATATCGCATTAACCCAGGTAATGTAGGTAAAGGTTCAAAGCGCGATGAGCAGTTCGCCGCGATGATTGAGGCTGCGATTCAGTATAAAAAGGCAGTGCGTATTGGTGTGAACTGGGGGAGCCTAGACCAAGCCAAAATGGCGCAGATGATGGATGATAACGCGAAGCTGGCCGAGCCATTGACTGCGGATGCATTGATGCGTGAGGCTTTAATACAGTCAGCACTTGAGAGTGCTGAGCAGGCGGTAGCCTTAGGTTTGTCGCCGAATCAAATCATCATTTCATGCAAAGTGAGCGATGTGCAAGATTTGGTAAAAGTCTACACTGAGCTAGCAAGTCGTAGCGATTATCCCCTACATTTAGGTCTAACCGAAGCTGGTATGGGCTCTAAGGGTATTGTTGCTTCAACCGCGGCTTTAGCTTTATTGTTACAGCAAGGCATCGGTAATACTATTAGAGTTTCGCTCACGCCAGAGCCGAATGAGTCACGGACTAAAGAGGTGGTGGTAGCGCAGGAAATCTTGCAAACCATGGGGATTCGCTCATTTACTCCTTTAGTAACGGCGTGCCCAGGTTGCGGCCGCACTACTTCAACGTATTTCCAAGAGCTTGCCATGCAAATTCAAACTTACCTGCGCAATCAAATGCCTATTTGGCGCGATGCGTATGCCGGTGTCGAGAGCATGAGCGTAGCAGTCATGGGCTGTGTGGTCAACGGCCCCGGCGAGTCTAAATTAGCCAATGTCGGTATTAGTTTGCCAGGTACGGGAGAGGTGCCAGTGGCGCCGGTGTTCGTCGATGGTGAAAAAACCGTTACACTGAAAGGCGACCATATTGCCGAGGAGTTTCAGGCAATTGTGGAAGCTTACGTGCAAAAAAACTATGCCGAAGGTGGCAAACTGCGCCCAGCACCTGCACAAAAAATAATTCCAATACAAGCAGTCAATTCATAATAGGCAATTCAAAAGTTCATGAGTAACAAATTTCAAAGCATTAAAGGTTTTTACGACATTCTGCCAGAGGCCACGCCTCTATGGTTCAAACTGGAAGACACCGCACGCCGCGTACTTGCACAGTATGGCTATAAAAATATCCGTATGCCGTTGGTTGAATCTACCGATTTATTTGTGCGTAGCGTAGGTGAGCATACCGACATCGTAGAAAAAGAAATGTACGCATGGGAAGATGCACTCAACGGTGACAAGCTTACCTTGCGCCCTGAAGGCACAGCCGGTTGTGTACGTGCTGTAGTTGAAAATAATCTGACCTATAATGGCCCGGTGCGCTTGTGGTACAGCGGTGCGATGTTTAGGCACGAGAATGTGCAAAAAGGCCGTCAGCGCCAGTTCCACCAAATTGGTGTGGAGGCTTTTGGCTTTGATACCCCAGAAGTTGATGCTGAGCAAATTGTGTTGCTGGCAAGGCTGTGGCGTGAGCTTGGCATTCAAGATGTAGAGCTGCAAATTAATAGCATTGGTGACGCACATGAGCGTGCCGAATACCGCAATGTGCTGATTGCATACTTTGAACAGCATGCAGAGTTGCTAGATGAAGATGCTAAGCGCCGTTTGCATACTAATCCACTGCGTATTCTAGATACTAAAAACCCGCGGATGCAAGCTATGTGTGAGGCCGCCCCAAAATTGCTGGACTGTTTGGGCACTGAAACTCGTAGCCATTTTGAGGGTCTGTGTAAAAGATTGAATGATGCCGGTGTGGCTTATACGATTAATCCGCGTCTGGTGCGTGGTTTAGATTATTACAACCGCACGGTATTTGAGTGGGTGACCACCAAGCTAGGCGCACAAGGCACCATCGCCGGCGGTGGCCGTTACGATAGTTTGGTTGAGCGCCTAGGCGGCGATGCAACGCCTGCATGTGGCTTTGGTATTGGCCTGGAGCGTGCATTCTTACTTATGCAAGAGTATCAGGTTGAAGCAGATGATGCGCCTGATGTGTATCTGGTGAACGTAGGCGAGCAAGCAGAAGTTGCTGCGTTTGGTATTGCTGAGCGTTTACGCAATGCAAATATTCAAGTGGTGTTGCATGCCGGGGGCGGTAGCTTTAAGTCGCAGATGAAAAAGGCTGACAGAAGCCGTGCTAAGTATGCATTGATATTGGGCGATGACGAGGTAGCTAATAACGAAGTGGCATTGAAACCTATGTTGGCAACTGTGAAGGGTGAGCAACAGAAACTAAGCATTGAAGCCGCGGTTGCGTACTTAACTGGTAATTGATTTAAATAGTAGTAGCACCTAACACTTGAAGTACTTATTAAAAGGTATTTGCAATGAACGAGCAGAATAATCTATTTAAAGCTATGGTTGCATTGGGTATCTTTTTGGCAATTGGCATGTCTGCTGCTGCATTTATACTTGGCGTGCAGGGTAAGCGCGCCATGTCTGGCCAGCAATCAATCACGGTGAAGGGCTTGGCAGAGAAGCCAATCAAGGCAGATAGTGCTGAATGGGAGTTGAATGTTAGTGTTACCCAGCCTACACAAGCGGAGGCTTTGGAGAAGCTAGCTGTGGAACGCAAAGTGGTGGAGGAGTTTTTATTAGCGCAGGGGTTTGACGCTAAGACCTGGAGTGCTGATGTCGAAACCTTAAATCCGCATTACGACGAGGAGTTTATTAAAGACACGCCACGACAAGTGCAGCACGGTTTTGATGCCTATCAAACGATTCGTGTTGTGACTAAAGATTTAAATAAAGTGACCAATGCCAATAAAGCCTTATTGCAACTACGTGCAGAAAATCATCCTGTGGTCGCCAGAGCGCCATCCTACTTAGTGAGCGATTTAGAAAATATTAAAATGTCTTTAATTGCGGCGGCTACAAAAAACGCACGTAGCCGCGCCACCGAGTTTGTAAAGCAGGATGGGGTGCAAGTTGGCGTAATGAAATCTGCTTCGCAAGGTGCATTTTATATTCTACCTGTGGGCGGCGATGCCGGTGACGACAGTTATGGTGGTGTTTACGATAAATCAACCATTGATAAAACCGCTCGCGTTGTGGTGACTATTGTTTATAGTATCGAGTAAATGATGAGTACACCTACTGATACAGTCCAGCCATTATTACAGCTACAGCATGTCACTATCTCGCCCAAAAATACGCCATTGCGTTTATTGGTGAATGATGTGAGTTTTACCATTGAAGCAGGTAAGACTACTTGTGTGGTCGGTGAGTCCGGCAGCGGTAAAAGTCTGACAGCATTGTCGGTGATGGGTTTGTTATCACAACAGTTGCAACTCAACAGCGGTAAGGTTTTATTTAATGACCATGAAAGCGGTGTGCAAGATATTGGCTTGCTGACTGAAAAAGCGCTGCAAAAAATCCGTGGTGCTAAAATCGCCATGATTTTTCAGGAGCCGATGACCTCACTTAACCCGGTGCTGACTATTGGCTACCAAATTGGCGAAAGTTTGACTACGCACCTAGGGTTAAAGAATCATGCTTTAAAAAACAAGGTCGCTAGCTTGCTTGAAATGGTTGGTATTCCGCCTAGCCGTGCGGATAGTTACCCGGATGAGTTATCTGGTGGGCAGCGCCAGCGTGTGATGATTGCGATGAGCATTGCTTGCGAGCCGCGCTTGCTGATTGCCGATGAGCCTACCACTGCACTGGATGTCACGGTGCAGGCGCAAATTTTAAAATTGCTGGACGACCTCAAAACTCGTATGAATATGGGCATGTTGTTTATAACGCATGATTTTGGTGTGGTTGCGGATATTGCGGACAATGTCGTGGTGATGTTTAGAGGCGAGATTGTGGAGTCTGGCACTAAGCAACAGGTGCTCAACAACCCGCAGCATCCATATACCAAGGCATTACTGGCCTGTGTACCTGACGCGGAAGGTAAAAAAGATTTAAAACCGATTGATTATGCATGGTTGCCAGACAGCAATTCCCAATCGACGAGTGCGGCAATATGAGTGAATATATTCTAGAAGCTAAGCATTTAACCAAAACCTACACGCAGCGTAGTGGCAAGTTTGGTTTTGGTAAAACCTTGGTAAAAGCATTGAACGATGTCAGCATCAAGCTGCGTGCTGGCAAAACACTCGCGGTGGTTGGTGAATCTGGCAGTGGTAAATCCACCTTGGCAAGATGTCTGTTACAATTGCAGTCGATTGACAGTGGCGAAGTGACTTTTGCAGGGAAAGATTTAGCTAAGCTCAATGCAGAAGCGCTTAGGTCAATGCGTAAAGATTTGCAAATGGTGTTTCAGGACCCGTTTGCTTCGCTTAATCCACGTATGCGCATCGGTGATTTAGTCGGCGAGGGCTTGCTGATACATGGCTTGGGTGATGCTGCTGAGCGTAAAAGCAAAGTGATTGCTATGTTAAAGCGTGTTGGCTTAAGTGAGGCTGATATGCAAAAATACCCGCATGAGTTTTCTGGTGGGCAAAGGCAGCGCATCGGCATCGCTAGGGCGCTAGTACTGCAACCCAAGGTTGTGGTGTGTGATGAACCAGTGTCAGCATTGGATGTATCGATACAGGCACAAATACTGTTGCTGCTAAAAGAGTTACAGCAAGAAATGGCATTAAGTTATATTTTTATTAGCCATGATTTACGTGTTGTGCGTCATATTGCAGATGATATTGTGGTGATGCATCAAGGGCGAGTTGTTGAGTTAGGGAAAGTCGCTGATATTTATGAGCGGCCTCAACATGCCTATACACAGAGTTTATTGGCAGCGATTCCTGGTAAAAAAGTCGCAAATGGATGATAGGTGTAGCGTAAGTTTTTGAATTAAATATATATTAGGACTAAGAATGGCATACGATTTAGAAGAGCAAGAACAGTTAGATGAGTTAAAAGCGTGGTGGAAAACCTACGGAAAAATGGTCAGTAATTTGGTCATAGGCTTATTAGTTGCTTATGCCGCGTACCAAGGCTGGACATACTATCAAACCAAACAGGCTGTAAATGCTTCTACTGAGTATCAGGCATTACAAGTGGTTGATGCTAAAGATACAAAATCAATTCAAGCTAAAGCCGCTGTGCTAATGGAAAAATATAGCGCGACACCATATGCTGGCCGTGCTGCAGTATTGGCTGCCAAAGCAAATTACGAAGCCAACCAGATTAAAAGCGCTAAAGCGCAGTTGGAATGGGCGATTAGCAATGCGAAAGAAACTTCTGTGAGCGCGATTGCAGGTTTGCAGTTAGCCAACATTTTGGCTGAAGAAAGCAATTTCGACGCAGCTTTGAAAGTGTTAGAAGCAAAGCATGATGCTGGTTTTGATGGTTTGTTCCTTGATCTTAAAGGTGACGTACTACTTGGCTTAGGTAAACGTGACGAGGCTAAAGCAGCTTACGAACTTGCACTTACCAAGCTAGATGCCCAAGGTCGCTACCGTCATTTGACGCAACAAAAAATTGATTCACTAGGCTAATACTTAATGCGTTTTATTAAACAATCAACTGCATTATTGGCTATATGTGGCTTCACGCTGCTTTCTGCCTGTACCTCAATTACCGATCTGAAAACTGACTTGTCAGAACGTGTATTCGGTCGTGAGGTGGTGGATATGGAACCGTTGACTGAGTTTGAGGCGAACGCAACCGCCAAAATTGTGTGGCAGACTAAACTTGGCATATCCGGTAATTATGACCTTGCGCCAGTGGTCGAGGCTGGTTTTGCTTATGCTGCTAGCTCTGAAGGTGATCTAGTCAAGTTAGATGTAATTAACGGTAAGCAGCTGTGGCATGCAAAAGTAACTGAAAAACTTACCGGTGGTGTAGGTGTTGGCGGTAGCTTGGTGTTGGTTGGCACGCAAAAAGGTGTGGTTTATGCTTATGATTTATCAGGCAAGCTGCAGTGGATGTCCAGACTGAGTAGCGAGGTGCTAAGCGCGCCTAGATATTACGACGGTATGGTCATCGTGCGTACCGGTGATAGCCGCATTTATGGTATTAACGCGGATGACGGCAGTAGAAAATGGGTTTATGACCGTACTAGCCCTGCGCTCACAGTGCGCAGCAGTGCAGGCGTTGTGGTCGATGGCGGTGCGGTATATGCCGGCTTTGCCGGTGGTAAACTTGCGGCAATTCGCGCTGATAACGGCAAACTGCTGTGGGAAGCCTCCGTGGCACAACCTAAGGGCGTTACCGAGATTGAGCGTATTGCGGACATTACCAGCTTGCCGATGGTGGATGGTCCTTTAGTGTATGCGGTAGCTTATCAGGGCCGTATTGCAGCGGTTGACCGCGCATCTGGACGTGTTGTTTGGAATCGTGATATTTCAAGCTTGACGGGTTTAAGTCACGAAGATGCACGTATTTATGTATCGCATGCAATCGGTTCCATTTATGCGCTTGATTATACAACGGGTAAAACCTTTTGGCGTCAGGCAGCCCTTAAAAATCGGCAGCCTACTGCACCTTTACCCATGGGCGACCGAGTAGCGATAGGTGATGCTGAAGGTTATGTACATTTTCTTAAACGCGAAGATGGTGCGTTTTCCGCCAGAATAAAAACTGACAACACCGCAATCCTGCCGCAAATGGCCATCATTAACAGTGACACCTTACTGGCACAATCACGAGGTGGCAGTTTGTACGCGATTCAAATTAAATAAAATGTTTGGTTTGCTTTAATCGCTTATTATTAGAATTAAAAATTAATTGAGCTAATTGATGACTGAAATTATCAATTAGCTTCAATGCTTTATAGAAGGCTCACATGATACCTACCATTGTTTTGGTTGGTCGACCTAACGTCGGCAAATCAACATTATTTAACCGTTTAACCAAAAGTCGTGATGCGTTAGTCGCTGACTTGCCTGGCTTAACCCGTGATCGACATTATGGGCGTGGCATTGGTGCCAGTCAGCCGTATCTAGTTGTAGATACCGGTGGCTTTGAGCCAAATACAGACAGTGGCATTCTTAAAGCCATGGCTAAGCAAACGCTGCAAGCAATTGATGAGGCTGATGCGATTATCTTTTTGGTGGATGGTCGCCAAGGCGTTTCACCGCAAGACATGGAAATTGCCAATCGCTTAAGAAGAACCAAATGTCCAGTATTGTTAGCGGTGAACAAAACTGAAGGCATGCAAAAAGCAGTGGTCAGTGCAGACTTCCACGAACTGGGTTTAGGTTATCCGCTTTCAATCTCTTCAGCGCACGGCGAAGGTGTGCGCGATATTATTGAACTGGCGCTGGAAAACTTCACTGTCATTGAAGATGAGCCGGTGACTGATTATACCGGTGACAGAATTCCTAAAGTAGCGATTGTAGGCCGCCCTAATGTGGGTAAATCCACCTTGGTGAATGCGTTGTTAGGGGAAGAGCGAGTTATTGCTTATGATGAGCCTGGTACTACGCGTGACTCTATCCATATCGATTTAGAAAAGAACGGTAAACATTACACTTTGATTGATACGGCAGGTGTGCGTAAGCGTGGTCGTGTATTTGAAGCGATTGAAAAGTTCTCTGTAATTAAAACAATACAAGCGATTGAAGAGGCGAATGTGGTGATTCTTGTGGTGGATGCGCAAGAGGGCATCACCGAGCAAGACGCCCACGTAGCTGCTTACATCTTAGATGCTGGTCGTGCTTTAGTGGTGGCTATCAATAAATGGGATGGCTTAAAAGAGGATGAGCGGGATTGGATTAAACGTGAAATTGACCGTAAGTTACAGTTCTTAGACTTTGCTGAGTTTCACTACATTTCCGCTTTGCGTAAAAAAGGCCTGCCAGAACTGTTTAAATCAGTTGATGTGGCTTATAAAGCCGCTTTTGCTAAGCTTGCAACACCGCAGCTGACACGTGTACTGATTGATGCGTTACAACAGCACCAGCCACCTATCAGTAAAGGCATTCGTCCAAAATTACGCTACGCGCATCAGGGTGGTAGCAATCCACCTATTGTGGTAATTCATGGTAGCCATGTGGATGGTGTTAAAGATGCTTATACACGCTTTTTAGAAAAAACCTTCCGTAGAACTTTCCAACTTTCAGGTACGCCACTGCGTGTAGAGTATAAGCAGGGCCATAACCCGTTTGCTGAAGATGAAGATAAGCGTAAATCTGGCGAGGGTATTGTAAGTATGCGCCGTCGTAAGACTGCGCAACGTGCTGAGTTAAAAGCTAAAAAAGAAGTTGAAGACAAAGATCGTCGCGCTAAAAAGCACTAAAGCCCATCGTGCTCTAGCCAGCACTATCACAGCTTATAGCTGACTGGCAGGAGTGGATGTCCATCAGGCTAAGTATAATAGGCACCTGTCTTAATCGTTTATCTGTCACTGCATTGCGGTGACAGTGAATGGTTGATACTGTTCTACTATCAATCAAACATTGCCGCTTATGTTAAATTTAAATATTGCACACGCTGTGTAATCAATACACAGCGTGTGCAACTCTGACGCTTAGAACTCTTCCCAATCCCCGTTACCATTTGCCTGTTTGATTGCAATCATCCTTACCGGCTCTGCTTCAGGGCGACTTTTCATTACAGATAATGCCACATGATTGTGGTTTGATTTCAAGGGCTGATTTGCATGTGGGGTGTCTGTAGCATCGTCTAGTTTAAATGCACTAATAGCACTAGATAACTGATTAGCTTGTTCTACTAGTGATTCCGCTGCCGCAGCGGCCTGTTCTACCAATGCTGCATTTTGTTGCGTAGATTCGTCCATGCTGGTAACCGCCTCATTAACCAGATCAATGCCTGCTGCTTGCTCAATAGATGCAGCGGCGATTTCCCCGATGATATCGGCAACATGTTTCACTGATACCACTACCTCTTCCATGGTTTGCCCAGCATTTTGTACCAAGGTTGTACCTTCGGTAGTTTTGCTCACAGAGTCTGTAATCAGCTCTTTGATTTCTTTAGCGGCACTTGCTGAGCGCTGCGCCAAATTACGCACTTCACCAGCCACCACCGCGAAACCTCTACCTTGTTCACCAGCTCTAGCCGCTTCAACAGCTGCATTCAATGCAAGAATATTAGTCTGGAAGGCAATGCCATCAATCACAGAGATAATATCTTCAATTTTGCGTGCACTATCGTTGATGGCAATCATGGTAGTGACGACATCAGATACCACATTTCCGCCTTTAACTGCGATATCAGAAGCGCTGAGCGCTAGCTGATTCGCTTGTTTTGCATTTTCAGCATTGTGCTTAACTGTGCTTGCCAGCTCTTCCATGCTGGCTGCAGTTTCTTCTAGGCTGGATGCTTGTTGCTCGGTGCGGCTCGAAAGGTCATTGTTACCGGAAGATATCTCGTTAGCTGCTGTTGTAATGGTATCAACGGCGTCTTTAACTGCAATGATAGGCGCTACAATCGTTTCCAGCGTTGCATTCACACCTTCTACCACTTTACGGAAGTCCCCTTGGTGCTGGGTCACATCGGCTCTGGTGCTGATACGTCCTTCAGTAGCTGCTTGCGATAACATATTGGTGTCACTCACCAAGCGGTTGATTGCATCGACACAAGTGTTCAGGTTGTTCTTAATGACGTTAAAATCACCGTTGTATGGTTGAGTGATATGGGAAGGAATATCACCCTTGGATATACGATCCACATACTGTGCAGCCATATTCAGCGGGTTAATAACATAATCTAGGGTACTATTAATCCCTTCTACAATTTTGCGGAAATCTCCTTGATGCTGGCTTGCATCGGCACGTGTCGAGAGTTGGCCTTTTTCAGTAGCATTTACCAATAAGGCTGTATCTGCAATCATGGTATTCACCGCATCAATACATTGATTCAGGTTGTTTTTAATTGCGTTGAATTCGCCGTTGTATGTGTCGGTAATTTTGGGAGGGATGTTACCTTTGGCAATATCGTCCACATATTTGGCAGCCATGTTTAATGGGTTAACCACCGCATCTAGGGTATCATTGATGCCTTGCACAATTTTACGGAACTCACCATGATGACGTCTGGAGTCTGCACGTCTGGAAAGTTTGCCCAGAATCGTGGCGTTAACCAGCATGTTGGTGTCCACCACCAGCGCCTGAATATTAGCTCGTACTTGCTCAATGGCCGTATTAACAAATGCTTTTTTGCCTGGGAACTTCTCTAGTTGCGGTGTTAAGTCACCATCACCAAAGGCCTGCACCACGGCAATCGCTTTTTGGTTCATTTCAATATGGTCAGCCACCATTTTGTTAATGCCAGTCGCCATTTCGGCATAGACGCCGTGGAACTGCTGAGCATTTAATGTGGCGTCTATATCGCCAATAGAGTGCTGATGACTAACCCTTTGCAGGGCATCAATCAGATTTTTAATGGTTTGTTGCATGCTGTAGGATGAACGTATTACATCACCCATTTCATCACGGCTGAAGACCTTACTCTCATCATGCTCAACAACTTTGCCCTGCGCAAGATTGTTCATTAAATCCTTGGTCTCACTTGTGGCCTGAATAATGTTTCTGGCGACTGAGAACAGCATCAGGCTAACAATTAAAATCGTTAAAATGGTGATAGATACTACCAGCCAAAATTGCTGTTGCTGTTGCATCAAACGTTTTTCTAATGACTGGTCTAGTAACTTGCTAATTTCGTCATAGGCTTTATAGCCTTTGGTAATGGACTGAGTAGCAAAATTAAAATATTTTTCTGTATCTAACTCTATGGTTTCTGCATCAATAATCGATGTTTTTACTAGTGTGTTTAGCTCATTGATTGATTGTTGTAGCTCAGTCATTACTGGTTTTACTTGTGTGTAAGTGCTCTCGTAATTTTTAAGTACTGACATCACATGTTCGTAGCTTTTGAGCGATGCCTCAACTTGGTTAGTGAGTGCTGAAAGCTTTAGCTTTTCTTGATTCGTAACAAACTGCCTAGAGGTAATACCAGCACCTAAACCACGAATCTGTGCCGTGATTTCAACGACATTGATAGTTCTTAAATAGACAATATCCATGAGATAGTAGGTGTCCATTTGCGGGTCTAGCGTCAGTGTACTTGCGTCTGTGAGCTTTAATGAAAACTCAAGCAACTGATTGATTAGATTGCTATGATTTGTAAAGCTTTGCTGTGGCGTGATATCGCCTGATTTTGATTTAATTTGCGCCCAATCTGCTTTGAGCTTATCCCAGTTCTTTTTAATCTTACTCCAGTCTTCTGTAGAGCGAAATTGCTGACCAAGCTCTTTATCAATTTGGTCAATATTTACAATTAGCGTACTGGATTTTTTTTCATTAGCATCAATTTTTTCTGCAAAATCATCGTTTCCCGATAAATAGGAGTTGGTCATGCCGCGATGTGCTTGAACGCTCTCAATAAAATGGCGTAGGGGCATTAAATAGGTAATGCCTTGGCGTTCAATTCTGGTAATTTTTTGGTCAGAGTTCAGTAGCTGGATATTGAAAAACAATAGAATCAATAAAGGTACGAGCGCCACCGTGCCAAGTAAGGTAAATTTCTTTTTATAGCTCAGATTGTTTAATAAGTGACCGATTTTCCAGAAGTTCACTTTGCTCATAATTCTTTCCTAACCTAAATATATTCACAAACTACCGCGCTACAACAGTGTTGTATGCGCTTAATTGATAGCTTACACGGGGGCACTGCATAACTTGTAGGGTTATGTTTGGTGCGTCATCTAGACTTATTCCCACGTTGGAATAAATTTGGCTGATGTTATATGGCTCTGTAACCTCAGCCCAAACTCCCCTGCGTTGGGGAGCGGGTTAAAAGCAAATTACTCAATGCATTGTTGTCATGACGTTAATCTTGCACTTGAGTGCGTCGTTGCAAATAGCACAAGTATTAGCGTCTTGCTAATGATATTGTCGACAACAATTCAGTTAATTTTTAGTATGGCATCACAGCCATATTGTTTAAGCGTGCTCATCACGCTTAGTTTTGCATAGTTTAATATGGGAATTAAATAAATTAAACATAATTTATGCAGGAACCGCGGCAATATTAAACTTTGGGCTAGGTGTAGTGTAGTTTGCGAACCTAGCATCGATGGAAGCTTGGTAATTAAGCCCGTTAGGCAGGCCTGAGTGGCATAACGGCGTGGTGATTATCTAGGCGTGGCGACGTTTAATTATCTGCCAGTTAGCGCTACAAATAGGGGTATTGCTCTAGCGTTTTATTTTCGGTGGGTAACTCGTAAGGGTCCGCAACATAGGCAGGCCCTTTCATGATAGTGACGACAATGCAACCAATTGCAATAGCGCCAACAAAAAACCAGGCACTAAAAAGTACACCGAGTAATTGGTAGATGACCTGCTGTTGCTCTCGGCTTAGGGTTTCGTTACTTAGGTAAATAACTAGCATTGGAATGCATGGTGCGGCCGTTCCAATGCTAAAAATCAGGGGTAATTTTTTGAACAAAATCCACTCTAGGCCTGATGGCGTTTTAATGAAACCCGGTAATTTATTTAAGTACTTCATTAAAATAATGGATGCATTTAATGCAGTTTAGTTCATCTAGTATAGGCTTTCCCAGAACTTCCACCATACGCGCTCATCCTCAGGTGCATTCTTATTTAAAATCGCGCTATCTGGATAATTGGTTTTCAAAATGCGCAAGGTGTCATTTTTTAGGTCATCCAAGCCCATTAAGTCGTAAGCGCTAATCATAATGACCAGTGCTTCTTCTACATGTGGGGATTGTGGGTAGTATTCAATCACATATTTTGTGCGGTTAATCGCGGCAACGTAAGCTTTGCGTTTCATGTAGTAGCGTGCAACATGTAACTCATGCTCCGATAAGCTGTTTGCCAAGTAAACCATGCGCTGTGTTGCATCTTTTACATAACGGCTTTTTGGGTAACGTGTCACCAGTTCTTTGAATGTAGCGAAAGAGTCTTTTAGCGCACGTGGGTCACGGTCACTCACTTGCTGCTTGGTGAGCTTCTCTACAATGCCGCGCTCGTTAAATACTGCTAAGCCCTTTAGATAGTAAGCATAATCTACGTTAGGGTGGTCAGGGTGGAGTTTAATGAAGCGGTCGGCAGCAGCAACTGCGGATACTGGGTCTTGCTTTTTGTAATGGGCGTAGGCTGTTTCAAGTTGCGCTTGCGTAGCAAACTTGCCATGCGGATAGCGAGACTCAAGCTTTTGAAAGTAAACAATGGCTTTATCGTAGTCGCGGTCTTGCATTTTTGCCGCACCTTCTTGATAGATACGTTCAGCTGTCCAGCCTTTCGTATCATCAATCTCAGTTGGTGCGCCAAAAATCGCACATCCACTGAGGAGGAAGGTAAAAGCCAAAATTGAGATATACTTCATGCAAAACCACCTTTAAGAATTTCTCACAATTATAACCGATGACAGACGCTACTCAACAATCTCTTAACAACCTAATTCACCTCACAATTTCATCAGATTTGGGCGGCTTGCGTCTTGATGTTGCTTTGCAGCGGCTACTTCCTGAGCACTCACGCTCAAGACTGCAGGCTTGGATAAAATCCGGTTTGGTGACCGTCGACGGCAAGGCAAGTACGGCAAAAACCAAAGTTTGGGGCGGAGAGAGGGTATTGGTTGATGTGCAAGTGAAGCCTGAGACCTATGCATTCACTGCGCAAGATATCCCATTGGATATTGTGTATGAAGATGACCATATCTTAGTTGTGAATAAACCTGCCGGCATGGTTGTGCACCCTGCGGCCGGAAATTGGGAAGGTACTTTACTTAATGCCTTGCTATTTCATGCGCCGCAATTACACGATGTACCACGTGCCGGCATTGTGCATCGTTTAGATAAGGAAACCAGTGGCTTGCTAGTGGTGGCCAAAACATTAAACGCACAGACGCATCTGGTACGTCAGCTGCAAGCGCGCACCGTAAAGCGTGAGTATCGCGCCATTGTATGGGGCCAACTCTGGCGTAATGGCGTGGTTGATCAGCCGTTGGGTCGCGACCCACGCTCGCGTACTAAAATGGCGATTAACCGGATGGGTAAACCTGCCGTTACGCGTTACGAGATATTAGAGCGTTTTTCTGTACAAACTTATTTACGCTGCAACTTAGAAACCGGCCGCACCCACCAGATTCGCGTGCATATGCAGCATCTCAAGGCGCCTTTGGTTGGTGATCCAGTTTATGGTTTCCGTGGCATTGTGCCGATTCGCGCGATGACGCAAACGTTGCGTGATGCAGTCAGTCAGTTTCAGCGCCAAGCTTTGCATGCAATTAAGCTGGGTCTGGTGCATCCGGCCACCAATGAGTTTATGGAGTGGCAGATTGAGCTTGCTGACGACATGAAGGTGTTATTGGAAGCAATGCGTCATGAGGATGTGCGTGATGATGAAGAAGATTTTGAATTAAGCATGGAGCCTTATCTAGCTGATGAGGACTATGAGTATGACGATGATGATCTACTTGACGATGGCGATGAAGAAGATGATGCAGATTTTGATGATGAGGAAGATGTTTAGCTTTAAATGAGTGGAGTAACCATGGCTAATGCTGAACCTATTACATTAATCACCCCTAATTGGCCTGCACCTCACAATGTGAAGGCGTTGCAAACTACACGCGCTGGAGGTGTGAGCGTTGCCCCATACGCCAGTCTGAATTTAGGCACGCATGTGCAAGATAACCCAATTGCTGTTGCGAAAAACCGTCAACTATTAAGTTCGTATCTACCCAGTGAGCCAGTCTGGGTAAATCAAGTACATGGCACAGATGTGATTGATGCAGCCACTAGTACTTGTCTGCAAAATGCGGATGCCTCTTTTACGACTAAGCCAAATGTTGTGTGTGTGACGATGACGGCCGATTGCTTGCCGGTTTTGCTATGCGATAAAAAAGGTACTGTCGTTGCTGCAGCGCATGCGGGCTGGAGAGGCCTGTGTGACGGCGTGATTGAAGCCGCTGTGCAAAAGATGCAAGTGCCGCCTGACGAAGTATTGGTGTGGTTAGGCCCGGCCATTGGCCCCAATGCCTTTGAGGTAGGCGAGGATGTGCGTGACCAGTTTATTGCAAAAGATAATCAGGCGAGTCAGGCATTTAAACTGTTAGCGTCGTCCACATCAGGCGATAAATGGTTGGGTAACTTATACTTAATTGCACAGCAACGCCTTAACCGTATTGGCGTGAGTGCAATATATGGTGCTGGGGTTAATGAAGACTTTTGCACTTACACGGATCAAGCGCGCTTTTTTTCCTTTAGGCGCGATAACACCACTGGGCGTATGGCAAGTATGATTTGGTTGGAATCAGATACAGATGTTATAGCTGCTCAGTTATAATAGCGCTCTTTCATTATTGATCAAAAGTGTTGCATGACAATTCCCGAGTTACCTATTCTTGCATGGATTATTATCTCTAGCTTTACTGGCGGGGTGTTAAGCGTATCTTTGGCGGCATTGTTTGCACTCAATCTCCGCACGGCATGGATTCCTATGCTGGTTAGCTATGCTATTGGCGCAATGTTAGGTGCTGTATTTTTAGAAATTCTTCCCCATGCTTTTAATGAAGCGAGTAGTATAGAAAGTATCTCTGCAACCCTACTATTTGGGTTGCTGTTGTTTTTTGTGCTAGAGAAATTAGTGATTTGGCGGCATTGTCATGGCGACCACTGCGAAGTGCACGCGATTCATACCGAGGAAGATTGCCCATTAACGCATCCGCAATCTGAGGTTGCAGCAGATGGTGTGAAGTATAAAGCGGTGGCTGCAACAAAAGCGCCATCATTAACGCAGGTGCACAGTCATAGCCATGCACACCACCACGATAGTGGGCGCAGTGGCATGATGATTATGATTGGAGATACTTTCCATAATTTTGTGGATGGTGTCTTAATTGCGGCGGCATTTTTAGTGGATGTTAAATTAGGCGTGGTGACCGCGCTTGCCATTATTTCGCACGAAATCCCACAAGAGGTGGGTGACTTTTTAATATTGCTACACTCGGGTTACAGCAAAAAACAGGCACTGGTGTTTAATTTAGTGTCTAGTTTGGCAACCTTGGTTGGCGGGCTCATTGCTTATTATGCTTTGCAATATGTGATGAGTTGGGTTCCCTATATTTTAGGGTTGGCAGCAGCAAGTATGCTGTATGTAGCAGTGGCTGATTTAATTCCTAGTTTGCATAAACGTACGGAGTTAAAAGCAACCGTAAGTCAGGTGCTACTCATCGCTTTGGGGGTCGGTACCATCTTCTTGGTGGGTTATTTCATCCACTGATTGCTTGTTGTGTTGGTGGCGCCGATGTTTAACACCGAGTAGCCACAGTAGCAGGGCGCAGGGCAGTAAGCCGTAGAATATAAACGTGAGTAAACCTGCAACGACTGATTTTTCAGTGGCTGCCATGAGCACAACAACATACATCCAGGCAATAGCAATAATATACATTTGAATTAATTTTTAAGATTTATAGGTTTTTATGACAATGAGTACTACAAGCAAAAACTCCACGCCTAAAGTAGGCTTTGTATCATTAGGCTGCCCTAAAGCAGGCTCAGACGCAGAGCGTATTCTCACCCAATTACGGGCGGAAGGCTATGAAATTTCTGGAAGCTATGACGAAGCAGATTTAGTGGTAGTCAATACCTGTGGTTTTATTGATAGTGCCGTTGAAGAGTCTTTGGATGCCATTGGTGAAGCAATTAATAAAAACGGTAAAGTGATTGTTACCGGCTGTTTAGGTGCTAAAAAGGGTGTGGTTGAAGCTGCGCACCCAAGCGTATTGGCGGTAACAGGCCCGCATGCGCTGGAAGAAGTAATGACAGCAGTACATGCAAACCTGCCTAAGCCGCATGAGCCATTTATTGATTTAGTGCCGCCACAAGGCGTAAGGTTGACACCTAAGCATTACGCTTACCTTAAAATTTCTGAAGGCTGTAATCATCGTTGCAGCTTCTGTATTATTCCTAGCATGCGTGGCGATTTAGTCAGCCGCCCAATTGGCGAAGTACTTAACGAAGCTGAGAATTTAGTGAATGCTGGTGTGAGTGAAATTTTAGTGATTTCACAAGATACTTCAGCTTATGGTGTTGATGTTAAATATCGCCCAGGTTTCTGGAATGGTCGCCCAGTTAAAACCCGTATGACAGAATTGACACAAGCTTTAAGTGAGCTTGGTGTTTGGACACGCTTGCATTATGTGTATCCATACCCGCATGTAGATGAGGTGATTCCATTGATGGCGGATGGTCTGATTCTGCCTTATCTAGACGTGCCATTCCAGCATGCTAGCCCGCGTATATTAAAGGCAATGAAGCGTCCGGCAAGCAGTGAAAATAACTTGGCGCGCATTAAAGCCTGGCGTGATATCTGCCCAGACATTACGATTCGCAGCACATTCATTGCCGGCTTTCCCGGTGAAACTGAAGATGACTTTAAACAACTGCTAGACTTTATGGAAGAGGCGCAGTTGGACAGAGTAGGTTGTTTTGCTTATTCAGCAGTAGATGGTGCGGCAGCCAATGCCTTGCCGGATCAAGTGCCGGAAGAAGTTAAACAAGAGCGCTTAAGCCGTTTTATGGAAGTGCAGGAACGTATTAGTGCGGCGAAAGTACATGCCAAAATTGGTAGCATTCAAACAGTATTAGTTGATGAAATTGTGACCGATGTTGAAGGTAATATCGAGGCGATTGGCCGCACTAAAGCGGATGCGCCAGAGATTGATGGCGTGGTGTACCTTGAAGATGCTGAAGGCTTAACACCGGGTGATTTTGTCGAAGTGGAAATTTATAGCGCTGATGGGCATGATTTGCGTGGCGGTCCACCACGTAGCTAATAAAAGCTTATATATTAGCTAAATAAGTCCTGCATGATAGGTGCAGGACGTTCACTGTCAGCACGCTCCTCTAAGAAGTCAAATGTAAGCGGGCAGCGCATTGGTTTTTTTGCGGCTTTACGACGTTTCTGGGTAGTTGATTCTAGGTCGATAAATGGCGTTTGGCTAACACGGATATAGCCTGAGGCGTTGAGTTTTTGCTCAGTGGTTTCAAACAGGCTTAGTGGGTTATCTATATTTTGTAGGGTAACAACTTGCTTACTCACTTTTAGCACGTTGTACATCACAAACTTGCTTGCGGTTTGTTTACCGTAAATTTCACCAGTATAAATAGCCACAATGCCCTCCAACGCTTAATATCTGCGTATGGTATCTCTACAGTAACTGATCTACAAGATTTATTTCTACTATCTATTTTCTACGTAATTTGATGTGTGATTTAATCAGGTCAACTGCTTGGTACCTGAATTTGCTGCCATCAGCATCTTTTACCCACATGTGCAGTAATCCACCAAAAAACAAGTGGGTATCCAAGGCGAGTGCGCGTGGTGTGAGTGTAGTTGCTAACAGGTTTTGTGACTGCGCTCGCTCGTATGCACCTTCAATTTTTTCTATTAAGCTAGAGCAGTTGTTCATGATTTGATGCAGCACTAATGCAAACTCATCGACATATTCGCATTTAATCATCATGATTTCGTAGATTTCTCGCATCTCAATATTGTCATTTAGCTCTTGTATAGTGTGACACATACTCGCTTCAATTTGATCTAACGGATTTTGTGAGTTGTCCGCGGATATTGCCAGCGTGTCGTCCATGCGATCAATCAGTGGTAAAAACACTTGCTCACGAATGGCATGAAAGATCTCTGTTTTGTTCTTAAAATGCCAGTAAACGGCGCCACGGGTGACGTCTGCTTGTGAGGCGATATGCTCCAAGGTTGATTTACTTACTCCACGTGCAAGAAACACTACACGAGCCGCATCTACTATCTTTTGGCGAGTAAGTTCTGCATCTTCTTTGGTTTTTCTGACCATGTTTAATCTCACTAATACAACTTCAATTTTTGCGTATTTTAAATCAATTAGGCTTTACATACATTCCTGTTTGTATATAATATACATACAAATC
Organism: Methylotenera sp. E1MeOHC1; assembly: GCF_058745595.1. Taxonomy (NCBI): domain Bacteria; kingdom Pseudomonadati; phylum Pseudomonadota; class Betaproteobacteria; order Nitrosomonadales; family Methylophilaceae; genus Methylotenera; species Methylotenera sp. E1MeOHC1. Next base: position 1,086,473 of record NZ_CP196025.1, on the reverse strand, counting down.
TGTATGTAAGCAAGAGCAGATGACTTCTATTTTTAATAAAAACATAGAATAATTAGCAAGTTATAAAAACAACCGTGGAGTTTTAAATGGCAAATAAGACCGCAAGTCAGAATCAGCAACATATTCAAATACAGTCGTTTAACGCGCAGGCAGCACATGCGAAACGAACATTGATGACATCAGGCATGATGTTGGCGCTGATTAGCGTCCTTGTTGGCTCTATGCTGGCAGCATGTAGCAAGCAGGAAAACGGTGGGCAGACGCAAGGTGCGATGCCACCTATGCCAGTAGGTGTAATTACCATGGCTCCGGGCAGTGTGCCGTTAAGCGCAGAGGCTGTAGCGCAAACTGAAGGCGCAAAAGAAGTTGAAATTAGACCGCGTGTTGGCGGTATTTTGCTTAAAAAACTGTTTGAAGAGGGTGAGCCAGTAAAAGCAGGTCAGGCAATGTTTTTAATTGACCCTGTGCCTTATCAAATCGCGCTTGCAAATGCTAAAGCACAATTAGCACAACAAAAAGCACGGTTTGATCAAGCAAAGCGCGAAGCGCAGCGTTTGCAAGCATTGGTTGCAACGCAGTCAGTGAGTCAGCGTGAAGCGGATAATGCTAACTCTGATAATGCATTGGCAACAGCGAGTTTGGCGCAATATGAAGCAGCCGTGCGTGAGGCAGAGTTGAATTTATCTTATACCACTGTGACATCGCCTTTGTCTGGTGTGGCGGGTAGGTTCGAGTTATCAGAAGGTGCATTGGTGAGTGCCAATACTAGTTTATTAAGTACTGTAAGTCAGATTAGTCCAATCTGGGTACGCTTTAGTTTGTCTGATGCAGAATTGGCGCAATTGGGCGGCCCATTGACGCAGAAAAGTGTAAAAGAGGTAAGGTTGGTACTGCCTAATGGTGAAGAGTATTCAAAATCAGGTCAGCTCAACTTTGCTGCAAGTGGCATTGATCCGCAATTAGGTACACAACAATTGCGCGCAACTTTTGATAATGCTGATAAACGCTTGTTGCCAGGCCAGTTTGCCAGAATCAGAGTAATCACTGGGCAAAAAGATGGTGTGTTTGTAGTACCACAGACCTCAGTATTAAATAGTGATCAGGGCAAGTTTGTGTTTGTAGCCAATGATAAAAATGAAGTGGTAGTTAAGCCGGTAGTTGCAGGTAATTGGGTTGGTAAAAACTGGGTCATCTTAAGTGGCTTGGAGACTGGTGATAAAGTGATTACCGACAATATTATTAAGCTACGCCCTGGTGCAATTGTAGCGCCGCATCCTGTGGGTGAGACTGATGCTGCTGCAGCATCAGCAAAACATGAATCAACTGGTTCAGCAAAATAAGTTCATCACCCAATGCTAAATCGTCAGGCTTAATCGAGAATCCTTATGAGTAAATTTTTTATTACACGGCCTATTTTTGCAAGTGTACTGTCTATCATTATCGTATTGGCGGGCTTAGCTGCCGCCTTTAAATTACCGATTGCACAGTACCCGCAAATTGCGCCACCTACCGTATTAATTACAGCAACTTACCCTGGTGCAAGTGCGGATACGCTTTCTAAAACAGTGGCTGCCCCGATTGAGGAGCAGTTGAGTGGCGTTGAAGGCTTGCTGTATTTCAACTCCAGTGCCGACTCTAGTGGCACATTAACGATTACTGCTACGTTTGAAGTTGGCACTAATGTTGACCAAGCCACATTTAACGTAAGTAACCGTGTGAATATTGCTTTGCCACGCTTGCCTGATGAAGTGAGGCGTACCGGCTTAGTCGTGCAAAAACGATCAAACGATATTTTGTTGGTTGTGATGTTGACCGATAAGCAGAAAAAGTATGACACGCTGTTTTTAAGTAATTACGCTACCTTGAATGTGCTGGATGAGATTAAGCGTATTAAAGGCGTGGGTGATTCTGTTATTTTTGGCGCGCAAGATTACTCAATGCGTATTTGGTTGCGCCCTGACCGTATGGCGCAATTAGGGGTAACTACGACGGATATTGCTAATGCGATTCGTGCACAAAATGCACAATATGCTGCAGGTAAAATTGGTCAAGACCCAGCCCCATCTGATCAGCAGCTGGTGTACACAGTTACTGCTAAAGGCCGATTAATTGACCCATCAGAATTTGGCAACATTATTATTCGCGCGAATGGTCAGCGCGGCGTGCTGCATTTAAAAGATGTTGCACGTATTGAGTTGGGCTCACAAAGCTACAACGTACGTACTGCGTTAGATGGTATGCCTGGTGTAGGTATTCCTATTTTCTTGCAAACCGGTGCTAATGCGTTGGATACAGCGGCTGCGGTTAAAGCGAAAATGGCAGAGTTGAAAGTGCGCTTCCCAGAGGGAATTGATTGGGAAGTGCCATACGATACCAGTGACTTCGTAAAAGCTTCTATTTTAGAGGTGTTGAAAACACTGGGCGAAGCGATGGTGCTTGTGGTGCTTGTGGTTTTCTTATTCTTGCAAAGCTTCCGTGCGACATTGATTCCTATGATTGCGGTGCCTATTTCTTTAATTGGTACTTTTGCCGGTTTATGGATATTTGGCTTCTCTATCAACACGCTCACATTGTTTGCGATGGTGCTTTCTATCGGGATTGTGGTGGACGATGCTATCGTTGTGTTAGAGAACGTAGAACGTTTGATGGAAGAAGAGAAGCTGTCAGCGATTAAAGCTGCGGTTAAATCTATGGAGCAAGTGTCAGCGGCGGTCGTTGCGATTGTGCTAGTGCTGTGTGCTGTGTTTGTGCCAGTTGCATTCTTAGGCGGTATTGCCGGTGAAATGTATAAGCAGTTTGCTGTGACCGTTGCGGTGGCTGTTGTGATTTCAGGGGTAGTTGCACTAACCCTAACCCCAGCGTTGTGCGCAATATTATTAAAGAAAACACACGGCGAATCTGCGTTCTTTAAAGCATTTAACCGTATGTTTACACGTATCACGCATGTATATACAGGGGTTGTGAATTTAACCTTGCATCATAGAATCATCGGTACGTTTGTGTTTGCGGCAATCATTGCTGTCGTGGTTGTATTGTTGAGAGTAATCCCTGGTAGCTTTGTACCACCAGAAGATCAAGGTTATGTGATTTCTGCTGTGATTATGCCAGACGGTGCAACGTTGAGCCGTACCAGTAAAACCACTGAAAATGTGCGCGCTGCAATTGCGCAAGACCCTGCGGTAGCGCATGAGTTTGCTGTGAATGGTTTTGACTTGATTGGTGGCGGTAATAAAACCAGTGCAGCGACCATGTTTGTGCGTCTGAAAGATTGGTCAGAGCGTAAAACTACAGCTGATGATATTGTGAAAAAACTGTTTGGTATTGGCATGCAGCAGCCGGATGGCATGGCGATTGCATTTAATCCACCGGCGATTCGTGGCTTGGGCAGTTCTGGCGGTTTTGAACTGTATGTTCAGACACGCGGCGACTCTGATCCTGCACGTTTGTCTGCTGTGGTAAATAATTTGATCGATGCGCTTAAGCAAGAGCCTAGGTTAACTGAAATCAACACCTTCTTCCGACCAACTGTGCCACAGTTGTTTTTAGAGGTGGATGAAGCCAAGGCCCTGTCGCAAGGTGTGCCGGTATCTAGTATTTACGATACATTACAAAGCACTATGGGTTCCTTGTACGTGAATGACTTCAATAAATCTGGTCGTACTTATCGGGTGCAATTGCAGGCTGAAGCTGACTACCGTATGAAGGCTGAAGATTTAGGTAAGGTTTACGTGCGGTCTGATAAAGGCCTCATGGTGCCATTGTCAGCACTGAGCAAAGTGAAAGATATTGTAGGTGCTGAGCAATTAGAGCGCTATAACGGCTTGCTGTCAGCTAAAGTGCTAGGTAAAGGTGCATTGGGTGTGAGTTCAGGTGATGCCATTAAGATGGTTGAAAAAATTGCCGCACAGAACTTGCCAGATGGTTACCAAATTGCATGGACTGGACAGGCGTATCAAGAGAAACGTACAGGCTCAGCTGCGGTAATTGCGTTTGGTTTTGCCATTATCATGGTGTTCTTGATTTTGGCTGCACAGTTTGAAACATGGGCCTTGCCACTTGCAGTGATTATGGCGGTGCCTTTTGCTTTGGCTGGTGCGTTGATAGCCGTACTGTTCAGAGGAATGCCAAATGACATTTACTTCCAGATCGGTTTAATTACGCTGGTTGGTTTGGCGGCAAAAAATGCGATTTTGATTGTAGAGTTTGCAAGCCAAAAAATGGAAGAAGGGATGCCGGTTGCTGAAGCTGCGCTTGAAGCTGCAAGACTGCGTTTTAGACCGATTGTGATGACGTCAATGGCTTTTGTATTAGGTATTGTGCCATTAGTGATTGCAACAGGGGCAGGTGCAGCGGCAAGGCGCTCAATGGGTACTGGGGTGTTTGGAGGTATGTTGTTAGCGACTTTTGTAGCTACGATTTTTATTCCACTCTTCTTTACATGGTTGAGTAATAAAAATGTACATAGAAAACACCATGAAGTGCCTGACGATGCGCCAGTAGTTGAGACTTCAGTAAATACTGAGAATAAAGGTGCGGTATGAAACAAAATAAAAATAAATATTTAATAAAACCAGTTTTTTATCTTGTAGGTAGCTTAGTGTTGTCTGGATGCCAAACGATGGTTTGGCCAGACTACCTAAGACCAAAGGTCGAGACGCCGGATCGTTATGTGGAGTTGAGCCAAAATGCAGCGCAAAGCCATATTGCAAAAGATTGGTGGGCGCTGTATCAAGACGAAACATTGAACACGTTGATTGCCAGTGCGTTAAAGCATAATACGGATATCAAAGTAGCGGTTGCTAACATTGAGCAGGCCGATGCAGTGATGAAGGAAGCTGGTACTTTCTTGATTCCGTCGGTTAATCTGGATGCGGCTGGTACTCGCTCTCGTGTGACTGAGGCTGGTGCTTTCCCTGTATTTTCAGCTAACCCACGTAATAATTTCAATATTAAGCTGGGGACGACTTTTGAGCTGGATTTCTGGGGTAAGTTGGGCCGTGCTAAAGAGTCAGCACGTGCGTCAGCATTATCTAGCCGCTATGCTAAAGATACCGTGACACTGTCACTCACTGGCTTGGTTGCTAGCCAGTATTTGACGTTGCGTAGCTTGGAAAAGCAAATCCAGATTGCAGAGCAAAACTTGGTTAGCCGCGATGCTAGCCTTGCGCTCACCAAGCGTCGTTTAGAGGGCGGTATTGTTTCGGCGTTAGATGTATATCAAGCTGAGGTCGCTAACACTAATTTACGTGCGCAAATTGCAGATTTAAAACGCTTGCAGTCTTTAAGCTTGAACCAATTAGCGCTATTGACCGGAGACTTGGATTTAGCGGTACGTGGGTTAGGGCAAACTAAATCCGACATTATGGCGTTACCGGTTCCACCGATTCCGCCACTCGGGTTGCCTTCAAGTTTATTGGAGTCACGTCCTGACGTGCGTCAGGCAGAGCAACAAATGATTGCTGCCAATGCAAATATTGCCGTAGCAAAAGCAGCGTTATACCCAAGCATTTCACTGACCGCAAACTGGGGTGGAGAGAGCCTTGAGTTGAAAGACATCTTAAGCTCTGCAGCGCGTATTTGGACTGGCGGGCTTAGTTTGAGTTTACCAATCTTTAATGGCGGCAGGCTCGATGCTAGGGTTGATCAGGAAGCTGCTAAACAGAAAAAGACGCTTGCCACTTATGAGCGTACGATTCAAACCGCATTTACCGAGGTAAATGATGCATTGGTAAGCTTGCGTCAGCAAACAGAACGTGAGCAGTCTTTGCTGACTAGTCAAACTTCAGCGCAGAAAATGCTGACTTTGTCAGAGAACAGATACCAGTCAGGCTACTCCGCTTATATTGAAGTGTTAGATGCGCAGCGTACCTATAATGAAGCTAGCCTAGCTTTTGTACAGGCACGTCAGGCAAGGTTAGTTGCAACGGTAGATTTGTTTAAAGTGCTAGGCGGGGGCTGGGAGGCTGAGCCTACGAAATAGTGGTAACGTATATGGGTCGTGTGTGATGTTTACTGGTTAATGTCGGTGGTAAACGTTACACGCACCCAGTTGCCGTGACGCTCAAACGATTTTGTAAATCTAACTAATATTTCTTCACCTAATATCAGTACTTTGAAGATGTCGTTTTTATTGTATTGCAGCTTAGGAATAATCAGCGATTCTTGCTTGGTCAGTGATTGTTCTTTAGGTAAGTATAAACACATAAAGTTGCTTGGGTCGGTGCCAAAACTGCTATCTAAAAAACTAGTAGTATTGGCAAATACGGTGTTGGCAAAATAATTGTCTTTATTTTCATGCGCGCCTATTGATATAGCGACCTTAGGCGTTCTTAGGCTTATATTTTCCGCTTGAGAATAAAATCCAATATTACTAAGTAGTTCAACCCCTAGGTGCAACTCGCCTTGCGCAATTGGCCGGATATTCTTGATAATCCCTAATTTGGTATTGTTTCTGAGTTCTTTAGTAGATATGCCAATTAACATTCCTACACTTACGTCATGTGCATGTCTGCTCACATGTAAGCCTAAGCCTTTGCTAGACTCATCAATAATACTGGAGCGCTCACTGCTTATGTTCATGTGAATGATATTAGGCTCACTCCGATTGATATTGTGCGTTGCCAATCTTTCTTCAAATGACTTTTCACCTTGGTAGCCACGCTCTCCACGCTGCATCTTGATATTTTCATATTGCTTGATTTGATCACATACCTCTTTGAAGCCCAGGCTGGTAGTCGCTTGAGATACGTTTTTGTTTCGCTCTTCCAACCTGCGTTGACGGTTGTAATCAACGCGAGACCACTCGCTGTTTAATATTTCAAAAGTGGTGGAGGCATCCTTGTGCGAAATTAGCTCTTTCATAAAAGGCTGTTTTGGTGAAATATTGAACTCAATTAGTGAGATGCAAAGCTCTATTTTGGAAATTACACTATCCAAGTTCCAGTAACGATATGTGCTAGCTGGTTTAAAAGTACGAATACGTTTAGCCGGTTTGTTACCGGTAGTGTCTACGTAAAATAAATGCTGACTCTGATCAAACACACGGTCTACCGTTGTTTTGGATGTCCACATCATCAGCATTTTGCTCACGAACTCAATTTGTTCACATTTTAAGCTTAAGCTTTCTAGTGTGCCCAGCATGCATACGTGAATGTAAGCATTAGACAGTGAGATTGGCTCAAGCTCAGCGTAGGGCTGAATTTTTGCGTTGAGTAGAGATAGATTTTCGGCTAATAAGTATAGTTGTGATATCTGTGTCCAAACATTAGCCGGCGCGCTTTGGTAGTTGTAATAACGCCATTTAATCATTTGCGTTGCATTTCTGATTGCACGCGCTAAAAAAACATGAATATGTTTTTGGTATTGATCAGAAAAATTATCAATCAATGAAAAGTAAATCAAGAAAAGCTGGCGGTGGTAAAAAAAGACAGCATTCGTTACGCGCTCTTCTAATTCTGCGCTGATATGCTCAATGTGGATGAAATGCGTTGTGATTCTTTCGACAGCAATGTGTGTATTTTCGTCGATGGTGAAAAGTGCTTCTAGATTAGTAGGGTCGCTAAATGCATTGGTTTTAAATTCATCTCCTAATTTTGCTGTCGCAAATTCAATGGCAGAGATATCATCCATGCCCTTGATTTGATGCATCCAAGCCATAGATGTTTTCATCTTAGGTGTGGCTGCGCTCTTGAACAGATTGTGGAGAAATTCCATTTTTAGCTATATTCTTTCACTAGGTATAGTCTGAAAAGCAAGTAGTATGCCAGATTGTTTTCTTAATCCAAGCGCTATTCGCCATTGCACCAGTCATCATGCTGCTAGCAATGATGTATAGAGATTGTGTATTAATCTGTTTTTAATTTTTTAGACTTTATGTGAGCGTGATAAAATGTCAGCCTAACAATATAGATCGTAAAAAATTCAACAGATATGACAGTTCGCACACGTTTTGCCCCCAGTCCAACCGGATTCCTTCATATAGGCGGTGCTCGTACCGCTTTGTTCTCGTGGGCCTTTGCTAAAAAGCACAAAGGTGATTTTATTCTGCGAATTGAAGATACTGACGTTGCTCGCAGTACGCCGGAAGCGGTACAGGCAATTCTGGATGGTATGCAATGGTTAGGCTTGCATCATGACGAAGGCCCTTTTTATCAGATGCAGCGTATGGATCGCTACAAAGAAGTGATTCAAGCTATGCTGGCAGCAGGTAGTGCCTACTATTGCTATTGCAGTAAAGATGAGCTGGAAGCCCTGCGTGAAGCGCAGATGCAGCAAGGTGTTAAGCCACGTTATGATGGTCGTTGGCGCCCAGAAGAAGGTAAAGTGTTGCCTGCGCCACCACAAGGTGTTCCGCCGGTCATTCGCTTCAAAAACCCAAAAGATGGTTCTGTGGTATGGAATGATTTAGTCAAAGGCGAAATCAGTATTGCCAATCAGGAGTTGGATGATTTAATCATTGCGCGTGCTGATGGTACCCCCACTTATAACTTCTGTGTGGTAGTGGATGACTGGGAGATGGGCATCACGCAAGTGATTCGTGGTGATGACCACGTGAATAACACGCCACGCCAAATCAATATGCTAATGGCACTTGGTGCAACCATTCCACAATATGCGCATTTGTCCATGATTTTAGGTGATGATGGCCAGAAGCTATCTAAGCGTCATGGTGCTGTCAGTGTGATGCAGTACGATGATGATGGTTACCTGCCAGAAGCTGTGCTGAATTATTTAGCACGTTTGGGTTGGAGTCATGGTGATGAAGAGATCTTTAGTATGCAGCAGTTCTGCGAGTGGTTTGATCTAGACCACATTACACCATCTGCGGCGCAATTTAATACTGAAAAACTCCGCTGGTTAAACGCGCATTATATTAAACAAGCGGATTCGGGCTATCTGGTGAACGATCTGACCAAGCGCCTTGCTAAGCTGGGTGTGCAAGTTGGCACAATGCCAAATCTGGCTGCAGTCATTGATTTATACAAAGAGCGTGCGCATACGTTAAATGAGCTTGCTAGCAGCATTGCATACTTTTACCAAAAACCAGTGATTGACCAGGCGGCAGCTGAGAAGCATTTAACAGTTGAAATCAAGCCGGCTATGCTGAAGCTGACGGATGCTTTGGCTACAGTTGAGTGGCAGGCAGAGGCTATTCATCATGTTTTAAACGATGTGGTGACTGAGTTTCAATTGAAGTTTCCAAAAGTGGCGATGCCGTTGCGTGTGATGTTGACAGGCATTGCGCAATCTCCAAGCATTGATCAGGTAATGGCGTTGCTTGGTAGGGATGAAGTCATTGCGAGAATGAACGAAGTTAAATTTTAATTTTAATTAAAGAACGAATTTGGTTGTTCTATATCTTAACGAGAGTAAGATATTTGTATGTGGCTATAAACAGCGACAGGTAGTCAATTTTATTTAACTCCAAACAATAGGAGACATCATGAATCAAAAAGGGCAAATGTTACAAGACCCATTTCTCAACGCACTACGCAAAGAACATGTTGCTGTATCTATTTATCTCGTGAATGGTATCAAATTGCAAGGGCAGGTGGATTCGTTTGATCAGTACGTGATTCTGCTCAAAAATACTGTGACGCAAATGGTGTATAAGCATGCTATTTCAACAATAGTGCCGGCGCGTGCAGTGAATATAAATATGTCTGAAGGTGATGATTAAGCGTTGAAAGATTTGTTTGAAAGACCAAGTGGCGGTGATGCTGCTATATTGGTAAGTGTTGATTTTGGCGAAAATGATTACCAAGAAAGCTTGGAAGAGCTTCGCCAACTGAGCTTGAGTGCGGGTTTGGCAGTGCTGGGTAAGGTGGAGGGTAAGCGGTCTGTCCCGGACGCTAAGCTATTTATTGGCAGTGGTAAGGCTGATGAATTAGCGCAGATGATGCAAGCGGTTGAATCCCATGTTGCCGTCTTTAATCATGATTTAACTCCATCGCAGCAGCGTAACTTAGAGCGTCTGTTGCAAGCGCGTGTCGTGGATAGAACTGGGTTGATTCTAGATATATTTAGCCAGCGCGCTCAAACCCATGAAGGTAAATTACAGGTTGAACTTGCGCAACTTGAGCATCTGTCTACGCGCCTAGTGCGTGGTTGGACTCACTTGGAGCGTCAAAAAGGCGGTATTGGCGTGCGTGGCGGCCCTGGTGAAACACAGCTTGAGCTGGATAGGCGTATGTTGCGCGTGCGCGTTAAGCAGCTGCGTGAAAAATTACTAAAACTTAAAGCACAACGTGGTATGCAGCGTAGGGCGCGTAAGCGTTCTAACGTAATGACTGTGTCACTGGTTGGGTATACCAATGCCGGTAAGTCTACGATTTTCAATCGCCTGACTAAAGCTAATATCTATGCCGCCGATCAGTTATTTGCAACTTTAGACACAACCACGCATAAGATTTATATTGAGGGCTGCGGATCGGTAGTGCTTTCAGACACGGTTGGTTTTATTAAGCACCTGCCTCACGCGTTGGTCGAGGCGTTTGGCGCCACACTGGAGGAAGCAGTGCAGGCTGACTTGCTATTGCATATTGTGGATACGGCCAGTACTAACCGTGATGAGCAAATCGCACAAGTGAATAAAGTGCTGCATGAAATCGGTGCCTCAGAAGTGCCGCAGATTTTAGTGTATAACCAAATAGACCGCGTGGGTTTAGAGCCTGCGATTGGCCGTGATGAATATGGTAGAATTACGAGCTTGCATGTGTCAGCAAAAACAGGTGAAGGACTTGATTTTCTGAGATTGGCGATGGCGGAACACTATCAGTATGTACAAAAGCAAAGTACTGAAGAGAGTGCGTTTGTTTAAGTACAGTTAAATTACGCAGTATAAAAGTTTGGTGTGCTTGATTTCTAATCGTTGCATTGCCTGAATCAAGATTTAAAGTAATTCAATTTTTAGTGTTGGAGTGATGAATGATTAAATTCCCTGGTTGGAGACAGCAAAATAATGAAGGGCCGCCTGATCTTGATGAGGTGATGCGTGATTTAAGCCGCAAAATTAATGCGATGTTTGGCAAGAACGGTGGTAATCAATCTAACTCTCAGCCAAGACGTCCATCATCTGGCGATGTTAATTTGCCGATTCTACCAATCTTAGGCTTAGTGTTCCTTATTTGGCTGGCCTCTGGATTTTACATTGTTGATCAAGGTTCTACTGGTGTAGTGATGCGTTTTGGTAAGGCTTTAGATGAAACTACAGAGCCTGGGCCACGCTGGCATTTACCATACCCAATTGAATCTGTAGAAGTTGTGAATATGGAGCAAGTGCGGAGGCTGGAAGTCGGCTATAGAAGCAGCGCGGAGGGTTCTGGTGGTGGTAAGACTAAATTGCCTAAAGAAGCGTTAATGCTGACCGAAGATGAAAATATTATTGATCTGCAATTTGCGGTGCAATATAACCTGAATAACGCGAAATATTACTTATTCAATAACCGTTCCACTGACACAGCAGTGATGTCTGCTGCTGAATCTGCAATTCGTGAAGTTGTTGGTAAGAATAAATTGGATGATCTGTTGCAAAAAGGTTTGGCTGACACATCTGAGCGCATGCAAGTGATATTGGATAGTTATAAAACTGGTGTGAAAATTATTAGCGTATCGCTACAGAGCGCTCAACCGCCAGAGCAGGTACAAGAGGCTTTTGAAGACGTTAACCGTGCTAACCAAGACAATCAACGCCAAATCAATGAAGGTCAGGCTTACGCTAACGACGTGATTCCAAAAGCGCGTGGTACTGCTTCACGCCTATTGTCAGAAGCAGCAGGCTATAAGTTGAAGGTTGAAAGTGAAGCAAGAGGTAATGCAAGTCGTTTTGATCAAATTCTAGCGCAGTACAATAACGCACCAGAAGTGACACGTCAGCGTTTGTATCTAGATGCGCAAGAGCAGATTTTATCTGCTACAAGCAAAGTGATTGTTGATCAAAAAGCGGGAAATAGCTTGTTGTATTTGCCATTAGATAAATTGATTAATGCAACTAGCGCAACATCTACTGCACCGCAATCTCAATCCGTCCAGTCATTAAATCCGCAAACTGAATCAGGCGCAGCTTTTGATTCATCAGCCGCTACTACCGAGCGCTCGAGAGAAGCTTTTCGCAGCCGTGATAGAGAAAGTAGATAAGGAACAATAATGAATAAGGCAAAAAATATTATTTTCGTGGGGATTTTAGGTTTGATGTTGCTATCAGCCTCTGCATTCACCGTGAAACAAACCCAGTATGTGGTCGTGCAAAGGTTAGGTGAAATCGTCTCTGTGAAAAAAGAGCCCGGTCTTTACTTTAAAATGCCATTCGTGGATAACCTCAAGTACTTTGACAATCGTATATTGACCCTAGATTGGGAGCAGCCTGCTAAGTTTATTACTAGCGAAAACAAATACATGATGGTGGATTCTTTCGTCAAATGGCGCATTGTTGATCCTGTTAAGTATTATGTATCAATTAAAGAGGGCGGTGAGGCTGCTGCAGAAGATAGATTATCTAAAGTAGTGAATGCTGTTTTACGTACGGAGTTTGGTAAACGTACAGTGCGTGATGTGATTGCCGGTGAGCGTGCTGCGGTCATGGATAACCTACGTAAGACTGCCGATGCGGAAGCTCGCCAAATGGGTATTGCCGTGGTTGATGTACGCCTGAAACGTGTAGATTATGCTGAGGAAATCAGTAAATCAGTATTTGACCGTATGATTGCAGAGCGTAAACGCCTAGCAAATCAATTACGTTCAGAAGGTGCCGCTGCATCAGAAAAAATTCGTGCTGATGCTGATAAGCAACGTGAAGTCATTATTGCCGAAGCTTATAGTGAAGCCCAAAAAACCAAGGGTGAGGGTGATGCCAAAGCTGGCGAGATTTATAATCAGTCTTATAGCCGTAACCCAGAGTTCTATGCGTTTTATCGCAGCCAAGAAGCATATAAAAACAGCTTCAAGAGCAAAAGTGACGTAATGGTGCTGGATCCAAATTCAGAGTTCTTTAAATACATGCGCAGCCCTAACAGAAAATAGTAAGTTGTGGTGAGTGACTATGTGTTAACTGCTTTAGGTTTGATGCTAGTGTTTGAGGGGCTGCTTCCTTTGCTGATGCCTCAAGCCTGGCGCGAAACCTTTATAAAGATGGTGACATTAAAAGATGGGCAACTTCGCTTCGTTGGCTTGATATCCATAGTTGGCGGTTTGCTCTTAATTTTATTAAGTAAATGATTGATAAATATGCGTAATTGGTTGTTACCCGAATATATTGAAGATGTGTTACCTGCTGAGGCTTTACGTACTGAAGTCTTGCGTCGTAAATTGCTAGACTTATTTAAAGTGCATGGTTATCAGTATGTTATTCCACCGATGTTGGAGTACATGGAGTCCTTAATCACTGGTGCAGGACATGATTTGGATTTAGCCACATTTAAAGTGGTTGACCAGTTAACTGGTCGGCTTATGGGGGTGCGTGCAGATATGACCCCGCAAGCCGCTAGAATAGACGCGCACTTGTTGAATCATCAAGGCGTGACGCGTCTATGCTATGCAGGCAGTGTGTTACGCACTAAGCCTGATGGCTTGGCGTTGACGCGTGAGCCTTTGCAAATTGGCGCTGAGTTATATGGTCATGCCGGTATCGAAAGCGATATTGAAATTCAGCGTTTATTGATTAAAGCATTGCAAGTCATTGGCATTGATGAAATTCATCTAGATTTTAGTCACGTCAACGTGTTTGGCAGTTTGATTGAAGCAAGCCAGGTTGATGCCCAGTTAGAGCAGGATTTATACGCAGCTTTGCAAAGCAAAGATCAGCCTGCGGTAGCCGCATTGACCAAGGCGCTGGATCACACAACGCGTGAGGCGTTATTGCACTTAACTGAGCTTAATGGTGATAAATCTATTCTGACTAAAGCATTCCAAGTGCTGCCAGCTACGCCTGCGATTAAGAAGGCATTGGATAGTTTACAGCAAGTAAGTCATGCGATTGACCAACTAGGCGCTAGCGTCAGCTTCGATTTAAGCGAATTGCGTGGCTACCATTACCATAGCGGTATAGTGTTTGCGGCGTACGCAAAAGGCTACAAGGGGCCACTTGCATTGGGTGGTCGCTATGATGAGGTCGGGCAGTCTTTCGGACGTGCACGCCCGGCGACAGGATTTAGCCTTGATTTGCGTGGGGTGGTCAGTGCTTTACCCCCAGCACAATCTAATATGGCCATTTATGCACCGGTATCAACAGACCCTGCGCTTGCGAGTAAAATCGCAAGTCTGCGCAATGAAGGGTGCGTTGTAATTGAGGCCCTTGATGGTGCTGATGCAGATTTAAACGAACTCAATTGTAATCAGAGGCTAGAGCATTACAATTCTGGCTGGCATGTAGTTGATGTAGTAAAAAACTAAAAGTTGCACGTGATTTTGCTGTAGGCAAAATCACTACTCCAAAAAATTAATATTTAATCAAAGTAAACGTTATGGCAAATAAAGCAGCAAAAAATGTGGTCGTCATTGGTACGCAGTGGGGCGATGAAGGCAAAGGTAAAATTGTTGATTGGTTAACCGATCATGCACAAGGTGTGGTGCGTTTTCAGGGCGGTCACAATGCTGGTCACACATTAGTGGTTGGTCAGGGTGATGCGCAACGTGTTTATAAACTCAATCTTGTGCCTTCTGGTATCGTGCGTGCTGGCGTTAATTGCTATATTGGTAATGGCGTAGTGTTAGATGCTGGGCATTTGCTTAAAGAAATTGCCGCTTTAGAAAAAGACGGCCTAGAAGTAAGTAATCGTTTAAAAGTAAGCCCAGGCTGCCCGTTGATTATGAGCCACCATGTGGCGGTAGACGTGGCCCGTGAAGCAAAACGCAGCGCAGAGAAAAAAATCGGCACCACAGGTAAAGGCATTGGCCCAACCTACGAAGACAAAGTGGCGCGCCGTGCCCTGCGTGTGTACGACTTGTTCTACCCTGAACGTTTCTCAGAAAAGTTACGTGAAGTAATGGATTACCATAACTTCGTGTTAACCAATTATCTTGATGCTAAACCTGTAGATTTTAATCAGCAATTCGATGCAAGCATGCAGCAGGCAATTGCATTGAAACCGATGATTGCAGACGTTTCTGCAGAAATTTATGCAGCGAATGCTAAAGGTGAGAATTTGTTGTTTGAAGGCGCACAAGGCACCTTGCTAGATATCGACCACGGTACTTATCCGTACGTGACTTCAAGCAACTGTATCGCAGGTCAGGCATCGGCTGGTACAGGTGTGGGCGCTAATATGCTGCACTATGTATTAGGCATTACTAAAGCCTATACAACGCGCGTGGGTGGTGGCCCATTCCCTAGCGAGCTAGATATTGAGACACAAGGTTTACCTGGTTATCAGATGTCAAATAAAGGCCAAGAGATTGGTACTGTGACCAAACGTAAGCGTCGTTGTGGCTGGTTTGATGCAGCAGCATTGCGTCGCTCAGCGATGATTAACGGCCTAACCGGTTTGTGTATCACTAAGTTAGATGTATTGGACGGCATTAAAGAGCTCAATATCTGTACAGGTTATGAGTTAGACGGCAAAAAAATTGATTTGCTACCTATCGGTGCAGACGATGTGGCTGGATGTAAGCCTATTTATGAAACTGTACCTGGTTGGACTGAAACTACGTTTGGCGTAAAAACGTGGGATGGCTTGCCTAAAAATGCACAAAACTACTTAAAACGCTTAGAAGCATTATGCGGCGTGCCAATTGCTATTGTTTCTACAGGCCCTGAGCGTGATGAAACTATCGTGATTGAGCATCCTTTCGCTTAATCGTCATTACTATTAATGCCTATGCATTAATAGTAACTAGCGCCACTCATGTGCGCTGATCAATATGAATCATGCTTCTACTAAACGTTACATTCTTGACGTTTAGTGGGGATGCGCATAGTAGTCATGGTGCTAATGGTTGTGGTGTGTTTTTAAGTACAAATTTGGTTAAAAATGATAGATAAAAAAAATCAACGTTTGGCATGGGCGATTACCGGCTCTGGTCATTATTTACGTGAGTCTATTGAGATTCTGAATACATTAGAGAATGTTGATATTTTTCTAAGTAGCGCCGGTGCCGAAATTATTCAGCAATACGGTTTTCAGCAAGCGTTAAACGCTGCTGGCCATCGCGTTTATCAAGATAAAACAGCTAGCAGCGTGCCTGTGGGCATGTTTTACAA
This sequence comes from Methylotenera sp. E1MeOHC1, assembly GCF_058745595.1. NCBI lineage: Bacteria > Pseudomonadati > Pseudomonadota > Betaproteobacteria > Nitrosomonadales > Methylophilaceae > Methylotenera > Methylotenera sp. E1MeOHC1. Next base: position 1,070,281 of record NZ_CP196025.1, on the reverse strand, counting down.
AGGTAAATACCACGGGTTAGTAATTGCACCGGCAACCTCAAACACCATTGCGAAAATGGCGTATGGCTTCTCTGATAGCTTGGTGACTAATTTATACGCACAGGCTGGTAAAACACTTGTGCCTAGTATCGTATTTGCGTGCGATACCGCGCCCGAGCTGGAGTCTGAAGCGCCACGCGATAATATGGTTAAAGTTTATCCGCGTAAGATTGATTTAGAGAATATTGCCAAGCTCAAATCGTTTGAAATGACGAGTGTGGTAGAGGATATGAACAGCTTAAACAGCTGCATCCAGCAGCATTTGCAGTCGCTAAAAAATACCGACTAGCATGACGAAAAATCTACTTTTTTTAACGGGTAAGCTTGCCGAAAAAAGTTTGAACAAAGTACTAAGTGAAGTGCAAAGTAACCCTAAAACACAGCCTTTTAAGTACCGTGTGGAGCAGATTGGGGTTTCGGTTGCGGCGCTGATGACGCCAGATTTAATCGCGCGTAGAGTAAAAGAAACTGGTGATGCAGATAAGGTGATTGTGCCAGGTTTGTGCCAAGGTGATTTAACTATGCTAGAAGCCAAATACGGGGTGCCTGTTGAGCGTGGCCCAGCAGATTTAAAGGATCTTCCCCAATACTTTGGGCACCAAGGTATTGCGCCTGATTTAAGCCAGTACCAAGTTAAAATATTCGCAGAGATTGTAGATGCGCCATATTTAAGCGTAGAAGGCATTCTGCAAAAAGCCTTGCAATATCAAGCGCAAGGCGCCAATGTGATTGATCTTGGTTGCTTGCCCGCTGTACCTTTTCCTCACTTGGCGGAAAGCATTCAGGCACTTAAGCAGCAAGGTTTAAATGTCAGTGTGGACTCTTTAAATACCGATGACTTGCTCGCGGCGGGGCATGCGGGCGCTGATTACCTGTTAAGCCTTACCGAGAAAACACTTTGGATTGCACAAGAGGTCGCCTCTACCCCAGTGTTAATTCCTGCAAAGCCACATAGTTTACCTTCGTTATATCGTGCGATTGAGGGTTGTATTAAGTTAGGTAAGCCTTTTCTGGCTGATGCAATTTTGGATCCTATCCATTTTGGTTTGACCGACTCCATCGTGCGTTATCATCGTTTGCGTAAAAAATACCCTGATATTGAAATTATGATGGGGATTGGTAATCTAACAGAGCTTACCGATGCAGATACCACAGGAATCAATGCATTATTGTTTGGCATGATTAGTGAACTCAATATCAATGCAGTGTTGGCAACCTCAGTCAGTACCCATGCTGTGAATGCAATTGCAGAAGCTGATATTGCTAGACGCACCATGTTTGCTGCTAAGCGAGATGAGCGTTTACCGCGCGGCTATAGCAACGGTTTATTAGGGTTGCATGATAAGCGGCCGTTTACCTATAGTGCTGAAGAAATTAATGAAATCGCATCACAGATTAAAGACCCAAGCTTTCGTATTCAGGTCAGTGAGCAAGGTTTGCATATATACAATCGGGATGGCATATATGAAGCGTTAGATCCCTTTGTGTTGTATCCGCATTTAAAAGTGGGCGATGATGCTTCCCATGCTTTTTATTTAGGCGTGGAGTTGGCGCGTGCGCAAATTGCATGGCAGCTAGGAAAGCGTTACGCGCAAGACCAGGAGCTGGAGTGGGGTGTTAGCACTAAGCGCACTGATGTTGGCGGTAAAGCCGCACATCGTGAAGCCTCTATCAAAGAAAAGCGCGCAAAAAAAGACGCGCAGTAAGTTTTTAAGTAAATTGCTGTAGGTGCGAGAAAGCGTAAAACTCGCCACAAGTAGAAAGTTAATGCATGATTTATGAAACCATAGTTAGTTCAGTAAATGCCGAAGGCGTCGCGCATGTCACGCCTTTTGGCATACGCATGCAAGATGGTTTGGTGGTGATTGCCCCGTTCAAACCATCGACAACGCTAGCCAATATATTGGCTACAGGTCATGCTGTTGTGAATTTAACTGACGATGTACGCGTGTTTGCTGCGGCGTTAGCTGCAAAATCTGTGGCTGACTTGACGCCTGCCACCAAAATAAATGGGGTTAGATTAGCCGAGGTGTTGGCACATAAAGAACTTAAGCTAGTTAAGTTTGAAGACGATGATGTGCGTCCGCAGCTATTTCTAGAGATAGTCTATGAAGCACAGCACCAGCCGTTTCAGGGATTTAATCGGGCACAAGCGGCAGTCATCGAGCTGGCGGTTTTGGTCAGCCGTTTAAAAAGACTGCCGTTAGAAAAAATCTGCCAAGAAATAGGTTATTTGACTATTGCTATCGATAAAACAGCTGGTCCGCGAGAGTTGGAAGCCTGGGGTTGGTTGATAGAAATGGTTGAAAATCATAAAGCTGCACTTAATCTTGAGAACTTGGCTTAGCCAGAGCGTTCGACTTAATTTATGGACTATATTGGCTTGAGCGTAGTATTCGCATGACACAATTATTAATTAGCGTTACAGATATTAATGAGGCAAAAATTGCCTTGGCACACGGTGCAGATTTAATTGATTTAAAAGATCCGCATCAGGGTGCGCTTGGTGCGCTACCCATCAATACCATTCAAGACGTGGTAAGTTTTGTCAGTATCAATCGCACTGGCCCGCAGCAATATACCAGTGCAACCGTTGGTGATTTGCCAATGCAAGCGGATTTAATTTCACAGCAGGTATCGAATATTGCCAATACCAAAGTCGATTTCGTCAAAATTGGTTTTTTTGAATCAGAAGACTATCAGCCATGTTTGGATGCACTTAAGCAAATTACGCAACACGGTGTTAAGTTAATTGCAGTCCTATTTGCTGAGATGCAGTACCCAACACACTTGATTGATGACATTAAAGCCGCAGGTTTTTATGGTGTGATGCTGGATACAGCCCAAAAGAATGGGGGTACGTTCATGGATTATTACACGCATGAGCAAATGGCGTTATTCGCAACACGTGTTAAAAATCATGCAATGGCTTTTGGTTTAGCTGGTTCACTCAATATACAGCATATAGAAAAAATCAGCGCTTATTCCCCAACCTATATTGGTTTTAGGGGTGGGGTTAGCGTGTCTAATCAGCGAAAATTAAGCTTGGATGCAAGCAAAATAAAAGCAATCCGCGCAATGTTGTAAGTTTGTTGTAATTTTGCAACAAAAGCGGCTGTGGGCTAATATCTGCATGATGTTATAAGTTGCGTTACCTTATGTATATGCGTATTATTGCCAACATAAAGATTCATTAACAAGGAGTAATAAGAATGAAAAAGAACATGTTAACTTTCGCTGTAGCCGCTACATTAGGCTTAGCAGCGTTCGCTGCAACTGCAGAGGATATGTACCGTGGCGCTTGGTATGCAGTACCAGGTGTTAGCTATATGAATACAGATAGCGATCTAGAGGCTAACAATGGCGGCGGCGCATTTCTAAAACTTGGTAAAGAATTGTCTGAGCATTGGGACATTCAAGGTGGCCTAGGCTACAATCGCGCAAGCGAAGATACTGGCATCGCTGGTGTAGGTGGTCGTTACAAACAAACAACACTAGGCGTTGATGCTTTATACATGTTTAGCCGTGATAAATTCCGTCCATTCTTATTAGCAGGTTTAGGCGTAGCACGTAATGACGTTGATTACACTCACCCTACATTAGATGTTGATGGTAAGAAAACATCTTGGTTAGCTAACGTTGGTTTAGGCGCACAATACCTATTTAATGATACATTCGGTTTACAAGCTGACTTGCGTCATCAATGGAGCCGTGCATCAGTTAAAGTAAGCGATGGTGTAACTACAGCTAGCGAAACTGACACAATCGGTAACACACTATTAAGTCTAGGCGGTATCTTTCGCTTTGGCGCACCAGCTCCAATGCCTGTAGCTGCAGTTGAGCCTGAGCCAGCACCAGTAGCGCCAGTTGCTGTTGCACCAACTCCAGAGCCAGCACCAGCGCCAGCATGCGTGCCACAATACGAAACAATTACGATTGAGGCTTCTAAATTGTTTGCGTTCGATGAAGCTAAATTGAAAGATACTAGCGTTCTGGATAACGAAGTTGTGCCGAAAATGAAAGAAAACAAAATTTTCGCAAGCGTAAAAGTAACTGGTCATACAGACAAGCTTGGTAGCGAAGCTTACAACCAAAAACTATCAGAAAAACGTGCTAACCAAGTGCGTGATTACTTGATTAGCCAAGGTATCGAAGCTGATCGTTTAGTTGCTGTAGGTAAAGGTGAGTTAGTGCCAGTGGTTAGTTGCGATGGTGTAAAAGGCCGTAAAGCATTAATCGAGTGCCTAGCACCAAACCGTCGTGTTGAGATCGAAGCTACACGTTCAATGGAAAAAGGTTGCAAATAATTTCCTTGATTGTAAAAAGCCCCGCTTGCGGGGCTTTTTTATTGGTAAAATAAGCCTCTATGACAAAATCTGATCAGTTGCCGATGCAAGTCACCCATGTAGAGTTAGTGATAGAAGCGCGTTGGGTTGTGCCTGCCGATTCAAATAATACCTTGCATGAGTTTTACTCAGTAGTGATTGATCATCAGCTAATTGTTGATGTGTTACCAACAGAGCAGGCGCGTGTGAAGTATGCTGCGGCTGAGTTGGTTGAGGTCGATGAGCATGTGCTGATGCCCGGTTTAATTAATGCGCATACGCATGCGGCAATGACATTAATGCGAGGGATTGCAGATGACCAGCCTTTAATGGTTTGGCTTAACTCGCATATTTGGCCGGCAGAGCGCGCGGTTGTGACAGAGCGCTATGTAGAAGATGCTTCTTTGCTAGCCTGCGCTGAAATGTTAAGTGGCGGCACTACTTGTTTTAATGATATGTACTTTTATCCGCAGGCAACTGCGATGGCTGCCAATAAGGCGGGAATTCGTGCACATTTGGGCTTAACGGTATTGGAGTTTCCAACCAATTATGCGGCAGACGCCGATGATTACTTGCAAAAAGGTTTTGAAGCGCATGATAGCTGGCGTGGTAATGCGTTAATAAGCTCAGCGTTAGCGCCACATGCACCATACACAATTTCTAATTCTACTTTCGAAAAAGTACTGACTTACGCAGAGCAGTTGGGTTTGGGTATCCATACGCATTTGCATGAAACACGTGATGAGATTAGCCAGAGCGAGGCGACTTATGGTGTAAGGCCGATACAAAGAATTGCCGAACTTGGTTTGTTAGGCCCAGGGTTTATTGCCGCACATGGCGTGCATCTATTGCCGCATGAGATTGATATGTTGGCTGAGTATGGGTGCCATATCGCGCATTGCCCAGCCTCCAATTTGAAATTGGGTAGTGGTATTGCGCCGGTGCATGCTTTATTGAAAAATAATGTCAATGTATGTGTAGGTACTGATGGCGCCGCGAGTAATAATCGTTTAGATATGTTCAGTGAAATGCGGCTGGCGGCCTTGTTGTGCAAAGGGGTGAGTGAAGATGCTGCAGCATTGCCTGCGTATCAGGCGCTGAAAATGGTGACAATTAATGCAGCTAAAGCGATAGGGCTGGATCATAAGATTGGTAGTATCGAAAGAGGAAAACATGCAGATTTGGTGGCTGTGAAGTTGAGCGACTTTGCAATATCCCCTTGTTATGACCCAGTTTCACATTTAGTGTATAGCTGTGGTCGTGAGCATGTGACCCATACTTGGGTAGCAGGTACATTGCGTTACAGTAATGGTACTTATGCGAATATAGAACCAGTAGAGTTAAAGGAAATTATCCAAATATGGCAACCGAAGCTAAGACAATACAAACATTAAACGCAGATGTGCTGGAGTTGCAAAAATTTGGCGAACTTGCACATAAGTGGTGGGACAAAAATAGCGAATTTAAACCGCTGCATGAGATTAACCCATTACGTTTAAACTATATCGATAGCTTAGCCAGTTTAAGTGGTAAGCGTGTGTTGGACGTAGGTTGTGGCGGCGGTATTTTGTCTGAATCTATGTACTTTAAGGGTGCTGACGTGACCGGGATTGACCTCGGTGAACAAGCGCTTAATGTTGCTAAATTGCATCAGCTGGAAAGCGGTGCAAAAGTAAAGTATGAGCTTATTTCTGTCGAGCAGTTAGCGCTGGAGCAACCTGCAAGTTTTGACGTGGTGACCTGTATGGAAATGCTGGAGCATGTGCCTGACCCTGCATCCATTGTGGCGGCATGTGCGCGGCTGGTAAAGCCTGGCGGCTCTGTATTTTTCTCAACCATTAACCGCAACCCTAAAGCTTATTTGTTTGCGGTACTGGGTGCCGAGTATATTTTAAATATGTTGCCTAAAGGCACACATGATTATGCAAAGTTTATTAAACCATCTGAGCTTTCTGGCTGGGTGCGTCAATCCGGATTGAATGTTTCTGGTATGCGCGGTATGAGCTATCAGCCACTGACGCAGCATTATTCGTTAAGCGATGATGTCTCTGTGAATTATCTTTTACACACCGAACTTAGTGGTTATTAATCATGATTTTATTTGATTTAGACGGTACTTTGGTTGATACAGCACATGATCTTGCCTATGCGCTTAATTTACAACGGATGCAGCACGGCCTTGCCGAATTACCGCTAGATGTGATCAGGCCTTATGCCTCGCATGGATCTAAAGGTTTGTTGGCCATTGGATTCGATTTAAGTGACGAGGATGATGCTTTTGCCAGTATGCGCGATGAGTATCTGGCTATCTATGACCAAGTGTTAACGCGAAAACCAATTTTGTTTGATGGAATCTCTGAGCTACTAGTAACGTTAGAAGCGAACAATATACCTTGGGGCGTAGTCACGAATAAACCGCGACGCTTCACGCAACCCTTGATGCAAAGCATTGGTCTGTTAACACGTGCGGCATGCGTGGTGAGCGGGGATGATGCCGCACGCCCAAAACCGTATCCTGATACATTATTAATGGCTTGTAAGCAGGCTGGTGTGAACCCTCAGCAGTGCTGGTATGTCGGTGATGCAGAGCGTGATATTCAAGCCGGTAAAGCCGCCGGCATGCAAACTGTGGTGGCATTGTATGGTTATTTGTCGGATACAGACCAGCCGGAGGCGTGGGGCGCAGATCAAGCAATACAAGCACCTTTAGACCTGCTGGCATTTGTTAACCTTAAGCTCTCGGCAACTTGTTGATGCAGTTGGCTGTGTTGGATCTACTAGCGTCACTTGTGTAAATTAGGCGCGCTGCACAGTGATAATAGGCCAGGTATAGCTTAGTTTGGAATTGGTTCGAATGCTCGTCATGAGATGACTGTGACTTTGGCATTGCACAGCTATACTGAACGGCTTGGAGCCTATTTAAATACGCTTCTGCGCTCCAGCATTGCTTGTGCAAGTGTTCCGGTGTCAACGTATTCAATTTCACCGCCCATGGGCATGCCGCGTGCAATACGACTCACTTTAATGCCACGGGCACGTAGTAGCTCACTAATGTAATGCGCGGTTGCGTCGCCTTCTACCGTATAATTGGTTGCGAGGATGACCTCTGTAACAATGCCGTCATTTGCGCGCTTAATGAGCTTATCTAGATGAATTTCTTTAGGTCCAATTCCATCAAGCGGAGATAGTCTACCCATCAACACAAAATACATGCCAGTGTAAGCGCGTGTGTTTTCCAGCATAATCAGGTCGGTTGGCATTTCAACCACGCATAGCACAGTTTTATCTCGTTGTGCTGATTCACATAGCGGGCAGATGGGTTGTTCACTAAAGGTGTTGCATAGCTTGCAATGGTCAACGACTTGTAACGCATTGTTCAGCGCCAAAGCCAGACCGCTTGCACCTTGCCTGTCGCGCTGTAGCAGGTAGTATGCCATGCGCTGCGCCGATTTTGGCCCCACGCCTGGTAAACAACGTAAGCTATCGATGAGTTGTTCAAGCGCAGGCGGGTTTTTCATTGCAATATTATGGGCTTAATTTAGAATGGCAGTTTCATGCCTGCAGGCATAAAGCTTGATAGGCGTGCTGACGAGGTAGCTTCAGCTTTGGCTGCTGCGTCTTTTAAAGCGATGACCAATAAGTCTTCTAAGGTTTCTTTGTCATCCATTACGCTGTCATCTAGAGTGACGCGTTTTACTTCATTTTTACAGGACATTTGTACTTTAACCAAACCATTGGCCGCAATGCCTTCAACGTCAATGTTAGCAAGCTCTTCTTGTGCTTTTTGCATGTTAGCTTGCATTTGCTGGGCTTGTTTCATTAAATTGCCCATGCCACCTTTCATCATCTTGTTCTCCTTAACTTGATTAAATTGGTTTGATACTGTTCGGAATAATTGTCGCACCGAAATCATCAATCAACGCTTGTACAAAGCTATCTTCTTCAATTGCGTTTTCTGCGTTGGCTTGTGCTTGTGCTTTTTCTTGAGAAATTTGTTTGGCAGGGGTGTTGCCTGTGCCGCCAATGCTAAATTGCAGCCTAATTTTTCTATCAAAGTGCTGTGTGATTGCCGTCGTTAACTTTTCTTGATAATTGGCTGAAACTAAGTGTTTTTGGCCTTCTGGCACGCTAAGTGTAATGCTGTCTTCGTCATACGCAACCAGTTCGCAGTGCTTGGCCAACTCTCTGGCAAGCCCAAGTTTTAGTGCATCGACTAATGCCCGCCAGTTTCCATTAAAACTAGTACTGCCTGTGTGAGGCGCGTCTGTCGTGCTTGCAATTGGCGCTGTTTCAGCAGTATCTGCCGTTACTGTGGCTGAAACAGTCGTTGCTGCCACAGTAACGGCTTCAGGTTTAATTGGGGTTTCAATTGGCGCGGTGGGCGCTACAGGACGTACATTGTTGACTGGGCTTGGTGTTTTGGCTTTTTGAGCGCTATTCTCGCTTGGGGTAAATGCCAGCATGCGTAGCAGGCTCATGGTGAAGCCAGCAAACTCATCAGGTGCTAAGCCTATGTCACGGCGCCCTAATAAGGCTATTTGATAATAGAGCTGTAAGGTTTCCGCTTGGATTCTTTGTGCTAGGCTCAGCAAAGCTTCACGTTCCGGAAGGTCGTTTGCAACGCTCTCTGGTACTGTCTGCGCAACCGCGATTTGGTGCAGCAATTGTGCGAAATCATTCAAGGCAGCATCAAATGATATGCTGCGCTCCTCCATTGCCTTGGCCTGATTAATCAGGCTGTTGCCGTCATTGGCTAGCAGTGCATCTAATAATTGGTATAAGTAGCTTTGATCAATAGCGCCCAGCATTGCGCGCACTTCTGACTCGTGTACCGTTTGGCCGCCGTAAGCAATGGCTTGATCGGTAAGTGAGAGTGCATCGCGCATGCTGCCAGCAGCTGCGCGCGAGATTAAGTGTAGCGCTGTTGGTTCAAATGCAATGTTTTCTTGCGTCAGGATGTTTTGCAGGTGGCTGGTGATAGAAGTGCCAGCCATTTGGCGTAGATTAAACTGCAGGCAACGCGACAATACAGTTACCGGTACTTTTTGCGGATCTGTGGTAGCGAGGATGAATTTGACATGCGCTGGTGGTTCTTCCAGCGTTTTTAACATGGCATTAAATGCACTTTTTGACAGCATGTGCACTTCATCGATGATGTAAACCTTGAAGCGACCAGCAGTGGGTGCGTATTGTGCGTTATCCAGTAAATCACGCATGGCATCTACCTGCGTGTTACTAGCCGCATCCACTTCAATTAAATCAACAAAGCGGCCTTTATCAATTTCGGTACAGGCATTACAAACGCCACAAGGCTTTGCGGTGATGCCGGTTTCGCAATTGAGTGATTTTGCCAGTATGCGTGCTAAGGTGGTTTTGCCAACGCCGCGTGTGCCGGTAAACAAGTAAGCATGGTGTAAGCGATTTTGTTCAAGGGCATTGGTGAGCGCACGTACGACATGATCTTGACCGACCAACGTTTCAAACGATTTTGGGCGCCATTTACGCGCTAGCACTTGATATGACATAACCTAAACTTTAGCTGAAAATTGTATTTTCGTCTTTAAATTATTAGGAGGTTCTTTGGCTTTTAACATGTGCTTTAGCTAAAGAAAAGAAGAGGCGAGCCTTTACCCCGGCACTTGCTTAATAGTTGTGGCTGCTTGCTTCCGCACCTGACCAGGTTGGCTACTTCACAATGCGGGGAGGCCCGCCGGACGTAATTTTACAATACTTTGCCGGATTTACGTTAGTGCTTTGTTGATATTTGTGTTGCTGGCTAAAATTTTGTGGTGGTAAGTATTGCTGCTTAAATTGCTTAAGCCTCGAATTGCGCAGGATTTTCTTCTTCGTTAGGTTCATCCAAGAATGCATTTTTGATGGTGATGACTTCACCAAAGTCACTCAAAAATGCCTCTACGCATGCTGGGTCAAAGTGTTTGCCGCTGCCATCTCGCAGTAGTTGGCAGGCCTCTTCAATAGACCAGGCTTTTTTGTAGGGGCGTGCTGAGGTAAGCGCATCAAATACATCTGCCACTGCAACAATGCGGCCAAATAGCGGGATGTTTTCACCAGATAGACCATATGGGTAACCATTGCCATCATATTTTTCATGATGAGTCAGTGCGATTTCGGCTGCAACTTGTAGCAACGGGGAACTGCTAGCGCTAAGTAGCTCGTAACCAATTTCTGCATGCCGCTGCATGATGGCAAACTCTGCCGGAGTGAGGCGGCCAGGCTTAAGTAAAATGGCGTCAGGAATACCTACTTTGCCTATGTCGTGCATAGGGGCAGCCTCAAGCAGTAGTTCCTGTTCTTGCACTGATAGCCCCAGTACATGTGCAATATGCTTAGAATAATGCGCCATGCGCTGAATATGGGCGCCAGTTTCCGGGTTGCGATACTCCACTGCCTTTGCCAGACAGAAGATGGTTTCGCGTTCTTGATCTTTAACTTTTCTGGTTGCTTTGCGTATTTCGTCTGTTAGCCATGCTGCACGGTCGATTAATTTTTTCTGGTTTTGGCGTAATGCCAGCATGTTTCTGGCGCGGGTAATGAACTCAATATTATCTAAAGGCTTATTCAGAAAGTCGGTAACCCCGCTGCCAAGCGCTTTTTGGCGGACAGTACTATCGTTATTGGCGGTCACCATTAATACGGGAATGTCTTCGTAGTTAACAAAGCCTCTGAATTGCTGGGTGAACTGAATGCCGTCCATTTCACGCATGGCATAATCTACTACAACCAAATCTGGCTCATTATCTCTACACCATAGCAGCGCTTTAACCGGGTTGGTAAATGCGATTGCCTCATACTCTGGGATCTTTTTAATGAGATGTTTCAGTAAAGTGATATTGAGTTCGGTGTTGTCAATTAATAATATGCGCATGTTCTTTCATTAGCCATTGATTAAAGCACCCCGCAATTATGTCTTAAAATAGGGTGGGTAGAACAGTATATTGGTACTATTTTGAATAAGTGCCATTTATGTGAAAATAAAGCTGGGCTTGAGTGGCAGCAAGTTGGGTGGGGGATTAATCCTTTTGTATGGGTACTTAAATGTATAATGGATTTATCTGTAGAAGGCTGTTTTTGTGATGTTGTATTTATATAACTTATTGAAAAGATAAGGTTTAATCAAATGACTGTTTCAGCCAATCTGCCTATTGCTTCTCTGCCGGCATTTTTAAATGAGGGCTCGCCGTTATTAAATGAGCTGCTGCACGCAGTTGCCGATGAAATTTACGTGTTCGATGCGCCTGATATGAAGCTGGTGTACGCAAATGCAAGTGCATTAAGCAATACTGGTTATGATCTGGCTGGTTTGCAAAAGCAGCAGTTATCCGATGTGCTGGGTGTGTCCAAAGCTAAGCTCCATGCACATTTGCATGCACATGGCGGTGAAGCTAAGTTTTTACGTTTAATGCAGGATCAGGCGCCCGTAATCGGGCGTATTAGCCATGAACAGCTACGCGTTAAAATCATTATCATAGAGCAGGCCACTTTTTTGTTATTGATTAAAAGTGATCTGTCACCCATTTCAGGCAGCGATTGCCATGATTGCGCACAAACTTTCAATCAGGTGCTGATGGATAGTGAGTCTAGAGTAGAGGCGATTATCTCCAATACGCCGGGTTTGGTATTTCAGTTGCAGCTTGATCCGCGCGGCGATATTGTTTTTACTTACCTTAGTGAGGGCTGCAAGGCGTTATTAGGGTTTAATGCCGCGGACCTGATGCAGGAGTCAAAACTGTTTTTTGCGATGATGAATCCTAGGGACAAGGCTTCATTAAGAAAGCGCTTAGTGCAGTCTGCGGATGGGCTTACCCAGTTGGATTGGGAGGGAAGGGTGTGGATTAATGACTGGCAGGATAATAAGTGGGTAAATCTGCGTGCAATTCCCAAGGTGTTAAATGATGGTGTGATTCAGTGGGTTGGTATTATGATTAATATCACTCAAAGCAAGAATGAGAAACTTGAACTGCAGGAGTCTCGCCATGAGTTAGCGCAATTAACCGCGCATATGAACCAAATCAAAGAGTTGGAGCGTACTCGGATAGCGCGAGAAATACACGATGATTTAGGTGGGAATTTAACAGCGATTAAAATTGGCTTGACGTCTATTATCAATCGCTTGGCGACGGGTCTGCCAGTATCTGCTGAGCAAGCAAAAGGTTTGGAATCAATTGTAGACAATACATTTGAGGCTATACATAAAATATCGAGCGATTTAAGACCGAATATATTAGATTTAGGTATTGTGGCGGCGCTTGAGTGGCAGGCTAAAGAGTTTGAAAAGCAGGTGGGTATATCGTGTACTTTTACTACGAATCAAGCCGATATTGTGGTGACGCCGGATCAGGCCATTACTTTATTTAGAATATGTCAGGAGTCGATGTCTAATATTGCTAAGCATGCCAATGCGACCTTGGTACATGTCGATTTGCATTTACATTATGGTGAAATAATCATGAAAATTAGTGATAATGGTATTGGTATTAATACTGCCGATACTTATAAGCCTAATTCTTTTGGTTTAAGGGGCATGCAGGAACGAGTTTCCGCTTTATATGGTAGCTTTGACATAGACCAATTGGCTGATCAAGGTACGGTTGTTGCGGTCACTTTGCCAATAGAGTAGGGTGGTTGTTCAGAGAATGAAACGATGGTGTGAATGATGAGTAAAAAACCTAAAATAAAAGTCATTATCGCAGATGATCATGCCATTTTAAGGGCTGGCCTCAAGCAAATCCTGTCTGAAACTGAGGATATATTGGTGGTTGCAGAGGCGCAAAATGCAAACGAAGCCATTAAGTTAGGCTCGCAGCCTGATGCGGATGTGTTGTTGCTGGATATTTCGCTGCCAGATAGAAGCGGCATGGAGGCGCTTAAGTATATCAAGCGAGAGAACAGTCATATTGCCGTGCTGATGCTTTCTATGCATAGAGAAGATGAATACGCGATTCGCGCTCTAAAATCTGGTGCTGCCGGTTATTTATGCAAGCAAAGTGCTTCATCAGAATTAGTAAATGCTATTCAGACGGTGGCTAGAGGAAAAAAATACATTACCCCAGAGGTGGCGGAAATCTTGGCTAATCAGATCGGCCGAGATGATCAAAAAGCGCCACATGAATTGCTCTCGGATCGCGAGTACCAGACCTTTATCATGATTGCTTCCGGTTTATCTGTGACGGATGTCGCCAACAAGCTTTCGCTTTCAGTCAAAACGGTCAGCATGTATCGCGCTCGTTTACTGGAAAAAATGCAGCTCAAACACAATGCAGAATTAACACATTATGCTTTTAAGCATCATTTAGTCAGTTAAGGCGAGTGCTTAGTGGATTTGCTTGGAGTGATGGTAGGTGTTCTGCCAAATTACTCCAAAATTAGTCAAAGTAAGCTGCTTTTATATATTTATTTCGGGTATCAAACGTGTAGTGGTTTCAGAATAATGTCATTATCTAAAATTAGCGGCAATCACATGTTATATTGCTATTTGCTTGTTAAAACTATGGCTGAAATAGGGTAATGGTTAAAACTAAAAATAATACAAATCCTGCTTTAGATGAAATGAACGCCTTGCTCGCGTTGTTTAATCAAAGAAAACTCTCTGAAGCGCTGGCCTTAGCCTTATCCATGGTTAAGCAATATCCTAAACATGGTTTTGTCTGGAAGGTATTGGGCGCTATTTATCAAAATCAGGGTGCAATGGATTTGGCGTTGCAGGCATTAAAAAATGCAGTGCTATTTTTAGCGGATGACTATGAGGCGCAATACAACCTAGGTAATTGTTTTTATGATCAGCAGCAATTAGATGCGGCGATTGACTGTTACCAAAAAGCGATTCAGCTTAACCCTGGTTTTGCACAAGCACATTACAACCTAGGCAACGCATTTAAAAAACAAGAGTTATTGGAGCAGGCAGAGCTAAGCTATAAAAATGCTTTGCGTTTTGATGCTAATAACATTTGGATTTTTGATAATTTAGCGCATGTACTTTACGAGCAGGGCCGCTTTGCTGAGGCAAAAGCTTATTACGATAAAGCATTAGCCATACAACCGGATTTTGTTGCGGCACATATTGGCTTAGCTGCCGTAGCTAAGGCTTTAGGGCAACTGCAAGATGCAGAAGACGGTTTTAATAAGGCGATTGCAATTGGTGCCGAATTTGAGGCGTATAGCAATCTAGCAGACCTGTTACATGCCGATGGGCGGCTTGCAGAGGCAGAGGCATGTATACATGCTGCAATTCTGGCGCATCCTCAGTCCGTTGATGCATACGTCAAAATGGCGGTGTTTTTAAGGACTCTGGGCCGAGTGCCTGAGTCTATTCCATACTTTATTCATGCGTTATCTATTGACCCCACACGTAAAGACGTGCACGTTGACCTTGGCTTGGCAAAAGCTGAGCAAGGTTTCTTCTCAGAGGCTGAGGTATGTTACCGCCGCGCCATCGAATTAGCTCCAGATTATTGGCTGGCATATAACAATTTAGGCCTAGCTTTACACCGAATGGAGAGGTACCAGGAGGCTGAGCTGGCTTTTAATCAGGCCATCGCGCTTCATCCCGGCGAAGCCTTACTTTACAGTAACTTAGGATTAACGCTAGCCGCACTAGGGCAAATTAAAAAGGCAGAGGCATCGCTCATTAAAGCGATTGAAATCTTGCCAGAATATGTGAATGCGCATATCAATTTGTGCACCAATTATATTGCGCAAGGCCGCCTAGATGAGGCTGAGCAAGAGTGCTTTGAAGCGCTTAAATATGACCCTGCCTCCAATAAAGCCAGAAGTAATTTATTGTTCGCCATGAATTACTCTGGGCATCATAGTGCCGAGTATCGCCTGCAACAGGCGCTTGAGTTCGATAAGATGGTTACCGGTAAGGTGGAGCAAGTGTTCACCGCTTGGCATACCAATACTCAAGCCAAGCGTTTACGTATAGGCTTGATGTCTGGCGATTTGCGTCAGCATCCAGTGGCCTATTTTTTGGAGCATTGGGTCAAAAATATTGATTTCTCTAAGTTTGAACTGACTGCCTATTTGACAGACACTCGTGAAGATACGTTTACCGGACGCCTTAAACCAAACTTTGCGCATTGGAAGTCATTAGTTGGTATGACCGATCAAGCTGCTGCTGAGCTGATTCATGAAGATGGCATCGATATTTTATTTGACCTTTCAGGGCATACATCAGGCAATCGCATGCAGATACTCGCTTGGAAGCCTGCACCGATTCAAGTGAGTTGGCTGGGTTACTTTGCAACGACAGGAATGAAGGCGATAGATTACTTTATTGCAGATGAAGTTGGCGTGCCGCCAACTCATCAAGCGCATTTTGCTGAAAAAGTAAAATATGTGCCCGATACCAGGTTGTGCTTTACCGCACCGCATGTGGCGGTAGAGGTTTCAGTTTTGCCTGCACTCGCCCGCGGTTATATTACTTTTGCCAGCTTTCAAACCTTGGCAAAAGCGGGCGATGAAGTATTGGCGTTGTGGGCCGAGGTGATGCGTGCTGTACCTAGCTCCAGGTTGCGCTGGCAGTGTAAGTCGTTTGGGGATGCTGATGTGGTGGCTAATATGGTCGCCAAATTTACCAAATTAGGGGTTGATGCAGATAGGCTGACGCTACTCGGTTCGGTATCGCGTGAAGCTTACTTTGCCTCGCATCACGATGTAGATCTGATTTTAGACACATTCCCTTACCCAGGCGGCACTACTACTTGTGAGGCGCTGTGGATGGGGGTTCCTACCCTTACACTGGCCGGTGATAGTTTAATTGCAAGGCAAGGCGCCAGTATGCTCACCGCTGCTGGCCTTGCTGATTGGGTGACAGAGACTAAAGCAGAGTATCTGTATAAAGCGTTGATGCATTGTAGTGACTTGAGTCGGCTGTCTGACTTAAGAGCGGGGCTTCGGGCACAGGTGCTTGCCTCACCCTTGTTTGATGCAGAGCGCTTTGCCATGAACATGGAAACTGCAATGCTTGAAATGTGGCATGCACATATCGATAAGATCGGCCGTGATAGTGTAATGCCGCAAGTACTGAAAACTCAAGAGACTCAAGTGCAGCAGGAGCGTTATGTGCAAGTTATTAGCGCTACTCGCTATTCGGAAGAGGATTTTTGGCACAAGTCTGCGCTCGGTCTCTCCCTGCATCGGCATTTAAAACAAGATAGCGGCATCACTACGAAAGTGGCTTTTAATAACACGCTGGGGCTTTCTACAGTATTTAACCAAGCGATAGAGCAGGCGGATGATCGCGCTATTCTGGTATTTGTGCATGATGATGTATGGATCGATGAGGCAAACTTTGTCGACACGCTGATTGCCGGGCTAACGCATTTTGATGTGATTGGGGTGGCTGGTAATAAACGCAGATTGCCCAATCAGCCAGCGTGGTTATTTACCGATACGGCCCTCACTTGGGATGAGCCTGAGTATTTGAGCGGTACGGTATGGCATGGCCCACATGCCTTTGGTGAAGATAAATTTTATGGAGAAGTACCTGCTGCGTGTGAGTTGCTTGACGGCGTATTTTTTGCTGTAAGGAAGTCAGCACTCAATACTGCGCATGTGAGATTTGATCCGCAGTTTGACTTTCACCTGTACGATATAGATTTTTGCCGCAGTGCTAGAGAAGCAGGTTTAAGCTTGGGTACATGGCCTATTAAGCTAACGCATCAGAGTAAAGGTGCCTTTGGTTCAGCGCATTGGGCACAGAAGTGCCAGCTGTACTTTAATAAGTGGGAAAGCAATACGCCCCAACAGCAGGCGCTACATGATGCAATGAACGGCGTGATGCAGATGGCTCAGCAGCACGAAACGGACGGTCAGTTGGAGCAGGCTGCGACTCTTTACCAAGAAGTATTAAATATCCAACCCGACAATGCAGAAGCCAATTATCGGCTGGGTATTCTAGCGTTTAACCTGCATGGCGTTAATGAAGCAATACCGCTGCTTGAAAAAGCCGTGCAATCTAAACCGGAAGATGAGCAATATTGGGTCACTTATATTGATGCGCTCATGCAGTCTGCAGATGTTGCAACGGTATTAGAAGCTTTGGAACTGGGGCAGAGGTTTGGTTTAACTGCAGAAACCGCACAAGTGATTGCTGAAGATTTTCTAGCGCAAATTGACGCCCAGGCGCAACCCGTTACAACCAACCCTTTATGCTCAAATGAAGCCATTAAGCAATGCCTGATTGAGGTGTTGGGCACCAATATCAAAGCAATTAACGCAGCATCGTCTAAAAGCAGTATCTCTCCACATTTAGATTTGTCTGCATTCGAACCCACAATGAATGCATTGCTCAACGGCAATCAGCATAACGAAATTCTGTCGCTCATCTATAAGTCGCTTAGTGCCATCAAGCTGCAACCGGAATTTATTGGCACCAAAGTTTTTACGCCATATTTTGATCAGGTGTTAGAAGCAATAGCACTTGAGTTGAGTGATGTTGTTGCTAGAGAGCAGAAGCTGGCAAATGTAGTGATTGCCTCAGAGGTTTACGATTACGGTGGTCATACCAAAGTTATACAAGAGATTTTAGCGTCGGTTGAAAACCCAATTTTAATCATCACCGACATATATGACCGCTTTGCCAAAAATAATTTATTTGAAAAAGTTGCCTCGTTATTTAACTGCCCAGTATTAATTCTGCCAAGCGAAGCTTATTTAGATAAAGCCAGAAGGTTAGCGGCCTTTATCAACACTTGCGCAAAAAATGTATTTATTCTGTCTCACCATGAAGATGCCGTGGCAATCGCAGCGTGTCAAAAAACATTGGATGCTAAGTATTACTTTGTGCACCATGCAGACCATAACCCGGCATTGGGTAATACAGTCTCGCACTTTAGCCATGTGGATTTATTTGAGCCTATGGCTAAACTTTGCGCAGAAGACTTAAATAAAGCAGTGGTTTGCCTTCCTACATCTTCTAATGATTTAGGTGCAAAGAAGTTTGATTATCCTATCCAACAACTCTCTACTGTGACTGCAGGTTCTGCTAGCAAGTTTTTGATGGCTGGTGAACTTAGCTTGAGTGGCATAGTTCGAGCGTCACTGCAAATCTGTGGGGAAAAACATTACCACTTTGGTGAGCTTTCTGCTGAGCAGGTACAGATGATTCAAAATGACTTAACGCAGGCTGCGATAGACCCTACGTTATTTGTGTATTTGGGAAATGTGCCATCTCTATGGGAAGGGCTACTTGCGATAGATGCCCATATTTTTCTAGGCTCAGCACCAACTCCTGGTGGAAAATCTAATCTAGAAGCTGCAGGTGCTGCGTATCCCTTACTTGCTTATGTACCAAGCGATGCGCCACGCTATTTGTATGTAGGTGCAGAAGCAAAAATTGGTGTAACGTGGTCTACGCTAGATGAACTGGGGTTAGGTTTAAGGAAAATTATGGCGGAGCATGCGCAGTTCTCTCAACAATCTAGGCAGTTTTATGTATCAAATTGCTCTAGTGAAAAGTTTAAACAAAAGCTAATCCAGCTTTGTGATGCAGCTTAACTGCCTATTTTTATTAATTTATGCCAGTGACAATGTGTAGTAGTAATTAGGGTTATTCATGTCAAAAAATATTCATCCGCTCGCCGACTGCCAATCCCAATATATCGGTGAAAATACGCAAATATGGCAGTTCACCGTGGTTTTGGCTAACGCAACAATAGGCGATAACTGCAATATCAACGCACATTGCTTTATCGAAAATGACGTAGTGATTGGCAATAATGTCACGGTTAAATGTGGTAACTATCTATGGGATGGCATTACGATAGAAGATGATGCTTTCATCGGCCCTAATGTCACCTTCACTAATGATAGATACCCAAAATCTAAAAATACTGCATTTAAGTTAGAAAAGACTATCGTTTGCAAAGGTGCATCTATCGGCGGTGGCGCCGTGTTGTTGCCCGGCATTAGAATTGGTGTCGGTGCAATTGTCGGTGCTGGTTCAGTGGTGACAAAAGATGTTGCTGATTATGAGACAGTGATCGGTAACCCAGCAAGGCCAAAGAAGGGCTAGCATTAAATGAGTGATCTTCTAGATAAATCAAAATTTGAGATTTTCGAGCTGGGGACTGTTGATGACACGGTTGCTAAATTTGGCGGTATCAAGCTAAAAGAGCAGGTTACCTACGTTACGCCTGCGATTCCCATGTTTGGGGAGCCATGCTCAAATGTTGGTGTGTTTGAGGCGCATGCCTTAACGCATCCTGCAATTTATTGCGCTGTAGTGAGTGACTTTAAGCTGATAGGCGCCGCAGCTTTCCCCATTATTCAAAATAAAAGCATCTGTCATCAATACTTTTCTACAGAGTATTGGGAAACCTCAGAGCAAGCTACATTGAGTTGTTATATTAAGCAGGATCAAAACATGATCGGCTATCGTCATATAAAAGAACGACACAATTACACATGTAGCGTTATCAATCTTGTCGGCAATGGATCATACAACTATGCACACTGGATGACTGAATTTCTACCGCAGCTTGTATTGCTGAAAGAGCAAGGCGTAGACTTATCAGCCTATAAAATAGTGGTTGATTCAAGATCATACCCAAGTATGTTAGAGGCACTGTTTTTATTAGGGGTCACAGAAGACCAGCTGGTTAAAGTAGATGCCATGTCGTTAAATACCTTCCCTGAAGCACTGTGGGTGAGCCCTGTGGCAAATGTCGTATTTCAGCGCCCCAATGCTATTTCTTCGGATGCCTTACATCAACTTGCCGAGCCACAGCATGCCATTTTTCACCCTGATGCTTTAATCGCAACTAGAAATACTTTTCTAGCGTTAGTGGCGCAGGAGGGGTGTGAAACCGCACCCGAGAAAATTTTCATCAAAAGATTTTCAGGTAGGCAGTATCACGCACGATCTGTGGTGAATGAGGCTGTGATACAGAAAAAACTGGAGTCAGAAGGTTTTGTTAGTATTGACCCTAGTACTTTAAGTTTTACAGAGCAAATCAGAGTATTTAGCAAAGCAAAATATATTGTGTCAGCCTCTGGTGCGGCTTTACTTAATATGATTTGGGCGCCAATAGGTGCAAAAATTATCGTGCTGATGAATGATGCCAAAGTGGTCAATTATTGGTATTTCAGCAATATCGCTTTTGCAGTTGGGCATCAACTGAGTTATGTACTGGGTAAGGCAGTGAATACAGGGAATTGGAATGATATTAATCATGCGGACTTTGTGATTGACTATCAATGTGTTTACCAAGCACTTAATGCAGCAGGGCTTAGTGTAGCGTTTGCCGAGATTGCTTCCCAAGAAGAACTGGAGAAATTACCTGTAGAGGAAGTGCTTAAGCATGCTGTACAGCTTCAGCATGACAGTTTATTTGAGCAAGCGATTATTGCGTATAAAACTATTTTAGCGAAAGAGCCTAGTCATGCAGAGGCTAATCATCATTTAGGTGTCATTGTTGCGCAAACTGTAGGTGCCGTAGACGCTTTGCCTATGCTGGAAGCAGCGATTACAAGTAAGCCAGAGTGTGAGCAGTTCTGGGTAACCTACATTGATGCGTTGGTGATGTCAGATGCAATAGCACAAGTGGTTGATGCATTGGCATTGGGGCTGAATTTTGGTTTAGCTTCGACAACGGCAGAAATCTTAGGACAGGACATTTTTTCTCAGTTAGATATTACGCAGGTAGATGAAGATAAGAAGCGCTTGCTTGCTTTAGTTATGCGCTTAAAACATGCAAGGTTGCTCAACGAAAAGCAACAGCAATCTAAAATTAAAGTGGTGTTTCTAGTATTGCAGGAAAGCGTATGGAAGTTAGATTCTGTCTTTCAGGCGATGTTAGGTGATCCACTGTTTGATCCAGTAGTCCTAGTTTGTCCATGTATTTCGTTTCAACATGAGGAAATGTTGGCAGAGTTAGCAACTACCTATCGTTATTTTCAGAAAAAAGGCTACCCTGTTATTAACTCATATATTCAGAATACGGATAGCTGGGTTGACTTGCAGGCACTAGCCCCGGATTTAATTTTCTTTACCAACCCGCATGGGATTACCCGATCTGAATATTATGATTTAGCGTATCTGAGTTACTTGTCTTGCTACGTCCCCTATGACCATCAGGTTTCCCAGTACAAAGATAATCAAGATCAGTATAACCAGTATTTTCACAATGCAATGTGGCAGATATTTGTGCCGCATGCTGAGTCTAAAGATATCTTCACGCACACGGCTACTACGCAAGGTGTCAATGTGAGCGTGACAGGTTACCCTGCTTGTGAGCCCTATATTGATATTGCCCCGCAAGGTAAATCTGCTTGGAAGCCGCAAGACAAAAATAAAGCCAGATTAATTTGGGCACCACACCATACTATTGACTCCCCTGAGTTGCCATATTCAAACTTCTTGCAGTATGCAGACTTGTTCCAGCAATTGGCTCAGCAGTATTCAGATGAAGTGCAGTGGGCGTTTAAGCCGCACCCCATGCTGAAATTCAAGCTTTATGAGCATGCAGGATGGGGTAAAGAGAAAACTGATGGCTATTATGCATTTTGGGAAAGCCAACCCAACACGCAGTTTGAGGACGGTGAATACCAAGATTTATTTATACAGTCAGACGCGCTGATACATGACTGCGGTTCGTTCCTTGCGGAGTACTTATATTTAAGAAAACCGGTGCTGTATTTGGTTGCAACGGCTAATATTAAAAAATATCTCAACCCATTTGGCGTAAAAGCATTCGATGCTTGTGAGCATGCTTATACAAAAGAAGAGATTGTTCATTTCATCGATACTTTTTCAACGATATCAATGAAAAAGGTAAATGCATTTTATCAAAACCAAATCGCGCCTTATTTTGAAGGGGATAAACCTTCAGCAAAAATAATAGCTAACATCAAACAGGGTTTTGCCCATTAATCTATGTGCGGTTTTTTATTCCAAGTTTCTACATCAGCCCCTGTCAATGAGCCGCTTTTCTCACAGGCCCTTAACTC
This sequence comes from Methylotenera sp. E1MeOHC1, assembly GCF_058745595.1. Lineage (NCBI taxonomy): Bacteria > Pseudomonadati > Pseudomonadota > Betaproteobacteria > Nitrosomonadales > Methylophilaceae > Methylotenera > Methylotenera sp. E1MeOHC1. The sequence goes on along the minus strand of NZ_CP196025.1, from coordinate 1,047,947 downwards.
AATGCGTTGGCGTGGCCCAGATGCGCAGAGTTTAGTATCTGAGCAAGATGGAAAAGTTAAAATTGGACACTGTCGTTTATCCATTATAGATCCGCTTGCACGGTCAGATCAGCCGATGCTATCCAGCTGTGGTCGATATCTGATTGCTTTTAATGGTGAAATTTACAATCATTTGGCTCTAAGGCGGGAGCTCGGCCTCCAGTGTAAAACTACTTCAGACACTGAAACAATATTGGAAGCATACGTAAAAGTAGGTAAGCAGGTTTTTCAGAGGCTTGATGGTATGTTTGCCTTAGTTATTTACGATAAGCAGACATGCAAGTGGATTGCCGCCAGAGATGCTTTTGGAATCAAGCCCTTATTTATTTCTAAGAATAAAGACAATGTAATCTTGTCGTCGGAAGCCTCTGCTATCGCATTGATGACTAAGGCTAATGTTTCGCAGCAGTCTCTAGATGAATGGCGTTTGATTCGACGCCCGATACCAGGTAAGACTTTTTTCGAAGGGATTGATGAGCTTCTGCCCGGCACTATTGTAGATAGTGATGGTTATGTGGGCAGTCACTGGCATTGGGAGCCATCAGAGCACGTATTTAATCAGGAAAAATTCGAAGATTTATTAACCAGCTCAGTAAAAGCACATGAGTTAAGTGATGTGGAGAATGTGTCATTACTGAGTGGAGGCTTGGATAGTGCTCTTATTTCTGCGTTATCAAGTGTAGAAAAGTGTTATACAGTAGGTCTTATCCAGAATAATGAGTTCTTAGGAGCCGAGGATACTGCACAGTATCTACAGCGTGATTTAATTAAAGTAAGTTTGCATGAGGATGAGTTAGTAGAGGCTTGGCAATATTTAACCAGACTTCGAGGGGAGCCCATAGGCTTACCAAACGAGGGCTTGATCTATAGCGTCTGCAAGGCAATGAGCCCGAATCAGAAGGTGGTGTTGACGGGTGAAGGGGCTGATGAATTGCTATTTGGCTATGATGGGATTTATCGATGGGCATTAGGTAGTGCGCCGCTAGATCCCGTTAGTTTTTTGAGCCGTTATGGGTATTCGGCAAGTGCGGCAACAGAGAGATTGTTGGACTATGTAAGCGATTTGATGCGTAAAAAGCCAGCGATTGATTTTGTTGAAGACTTTTTCTATCAGCTACATTTGCCTGGCTTGCTACGCAGAATGGATTTTGCTTCAATGGCTGCTTCAAAAGAGGCGCGTGTGCCATTTGTGGGTAAAGAGTTAGTGGCTTACATGTATCGTCAATCCGCACAGATTAAAATTGATGGTGAGTATTCAAAAATTCCACTAAGGGTGTTTGCAAAAAAACTAGGTTTGGATGGCGCCTTGAGTAGAAAAAAAATAGGCTTTAGCGCACAGTTAAATCAAGCAGCTTCAAGATATGATGATTATGGCAGTTTTCAAAAGATAGTATTGGAGTCATTAAAATGGTAGTTGGCTATACAACCGGTGTATTTGATTTGTTTCATATTGGGCATGTCAATGTGTTGAGAAACGCCAAGTCGATGTGCGATCGGCTGATTGTTGGCGTTACTACGGATGAGTTGGTTGCTTACAAGAATAAGAAAGCCGTCATTCCGTATGAAGAGCGGGTGGAAATCGTTAGAGCCTGTAAATATGTGGACTTAGTTGTGCCACAGCAAAATATGGATAAGATGGATGCTTACGATCGGTACAAGTTTGACATGGTGTTTGTCGGTGATGACTGGTATAAATCTGACAAATGGAAAGAGTTTGACGATGCGTTTACCTCTAAAGGGGTGCGAGTGGTTTATTTCCCTTACACACAAAATGTTTCATCAACTCTCATCAATGAGACATTGCTAAAACTTAGAGGCATTGAGTAATCGTCTTTCATTCACCGAAAGCCGTTCATTAAGATTAATTTTTAAAGAGTCCTGTCATGCCATTAGAAGACTGCAGAATCATTGAACTTCCCAAAATCCACGAGCCTCGCGGTAATTTGTCTTTTGTGGAAAGCAATAACCACATCCCCTTTGGTATAGAGCGTGTGTATTATGTTTATGACGTGCCCGGCGGCTCAGATCGTGGTGGGCATGCGCATAAAGGATTGCATCAGCTGATTATTGCAATGTCCGGAAGTTTCGACATTACGCTAGATGACGGCAAGGATAAAAAGAAATTTCATCTGGCACGTTCCTATTACGGCTTATATGTATGCCCGATGATCTGGCGGGAGATGGATAACTTTTCATCAGGTTCTGTATTGATGGTGTTAGCTTCTAATAAGTATAGTGAAGACGACTACTATCGTAATTATGATGATTTTATGAAAGCCAGATGGGTAAAGTAAGTGAGCGAGATACGAGTACCATTTTTAGACCTTAAAGCCGCTTATAGCGAGCTAGAACATGAGTTAGATGGCGCTGTGCTTAGAGCTAGCCGCTCTGGCTGGTATATCGGCGGTAGTGAGGTGGAAAGCTTTGAAGTAGACTTTGCTGTTTATACTGAGGCCAAATACTGTGTAGGCGTGGGTAATGGCTTAGATGCCTTAACGCTGGCATTGCGTGCTTTAGATATAGGTGCGGGTGATGAAGTGATTGTACCTTCGCACACCTTTATTGCTACATGGCTGGCGGTGAGCGCTATAGGCGCTAAGCCGATTCCTGTTGAGCCGGCAGAGGGTGGCTATAATATTGACGTTGCTAGCATCGAGCGTTTTATTACACCTCGTACCAAAGCCATTATGCCCGTGCACTTATATGGCATGCCTGTGGATATGGATGCGATTTGTGCGTTGGCTAAAAAGCATGGCTTAGCCGTGGTGGAAGATGCAGCACAAGCGCACGGTGCTAAGGTGCGTGGAAAGAAAATTGGTAGCCACGGTGATGTTGTCGCCTGGAGTTTTTACCCTGGTAAAAATTTAGGTGCATTAGGTGATGGCGGGGCAATCACCACCAATAATGAAGCCATTGCATCACGCGTGCGCGAACTGGGCAATTATGGCTCGGCCGTTAAATATTACAATGAAGAGCGTGGCGTCAATAGTCGTTTGGATCCAATTCAGGCCGCAGCGCTTTCGGTAAAGCTCAAGCATCTTGATGCATGGAATCAACGTCGTCAGGATATCGCAAAAATCTATAGCCAAACTTTGAGTGGTTTGGCATTAGGGCTGCCTCATGTACCCACATGGGCAGAGCCAGTGTGGCACTTATATGTGGTTGCTACGCCTGAGCGTGACGTATTGCAATCACAGCTGGCGTCAGCTGGCGTACAGACCTTGATTCATTATCCCGTGCCACCGCATTTGCAAAAGGCTTATCAGGTACTTGATATCAAAGCTGGTAGCTTGCCTGCTGCTGAGCGGTTAGCAAAGCAAGTGCTGAGTTTGCCAATTGGGCCGCATTTAGCCGCGGCTGATATCGAGCATGTGCTCTCGGTGTTAACATCAGTTTGTCCTGTTGTAAGCCAATCATAATTTTTTATTAAGCTAATTTATATACAAGTAATTTTAAAAAGAGAATCTTTGAATGAAAACTTTTTTACATGTGGGCTGTGGTCCTCTTTATCGTGACCCAGTAACGCAGCAACCTAACCGCCCACAGGGATTTGATCTCAATAGTTGGAATGAATTGCGCTTAGACATTAACCCAGCAGTGAATCCTGATGTGGTCGGCACTATGACTGATATGTCTGCAGTGCCATCAGGCAGTGTAGATGCTATTTTTTCATCGCATAATATTGAGCATCTTTATCCGCATGAGGTGCCAATTGCGTTAGCCGAGTTTAAGCGCGTGCTCCGCCCTGAGGGTTTTGTTGTGATTACTTGCCCAGATTTGCAGTCAGTCTGTGCATTGGTAGCGCAGGGTAAGTTAACTGAACCTGCCTATATTTCTGCCGCGGGGCCAATTGCCCCGCTGGATATCCTGTATGGCCACCGCCCACCGATGAGTCAAGGTAATCTTTATATGTCGCACCGTTGCGGTTTTACACTAAATGTATTACTCGGCACTTTAGAGTCAGCGGGTTTTGCTAAAGTGGTTGGTACCTGTAGGCCTGATTATTTTGATTTATGGGCGCTCGCTTGCGTGTCAGATATTGGTAACGAGCAATTGTTAAGTCTGGCAAGGCAGCACCTGCCAGAGCAGCCTGCTAATGCAGGCCAAAGTGAGCAAGCAACGCAAGACATGCAGCAGGCAATTCAGGATGTGTTAACCCTTGCGCAGTCACATCAGCAAAATGGCAATTTGGCAGAGGCGCAAAACTTGTATTTGGAAATATTGAATATTGAGCCACGACATGCAGAAGCTAACTATGGTTTGGGTTTGATCGAGGCGAATCAAAAAACCGCGGCGGACGCGCTGCCTCGCTTAGAGATTGCCGTAGAGTCTAATCCAGCCATTGAGCAGTACTGGGTATCTTATGTAGATGCCTTAATGTTATCTGGCATTACGCATTCTATCGCTGATGTATTAACACTTGGCCAGCAGCATGGGCTTCAGCCTGAAACTGCACAGGTATTAGCTAATGAGCTAGCTGAGCTACTGAAGGCTAAGTAATTTTCACGTATGGTGATGTCTGATAGATGTGATGTATTTATATGACTAAAAACACTGAAGACATTACCTACACGCTGCAGCGTGCGCTACAGTTACATGAGTCTGGTCATTGGCTTGAAACTGAGCAGCTATTACACACCATACTAGCGGTTAGCCCTCATCAACCTCAAGCCAATTACCATTTAGGCTCGCTATTGCTAGAAAGTCTACGCGCTGCAGAAAGCTTGCCCTATTTTAATGCGGCACTAGAGCAGGACCCTCAAGAGGCCCAATACTGGCTGGGCTATATTAGTGCTTTGATTGACGCTAGCCATTATGAAGATGCTAAGCTCGTGCTTACTTATGGGCGTGATGCTGGTCTTACTGGTGAGCCGGTCGAGTATTTGGAACAGTTACTAGCAGAGCGGGAGGTGGAGAGCTTGCAGTTAGCAGCAGTGACTGCTGAACCAGTGCCGGCTGCGAATGTACAAGAAAAGCTGATTCAACTGTTTCTAAATAAGCACTACCCAGCGGCTGAAGCTGCATTACAACAGTTACTGACAGCTTACCCCAAATGGCTCGTTGGCTGGAAAATGATGAGCGACATACTTTTGGTGCAAAAAAAGGATGCCAGATTGGCTGCGAGTAATGCCTTGGCATTAAATCAAGATGATGCGCAGGAGTATTGTTATTACGGTTTAGTGCTCAAAGGGCAGGGCGATTTGGTGAACGCTGCCGTCGCTTTTAAACATGCAATCAAACTTCAGCCCGATTACGCTGCTGCTTACAATAATTTAGGCATCGTTACTAAAGATATGGGCGATGTGCCGACTGCTGTGGCTTATTATCGTAAAGCACTAGAAATTAACCCTGGTTACGCTAGCTGTTACAGTAATTTATTATTTTGCCTTGCACATGCTGACATAGTGAATGCTGGAGACTTATTTGCGGAACACCGTAAATTTGGATCTCGATACGAGGCGGTCTATAAGTTAGCTTGGCCCAAACACTCTCATCAATCTAGTGTGACTAAATGCTTGAATGTAGGGTTTGTATCTGCTGATTTCAGAGAGCACTCATTAGCGAATTTTTTTGAGCCTGTGCTCCAGCATCTGTCACAGGAGGCAGATATTACATTGCATGCTTATGCAAACAATGCGATAGAAGACGAGGTAACGCAGCGACTTAAGCCTAAATTCAAATATTGGATTAAAGTTGATGAACTAACCGATACAGCGCTTGCTGAAAAGATTAGGGCAGATCAAATTGATATTCTCGTGGATTTGGATGGACACACCGCAGGCAATAGGCTGATTAGCTTTGCCATGAAACCTGCTCCCATCCAAATTAGCTGGCTTGGCTATCTTGCCACCACGGGTTTAACGGCGATGGATTACTATTTGGCGGATGCACACCTTCTTCCGCCAAGCATGTTTGATCAGCAGTTTACGGAAAAGATTGTTCAATTACCCGCTAATGCACCGTTTACTCCATCCGCATTGTCCCCAGCAGTGTCTGCTTTACCAGCACTTAATAATGAATTTATTACTTTTGGGTGTTTTAATCGCGTGGAGAAAATCACACCAAGCGTTATTGAGTTATGGGCAAAGTTATTAAACGCAGTGCCAAATTCAAAGCTCTTATTAGGCGCAATGCCTAAAGATGGTAGTTATGACGGCGTGATTAATCAACTTTCCAGCCATGCAATTGGTGTGGATAGGCTGGTTATTTATCATCGCAGTACCATGGAGAATTATCTAACATTGCATGAACTCGTGGATGTTTGCTTAGACACCTTTCCATCCAATGGGGTGACTACGACTTGTCATGCGGCGTGGATGGGAGTGCCAACTATATGTATAGAGGGGCAAAGCCTCATGAGTCGCGGCGCAATGGCTGTGATGCTGCATTTAGATTTACCTGAGTTTGTGGTGAAGTCGCATGAAGACTTCATTAGTAAAGGTGTTTACTTGTCAGAGCATTTGCAATATTTATCTGAAGTGCGCGTTGCTTTACGCAAAAAATTTAATGATTCTGCACTGAATAAGCCCAAGCTTATTAGCGATAATTTAACGCTGGCACTACGCTTTATGTGGGCTAGATGGTGCAATAATCAACCTGCCATCTCATTCAAAGTGCCAGATTGATTAAAGTTGATTTTATTTATTTAACATTTAAAATCAATATGTTAAATGTATCTAATGTATCTTCTCTACCGCAGTTATCTATATTCTTGTTAAATCCACATTAAAGATTTTTTTAATTGAACCGATATCCTAAACATCAGGATTGCTTATTCAACAGCTGATAAAGAAAGTGTAAATAAGGAAATTCAGAATTTAAAAAATATTTAAATCTGCCCCTAAACTTTCTAAAAAACTGTCCGATAACAGAAATAACAGCAGCGCAAATTGAACTGAATCTGCAAAGCTAACGGCAATAAGATGTAGTTGTAATTAACTAAATATTAGGAGAATTAACATGGCTTCAGTTATCAATACAAACCTTGCGTCATTAAACACACAACGTAACTTATCAGCTTCACAAAGCTCATTAAACACATCATTACAACGTTTGTCATCAGGCTTGCGTATCAACAGCTCTAAAGATGATGCTGCTGGCTTGGCAATTGCTACACGTATGGACTCACAAGTACGTGGTCAACAAGTAGCGATCCGTAACGCGAATGACGCGATCTCTTTTGCACAAGTTGCTGAGGGTGGTTTGTCAAAACAAACTGACGCATTGCAACGTATGCGTGAACTAGCTGTTCAATCAATCAACGGTACTAACACAAGTACAGACCGTGCAAACTTAGATGCTGAGTTTACACAGTTGTCAGCTGAGGTTTCACGTCTTTCAACAGCTACAAAATTCAACGGTACTTCAGTATTCGGTGCTGCTCAAACTTTCCAAGTTGGTGCTGACGCTGGTGACACCATCACTACTGCCTCTGTATCTGCAGCTACCATCACAGGTAACGTTTCATCAGTGGCTTCTGCATCTACTGCGATTACCGCGATTGATGCTGCGCTAACTGCTGCAAATACTAGCCGTGCAACACTGGGTGCGATTCAAAACCGCTTTGAATCTGTAGTAAGCAACCTACAAATTTCAGTAGAGAACCAATCTTCAGCTAAATCACGCATCATGGATGCTGACTTTGCGGCAGAAACAGCTAACTTGACACGTGGTCAAATCTTGCAACAAGCAGGTACAGCGATGTTAGCGCAAGCAAACTCACTACCTAACAACGTGTTGTCACTGTTAAGAGGTTAAGTTTTAGTAGCGTAAAAGCCCTTATCACCCACAGGACCGATCATCCTGTGGGATTTTTAGGAGGATGAAATCATGTTTAATTCACCAATAGATGGTTATGGTGCAGTAAAAAATCAGGCCGCCGCGCAAAATATTGCCGGGGGCCAAAATGCCATTTCAGGCCCGACAAGTGCTAAAGCGGTAGAAAGTGTCAAACCGGAAACTAGGCGATCCGCAGAGATTGATAAAACGGCCTTATCAAATGCAGTAAATAAACTGAATGAGCTTGTTGCACCAGCGTTGCAAACAGTTCAGTTTACGATGGATGAAGAGTCAGATCGTGTGATTGTTCAAGTTGTTGATACTGCAACCGATAAAGTATTAAGGCAAATACCTAATGAAGAAGTGTTAGCATTTTCTAAAACTTTAGGTAGATTGCAAGGTCTAGTAGTGAGAGAACAAGCCTAATTTGTAATAAGAAGCTTATTTTGATGCTTTATTAGGTAAATGAATTGTTGTTTATAAACTATGCTTGTTAGATTAAATGTAGTTGTATTGTTGATGTGTAAAGAGTGACAAGCATTTAACGAGTAATTTTAACGAGGAGAATCATTATGGCTACAACTTCAGGAATAGGCTCTGTCCTTGACGTTAACACCATTGTGAGTAACTTGATGAGTGTTGAAAAAGCCCCTTTAACTAAAGTGGCTACACAAAAAACGGCATATCAATCACAAATCTCAGCATACGGTACGCTCAAAAGTGCGTTGTCTACGTTTCAAACTTCCGTTAATGCACTTTCAAGCTTATCTAAATTTAATGCGCAGAGCGTAACATCAAGCAACACTAGCGTGTTAACCGCCACTTCAAGTGGTAGTGCTACAGTGGGTAGTTATGATATTAGCGTTAGCCAGTTAGCTAAATCCCAAAAATTAAGTGTTGGTGGTTTTTCCAGCGTTTCTGATGTAGTTGGTACCGGTAGCCTCACTATTTCGTTCGGTACGTTTACGCCAGAAGTAGCTGTTCCATTTGCTGCGAGTTCTTTTACGCCAAATGCAGCTAAAGCTGATCTTAATATCACCATTGATAGTTCTAACAATACATTGGCAGGTGTGCGTGATGCGATTAATGCAGCCGATACTAGTGTGACTGCCACTATTGTTAATGACGGGACCACTAATCGCTTGGTGATTACCTCAAAAGATACTGGCGAGGTTAACAGCCTTAAAATTGCAGTGGCTGATGGTGACGGAAATAACCTTGATGCGTCAGGTTTGTCTAAGTTGGCATATGATCCGCAGGCAACAGCCGGTAATGGTAAAAATTTGTCCGTATTGCAAGATGCTAAAAACTCTATTTTAAAAATTGATGGCATTGATATTGTAAAGTCCAGCAACTCAATCACCGATGCAATCGAGGGTGTGACACTCAATCTAGTTGGGTTGACCTCAGGTAGTGCGCTGAACTTATCTGTCGCAACTAACCAAGATGCAGTTAAAACCTCAGTGACTTCTTTTGTAGACGCTTACAATAAGTTAGACACCACTTTACGTAACTTGACCAAGTTTGATGAAACTGGCCAGGCGAATGGTGCTTTATTAGGTGACTCTACCGCACGCTCTGTGATTAATCAGATTCGCGCTGTGATGAATACTGCGATTGCTAACGGCAGTTCGATCAATTCACTTACACAGATTGGCGTGACCTTTCAACGTGATGGTAAATTGAGTTTAGATAGCACTAAATTTGCCAGTGCTGTGAGCAGTAATTTTAATGATATCGCAAGCCTGTTTGCTGCTACCGCTAGAGCAACAGATCCTCAAGTGAGTTTTGTGAGTAGCACATCCAAAACGAAAGAGGGCACTTATGCTATTTCGGTAACGCAGCTTGGATCTACTTTATTGAATGCGCAAGGCACTATTAATGGCGTAGCGGCTGCAGGTAGTAGCACTACCTTACGAGGTGCGTTGGGTGATGACAGTGAGGGTTTAACCGTTAATGTAGCGGGTGGCGCATTAGGTGCGCGCGGCACTGTTAGTTTTAGCCAAGGCTACGCCTCTAAGTTAAGTACGCTATTAGATAGCTTGCTTAGCGAGGATGGCATCTTGGCAGCAAGAACCGATGGTATTAATAGTTCTATAAAACGTTTAGATACTCAGACTGAGCGCATCAACTCTCGTTTGACGGCAATTGAAGAGCGCTATAGAGCGCAGTATTCAAGACTGGATGTTTTGCTCACGAGCATGTCGTCTACTAGTGCTTTCCTTACACAGCAAATAGCAGCACTTAATGCAAATTAATCAACAGTAAAGGTTATCGTTATGTTTGGACTAAACCAAAAAGGTGTTAACGGATATGCCAAGGTTGGTGTAGAAACTGGGGTGCTGGCGGCGAGCCCGGTTAAGTTAATTGTAATGCTTTACGATGGTGCTATTTCTGCATGTCATAGTGCTATTGCCTCTATGCAACGTAAGGATATTGAGCAAAAAGGTGCAATGTTATCTAAGGCTATCATGATTATTGAAAGCGGCTTACGACTTAGCCTAGATAGAAAAGCTGGTGGTGATATTGCTGAAAGCTTAGATGCGCTTTATGCCTATATGAGTAGTAAATTGGCTTCTGCTAATGTACGTAATGAACCAGCGCAAGTGCAAGAAGTGATTAAGCTACTGCTGGATTTAAAAGGGGCATGGGAGGCGATTGATAATAACAAAGCAACGGCTCAGGTGTTGAATCAAGCAAAAAGTAACCAGCAAGGGTTAGGTGCTGCGCAAGGGTATGCGCAACAGGCTAAAGTTTAGTGAGGGATTAAAGTAATGGAATATCAAAATACTATTCAGCTTTATGAGACGGTTGCTAAAATTATGCAGCAGATGTTGCTCGCAGCAAAAATGGAAGATTGGGACAAACTGACAGAGTTAGAGGCTTTTTGTGCGCAACATGTTGCAACATTGAAGACCATTGAAGATGCACAGCCTTTGCCAAGCGATGCATTGAAGCGTAAGGTCGCGAGTATAAAAAGTATCCTCGCAGATGATCGTGAAATTCGTAATTTAATTTCTCCATGGATGGCAAAATTGAACGCCTTAATGAGTACAAATCAAACTGAAAGAAGGCTGACGCAAGCATATAGTCAGTAATTGTAATTCTTATGCTTAAACTACCAGACAATCTAAGTATTAGTCCTGGTCCAGTACCAGTTGGTAGGGTAGTACCTGTGTTGGCGGTCGATAGCATTGGGGCTACATTACAAGAGTTAAATGCCAGAGCTACCCAGTTTGTGATTGGTCGTGAATATGCAGCACAAATCGTTTCCAAAGTTGATGACAAGGCTTACCTAGTAAAAATAGATAATGCAGTATTAAAGATGGAGCTTGGTGAAACTGCGCAGGCTGGTCAATCCATTAATCTGCGTTATATCAAAGATGGTCCTGCCCCAACTTTCTTCTTCATGCCGCAAGCGAGCTTGCCTGCAGATGGTGCGCCTGATATTAGCCAAGCTGCGCGTTTAATCGGGCAGTACTTGCAGGAGGCCGAAAAAAATGGCGTGTCAAATAAGTATGAGGCGACTGCTATCGTCACTCATAGCCCCAAAGAGCCGCAAATGGTGGCTCAAGGTTTAAAACAAGCAATTGGCAATAGTGGTTTGTTTTATGAGTCTCACTTAAGCGAAATGCTGCAAGGTGGGCGCTCTGTGGCGACTATTATGCAAGAACCACAAAACCAACACCAGAATTTGACACAGATAGCTGCATTGACTTCGCAACAGTTGACTGTTTTGGAGCAGAATCGTATCAATTGGCATGGTGAGGTGTGGCCAGGGCAGATGATGGATTGGGATATATATGCAGAGCCGCGCGATGAAGATCGCAGTGACAGATCTGGCGAGCCACAGGAGGATGAGGTAAGGCCTGTGGTCAGTGAGCTGAAGTTGAGCTTCCCAAATTTGGGGGTGGTTGCCGCCAAATTAACCATTATCAATGGATATGTTTCCATTAATTTACGTGCAGAGCAAGAAGCAACTATGGATGAGCTTAGGAGTAAAAGCCGTGCTTTAACTCAGGCAATCAATAATACTGGGTTGAAATTAGACGGTTTGATTATTTCAGCATATGAATAAAGCCGACGAAAATAAACGATTGAACCCGACCTTAGGGTTGGCGCCAAATCGGCATGCACCTCACAATCCAAATCAGCAAGCCATTGCGTTAACATATGCTACTGGTGATTATGCGCCACGCGTAGTGGCTAAAGGTCGCGGTTTAATTGCTGAAAAAATCATTGCTAGAGCAAAGCAGCATGATGTTTTTGTGCACGAATCTAAAGACTTGGTCGCGCTACTTATGCAAGTGGATTTGGATGATCATATTCCACCTGCACTATATCAGGCAATCGCTGAGATTTTATCGTGGCTCTACCGTCTGGAAGAAGGTAAGGCTGATGCGATCAATGACGAGTTGCTTAAAGGCTAAATCTGCATACTCATGATGTCCTGATAAGCAGAAACTAGCTTGTTACGCACTTGGATTGTTGCCTGGAATGAAATATTTGCTTTTTGTCCGGCAATCATTACGTCAGATAAGCTAACGCTATCATCGCCCAAAGCAAAGCTCTTGCCCATTGTTTCAGCATTCTTCTGTACTTCATTCACTTGATTCAGCGACGCTTTTAGTGCGTCTGCAAAATCAATCTTTCCGGTACTTTTATTATCTGCACCGATGGGAGAGGCTAAATTTGCGATGCTATCTGTTTGTGGACGTTGTGCTGCAGCCCTCATTTGCGCAAGCATAGACTCTATTCTGCTTGAATCAATACCACCTGCCTTCATGATTGACCTCCTGTTAATATCTAACCTAAAATTTCTCATTGCTAATGTAACATTTAATTCAAATACCAAGTTGGTAAATAAGAAGAGTAAAATCACTCTATTCGTGGGTTAGATGTAATGTGGAGTTGGCATAATATGGTTTAACTTGTGGTTAAACCGCATTGATTTGTAGTAATGTGTTTAGAAGTCTAATGGAGAAATTAAATGGCAGCAGCTGACGCCGCCCTGGCGAATGAAGGTAGTACTGGTGTGTTCGCCCAGATGGGAGGTAAATTGCTCTTAGTAGCAGGGATTGCTGCTGTCGTAGCTGTGATGGTCGTGTTTTGGTTGTGGAGTCAGCAGCCAGATTATCGGGTGTTATTCTCTAATTACACCGATAAAGATGGCGGGGCCATTGTGGCTGCGCTAGAGAAATTGAATGTACCTTATAAATTCTCTGATAGTGGCACAGCCATTATGGTGCCAGCCGCACAGGTGCATCAGGTGCGATTGAAATTGGCGGCAGACGGATTGCCTAAAGGCGGTAATATCGGCTTTGAGTTGTTAGAGAATCAAAAGTTTGGCGTGTCACAGTTTGTTGAGCAGGTTAACTTTCAGCGTGGCCTAGAAGGCGAGCTTGAACGCAGTATTCAGTCTATCGCGGCAGTAGAAGTCGCAAGAATCCACTTAGCAATACCTAAGCCATCCGTGTTTGTCCGTGATCAGCAAAAACCTACTGCTTCTGTATTATTAAACCTCCGCCCTGGTAGAACGCTAGATGCGCAGCAGGTAAGCGCTGTTGTGCATTTGGTTGCGAGTAGCGTCCCTAATTTGCCTACAACTAACGTTACCGTGGTCGATCAAAATGGTAACTTACTTTCAGATACAACTAAAAAAATGGGTGCAAAGAACTTAGACCCAGAGCAGCTAAAATATGTTGAAGAGATTCAGCAAAGCATAGTAAAGCGCGTTGAGTCAATTATCAGCCCAATTGTTGGGCCTAAGAATGTGCGTGCGGAAGCTAGTGCTGAAATTGATTTTTCTGTTCAAGAGCAAGCGGCTGAGACTTATAAGCCGAATCAGCAGCCGGATGCTGCGGCTGTACGCAGTATGCAAAGTAATGAAACTAAGTCTGCTAATGGAGAGGCTGCTGGCGTTCCTGGTGCACTTTCTAACCAGCCGCCACCAGCCGCTACCGCACCAATTACAACAGAAGCTACCAATGCTGATGCCAATGGTCAGCCTGCCAATAGCGCACCGCCAACCAACACTGAGAAGAACCTTACCACCAACTATGAAGTGGATAAAACAGTGAGTTATAGGCAGCAGCCGATGGGGGGTGTTAAACGCCTGAATGTTGCCGTGGTTGTTAATAACATGCCTGTGGTAGATAAGAAAACGGGTAAGGTGAGCTATAGGGCTTTAACTGCGGCTGAAAAAACGCAGATCAATGACCTTGCAATGCAGGCGATGGGCTTTAATAAAGAGCGCGGAGATTCATTGGCTATTGTAAACACACCATTTGCAGGTGAGCCACAGGAAGTGCTGCCAGCAATCCCACTTTGGGAGAACCCGCGCGTGATTGAAAATGCTAAAGATGTATTGCGCTTTTTGGTTGGTGTAATCGCACTCTTTATTATTTACCGCAAAGCTTTAAAACCATTGTTAAATAAATTAACTACGCCTGCTAAAGCAGCAGCTAGCCAAGGCGAGGCGCCTGATGCCGTAGTGAATATTAGTGCAGACGGTAGTAGTGCGGCAGATAAGCCAGCTTATACGCAAAAAATAGAAACAGCTAAGCAAATCGCAAAAGATAACCCTAGGATGGTTGCGAGTGTGGTGGCTAACTGGACCAATGGAAACGAGTAATAAAAGATGAGTGATGCAGGTGTAATGAGAAGTGCAGTGCTAATGCTGGCTTTGGGGGAGGATGAAGCGGCAGAGGTGATGAAGTTTCTGAGTCCTAAAGAAGTGCAAAAGTTGGGTGCTGCAATGGCAACCTTAAAGTCTGTAGGTCGTGAGCAAGTAGAAACCGTGGTGAGTGAGTTTCTTGCAGAGGCAGAGATGAGCAGTAATTTAGGCTTAGATTCTGATGAGTATATTCGCTCTGTATTAACGAAGGCGTTAGGTGACGATAAAGCTTCTAGTCTATTAAACCGTATTCTACAAACGCGAGACGCTAGCGGTATCGAGAGTTTAAAATGGATGGATGCACATACTGTTGCAGAGTTTATTAAGAATGAACATCCACAGATTATTGCCACAATTTTAGTGCATTTAGAGCCAGACCAAGTGGCTGAAATTTTTGGTCATTTTACTGATCGTTTACGCCAAGATGTTATGCTCCGCATTGCAACACTCGATGGCGTTAAGCCAGTCGCACTACGCGAACTGAATGACGTGATGACAAAGTTGCTTACAGGCAATGAAAACATTAAGAAACAAACCATGGGTGGAGTCAAGGTTGCTGCCAATATCATGAACTTCATGAATGGCGAAACTGAGGCTGTCGTGCTAGAGGGCCTTAAGAATTACGATGACGAGATGGCTCAGCGCATTATGGATGAGATGTTTGTGTTCGATAACATCATGGATATTGATGATAAAGGCATTCAGGTTATGTTGAGAGAAGTGCAGTCGGAAACACTCATTATTGCGCTTAAAGGCACTACCGAAGAAATGCGCGAGAAAATATTTAAAAATATGTCATCTCGTGCTGCTGAAATGATGCGTGAAGATTTGGAGTCCAAAGGGCCTGTCAAACTTTCAGAGGTTGAGGCGCAGCAAAAGCAAATACTGCAAATTGTGCGTAGGCTCGCTGATGAGGGGCAAATTCAGTTGGCAGGTAAAGGTGGCGATGACCAATATGTATAAGGCAGCCTCGCATGGCTAACAGCAATATACCTAAAGAGCAACAGAGTGCTTATGAGCGCTGGGAAATGGCTTCATTTTCAGACCTTGATCATCGCGGCAGGGGGATGGTTGCAGCTAGTCAGCCTAAGAAAAAGGAAGTGCCATCTGCTAATCCTGCAGATATAGCGTTGGTTTTTGAAGCGACTCGTAAAGATGCCTACAATAAAGGCATGCAAGAGGGCTTTGCCGCAGGGATGACTCAGGCTAAAGAGTTAGCCCAAGTCGAAAGAGAGCAATTTTTAACGCTCATGAATGCATTTAGTAATGCACTAGAAAATTCTGACGAGCAAATTGCTGAAGATGTGCTTTCTTTAGCGCTGGATATTGCAAAGTCTATGCTGAAAGTTAAGTTGAACGTAGATGAGAAAGTTTTACTTCCCGTTGTACTGGATGCGATTCATTATTTACCGCAAATTCAGCGGCCAGCTAGAATTTTAGTCCACCATGATGACATGCACTTATTGCGAGAACACATGGCGGACGAAATTGCCAATGACCATTGGCAAATACATGAAGATAGCAGTATAGAGCGCGGTGGTTGCCTAGTGGAGACCGGTGCAAATCAAGTAGACGCAACTAATGCTACACGTTGGAAAAGAATTACCGAGGCGTTGGCGCAGAATAATGATTGGCTGCTACCATGAGTGATGAGGTGCTGGAGGTTGCTGAAAGTAAGCATTTAAATGTGCATCAGCAGCGCTGGCGTAACCATATTCGTGATTGTAAAGAAATATTACGTATTGTTGAGCCGTTGGAGATTGCCGGACGTATCGTTAAGCTTACAGGCCTTGTCATGGAAGCAGTCGGCATTAAGTTGCCAATCGGCAGTGCCTGCTATGTTCCATTAGTAGAGGGTAGGCGAGTGGAGGCTGAAGTGGTTGGCTTCGACGGTGAGCGTATGTTGTTAATGCCACAAAGCAGTGTAGATGGTATTACGCCAGGCGCAAAAGTGTTTGCATTAGAAATTGCAGAGAGCTTGCCCAAACCACATCATGGCCAGCCGCCGCGTCGCCGTGCTACGGATAGGGCGCGACATTTACCTGTGGGTGCTGACTTGCTGGGCAGGGTGGTCGATGGTGCAGGTAATCCGTTAGATGATTTGGGTGCTATTAATTCAAGCCAAAGCTCTGCATTAAATGCCCGGCCAATGAACCCACTAATGCGCGCGCCTATAGAAGATGTTTTGGATGTTGGCGTTCGAGCAATCAACAGTATGTTGACGGTTGGACGTGGTCAGCGGATGGGGCTTTTTGCGGGGTCTGGTGTCGGTAAAAGTGTACTGCTAGGTATGATGGCGCGCTATACCACTGCCGATGTGATTGTGGTGGGCTTGATCGGTGAGCGTGGGCGCGAGGTGCAGGAGTTCATTGAGCAGATTTTAGGGCCAGAAGGCCTAGCGCGCTCAGTGGTGGTGGCAGCGCCCGCTGATGCCCCGGCTTTGATGCGTTTGCAGGGGGCAAGTTATGCAACCACTATTGCAGAAAGCTTTCGTAACGAGGGTAAAAACGTACTGTTGATTATGGATTCGTTAACGCGCTATGCAATGGCACAGCGTGAAATTGCCCTAGCGATTGGTGAGCCACCTGCTACTAAAGGTTACCCGCCTTCAGTATTTGCCAAGCTACCGGCATTGGTAGAGCGTGCTGGCAATGGCCGCAGGGGTGAGGGCTCGATTACCGCTTTTTATACAGTGCTGACAGAAGGTGATGATCAACAAGACCCAATTGCAGATGCTGCGCGCGCAATTTTAGATGGTCATATCGTATTAAGCCGTAGCTTGGCTGAGAGCGGGCATTACCCAGCGATTGATGTTGAACAGTCGATTAGCCGTGCAATGCATAATATTACTAGTCCTGAGCATCAAAAGTTAGCCCGTAAATTAAAGCAGCTAAACTCACGTTATGCACGTAGTGTGGATTTAATTAACGTAGGTGCTTATGAAGCTGGCAGTGATGCTGTGTTGGATATGGCCATTTCTAAGCATGAGTTAATAGAAAGGCTTTTGCAGCAAGATGTTGCGGAGCGTTCTGGCTGGGACGAGAGTTTGCAGTTTTTAGCAGCAGTCATGCACGGCGTTCCATTAAGTTGATTGTTAGACATTACCCTAAGCGAGTATTACTAGGAGCCTCTTATGACGACAAAATCTAGCAACGTGTTAAAAATGTTAGAAGAAATTGCAGCCAAGGAAGTTGAATTGGCAACGGAAGCATTAGCTAAAGCAATGAAGCTTGTTGATGAGGCACAGGGAAAGTACGATATGTTGCTGGAGTATCGTAAAGGTTATCAAGATAATTTGGCAGCGAACCTCACTAAAGGCATGACTGCTGAGGCGTATCAAAATTTTCAAAATTTCTTTAAGAAACTTGATCATGCCATTGCAGGTCAGAAAGATGTAGTGCTGATTGCGCAGCAGCAGGTTAAGGTGCACCGTACGTTGTGGCAAGAAAGCCAGCGCAAAAAGCTGTCTTACGATGTGTTGATTTCACGTTCGGATAAACGCGTCGCCAAAGTTGAGCAAAAAAGAGATCAGAAATTGATGGATGAATTTGCAACACGAATGACGCGTACCAAGCGTTAAGCTTGGCGTTAAATTTGTGGAACTGGCAATGATTTAGTGCTCATATCAATGAATTGAATCATGATGCCTAAGTTTAATATGTAACTATGTATTTAATAGGTGGATTATCATGCAGTCATTACCAACACCAGTAACGCAAACAAAAGCGCTAAATTTGGCTGATGTCGCGAGCAAGAATGGTTCGCCTCTAAATAAATCATCAACAGAAAATGCTAAAGCAACTTTTCAAGCTGAGCTGAACAAGCAAGTTAGAGCTAAGCAAACCCAAACGCAAGTTAAGCCGGATAATAGTGCTGAATCTGCAAAAAAATTGGCACAACAAAACTCGTCTGTAAAAGATTCGTCTGAGGCTGATCAAGCGGCTCAGGCAGGTAAAGATTCAAACAATGCACCGATTGATGCTTCTTTCTTAGCTGATTTAAATAAACAACTAGATGCTGCACGTGATATGGCTAACCAAGCTGGCTTGGTTGATGCTAAAAATCAGCCGTCAGCCACGCTACCTGCTGGCACTGAAAATAAAGAAGCTATTGTCACTGAATTGATTTCATCATTAGGCATTGCTCCGGGTTTGCAAAACGCTGCAAATAATGGACGAGTGTCAGTAGCGACAGAGGCTGGTGGTGCTGTGCCGACCAGTACAGATGCCGCTATGCAGCAAAAGAATTTCATGGCTACATTTAACAACGTAGCTGCATCAGCACAGTCGCAATTGCAGCAGTCCGCGACGGATGCTGATATTAGTGCTAAACCTCAGGGTGAAAGCTTAGCTGATGTTCTGACAGCTAAGCCTGATATGAAGTCAGCGGCTGAGGAGTCTACTTTTAGTAAAGCTATGGCGAATGTTGCAAAAGACTTGCCAGCTAAAGATTTGCTAGTCAAGGATGTTGCGCCTAACGTGGCGCAAGTGCAGACTGCATCAACTAATGCGGTGCAAAATAACAACAATGTTGCGGCACAACAATTAGCGAGTACGAACGTTATTAATGTTTACCCAGGTAAGACAGGCTGGGATCAAGCTATTAGTCAAAAAGTAGTATGGATGGTCGGTAATGGGCAGCAATCTGCCTCGCTTACATTAAATCCGCCGGATTTAGGCCCGTTAAAAGTTGTGATTAATGTGCATAACGATCAAGCAGATACTACATTTATCTCCGATAATGATGAGGTAAGAAAAGCGCTTGAGAGCGGTATGTCGCACTTACGCGAAAAAATGAATGAGTCTGGTATTCAGTTGGGTCAGGCCAATGTAAGTACTAGTCAACAATCGCAGCAGGAGTTTCAGCAGGCTGCACAAGGCCGGGTATTTGAAGGTGCAAAAAACCAAGCAAATACAAAAGCTGTGGAGATTGACAGCCATGCCAAAGTGAGTGTGCGCGTATCTGATGGGCTGGTTGATACCTTTGCTTAAGGGTAATTGCACCCGTAACCGCTGTATTCAGTTAAATAGTGATCTAAAACACTTTTTTCCCTTTAATTCCTGTATCTTGTAGTTTAATTTTTTTGCATAATGTAGCCATAACATAGCTATGATTGCATAATATGCAACCTAAGTTAAATTAAAGGAAAAGTTAATGGCTCAAGATCCAGTACAAGCACCAGAAGAAGCGGCTCCAGCCTCCAAGAAAAAGCTTATCATTATCATTGTCGCTGTTGTATTAGCATTAGGTGGCGGTGGTGCGGCATGGTTTTTTACCCAACAAAAATCACACACAAAAAAAGAAGAAGTGAAAAAAGAAGAGCCAGCAAAAGCACCTGTTTTCTTAACTTTAGACACATTCACCGTTAATTTACAGCCAGACCCGGATGAGAAGTTCTTGCAAGTGGACATTTCTCTGCAAGTTGCTAGTGCTGAGGCTGCCGAGGCAATTAAATTACATATGCCTGCAGTTAAAAACCGCTTATTGTTGTTGTTAACCAGTAAAAGTGCGGCAGAGATATCTACTGTTGAAGGCAAGCAGGATTTGAGCAATGAAATTATCGCAGAGGTGAAAAAACCTTTTGCACCTAACGCTAAGCCGCAAGAGGTCTTAGATGTATTTTTTACTTCCTTTGTGGTTCAGTAATCTGCATTAAATATAAATTATGGCCGATAAGTTTTTATCACAAGACGAAGTTGATGCACTGTTAAAAGGTGTAGGGGGAGATAATGAGGATGATAAGTCCACCTCTGAAGCCGAAGGTGTTCGTGACTATAACCTAGCTACGCAGGAGCGTATCGTGCGTGGGCGTATGCCTACGCTGGAGATTATTAATGAGCGCTTCGCTCGTCTTGTGCGTATTGAGCTGTTTAACTTTTTAAGGCGGACAGTTGAAGTCTCTGTTGGCCCTGTGCGTATTACCAAATATAGCGACTTTATTCGTAATTTAGTTGTCCCTACCAATTTAAACCTAGTGCAAATGAAGCCATTACGCGGTACTGCGCTGATGGTGTTTGATCCAACCTTAGTCTTTTTGGTTGTTGATAATATGTTTGGCGGTGATGGCAGGTTCCATACGCGTGTGGAGGGTAGAGATTTTACCCAGACTGAGCAACGGATTATCCAACGTATTTTGGCTATTGTTTTTGAAACATATGCAAAATCATGGGAGCCAGTGTATCCCATAGAGTTTGAGTATTTACGTTCAGAAATGAATACACAGTTTGCCAATATCGCAACACCAAATGAGGTAGTTGTTGTGACTACATTTAATGTGGAGCTTGGCCCTGCGAGCGGTGAAATTCACTTTTGCATGCCTTACTCTATGGTTGAGCCTATTCGTGATTTATTAACTTCGCCATTACAGGGCGAAGTCCTTGGTGCCGATAAGCGTTGGGTTAAACTCATGACTCAACAAGTGCAAGCAGCTGAAATTGAAATTGTTGCAGATTTAGCGACAACAGATATGCGTTTGGGTGCAGTTCTCAACATGAAAGTTGGCGATGTGATTCCCATTAGTATGGAGGACTCCATCGAGGCTAAGGTAGATGGTGTGCCCGTCATGCTTTGTAAATACGGATTGTTTAATGGGCAATATGCATTGCGCGTTGAGAAACTTTTGAGATCAAACTCTACAGAATATATTAAAGGAGAACCTTATGGCGACTGATCCAGTGGATGAGAGCGGTATTGATGCCATCGCTGAAGATGATTGGGGCGCAGCAATGGCAGAACAGGCATCGTCTGAGACTGCGGCGGATGATTGGGGTGATGCAATGAATGAGCAGGCCTCAGCGTTACAGGCCGATAAAGCTGAGAAGGCTCAAGTGTTTA
Source organism: Methylotenera sp. E1MeOHC1 (assembly GCF_058745595.1). NCBI lineage: Bacteria > Pseudomonadati > Pseudomonadota > Betaproteobacteria > Nitrosomonadales > Methylophilaceae > Methylotenera > Methylotenera sp. E1MeOHC1. Next base: position 1,026,619 of record NZ_CP196025.1, on the reverse strand, counting down.
CAGAATTTACAGCGAAGAATAAATTGCACGAAACTCAGAACGATATTGACTTCATTCTAGATATTCCGGTACAGCTTACGGTTGAGCTGGGCCGTACTAAAATTGCGATTAAAAACTTGCTACAACTAGCTCAGGGTTCAGTTGTTGAGCTGGATGGCATGGCTGGTGAGCCCATGGATGTGTTGGTGAATGGCTGTTTAATTGCGCAGGGCGAGGTGGTTGTAGTTAATGACAAATTTGGTATTCGTTTAACAGATATTATTACGCCTGCGGAACGCATACGAAAAATTAATCGTTAATTATCTTTTATTAAACCAAGAACCTAGAAACTGCTGAACCCAATGAAGTTTAAATTATTATTTATCCCCATGCTTTATTGGGCCTCTAGTTTAGCGTACGCTGCAGAGCCTATAGCCAAGGCTTCGCCTACCGGTGGTCTGCTTAAGATGATGCTAGGGCTTATATTAGTATTAGGCGTTATGGCAGGGGTAGCGTACCTTGTGAAGCGCATGTTGCCTGGTATTGGTCATCAGCAGTCAGCCATTCATGTTGTGGGCAGTGCCAGCGTAGGTACGCGTGAGCGCGTGGTCGTATTGGAGCTTGGTGATCGATGGCTAGTAGTGGGTGTGGCGCCAGGGCATGTGAGTGCCATTGCTAACTTAGAAAAGGGTGTTGCCACAAATGATGATAAAGCAGATAGCGTAAAAGTTAATGCAGATGCACAGGCTAGCACCGCAGGAACACTTGCTTTATCGTTTGGAAAAATTTTAAAGAATTCGGCAAGTAAATTTACTGAGAAAACTAATGGTTAAAAGTTGGGCGGTCTGTTTAAAGGGGTTGTTTTTTCTAGGCTTGGTGTTACTACCATTTTCAGTATTAGCTGCAAATGCTTTACCTTTAGTAAACGCTACGCCAAGTGCAGGTGGCGGCCAAGACTACACATTAAGTTTACAAACCTTAATCTTACTCACATCGCTCACATTCTTACCTGCCATCGTGTTAATGATGACGGGTTTTACGCGTATTATCATCGTGCTTTCATTGTTGCGTCAGGCATTAGGTACGCAGTCTGTCCCACCTAATCAAGTGATGATTGGTCTGGCTTTATTTCTCACCTTTTTTGTGATGTCACCGGTAATTGATAAGATTTATGTGGATGCATATAAGCCGTTATCTGAAAATCAAATCTCAATGCAGGAAGCAATGGATAAAGGCGTCGCGCCACTTAAAGAGTTTATGCTCAAACAAACGCGAGAGGGTGATCTTGCCCTGTTTGTAAAAATGGCAGAGGTCGAGAAAATTGAAACCCCTGATCAAGTGCCACTTAAAGTGCTGGTGCCGGCATTTGTTACCAGTGAGCTAAAAACAGCTTTTCAGATTGGTTTTGCCATATTTATCCCATTTTTAATTATTGATATGGTGGTTGCAAGCGTGCTGATGTCTATGGGGATGATGATGGTATCTCCTGCCATTGTGGCACTGCCATTTAAGCTTATGCTGTTTGTATTGGTGGACGGTTGGCAATTAATACTTGGCTCACTAGTGGAAAGTTTTTATTAACCGTGTTGACATTTAATAAAGCTAAAGTAGCGAGGAGTATCTAATGACGCCAGAAAGTGTAATGACGTTAGGTAGAGATGCAATGGGCATCACTTTAATGATTGCTGCCCCTATATTGCTCACTGTATTGGCGATAGGCTTGTTAGTCAGTATCTTTCAGGCGGCAACCCAAATTAATGAGCAAACCTTATCTTTTATTCCTAAACTTGTAGGTGTGTTTGTAGCACTGATGTTTGCTGGCCCATGGATGCTAAGCACGATGGTTGACTATATGCATTTGGTATTTACGAGCATACCGGCTATGGCCAATTAACGCTGGCTGGCAGTCATCGCTTTTAAATCATGATTACATTTAGTGGTGAGTTTCTACAAACGTGGGTGATCACGTTATTATGGCCACTTACTCGTATTTTGGCCGTTGTTGCGATCGTACCTATTTTTAGCCACACTACGATACCAAATCGCGTTAAAGTGGGTTTGAGTGTCCTGCTTACGATTATCATTGTCCCCACCATTCCGGCTATTCCTCAATTCGAAGTCTTCTCATTAGATGGTTTACTGGTGCTAGTCCAGCAGATGATTATTGGGTTTGCCATCGGTTTTAGTATGCGGATGGTCTTTTCTGCAGTGGATTTAGCTGGGCAACTAATTGGCTTGACTATGGGTTTAGGTTTCGCTCAGTTTTTTGACCCTCAAACAAACGGCCAGTCAACTGCTTTAAATCAGCTTTTAGTGTTACTGGCGATGCTTATTTTTTTAAGCTTGGATGGGCATTTAATTATTGTGACAGCGATGGCTCAAAGCTTTACCACCATGCCGATAACACTAGGTGGAGCAGGCATTGATTTCATGCAAATTGCGTCATGGGGTAGCACTATTTTTAGTGCGGGTTTAATGCTGGCATTACCTGCTGTATGCGCTTTGCTAATTACTAATATGGCATTAGGTATATTAACGCGCACTGCGCCGCAACTTAACTTATTTGGGATTGGCTTCCCAATTACGTTGAGTATGGGCTTTGTAGTGGTGGCATTATCACTAACCAGTATGCTACAGCCTATTGTGAAATTTATTGAGCAAGGCACGGAGAATATGATGCAAATCGCTGTGCCTAAGCATACTGAGAGAAAATAAGGCACTGAGTGGTTTTATTGTTTATATACAGCCAATAGATGACATTACTTTAGGGTTGATTGACACGTGCTTTAGCAGGAACTAGAGTAACTTGAAGTTCATTCAAAGCCTAATGCATAGGCTTTAAATGAGAAGTGACTTCTTAAGTTTAAGTGTAACTTAAATAAAATTAAACAAAGATAAATTGGTTGTTGCCACAAATGACTTTTGTGCAGCTTCCATAATTGTCTGGTTTTTAGATAAATCAGACAACGCTGCTGCATAGTCTAAATCTTGAATTTCAGATAAGGACTTGCTGTATTGTAAGTCTAAATCACTACCAGAAATGTCCAATTGGTCTAGCTCGTTTAGTCTTGAGCCAATGCTAGCACGTACTGTGAGTACATTATCTAAACCTTGTCGCATGCTGCTAAGACCAGTGGCAATCCCGGTGGAAAAGGCCGCTTGGTTTGCAGGTGTTAATGGTGTATTTAATAAGGTGATCAAGTTTTGCAAGGTGGCAAACACATCATTACCGCCAGCTTTAAATACATCATCTCCTGTGGCGTTTACTACCATTTGTCGCTCTGCATCCACTTGCAGCAATTGATTGTTGCTGTCACCTACATATGCAGCGCCAGTGGCATTGGCAACAAATGGCGCTGTGTCAGTTTGAAACCCAGCGTATAAATAATTGCCTGAAGCGTCTTTTGTATTAGCGAGGCCAACCAAACCATCTAGCGTTGTTTTCAAATCTGCCGCAATAAAGCCTCGCTCCAAGTCAGAGTAGGTAGCATTGCCTGCTGAAACTAGTGATGATTGTATTGAAATCATCATGTTTGTTACGCTAGTGAGGTTTGACTCTAGCGTATTGAGTTTGAGTTGTGCGGTTTGTCTGGTATCTGCAAATTTTGAGTTGATACTTTTCGCGTGTGCAATCTCTAATGCTCTTGCTGCGCCCACAGGGTCATCTGAAGGTGAGGCAATGCGTTGCCCAGTAGATATTTGTTGCATCAGTTTAGTTTGCTCTGATTGCAAGTTGGATATTTTAGAAATACCGGATTGATATATAGTATTGGTGCTGATTCGCATGGTAACTCCTTAAGCTATTGACTAGGTGCCAAGTTGCAATAGCACATCAAATAGTTGACTCGCAATTTGCATCATTTTACCTGCAGCTTGATAAGCTTGCTGGTAACGTATCAGATTGGTTGCTTCTTCGTCTAGATTCACACCAGACTCGGACTGAACTGAGGCATTGATTTGCTCCAGCACTTGTCCCTCTGATACGCTTAATATATTGAGTTCGCGTGTCTTGTTGCCCACGCCATTGACCATTTGGCCAAAAGCGTCTGAATAACTCTTGTTACCGGTAATGGTGTCAGCGTTTTGTAACTTGGCTAGTAATAAGCCGTTAGTATTGTCACTAGGGCCAGTAGCACTGCCTGGAGTGATTGTAAATTGGTCACCATTGCTTGGCGTTCCTGAAATCACAAAACTTACACCAGCAGTACTGATTGTTGCGCCGTTAATAAACGTAACAGGTGCGCCTGCCGCATAAGTGACAGATGTTCCGTTAGAAGTGACAGTCACTGGTTCTGTCGCAATAAAGCCAGTCAGCGTGTTAGGTGCCCCAGCATTGTAAGTAACATTAAATGGGCTGGCGATAGGGCTTGATGCATATGTGCTGCTAGCAACTGGGCTACTAATGCTGGCTGAGCCTGTATTAGCTAGATTGGCACTGGAGCTGAGTATGCTACCGCCAACAGCAAGCTTTCTTGCATCCGTAATTGCTAATGTAAGTTTAGTTGCAGCATTTTGCGTTGGTTTGATTAAAAAGTTATCACCAGCCAACATGGCGCCTGAAGTCTGGCTAATCGTTAAGCCATCTATATTTGCAGGCAGGCTGCTAAAGCTTTGCGTTGTGTTGTCACTTAACCTTGTAACACTATAGTTAGTGCCGTCATACTGTAGTTTGTAGTCACTGGTGGTCAGCGCTTTAGCATCCACTATCTTGGCAGCCACTTCCGCCGGAGTTGCATTTGCTGGCGTTGTGGTAGGGCCTGAGTTGTATGCATTTGAGTTGACCAAGGGGTCAGGGATGCTAAACAGCGCTGACCCAATGTTGCCGTCTAAGTCAAAACCCTGCATAAGCTGTGAGTTGAAAGTATCGCCCAACACTACTGCAATCTGACCTATTTGATTTTGTACAGGGTCTAAAGATTCTGCTCGGAATTGCAATAAACCACCGATGACCCCGCCCGGTAAGCTATTGGTGCCAAGTACAGTTGTTTTATTGTTAGATTGGTATGCAACTTCAAGGCGGCTAGGGTCAGTAGGTGAGGGGGTTGTCAGGATGTTAAAGGTTTCTTTACCCACAACCAATGGTAAGCCGTTACCTACGTATACGTTATAGCCACCTTGCCCTTGAGACACCACGGTAGTTTTGATTTGCTTGCTTAATTCTAAGACCAGTTGATCTCTTTGGTCCATTAAGTCGTTAGGCGTGCTACCGTTTGCACTGACGGCTTTTTCAATTACATCGTTTAGCCCAGCAATTTGTGTTGCATAGGTATTAACAAGGCTTACGCTAGATGTAAGCTGCGTGTTAACACTGTCGCGGATTTCATTTAGGCGATTGTTGGTGGTCTGGAAGCGACTCGCAAGGGATTGTGCATATGACAGCATGGACTGGCGAGTAGGAATATCACTCGGATTTGCACTTAATTTTTGTACCGCCCCAAAAAAATCACTCATTGCCGGGTTAAGGCCAGCGGTCGAGTTGGACAACATATCGTTGATAGATGTCATTTGTGACAGGTAAGTATTAGCGCTTGAGCTGTTAGACTGACTGCGCACGGCCTGTGCCGCTAAGATGTCATTAAAAATCCTGGTTACTGAGGCAATTTCAGTACCTTGGCCAACAAAACCATATCCGAAGTTTTGTGATTGCGCCGCTGCTTGCACCACTACTTGTCTTGAGTAGCCTGGTGTTGAAGCATTTGCGATATTGTGACCAGTCGTGCTGATGCCAACCTGTGCAGCAGCAAGGGCACTTTTCCCGATATTTAAGATGTTAGAGGCCATGGTAGCGTCTCACTTTAACTAATTTCATATATTGTATGACGGCATCAAATGTTAAAACTTTAGGCCATGGATGGTGATTACTTTTTATGATGATGACACTTTTTTAATTACGTTAGTGAGCTTTTCTGCATAATTTGGATCGGTTGCGTATCCTGCTTTTTGCATGGCTTTTGCGTAGCCTTGCACGTTATCCAAGTTGGCCATTACGTTTTCATAACGCGGAGTATTACGCATTAGGTTAGCAAAGTCTTTAAATGAATCTGCGTAGCTATCGTATGCGCGGAACTTCTCTATGCGCTTTTGTTTAATACCATTTACATACTCTGTAGTCACAGCTTCCACAACCTTGCCGCTCCAGTTGCCAGTGGCCTTGATGCCAAATAGGTTGTTACTTGCTATGCCATCGGCACCTCTAAGCTCGCGCTTTCCCCATCCACTTTCTAGCGCAGCTTGACCCAGCATTAAGTTGGCAGGGATGCCAGTAGCTCGGCTGGCAGCTTCAGCATGTTGAGCCATTTTTCTTTGGAAGCTGTCAGCGCTACTGTCGTCACTGAGTGGTTTAAACTCAGAAGCGTCTTTAGTGGTTCGACCTAAACGACTAGCATTTTGTTGCAGTGCAATTTGTGCTTGATTGAGAAACGGATTGCCGATTAAGTTTTCATTTAATCTGGATTGTTTATCCGTAGGAGCTGTATTGTTATCTACTGCCTGTTCAAGCGCGCTATTTGTGCCGTAGCCATTTTTGCTCAATTGCCTTGCCAGCACGTCTGCTAAGCCTAAGCCTTTATTTGAGAGATTGCTCGTCAGCTGTTGGTCTAGCATACTGATAAACGTGCGGCTTTGGTCGTTATCTAATAAGCTATCTTGCGGTGTGGCATCACGCATGCTTTTTAGCATCATGTTCATGAATATAGCTTCAAATTGCTTAGCTACACCCTTGATTGCCTCAGGTGAGTTTTCTTTTGCTGCTTGTTTCAGGTTATTTAGGCTGTTTGCATCTATTGCAAGGTTGCCTGATAAATCTGCTTTGTTTGCTATGCTGCTATTATTGGTGTTGATGTTGTTAGTCATGGCTTGCTGGTGGTTAAATGACTTCTAGCTCGGCACGCAGTGAGCCAGCAGCTTTCATCGCCTGTAATATTGCCAGTAAGTCTTGTGGCGTTGCACCAATCGCGTTCAATGCTTTCACAACGTCAGAAAGATTTGCGCCACTGTCCAGTTTAACTACTTGTCCTGGGTCTTTCTTAATATCGATTTCAGAACGTGCGGTTGCAACAGTTTGACCGCTTGCTAATGCACCTGGTTGGCTGATTACAGGGTCGGTATTGATAGTGACAGTTAAATTGCCATGTGATACTGCGCAGCTTTCAAGTGTTACCGTCTGATTCATCACCACCGAGCCGGTACGCGCATTGACAATCACTTTTGCATAACTTGCTGCTGGCGCTACATTTAGGCTCTCTAGGGCTGCTAAAAATGCAACACGGCTATAATTGGCCGGTGGATTGATTTGAATCACGCGACCATTTTGTGCAAGTGCCGTATTTTGACCAAACTGGCGGTTTATAGCATCTACCACTAATGATGCGGTAGAGAAGTCTGAGTCTTTTAACTCTAGGTTAAATGTGTTGTTCTGGCTGATATTGGATGGCACAGCACGCTCAACTGTTGCGCCAGCAGTAATTCTACCTACACTCAAGTGATTGACTTGGGTTTGTGCGCCGTTGGCTGACGCGCCAACCCCACCTACAACTAAGCTGCCTTGCGCCATTGCATACACTTGACCATCTGCACCTTTTAATGGGGTCATCAGCAGTGTGCCGCCTCTAAGGCTTTTGGCATTACCCATGGACGAGACAGTGACGTCCAAATTTTGCCCAGGCTGTGCAAAAGCAGGCAGGCTGCTGGTGACAATGACGGCAGCTACGTTTTTAAGTTGCAATGATGTGCCTGGTGGTAAATTTACGCCCATTTGCTGCATCATGCTGATAATACTTTGTACAGTAAATGGTGTTTGTACGGTTTGGTCACCGGTACCATCTAAGCCAACCACCAAGCCGTAACCGATGAGCTGGTTGGTACGTACGCCTTGAATAGAAGCCAGGTCTTTCAGACGCTCTGCATGTGCAAGCGTGGCTGTTGTCATGCATATAATTGAGCTAGCCAGTAGTGCGCAGGGTAACGCTAAGCTCCTAACAGCTTGCTGAAAGCGTTGTATCTGTGTTGTTGAAGCATTCATGTTGAATAGTTGTGCCATATGATTTCTACCATGGGCTCACGCTTAAGAAGAAGCGAGCGAAGATTGATGCAACCGCTGCGCCATCAATTTTACTGTTGGTTCTATATTCTATTCTTGCATCAGCAACTTTTGTAGAGGGCACGGTGTTGCCTAAGCTAATAGTGTCTGGGTTAACCACCCCTGAGAAGCGAATGAACTCTGTGCCTTTATCCAGTGCTACTTGTTTTTCACCGCTAACAACCAGATTGCCGTTTGGCAGTACATCAACCACTGTTGTGGTTAGGGAGCCGCTGAATACATTTTTTGCATTGGCGGCAGCATCATCTGTATAAGAGTTATCTGAGCTAGCTGAAGCGGAGCCTAGTTTTGCAAATGGTAATCGTGATACCAAGCCGCCAACAACTGGTATGTTATCTCCGAGTTTTGCGTTGGTTTCAAAATTTACAGAACCTTGCTTGCTGCCGGCGCTACCATTTGCTTTGGTGGCGGAGGTGTTTTCTGTAATATTAATCGTCACAATATCGCCGATAAAGCGTGGGCGGTGGTCTTCAAACATCGGGCGATACGACGAAGCACTATAAATGCCGCCATTATTATTGGGGGCATTGCCGATTGAGGGCGCTCTCGCTGTTGTTGGCTGGTTGACGATGGATGTGGGCGTTACTGCGCAACCGTAGAGTAATGTTGCCGCAAATATTGCAGCAACATTGCGGCTAAATTTATTGTTCACAGTCACTAGGTATGTTTTTGTATTCACTACCGGTTTGATTGTCGTGTTTAGCAATTTATCTTGCGTGGTATTCAGCATGATTGCCTCTTGATGTTCTGACAATAAAACCTTAAAAATGCATCTTTGTATATGTTGGTTTGTATATATGCTTTTTTAAAGTTTGTTAGATGATCCTTTAATTTTATCACCAGTTTAAATTTACATCTGTGTTAGTTTCTGTAGCATTTGGTCGGATGTCGTAATTGCTTTACTGTTAATTTCGTATGCGCGTTGGGTTTGAATCATATTTACCAACTCTTCAACTACATTAACGTTTGATGTTTCCACAAAGCCTTGTGTGAGCAAGCCTGCGCCGTTTGTACCAGGTGTATTTGCGTTAGCCGTGCCAGATGCGGCAGTTTCAACATATAAATTTTCACCGTTACCTTGTAAGCCGGCCGGATTAATAAATGTAGATAATTGCAATTGACCGATTTGGGTCACCGCTGTAGAGCCAGCGAGTGTGACTGACACGGTGCCATCACGACCAATAGTCAGTGTTTGTGCGTTAGTTGGTACGGTAATTGGTGGTTGTACAGAAAAGCCGCTAGACGTCACTAACTGGCCTTGAAAGTCCACTTGAAACGCACCGTCTCTTGTGTAAGCGGTTGTGCCATCTGGCAGTAAAACTTGAAAGAAACCAGCGCCTTGGATAGCTACGTCTTTATCATTACCGGTTTGCTGTAAATTGCCTTGTGTAAAAATGCGTTCAGTAGCCACTGGTCTAACGCCTGTACCCAATTGCAGGCCGGAAGGTAGTTGTGTTTGTTGGGATGTTTGTGCGCCAGGCTGTCTAATGGTTTGATATAGCAGGTCTTCAAACACCGCACGTGATCTTTTAAAGCCATTGGTGCTAACGTTGGCCAAGTTGTTTGAGATCACGTCCATTTGCGTCTGTTGAGCATCTAGACCAGTTTTAGATATCCATAGTGAGCGTATCATTTTGTTTCCCTTTAATCACAGCCAATAGTTAACTGTTTTTGCCTAAAGTGTACTGACAGATTATTACAATAGCTTCATCATAACCGATATACGGTTAAGTCAATTGCAGGAGTTGACTTGCTTTATTGGCGTTATTCTCAGCGGTTTGAATCAATTTCATTTGCATTTCGAACTGTCTAGCTAGGCTAATCATCGTGACCATAGCGTCCACCACATTCACATTGCTGCTTTCTAGCGCAGCTTGCACTACACTGACGTTAGCATCTGCCGTAGCGGGTTTGCCATCTTTGGTGGTAAATAAACCATCGTCAGCTCGTACTAAATTTGCTTGCGGCGGGTTAACTAGCTTAATGCGGCCGATAATATTAGAAGGGCCGGGTAGGGTTAAGTTATTCACCGTAGAAACCGTGCCGTCTTTGCCGATACTAACTGCTACATCAGGTGGAATGGTGATTGGCCCGCCATCACCCATGATGGTGAGTCCGGTCGCTGTTTGTAGCAAGCCGTTAGGGCTGGTTTTTAGCGAGCCGTTACGAGTGTAGGCTTCTGAGCCATCTGCACGCTGTACGGTCAGCCAGCCATCGCCTTTTACTGCAATATCTAGGCTACGATCGGTTGATTGAATTGCACCTGAGTTAAAGTCACTGCCGCTGGTAGAGTCCACCACAAAAGCGCGTGTGGGTAAGCCTTCACCAATGACGGGAACAGCTCTAAAAGCATCTATCTGCGATTTAAAGCCAGTAGAAGTGGCATTGGCCAGATTGTGGCTGGTTGTGGCCTGTTTCTCGAGGATATGTTTCGCACCGGTCATTGCGGTGTATATCATGCGATCCATTGCGGCGTTCCCTTTAGCGGCTAACTATTAACGAAGGTTCACTAGCGTTTGTAAGACCTGATCCTGCGTTTTAATTGTCTGCGCATTCGCTTGGTAGACACGCTGTGCTGTAATCATATTCACAAGTTCAGCAGTTAAGTCCACGTTAGAGTCTTCTACCGCAGATGATTGCAGCACGCCTAATAGACCGCTGCCTGGTGCGCCAGTGAGTGCTGGGCCAGAACTTGCGCTGACCGACCACGCATTGCCGCCTAATGATTGCAAACCATTAGGGTTGGTAAAGCTAGAGAGTACCACTCGACCTAAGTTTTTGGATTGACCATTGCTATAACGGCCAACGATAGTGCCATCGCTTGATGTGTTGAAGCCAGATAAACGACCGGAGGTAAATCCATCTTGCGATAAGCTGTTGATACTAAAAGCTGAGCCAAACTGGGTACTCTTAGAGTAATCGATTGTGGTGGTAACGTTAGCAGCACCGTTTGCAACAGCTGGTGTTGCACTGTTCAATGGTGTAAATGTCACAGAAGGTAATGCTGGCACAATAGTTGGTGAAACTCCTGTGCCTGTAAAGGTCATTACGGCAGTAGTTGCCGGTAATGCTGGCGTTGATACACCATCTACCGTTGTGTAAACATTCCAAGTGTTGGCAGATGTTTTACGGAAGAAATTTTGCAATGTATGTGAGTTACCTAAGCTATCGTAAACAGTTACTGCTGTTGAGTTGTTGTAGGTAGTCGGGTCGGTCGGGTCAAATGCAGGTACAGCAGGCATTGGATTGTTTCTGGAATCAAGATTAATCGTACCTTCGATCTCAGTGGTTGCCACCGGTTGAATATCTGCGGTGTTGATTTGCAGGTCTACTGCAGCACCGCTTAAGATGTTGCCGTTAGTATCTGCTGCGTAGCCAGTTAAGCGTTTGCTTGCAGAGTCTACAATGTAACCAAATTTATCTAATTGGAATTGCCCGTTACGCGTGTAGGTAACTGCGCCGTTTGATGACATACGGAAAAACCCGTTGCCATTAATTGCAATGTCTAAAGAGTTGTTAGTAGAAGTAATGTTGCCCTGAGTGAATTGCTGAGCTACGGTAGCTAAGTTGGTACCAATACCAATCTGGCTTCCGCCACCACCGGTAATTGAGTTTGCAAAAACATCGGCAAATTCCGCTCTAGATTGCTTAAAGCCTACAGTGTTTGCATTAGATACGTTGTTGCCAATCACTTCTAGTTGTTTAGAAGCTGCGTTAAGACCGCTTAAACCTTGTTGAAAACTCATGCTATTCTCCTTGGAGCTAAATTATTTATTTGCTAACGCCTAAATGTATGTAGAGCTTAAAAAATTTCTTTTACTGCGCTAGTATCAACTGTCATTAGGTTGCTCAAATTCAGCTTAACGCCTGTTGGATAGTTGGAAATGCTTAACACTTTTGCAAAACTTAAAGCGGTAGACTCAGCTGTATTAGTGCCTATGGTTGCGCTTACTTCAAACTTATAGTTGCCAGTTGCTGCAACAGTGCCGTCATCTTTGAAGCCATCCCATGTTAAAGGCACAGTGCCTGCATCTTGTTTGCCTAAATCTATGGTTCTGACGGTGGCGCCTGCGCTGTCTTTAATATTTACCGTCACTTTGTCTGCGCCGATAGGTAATTCCACGCCAAAATAACCACCTTCACCAGCGGTTTGAATTGTATTGCCTGGGGTGAGTATGCTGCGGCCTATCATGCTAGAAGCTTGGTATGACTGCCCCAATTGCACATTACTGATTAATGTTTCCAATGTGTTGTTAAGTTTATCGATGCCAGTGACAGTGGAAAGCTGTGCCATTTGGCTGGTCACTTGCGCATTGTCCATTGGGTTGAGCGGGTCTTGGTTCCGCATTTGCGTAACGAGCAGCTTCATAAAGCGGTCTTGTGCATCGTTCACCGATGTTGTTGTTGCGCTCTGCTTGTTATTCACAGCGTCTAACAGGGCTTGTGATGCGGTATTGGTAGTGTTTACTGTTGTCATTTAGAGGCTCCTAGTTTGATGTGCTTAGTCGGGCGTCAGTTTCATTCAATGATTGAATGATTAACCTTGGCCGATGGTTAGCGTTTTCATCAACATCGTTTTTGTTGCATTCATGGTTTCCACATTATTTTGGTAAGCACGAGAAGCAGAAATCATATTTACCATTTCCTCGGTAACATTGACATTTGGCATGCTGACATAGCCTTTGTCATTTGCTAACGGATGCTTAGGGTCATACAGCATTCTTGGCGCTGAATTGTCCTCAACAACTTTTGTTACTTTTACGCCGCTTACGTCAGGAGATTTGCTTGGCATTGCGCTAAAAACGACTTGTTTTGATTTATAAGGAGTGCCATTGGCGCTGGTTGCGCTATCAGCATTTGCAAGATTGCTGGCTACGGTGTTTAAGCGCTGCGCTTGTGCGCTCATCGCTGAACCAGAAATATTAAACACATTAAATAATGACATCGATTTCTCCTTAAACTTTTACCGTACCAACCATCTGTTCAGCTAGCTTCGGTACTTACTGCCCTTGTATAGCTGCGAGCATTTTTTTGAGCTGCCCGTTAATCATAATAATACTCGCTTCGTAGCGAATCGCGTTATCTGCAAATTGATTGCGCTCTACATCCATATCAACTGTGTTTCCATCAACGCTGCCTTGTATGATTGGTCTAAACATAGCGCCACCGCCAATGCTGGACGGGATGCCATCCAGATGTTTGTCGGAAGTTTTATTGGTGTTGAAAGCCTCTTTGTTTGCTACGCCTGCCATGGCACTTTTCATGGCGGCGCCAAAGTCTAAATCACGCGCTTTGTAATTTGGAGTATCTGCATTGGCAATATTTGCGGCAATTAGTTCTTGGCGCTGGCCACGCACTCTCAGCGCATTTTGATGAAAGCTTAAAGCTGCATCTAATTTATTAATCATGTTCGTTTCCCTTTTTCGCTGCTTAAGTTTATGACTTTTTCTTAATAGTACCTATTTAATTAAAAGCCTAAAGCAAAAGAAAATACTTTTATTGCCGATAACATACTTGTAAACAATTCTAATGAGTTGGCATAAGAATTGATTGAATAAGAAGAGGGGTATTTCTTGCCCTTTTCTTAGTTTTGCTAGACAACTGTGTCCGTAGAATGCATGTTGAATCTTTGTAAGCTGCATAGGAATTCAATATGCCTAATGTTAAGTGTCATTTACCGTTGCAATTCTTTGCAAATATTAGTTTGAAAGTGCGCATGAGAAATGCTTTGTTAAATTGCCTAATGGTGTTCACTGCTCTGGTGCTTGGCACCAGCCATACATTACATGCTGCTACAAATCAGGCTACATTAAATAAGCAATACCCAAAGCAAGATTTATCGCTATTGAACGCAAAAGTCGTTGAGTTTTTGCAAACGCAAACAGTCGGGTACCCTGGTAAGGTTACAGTGCAGGCTGGAGCTATTGATCCCAATTTGAAATTAGCGCAATGTCAGGATGTTCAAGTTTTTTTACCTGCGGGCAGTCGGCCTTGGGGTAAAACGAGTGTTGGTATTCGCTGTAGTACGCCTAGTGCGTGGACAATCTACGCACAGGCTACCGTCAATGTGGTGGCGCAATACTTGGTTGCGGCACTGCCGCTGGCGCAGGGTAGGGTGGTCACGGCTGAAGACTTGTTGTTTCAGACCGGAGATTTAACGCAGTTACCTGCTGGCATATTTACCGATGTAGTACAGGCGCAAGGGCGTATTGTGAATATATCCATGAGTGCTGGTACTGTACTCAGGCAAGAGATGCTAAAGGTTTCGCCGGTAGTGCAGCAAGGGCAAACTGTGATGATTACTTCCGCTGGTAAAGGTTTCCGCGTTTCTGCTGAAGGTAAAGCAATGGCTAAGGCAAATGAAGGTCAGGTTGTGCAGGTTAAAGTTGCTAGCGGGCAAGTGGTTAGCGGCATTGCGCGCCAAGGTGGTCAAGTTGAGGTTGTGTTTTAATCGGCCGAAATTAGCGATGGCGAGATGCTTGTTTTTAATTATGCATAAACATTGTTTTATTTTAGGTAAAAGGCTAAAGTTCGCTTAAACTATGCCGATATTTGCATTAAGGATGCGTGTATATGCATTTAAGCAAGTTAGCAAAAAGGATGAAATGCCATGAAAATCAATGAGACAATTAAAAACGCTGCTGGGCTAGGTCTTGATAAAGCCAGTATCGAAAAAGCGAATGCTGCAAAGGTTGAGACCGATGCTAAGCAAAAGGCCGGAAAGTCACCATCAGGTGAGAGTGCTTCAGGTAACGTAACGTTATCACCGCTATCAGCTAAATTACAAACTTTAGAAACTAAAGTAAAAGCAAGTAATGTGTACGATGCTGAAAAAGTGGATGCAATTAAATCAGCAATTGCTGGCGGTCAGTTTTCTGTTAATTCAGAAAAGGTGGCTGAAGGCCTGATTGAAACTGTAAAAGATTTACTCACAAGCCGGTTCGCTTAACGCTATTATGGTTAATACATCTTCCAGCCAGCCAGTTACCTTTACGCAAGATACTCAGCTGGTGGCCGAATTAATCGCTCTGCTAGAGCTTGAGCAATCGCATTTAGTAAAAGCGGATGTGGCTGCAATTGAAGCTATTCTGGAAGAAAAATCATTATTGTTGCAGCGCTTAAACCTTGCGGCAAAAGCCCGCTACCAGCAATTGCAAGCGCATGGTTTCCAATCTAATGAGTCTGGCATGACTGCTTGGGTAGAGAAGCAAGCCAAAAAAGATATCAAGACTGCTTGGATTAACTTCCAAAAATCTCTTGCGCAAGCTAAAGAGCTTAATCGGCTAAATGGTGTGTTGATTAGCAAGCACTTTAATCGTAACCAAGAGCTACTGAATCATCTGCAGGGCAATAATGATGCAAATTCAGTTTATGGCCCAGATGGTCAAGCTAAATCCAAAGGACCATCGCGTTCTGGTTTGATAGTCTAGTTTTACGTCTAACCCGCTCACGTTTTGTAACTTCAGTGTTACTTAAAATCACCTGCTAATTTGTTTGATTAATTGATGATTATCAATTAACCGTAGTTTTTCTAGCCCTCTAATACCTCTAAAAATGCATCACCGTAGCGTGTAAGTTTGGCTTGGCCAATACCGCTAATCTTGCCCATTTCTATCAGACTTTCTGGTCGATGATTTAAAATCTCAAGCAGTGTACTGTCGTGAAAAATCAGGTATGGCGGTACGCCTTGCTCTTTTGCCAGTTCGGTACGTTTGGCCTTGAGCGCGTGCCACAGCGGGTCATCTGCAACGCCTGCATAGGCTTCTTTCGCACGAGCGCCACGCTCAACTTTACTCACGCGTTTAGGTGCTTCCTGATCTTGCCGTAGCCATATCATCACTTCACTGCGTAGCACTGGGCGAGCGGCCTCGGTCAGGCGTAGTCCGCCAAATGCATCCATGTCAGTTTCCAAGTAGCCACTGGCAACTAACTGCCTAAACACGCTGCTCCATTGGGCTTGTGATAAGCCTTTGCCTATACCAAAGGTGCTTAATTCCTGATGGTTAAATTGTGTAACTTTAGGGCTGGATTTTCCAAGTAGCACGTCAATCAGATGTACAACACCAAATCTTTGCCCGGTGCGATATACGCATGATAGTGCCATTTGCGCTGCCTGAGTACCGTCCCAAGTATCTGTAGGTGTTAGGCAGTTATCACATTGCCCGCAGTCGCCTGGATGTGCCTCTCCGAAATAACGTAAGATGGTTTGATGGCGGCATGCCGTCGATTCGCAAAAGCCGAGTAAGGCGTCCAGTTTTTGTCGTTCCACATGTTGGCGTTCGGCAGGAGCATCGCTATTTTCTAGCATTTGCTTCATGCTGACTACATCGCCCAAGCCGTAGGTCATCCATGCATTAGCTGGTAGGCCATCCCGACCGGCACGGCCTGTTTCTTGGTAGTAACCTTCCATGCTTTTAGGTAGGTCCAGATGTGCGACAAAGCGCACGTTAGGTTTATCAATACCCATGCCAAATGCAACTGTAGCTACCATAATCACACCTTCTTCGCGCAAAAATCGCTTTTGGTTGGTGTTGCGTATGTCTGCATCAAGCCCTGCATGGTAGGGCAGAGCATCCCAGCCCTTTGCTTTAAGCCACTCGGCGGTCTCTTCTACTTTACGGCGTGATAGGCAGTAAATAATGCCAGCGTCATTAGGGTGTTCAGACTCAATAAACGCCTCTAGCTGCTGGCGTGCATTTGCCTTAGCCAGTACGCGATATTTAATATTGGGGCGATCGAAACTGGAGACAAATTGGCGTGCTTTTTCAAGTGCTAGCCGTTCAATGATTTCGGCTCTGGTGGGTGCGTCAGCTGTTGCTGTGAGAGCGATTCTTGGTATGCGCGGAAAGCGCTCGTGCAACATGGTGAGTTTGCGGTATTCCGGCCTGAAGTCATGACCCCATTGAGAAACGCAATGCGCCTCATCAATCGCAAATAGTGCGATGCCGATGCTGTCTTCAATCTGTTCAAGCAAGGAGATGAAATTGGGCATGAGCAAACGCTCTGGCGCAACGTAGACTACTTGTAAATCACCACGAAGCAGCGCTGCAGTAATCTCGCTAAAGGCCTCTGCATTTAGGCTGGAGTTCAGGAAAGCAGCTTTTACACCAAGCTGTTTAAGTGCATCCACTTGGTCCTGCATCAGTGCGATAAGTGGTGATACCACAACACCAACACCTTTCCGTAAAAGTGCTGGTAGCTGATAGCACAGTGATTTTCCGCCACCGGTGGGCATTAACACCAGTGCATCACCGCCTGCCACCATGTGTTCAACAATTTCTTGTTGTTCACCACGAAAGGAGCTGTAACCAAATACGTCCTGTAAACAGGCTTGTGCAGTTAAATGGCGTACTGATGAGTTTAACAATTTAACTGCGCCAACGATTGGGTGATGAAGGCTCGGATGTTATTCAACACCTTGGCTTAACAGGTAATCTTCATAGTTGCCAGTAAAGTCTACAATGCCATCCGCTTTGATTTCGATGATGCGTGTAGCAATTGAACTTACGAATTCACGGTCATGGCTGACAAAGAATAGGGTGCCTTTGTATTTGTCTAGCGCAGTATTCAGTGCTTCGATAGATTCCATGTCCATGTGGTTGGTTGGTTCATCCATCAGTAAGACATTTGTTTTAGCCAGCATCAATTTGCCGTATAGCATGCGGCCTTTTTCACCACCAGAAAGTACTTTTACCGATTTTTTGGTGTCGTCACCAGAGAACAGTAGACGGCCGAGCATGCTACGCACAGTTTGGTCATCATCGCCTTGCTGGGTAAACTTGCTCATCCATTCGAACAGTTCATCACCATCTTCAAACTCGTACTCATGGTCTTGTGCAAAGTAGCCGATTTTTGCTTTCTCAGCCCATTTTACTTCACCATGTTTAGGCTCTAAGTCACCAGCTAAACAGCGTAAGAACGTAGTTTTACCGATACCGTTCTCACCAATAATCGCTACTTTTTCACCAGCTTCAAACATTAGGTCAATATCATTAAACAGCGGGCGATCAAAGCCGTGGCTGAGTTTTTTCAACTCAACTGCATTACGGTGTAGTTTTTCACGCTCATCGTATTCAAAGCGAATAAACGGATATTGACGAGAAGATGGTTTAAATTCTTCAATTTTGATTTTATCAATTTGCTTGGCGCGGCTAGTTGCTTGTTTTGCTTTAGAAGCGTTGGCAGAGAAGCGGCGAACGAAATCTTGTAAATCGGCAATTTGCTGTTTAGCTTTTGCGTTATCTTTAGCTTGTTGTGCGCGAGCAGCGGTGCTAGCTTCCATGTAATCATCATAATTGCCTGGATATACAGCAATCTTACCGTAGTCCATGTCGCAGGTATGCGTGCACACTTGGTTTAAAAAGTGGCGGTCATGAGAAATAATAATCATGGTGCAACTGCGGTTATTCAATACGTCTTCTAACCAGCGGATGGTATTAATGTCCAAGTTGTTGGTTGGTTCATCTAGCAGCATAATATCTGGGTTTGCAAACAACGCCTGTACTAGCAATACGCGTAATTTCCAACCAGGCGCTACGGCACTCATTGGACCGTTATGCTGCTCAATAGGGATACCAACGCCCAGTAGCAGTTCGCCAGCGCGCGCTTCAGCCGTGTAGCCGTCATATTCAGCAAATACAGCTTCTAATTCAGCCGCACGCATGTAGTCATCTTCAGTAGCTTCTAAGTTGGCGTAGATTGCATTTTTTTCTACGTTAGCTTTCCACATTTGTTCGTGGCCCATCATCACAACATCAAGCACGCGTTGGTCTTCATAGGCAAACTGATCTTGGCGTAAGAAAGCCATGCGCTCATTGTTATCTAGGGCGATATTACCTGAGGTGGGCTCTAACACCTTTGCTAGAATCTTCATATAGGTTGATTTGCCGCAACCATTGGCACCAATTAAACCATAGCGATTACCATCGCCAAATTTAACCGAGATGTTTTCAAAGAGTGGCTTTGCGCCGAACTGCATCGTGATATTGTTAGAAATTAACAAAATTTAGACCTTAAAAATAAATTAATTACAAAAGATAGTGCGTTATATGTGCTTAATGCTTATCCACTATGTTGCAAGCGGTACTAAGTATTAA
This sequence comes from Methylotenera sp. E1MeOHC1, assembly GCF_058745595.1. Taxonomy (NCBI): domain Bacteria; kingdom Pseudomonadati; phylum Pseudomonadota; class Betaproteobacteria; order Nitrosomonadales; family Methylophilaceae; genus Methylotenera; species Methylotenera sp. E1MeOHC1. Next base: position 1,007,446 of record NZ_CP196025.1, on the reverse strand, counting down.
ATCAACACTTAAAATTGATTATAAATAACCACTTCATCCATAGGTAGCTGACCGCCGCGTGGCATGGCTTCTTTTAGTGCTTTGCCAACTACAACAAACATTGCTGGGATATGGTCTTCAGGCAGATTTAATAGCTGGGCTACTGCATCAAAATCAAATCCATCCATCGGACAGGTATCGTAGCCCATTTCTTTAGCTGCTAGCATGATAGTTGTGGCTGCCATTCCGCATGAGCGCATGGCTTCATCCCGTTGTACTTGTGAGTTGCCGTCGTAATATTGACCAATGGCCGGTACTAAATAGTCTTGCACAGGCTTGGCTGCGTTAGACCAGTAGCGCTCAGGCTGTTTTGCCCATGCGTTTAAATCCGCAGTCAGCACAATCAGTAGTGATGCCTCTTCCACTTGTGCCTGATTCCAGCTCACGCTGCGAATTTTTTGACGTAGTGTAGGTTCAGTCACTACGACGAACCGCCAGTTTTGGATATTAAATGCGGTTGGAGATAGTATTGCTAATGACATGAGTTTAGATATTTCTTCCTCACTCATTTTGTGTTGCGGGTCATACGCTTTAATTGAGCGTCGTTCGATAATGGCTTGGCTTACTTTCATGATTGGTAGAGAATGTCCAGAATTTCTAAATTGATATTACCTGCAGGGCGTTGCCAAATGACGGTATCGCCAACTTTTTGGCCAAGCAATGATTTTGCAAGTGGTGAAACCCAGCTAACCTTGTTGATGCTTGCGTCTGCTTCATCTTCGCCTACGATATGAAACGTATGCTGTGCACCTGTATCATCTTGCACTTCAATGGTTGCGCCAAATAACACGGTTTCATGGCTTTGCTTGGTGGGATCTACTAATATTGCAGAATCCAGCCTTGCTCGCACGTAACGTAGATCACGTTCGATTTCAGCCACTTTATCTTTTGCAAACGTGTTTTCTGCGGTTAGTTTTAAGTGATTAAGTTCCGCGATGAGTGATTCTTCCAATGTTTGCAGCTCAAGTGCACCGGTCGGTGTCACGTAATTAGGATGCTCACTAACCGGACGTTCAACAAGCTCTTTTCCATTAGCTTGTTCAAATCTTTCTTCGTTAACGAATGCGCGGCTCATAATCACTGACCTCCTGTTATTCCCACTCGATGGTTGCTGGCGGTTTGCCAGAAACATCATAAACAACGCGGTTAATACCACGAACCTCATTGATAATTCGGTTTGAAACACGGCCTAATAATGCATATGGCAGTTCCGCCCAGTGCGCAGTCATAAAGTCGCTAGTGACCACAGCACGTAAAGCCACCACGTAATCGTATGTACGGCCATCACCCATCACCCCTACAGATTTAACCGGTAAAAACACAGTGAACGCTTGGCTTGTTAATTCGTACCAAGTTTTACCTGTGGTCTCATCTTTGGTGTTGCGTAGCTCTTCAATAAAAATTGCATCTGCACGGCGCAGTAAATCAGCATACTCTTGTTTGATTTCGCCTAAAATCCGTACACCTAGGCCAGGGCCTGGGAATGGATGGCGATAAACCATGTCTGCAGGTAAGCCTAGCGCTACACCAAGTTCGCGTACTTCATCTTTAAATAAGTCGCGTAGCGGCTCTAAGAGTTTAAGACCTAATTGCTCAGGTAAACCACCTACATTATGGTGACTCTTAATGGTGACAGCTTTTTTAGATTTAGCACCGCCTGATTCAATCACGTCAGGGTAAATCGTACCTTGCGCTAAAAATGTTGCACCTTTATGTCCGCCTGTGCCAGCTTTTAGCTTAGCAGCCTCAGCTTTAAATACTTCTACAAACTCACGGCCAATAATTTTACGTTTAGCTTCAGGGTCGCTCACACCTGTTAGATGCCCCATAAATTGATTTGTTGCATCTACGCGGATGACATTGACATGTAGCCGTCCTGCAAACATATCCATGACTAAATCACCTTCATTTAGGCGTAGTAAACCGTGGTCTACGAATACACAGGTGAGTTGGTCGCCAATCGCGCGGTGAATCAGAGCCGCAGCAACGCTAGAGTCAACACCGCCTGATAAGCCTAAAATCACTTCTTCATCGCCAACTTGGGCTTTGATTCTTGCAACGGCTTCTGCAATATAGTCGCCCATAATCCAGTCAGGTTTTGCACCGCATATTTCAAGCACAAAGCGATTGAGCATAGCCTGGCCTTGTTTAGTATGCGTTACTTCTGGGTGAAATTGCACTGCATAGAATTTACGAGTTTCGTCTGCCATGGCTGCGATTGGCGTAGTTGCATTGCTTGCAATTACTTTAAAGCCTGTGGGCAACTCCGTTACTTTGTCACCATGACTCATCCATACATCAAGCAAGCCGTGACCTTCAGCATTTGTACTGTCCTGAATGTCGCGGAATAGGGCGGAGTGACCATGTGCGCGTACAGCTGCATAGCCAAATTCGCGCTTATGCCCAGCCTCTACCTTACCACCCAATTGTTGCGCCATGGTTTGCATACCGTAGCAAATGCCTAACACTGGCACATTCAGTTCGAACACAGCTTGTGGCGCTCTATCTGTTTCTTCTTCGTACACACTCGCATGGCTGCCAGAAAGGATAATGCCATCGGCACCGAAATTACGCACAAAGTCATCTGTGACATCACATGGGTGAATTTCACAATAAACATGTGCTTCACGCACGCGGCGAGCAATCAGTTGAGTAACTTGAGAGCCAAAGTCGAGAATTAAAATTTTGGAATGAGTCATTGTTTAGTCACAAAATGCACAGAGAACACAATGTCAGAATAAATTTCTCTGACATTGTGTTCTCTGTTGTTAAAGTTAATATTAAATTGAATTAGTCAACGCGGTAGTTAGGCGCTTCTTTTGTAATTTGCACATCATGTACGTGCGATTCACGCATGCCCGCGCTTGTAATTTGTACAAACTCTGCACGTGAGCGCATTTCTTCAATCGTAGCGCAACCAGCGTAACCCATTGAAGCACGTAAGCCACCCATGAGCTGGTGAATCACAGCGAGCACACTGCCTTTATATGGAACGCGACCTTCAATACCTTCTGGTACCAATTTGTCAGCATTGCCATTGTTATCTTGGAAGTAACGGTCGCTAGAGCCTTTTTGCATTGCGCCGATAGAACCCATGCCTCTGTAAGACTTGTATGAACGGCCTTGGAATAGCTCGATATCGCCAGGTGCTTCTTCTGTACCTGCAAACATACCGCCTAACATCACGCTGTAAGCGCCAGCAGCAATCGCTTTTGAAATGTCGCCAGAGTATCTAATGCCACCATCCGCGATGAATGGTACACCAGTACCGCGCAACGCTTCTTCAACGTTAGCAATTGCACTAATTTGTGGAACGCCTACACCAGCAACGATACGTGTTGTACAAATTGAGCCAGGGCCGATACCCACTTTCACACCGTCAGCACCTGCATCAACTAAGGCTAATGCTGCGCTGGCTGTTGCAATGTTGCCACCAATCACATCAATTTGCGGGAAGTGTTTTTTAACCCAAGTTACGCGGTCTAAAACTCCTTGTGAGTGACCATGTGCTGTATCCACAACAATCACATCAACACCGGCTTCAGCAAGCGCTGCAACGCGCTCTTCAGTACCGTCACCCACCCCAACCGCCGCACCAACACGCAGTCTGCCATGAGCATCTTTGCAGGCCATTGGATGGTCTGTTGATTTTTGAATATCTTTAACAGTAATTAAGCCTTTTAATGTATCTGCGTCATCTACAACTAAAACGCGCTCTAGGCGGTGTTGGTGTAGTAAGCGAATTACATCATCTTTAGCCGCGCCTTCTTTAACCGTGACTAATCTATCTCTAGGCGTCATGATGTTTTTGATTGGCTGGTCTAAGTTGGTTTCAAAGCGAAGGTCACGGTTGGTGACAATGCCAACAATCTTGCCGTGATCAACAACAGGAATACCTGAAATCTTGTGTGTGTTGGTAAGGTTTAATACATCACGCACCGTCATATGGCTTTGAATCGTAATCGGGTCATTCACTACACCAGATTCAAAGCGTTTAACACGTGCCACGTGCGCAGCCTGTTTCATGGCTGTCATGTTTTTGTGGATGAAACCCAAGCCACCTTCTTGTGCCAATGCAATCGCTAGAGGCGCTTCTGTGACGGTATCCATCGCGGCAGAGATGAGAGGGATGTTTAAACGAATATTTCGTGAGAGTTGTGTGGTAAGCGAAACTTCGCGTGGCAGCACATTAGAGTAGGCCGGCACTAGTAAAACATCATCAAAAGTGAGAGCTTGTTGCAATAAACGCATGCGTAAATCCTTGTACCCAAAACGAAATTATACAGACTTATAATTGACTTTGCGAGAGTGTCAATCATTTATTTGTAAACTATAAATGCAAATAGCCGTTAATTGTGCTACTTGCTAGTAATTTAGATTAGCAATAATATGACCGAATACCTATAAATTTAAGGGATGTTTTATGTTAGCTCGTTTACTGTTGCTCTGCTTGGTAACGTTGCCATTGATGGCAAGTGCTGAGATTTACAAATGGAAAGATAAAGATGGGGTTACTCGCTATAGTGACGTGCCGCCGCCTTCTAACGTGAAACAAGAGCCTATTCAGGGTAAAAGAGTGGTTAAGCCAACTGGTCAGCCAGCTTTGGCGCCAGTTGCAGGTGATATCACAACGGCTACTAGTAAAAATAAAACACCGGACAACATCAATAAAGCACCGGACAAGGCTAAGGAGGGTGGTGCTACTCAAGATGATGCTGCAAAAAAACGCGCATATGATGCAGAAGTGCAAAAGGCAGCTGATCAGCAGAAGCAAGCAGAGTTAACAGTTAAGCAAGAGAATTGTACGGCGGCCAAAAAGAATTTAGTGATTTATACAACAGGTGGCAGAATTTCGAGAGTTAACGATGCTGGTGAGCGCGAGTATCTTGGCGAGGAAGATTTGGCTCGAGGTAAAGCTGACGCACAAAAAGATGTAGATGCTTACTGCAATTGAGATTTAGGCTAATTTATTCTCTTTGGGCGCGTAGGCGCCCATTTTTTTAACATCATAGCCTCCTATTTGAGGCGCTGGACGCTAAGTTTAGGTCGCGATATCACCGCCGCCTTTTTTCATTATTTTTCCATCGGCGGCTCTTTGTTTTCTCACTTCTTTGGGGTCTGCAATGAGCGGGCGGTAAATTTCCACGCGATCTAAATGACGTAGTTTTGTATCCAATTTGGCTAGTTTGCCAAAAATACCTATTTTATTGATGCTTAAATCAATGTCAGAGAATTTGCCTATGATGCCTGAAGCTTTGATAGCTTCCTCCGCTGTTGCGCCATTTGCTACTTTGATTGGAATGATTAATTGCTCATTAGGTAATGCATAAGCAACTTCTACAGTAATTTCAGTTGATAGGCTCATGACAGTTTTCCATTATTTAGCGTAGATAGCATTGGCACGTTTCACAAAGCCATCTACGAATGTATTGGCAATATGGTTAAATACTGGCGCAATAATTTTTTCTAGAAAATGATTTTCAAACTCATAGTTAAGTGAAAACTCAACTTTACAGGCATCATCGCTAAGCGCTAAAAAATTCCATGAACCGTTTAAATGCTTAAATGGCCCATTCTTTAATTGTATTTCCATGGCTTGAGGAAAGATCTTATGGTTTTCTGTTGTAAAGTTCTGACGTAGGCCGTGGTAGTCTATATGCAAGGTTGCAATCGTGCTAGCTTCATCTTGTTGGATTAAATCAACCCCTCCGCACCAAGGTAAAAACTTTGGATATTGCTCAACGTCATCCACTAAATGAAACATACGACCTGCAGAGTGGTTGACTAAAACGGTTTTTTTTACATGAGCCATGCTTACCTTTAAACATTACCTTAAATCTGATTGGCTCAAACACGAGCAAATTACTTTTTATTACTCAACATGTTCAACCAAACAAACAAGAGAGTAGAGTAAAATGACGATTTTAAGCTATTCGCCAAGAAATTTTTAGTTTTATGAGCATCGCACAAAATAAAAAAGCCTTTTTTGATTACTTTATCGAAGATAAATACGAAGCTGGCATCGTTTTAGAGGGCTGGGAAGTAAAAGCGATACGAGATAATCGTGTCAATATTAAAGAGGCCTACGTCATTATTCAGCGTGGCGAGATCTATTTGATCGGATGCCACGTCACGCCGCTAGGTGCTGCCTCTACGCATATTCGTCCAGATGCCATAAGAACGCGTAAGCTACTGTTGCATAATGAAGAAATATCAAAGCTAATTGGCAAAGTAGAGCGTGCGGGCTATACCTTGGTGCCGCTAGATATGCACTTTTCTAAAGGGCGTGTCAAAGTGCAAATTGGCCTTGCAAAAGGTAAGAAGCAGCATGATAAACGTGACACTGAAAAAGCCAAAGATTGGGAGCGCGAAAAAGGCCGAATCATGCGCGCACATAATAAATAGTTTTGTTGGCTATTTTAAAAGCGTATAATCAACATGCTTTTGGAGTTTCAGCATGTTGAACTGTTGATATTTTCATCTGTCAGATTGTGACTGTTTTTAAGTTACAGGCTTATGGGGCTGACCAGGTTTCGACGTGGGTTGCAAAGCAGTGCAGGGCATACCGAGGGCTAGTCACCTCGTAAATAAACTAGAAAAAGTATAGTCGCAAACGACGAAACTTACTCTCTAGCAGCTTAGTTCTGCTGGACGCTGCACCATCTCTCCCGTGGGGTGGATTGGGGTAACCCATACGCAGTGTCATATACACGGGATACGTGTTGTGTTGGGTTACTTAGCACTTCATTAACCTTTAGGTAGCTCGCGTGCAAACTGCTTGTCTGTTGGTGTGTTGCACGTTAAATTAAACAACAAGGCTAAGTATGTAGAACTGTCTGTGGAGGGCTTGCGGACGCGGGTTCGATTCCCGCCTGCTCCACCAAACTTAGATTTAATCTAGACCACTCTAGACAACTCAAAACCCTTGTAAGTAAAGGCTTTGAGAGTATCTTGAAAGAAGACCACTCCGTCTGGGGTGGTCTTTTTTTGTCTGTATTTAGCCACATTTTGGTCACAAATTGGTCACTAGGATTGGTGGCTAAAAATGATTGACTGGATAACGGCAATTATTCCCTGTCACCATGATGAAAAAATTTATGGTGGCTCTATTGCTTCGGTCACACTTGATGGTGAAATTGAATGGCGTGTCGAAAAGAAGCAACAAGTCCCTGGTTCGCATGAATCAAACCTAAACATCAAATCATTAGATGACCGTCATATTCTTTTTGATGGCAATCCAGCCAAATGGCTACAAGGTCATAATGTATTTGGTACTGACAATCTAATTGGATTAGTTCAAGCTGTAATGCTTAAACTCATTCCAATACTCAACCTAACACCCACTGATCTAGACTTTCAGTCATGGAAAACTGGCACGTATGACTTAAAGCGTGTTGATTGCACCGCTATGTGGGACTTACCACGTAGAGCTGATGTAAGAGCTTGGTTAAGAGCGGCTGAAATGCAATCTAAAAGCCGTCATGGTCGCCCTGTAACAACAGGTGGAACACTCTACTTTGGTAAAAACTCAAGACGCTGGTCAATTAAGTTTTACTGCAAAGGCGATGAAATAGAAGCAAGAGGTCACAAACTGCCTAATGATATCGAGCTACGTGACAACCTGATTGATTACGCTGATAATAAGCTTCGTGGTGAATTAACCCTAAGAAGTATTCAGCTAAAAGAAAAGAATCTTTCTATTGCAAGCCAATGGAGTGAATCAACACCAATAGAACAGCTGATTACATACATAGAAAGCCTTAATATGTCTGAACAGTTCAGTATCACGCCAGTTGATCTAGAGGGGCTTCCTGCGCGTTTAATTGCAGTCTATAAGCTATGGAAAGAAGGCGAAGACTTACGCGCTTTATATCCAAAAGCTTCATTCTATCGCTACCGTTCTGAATTCTTAAAACTTGGAATTGATATTGCAATTCGCCAGCCCTCAAAACCTGAAAATGTCATTCCACTAGTAAGAGTTTTAAGACCTGAGGCGATTTCTCAGATTCCTGACTGGGCAATCGGTACATCTCTATACTTTGACCCTAAAAAACAAGCTTGATAATAATAGGTACATTAAATGTTATCTGATTTTTATATTTCCAATGAGAAGTTTTCTGAAGAACTTAAACAATGTAATCGTGAATTAAATATGTGGAAGGATTTAAATTTCTTTCAAAGCACTCAAATGTTTAGCTTGGGTGAAGACATAGTTAGCCTTAGTGATAACTATGTTCGAGCCCACATAAATGCAACTATGTGGATGGTTGATGAATTTAATGAAATGAGTCGAATTTCATCACGAGAACGCCCCGACCATCAACACTTAATGGATTATTTGTCAGGCACTAGTAGCTCTACTATGCCAACAGAAACAAAACATGCTATTGAAGCCTATTTAACATCTAGCCAACAAGATGTTGAAAGAATGATAAAACGAAACAAATCACAAGCAGGCATTCAGTCTCAACAATCAGTAGCACAACTAAAAGTTGCCTATAAAACTTATTTTTTATTTATACGCGCTTTTCACGATGCTTGTTATAGAGTTTTATTAAACCTCAACGGCCAAGATGCTGGTGGTTATTCAAGTATGAACAAATGCGTCACTAATGAAAATTCTCAGCTATACGCTGAGATTACAGCTATCAGTGGATATGTGGAGTGGTTTAAAGATTTCAAGAAAAAGAGAGACCGAATTAAAATTGGGGTAGGGTTTTCGCTATGCGGTCCTGAAAATGACGTAGGCATTAACTTTAATAGCGTTACTGCTCAAAGAGGAATTGAAGTTAATGTAAGTGAGGATGGCAATAAATGTCGTATTAGAGACATCATAACGGCAATTAATTATTCCACGACATTACTTCAAGTCATTAAAAATAAAATCCCTAACAATTCTAATCCTGCAAGCTTGACGGTTCAAAGCTAACCATAGCAACTTTAGCTGGCCGCGGAGCCGCGGCGCGACGGGGAACCCAATTAGGTCGGCCGGAGCGCGTCAGCGCCCGCCCGTTCTAATTGGGGGAGAGCGCGAAGCCAGCGCCTCGCAATCTTGAAAGTGCGTATATGTGATACTGCACTTTTGTCTCAATATGAGACTACTTAAAGATAACTTTAAAATTATTTTTTGTATTGCTTTATTTCTTCCATAAAATTTATCTTGAAAGAAACCGCGAATGCAATAATTGCCAATACATCAAATATAACCCAAACGGTTCTTGTCAAATATATTGGGATGAACGGGTTGTACAAAATCATGAGTACAAAGAATACTGTTTTGTATCTATCATGCCCTTTCCCTGAATTAATAGCCGCATATGACATAGCTCCAATTGAAACTACAATTCTTAACCAAGCATAAAAACTCTTAGAATGATTGGATTCGATTGCAAACAACAACATTATGATTGGCACAAGAGCCAATCCAGTCAAGACAGCTAAGTCCCTTACATCATTTGTCTTTCGCTCGATTTCCATAAAATTATTATCTTAATTTAGTTACATTAATTTTATTCTATTCCATGAAATAAATATTTGACACAACATTTTAAGATGGGTTACATTATGTAACACAAAACAAACCCACAGGAATATATATGGCAGAAATTCACGAAAAACCTACAGAAGCTGAATTGTTAGCGTCCTTGATAAAGCGTAATGGTTCGATTGAAATGTACTCAGCAAGCGTGCAGCGTAGCCATAGATTTCCATTGCACTTATTCACTCAAATTGAAAATATGGCACGTATGGCGGATGTATCAGTTTCCACAATCATCAACCAATTGTTATCAGCTGGGATTGAGGCTGTTCATCAAAACTTAACAGCAGAAGAGATTGAGAAAGTTACCTTTGTTTCCAAGGAACAAATAGAACGTCCAATTAAGCAATTAAAAGTTAATACAAAAGCAAAGAGTAAAGTAGAAAAATGAAATGGGTTTTAATCAACAAGGTGATTGAGCTAATCGGTTACACCGACGATGCTATTCGCTCAAAAATTTCAAAAGGTGTTTGGCTTGCAGGTACTCACTGGAGAAAAGCTCCTGATGGACGCCTAGTATTTAACTTAGAGGCTATTCAAAAATGGATAGAAGGCAAGTAGTCAAAGTACGTGGGAGTAGTCTATATCTAGACTTCTACTACCAAGGCATTCGTCAAAGACCATCTCTTGGTCTAGAGGATACAAAAGCGAATAGATTACATGCTGAACGACTACACTCTGCAATTGAGCATGAGATTTCAATTGGCACGTTCGTTTTCGCTAAACATTTCCCCAATAGCAAAAAAGGCATCAATCAAAATAAATCTGCTAATAAAACTGTATCTCAAGCATTAGATGATTTTATTGAAGCCTCTAGACGTACATTACAAAAAAGCACGTGGCGTGATTATCGAAGCTCTATTGAGCATCATTTAAAACCACAATTTGGTGAGATGCGTTTAGTTGATGTGACTTCATCAGCCATTAAGACTTGGATTGGTGGTTTAACAATATCAAATAAAAGAATCAATAACGTTTTAATTCCACTTAGAACAATTTTTGATGACGCTTATTCAGATGGTGTTATTGATCGCAATCCAGTATCACGTATTAGTAATTTATCAGTAAGAACTGATGAGCCGAATCCATTTAAGCCAGATGAAATTAAATCAATACTAGAGGTGCTATCACCTCAGGGAGCTAATCTTATTCAATTTGCAATATGGACAGGTTTGAGAACATCCGAGTTAATTGCTTTGGAGTGGGGCGATATAGATTGGAAAGCTGGCTTTGTAAGAGTTAGACGCGCAACAGTAAACAAGCACACTAAACAACCTAAAACAAAGGCTGGTGAGCGTGATGTTAAATTGTTTCCACCGGCAATAGATTCACTTAAGAATCAAAAGCAATTTACTTTTATAGCAGGTAGTAGGGTGTTTAATAACCCTAGAACTAATACGCCTTGGGAAACTGACGGGCAAATCAGAAAAACAATGTGGACTCCTGCACTTAAAAAAGCTGGTGTGCTATATCGTAATCCTTATCAAACAAGGCACACATACGCTAGCACCTTACTTTCTGCTGGTGAAAATCCTTTATGGGTTGCTCAGCAGATGGGGCATAAAGATTGGGGCATGATTCGCAAGCGTTATGGTCGCTGGATACCTGATGTAGATACATCAGCTGGAGGAAAAGTAATGGCGTTTTGGTCACAAGTTGGTCACAAGGATATTGTAAATGATTGAATATAAACAAATCACTGCGGTTTCGATTCCCGCCTGCACCATTTTAGTGTTTCACCAAGTATCAAAAGCCTAGTAAATTCAAAGTTTCTAGGCTTTTTTTACGTCTATTGCAATCGCATAGTGTTTCTTTACACACCATGATTTTGTGATTACGCGGTATTTTTGATAAAACGTATCCGCAGAATTCGATTAAAGGCTGTAGATATTCTGAGAAGTCCAGTGGATAGATTAGGAACGTTTGATAATTATCAAAATTAATTGGCTATTTTAGTTTTAAAGTGTGCAATTGAAGTTTATAGGTTTTATTGGGTACGTTTGTGAGTATGGGGGTATTTTAATAGAGTGGCTTATTTGTGGTTTTATGGATTTGTTTGATGCCTGCTTACCAACTTTAGTATCAAATAAAAGTGTTTTTGGGTTTATTAATAGGTTGTGCAGTTTTCCCTTAACGCTTATGAAACCTGCTTTAACGCAGGTTTTTTTTCGTCTGAATTTTATTTAACTGTGCAGGGTTGTTGGTGATTGTTCAATTGAAACCGTAATTAATTGGCGGTAGAATCAAACTGGATAGTGTCGATACAACAATAAATAGTGTTAGCTCAATATAGCGATGATGACGAGTCAAACTAGCGATACAAATCTAAATATTATTGAAAATATCATATCTGCGTCTGAGAGCTCGGAATTTTATCTGTCCGAAGATGTTTATGATCAGGCAGGAAACAAACTACTGGGTAAGGGGTATAAGGTTACTCCAAGCATCAAAGATAAATTGATTAATCGGGTGCTTAAAAAACCGCTAGAAACATCAATCTCCTCAGATTCATTATTAACTGCTCAGGATATCCACATGGAGGCTGAGGGGTTAGTTAACAACAACCCATTTTTGCTGAGCTTTAACGCTGAATTAAAATTAGATGTCTCTGTCGTTAAGTCTTTAGCATTAGCGCCATTAGCAGCATTGTTACTTACGGTTCAGAAAAATAATAGCAAGGAAGCATTTGAGCACACGCTATTTGTGATGCTTATTGCAAGACAGATTGCTAAAAGACTGCATTACGACGCTAAAAAAGTCGATGATTTAACGATTGCAAGCCTGCTTCATGATGTTGGGGAATTGTATTGTGTTATCCCCAATACTAAAAATCTCTCATTAGAGCATTGGCGTAGTATTATGACGCACCCCATCATTGGCAGTTCGGTGGTGAGGCAGCATATGAGCTATTCTGCCAGTGTCTATCAAGCAATATTAGAGCATCATGAAAGAAATGATGGTTCAGGTTACCCGAATCATTTGTCTGCTGAGCGCTGTAGTGATATCGGTAAGGTGTTGCTTGTCGCCGAAGCGTTTTCAGGAATGGTCAGGCGGCAATATGACCTAAGTAATTTGATTACTACATTAAAGCTGGTGAATCATGATTTTCCATCTTTACAATTTAATGCCTTAATTGACTTTTTATCTTCTACAAAGAAACTTGAGAACGTAAAAGCGACCAACCCCATACTGGATCATCTTCTTGTGCAATTGAAAAATATAGAAGAAATGATTGATCTGCTTAAGATGCTTCAAGGTTCGCATCCTAAGCTAAAAACACTTGCAACTTATTTGATCTTAAGACTAAGCCGAATTTGTCAGACCATTTATGCTTCTGGTCTGACTGATTGCATTGAACTTGGTATGTGGGAGCAAATAAAGCTTGATGAGGAAGTTAATCACGAACTTTTTATCACCATTAATGAAGTTGAGTGGAAGTTGAAGGATGTTTTTAGAGATGTCAGTTTAAGAGTGATTAAAGACGACATTGAAAATAGTGATGAGATATTACAAATCATTCAAAAAATCAAGGGTGGAGAACAAGCTTTACCTACGACGTAATAGCTCAGTAACCTTGTAGCATCGTAATCTCTCTTTTATCGTGTATCAACAGACTTGGTGATCATGTAATCAAATGGTTTTAAATTCCAATCTTAAAGAAAATATGTTTGATGATTAATCAACTACCTACACAAAAGAAAGTCATTGTTTATAGCTTGCTGCTGGTAGTGGCTTATATTGTCACTGGCAAGTTAGGGCTCATGTTAGCGTTGCCCCCAGGTTATGCTTCTGCGATTTTCCCTCCTGCAGGTATCGCAATCGCTGCGGTTTTTGTTGCTGGGCGCGCCGTGTTGCCTGCTATATTTTTAGGGTCACTTCTACTCAATATTTTAGTGGGTTACAGCGCTGGTCATCAGGTTGAAATGACTGATGTGGAGGTGGCGCTGCTGATTGCTGTTGCCTCTGCACTGCAAGCGTATTTGGGCGGTTGGTGGTTAAAGCATAAGATTCACTATCCAACTACTTTAGATAGTCCTGTCGATGTAGTGACATTTTTCATTTCAGCACCCGTCATCTGTTTGATTAGTGCCACTATCTCTGTGACGGGTTTGCTCTCACTTGGCATGATTGGGGAGTCTCTGTTCTTTACAAGCTGGGCATCATGGTGGATAGGTGACACATTGGGCCTGATTGTTATGTTGCCGCTCACTTTGGTTGCCATTGGCAAACCCAGAGACATATGGAGAAAACGCGCCCTCACCATAGCCGTGCCGATGCTTATTACGTTTGCATTGCTCATTATCACGTTTGTGGTTGTCAGCAGATGGGAGCGCAAGGAGTCATTAGTAGAGTTTGATGCTTTATCTAACCAAGTATCTGAACAACTGCGTGTTCGATTTGAGTCTCAAGAGGCTGTCATCGGACAAACGAGCGCTTTGTTTAGCTATAGAACTAGCGAAAAGATAACAAGGCAAGATTTTTATCATTTTGTGAGTGCCGTCAAGCGAGAGTATCCAATGACCTACGCAATAGAGTGGGCGCCTAAAGTCATGCATCATGAGCGGGCTTCATATGTAAAACAGCTATCAAAAGAATTTAAAGATTTTGAAATTAAACAGCTGAATGCGCAACGGAAGTTAGTTACGTCAAGCAACAAAGATTTTTATTTTCCTATTACTTATATCGTGCCGCTTAAGGAGTCAACGCGCGCAATATTGGGTGTTGATTTAGCCTCGCTCCCGGATCGTAAAGAAGCGATTTTACGTGCCATCAACCTGAAAAGAGCCATTGCTTCACCGCCAACCAGGCTGATTATTAATGACGGTGCCGAGCTTGGCTTAATGTTAATTTATCCAATCCACGGTACAAGCCAAGATGGTGTTTTAACAACAGTGCTTAGTGCTAGTAGCTTCTTTGGTGAGCTTTTTACGCCATTCGCGCATACTATACATGTACGCTTAACCGACGTTCAGTCCGGCAAGTATTTATACAATGACTTTGCAGATAATCAAATAGAAGGTTTGTATACAAGAGACTTTAAGTTTGGCGGCAGGTATTACCGTCTGGATACTTCACCAACAGCGCTATACTATCAGCAGCACCGTGGCTGGCAGAGTTGGAATATGCTGGCTGTTGGGTTGTTTGGTACTGGTTTAATGGGCGCGCTCCTGCTAATTGGTACTGGTTATACTGCCCGTATTGAGAACTTAGTTAAGCAAAAAACGGAGGAGCTAAAAGATAGCTTTTATCGCTTTCAGGAAATTACCTCTACGCTTGGCGAGGGAATCTATGTAACGGATATCAATGGCGTAATTACTTTCACCAATCCTAAAGCGCAGGAGCTGTTAGGGCGTAGTGAGTCAGAGTTGTTGGGTCAAAATGCACATTTGTTATTTCATCACAGACCCATTGAAGAGTCTGGCCACCTAGAGCGTGATTGCCTGATCAGCAATGTGATTCATTCAAAACAACCTTATAAGTCAACGGAAGAGGTTTTCTGGCATAAAAATGGCTCGCCAATTTACGTTTCTGTAAACTCTGTTCCATTTTTCAGAAATAATGAAATTATCGGGACTCTCGTTGTGTTTGATGATATTTCTGATCGTAAAAAGATTGAGCTTGCCTTACGTGCCAGCGAAAAAAGCTTTAAAGAAATTATTGAATACGCGCCAATTGGTATCGCCATCGTTTCTTTGGATGGGCGATTTACTGTTGTGAACCAAACACTATGTAATATCGTGGGGTATACCAATGATGAGTTGATTAGGCGTACTTTCCAGGAAATCACTTATCCAGATGACTTATCTCTTGACCTTGAGCATGTGCAGCGGTTGCTAGATGGTGAAATCGATACTTACCGCATGGAAAAACGATACGTTCGCAAAGACAATGTGCCAGTGTGGGTTCAGCTTTCTGCCAGTATTTTTAGAGATGAATATTTAACGCCTCAGTATTTTATTGCACAAATCGAGGATATTAGTGAGCGCAAGATTCGTGACAATGAAGTGCACCAGCATGCATATTTTGACACGTTGACCAAACTGCCTAATCGCCGCATGTTGATGGAGAAGCTCACTCAAACTTTATCTCAGTCTGAACACTATCAACGCAAATTTGCTTTGTTCTTTTTAGATTTGGATCATTTCAAACAAATTAATGACACATTAGGCCATGATGCTGGCGATATCATCCTTAAAGAGGCAGCCTCACGCCTATTATCGTGTGTGCAAAGTAGCGATACCGTTTCACGACTAGGAGGCGATGAGTTTGTGATTATACTTACAGAGATTTCTGGCGCGCATGATGCCGAAATGCTTGCGGAAAAAATTCTTAATAAGTTTAGCGAGCCGATTGATGTGAACGGTAGTGAGCTATTTATTGGCACCAGTATTGGTATTGCAGTGCATGTGGGCGATACAAAAACTACCATGAGAGAACTAATGAAGAGTGCGGATTCAGCCATGTATGAGTCCAAGGCTGCGGGTAGGAATAGGTACAGTTTTTATACCTCAACTTAAGTTGAAGTAGCTTTAATTAGCACTTAAACTCTGCTTAACGTTTGGTTTTTTTGTTGCCCAATCCGTTTTCGATGCTGCTCATTAGCACGCAGTTGGTTGGCTATGTCAGGCAGTTTCTTTTAAAAGTTTATTTGATTCAATCAATGCAGAGAACTGCGCTGCGGGGATAGGCTTGCCGAATAGGTAGCCTTGCCCCTCCATGCATTCTTTTTCTAGCAAATAGGAGCGTTGGCTTTCTGTCTCGATACCTTCTGCAATCGTTTCTAATTTAAAACTGCGTGCAATATCTAAAGTGGCGCGTATTACAGATGCATCTTGTTCGTGCTCAAGCATGCCATGTACAAATGATTGATCAATCTTGATACGTGTTAGTGGATAGGTTTTGAGTAAGCTTAATGAGGCGTATCCGGTACCAAAATCATCCAAGGCGATACCAACTCCATAATCATGGAGTTGATGCAGGCAGTTAAGGACGACGTCATCGTTGTCCGGTGCGATATTTTCTGTAATCTCCAACTCTAGAGCTTCTGGCGGCAGGCCATGCCGTTTTAGTGCTGCTATAACTTCAGTCACTAGGTTACCGACATGAAATTGGGCACCAAAAAGGTTAACGCCCATGCGTAGGTTGGGGGCGCCGTTTCTACGCCAATATGCAGCTTGTGCACACGCTTCATCCAGTACCCATGACCCAACGGTTGCGGCCAGCGTGCCGCGCTCTAATGCTGCTAGGAACGCAATTGGCGACAATATGCCTCTTTCAGGGTGGTGCCAGCGTAGCAAGGCTTCGGCGCCTGTGATTTCACCTGTGATTAAGTCTACCTGTGGTTGATAAAAAAGCAGGAACTCACCATCATCGACAGCACGGTGTAGCTCCAAAGCATAAAGGCGGCGTACTACTGCCTCGAGGCGTAACGCTGTGACAAAAAGAAAAACCTGCCCGCGACCAATACTTTTAGCCTTGAATAATGCTAAGTCTGCGTTGCTGATGAGCTCCAATGCTTCTTGTGCTTGGTTAGGTGCGATTGCTACGCCGCAGCTTGCTGCAACGCGAACCTCCTGCCCATCAACGTTGATGGGTATCGCGATGGTTGCAACAACGGCCTCTGCCAACTGCACCGCTAGGCTAGGGTTTGTCATTTGTGGCCACATGATTGCAAACTCATCACCGCCCAACCTTGCAGCCATCCCCACTGTATCTACCAGTTTAAGCAGCCGGCTTGATACTTCTTTGATAATGCTATCTCCGACTGCATCTCCTAGCGTATCGTTCAAGTCCTTAAAGCCGTCAAGGTCAATCATCAGCACGGTCATTGGCGAAGGTATAATCATTGCTGACTCTACCGCACGGTAAAAGCTGGCACGATTTTCCATGCCAGTGAGTGGGTCAATATTTGCCTGTTGGCGAAGCTCAACTTCCTCAAGACGTTGTGCTGTAATATCTTTAAGTACAGCCTCAAATTGAATACGGCCTGCGTCCTTCCAACTGAATAAAGAAAAACCCAGTATGAATTGTGATCCGTCTTTACGAAGGCCACTTATTTCTGATGGGATAACCAGTTCATCTAAGGATCCTGCTGTAATCGCTTTGCTGATGATTTCATGGAAGATAGGGCGAGAACGCTCAGGTATTAATTGCTCAACAGGTTTACCTATACCTTCCTCTAAGCTATAGCCATGAGATTGGGCCGCTGCATTGTTCCATGCGGTGATGCAAAGTGTCTGGTCAAACCACACGACAGGTGTAGTGGAGTTGCCGGCATACTCTTCAAAATTAGGTCTGGATCTATTGCCGCTCACTTCAATGCGACGCAACTCCAGTCTGTCGGAAGCCATTTTGGCAAGTTCTTGCAATCTTAATTGATCATCCGCAGAAAAGTCGGTATGTGGCTGATTGTCTACTATGCATAGGGCGCCAAGGGCTAGCCCTTCTGGAGAAAAAAGTGGAACACCTGCATAGAAGCGAAGGTTGGATTCGCCGGTGACTAAAGGGTTGTCATGAAAGCGCTCATCTAAGGTGGCATCTGGTACGACCATCACGCCCGACTGATTGATGGCGTGGGCGCAGAAAGAGACATCGCGGCTCATGTCAAATTTGCCAGCGCCGGCGTAAGCTGCGAAAAAAACGTGATCGCTCCCGATCATATTGACTGCAGCTACCGGCATGCCGAACATGCGTGCAGCAATATGAACAACAGGGTCCAGATTCGGAATCAGACTTTCGTTATCTAATCCATGATTCGATAAAGCAGTTAGTCTCTCTGACTCGGTCGGTAGTATCGCCGGACATTTCATCCAAGGCCTCCTTTATTTTTATTCATAGCCAGGATGACCTTGCATTCCTAGCTTAGAGCCGAACACAGTTGATTCTATTAATATATTTTGAAAATTGCAAACAGATTTGTAAGTAACTCTTCTATATGATTAAAATTTAAATGAATGGAGTTAGGTCTTGGGCGTTGACTAAAGTTACACAGCGTTGCCAGATTTAAGCCGCCGCCTGTAATTAGTCGCTTGTGATTCGATTTATTTTTTTAAAAAGGGGCAGAGCGCGCTGTTTGAAAAAATGCTTTTAAGTAGTCTATATTCACATCAGCTTCGCGTGCGCCTAGAAAAATTTGTTTAGCAATGCCTTGTTGCCCTAGCTGTACCGGAGCAATGGCTATTTCATGCGCATACTTTTCTACGAGCCATCGCGGTAGAGCGGCAACTCCTCGGTTAGAGGCTACCATTTGCAGCATGATGTCAGTAGTCTCAATGGTTTTGTGGCGTTTAGGATTAATGCCAGCGGGCTGGAGAAATTGGTTATAAATGTCCAGTCGATTGATTTCTACCGGATAAGTAATCAGCGTTTCGTGGCTTAATTGTTCTGGTTCTACATAACTTTGCTTAGCCAAATGATGATGACGGCTAACGACCAATACTTGCTCATAATCAAACACCGGTTCGAAATGCAGCCCTGGCTTATACAAAGGGTCTGGCGTGACCAGCATATCAATTTCATAACCAAACAGTGCACCAATGCCGCCAAATTGAAATTTCTGTTTGACGTCTACATCCACATCGGGCCATGCCTCTAAATAGGGCGATACCACTTTCAGTAACCATTGGTAGCAGGGGTGGCACTCCATGCCAATGCGTAGCGTCCCGCGTTCTCCTTGGGCAAATTGGCGCAGTTGTTCTTCCGCTAATGATAGTTGCGGCAATACCCGATTAGCTACGGCCAGCAAATATTGCCCAGCTTGCGTTGGGCGTAAGCTACGACCCTCGCGTAACCAGATATCTGTTTCTAGTTGCTGTTCTAATTTTTTGATCGAATGGCTTAATGCCGATTGTGTTAAGCACAAAGTATTGGCTGCAGCGGTCAATGACCCTTGTCGATCAACCTCGCGAATAATGGCTAAATGGATGCGCTCTAACATTTTATGTATGAGTATAATTAATTGATTGTTGAAATATTACCATTTTACTTCATGAGTTGTCTTTTCTACAATTCCTCAACTTTCAAAATGATAGGAATTATGATGGTATCAACACACAATCTTGGTTTTCCGCGCATTGGCGCAAAACGAGAGCTTAAATTTGCACTGGAGTCTTACTGGAAAGGTTTATCGACACGTGACGAATTGAAGGCGCTTGGGAAGGATTTGCGTCAACGTCACTGGGGTCTGCAATCAGCATTGGATTTAGCGCCTGTGGGTGATTTTTCTTTTTACGACCAAGTGTTGGATATGTCTTTCACGCTTGGTAATTTACCAGAGCGCGTGAGTGGCTTTCATGGGGAGCAGTTGGATAATTACTTTCGCGTAGCACGTGGTCGCTCAGCACAAACTGGTGATGATAATACACAGTGCTGCGGTGGCGTAGCCGCTGGTGAAATGACTAAATGGTTTGATACCAATTATCACTATATTGTGCCTGAATTCACAGCAAAAACGACGTTCAAACTGGATGCTACGCGTTTGCTGGAGCAGTTGACCGAAGCTAAAGCGCAGAATGTGAAGGCTAAGCCAGTGATTATTGGCCCGGTAACTTATCTGGCGATTGGTAAAGCCAAAGACGATTCAGACCGATTAGCCTTATTGCCACAATTGGTGCAAGTGTATATTGAGTTGCTAGAAGCCTTGGCGGCGCAAGGCGTTGAGTGGGTGCAGATTGATGAGCCAATTCTAGTGACTGAGCTGGATGCAGATTGGCAGCATGCATTTAATCTGGCATATCACCAGTTAAAGAGCAGTCGCGTCAAATTGTTGTTGGCAACTTATTTCGGGCAATTAGCTGATAATCAATATTTGGCTGCTAATCTTCCGGTAGCTGGTTTGCATGTGGATGCGATCAATGGTCGTAACGAAGTAGTATCTCTGATTGGCATGTTACCTTCTCATAAGGTGCTTTCGATTGGCGTGATTAATGGCCGCAACATTTGGAAAACTGACCTGACAGCCACATTGGACTGGCTAGAGCCACTGGCTGAGCGCTTGGGTGACCGTTTATGGATTGCACCTTCTTGCTCTTTATTGCACGTGCCGGTAGACCTAGATAGTGAGCAAAAGCTGGATGATGAGATTAAATCTTGGCTGGCATTTGCGAAACAAAAGTTGGAAGAGGTGCATATTCTATCCGTTGCCTTGAACCAAGGTCGCGAGGCAGTGAGAGAGCAGCTGGAAAGTAATCATGCGGCGGTTGAAGCACGTTGTCATTCACAGCGTGTGCATAATCCAGAAGTTAGAGAAGCGTTGGGTAAACTAACGCCACAACTTGGTCAGCGCCAGAACGTGTACGCACAGCGTGCCATGAAGCAGGCTGCATTGCTCAACTTGCCTAAGTATCCAACAACGACTATCGGCTCATTTCCGCAGACTGCAGAAATCCGTTTGGCACGCAGCCAATTCAAATCGAGTGCGCTGAGTCATGCCGGTTATCAGCTGGCGATGAAAGCTGAAATAGAGCGTAGCGTTCGCGAGCAAGAGGCACTTGGGCTAGATGTGCTGGTGCACGGAGAAGCTGAGCGTAACGACATGGTGGAATACTTTGGTGAGCAATTAAACGGCTATGCATTCAGCCAATTTGGTTGGGTGCAGTCTTATGGCTCCCGCTGTGTAAAACCGCCTATTTTGTTTGGTGATATTAGCCGTCCGCAAGCGATGACCGTAGAGTGGATTAAATATGCCCAATCATTGACTAACAAGCCCATGAAGGGCATGTTGACCGGCCCGGTGACTATCCTTAACTGGTCTTTTGTACGTGATGATCAGCCACGAGCGGTGAGTTGCTATCAGTTGGCATTGGCGATTCGCGAAGAAGTATTGGACTTAGAAAAAGCAGGTATCAATGTGATTCAAATTGATGAAGCAGCTTTGCGTGAGGGTTTACCACTACGTAAATCACAGTGGAAAGAGTACCTGAATTGGGCGGTTGAATCATTCCGCATTACTGCCAATGGCGTGCAGGACGAAACACAAATTCATACGCATATGTGCTATTCCGAATTTAATGACATCATTGCGGCGATTGCGGATATGGACGCAGATGTGATTACGATAGAGACTTCACGTTCTGATATGGAGTTATTAGATGTTTTTGATCACTTCAATTACCCGAACGAGATTGGGCCTGGTGTGTACGACATTCACTCGCCAAATATTCCAACGCAAGAACACATCATTCAACTGATGAAGAAGGCTGCGGAACGTGTGCCGGCTGAACGTCTATGGATTAACCCGGACTGTGGTTTGAAAACTCGCCAATGGGCAGAGGTGTTGCCTGCATTGACCAACATGGTTGCAGCAGCCAAAACGCTGCGTGCCACGACTTAACTTAAATACTTTGCTGTGGGTAATATGCCTTGAGATGCTACTCACTGTACTGACTCAAAGCCTTTAAAAACAAAGACTGTCCAATGTTTATTGGGCGGTCTTTGTTTTTAAATCTCTATTTTTTAGCAAAGGTAAAAGTGATATATGCAAATAGTTAAAATGACCGTGTTTGGGATGGCACTTGCTACTTAGTGAAGGCTTCTTTTAGACTCACCTCAAGCTAAAGCAAGAGGGGCGTTAAACTTAATCGTGAAAACAATATCTGTTTCGACCGGCACCTTTAGCCTCATACATCGCCTTATCTGCGTGTTTTATTAATTCATCTGCTTTAGATGCCTTGTCGTGGGCACCAACTGCAATCCCAATGCTTGTGCTCATGATAATTTCATGTCCGTTAGCTAGGATTGGTTGCTTAAAGCTTTCTATGATTTTTTGAGCCACAAGCTCCGCATCTTGCGTGTGTGAGATTTCTGAAAGAATAATGACGAATTCATCACCACCTTGTCTAGAAACGGTGTCGGCAGAGCGTACGCATTTCAATAGTCGGTTGGCTACTTCTTTAAGTAACAAATCCCCCACATCGTGGCCTAATGAGTCATTGATATTTTTAAAATGATCTAAATCGAGAAATAGTAGTGCCATGGAGCGATTGAAGCGTTCGGTATTCAGCAGTGATTGATGTAGCCTGCTTAATAGCATTCTGCGGTTAGGCAAATTGGTCAGAGGGTCATGATATGCAAATTGCTGGGCTTCCTCATGTTGATATTTGCGTTCGGTAATGTCTTCTATTTGAGCAATCAAGTAGTTGGGGGTGCGGTCCTCATCTCTGGAAATGTTCACAGACAACTGAACCCATACGACTCTTTTATCTTTATGGATGTAACGCTTCTCTATTTGATAAGTGTTGATTTTATCTTCAATTAACTGGTTGACACGTTCTAAGTCCGCTTCTAAATCATCTGGAAAAGTGATTTCTTGAAAGGTGCGTTGCATCAACTCTTCAGCGCTGTAACCCACAATATTACATAAAGCTTGATTCACTCTGGTAAATCGGCCTTCTAGTGACACGATAGCCATGCCAATCGGCGCGTACTCAATGATGTCATTAAAGCTTTTTTCACGTGCTTTTAATGCGTTTGCAACCGTTTTTTGCGCTGTAATATCTTGAAATGCACCAATTAGCGTAATGGCTTTGCCTTCGCGCATGACTGCTGAGCCTTGTGTGCGCACCCAAATGTGATTGCCTTTAGCTGTGGTAAGCGGTAACTCCATATCCCATGGCTTGCCTGTCTGTATGGCAAGCTTCATCGTAGCTTCCAGTTCGCGTCTTGATTCTGGAGGATAAAACGAAGTGGCTTGCTCCACTGAGGGGAGTGCAGGCGGGTCTAGCTCATGGATGCGAAACACCTCTGTCGTCCAATGTTTAATCTGCATGCTTGCAATATCAAGCTCCCATCCGCCTACTTTAGCTAACTCTCCGGTGCGCTCTAATATATCACCCATGTAACTTGCTGCCTGCTCTGCCTGTTTACGCAAACTGATATCGTGACCAACACCAAGGTAGCCAAAGAGTGCGCCTGTGTTGTCGTACATGGGCGTAACGGTCAAGCTGACAGGCAGCGATGTGCCATCCTTGCGAATATACGTCCACTCACGCGTTTCTGATTTTCTTTGCAGTGCTTGCGATATAAAAACGTAGAAGCTGGTTTCAATCGGCTTATTCAAAATCTGGCTCAGCTCATGAGCGCGTTGATGCATTTCGTTGGCATCATGAATGATAGCGGGTGTTTTTAGGCCAACCAACTCTTCGGCTTTGTAACCCAGCATGTTTTCAGCCCCTCGGCTAAAGCTGGTAATTAATCCATTAAGGTCGGTTGAAATGATGGATTGATCCGCACTCGATAACAGTGTGTTTAGAAAAGCTGTTTTGTCGAATAACGCTACACTCACTTCTTCCAGTTTTTGGCATTGGATACGTGTTTCAATTAAGGTTTCGACAAGATTCCCTAGTTTTTTTAGTGCATTACGCTGTTCTACCGATAGTTCACGTGCCGTCCTGTCAATTACGCAGAGCGTCCCAAGCGCATAATTGCTACTGCTAATAAGTGGGATGCCTGCATAAAAACGTATGTTTGGGTCGCCAGTCACTAGCGGGTTGTCGTTAAATCTATCATCGTCTAAAGCATTGGGGATTTCAAATATGTCATCTCCAAGAATGGCGTGCCCACAAAATGAGATATCTCTGGGTGTTTCAGTGGCGGCTAATCCAACTTTGCTTTTGAACCATTGGCGGGTTTCATCTAGCAGCGTAATGATTGCAATCGGCGTTTTGCAGATTGCTGATGCAAGGCTTGTCAGGTCGTCAAAGCT
Organism: Methylotenera sp. E1MeOHC1; assembly: GCF_058745595.1. Taxonomy (NCBI): domain Bacteria; kingdom Pseudomonadati; phylum Pseudomonadota; class Betaproteobacteria; order Nitrosomonadales; family Methylophilaceae; genus Methylotenera; species Methylotenera sp. E1MeOHC1. Next base: position 983,168 of record NZ_CP196025.1, on the reverse strand, counting down.
TTGCTCTGGCAAAGAGTCGAGGATATCGAGTCGTTTGAGGAACTCAAGTCGATCAACTTCATTGTGTGGGATGCTAGGAGTTTTCAAATTATTGTAGCTTCTAGTGTAAGTAAATACATCACAAGGCAATACTACCTAAAAAGTATATTGATTGCTAGATTGTAAATGAGAGTTATTTATTGTAAATGGATAAGTGTGCTTTGGTCTGTTATTTTTCATGAATCAATTTATAAAGTGATTGACATTAATTTCATATTTATGGAAATATGGAATTATGGATAATAAATTAGCAGTCACGCAGTTGGCATCTATAGCGCAAGAAGCGCGATTAGATATTTTTAGGCTTTTAGTGCAAGCCGGATTTGATGGTTTGCCAGCAGGAGCTGTGAGTGAGAAGCTTAAGATACCAGCAAGCACACTATCTTTTCACTTAAAAGAGTTGAGTCGTGCTGGGCTTTTGAGTTCGCGTCAGGAAGGACGTTTTGTTTATTACACGGCAAATTATGATGTGATGAACAGCTTGGTTGCGTATTTAACAGAAAATTGTTGTGCAGGGCAGTCGTCATGCTGTCCTGATGTGACTTGCGATGTTGATGGAAAGGAGTAGTAATCATGAAGCGTATGCATTTACATGTATCAGTGGATGATCTAAATAAAAGCATCAGTTTTTACAATACGATGTTTGGTCAGGAGCCGACGGTGATTAAATCTGATTATGCGAAATGGATGTTAGATGACCCGTTGGTGAATTTTGCTATCAGCCAGCGTGGTGCAAAGGTTGGTTTGGATCATGTAGGTATTCAAGTGGATGGTGAAGATGCCTTGTCTGAAATGAAGGCTAGGTTAGACGCAGCAGAGCTGAGTGTGTTGACGCAGGAAGGTACAACTTGCTGCTATTCAAAATCAGATAAGCATTGGGTGCAGGATCCATCAGGTATCGCTTGGGAGACTTACCACACATTAGACAGTGCGCCTACGTTTAATGATGCACATAGTCAGGCAGATTCTGCTTGTTGTGCGCCTAGTGCGCAACAGGTTCAATTTATTTCACGTAGAAGCAAATCATAATGACAACAGCATCTAAAGTTTTAACTGGTAGTCCAAAAATTGGCACTTTTGAACGTAATTTAACATGGTGGGTATTGGGTTGTATCCTTGTTGGCATTGGTCTGGGTGAGTTTAGCCCAAAAGCATTTCAAGCAATAGGCGATATGAAGGTGGCAGAAGTGAACTTGGTTGTCGCCACACTTATTTGGTTGATGATTATCCCTATGCTGTTAAAAGTGGATTTTTACGCGATGCGAGATGTATTGCAGCATAGTAAGGGCATTGGCGTCACATTGTTGATTAACTGGGTGGTAAAGCCGTTTTCAATGGCTTTGTTAGCTTGGGTCTTTATACGGCACTTATTTGCAAGCTATCTGCCAATTGATCAATTGGATAGCTACATTGCCGGGTTGATACTACTAGCTGCGGCACCATGCACTGCCATGGTTTTTGTCTGGAGCAACTTGTGTGGAGGCGAGCCAAAATTTACTTTATCTCAAGTAGCGATTAATGATGCCATTATGTTGTTTGCATTTGCACCTTTGGTCGCGCTGTTGCTGGGTTTGTCTAGCATCAGCATTCCATGGAATACCTTGTTCTTGTCAGTAGTGCTATTTATATTGGTGCCTGTCTTAATTAGTCAGTTAATGCGTAAATATTTATTAGCAAAAGGGCAGCAGGTATTTGATGGTGTCCTTAAGCAACTGCATCCAATTTCTTTGGGCGCGCTGCTTGCTACCTTAGTGCTGTTGTTTGGTTTTCAGGGGCAGCAAATCCTAAAGCAGCCTTTGGTGATTGGGTTGTTAGCGGTGCCTATTGTTATTCAAGTTTACTTTAATTCAATGCTCGCATACTGGTTAAATAAGAAATTGAAAGTAGCGCACTGTGTAGCGGGGCCGTCTGCGTTGATTGGCGCCTCTAACTTTTTTGAGCTTGCAGTTGCAACGGCAATTGCGCTATTTGGTTTTAATTCAGGTGCGGCGCTTGCAACGGTGGTGGGTGTGTTGATAGAAGTGCCAGTCATGCTGTCTGTGGTGCATATTGTCAATCGTAGTCGCCATTGGTATGAGGCTAACTAAGCTCGTCATTGAAACTTAAACTGAGAAAATTAAGATGAATGTTCTATTTTTATGTACAGGTAATTCGTGCCGATCAATATTAGGTGAGGCGACTTTCAATCACCTTGCGCCAGTTGGATGGCGTGCAATGAGTGCTGGCAGCAAGCCTGCTGGATACGTACATCCACGCTCATTAGCCTTATTGGCACGTGAAGGTATATCGACAGCAGGTTATTTTAGTAAATCTTGGGAAGATTTACCTGCTACGCCTGATATTGTGATTACGGTGTGTGGTAGTGCAGCTGGTGAAACTTGCCCCGCCTATTTAGGCCCAGTGCTACGCACGCATTGGGGGGTGGAAGACCCAGCACATGCGACAGGTACAGATGAAGAGGTCGATGCCGCGTTTGTAAAAGCGTACAGTATTTTACGTGCTCGCATTGAAGCTTTTTTTGCGTTGCCGTTAGCAACACTAAAGCAGGATAAGATTGCCCTTAAAGCTGAAATGGACAAAATCGCGACTATTCTTGCTTAAGGGCGGTTGAAAAAATAAACACTTAAATGTTTTTCTAGTTAAGTTTCTCTGGAATAGCCAATTTCGTAACCATTTGCGCGTCATTTATTGGTTTGATAAACCTTTTCTGCGATAATAGGGTTTTGATTTTTTGTGAAAGCTAAAGCAAATGGCACAATTTGATAATGTCAGTGTAAAAAAGAAAGCTAACGTTTATTTTGATGGTAAATGCGTTAGCCACACTGTGATGTTTCCAAATGGAACACGTAGTACGATTGGTGTTATCTTCCCAAGCACGCTTACATTTAATACCGCTGCTCCAGAGCTAATGGAAATTAATGCCGGTGTCTGTAAAGTACGCCTACAAGGTGAAACTGAATGGAAAACATACAGTGAAGGTGAAAAGTTCACCGTGCCAGGTAATTCATCATTTGATATCGAAACAGTGGAAACATTAGATTACGTTTGCCACTTTGAGTAATTTAAATTGACTGTATGTGGTATGCATGGCCAGCTACATACAGTCGATTAGTCTTGTTTTGATTAGAAAATAATATAGGGATAATGTATGCCTTCATTTGATATTTCTTCAGAAGTCGATATGGTCGCCCTGAAGAATGCGATTGATACCGCGGGTAAGCAAATTACCAATCGCTATGATTTTAAAGGTAGCTCAGCTAAGGTTGAGCTGAACGAAAAAGATAGCGTAATTACGCTGTTTGGCGACAATGACTTTCAGCTTGATCAGGTGAAGGATATTTTGTTGCCTGCGATGGAAAAGAAAGAGCCTGACTCATCTAAACGTCTAGATCATAAAGATGTCCAAAAGGTGTCTGGCAATAAAGTTAAGCAAGAGATGAAAATCCGCGCTGGCATTGATAGTGATTTAGCTAAGCGTATTACCAAGCTGATTAAAGACTCAGGCATGAAAGTGCAGGCGAGCATTCAGGGTGATACTGTGCGTGTCAATGGTGCTAAGCGCGATATCTTGCAAGATGCGATTGCATTTGTGAAAAAGAATGTAACGGATTTTCCGTTGCAGTTTGGTAATTTTAGGGATTAAGTAAGCGCAGTATTTATTGGGTACTTAAAAGCAGAGAACTATGGCAAAAACGTTATACGACAAATTGTTTGATTCCCACGTTGTGACCGAGGAAAACGGCACCGCGCTCATTTATATTGACCGTCATTTGGTGCATGAAGTGACAAGCCCGCAAGCGTTTGAAGGCCTGCGTCTGGCTGGTCGTAAGCCTTGGCGCATTTCTTCTATCGTGGCAACGGCAGACCACAACACACCAACCAATGGCTGGGATAAAGGTTTGTCTGGCATTGCAGACCCTGTCGCGCGTTTGCAGATAGAGACTTTGAGCGACAACATTCGCGAGTTTGGTGCAAAGGCTTACTTCCCGTTTATGGATTCTCGTCAGGGTATTGTGCATGTGGTTGGGCCTGAGCAAGGCGCTACCTTGCCGGGTATGACTGTAGTATGTGGTGACTCTCACACCAGCACGCATGGTGCGTTTGGCGCATTGGCGCATGGTATTGGCACCTCTGAAGTTGAGCACGTGATGGCAACGCAATGTTTGGTGCAGAAAAAGTCTAAAACAATGCACGTAGTGGTCAATGGCACTTTAGGTAAAGGTGTAACGGCTAAGGATGTTGCGCTTGCGATTATTGGGAAAACCGGAACGGCGGGTGGCAATGGCTATGCGATTGAGTTTGCAGGGTCAGTGATACGCAATATGAGCATGGAAGGTCGCATGACTTTATGCAATATGGCGATTGAAGCGGGTGCCCGTGCTGGTATGGTGGCCGTAGATGACACAACAATCAACTACGTAAAAGGTCGTCCATTTGCACCTAAAGCTGAGCAATGGGATGCCGCTGTCGCGTACTGGAATACTTTGCACAGCGATGAAGGTGCGCAGTTTGATGCAACCGTTACTTTGGATGCGAAAGATATTCAGCCACAGGTCACTTGGGGTACCTCACCAGAGATGGTGGTAGGCGTCGATGGTAAAGTGCCAAGTCTAGACTTAGCTAAAAATGACGTGCAACGTGGTGATTGGGAGCGTGCCTATGCTTACATGGGCCTAACACCTAACACGCCAATTAATGAAATCAGCATTGATAAAGTGTTTATCGGCTCTTGCACCAACTCGCGCATCGAAGATTTACGCGCAGCTGCGGCAATTGCTAAAGGTAAGCACATTGCACCTAATGTGAAACTTGCGTTGGTTGTGCCTGGCTCTGGCTTGGTAAAAGCGCAGGCTGAGCAAGAAGGCCTAGATAAAATTTTTACTGAAGCTGGTTTTGAATGGCGCGAGCCAGGTTGTTCAATGTGTTTAGCCATGAATGCTGATCGTTTAGCACCTGGTGAACGTTGCGCATCAACAAGCAATCGTAATTTTGAAGGGCGTCAAGGGCAGGGCGGTCGTACGCATTTGGTCAGCCCTGAAATGGCAGCAGCAGCAGCGGTTGCCGGTCATTTTGTTGACGTAAGAGATTTAAGTTAAATTTTTAAAGGGATATATAAATGAAAAAGTTCTTGTTTCTTGTCATGGTCGCAGCCGTGTTGTCAGCTTGTAATACCGTAGCAGGTATTGGTAAAGATCTGGAAAAAGGCGGCGAAGCTATTCAGAAGTCAGCAAACTAGAGTAAGAAAATTAAGCAATACCTGGTTAACCTTAGGTGCTATTTTTATAAATGGCACCTAAACAGTTGGCCGGATTATTAACTAAAATTTAAGAAAATATCATGCAAGCTTTTACGCAATTGAATGGATTGGTAGCACCGTTAGACCGCGCTAATGTGGATACGGATGCGATTATTCCTAAGCAGTTTTTGAAATCGATCAAACGCAGTGGATTTGGTCCAAACGCCTTTGATGAGTGGCGTTATTTAGACCAAGGCGAGCCAGGTATGGATAACAGTAAGCGTCCATTGAATCCTGATTTTGTGCTGAATCAATCACGCTACCAAGGTGCGAGCGTGCTGTTAACGCGTGAGAACTTTGGCTGTGGTTCCAGTCGTGAGCACGCGCCATGGGCGTTGGAAGATTACGGTTTTAAAGTCATCCTCGCTTCAAGTTTTGCCGATATTTTCTTTAATAACTGTTTTAAAAATGGCATGTTACCCATTGTGTTAAGCGCAGATATTATCGATGTGCTGTTTAATCAGGTTGCGGCTAACCCAGGTTATAAGCTTGATGTGAATTTAGAAGCGCAAACAATTACCACGCCTACCGGCGAATCATATGCTTTTGAAGTAGATGCTTTCCGCAAGCATTGCTTGTTAAACGGTTTGGATGATATTGGTTTAACAATGCAGCATCAGGATAAAATTAAAGCGTTTGAACTTAAGCATCAACAATCTCAACCTTGGCTTTTTAACTAAGCGTAGTAGTTGGGGTTGTTGGCTTGTGGCTGACCGTAACTAAGATTGCCTTAAAGTTGCGGCGCATCAAGCTGACTCAACTCAAATTCAATCGGTTTAATTCAAATTTAGTATAGTTAACATTAAGTTTAAGAAAGTCTTTTCATGAAAATAGCAGTATTGCCAGGTGATGGTATTGGTCCAGAAATCGTTGCACAAGCCGTTAAAGTTTTAAAGGCGCTTGATTTAGATATCAGCATGACTGAAGCACCAATTGGCGGTGCTGGTTATGAAGCTGCTGGTGATCCGTTGCCTGATGCAACGCTAAAGTTAGCTAAAGACGCTGATGCGGTGTTGTTGGGTGCTGTTGGTGATTGGAAATACGACAAGTTAGAGCGTCATTTACGCCCTGAGCGCGGTTTATTGCGTATTCGTAAAGAGCTGAATTTATTCGCCAATCTACGTCCTGCTTTGCTGTATCCGGAGTTGGCAGGAGCCTCTACTTTGAAACCGGAAGTGGTTTCTGGCTTGGATTTAATGATTATTCGTGAGCTGACAGGAGACATCTATTTCGGTCAGCCACGTGGTATCAGTACATTAGAAAATGGCGAACGCGAGGGTATTAATACCATGCGTTATAACGAATCTGAGATTCGTCGCATTGGCCGCGTTGCGTTTGATATTGCAATGAAGCGCAATAAGAAAGTGTGTTCAGTAGATAAAGCTAACGTGCTGGAAACGACAGAGTTATGGCGTCAGGTGATGATTGAGTTATCTGCAGAGTATCCTGAAGTTGAGCTTAGCCACATGTATGTAGATAACGCAGCGATGCAATTGATTCGCGCACCTAAGCAGTTTGATGTGATGGTGACTGGTAATATTTTTGGCGACATTCTATCTGACGAAGCATCTATGCTTACCGGTTCTATTGGTATGTTGCCTTCTGCCTCTTTAGATGAAAACAATAAAGGTATGTATGAGCCTAGCCACGGTTCTGCGCCTGATATTGCCGGTAAAGACATTGCTAACCCATTAGCGACAATTCTTTCAGTTGCGATGATGCTACGTTATACGTTTAATGACGAAGCAAATGCGCAACGTGTAGAAAATGCAGTGAAAAAGGCGCTGGCGCAAGGCTACAGAACTGCTGATATTTGGACGGAGGGTTCAAACAAGGTGGGCTGTAATGCAATGGGTGACGCGGTAGTTGCAGCGCTCTAACTTGAGAATCCAGTTGGTTTGGCGTTCGTAGTAATTAGGGTTTATTATTTGATAACCTGCTGATTTTTCAGCAACAGTTAATTATTAAAAGTGGAAAATAAAATGCTTAAAGTAGGTTTTGTAGGCTGGCGTGGTATGGTTGGGTCTGTACTGATGCAACGCATGTTAGAAGAAAATGACTTTGCACTGATTGAGCCGCAATTTTTCACAACCTCACAAGTGGGTGGTCAGGGCCCGAATGTAGGTAAAGATACGCCAGCATTGCTGGACGCTAAAGACATTAATGCGCTAAAAGCAATGGATGCAATCGTGTCTTGCCAAGGTGGCGACTACACAACTGAAGTATTTCCGCAGTTGCGTGCTGCTGGCTGGAATGGTCACTGGATTGATGCTGCATCTACACTGCGCATGGAAAAAGATGCGGTGATCGTGCTGGATCCGGTCAATATGAACGTTATCCAAGATGCTTATGCACAAGGCACTAAAAACTGGGTGGGCGGTAACTGTACAGTTTCATTGATGCTGATGGCTCTAAATGGTTTATTTAAGGCAGATTTAGTCGAGTGGGCAACTTCTATGACGTATCAAGCGGCTTCAGGCGCTGGTGCGCAGAATATGCGTGAGCTGCTTAACCAAATGGGTGAGGCGCATCGTGTAGCGAGTGATTTTCTAAAAGATCCTGCATCTGCTATTTTGGATATCGACAGAGAAGTGGCTGGTACGCTTCGTGATGAAAGCTTTCCTACATCGCAGTTTGGCGTGCCTTTGGCTGGCAGCTTAATCCCTTGGATTGATAAAGACTTAGGCAACGGCCAAAGTAAAGAAGAGTGGAAAGGTGGCGTAGAGACTAATAAAATTCTTGGTCGCGAAGCTAACCCAGTGCTGATAGATGGCTTATGTGTGCGTATTGGTGCAATGCGCTGTCATAGCCAAGCGCTCACCATTAAACTGAAAAAAGATGTGCCATTGGATGAAATCAGCCAAATGTTGGCAGAGGCTAATCAATGGGCAAAAGTGGTTCCTAACGAGCGTGAAGTGAGCATGCGCGAGTTAACGCCAGCCGCGGTAACTGGCACACTAACCACCCCAGTGGGTAGATTGCGCAAGTTGAATATGGGCAATGATTATCTATCTGCGTTTACTGTAGGTGACCAATTGCTATGGGGTGCTGCTGAGCCATTGCGTCGTATGTTGCGGATTTTAATAGAAAAATAAATCAATCCAGAGCAAATCTGGATTGTAAAAATACCTGACGAAATATCGTTGCCAGATTGTGGCTAAATATAATGTGCATTATGAGCTTGCATACCTAACTATTTGATGTTATTTTCATATTGCAAATATTTAGTACGTTTAAAGGTAGCGATGTGCGTAAATCAAAAATAAAGCAAATTTCGTTAGCGGTCTGCATGGCGTTTATGCCAATCGTTGGCTACACCGCAGGCTTGGGGAAGCTAAATGTTAATTCAGGTCTGGGTGAGCCATTAAAAGCAGAGGTTGAGCTTTTATCTGTTACGCCAGAAGAACTTTCTACCTTAACTGCGGCCATCGCCTCAGAAGAAGCTTATAACGTGCAGGGGATTACACGTTTAGGCATCCACAGCAACATCAGAGTTGATGTAGCTAAAAGTGACCTTGGCGCACCAATTTTAAGAATTCGCTCCAACACGCCCATCAATGATCCGTATCTAGATATGTTGATCCAAGTGGACTGGGCTTCAGGCCGTTTGCTGCGAGAGTATACGGTTTTACTTGATCCCCCTGAGTACAAGCAGGCAACCAATGTTGCCTCTGATTTTTCACCAGTGGTCAGACCTAGCGTTAATGCTAGCAGCACCTCCAGAGTCACCAGTACAGCAAAGCCTTTAGCTAGTCAGGCTAAAAAATCACAAAAGAAAAGTGCCCGCGCAGAAAATCCCGAAGACGTTAGCCCAAAAGAAGCTGGTGTTGGTGAGTTAACCACCAAGCGTGGCGATACCTTGGCTGCGATAGCGCAGAAAATGCAGGTTGAGGGCGTCAGCCTAGATCAAATGCTGGTAGGCTTGTTTGAAAACAACAAATCTGCTTTTGCCAATGGGAACATGAACCAGCTTAAAGTTGGCCAAATCATTAAAGCACCTTCTGTTGAGACGCTTACAGCAATAGACACGAAACAAGCGAAACAAGCGTTAAAAGTGCATGCCTCTAACTGGAACGCATACCGCAACTCTCTTGCAGGTAACGTGAAAACAGCAGCTGCCTCCGAGGAAAATGAACCAAAACAATCAGCGTCAGGGAAAATTGCCTCAGCAGAAGATAAATCTGCAGCTGTTAAACCGGGTGTGCAAGATGTTGTTAAGCTTTCTGCAGGTGATAAAAGCGCTGTGAGTGGCCCTAAAGCTGGTGCGGCTGAAGCTGAAGCAAAGGTTGTAGCTTTACAGGAAGAAGCCACAGCACGTGAGAACGCACTAAAAGAGTCATTGGCGCGTGCTGCCGCATTAGAAAAACAAATTGAAGATATGCAAAAGTTATTGGCGCTGAAAAATCAGACCATGACTGAACTGCAGAAGAGTGCAGAAGCTACGCCTGCACCAGCTGAAGTAAAGCCGGTGACTGCTGACCCTGTTGCAAAAGCTGAACCTGCAAAGCAGCCGCCACCAAAACCTGCGGTTAAAGCACCGCTACCTGTGGCACCCCCTGCACCAGAGCCATCTTTCTTTGAAAGTCTGATTGATGGGCTTGATATTAAGTTGTTAGGCGGAACATCGGCCTTGGCTGTGTTGGGCGCTGGCTGGTTATTTCTGCGTAACAAACGTAGAAGAGAGCTGGATAGTTTTGAGCGCGGCATTCTAACTTCTGGTGGTTTGCGTGCCAATACCGTATTTGGTAATACCACTGGTAATTCAAGTACGTCTGATACTTCCTTTTTAACTGATTTCGCACAAAGTGCTGATGGCAGCATGATTGATACGAATGATGTTGACCCTATCGCCGAGGCTGAAGTCTATATGGCTTATGGTCGCGATGCGCAGGCTGAGGAAATACTTAAAGACGCGATTGTTAAAGAGCCTAAACGTTATGAGTTGCATCTGAAACTGCTGGAAATGTATGCAGGCCGTAACGATGTTTCTGCGTTTGAAGCTGTGGCTGGTGAGTTATATACCACATTAGGCGCTGATGATCCGACATGGGCAAAAATTGCTGAAATGGGTGGGAAGCTAGAGCCAGACAATCCACTGTATCAACTTTCTGGCGTTGCAGCACCAGTTGTTGCAGTGGCTGGCGCTACTGCTGCGAGTGCGGCTGCGCTCTCCGCTACTATCAGTGAGAACAGTGCTGCAGAGAGTGAGTTATTCTCATCGCAAGATATTGGTTTAGACTTCTCTTTAGATGATGCGTCTGACACTGCTACTGAATATAAAGCCGAAGCGCCAATTACTGAAACATTTACATCTGAGGTGTTGGGTAGCGAGCTGAGCCCAAGCTCTGCCGTGATGGAAAGCTTTGCTTCGGCTCAAGAGTCTGACAACAGTCTTGAGTTTGATTTAGGTGTTGTTGAGCCTGAACCAGTCAAAGTAGCAGTGTCTAGCGCGGCTGAGGAGGAGCTTGCTGTTCCGGATAGCAATGATGCGGTAGCGAGTGAAGATGGCAACTTATTAGAGTTTACAATGGGTTCTGATGATAGTGCTACATTAGCTTTCGCAGAGCCAGTTAGCGCTGAGTTGGACGCTAAAGTAAGCGATGCAGCCTCTTTTGAAGTGCCATCGTTTCTAGATACAGCGCCTAATATTGATTTTTCAAATGACACGGTTCCAAGTGAGGAATTGGTGCTAACAACCGCACCAAACGTGGCAAATAGTGCTGGATTTGAATTTGATATGGAAGAACCTGTGGCCATTGAGATACCTGATACCCCGATGGACATCTCATTTAGCACGCCGTTAGATTTAGATAAAGCAGAGGATGCTGATTTTAGCCGTCTGTTGCAACCTGAAAACATTGCCGTTAATGCTACGGGTCTGGAGTCTTCAATTGAAGATATCAACTTTGATTTCTCATTAGATAGCGAGCTAGATACGCCTGCTGCGGTTGACGCTAAAGAGTCGTCAGACGAGCTTGCTTCAAATGATTTCGATTTTTCAGCCATTAGCTTAGATTTGGGTGATGATGCGCAGTTACTGTCTGAAACTCCGGATGATGATTTGACGTTAACAGCTCCTGCTGCTGGGGCTTCAGAGAATCAAGATGTTGATATTAAGTTGGATTTGGTTGCGGCTTATATTGATATGGACGATAAAGAAGGCGCGCGTGAGTTGCTTGAAGAGGTGTTAAAAGAGGGCGGGCCTCAGCAAAAATTGCGTGCTGAGCAGTTGCTGGCTGGCTTGTAGTCATTGCTTGCATAAAAAAGGCCGAGCATATGCTCGGCCTTTTTGTTCGTTCAGCCTATTAATGTTGAGTTGCGGTAAACGAGTTTTTGCCCCTTATCACTATTGGGAAATATAAGTTCTGACTAACTTTATTGAATATGCATCCTTTCGTTAAGGTATTATTGTTTTTTTTGCTGCTATTGCTTGCTGGTGTTGTGAATACTCAGCAACTAATAGCGTTATTTCTGGTGCTATGTGTTCTGGCATTAAAGCTGCAATGCAAAAGTTTTTTGGCTACGTTGATGCGTATGCGTTGGTTTTTTTTCTCTATCTTTCTGATTTATGCTTTTGGCACACCGGGAGAGTTGGTTCCACAGTTTCCGCTAAGTGTCGCGCCAAGCTTTGAAGGTTTGCAACTGGGTTTGTTGCAAATCTCACGGTTGGTTATTGCGTTGGCTGCACTCACCGCACTGCTTACTACATCGTCTAAAACAGAGCTAATAGTGTCTTTACATATGTTGCTAAAGCCGTTGGGTTATTTGGGTTTGGATGTTGAGCGGTTTTCAGTACGTTTGCTGCTTACCCTGAATTATGTGGATGAATTTGCAACTAAGACTAAGGCTGGTTTTAGTTTTCATCATATTAATGATATTCATCGCGAATTAGAGGTAATGCCTACGGTGGATGTTGTTAATTTTGAGCAGAAATCTTTTAATTTTGCAGATAAAGTTGCTATGGTGCTGATGTTGTTTATTTTAATGGTAATGATTGTAATGAGGTTTGTGTGAAAATCGCCTTAGGAGTGTCTTACGATGGCTCACTGTTCTGCGGTTGGCAAAGTCAGCCCTCTGCCTGCGGGGTGCAGGACGCGCTAGAGTCTGCGCTGCAAAATGTAGCACAGCATGTGGTGAGGGTGCATGCTGCGGGTAGAACTGATACCGGAGTACATGGATTGGGGCAAGTGGTGCATTTTGAAACTGATGCAAAGCGTCCATTATCAGCTTGGGTGCGAGGCGTTAATGCACATTTGCCTGAAACTGTGCGTGTCGAGTGGGCGCATGCGGTGGATGATGATTTTCATGCTAGATTTTCTGCATTTAGCAGGAGTTACCAGTATTTGTTATATAACGCACCGGTGGCTTCTGCACTTATGGCGAATAAAGCCGGTTGGTTTCATTTGCCCTTAGATTATGCGGCGATGGCTGAAGCGGCCACATATTTGGTGGGTGAGCATGATTTTACGGCTTTTCGTGCGTCTGAATGTCAGGCAAAAACTGCTGTCAGAACCTTATCAAATGCAGATATTTTAAAAGCTGGGCAATACTTTATGTTTAACTTCTCAGCCAATGCTTTTTTGCAGCATCAAGTGCGCAATATGGTCGGCGCGTTAATTTATATTGGAAAAGGCAAGTATCCACCGGCCTACATGCAAGAGCTATTAAATAATAAAGACCGCACCTTGTCGCCGCCCACATTTTCACCCAGTGGGTTGTATTTAACCGATGTCGGATACGATGCTAAATGGGGGTTGCCTAAAAATATGCAGCCTGGTTTGAAATTATTGGTTTAGCGTTACAATGCTGTACGTCTATTTTATGCTGAGTAAAGCCAGAGGCTTTTAGTCGCGCAAATTTAAGGATACGGTTGTGAGAGTTAGAGTAAAAATCTGTGGTATTACAAGGGTGGAGGATGCCTTAGCAGCCGTGGCGCATGGTGCTGACGCGATAGGTTTGGTTTTTTATGCCCCAAGCCCACGCGCAGTATCTATTGATCAAGCTATTCAGATTGTGAATCAAACTCCCGCATTTGTGAGTGTGGTTGGCTTGTTTGTGAATGCTGAAGAGTCCTTTGTTCGTAACGTAATCTCGAATGTTGCATTAGATTTACTCCAGTTTCATGGGGATGAAGCGCCTGAAGAATGTACGCGTTATGGCTTACCTTTTATCAAGGCAATTCGCGTTAAGTCAGACACAAATTTGGTACAATGTGCGAAAGATTATTCTGCATCCAGAGCCTTGTTGTTAGATACCTATACAGAAGGTGTCGCTGGTGGCACGGGTCATGTATTTGATTGGGGTTTAATCCCGCCTGATTTAATTAAGCCTGTCGTATTAGCCGGTGGCTTAACCTCAGAAAACGTGGCTTCAGCGATTCAGCAAGTCAAGCCTTATGCGGTGGATGTAAGCGGTGGTGTAGAAGCATCAAAAGGAATTAAAGATGCAGCAAAAATTGCTGCATTTATGCAACAAGTCTATTTGTAATTAGAACCTATTGGTAATTTAAACCTATTTGTAGTTTAAATAGTGCAGTGAGTTTAAGTGGAGATTGAATATGCAGCTTTATGATATGCCAGACGCACGTGGGCATTTTGGACAGTTCGGTGGTACTTTTGTCGCAGAAACTTTGGTGGAGGCGCTTGATGAGTTGCGTGTGATGTACGAAAAATATCGTCATGACCCTGAGTTCTTAGCTGAATATGCATATGATTTAAAACATTTTGTTGGCCGCCCAAGCCCGATTTACCACGCAAAGCGCTTATCTGACCAAATTGGCGGCGCACAAATTTACTTGAAGCGTGAAGATTTAAACCATACTGGCGCGCACAAAATTAACAATACGATTGGCCAAGCACTATTAGCTAAGCGCATGGGCAAACCTAGAGTGATTGCTGAAACTGGCGCTGGGCAGCACGGTGTTGCGACTGCGACCATTGCAGCACGCTTGGGTTTAGAGTGTGTTGTATATATGGGTAGTGAGGATGTTAAACGTCAAGCGCCAAATGTATTCAGAATGAAGTTGCTCGGTGCTACGGTTGTGCCTGTTGAGAGTGGATCTAAAACACTTAAAGATGCGCTAAATGAAGCGATGCGTGATTGGGTCACCAACGTGCATAATACTTTTTATATCATCGGTACCGTGGCAGGCCCACATCCATATCCAATGATGGTGCGTGATTTCCAAGCTGTGATTGGTATAGAAGCAAAAGAACAAATGCTGGAAATGGCAGGGCGTCAGCCTGATGCTGTCGTTGCCTGTGTTGGCGGCGGCTCAAATGCGATGGGTATTTTCTACCCGTATATTGATGTACCTAATGTGAGATTGATTGGTGTTGAGGCTGCAGGACATGGCATTGAAACTGGCATGCATGCTGCACCGCTTACTGCCAATAGCCCAGTAGGTGTTTTGCATGGCAATCGTACTTACTTGATGCAAGATGCTGACGGCCAGATTATTGAGACGCACTCTATTTCTGCTGGGTTGGATTATCCTGGTGTTGGCCCTGAGCATGCCTGGTTAAAAGACATTAAGCGTGCAGAATACGTGGCGATTACGGATGATGAAGCGATGGCTGCATTTCATAACCTATGCCGTACTGAAGGTATTATCCCTGCATTGGAATCTAGCCACGCACTAGCATATGGGCAAAAACTGGCTAAAACCATGAGTAAAGATCAGATTGTTTTGGTTAATTTGTCTGGCCGTGGCGATAAGGATATTAATACCGTTGCTAAACTGGCAAATATTACTTTATAAATATAAACGTTAAGGTTCCGGATTTTAGTGGGTATTTTGCTAAAGGTCATGCATGCTGGGCTAGCTCGCAGCTTGCCGTGCATACATCACTCACTAAACTCCGATCTTAAGATTAACTAACTAGTACAACATTAAGCTCACTATGTCACGAATTCAAACAACTTTTGCTACATTGAAACAGCAAGGTAAAACAGCCTTGATCCCTTATATTACGGCAGGAGATCCGCATCCTAAGCACACCGTTAATTTAATGCACACTTTGGTTAAAAATGGCGCAGATATGATTGAGCTTGGTGTGCCTTTTTCAGACCCGATGGCGGATGGCCCTGTGATTCAGCGTGCGAGCGAACGCGCGTTAGTGCATAAGGTTGGTTTGACAGCAGTGTTGGATATGGTGAAAGAGTTTCGCAAAACCAACCAAACAACACCGATTATTTTGATGGGATATGCCAATCCAATTGAAGCAATTGGCGCTACTGTCTTTGCTGACAGAGCTAAGGCTGCGGATGTTGATGGTGTTATTACCGTAGATTATCCTCCCGAAGAGTGTGGTGACTTTGTTAAAGAGTTACGCGCACGTGATATTGACCCTGTATTTTTATTGTCGCCAACAACGGAGCCAAAACGTGTGGAGTTAATCGTTAATCAGGCGAGTGGTTTTGTCTATTACGTCTCGCTTAAAGGCGTTACTGGCGCCGCAAATCTGGATATTGTAGAAGTTTCTGCGCGTGTAGCCTCTATTCGTGAGCAAACTAGCTTGCCTGTTGGTGTTGGTTTTGGGATTCGCGATGCAGCTACAGCAAAAGCAACTGCCGCAATTGCTGATGCGGTGGTAGTGGGTAGCCGTATGGTGCTGGAAATCGAAGCTTCTAACGATGATAATTTGTTAGACAATGTTGCCGCATTGATGCAAGAGTTAAAAACCGCAGTTGATGCTGCGTAATTGTTAAAAGGAATATGCAATGGGTTGGTTAAATAAATTACCGCAAAAAATTCAACGTGTGGTTGGTGCTGATAAAAAAACAGTACCAGAAGGTCTTTGGAGCAAGTGCTCATCTTGCCAGTCTGTACTTTATCGTAAAGATTTAGAAGACAACGCAGAGGTTTGCCCTAAATGTGGCTATCACAACCGTATAGGCGCACGTGCACGTTTAGCACAACTGTTAGACGCTGAGGGGCAATTTGAAATTGGCGCAAATGTGCAACCAATTGACCCGTTGAAATTCAAAGATAGTAAGAGTTACGCTGATCGTATCAAAGAATCACAAAAATCTGTCAATGAAAAAGATGCATTAATCGTGATGCAAGGCAGTATTAAGGCTGTTCCTGCGGTTGTTGCGGTTTTTGAGTTTAAGTTCATGGGTGGCTCTATGGGCTCTGTGGTTGGTGAGCGTTTTGCGCGTGGTGTACAAACTGCGATTGACAATAAAATGGCATTTATCTGTATTTCTGCCAGTGGTGGTGCGCGTATGCAAGAGGGTTTGTTATCGCTGATGCAAATGGCTAAGACCAGCGCAGCATTAACACAATTAAGCAAAGCTGGTTTGCCATATATCTCTGTACTGACTGACCCAACGATGGGCGGTGTTTCTGCTAGCTTTGCGATGTTAGGCGATGTGATTGTGGCAGAGCCTCAGGCTTTGATTGGCTTTGCTGGCCCTCGTGTGATTGAGCAAACGGTGCGTGAAACATTGCCGGACGGTTTTCAGCGCGCAGAGTTCTTGCTGGAGCATGGCGCAATTGATTTAATTATTGATCGCCGTGAAATGCGCAATAGATTAGCTGCGTTGTTAGCTAACTTGATGCGTTTGCCAGCAGTGGCTTAGTGTTTTATTTTGCTATATCTTTGATTTAGGGATGATTTTTTTGGGGCTGACTTTAAATGCATAAAGGCTTTTTGCATGTCTAATGGCTTTTTACAGGAGGCGCCACCCAAAGATTTATCAGCTTGGTTAACATACATTGAGCAATTACACCCTAGTGCCATCGAAATGGGGTTAGGTCGTATTAAGACGGTTGCTGATAGATTAGCGCTCAAGCCAACATTTAAGATTATTACAGTAGCCGGCACTAATGGTAAGGGCTCAACATGCACCATGTTGTCTCAAATTTACCAGCATGCAGGTTATCGTGTCGGTTGCTATACATCACCACACATCTTGCGTTATAACGAGCGTGTTCAGGTGAGTGGGCAAGAGGCGAGCGATGCATCTTTATGTGCTGCATTCGCCGCTGTAGAAGCAGCGAGGCAGGGGGTGGCTGGTCAGAGTGGTGCAATATCACTCACCTATTTTGAAATAGGCACGCTTGCCGCGGTGTGGCATTTTGTGCAGACAGGTGTTGATGTCGCAATACTGGAAATAGGGCTGGGCGGTAGGCTGGATGCGGTCAATGCTTTTGAGCCGGATTGCACAATTGTAACTAACGTAGACTTAGATCATCAAGACCTGTTGGGGGATACACGTGAGTTGATTGGCTATGAAAAGGCCGGTGTGTATCGTCCATCAATCCCAGCTATTTGTGGTGACATTAACCCGCCCAGCACTTTGATTGCTTTCGCTAAAGAGGTGAATGCTAATTTAATGTGCATACAGCATGAGTTTGGTTATGAGCTAGCCAGCACTGGTTGGTATTATTTAAGCAACCAGCAGCGCATGTACCATTTACCTATACCAGCCTTAAAAGGTCAATATCAATTAAATAATGCAGCATGTGCGATAACCGCAGTAACTGCGTTGCAGTTAGTGTTACCAGTTGCAGTGGAATCTATTGTAAAAGCCATGCAAGAGATTAAACTGATGGGAAGGTTTTATACGGATGCCCGCTTCCCATGGTTGATATTAGATGTTGCACATAACCCCCATGCGGCAGTGGCTTTGGCCGAGAATCTAAAAGCACTTAAGTCATCAGTAGTCTGCAACGAGGGCGATGAGCCTGTACATATTCTTTCTGTATTTTCAATGTTAGCTGATAAAGATATCAGAGGCGTTGTTGAGGTGTTAAAGGATGAAATTGATACTTGGTATGTGGCTCCGATTGAGCATGTCAGAGGCGCGAGTGTTGCTGCCTTGGTAGCAGCAATTCATGAGGTAATACCAAATGCTGAGGTCAAAATTTTTGCTAGTTTAACGGATGCGTATAGTCAGGCTAATCTGGATAGAGAAAGCTGTATAGAACAGCGCGAAAATGATAAAATCGTCGCGTTCGGTTCGTTTTTCACGGTTTCTAGTGTGATGCAATATTTAAACGAACATGTAAACACCCCTTTAAGGAAGCAGTGATGTCCGTAGATTTACAAGTGGATCAAGCGTTAATACTTAAAAAAAGAGCGCGTAGGCGCTTAGTGGGTGCGGTTGCACTCGTGCTGTTGATGATTATCATCTTGCCGCAGATACTTCAAGACCGTTCTGCGCTTACCAAGCCTGAGCCTATCAAGATTACAATGCCTGAAGTTATGCATGAGCAAACTTCTGTATCGAAAGAGCCTCAGGCACCAACCCAGCCAGTTATCGATCAATCTGTAAACGAGCCTCAAGATTCGGCGCAAACTGAGCTGATTGATACACCAAATGTGGAAAATATTGCCGCGATAAAAGAGGCGGAAGCGAAAGAGTTGGAGCGTAGAAAGTCTTTAGCAAAAGCTGCTGAAGCTAAAGCCGCTGAAAATAAAGTAACTGAAGCTAAAGCTGAGCCAGTTGCTTTGCCTAAACCTGAGATCAAAAAACCAGACCCAGTAAAAGTTGTGAAGCCTGTGGAAAAGGTGGCGGCTGAAATAAATACGGCGACGCCTAAAGCTGCTGAAGAAAAATCACCAGCCAAGTCGGCCTCCAGTTTTACTGTGCAGGTTGGTGTGTACTCTGATGCCGCAAATGTAAAGCGTTTGCAAGAGCAGCTTAAACAGGCTGGATTTACAACTGTCACCGAAAAAGCGACAACGCCTAAAGGTGATGCGCTACGTCTTAAGGCTGGCAAATTTACATCTCGTCAGGACGCGATGAACGCATTAGTGAAGATAAAAGAGATCGGGCTGTCTGGCATCGTTATCAGTAATGATTAATCTGACGCAGCGATTCCTCTTAACAGCGATGTGTTTTGATAAAGTTTTGGTAGAGACTTGAAATGACGATTTTTGACTACATTGTATTAATCATAATAGGCTTATCAGTAATATTAAGTGTCATGCGTGGCATGATTAGAGAAGTGCTCGCAATTGTGGGTTTAGTCGCAGCATTTTACGTTGGTGTTACTTACACCAACCAATTGCTTCCGATGATGCCTGTGGATATTCCTAACGATGCACTGCGAGTGCTGGCGGCTTTTTTAGTACTGTTCTTAGCAACTTTACTGCTTGCTACATTGCTTGGTATTGCGTTATCTGCAATTTTCAAAAAGGCCGGTTTAGGCTGGTTGAATCGATTTTTAGGCGCTTTGTTCGGTGTAGCCCGAGGATTACTCATTGTGTGTGTCATTGTCTTTCTGGCTGGGTTGACGGATATCCCTAAAGATCCTAGATGGCGCAATGCAATGTTTAGCGCACCTATAGAGGCGCTGGTAGTTAACTTGTTGCCTTGGATGCCTGAGAGCATCACGAAGCACGTTAAATACGACTAGAATTATTATTTATATAGAAGGCTCGACACATGTGTGGAATTATAGGGATTGTTGGTAAGAACCCGGTTAATCAGTTGTTGTATGATGGATTACTGGTACTTCAGCATAGAGGGCAAGATGCCGCAGGCATTGTGACCTGTGATGGTAATACTTTCTTTATGCATAAAAATAACGGGCTAGTGAAAGACGTGTTTCAAACCCGTCACATGCGTAGCTTAGTTGGCAATGCTGGTATTGCCCATGTACGTTACCCAACAGCTGGTTCATCTAACGCTGCTGAAGCACAGCCATTTTACGTCAACTCTCCATTTGGTATTGTGCTGGGTCATAACGGAAATTTGACCAACTCTGAGCAGTTAAAATCTGAGATGTTCCGTCAGGATTTACGCCATATCAACACTAGCTCAGACTCAGAAGTCTTGCTTAACGTGCTTGCGCATGAAATTGAAAAAACATCACGTAACGCAGTATTGAATACTGATATGGCGTTTGATGCGGTTGCTGGTGTTCACAAGCGCTGTAAGGGTGCGTATGCAGTGGTGGCGATGATTGCTAATTTCGGCTTACTTGCATTCCGTGATCCTAATGGCATTCGCCCGTTGGTGATTGGTAAGAGTGAAACAGATAAAGGTACTGAGTACATCGTTGCTTCTGAAAGCGTGGCTTTGGATGTATTAGGCTTTCAAGTTGTGCGCGACGTGGAGCCTGGTGAAGCAGTATTTATTGATATGGAAGGTAACTTCTATTCACGTCAATGTTCTGATGAAGCGAAATTAAACCCATGTATTTTTGAGTATGTCTATTTGGCGCGTCCAGATTCAGTGATTGATGGCGTGTCTGTGTATCAAACGCGTTTAGACATGGGTAAAAGTCTGGCTGAGAAAATCAAGCGTGAGTGGGCGGACAAAAAGATTGATGTTGTTATCCCAATTCCTGATACTAGCCGTCCTAGTGCGCTGCAGGTTGGTTTGGCATTAGGTTTGGATTATCGTGAAGGCTTTATTAAAAACCGCTATATTGGCCGTACTTTTATTATGCCGGGCCAAGCGTTACGTAAAAAGTCAGTACGCCAAAAACTCAACCCGATTGGCATTGAGTTTAAAGGCAAGAATGTATTGCTGGTAGATGACTCTATCGTACGTGGCACAACCTCACAGCAAATTGTGCAGATGGCTCGTGATGCAGGCGCAACCAAAGTGTACTTTGCTTCAGCTGCACCTCCGGTACGTTTCCCTAACGTGTATGGCATTGACATGCCAAGCCGCGATGAGTTGTTGGCTACAGGCCGCAGCGATGAGGAAATCTGTAAAGAAATCGGTGCTGATGCGCTTATCTATCAAGATCTTGATGCGCTGGTGGATGGTATCAAGCAAAGCAACCCAAATATCAAGGCGTTTGATTGCTCATGTTTCGATGGTAAATATGTCACTGGTGATATTAGTGAGGCGTATTTATCAAGAATTGAATCTGCGCGCGGTGATGGCCAGAAAAACGCCAAACCGGCAAATTCAAGCACACAATTAGATTTGAATTTAATCAACGCTAACGGTATTGAGGTGGAGGAGGGCGTTTAATCTACGCCATCTGTAACGCATGCTTGCCCAAGTTTAATGCTTGACTGTGCTTAAACTTAGGGCTAACATGAAATTGCGCTGATTTGAGTTTGCCAACATTAATCAAGGCCACACTCAGCTTGCGGGCGCATTATAAACACAGCTAAAGCGAGTAAAAAAGAACCCGTTTTAGCGCAATGCTTAAGCGGGTTTTTTTATGTCCCGAGAACTTCGCGGTAATCAAGAACTTAGAGGTAATGATGAATAATAATTTACAATTTCACCCAGAAACACTTAGTGTGCGTGCCGGTAGCGAATCAACGCCTTATGGAGAAAATTCCGAGGCTTTGTTCCTGAACTCTAGCTTTAGGTTTGAAAGCGCGGCACAAGCTGCTGCCAGATTTGGCGGCACAGAGCCCGGTAATATTTATTCGCGCTTCACCAATCCTACTGTAACTATGTTCCAAAATAAACTGGCTGCCTTAGAAGGCGCTGAGCAATGCGTGGCAACTTCCAGCGGTATGTCTGCAATTTTGGCGTGCGTCATGGGCTTATGTTCTGCCGGCGATCATGTTGTGGCTTCGCGCAGCATCTTTGGTACTAGCGTACAGCTGTTTGGCAATATACTAAAACGCTGGGGGCTGGATGTGACATTTGTTTCGCTGACTGACGCGAGCGAGTGGCAGGCTGCAGCAACTGCAAAAACCAAGCTGTTCTTTGTGGAAACACCCTCTAACCCATTAACTGAGGTGTGCGATATTCGCTTGTTGGCTGACATTGCACACAAGGCGGGCGCACACTTGGTGGTGGATAATTGTTTTTGCACACCAGCAATTCAACGCCCGTTAGCATTGGGTGCAGATATCGTGATTCACTCAGCGACCAAATACATTGATGGGCAGGGCAGGTGCTTAGGTGGCGCGGTATTGGGCCCTAAGACGTTGATGGAGCCGGTCTATGCCTTCTTGCGTACGGCTGGAGTGACCATGAGTGCTTTTAATGCCTGGGTGTTTTTAAAAGGTTTGGAAACATTGCATGTGCGTATGGAAGCGCATGCCAAAAATGCCTTGGCATTAGCCACGTGGCTAGAGGCGCAGCCGCAGGTGAGTCGTGTCCATTACCCTGGGCTGAAATCTCACCCACAGCATGCGCTAGCCATGAGTCAGCAACTGAGTGGTGCTGGTATTGTGACCTTTGAGGTGAAGCCGAGTGCGGGTAAAACTGCACAAGAGTCCGCGTGGGCATTGATTGACTCTACGCAATTGATATCAATTACTGCAAACTTAGGGGATGCAAAAAGCACGATTACGCACCCAGCAACCACTACGCATAGTCGAGTAACGCCTGAAGCGCGTACGGCTGCCGGTATTAGTGATGGTTTGGTGCGTATCGCGGTGGGTCTAGAGCATATTGAAGACTTAAAGGCTGATTTGGCACTGCTAACAAGCTAAATGCTTGCCTGTTTGATGTACGTCATTAGCTGCAATGTGTAATTGAGATAAAAAGACAACCTTAGGGTTGTCTTTTTCAATTAGCATTCTGTGCATCGCTATTTTAGTGAGTGATGCGCAGTTTTGATTTATGGTCAAAAGGTTAGCAAAACGTGGCATCAGAACTATTTAATAACGGCAAGCACATTTGTGTGAAATTCAGCGATTTATCAGATACTGATGCATCAGATGAAGCGGTTCAATCCAATCAGTTTTTGATTGTCAATGACGGTCACGGTGCGCTGATTGATCCGGGCGGTAATATGACTTACAGCGCGTTAGTCATGGGTATGGGAAAGTATTTTCACTTTCGTAAGCTAGATTATATCTTCGCCTCTCATCAAGACCCGGATATCGTAGCATCCATCAATAAATGGCTGGTAGGCACTGAGTGTAAGGTGCTAGCGCCTGCGATTTGGGAGCGATTCCTGCCGCATTTTTGCAGTGTGGGCAATACCAAAAACCGTATTATTGGTATTCCTGACTGTGGTATGAATATCACCTTGGGTGGTGCAACCATCAAGGCAATACCTGCACACTTTCTTCATTCTGAAGGTAATTTCCAGTTTTACGATGTGACTAGCAAGATTTTATTTTCAGGCGATTTAGGTGCGTCGTTGGTACACCATGACCTTGCCGTTGAGCCAGTCACCGATTTTGATCGTCATTTACCCACCATGCTGCCATTTCACCGCCGCTACATGACATCCAATAAGGCTTGTCGCTTGTGGGCATCCATGGTGCGTAAACTGGAGATTGAATCCATTGTGCCGCAGCATGGGCGCTCATTTGAAGGTAAGGTGATGGTCAATCGATTTATTGATTGGGTTGAGAAGCTGGAATGCGGTGTAGATTTAATGACACAAGATAACTATACTGTACCTTAGATTGCGTCGTGCGCAAGGCATCATGGTGCATAGATTACTTTCAGGGCGCGCTCCAGTCGCGCCTCAATTTTTACTCATGATTAAGCTGTGGCAATCATCAGAGTCCACTTAAGTCTCAAGATGTGAATAGGGTGCTGACTGCTAGTATTTTGTCGTCACCTGATGCCGTTTAACATATGCAAAGCATGGTAATTTCAAGCCTGTTGCCCCGTTTACTTTAAGTAAGATTTTCCTCATATTTTTAGCACTGAAAAACTATGTTAAAAGTATGGTTGTAAGCGTTATTTTGCGCGCTAATCATGTTAAAATTTGCCCCATATAAAAACCATTATAAGACAGTCAAAATATGGATCAATTCGCTAAAGAAACCCTCCCCATTAGTCTAGAAGATGAGATGCGCCGCTCTTACCTAGATTACGCAATGAGCGTAATCGTAGGGCGTGCGTTACCTGATGTTCGGGATGGTTTGAAGCCTGTGCACAGGCGCGTTTTGTACGCGATGCATGAGCTGTCTAACGATTACAACAAGCCATATAAAAAATCAGCACGTATCGTTGGTGATGTAATCGGTAAGTACCATCCTCACGGTGATACGGCGGTTTATGACACCATCGTGCGTATGGCGCAGGATTTCTCATTGCGCTACATGCTGGTCGATGGTCAGGGTAACTTTGGTTCAGTGGATGGTGATAACGCCGCGGCGATGCGTTATACGGAAATCCGTATGGCGAAAATTGCACATGAGTTATTGGCAGATATTGACAAAGAAACGGTAGATTTTGGCCCTAACTACGATGGTTCTGAACATGAGCCGTTAATTATGCCTGCCCGTATTCCTAACCTGCTGATTAACGGTAGCTCAGGCATTGCAGTAGGTATGGCTACGAATATTCCGCCACACAACCTGAACGAAGTGTTGGATGCCTGTTTTGCGCTGCTGAATAATCCAGAGACAACGGTTGAAGAGTTAATCGAGTTAGTGCCTGCGCCAGACTTCCCAACCGCGGGTATTATTTACGGTACGGTAGGTGTTAAAGAGGGCTACCGTACAGGCCGTGGCCGTGTTGTGATGCGTGGTCGTACTCACTTTGAAGATATGGATAAAGGTGGTCGTCAATCTATTATTATTGACGAGTTACCTTACCAAGTGAACAAGAAAACGCTGATTGAGAAAATCGCCGAGCTTGTAAACGAGAAAAAAATCGAAGGTATTTCTGATTTACGTGACGAGTCTGATAAATCAGGTATGCGCGTAGTGATTGAGCTTAAGCGTGGCGAGATTCCTGATGTTGTGTTGAATAATCTGTATAAGCAGACGCAACTGCAAGATACTTTTGGTATGAATATGGTGGCCTTGTTAGATGGTCAGCCACGTTTACTTAACTTGAAGCAAATGCTGGAGGCGTTCTTACGTCACCGTCGTGAGGTTGTTACGCGTAGAACCGTGTTCGAGTTGCGTAAGGCACGCGAGCGCGGTCATGTGTTAGAAGGCTTGGCGGTTGCTTTAGCCAACGTGGACGAAATGATTGCAATCATTAAAGCTGCGCCAACGCCACCAGAAGCCAAAAAAGACTTGATGGCAAAATCTTGGCAGTCTCCTGTGGTTGAGGAAATGCTAAGACGTGCCGCGATGGAAGCTGCGCGTCCGGAAGGTTTAGCTGTGAATTTTGGCCTGACTCCAGATGGCTACAAATTAAGCGATGTACAAGCGCAAGAAATCTTGCAAATGCGTCTGCAACGTTTGACAGGCCTTGAGCAAGACAAAATTGTTAATGAATACAAAGAAGTCATGGATGTGATTGCGGACTTGCTTGATATTTTAGCAACTGCTGCACGTGTGACAGCGATTATCACAGATGAGCTGAATGAAATCAGAAGGCAGTTTGGTGATAAACGCCGCAGTGAAATTGTAGCAAATGCGCAAGATTTATCTTTAGAAGACTTAATTGCGCCGCAAGACGTAGTGGTGACTTTGTCGCATACCGGCTATATTAAATCTCAGCCTTTAGATGAGTATCGTGCACAAAAACGCGGTGGCCGTGGTAAACAGGCAGCTGCTACAAAAGAAGATGACTTTATCGATAAAATGTTCGTAGCGAATACCCACGATTACATTTTATGCTTCTCAAATCGTGGCCGTGTGTATTGGCTGAAAGTGTATGAAGTACCGCAAGGTAGCCGTACCAGCCGTGGTAAGCCTATTGTTAACTTATTCCCGCTAGAAGAAAACGAAAAAATCAACGCGATTCTTTCTGTGAAGAGCTTTGATGAAAATCACTTTATTTTCATGGCAACCTCACTTGGTACCGTAAAGAAAACAGCATTAACAGAGTTCGCTAACCCACGTAAATCGGGCATTATTGCGATTAATCTGGATGAAGGTGACTACTTAATCGGTGCTGAAATCACTAACGGCAGCAATGATGTAGTGCTCGTGTCTAACGGCGGTAAAGCCGTATGGTTTGACGAAGATGAAGTGCGTCAAATGGGTCGTGCAACACGTGGTGTGCGCGGCATGAAGCTTGCCGAAGATCAGCAGGTTCTATCATTGCTGATTGCCTCAGATGACCAGCAAACTGTCATGGTGGCGACTGAAAACGGCTATGGGAAACGTACCGTACTGGCAGATTTCCGCCGTTCAGGTCGTGGTACACAGGGCGTGAAAGCGATTGCAGTGAGTGAGCGTAACGGTCTGGTGGTTGCGGCCAAACTAGTCAACGATGAAGATGAAATCATGCTAATTACCACAGGCGGCGTGTTGATTCGTACTCGTGTTAGTGAGATTCGTGAGCTAGGCCGCGCAACGCAAGGTGTTACCTTGATTAACCTAGGCGACGGTGAAAAGCTTTCAGGCATAGAGAAAATTGTAGAAACAGATGACGAAGAAGACGGTGATGCTGACGCTGATATCGAAATCAGCGGTGAAGTCGAATAACACTGTGTGAAGCAAAGCTAATTGCATGAATTTACTGCGAGTACTGTTAGCTAATCAATGAATGCATTAACAAATATGGTTGCTGCATTCATTGATTGCACCTAGTGATGTGAACTTGGTTTAACTACTTAATTTTCAATAATATTTTTTTGATTTAGAACTTAATTAATGACTAAAATTTATAACTTTTCTGCAGGTCCTGCAGTGTTACCTAAGCCAGTTTTAGAGCGTGCACAAGCCGAAATGCTTGATTGGCAAGGCTCCGGCATGAGTGTGATGGAAATGTCACACCGTGGTAAAGAATTCACCAGTATTTTGGCTAAAACTGAGGCAGATTTACGTAAGCTACTTAATGTGCCGCAAAACTATAAAGTATTGTTCTTGCAAGGTGGCGCCATTGCCGAAAATGCAATTATCCCAATGAATCTGCTCAATGGTGGTGAGGCCGACTATGTGGTGACCGGTGCATGGTCTAAACGCAGTGTGGAAGATGCCAATGCTTATGGCAAGATCAACGTGGTAGCCAGCAGTGAAGCGGATGGCTTTACCAATGTACCTGCGTTTTCAACTTGGAAACTCAATAAAAATGCGGCATATCTGCATATCTGTACTAATGAAACAATCAATGGCGTAGAGTTTGACGGCTTACCAGATGCAGGTGATGTGCCTATTGTAGCTGACATGTCTTCACATATTCTGTCACGTCCGATTGATGTGACTAAGTATGGTGTGATTTACGGTGGCGCACAAAAAAACATAGGTCCAGCAGGGTTATGTATCGTGATTGTGCGTGAAGACTTATTAGATCGCGCATCAACGTTAACCCCAGCTGTGTTTAACTGGAAAACACAGTCTGAAAATCAATCAATGATCAACACGCCGCCGACCTATGGCATTTATATCGCAGGTTTGGTATTTGAGTGGCTATTAGCGCAGGGTGGAGTGAGTGCGATAGAGCAGGTAAATATTCAAAAAGCTAATCTACTTTATGACTACATTGATAGCACTGATTTTTATATCAATAACATCGCTGTAAATAATCGTTCGCGCATGAATATTCCGTTTTTCTTGGCGGATGAATCATTAAATGATGCTTTCTTAAAAGGTGCAGAAGCTAAAGGTTTGCTGCAGTTAAAAGGGCATCGTATGGTCGGTGGTATGCGTGCGTCAATTTACAATGCAATGCCGATTGAAGGTGTGCAGGCGTTGGTGAGTTATATGCAGGAATTTGAAAAAGCGCACTAATATGTCTAAAGAACAATTATCAAGCCTGTTAAAGCAGCATCGTGACCAAATTGATGCGATTGATGAACAAATCCTTAAACTTGCCAATGAGCGTGCGAGCCATGCTCGCCATATTGGCGAGCTTAAAGATGATGGGGTAATTTATCGTCCGGAACGCGAAGCACAGGTCTTAAGACGTTTAATGGATCTGAACGCTGGCCCCTTGCCTGCAGAAGCGGTCACCAATATTTTCCGCAGCATCATGTCTAACTGCCGTGCATTGGAAAAAGAGCTTACCGTGGCTTTTTTAGGTCCACTCGGCACTTACAGTGAAGAGGCAGCTTTAAAGCAGTTTGGTGAAGGAAAGCATGCGGTTGTATGCGGATCGATTGATGAGGTGTTCCGTACCGTTGAGTCTGGCCAGGCTGATTATGGCGTGGTGCCTGTAGAAAACTCAAATGAGGGAGCGGTTGGCTTAACCTTAGATTTGCTATTGAGCAGTCCGCTCAGAATTTGTGGTGAAGTTACCATCCCAATTCATCACTGTTTGCTGTCAAAGCAAACCGATATACAGCAAATATCGCACGTATTTTCACATTCACAGTCTTTAGCTCAGTGCCATGAGTGGCTCAATAAAATGCTACCAAAAGCAGAGCGTGAACCGGTCACTAGCAATGCACGTGCGGCACAGATGATTCATGATTTAATTGCGGCAGATGGCACTTTTGCTGCGGCAATTGCTAGTAAACGCGCGGCTGAATTGTTCAATTTAAATGTGCTTGCTGAAAATATTGAAGATGATCCTAAAAACACCACACGCTTTTTAGTGTTGTCAGCGCATGATGTGGCGCCTTCAGGTCAGGACAAAACTTCTTTTGTCACGGCAACCAAGAATCAGCCAGGTGCTATTTTAGGGTTGTTAGAGCCATTAGCGAACCACAATGTCAGCATGACTAAGCTGGAGTCCAGACCAGCCAAAGGCGGCATGTGGGAGTATGTGTTCTATGTTGATATTGAAGGGCATGTGCAAGACGGCAATGTCGCTTCGGCCATACAGGAAGTCACATCTAGAGCTTCTTATCTTAAGCTTTTAGGGTCTTACCCACAGGCTGTTGTTTAGCGCTGCTTAGTTTTTTATTTGGTGGTTATTTACACTGAATTTAACGAAAATTTCGGGAAAATGCATGCATGATGATGCTTTTTAGTGAATAACTATAATTTTATACACTAATTAAACAACAAGTTGTAGATCATTGCCTGCAACTTGTTGATGGCTTTACTTTTCTTATCTTCTTCACTTTTAACTTTCTATATCAAATCACACCATGACCATACAAGCCCCTCAACATATCCAAAAAATCGCGCCATATCAGGGTGGGAAACCGATCACTGAGCTTGCCCGAGAAATGAATCTAAAAGTTGAGGATATTGTTAAACTGGCTTCAAATGAAAACCCATTAGGTATTAGCCCTAAAGCTGATTATGCAATTCAGGAGGCAATTTTAGACATTGCAAGGTACCCGGATGGTAACAGCTTTGCGTTGCGTGAAGCTGTAAGTAATAAGTTTAGCGTTGCGCCTGAGCAGATTGTGTTTGGCAACGGCTCTAATGATATTTTAGAGTTGGTGGCACGTGCTTACTTGAGTTGCGATAGTGAAGTCATTTACTCGCAACATGCTTTTGCGGTTTATCCATTAGTCACGCAAGCCATGGGCGCTAAAGGTGTCGTGGTGCCTGCTAAAGATTTCGGCCACGATTTAACTGCGATGCTGGCAGCGGTGACTGATAAAACTAGCTTGATTTTTATCGCAAATCCTAATAACCCAACAGGCACTTTGTTAGCTAAAGATGCTTTATATGCATTCTTGAAACAAGTGCCCAAGCATGTGCTTGTAGTGCTTGATGAAGCATACGACGAATATTTACCTGCTGAATATAAATCTCAAGCCATTGGCTGGCTCAAAGAATTTGAAAACTTAGTGATTTCACGCACTTTTTCCAAAGCATATGGTTTGGCTGGTTTACGCATAGGTTTTGGTTTATGTCATGCACCAGTTGCAGATATGATGAATCGAGTGCGCCAGCCTTTTAATGTGAATAGCGTTGCGCAGGCTGCTGCTATTGCTTCATTAGCTGATGAAGACTTTGTTGAGCGCAGTTATGCATTGAATCAAGCAGGTATGGCGCAGTTAAAGCATGGCTTTGATCAGCTAGGGTTGACTTATATTCCATCATTTGCAAATTTCATTAGTGTCAAAGTAGGGGATGCTGCTGGTATTAATCAAAAACTGTTACAGCAGGGCGTGATTGTAAGACCCGTGGCTAATTATGAAATGCCTGAGTATCTGAGAGTGAGTATTGGTTTATTCTCTGAGAATGCAAAGTTTTTAGAGGTGTTAACTAACATAATGAAGGCCTAAGCAAATAAGCGCCCACTCATCATGAATTTACTTAGTAGATATCGGGTAAGTTTGCAGTGTTGTACATATGAATTAGGGCGCAGAATGCTTCTCACGTTACAGCAATAAGCGCGTAGCGAAATCAACTAAATTTAAAAGGATATTATTATGTGGACAACACCAGCAGCTACTGAAATGCGTTTTGGCTTTGAAGTAACAATGTACGTAATGAACAAGTAATTATTGTTCACGTAATATTAAAAAAGGCTGCCGTGAGACAGCCTTTTTTTGTAAAAGAATGATTTTTATAGGGTTGATATCATTTTTTTACAAAAAAATTGTGGTGTTTTTATAAAGCACATTTTTTAATGATTGAAGATTAATTTAAATAGAAATGTAGAGATTCATGCATATACACGTATTAGGGGCTGGTGCTGGGGGTGGTTTTCCGCAGTGGAATTGTAATTGTTTTAACTGTGATGGTTTACGTAAAGGCACGATCAAAGCAACCAAGCGTACACAGTCATCAATCTGCGTAAGTGGCGATGGCGTAAACTGGGTTTTGTTTAATGCTTCTCCAGATGTATTGCAGCAGATCCAAGACTTTGCACCATTGCAGCCAGGGCGTGCTGTACGGGATAGTGGCATTCAGGCGATTGTGCTGATTGATGCGCAAATTGACCATACTACAGGCCTGTTTATGTTGCGTGAGGGTAAAGTTAAACGTGAGATTTACTGTACAGATATGGTGTATGAGGACTTAACTTCAGGTAATCAGATTCTAAATATATTAAACCATTATTGTGGCGTTAATCATCACAATGTACCAATTGATGGTAAAACCAGCTTCACCATCCCTAATGTACCTAACTTGAAATTCACAGCAGTTGCACTAAAGAGTGCGGCCCCTCCTTATTCACCACACCGTAATGACCCACATCCTGGCGATACGATTGGTGTGTTGATTGAAGAAATTAGCTCAGGTAAAAAATGCTGGTACTCGCCAGGTTTGGGTGAAATTGAGCCGCACTTGCCAGAATTAATGAGTCAAGCCGATTGCATCATGGTGGATGGCACGTTCTGGACAGATACAGAAATGTTGGATTTAGGTTTAATGACTAAGACTGCACGCAGTATTGGCCATAACCCACAATCTGGTAAGGGCGGCATGATTGAAGAGCTGGATAAATTTGGTGATGTAAGAAAAGTGTTGATTCATATCAACAACACCAACCCGATTTTACGTGAAGATTCTGCCGAGCGCGCTGTGTTGAATGAACACAAAATTGAAGTGGCTTATGACGGCATGGATATTATTTTGTAAGAATACAAAGTGCTTAGACGCTTTTATATGTGAGGCAATGTGCTGATACAGCCTTTGCTGACGGAAGCTTAAAGTAAAAGCGTCTTTATTGGTTAAAACACTTTAAATATTTGGAGATAAAAATGGCTGAAAAATTGGCACCCTGGTCTAAAGAAGAGTTTGAAGCTAAATTACGTGAAAAGGGTAAGGGCTATCATATCTATCACCCAATTCACGTGTTGATGTATGAGGGCAAACTTACGCAGCAACAGATGCAGGCATGGGTTGCAAATCGCTATTATTACCAAATTGCGATTCCAATGAAAGACGCAGCAATTTTATCAAACTGTCCAGACCGTGAATTACGTCGTGGCTGGATTCAACGTATTTTTGACCATGATGGCAGCGGCGAAATTGCAGAGGGTGGCGAGGGCGGTATTGAGGCGTGGATTCACCTAGGCGCAGCAGTGGGTTTAAGCCGTGAAGATGTCACTTCATTAAAGCTGGTTGCCCCTGGTACTAAATTTGCTGTGGATGCATATATCAACTTTGCAAAACAGCGCTCATGGCAGGAGTCTGTCTGCTCAAGTTTAACTGAACTATTTGCACCGCATATTCACCAACAACGTATAGACTCATGGCCTGAGATGTATCCATGGATTAATGCAGAAGGTATGCAATACTTTAAAAACAGATTGACTCAGGCACGCCGTGACGTTGAACAAGGCTTGCAAGTGACTTTAGATTACTTTAGCCAAACCCGTGAAATGCAAATGCGTGCATTAGATATATTGCAATTTAAACTAGATGTATTGTGGGTAATGGCTGATGCGATTATGTTGCAATCAGCCGACATCAAAGTTGAAGGCCGCGATTATTTACGTCAACCGGTGATGAACGTAAGCTAAGAAAGTAAATGATGGATAACACGATACAAGACAGCGATATTTACACACTTTCACTGCATCACCGTTTTCAGTGGGAAGAGGCACAAAGTAGTTATGTGATACTTTTTCCTGAAGGCATGGTCAAACTACATGGTGGTGCCGGTGAAGTGATTAAACGTCTAGATGGTAAAGCAACGGTAGGGGATGTGGTCGCTGATTTAAAAGCCACATTTCCAGATGCTGAAAACATCGAAAAAGATATTATTGGCATGTTTGAGCTTGCGTTAAGTAAAGCTTGGATACGTAAAGCTTAGATAAATTTAGGAGTAGCAAAATGACACAAGCATCTTTAGGTGAGTCAGTGGTTCAAAAGACCATCCATGCCACTCATGCTCAAAATAATGGTGTTGCAGCCGGTGTTACACAAACCCAGCCATTATGGCTGTTAGCCGAGGTTACGTATCGTTGTCCGTTGCATTGTGCATTTTGCTATAACCCTACTGATTACGACAAGCATACGCAAAATGAATTAACCACCGAGCAATGGATACAGGCACTGCGTGATGCGCGTAAATTAGGCGCCATACAGTTGGGTATTTCAGGTGGCGAACCATTATTGCGTGATGATATTGAAGAGATTGTTGTTGAAGCCAGAAAGCTTGGCTATTACAGTAATCTGATTACCTCTGGTGTTGGGCTGACAGAAAAACGCATTCAGGCGTTTAAAGAAGGCGGTTTAGACCATATTCAGTTATCTATGCATGATATTACTGAAGAAATTAACAACTTCATTACCAATACTAAAACTTTTGAGCTGAAGAAAAAAGTTGCGGCGATGATTAAAAGTCATGGCTATCCAATGGTGCTCAATGTGGTGATTCATCGCTATAACATTGGCCACATGAAAGAAATTTTAGAGATGGCTGATGCGCTGGGTGCAGAATATATCGAACTCGCCAACACGCAATATTATGGCTGGTCTTTAGTTAACCGTAGTCAATTGATGCCAACTAAAGAGCAGGTAGATGAAGCGGAAAGAATCACCAATGAATTCAGGGAAAAATCTGGCAGTAAGATGAAGATTTTCTTTGTGGTGCCGGATTACTTCTCAGATCGCCCTAAAAAATGTATGAACGGTTGGGGTGAAGTGTTTATGATTGTGACGGCTAATGGTGATGTGTTGCCTTGTCACTCCGCACGCGTATTACCTAACATGCAGTTCCCAAATGTTAAAGATACAGACCTAGGCTGGAGCTGGAAAGACTCCCCCGCATTTAACAAGTATCGCGGTGATAGTTGGATGAAAGAGCCGTGCCGCACCTGTGATGAAAAAGAAAACGATTTAGGTGGTTGTCGTTGTCAGACATTCTTGCTCACGGGCGATGCTGAAGCTGCTGACCCAGTTTGCAGTAAGTCACCACATCATCATCTAATAGAGCAGGCGATATTAGATTCAAGAAATCCTGCCATTGCAGCACAGCCTATTGTGTTTAGAAATGACAAGAACTCTAAAAAAATCATCGCTGGTGAGCTTAAAGATCGTGTAGATGAGTTTCATGCGTTGCCATAACTTGTATTTAGATAACTAGCTGGTTATGTATCTCGCAAGGGTGCATTAATAGCGTTATTGTGATTTAATCTAACGCGCTACTGTAATAAGCAGTAGCGCGTTTTTTATTACCAGCAGAATATTTTTTTGAAAGTTTTAGTTTGAAGCATCAATCATCCCCATTGGTATTGTCTTTCGTGCTTGCAAGCTTGGCTGCGCTTGCGCCATTTGCAATTGATACCTACCTCCCTGCATTTCCGTCACTAGAGCGTGCGCTAGATGGCACTTCATTAGAGCTGCAGCAGAGCCTTACATTTTACTTGCTGCCTTATGCATTGATGACGCTATGGCACGGTGCGATATCCGATTCTATCGGCCGTATCACTACCATTAAATGGGGTTTGGGTGTTTTTGTTGCAGCATCCATAGGCTGTGCTTTTGCGCCTAATGTAGAAACGTTATGGTTTTTCCGCGCCTTACAAGGCTTATCCGGAGGTGCTGGTAATGTGGTAGCCCGTGCAATGGTACGCGATTTGTTTGAAGGGCCGCAAGCACAGCGTGTGATGGCAACTGTACAAATGTTGTTTGGTATTGCGCCAGCGGTTGCCCCCATCATAGGCGGTTTACTGCTGGGTATTCATTGGCAGGCTATCTTTATCTTTTTAGCTTTATATGCCGCATTTAGCTTATGGGCGGCAGTGAAATATCTGCCTGAAACCATGCCTAAAGAAAAGCGTTTGCCGCTATCTGCAAAACAGGTCATCAAAGACTATCGCGCAATTTTTAGCGATAAAGAGTTTAATTATGTGGTGTTTGCACTTGGTGCAAATTTTGCGGGATTCTTTCTTTATGTGCTGGCAAGCCCTGTGTTCTTAGTCAAACATTTAGGCCTGACTGAACATCAATTTGCTTACATGTTTATCCCCACGGTCTGCGGCATGGTGCTGGGCTCTTACCTAGCCAAGCGCGCTGCTGGCAGATACGCACAAAGCAAAGTGATTAAGCTGGCTTATGTTTGGATGTCCGCAATGACCTTGCTCAACATCGCCGTTTGCTTATATCTCCCCACAAATGTTATTTACAACATCGTGCCAATCGCATTATTTAATATCGGCATGGCCTTAGCGATGCCAATATTGTCATTAGCGGCTTTGGATCGCCACCCTAAAATCCGCGGCACTGCCGCATCAGGACAGGCTTTCATCCAAATGTTGTTATCTACAGTATCAGCGGGTTTGGTTGTTCCTCTTGTTTGGTATGCGCCATCGGGCTTGGCGATTGCAATGATGGTTTATCTAGTGTTTAGCTGGTTCATGATTCGGCGCGCTAATCTCTGGCGTCGTTAAGAAGTGAAAATAAGCTACGTTGCTTATTTTTCACTTTTCCTAGTTAGATTTCCAGGTTAAATAAACACGGCAATCGAACTCTAGCTGGTGGTAGTTAGGTTCCATATGCTGGCAAAGCTGGTAGAAGGCTTTGTCGTGATCGCGCTCTTTTAAATGTGCTAGTTCATGCACAACAATCATACGCAAGAAGTCGGCGGGGGACTCTTTAAAAAAGGATGAGATTCGGATTTCCTTTTTAGCTTTGAGCTTGCCGCCTTGTACACGTGAAATGGCGGTATTGAGGCCAAGCGCATGGTGCTCTATGCCTAATTTGTTATCGTAATGCACTTTATCGAGCTGAGGCGCGTTACGTAAAAATGCCTGTTTAATCTCATTGCTATATTGGTACAGCGCTTTGTCTGTTTGGATGGTGTGATACTGGGGATAACGCTGTGTGATGTAGTCGCCGAGTAAACCCTGCGTTTGCAATTGCCGAATCTTATCTTGCAGGGTGGGCGAGTAGTGTTGGAGGAATCTTAATGGTTTAGTCATCACAGCGGCTTAGTTTTGTAAGTGTGCATATAAGCGCTAGCACATAGACAAAAGGAGGCATATGCCTCCTTTTTGTTTTTTGACGCGGCTAGATTATTCAACCAATAAATTACGCTTACCTGGTACACCGTTCATTGCTTCGGCATCTTCCAGTGCTTCTTTACGTGCAGTAATCACTGGCCACACCTGCGCAAGGCGGGCATTCAACGCAATATACTCTTGTTGATCTGCAGGGACATCATCCTCAGCAAAAATCGCTTCCGCTGGACACTCCGCAACGCATAATGTGCAGTCAATACACTCATCTGGATTAATCGCAAGGAAGTTAGGACCTTCTACAAAGCAATCAACTGGGCAAACATCTACGCAGTCAGTGAATTTACATTGAATACAATTTTCGGTAACGACATAAGTCATTTTTAAAGTCCTTTACAGCTTAAAAGCTAAAACGTTATTTTATTAGAAATTCTATTAGTTTGCGATGACTAATTCTATCTAATCATCATGATTGCAGGTAACTTAGTAGAACTTACACAATCATGCCAGCGCCAACTGTGTTATTGGTAGATTCATCAATAATGATGAAAGCGCCGGTAGCACGGTTATTTTTATAGCTGTCTATCATCAGTGGTTGTGCAAGCTTGAAGCTAATGCGTGCGATGTCATTCATTTTCAAGTCGCTAGTCGCTTGTTGTTCTAATGTATTGACATCAACTTTGTAGCTGATGGCGCCAACTTTAGCTTTAGATTCACGCGTGGTGTGACGAATGATGTAAGTTCTGGCTGTAGACAAAGGTGTTTCTGATAGCCAGCATACAAAGGCTTCCACTTGTTTTACAGGCTCAATGGTTTCAGCACTTTTCACAATCATGTCACCACGTGATGTGTCGATTTCATCTTCTAACAGCAGGGTAACGCTTTGTTCTGTTGATGCAGATTGCAATTGCTCTGCGCCGAGTTGAATGGCTTTTACTTTTGATTGGTAACCATTTGGCAGCACCGTTACTGCATCGCCTACGGCAATTTCACCAGACTCGATACGACCCATAAATCCACGGAAGTCATGTAGTTCAGGGTCATCCGATGCGTGTGGGCGGCATACGAATTGCACTGGGAAGCGGAAAGCTTCAGATTGCTCTGTATGCGCGGCTGGCGCTTTTTCTAACATCTCAATTAATGTCTCGCCTGTGTACCAAGGCATGTTTTCCAAACGGTCAACCAACATGTCGCCATTTAATGCAGACATTGGAATAAAACGGATGTCTCTAGCTGCAGCTAAGCCAATTTCTGCCGCGAAAGCAGCATAATCTGCACAAATTTTGTCGTAAATAGCTTGGTCGTAATTAACCAAGTCCATTTTGTTCACAGCCACCACAATGTGTGGAATGCCTACAAGATGCGCCAAATAGCTATGGCGGCGCGTTTGTGTAAGTACGCCTCTACGAGCGTCAATTAAAATAATCGCAAGGTTTGCTGTTGACGCTGCCGTTACCATGTTGCGTGTGTATTGCTCATGGCCTGGTGCATCGGCAATAATGTACTTACGTGTGCCAGTGCTGAAATAGCGGTAAGCAACGTCAATGGTGATGCCTTGTTCACGCTCGGCTTGTAAGCCGTCGGTAAGCAGTGATAAGTCCACAGCTTCCATACCGCGCTTTTTAGAGGTATTTGAAATTTGTGTCAGCGTATCGGCCAAAATGGTTTTGGTGTCGTATAGCAAGCGGCCAATCAGGGTACTTTTACCGTCATCTACGCTACCGCATGTCATAAAGCGTAATAGTGAGTCGTTGTGTTGTGTAGTCATAAGTTTAGTTTTCAAATTATCAAAAATGCTAGATAAAGCGGTTTATTGAATAATAGTGCAAGGCGCACGGAACGCAGAAACCGGAATGTACAAGTAGTACATGAGGATTTCGAGTACCTCGCAACGTAGCAATATGTTCAATAAATTGGTTTAGGTTGCATTTCTTAGAAATATCCTTCTTTTTTGCGCTGTTCCATTGAAGCGTCTGAGGTTTGGTCATCTAGGCGAGTAGCACCACGTTCTGTAATAGTGGTGGTCGCAGTTTCAATGACAATTTTGCTCACATCATCTGCATCAGACAGCACTGGTGCTGTACATGTGATGTCACCTACAGTTCTAAAACGAACTTGCATATTAATGACTTCTTCACCTGCTTTGGGTTGGTTAATCACCTCGCCGTTAGCAAGCGGTACGTTAGCTGGCATCATTGCGCCGCCACGCATAATAATGTCACGATTGTGAGAAAAGTAGATGCTTGGCAAGCCTAAGTTTTCACGCTCGATGTATTGCCATACGTCCATTTCCGTCCAGTTAGAAATAGGGAAGGCACGAATGTTTTCACCTTTATGTGAGCGTGCGTTATACAGGTTCCATAATTCAGGACGTTGGTTTTTCGGATCCCACTGACCAAACTCATCACGGAAGCTCATGATGCGTTCTTTTGCACGGGCTTTTTCCTCATCGCGGCGTGCACCACCTATACAGCAGTCAAAGCCAAACTCTTCAATGGCTTCTAGTAGCGTCACAGATTGATGCTTATTACGAGGTTCATCAGGTGACTTTAGTACCACAGTACCACGTTTCATTGAGTCCTCAACTGAACGTACAATTAGGCGTTCACCTAATTCTGCTGCGCGTTGATCACGGAAATCCAATACTTCTTGATAGTTGTGGCCAGTATCAATATGCATCAGTGGAAACGGGAACTTACCAGGGCGGAATGCTTTTTCAGCTAAACGCAAAATACATAGTGAATCTTTACCACCTGAGAATAACAGTACAGGATTGCTACATTGCCCCGCGACCTCGCGCAGAATGTAAATGGCCTCAGACTCTAGCCAGTCTAAATGAGATAAGGGTTGTTTAGTCGTTGTCATATTCTTAGGTTTCAAAAATCAAAATTACTACTTGATACGTAGCAGAATTTTATAAAATCATTTCTTTACGTGTAATCCGCACTCTTTGCTGTTGGGGTCTTCCCACCACCAGCGGCCGGCACGCACATCTTCACCCATGGCAATCGCGCGCGTGCATGGCGCACAGCCGATGCTTGGGTAAAATTGATCATGCAGTTTGTTGTATGGCACATCAAACATGCGGATGTAGGCCCATACTTCTTTTTCAGTCCAATTACTTAGCGGGTTAAATTTTTCTAAATTATTGCCGCTGTCAAACTCGCGGAATGGCAGGTTAACGCGTGTGGTAGATTGCTCTGCACGCATGCCGGTGACCCATGCTTTTTTATCTTTTAAAGCACGTTGCAATGGTTCTACTTTACGCATAAAGCAACAGGCTTTGCGCAAATCAATGGACTCATAGAATGCATTGATGCCATTGCTTCTTACATAACTTTCTACCGCATCAGACTGCGGGAAAAAGATTTTAAGTTTGGTATTGTAAGTTTGCTCTGTTTTGGCAATTAAGTCGTAGGTTTCAACAGGAAGGCGACCAGTGTCCAGTGAGAAAATCTCAATTGCAATTTTTTGGCGTTGAATAATGTCGGTTAACACCATGTCTTCAGCGCCAAAGCTATTAGCAAAGGTGACTTCATTCACACCAAACTCGTTTGCAGCGTTACTCAATAGCGCTAGCACTTCGCCTGCTTTTTGCTTAACGCTTGCTACTAGTTCATCCGTCAGTGTTGGCTTAGTCGCTGGGTTGTTCGCGCTAGGTTTAAGCATCACAACTTGGCCTAAATCTACATCCGTAGTCATTTATGCGCCTCTGTTGTAACGCTTAAATACAGGGCGTGGCTCATCAACCGCACCTTGGTATGGTTTAGTAAAGTCACTCAGGCTGGCAATCGCTTCTTGTGCTGAGCGGTCGGCACGCACTAAATAGCTTGTAAAGCCGCTACGTTTCAAGAAGTACAGCTGGTCACGCAACACATCACCAAACGCACGTAATTCGTTTTTAAAGCCAAAACGTGTGCGTAGCAAGTTGCCTAATGAGAAAATACGGCCATCAGCAAAGCGCTCTACAAAAATCGCGATGATAGGCAATGCATTTAAGTCTGCCTGATGCTGTGTTAGATTTTCAAGCAGTTCATGTGTTGCTAACCACACGCCGATTTCACCTTGCGCAATGCGCGCTTTAATTTCATCGTTGCGTGCAATAAATACACTTAAAGGCAGAATGATTTTGCCAGTTGCCGGAATCACCGTATCGGCAACTTGTGCATCAGTCACTGTAGCTTCACCGGTGAGTTTAAATAAAACAACTTTACCCGCTTGCTTGCGCTCTTCCACTTGTGTGGCAGGTAACTGAACTAGCGTCCAGTCATCTTCTACCAAGCTAGCAACGCCATTGTTCAGTTTGATTAAATTACTCATGCTGCAACCTCATTTTTTGCATAGACATGTGCTTTGAATGGGGCAACGCCCAAGCGACGCACAGTATCGATAAATCTTTCTTCAGGTGTACGTTCTTTAATGTAAACCTCAATTAGCTTTTGCACGACGCCAGGCATCTCATCCGCAGAGAATGAAGGCCCAATCACAGTGCCAATGCTTGCATCGTTACCTTGTTTACCACCGATACTAACTTGGTACCACTCAGAGCCATCTTTATCTACACCGAGAATACCAATGTGACCCACATGGTGGTGACCGCAGGCATTCATACAACCTGAAATATTGAGCTCCATCTCACCAATGTCGTGCAGATAGTCCAAGTTATCAAATTGCATTTGAATCGCTTTAGCGATAGGAATGCTCTTTGCGTTAGCAAGTGAGCAGAAGTCACCGCCAGGGCAGCAAATGATATCTGTCAGCAAGCCAATGTTAGGGCTTGCTAAACCGTTAGCACGTGCTTTTTCCCACAATGCAAATAAATCGCTTAATTTAACATCAGCCAATATTAGGTTTTGCTCATGAGATGAACGTAACTCACCAAAACTGTATTGGTCAGCAAGGTCTGCCACTGTCCACATTTGCTCAGAGCTAATGTCGCCAGGTGCTTGGCCATGCGGCTTGAGCGAAAGGGTAACTGCGCGGTAGCCAGTTTGTTTGTGTGGATGTACGCAACGTTTAACCCAGGCAGCAAATGCAGGGTTGCTAGCAACTGCCACATCAAAGCCTGCATCATGTGCCGGTACGTTTTCATAAGGCATCACATCAAAGTGCTGTGCAACGCGTGCTAACTCTGCTTCGGTAATTGTGTTTTCTGTATCTTTAATGTGTGCCCATTCCGCGTCTACTTGTTTGCGGAACTCATCAATACCTAAAGCCTTAACTAAGATCTTGATACGTGCTTTATAGATGTTGTCGCGACGGCCATGTAAGTTATAAACACGGATAATCGCTTCGCAATAGGTCAGGGCATGTTGCCACTCCAGATGTTCGCGTATTACCGTACCCAAGATAGGTGTGCGGCCTAAGCCACCACCAACCCATACCTTGATTGCAACTTGGTTGTTGCTGTCACGGTAGAATTCTAAGCCGATGTCGTGGGCTTGTACTAATGCACGGTCGTTTTTAGTACCAGAAACTGCAATTTTGAATTTACGTGGCAATAAAGCGAACTCAGGGTGGAATGTGCTCCATTGGCGCATGATTTCAGCAATCGCGCGTGGGTCGATGACTTCATCCGGTGCAACGCCTACGAACTGGTCAGTAGTGATGTTACGGATGCAGTTACCTGAGGTTTGGATAGCGTGCATTTCAACCGTAGCTAAATCCGCTAGGATTTCAGGCACATCTTCTAGTTTAGGCCAGTTTAATTGCAAGTTCTGACGGGTACTGAAGTGACCATAGCCCTTGTCGTATTTTTTCGAGATGTCGCCAAGTTTGCGCAATTGTGCGCTAGATAACATGCCGTAAGGCACTGCAATGCGGAGCATCGGTGCCTGACGTTGGATATATAATCCATTTTGAAGGCGTAGCGGACGGAACTCATCTTCTGATAGCTCGCCAGCTAAGTAGCGGCGAGTCTGGTCGCGATATTGGGCAACGCGTTCATCAACAATCTGTTGATCTATTTCATCATATTTATACATATATATAGTACTTTTTAAACTAACTTTATAAATTAAACTAAAACGAATTTCAAACCAATCACAAGTAGTAGCGTGGCTAAAATTAGGCGTAATATTTTTTCTGGAATTTTTACACTCAAATGGCTACCGACCCATATTCCAGGTAGTGATCCTATGAGTAACGTGCCTAACAGTTCAAAGTTGACATGTCCAAGCGTCCAATGACCGAAGCCAGCAACCGCCGTTAACGGGATTGCATGCGCTAAATCAGTACCTACTACTTTGAGCGTGCTCATCTTAGGATAAAGGAAGAGTATCGCCAGTGTGCCAAGCGCACCTGCACCTACTGAGGAAATTGTAACTAGCGCACCCAGTATTATGCCAGTAAATATGGTTGCTGGGACCTGAATTTTATTAAAACGACCACTACTAATGACACTATCTTCAATTTCGCGTATTTTCTTGCGTGTTAAATAGCTGCGGATTATTAAAGCTATCGCCGTTAAAATCAATGCAACGCCCAATGTGTGGGTGATAATGCCGGAAATATCTTTTTCAATTTGGATAAGGTGTTTAATCACAAAAATTGTGATAACCGCAGAAGGTAAGCTACCAGCTGACATCCATGCGACCACTCGCCAATCAACAGATTTATGCGTATTGTGATGCACAAACACACCGCCTGTTTTAGTAATGGCGGCGTAGAGCAAGTCTGTACCTACTGCTACCGCTGCTTTAAAACCGAATAAAAAAACGAGTAAGGGTGTCATTAATGATCCGCCGCCTACACCTGTGACGCCAACAAGCAAGCCTACGGCAAAGCCTGAGATTACATAACCAAATTCCATGTGGAGTATCCGTTATTAACTAAATTTAGGCGCGTACTATAACAGTGCGTTCTCGTTTTTTTTAAGAATATGTTATTCTATGGATATATCGTTTAGTTATATAAGATGCGCGCATTTGTGTGTGTTAATCATGCAAGAAGTACGCATTAAATATCTTGTTAATGGATTGTTTGGAAGAAGCTAACCCAATGAAATTACATCAGTTACGTTATTTGCATGAAGTGGTGAAGCAGGGGTTGAATATTACCAGTGCTGCCGATGCTTTGTATACATCACAACCCGGCGTGAGCAAGCAAATCCAGTTAATTGAAGAAGAGCTTGGTCTGCAGATATTTAAACGTAATGGCAAGCGACTAACGGGCTTAACTGTGCCCGGTCAGCAGATTGTTATGTTGGCCGATAAGGTGATGCGCGATATTGAAAATATTAAGCGTGTGGGTGATGAGTTTAGCGATGTGGAGACTG
The DNA here is from genome assembly GCF_058745595.1 of Methylotenera sp. E1MeOHC1. NCBI lineage: Bacteria > Pseudomonadati > Pseudomonadota > Betaproteobacteria > Nitrosomonadales > Methylophilaceae > Methylotenera > Methylotenera sp. E1MeOHC1. Next base: position 940,046 of record NZ_CP196025.1, on the reverse strand, counting down.
GTACCTTAACGATTGCTACCACACATACGCAAGCACGTTATAAGCTGCCTGCAGCTGTCAAAGCCTTTATGACCAGCTATCCGCGCGTTAAGCTTAATATCCATCAAGGTAATCCTAGCCAGGTAGCTGAGCAGGTGGAAAGTGGTGAGGCTGATATTGGGATCGCTACTGAGTCTATTAGTGAGCGCGAGAGCTTATTGTGCTTACCTTGTTATCATTGGAATCGCTGCGTTGTAGTACCGCATGATCATCCTTTGTTGCAGGGCGGGCCTTTGACCTTAGAAAAGCTAGCGAATTACCCACTCATTACCTATGACTTTGCATTTACTGGTGGTACGCTAGTGTCTAAGACTTTTGCTGATGCAGGGTTAACGCCTAATGTTGTGCTTACTGCGATTGATGCCGATGTGATTAAAACATATGTCACATTGGGTTTAGGGGTTGGTTTGCTTGCTAATATGGCATATGACGTCGAGCGTGATACGCATTTGGCGAAAATTGACGTTGATCATTTATTTGCCGATAGCACGACTTATTTAGGTGTGCGTAAAGATGCATTTTTACGCGGATATATGTATGGATTTATTGAACTGATTGCGCCGCATTTTAATCGGGCTGCGGTAAATCAGGCACTCAAGATTGCTGATTAACTTAGAGTAGGTGGCCACCATGTTAATGCTAAACACGCGACGTATTTTGCACACAAGCTACCATGCTGTGTTTTTAATAGGTTTGAGCTTAGGTATGATTGCTTGTTGTTTCAATCAGCCTAATATGGCGCACAAAGACAATGCCTTGATTGGTCAAGTGCGGCCAGGCATGCCAGCAATCGACCCTTTAAGTGCCATTTATGAGCTGCCGGTTAACGCCAATGTGAGTTATCAGGATGTGGTCGAGAGTTTAAAAAGTATTTCTGAAGGCATGAACTTTGTGAACCCCGCTAACTTTCCGATAGGCGAGCATATGAAGTTGCGTGGCGTTGACCCGCAAGGCATTAAAGAAGTGCGCTCATTTTGCAATTTAAGCATGGGCACGGAAATTATTTTAGATCATCCCGAGTTTTTAGTATTTGCGCCTTGTAGAGTGGCAATTTACGAAAAACTGGATGGGAATAACAAGCCTAAGCTATATATCGCGATGGATCGTCCTACTTTTGATTTAAAAAGTATTAAGCATCCAACTGAGCGTGCAAAAAAATCTGCGCAGGAGTTAGAAACCAAGTTGCTTGAGATTATGGATAGAGCGCGTAAAGGTGACTTTTAAAAATTGCCCGCTTTATAAATCATATCTGTCATTGCTACCCCAATTTATTAACGTTTATTACTAAAGCTTAGGTAATCACTTCATGGTTAACCCCATTTTAATTGCAAAAAATAATGAAATTTCCAGTGTTATCCTGCCACGGATGGCGAACCGTCATGGCTTGATCGCCGGTGCAACGGGTACAGGGAAAACAGTCACGCTACAGACTCTGGCAGAGGGCTTCTCCAAAAATGGTGTGCCAGTGTTTATGGCAGATGTGAAAGGTGACTTATCCGGTATGTCCCAGCAAGGTGGGGGCAATGCCCGAGTTGACGCTAGGGTGCAGCAGTTGGCGCTTTCTGATTTTAGTTATGCTAAGTGCCCAGTTACATTTTGGGATATGTTTGGTGAAAAAGGGCATCCTGTCCGTACCACTATTGCGGAAATGGGGCCTTTGCTACTTTCCCGTTTACTGAATTTGAACGATGTGCAGGCCGGTGTGCTCAATGCGGTATTTAAAATTGCCGATGATAAAGGCTGGTTACTGCTGGACTTGAAGGATTTGCGTGCAATGATGCAGCATGCTTCTGAGAACTCAGCGCAATACCAAGCAGAGTACGGCAATATTTCTGCGGCAAGTGTAGGTGCGGTGCAGCGCGCATTATTGCAGCTTGAGACGCAAGGGGCTGACATGTTGTTTGGTGAGCCTGCGCTTAACTTAGATGACTTGATGCAGACTGATGAGCAGGGGCATGGTGTCGTTAATATCTTGATGAGTGACAAGTTATTTAACTCGCCACGTATTTATGCGACCTTGCTATTGTGGCTACTGTCTGAATTGTTTGAAAAGCTCCCGGAAGCAGGGGATTTAGATAAACCGAAATTAGTGTTTTTCTTTGACGAAGCACATTTGTTGTTTAATGACGCGCCTGCAGTGTTGCTGGAAAAAATTGAACAAGTTGTTCGTTTGATTCGTTCAAAAGGAGTAGGCGTGTATTTTGTGAGCCAGAACCCGCTTGATATCCCTGATGCAGTTTTGGGGCAATTGGGTAACCGTGTGCAGCATGCCTTGCGTGCCTTTACGCCAAGGGATCAAAAAGCAGTGAAATCCGCCGCAACGACATTTAGGGTTAATCCTAAATTAGACGTGGAAAGTGTGATTACTGAGCTGGGGGTAGGTGAAGCGCTTGTTTCATTCTTGGATGAAAAGGGGATTCCGACACCGGTGGAGCGCGCTTTTGTTTGCCCGCCAGGTAGCCGCGTAGGCCCTGCAACCGATGCTGAACGCATTGAAACAATTCGGACATCTGTTCTGAATAATGTTTATGAAAAACAAGTGGATCGCGAATCTGCTTATGAGATATTAAAAGCGCAAGTTACGCCACTTGCTGGTGGCGAAGATGTAGGGACTGCATCTTCAAGTAAGAAAGAACCCGCCAGTCGTGGTGACAGTATATTAGAAGCCGCAGCCAAAAGTGCAGCGCGCGCCATTGGCTCACAATTAGGCAGGCAAATCATTCGTGGTATTTTAGGCAGCATTTTAGGTGGGCGTAAGTAGTTGCAAATATTAATAGATAGCGGGTTTGCTGAGCAGACCATTACTAAGTCACGTTTTATTGCCATGGCGGTATCGTGCACCTCTGAACGAGAAGTTGGTGCAGCTTTGCGCGCTTTTGCGGCTAAACACCCAACCGCGCACCATTTAGCTTATGCATTCAGATTAAAGACTGAAGACGGGATAGTGCAGCGTTTTTCGGATGCGGGAGAGCCTTCCGGCACCGCTGGGATGCCGGTATTAAAGCTATTAGAGGGGCGCAATCTGATTAATGCCTGTGTTGGTGTGATTAGGTATTACGGTGGTATTAACCTAGGTACAGGCGGTTTGGCGCGTGCTTATGGTGGCACGGCCAAGCTGGCATTAGATGCAACTAAGGTGGCAGACTATGTGGAAATGAAGACCATTAAGCTCACCATCGCCTATAATCAAATGGATTATGTAACAAAAGCATTATCAAAATGTAATGGTGGTATCTTAGACAAAGCTTTCAATGAGCATATTGATTTGATCGTTTCAATACCAGCAGCTGATGTCTCTGATTTTGTGAATAGATTTTCGATTAAAAGCTATTAATAGACAGCTGGTTATTATTTTTAACCAGTATATTTAAGTGATTGATTTAAGGGAAATATGGCTAACATAACGCAGGAATCATCAGTTGCCAAAGCAACAGGGTATGACATTTCAGCTTGGCTGTTGACAGGGCTTGCGTTATTTTTTGTGCTTAAGTTTAGCTTGTTACCTGCACTGTTAGCTGGTTTGCTGGTGTATCAGCTGGTGCACATGATTACGCCGTATATCTCGCGTAGATTTCCTAGTAAGCGCCCGAGTAATTATTCTAAGATTTGGGCGGTAGGTATTTTGGTGTTTTTCATCGTGAGTTTGCTCTCACTTGCCGGTGCTGGCTTAACGGCATTTTTACGCTCTGATGCAGGCAGTTTAACCGTGCTTTTAGCCAGAATGGCACAAATATTAGAAGACTCCAGAAAAATATTACCGAGCTGGTTATTAAGCCATTTGCCAGCAGATGCGCTGACATTTAAAGAAATGTTAACCACATGGCTGCGTACCCATGCCGGTGAGTTGCAAGTGGTTGGCAAAGAGGCTGGACGCGTCACTGCGCATATATTAATTGGCATGATTGTAGGCGGCATGCTGGCACTGCGCGAGGCTGTGACGGTTGAACATTTTAAACCGTTTGCCGGTGCACTCTATATGCGCTGTGCATTGTTAAGCGATGCGTTCAAACGCGTGGTTTTTGCACAAATACGCATTTCTGCCATTAATACGTTTTTCACAGCCATTTATCTCGCAGTGGTATTACCTGTGATGGGCATACATTTGCCATTGGTGAAAACCATGATTGCGATTACTTTTGTAGTGGGCTTGATTCCGGTAATTGGCAACCTTATTTCAAATGCCGTGATTGTCGTGGTAAGTTTAAGTCAAACCCTAGGGGTGGCTTTGGGCTCTTTACTCTACTTAGTGATTATTCATAAGTTTGAGTATTTTTTAAACGCGCGTATAGTCGGCGGCCAGATTCGTGCCAACGCATGGGAGTTACTGATTGCCATGTTATGTATGGAGGCCGCATTTGGGCTGATTGGCATTGTGGCGGCACCTATTTATTATGCCTATATCAAAGCTGAGCTACGTGTGCGTGATTTGATATAGCACTCACTGAGAACGCTATAAGGCGCTTAAAATCTAAGCTCAGATGTGAGTACCCTCTAGCTAATCAGCCTTCTTAGTCAATCAATGCGTAGCCTAGAGGATAATATGATTATGCTCACCACGTTCATACACAATATGTGCTCTCCCTACCAACAGCAGGTCTAAGTTACCAATCGCGTCAATATTTTTATTGGTATAGGGTAGTTTGTGTAACACATAGCGCATCGCGTTGAGGCGTGCCCGTTTTTTACAATCAGATTTGATGACGGTCCAAGGTGAGTCAGCAGTGTCTGTATGAAAGAACATCGCTTCTTTGGCTTTTGTATATTCATCCCACTTATCAAGCGACGCTAAATCAATTGGGCTAAGCTTCCATTGTTTGAGCGGGTGCATTTCACGCTCTTTGAAGCGTCTACGTTGTTCTGATCGGCTCACCGAGAACCAGAACTTAATGACATGAATGCCGCATCTTGTAAGGTTGCGCTCAAAATCCGGTGCTTGACGCATAAATTCAAGATACTCGTCATTGTTACAAAAGCCCATTACGCGCTCAACGCCGGCACGGTTGTACCATGAACGGTCAAACAGTACGATTTCACCAGCGGTTGGTAATTGTGAAACGTATCTTTGGAAATACCACTGGCCACGCTCGACCTCGCTTGGTTTTTCAAGCGCCACTACACGTGCACCGCGTGGGTTAAGGTGTTCCATAAAGCGCCGAATGGTACCACCTTTGCCCGCCGCATCTCGTCCCTCAAACAAAATGACCACACGCTGTCCTGTTTCTTTTACCCATGCTTGTAGTTTTAATAACTCTACCTGCAGGCGATATTTCTGTTTCTCGTAAGACTTGCGTGAGAGCAGGTTTTGATAAGGGTAGCCACCATCGCGCCAGTCTTTAGCTAGTGCCTGGTCATTACGTAATCGTGATTTGATGACATTGGTGTCTTTAATCACTGTGAGCGCTTTGCTCAGCGCTGCTGCATCATCGGGGGAGGCGCCTTTGAGTATGGTATGTAATGCTTCAGGTAGCATTGATAAGTCATTACTAGAAATGCGTTGAATAATATCCTGCACCGCTTCTAGTTTGGAGCCTTGTGCCGCAGCGATGTTTTCCCTCATTACAAAGTTTTCAACTCCGCTCGCTGTGTTATCTGGCGCTGTGTCACCTGATGACACTTTACGTTTTTTTGAGGTATTACTAGTGGGCCTAGCGATATTTTCTTTTAAAGGACCACTAGGTTTACTGTCTTTTTGTTTCGTAGCCATAGAACAATCTCCTACTATGCATAAGGACATTTTTATCCTTACGCATTGAGATGTCAAACAGCTAAATCAACAATCACCGCTTTATTTGAGGAGGATCAAACAAAGTGATGATGCTTCACTAAATTTCACTTGTTTATTGGTGTTTTTGCCACGCTAACCATTCAACAAGAAAAATTGCGTAGTGTGTGCATGGCTATCGTTTCATCTCAATGTATTACCTATTACTTAAGTACATAAAATCGATTTTCTAGCGTTTTTCCATTGGTTATTTTGTCTAATTGCGTGCCTACAGACTCACTTAGTGCCGTGAGTCTCTCATCTGGGTGAGGGTGGGTTTTAAACAATAAGGCAACGTTGGCATCGCTGCTGCCGGATTGCCCCAGTGTCTGCAATACCTCAGGTAAACCATAGGGCTCGTAACCGGCACGTGTGGCGTAACTTAAGCCTAAGCGGTCCGCTTCATATTCGGCTGATTTATCCAGACTACGCGCACTGATTTCGGCACCGCTACCAATTGCTTTGCTAATGAGGGCGTTGTCTTTTGCGTATTTGTCACTTAATAATCCGGCACCCATGCTTAGCAGTTGTTGTTTTTGCAGTACTTTGAGCTGGTGTTTTTTGACGACATGCGCAATTTCGTGTCCTAACACACCGGCGAGCTGCGCTTCATTTTGAAGCTTGCGATATAAGCCTTTGGTCAGCATGATGTAACCACCAGGTGCTGCAAAAGCATTTAAGTCTTCACTCTCAATTACCCCAAAACGCCAAGGCAACTCAGGGCGCTCAGATTGTGATGCAACCCAGCGGCCCACTGAGTTAACATATTTTTGCAAAGCGGCATCTTTGACTAATGGCGCTGCTCCCAGCAAGTTGCCGGCAATTTCGCGCCCGAGGCTTATTTCCTCTGCAGTGCTAGGGTTTTTCCAGTTAAACGCTGCTTCTGAGCTGGTTGTTGTGCTGTCCGTGCTACTTGTCGCCTCAGTAGGAGTGGCTGGGCTGTCCGATTTTTGGCCTATTTCTTTTTCTACGGCGTCTTTTAATGCGCCTTTGAAATCAAAGGCGGCACTGTGCAGGCTAACTAGCCCCAATAGTGATGCAAGTAGGGTGGAGATTAGGCGATGTTTATGGGTAGACATGATGCCGGTCAATTTTGGGTTAGCGTTCATTGAGTACCGCCTTTCGCTTCTTTTAAGTTCTTAAATGCAATGCTGTTTAATTTGCCCGCTTTGGCGAAAGCACGGCCTTTATCCGCACTTAACGTATAGCTTTCTAATGTTTTAACTTCGTCTTCATTAAATTTAGCCGCTTTTAATTCTTGCTCACTCAGGCCACGAACGCCAGTGGTGGATACCACTTGCCCAGTACCGGCTCTGCCGCTGGCAACGGCAAGTACTCCAGCCGCTTGGTTACTTGTAGTGGCTGCGCCACGTTTGACTGAAAGTAATCGTACCCAGCCAGAGCTTTTTGCGGATTTTACTTGTAGCCATGCGCCTTGTTTTTTGATGATTTCTAAATTATCACCACGTGCGAAGCTGCCAGTGACTTTGGCATCTGCAAACGGCTCACTACGTAAGCTGTCATTCTTAAGTGCGCTGCCTTTTTCGGCAGCTGCGCTCACGCCAGCATAAAGCAAGGGCACTAAACTACTCAGAATGAGTGCGTGTTTTAAGTAATGTTTCATTGGGTTCCACCTTCTAAAATATCTAACTTGATAATAGCTTGAGCAAACAAACCACGCCATTGATTTGCCATCGGTTTTTCTGTGTTTAATGTTCCGCTATGCGTCGTATAACGCGCAGTCGTGTCTTCAGGAATACCTATACCTTGCACCAGTTGGTCCAGTTGTGTACCAAGTTTTGTTGCATCCTGCACGGCTTGGCTTGCCTCTGCTTCGTTATCATGCGCATAAGCCCAACTGACGATAATCATGTCGCTAAATAGCCCCCATATGCCACTTTGCGTTCCTTTTAAAATTTCCACAGTGGCGTGCCGCTGCAGACGCTGCTCAATTTTGTACTGTAACTTTTTGAGCAAGCTATCGCTCAATGGTTCTCGTGTTTCAAACATAATGGGCATAAGTAAAATGGCTGCGCCTTTTTTGCCTGACTCTACGTCGTTAGCGAGCAAGCGCTGCATTGCCCTGTCGTTAGCCAATGCATATATTTTAGCCACACTGAAATACAAAATTGCCCAAGTAATCGGGCCGGTTAAGTCCAGATAGGTGTTGGTAAAGTTAATTGCCAGATAAGACAGTGTAATCAGTATGATTTGGCTGCTACTGAAAATCCTAGTGACTTTGTCGCGATCTACATTGTGGAAAAACGCTAATGCAGTTAGCCAAATGAGCGCTAAGCTCATGAGAATATATGGCGTTCTTCCGCGCCAAACTTTTAAATAATCATCATGTTTAACGTTATCAATGGCAGTTGCCAATATTTCCACCCCTGGGTGAGCTTTCGCCATGGCTGTGGCTTTTAGGTCAAATAGCGATGGTGCGGTAGAGCCGATAATCACTATTTTGTCTTTAAACTCATTCGCCGGGCGCTTTTTCACCTTGCTTGCCATGTCGGCATAAACATCGCTAAACGTGGCAAATTGGTAAGTAAATGGTTTGCCGCGCCAATTAATTAGCATGTTTTGCGGCAAAGTTTCTGAATTGGTTTTAGTGAAGTTAGCTACGGCAAGTGGTAAAGATGGCAGTATCCAGCCACTTTCATCATGCCATAGCCTGTACTCGCGCACGATGCCGTCTTTATCTGGGTAAATATTGTGTGTTCCTAAATGCCCTGAGTTGAGTGCCGCCTCCAAATGTGGCAGAACGATGGCAATAGGTTGAGCTGTTCCAGTTTGGTCTAGTCCTGTACGTTTAACACCAGGAATCATGTTCGGTGTGACCTGGCTTAAATGGTCACTTGCCTCTGCCAAGCGCAGCATGGGGAAGAATGTATTTTTTGTGCCTGCAATCACTTCGTTAAAATAGGCATCACTGTCTGGGTTGTAAATGTCAGGGTCGCTAAACAAAATATCAAACACGACGGCTTTGGGCTGCTGCGCTTCAATGTTTTCTAAGAACTCACCAAGCACTTGCCTAGGCCAAGGCCAGCGGCCATACTCGGCAGACATAGCGCTTAACGAGGCTTCGTTGATGTCTACAATGACAATATCTGGGTCTGGTTTGGGCACCAATATTCGATTTTTTACCATCATGTCAAACGCACGGTCGCGCATGTTTTCACCCACATGAAACACGCTGGCGTCTAATAAAACCAATACGGTGAGCAATGCGCTCAAATACAAATAAAAGTTGTTATGCAGCCTGCGCGTAATATTTGCCAGTTGCTGGTTTAGCAGTAATTTGAGTTTAAGCACAATAAGCCTAACGAGAGTGGTAATAAAGTTAAGTTTGGCATAATCCTACGTATTTTAAAAACGCTCTTTTTAAATTTTTTGCAGATAGCCGTTTGCATGCAGAATCATATGCAGTAAGTTTATGTCGTAATCTACGTTAAAGACGTGAATTTATACAGATGCTAAACAAGCATCGGGTATAATTTAGCCCATGCTACAAATCATTATATTAATTATTGTCTTTGCTGTTCTTTTGTTGCTGCTATTGCAGATGTGGAGAGAAGGCAAGGTTGATCACAACACGCTTATACTGCAGCAGCTTGAAGAAAAGCATCGCGCTATGTTGCTGGATTTTAACGACGGCCTAAACAAACTTGGTGACAGGCTGAGCAGCGCCACCAATGAAACTAGCGAGCGTTTGCGCGCCAGTGTGGCAACTGAACTACAAGCAACGCGAGACGCGATGCAGGCTTTGCAATTGGCGCAGAACAATAGTCTTGCTCAAACGCGCGAAACAGTGCTGGAAAAACTGCATACTACGTTAGCCGAGCAGGGTAAAGCGGAGCAAGAGCTGATTCAATCAACCATGCGCAATGCCACCTTACAACTTACGGCAAGTATTGAGGCGCTAACTAAGTCAGTAGATGGCCGCTTGGAGCTAATCGGCGGCAAGGTTTCTGAACGTTTGGATGAAGGGTTTAAAAAGACCAACCAAACCTTTATGGATGTGATGGCGCGTTTGGCAACTATTGATGAAGCGCAAAAGAAAATTGACGGCTTAACCACCAATGTAGTGAGCTTGCAGGAGTTACTGGGCGATAAACGCTCACGCGGTGCTTTTGGTGAAGTGCAGCTGGAGGCCTTAGTCCGTAATGTGTTGCCTGTGAACTCTTTTGCAATGCAGCACACTTTTGAAAATGGCACGCGTGCCGACTGCGCATTGTTTTTACCTGAGCCAACCGGCGTGGTGGCGGTAGATAGCAAGTTTCCGCTGGAAAATTACCACCGCATGCTGGATAACAAACTTAGCGAAGCAGAAAAACTGATTGCCGAAAAGCAATTTAAATTAGATGTTAAAAAGCATGTAGATGACATTGCTACCAAGTACATTATTTCCAATGTCACATCTGATGGTGCTGTCATGTTTATTCCGGCAGAGGCTGTGTTTGCTGAGTTACATGCTTATCATGCCGATGTTATTGAATATGCCATGAATAAACGTGTTTGGGTGGTTTCGCCAACGACGTTAATGGCGGTACTAAATACTGCTAGAGCTGTCTTAAAAGATGTGGAAACACGTAAACAAGTGCACGTCATTAAAGAAGAGCTGGGCAAGCTCAGTAAAGATTTTGGTCGCTTTGACCTGCGCATGAAAAAGCTGGCAGACAATATCCGCCAAGCGCACGAAAACGCACAGGATGTGCATATTTCTAGCCAGAAAATTTCACAGAGATTTGCGCAAATTGAACGTGTAGAGTTAGCGAATAGAACACCAGATTTGCTTGATGTTATTGATGATAAAACAGATTAATTAAACTAAGTAACCCAATGAAAATTAAATTATTTTACTTTGCAAGATTGAAAGAAACGCTTAAATATTCTACAGAAGATTTAGAACTGCCAGAGGACTCGCTTACTATTTTAAAGTTGAAAGCATTGCTTGCTAAACGTGGTGACGTTTGGGGGCAAATGCTCATGGGTAAACTGAAGGTGCGCGCAGCCATTAACCATGAGTTGGTGGATGATAAAGCCACCATTAATGATGGTGATGAAGTAGCGTTCTTCCCGCCAGTAACAGGTGGTTAATGCGTTTGCTTTACACTAATGCGGTAAAACTATGACAGTAAGAGTGCAAACAGCAGATTTTGATATAGGCGTTGAGATCAATCAGTTGCGCCAATCACGCAAAGATATTGGCGCGGTGGTGAGCTTTGTTGGCTTGGTGCGTGACTTAAACGATGGGGATACAGTTTCACAGCTCACCCTTGAACATTATCCCGGCATGACGGAGAAGTCCCTTGCGGCTATTATTCAGCAGGCAAAAGGCCGCTGGAATATCATGGACGCTTTGATTGTGCATCGCGTGGGTACGCTGCAGCCTAGTGATCAAATTGTGCTGGTCATCGTGACAAGTGCGCATCGCGGCGATGCGTTCTCTGCCTGTGAGTTTATGATGGATTATCTTAAAACAGAAGCGCCATTCTGGAAAAAGGAAGCAAACTCAACAGGTGAACACTGGGTAGAAGCAAAATCAGCAGACGATACGGCGCGTGATCGTTGGAGTATAGAAAAATAATATGCAAAAAATACTAACATCCCAAGCACTAACCATTAATGTAGCATTAGAGCAATTTAAATTTGCTGATACATCCGAACTACGTGTTGAGGCGCACGATAGCGCACAATATCAAGCGTGGGTTGCACAAGCCGAGGCGAAAAAAGCTGCTGAATTTGGGTTAAGTATTCAGCAGACTGGTTTTAATTTACTCGCTTTAGGCGAGCCTGGTTCAGGTCGCACTACGTTAATGTTAAGCGTAATGCACGAGGCTGCAAAAAAATGGCCAGCTGCTAGTGATTTAGTCGCGTTATATCAGTTTGAAGCAAGTGGTAAGCCATTGTTTATTAAGTTGCCTGCTGGCGCAGGGGCGCAGCTTAAACAGGCCTTAGATAGCTTTGTACGTGCTTTTGCCAAAGATATAGCCAGTTTGTTAGAGGCCAAAGTGCAGCAAAACTCTATCGCGCCATTGCAGGCATTTGTAGAGGCGCAGTTAAACACAGTCAAAGCTAGCCTTACTCTGATAGAGCCAGACAAAATACCAGCGCATTATTTTAGTACGCTACAAAAAGATATACTGGATACGCTGGAAACTTGGCAACCAACAACAAGCCCGGAGGGTGAAAGCAACCTTGAGGCGCTAATGTCTGAGAGCTTTTTTGGACGTTACCGTGCCAATGTGCTCGTTGAACACCACGCCACTCAGCATGCGCCAGTGATTTATGATAATGACCCGAGCTTGCAATCTTTGTTTGGCGGGATAGAGGGCGCTAGCGAAGCCAGTAACATTCCAGACTTTATGCGTTTACGCGCAGGCAATCTGATGCGCGCGGATGGCGGCACATTGTTACTACATTTACGCGACATTCTTGCCGATGAACAAAGCGGCACACATATTCTAGAGAAGCTACACCGCTTTTTACGCAATGGCACCTTGCAGATTGAAGACTTAAGCAGCAGTAGCAATCAAGGCAGTAGCCTGATTAACGCACAGGCTGCAATACCTGTGTCAGTGAAAATTGTGTTGATTGCCACACGTGAGGATTATTACGAGTTACTAAGCGTTAAACCTGATTTTTTTGATTATTTTCCCATCAAGATAGAGTTTGCCGATCAAGTTAAAGCCAGCCCTGAAAATTATGCCGCGTATGCGTCTTTTATTGCGCATAAATGCCAGCAGCATCACTGCCGTCACGTGACAGCGGATGCTGTCGCTTCACTGTTGCAGGCCATGCACCGCTTGATTGAAGATCAAACTAGACTAAGCACTAAATTTGCAGTGCTTGAGAAGTTGCTTTTAGAGAGTGCGGCAGCCGCCAGCCTGCGCGGTGCGGAACTCGTTACGGTTGAGGATGTTAAATCAGCCATTGCACGCAAATATGCGCGTCATAGCTATATTGAAGCGCATATGCGCGACTCTATCGTAGATAAAGAGCTAATCATCAGTGTGCATGGTGAATACATTGGCCAGATTAACGGCCTGACGCATATTGATTTATCTGAGGCAAGTTTTGGGTCGCCAGTGCGCATCTCTGCGAACTGTTACCCAGGTAGCAGAGGCGTGCTGACCATCGACCGTGAAGTGAAAATGAGCGGGCCCACCCATGATAAAGGCGTGATGATTTTACAAAGTTGGCTACATACTAATTTTGCACATTTAAATCCGCTTAACCTCACGGCTTCACTCGTGTTTGAGCAAGAGTATAGCGGTGTAGATGGCGACTCGGCCTCCTGCGCGGAATTGTTCGCACTGTTGTCGTCACTCGCACAAGTACCTATTAAGCAAGGTATAGCGGTTACTGGCGCATTAAACCAACACGGTGAAGTACTGCCTGTTGGCGGATTAAATGAAAAAATTGAAGGCTACTTTAGGGTTTGTAAGGAAATAGGCTTGGATGGCAAACAAGGTGTGTTAATGCCTGAGCGTAATATGCGCCATCTCGTGCTCAGTGATGAAGTAATTAAGGCCGTTGAGCAGGGCCAATTTCACATTGCCACCATGAATAATGTAGCTGATGGTATTCATTACTTAACAGGGCATCAATTACAATCGGTGAATGTCATGGCAGAAGTTGTGCTTAAAGACTTTAAAACAATCCTAGAAACTAACTCGCCTAAACGGCCCGCTTAGGTCAGTATCTGATTGATTAAAAAATGGCAAACGAAGCAGACAGCAAATGCAGGCTAGACAAGTGGCTATGGGCCGCACGTTTTTTTAAAACACGCAGCCTTGCCACCACCGCTATCGACACAGGTAAAGTGCATGTGGATGGAGATCGCGTAAAGCCAGCAAAAGAAGTACATATTGGCCAAGTGGTTCACATACGTAACCGAGACTTCGAAATTGAAGTCAATGTCCAGGCGTTATCCAACGTACGTAAAGGTGCACCAGAAGCAGCGCTGTTATATGCCGAAACTGCTGAAAGCATTGCTAAACGCGAAAATGCAAAACTCACAGGTGAGCACGACTTCGCTCAGCGAGATAGAGGTGCAGGGCGGCCAACCAAAAGGCAGTTACGGGATATTAAGAAATTTACTGGTGGTGCCTACTGAAATCATTGCTTTGATAGATTTTCGCCTTCGCATTTCCGAGATATTAGCTATTTTCTCTTGTGGCAACGCCAATCACATTAGTGAGCTTTAGTTTTTGTCGTTATTTGCATCAGTAGGCTTCTTGATGTTTTACAATGAATTTAATTTTTGCAAAGGAAGCTCTTTGAATTCACATCCGCTTATAGTTGATTTGGATGGTACTCTAATCAATACCGATATGTTGCATGAGTCAGCAATCGGAGTTATTCGTAATAATTTATGGAATACTTTTCGTATTCCATATTGGTTATTACACGGTAAGGCGCATTTAAAACAAAACTTAGCTGATCGCCATGACTTTGATCCAAGACTATTACCTTACAACCATCATTTTATTAGCTGGTTAAATGAGCAGAGGAGTATAGGGCGTAGATTAATTCTGTGCACAGCGTCTGATTTCGCCATAGCAACGACAATTTCAAACCACCTTGGTATCTTTGATGAAGTAATAGCTAGCGATGGGGTTGTTAACTTGGCTGGCCAGAATAAAGCTGCAGCACTTATTGAGCGCTTTGGCCAAGATGGGTTTGATTATGCGGGCAACTCTCATGATGACTTGGCTGTATGGCAGTATGCTCGTAGAGCGGTTGTTGTAAATGCAACTACTAAATTAGCTCAAAAAGTGATACCTGCGTGCGAAGTAGAAATGGAGTTTCCTCAAGCGTCCCCAGACATTTTTGTTTGGTCCCGAGTTTTACGTATGCACCAGTGGCTTAAAAATTTACTGCTATTTATACCGCTTTTTGCTGCCCATCAGTTTATGAATGCAGATGTTTGGCCAACTTTAATAATAGCATTTCTCTCATTTTCACTATGTGCATCATCAGTGTATATTTCAAATGACTTATTGGATTTAGAGAGCGACAGGCAGCATCCACGTAAGTGTAAAAGGGCATTTGCTTCAGGTTTGGTTCCCGCTTGGATTGGTGTGTTACTCTCACCTTTGCTGCTGCTGAGTAGTTTTGCTTTAGCTCATTACGTAGGAGAAAGTTTCTTTTATTGGTTGTTTTTTTATTTCATTTTGACCTGTGCTTACTCTTTTTCTCTTAAGAGACTCATCCTTGTGGATTGCATAACATTAGCTGTGCTTTATACCCTTCGTATTGTCGCAGGGGCTGCGGCCGCTAGTATGATGCTTTCATTTTGGCTGCTTGCATTTGCGGTTTTTTTGTTTTTATCGCTTGCTTTTATCAAACGATATGCCGAGCTAGAGGTGCAAGTGCACAATGGAAAGAAAAAAATCCATGGTCGCGGGTATTACACTTCGGATGCATCATTGATACAAACTCTAGGAGTAACCTCTGGTTATGCTGCTGTGCTTGTGCTCGCACTATACTTAAATAGCGAGGCTGTGGCTAAGCTATATCACACACCAGAGTTTATTTGGGGCGTTGTGCCTGTTATGTTGTTTTGGATTAGCTGGATGTGGATGCAAGCTCATCGTGGCGAAATGCATGATGATCCGTTGGTTTTTGCCGTAAAAGATAAAGCGAGCTTATTTGCAGGAGTGGCTTTTGCAGCAGTACTAACACTAGGTGCTATAGGTTGGCCATGGTAGCGATTACATCATGGGGAAGGTTAGCAGGGGGGGAGCATGAAATTATTTCTCTCTCTGATCGCGAGCAAGTTTCTCATCAAATACAAAATAATAACCTCGGTATTGCTTATGGCATGGGGCGTAGCTATGGTGATGTATGCCTTAATCCTGAAGGGGTATTGTGGAAGACAAGGGGGTTGGATCGCTTTATTAACTTTAACCCAACTACAGGGCGGTTGGTTTGTGAAGCTGGCGTGTTGCTAAGAGACATTCAACAATTATTTATACCAAATGGTTGGATTCTGCCGGTTACACCTGGCACTCAACTTGTGACTGTAGGCGGTGCGGTTGCTAATGATGTACATGGTAAGAATCATCATGCACTAGGATCGTTTGGCGATCATGTGAGAAGTATTAAGCTTGCGCGTACTGATGGAACATTTATCGAGTGCGGGCCAGCGCTTTTGCCTGATTGGTTTGCTGCAACGATAGGTGGTTTTGGTCTTACTGGGATAATTGTTCAAGTTGAAATTCAGTTGCGTAGAGTGTTGGGACCATGGCTTGATACTGAAACAATAGCTTATGCTAATCTCGAGGAGTTTTTTTGTTTAGCAGACGCTTCGGAAGCAGGCTGGGAGCACACAGTTTCATGGATAGATTGTATGTCTAATAGTGGGCGTGGTCTTTTTATGCGGGGCAATCCTACAGGTATTAGTGGTCGTCAGGAACCTGAACATCGAAAATTAACAGTACCTTTTGTGCCCCCTGTTTCATTAGTTAACAAGCTGTCGCTAAAGGCATTCAATTCAGCTTATTTTAATCTTAAAAAACGGCGAGCAGGTAGAGAAGTTTGTCATTACCAGTCATTTTTCTATCCGTTGGATAATTTGCTTGAGTGGAATCGTATGTATGGTCCTCATGGCTTCTTTCAATATCAATGTGTTGTGCCTCGCGGGGTTGGTCATGACGCGACTCATGAAATGTTGTCTGCAATATCGAGATCTGGGGATGGCTCATTTTTGGCAGTACTAAAAACCTTTGGTAATCGTCAACCTGTAGGCATGATGAGTTTCCCGCAGCCAGGGGTGACGCTTGCCTTAGATTTTCCAAATAAAGGTGATCGGACATCTAAGTTATTTGAGAGGTTAGATGCCATTGTGCGTGAAGCTGGAGGCCGAGTTTACCTTGCAAAAGATGCACGTATGCCCCGTGATTTATTTGAGGCTGGTTACCCGCGCCTCGCTGAGTTCTTACAATATCGTGATACAGGAATAAGTTCTGCATTATCTCGTCGACTAATAGGAAGTTAAATAATGGCTAGTAATAGAAAAAGAATCGTTATTATTGGAGCAACATCAGCTATTGCTGAACACTGTGCACGCATATGGGTGAAGGATGACCTAGTGGATTTGACGTTAGTTGGTCGTGATTTAGATAAAACAGAGCGAGTAGCTGCTGATTTAAGAGTTCGTAGTCCAAAATCCGAGATTCGCGCACTGACTACAAACTTTATCGACCCACAAGCCATTCAGCAATTGGTTGACGGTATTGTTATTAATGGAGCATTGGATATAGTCTTGATTGCTCACGGATCATTACCAGATCAAGATGCATGTCAGCAGAATTTAAGCTTATGTAACGATGTGCTGACTGTTAATGCTATTTCTCCTGTGCTGTATGCCGAGGCTTTTGCCGGATATATGCAAAAAACTAATCACGGTACCTTGGCCATAATTGGGTCTGTTGCAGGCGATCGAGGTCGCAAATCTAATTATGTTTATGGAGCAGCTAAAGGGCTACTTACTCGCTACACTCAAGGCCTTCAGCATAGATTGGCACATACCAATGTTAAAGTAACCTTAGTTAAACCTGGACCTACAAATACACCAATGACGGCGCATTTACAACAAAATGAAAGTAAGTTTGCGAATGTTGAGGATGTTGCATCATCAATTGTCAGTGGAGTTGCTAAAGGTGTATCTGTTGTGTATGCACCAGCTAAATGGGCGTTGATTATGATGATAATTAGGCATCTTCCGGAATTTATTTTTAAAAAAATGGATATTTGAATTAAGGAAGTATGATGAAAAGAGTTCTGAGTATATTGCCGGTCAATGTACAGCAAGCTTATGTAATTACATTTTTCTCAATTGTTATTCACTTGATGCTGCTAATACTGCCAGGAGTAAACCTTGAGTTTGCCTTCGCAGGTGCTGTTGACTACTTTAAAACATCAAATTCCGTCTTATTAGAACAGTATTTTTCATATCAAGCCAATACATTAGGTTTGCCATACTTTACATATCTAATCTCAAATATTTTCCCTCAAATAGATGTACTGCTATTGCTGCGTCTGGTTAACTTAGCTGGCGTTCCGTTCCTCATGGTTGGTATATATCGGATATGTAAATATTTAAATATAGCTAATTTCAACGTTATATTCTTATTAATAATACTTAATCCTCTTGTATGGACTTTTTCAGGCAGGGCCACGGCGGATTTTTTACCGGTGGCATTAGGTGTTTTTGCTATTTCACTAGCGTTGGGGAGTAAACAATTTCTCCTAAAATCGCTGTTAGCTGGTGTTTTTTTAGGGGTAGCTGCCATTTTTAAATACCATGCATTGTGTCTGTTGGTATTTTTAGTTGCTTTATTACTGCCAAATGAGGATCGTTGTTTAGCGATAAAGAAAATCATAGTTGTAACATTGATATCTATTATATTAGTTGGATTTTATTTATTTAAAGTCAATTCATTATTTGGATTTTGGCTAACCCCAGATAAGTATCAAACAGTTCATCATCTTAGTGTCTCAAGTATTATGAACAACTTCATTTTATATACAGGATTTTTAGGGTTAATTGTATTACCAACATTTCTATTCTCTGAAACCTTTTGGCAGGCTGTTCTTGTTAAATGGAAGCTAGTGCTTAGTTGTCTTGTTGTGGTTGTTACTTTAAGTTTTTATGTACTTCAAGATGGTGGAGAGTTGAATTTAGGGCCACTAGATACTGTTATCGGTGATAAGCTGAGAACTGTAGTTCTTTCTTTGATATTTGTAGCTACAGCTACATTGATCTTTATTTCAGAAGAAATAGTTTCTAAAACTAGCAAAACTAAACTGACCATTGTATTAGCACTTTTAATAGTATTATTCGTATTCTCAAGTAGTCGCCCAGCTCAAAGGTATTTATTATTTGTCTTGCCCTTTTTTATCATGATTATACCTAACAGTATAGTTATGTCTCGGAAAATTGTTTTTGCTACAGTTGGGCTGTTTCTATTGGTTAACACTTTTATTGAATACAGTAGGTGGGCCACAGGTACAGCTGCAAATTTAATGGTTAAACAGCTAAAAAGCCAACATTTGATACAGCATACTAGTCCTGGTGCAATTGAGCCTCATGTGGGAAATCATTTCTATACATCAAGACAAATGGACAAACTTTACGTAGTAGCAGCTGGGAAAAGCAATGATGCAATAATAACTGTTAACGTAGGGTCTCATTTTCTTGGGAAGTCTTTCTCGTTGGTAAAAATTAACTCAAAGCTTGAATAGTGATGAGAGTAATATCTTTTGTAATGCCAACTCTAGGATGGCAACGACTCAAAACTGTTTTAAATGGTTTTGACAAACTTAATCGAAATCCACAACTTTCAATTATCGTGGTGTTAGGGTTAATTTTTGTTTTCTTAAAACTTAAGGGTTTTAATGTTAATAACACATTGTGGGCTGAAGATGGGAGGGTTTTTATTAATCAGGCCCGTGAATATGGCATATATTCTATATGGGAGCCGTATGCAGGTTATTTTCACGTTTACCCTAGGTTAATTGCATGGATAAGTTGCTTTTTTGATTTAACCTTTACACCTATAGTTTTTTTTATAGGATGGATTTTAGCTTACACTTCACTGATTTACATAGCAGCCAATCGAGCACTAAACCTTGGGCTAAGCGCCACTCATGCTACTTTAGTTTCTATTTTGTTGGTTGCTCAACCGCATTCCGGGGAAGTTTTTTTCAATTTAACTAATGCGCAGTGGTTTACTGGTGCTGCATTAGCAATTTACTTGCTGATACCGGTTAAGGATACCTCATCAATACTTGAGAGGTTGATCGTTTTTATAGCCTCATTGACAGGGCCATTCGCGCTATTATTAACACCAGTTTTATTTGTACAATTAATTGTTTACAAGGATTGGAAGAGTAGAAAATTTATCTATGTGACGGTACTGGTGGCTGCCACAATACAGTTAGTTGCTATATTACTGTCAAGTCGCCTTGGAAAGAATGGTTTTGACACAAATATTACTCATTGGCTAACAGTAACTTACACTTTCTTTACTTTTGGTAAAAAGTCTCTTATACCTCAACTCGCTGCTTTGTTTTTTTGGGTTACTACTATTGGGGCATTTGTTTTAGTTTTACCCACTGAACTCTTGAAGAATGTCCGCCAGCGTTGTGAAGCTATTGAAATTACCTCATTAGTTCTCGTAATGTCAGCTGGGGTGTTCTTTTTAGCTGGGCTCGTTGCCGTTAAAACATCCATTCAAGATATGAGCCCTATTGGGAGCGGAGCAAGATATTTTTTTATTCCATATGTACTTATTTTTCTTGCTGCTGTATTGATTACCTCAAAACGCCCAAAATTATTATCTCGAATTTATGCTTCACTGATAGTTCTTGTAATTTCTACTTTCTCAGTATTTAAGGGTAGTGATTTGCAGTTTAATGCTTTTGTTGAATTCGCAAAGCAGAAAAGTGACGTTTTGATTCCAATTCGCCCAGAACGGCAATGGAATATCTTTTTATATCAAGATCAATCTCAAGAAGCTGGTCATATGCATAAACCCGTGCCGCTCTCAATCAGCTCTGCAGGAATGTATAATATCGTTAATCAATTTAACGATATTAAGCATTTTACAGCGACTAGCTCTACCCCTTACTTCATTTTTGACATTAGAGATAAATGCAGATACTCCAAATATATTGGTGTAGAGTTTAGTATGCCTTTACACGAGGGTGCTGTAGTCGAGGTTTCCCTAGAAAGTAAGAATAACGTTGTAAAGTCGCAGTCCTTACGCCGGTACGCTACCTCTGAAGATACTATTATTCACTTTGCTTTACCCATGCGCGATGCTACTCACTTGCGCTTTTATCCATCAGATAAAGTTAGTGATTTTAGATTAGACTCAGCCAAGTTGTATTGTCTGTAAATAGCGTTTCATCAGTGGTTAATTCAATTTCTCTAAACTTCATCATAATGCAGAATTAAACTTGAATTAAATTTTTAGTATTTAAATAAAATAAGTGCAATTAAAATGACTACAAATAAAATTATTCTCCCCGGTGGTGCTGGTCTTGTAGGTCAAAACCTTGTAGCGCGTCTGAAGGCTAAGGGCTACAGCAATATTGTAGTTCTAGATAAGCATCATGCAAATATCGACATTTTGAAAAATGTTCAGCCAGATATTGCTGTTGAGTTTGCTGACTTGTCCGAACGCGGTGATTGGCAACGTCATTTTGAAGATGCTAATGTAGTCGTGATGTTACAAGCTCAGATTGGAGGTAATGATTATCAAGAGTTTGTACGTAATAACGTTATCTCAACTCAATTAATTCTGGAAACGATCAAACATTACAAGGTGCCACATTTAGTGCATATTAGTTCATCTGTAGTGCAGTCGATCGCTGATGATTTTTATACAAAGACGAAAATTGAGCAGGAGCGCATTGTTTTGGAAAGCGGGGTGTCCTGCCCGGTACTGCGCCCAACCTTAATGTTTGGCTGGTTTGATCGTAAGCATCTAGGCTGGCTATCTCGTTTTATGAAAAAAATGCCAATATTCCCTATCCCTGGAGATGGCCGTTATATGCGCCAACCACTTTATGTAGGTGATTTTTGCAATATCATCATTAGTTGTATCGAAAATGAAGTTACCAATGGCATTTATAATATTTCTGGCCTTGAGAAGGTTGATTATATTGACATTATCCGAGAGATAAAAAAAGCAACTGGGGTGCGTACCGTCATTACTAAAATACCTTACTTTCTATTTTATACCCTACTTTGGATATGGGGAGTTTTTGATAAAAATCCGCCGTTTACTACTCAGCAACTCGCTGCATTGATTGCAAAGGATGAGTTCGAGGTGATTGATTGGCCGGGTATTTTTGGCATAACACCAACCCCTTTTTCAAGCGCAATACACGAAACATTCTGCGATGCTGAATATAGCCAAATTAAATTGGACTTTTAATAGTGCTCAGTAAAGTCAGTGAAATTTCAATTGCAAGCAGTCTCCAGAATGTAACGAAAAACTACATAGCCATTCTGTCAATTACAGCAATATGGCTAATAATGATTGTATTAGTTAATCCGGTTGGCAACTTCCCATTGAATGATGATTGGGCGTATGCAGCGTCTGTAAAAAAACTGTTAGGGGGCGATCTGGTAATACCTGACTGGAGTGCAGCAAATGTTGTTTTCCAGATAGTTTGGGGGGCAGTTTTTGGCAAACTGTTCGGCTTTTCATACATGGTTTTACGTGTATCGACACTAGTTTTAGGACTAATCGGAGTAATTTACTCGTATA
The DNA here is from genome assembly GCF_058745595.1 of Methylotenera sp. E1MeOHC1. Lineage (NCBI taxonomy): Bacteria > Pseudomonadati > Pseudomonadota > Betaproteobacteria > Nitrosomonadales > Methylophilaceae > Methylotenera > Methylotenera sp. E1MeOHC1. The sequence continues at coordinate 917,954 of NZ_CP196025.1, read as the reverse complement.
GACTGATGAGAGAGCAAGGGCAGATGACCATATCTGTGATAGGAGCATTGACGCTAGCGGTTAATCCTATTTATTTTGCGTTAAGCAATACATTTATGACTGATGTACCTTTCTTTACATTTTCTATACTTGCTTTGTTTTATCTTGTGCGGGCGTTTCATAGTGATGCATGGATTGATATTTGTTTGGGAACTATAGCCGCAGTCATTGCCCTACTCGTAAGGCAGGTTGGGTTTGCTATTCCACTAGCTTTTGCTTTGTCTTACATAATAGGGCGAAGACTCTCCACTGATTATCTTCTAAAGGCATTAACTCCATTAATACTTTGTATTGTTGTACAAATAAGCTTTAAGGCATGGCTTGATTGGACCGGGCAGACTCCAACTATGTATGGTCATCAAATCCAATTGATTATAGATACATTATCCCTGCCAATTACTACCATTCTTGCTGGTTATGGTAAAAATGCTCTTATCATCGTTACCTATCTTGCCGTATTTATATCTCCAATATTGATTTATATGCTAAACCTTGGAGCTACAAAAGTGACTGTTAGACAAAAAGCAATCATTTTTATTTTTGCTGTTTTTGTGTGGTTGGCTTTGTTACGTAACTTCCCTCTAATTGGGAATATTCTTAATCATTATGGCATTGGCCCTACGCTGCAGCACGGCTCAATAGGATACGATCTACCCTCTGCCATTAAATGGGTATGGAGAGTAATTGGTTTTTTCGCAGCGATATCGGGATGCATCTTGCTTTATTTGATTCATCAATCCATCAAGCACATTTGGGTGAATGTTCGCTGCCATAAGCTTATAAATGTCCGCCTTCCTGTTTTCTTTGGTGCTATAACAGTCATTTATTTGTTGCCTATTGTAAGCTCATCAGGATTTTTTGACAGATATTTACTTCTTCCTTTTCTGACAACTATTTTATTTTTAGTATCATGTGGTTACGTCTTACCAATTGGTGACGCCCACTCAAAAAAAGTAAATAAATTAGTGTTTTTATTGATTGGTGCTATTGGAATGCTTTCAATAGCAATGGTGCATGACTATCTGAGTTGGAATAGAGCAAGATGGGAAGCTCTGTCAGATTTGGTTGTTAAACAAGGTATAGCTCCCAACAGGATAGATGGAGGTTTTGAGTTTAATGGGGCTTATTTGTATTCAAAACACAATACAAAACCAGATGCTAAAGGCTGGTGGGTGGTTGATAATGAATATTTGATTGCTAACAACAAAGAGGAGCTTATGGCAACGGAAGGTTATGCTGTTCAGGCTCAGTATCCTACAAGCTCTTGGTTGAGCTTTAGCCCTAACAATATATTTGTGTTGCATAAGCAATAACCAAAAGCTAGCGTTAGGCGTTAATTAAAATGAGATTGGCTAATTACCATCGTTATTTATTGTTTTTGCTTACTGGCCTGAGTTCAGTTCTTGTAAATATGCTTAGTCGTATCGTATTTAATCAATGGTTCGGTTATTCAGTTTCAATTTTTCTCGCTTATACTATTAGTACTATTCTTGCTTATGTTTTAGCTAGATATTATGTGTTTAACCAATCTAACACTACAATTAAGCGGTCTGCATATAAGTTTTTTCTTGTAAACGTGTTTGGAGCGATTCAGGTATGGTTTATTAGCGTAATATTGGCTCTCCATGTGTTACCTTATTATGGCTTCATTTACTATGCACCAGAAGTAGCTCAACTCATGGCTTTATCTTCACTCACGTTAACGAGCTATTACCTACATACGTACTTTTCGTTTAGTCATCAATAATTTTTAAATCTGTTAGCTTATGCATAAAAAAGAATTAATAGCAGTACTTGGTGCAGGCCCAATGGGCTTAGCAGTAGCTTACCAGTTGGCAAAAGATGGGCATCGCCCTGTTGTTTTTGAGGCTGATGATAGAGTCGGTGGAATGACAGCGGCTTTCGATTTCTCTGGATTATCCATAGAACGCTATTATCACTTTCACTGTATATCTGATCATGCCTTTTTAAACGTTTTAGACGAGCTAGGTTTAGCCGATAAAATGCATTGGGTAGAAACTAAGATGGGGTATTGGTATCAGGGGAAGCTTCAGCCTTGGGGGAACCCAATAGCGCTTTTAAAATTTAAAGGGCTAAGCTTTTTTGCTAAATTTAGATATGGCCTACATGCTTTTTTATGCACAAAGCGTAATGATTGGAAGCCTCTAGATCATGTTGAGGCAATCAGTTGGATTAAACGCTGGGTAGGTAAAGAGGCCTATGAGGTCTTGTGGCGTAGATTGTTTGACTATAAGTTCTATGATTACACTAGCAACCTGTCTGCAGCATGGATTTGGAGCCGGATTCGTCGCATAGGCCGCTCTCGCTACAGTTTATTCCGTGAAAAATTAGGATATTTAGAAGGTGGTTCTGAAACGTTACTCCGTGCCATGCGGCTAGCCATTGAGGCAAATGGGGGGGAAGTTCGGTTAAGCGCTCCCGTGAGCAGAGTTGTTATCGGTGACGCTAAAGTGCAAGGTGTCGAAGTTTCTGGTCATTTTGAGCCTTTCACTAAAGTTATTAGCACCATCCCTTTACCTTTTGTGTCTCGTGTAATGCCAGACTTGCCGAGTAGTGTCTTAGATAAGTTTAAGGCAATCAAAAATATTGCTGTAGTGTGTGTAATTGTAAAGTTAAAGAAAGCATTAACCGAGAATTTTTGGTTAAATACAAATGACCCTGAAATGGATATTCCGGGCTTGGTTGAGTACACTAACTTAAGACCACTCAATCAACATATAGTTTATGTACCATTTTATATGCCAGGAGAGCATCCAAAGTTCTCTGAACCCGATCAAGCTTTTACTGATAAAGTTAGGCGTTACTTGAGAAAGATTAACCCAGAGTTAAATGACGATGATTTTATTGACATACGTGCAAGCCGATACCGCTATGCGCAGCCTATTTGCAATCCCGGTTACCTCGATAATCTGCCATCAGTAAGTTTGCCTGTTGAGGGGTTATGGGTTGCTGATACTTCTTATTATTATCCTGAAGATAGGGGTATATCTGAAAGTATTCATTTTGGCAGGCAAATGGCTAAAGACGCAGTTAAATAGTTTTTTTGAATATATTTTTATTTTTTTTAATATTTGAGCATTATTATGCAAAAAGATTATCTCTCGCTGTTATACAAAATCAGGTTTCCTGAGAGTCAACTTCCAAAAAAAGATTTAATTTGGCAAGTGATTTGTACTGAATATCTGCAAAAATTCTTTAAAGAGTCAGATACTGTAGTTGATGTGGCTTGCGGGTATGGGGAGTTTATCAATAACATCAATGCTGGGCGGAAAATTGCCATCGATTTGAATCCTGACGCTCAAAAATTTCTTAGTAAGGAAGTTGAATTTCATCAAAGTGTCGCAACTGAAATCAGCAAAATTATAAATGAGGAAGCAGATACCATTTTTACATCAAATTTTCTTGAGCACTTGCCTGATAAAGGTGCTCTTGAGAAGTTTCTTGATGAGGTGATGGCATCTCTTAAGCCCGGAGGCCGCTATGTCATACTGGGACCTAATCTTCGCTATCTGAGTGGAGAATACTGGGACTTTTATGATCACCATTTGGGTTTGACGCATTTGTCGTTATGTGAGGTGTTAAGGATTAAAGGGTTTAATATCAAAGTTTGTGTGGATAAGTTTTTACCATATACAACGCAGGGGGCACTTCCCAGTCATCCATTCTTAGTTAGCTTATACCTGAAACTGCCAATAGTATGGAGGCTGTTAGGAAAGCAGTTTTTGATTGTGGCAGAAAAGCCGTTTTCATAAAAAACTGAGATTTACTTATAAACTCCCAATTAAAATTTTGATGAATTTAATAATTCCGGCTCTAAATGATTAAAAAGTTTATGTCCAAACAATTCCTGTTGTTTTTACTGACAGGTGGAATTGCGATGATTTGTAATTTTGCTTCCAGAGTGATCTATAGCCGTTGGCTGGATTATTCCAACGCGATTTTTTTTGCATATCTCACAGGGATGCTGATAGCATTTTTGCTGTTTAAATTACTGGTATTTAATGAAAGTAATCAGTCTGCACATAGCTCAGTGGTATTCTTTGTGCTGGTGAACATGATCGGCCTAGCACAGACGTGGTGTATTAGTATGGGGTTGGCACATTATTTGTTGCCAGCGTTTGAAATGAAGCTATATGTTAAGGAAATGGCGCATGCAGTTGGATTAATTGTTCCGGTATTTACAAGTTATCTTGGTCATAAATATTGGTCGTTTCGTTGATGCTTTAATACATATTGTATAGTCACTCTTGAGTGAGTTGGCTGCTTAACCTACTTTTTAAAGATTATTATTTGGTGATTAAAAAAAATATAGCTTGGAATTTTTTTGGTGGGGTGCTTCCTCTCTTAGTTGGTGTTGTCGTTTTTCCTTTGATTATTAGCGCTTACGGTGCAGAACGATTTGGATTGCTTGCTATTGCTTGGTCTTTAGTTGGGTATTTTAGTTTGTTTGATATGGGGCTATCTCGTGCACTTACTCAGACTGTGTCAGAAAAGTTATCAATAAACGCTGATGAGATAGAAACTGTTGCTTTAATTTACACAGCGTTCCGTATTATGTTGCTGCTTGGCGTGTTGGGTGGCGTTTTTTTATGGCTAATATCACCATGGCTAGTTAACCATGTGCTTACAGTCACTGCTGAAATTCAGCAGGAGGCTATTAGAGCATTTGCTGTGCTAGCAATATCAATTCCCTTTGTCGTTCACACAGCTGCGTTAAGAGGTGTAATGGATGCATTGCATCTATTTAAGCAAGCCAATTTGATAAGAATGGTTCTTGGCGTAGGTACATTCTTAGGCCCTTATCTATCTTCATTCTATGGGGTATCTTTAGAATATGCTGCTTACTCTCTAATTCTAGTAAGGCTTTTGGGATGGGTAATGCACTGGTTTGTTGTCAATAATACACCATTGCTAAAAAATAAAACTAGTACCTTTCAGTCACGTTTGCTACAACCATTATTTGTATTTGGTGGGTGGATGACTGTAAGTAATATTGTTGGTCCATTAATGGTTTACTTAGATAGATTTGTAATTGCGGGTATGCTTGGCGCAGCTTCAGTAGCATATTATGTTGCGCCATATGAGGTTATTACTAAATTGTGGGTCATACCAGCGGCAATATCAGGTGTACTGTTTCCGTTGTTTGCTAAAGATTGGCAAATAAACCCCAATGCCACAGCAAGTATCCTCAATAAGGGTATGGCCTATGTGTTGATGATTCTTTATCCAGCTATATTGATAGCAGCTGTTTTTGCTAATGAGTGGTTAACCTTTTGGCTGAGCAAGGAGTTTGCAATTAAGGGTGCTAGATTGGTTCCATGGTTGGCAGCAGGGGTTCTGATTAATAGTGTGGCACAGGTGTTGTATGCAAAAGTTCAGGGTGTGGGTAGAGCAGATTGGACTGCAAAACTGCACCTCGCAGAGTCTGTTCCTTATTGGATTTTTTTATGGATGGCACTTAAGGGCTTTGGTTTGGAAGGTGCTGCAATGGCTTGGTTTTTTAGAGTTAGTGTTGACTTTTTTGGGTTGGCTTATGCCGCAAATAAAATAAATCAAGCAAATAAAAATGCAATGAAAGCCCCCGTTTTATTAACTAGTTTAGCTGTTCTTCCCGTAATCACTTCAATTCTTATTGATAACTTTGCAATAAGAGTAATTTTAGTGGTAGTAATTGCACTGATATATTGCAAAATATCAGTAGCTAAACTGAGGTATGATGGCGCCTTTTCTTATATTAGAAAATATTATTAAAGTTACATATGGAAAATATGATGCGTACAGAAGCTAAGTTGCTTTGTAAGTGCTGCGGTTCAGATGGCACATACCTATATAAATCAATTAAAGATAGGCTTTTTGGTGTAAGTGGTGATTGGAATTTGAAGCAATGCAACAATGCTTTATGCGGTCTAATTTGGCTTGATCCTGCCCCATTAGAACAGGATATCTACAAAGCTTACCAAAATTATTATACGCATGTAGACCATGGCACAAAGAAAGTATCATTATTTAGTAAGTTGGTATCAGGTTATCGTGCTTATCAATATGGTTTTCTTGTTAATAAAACAACATATTTAACCCGATTTATAGGGCGCTTATTAGGATACTCTGGTTTTATTAAAGAGCATATGGACTATCCATTTGTATATTTTAAAGACCAACCCAAGGGTAAGCTTCTCGAGTTAGGAAGTGGTAGTGGGGCGACTCTGAAGCTGTTTAACGATTGGGGATGGCAAGCTGAGGGGTTGGATTTTGATGAGCAGGCTGTTAAAAACGGTTTAAGTAAAGGTTTGAATGTTCATCATGGTGATGTGTTCTCACAAAACTTTGACAGCAATACTTTTGATGCTATTTTTTCCAGTCATGTAATTGAACATGTGCCAGACCCACAATTATTGCTGCAAGAAAGTTTTCGTATTCTAAAACCCGGTGGCATCTTTGTAGCAGTCATGCCTAATTCATCTTCAAAATTACACCAGGCATTCCAGTCTGATTGGAGGGAGTTGGATCCGCCAAGACATTTACATATTTTCAACCCGCAGTCCTTAGATTTACTTACAAAAAAAATTAATTTTGAATCGGTAAAAATTAAAACTGGGAATTACAGTGCAGTTGGTGTTTGGTGGATGAGTTATAAAATCAGGAAGTATGGAACAGCAAATATGTTTGACGGCTCACTTATTAGATCCCTTGGTCATTTAGTTAGATTTTATCTGAATCTAACACATCGTTTTTCGCCATCATCAGGTGAAGAGCTCATATTGATTGCATACAAGTAGAATGGATATGGTTGTTAACTCTCAGCAAATTTCTTCACCAATCGTTGGGGGGGTGATAGTTGCTTATTACCCTGAAGAGGTACAGTTTTTCAAAGTAGTTAAAGCTGCATTGAATGAAGTGGATTTTTTAGTGCTGGTTAATAATAGCGAAACTCCTATCGAGCTTGATAAGCAGCACGTGTTAGCTGGAAAAGATAATAAACATTTAGATATTATTGAGAATGGTGAAAACTTTGGGATTGCCAAGGCGTTAAACATTGGCTTAGAAGACCTTATTAAAAAAGGGTGTACGCATTTTTTAATGCTAGATCAAGACAGCCTTGTCCCTCATACAATGGTCAAGCATTTGCTGGAAACTTTAGACGTTATAAATACAGATAATAACGTCGCAGCTATTGGACCTGCATACTTTAACTCCCGATTAAATAAATATGCACCATTTATCCAGTTTGGAAATTGGACTTTAAAAAAAATTAAAGTTAACAGCCAACCGAAAATTATAGAAGCACATTTTCTAATTAGCTCCGGCACTTTGCTTACATTAGATGCAGTTAATAATGTAGGTTTAATGGAAGAGTCTTTATTTATTGATTACGTAGATACCGAATGGTGCTTTAGGGCTATTGCTAAAGGTTACAAGCTATTTGGCTTTAGCGGTGTTGTCATGGAGCATGCGCTAGGTGATGCTCCATTGGTGTTGTTTGGTAAGCAATTTCCCATGCATTCCCCTTTAAGACACTATTATCTGGTTAGAAATGCACTGAGCTTACTTAAAAAAAGCTATATCCCAATTAATTGGAAGTTTATAGTTTTTTGGCGCATGTTTAGATCTTTCGTCTTTTATTCATTATTACCAAGTAATCGATTTGAACATTTGAGTAAAATGTTTGAAGGGGTGATTGATGGCATTCATGGCAAGCTAGGTAAGTACAAGTCGAATGCTTAGTAATTGTCCGCAAGCACATCGTATTAACTACGATGTGCTTGGTAAATTTATTTTACTGCTGATTGTTGTTGAGGCATGCCTTGGCGGCGGTGGTCGACTATTTGATTTTGGTACATTAAGTATCCGAATGTATCTTTTTGCTTTAGGCCTTTGCTATGTTGCATATGGGGTGATTCAATATAAAAAATCAATAAATTCAGTATTTTTAAAGGTTACTCTTACATTTTTTGTTTTGATTTCTTTATCTGCGATGATTTCGCTAGGGAACCGGCTGCCCTTATATTCAATATTCAATGAATTAAAGCCTACGATTTATTTTTTTAGCTTACTTTTCTTTTCTATAGTAATTCGCGATGTCGAGCATATTAAGCTTATCAGCTCAATATTTAAAATGTCGGCATTGATAATATCGGCCTTGTTTATTGCAACATTTTTAGGGTGGAAATTAGGCTTTGTAAATTACAATGAGCTGCATGCTGTGCTAAATCCGTATGATGACCCACGCAAGGAGTTTATCTTTAGAAATGATATTACGTTTTACTTTAAATCTTTGATTTATGTAGCGATAGCTACTTTTTTCTATATGGGCGAGAATTGCAAAACAAAAAAATATATTTGTATTGCAATTTTACTTTTAACAATTGCGTTAACAATGACTCGCGGAGTATGGCTTGCGGTTTTTTTGACTCTAGCTCTACATGCATTTACAACAACTAACAATAAGTTAAAAAACTTACTTTATTCGCTTTTGTTGAGTTTTGTAGGGTTTGTTTTTGTATTTGTAGTTTCTACTATTTTGCCTGCTGCACATATTTCTGATAGCGATAAAATGGCTGATCTTCAGCTGTTCGCCAGTTTAGTCATAAATCATTTTTCTTATTTTAATATTTTATTTGGTGTAGGTTCTGGCTATCCCACTCCGAACCCGATAGAGATCACTTACCTTGATATCTTTTTAAAATTTGGTATTTTTGGAGTTTTGTTCTGGCTGTTCCCAATAATATTTATTATGAGTAATGCTGCGAGGTTAAGCAATTCGTACAGACCTGTTGCAATGCCTTTCATACTTTCAAGTGTATTTATTTATATTGTCAGTTTTACTAATGCTTTTTTAACAAATCCCATTGGAATGGCTATTGTATTAATTTCTATGGTGGCGCTGCATAGACTGGCTGATTTAAGTTTAGAGAATCATGAACCTGTTACTATTTAAAATTGATAAATAGTGACAGGTTAAATATAAAAACTTTCAAGAAATTGCTCGTTAAATGAAATCATATCCAAAAATAGCTATTCTTATGGCAACTTATAATGGTCAAGAATGGCTTGCTACTCAGCTGAAAAGTATTTTTAATCAGAGTGATGTTGAGATTACTTTATTTGTGTCTGATGATTTGTCAAAGGATAACACTTTAAATGATATAAATGAGTTGGCAAAAAGTAATCGTTGTATAAAGGTATTGCCTAGTAATCAACGATTAGGAAGTGCAGGTAAAAATTTTTATAAACTGATTTTAAGTGCAGATTTAGCTGGTTATGACTACGTGGCTTTTGCTGATCAAGACGACATTTGGGAGCAAGATAAGCTGATTAGGCATGTGAAATTAATGCAACAATATGGTGTCGATGGAGTTTCATCTAATGTACTAGCTTTTTGGCCTGATGGTAAAACCAAGCTAATTCATAAAGCACAACATCAACGAAGCTTGGATTATTTATTTGAATCGGCTGGCCCTGGATGTACTTTTTTAATGTCAACATGGCTTGTGGGGGAAGTGAAGAGATTATTAAACGACCCTAAAAATATAGCTAGCGAAGTAGCTTTGCACGATTGGTTAGTATATGCAGTTTGCCGAGCATCTGGTAAAAAGTGGTTGATTGATTCAAAGTCATCTCTACAGTACCGCCAGCATGGTAAGAATGTGGTTGGCGCTAATAGTGGTTTGAGAGCAAAGCTGACTCGATTGCAAAAAGTATTTAATGGTTGGTATAAGGGAGAGGTGTTAAAGGTTTTAACGGTATCTTACCTGTTATCTAATGACCCTAAGCTGCTAACTATTTCAAAATTACTGGAAAAGTCAGATTTGTTGTCGCGTTTTAAGGTGTTGCGATTTATTCCACAGGCACGTCGGAAATTATCTGACCGTATTTCTCTCGCATTAATGATTGTTTTTGGTTTATTCTAGAGTGCTAAATTGAGAGCTAGTATGAATAACGTCATGGTAACTGGTGCCAATGGTTTTGTTGGTAAGTTGCTTATTCGTGATTTGCTAAAAAGCCAATATGAAGTAGTCGTGGCCTTGCGTAGTCAGGCTCATAACGATACAGATGTTAAGATGTTTGCAATTGGCGATATAGGCGCTGTTACTGACTGGTCGGCTGCGCTTGATGCTATTGATGTTGTTGTCCATTTAGCAGCCCGTGTACATGTAATGAATGAAGCAGCATCAGATCCATTAGCTGAGTTTCGTAGAGTAAATGTGGATGGTACGCTTAACTTGGCGCGCCAAGCAGTGAATGCAGGCGTCAGGCGCTTTATTTTTGTGAGTTCAATCAAGGTTAATGGAGAGCTTACGCAAGCAGATAAGCCTTTTACAGCCTCAGATATCCCTTGTCCGCAGGATGCTTACGGTATTTCAAAATATGAGGCAGAGCAGGGTTTACTAAAGCTTGCTAGTGAGACAGGACTAGAAGTAGTAATTATCCGGCCACCATTGATTTATGGTGGTGGGGTGAAAGCAAATTTTGCCAGTATGATGAAGGCTGTAAAAAGCGGTTTCCCACTACCTTTGGGTGCAGTTAATAACAAGCGCAGCTTTGTATATGTTGGGAACTTGATTAGTTTGATTTTGAAGTGTATTGACCACCCTGCGGCAGCTAATCAAGTGTTTCTGGTTTCTGATGGACATGATCTGTCTACTACTGAGCTTTTAAAAGCATGTGCAAAATCCTTAGGTGTAAAGCCTAAACTGTTGCCAGTACCGCAAGATTTTCTGGAGGTTGCTGCAAAAATATTAGGTAAAGAAAACTTGGCGCAACGATTGTGCGGTAATTTACAAGTGGATATTACTAAAACCCGTCAATTGCTTGGCTGGGAGCCGAAGTTCACAGTTGAGGATGGCCTTAAAGATGTAGCTGTTGCTTTGCAGAGCTAACTGGTTTTTAATTAAACTACTCTGCAGAAATTCAAGGCATGGGTCTGTGAGGTGTTTATGGTGCATGTGATCTAAACTCTTTAATTTATAGTGTTGTAACGATTTGACTGATGAATAATGAAACGTTTATTTGATTTATGTTTAGCGTTAGTCGCAGCATTAATTCTGGCTTTACCATTTGTGATTGCTTGGCTAATGGTACGTGTTACCTCAAAAGGCCCTGCGTTGTATTGGTCTGATCGGGTAGGGCGTCACAATATTATTTTTAAGATGCCTAAATTCCGCTCTATGCGGGTTGATACGCCAGCGGTTGCAACACATTTACTTGATAATCCCCAGCAATTTTTGACGCCAATTGGCTCTTTTTTAAGAAAATCTAGTTTGGATGAGTTGCCACAGTTATTGAGTATTATTAAAGGGGATATGAGCTTTGTGGGGCCACGTCCTGCATTGTTTAATCAGGATGATTTAATTGCTTTACGTACTCAGTATGGGGTGGATTCACTTGTGCCAGGCTTAACAGGCTGGGCCCAAATCAACGGACGGGATGAGTTGCCAATTCCTGATAAAGTGAATTTAGATGTAGCTTATATGCAGCGTCAATCTTTATGGTTTGATGTGCAAATTATTGTTTTAACTTTTATAAAAGTTTTAAGAAGAGATGGCATTCAGCATTAGAATGGCAGAGCGTATTAAAATGTGCGATACATTAATTACTAAATGAAAAAAACAATGACAAATCCGCGTACTATTTTAGCGATATTTCACGATATTGTTGCAGCCGCATTCGCGTGGGTTGTTGCTTATTTGTTGCGTTTTAATTTTTCAATTCCTCTTGATTTTGCATCAGAAATGTTGGCCACGGTAGGGTGGGTGGTGATGTTGCAAGTTAGCGTGTTTGTTGGCTTTGGCTTGTATCGTGGTGTTTGGCGCTTTGCTAGCGTTTCTGACTTAAAGCGTATTTTCTTAGCAGTAAGTTCTGCGGCTGTGCTGTTGGCTGCATTCTTTTTTATGTTCAAGACCAATGTTGTGATTCCCCGTTCTGTGTTGGTGCTAGATCCTCTATTATTAATATTGTTCATGGGCGGAAGCCGCTTTGCTTACCGTGCTTGGAAAGAGCATTTGCTCTATGGTATGACCCTAAAGCAGGGGGAGCCGGTGATTGTGTTAGGGGCAGGTGAGGCAGCCATTGCATTGGTAAAGGATTTAGCACGCAGCACGCAATGGAGAGTAGTAGCGTTGTTAGATGATGATTTGACCATGCAAGGCCGTGAAATATATGGTGTAAAAGTTAAAGGAACGATAGAGCAGTTAGCATCGGTAAGTAGGTATTTAAGCGTTAAGTATGTCATTGTTGCCATGCCTTCAGTGCATCACCAAAAGCGTAGGGAGGCAATTGAGTCGGCAAATGCACTCGGGTTAGAGGTAATGACCGTACCAGCGATTGATGATTTGATGAGCGGTAAGGTCAGTGTTTCGCAAATCCGTAAGGTGGACGTGGAGGATTTGTTAGGGCGTGATTCAGTAAAACTTGATAGTTCAGGTTTGCAGATGCTGATTGATCAAAAGGTTGTCATGGTGAGCGGTGCCGGTGGTTCTATTGGCTCCGAATTATGCCGTCAGATTGTAAAGTATCAACCTAATATTTTGGTTTGTTTGGATATTTCTGAGTTCTCGCTCTATCAGCTGGAGCAGGAGTTTAGTACATTAAATTTACCCACCAGATTGATTTACTTGACTACTGATGTAAAAAATAGCGCTCAAATGAACCATATATTAGCGCAGTATAAGCCATCGGTTGTGTTCCATGCAGCGGCTTATAAGCATGTGCCGATGATGGAAAATGGTAATGTTTGGGAGGCACTGTCTAACAATGTAATCGGTACGCATACTATTGCCAAAGCTTGTAAAGACAATGGTGTTAGTAAGTTTGTTTTAATTTCTACAGATAAAGCGGTGAATCCAACCAACGTGATGGGCGCAAGTAAGCGTTTAGCTGAAATGGTGTGTCAGGGCTTGCAGGGTGAGACTGGCACGCGTTTTGTGATTGTGCGTTTTGGTAATGTATTAGGCAGCAGCGGTAGTGTGATTCCCAAGTTCCGCGAGCAGATTGCTAAAGGCGGCCCCATCACGATTACGCATCCGGAAATTACACGTTATTTTATGTCGATACCAGAAGCAGCGCAGTTGGTGATGCAGGCTGGGTTAATGGGTAAAGGTGGCGAGATTTTTGTGCTGGATATGGGTGAGCCAGTTAAAATTGCCGATTTAGCCTTGGATATGATTAGGCTATCTGGGTTTAGCGCAGATGAGATTAAAATTGAGTACGTTGGGTTGCGGCCAGGCGAAAAGCTTTATGAAGAGTTGCTGGCTGATGATGAGCATACAATGCCAACACCCCATGAAAAATTGAGAATCGCACAAGCCAGAACTACCAATGTGAGTTGGGTAAATAGTTTGCTGGTGTGGATTGAAGGGTTGCATGGAACGCATGAGGCTAACATGAAGCTAGAGCTATCCAGTTGGGTGGAAGAGTACAGCCCCCAAATGGTAAGTAACGATGCGCATATGCCGATATCTTCAGAGCATGTCACTGTGCATTAACTTGTTAATCACTACTGCGTTTAAGGGACTTAATCTCTAGCCTACTATGCTGAGGAGCCTTTACGTGAACTGTGTGAAGCAGACTTGCTGTGTTAAGCGTTTTTTTCCTTTTTTATGATTTTTTAATAAGTGAATAGACAATTGGAAACATTGCCCCCACAAAAGCTTTTAGCGCAATCAAATATTATTCACTCAAAAGAAATTGTGGAAGCTGCGATTACCACGATGGCGCATGACATTACTAACACATTGGCAGCTACAAGCCCTGTAGTGATTTGTGTCATGGGTGGCGGTGTTGTGTTTTCCGGGCAGTTACTTACCCAACTGAGCTTTCCGTTAGAGCTTGATTATGTGCATGCCAGCAGATATCAAAATAAAACAGTAGGAAAGATGCTGGAGTGGAAAGCGCTGCCTAAGCTGGATTTGTCTGGCCGTACCGTACTATTGTTAGACGATATTCTCGACGAGGGCATCACCCTAAAGGCAATTCAAGATAAATGCATGATGCTGGGAGCCGCCCGCGTGCTTACCGCTGTGCTGATTGAGAAAAAACTTGATCATGAAAAACCAATCAAGGCAGATTTTGTAGGTCTTGAGGTACCAAACGAATATGTTTTTGGCTATGGCATGGATGTTTATGGCTGGTGGCGTAATTTACCAGCAATTTATGCTTTGCAAACCTAGTGTCATATTTTAGACGTAACTATTATTCACCCGCATTCACCCTTTTTGCATTAAATGTGTTGTGATTTTGACACTAGAGTTGGCATCATAACAACACTTATGACTTTTAAAGATGTTTTCTTTGTAACTCATTGATTTTTAATGACTTGATTCTTGGCATCTAATTTGCAATCTTATTAATATGAGCAAAATGCTCATGAATAGGTGCCAAATCATGAAAAAAGAATCTATCAATCAATATGTAAACGTAGCGACGGCTGTTATTCAGCGTTCGCATCAGATTAAAACGCACTTAGATTATTTTGTATGGTTACAAAATAGTGTTGCTGAACTAATTCCACATGACATGCTACTCACTGCTTGGGGTGATCTCAGGCAGCAGCAAGATGGCCAGTTACATTATGATGCGGCCTCAAACCTAAAAGACCTCAGAACATCGGGCATTATTGATGCATCAGATCGCGTAAGTGATTTTTTAAGTGATTTATATGAACACTGGATTAAATGCGGCAGTGATTGTTTTGTTATCAGTACGGTAGATCAAGATGCAATATTTAAGAAGATTAAGACAATTTTCCCTGATCAATTGGGTGAGATAAACTCTCTACTTGTTTATGCCGTTAAAGATCAACGAAGTGGTGAAGAGTGTCTATACGTATTCTTTAGTAAAGAGTATAAGTTGGAAGCTAATTTGCAAATGATGGATTTCATCATGCCGCATATTGATTATGTTTTACGTAAAATTAAACCGCTTGAGCAGTTAGATGTGCTGGCAACGGCTGATGGCGTAAGCTTATCAAGCTTGAGTGAGCGCGAGATTGAGGTGATTACCTGGATTAAAGCGGGTAAAACTAACCAAGAAATTGGCATGATATTGAGCATTAGCCAAAATACAGTGAAAAGCCACCTGAAAAGAATTTTCCAGAAGTTAAATATTGGGCGCAGGGCGCAGGCTGTGGCTTTGTTGGCAAATGTGCCTTCAACTAAACTCAAACAACTGCAGGTACAGCAGGGCGCGCATTCGGCTTACAACTAAAAGCCTACAATACCGGCGTGATTGTTGAATATTTTGATTCTTTGTTGATATCACGCCCCAATCATCGTTGTTAGCGTTACAATGTGGCATGATTGTAATGATTAAATTACAAGCTCAACAGCAGCTTGTAGTCGGATAAATACGATGGTGCCCAGAAGAGAACTCGAATCTCCACATCTTTCGATACTAGTACCTGAAACTAGCGCGTCTACCAATTCCGCCATCTGGGCATTTGCTACTATAAATGCTTAGCAAATCAAGGCGTTGAATTTTATATTAAAGGTAAGCTTTGTCAATGACAAACCATAAAAATACTCACAAAAGTAAAAGAAGTAATGACCCTCATGCAGCGCGTGAGGCCAGCCGCTATGAAACTCCACTCCCTAGCCGTGAACTGATTCTTAGCACCATGAGCGATCAAGGTGTGCCATTGAGCGTGGAGCAATTGTACTTGCTACTGGACATCAGTGATGCTGAGCGCGAAGTTTTTAATAGGCGACTAAATGCGATGGAGCGTGAAGGTCAGATTATTAAAAATAGAAAAGGTGCGCTTTGTATTGCAGATAAATTGGATTTAATTGCAGGTGTAATTCAAGGCCATCCTGATGGTTTCGGTTTTTTGATTCCAGATGATAAAACCAAGAGTGAGGATTTGTTTTTAAGCCCGAAAGAGATGTCGCAAGTGATGCACGGTGACCGTGCAATGGTGCGCATGAGCGGTTTAGATAGAAGAGGCCGCCCTGAAGGCAAAATTGTTGAAGTGCTGGAGCGTAGAACGCAGCGTTTGGTCGGACGGGTGATTCGTACGTCTGGCGTGACGATTGTGGCTGCAGAAGATAAGCGCATTAACTTGGATATTTTGATCCCGTATCATTTAGATATGCAGGCTAAACCTGGCCAGGTAGTGATGGTGGAGCTCACCGAGCAGCCATCATCGCATGCGCAGCCTATGGGTAAAGTGGTTGAGATTTTAGGGAATTATGCCGATAGCGGCATGGAGATTGAAATTGCTTTACGCAAACACAATCTACCGCATCAGTTTACCGCTGAGGCCGTAAGTTTAGCTGAGTCTTATCCTAAGCTAGTTCAGCCTGAAGATTACAAAGGCCGTATTGATTGCCGTGAAATGCCATTAATTACGATTGATGGCGAAACAGCGCGTGACTTTGATGATGCCGTTTATGCCGAGCCGCAAGGTAAGGGCTGGCGTTTAGTGGTGGCGATTGCGGACGTTAGCTTCTATGTGAAGCCACATGACGCATTAGATAAAGGTGCGTTAGAGCGCGGTAACTCGGTTTACTTCCCTCGCCGTGTGATTCCTATGTTGCCTGAAGCCTTGTCTAATGGCTTGTGCTCACTTAATCCGGATGTAGAACGACTATGTATGATCTGCGATATGCAGTTGGATGGCGCAGGTATTGTAAAACAGTATAAATTTTACCCATCTGTCATGCGTTCAAAAGCACGTATGACTTATAACCAAGTATTTGACATACTGCAAAATCCAGAAGGGGAGCTAGCGCAAGAATATGCTTGGTTAGTACCGCATTTACAACATTTATACAGTGTGTATCAGTTATCACAAGCGCAGCGTGAAAAGCGCGGGGCGATTGAGTTTGAGTCTTCTGAGACCATTATGATCTTTAATGATCAAGGCAAGATTGAGCGCATTGAGCCTAGTACGCGTAATGAAGCGCATAAACTGATTGAAGAGTGCATGCTTGCGGCAAACGTGTGTGCGGCCGAGTTTCTTAAAAAGCATGAACATCCTGCGTTATACCGTATTCACGAAGGACCTACACCTGAGAAACTAGAGCTTTTACGCACATTTATGGGTGAATTTGGTTTTGGTGTGGGTGGCGGTGACTCACCGCATGCTAAAGACTATGGCAAGCTGCTAGCGCGCATTAAAGACCGTCCTGATGCTCAGTTATTGCAAACAGTGTTATTACGCTCAATGCAGCAGGCTGTCTATAGCCCAGATAACGTTGGCCACTTTGGTCTGGCTTATGAGGCATATGCGCACTTCACTTCACCGATTCGTCGTTACCCGGATTTATTAATTCATCGTGCGATTAAAGCCGTGCTGAATGGTGAGCGCTACAAAGCAGGTGATTGGAATAGTTTAGGCGAGCAATGCTCGATGACAGAGCGCCGTGCTGATGACGCGACACGTGATGTAACCAATTGGCTGAAATGCTTTTACATGCAGGATAAGATTGGTGAGGTGTTTGAAGGCACAGTAGCCGGCGTGACTAGCTTTGGATTATTCGTGGCATTAGATGGCGTGTATGTTGAAGGTTTACTGCATGTGACTGAGCTAGGTAATGATTACTTTATCTATGACAAAGCACGCCATGAAATGGCTGGTGAGCGCACTGGCGTGCGTTACCGCTTAGGTGATCGCTTAACAATTAAAGTTGTGCGCGTGGATTTGGAGACTACGAAGATAGACTTTGCTTTAGTAAATAAAAACAATGAAGTAGATGATGAATCTAATGTGATTTCAAAAGTTAAAGGTAGCGCGAATAAATCAAGTGCTCGTACGCAATCTGCTGTAAAATCCACCCCTAAATTTGAAGGGGCAGATGCGCAAAGCCCAAAAGCAGACAATGTGAAATTTGGCGATCCGTTTGGTAAAAAGCCAAAACGAGGGCCTCATGCTAGCTTTGGTGATAAACCAGCCGGTACATCTAAAGCTGCACCTAAACCAAAAAATAAAACTAAAACCAGTAAACCAAAAAAAGTGGCAAGTAAAGCAACCACAAGTAAAGCAACCACAAAACGTAAGGTAAAAAAATGAGTGACGCCCGTATTTTATTTGGCTTTCATGCAGTATTAAGCCGATTACGCCAGCATAGTGCTAGCGTGCAAGAGATTTTGATTGACCGAGACCGCGTTGACGCACGGATGAAAGATTTGCTGAATATGGCAGAAGCGTCTGGTGTGCGTACCATGCAAGTTGAGCGTAGCCGCCTAGATGGCATGGCAGGGATGAATGGTCGCCACCAAGGTGTGATTGCACGCGTTGTGGATACGCCAATTCCATACAAAGATATCCATGATATTTTAGAGTCAGATTTATCTGAACCGGCGTTCTTTTTGATACTGGATGGCGTAGAAGATCCGCATAACTTGGGTGCTTGTTTACGTGTGGCTGATGCGATGGGCGTGCATGCAGTGATTGCACCTAAAGATAGAGCTGCAGGCCTCAATGCTACTGTGCGTAAAGTAGCCTGTGGTGCAGCTGAAACCGTGCCTTTTATTGCGGTAACCAATCTAGCCAGAACGATTCGCGAGTTAAAAGAAGCTGGTGTTTTTGTAGTGGGCACCACGATGGATTCGCCAAGCACTTTATTAAATACTAAGTTGAATGGCCCAATTGCTGTTGTGTTAGGTGCAGAGGGTGACGGTATGCGTCGATTGACTGCAGAAACGTGTGATGCGCTGATGACGATTCCAATGTTTGGCTCTGTACAGAGCTTGAACGTAAGCGTGGCAAGTGGTATTTGCCTGTATGAAGTAAGGCGCCAACGTAGCTTAGCTGTTTAGTACGGTAAGCTATACCGCGCATAGCGGTAGCTTGCGCAATAACTCAATAGGGCAGTGATTATCCAATCATTGCCCTATTTGCATTTTGTCACGGTCTTTTTGACAGAGCCTTAAGGTGGCGCTTAAATTAGCGTAAATTCAGCACTTGTAAGGTACGGTTACGCACTTGCGCTAGCAACTGACTATCATCGATTAATGATTCACCATAGCTGGGAATCAATGCTTTAATTCTGCTGTGCCATTGCTCAGTTTTGATTTTTTCTGAAAAACAGCGTTCGATTACATTAATCATGGCCTGTACTGAGACTGATGCACCTGGTGAAGCGCCCAATAGGCCGGCAATGCTGCCATCTTTTGCGGCAACGATTTCTGTACCGAACTCTAGTTTCCCGCCTTTTTCATCACATTGCTTAATAATTTGCACACGCTTGCCCGCGCTTTCTAAGTGCCAATCTGCATCAGCGGCCAGCGGGTAAAACTCGCGCAGGGTAGTGACGCGTGCTGAATGCTTTTGTAGCGCTTCGCCGATTAAATAACGCGTCAAATCCATATTGTGACGGCCTGCGCCCAATAATGATTTTAAATTGTTAGGCTTAACAGACTTGAATAAGTCCAGATATGAGCCTTTTTTCAAAAACTTGGTGGTAAATCCTGCATATGGCCCAAATAGTAACGCTGGTTTGCCGTTGATAATGCGCGTGTCTAAATGTGGAACCGACATCGGTGGCGCGCCAATCGCGGCCTTACCGTACACCTTGCTGTTATGTCGCTGAATGATTTCAGGGTTGTTGCATACCAGCCATTGACCGCTGACAGGAAAGCCACCATAGCCTTGGCTTTCAGGAATGCCTGACTTTTGCAGTAGCTTTAACGCGCCACCGCCAGCCCCTAAAAACACAAAGCCTGCTTCAATCTTTCGGTGCTTTTTGGTGGTGAGGTCTTTGATGTTGACTAGCCAGCGGCCGTTATCTAGCTGTTTAAGCCCCGTTACTTCAGTGCTGATATTTAATTGGAAGCTGGGTGTTTGCTGTAAGTGTTTAACCAGCTCACGTGTAAGTGAGCCAAAATCAACGTCAGAGCCATAGCTGACGCGCGTTGCCGCGACTTTTTCATTGCCATTGCGCTGTTGCATCATCAGTGGCATCCACTCTGTTAGCTGTGCAATGTCATCACTGAACTCCATATCTTTAAATAATGGATGTTCTTGTAGCAGGCGGTGGCGTTTACGTAAAAACTTCACATTCTCTTCACCCCAAACAAAGCTGAGGTGGGGTGTTTTATTAATAAATTTAGCTGGCGCAGGCAGTGCGTGCTTTTCTACTAAGTTTGCCCATAACTGTAAAGAGACTTCAAAAGAAGCATTGATGGCCAGCGCGCGGTTGATGCTGATGTTGCCCGTGTCATCCATGGGGGTGTAGTTTAGCTCGCAATAGCCGGCATGGCCTGTGCCGGCATTGTTCCAGGCATCGGTACTTTCAGTCGCAATTGATGGTAAGCGCTCTACCATCACCATGCGCATTGATGGGTCTAACTCATTGAGTAATGTGGCTAATGTGGCGCTCATCACGCCGCCGCCTACTAGGAGGACATCTACTTTTTCTACAGTCATAGTTATTTAAGAGTAATAAGTTTAAATTTTGTATTTCAACATCTATTGCTGCTTAGCACCGTTAGGTAATGCGTTCAAAATATCAATGTCTTTTGAATCGACCTTGGCGCCGGTAATGAGATCATAACCTTGGTGTGCATTATGGAAGGTATGGCAAGACATACAGCTACTTGCAATACGCTTATGTTTCTGTGTATTGCCTGAATGGCAGAGTAAACATGACTGCCGATCGGGGATCGCAACATCTGCACTGCTGATTGATTCCTCTACCTTGTGGCAACTAGTACATTGCTGTGTTCTATGTGCCGCATGGTTAAACTGGGCTTTGCTGAGCCAATCATTGTTAAGATGCAATGGCATAATGCGCCAAGGTGCTTTTTCACCTGGCTTAGCGGCTTGTACTTCATGACAATATGCACAGCCATTGTTTTTTAGCTGCTCTGAATAGCGGTCGAACTCTTTGGGTGCGTATAGCCTTAAAGCGTTGAACATATTTTGCTCATCGCCGTGCGGTATGGTCAGTTTGTTGTCTTTAGGGCCAATTTGCAGCTCGCTGGTGTGGCAGGTACTGCAGTTGTTTTTGTAAGAGAGTGCCTTAAAGCGCATTTCTTTACCTTCTGCCTGATGGCAGCTGGTACAGGCAAGCTCACGTACATCCCAAATGCCGTTAGGGCCTTGTACTTTTCCAACATGTTGATTGTGCGGGAATTTTAATCCTGAATTTTCTATGAGTTTAGCTTTATCTGCCTGTGGGATGCGCACAACGTCTTTGGCATCTGGTCCGGTTTTAAAGCTCAGTTTGAAATCAGGGTGCTGTTTTTCAAAGTCACGGATATTGGATAGTTTGGTCTCTCGGTCTATGGTTCTGATGGCACCATGACATTTAATGCACATATTGTTATCTTGACGCGCCAGTGGGTGCGGTGCTTTGTGCTCTTGATGGCATTCTGCACAGCGCATACTGCCAATAAAACGGTGTGCGGCTTTTAGTGATCGTTTTTGCAGTTCCGGGTCTGCAATGTGAGGGGCTGTGTCCTGATGGCAGTGGACACAGGCTTGATCTGATACTTTTTTGAGCGGCGCCTGATGGCAGTTAAAGCATTGCGAGCCAAAGTGACGGTGCGCGGTTGAGATACGGCCTGGGCTCCATATACGGTCAAAGCCGAAGGGGAGTGTGGACATGGATGTTTGCAATGGTGGTATTAAGTTTTGCGCGAGCGGCAATAACAGAAATGTCAGGGCAATCAGTGCTGCTAGCCACATGGATAAACGCCATTTGAATTTAAAGGCGTTGGGTAATGGGTCGTGCGTGCGTGCTTTCAGGTCCTGATAGTCATCGGGCAACGGCTGCGTGAGCGTGAGGGATATCGATAAATTCACATCAGGTGGCGCAGGCTCTACATTGAGCTGGTATGGGCCTATCATGATCTGCTTGCCGGGAGAGAGCTTGACGTTTTGCAGCATCGCACCTTCAACCTCAACTTCACCATTCAGGCTGACCACATAAATGTGACCATCTTCTAACTCTTTAATCACAGCGTGATGCATGGCTACGCGCGGGTCAGCAAGGTGAACTGTGCACTCTGCGCCACGGCCAATCATTAACTCGGTTGCGTGGATAGTACGGTAATTGCGTACAGGTAACCCACGCGAGTTAGTGGTGATTTTTATTAACAAACAATTAATCATAAAGAGTTCTATTCATCTGCTTTTGCTTTGCCCAGCATTATTATTTTTATTTCAATGCATTTAGATGGGTAGTGTTAAGTTTGCCATTACCAATATACAAATACTGCAACGATATGTGCGAGCATGGCTACTAACAAACCTACGGTAAACGGCACATGTAAGTATAGCCAGATGCCAAGTCTGGCACGGTACATCAGGTCTTGGCGTGCGCGTCTTACCAATGATTCGCGCCGTACCATAATTGAATATAGCTCGCGATATAGTTTACGTTGTTCTACGGCTAAGTCTTTACCTAGCACTGTAAGCTCTTGCACAGCTTTTGCCGAAGGGCAGTTAGGTTGAAAGCCGCTTAGTTGATCAATTAAGCTTAGGCCAATCGAGGTTTCACGGCACGCACGCAGTACTGTGTTGTTAATTTCATCCGGCATTAGCAGTGCAATCTTACGTGCCAGTTTGTCTGCCTCTGCGATCCTTAACAGCAGGCCATCCAGACTATCTTCGCCCATGTTTTCTGTCATCTTACGTGGGTAAATCATGTAGGTGTAGTTACCAAAGAAGCCGCTGGCAACTACGATGAGCAGTAGGGCGTAGGCTAAGGTGTGAATATTTAGCCCGAAGTTAAAGCCGCTGTGCAAGGTGACAATAAAGGTGAGTGCCGTGCCTAGGTAAATATGGGCAGATAGCCAGCCTTGGGTGGCTCCGGTGCCGCGGTAGCGTCGTTTTCTGATGCCATACCATGTCATCCATAACACCATACACGCAGATATGGACCCTAATGTATAACCTAGCCAGCTACCGCCGTAATGACCGACAGCGGGTTCAAAAAACAAAAATGCAGCTAATGCAATTAAGATAACCACGACCGCTATTTTGAAATA
This sequence comes from Methylotenera sp. E1MeOHC1, assembly GCF_058745595.1. Lineage (NCBI taxonomy): Bacteria > Pseudomonadati > Pseudomonadota > Betaproteobacteria > Nitrosomonadales > Methylophilaceae > Methylotenera > Methylotenera sp. E1MeOHC1. The sequence goes on along the minus strand of NZ_CP196025.1, from coordinate 894,965 downwards.
GCGGTAGTTTTTATAGTCGAACATATTGCTTTGTTGCATTAAGCGTTCCCTCTATGCATCATCAAACCCTAGTATGTGGTGCTCGTCCGCGACATTGTTACTTGCATAGCCTAAAAGCTGCTCAGGGTTCACCCGCAAGGCTGCGCCAACCGGGCAGGCGCGTACGCATACTGGTCCATCGGCAATGTCTTTACACATGTCGCACTTAACCGCGACTTTTGTATTGTTGGTAGAGGCAACCTGTTTAGGTTGAATCCCCAATAGCATTTGCCATAAGCTTTGTTCTGGCTGGTCTTGAATCACTGCCATTTGAATCACATCATATGGACAGTTTTGCTGGCAGTTGCCGCAGCCAATGCAGCTATCATCGATATAAACTTCACCATGCGGTGCGCGGTGGATGGCGTCTGGCGGGCAGTCCTTCATGCAGTGGGGGTGTTCACAGTGGCGGCAAGAAGTAGGGACGCGAATGTTGGCGTAGATCGGGCCAGTATCTCGGTCTAGCCGTGTTGCGCCGCCATGGGTATCCGCACATGCCTGCTCGCAATGGTTGCAGCGCACACAGAGTGATTCGTCAATCAATAAAACGTCAGTTGCCTCACCCACACCTTGCTGTATTAAGAAAGAAATCAGGCTGGATTGTGCGGATTGATTTGAAAAACCGCTGCTACTATCTGAAGAGGTTTCTAATTGCTGCCTTTTTTCCTGCTCTTGCAGATGTTGTAAGTAACGTGCGTCTAATGATGAACGCACTTCAGGATTACGTGCGATGATGCCTTGCATACGCGCTACATCAATTAAAATAGCCTCAGTTGCAATCGCTGCGCGTACGGTAGCGTAACGGGGCTCACCAGAGATGAGTGACATTTCACCCACATAATTGCCTGCAGCTACATAAAATAAAACTACCTCGCGGCCAGTCATCATGCGCGAAACGGTGACCGAGCCACGTCGAATCAGGTAAAGCCCGTCTGCTTCATCGCCCTCATGAAACAATTCTTCACCCGCAGCGTATTGCTTGATCACTGCATGTGTTGCTAAGTCGTTGAGGTCGTCCTCACTTAATGAAAGACCAATGCACGCATGTACGATGCGCTTGATTGCGACTTCATCCAGTGTTCTGCGCATTGCCTGCACTGAGTTGATTAGCTTTAATATAACGCGGCGTGGCGTTTCAATCAGCGCACACTGGCTGGTTGCCCTTACCGTTGCAATTCTGCGTCGCCCAGATAGCAGGCCCATTTCGCCAAAAAACTCACCGCTTTTGAACCGGTCATCCGCAATATCGTCTTCATCGATGAACATTTCCAGCTCACCTTCAATCACAAAAAAGAAGGAGGTGCTGTAATCGTTACGTTCAAAGATAATATCGCCGGCAGCTGGCAGTAAAATATTGCTTTCTAAAATCAGCTCTCTTAATTGCAAAGAGTTAAGTAGGCGTAATAAAGGTACGCTACGCTGAATTTTATCCAGCACATCTTCAATGCCGCGGTCTGAACAAAAGCTGGCAAATTTTTCGCGTAGCAGTGCAGTATCTGCAGCTTCAACCGGATTGCCCAGAATATGCTCAATGACTTCATAGCCTTGATTAATACCCTGTTTGATTAATGGATAACCGGCAAGTGCACCAATAATATATAAGCCAGGTACATTAGACTCGTAACGCGGTGTTAGCACGGGTAGGGCGGCTAAGTCAGCGGTAGGGAATGCAACGCCAAAACTTTCCAGCAAAGGCCTAGAGGGCAACGCACCAAGACGTGCAATAATCCTATGGCATGGGATGCGCTCTACACCCTTAGGTGTATCGGCAAATAATGTAATTGGAAACTCGCCTGATGTATTGGCTTCAATGGATTGTGGACGTGTTTCTAATAGCCAGTCTAAGGCACCTCTTTGCCTTGCTTCAGTGAGTTGTGTAAGGTTGCTTTCCTTACAATTACTAAAGTCTTCGGCACGGTTTAATACAATGACCTGATTGCGCCCAGTCAGTGCTAGCGCATTTTCAACCCCGGTATCACCACCACCAATCACAACAATGGTTTCATTTTGGTAAGCTTCTGGGTCATCAAGTTGATACTGGATCTGGGGTAAATCGCCACCAGGGATTTCCAATTTACGTAAGTTGCCTTGTACGCCAATCGCCAAAATGACGTGGTCTGCAACGAATAAGCTGCCGTCACTGAGTTCAACCTTTAAAGCCTCTGGTTTTTTACCCTCTGTATCACGTGTGATTGCAACAACTTTTGAGTTGTATCGAACGTTGATTTTGTAATCTGCAATGACGTTTTCCCACGAGATTAGTACAGACTCACGTAGCGATGCAGCAAATGGCAAGGGGCTGCGCAATGGCAAGCCACGCGGCTCCGCCATCACTAATTTACGGCGTTGATAATTACGTATGGTATTGGCGGCGGCTTCTGATGCCTCTAGTAGCAGATAAGATAGCTTTTGCTCAGACGCACGTGCCGCTGCTGATAAGCCACTGGGACCCGCACCAATAATAATGACGTCAAAGTGATTGCGCATGAAAACGTTAGCAAAAGCGATAATATAAGATATGGATTATATGCCAAAACAGGCGGCAAGATTGACGTTAAAAATTGCAACAAGGCAATAATTGCAAGTTCCAGAGCATTTTCAGGCTTAATGTTGCCAGTAGTAATGCAAAGATTTTTTTAAGCGTGCCAACAGGCAATTTTTGCGTCAGGTTTGCCCCGATGGGCGCGGTAAAGAAGCTGGTGATAGAAATGACTATAACTGCAGGCAAGTTAATAAAGCCATAAGTGTACGGAACTGGGGCTGCATGTGACCAACCGCTTAATAGATAGCCAATACTGCCCGCAATCGATAACGGAAAACCAATCGCCGCTGACGTGCCAATCGCTTTTTTAATATCAACCTTGCGCCAGGTAAGGTAGGGCACGGTAATCGAGCCGCCGCCGATAGAAACAATGGCAGAGATAGAGCCTATGCCAATAGATGCTAGTACGAGCTCAACTCTGTTGATTGAATGGTGTGTGGCTGTGCTGGTGTGCTGGCTGGATTTTGAATTAGAGAACATTTGAATTGCTACATAGCCCATAAAGCAAGCGAAGAATATGGCCAATGCTTTTGAACTAATCATCGACGCAATAAACGTCGCTGAAAAAGTGCCTAACACCACCCCCAACACCATTAGCTTAACCAGTGGCCAAACAACGGCACCATTGGCATGGTGCGCACGCAAGCTGGATAAAGAAGTCACCATGATGCACGCCATGGATGTACCCAAAGCTAAATGTACTACCTGATCGGCAGGCACGTTTTGGCTTAAAAATATAGCAGTTAGCATCGGTACCATTACGCCGCCACCACCAATGCCCAATAGACCAGCGGCTAGGCCAACAAAAGCACCTAGTGCCAAAAAAGTTAGAATCAAATCAAAGTTCATGTGTTGTGCAATATGTTTTAAGGAAGGGGGGGTAGTTATTTATTGGCTAGCAGTTTGGTCACTTCAGCACTAGGAATTGGCTTGCTGAAATAATACCCTTGGATTTCATCGCAGCCATGCTGAATTAAAAAGTTAAGTTGCTCTAGCGTTTCTACGCCTTCTGCAATGGTTTTAAAGCTTAAGCTTTTTGCCATGCTGATAATCGCCGTAATGATAGCTGCATCCTGAGGGTGGCTACCTAACCCGCGTACAAATGATTGATCAATTTTGAGCTTATCGATTTTGAATTTTTTCAAGTAGCTGAGCGAAGAGTAGCCGGTACCAAAATCATCAATAGAAAGTCTGACGCCTAGGGCATTGAGTTGGTTCAGCACATTTAATGTACGTTCTGAATCTTCCATAGCGATCCCTTCAGTCAGCTCTAGCTCTAGCATGCTAGGGTCAACTTTGGTATCCCTTAAAATCTGGCACACACTGCCATAAAGCGTGTCTTGCTGAAACTGAACAACAGACAGATTGACTGCAACTGGCACAGCCTGTAACCCAGCCTCTTGCCAAGTGGCAAGCTGTTTCACCGCAGTGCGTAACACCCAGTCGCCAATTTCGCTGATTAATCCGCTTTCTTCGGCAATCGGGATAAACACAGCAGGGGATACCATGCCTCTTTCTGGGTGCTGCCAGCGTATGAGTGCTTCTAAGCCGACAATCTTGGATGTTTGGCTATCGTACTGTGGCTGATAGTAAAGTAAAAACTCCTCATGTTCTATTGCATTACGCAACTCGTTCTCAAGTAGTAGGATATCGTGTGCCTGCTCATGCATTTGGCGCGCAAAGAATTGAAAATTATTACGGCCTTCATATTTGGCGCGATACAACGCGGCATCTGCTGACTGAGTTAACTGCTCAAAACTTTCGCCATCTTGCGGGTAGGCTGCGATACCGATACTGGCAGTCAGTACGATTTTTTGACCGTTAAAATTAAAGGGCTGGGCAACGATATCCAGTAATTTCTTGGCGACGTGGGCTGCGCCTTCTGCATCCGTATTGGGTAACAGTAAAATAAACTCATCACCACCTTGGCGACATATGGTGTCCTCTGGGCGCATAAAAGCCACAAAACGCTCTGCAAGCTCTTTGATGAGTTGGTCGCCTATCGTTGGCCCCAGCGATTCATTGATCAGTTTAAAGCGATCCAGATCAAGCAACATTAGGGTTGCAACTGACCTCAAGCGTTTGGCTGTAGCGAGGGCGAGTTTTGTTCTGTCGTTTAATAAATTCCTGTTGGGCAGATTGGTGAGAGGGTCAAAGTTACTTAAGAACTGTATGCGCTCCTCAGCCATTTTTCGCTCTGAAATGTCAGTGATAATACCAATATGCTGTGAAACTTTGCCATCAGCGCCTTTAATCGTGCTGATAGAAAGCCATTGTGTATAAGCCTCACCATTTTTACGATGGTTAATGACCTCACCTTGCCAATAACCCATGGTGCCAATGCTATCCCACATTGCACTGTAAAAAGATTCTGCCAAATGACCTGAAGCAAGCATGCGCGGATTTTTGCCGATGGCTTCTTCCGCTTCGTAACCTGTAATTCTAGTAAATGCATTGTTGACTGAAATAATTTTATTGTATTCATCCGTAATGACAATGCCGTCACGGCTGGATTCAAACACCTTAGCATTGATGCGTAATTTTTCTTCAGCAAGCAAACGCTCAGTAATATCAAGCCATGCACCTACAATTTCTATTGGTTGCCCGTTGTCATCACGAGCTAGTGTCAATTGATCTTCAATCCAGATGTAACCGCCATTTGCATGATTAAATCGATATTGATGATTAAGTGAGCCTGTTTTAAATAAGCTGTTCTGAGACTCTAAAACAGCAGTTAAATCTTCGCTGTGTATATGGTTAATCCAAAAGTCATCTTTAAGCCACTCATCTTTAGCGTAGCCTGTGATCTGGTAAATATTTTCACTGATGAAATCAGGGCTAAAAGCACCAGCCGCATTTGGTTTTAGTGTGTAAATCACGGCAGGGCTAAGGTTTACTATCTGATTGATATGCTTGTTAGCGTAATCTAACTCTGACATTAGCTTTTGTTTCTTCTGCTCTCTATCAAAATTGTCGAGTGCAAAACTAATATCACTTGCCATTTCTTGCAGTAGTGCGATGCCCTCATTATCAAAAGCGTTGGTGCTTTCGTGATAAACATTAAGCACGGCAAACGGTTTTTGATCCCGCTGAATCGGAAAGCAGGCCGATGAGCCCCATCCTGAGCGTTTAGCTTTCTCATGCCAAGGGGTGGTGTAGGGGTCCGTTAAAAAGTCGTTAATAATGATGACTTGGTTATTTCTTAGCGCGGTGCCGGTAGGGCCTTGACCCTCAGGGAGGTTGGCATTGGCTGAAACGACTAAGCCATCCATATAGTCGATGCCCTCACCGTGGACTGCTACGGGCAGAATCTGCTGGCTCGCTTGGTTGAGTTGTCCGACCCAAGCCATTTTCATGCCGCCAAAGTTGACTGAGCAGCGGCAAACAATGGAGAATAATTCATGATCATCGCCCATGCGGACAATCGCTTGGTTAACTTCACTTAAGGCTTGATATAGTTGGGTAAGGTGTAGTATCCGACTCTCAGCAAGTTTGCGTTCGGTTAAATCTCTAATAATGGCGAAGTAGTAGTTTTTGTCTAACTTTCTGCAATTTACCTCAGCGGTAAATTGAGACCCATCCCTGCGGCGGTATTGCCATTCACCTTTGGTTGGGTTGTCTGACATAATGTTAGAGCTGAATTCTAAGTGCTCGATAACATTGTTAACTAACACATCTGGTAGCCGCATGTTGAGCAACGCGCCATGCTGATAACCGAGCATGTTGACGGCTGCCACATTGGCCGAAATAAATTGATGCTGATGATTGAGGACTAAAACGCCATCACCCGCTTGATCGAAAAGTTTTTGATAACGATTTTCTGCACGCTGCCTGCTGCTTAATAAAAACCATGCTAAAAATGCAGACAAAATCGTGAGTGTAGAGCCTAAGAGCGCGACTAGCGTTGGTTTACCATAAGGCAATATACGCGCCTCAAAAGCTGGTGTCGTCTGGAATAAAAGTGTCCATTTGGTGCCGCCCACATCTAGCACTCTTGATACCGCTTGGGTCAACACTCTCTGGTTAGAATATTGAGACTCCTTTGGTTCCTGTGCGGATTTGTATAAAAATGATTGTTCATCAGCGTTGCTTCCTTGGTAAATGTTGATGCTGACGTCTGAATCAATTTCACCTTTAAACCCACTCATTAAGTCATTCATGCGGAAGGGAACATCGACCCAGCCTATGATGGCATTACGTCTGGCTTCTAAGCTGGTTAAGGTGGTGTTTTTCTTATAAATGGGCAAGTACATGACAAATGAATGCTGGTTATTTTGACCTGCATCCTGTCCAAGCGTCATGCGTTTAGAGATACGCGGATTGTTTGTATCCCTTGCTTGCTCCAGCGCTTTTAATGCAGTGGGCAAAGTTAATACATCTAACCCTAATACTTTGGCATTAGGTGCATCTAACGGCTCTATCAAGGTGATGGGCGCGTAATATGGGCGCTCTCCCGCAGGCTTTATTTGATAGTTAGTTAAGCCACGTTTTTTTACATCTGTAATATGCGTTGTTTTATGCGCGTCATCTATAAGCTCTACGAGTGCGATACCTCGTACGCCAAACCTATCGCCTAAGTTAAGGGATTTGATATAGGTATGAAATTCATTTGGCTTGACTACATCTGAGCCGTCGATAAACCCTTTAACGCCGCGCATAATGACTAAAATTGCATTAAAGCGCGCTTGAAGATTACTAACAGTGACGTCTGCGGAATCTTCCAGGGCTGAGTTTAACTTTTGTAAATTGTCATTTCTGGCATTCGACCACAACTGATGTGTAATCACAGAGCCAACTAACAAGATACTGCCAGTAAATAGCCACAGAATAGTTTTGTGCAGCGTAGGACTAGTTGGTTTAGTGTTAATTTGCATTTAAATGATTAACTACCAATTGATTATTCTAGGTCAAGTTTACATGAAACACATTCTAGGTGTAATGCATTTTTTATTAGCCTTGAACTAATGTTTGCCATTACCTATGTTATGTCTTATATAAGTATCTTTGGTGTATATTGCATAGGCAGGTTTATCCTAGGCCTAGTTTGAACTTGACCCAAGTCAAGGATAGATGCGTTTCAATACTGTACATTCTCAACGTCATTTACATTAATGGGGAGGACGCAATGGCTACAAGATTTACTAAATCCATGGCGCGTAATATTTTTATGGGGGGATCGCTGTTTTTTTTCCTACTGTTTCTTGCGCTTACGTTTGATACCAATCAAAAGCTACCAAAACGTGATAACAGCCAGAACCTAACAGCTTCGGTTATTCATGGTAAGAAGTTGTGGGAGACCAATAACTGTATCGGTTGCCATACCTTGCTAGGTGAAGGTGCTTATTTCGCACCAGAGCTGGGCAATGTGTACAAACGCCGCGGGCCTGACTTTATTAAAGCATGGATTAAAGGTCAGCCTACTGGCATTCCAGGTAGAAGACAAATGCCGCAGTTTAATTTCACGGATAAAGAGCTGGATGATTTGGTGGATTTTCTGAAATACACTTCAGAAATTAACACTAATAATTGGCCACCAAACATCGAAGGTTAACCGTCACCATTACCAGGAGTTATTATGCAATATCAATCTCAGGCAGTGGCGAAGCCTTATTTTATCGCCGCAATTGCGCTGTTTCTTGGCCAGATTATATTTGGCCTGATTATGGGCTTGCAGTACGTAGTGGGGGATTTTCTATTTCCTGCGATTCCGTTCAACGTAGCACGTATGGTACATACCAATTTGCTCATCGTATGGCTGCTGTTCGGCTTTATGGGGGCAACTTATTACCTGATACCGGAAGAGTCGGAGACCGAGCTGTTTAGTCCCAAGCTGGCAATTATCACGTTTTGGGTGTTTTTAGCTGCAGGTGCTGCAACTGTGCTTGGCTACCTGCTGGTGCCTTATGCGACACTGGCAAAACTCACAGGCAATGATTTGCTGGCAACGATGGGGCGCGAGTTTTTGGAGCAGCCTCTGCCAACCAAGGTGGGTATTGTTTTGGTGGTGCTGTCGTTTATCTTTAATGTCATCATGACCATGCTTAAAGGACGTAAAACCGCAATCAGCCTTGTACTGGTGTTGGGTTTGGTTGGTTTGGCAGTGTTTTTCCTGTTCTCGTTCTACAACCCGCACAATCTGGTAAAAGATAAATACTACTGGTGGTGGGTGGTGCATTTATGGGTAGAGGGTGTATGGGAACTTATCCTTGGTGCGATTCTGGCTTTTGTGCTGATTAAAGTAACAGGGGTTGACCGTGAAGTGGTTGAAAAATGGCTATATGTCATTATCACCATGACACTGATTACCGGCATTATCGGTACTGGTCACCATTACTACTGGATAGGCGCACCAGCCTACTGGCAAGTGTGGGGTAGTGTGTTCTCTGCGTTGGAGCCAATACCGTTCTTCATGCTCACTATCTTTGCGTTCAATATGGTGAATAAACGCCGTCGCGAGCATCCTAATCAGGCTGCAACGTTATGGGCTCTTGGTACCGGTGTGATGTCATTCTTGGGTGCAGGCGTATGGGGTTTTATGCATACACTCGCGCCAGTGAACTACTATACCCATGGTACACAGCTCACGGCAGCGCATGGACACATGGCGTTCTACGGAGCCTATGCAATGGTTGTACTGACCATTATTTCATACGCAATGCCTATACTACGTGGCCGTGCTGCCAACAGTAACAAGGCGCAGGTGGTTGAGATGTGGTCTTTCTGGCTGATGACGGTGGCAATGGTGTTCATCACCTTGTTCCTGACTGCGGCAGGTGTGCTGCAAACATGGCTGCAACGTATCTCTACAACGCCAATGAGCTTTATGGCCACGCAGGACTCAGTCGCAATTTTCTACTGGATGCGTGAAGCTGCGGGTGTAGTGTTCCTGATTGGCTTGATTACTTACATCATTAGTTTCTTTATTAAAGGCGAAGCTAAAGCGAGCTAGTCTCTAGTACTTGTTTGCAATAGTGCAGGGCAAAAGAAGGAGGCTAGCCTCCTTCTTTTGGTTAAACTGGAAAATCTGGCACTTTGGGGTATTGCATGAATACAAATACAGCAGTGGTCAGTGAGAGTGAAAGTTTGCCGGCGGAAGATTTGCCCGGCGATTTTGCCATCTGGATATTTATACTTGCAGAAATGCTGGTGTTTGGCGTGATGTTTATCGTATACGCTTTCGCGCGTGTTCATCAGCTGGAGGTTTTTAATGGATCGCAGCTTACATTGAACCGTGGTTTGGGTACGTTGAATACCATTATCCTGATTACTAGCAGTTATTTTGTTGTACGTTCCGTCGCTGCCATTAAAGTGAATAATGCTCAGCAGTCTGCGCGCTGGCTGCTGGGAGCGATGGTGCTGGGTGCTATGTTTATTGCAGTAAAGCTGTGGGAGTTTAACGAAAAGTTCTCCGCAGGCATCACGCTGGAAACTAATGATTTTTATATGTATTACCTGACGTTGACCTCTTTTCACCTGATGCACGTGCTGATGGGCATGATTATTCTGGGATGCGTCGTGTTTAAATTAAACAAGGGCGACTACACTGCAACTGAGCATTTTGGTGTGGAGACCGGCGCCTCGTTTTGGCACATGGTAGATTTGCTATGGATCGTACTTTTCCCGCTGGTTTATATCATTCACTAATGATGAATAAACCTATCAACCATTTTTCTACACGCATCTGGCTAATACTGGTTGCGCTCACTATCCTGACTTTCTGTATTGGCGAAGAGGTGGCGCAGGGCAAGGCCGTGATGCTGAGTGTGCTGGCGATTGCTTTCATCAAAGGCCAGTTGATTGCTAATTATTTTATGGGGCTGCGCCATGTAAGCTGGCTTTGGCGCGGCATTATTATGGGTTATTTTATGGTAGTGGGCGGCATGATTGCCATTGCTTATTTAACAGCGTAGTTAAAGCAAGCTTGTTACTGAAAGACTTTATGGAAACACAAACAAGTAATACTCCGTTTTATGAACCTAGTGGCGATGAGTGCGAGTTGTTTGAGCGTGCTTGGAAGAATCGTCTGCCGCTGTTAATCAAAGGCCCTACTGGCTGCGGTAAAACACGCTTTGTTGCACATATGGCGGCACGCCTTGGTTTGCCGCTACATACCGTGGCCTGCCATGATGATCTGACTGCTGCTGACTTAGTGGGGCGTCATTTGATTGGTGACGGCGAAACCATCTGGAATGATGGTCCGCTGACGCGCGCTGTGCGTGAAGGCGGCATTTGTTATCTGGATGAAGTGGTAGAGGCACGTAAAGATACCACCGTGGTGTTGCACCCGCTGGCTGATGACAGGCGTATGCTACCGATAGATCGTACTGGTGAGCTATTACAGGCGCCACCTGCGTTCATGCTGGTGGTTTCTTATAATCCAGGCTATCAGAATTTTTTAAAAGGCATGAAGCCTTCAACACGGCAGCGCTTTGTATCGCTGACGTTTGATTTCCCGACCGCAGCACAGGAAGAAACGATATTGGTGGGTGAAACTGGTATTGATAGCATGACTGCAAAACGGCTGGTTTCCATCGCCGGCGCATTTCGTGCTTTGCGTGATCACGATTTGGAAGAGGTGGCCAGTACACGTCTGCTGGTGTATGCGGCAACCCTGATTAAAGATGGCTATGACCCTGTACGTGCTTGCCGTGCAGCATTGGTAGAAACTTTAACCGATGATACGGAAACTGCAGTTGCTTTGAGCGAGGTGGTGAGCGCCACCTTTGGGCGTTAATGGAGGAGTACGTAGGAGAGCTGTGGGATCGCCTGATTACCGGGGCGGCAGAGAAGCGTCATACTGCAGCGACCGTTAAGCTGGATGATATTGCAAAATCAGCTGCGATATTTTTCAGGGCGCTGGGTGGTGACCCTGGGTTGGGTATTTCAGCTTCTCCTGCAGTACGTCACGGTGCGCGTAGACGCCTGCTACAGCGCATGGCCGGCAGCGGTGAAAAAGTAGAGTTAAGCTGGCGCGATGGCGAGGTGCTGAGGCTGCCATCGCAGATAGACTTGTTTGCCGAGTATGCGCTAAACCGTGACCTTTATTTCTGGCTGGTGGCATTGGCGGCGGTAGATACCGATAATAATCAGCCATGGATAGTTAGAAATCAGCAGGCAACGCAAAGCACCTTGCAACGCTTTCCCGGCTTACAGAGCCGCTACACTCGGTTAGTCGATGCTTTGCTTGCTACGCGTATTCCACTGCATAAGTTGCCGGCAGATGAAGCTGCGCAGGAACATGCTATCCGTCAGGCATTGCAGCAGCCAGGTAGCGTGAATGAGATTACACTAGCCAAGCGCCCGTTTCAGCCTGTGCCATTGTGGCCGCATCCTAACCCACCCGTTAATGGTGAATCAACTGCCGCGAGTGCTGGCTCCCCTGAGCAAGCTGGTAGCGCCACGCAGAAAAAAAATAGGCGCAAACATCTGGCACAGCGTACCGATGTCAAGGAAGATAAAAACGGCTTTTTGATGATGTTTCGCGCCGAGAGCCTGTTTTCATGGTCTGAGTTCGTGAAGGTTAATCGCCCGCAGGATGAAGAGGATGATGCAGAAACCGCGCAACTGGCGGCTGAAGATATGGACAGCCTGACCATCGCCCGTAATGGCAAAGCCAGCGCCGCTAATGTTAGGTTTGATCTGGATTTACCTGCCGGTGCCGCGGATGATACGCTGCTGGGTGAGGGGGTATTATTGCCAGAGTGGAATTGGAAAAAACAGGTATTACAGCCGGACTATTGCAGCTTGCAGCAGTTAATTGCCACTGATGCTAAACCATGCGAACTGCCACATGCTTTAAAGCGCACAGCGCACCATTTGCGTCGGCAGTTTCAGGCGCTAACGCCAACCAGACACTGGCTTAAAGGTCAGCAGGATGGTGAGGAGCTAGACCTAGATGCTTGGGTGCAGCTTGCTTCTGAAAGAAATAGCACCATGCCAACCTCTGAGCATGGGCTTTACCGCACGCAGGTTAATCAGGAGCGTGATCTGGCGTGCTTGCTGCTGGCAGATTTGTCACTGTCTACCGATGCTTATGTTTCCAACCACGCGCGCGTGATTGATGTGATTCGCGATAGTCTGTTACTGTTTTCAGAAGCGCTGACCGCAACCGGCGATAGTTTTGCGCTGTATGGATTTTCTTCCCTCAAGCGCAGCCACGTGCGTTTTCATTACATTAAAGGCTTTGAAGAGAAATACAGTGGCCAAGTGCGAGGTCGTATTACAGCAATTAAACCCGGCTACTATACGCGCATGGGGGCGGCCATACGGCAGGCAAGTAGCTTACTGGTACAGCAGAAAAAGCGGCAGCGGCTACTATTGATACTGACGGATGGTAAGCCCAATGATCTGGACCAGTATGAGGGACGTTATGGGATTGAGGATACACGTGTGGCACTGATAGAAGCGAGAAGGTTAGGGTTGCGCCCTTTCTGTGTCACGATTGATACCGAAGCTAGTGATTATCTGCCGCATTTGTTTGGTGCTGGCGGTTATGTGGTAATTCGCAACCCTGAAGACCTGCCTAAAGAGCTGCCGCTGCTTTACGCACAAATGACTCGTTAACTGCCTAAGTCGTAACTGCGGAGTTTTTTAACATCAATAATCATTACGTCTTTACCGTTCACCTCAATCAAACCTAGCTGCTGTAACTTTGCCATAGTGCGCGATAAGGTTTCCGGGGTCAGGTTGAGCAGTGACGCGATGGTGGTTTTGCTCGCCGGCAGCGTGATGTTGCTGGCATCGATGGCGTCAGCACTAATCTGTAATAAGTAGCCGATAAAGCGTTGTGTACACGACTGCAACGATAGCATTTCAATATCCTGTACTAGTTGGTGCATTCTGACGGAGAGCCCCGCCAGCATTTTGCGCGCAAACATGGTGTCATTATCTAGCATGGAAAATATCAGGCTTTTAGGGACTAGCAGCACTTGTGAATCCAATATCGCTTGCGCATATACCGGGAACTGACGCTCTAAGAATAAAATAGCCTCACCAAAGCTGTCCCCCGGGGAAACAATGCTGATGATTTTTTCACTGCCTTGCGGTGAGGTGACCCCTAGCTTTAACTGACCATTCAGTAAAATATACAAGCCGACAGCGGCTTCCCCACGGTTAAAAACGGAAGTACCTTTAGGAAAATCAATCAACTGGGAATGTTCTGCAATTTGGGTGATTTGTTCAGCATTGAGTTCTTTGAACATAAAGAACTCTGACAAAGTTTGGGAAATGAACAGCTTATTCATCTGCGAACCTTTTTAACTGGTGGGTCTGGATTATGCAGTTATTTTGCAGATACGCCTACTTTTTATTGCGCGGGTTATGGCCCACTTTATTGTATAGGACTGCAGCGGATAAAATCAGTATAAATAGGGTGATTGCTGCGATATGCAACAGCCCGCCAGCTTTACGCAGGTTGGATAGATATAGAAAATCACCGCTTACTCTTGCTAGCAATGATATATGCAGCAGAGCTAACGGCAGATAGAAGCTTGCATGGTAAGGGATTTTTACTTTGGTAATGGCTGGAAAGATAATCGGTGCATGGCCGAATATCATGGAAAATACAAAACCTATAAAAATGCTGTGGCTAAATGCATCGTAACTAGCGCCAGGGCTCAGCACAGGAAAGCTCAGGCCGATAATGCCCGCAGTTAACAGCCATGCATAGCCGCTGCACAAGGCGATTGCAATATAGCGTGTTAACCCCTGTTGCCGGATGGTATGGCGCACAATGTCATTACGTATCAGCCACAGTGTCATCACAATCAGTGCCACTGACAGTAATTGAAAGTTAGGCCACGCGCTGCTTGTAGCACTTATCGCGCCTGCAAAAAATAATAGTAGTGCACATATAAACAGTAATTTGCTGCCTAGAGTAGGGCGCAAAAATCTAGATAACTCCAGCCGCTCAGCGACGATGGTAATAATTAAAAATCCCATCCACCAAGGCATAATGCGTGCAATGCTAAGCCCAGTCAGCCAAAGATAACAGCCTATACCCCAGCATATGGCGGCGAGCAGTAACGTAAGAGTAAATAACTCACGCTGCTTAAAAAATATTTTGATAGAAACTATGCATAGCAGCGCACTAGCGATAAAAATCAGCGTAAGCGCGATAGAGTAGTTTGTGTCGGCTAGCAGAAGTATTGCACCGATAGCCGCGTTTAACGGTGCAAGGTAAGCCCAGCGCTCGCCGATTGCTACGGCTCGTTCCAAGCAGATGACTGTACCTAAAAAACCGCACACCATGAGCGGCGCATGCAGCGTTAATGATGAGTGTTCTGCTAGCGGAAAGCTCCAACCCAAGCGGATAAGCCCGAGATACATGCCGCAAAGCAGGCTGATGACTCCTGCAATCAACATGGGGATACGGTAGCGCACTGCGAGGTTGGTTTTCATAAAGAGATAATATCAGCAGGCGGATTGCAACTGTTGTAGTAAAGCCGTTTAGCCCCAGCCCAGCCGCTGTTTTGCCTGCTCGCTCATCATTGCTGGTTCCCACGCTGGCTCCCAAACCAAATCCAGCTCCAGCTCGTTATTGTCGGTCAGCACTTGGCTTACAGCGTCGTGAATATTTTCAATCACCATTTCTGACATTGGGCATGCTTGAGAGGTCATGCTGAAAGTGACTTTGGCAATATTGTTTTGGATTTGAATGCCATAAATCAGGCCAAGGTCGATCAGGTTTTCGCCGATTTCAGGGTCGATTACCGATTGCAGCGCGGTGTAGATGCGCTGTTCATCCTTATTTAGTTGCTTAAAGTTCAGCTGATCAAAGTTGAGTTGCTTAAAGCTGAGTTGATTAAAGTTTAGTGTCATTAGTATTTACTTTAATAATGCTTTGACCGCATCAGATGCACCATTCATGTTTTTATTCATGGCGTCTGCCTGATATTTAACCACGCCGTCCTTATCCAGAATGAAAATGGTTGCATCATGCTCATAATCGCCAGATTCTACTTTTTTGTATTTAACGCCAAGCGTAACCGCCAGTTTGCGTATTGAGCTAGCATTGCCTTGCGCTAAGGTCCAAGACTGATTAGTGATGCCATGTAGCTTGGCAAACTCTGATAGTTTGGCTGGGGTGTCGCGCTCAGGATCTAGCGAGAATAAAGCAAAGTTAACGTTGGCGGCCTTTGCGGCGCCTAGCGAGCGTTCTATGCGCTTGATATTTTGCACGGTAAGTGGGCATACGTACTGGCATGATGTGTAAACCATCGCTATCACGGTTGGCTTGCCGCCTAATGCACCAAGCTGAAAAGTGTTGCCATTTGCTGCAGTCCAATTATCGGTGATATTGAATATTGAGTCAGTGCTAGGAGCTGAGGCTGCAGATTGCTGCGGGTGATGCTCATGCTCATGATCGTCGGCGAATGCTGGAGAGTTGCAAGCCAGTATGAATGACAACAGGAGTTTATGCTTTAGCTTTATTTTCATTTTGCATCCTTTGCGCAACGGAATCCTAAGTTTTTACCTGTAAAGTTGCCCTTCAGGCTTTCACGGTACGAGTACCTCATAAACGCAGCATAATCATCAAGATTGCTAGCACTTAGGCTACCGCTTCCACAAAACTGTGTTTTGTCGCCAGAGTTTCTAGAGTCAGGTGGAGCCATGTAGCTATTAAAGTCCGCAGTCCATTCCCAAATCAGACCTGCTAGGTCAAATACACCAAACCCATTGGATGGCTGGCTTTTAACGGCCAATAGCGCTCTATTGGGAACAGAGTACCAGCGAATAATCTGTTTCTGCAGATTTTCTTTATCTCTGTCAATATCGTTGAGGGTGTATTCCCACTCGTCGGTTGATGGCAGGCGTTTGTCCCGTGCCTCGCAGTATGCCACTGCCGCAAACCATGACACATTGACTACCGGCGCATCTAGGTTTACTTTATTTAGGTCTGCCGTATTGGCAGCACCTTGAGTGCTTTTCCAGTGATCCAGATAATGTGAATCAGAGAATATCTTTTTGATATTGGTTGGGTGCCAGTCTGGATGTTGGCTCACAAACGCCTGAAATTGGAGATTGGTAACAGGGGCGGCGTCCATCCAGAATGCGTCAATCTTAATTTTGGTTGCCGTGCTGTTATTAACTAGTTCTTTCTTCAAAAAGAAAGGGGAGTAGTTTCCCTGCGGAATCATCACCATCTCTTCTGCTAATACTGCCGCCCCATAAATAAGGACGGCAGGTAGTGCTAGCAGGGAGACGAGTTTTGATTTGTTACTCAACATGTTTTACAGGCGCTACACGGTGCAGTTTCACTTCTTCTGGGGTGACTTCATCACCGTTATTGCCCCAGTTGCTGTAAATGTAAGTGAGCACATTAGCAACTTCTTCATCGCTAAGGGTCCATGCAGGCATGACGCCATTATATTCATTGCCGTTCACAATCAGCTTGCCCTGCAAGCCGCCAGTAACTGCCTTGATGGTGGGCGCTTTGCCGTTAAGCAAGTAATCTGATTTTGCTAGGGGAGGGAATGCCTGCGGTACGCCTACGCCGGTAGTTTGGTGGCAAGCTGCACAGTTATTGTTGTAGATAGATTCACCTAGTTTGATGCGGTCAGTCTTGGTTTTGGCACTAGGCACCTGTGCTTGGGTTCTTTCGGCATTTCTCATGCTGGTGCCTTCAGGCAGGTATACCTCATCAGTCATTTTGCCTGAGTAGATGGTTTTTTCTTCATCACCAGATACCTTCAGCATGCCTAGCGCACCTTTGTTAAATGCTCTGGTGAGTGAGTGGTCTACCATAATGTAGGTGCCAGGGACATTTACTTTAAACTCCATGTAGGCTGCACCGCCTGCTGGAATCATCGTAGTCTGTATGTTTTTGGCAGGGCTGGCAGTGTTGCCTTCATGGTTAACTTTATCAAATATCTCGCCAATCACGTGGAAAGATGAGGTTAGGTTAGGGCCGCCAACACCGACAAACAGTCGCACGGTCTCGCCTTTTTTCGCTTTCAGTGCATTGTCGCCAGTGAGTGCGCCGGCTGCACCGTTAAACACCACATATTCAGGTTTTTCATCAATCGCTTTAGCCATGCTGAAAGCCTGTAAGCCTTGTTCACCGTTTTTTCCCTGGGTGTAAAAATCACCCTGCATCACATAAAACTCATGGTCAACTTTAGCCATACCTGCTTTAGGTTCCACTAAAATCAGGCCATACATGCCGTTAGCTACGTGCATTGCCACTGGTGCGGTAGCGCAGTGGTATACATAAAGTCCAGGGTTCAGCGCCTTAAACGAAAACACAGAGCTGTGTCCAGGCGCTGTCAGTGACGCTGCCGCACCGCCACCAGGGCCTGTTACCGCGTGCAGGTCAATATTGTGCGGCATTTTATTATCTGGGTGATTGTTTAGGTGAAACTCAACATCATCCCCTTCGCGGATGCGGATAAACTTACCTGGTACTTTGCCGCCAAAAGTCCAGAACGTGTAGGTAACACCATCGGCAAGGCGGCCTTCTAGCTCTTTAACCTCAAGATTGACGATAACTTTAGTTGCATGTTTTCTGGTGATGCGTGGAGGTACGACGGGTGCATCAGTCAGCACTGCAGCTTCCTGGCCAATCACTTTATCGCTGTTGGATTTGGCAGCAGTTGCTGCTTCAGTTAGGTTGGCTATACAAAGCGCAGCGCCCAGTACTAAAAGTGGTATCTTTTTCATGATTTTCTCTTTCTCCCAGTATTTACTGCATTCAATTAAAAACATATGAGCGGAATAAATGAATGAATATACTCTGCATGTCATACCATGTTAGTTAATTTACTTTGAATATAAATTGATGCATATCAATTAGTAAAAAGATATTATTTTCAGCGATTGGCAATTAATAATCATTGCGCTGTAATTGGTTGTTATCGTAATTAGGCTTGTTCTTGTTGTGCGGCTTATAAAATTTTTAAACGGTTATCTTAAATCAATTATATGTTGCATATTATATACAACATATATAATATGAATCTCAACTATGCAAATTACCAAATTTACTGATCTTAGCTTAAGAGTTTTAATGTATCTCACGCAAGAGGTGGGTAGTTCCATTGTCACGATTAATGAGATTGCGCAACAGTTTAATGTGCCCAGAAATCATTTGATTAAAGTGGTAACAAGATTAAACAAGTTAAAGTGGGTTACTGCCACACGCGGGCGTAGTGGTGGCTTAAGGCTCGGTGTAGAGCCGTCTGCGCTGAGGCTGGGAGATATATTAAGAGAGCTGGAGAATAAAACCTCATTAATAAATTGCAGTGAGCCGCCCTGTGTTTTGAGCGGCCAGTGTAATTTAAAAGAGATTTTAGACCGCGGCTTACATAGCTTCTATGAGGAAATGAACAAATACACTTTACAGGGTATTGTGGACTCTAAAACACAGCAGGCAGTAATTAAATTACATCAACGTTTTGTTGCCTAGGCCCAGTTAATCAAATTAATACAACCAAGTTAATGTTGATGATTGCTTAGTTTTTAATTGTAGGTAAGTTTTATCAAGCACTCTCGCGAGTGTTTTTTTAGATCATAAATGTAGCATTTTAAATGCAACTTAAAATAAGGAGATGTCATGTTATCAAGATCAGCAAAACCCTATATCGATGCCAGTGTGCCGGTACTTAGGCAACATGGGTTGGCCATTACTACACTTTTTTATAAAAACATGTTCGAGTCACATCCTGAACTTAAAAACCTTTTTAATATGGGTAATCAAGCCAATGGCTCACAGCAGCAATCATTGGCGGCGGCCGTCTTTGCCTATGCCGCCAATATTGATAATAGCGCTGCCTTGGCGCCAGTGATTGAGCGCATCGTGCATAAGCATGTGTCGGTTGGTATTAAGGCAGAGCATTATCCTATTGTAGGCAGCAATTTAATTGGTGCCATTAAAGGCGTGCTTGGTGATGCGGCAACCCCTGAGCTATTAGCTGCTTGGGAGGAGGCGTATGGTCTTTTGGCCGATGCACTGATTGATGCCGAGGCCAGGTTATACCAGCAGAATAATCAGCAGCCAGATGAGTGGCTTAAAGTGAAGGTGCTAGATAAGCAACATCAATCAGATGATGTGGTGACATTTACCTTGCAGGCAGATGGCTGGAAAGTGTTGCCTAAGTTTAAACCAGGTCAATATATCAGCGTGGCCGTGCATATTGAAGAGTTGGGTTTAAGGCAGATAAGGCAATACAGCTTGTCTGATGCTAATCAAGATAACACTTACAGAATTACTGTGAAACGCGAAAAAGGGGATGAATATAAGCCGCGTGGCAATGTCTCTAACTGGTTGCATCAGCATGTAAGGGTGGGTAGCGTGGTGGACATCAGCTATCCATGTGGAAACTTTACGCCTGATGTACTAGGCCAGCAGCCAATTGGTTTAATTTCTGCCGGCGTTGGTATTACCCCGATGATTTCCATGGTGAAAGAGATTTCTATCAATAACCCGACTAGAAAAGTTTTATTTGCACATGCGGCCAGAAGCCGTAGCAGCATCGCGCATTTGGATGAGATTCAGCAAGCAAAGCATGAGTTAAATAACCTCAATGCGATTTTCTTTTTGAATGAATCAAAAAAACAACATGCAGATGAACTAGAAGGGCGCATGGATTTGTCAGGACATATCTCCACTGAGTTTAAAGATGGCATCTATTACATCTGTGGGCCGCAGTCATTTATGGATGATCAGCGCGACGCTTTGCTAGAGCTAGGTGTTAACCCCAATATGATCCATAGAGAAGTGTTTGGCCCAGAAAGTCTTAACCACATCATTTAATGGTGCGTTGATGCATTAATTCGGTGAGCTTTTAAAAAAACGCTTGCCGATTTTCATTGATTATTCAAATAAACCGTTAACTTCGTTGATTAAACTTTTGATCTGTACGTCGCTAATGTCGGCATATTTATTGCTTGGATGTTCTTGGGCTATTTTATAATAGAAAAGAAAAAACAGCATATGAAGTTATATTTAAATACATCAGGTCAGACTTTTGATTTTGCCAATCTTGATCTAATTCATACACACAATCCAGAAAAGTCTGTTTTTATTTTTGACTTTGATGATGAAAGGTCATTGACGTACACCCTCAATCAGTTGGCGGAGAAGCTACCAGAACAGTTGCTTGAAAACTCCTACGTGATGATCGCAAAAGATGCTAATCCAACGGATCCCGCAGAAACGATGTCAAGCATTGTCCCATTCAATATTTTTTATACTAGACGTCTGCACTCATGGTTACTAGATGACATTAGCCTGCATGTGCAAATATATTTCCAGCCTATTGTTGATTTCACCCAGAACGGGAAAATTTTTGCCTACGAGGCACTGTGCCGCATAAAGAACCCCTCTGGGGAACTGTTGAATGGTGAGGAGTCATTTAAGTTGGCGAGCCAGCTTAAATGTAGCGAAGAGCTAGATATTGCTTGCCAGCAAAATGCATTGGTTGGTAAAGCAAATTTAATTGCACCAGGTACACCTATTTTCATTAATGTGCTGCCACAAACCATTATGAAAAAGCGCTGGCTGACATTAATGATGGAAGCGCTAAGCAAATATGGCATTGAGCAACGTGAAATTGTGATTGAAATTGTTGAAAGTGAAAAAGTATCTCCCGAGCTTTTATCCGAGTGTTGTGATGAGATTCGTGCTCATGGCCTTCGTATCGCACTTGATGACATGGGCTCAGGCTTTAATGGTTTGCGTACACTGGCCGCTGTTCGTGCAGACTATATCAAAATTGACAGGGCGATTGTTCATGAAGCACAAGGCAGTCGCGTGCGTACAGTGTTATTGGAGGCCATTATCTCAATGGCGCAAAGACTAGGCTGTACAGTTGTGGCAGAGGGTTTAGAGCGCGTAGAGGACATTAACTTTTGCCTAGACCTTGGGCTTGCTTATGCGCAGGGTTACTATTTTGCAAAACCAGAAAGTAAACCTACTCAGTCAGTGGCAGCGTTGCCTAAGCAGGATGACGCACATCGTTCTCATATTCCAGATGAGTTCAGGATTGGTGAGTTTGTGATGCGCGGGTTAACGATAGAGGTCAACACTTCAATTGAAAAGGCGCGAGAAATTTTCCGGGAAAATCCGGATACTGAAATTGCTGTGGTGTTGGATAATTTGCGACCTATCGGTTTGCTCAAGAGGGGTAAAGTATTTACCCAGCGTAGTAGTTCATTGGGTGCCTATTGCGATGCATTACCAAAAATGATTACCAGTCGCACGCCTTCATCATTATTAGCGCGAGGGCTCTACCTAGAGCGCGGAGATGCCGAGCCTTGGATTATGGTGGGCGATGATGGTGTCTACATCGGCATTCTACGGCCGCTAGAAATTATGGCGCAGTTGATCAGTCGTAAGATGAGTACTGGCAGTCTACACCCACTTAGTCAGCTAACCACAGGGCCAACATTACGGCAATCGCTGGATGTCAGCATACGCAATAACCCCAACACAGTATTAGTCTATATTGATCTTGATCACTTTAAAGCCTACAACGACAGGTATGGGTTTATACGTGGCGATGCCATGATTCGCCTATTGTCAGAAATTGTCCGGCAAGAGTTTCTTGGCGCTACAGGGACGTTGGTCGGTCACATTGGGGGCGATGACTTTGTGTTGATTCTCGATCATATCAACACAAAGCTTGAAGACAAGTTGCTGGATGTGATCTACCATTTCCAAGACCTCGCCAGCCATTTATATGACACATCAGACCTAGAGCGTGGATTTTTTACTACTGAGGATGGTAGCGAGCATCCAGTTGCAAGCATCTCAATCGCCGTCGTTAATGGTAGCCAAGGCGCACTATCCAATAGTGTAGCTGCTGCAGAGCGTGCGGCTTACCTGAAAAAGATAGGTAAATCCAACATAGGTAGCATCATTGTCGTGGAGGATGTTACGCCTAGACTGGTAGTGCCAGAACATGAGGTACATTCCGATTGGCAGGCTCGTGCACTAGAGGCGTTGGAATCCTTACTTCAATATCGTCGTTCGGAAGATTCGCATTGTATGGATAGCTGTTTCACTGACTATCCGTTTTTTGAGGTGGTGTTTGAGCTTAACGCTAACGGGATGCAGAGATATCCAAATTGGATTAATCCAAACATGTACGGCAAAATTAAAGCGGGTGGTGCAGGGGTTGATCGTAGCCCGCAAGCTTATTACCACGAAGCGCATGACGCACTTAAGCCGTATATCTCTAACATTTACCTATCAACAGCGACTGAAGATTTTTGTTTGACGGTATCGTTGCCTATTCTAAATCAGGTAGGGGGGCTGGAATCAATACTCGTTGCCGACATCAGTATTGCTGCAATGGCGATGCTGAGTGGCGCGAGCAGCGAACTGTCGAAGAAGGTTGCCTAATCCGGGAAGTGGCTAGTGAAGGGGCATTTAGTGCTGCATTATGCACATTATTTGTGCCTGAAGCATGTGCTTGTCGGTGTTGCTAGGCCTTGCGCTTTGTAGCTTCAGAAAAAACAAGGGCCTCGGTAAACACAGCCAAGCTCCAATATAGCCGGCTAATTAGCTATTTGCGCTGATTTTAGACGATAAGGAGTGATATACCACTGTAATACTGTGTTACATCACTTCACTCGTTTTTTCTTGCCAGTACCATGCGTCTGCGCACATCTGGGCAATGCTGCGTTTAGCTTCCCAGCCTATTAAATCGCGTGCTAAGTGAGTATCTGCATAGCACTGGGCAACATCGCCCAGACGCCTTGCCACCACTTTATACGGTACAGATTGACCGCTTACTTTAGCAAAAGTGTTCACCATTTCTAGCACACTGTGGCCCGTGCCTGTACCTAGATTGACCGTTAATATACCTGCATGTGAGATTAAATAATCCATTGCAGCCACATGCCCTAAGGCGAGGTCGACAACATGGATATAATCGCGCACACCAGTACCGTCTGGCGTTTGGTAATCGTCACCGAATATTGAAAGCTCTGATAATCTGTGAGCCGCTACCTGTGTAAGGTAAGGCATGAGATTATTAGGCGTGCCGTTAGGGTCTTCTCCGATGAGCCCTGAGGCATGCGCGCCAACTGGGTTGAAATAACGGAGTAGTGCGATATGCCAGCGCGAATCAGACTTTTCTGCGTCTCTGAGGATATCTTCAAGCATGAGTTTTGAACGACCGTAAGGATTAGTGGCTGATAATGGGAAGTTTTCCCGTATTGGCACTGTCTGCGGGTCACCATACACTGTGGCGGAAGAGGAAAACACTAGGTTGTAAACGCCAAACTCGACCATGGTTTCAAATAACGCCAAGCTACCAGCAACGTTATTATCATAGTATTTGAGTGGGTTGCTGACTGACTCGCCAACCGCTTTAAGACCAGCAAAGTGGATGACTACATCGAACTTTTGTTTCAGGAATAATGCCCGTAGCGCCTTGTGATTACGTATGTCCAGTTCTTGGAAGCCAGGGCGACGACCAACGATACGCTCAATACGATCAAGTACTGATGGCTTACTGTTACAGTAGTTGTCGACAATAAAAACACTATGTCCGGCTTCCATCAGCTCCACTACCGTGTGTGATCCGATATAGCCAGTTCCACCCGTCACTAATATCATCTTTGCCTTCTTGATTGAATGTACGTCAATAGCCCGATATATACGGTGAGTACGATAAGATGATTTTCGTTTGTGGCTAACTATTTAACTGTGCGGTAGCATACATAACTGACTGAGATTTAATCTACATTTTCCATTTGTAAACAATGAGCTGCCATCCAGCCACCACAATGAAAATGCTATTAGTCACGATATAACGCTTCCATAAGCGGCGCGGTTCAGAATACAAGCGATGTAGCCATTCTAAACCGTGATGTTGCATCCATAGCGGTGCACGTTTTATGGTGCCTGCGTGATAGTCGAAAGCAGCACCTACGCCAACCATGACAGCATTGATTTCCCCGCGGTGCGCTGCCATCCACAACTCTTGCTTAGGGCAACCTAAACTGACAAACACTACGCGTGCACCTGAGTTGTTAATGCGCTGAACTATTTCATCATCCTCTTTATTGCTTAGTGTGCGGAAGGGTGGTGAACAAGTGCCAGCAATCATCAGCTTTGGGAAAGAGATACGCAATCTACGCTGTAAATTATCTAGCGTTTGTTGCGTGTTACCATAAAGAAAGATGGATTCATTCATTCGTTCAGCAAACTCACAATAGTTCCACATCAGGTCTGGGCCATTGATGCGTTGTTGGTTTGGAAACCCCATATGGCGCAACATCCAGGTCACAGGCATGCCATCAGGTGTTGCCATATCAGCATTGATTAAGGCTTTGTGAAACACTTCGTCTTGACGTGCTGTAACCAGCGAATGGACGTTACAAATGCAAACGTAGCGTGACTCGTAAGCTTCACTCCAATGATAGATACGATTAATGGTGTTATCCCAAGAGCTTGCATTAATAAAGCAGCCTAGAATAAACTTACCATTTCCCTTCGATATATCCGTCATGGGGTGAGATGTGTTGGAGTTCATTTACCATTTCCTTTAAGTGACTCTTTCTTAGCTTGGCATTTGCTAAAGTTGGAATAGATGCCTTAACTTTATTAGCTGTGATTCAGCGGTTCACGATGTGCATGAATTGCGTCCTGATAAATCTCCATCAGTTGTTTAAAATTGATTATCGAAGTATATTTTGTATCGTATTCCCAGCGTGCTTCTCTGCCCATTTTTATCATTTCATCGGGGTGGTTGTCTGCCCATTGCAGTTTTTCCGCAAGGTCTTTTGCATTTCCAGGCTCAAAAAGTAGTCCGGTAAGGCCGTCATCTATCAGTTCCGCCATTGCGCCGAGACGGCTTGCTATTACTGGTAAGCCGCAAGCAAATGCCTCTACCAGTGTGCGCGGAAAGTTCTCATACCAGATGCTGGGCATGACTAGATAAGTAGCGCTTCTCATGCGTGTATAGATATCTACTGGCGTTTTCCATCCTAGCAGTCGGATGTTGGCATTATTCTTCAGCATCGGCTCTTCTGGGCCGACACCAATGACGTCAATCTTTGCCTGAATATAAATGGTGGTGGCTTCGGCAAGCGTGGCAAGTCCTTTTTCTTTGGATAGGCGTCCTACAAATAAGCCACCTTGACGCGCTTGACTACTGTTATTTTCTAGCAATGGTAGGTCGATGAAATTAGGTTTTACTCTCATGCGTGCCTTTGGCAGCCCAGCTTCGATAAATTTATCACTGCAAAACTGGTTTAAGGCGATATAGCGCGTGACTTTATGCTGGTAGGTGCCAAGTATACGGTGCAAACCTTGCATGCTGACAACAGCCGCAGACTGTATTTTTGAGCCGTGGTAGCAACCGCGCATCACACCGCGCCAAGCCAATTTTCCCAAGCAGTCTTCGCATACTTTGCCATCACGCATGAACATGGCTTGTGCGCAGAATAGGCGAAAGTTATGTAAGGTTTGTACGACAGGAATATTTTGACGCGCAGCCGCATAGTACAAAGAAGGTGAAATAAGCGGAAAGGTGTTGTGGGTGTGTATCACATCGGGTTTAAAGCGCTTAATGATGTCTGAAACTTCGCTGGCGCTTTTTCTTGACCATAGTGTGTCTATTGCTAACTGAGCACTCGGCATGGCCTGTATGCTGTCGTTATGCTTGGAATATAGCTCAACCTCAATATTGTTGCGCTCTAATAATGCCACTTCTTCAGCCACAACAGCGTCTTCGCCGCCAGGCTGTTGGTAATAGTTGTGGGCAATCAGTACACGCATGGACTTCACCTTTATCGTTGCTTGCTGACTTTTACTAGCTGAGGAGTCAGCGTTGGGCCTGGGCGTAAATCTGTGATACCTATCATCAGTTTATGCCATTCTGGATTCAACACAATGGGCTTAAAGTCTTGACGCAGTTTCTGATACCAATCAACGTTTAAACTGGCTTGATCAGTGATGGACTGTTTGAATGCTTGATCTATTTTCATGTCAATACGCTGAGAATGCTTATCCTGTTGCGTGCGACTAGACCACGTTTCAAGCGCCGCCATCCACATATTCACCCAGCCCAATCCTGAGCGGGTCTGAGTGTTATCACCAATCAATACGTTATTGTCCGAGATGTTATCAGCCTGATTGCTTGGCAGCACAATAGCGCTAGCATTCCAAGCAATGATATTCGCCAGTACTTTGTTACCGTTAGCACTAAAATCAAACTCGCCTTTAGAGTTAGGGTCACGCCTATTTTCGTCGATGATGGCAATCCCTTGCATTTTGTTGCTGGCGACCAGATTAAATGCCACGAGTGATTTGGATGAATGCGGTAGGTAGATGCCACGCTGTTGATTAGCGACAACTACGTTATTGATTATGCGACCTTGGTCGCTGGCTTCATAGTGGATACCAAAACCAGTGTTGTAAGCAGCAAGCGAGTTTTGTACGGTGTTGTTGCGGTTTTTCCAGTCAAACCAGATACCGTCACCCTGATTACGTAGTGCCTTATGTTCGCTTAGCAATGAATTTTGCAAGCCATCGTTCCCCACAAACTTTGCACCACCAGCTTCCCACCATTTATTGAAGCCACGTGTGTTGTTATCGTTGGTTTCATTGTTGATAAGTTGCATGCGCTCACCGCGTGCCAAAATGCCAAGTTGGCCGCATTGATTGGCAGTGGAGTTGCGTAAGGTAATGTCATTGCCGATGAGGGTGATGCCAACACTGTCGCCCAGACTCACTTGCATATTGTCTAGCGTCAGGCGCAGCCCTGTCATTGATATTAGGCCACTGCGTTGTTTGGTCGAGGTATTGGCGTGCTGAAACTTTAGGTTTCTCACGGTGATATCAGTCACGCCTTGGCCGCTCAGCGAAATAGGGCGTACGCTGACTTCTACGAGATGGCCGTTAAGGGTTGCCAAGCTTGTTTGGATATATAGCGCCTTAGTTGCGTGATGATAATAGAAACTATTTTCTGGCATAGAATCCTGATTGCCATCGCGTCGCCCGGGCCAGATACCTTTTTGTGATTTATGTAATGCAGCTAGGTAGTGGTTTTGTTTGGTTGGGAATCCATCAAATATCGTGCCGCCTATTTGTACTAGTGGTTTATCGTCAATGAATACCTGCTGGGTTTCGTCTGGCCATGGTTTGACAAAACGACCATTACCTAAGTCGCGCCAGTCGGTCACAATGTTTGAACCCTTGATGAGCACTTCGCCTTTTCCTTCAATTAGGGTCTGCGCGGCTTTAGTCAGATTCATGTCATTGATTTTCCCCGTGTCTATTAACTTGGCATCAATACGCGTCCAGATATTAGACGGAAACACGATAGCCTCGCGATAAGTACCAGCGGCTATTGTCAGATGGTCACCTGGTCTTAACTGCGACATGGCGTAAGACAAGGTTTTGTAGGGGGCGGTAGCCAAGCCTGCTCCTGTGTCTTGTGCATGGGGGTCATCAATTGACACCATGCGCTCAGTTGCCATGAGGTGATTGCTGAAGATGGAAACCAGCGCAAATAGTAACTGCGGTATATATTTAAGCTGACACATAATATCTATCCAAGGCAGCAGACTTGATTGCCAACTGGTAGCCATTGCCATGTTGACCCCATACTTGACCAACCACATTCTGCCAGCTAAATTCACGTGCACGTTCCAAGGCGCCAGTGCGTAGCCTGCTAGCAATATCCGGGTTCTTGGCTATATGAGTAAGCGCTGCAGTGAGTTCTTCAATCACTTGATCTGCGCTTAACCTTTTGACCGGTACTACACGACCGCAGTTGTTATTGACAATCTGCGCTGGACCGCCTAGGTCCAGACAAACGACAGGTAATCCACTTGCCATTGCTTCTAGCACCACATTGCCGCTGGAATCATGCATGCTTGGGAATAGAAGTAGGTCGAAAGTTTGGTAGGCCGCGAGCAAATACTGTTGTTTCATCCATGGTATCCATGTGATGGCGTCGGCAATTTTTAATTGCGTCACTAATTGCTGCCAATCTTTTTGTGCAGGCCCTTGGCCTATCATGGTGATGTGTACGGCAATACCTTCTGCACGCATCTTGGCAATCGCACGCAGCCCAAAATCCATGCCTTTCATGTCAAGGAATCTTCCAACATAGACTATATGCAAGGATTGCTGGCGGCTGGTCAATACAGATTTCTCTTTGAAGGCTATGTTTCTTCTATCAATACCTATTTCCAGCATACAGCTTGCCTTATGTTGATATATTGTTGGCAGCCAATCTAAGGATTCCGGTGTTTTCAGGAAAATATGTGAAGCTTGTGTGTACATTTGGCGTAGAAATGGATCATATTTTGATATAGCATTTACGATGTCTCTTAGGGCGTCATTGAACTTGCCAGCCAACGAGTAATGCTTTCTGAGGCTCATGGGTGAACGCTCGCCACCGCCGAGCGGGCCAACGATGAATGGAATGTTCAGCCTGCCCATAAAGCTGGGGTGGCGCGTTACGCCAAACGTAATGTGATGTACGGCATCAAACTGCTCTACTGCGTGTAGTTTACGTGCGCATCGGTAAGCACCTAATTGCCACAGTAAATAATAAAGGTGTATGCCTCTACGACCACGTTTCCACCAGCTTGCCCAGGCTGGTAAATCGTAATAGATAAAATGCAGATTTTTTGGTTTGCCATGCTGTGCCATGCCAGCCGCAATGGTGGGTTTATTATTGGTGCGGGTGATAACCCAAACTTCATGATTGAGCGCAGCTGTTTCAATCGCCCAACGCCAGCCAACACCGGGCTCTGAACCTTTGCCAGGTTCACATGCATAAGCAGACATGAGTATTTTTATGGCTTGCATAGATTGAGTCCTTGATTGACTCCTTTGGTGGCTGGGGTAAGGTGCAAGCGTTGATAGGTGCGGTTTTCCATAAATTCCAGCACCGTTGTTAGCACATCATTGATGATTTGTTCTATAGGCTGATTGGTATTAATGATGTGGGCATTGTTAAACTCTTTTGCCAGAGACTGATAAGCTGCACGTTGACGCACACTCTCGGCCAGTGGCACTTCCTGTTTACGACTTTGCAGCACTTCTGCTGGAGCATCTAGAATAAACACCAGATCTGGCTGCGTGATGGTGCGCCCAAGTTGCCTAGCCATGTTAAGTGAACCGCCATAACGGTAACGTACTGGGTCTGCGAGTAAGTCATGAAAGTATCGATCAAAAATAACCAGAGTGGAGCGGACGTAGCGTGGATAAAGCCACAGGAGGTTGCCGAACAAGTACTGGCTCCAAAAATAGATAAGCTTGATAGTTGAGCCGATTTGATTACGCACTGGCTTTGCATGCGGATTGGTGACAGGTTCAGTATTGAACTGTTTAGATAGTATGCCAGGGCGTAAATGGCGATATTCAACACTTCGGAAACTTTGTGATAATTGCTGCATCACCGCAGAGATTAAGGTGCTCTTGCCACTGCCATCTGGCCCAAGGAAGACAATACGCATACCTGTGGGCTCGCGTATTCGCAACCAAACATGCTGCACCTCGGCTAGCCAGCCAAGCCAGCGTTCTCGCCATGAAATCTCTTCAGCATTTTTATGCATGGCCTGCTTTATTCTTGCTAAGTTGTCTTCTACCTGTTTCCATTCTGTGGCATTGAATACTTGATCAACATTCAGTGCGGCTTCTAATAACGCCGCTTCATTGTTGGGCAGCAGCTTATAAAGTCTTTCACGGCATGACTTGCTATCTTCTTGGTAGCGATGGGTGAGTTCGTTCGCTTGCAAAGCGCTCAGATTGCCTTTATCTAATTTTTTAATCAGGTAATAACTGAATGCATCCGCTACAGAAGGTATCCAGAAACCATGAGGATGCCGCCTACGGTTATTTAATATGGGTTCAGCCAACAACCAGCGCTTACCTTTACGGTAATAATCGCTGCTGGAATCAGGATGCAAATAAGTAATATGGTTGTCTTTTAACTTAGCCAATACAAAATAACTGGCAGTGGTTTCATGCTGAATATGTTGTACGAGCCTTGCGCCAGAGGCCTGAGCGATGCTTGAAATCAATGCCGGTAGCTGCGTATTTGAGTGTGGCGCCACCATGAAATCTACATCCGATGGAATATGCTGTGGGAAGCCATCGTACCCAGCTAATAGGCAATAGGGCATGTCTGCAGCTTCGAAGACGCGAATCATGTGTTCGAACATTTCTTGCTTAGCTGCTTGTTCGACTGCTTCTAAATGTTGATTCAAGGCCATAAAGTGACCTCCAACTCGGCGTCATACATTTTTAGCTCAATATGGTTTGTTGTTGGCAAAGCTGTCGTTTTTGGTAGCCATTGGGCGCGTTGCTCTAGCATCTTGATGTAGTTGCGCAACACAGGGTGTTTGCTATCTAAATAACCTGAGGTTTCGGCATAAAACGAGATCGTGTCTAATAGGTAATGAATTGTGAGGGGACCGCATGCCTTGCCTACACCAGCGTCCAGCCCATATTGGTTATCGACATAGGCAATCGTTTGCTGCAACAATGATGACATTGTTTTTTTATTTAAAGCACCACGACTGAGTACTTGTTGTATGAGGTGAAAATGCAGGAAATCCTGTATTGGGTTACCATTAGTTTCAGCATACTCCCAATCGAATACGAACAAATCATCGTCAATCATTCGCAGGTTCCATGGTGCAAAATCGCCATGTATCATCAAGTTTGGTAATACGCATCGCGCAGTCATTCGCTCTATTTCAGCAATCACGTCTTGCCAAAACGACCATACATGGTGATCGACTATTGAAGATAAACTATTGATACGGCGTTTTAAGCGCATGTGTGCTTCAGAGTCTTTCCATTCAGTGAACACCGGTTTTTGCTGTGCTAGCACTCTCAAAAACTCATGGTGTGCAGCACCAAATACTTTCGGTGAAACGCCTATCGGTAATGACATCATGGTTAAACAATGCCGTTTGTATTTGAGCGTGCTGTGTTGCAGAAGCCGTGGTAAGAATTTGGCTGTCGTCGATGTGTGACTGAGTTTTTTTAACCAATCAGACTCTTTTTTAATCGCCTCATTGGCTGTTGTATGCACCGCTACTTTAGCCACTTTACCTATGCCGCCTAAACCATCCGGGCAATAGATGGTGAGTTTTTGTAAAGGTCCCGGAAAGCCGCAAAATATTGAGATTCCATGCAGCTCTATGGATCTATCTGAATTGATTGCACCAAATAATGCGTTGAGTGGAAAGTTTTCAAACGCTACTATTGGTAACACATGTAAGAATGGTAAGTAGTGATCTAGCTTGATTAACAAATGACCCCAAAGCTTAAGCATAGGGTTATTAATGAAGAAATTAACCGCATGATGCGCCTGTTGGGTACTAAGTGGAACGAGTAAAGGTTGGTTGCGTTTGCTGTAGAGTACTTTTAAGGCTAAACGATGACCGCTGCCAGACTGAGCACTTAGATCAAGCAGTAGCGGCCATAATTCGGAAAAGTTCATGACGCTTCTCCACTAATGAAATAATGTTTCAATGAGGCAAGTTGCTTGGCTGAAGGTTTTGCATGGTAGCCACCTGCCATTATCTTCATCAAGATACGTTGCATTTTAGCTAACGGCGCTAAGATAGGGTGCAACTTAGATAGCACGTAACCTGAACGCTGACGAATTTTATTATCCTCAATCACCCCTTTTGGCCTTAATGCACGGGTTTTTTGCGCTGGATAATAACGCATACAGGATAGGTATTGGGGGATATGGGCGATCTTGGTATGTTGTGAAAAGCGCTCCCATAGATCTGCATCCATGGCTAAGTTAAAACTGGCATCCAGGCCATTGACCTTGTCATACAACCGTTTGCGCCAGAACATGGATGGCTGTGAAATGTAGTTATGATCAAACAAAAAGGTAAAGCGATTAAAGCCTATTTCCTTTTTTGGTCGTAGATAGTGTCCAGTACTGTCAATCCAGAGGGAGTCCCCGTATACCGCGTCAATATTTGGGTGGCTGGCAAAGAATAGTGCTACTGTTTTTAATGCTCCTGGCAGCAGTAGATCGTCTGAGCACAGCCATCCTTGAATTTCAGCCGTGCTGTGTTTAAATCCTTTAATAAGCGCATCAGTCTGGCCGCCATCCGGCTCTGAAACCCAATAGGCCAGATGTTCGGCATGCCGCCTGATGATCTCGGTGCTGCCGTCTGTAGAGCCGCCATCAATGACAATATACTCAACATTGATATGACGTTGATCCAATACCGAACGCATGGTGGCATCCAAGAATCGACCTTGCTGGTAAGAGCAGGTGACGATGCTGATGTCAGGTAATTTGTATTTTTGCTTATTCATGGTTGGTATCTACAATTGGTGAGTGCATATTGTTAGCGTTAATCGCTGAGGGGGCTGTTCCTGTCTTTTCAATATTAGTATTGGCAAGGTGCAGTGCGATGCCTAATAACATGCCGAGTTGACCCCACATAAGAAATGATTTTGCTGGCTGCAGCAGGATAGGGTTGAAAGCGTACACAACAATGCTAGCAAGACTCATACAAGCTAAAGTGTGTGCAGCAGCCCTTATGTCATCGCGTGGCCTCAGGCCTTTGAGCGCATGTTTTAAACTGATACGGCTAATCCTTAGGTAACCCCATAACCATAAAGAGAGTGCGATGACCCCGCCTTGTGCTGCAAGGTCTAAGATATCACTGTGGGTGGCGAGATTGCCTTTTGCCGAGGCAATGGTAAATGCGGTAAACTTTTCGGTTGCCTGCCCACTAAAGTTTGTTCCCCAAATGGGCGAGCTGATAAATTTGTTCCAGGCGACATCATAGGTCAGCATGCGATATTGGGGATTGCCGCTCGGCAGCCACTCTTGTTGTGCAAAATAACCCATTGCAAAAACAGCACTTGCCAGCACTATCAATAGCCATAAGATAGCCCAGAAACGAAAGATGGTGTTTTCACGAAAACGGAATCGCCATTCCGCCATTGATATATAGAGCAAAGTCAGCAGCAATACTAGAAAACCAGTGTTTTTTCGGAACACCAAACCTGCACCTAAAAAAAACAAAGTGAATAGCACTTGAGTGTAGCGTCTGCCATTATTTTCTAAACCTGATGGACGCAAAGCAAAATATACTGCGAGTGGAATAACAATCGCTTCAAGCTCATGGTAATTGACATGCATGTCGTCATAGTTGGTTTCCATGCGTATGACCATAAAGATGCTTATTGCCGCGGCTGACATTAGATAAGCACGTACGATGCTTACGCGCGCTGGCGATATCATCACGACGCGTGCAGCTAAAAAGGTAAACAGCATGTACAACCCTACGGTGATAAACGTGTTATTAATATCACTAAATTTGCGGGCGTACAGACTACCAACGACGATCCAGATGCCAAGCAGTATCAGGGGCAATCCAGCACTCAATACCTGCCAGTTATTTTTTGACGCTGATTTTTCTGAATCAAATATCTGATTGCCAACGTTAACTAGCAAAACACCACAAAGAGAGATGATTAGCGGTAGATGTTTGGTGACGCCAATCTTATCCAGACGCCAAAAGAATGGGTCGGCTACATAGAAGAGCGCAAGTATCAATCCTGCTAAAAACCAGCAGTCTGACATCATGAGGGTTGGGAATGCAGTGCGTGGCTGTGCGGCCTGACGCCTGCTTAGCTTCATGGGCAGATCATGTTGATTAAAATCCCCTCCTAAAGTGGTCGATAGTCCGTTCATGGTTTGCTCTCTATTGCTGTTTTGATAATACGATTGGCGCCAACGACGGTGGCGAATGCAGGCACATCCCTCGTGACAACTGCATTGGCACCAACTACAGCGTGGTGCCCGATACGGACATTGCCTAATATTTTTGCGCCAGCTCCTATGTAAACGTAATCTTCAATAACTGGTGCTTCATTGATGCCTAGTCTGCTTCCACCCAGCGTTACTTGTTGCATGATGGTGACTTGCTGACCGATGATGGCATGAGAGTGGATGATGATGCCGTAAGGGTGGGGCATGTGAATATCACGCCCTTTGAGGTTGCAGTAAATATCACTGTTATGTAGCAGGCGATAGAGCTTACTTAGCAGCGGCACATGATAGCGGCAGAAAAACAGTAACAATACTGTTGAATATGGATTGCGGCTGTTATCGATGGCGTTCATATCCGCACCTCTACTTGCGCTAATCCAATTGAGGGGCTAACTTGAGTATTTTTATTGTTGGCCATGTCATCAATGGCTTTGCTAGTCCATTCCATCTGCCCCATAAACTTAACTGCCATCGGTTGTATCTCATCATTGCTGAGTTCCCACCAACGCCATTTCAACAAGGCTGTAATTGTGTCTATATCAAAGCGATATCGAATAACCTGTGCAGGAACCCCACCGACAATCGCATAGGGCGGCACATTTTTAGTCACTACCGCGCCTGCTGCGATTATCGCCCCATCGCCAATGGTGACGCCATCAAGCACAATGCTGCCAGCACCTATCCAGACGTCGCTACCAATGTTGGTATGAGGCAGCTCTTTTTCATTATCCAGCCCGTTGTTGGCATCAACAAAACTGGTACCAGCTTGTAAGCGCGATGAATAGAACGCAGGATGCGTGCTTAAGCGGTCAGTGGGGTGCCAGCCAAGACCACCCATTGCGACATTGGGGCCTATACTGCAAAATGCACCTATATTGGCGAAGCCGATACTCGTGCCTTCTGCGATATAACTCATGCGACCAAGATTGCTGCTACGAATGAACGCGCGACGGTAAATGCGGTTGTAAGACGAGAAAACACAGTCAGGTGTGGCGTAACTTCTGGCACTAGCCCAAAACCCGGGCAAGCGCGCGGTCAATTGCCAGCGTCTAAAAAGTACCCACAGCATACGGTCTGATAACTCACTCACGATTTATCTCCTCGATAGCGAATCACTTTTGCTGGGATGCCAACGGCAACGGCATTCGCTGGAATGTCATGCGTGACAATGCCGCAGGCGCCAATCACAGCCCCGTCATGAATGTGTACACCAGGCATGACGATGACGCGTGTTCCCAGCCACACGTCATTGCCGATAATGACCGGCCGTAATGGCAATTTTCCTTGTTGGTTGATAGGGCGCGTTGGGTCATCATAAGCATGTGCATTGGTCATGATTTCAATATGCGGACCCATGATGACGTCGTCACCGATGATTGTCCCATGGCCGATTCTTGCACTATCGCCTATTTGAGAGCGGTGCCCGATCTCAATATCTTGCCCAGAACCAAAGTATGCGTCATGTTTAATCAATACATCGTCACCACAACGCTTGAATATTTTTTTAACAATATGTCGACGTAACCAGTAGCCAAAGCGCCAACCTGGCACTGGCTGGGTAGGGAAGTGTCGGGCAAAGGCGTAATAGATAAATAGTGCAATATTTCTGGTCATGATTTTAT
This sequence comes from Methylotenera sp. E1MeOHC1, assembly GCF_058745595.1. NCBI lineage: Bacteria > Pseudomonadati > Pseudomonadota > Betaproteobacteria > Nitrosomonadales > Methylophilaceae > Methylotenera > Methylotenera sp. E1MeOHC1. The sequence continues at coordinate 859,029 of NZ_CP196025.1, read as the reverse complement.
TTCCATGCCCATCAGGCTGCCTGTATCAATGCTGCTGTTGGATGCCGGTGTTAAGTTGTGTTGTAATTTTCGTGTAATCTTGAGTGCGGCAGAAAAAGCGTATATCAACCCTGCTGCAGTACCTGATAGTAGCGCTGCCATCACAGCTGTTTCATGGTATTGCTCGACCGTAAACATGGCGATTAACACAGAGGTAATTGACATGATGGCGCCAGAACGAATAATGACGCCAGTAGCCGTAACTGTCCGCAAAAAGAAAAACACTTGCCGTAAATAGAACTGTAAGAAAATAGACGACACTTGCCACATCACCAGCGTGGCGTAGGCCGCATAAGAACCACCATACAAAAACTTGATAATCGGGCTAGCAAATATCGCCAGTATCAACAGCACTGGTATCAACAGGGCAGAACCAAATGCTGTGATACGTCCTAGGTAAGTCAGTAGACCGGCGATGCCTTTTTGACTAAAGCGTTTCGCTGCCATTACTGGCACTACGTTTTCCATCGCTAGGAAGATGATGTTAATTGGACCAACAATATTTTGTGCGGCACGAATCCCACCTACTGGTTCGGCACCTATTGCGCCAGCACTGAACATCAACACACCTTGTGTTCCTAGCCACTGAAACTGCCATGCCACCAGATAGTCACGCCCAGTGCGCCATCCTTCTTTTAAGACAATCTGCGCATGTAAAAAAACCGGTAATAGACTATCGCGCGCAAACCCTACTGCAAATGCTGTAAAGGAAGAACCTGCGATAATCCAAAAAGCAGTAGCGACATTTAATGCATTGTTTAAATAGCATATGCCAAGCAGCGTGACCTGACTGCCGTAGCTAATCGTATCAATCAGAAAAGCAGCACTAGGTTTTTCTTGTACAAAGTAATAACGGCGTTGCCAATCTTGTAACTGGAATGCCAGTAAGGCTGCAATCGTTGCCGCAATAATGTTACTGTCGATACCAAGGTGAATATGGAAGTCGAATACATAGACCATGATGGTCAGAATGCCAATGAGTAGACATAACACACTGCATAGCATTAGTTGCAGGGCAAATACGCCATGTAAGTAATTATCACGCTGCACTTCTGCCATTTGAGGTGCTGCACTCATCATGGGTTGGAAAATCAAGGCACTTTGAAATGAGTTGAAATAAAGCACGATAGATTGCAACAACACGAACATACCAAATAATTCTGGCCCAAGAAAGCGCGCCAATAGAATGCCTGTGACAAAATTGCTGCCGCTCACTATCGCTTGGTCAGCCAGTGTCCAGTTGACGTGGGGGTGGCGCTTGATTATCCCAGATAAGTGATTCATATCAGCAATTCCTATACATGATCGAAGGAGACCATCACTCTATATGTGCAGACGCATTACGTTGATCGTTACTATGCTCAGTCAGATATTTCACATAATCGTGATAAGTCGATTTAATGCCTTCCTCTAAACCAATCTGTGCATGCCAACCTAAATCTGCCATACGACTGATATCCAACCATTTGCGTGGCGTTCCATCAGGCTTGCTACTATCAAAAACAAGATCGCCACGATAGCCAACAGTTTTCATAATGACCTCTGCCAGCCGCTTGATACTGACATCACGGCCTGTCCCTATGTTGTAGAGTCCATTACTAACGTTGTGCTCCATTAAAAACACACAGGCATCAGCCATGTCGGACACATGCAGAAATTCACGCATGGGTTTACCAGACCCCCATACCGTGATGGTCTTATCACCGCTCATCATGGCCTCATGCGTTTTACGCAATAGCGCAGGTAGCACATGGCTATTTTCCAAGTCATAATTATCATTAGGTCCGTAAAGATTAGTGGGCATAACGCTGACATATTGCGTACCGTACTGTGCGTTGTAAGCCTCACACATTTTTATGCCGGCAATTTTGGCGATAGCGTATGGTTCATTAGTGCCTTCCAGTGGGCTGGTTAAAAGGTAATCCTCACGGATGGGTTGTGGGCAGTCGCGTGGATAGACACAGGAAGAACCTAGAAAAAGTAGCCTATGAACTTTGCTAAGATAGGCGCTATGGATAAGGTTGGCCTGCATCATGAGGTTCTGATAAATAAACTCTGCGCGGTAGCGACTATTGGCAATAATGCCACCAACCTTTGCAGCTGCGCAGAAGATATAGTCTGGCTTTTCTCGTTGCATGAAATCTAAGGTCGCGCGCTGATCCAGCAAATCAAGTTCAGCATGGCGACGGGTCAGTAGGTTCGTATAACCACTTGCGATTAAGCGCCTGACAATAGCCGAGCCAACCATGCCTGAGTGACCAGAGACATAGATTTTTGCAGTCTTTGGGAGTGCGTCCTGCTTCGATTTTAGGTTCATGATGTTCATTCGTTGTACGCCATTGTTTTGTAGCCGTGTTCTTTGACTAAATGGTCACGCTCGGCAGACTTAAGGTCTTCCAACACCATTTCTGACACCATTTCAGCAAAAGTGATTTTTGGCTCCCAACCAAGCTTAGATTTCGCTTTACTAGGGTCACCTAGCAAGCTATCAACCTCTGTTGGGCGGAAATAGCGTGTGTCGACGGCTACAATGCATCTTCCTAGTTGGTCATATCCTTTCTCAGCAACGCCTTCTCCTTGCCAGCGTATAGTGATGCCAAGCTCGGCTGCGGCGATGTTGACGAAATCGCGCACGCTATATTGCTTGCCAGTGGCAATCACGTAATCTTCAGGTGTTTCCTGCTGCAACATCAGCCATTGCATCTCCACATAGTCTTTAGCATGCCCCCAGTCGCGCAACGCATTCAAGTTTCCTAAATACAGGCAATCTTGCAAACCTAGCTTGATGCGCGCTAATGCGCGGGTGATTTTTCTCGTCACAAAAGTTTCGCCACGGCGAGGTGACTCGTGATTGAATAGGATGCCATTGCAGGCATACATACCATAAGCTTCACGGTAATTCACGGTAATCCAATAAGCATACATTTTGGACACCGCGTAAGGGCTGCGTGGGTAGAACGGGGTGGTTTCTTTCTGCGGTACTTCTTGTACTAGCCCGAACAGCTCGGAGGTAGAGGCTTGGTAAAAACGAGTTTTCTTTTGCAGTTCTAAAATACGCATGGCTTCTAATACACGTAGCGTACCGACTGCATCGGTATTAGCCGTGTATTCTGGTTCTTCAAACGATACTGCTACATGAGACTGAGCCGCTAAATTGTATATTTCGTCAGGCTGTATTTGTTGGATGATGCGTAGCAGCACAGTAGAGTCCGACATGTCGCCGTAGTGTAGAAAAAAACGCTGGTCATCATGGTGCGGATCTTGGTAGATATGGTCGATACGCTCAGTATTAAAGCTAGATGCACGGCGTTTTATGCCATGTACCTCATAGCCCTTAGCTAATAATAACTCGGCTAGGTAAGAGCCATCTTGGCCGGTAATACCGGTAATAAGTGCTACTTTAAACATGATGAATACCTTTTATTATTAAAATTTATGTTATAAAAAAACTAAGCACCAAACCTCCCAGCTACTCTTGCACGATCTTGAATTGGCATTGCTTGCAATAAATCTTGAATAAAAGCCTCCTGTAGCTTGTAGGCATTAGCGCTATCGTTATCAATTGAGGAAACCCTAACCAACATGCCATCTGGCACTGTGCCGGTAAGCCCATAGGCTAATTGATTAAGCTTGCGCTTAATACCGGGCAGGGTGGCTTTGTCACCCACGGTGACCCAGTAAGTGATAGGCTCATTACGGGAACCTTGCACTGCTAACAAGCGACGGACAGGCAGCGTGCCGTATTGCGTCGTTAGATTGCCAATGATGTTGCTGATTAATTGAAAGCCCTGTGCGGTGTAGCAGAACTCTGGTCGGTGCACTTGGTTACCATCGCCACTTTGGTCAGCGCCATAAGCAATAGAGAGCATGATGCGCTGGCCTTGAGCATTAGCATACGTACGCGCCAAGGTCTGGCTGTAAAGCTCGTCAAGTTTGGCCTGTACGTCTGCACTTTGGCTAACTGGTATGATACTTTTATCAATGTCCCAACCTGCAAATCTCTCCGGAATCGCTTTTGATAAGCTCAGTGGCGGCAACTGATCTGCCATGCGTTGGTGTGGCTTAAGTAAAATAGATGCAATCATTGCGCTGATCATGAGCACGCAGATAACAATAGGCGTGATGAAGTGACGGCGACTCATGATGCACTCCTGCTACTAAAGAAAATCAGTCTCAATACACCGTCAAAAGCTATTAAGAGCAACAATGCTGCAACAAACAGCAACATTCCCGCAGCCGAATGCGCGAAGCCCTGTCCTGCTTCGTCACCAAAGTAATAGGTGATGAGCACTAACGTAATGACACGAATGACATTGGCAGCAAAAGCGATAGGCAGTACCGCTACTAATAAAAGGCAGTTGTGTAACCAGCTTCTATACTTCATCAAATAAAGGTAGATTAAGCCTAATGCACTTAGGCTAAACATTGAGTTGAGGCCAGAGCAGGCATCTGCAACTAACAGTTTGTACTGGCCTATGCTCAATGTCACCCCCACTCTTGAGATTGGGTAACCTGCTGCATAGAGCACTTCTTCGGCCACCACAGAAACATGTTGTTTAAGTGTGCCGGTGATGATTTCCACTAACAGGCCTGGCAAAGGAATCAGGAACAACATAAACACTAGCGGGAACCACATAGCTAGTACCGCTTGCCAACCACGCATCAATAGCAATACGCCAACCAGCATGGGGATTAATGCAGCAACTTCTATCGTATCAATGGATTGTGAGCGTCCGATAATAAATACGAGCAGACTTAACACCAAGCAAATCCAACCGATTAATACGCTGGGTTTGTTTGGTGCATTTATCACATCATGGCGTTTTTGCCAGATGAGCCAGCACACAACGATTAAAATAATAGGGCCGTGGCCGTTTTCCTCAGTTTGCCAAGTGGTCTGCATCAGATGAAAAAATGAAGGTAGGCATATGGCAAGTAAACCGATAGCGATGGGAACCCATAGCCACCAGTCTTGTGGCTGATGCTTGTCTGGCGTAAATTGTGCTGTGTTAGACATTGTAAATAGCCGTCATTAAAAATGGTTCAGCACTGCTCCTACCACAGGCACACCAAGCTCACTGAGTCTATCCGTGAGTTTTCGTGTATCTTCTAGGTGTGTTTTGTCTTGCCTAGTCACTAGTAGAGCACCTCCGCCCAGAACCGCGATCGTAGTGGCATCTGCATATTGAGTGGCTGATGGGGTATCAATTAAAACCACATCAAATTCATGGCCAGCATAAGCAAGTAATGAAACGAACAGTTGCCGTCCCAGTAGCTCCTGTGGATTGGGTGGAGGCGGGCCTGATGTCAATAAAGATAAATCCATAAATGCAGGTGTACGCTGAATACTAGTGGCGTCACTGCGATCAGAAAGTATGGTTGATAATCCATTTTGGTTGGGTAGCTTGAATAAGTCATGCTGGCGCCCATGTCGCATATCAGCGTCAATCAATAAAGTGCGCTTACCGAGTTGTGAAAACATAATAGCGAGATTAGCCGCTAGATAGCTTTTTCCTTCTCCGCTACCTGAACTCACAATAGATAAGGTTTTTTTCAACGGCCAAGTGGTAAACCAGCGTAAGCTCAGTTGGCTACGTAGTGTTCTTAAGCCTTCCGCTTGATCACTAAATGGTTGGTAGGCTGCAATTAGCTCATCACTGCCTAAAGCATCATCAGGTAATAAGTAGTAATAGTCGTATTGGCGGGCCAGCGCGAAGCGAATGTCATCTTCTTTGAGGAAGCCAAGATGGATGGCTGCTTCACCAAAACGAACATTTTTGAGCGCTTGCCGTTTTAGGATGAGCTCAGTTTTTTCAGCATCTAATTTACCCGTCTTAACTAGTATAGAACCAATGGAGTGTTCAGCATTAGGTTTCTTAATCGGATGGATTGAGGTCTGGTCAGCATTTATCGACGTATTATTGACCGTAGTCTGCAGGTTACTTTGCATGGTTTTTGTGCCCCTAAATGACGTACTTTGTAAAATCAACGTGCTCCGTAAAAGTAGATAGGCTGCAATAAAGTTATCAGACTGAGAACTCTAACTTCTTGTTGCGCCTAAATATTCTTATGCTTCGCCACCACCGTTTTATCGCGCTTTGTTGTTTTATCAGTTCACCTAATACGGGGATACCCAATAACTGTTCAATATCTTCTGCAATACGTACACGGCGATCCATCATTTCTGACATGAGCGCAAAGCCAATACCAATCAATGTTCCGATGACAACCGCAATCAATGTGTATAGCTTTGGTAGTGGTGAAGATGGTCTAAGTGGTGAGTAAGCAGGTGTTAGCACTGACACGTTAGTCTGCGTTGATTGCCCTTCAAGATTTGTTTGCGTAAAACGTTGAGAAACTGCGTCATAAGCTTTCTGCGCTGAAGAAACTTCACTCAGTAATACATTAGCCTCGTCCCGCTCATGTTTTAGTTCAAACAGCTTACGTTTTTGGGCTGCAATCAAGCCGCGAATGTTTGCTGCTTTATTAAGGCTAACATCCTCTGTGGTCGTGTAGCTGCGTCCAATATGGCTAGTTTCTTTTTCTAATTGTTCTTTGAGTGAGGCAAGCTCTGACTGCATTCTTTTATATTGTGGATGGTTACTACCTAAGTTGATACTTGCTTCATTTAACTTACTTTCTAGGCGATTGATATCAGCTTTTAAGTTATAGATGAGCGGGCTTAACATCACTTCAGGCAAGTTTTCTGCATTACTGCTTGCACTAATTTTGCTGCGCGTGTCGGCTGAAGTAGCCTCTATGATGGTGAGTTGTGTATTTAGGTCGCTCAACTTCTCGGTTTCACTATCTAAGCGCTCATCTGTAATTACAATACCTTTGCGTTGTTGATAGTTTGAGAGCTTTTTTTGCGCCGACTCTAAGTTGTCACGTAGCGTCTTGCCCTGACCTTGAAACCAGCTAGCATTCTGTCTAGCCGGTTCTACCTTGAGCTCGATATTGGTATCCATATAAGCTTGTGCAAATGCATTGGCGACCGCAGCTGAAAAGTTAGGGTCGGCTGAGGTGTAGGTAATCGTGATGACATTACTGTCCCGTGATGGTTTGACATCAAGACCTTTTTGCATCAACTCTACCAACCATATTTCAAACGCACCGTCACCATTGGTCATTTGCAACCATTTGTCATGTACCGCTTTATTTTGAATTAGACCTAATGCCTTCACTGCTTTTTGTGCTGTACGGTCGCTGTTGATAATGTCGACCTGGGTTGGCAGATACGCTGCGGTCATTGGGCTGTCGATGTTACCCATAATAGGATCAGTAGTGTGCATATCCACCATGACTGCCGTACTAGCGGTATAGCGCTTAGGCAGCAATAGGCTGGCAGCAAGCGTTGCAAGCGTCACGACTAATAGCGTTGTCAGTGCGATTTTGTAACGTGCTTTAATGATCATGAATAGTTGTTGTAGGCTCACGATAGCTCCCTAAAAAAGGCTTTCAGTGACAAAGATCACATCATTTGCCTGTACTAAATCGGAGGGTTTCGTACGGATGACTTCTAACTCTCCATTTTCGTTGCTACGATAAATTTTCATCCCACGTTCAGTGCCGCGTATGCTAGGACCACCAGCTTCGGCAACGGCTTGTTGAATCGTCATATTGCGTTTGATACGGAAGGAGCCGGGGCGCTGAGCCTCACCATAAATGTAGTATTGCGGGGCTGCGGGCACAAAAATAACGTCGCCGGCCGCTACCTCAATATCATCTTGTGGGTGATTGTTTAAGTATATATTTGGGATATCAATTTCCTGACGAAACGGGGTACCATTACGTGTGCCGACCACGATGACCATGTCAGCACCGCCGCCGTTAGTGCCGATGCTGGTGTTGATACCACCAGCGTAAGCCAGCATGTCAGATAGTTTGGTATTAAAGCTCTCTAGCGGAAAACGGCCAGGGCGGTTGACAGCACCCAATACGGAAACTTGATTACCGCGTACTTGTAGCAGTACGATGTTCACTTGCGGTTGTTGTACGAAACCACCTGATTTCAGTGCAGAAGCAATAACACCTTCAGCCTGTGCAATTGACATGCTGCCAACTTTGACTGAACCTATCAGCGGGTAAGTGATGGTGCCGCTTTCAGTCACACGCGTATCCAGCGTCAAATCAGGGTTTTGGAATACCAGTACCCGAATAGCATCACCAGGCGCCAAGGTGTAATCTCGGCTTTGCACATTACTTATTTCAGCAGTGCCTAACTCAGCACTGTGTGCAGTAGTTGCAGTTATCGTTAGCAGAACGATAAAAAATAACTTGATGTAAGAAAAATATCGCATGATAAATACCTCTCAAAGAGAATGCTTTTAAAGAAGACTGTGCAGTGCGTAATGTTGTTAGTTAATCCCTGCGATACCTCTTTCTACACTGTCGCTAGCCTCTGTGGTTTTAGCAGCAGTAGCCGGTGATGAAGCTACCGCGGTTGCTACGCCAGAAAACTCATTCATATAGGTTATTTTTGATGTGCTCTTTAGCTGTTCAAGCTTGGCATTAATCGCGATTTTTGCTTTCTCATTCATTAGGTATTGCGGAATGCGCTGCAATGCTAGTTCCTCACTTAATGGGGCTAATTTTGAGGCTTCCACTTTTACTATCGTGATTGATTGTGGCGATTCTATAATACTGACTTGTCCCTCTTTGATTTTGGCTAGCTCGGGCAATGTCGTGAGTGGTATTTGTTCGGCTGCACGCGTTACTGCGCTAGCAGAGAACATAATATTGTTCTGTTTCAGCGCTGTGGTGATATCGCTCATGCTTTTATCAGCAGTTAATTTCTTTATTTCCGCTACCGGTGGGTGCGGATTAACGATAATGATTTGCTGCAAATTGTAGATACGTCTCTCAGCAAATAGCTCAGGGTGTGTATCGTAAAATTTCTTCGCATCTTCAGGGCTTGGTTTCGGCAAACCAGCAACAACCTCTTTTAAATAAGCTTTAGTGAGTATCTCTCGTCTAGCTGCCTCAATCTGCATCATCACGTCAGGTGATCGATCAAGTTTATGCAATAAAGCTTGCTGTACTGTCAGCTGCTCATTCACCAGCTTGTTGACTAAATCAAGACGCACACTGGCTAGATTTTCCGCAGGCATCTGTGGCAATTTCCCTAGTGCATTATTGAGCTGATGCACGGTGATTTCATCACCGTTTACTTTGGCAACAATTTGCGTGGCTGGTTTTTGGTTATCCGAACAGCCGTTAATCAACAATAATGCGATGCCAAAAATAGTTGCCTTTTTTAGCGATGCAGCTAAATGATGGCTTGTCATGGTCTTTGGGTGGGGTCTCATTTTTAGGCATTCGGTAAAAGTAATGTTTACCGTTTTAGTCTTAGCCACCTCAGATGTCTGTTCGCTACCGTACACATAAAAAAACCACATCAATATATTTTTTTGTTCGATTCGTGCGGTAACGCACATACCTAAATTTTGACCTGCGGATAATGGATTTATATAAAAAACCTTGGTGTTAAAAAAATCTGGATACTAAAAATTAGTAGTGCTAGTTAATCTTGTTTAATCATTAATCCAGTTATTTAGCAGTTGCTGTGTGTGCTGTAGAAATGAAAGGAATTACCAAATGGCTTCCTATATTGCTTCTGAAAGTCAGAGCCCTAGGCAGAATGATATTCTTGCCGCGTTGCCATTGCAGGACTACCAAAGATTGTTACCTGATTTGGAGTTCGTGCCTATGCCTCTCGGTTGGGCGGTATATGAGGCTGGTCAAAAACTCACGCATGCTTATTTCCCTACCACCAGCATCGTTTCACTACTCTATGTGATGGAAAACGGCTCATCGGCAGAGATTGCCGTGACCGGTTATGATGGGCTTGTAGGTATCGCGCTTTTTATGGGCGGGGATACTACACCCAGCCGCGCCGTTGTGCAAAGTACAGGGTTTGGCTATCGACTGAAAGCCTCAGTCTTAAGGCGTGAGTTTCAGCTAGGTGGAAAACTCCAAGAATTAGCATTGAGCTATACGCAGGCACTGATTACACAAATGGCACAGACTGCAGTGTGTAACCGACATCACACAATAGACCAACAGTTATGCAGATGGCTGCTTTTGAGTCTTGATAGATTACCTTCTAGCCAATTAAAAATGACCCAAGAGCTGATTGCCAATATGTTGGGCGTTCGCCGTGAAGGAGTGACAGAAGCGGCAGGTAAATTACAGGCAGAAGGCATTATCAAATACAGCAGAGGATTGATTGTGGTGCTGGATAGACCACGCCTCGAAAAGCGCGTTTGCGAATGCTATGCAGTGGTAAAAAAAGAATTTGACCGACTTCTACCGCAGACGTCTAAACATGTGCACGTTAGCACTGCTGCTGTGCCTACTTCACATAACAGGCGATTAAGCATGTACGTATCGGAGCAATCATGAATTATTTATTACCAGTCATATTGTGTGGTGGCTCAGGTACGCGCCTATGGCCACTCTCTCGCCAGCACTATCCGAAACAGATGTTACAGTTGGCTGGCAGCCACACGATGCTGCAGGCGACAGCACTGCGTATCGACAAAACATTTATTCCAGACGGCTGGCAGCTGCAACTTCCGCTTGTCGTCGGGCAAGAGGATTGTCGCTTTCTCACTGCTGAACAGTTAGTACAGGTAGGGTTAAAAGGGGTGCGTATACTATTAGAGCCAGCTGGTCGCAATACGGCACCAGCGTTGACTATCGCTGCACTTACCGCAACTGCTGATGGGGACGACCCTGTGATGATAGTGATGCCAGCTGACCATGTCATCAAAGATGAGCAATCTTTTCAGCAGGCACTGATGCAAGCTTTACCATTGGCTGAAAATGGCGTCGTTGTTGCGTTTGGTGTAGTTCCAACTTCTGCGGAAACAGGTTATGGTTACATCCGCAGTGGCGATCGTATTAATCATGATGGCGCATCTCAACTGACTGAGTTTGTGGAAAAACCAGACAGTGAAACCGCACAGCAATATTTAGCCGATGGCCATTATTTGTGGAATAGTGGTATTTATTTATTACGCGCATCGGTATGGCTCAGTCAAATCAAACAATTTCGCCCTGATATTTTACTTGCTTGTCATGAAGCAATTAGCGAGGCGGCAATTGACCATAACTTCATTCGCGTAGAACGTAGCGCATTTATGGATTGCCCGTCAGAATCTATCGACTATGCCGTCATGGAGCCGCTATCGCAGGCAGATAGTGAACATAAGCGCTGTGCAGTGCAGGCACTGAACGTAGGCTGGTCTGACGTCGGCGCTTGGAATGCGCTGATGGAAATTGGTGAAAAAGATAAGAATGGCAATGTACTTTCTGGCGATGTGTTGGCAATTGCAAGTAATGGCACATTAGTCCGTTCTGAAAACCGTCTGGTAGCCTGTATCGGTATGCAGGATGTCGTGGTGGTAGAAACCGCTGATGTTGTGTTAGTGGCGCATAGAGATCAACTGCACTTAGTGAAAGACGCTGTAGCACAGTTAAAGTCAGCAGGGCGTACAGAATGCGATATACACCGTAAGGTGCAAAGACCTTGGGGTTATTATGACGGTATTGATGAAGGGCATCGCTTCCAAGTTAAGCGTATCGTTGTCAGCCCCGGTGCCAGTCTCTCATTGCAAATGCATCATCATCGTGCGGAGCATTGGGTTGTGGTGAAGGGCACTGCTAAAGTCACCCGTGGCGATGAGCAGTTTTTACTCACTGAGAACCAGTCCACATACATTCCACTAGGGGTCACACACCGTTTGGAAAATCCTGGATTGCTACCTTTAGAAATTATTGAGGTACAGTCTGGCGCCTATCTAGGCGAAGATGATATCGTGCGATTTGAAGATAATTACAGTCGCGATGCTGTGCCTAGCATTAGTCACGCCCCGGCAATCAATAATACAGCTGACTTGCTGGCAGCAAAGGAAAGCATCTCCGCAACGCACTAGTCGCTTAGCTAACAATAAGCTTAGTTAGCAATATTGGCCTTAGATGGCTTTTTAGTGCGTTTCTTGTCGCGCGCTTGCTCGCTAAAGATAGCGGTATAGTGAGTGATTTCTCCCCAGTTATTCTTTACTGCAGTGATATGTATATGTTCAATATAAATTGCACCGTCTTTATGTTTGTTGTGTATCTCGCCTATCCAGTGACCTTTGGTCTTAATACTTTCCCACATTACATTATAAAAGTCGGCTTTATGTAGACCTGATGCAAGCAACTTCGGCGTTTTACCGACGGCTTCTGTAGCATTGTAGCCAGTTGTTTCTGTAAATGCTTTGTTTACGCGCAGAATCACATTGTTAGCATCTGTGACTAGCATAGGCTCGTACGACTCAAATACGGTGGCAGCAATTTTTAGTTCAGCCTCAGCAAGCTTTAGTTTGCTAATGTCAGTGATGGCCATGCGTAATACGCTGTCTTTTTCATCAGCCTCCCAGTTCAAGCAATTAAGTTGAACATGATAGGTAGCGCCGTCAGGGCGCCTCATTTGCAGGTCAAATGCTTGCCTTTCGGCGCCAGGGTGCTTTATCATGCCCATGAACAAACGGTGCCAGCGGTCTCTGTCATGGGCTACAATATATTGTGAAAACCGTCGACTAATCAGTTGGTAACGGTCAACCCCCAGCAATATACAACCGGTCAGGTTGATTTTGCTGATGAGGCCATCTCGACTTAAAGTAATATAGCTGATGGGTGCGAACTCATATAAATTAACGTAGCGATCACGCGCTTCTTCCATCTCTATGTGCGCTTTACGCAGCTCTTCATTCTGCATTTCTAGCTCTACCTTATGCACCAGTAATTCATGCAATAGTACTTCGCTTGGGCCTGCATCCAGTTTAGGTGGCGCAATGTCAGCAACGACTTTTTCTGCATCGCTTCTCAACGATGATCTTCTGTCTTTACCATCCCATTTCTTTTTCATGGTCATCTGCCTTTTGTTAAGACTATTTAACTTCAATCATCGCTAATAAAATTAACGATGGCTCACCTGATTTATTGACAATGCAACGCCCATTTAACAAAATTTTACGCCGACCTATGCCTGGAAAGTCATGCTCAACTAAATAATCATTGAGAACCTGCTCTTGCGGCAATATCGTTTCTAATAGTTTACGCAAAGCAGGGTTGTCCCATTGGTGGTTACCTAACTCGTATATTTTACGACCGACAGTATCTTTGTTAGTTACATGGAAAAGTTGGCAAAAGGCATTATTAGTACTGATGACTTTTAATTTGTTATTCAGCACCAAGATAGGCTCACGTATCGTATTCACAATACTCTCGGCTAACTCACGTGCTTCTTTGACTAAGTATTCAGCTTTGATACGGCTTGTAATGTCTGTAAACGTCATGACAACCCCATCAATCACATTATCTAGTGTGCGATAAGGTTGAATACGCAATAAATACCAACCATCTTTGTTGGTGCAAACTTCACGCTCGATTGGAATCAATGTTTCGAGTACGTTTTCTGCCTGCGCCAATATGTCCTCATCAATCAGGTCGGATTTAATGTCAGCCAGCAATCGTCCCACATCAGATGCCACTAAGCGGTAAATTTTAGCGGCATCACGTGTAAATCGTCTAATCAGCATGCCGGTATCAAGGAAAATGGTGGCGGTGTTGATATTGTCATGCAAGTTTTTCATGTCATTTTGCGCGCTGGCTAAATGCTCTATTTTTGCCTGTAACTCCGAGTTCACTGTGATGAGCTCTTCATTCACTGACTGTAGCTCTTCTTTGGAAGTTTCTAACTCTTCGTTGACCGATTGCAACTCTTCATTAGTGGATTGCAACTCTTCATTGGTTGATTTGAACTCTTCATTCGCCGCCTGTTGCTCCTCGATTGTGGCGTACAGATTTTCCTTGGTATAGGAAAGTTCATGCTCCAAATCTTCAATGCGCGCAATATCAGTTGGTTTAACTGCTGTTTTACGTTTGGCTTTACTTGCTATCATTTCAATGTCTTGAAAGCTTACCAGTAACAGCTCCTCGTTACCATTTAGCACAGGTAATTGCCTAACACATAAGCTTACCGTGGCAGGCTCGTCATTATATTTAAACTGTATATCTGTCTTAACTATAGATGAGCCCTTAGCCATTGTATGAATTGCATTACGTAACTCCACCTCCAAACCGTCACGTGCCATTTCAATAATATTGAGGGTGGCATGTCCTGGGGCAGGGCGCAGATATTTGCCTGTTTCACCATGTATATAAAGGATATCGCCTTTAAGATTGGTGATGATGGAGGCTGGGGCGAAGTATTGAATCAGCAGCTTACGGCTTAATTCCGCGAAGTTAGTTTCTTTTGTTTTTATCATGGTTTCCCCGGGAGCTTGATGATTATTTTTATCTGCCCATATAAATGGGCTGTTCATCATTGGCTGCGTTGACGATTTGCTATTGATTGCATGGTAGAACTTCCATTTCCTATCTATGGGGCTGAATAGCTCGGTATGGTTGCCGATGCTCTCAGCGGGTGAAAGAAAAAGTACCCCCTCTGGTTTAAGTGCATAATGGAACATAGAAATCAGGCGGCTTTGCAGTGTTGATTCCATATAAATCATTAGGTTGCGGCAGCTAATCAGATCAAGCTTAGTAAAAGGAGGGTCCTTGATTGTGTTCTGAATGGCAAATACCACCATTTCACGCACTTCTTTTTTGATGCGATAGCCAGCATCGTGTTTCACGAAAAAGTTACGTAGGCGTTCTGGGCTTACATCTAGCGAAATATTGGCTGGGTATATTGCGGCTCTGGCAGTTGCAATCGCGTCATCATCTAGATCTGTACTGTATATTTGCACTTGAAACTGTTGTTTAGTTCTATCCATCAGCTCACATAACAGTATTGCAATGGAGTAGGCTTCTTCTCCACTGGCGCAAGCTGGTACCCAAACTCTAAAGACGTAATCATTCGCTTTGTTTTTACATAGATTAGGCAGTATCACCTTTTCCATGACGTTAAATGCTTCTTGGTCACGGAAAAAGTTCGTCACATTAATCAGTAGTTCTTTGAACAATACTGTAATCTCATCTGGGTTTTCCTTGATATAGCGTGAGTAGAGATTAATATCCTCAATGTTATGCTTTACCATCCGCCGTTCTATACGTCGGCCAATGGTGCTTTTTTTATACAATGAGAAATCCAACCCAGTTGCTGCGCGTAATTGCTCCAGAATTTGCGCGATAGCGTTCAGCGTTGATGGTGTTTTGGGTTTTGTGGTTTTTATTGCGTGTAACGGCTTGTCAGATAATATGAACTCGACCATTTTTTCAACGGTAAAAACGTGGTCAGCGTGACCTGCATTGATCGCACTAGTGGGCATGCCATCAAATTTTGCCGTAGTAGGCTCTTGTGCAATCGTTGTGCCGCCTGCGTCATTGATGGCACGAAAGCCCTGTGTACCATCATAGCCTGTACCAGAGAGAATGATGCCAATTGCATTTTCTGTTTGATCTTCAGCCAATGAACGTAGAAACATGTCTACTGGTAAGCGTTGCGCGTGTGATTCCACTGGCGTACTCACTTGTAATTTCCCATGAAAAATCTTCATGTCGCGGTTAGGCGGAATGATGTACACACAGTTAGCTTGTACCTGCACCTGATCTTTGGCCTCTATTACAGGCATTGCAGTTGTGCGCTGCAAAATTTCAGTTAACAAGCTGGCATGGTCTGGCGCTAGGTGGGGCACTAATACGAATGCATGGTCACTGTTAGCGGGAATGAGGCGAAAAAAATGCTCAAGTGCTTCCAACCCCCCTGCGGATGCGCCAATGCCAACGATGGGGAGTTTTTTTAAAACTACCTTTTCTATCGCGGTCATTTTTCCCAATGACTTTGCAGTTAGGCCTGAGCGAGATATTGGATCATTCATGGAGGCATCTTTCATCGACGAACCGATGCGGAGGTAACGAATCATTACCGCACCTTTCATACATCTTGTCAATCTTATCTTGCCAATCTAGAGCACCGTAATACCTAAACACCGTGAGTAGTGCTTATGGGTATTGATGACATAAAGGTTAATTAAAACAAAATATAAATAAAACAAAAGGGCCGTTAATCAATATTTCATTTATCTATTCAGAACAAAGGCCTCATCTGAGATGATAAGTTCAGTGCCGTTAAGGTATCTGGTGCGGGTTGGTATCGGCGGCGGTTCTGTTTCTTGAATATTATGCTTATCTGGCTGCTGTGTCTTGTTGGCTGTGGTATCGCCAGTATTCGAGGCATACTTCGCCATGACTGCTTTTACATAGTGCCTGGTTTCAGGGTATGGAGGTATATGTCTGGCATGTTTTTTAACTGCACCTTCTCCAGCATTGTAGGCAGCCAGTACAAGATCTAAGCGATTATCGAACATCACCATAAGATCGCGCAGATATAGCGTGCCTGCCTTGATGTTGCCTTTGGGTAAATAAATAGCGTGGCGGATGCCATAGCGAGCAGCGGTATCCGGTAATACCTGCATCAGGCCCACTGCGCCTTTTGGTGATATTGCACTATGTTGATAGCGTGACTCTACATAAATCAACGCGTGTATCAGCTCTGGGTCTAAAGAGGTGGCATTTGCCGCGATGGCAATTTCATTTGAAAACGGTTTTTTTGCAAGCTTTACTTCGGCATTCTTGTTTAAAGCCTTCACACCAAGTGCCTCTGTCACTAACGGTCTAGTTGTTTTTTCTACTGCTAGTTCAGATGATGTTTTAGTTATGGGTTCAGCTTTAGTCGTTAAGACCTGTTTACTCTGTGAACGGTACTTATCTTCAAGCTGATACATTTGCGGAGAGTAGCTTGTTGAAGCGCTTGCAGCTGGATTCATGGTTTCCAGTGTTTTTATTGGGGCTACATTAAGCCGATACGGTGAGTTATTGTTGGCAATAGCCTCTGCGAATGTTGAAGGCGAGTCAAATAAAAGCGCCAACATGCTTAATGCAACGTAATCTATCTTAAGCTTAGTAAGCATGTTTATCTTTAATCACGACGATAATCGTTTTAAATATGATGTATAGATCAAGCGCCAGTGACCAGTTTTGCAAGTAGGCCAAGTCATAATCAATACGCATTCTCATCTTATCTAAAGTGTCTGTTTCTCCTCGCCAGCCGTTGACTTGCGCCCAGCCTGTGATGCCTGGTTTAACCTTGTGTCGTACCATGTAGCCTTTAATCATGGTGCGGTAAAGCTCGTTATGAGCCACCGCATGCGGACGCGGCCCAACAATGCTCATACGTCCTTGTAATACATTAAAGAATTGCGGCAGTTCATCTAGTGACGTCTTGCGCAGAAAGGCGCCAACTGGGGTAATGCGACTATCATTTTTATGCGCTTGTTGTATCGTGTCGCCATCTTCGCATACGGTCATCGAGCGGAACTTGCTGACCAATATCTGCTCACCATTCAAACCATAACGACGTTGCTGAAAAATGATGGCACCAGGGGAGGTGAGCATAATACTCAGGGAAATAATCAACATGATAGGTGAAACCAATAGCAGTATCAGAATAGAAAGTATGATGTCACTACCACGCTTGATCATGCCGTTGACACCGGTAAAAGGCGATTCGCAGACTGCGACTACCGGTACTTTGCCTACAGCATCAATGCGTCCTTGCATGAGGTTGTTGATAAACATGTCTGGGACAAAGTAGATAGAAGCAGTGGTGTCATTCAAGGCATCTAAAAGTTTCATGATACGTGGCTGTGTCGCCATTGGAAGTGATACATAGATAGCATCAATGTTGTATAGACGCACATAGGAAGGTAATTGCTCAATACTACCTAACAGCTCATAGTCGGTTAGGCTGCCGACACGCTCTAGTACCCTGTCATCAAAAAATCCGCTCAGTTGAGTAGGGCTGTAAGGGGTATGCTCAATTTCATAAGCCAGACTCAACCCTTGTTCGTTGACGCCTACAATCACAGCACGTTTGGGCTCGCCCTGATTGTTTGCGATTGAGGGGGCTACGCTTCTTAACATCATATGCACTGCAAATTGGCTGACAGGCGCTAACCACAACCAGATGATTACCGCTTCTCGGTCAAACATATTGATATAACCGCTGGCATAACCAAATGCGATTAACAGGGATAAAATAATGATCCAACTTATGAGGATGCTACTCACCAGTTTCCATATCGGCATTTGGATGCGCACTACGCCAGGTAGTGTCATGGAGAACACTAATAATGACAAGATTAGGTATTCTGGCGTTAATCTGCCCTGTGTGTAATAACCGACTCCCCATAAAGAGAGCACCAGCGCGATAGGATCCATTAACGCAGCAGCCCGCAACAATAGATTATTCCATCCTAGCGAAAAAGTAGAGGCGCGGCGAAAGCGGATAGGAACAGTTTGATGGCTCATACAGCGGAACCCTATAGATAGGTGATTGATGAGATACCAAGTTAAACGGAATTGATGACTAGTTCTGTACGCTCACGAACATATATCAATAATTTACGACCCCATGGCTTGATTAAAGTCACTATAGACTTGATTGTAAAGGATAAGAGTCTTGATTTAAAAAAGATAAAACGCGGCACATACGTTCCGCGTTTTATGGGTTGGCTTGCATTG
This sequence comes from Methylotenera sp. E1MeOHC1, assembly GCF_058745595.1. Taxonomy (NCBI): domain Bacteria; kingdom Pseudomonadati; phylum Pseudomonadota; class Betaproteobacteria; order Nitrosomonadales; family Methylophilaceae; genus Methylotenera; species Methylotenera sp. E1MeOHC1. The sequence continues at coordinate 840,414 of NZ_CP196025.1, read as the reverse complement.
ATGGCTATGCGAAGTTAAGACTAGGGCCGCCCTGAGGAAGCAGTTTAGCGGCGCTTTTAGCAATACGACGTCTACCGATAAATCCAATTAAACCAAGGCCTGCCAACAGCATGGCATAGGTTTCTGGTTCTGGCACAACAGCAGTATTAGCTGAGTATAAATACACACCGCCATTGCTACCTACAGCATCACCAGCAACTGCCCAGTAATAAGAACCAACTGCAGCATTGTTATATGCTAATACACCTGTACTATCACCATAACCAATCGTAGCAAGTTGTACATTCACACCAGCCGCGCCATCACCGTCCGGATCACTGAATAACGATAGTGTACCGTTGTTGATTTCGTAGCTAGAACCACCACCTAACCCTGGGAGCAGCAAAGAAACGGCACTGGAAATAGTGTCGCTGGCTGAGTTCAGGCTAAAGGTAAATACATCTAAAAAGCTTTCTACATTATGCGTAACACTGTAAATGTTATCGTCATTAGGATTTACACCAAGATCATAAGGAAAACTGCCACCGTTCAGATTTATAGTGGCTGCTTGCGCAGAACTGACTGCACTGGCGAGGGCAATTGCGAGTAACGCTTTTTTCATGTTAGTTTTCATGTGGACTCCAATTAAATTAAATATCATTAGAAATGAATTTAGATTTAAAATGACGATGCATCACAAGAGTTTGTGAGTCAGATTAGCACGGATGCTAGCGCTTCAAAACTCTTTGCTTCCTAAATCTATTTTCATTGAAAGCTATAGTAGCTTTAGCGATTTAGTTTTATCTGTGCGGATGGACACATAGGCAGGAAATCTATGATTTATTTGCAACAAGTAGGCAAACTCTACACAGATATGAACATATTTTAGAGATTTATGGCATAGTCTGATGTTAAGATTATCTCAGCTTAGATGATGCCCTTGCATTTTTAGGGATTAACATCTTGGGCTTGATACATTATCGGCAATTTATATTGGGGGCAGTAATGAGTGTTTCATTTTTAAGAGCGGTACAACAATGATAAAAATACGCCTTAAGTCTCAAAGCATTATTATCCAAGCACTTGCCACAGTTTTCCTATCAACGCCAACATGGGCTGATGAACAAGACACTCTGAATTTTTCAGTAGGGGCGGGGGTTACATTCGAAGATAACCTGTTCCGTTTGCCCGATTCAGCTAACACATTTCAAAGTTTAGGTAAGTCCCAAAAGTCTGACCGGATCATTACGACTAATGCTGGTATTAAAATCGACAAGCCTTATGCTTTGCAACGTTTTCAGGTTGACCTCAACCTAGTCGACAATAATTATGATACCTACAATTACCTTGATTACACGGCCTTTAACTACAGAGCCGCTTGGTTATGGCAACTTACCCCTAATATCAAAGGCACTTTGTCAGCTGATCAGCAGCAAGTGCTGAATAGTTTTTCAGAGTTTCGTGATTTCAATAATCAATTAAACAGAACACGCAGCATACAAACCAATGAGAACCGCATCTTTGATGTAGATGCATCAGTGGGTGGTGGTTGGCACCTATTAGGTGGGGTGTCAGAGTTACGCTCACGTAACAGCATTTCTTTTAATGCCGTGGGTGACTTTATACAGGCTGGTGCAAATATCGGGGTTAAGTATGTTGCGCCTTCAGAAAACTCAATTACGCTGATGCAGCGTACCTATAATGGTGATTATCAAGGACGTAGTGCGAATGCAGCTAGCCAGTTAGATAGCGGTTTCAAGCAGCAGGAAACTGAGGCGCTAGTTCAATGGCGCTTAACAGGTAAATCCTTAATCAATGCCAAACTTGGCTATGTTGACCGTGAGCACGATAATTTCTCGTCTCGCGATTATTCTGGCCTCACCGGCAGGCTAGCTTATAACTGGCAGCCAACGGGTAAGCTTGGTGTTGTCACTTCAATATCTCGTAACATTTATAGTTTTCAGCAGGCGATTAATAGCTATTACGTGGCAGATACTTTTGCTATCACTCCAATTTGGCACGTGACCGCTAAAACTAGTTTAAGTATGCGTTATGATTTCAGCCATCGCGATTACCGTGGTGCTGTTGTCTCGATTGCAGAGCATAGAAAAGATAATGTGCAGTCGTTAATGCTTTCTGCAGATTGGAAACCTACGCGTACCTTAACCGTGACAGGTGCTTTACGCCATGAAATGCGTAGCTCATCTTTCAACAACCCTAATGCGGTTGGCGGCGATCTAGAGTACGACGCTAATACGGCGAGCATCAATGCCCAGCTATTGTTCTAATTAAGCTTAATTCGTAATTTAGTCTAGCTGGGTTTGGTTTTAGGGTTTATTGGTTTTATGGTTCAGTAGTTAAGTGATTAGTGATTAAGTAAGCGGTTAAATTCATTTTTGACAACTTGGTAGCATTCGCAACATTGCTTTTCTAGGCTTGCGCGGTCTAGTACTGTGATATGTCCACGATGGTATTGAATAATCTCTAATCGCTGCAACTTGCCTGCCGCCTCTGTCACACCTTCACGACGTACTCCTAGCATATTAGCAATCAGCTCTTGCGTCATGATTAGCTCATTGGACTCTAGTCTATCTAAGCTCAGTAGTAGCCATCGGCATAATTGCTGTTCTAAGGAGTGGTGCCGATTGCAAACAGCAGTTTGTGCCATCTGTGTAATTAATGCTTGGGTGTAACGCAATAGCAGATTCATCAGCAGCCCATTCAACTTAAACTCTTCTTTCAGGAATTTAGCCTTGAGTCGGTAACCAATACCTGCACTCTGCACGACGGCTCGGCTTGTCGTCGTTTCACCACCCATGAATAGTGAAATGCCGAGGATACCTTCATTGCCGACAATCGCAATTTCAGCCGATGCGCCATTTTCTAGTAAATAGAGCATTGATACGATAGAAGTGATAGGGAAGTAAACATATTTTAACTGTTCACCAGGCTCATGTAACACTTGGCCTAGTGGCATGTCGACAGGCTCTAAGTTGACTGATAGTCGATTAAACTCTTCAGCACCTAAAGCGCCAAGCAGATGATTGTGCTGTGGGGTATATAAATTCGACATAAAGCGCTGCCCAATCAATATTAACAACCCGTTGATTAAGTGTAAAAACACTCGTATTTAGCGAGTATAGACCTTTTTTTTCACGATTTTAAGATGATCATTAGATAATTTCTTAAGGCTGGGTTGATTTAATGACAAAAGCAAATACATGATGTGACAGAGCGTACACATTATGCATGGAGATTAGGCCTGTTCGTTATAGGCAATATGTGGAATTTTGTATTGAGCAGTTCAAGCCTCAGCAAGTTCAGGCTTGTGTTCAGTGAGTAATTTTGCGAACTCATCAGCTTTAAGTGGCGGGCTGAAATAGTTACCTTGACCTTCTTCGCAGTGCTTAATTTTTAGAAATTCCAACTGTGTCTTATTCTCTATACCTTCTGCAACCACACAAAGTTTGAGGTTGTTGCCCATACCGATAATAGCACTGACGATGATTGCCTCATCAGCTACCGAGTGAATGTCATTGACAAATGATTGGTCAATTTTGAGTACATCAATTGAAAATTGCTTAAGATAACTCAGGCTAGAGTAGCCCGTGCCAAAATCATCTAAGGCAATTTGTACGCCCATATTTCTAAGCCGCTGAAGCATTGCTGCACTGGAAGCTGCTTCACGCATCAATGCGCTTTCGGTGATTTCAAGTTGTAGATAGTTTGCATCCAAACCTGTTTCATTCAATATATTACTAATATCTTCAACAAAGTTGTTTTGGTGAAACTCAATCGCTGAAATGTTTACAGCTACCCTTATAGGTTGTAAATCAGCATTGATCCATTTTTTTGCTTGCATACAAGCTTCGCGCATTACCCAATGACCAATTGGTACAATTAACCCACATTCTTCAGCAATTGTGATGAATTTCTGGGTGGTAGTGAAGCCCCATTCACTATGTTGCCAACGTAACAGAGCTTCTGCCCCAGTAATAACGCCTGTATTTAGGTTCACCATTGGCTGATAGTGTAGCTCGAACTCTTGTTTTTCTAGTCCCTGTCGTAGTTGGTGCTCAACGAGTTGTCGTTCTACTGCGCGTATATTCATCTCATTGCTAAAAAATTTGTAGTTATTGCGCCCGCTCTCTTTGGCGCCGTACATGGCGGTATCGGCATTTTTAATCAGTGATTGTGCATCTTGGCCATCATTGGGGTAGAGACTGATACCAATGCTGGTCGTAATATATAGACTATTTTTGGCAATTTGATGTGGCAGGCTGAGCGCCTTAAGTATCTTATTCGCTGTCAACGTAGCATCTACACCATATTCACCACTACACAGTAGGATAACGAACTCATCTCCACCTTGACGACTAACGGTATCGGAGCTACGTACGCAGCTGCATAATCTTTCTGTGACCGATTGTAATAGCTTATCTCCAGTTTCATGGCCTAAGGAGTCGTTGATATGCTTGAAGTTGTCGAGGTCTAGAAAAAGCACCGCCAGTTGCGTATTAGTTCTCTGCGCTAAAGTAATGGCATGGGCTATACGGTCATTGAACAATAGGCGATTTGGTAGGTTAGTGAGAAAGTCATGTTGAGCTAAGTGTTCCATTTTCTTCGTCATCTCTTGTGCGGCACTAATGTCATGGAACACAATAACAACCCCTGTCATTTCACCTTTTTGATTGCGAATAGGCGATACCGAGTCTTCTATCGCTAACTCCATGCCATCACGCCGAATAAGTAAAGTGTCAGCATTTAACCCCATAGGTTCATTTTTATCTAACACCAAATAAACTGGATTTTCTGAAGGTGGCTCGTGTGTTGAGCCATCAATGATATTAAACACTTTTTTGATATCAAGTCCGTATGCATCTTTTTTTGACCACCCTGTCATTTTTATTGCACTAGAATTAAGGTAGTCTATATGGGCTGATAAGTCGGTGCATATCACTGCATCGTTAATTGAGTTAAGGGCAATTTCTGCCCGATTTTTTTCTTGATTTAGCGCCTCTTCAGCGCTCTTTCGTTGAATAATATTAAGCAAAGCTTGCGGTATGGCCTTGCTATCTAAATATGCTTTTGACAGGTTACCTTGCGCGCCATGTGCTACAGATTTCTTTGCTAATTTTGATTGTTCAGACAAACTTAGCGTGAGTATTGGTGTATGCGAAGCGGTAGCGAATAATTGGTCGAAAGTATCGATGCCGTTACTATCAGGCAGCGATAGATTTACGATAATCGCATCAATGCCGCTTTGATTGAGACGTTCAATTCCACTAGATAGTAGTGTCAACCATTCAATCTTAAATAAGCTTTTTGATTGCCCAAGCACATCTTGAAGCATTTTAGCCTCAATAGGATTATTTGTTAGCACGAGGATATGATTTAGCATGTTGCTAATTATCCGTTAGAGAACATATAGGTCTGTGCATCAACGAACATAAAGGTAGATAGTTGATGGTTATGCAATCACAGAAAGCACTTAATTATTGCTTCGTTGATATTTGTATGAGTTAGATTGAGTGCTTTCTAGTATTGACATCCATTATTGATTAAAAATAGTCTGATTAATAACGTGATACGCATGTTCTCAGTGTTTAAGTGCGGAGTCTTACTTTTTGGATTGTGTACGTTAACGCACGGTGCTTTATCTTGCCTTTACTTAATATAGCTACCTGTATTGTTTAGAATTGCTAAAGGATCTGATATGAATCACTATCTATTAATCGCTTTAATGTTAACGGTGCTTGGTCTGACGGCTTGTGATAAGCCTACGGTAGTTAATGTGCCAGCACCAGAAGCTATTCCTGGACCAGCTGGAGCGACAGGTGAGCGGGGCGCTCAAGGCTATCAGGGTGATACCGGCGATACTGGTGTTAAAGGTAATGAGGGCGACCAAGGTGAGACTGGCGCACAAGGGAAGGCTGGAGAATCTGGTGACAGCACAACGGTTATTGTGGCCCCACCAGAGAGTACAACACAAACTAACTAAACTATTGTCTTGAAGATACTAGCCAATATTATAAAACATTGGCTAGTGTATCTACTTGACGACAAAAGTTAAGGTTTTCTTTCCTATATTGTTTTTATCATCAATTGCAGAAATTGAAATGGTATGTGTACCAACTCTAGCTCCAGCTGAACTCCATGTATAGGAAACTTCATCGCTACTAGATTTAGTGTTAGAGCCACCATCTACATACATGCTCATTAGTTTAACTCTTACATTATCGGTGGCTTTTGCTTTAATCGTAACCGAAGACCCTAAGGTAACGACCGAATTGGGTGCTGGGGAATAGACGCTGATAATTGGTGCAATGGTGTCATTAGTATCGGTATTCGTGGCTCCACCTATGGTTTCAAAAGCCCCTAAGTCGAAAGCGTTTCCATCTGGGCGTTTTACATTTAAATAGTCAAAACCTACACTTGCATTTGCGATGCCGCTATCGATAGTTGCGCTAGCGGCATCAACCGCGTAACTTTTAGCAGTCGTAGGTTGTGCTAGTGAAGCAAAACGCGAATCGATACTCATGCTGTGAGTATCCATCTTGGTCGCTGTGGAGAAGCTGCTAAGGTTGGAGTAAAGTATGCCTAAACTTAACTGAATAGCACTACCAGGGCGGAAGTAGTTATTGTAGTCACTTGAGTTACCGCTAATCGTTGTTCCATTAGCTACTGCTATCAATAAATCATACTTGCTTGTGCCGTGACTGATGATGTTGTTTTGAATTATATTGTCTATCAGTGTGGCGCCAGTGCGTGGCATGCCACCAACCTCAATGCCAGCATAGCCGCCGGTGCCAAAAATGGTGTTGTTATAAACCTGCGTATTATCTGAAGCAGAGATATAAATGCCTCGACGTTGGTTATTCGCAATAATGTTATTGTAAATACGTCCGTTTTTGCTTACCTCAAAGAAAATTGCTGCGTCTAGCGGCCCATTGTCGTGTATGTAGTTATTACGGATGGTGATGGCGCTACCGCTATTGGCATAATCAAACCAGATGCCAGAGCCGTTATTGAAACCAATTTCACTATACTCGACTGTGCCATAGGCTTTAGTTGTCGCTTTTAAGCCACCAGCATGCCAAAGCGCATTAAATTTTCGTGTGTTGTTATTATTCATTTTGACGTTGAAGACTCTAAAATTGTAGCTGCCTGCAGCATTAATCCCGGAGTTACCATTGTTACTGACATTGCAGTTAAGTGCTTGTGCGCCAGTTTGTAAGTAACCCATACTTAGACCAGCAAAGTCAGTGTATTGAATGTCTGACATTTCAATAATAGAATTAGAACTCAACTCTACCGCTGGTGCCATTTTTGCATAGGCAGATGAGTTGCTGTGACGAAACACGAAGCCTTTGAGGTGTATGTATGGCACACCCATAAAAAACAGACGTTGGCGTGTGCTGGCTTCGACCATTCTAAAGTTTGGATCAGCACCATCGGCTAGCCAGACATATAAAGTTAAACTTGATGCGTCGTAATAGAAGCTACCAGGAACCATGGAACTGACACCACTCCCTACAGGCTTTGGATACTCAAAGGTAGTATAAAGCTTTGGCATACCAATCTGCTGGAGTGATGGGCTGTCGCCACCGCCGACGAAGACTTGCTGGCTATTGTATGCCCAGTTGGTTTTTTTCCAGATGTTGCCACTATGCAAGCTCCAACCAGTTACCTGATCAGAACCTCTAATCATCGGGGTTTCATTCTCATAAGCTAATACATGCAACATCTTATCTGCACTAGTGCCACCGCCTTTAAAAACGTCAACCCGTTCGCGATAAACGCCACCACGTACATATACGGTATCGCCAGCAACCGCTGTATTCATCGACTTTTGTATCGTTTTAAAGGGAAAGCTTAGACTTGTGCCAAGATTGGTATCACTTCCTTTTGTATCTACATAATAAGTTGCAGCCCAGCTAGCGGTACTCCATGAGATAAATAGTAGGAAGCCAAGCAATATGGGCGGCTTTGGCTTGACGATAGATAGAGTAACTTTAAATTTTTTTAAAATTGAAACGAGTAGACAATACAAGGTCGTAGCTCCTTAAGTTAAGGGCTTAGCCAACAATGGTACCAGTATGAACAGATTATTTTGACCACTAAACAGCCGATATTGGCCTGCTTAGCTTTAGATATTCATCCTATTTTTTTAGCTTATTGATGACGTACACAAATTCAATCTGAAGCCGGCAATCCCGCTGTCATGGCATAAGCCTGTAGACCGGTAATTTTGCGTGCTTACCTTTCGATAAGTTTGCTTTTAACAACTTCAACAACAGCTGCACTATATACTATTTTTTAAAATCAACAAATTATTTTTACTAAAATAACTAATATATTCAATGGCTTATATGTTGCCTACCGCACATATGAGCAAGTTAGACCAATAAAATAAAGGAGGTGATATTTATAATGAAAGAAATTTTTTTCAAATATTAAAAGATAGAAAGTTGCAGATTTAATAGTGATTTTATGATCTAGTTAAATAGTTTCTTAGGTTTTAGATAATGGTGTAGTGCAATATAGAGATGTGCATATTGGTTCTACATATGCTCAAGTTAGTACGATTGATTACTATTCATAATCCTAAGTGGCTTAACGTACGGACTAAACATTATTCTTTCAGTTATTTTGTTGATTTACAGACTAGGCACTATTGACTAGCGGTTTTTATAAATGGTGATTTCATTCCATTTTTAATATTTGCTATTAACAAAGTTTCATCAAACACCATGGGAGGATACTTTGCCTACTAAAGCTATTTCATTTGTAAATCATCTATTAGCTGATCTTCCCGATAACGAGTTTGAAACCCTAATAAAGAGATGTGAGTTAACTCAACTCGTCTATGCTGATGTGCTTACTAAGCGTGATGACCTAATTAATTACGTGTACTTTCCTATTGATAGTATCATTTCTTTAGTGGCGCCAATCGAGGAAAGTAGGGGGATGGAGGTGGTCATGATTGGGAACGAAGGCATGTTAGGCATTACGCTCATGCTGGGTGTTAATCGTGCGCCGTTTACTGCATTGGTGCAAAAGACAGGCTCCGCCATCCGTATCGACTCAACATCTTTTTTAAATAGCCTTGAGCGCAGCCCTACATTAAAAGAGCATTTAAATCGTTATCTTTGTGTATCATTTAGTCAACTGGTACAGGCTGCTATTTGTAATCGCTTTCACTTTGTAGAAGAGCGACTTGCCCGTTTATTACTCATGATTAGAGACCGTGCACAGTCAGAATCTTTTTATATTACACAGGATTTACTTGCGCATATGCTTGGGGTAAGGCGAGTAGGCGTAACAAAAGCAGCACTCGCACTACAGCATAAGAATCTGATTGGTTACAGCAGGGGGTACGTAGTGATTCACAATGTAGAAGGCCTAGAGCACGAGGCCTGCGCATGCTATAGAACCGATAAAGAGACTTATGATCGCATGCTTAATAAAGTTGATTTAAAGATAATGGCTAAATGCTAGTTTAATTAATTTATCTGCAAAAAGTTGAAAATGATCACTAAAAAGATCGATGTAGATACACTGATGGCAAGTAGTGGTGTGCGCTTTGGCACCAGTGGCGTACGTGGCCTAGTGGAAAGCATGACAGATACCGTCTGTTATGCATACACCGCTGCTTTTTTGCAAGAAGTGGTTGCTAAGTCTATTTCTGTTAATAAAACAGAGTTAATTGATAAGGCAGGTAAAGCTGCTAAGGTAATATTAGGTCACGATTTACGGCCAAGCAGCCCATACATTGCAAGCGTCTGTGCGGCAGCTATTACAAATTGCGGCGGTCAAGTCGTATATGCCGGTGCGTTGCCAACACCGGCGCTTGCCTGCTATGCCCAACACCAAAATGCCGCTGCCATTGTTGTCACCGGTAGCCACATTCCATTTGACCGTAATGGCATCAAGTTCTACGGCCTAAAAGGTGAAGTCTTGAAAGCAGACGAGCTTGCCATTCAGCAAGCCGTGGTTAATCTGCCTGAAGCGGTGATGCGTACTCCATTACCGCTAGCTGATAAAGCGGTTGAAGCGCATTATATTCAGCGCTATCTCGACTTTTTTGGCGAGGCTAATTTAAAAGGGCTTCGCGTTGCAGTCTATGAGCATTCAGGCGTCGCTAGAGATTTGTTGCGTACAATCTTGGAAGCACTCGGCGTTGAAGTGATTGCATTGGGACGCACTAATGAGTTCGTGCCTATCGATACCGAAGCGGTTCGGCCTGAAGATGTCATCCAGGCATCCACTTGGGCAAAGGAGCACAATTTTGATGCTATATTTTCTACTGATGGCGATGCTGATCGACCCCTCATCGGTGATGAGCTAGGGCAGTGGTTGCGTGGTGATCTAGTCGGTATTCTCTGTGCTAAATATCTTGCTTCGGATGTCGTGGTGACGCCTGTCAGCAGTAATTCTCTGACTGAGAAATCTGCATGGTTTAGTCGAGTGATACGGACTAAAATCGGTTCTCCTTATGTCATCGCAGCGATGAAACAAGCCAGTCAGCAATCTGCTGGCCTGGTCGTTGGTTTTGAGGCGAATGGTGGGTTCCTAGTCGGTAGCGACATCATGCGATGTGGTAAAAAGTTGGAGGCACTTGCAACGCGTGATGCGGTACTTCCTATATTAGCCTTGCTTGCGATGGCACGAGAACAAGGGTGCAAATTATCAACGCTGGTAGCAAGCTTGCCTAGCCGATACACTTTTAGTGACCGCCTGCAAAACTTCCCGATAGAGCAAAGCAAGAAGTTGCTTAAATTACTGCAAGATGATGCTGAGCGAGCTAGGCTAATCATGGCGCCACATGCAGGCAGAATTGTGTTAACCGATATCACGGATGGTTTTCGCGTTAGCTTTGGTAGTGGTGAGATTGTGCACTTAAGACCTTCTGGTAATGCGCCAGAATTACGCTGTTATACAGAGGCTGACACACAAGAAAAAGCGCAGGCGCTGTGTGAAGAATGTTTAGTCAGTGTAGTGACACCGCCTGACTTCTAATCTCACATCAGCCTGTGCTGAATTTTATCCGTATGATCAATCAAAAAATTATCAATCTCAAAGTTGCAACATTAAACAATTCAATCAAAGCCTAATTTAAGGCTTTGATTGAATTCATTTGATTGAGTCAATAGTTATCCTTTGCTTTTGCGTTTTGCTGTAAACCCTAGCATGCCTAACCCAACAAGCATCATGGCATATGTTTCTGGCTCAGGTACTGGTGTGGGTGTGTACCATGCACTACCACCTTGCTCCTCAGTTAAACCTTGAACATGTAAAGCAAATGAGTCCGAAGTCAATAAAGTGGGTTGCGAGAACGTAGCATCCCAGCTCACCGTTTCGTTAGCCGTTAATCTATTTTGCTGTGGTCCTGTCATGTCAAACCTAAAGTCGAATATACCAGTTGGACCGCCACCGTTGGCAACAGAAACAACAGTATCACCGACTACATTTGAAATGATAGGTTGGTTATCAGCATCTACAGCAACTGCACCTATAAAGCTTCCATTAGTAAAAATAGCATTTAGGTCAAATGCGCTGAGGGTGAAGCTGTAAACGTTGCCAACGTTGGTATAGGTCATAGTAGCGAAGGGTTCACTTGGTTGATAACTGCCAGCCAACAAATCACCGTATGTGTCTACAGTGGCGTTTGCAGAAATACTGGCCACTAATGCTACTGATCCAAGCAGATTGCGTAGTAATTTTTTCATCATCATTCTCCATTCTCCATACACTCAATTAATATAAATTGACGAGCTTTGATTTATAGCAGGCGATAAAAGTTAAGTATGTACGGTTTCGCTCATATGAAAATATTTATAAGTTACTTAATCAATGTAAGGAAACTTTTTATTTTTAGCGCTTTAAAAATATGTAAATGTTGCATTTACTAGAAGCTTTTTATGTGTCCTATCGCACTGATTCCCAATATAAGTTAATTTAGGCTAGTCAATCAATTGAGCTTGATTCTAGTAATGGCTTGATCAACATCAATATTGAGTAAAAGGAACTTAAATGAACTGGAACAGGATGGATGGTGATTCAAAACACTTCAAAGGTAATGCTAAAGACCATCGAAATAAAACAGATGATCACGCAGACTATTTGGCAGACGCTCGTGACCACTTAGCAGGCAGGAAAGAAGAAATGCACGGTATAAGTGAATATGACGCTGGAGGCCAGCTATTTGACAGGAAAAGCATTAAAAAAGACAAAGTTCATCTGGGCAAAGCTAAAAGTTATAAACACAAGACTTAGGGAAAAACAAAACCTAGCGAAAAACAAAATGAATACCAACCACACGACAGCTGGTGATACATCAGTTTTAACTGACATTTCAACCTTGCGTGTGCGTGCGCGCCAAAACGTAGAGGAGGGTGCAGCCACTAGGATATGGCGTTCATCGTGAAACGATCGTCAAGCTTCCCAACTAAGCAGCCGTAGCCATGCCGAGTAAGCACATGGTGACTCATTAGTGAGCATGATTAAAGAAATATTGGTAATGGAAGAAGTGTATGCGGATGACATGGCATTACTTTTAGAGGGCATGAGGTATTAACGATCTAAATTTTTATTGAGGTAAATGCTGGTATTTTATACTTTAATAAATCCAATTAACTAATTGATATTTAATTGATATTTTTTTAGCACGTAGTAAACCAACATTTATAGCTGTTGATATTAATCAACTCATCAGACACTCCCATCAGTTTCCAGATTGACTATTGCGTATTCAAATTTATCCAAATCAAGTTACATCTATGTGGGGTAACAAACAGAAGCAAATTTAACATAAATGTAGTCTTTAATTTACGATGAAAATACAAGTGAATGAGTTACATCGTTAAATTAATTTAACAAAGGATACAAAATGAACTGGGACCAAATCGAAGGTAATTGGAAGCAATTAAAAGGTAACGTGAAGCAGCAATGGGGCAAGTTAACCGATGATCAATTGGATGTCATTGCAGGCAAGCGTGACCAATTGGCTGGAAAAATACAAGAAGCTTACGGCCAGGCGAAAGATGATGTTGAAAAAGAAATTGATGATTGGCAGTCCAAGCAAACTGAGTCCAGTTGTTCTGATAAAGGCGCTCACGGCCATTAGTTGATGCAAGGCCAAAACTCACAACAATAGTTACATCGTTTCTATTTAAAAGCTATCCATTAAAACGTATTAATCTAAATGGATATTAACCGTAACAACGGAATATATGGCAAGGAGTTGACATGAACTGGAACCGCACTGACGCTAATTGGAGCGAACTTAAACGCAAACCCAAAAAACAGCCTGAGTCAGGTAAAGATTACAACATCAATATGCATAAAAGTGATTTGAAACCACAGGTCATCCGTATTATAAAACCTGATGGATTTAATCTGAAAACTAATGCTGATCAGAGTTTGAGCTCATTCAATAAGCCCAATGTAAAGCAAGGAGCATAACAAAATGTGCCTATTGATGGGCACATAACTGGCTCTAGTTTTGAAGATGGGAATAATTAATTAAGCAAGAAGTTAACAGCAGGAAACCAACGTGAAAAAATTTAAATTAAGTATATGCGCAATCACTATCGCACTTGCATTCAACATGAATGCAAGTGCGGAATCAATGTCAAAAAATCAATATGTAACCATAAGCAAGAAAATTTCTGCTGAGTACCAAGCATCAAAACTAGCTTGTGACGCTTTCTCCGGTAATGCAAAAGACATATGTTTGGCCGAAGCTAAGGGTAAAAGGAGTGTAGCAGCAGCCTATCTTGAGTCAGCTTATCAACCTTCTGCCGATAATAGATACAAAGCGCGTGTTGCCAAAGCCGATGCAGACTACGCAGTGGCTAAACAAAAGTGTGATGACAAAGCTGGTAACAATAAATATGTTTGTATAAAAGAGGCCAAGGCAATTAATACCAGCGTAATATCAGATGCTAAACTAGAAAAGCAGAGCAGAAAAGCAAACGCTGAGGCCAGCGAGAAGTCAATGGATGCCAAAGATTAGGCAATTGTTATCACTAACGATGCAAATGCAGATGCGATGGAAACAAAGTCTGACGCTCGTAAAGACGCCGCTATGCAAAAACGTGATGCTGATTTATGCCGTTGCTAAAGAAAAGTGCGATGTACTTGCCGGTGCTGCAAAAGATAAATGTATAGACTCAGCTAAAATTAAATTTGGTTTATGGTCAGTCAGCATTAAAAAAACCAGCCAACAGTCAATGGCTGATTTTTGTCATGATGTTAGTACCTCTAATAGATGAAAGCTAATCAATCATTAGCATACGTATAAAAATAGCGGTAAATGGTAAGTTTGAACTGCTATTAAGCTATTGATTTGTTCCAGTTGTTGTGCCGTTGATCGGGCCATCTTTTTTAGTAATGTCTACACTCCCGTTTTGACTTTCACCGGTAGTCGTACCCATAGGTTTGTTGTTCATCGAGTTTTTATAACTTACACCGCCATTTTTCTGTTTCATTTTGTCGTACATTTTTTCATGGTATAAAATATATTCGTCTTTTGACACCATGCCATTGCTATCTGTATCCATTGCTTTCATTTCTTTGTCGTTGTGACTCATTGTTCCGTTTCTTTTTAGGCTCTTATTCGTCTCTTTTTTATCGATCCTTTTATCTTGCTCTTTAATTTGTGGCGATTCGGATGAGCCTATTGCGCTGCCATCATCAGTGTTCTCAACGGTGGTTGCAGCAATAACAGAAAATGTGCTTACACACATGACTGTTGCCAATGTACTTACGATAAATTTATTCATGTAACTTCTCCTAATTATCAATATAAGTTGTTTTAACTTATTGTCACGATTGATTATTTTATTTTTTTGTTTGCTTAACGTCTGTGCGTTGGCATACTGAACTATATTTTTAATAGGCTTAGAGTTTTCTGAGTAAAACGGCGTCATCCAGTATCCGTTTAGACTACTTAAGGAGATTGTCATGAGCTTAGGAACAATATTATTGATTATTTTAATTTTAATGCTGGTAGGCGCACTGCCAAGTTGGGGCCACAGTAAAAATTGGGGCTATGGGCCAAGCGGTGGTCTTGGGCTGATTGTGTTAGTGCTTATCATATTAGTGCTGATGGGGAAAATATAATTTTTAATAACAAAAAAGTAAAAATAGTAGGTAGCAATCTATTCATCCTTGCTACACCACTTAACAGAGGTATCGCACTCTTAGTTGCTGGCGACGTGGGTAATATGGTCTGCAGAGTTTCTACGCGTGAAAATTAATCTTGTTTGATACATTGCCAGCACACCGCGCATCGTGTGGTGGCGCACAGATGAACTAAAGTGGTGAGTGCATTATTGAACAAGATAGCACGTCGGTGTCTATACTTTAGGACCGATTCTTGAATAATAGGAGACTCATCATGATTAAAAGATTATTCGTACTACTGCTCACCACACTATTTCTCATCGGGATTGCTTCCGCAATAACTGCGTGCAATACAGTTGAAGGTGCAGGCAAGGATATTGAAAAAGGCGGCAAAGCAATCAAAGACGAAGCAAGTGAGCATAACTGATATCTTTTTAAGCGTTAATTAGGTTACGCGTGTTTCATTGCTAAGGCTCTCGCTATCAATTGCTATAAGTGCATATTTCAAACTTTTCTCAGCAATTAGTATGTGCCGTACTGGTGCTAACTTTACCCAGCATATTTTCTATTGCTTCTGCTGTTTTTATCTATGCCACTAAGTAAGTGTGGCGTTGCCTTGTCAACGTTTCCCTTGTGTTAATAGCGTTATCAAAGGAGTCGCTATGAAAAAATTATTGTTAATTTTAAGTATAGTTTCGATTATCTTGAGTGGATGCATTGTCAGGGCTCAGCATGATGATGGGTATCACCGTGGTCATCACCACGATAGAAATCATGAGCGAGACAGAGATAATGATGACCGAAGAGATGGTCGCGGTGACGGAAATTATGATGGTAGATATTAAAGTGCAAGCTTTTAAAGCAATCATGCCTACTACTTATACCATTAGCTGAGTATGATTGCGTTCCATTTCAGCGTAAGTGCGTATACTTGCCATCGTTTACGGTAAATCCTACCTGATCAGCACTTGGTTATCATTGAACTACCTGCTGACGCTGGTACTCCCTACGTTTCATTGCTAGGTAATCATCTCTTTCAACTTCCTGTAGCTGACTGGCATACTGGCTAGTGGAGCTATACCAACGTTGTAAACGCTGTTCCAATAGGTCTTGAGCCGGTGTATTTAACTCAGCAAGGTAAGCATCAATTGCTAAGTAATAGCGCATAGTATTCCGTTCCACGATGCCACGTACCCCCTGAATAAATTTAGGCTTTCCATCCGCTGTCTGACCTGTAATGGTAAATCCCACTTTATTCCTGCCAGTGGTTGCCAAATAGCCTTGCATCGCTAGGCTACCTCTTAAACCAAACCCATAGGCATAATTAAAATGTAAGAAAGTACGCCCATCTTTAATTGGTATGGCTTCCAGCAAGATTCGATAATCACGCGTGCTAAATGGTCCACTTTCAGCATTGAGTTCAATAACAAAATGATTTGGTGTCGTAGTGACTTCCTGATAGTTGAAAGCCATTCGATAAGCGTCAGCTAATGACTGCTCATCCTTTTTACCGATATTGACACTCAGTATTGTGCTGTTCTGACTAATCGCCGCATGGCAGTATTTGATATTAATGTGCAGTATCAGTACATCACACCAGTGTTCTGGGTCGTTTAGTGCTTGGCTCACCGTAGCAAAAGGATAATTGACCACGGCAAATATTTCACCTTTTAAATTATCGGATGATTCCATAGAGCTCATATAGAGAGGGCGTTTAAACTGGTTGTTACTGAGCTCTTTGGTTAGCTCAGCGTACTTTGCTACTAGTTCTAGGTTAGAGGCCTCTGATTGGGCGGCATAAGCATATTCGGGAGCAAGCCACAGGCTGAAAATCACTAAAACAGATATCCAATGCATATTTTTACCCTTAAAAGTATGCTTTAAAATTAACATCTAGTTAAAGTGATTACAGCCAGCGAGCCCATAGTCGAGCAGCTCTTTCTTTGATGCGAGCGCTGAGCGCGCGTTTTCTCCATGCCTCTAGTGTAATTTGTTTGGATGATTCCAGGTCTTTGTCGAACAACACCTGCATTTGTGCACCGAAATCCTGCCCCAAGATAACGGCATTGATTTCTTGATTATTGACAAAGCTACGCCAGTCTAGATTGGTCGAGCCTATGGTTGACCATACGCCATCTATGACCACGGTTTTGGCGTGCAGTAGTGCATCCTGTCTTTCAAAAATTTTAATATTGGCACTCAGTAACTCATCGTAATAAGAGCGCGATGCATTGAGTACTAAGAACGAATCGGTCTTTTCTGGTAGTAAGAGTCTCACATCAACACCGCGTTTTACCGCATTTTTCAATGCGGCTAGCATTTGTGGATCAGGGACAAAATAAGCATTTGTCAGAAAAATATTAGTTTCTGCGCTATTGATAGCTGAGAGCAGGGTGGAGAATATCAGGCTATATGACTCCTCTGGTGAGCTACCGATGGCGCGTACGACATCGTTGCCTTGCGTGCTAAGTTCTGGGAAATAGCTTTTAATCTCTAGTGGTGCACCTTGTTGTTGAAACCACGTAGCTAAAAATAATTTCTGAAATTCACCCGCAATCGGCCCAGCCATGCGTAAATGAGTATCGCGCCATGGTTGTTTGTCTTTATCAGGTTTGGATTTGCCAAACGAGCCACCACCATGGGAACCTCTGGAATATACACTGCTGATATTGATGCCACCTACAAATGCAGTCTTACCATCTACAATTAATAGCTTGCGATGGTCACGTTGGGTGACTTGCCAGGTTTTGCGTGCATTAAGCGGATTAACCGGGTTGAATTCCAATACCTTTCCGCCACTTTCTATTAAAGGTGTAAAGAATGCAGCTGGCGTATTTAATGATCCCACACTGTCGTAGATAAGGTTAACCTTTACTCCACTGCGTTGCTTATTGACTAATAATTCGATAAATCGCTGTCCAACCTCATCGTTTTCAATAATAAATGTCTCCATATTGATATGATCTTTCGCGGCCTCTATCGCTGCGAACATGGCGTTGTAAGTGGTTGGGCCATCGATTAGTAGTTCTACTTTGTTGCCAACGACCAATGGGCTGCCGACAATCTCAGACTCTAGTGCCAGATGTTTATCGAATATATTGGTATCGTCACCATCTTTTTTTAGCTTTGCGAGAATCTCTTTGCTTTGCTTGGGAGATAAAGCGCCATGAGCACCTTCAAGCTGCACTGCCCGTGATGGTCGTAAGGCCATGTCAGGCACCATTGTGGGTATTGAACTACAGCCAACAAGTAATGTTATTAAAAGTGCGACTGCAACTGGTGCCAAGCGTTGGAGGGTAATTTTTTGGGTGTCCATAAGTATCTCTTGCTGATAGCCATTTCTCAGTCACTTGAAAGAAATACGAAGGTTGGAAGGACCCTAAGTTTACAGGGTGGATTTAGACGATGTAAGTTGTAAAGAGCAATGAATCTATTAGTCGGGTAAAAGTAACATATTGGCTAGTGATTATCTGTGCGCTATCTAACTTATATGTACGCCTATACCCACCTGCTATGTCATGTTGGTATTGTCTTAAGCTGTCACTTAAGTTCTGATGCAACAGTGTTTAATTTTTATATACGCTACTCAGATAAGAACATTTATGGAAATGACATACTCTAAGCTTAAAGCAAGCTATGCGCTCCTAGCTACTACCATAACGATAGCCTTAAGTTTTATAACCGGAGGTACAAGATGTCTAAAATTCGCCATGTACTCATTGTTCTAGCTATATTGTTGTGTCCTGTGACTTCCGTTTCTGCCCAAGTTAGCGTCAGGATTAATTTATCGGTGTTTCCTGATCTTGTCGTAGTAGCCGGTTACCCGGTTTATTACGCACCTAGACTCGATGCTAACTACTTCTTTTATGATGGCCTGTATTGGATCTACCAAGATGATGACTGGTACACCAGCTCTTGGTACAACGGCCCTTGGTGGCTGGTTTATCCTGAGGATGTTCCGGTATTTATTTTAAGAATCCCCGTACGTTATTACCGTCAGCCACCGGTTTACTTTTATGGATGGCGACGCGATGCACCACCACGTTGGGGTGATCATTGGGGGCATGATTGGGATCAGCATAGAAGAGGTTGGGATAGATGGGATCGTCGTCTAGTGCCACCAGCTGCGCCACCACCAGTCTATCAGCGGCAATACGCTGGCGACCGCTATCCAAAACAAATTGAGCAGCAACATGAGCTTCAACAGAGGAATTATCGTTACCAGCCACAAGATCCTGTGGTACGGCAACATTATCAGGATCAACTAGCGCCGAGAGCTCCTGCCCAGCGTGAAAGGCAGCGTGCTCTTGAAGATAGAGGTGTCAGGCAGGGTAATCAGCGCTATGAGTCACCGCAAAGGAGAGACGAAGACATTTTGATGCCACCTCCGGAAAGTCAACAACAAGGTCGCCGCCCTGAAGTTCAAGAGCAAAGGCGAAAACAACAACATAACCAACAGCAAAACCAACAACCAAGTTCGGATGAACGTGCCCGACAAATGCAGGTATATCCTCCTCAGCAGACCGTCCCAGGTCAGCAGGATGCACCTGCCGCCACGCGCTCACAGCGCCCACGAAACGAAGAGATGAATATTGATAGATCAGCCATGCCGCCTGCAACTGAGGAGCGCACAGAATATAATTATCGTAGACAGCAGTCAGAACAATGGAAGAATCAACGAGAGCAGAGTAGGGAAAGACCGCAGCCTAACGAGCAAAGACGGTATGGCAACAGTGCAAATGAAGCTGAGCAGCGAGGGCAGGAGCAGAGAAGGGGCCCGCCTGGTGGCTATCGCAATGAGTGATGGCTCTATCTGAGACATGATTTGTGATTGCTGTAGATTAAATTGGCTAGCTATGTAGGTTGTCGGACAATTTGTATGCGTTAACTATCTACTATCCCATATCCCATCACAATAAAACTACATATGGCTAGGGAGGCAGCACTTACCAGGTGGGTTTTAAAAAATATTGTTGATGTGTTCGATGTCGTACATAGTATTTTTTCAATGGCATATATGATGAGTTCAGAAGTGGAAGAACATTAAGTGTTATAGCTTAAAGCTACCTGTCACTGACATTGTTAAATTCATAAGGAGAAAAGCTATGAAAGTACTTACACAAATTTCCACTATTGTTATGGTTGGCATACTAACGACTGCATCTGGATGTGCCTCAACCAGCAACAATAAAGATACATCGCCTCCCAAACATGAGAGCGCCGGCGAATACCTAGATGACACTGTTATTACCACCAAGGTGAAAGCAGCTATTTTGAATGAATCCACCTTGAAGTCTGCTGAAATAAACGTCGAAACCTACAAGGGTGTGGTGCAGTTAAGCGGTTTTGTTAATTCGGCCGAGGATATTGATAAAGCAATAGAAGTGGCACGTGGCGTTAAAGGTGTGGCATCTGTTAAAAACGATATGCGACTTAAAATGAAATAGCCAATTGGTAGCTTTAATAAGGAGAATTTAAGTGCTTGAAACCATTGCAATAGTATTGCTCATTCTTTGGGTGCTTGGCCTAGTTTCATCATACACCATGGGTGGTTTAATCCACATTCTATTAATAGTCGCAATTGTCGTGATACTAATACGTGTAATTCAAGGTCGCGGCCTCTAATAAGTCAGATAATATATTTAGCTAGGTCGTGTAGTAAAGTAGTTTCAATATTCAATACTCTGCTTTATTAAACGTTGCCCAAAGCTAATCAAGTCATCCTTATAGGAGAGTGTCGAGTGAATGCAATCAAAGTATTAGCAATTGTATTAATTGTTTCTGGCGCTCTTGGTTTGGCGTATGGGAGCTTTACTTACACTAAGGAAACCCATCAAGCCAAGATAGGTCCGATAGAGCTTTCTATCAAAGATAAGGAAACCGTTAATATCCCAGTTTGGGTGGGTGTGATATCTATAGTGGCAGGCGTGGCACTTTTGTTTACACGCAAGTAGTTAAAAGTTAACGTTTAAGTTAGCGATATTCATGCGCTGAATATTTAGCACTTGCAATATAAGGCCTGGGTTGATGTAGCCGCATTTATCAATTGTGGTGCAGGCCGGAGTGCTCAAGGGCTTTTGAAGCACTGCTTGTGTCTTTGTCTGCCCACCGCATCTTGAATTATTTGATGAGCCAATTTAGTTTCAGCTTGCGTAGTAGCTTCAGCAACCAAGACAACCTGATCATTGGAAATGGCATCTCTAATCATGTCAGAGAACTTGCCGCCTTTATCATCGGCGGGGACTTTAAAGCCTATAGTCGTGCCAGCCAATGCACCTAAGCTAGCGCCCCAGCCGAGTAATGCCAGCGGAGCTATTAATGGGCTAGCAACAAATAAAGTTACATTTGCCGCAATCAATGCTACTTCTACTAATGCGCCAATACCTGTACCAACGCCAGCACCTATTGCGCCATCAACTATTATGTCTTTTAGTGCTTCATTACTTTTTGCTTCCATTTTCGACTTAGGTGTATCTAAGTGAGATTTGAAAATAGTTAATAGCTCAAGTGGAAAGCCTTTAGCCGTAAGTGCTGAAAGCGTGCTTTCGGCATGTTCTTTGCTGGCAAAAAATCCTGATACATAATGATGTTTCATGGTAATCATCCTCGGTTCAATCTATTAGTTGGTGCAGTCTGTCAGTTAATACAAACGATTAAGATTTGTATTGTCCACTTGAAGTATTCATCATTTAAGTAAGAAGCTAAGAGACACTGCTCTCTCGCATTGGGGTAGGTATATCTGCACCTTATCAATATCGTGCATCTATAGTGCTTATCTTGACTGTGCCTGTCAGTACGTCAACCAACATACAGTGGCAATATCTAGATATGAATACATCTGATATTGCCAAAACATTGCTTATAGTAAGACTCTAGGATTTTTATTTTCTGTATTAACTCATCGTGGGTGTTCGATAGTGTACAGACTCTGCACGCTCCACAAATTATGGTGTGGACTTCCCAGAATATATGTGAATGTTTAAGTAATGGGTGCGGAAACGGCCCATTCTTTCATGGCCTGCTCCCCGGGGCGATCAATCTTAATCTGCTGATTGTCTGTGGAGGTTACCCAGCTTAATGGGATGTAGTGATGTTGGCCATGCTGATCCCTCATCAATTTAATTGTTTTATCGCCTTCCATATGGTCAACTTTGGCAAACTCACCATCTTGTGAGCAAACTACCGGCATCTCCGGCTTGATTTTTCTGACATCTATCATATTCATTCTCCTATTTATTTTGGATAAGGTTTTGATGCTCTAGGAGAGTTATATATTCGCAGATGTTAGCAAAGCCAATCTGTACGATACCACACACATCTTTTGAATCTGATGAGGCAGTTATCAAATTCTGCAATGAGTTTCAGTTTAGGCATTTCCACAAAAAACGATTACTTATTAAATGATTACCGCTGCCCCAAAGTTATCACCATCATTGATTTGTGAATTATCTTTGTTTGTTGATTTCAGCCAGCATTAGGTTGAATTGAGCCAGCAGTCACATTGAAGTCACTGTCGCCATAACCTATTAAATTAAATAAAACATAATCTTAGAATATTTTCTTTACGTTGGCATAGATGTAGCTTTGATAAAAAGCTGATCTGAAAATAATGTTTGTAGCGTTATTTAAACTATAAAAAATAGACTTAAAAAAGAAAAATAAGATGAATTTAAAAATCAGAATCAATTTAATCATTACCTTGATGCTGGCGTTAGTCATGCTGATAGGGGCGGGGATGATGATTGATAACGCCCGAGAGGATGTCAGGGCTGAGGTTGATTCCACCACGGTTTTAGCATTGCATTTGCTTGATGCTGAGTTACTGCATTATGTTTCGGATTACACATGGGCGAATAATGCCGATAAAAATAAGGTAACTATCTTTCGTTTGCAAAGCTTAGATAACGTACGTCATTTGCGTATAGAGTTTTTTGATGCGCAAGGGAATCTGCGTGATAGCAATCGGCCACCCACCAGTCATGGTCATGCATCACCTCCAGCCTGGTTTATAAAATTGATGAGTAAGGTTTCCTCTTCATTAAAGACTACTCACCGTCCAGTTGTTATTAACAATCGCATACTAGGTGAGCTTGTCATTACGCCAGATCCATCCTATGAGATTGCTGAGATATGGCATGACACCTTAGGTTTATTAAGCTTGGGGTTACTATTTTTTATCGTAGTGAATGGCGTGATTTATTGGGCGGTAGACCGAGCCCTACGCCCATTAAATACCATACTGGATGCGCTCACAGAGCTTGAGCATGGGCACTGGAGTGCGCGGTTACCTCTATTTTCACTACCTGAGCTTTCAAGTGTCAGCAGTAAGTTTAACGCCATGGCGCAAACCTTAGAAAACAGTATATTGAATAACCATCGCCTGACAACGCAATTAATTAGGCTGCAAGAAGATGAGCGTAAAAATATCGCCCATGATTTGCATGATGAAATAGGGCAGCATTTAACGGCTATCAATATTGATGCCTCTGCCATACTTAAGGCAAAAGACCTTACATCCACTTATGAAAGTGCGCAGGCTATTAGTATTGTAGCCAGACAGATGATGGAAATCGTCAGGCAAATGCTGCAGCGCTTGAGGCCAGCCGTGCTGGATGAGCTAGGTTTACATGCATCATTAAACGAACTTATCGACAACTGGCGGCAGCGTAATCGCGGCGTCAGCCTCAGTATCAATATTTCTAATCAGATCAATTGCCTGAATGAAACAATGGCAATTACTACTTATCGTATTGTTCAAGAGTGCCTAACCAACGTGACCAAGCATTCAAAAGCACGCTTAGTGACTATTAAGGTGGAGTTGCAGGCTGGGCGTTTAAAGCTATTGCTTAAAGATAATGGGGAAGGATTTGACCCTACCTTAAACACGCACGGTTTTGGTTTAGCTGGTATGCGTGAGCGTGTAGAAGGGCTGAGTGGTTCATTTAAGCTCAATGCCAACTCAGGTGCGGGGGTTGAGATACACGTCAGTTTACCCATTATGTTAAGGGCAGGCATATGATTACCAAAATTCGGGTCATTTTAGTAGATGATCACAATGTTGTGCGCTCAGGCTTGCGCCGCTTATTAGAGCTTGGTGGTGATATTGAAGTGGTGGCCGAGGCTGATAGTGGTGAACAGGCTTGCCAGCTCCACAACGAATTTCCGGCAGACGTGATGGTGATGGATATCTCCATGCCGGGGCTGGGTGGTTTAGAGGCCTTGAGACGAATATTGCAGCGTGATCCATCAGCAAAAATAGTCATTTTCACTATGCATCAAAATACCGCGTTTGCCACACAGGCACTGGCTGCTGGCGCCAAGTGCTATGTTTTAAAGTCAGGGCTGGCCGATGATTTACTATTGGCAGTACGTGAGGCCAACTCCGGCAAAACTTACATTAGCCCCAATATTGCGCAAAAAATTGTCATGCAGTCACTTTCTGGCGCGGCAGACCCTACCGAGCGCCTATCAGCCAGAGAGTTTGAAGTATTCAGGTTGCTGGCTGAGGGCAGTGGGGTTGACGATATTGCGCTAATGTTAAAT
This sequence comes from Methylotenera sp. E1MeOHC1, assembly GCF_058745595.1. Taxonomy (NCBI): domain Bacteria; kingdom Pseudomonadati; phylum Pseudomonadota; class Betaproteobacteria; order Nitrosomonadales; family Methylophilaceae; genus Methylotenera; species Methylotenera sp. E1MeOHC1. The sequence continues at coordinate 815,760 of NZ_CP196025.1, read as the reverse complement.
GTAAGCCAAAAAACTGTGGCGAACTACCAAACCATTCTTAAACAAAAACTTGGCATTACCAATGCGGTTGAGCTAGTGCGGCTCGCAATTAGGTACGGTGTCATTCTAGAGTAAACGTTTCCAGCGGCATTAAAATTAGTTACAGCTAATTGTTTCGCCCATTCACATCTCCCATTCTTGCTTGTCACTGACTCGGGAAAAAATCCCGATATAAATAGTGAGCAACTCCCGGTATAACTCGGGAGTCTCGCTCTTACGCGACCCCCACCCTAAGCCTTATATTTGCTGGCTAGCGCAATTGGCGCATAGGTAAAAATTAACATGAGTTGCTACACAAAAACAATATTAAGGTGTATTAGCTAGGGGGATGAAGTAAGAATGAGTTCGTACAGAAAATCGTCTAAAGGTTTATTGTCTTTTAAGTTAAAAACCATCCCGCTAATTATCTTATCTACGTTTTCACAATACGGTCAGGCTGAAGAAAGCTCAGCTAAAAATAATGCCGCTACTAGCCTTGCTCAATCATCAGTGCATGACGATGCCAGTGAAATTGGCAGTGTTAATGTGGTTAGGCCTATGGTTCTGCCTTCATCTGCAGGAAAGTATGACAAAAGTGGATCCATACTATTATCTGCTAAGGCCGATGATGATAATAAAGTGGGGACTAGTGCAGGTGCTAAGGAGTACGCAAGGTCTTTGGCTAAGGATAAGGGTAAAAATGACCTGCCAATCGGTATCCAGCTTCAAGATATTCAAGTACGCGCCAAACGCCTATATGAAATAGGCCCGCTGCGCGGCTTGGCGCTCACTAAAGAAGAGATTCCTGGCAACGTACAAAGTATTAGCGCTAAAGAGATTAAAGAGTCGCACGCATTAAGTATCTCTGACTTAATGAACTCTAAGCTGCAATCTGTCAATGTGAACGACTATCAAAGTAACCCATTTCAAATGGATGTGACATATCGAGGTTTTACTGCAAGTCCGCAGCTAGGTACCGCACAAGGTTTAAGCGTGTTTCTGGATGGCGTACGTGTGAACGAGCCATTTGGCGATGTGGTGAACTGGGACATGCTGCCACTTAACGCCTTGGCTGGGCTAGATGTGTTCCCAGGGTCAAATCCTATTTTTGGCTTAGGCACACTAGGCGGCGCATTATCCATGCGCACCAAGAGCGGTTTTGATGCTAAAGAGGGCACCATCGAGGCTTTGGGTGGCTCGTTTAATCGTAAACAGATACAAGGCAGTGTCGGTGGTAATAACGGCGTGATTGCTGGTTTTGTGGCCGCTAATATTTTCAATGAAGATGGCTGGCGCGACAACTCACCCAGCAAAGTCAATCAGTTATTTGCCAAAGGTGAATGGCGTAACGAGAAGCTACAGCTTGGTTTAAGTGCGTTGTACGCGGGCAATGAGCTAACTGGCAATGGTTTGTTGCCTACTGAAATTGCGCAGCAAGATCGTAGTAGTGTATTTACTAGCCCTGACGTAACCAAAAACCGCTTGTTGCAATTTCAGTTAACAGGTCTGTGGGACGTTACAGACACCTTTAATATCACTGGGCAAATCTATAAACGGAAAAGCCGTAGAAATAGTAGCACTGGCGACATGAATGGCGATTTTGGTGGCGCAGTCACGCGCAGGCCAAACCCAGGAGAGCAGATTGCTCCTGGATATGCAGATATTGATAGGGATGGGCTACCTGACTCTACGGGGCGCGTAGCCAATGTGGCTATTTCTCAAGGTGGATACACCATAGATGCAAATGGCAATCCAGAGCAGATTTCAGGTGGTTTTCAGCAAATCGGTGTAGACCAAGACGGCAATCCAATTATTGACGAGGTGTTTATTAACAACCCAGCATTTGATGCAAGTAATCTAGCGATAGGCACTAATTTTAATACTGCGGTCAGTGCCAATCAGGGTACCCAGGATATCTATGATAACGATGGCAATTTCGTGAAAACGGTACCACTTTGGGGTTATGGTCAACTATTGGATGGTACTTTTGCTGCGAGCTCGCTGAATAATCCTACTTTGCCAGATACATTTAAACAAGCTGCACTTACTGTATGGCAAAACCGCTCCGCCATCAGAACATTGCAGAATTTACAAAGTAGTCTTGGTTTGCTAGATGCTCCTAATGAAAATGGTTTAAGCACATTTTTTGCAGTCGAGGGCTTAGAATCTGGAGAGTTTGATGCAGGTTTTGTGAATGATAATGGCTTTTTTGTCGCATTAAATCATAAAGCTATTATCGTTCCAGTTGGCGCTGATGGTAACTATATACTAGGGACGGCAGATAGCAATGTCGGCTTAGGCAAGCCTTTACTTATCCTTGTTAGAGACCCTGTAACGGGTGTGCCTCTTGAAAGAAATGGTGTCGATTTTAATGGGACAAGCCGAGCGCAAGTAGGAAAAGGAACAGGTTACGCATGTGATGAAAATGGCCAGAATTGCACGCCCACTGCACTTATTACCAAAACAGAAATTGAACAGGTGACGGATGGTGGCGCAATTCAGTTTAACTGGAATTTAGAAAAACATAAATTCATGATTGGTGCGTCGATTGACTCATCCGATGCCTCATACAATAGCGCCCAATATTTAGGTCTGTTAGATAGTAATCGTAATGCAGTTTTAGCCCCTGATCGTCTTGGTTACGAGTATGCGGCTGCCAGCAATCCACTGGGTCTGAATAACTTTGGTGGCAATAGTATTACAAAAAGCCTGTATTTTAGTGAAACATGGACACCAACAAAAGAATGGAGCTTTACGGGGGCAGGGCGCTATAACCAAACGTTTGTTAAAAATGAGCTGGCTATCAATAGTATTTTGGGGGTTGCAGGGCCAAATAAATTCTTAAATTTCTACAATCTAGGCGTGCTTTGTAATGATAATAATAACGACGGCACAGTGACCGCAGACGAATGTCCAGCAGGCGAAATACTACCTTTCACTGTGGAGAGAGCGAATGGTTTAGGAGCTATTGGTAAGGGTGAAACGGAGAAGTTTAGCTATTACTCATTCAACCCATCACTTGGCGCCACATGGCAACCGCATGAGACATTAAACCTTTACGCCAACTGGAATAAAGGCGCACGTACCCCTAGCGTAATCGAGTTAGGCTGTGCATTAGATGATACGCCGGTACCTGCGACTACTAATGCAGATGGAACACCTGCCTCATACAGACCTAGGTCTTTAATGGAGCGTAGATTCTGTAGTTTGCCTAGTACCTTGGCTGGGGATCCCTATTTGAAGCAAGTGCGTTCAGAAACCATGGAGCTAGGGGCAAGAGGCTATTTAACACCAGAGCTGCAGTGGAATGCTACGGTTTACAACACAGACCTGACAGACGATATTTACTTTGTTTCATTTACACCTGATAGAAGCTTTTTCCAGAATATTGGCAATACTCGTCGGCGTGGATTTGAGACGGGCATTCAAGGCAAGGTGGGTAAGGCCTCATTTAGATTGAACTACTCGCTGACTGATGCCACATTCCAAAGTGGTTTCTTAACAGCCAGCCCGAATAACAGTTCGGCAGGCACTCTCGTACAAGGTGATAGTTTAGTTGCTTCGCTGACTCCCACTGGATATCAGCAGATTTCAGTGAAACCAGGCGATAAGATTCCAGGCATCCCACTACACAACCTTAACGCGAGCTTTAACTATGAAGTGACGCCAGATTGGAATGTTGGCTTTACCGCCATTTTACATTCCAGCGCTTTCGTCCGAGGCAATGAAAATAATAAACATCGTGCAGGCCCCGCTAGCCCAATAGTTGGAGCGTGCAGCACCATTGTAACGGACGAAAATGGTCTACAAACTGGATCAAACTGTGCTAGCTCCCTCGCAAGGCCTGCTTTTAGATATGGAGGAAAAACGGCAGGTTATGCCGTATTTAACCTTAATACCAGTTATAAACTCACTAAAGGTTTAACTGCTGGTTTGCAAATTAGCAATCTTTTTAATCGCGAGTATCAAAGTGCCGGACGCTTAGGCTTGAATCCTTTCTCACCCTCTATCAATGGCTTAGTTGGCGCTAACGGGTTTAATTACAACAGTAACGATTGGCGTAGCAGTACCTTTTTAGCGCCAGGTGCACCAAGAGCTGCGTATTTTACGCTGACTTACGATTTTGATTTAGGGAAATAAGTAACTAGAGATGGGCATTTGCGAACTGCCCACTTGAGCATTCAACTCGAATCAACCTAAGAACTTACAAGGGCCTTTAGCTGATTTGGGTGAATTGGTGTCGTAGGCAGCCACAAATGCCTGCTTATTGTAACTGTTTTAGGAGATAAAGTAATGAAGAGTCAATTACTTAAATTAGCAGTAATCGCAGTTTTGGGCACGTCTAGCCAAGCATTTGCAACGGGTTTAGTTTCACTGCCAGCTGCAGGTTTGTCTGTTTCAGCAGGCACTAATCAGCCAGCAGGTACTACTGCATGGGTTACATGTAACACAACAGGTAATTACGGTTCAGGTAGCTATACTGCGCCAACGACAGGTGCGAATAATAATTGTGCAGTTTTCCCAGGTAACATCAACACCAGCCCTGTTTCAGGTTTCAGCAGGCTGACGGCAAATGATTTGACTGGTACTGCTATCACTGCTAATGGTGAGAACATCGCCTATATGACATCACGTACTTTCCGTAACACGGCAAATACTGAGTGTATCTACGGCAAACAAATCTCTATGGATACCAGCACTACTTTTGACTACAACAGCAGCTTAGCCGGTCAACAGTACTTGGAGGTAAACGATTTTGCATTCGGTGGGTTTAGTGCAACAACAGACGTTTCTGCTGGATATTACCATCGCGCTTCAACAGATTCTCCAGTGTTCCGTGTAGGCCGTGCTTTCACTTCTGTACAAATGCAGGCTGACCCATTTGATGAAACTTTAGTAGCAATAGGTTTTGTACACCGTCCAATCAATGGTCCATCTGTACCGGCATCGGGCACAGAGATCAATGGTGTTGGCCAAACAGCTAGCCCAGGTACTGTAACGCCAACTGCGGCCGAACAAACTTCAGCTATCCGTACTAATTGGGTGGACTTCACAGTTGATGTGACTGGTGGTGTAGATGAAGACGGTGGTACTGAGCCAGATGCACCAATGATGTACGTACGTGCTGCTTGTACTTCTACCGCACCAGCATCACTGGCAAACAGTGTACGTATCCGTCAAACAGGTCAAGAAACACAGCCATGGGTCACTATCTTGGCTTCAGGTTTGGCTCGTAGCGGTGCTAACGCTAACTTCTAAATAGTATTGTGATTTGAACTAGCTAGATAAAAGCTGGCAGGGCTTTGCTCTGCCAGCCTTATAAATGATCTGGATGATAAAAATGAAAAGAAGTTGTTACCTATTTGGTTTAATGCTTTGTATGCACCATTTATCAGCAAGTGCTGATGTTACCAACGCCAGCCAAAGTGGTTTTGTGAACTTACCAGCCACAGGCAATACAAATTCAGCCTATGTTTTGTGTGACACAAGCACAAACTTTGGATTGAGTGAAAAAAACGCCAGTAATAGCAACCAAAGCTCAGTAGGACAGTGCGCAGTGAGTGACGATAAGCTTGCCGATAGCCCAATGAATGCGCCTTTAGATGGGTTTACGCTAGTGGGTATTATTTCCCGTGGTGTGCCTATCCCTGAGCCTTATGCAGCAGCCGGCGGTGAGGAGTTTGCTACCTTGACCGATACCGTTTGGCATAACAACGATACCAAAGAATGTATTTTTGGCACCCATATTTTGATGAAAGACCAAACTTTAGCCAACGGTAAGCGCTGGGAAATTAACGATATCACACGTGGTGGTTTTTCAGGCCGCCCAGTTGCTATTGCTTACTTTATGAAACCAAAACCTAACAAAGATTACGGCATGCCTGAGGCTCTGTTTCGTGCCGGCAGAACTTATACCTCCGTGCCGTATGACAAAACTGGGTTGAGCTTGCCAGCCTTACAAGGTGCGCCTGCCCCTACAAAAGCAATCAGCAAAAATCAATCAGCGGCTGTGAATGAGAACTGGGTAGATTTTACTACTGACATTAGTTTTGACGATGCTGATGGTGTAACAAGAAAAATGACGTCTATGTTGTACATCAAAACAACTTGCGATCAGCGCCAGCCAGAAGAAAACGACGGTGCCATTCGCCTACGTACCACTGGAGGAAACGGGCAGGAATGGCTAGAGATTGATGTGCCAGGCTTGGTGCCATTTGGCGCAACGATTGAAAAGTATTGAGGTATATATGAAACAAACACAATCAAAACAACATGGTTTTACCTTGCTGGAGCTATTAGTCGTCATGGTGATTATTGGCCTGCTGGCTGGCTATGTAGGGCCTAAATACTTTGCTCAGATTGGTAAATCTGAAGTGAAAACCGCTAAAGCGCAGATTGATTCACTAGAAAAAGCCCTTGATCAATACCGCTTAGATAACGGGCACTACCCAAGCACAGATAACGGCTTGGCTGCGCTAAATGCTGCCCCAGCAAACGAGGCTAAATGGCATGGGCCGTACCTAAAGAAAAAGGTACCTAACGACCCATGGGGTAAGCCTTACCAGTACAAGATGCCGGGTGAGCATGGGGAGTATGATTTATGGTCATTGGGCAGCGATGGTATGAGTGGTGGAGCTGCTGAAGCTGCTGACGTAGTGAATTGGGAATAGGCAATTCATATGAAGTTTGAGTTAAAAGTAGCCCAGGGTGAAGAGGTTAGATTGCTAGCTTTGGAAGCAAGCAACGCTGTGCAAGCACGGGCTATGGCTGAGTCTCAAGGCTTGAGTGTGCTGAATGTCAAAAGCGTAGGTATGGCATTGTTCACGGTTAAATCATCCGCGCCAAAATTTAATTTGATGCTTTTTAGCCAGGAGCTACTGGCATTGCTGGAATCTGGGTTAAGTTTGGTAGAAGCCATTGAGGCCTTAGCAGAAAAGGAACAGCAGGCTGAATCTAAAGCGATATTGAATCAAGTAATGGGCGCTTTATTTGAAGGCTTGCCTTTATCTACAGCTTTAGAAAGAGCACCTCAAGTTTTCACTCCGCTATATATAGCCCTGATTCGTGCAAGCGAGCGCACTGGTGACATGGTGCAAGCACTGGCAAGACATGTGGCCTACCAAACTCAAATTGATGCAGTGCGTAAAAAAATCATCACGGCCTCTATTTACCCAGTGCTGTTGATTATTGTGGGTGGCTTAGTGGTGCTGTTTTTGTTGGGTTATGTAGTGCCAAAATTTAGCACCATTTATGAAAGTGCCGGTACAGATTTGCCTTGGATGTCACAGCTATTATTAAGCTGGGGTCGCTTACTGCAAGAGCATGGGAGCGAAGTATTTGCAGCTTTTGTTTCTAGTGTGGTGATGCTGGGTTTGATATTGAGCCGGCCATTTGTTCGCGCCGCAATCATGGCAAAAGTTTGGCAGATTCCTGCACTTGGCGAAACCATGCGTATCTACCAATTAGCTAGATTTTACCGAACACTTGGCATGTTGTTGCGCGGCGGCATTCCGCTGGTAACGGCAATGCATATGGTGTCTTCATTATTGCAGCCATTATTGCGAGCTAGCTTAGATAAAGTGTCTTTTGATGTGCGCGAGGGTAAGCCTATGTCGGCTGCCATGGAGCAGCATGGTATGACAACCTCTATCTCTATCCGCATGTTGCGTGTAGGTGAGCGCACCGGGCAAATGGGTGAAATGATGGAGCGCATCGGTGCGTTTTATGATGAAGAGATAGGTAGAAAAGTAGAGTGGTTGACCAAGCTTTTGGAACCCTTATTGATGATAGTGATTGGTTTGGTAGTGGGGCTGGTTGTGGTACTGATGTATATGCCAATTTTTGAGCTGGCGGGGAATATTCAATGAATATGCCACTGGATAATATGGGCTTGGATACTCATGCCATGAATAAAGGCGCTGGTGTTGAGCCTAAGCTGACATCTGAGCTGTTAAACCAAGCCAGACTAATTGCTAACAATACCAAGCAAGACTTGCTGGATGTGCTTGAGAGTGAATCCGGCTTAAGCGCAGATGATTTTGTGTTAGCGCTGGGGCAGATGATGCGCTACCCAGTGCTGAGCATATTGCAGCTTTATGCATTACACCCAGACTTTACATTGCTGCCGTTTTCTGAGGCTGGCAAGCTTGGTTGCATAGCACTACGCAATGATGACGGGCAATTACAACTGGTGTTTTCTAACCCTTTCGACACGCATTTACAGCCCAAAATAGATTTAATCATCTCTAGATATGGGTATGCGGAAATTGCGGTGTGGGGTCTGGCTCATCATAAGGATTTAACAGCGTATCTCAGCCACCATGAGCAAAGCATGCGTGCTATGGATGGCTTAAATGCTAATCAAATTGAGCATCACGCGGAGCATCAAGGTATTGAAGATATTTCTCTACGTTCAATTAGTGAAGATACCAGCCCAGTAGTGAAGTTTGTGCGCTCCACACTTTACGACGCACTCAAAGCCGGCGCTAGTGATATTCATATGGAAACAGACCCAACTGGGTTGAAAGTGAAATACCGTATTGATGGGGTGCTGAGTCAAGAGGGTGGCATTCAGGGCCTAGCACAGGCGGAGCAAGCTATTTCACGCATCAAGGTCATGTCTGAGCTGGATATTACAGAGCGTAGGGTGCCGCAGGATGGGCGCTTCAAAGTGCTGGTAACTAGTGGAGATGGTAAAGCACGTGAGGTGGATATGCGTGTATCTATTATGCCTAGCGTGTTTGGTGAAGATGCCGTGCTGCGTATTTTAGACCGCAAGGCATTGAGTGATGAAGCCAAAGGCTTGAGCTTAGAAACCTTGGGGTTTGAAGAGTCCATCATGGCTCGCTTCAGGCTGTTAGCAGAAGAGCCCTATGGCATGTTGCTTGTTACTGGGCCTACCGGTAGCGGAAAAACGACCACCCTATATGGCATTATTTCTGAAATAAATCATGGGCAAGACAAGATCGTCACCATTGAAGACCCGGTTGAATATCAACTACCAGGCGTGCTGCAAATCCCTGTGAATGAGAAAAAAGGGCTGACCTTTGCCAGAGGTTTGCGCTCTATTTTGCGGCATGACCCGGACAAAATCATGGTGGGTGAGATTCGAGATTCAGAAACAGCACAAATCGCTGTGCAATCAGCGCTCACTGGGCATTTGGTGCTTACCACCGTGCATGCCAATAACGTGTTTGATGTCATTGGCCGTTTTACCAATATGAATGTAGACCCTTACAGCTTTGTCTCTGCCATCAACGGCATTATGGCACAGCGCTTGGTGCGCATCAGTTGCCATCACTGTGCGGTTGCAGACACACCTGATGCAGCACTTATTAGCAAATCTGGATTAACTCTGGAGCAGGCAAAAAGCTTTAACTTCAGAAAAGGCCAAGGTTGTGGGCAATGCCACGGCACTGGTTATAAAGGGCGTAAGGCCATTGCAGAATTATTGTGTTTTAACGATGAAATTAGAGAACTAATTGTTACTAGAGAGCCAGTGCGTAAAGTGAAAGAAGCAGCACGTGCCAACGGTACTTTAACTATGCGTGAAGCAGCGCTAGAGCTGGTAAGACGTGGTGAAACGACATTAGAGGAGATTAATCGTGTTACATCGCTGGTTTAACACTTTATTTAAAGATGAGCTGCGCGTGTTTATATATCCACAGCGCATATTGCTGCTGCATTTTAAAAGAACTTTTAAAAATGGTTTTAAACAAGCATTGGTACACCAGCAGTTTGTTGATTTAGCGAAAAAAACAGAAACAAATGGCAGTGAAGCTGCGCAGTGGGATGGCCTTGTATCAACATTGCAACAGGTATTGCAGACTAAGCATTGGCAAGCTGTTGCAAAAAGTGGTTCGTACACAAAAATCATCATTTCAAACCATTTGGTTAAATATACAGTGATTCCGTGGAGCATAGCGCTTGCGATAGAAAGTGAGCGTCAGGCGTATATGCAGCATCGCTTCAAGATTGCATATGGTGAGACTTCCAAAGCTTGGGATTTATGTATGAGTGAACCGGCCTTCGGTCAAGCATCAATTGCCAGTGGCTTATGTTCCGTATTGCTGAAAGCGCTTCATCAAGTATTTGAACAGCATGGCATCAATGTTTATGCAATACATCCGCATTTGATGCTGGCTAGCAATCAGATGCTCAAGCATATTAAAACGCAAAAAAATAAACACCACTTTTGGTTTGTCGTCATCGAATCTGGGCGTGCCTGTGTGTCGTTAATAGAAGATGGTGAGTGGCGTTTTGTTAGAAACATTGCAGCAGGCGAAGATGCTGCCAAACAAATCGATGATCTCATTCAGCGTGAGGTGGTCGTGAGTAATGCCAGCGCACAGTTGCCGATATTTTGGTATGGAAAAACACCAGTGCTCGTCACTGGGCTTAAACCAGATAGTCAGCATATCAAAGTCAACTTACATCATTTTGAGTTACTCAACCAACAGCTTGAAAAGCGTTTTAAAAACTGGGTGGCGGCATGAGCAGTATTACTTTAAATCATGCATTGGCAATCAAAAAAATCAACTTGACGGCGTTGGTGTTATTGGTGCTAGGTGTGCTAATAAGTGGCCTAACCATTAACTATTACCAATCTTTATTAAGTGATACACGTAAGTTAGAAACCAACATCGATGCACTTAGTCGTGCAAAGTCCGTGCGTCATTTGCCTAAGGCTAATATCAATCAAAACGCGCAAAAGACTCATGATGTTGCGGCGGTAAATGCAGCAATCGCTGAGATAGTTTTGCCGTGGACCGCGATATTTAAGATGCTGGAGGCGACAAATAGTGATGCAGTGAAACTATTAGCCGTAGAGCCAAATATAAAAAAACAAACGTTGCGAATGACAGCTGTGGCTATGGATGTAGATAGCATGATGGCTTATGTGGATAGCTTAATTCAGCAAAAAATTCTTAAAAGTGTGGCTTTAGTTTCGCAAGAGTCAGCAGAGGTTAACGGCCAGTCGGCAGTGCATTTTGTGGTGGAAACAGCATGGTAAATACAAGATATTTTTCTCTGGAACTATTGCAGTACAAATTGCGGCAACTTGGTTGGGCGGGATGGCTAGGTTTATTTTTATTGCTATTTAGCCTGCTAATCATGGTTACGGTAATACGTTCTCAAGCTAATAAAGTTGAGACGCTAACAGCCGACATCAATGAACTAAAAACCAACCCTAATATCAATAAACTCGAAATTAAAGCTGACACTCAGTTTGATATTGAGCAGAGGTTTTATGCGCTATTGCCCCAACAAAATGAAGCCAATAACAAAATTGCTGAAATATTACATGCTGCAACCAGTGTGGGCATCACCCCCAACAAAGTTGAATATTCCTCTCAATCTCCCTCAGCTACATTAATCAAGTACCAAATCAGGCTTCCGGTACAGGGCAGTTATGTACAGATTCGCCAATTCATCAATGCAGTGCTAAATAGTTTACCGACAGTAGCACTGAATGATATCAGCATGAAACGAGAGAATATTGGCTCAGATTTGATTGAGGCCAATATCCAATTCACTATGTATTTACGAAAAAGGCGCGAATAGATTGATGGTCATGGTGAAGAAATACGCAGTTTGGTTGGTTTTAGTGTTAACGGTAATTGCTTGTTATTGGGTAGGCGCTCAAGACGAGCCTGCTGACGATGAGTTGGAGGTTATAGCCAAGTCCAGTAAAGCAACTTTAGCTAAACAAGAAGCAAATCCTGGTAGTAATAACTTATTGCCGGTTAATACTGGCAACGCAGAGTTTAGCAGGCCACAGATAATGGATGAACCTGAAAACATATTCACTATGTTTGTCTCTCAGGCTGATTTAAACCAGCAGTCGGTAGAACAAGAAATAGATCCGCCGCCAGAAAATCCATTTAAGTTTGCCGGGAAGCTGATTGATGACGGTGAAATCGTGGTCTTTCTGATGGATGGACAGAAGAATTATTCAGTAAAAGTGGGTGATGTGCTTGAGGGCAGTTGGGAAATTAAAGCCATTACGCCACCGTTAATGACAATTAAATATATTCCTTTAAATATTGAGATGCAGATGCAAATTGGAGCAGTAAGTTGAAATTATCATTTTCCCAGACTTTTATTAAGGTAATCACAGCGCAAAGATTGCATATGAGTATAAAAAAACTAACTGCTTATTTTGTAGTAATCACCTTTGCAACCAGTTGTACAGGGCTTAATCACCTTAAGGGTAAACCAGCTGACGATAATCAAGCATATGAATCAGCTAGGCAGTTGATCAATAGCGGCGATGTAGACGCTGGTGTAGCTAAACTAAAGCAACTGGTTACTTTATATCCAGATAACCCTCAATACCGCAGCATGTTGAAAATGCAGCAAGAGTTGCAGCTATCAACCCTATTGAAACAGGCAGATAACCAATCTCAGCAAGGTTTGTTTGCCGATGCCGAATCAAACTACAAAAAAGTGTTGATGCTAGACCCTAATAACCAAAGGGCGCAAGAAGGGTCTTTTAAGCTTGGCTTGGCACAGAACCATGACATGATGCTGGCAAATGCGCAAAGCTATTTTGATAAAGATGATATTGACTCTGCCCAAAACCTAACCAGAGCCATCCTTGCAGAAGATAGTAAGCATGAAGGAGCCCGCCTACTGTTTGAGAGCATGGAGAGTAAGCGTATAGGCAAAATAACGGCAATCCCGCAGATTAAGTCTGCGTTTAAAAATCCCATTACATTGGAGTTTAAGAATGTTTCTGTAAAGTCTATTTTTGAGTTTATCGGTAAGGCTGCCAATATCAATTTTTCTTATGATCAAGAGCTACGGGACAATCAACGCACCAGTATCTTTGTACGTGATACTACAATTGAAGATGCAATACAGGTTATTCTGACAACCAATCAGCTCGCAAAAAAAGTATTGAATGACAACACTTTACTTATTTATCCCGTGAGCCGTAGCCAAGAGTATCAAGAGCTGTATGTGCGAAGTTTTTATTTGAATAGCATAGATGCCAAGCGAGCCATGAACTTGATTAAAACTGTACTGAAATCTAAAGACGTTTATATAGATGAGAAACTTAATACCTTAGTGATGCGCGACACGGCTGAATCGATTCAAATCGCAGAAAAACTGATTGCCTCGCAAGACTTGATTGAGCCGGAAGTGATGTTAGAAGTCGAGGTAATGGAAATTAATCGTAGAAGTTTGGAGAACATAGGCGTGCGCTATCCTTCGCAAGTGAGCGTTGGTGTGCAAGGCAAAACAAATAGTAATGGCGTAACGACTAACACTCCAGGTCGATTGTCATTGGCTGAGCTTAAAAACTTTAATTCCGGGCTAGGTGTTTTTACGATTAGTGACCCTGTATTAGCGTTAAATCTGCTACATCAGGACACTGATACTAACCTTTTGGCTAACCCGCAAATTCGCGTAAAAAATCGTGAAAAAGCCAAAATTCACGTAGGTGACAAAATACCTGTATTTACCAGCGTAGCTAACTCAACAGGTTTTGTGTCACAAACGGTTAATTATCTTGAAGTAGGCATCAAGTTGGACGTAGAGCCCACTATTCTGTTACAGGACCAAGTTAATATCAAAGTAGGGCTAGAGGTCAGTAATATTACCGACCAAGTAAAAACCGATACAGGCGTGTTGGCTTACACCATCGGTAGCCGCAATGCGAATACCACTTTGCAATTGAAAAATGGCGAAACACAAATTCTTGCTGGACTATTTAGGGATGATGGGCAGAATATCTCTAATAAAGTCCCTGGGTTATCTAGCTTGCCTTTCATCGGCAGATTATTTACAGATAAAAATAACGACAAGCGTAAGAATGAAATTGTGCTGCTGATTACGCCACGTATCTTGCATAACATTGCACCCGCCAATGCGGTGTACACCATGTTCCCATCCGGTGTGAATCATTCGGTAAATAGCCGTGGTGCAAAAGCGTCAGAGCCGGCTGTAGTTGCAGCAGAGTCTCAACCTGCGCCAGCCCCAACACCACAATCCATTCAGGCAGGTAGGGCACAGGTTGACCAGAACTTTGCTAGCCAGTTGTTACAGCCAGCCGCAGAGGATAGTGGAGCATCAAATGGTGGCGCTAATACTGTGAGATAACAGCTTATGCCTAAGTCATTTATAAAACACAAAGGCTTCACGCTGATTGAATTATTGGTATCTTTAGTACTGCTTGCATTGCTTGTTAGCTCTGCTGCGCCGATGGTGCAGTTATCTGCAAAGCGTAATAAGGAGCAGGAGCTAAAAAAAGCGCTATGGCAAATCCGTGATGCTATTGATCATTACAAACAAGCTGTAGATGATGGCCTGATTAAAAAGTCGATTGATCAATCAGGTTATCCGCCATCACTCAAAGTGTTGGTTGCGGGGGTGGAAAATATGCAAGACCCAAAAAAACGTAAGATTTACTTTATGCGCAATATACCTCGCGACCCATTTGCAATCGACACCTCTGTAAGTGCAGACGAAACATGGGGCAAACGCAGCTATATCAGCTCATTTCAAACGCCAGAGGCGGGAGATGATGTCTATGATGTGCATTCACTTTCCAATGAAGTTGGCATTAATCAACAACCTTATAGTGAATGGTGATGCGCGTGAAAGATAATAATCAAGGATTTACTCTGATAGAGATATTAGTGGTATTAGCGATTATCGCTACGTTGCTAAGCTTGGTTACCCCTAGGTATTTCAATTCAATAGATCGCTCTAAAGAAACAATCCTTAAACATGATCTCATTATCATGCGGGACGCAATAGATAAGTTTTATAGCGACAAGAATGTGTATCCGGAAACGCTGGAAGAGTTAGTCCAGTACAAGTATTTACGGTCTGTGCCAGAAGATCCAATTACTCAAAGTACCGTAACTTGGGCTATTTCTCCGCCACAAGATGTTGAGGCTAAAGGCGCAATTTACGATATTCACAGCGGAGCCGATATGATTGCTTCTGATGGTACTAATTATGCAGACTGGTAACAAAAATCAACAACTGGGATTTATCTTAATTGGTTTACTCGTACTCATTATGATTGCAGGCTTAGTATTGGCCGCGGCTGGCGTTAAATGGAATGAAGCCAGAAAGCGTGAAAGAGAGCAGGAGCTACTTAAAGTAGGGGATACCATCAGAAAAGCAATAGGTAATTATTACAACCAAACGCCTGGCGTGGTTAAACAATACCCGCCAAATTTAGAGGCGTTGTTAAAAGATGATCGCTACCCTGTCCCACGGCGTTATCTAAGAAAAATTTATGCTGATCCCATTACTCAAGTGCCAGACTGGGGCATATTACAGGCACCTAGTGGCGGTGTGCTGGGTGTGTACAGCAAATCACCATTAAAGCCATTTAAAACTAAAAACTTCAGGCCAACATACCGTTATTTTGAGAATCAACGGTCATATGGCGAATGGTTTTTTGCTTATGTGCCAGAAAGGTAGTGATGGTTAGCTTAATCAGTTACTTAAAATTATATTAAAGTAATGTTAGCTGGAGAAGTTAGGGACCTTACAACGAAAAACTAGAACAATATTAATAATTTGCTGACTACTAACGACAGTTTTGTTGATATTTCACCTAATTACATTGATTGCAGACTAACTGCCTTCGGCACAAAGCATCGATGTATCACACGGCATCGGCGTTGTGAGGGATAATAGCGCCACATCATTTTTTGCACTATTTTGGAATTATCCCCATGGAAATTAAGGTCAATTTTCTCGATAAGCTACGTCTTGAGGCCAAGTTCGATGACTTCACGGTAATTGCCGACCAGCCTATCCGATATAAAGGTGATGGTTCGGCACCCGGACCTTTCGATTACTTTTTGGCTTCATCCGCTCTGTGCGCAGCCTATTTCGTTAAGTTGTATTGCAACACACGCAATATTCCCACCGAAAACATCCGCTTATCGCACAACAACATTGTGGATCCGGAAAACCGTTATCAGCAGATTTTCAAGATACAGATAGAGTTACCGGCGGATATCTCCGACAAAGACCGTCAGGGGATTTTGCGCTCCATAGACCGCTGTACGGTAAAAAAAGTAGTGCAAGCCGGCCCCGAATTTATCATTGAAGAAGTGGCGAATCTGGACGAAGATGCGCAGGCTTTGCTGATGGTGAATCCATCTGCCGATACGCACACCTACATTACCGGCAAAGACCTGCCTTTAGAGCAAACCATCGCCAATATGTCGGGACTGCTGGCGAGCTTGGGCATCAAGATTGAAATCGCTTCATGGCGCAATATCATTCCTAATGTGTGGTCATTGCATATCCGTGATGCGCACTCGCCTATGTGCTTCACTAACGGCAAAGGCGCAAGTAAAGAAAGCGCGCTGGCATCGGCCTTGGGCGAGTATATCGAGCGACTGAGTAATAACCATTTCTATGCCGGCTCGTACTGGGGCGAAGATATTGCCAACGCCGCTTTTGTACATTACCCGAACGAGCGCTGGTTCAAACCGGGCCGTAAAGATGCGTTGCCGAAAGAGATTCTGGATGCGTACTGCCTAGAGATATACAACCCGGATGGCGAACTGCGTGGCTCGCACCTAATCGACACTAACTCCGGCAATACCGAGCGCGGTATCTGTTCGCTGCCCTATGTGCGCCAGTCGGACGGTGAGGTTGTCTATTTCCCGTCCAACCTAATTGAAAACCTTTACGTCAGCAATGGCATGAGCGCCGGCAATACGCTGGCTGAAGCACAAGTGCAATGCCTGTCGGAGATTTTTGAACGGGCTGTCAAACGCGAAATTCTCGAAGGTGAAATCGCCTTACCAGATGTGCCGCAGGCAGTGCTGGCGAAATATCCGGGCATTCTGGCTGGCACTCAGGGGCTGGAAGAGCAAGGCTTTCCGGTGCTGGTAAAAGATGCGTCGCTCGGGGGTGAATACCCAGTGATGTGCGTCACTTTAATGAACCCGCGCACAGGCGGTGTATTTGCTTCGTTCGGTGCGCACCCAAGCCTAGAAGTGGCGCTGGAACGGAGTCTGACCGAATTGCTGCAAGGCCGTAGTTTAGAAGGCCTAAACGATTTACCACAGCCCACTTTTGCCAGTGAAGCCGTGACTGAGCCCAATAACTTTGTGGAACACTTTATTGATTCCAGCGGCATAGTGTCGTGGCGCTTTTTCAGCGCTAAATCAGATTACGATTTTGTTGAGTGGGATTTTACTAGCGATGGTGAAAACGCTAATGCCGAAGAAGCTGCCACCTTGTTCGGCATACTCGAGGCCATGGGCAAAGAAGCTTATGTAGCGGTGTATGACCAGCTAGGCGCTACGGCTTGCCGAATCTTAGTGCCGGGTTATTCTGAAGTGTATCCGGTAGAGGATCTGGTGTGGGATAACACCAATAAGGCGCTGTTGTTCCGCGCTGATATTCTGAACCTGCATCGCCTAGATGACGCCAGCTTGGAAGCTATGCTTGAGCGTTTAGAAAATAACGAGCTGGATGACTACGGCGATATCGCCACCTTAATCGGCATCCAGTTTGATGAGAATACGGCTTGGGGTCAGCTCACCGTGCTGGAATTGAAGCTGCTGATTCATCTCGCCTTGCAGCAGCTTGAGGAAGCGCATGAACTCGTAGGCGCCTTCCTGCAGTACAACGACAACACGCTAGAGCGCGGATTATTTTATCAGGCCCTGAATGTGGTGCTGGAGGTCATGCTGGATGACGACCTAGAGCTCGCCGACTATGAAGTCAACTTCCGCCGCATGTTTGGCAATGATAGGATGGACGCCGTCATCGGCTCAGTAGAAGGCAGCGTGCGCTTCTTCGGCTTAACACCGACCAGTATGAAACTGGAAGGGCTCGACAGGCATCATCGCCTGATCGATAGCTATAAAAAATTGCATAGGGCGCGGGCCAATATAGCGGCTGCGACCAGTTAGGATGACGCGTCATAACTTTTTGTGCTGAGGTAACCCTTAACCTCAGCACAAATGCATTTTCGTTACCAATGCGACAAATTAAAATGGCTGCTGTCGAGCCAAATCGGAACTTACGTTCAATCTAAATAGCTGCAATATGGAATAAAAACACAGTTATTTGGTTGCCCTTACTACGGCCCTAAGGTGTGTAGTAAGCTAGTGGCGATTCAGTTCGTGCAGCCATTCCTAAAGCATCGTTAGGCAAAAACGCTAGTATTAATATTTCCGATCACCGTGGTCATGATCGTGATCTCTATCCCTATCTCGACCTCTGTCCCTATCTCGTCCATCACGGCGATCTCTGTATTTGATCTCTTTAGGATAGTGGCTACGAGGAAGATCTGACCATGGCCCTGATCTTGAGTTCGAGTAGCGCCAGTAGTTATTGTCGTAATAATAGAAATATCCTTGTTGATAGTAATAAGGCTCTGCGCCTAACTCCACAACAACTGGCAGTGCCGGTGCCACAACAACTCTGTCTGCAGGCGCTACTATGCACCCACTTAGCAGAAGAGCTGCAAGTGGTATAACAATTAGCTTCCTAGACATTTGATTTCTCCTATCGGGCGAGATATAGAACCTATGATCACTAGCTATTCGCCCTAACAAGCCAGCCAACTTTGAATTACGTCTACATATATCTTTAAATACCACATGGTGCACAAACAGTCTGTTCGATAGCGCACATCACAATGATTCGATTAATCCATAATATGTTTGAATGTTTAGATGAGAGATAGTTTCTGCTATTAAAGCGTTGGCGATAACGGCTTTACTGGGCATTCATTTTCGTTGTTAATTTCCCAATAAATGTAGTCTAATTACAAAACTAATCTCAAGCTCTTTTCTCTCTATTTGTTACATGACGTGGCTATGTGTGAGGATAAGTTAATGTCTAATATGATTTTACTCGGCACTCGCAAGGGCACCATAATATTCGATCGTATCAATGCTAAATGGCAGCCACGCCAAATTGCACATGCGGGTATCCCTGTGTGTTATGCGGCGCGTGACCCTCGTGACGGTACATTGTGGGCATCTTTGGACCATGGGCATTGGGGCCCTAAGTTATCCCGTTCTCGTGATGGGGGTGCAACGTGGGTCGATATTTCATCCTTAAAATATCCTGAAGGCGCACGTTATATCGTCAAATATCTGCCTACCCCAGATTTCAACCCGGAGTCACCGTCTGCTCAACCAGAATATGGCGATGCAACTGTATTAAAAATCTGGAATATCGCGTTTGGGGATGCCAATCAGCCTGGTAGGCTATATGCAGGCACTATCCCTGGTGGTTTATTTATCAGTGATGATGGCGGTGATACGTGGGAGCTCAACCGACCGCTATGGAATCATGATAGTCGGGGTGGTGATTTGTTCGCAGGTGATGCGACCTCGGAAAATCATTGGAATGGCACGCCTGCCAGTATCGATTATGGCGTGTTTGAACCCGGTATTCACTCCATCGTTATTGATCCGCACGATGCAAGCCATATGTATGTCGCTGTATCTACAGCTGGGGTCATCGAGACTACCGATGGTGGCCAAAGTTGGAGTGGACGTAATCGCGGTATGCTGAATGATTACATGCCGAACCCAGAATCCGATTGGGGTCATGACCCACATTTCGTAACAAGTTGCCCCAATCAGCCTAATCATCTTTGGCAGCAAAATCACTGCGGTATTTTTTACAGTGATAACGGCGCCGAGAGCTGGAAAAAGGTCAGCATGCCTAATGTTGGTGTGAATTTTGGTTTCCCAATTGCGGCTGATGTAAATGATGGACGTACCGCGTGGGTGGTGCCGGCAAGTGCAGATTCAGAGCGCATGGCGATTGATGGCGGTTTGTTCGTCGCACGGACTTCTGATGGTGGACAGACATGGCAAACGTTTAGACAAGGTCTGCCGCAAGATAATGCCTACGACATTGTCCTTAGACATGGTCTTGATGTGTCGGGAGATTGTTTATGTTTTGGCAGTACCACTGGAAATGTGTACTTATCAGAAGACCGTGGTGAAACATGGCAATGCTTGGGTAGCAATTTTCCGCCGATTTATTCAGTACGATTTGGTTGATATCATGCCTCGTGTAGAAATGACGCAACATCTTTACCGGTACTTTCCGCAATTAAAGAACCGAGTGATTACTGTGTCAGCTGGCTCGGTCGCGGAAATTTTACTTGCAGTGAACGAGATTGCGCCAGGCTTTACTGATTACGTACTTGATGAACGTGGTAGCTTGCGCCGGCATGTGAATATCAGTATCAATGACACTGTCGTGATTGATAAAGTAAAACTCTCTGATTATGTTGCAGATGAAGCAACTGTTTATATTTTCCAGTCCCTCAGTGGAGGTTGAGCTCATCAGATGCTATGGAATAACATCATACTAATTGGAATAAATCTTTGCTAGATGTGGCTAGCAGATTAAGAACCGAGCATTCCGATTTTTATTTTAACGGATAAGGTGAGCCTGCAATTGACGATAGAGTCAACATGATATTTATTAGGGCAGAGGATTTTTTTTGAGGAGTGCGTGGACTATCAGTACTTAAATCAGTGTCAATATTGATGTTCATTAACAACTGTTGCCTAATCTATATGGTTTATATAGCTTTTGGCGTCCCCACGGGGATTCGAACCCCGGTCGCCTCCGTGAAAGGGAGGTGTCCTAGGCCTCTAGACGATGGGGACCTAAGAATTACTACCGTACTACTGATGCTTTAAATTAGCCAACAGTTTAAGAAAACTTTTGGCGTCCCCACGGGGATTCGAACCCCGGTCGCCTCCGTGAAAGGGAGGTGTCCTAGGCCTCTAGACGATGGGGACCTAAGAATTTACCGCTAAACTAACAAGTGCAGCATTTTACAACATTTTGCTTATAAATCGAAGTGATTTGTAAGTCTTTTTGGTGGAGGTAAGCGGGATCGAACCGCTGACCTCTTGCATGCCATGCAAGCGCTCTCCCAGCTGAGCTATACCCCCAAAACCTACAACATATTGTTTTAAGCTGTTGCAATGTTAGCGAGGCGCCATATTAAAGATGGGCGCGGGGCTTGTCAATCACTTTCCTGTTAATTTGTGCAAATTCTAAAAGAATTTGCACATCAATCAAGCTGCCGCTATCACTATTGATGATTGCGCTTAGCCGCGGATGTTGGATTGGCTTTCAAATTGGGTTAATTCAACACGCGGTTGTGGCTGCCAGCCTGGTTTGCGATGCTCAGCAATAACGTTTGTGAATACGCCGCCTCTGACATAAAATTTAGCGGTCACACGCATGAATTTAGGCTGAGTAGCTCCAACCAAGTCATCTAATATGCGATTAGTCACAGCTTCATGGAAGCAGCCTTCGTCGCGGAATGACCACATATAGAGTTTTAGGCTTTTAAGTTCTACACAGAGTTGATCCGGGATGTAGTCTAAATAAATCACAGCAAAATCAGGCTGGCCTGTTTTAGGGCATAAGCACGTGAACTCTGGGATTTCCATATGGATATGAAAATCACGTGTCGTGGTTGGGCTTTCAAATGTCTCTAACGTTTTAGAGGGTTGCGCGGTTGGTTTTGCACCTAGTGATAGATCAGTCATGATGATAGTAGAGCTTTTAGCTTAAAAAACGTTATTATAACGCCCTAAAGCCAAACCTAATCCAAACCTATTTAGTAAAAGTTCATTTTGCGTTTAACCCATCTCAAACTCTCAGGTTTCAAATCATTTGTTGACCCGACAACGCTGCATATTCATGGGCAACGTGTAGGCGTGGTTGGCCCAAATGGCTGTGGAAAATCGAATGTTATGGAGTCTGTGCGCTGGGTGCTGGGGGAGTCGTCTGCCAAAGAAATGCGAGCAGATGCGATGGATGCTGTCATCTTTAACGGCTCAGGTAACCGCAAGCCTATTTCTCGCGCCAGTGTGGAGTTGGTGTTTGATAACAGCTTGGGTAGTGCGGCCGGGGAGTGGTCTCAGTATGCGGAAATCTCGGTAAAGCGAGTGATTGAGCGTGATAAGGGTTCGACTTATTACATTAATAATAGTGTGGTACGTCGCCGTGATGTAGCCGATTTGTTTTTAGGTACGGGTTTGGGCGGCAGGGCTTATGCGATTATCGGGCAAAATACCATTAGCCGAATTGTGGAAGCGCGCCCTGAAGAGATGCGCGTATTCCTTGAAGAAGCGGCCGGGGTTAGTAAGTATAAAGAGCGGCGCAAAGAAACTGAGCAGCGCTTACGTGATACACGTGAAAACTTGTTACGGGTAGAGGACATTCTGCGTGAGTTGGATGCGCAAATCGTACGTTTGCAATCACAAGCGGCAGTAGCTGCGCAATACAATCAAATGCAGCAAGCTTTAAATATCACCAAGGCACAGATTTGGTTATTAAAAAAGCGTGATGCAAGTGCGCAGTGGGAGAAGTCGCAACGTGCTGTTGAGCAGCTAGTCAATGCACTGGAAGCACAAATGGCAAGCTTGCGACATAGTGAAAATACGCTAGAAACACTCCGGCAGCAGCATGTTGCATCAAGTGAAGCAGTTAATGTGGCGCAGGCTGCTTATTACGAAGCGAATGCAGAAGTGTCTAACCTTGAAAATCAAGTGAAAAACACCGCGGACGCGAGAGAGCGCTTACAGATACAGTTGCATCAGCTATCGATGCAATTAGAGAAGAACACGCTACAGCACAGCCAAGTTGAGCGCGCACACGGTTTAGCTCAGGCTGAGCTTACTCAGGCGAATGCAGATTGCATGCATGCCGAGGAGGCAATGAGCGCGGCACGTGAGGCTGTGCCATTGCAGTTGCAGTGCTATCAGGCAGCACTCGCTGCTTTTAATGCCAGCCAATCAACATGGCTAAACACAGAGCAGCGCTTGCGTTTAGAGCAGGCAAATATGGCGCATTTGTCTCGCTCAATTGCAGAAACTAATGAGCAACTCAAGCGCCTACAGCAAAGTTATGCGTCATTGCAGATTCCAGCGGATAGTCTGCTTGTTGAGCAGCAATCGGAACTTAACGCCTTGACTTTGCAAGTTGCTGAATTGGAGCAACAAAGCACTCACGCTGCTCAGCAAGAGCAGGCTTTGCATGTTGAAATTAAAAACCATAGAGATGCTGTGCATCAGCATCAGCGCGCGTTGCATGTACTTGAGGCTGAAATTAATTCATTGGCTAAGCTGCAACAGTCTATGCGCAAAGTGGATGATGCATCCGCATTAAGCGCATGGTTAACAGGCGTTGGTTTAAATCACCAGCAGGAGCAAAATGTAAGGTTGTGGCAACTTGTTCGTATTAAGTCTGGCTGGGAGTCAGCGTTTGAGGCGTTTCTTGGTGCAAAACTTAATGCTATTGCGTGTGATCAATCGTTGATTGAGGCTGGTGTGGCAGATCGGGCCCCGCTTGCTGTAACGCTAGTTACCGCATCCGAGTCTGCCGCTGATCATGTTGCTAGCGATACAGTTACTCCTTATGCCACTATGCTATCGTTAGTGGAGCATGTAGAGCCTAGCTATCAGGCGGTGCTGCAAGACTGGCTGGCTGGTGTGTATATATTAGATAGTAATGCTGATGTTGTGAAAGCTGTTGGCTCATTGCAACGGGGCGAATGTTTAGTGAACCAACACGGAGATATTTATACTCGGCAAAGTGTGACGTATTTTGGCGAGCAGTCAGTACTGCATGGTGTGCTGGAGCGCCAAGCACGCTTGATTGCCTTGCAGAGCCAATTGCCAGAAGCGCAAGCGGAACTGACACTTAAAAATGAACAGCTGTTACAGCTAGAGCACAATATGCAGCAACTGCGTTCTACGCAGCATAGGCATCAGCAACAACTCAAGCATGTGACACAGCAGGCGCATCAGTTGAATTTGCATTTGCAGCAACTTAAACAGCAGCAGGCCAACGCAATACAGCGGCAGGCAATGCTGCAAGCAGACTGTAATCTTGCTGAAGAAAAACTGCAGAAGCTGCAAATGGAAAGTGCACAAAAGCAAACGTTACTCAATACCATCACTGTAAGCCTTACAGCGCTGCAGCATGAAAAATTGTCGCTAGAATCAAACAAGCAGTCTGCGGAGAGTTTATTAAACGATGCTAGATCGCAGTTGCAGGTGGCTGAGCGTATTCATCAAGAAAAAAGTTTTAATGTAAAATTAATAACAAATAATATCAATGAATTAGAGTTAAAAGTTAAATCAATACAAGAGGATATCTCTTCGCTGAAGTTGCGGTGTGCAGAGGTTGAAACAACATTGGCCGCAACTAAGATGGAGGCTTTAAGAGCAAATCTGGAAGCAGCGTTAAACGCCAAGCAGCAGCGTGAATTATCGTTAGTGAGCTTGCGTAATGCGATGAGCGAGAACGAAACCATTTTGCAGCAGCAGGAGCGCGAACGTTTACAGCAAGAACAGCAATTGCATCCTTTGCGAGATAAGTTGGAAGCTAGCCGTTTAACTGAGCAAGAAGCGCGTATTTATTTTGAGCAATGTCAGGCTGAGCTTGAAGGATCGAATATTGAAGAGGCTGTGCTTGAAAGTCATTTCAAGCAGAGTGTTGGTGCAGAGGTTAAAGTGACTGACCTTGAAAGGAAAAAGACCAAGCTAACATCGGATATTGAAGCCTTAGGTGCTGTGAACTTGGCGGCTATAGAGGAGTTAGCCTCAGAGCAGGCGCGTAAGCACTATATTGACAGCCAATGCCAAGACTTGACTGAGGCAAGCAAAACCTTAGAGGATGCAATCTATAAAATTGACCGTGAAACGCGCAGCCGTTTGCAGCACACGTTTGATGAAGCAAATAAACATTTTAATGAGTTGTTCACTACCTTGTTTGGCGGCGGGCAGGCTAAGTTAGAGATGTTAGGCGATGAGATTTTAGATACCGGCATGCAGGTGTTCGCGCAACCGCCAGGTAAAAAGAATAGTACGATTAATTTATTATCAGGTGGTGAAAAAGCGCTAACAGCGCTAGCCTTGGTTTTTGCTTTATTTAGGCTGAACCCAGCACCATTTTGCCTGATGGATGAAGTGGATGCACCGCTGGATGACAGCAATACGGAGAGATTTTGTGCGATGGTGCAAAAAATGTCTGAGAAAACACAGTTTTTATATGTGAGTCATAATAAAATTACAATGGAAATGGCGCAGCAATTAATCGGTGTTACTATGCAGGAATCAGGTGTTTCACGCATTGTAGACGTGGATATGGAAGCGGCTGTGAAAATGGTTGAGACAGCGTCTTAAATGACGGCTGTTATTTAGTTGAGAGTTTAATGTAAATGAACGATTTGCAAATCATATTAATCATTATTGGTGCTTTAATCATTGCTGCCGTACTTTTGTTTAACTGGTGGCAGGAGCGAAGGTTTAATCAGCAAGTAGAAAGCAGCTTCTCTAAATTGCAAAACGATGCGCTTTTAAATGATGGTACTAGCAGTGATAGTGTCAGTGCAGATGCAGTCAATGCGTTTGAAGAAGATAATTTTTCTATTGATACTGAGCGTTTGAAAGAGCGTTTTGATCATGAGGGTCGTGACAGCAGATTTGCAGCAATCAAGGATACGAGAGCGGAAAGTGATGAAGGCGCTTTGGATGACATTGATGAAGCATATTCAGAGTTAGTCGCTAGGCAGGGCCATGAGCACCACCATACACCGGAGGCAGACTTGCATGATGATGCTTACGAAGCAAGCAGCAGTGCGGATATCAAGCCAGCCCAGCATGAAGAAATCAAAGCAATTTTCAATGATGCTTTTAATCAAATTAATGTCGCTCCGGCGGTCAGCGCCGTATCAACTGATGCGGCTAATTACGAGAGTGACGAGCCTGTAGCCCCAACTAAGCTAGCAGCAGCCACAGCGCCTAAAGCTGCGGTGGCAAATGATGTGACAAAATCTAGTTTACCCGCCATGCTTCAATCACAGATGGACTTAATTGCTGTGATCTATTTAGCTAATGAAACCAGTATTACTGACATTACGGCAAGTATCGGTGGTTTTTTTGAAGATTATGACAAACCGATTCATCTGCACGCATTAGTTCGTGAAACGGATTGGGTTCTGCTAACCGCATTAGCGGCGCAACCAGAGATTGCTGATTACACCACTACAAAAATCACATGTAGCTTACAGCTTGCTGATCGTGCAGGTGCAGTGACCCGTAGTATCTTGAACCGATTCCAGCTAGCTGTAGAAACCTTGGGCTTGGATATTGATGGCCACGTTGAATGGCAAAGTAACGGTGACTCATTATTAGCGGCCTCAGCATTAGATGCTTTTTGCATCGAAGTGGATAAAACGATGGGCTTCCACTTGGTGCATGGTGATCATGGTGCTTTCACCGGCACTAAATTAAGGGGCCTCAGTGAGGCGCAGGGCTTGGTGCTAGAGGCTGATGGCGCATTTAAGTATTATGATGAAAGTGACGCATCACAAGTCAATGCTAAGGCACCCTCTGTTTCATTTGTGATGTTTAATCGAGACAATTACCCATTTAACCCTGAAATGTTAAGAACGAGTGTAGTGAAAGCCGTTACTTTCCAGCTAGATATCCCGCATGTGATGCATTGTACTGAGGCATTCAATCACATGGTGCAAATAGCCCGAAATATGGAAGCGGGCCTAAATGCGGTGTTGGTAGATGATAACAACAGGCCGTTAGGCGATATGCAGATTGAAAAAATTCGGCAGCAACTCAAAGTGATTTACGCCACGATGTTAGTGCGAGGCATCGTGCCTGGCTCAGACAGTGCGCGTAGATTATTCTCATAAGTTTCAAGGTTAGGTTTAATGTCAGATCCGAAGTTAAGCGATGCTGAGCAGCGTATTTTAGAGTTGCGTGAGTTAATCGCGCGTTACGACTACGAGTATTATGCGCTTGATGCTCCTTCTGTTCCTGATAGCGAGTACGATAAAATTTATCGTGAACTACAAGCCTTAGAGCATCAATATCCCAGTCTAGTGGCGCCAGACTCGCCAACTCAGCGTGTGAGTGGTACAGCTACCAATGCGTTTAACAGCATCACTCATCGTCAAGCCATGCTCTCTCTTAACAATGCGTTTGAGCAGAGTGAGTTAGAAGCTTTTGATAAACGTATTCGTGAGGCCTTAGGCGTCGTACAAGTGGAATATGCGGTAGAGCCAAAGTTTGATGGCTTAGCCATTACCTTAACTTACGAGCACGGTGTTTTTACACAAGGGGCTACACGTGGCGACGGTTACACTGGGGAAGATGTAACGCATAATCTGCGTACCTTACGTGCTATACCAATGCGTTTAATTTGTGAAAATCCACCAGAGTTGCTAGAAGTACGAGGTGAGGTGCTCATGTTAAAACGTGACTTCGATAAACTTAACCAAGCACAGCTGGCAAAAGGCGAAAAGTTGTTTGCGAACCCACGCAATGCGGCCGCAGGCAGCCTGCGCCAGCTAGATGCAAAGGTGACCGCTACACGCCCACTCACATTTTTTGCCTATGGCTTAGGTGTGGCTGAAGGGATTCCCGCGCTGACTAGTCATAGTGCCGCCATGAGTTACTTGGCTAGTTTGCATTTTCCTGTCAGTAGCGTGCGTGATGTGGTGCAGGGTGTACAAGGGCTTAGCGAGTATTATGAAAAAATAGGCCAGCAGCGCCCACAATTACCTTTTGATATTGATGGCGTGGTTTATAAAGTTAATCAATTTAACCAACAGAGTGAGTTGGGCTTTGTGTCTCGTGCTCCTCGCTGGGCGGTCGCGCACAAGTTTCCTGCGCAAGAGGCTCTTACTTTAGTAGAAGACATCACTGTGCAGGTAGGCAGAACTGGCGCGATAACCCCAGTTGCACGGTTAAAACCAGTGTTTGTGGGTGGCGTGACTGTGACCAACGCCACGCTGCATAATGAAGATGAGATTCGCCGTAAAGATATTTTAATTGGCGATACCGTTAGTGTGCGCAGAGCTGGAGATGTGATTCCAGAAGTAGTGAGCGTAGTGCTGGCAAATCGGCCACTAAATGCGCGCCGTTTTGAAATGCCGACCGTGTGTCCAGAATGTGGTTCGCATATTCTTAAGCAGGAAGATGAAGCCGTTGCGCGTTGTACGGGCGGGCTGTTTTGTCCTGCACAGCGTAAACAGGCAATTACACACTACGCTTCACGCCGTGCCATGGATATTGAGGGCTTGGGTGAAAAACTGGTTGACCAGTTGGTTGAGGCTAACTTGGTGCATACGCTGGCGGATATTTACAGCCTTGATATGCCTACGCTCAGTAACCTCGAGCGTATGGCAGAAAAATCCGCTCAAAATATCTTAGATGCATTGAATACCAGCAAAAAAACCACACTTGCACGCTTTATTTATGCGCTCGGCATGCGCAATGTAGGCGAAGCTACAGCTAAAGACTTAGCGAAACATTTCGGTAACTTAAAGGCATTAATGGCCGCCAGTATTGAAGATTTGCTAGAGGTGAATGATGTTGGCCCAATTGTTGCTGAGTCAATTAGAAACTTCTTTACTGAAGATCATAATAAAAGTGTCATTGATGCATTGTTAAATGCTGGAATACACTGGGTAGAAACAGAAGGCAGGCAGCAAGTTACCGGTAAGCTTGTTGGTAAAACCTTTGTGTTAACTGGCACCTTGCCAAGCCTGTCGCGCGATGATGCCAAAGCACTGATAGAGGCAGCTGCTGGAAAAGTAGCAGGCAGTGTTTCAAAGAAAACAGACTTTGTGGTGGCAGGTGCCGATGCAGGGAGTAAGTTGGAAAAGGCACAATTATTGGGCATTGCGATTCTGGATGAGGCAGGCCTATTAGCAGTGTTAGCGGAGGGTGAACCATCATGATTAATGAAGGCCATCAATTTCAAGCGGATGTGATTGCAATTGCTAAAGAAGCTGGCGATGCAATTATGCAAATTTATTCAACTGACTTTGGCTTTGAAATGAAGTCAGATAACTCTCCACTCACAGAGGCGGATATTGCTGCACACGATATTATTGTTGCAAGGCTTAGCCAGCTTACCCCGGATATCCCTGTGTTATCTGAAGAGTCTGATGAGATTGATATTGGCTCACGGTTGAGCTGGCAAACATACTGGTTAATTGACCCATTAGACGGTACGCGAGAGTTTCTTAAGCGGAATGGGGAGTTTACGGTGAATATTGCCTTAATTAGCCAGCACAAATCCATTATGGGGGTAGTGTACGCGCCAGTTACTGGTTTAACTTACTACGCAAGTAAAGGGCAGGGGGCTTATAAGCAAGAAGGCGCTGCACCTCCACAAAGGATTTATACAAAGCCGCTAAATTTAACACAGGTCACTATTGCAGGTAGCCGGTCACACTCCGATGAGCGCTTTCAGAAATTTTTGCTTGGTGTGGAAACGGCAACCCTAGTCAAACCTGAACTTATCTGCTTGGGCAGCTCTCTAAAAATTTGCTTGGTGGCCGAGGGTAAAGCTGATGTATATCCACGCTTGGGGCCTACTTACGAATGGGATACTGCAGCTGGGCATTGTGTGCTGCAGGAAGCAGGCGGTGATATTGTAGATATGCACGCAGCGGTGTTAAATTATAACGCTAAGCCATCGCTGTTAAATCCACATTTTTTTGCAACTGCTGAAAAGTCTCAGCAGTGGGCAACTTTCTTATAATGGTTACTTATCTCATCTAATTGTATCGAGTAAAAATGAAGCTACATAAAACTTTAACTGTAATAGCGACTTCTTTGTTTTTTAATACTATTTATGCTGCAAGTGATGACGCATTTGCATGTAATAAAGCGTATGAGCAAATGGATTTTCCTGCGGCGTTAAGCTTTGCAAATAAGGCGCTGGATACAAACAAAAATGACAAGGATGCCTTACTATGCCAAGGCCGCGTTTATAGTGGGCAGGGTAAATTAGACGATGCACTCAAGTCGTTTAAGTTAGCAGAAAAGCAGGCGGTAGACGGGTTTGATAAAATGATTATCGCGCTGGTTAGTGGGCATGCGTACAAAGACGCGGGTTTATATGAGCAAGCAATTGCAAGTTATGAGCAAAGCCTGCAGCAAGCCAAAAGTGTTAAAAGTAAAGCGTTTGAACGCGCGGCGTATCAAGGTGAGGGCAATGTATATCTTAATGCTGGCAAGTACCAGCAGGCACTAGACGCTTATTTGGCGGGCAGCGCGCTGACCGCAAACGATAATGAGCGTGGTGAAAGTTTTGAATCTATCGCACTGGCTTACCATAAGTTAAACCAACACGATGCAGCGCTTGAGTTTCAAATTAAAGCATTTTTGAGGCATGAAAAATCAGGTACGCTGGATCAATATGCACATTCAAGTATTGAGTTAGGTAGATATTACGCTGCCGCTAAGAACTATGATCACGCAGAACGTACACTAAATAAAATTATTAAGTTTGCGAAAGATCAGGGCGGTGCTTATTACGAAGCCTACGGTTACTGCATATTGGCACAAGTAAAGGCGGCAACTGGTGACAGTGCAACGGCAAAAACACTAATTGACCAAGCAAAATCAATCGCAAAAAACGCACATGATCAAGCGCTTGAAGATGAGATTGAAAAAGAAACTAAAGGTTTGATTTAGTCAGACTGCATTATTTTTTGCAGATACTGATTTATTTGTAAGGATATTCACTCAACCCAGACTAAGGTATGTTAGTTAAACTCATGATGAGTTAGGCTGTCACAGCTAGACAGTTCACTCACACATCATTCATGCTAGTTTAATGCTTCTAAAACATATATTTAGTACTGGGTATTCTTATGATTATTCTACAAAAGTCCGATATTTTATCCTCAGAAATCACACCCAAAGAGGTTTTTGAAGATAGGCGGCGCTTTATCAAGCAAGCCGGTTTAGGCTTGCTTGCTACCTCAGCACTGGCGCATAGTAATCTTTTATTGGCAGCTAACACCACGCACCAGAATACTCCCGTCGGTTACTCATCTAAATCAGCACCAACGCTGCCAAGCATCACTAAAACAGCCTATGGTAAAGAGGAAAAGCTCACCTCATACGAAGATGTTACCACCTATAATAATTTTTACGAGTTTGGAACCAGTAAAAATGAACCTGCTGTAAATTCAAAATTATTTAAGCCTCATCCGTGGACTGTTGGCATTGAGGGGGAGGTTAAAAAAAACAAGACCATTAGTATTGATGAAATTTTGAAGCTAGCCCCGCTAGAGGAGCGTATTTATCGTATGCGCTGTGTCGAAGGCTGGTCTATGGTGATTCCCTGGGTTGGTTTCCCGCTTTCGCAGTTAATTAAATGGGCTGAACCAAATGCCAATGCTAAATATGTTGAATTTATATCACTTGCTGACTCACAACAAATGCCAGGGGTAAACTTACCGATATTAGACTGGCCTTATATTGAGGGCTTGCGTATGGATGAGGCCATGAACCCGCTCACGCTAATGGCTGTTGGGTTATATGGAGAAAAACTACCCAACCAAAATGGTGCGCCGATGCGCTTAGTTGTGCCTTGGAAATATGGTTTTAAAGGGGCAAAATCTATCGTGAAAATACGTTTTACAGAGAAAATGCCACTGACCACTTGGATGAAGGCCGGGCCAAGAGAGTATGGGTTTTATGCAAATGTAAATCCGCAGGTAGATCATCCGCGCTGGACACAATCTTCAGAAAAAAGAATAGGCGCTGGTTTATTTGCGGGGCGCATTAAAACGCAAATGTTTAATGGATACACCGAACAGGTAGGGCAGATGTATGCAGGTTTAGATTTACGTAAAAACTTTTAAGTTGCAGGTTGATTAGCATGACCATTAAACAATTTTTCCTAAACACACCGAGTAGGAGGCAAATTAGCTGGATTAAATCCACGTTATTCTTACTTTGCTTAGTGCCGCTTGCACGCTTAGTTTGGCTAGGCGTGCATGATGGTTTGGGCGCCAATCCTGTTGAGTTTGTTGAAAGGTCAACCGGGTTCTGGGCATTGGTGATTCTATTAGCCACACTTAGCCTTACCCCGGTGCGCTTATTGTGGGGCGTGACATGGCAATTACAGCTTAGGCGCATGGTTGGGTTGATGATGTTCTTTTATGCCAGTCTGCATATCACCACTTATCTATGGCTAGATTATGGCTTTGATTGGGCTGATATCATCAAAGATATTATCAAGCACCCTTACGTATTGGTTGGGGCGACGGCATATTTACTGACCGTGCCTTTGGCTGTTACCTCCAATCAATTCATGATGCAGGTGTTGCGTCAGCATTGGAAGCAGCTGCATCTGAGTGTTTATTTAATCGCTACCTTAGGCGTCGTGCATTTTTGGTGGTTAGTTAAAAAAGATATACGCGAGCCATTGTTTTATGCAGTTATTTTAGCTTTTTTGCTGGGAATTCGTTTGTTCTACAAGTTACGCCAAATGAAGTTAAAGATAGAAAAAGCACATAAAGTGAAACTTTCTGCCTTAATTTAGAAAATATCACTGTAAGTTTTTACGGTTTGTGCCGACTAAGCTATACCAATAACTTCTAGGACAAACCTTATGTATAAAAATAGTCTGATTAATTACAGCTACGGTCTATATGACAGCGCTATCGGCTACCTAAACCAGCTTTCGGAAAGCATACCATCTTTATTTTTACGCCTGATACTTGCCTATGAGTTTGGCGAAGCAGGATTTGAAAAGCTTCATGGCACCAATTGGTTTGTTGATGTTGCGTTTCCTTTTCCATTTAGCTTGATTCCTGCGGAGTTAAACTGGCAGATCGCAACCTATTTTGAGATATTAGGTGCGACTGCGCTGTTGCTAGGTATTGCGACAAGATTTTTTTCAATTTCACTCATTATTCTAACTATCGTGGCGATTGCCACTGTGCATTGGCCTGCGCAATGGATGAGTTTAAATGATTTGTGGGCGGGCTATCGCATAATAGATGAAACAGGTGATGGCTTTGGTAATTATAAATTGCCATTGATTTATATCGTGATGTTCTCACCCTTGCTGTTTGGTGGCGCTGGTAAGTTGAGTTTAGACTATTTGATTAAACAAAAATGGATTAATCGATAAGCGCTAAAACTAGCGCATACCTAAAACACTGCAAATAAAATCATCAATTTTGTTTAATAAGAGATTTGCCCAGATAAATACCAACCGGATTGATTGGCTTTATTTGCAATGTTGCCCAAATCTAAGTAAGCGGCAGTCAGTGATATGTTCTTAAAAGGAAACCAAGCTAAAAATACATCATGCACATTTTGCTCTTTGTACACACTTAAATTGTCTGGTTTGTAACGATATTCAGTCCCAAGCAGCAACTGGTCTGTCAGCATCACGGCAATGGATGCTGCTGGTTGAATTTGATAATGGTCACGATTATCACCACCAAAACCTAAAAAACCAAACTGATTAGCTTTCGTCGCTTGCAACGTGCCATTTAGCAATAAGTTTCTACCGAACACCGCATCTAAATACAGCTTGGTTGCTGCCACGTATAAATCCACACCAGTTTGATGCTTAGCACCAAGCGCTTTGGGTATGTAATTAAAGTCTTCATTGTGTTTGATTTGAGCGCCAATGGCCACTTGCGGCAACCATGTGTCTTGGTCATAGATAGCATCGCCAAATAAGCGTAGCTTCACGCCCATTGTATCCACGCGGATACTTTCACCTGGCACCGTATCGCTCAGCCCCAACTTTTGCTGGCTTAGTGAAATTTCTAAGCGATTATATAAACCGACACTTACTCCGCCAGAGCTTATTTCAAAGTCGCCATTTGTTCTTGCTTCAGTATAAAAGGCCGAGCCGCCAACTTGTTTATCGGTACCATAGCCTGAGATTAAAGCCCAAGGTGTTAATCCGCCACCACCAGCTCCTTCTATTTGCATGACACCACCGGTTGCTAATAGACGGTCACCCGCCAACACTGCATTGGCATTGCTTAATATGGAAATTGCAAAAATATTCAACGACCATGTAAGAAGTTGTTTTTTGGGATTGCGTGTTAACAGCACATTTGCCTTTCATGGCTTTATTTAAAAATAATATACAAAGTAATTACGTAGATTAATCACAGTGGTTATATTAAAGTAATGATACATAAAAAGAGAGATTTAAATTGATGCGTAAAAATATTTTAATAACTTTAATGCTACTGCTTTCGTCTTGCGCACAAGTGCAATCTTCAAGTCATCAGGCTGCGAATCCATCCTTATTTGAGCGTATTGGCGGATTGCCTGTGTTAACGCTTGTTGTATCTGAAACAATAGATATGTCTGCGTCCGACCCTAAAATTAAGCGTTCGTTCGATGGCGTAAAGTTAGCAACCTTAAAACAAAGCGTTGTTGATCAGTTGTGCGTTCTGACTGGCGGAAATTGTGTATATGAAGGGGAGACCATGAAAAACTCCCATCGTGACCTTAAAGTGACCAGTGCAGAGTTCGAGTTATTTGTAGAAACGTTTAGAACTTCCCTAAATAAGCATGTAGGTGTTAAGGAGAAAAATGAGCTATTAAAAATACTGGCTCCGATGAAGCGTGATATTGTGACCGATTAATGATTAATTCTTACAGAGCCAATCTATGAAGCGTGCAGCCTTTAGCTTATTCCTTCTAGCAACATCATTTCAATTACAAGCTGCAGAGCTTACGGTGCAGGTAAATGACCAAGCCGGCAATCCGCTGAGTAACGCAGTTGTTTATTTAGAGGCGGATGTTAAACCTAGCCGTACCGCCTTGGGTGAAGCAAATGTGGATCAGAAAAATAAGCAGTTCTGGCCATTTGTAAGCGTGGTGCAAGTTGGCACCAGTGTAAACTTTCCTAATAAAGACTCCGTTAGGCACCATGTTTACTCTTTTTCGCCTGCTAAAGTTTTTGAGTTAAAACTTTACTCCGGTGTTCCGGCAAAGCCAGTTGTTTTTGATAAGCCAGGCACAGTGATACTTGGATGCAATATTCATGACAATATGCTGGCCTATATACACATTGTAGATACACCATATTTTGGTAAAAGCGATGTGAACGGCATCGTGAAACTAACGGACTTACCTAGCGGTCAACATACGCTTAAAGCCTGGTATTACGCCACAGTTAAAGAAAACTTTATTACTGAGCAAAAAATTACCATAAAAAATAATGAAACTGTTTCATTAAAGCTTGAAACACATAACTAACTCATTATTATCACAGCTAAAAACATGCAATTCAAAAGTCTAAAAAGTCGAATCTCCGTTATATTTTTATCATTAATATTGGTGATTCAAGTAATAAGCTCAATCGCTATTAAATTAAGTATTGATAAAAATGCACGGCGCTCAGTAAACCAACAGTTGGAGGTAGGTGAGCGCGTATTTTTAAATCTGCTAGAAAACAATGGCGAGAGTTTAAGTGTAGGTGCACGTATATTAGCGGCCGACTTTGGTTTCAAAGCTGCAATTGCAAGTAATGATCACGAAACTATCCTCTCCGCACTGATTAACCATCAATCAAGGATCAATGCCGATATCGCAATTTTTTACTCTTCAAATCAAAATAATTTGGTGATTTCAGAAAACCTGTCAGAAAATGAAGTGAGTGAAAAAATAGCAGAGGTTATTTACAAGGCAAAAAGTGATACACAAAAAAATAACTTCACCATATTTAAAAATCAACCATATCAATTAGTTGCTGTGCCCGTAAAAGCCCCACTTACTATAGGTTGGGTAGTGATGGGTTTTAAAATCAATAACAGTTTGGCAAATACACTACACAAACTGAGCAACCTAGAAGTGACCTTTATTAGCCAGGCTGGAAAAAGCCCTTGGCACTCAACCGCCAGTACCATGAGTGTTGGCGCTAGTGAGCAGATAGTTAAATTTACAACAGAGCAATACGCTTTTAATACACATAATAATTTAGAACTGACTATCGGCGACGTCGCGTTTGGCACTAGGTATGTCTCTATATTTAAAAATATCAATGAATCACTTTACGTAGTTTTACAGCGATCTATCGATGAAGCCACAGCGCCTTTTCAGGTGTTGCTACTTAATTTTCTGATTTTAAGTATTGTTGGCATGCTTATTTTTATAGTGAGTATTTTGTATGTTTCACGTATTGTGGCGCAGCCAATTGTCGAGTTGGCTAATACCGCTAGAAAGCTGGAGGAGGGGGATTACACATTCAACGTTGATACCTCTAGAAAAGATGAGTTAGGCAAGTTAAGTAGCGCTTTCAGTAGCATGCGCACTGCGATTGCGGATAGAGAAAAAAGCATTACCAAATTGGCTTACTGGGATGAGATGACCGGCTTGCCTAACCGTGCATCGTTTATGAAAGAGCTTAGCAGTGCCATCAAAAAGTCCGAAGTCAGCCGCGAGCCACTCTCTGTTTTGGTTATGAACCTAGATCGATTCAAGCAAATTAATAACGTGCTCGGATATGATTTTGGTAATCAGTTGTTGCATGCGGTATCCATTCGTATTTCACAGGTGTTTCGTAAAGATAACGATCTAGTAGCAAGAATCTCTGGCGATGAGTTTGCCGTCCTCCTGCCCGCGACTGATGCGAATGTTGCAGTTAATATCGCACAAAAACTTTTGCAGGCTTTTGAGAAGCCTATTGAGTTAGACGACAATTTTGTTGATATTACTGCTGGCATTGGCATCGCAAGTTATCCCGTTCATAGTAATCAAATAGAACAGCTGTTGAGTTTTGCAGAAGTCGCCATGCAGGTTTCAAAAGCCCAAAAATCTGGGCCAGTGGTATTCCAGCCAAGCTTTGATGTGGGAAGTAATGTGAATCTTACTCTTGCTTCTGAGCTTAAAAAATCAATAAATAACAATGAGTTGTCTCTGTTTGTTCAACCTAAGATTGACCTTGGAAGCAGGGTGGTGGCATCGGTTGAGGCATTGATTCGATGGAGGCATCCAACTAGAGGAATGATTTTTCCAGACCAGTTTATTCCATTTGCTGAGCAAACTGGGCTAATTAGAGATATTACGCTTTGGATGATTGCAGAGGCTTCTAAAGTGAGTGCATCATGGCTTGAAAAGGGCATGTCAATACCAATTGCAGTGAACATTTCTGCAAGAGATTTAATTGATTCCGACTTCCCAAATAAAGTCACTGAAATAATAAAATCTAATGGCTCGAACACTTCGCTCATTTTATTAGAGGTGACTGAGAGCAGTATCATGGATGATCCACACCGCGCCAAACAGACTTTGCTGCATCTATCTGAAATGGGTATTAAGCTAGCCATTGATGATTTTGGTACAGGCTACTCATCTTTGTCATATCTAAAAGAGCTACCGGTGAGTGAGCTTAAAATTGATAAATCATTTGTCATGCATATTGAAGAAAATCAGAACGATAGGATTATCGTCAGTTCAACCATTGAACTAGCACATAACATGGGCTTGCATGTGGTTGCTGAAGGGGTTGAAAGCATTAAAGTATGGAAGTCTCTACAAAGCATGGGTTGCGACTATGGGCAGGGTTATTATATGTCTAAGCCAATTCCAGTAAGTGATTTCGAAGCTTGGTACCAAGAATGGGTGTAATCGCCATTTAATCCAAGCAGTTTTCACCAAACACACTAACTAACCCATGGGTAAGAAAATTATTCTTTTGAAGGTATGTCGTTTGTTGTCAATCTAGTTGATATAAGCGCTATTAACTTGTTGGATTAATAGACACTACATAGAAATTTTGATACTTTAATACCCGTTTTTTAAGCTTATTAATCTGTTATGAACAATCAAAACCAAGAGCAACGCCTCAGAAACATTCTTTTCAACAATTTAGATGCTTTTGTTGGGGTTGATCACAATGGACTTATCACCGAGTGGAATCAACAGGCTGCCAACATTTTTGGTTGGAGTCACGAAGAGGCTATCGGTCAAAGCATGGATGAAATGATCATCCCTGAGCGGTTCAGAGAGGCGCATCAACAAGGAATGCAGCGCTTTCTGAAAGCTGGACATACTGAAGTATTGAATCGCCGTATTCAGTTAGAAGCTAAAAGAAAAACTGGGGAAGAGTTCCCGATTGAAATGGCAATTACCTATATTGCGAACTCAGAAGCCATTGAGTTCTATGCATTTATACAGGATATTTCTAGCCGCAAAGTTGAAGAGCAAAAACTACACTTTTTGGCTTCTAACGACTCACTTACAGGGGTGAGAAATCGGTCATATTTTAATACTAACTTGCCAGAGGCAATGGCAAGGAGCCGACGTAGTGACAAAGGCTTGGCCTTAATGTATCTGGATATTGATCATTTTAAATCTATCAATGACTCTTTAGGGCACGAGGCAGGGGATCTGCTTTTGAAAGAGTTCGCGATCCGGCTTAAAAGTAAGTTACGTGAAGCGGATATTGTTTCCCGTCTTGGTGGTGATGAGTTTACAGTGATTATTGAGGGTGTTGTTACTGAAGATGATGCCAGTAAGGTGGCAAGTAATATCATTCAAGAGTTAAATCAAGGCCGTTGGTTAGGTACGTCTGATCTTAAAATTACCTCAAGTATAGGCATTGCCATCTATGATGGGCGTGCGATTGATGCGGATAAACTGGTGGCCCTCGCTGATAAAGCAATGTACAAAGCAAAGCACTCAGGTCGCAATAATTTCAAAATATTAAGATTTGAAGATATTGACGTACCTCATGAAGGTAAATCTGCACCTAAAGTTCCTGCGGGCATTATCAATACCCAAAACCTTTTGAATGTACAGCAAAAGGCGGGAGGTAACTTTCTGCAAAATACCTTATCTGCTTTGCGACGTCACCTAGATATGGATGTGGCATTTATTTCTCACATTCATGATGGTGTACGTGAGTTTATGTTTGTGGACTCAAAAGATTTAAACCCGCCGATTGCGGTTGGTGATAGCGGATTGCTAGAAGACGGTTACTGCCAAAGAGTGATTGATGGGCGTTTACCTGAAATCATTAATGATGCTTTCGAGTTGCCAGAAGCCATGAGTATGGAAGTTACCGCTTTGGTGCCAGTTCGTGCGCATATGAGTGTGCCCATTAAGCTAAGTGACGGTAAAATTTATGGGACATTCTGTTGCTTTAGTTATACACCGGATCAAACGCTTAATGAGCGTGATATCTCAGTCATGCATGTTTTTGCCGACTTAATATCACAGCACTTATAGAGTAGAACATCTCGAGATCGTAGCACATAAGGTTTTTATCCCCTTAATGTGCAAATTAAGTGCCACTGCGTTATTTAACATAATATACATTATACGAAACTGTTAACTAGCGCTTAAAGCGCGCTCTTCGGTTAAAGAATTCCAAAAGACGGCTATCGTCAATCCTACCGCCACCGCCATTTTGCAGGAGGACATAAAAGATTTGAAGAACTCGCGTTTCTTCGGGTTCTTTTCTGTTTCTGACGCGATATCAGCCATTATTATGCTCGGGTCGATACCTAGGCATTCCCCAATCTTAAAACAGGCGTAAACGCTCGGCAAACGCTCTCCACGGGCATAAAAATTTAACTCACTGTTGCTGATATCCAGTTCAAGCGCTAATTTATAAATTGAATCTACATTTAAACGCGTTTTACACGCTTCTACGTACTCTTTGCCGTTCATGGTGTCTGCCTCTCGTTTTCTTCATTTCCTGCTTTTTTGGATTCTACACTGATTTAAAAAGTTCTTGACCTAATCACACTTTGTGATTATGGTTCGCCTAGTCACATTTTGTGACTAAATAAATTTTAAAAGGACAGAATCATGCTGAAAGTCGAAATTAAAGAACCGAACCTGACAGGCAGAAAATGGCAAAACGGCAATCCAGTATTTGAGCAACATGCTTGGGCATTTATCCCAGAACCAAACGGCAACACTGCCGATTACCCGCAACGCATCACTTTACGACTAGAAGATAATTCTCAACCTTACCCGATTGGCGTTTACGTCTTACCAGCGTCAGATTTCTACGTGGGCAATTTTGGTGCTTTGACTGTTGGCCGCGCACATCTAAAACCATATCCAGCCGCAGTACAAAAAGCCGCTTAGTTTTTCGATGATTTCCAACGTCCACAATCTTCAACTTTTGACTTGCAGTGCTAGTACCACTGCAAGTAATTCCGGTAGACAGGAATTTTTTAAACGTTTCAAACTGCCCTGTCAGCCAATGCTGGCATGGTTTTAAAGGGGTTTAGCTATGAAAAAAAACTCTTCCGCAAAGGTTACACCGATAAATAAGGCTAAAAAGCTCGCACAAAAGCGAGAAATTAGACGTGCTGATGCTCCCTATATGGGGCATTACTACACGGTTGAAGGTGCAGCATATAACCTAAATTGCTCCACTCGTAGAGTACGCCAGCTTTTACAAGCTAATCGCTTACTCGGTTACAAAATCGGTAAGAGCTGGCGCGTTAAATGGCCATTCTTATTTCAGGTCGGAACAAGAGGTCCAGTATCTTCAGCGATTAACCGCCCTGTTCGTGGCTCAAGGTCTGAAGCTTACTAGTAGGCAAGTAATTATTAAGGCTCGGAATATTAAAGCGTTTTACACATGATAGAAAAAGCAAGGAGACCTGAAAATCTTACATCGGCTGATAACCACACACAAAATTATATTTTTAAACGCGTTAAACATGCAAAAAAAGTACGGTTTTAAATCTGAATACCTATACATTACACGAAATAAATAATCAAAATGTTTGGTTTGCTTTTGATATGTATATTTTGGGGATTTATAGCCTGCTTTGCGGGCTGCATCTATAATCATCATCTTATCTAAGTGCTCTGCCACGTTTATATGGCGCACATACTTTAGATGTAGAAACAACCTTAGCGATGCCATTGTTCTGCATCATTTCAGCATCAATTTAACTGTAACTAATGCGTAGTCTGTAGATGTTTGTAGTTCAGCTTTGGTTACGCCATCTTTGGCTCTTAATGCTAATCCATGTACAAAAGTCATATAGAACTCGGCTAATGTTTGCGGGTTGGCTGTGCTGATTAACTGGCCATCTGTAACCGCTTGCTTGAATCTTGCTTCTAATACACGCATATAGCCGGTTCTGAGGTTTTTCAGTCTATTCATGTGTTCGGTATGCTCTGGAGAGCAATTGATGGCAGCTGTCATTATTAGGCAGCTACATGGGTTGTTCTGACTCGTGAATATCTCGACATTGCTGTAAAGCGAGCTTCTGATTGCATCGTAAATGGATGGATGATCGTTTAAAGCTTTTAGTGGCCCTACTTTTAAGGTCTCGGCATACAGATTGACCACCTCATTAAACAGTTTGTCTTTATTGCCAAATGCAGCATATACGCTCGGTGCTTTAGTGCCAATGGCACTAATTATGTCCGCCATTGTTGTGCCTTCGTAGCCTTTTTCCCAAAATATTAACATCGCTTTATTAAGCGCAGCATCTCTATCAAATGTTCTTGGTCGCCCTGCAGATGACATGATTATTCCTTTAAAAGCAATATGTTGAGTATATTGTAATGAGGATTACATAAATGTAGTAATAATGTAATGTATATTACATTATTAAATTAGGCAACTAAAACATCATATTTATGAGGTTTGTAAGTGTGTTAATCAGGATTGGTGGCAGAGTTAATTCAGGACAACTTCAGAATCTGGTTTGTCTTGATTTTAGAGTCGTTGATACTAGGGTGGTTGTATTACATTGCAAGCAGATGGTTCTGGTATAGGGGCACTACCCTACTTTTGTATTAATGCTTAACTAGCTCACTTGAAAGCGGCTCTTGCTTATATTTAGGGTGGGGTTAGGTGGTTATTATGGTGACGCCAGATAGCTTAGTTAGATTAACATTGCCTGGCTTTTGATTATGAGCGCATGTGCTTAGCGGCTGATTGAGATGTGTTCGATTTAGATGTATGGCAAAAATGCTTAGGTATAATTCTTTTGCAATATTTGGCCGGCAGCGTGCTACCTGAGTGAATAGTAAAGGATGGGCGGTATTAGGAATTCAATGCCGCCTATCATGCAGGGTTACTCAATACTTAATATTCGTATATTGAGATGTATGCGTCTAACACCCATGAAATCTTTTGGGAGACTATAGGCGTGATTTTTTTATAAAGCCCTAGAATACTATTTCTGCACAAAAAGTTATTTTCTGACATATGAGATTCTCCTAAGGCTTTGTGATTAATCTGATATTAAATTTATCTTTTTATATGTTCTTAGTGTGATATTTATTAGAGTTTGTCCATCGCATATTTAAGCAGTGTATACGCAATCCACATAAAACCAACAGAAGTAATTAAAAAGCTAAGTGCACTGAAAATCTTCCACTTGGTTTTATCCCAAAAATTGGTATCAAATGCGGCAATGGTAAAGATTGTAGGGTTTGTAAAGCCGCCAATAGCAATACACCAACAGGCAATTACAGGTAGCTCAACACCAACACCATAAAAGCCTAAACCAAACAGTGCCATTAAAGCATAATCAACGTGTGCCCTAATCAGGGTTTTATAGTCCACAACGAAGGCATCAACTCTTTTGATTGGAAACCATTTAGCAAAGGTCATCAACCATGCGGAGGTGATTAATGCGGTGATACAAGCTACGGCCCCTATTAGTAATACTTCCATTTTATTCTCCTAAATTAATATTAAACTGCAACTAAATAATACAGACAGGTCTGTCTTATTGCAACTAAAATATATAGTTTTAATACTAAATATGAGAAATATTGTGAGTTAAAATTGGTGACTCCATACAACAGATGGAATCACCTTATATTAAAGAGCCGAGCCAAATGGTTTGATTATTAGGCCGTGGTTTTTAATCGACTTGTTATATCACTTGCGTTTAAATCTAGCGGAAATAAAGTTTAGTGATATTAGATTAGGGATATAAGTAGCAAGCAGTACGAGTAATCCTAAGCTCAAGTAAAACCATCGTATTTTATAATCGCTAATGAAGCTAGCCGCTGGTTTTTGCCCCTGAACAAACTCATAAAATGCTGGGCTGTCTGCACCTTTAATGTAGCTAGCATTGATATCACCAGATAGTTTCTTTAGATAATCATCTTCTAATTGAGATAAAAATCTGTCATATTCTGCATATGCAACTGGTGGGTCAGGCTCATCTTGGCTAGGGTCTGAATAAGTAACGCTGACGGCACCTGAGTTATTATTCTCACTGATCGGCCAATACCCAACTCTTTTATTGTTTGAGTTAAATCGTGGGACCCCTATCTTAGTGGTTGAGCCGACGCCAATAAACGCTAGGTTTTTACCCATTTGTATTCCGCTTAAATCTTGTTGGATTGTTACATTGACCCTAGGTGCTTCGTCTCCGTCTGTAAAAAACAACATTTGTGCAGGTACGTTG
This sequence comes from Methylotenera sp. E1MeOHC1, assembly GCF_058745595.1. Taxonomy (NCBI): domain Bacteria; kingdom Pseudomonadati; phylum Pseudomonadota; class Betaproteobacteria; order Nitrosomonadales; family Methylophilaceae; genus Methylotenera; species Methylotenera sp. E1MeOHC1. The sequence goes on along the minus strand of NZ_CP196025.1, from coordinate 772,526 downwards.
AGCGAATCAAACACATTGGCTGCAGCGCGTACACCAAAACTTAATCGACTATTGCCTTTCCAGGCCATGCGCCATTCAAGATGGTCAATTGAATCGGTAATGGTGTCGAGGTTTTTGCATACCTCTAATGGATTAAGCAATAACGCAACATTGTCTGAAGCGAAAATACCAACACTAAAATATGTGCCACATGGCGATGTTTTAACGATATTTTTCATCAAATACCGCGTATACGCTAGCCGGCTGACAGCTTGGTTGTTGATTTTTTCATCTTCAGCATTCATGCTTTGAGATACGTCTGCCACCATTAAGTAATTATGCACCTGCTGTTTTAGTTGTATGGTTGGCATAAACAGCGCCAAGGCCATCAATGCGATGGCTAGAACGTATAGCAATGTTTCATAGTGGCTTTTAATCAATAAAATTGATTTGTTCAACATAGATTTATTCATGGCAGACCTATCGGTAAGTTACTCAACTCCATCGTTGATTGCTCCTTAGGCGCAGCATTCATGTTTTTTGACATGATTGAGTTAAGTAGGCTTAAATTAAACTTGGATGAGATATCCGTTGGCTCAATACGTAGTGATTGCTCATAGGCTATCTTTGCTTGCATGTAAGCATGTCTAGCCTCGTCTTGGTATGTACCGTCTTCATTCACACGACGGATTAACCCAAAAATGAACAGATTGTTACCAATATTGAAATGAATCTTGGCTTGATTAGCTAAAGATGGCGATTGATCTAATAATTGGCTGTAAGTCTGTATTGCATGTTTGTAATCCGATTTATTGCCCTGGTCATAAGCTGCGGTATATTTTTGCAAGTAAGGGTAATTCTCATCAGTAATGACCTTACCTGCAGTAATTTTTTTATTTAGGGTAGAGATAGCATGGCACTGATACGCCTCATAAATTGCCCCCACTAGACCTATCACCACTAACATAGTGAGTGTTAGATTGCGATTTTTAATATTTTTTGCCATTAATGTATCCTAAAGTTTTTAATCAATAAAATTAAAAGGCTCAGTACCATCGCTATTACAATCAGGTTGTTAGCATAATCATGGCCTGGAATAATAACGCTGTACTGGATGATGTTCTTTTCTTTAGCATTGATTTCACGTAGTGCAGACTCTAGTGTTGTTGGGTTGTCTGCCTCAAATGCTTTATATTTAATTTTAAGAGACTTAAAAAAGCGATCTAGGTTGATAGCATCTGGCGCTTGTTCGTCGCTATAGTTTGCACCGTTAAAAATACTGATGTCATCAGGCTCACGCAGCACAATCCAATAAAGATTTATTTTCTTGCCTATCAGTTGCTGGGATATTTTGTATTTCACCCTTGGGCTTAATTTACCTGCACCATCGGACAGTAAAATAACCGCTCGTGACCCTGAGCTTTGAATGTTATCGAATAAAGTGACCCCTTGTGTAATGCCGGCGCCAATATTGGTTTGGTTCAACGCCGGCCCGGTCGCGGCTTTAATTGCGGCATGAATAGCATCACGATTGTCCGTAATTTTCATGCCGTATAACGCAGAATTGGTGAAGCCAACAACGCCCATCATGTCGTCAGTTCGTGAGTCAATAAAATCGGTAATTAAACGCCGAGCCGCCATGGATTTGATTTCAGCGGCTCGGCCACCTGATGCTTGACCAGCAAATGGATGATCCATACTCACGCTTCTATCAATCACCAATACTGTTTGAGCGCCCTTACCTACTTTTTGCTCCCGTTTACTCTCCCCTTGTGGCGACGATAATGCCAACACGATGCAGACTATCAGCAGCGAAATCATTGCTTTAAGGGTAAGGTTAGCAATTTCCGAGTATTTGTCTGCAGGGACAATTTCAATCCATGAGTAAAATTGACCTTGGTGACTTTTTAAAATAAAGGGGATGGCTGCCAAAGGTAGCAACAGCAATGCCCATGGTTGTAATAAAGTCATTTATGCGCCTCGCTCACAATCTCTTAAGCGCTTACTTAATTTAAGTAAATTACCTATGTGCTGTTCTGAATACATTGTGCTGTTTGCGAATAGCAGTGCGTTTGATTGCTCAAAAAATGCATAAATCTCATCTTTTAACTTAGAAAAATTCGGGTTTTTCTTGATAAATTGCTCAATGTCTTCAGTAAATAGATTGGTGCCATGTGTCTTATTAAATGCTTGGTAAATGTAAATGGAAGCTTCTTTTAAACCGTCTAATGATTTAGGGGTTTTTCTGATGCGGCGATGCGCCTTGGCAAATGCACCATTCATGAATGGTAGCCAGTGACTATCCGCATTGATATAGAACAGACCTAACAGGCCGAATGTAAGCATGGCTAAAAAAACACCGAGCTTAGTTTGGTGTGACGTGATGTTTATAATTTCTGGTTGATGTTGTGGATACATCAGTTTTTTGGCATTTTCTATATTTTCCGGCACTAAAGCTGCGTACCAGAATGACCAAGTGGGAATTTCTGCCACTAAAGGATTAGTGTTAGCGTTAAATTTGAATATCTCTTTTGGCAGTTGCATGCGTGCAGGCTTAGTGGCCGCGGCAAAAACTTGATAAGAAAGATTGATGGTGTACCTATTTTTATCACCAGCCTTAGTGGCCACCAGCGTGATGTCTTTCACTTCAATACCATCAGCGCTTCTACCTTTGGCAGGCAGGTCGGCTTTGGATAGTGTGTAGGGTTGATTGACCTCCAGTTCTATATGGCGCTGCAATACATCGCCAATTTGCACTCCGCTGTTATATTGTGGATTCTGGATTTTAATAAGCTTTACATTTGGAGCCTGAGCGAATGAGATAGATGCATAGGACACGGCACCGAGTAGCAAGAGTAATTTAATGATTGATGTTTTCATAATGACTTAATTTTCTAACTCGATAATTGTTCAAAATATTGTGACAATAAATCCGGTTCAAACTTGTCACTCAAGTAAATCGCCTGATAGTCAAACCTGGAAAATAAGGTTTCAAGCGCCTGTTTACGCATTTCAAATGCAGCGATAAATTGGTCTCTAACCGACTCGCGGAAAAATATGGTTTTTTGTAAACCAGTTTCGGGGTCTATCATGTTGCCAAAGCCAAATTTAGGGAGCTTTTGGTACTCGCGTGCGTCCCACAGCACAATCGGCACGATGTGATGAATAGACATGGCACTAAGTGTTTGCTCCACCATTTCCAGTGGCATATGAAAATCAGAAATCCAGAATACCAAGCCTTTATGCTGGCTTAAATATTGCGGCACTTCCAAAATGCCTTCGCATCCAACTCGCATGGTGCTAATGTTTGATAATTGCTCTATGGTTTCAAACGATTGCTGCACGTTATGGTTGAGGTTATGCGAAATATCCTCTATCACTATTTGGTTGTAGCAAATCAAGCTAAATAAATCCCCTGCTTCATGTGCCGAATAAGCAATTGAGGCAGCAATCTCCTTAGCAACATCTAGTTTGCGCACTGCTCCTTTAAACTGCATGGAGCTTGAAACGTCACAGATAGCAAATATAGGGGTGGTGTTATCCTGATTGAATACCCTTACTTGCACTTGTTCGTAAGGGTCTCTCAGGGTTTGGCGCATGTCCATTCGCCTAGGGTCTGGGTAATCAATGAGAGGTACGTTTCCCTTGAATTCAAACCCTAAGCCGCGTTGCGTACCTCTATGTCCACCATAATGAATGCTGTTTGACTTCCATGGAATCTGGTAATGGAATGGTTTTGCGTATGCGGGAATCATACAGCTTTTGCCTGAGATGGAACGGCAACCGTTGCCAATATTTGAGACGTTAATTCACGAGCCAGCACCGTTCTACGGTTTTCATACATGGTATTAAATACCAGACGATGGGCAATTAACTCGTGAAAAACTGCATGGATATCTTCAGGATATAGGCTATCCCTATTCATCAACCAAGCATTAACACGCGCCGCTTTTAGCAGCATGCCCATGCCGCGCGGGCTTGCGCCAGTATGGATTAGTCTATTCACGTCTACGCTATCAAGTTTGATGCCAAATTTTTCAGGATTCTGTGTGGATTCCCATAAATCCAGCGCGTACTCTTCTAATACACTGCTCGACTTGATATGACTTTGCAGCACATCAGAGAAGGCGTTGAGCTGATCAAACTTAAGTACATTAGACTCTACTTGTTTGGTCAAACTCTCAGCATGCTGAAACTTCACATCAAACATGAGGGCTTTACGTAACTCTCTGTCATCTGGAATATTGATTGGGATTTCCATCATAAAACGGTCTCTGGCCGCTGACGGAATTTCAAACGTCTCATTTTTCTCAACTTGGTTTCTATCTGCAAATACCACCATATGTGGCAGGCGGTATTCCTGTTTAAATGCAGTGATGTGTCGCTCTGCCATCACACGCAGCATCAAAGCGTGCACCTGTGGCCTAGCTCTGTTTATTTCGTTAAAAAAGAAAACAGATAAGTTTTCTCCGGCTTTTAACAGTGGGCCTTCGTCAATTTTTGGTTTACCGTCTTCACCTAAGTAAGTGTGGTAAATCAGATCATTAGGCATTAAGTCTACCGTACCCTCTATACGCTCATAATCACCACCAATACACCTGGCGATGGATTGCAGTAGCGTGGTTTTGCCAACGCCCACGCCGCCCTCCAGCAAAACGTGGCCACGTGCAAAAATGGCGATATTCATTAAGTGAATGGCTTTATCTTGCCCAACAATTACCTTTTTTACCTCGCTCTCTAGTTTTAATGCATGAGCACGCCAATCTGCTAAATTTGTGTCAAAATTTGTAATCTGCATAATAATCCTATGTAAAATAATGTTTTAGGTGGAGTTCGGTATTGCATTTAGTAATACGCTGAGTTAACATAAAGACAGGTCTGTTCACTTTTTTATAGTCTACTTTAAGCTTTCTAAAAAACGCAAGACATTTTTTTGAGGTACTTTAATTTTGAGCCAATTGCGTAATTTATATACGGGTAACCCGGACGCTTGGAGTTTCCGTGAGTTACTCTCCTACTCGGCGATTAAAAGCCGGGTTCAGAATATGCGTGGTGCCAATGCTGCGATTGTTCGGTTGCCTAAAACATTAAGTGCGTGGAACTATGAACGCGTTTCCAAACGTACCAACAATGCGGGCAACGCGAACTTATCTCTGGATGAAATCAATGCGGTGAGGACATTAATTGAAGATGCAATTAGTAAATCGACGATTAAAAATCACACTGTATTTACTGACCAACTGTTCTTTTTGACGATTGGCGCCATACAAATTGAATCGCAGACGCACTCCAACGATGCCTGGAAGCTGCTTAATAAAACTATTGAAACGCACTTAAAGCCAAAAAATGAGCGTCAACTGCTGCTGGTCGGTGTATTGATAACTACGTTGATGGTAGGCATGAGTGCTATGCAAATGACCCATAAGCCAGGCAAAGTTAGCCCTGTGGAATCGCAAGGCGTGTTTATTGAGGCATCGACCAGTACAGCAGACCCGGTGACGATTAGCATGCTGCAGCTAGCTTACAACAAAATGAAGAGCGGTACTTGCCAGCTGCCACAGGCTGCCATGCTGCCAGAGCGTCAGAGGCAGGCATTTTTAGCCTTTGTTAACCAGGGAACAATCGATGTAAATAATGTGGAAAACCTTAGGCAGGCATTTGGATATGTCAGCTGTTTATATCCGCAAGAGTTAATGCGCCCACTCACAACAGCGTTGTAAGTGAATGAATTGTAATAACAAAACTTTTAATGAGTTTTGATAAAGGAACGATATGAAAACCAATGAAAAAATATTAACCGTAGCCACTATGCTGTTTGATAGTAGAGGCATACAGGCTTCAGGTGTTGATACGATCATTGCCGAATCTGGGGTAGCAAAAGCTACACTGTATAAGCATTTTCCAAGTAAAAATCACTTGGTAATGGCTTATCTCAGAAGTAAATCAGATAAATTTTACGAGTGGCTAAACTCGCGTCTTGTTTCTAAAAAAGCTAATTCCATCGATATTCTAGTGTCGCTTTGCGAGCTGGTTGAAACATGGATTACAACACCTGAGTTTCATGGCTTACCTTTCCATATTGCCTCGGTGGAATTTCCTAGTCCTGAGCACCCAATCAACCAATACTCGGCAGTGCTGGCGGCAGAACTGCAAGATTACCTAGCAAAAATCGCCCAAACTGCGGGCGCGCGTGATGCCGTTGCACTTGGCCAGCAGTTAACCATTATTTTTGAAGGTGCTGCTTTAGTGGAAAGACTGAACCCGGGCTCAGGTGCTGCCAGCAGAGCAAAAAGCGCTGCAATTGCACTGATTAATAGCTCAGTATAACTGCCCCACCACTCTAAATTGACGCGATTAAAGTCCGGCTGGCAGTGCTTTTGGTACATGCTCTAGGCTTTTTAACAGTTTTTTTGTGCTCTGATGGCTAGAATTGTGCATTTATGCTGATAACTATGATTGATGGCTTAAGAATGTGTGCTAGGATGTAAATTCTCTGCAAGCCTTATGAAACCTGGCTTTGGAGCGATATTAACCATATTATAGGAATTTATATGAACAAATCTGAATTGGTCGCAAAAGTAGCGGCTGAAGCTGGCGTAACGCAAGCTGACACAAATCGCGTATTAGATGCCATCATCAATACGGTTGGTGAAGCATTAAAAGCTGGAGACAACGTAGCGCTTGTTGGCTTCGGTACATTCCAAGTAACAAAAAAGGCTGCTCGTTCTGGCCGTAACCCTTCAACTGGCGAAACCATTCAAATTGCTGCACGTAATGCGCCTGTATTTAAAGCTGGTAAAACACTTAAAGATAAAGTTAACTAAGTATTAGTCTACCGTTCAAGGTAGATTGTATTAGTTAAGCCCATGCTTAAAAAACCCACAGCGCAAAGTCTTTAATGCTGTGGGTTTATTTTAAAATAACAATACAGCACCTTTAAATTAAAGGTTGCTTATGTCAAAATCTACATCAGACAGATGTCTGTTTTAGTAGATATCTCCTAATAACAACCTCCGCTCACATTTGCAATGTGTTTGGTGAGTAACAGCAACACTTGATGGCACCTAACCATCCTCCTCATTTTAGCGACCAATAAGACACTGAATATATGGATTTACTGCTTAACTTATTACATCAGTATGGTTTGCTGATCGTGTTTTTTAATGTATTTCTAGAGCAGATTGGCCTGCCTTTACCTGCTTACCCTACGATACTGGTAGCAAGTGCTATCAGTGTTAATCATGAAAACTCCCTCACAAGCCTAATGCTGGTTGCCGTTACCGGTGCATTGCTAGCCGATATGTTCTGGTATTTTGCAGGCCGTCGCTATGGCAAGAAAGTGATGAGTAAGCTTTGCAAAATCTCGCTATCTCCAGACTCATGCGTGAAGCAAACAGAATCTATGTATCTAAAAATTGGACCATCTGCCCTGCTGTTTTGTAAGTTCGTACCAGGTTTTGCTTCTATTTCCAGTGCGCTTGCTGGTGCGCTAGGCACTAAAGCATTCACTTTTATTGTGCTTGATGCCATAGGCGCGGCGGTATGGGTAGGCTCTGCTATCTTGTTAGGTTCAATGTTCAGCGCTTCTATTGACCAACTTTTGCTAACGCTGGTTGAGATGGGTAAATGGGGTGCTTTAGTCATAGCGTTAGCGTTTGTGCTATTTATTGCTAATAAATGGTGGGAGCGCTATCGCTTTCTTAAGGCGTTAAGGATGGCACGTATTAGCGTAGGGGCATTAAATGAGCTGCTAGTGAGTGGCAAACAGCCCGTTATTATTGATACCAGACCGCCAAAGCTAATAGAGGATGGATGGATACCTAGCGCTAGATTTGTCTCTACTGAGCAGGTAAAGGACATTTTGCCTGAAATAGACATCAATGAAGATATTGTATTGTATTGCGCATGCCCGAATGAAGTCACGGCCGCTAAGGTAGCCAAAGCTTTTATGAATCATGGCTATTTCAATGTGAGGCCGCTTGCCGGAGGCATTGATGCATGGATTGAGTCAGGGTTTGCAGTACACAAACCTGTAGATGGTGAGCAAAACTAGTATGTTTGGCGTGTCTTCTATTGCAGTGTAATCCTGCTTAAGACTCGCTAAATGTGTTTTCTGCCACCACTGTGCGGTCATGCATCACAATTTTTGATACGAATATAATCGCCAATATGTTCAATAACACCGCAATATAGCCGGCATGCTCGTAACCTATAAAGGCACCGCTGGTGTCCTGTGTGACAATAAACCCACCCAAGGTTGTCGATAACCCCATCGCTAACGATTGTACTGTAGAATTAAGTGACATAAAGGTACCCCGCAGTTTTGGCTGCGCTGCAGAGATCACCACCGTCATTGCAGGAATCATGCGGCCAGAGACTAAAACGAAAAAAGCCGTGGTATAGAGCAACCAAACCCACAAAGACACGGGCCCTGATTGGGTAATGAATAGGATGGGGAAAGTTGCTGCCAATGCTACCAACCGATACACCAGAACTTTTCCAGCATGGTCGGCCCATCGACCAATCAAGCGCGCTGTAATCAGAGTGGCGGCTCCGCCAGCTAGGTAGATTAAAGGGATGTCATGTTGCGAGATATCTACGTTGTTGACTGCATACACTGTCAAATAAGGAATCACGGTAAAGCTAGAGAAAATGATCAGTGCAGAAAATATAAGTGCCCTGATATGGTTTTTATCACGCAATACGGCAAGGATAGGCGCAAATGGATGGCTGCGTTTGATGCTTAAATGGTGGTCTATGGTGGGTAATAGTCGATTAGCTGTGAATATAAACAGTGCTGTCACGGCTGCAATCAAAAAGAATGGTGCACGCCATACGTAATGGGTAGCGATCCAGAGTGAAAGTGGCACGCCTGCTACTGTAGAGATAGAGAATGCAGTTGAAATAATGCCATTAGCTTTACCGCGGCGCATAAACGGAATGATATCGGCCACCATGGTCTGTACCAATGCTCCCATGATGCCGCCAAATACCCCGGACAATCCGCGAAACACGAGCAAAGCAGCATAGCTCGTTGCTAATCCACAAGCCACTGTAGCGATGCCAAAGCAAATTGACATTGCAATGAGCAGTTGCTTACGCTCAAATCGATCAATAAACGCAGCGCCTAATAGCCCAGAGAGTGCAGAACTAAAGCTGTAAGCGGCAACTAATAAGCCAAACTCGTGCGTATTGATGCTAAATTCTTTCATTAACATGGGGCCTAAAGGCATCATGATCATGAAGTCCAGAATATGGGTAAACTGAATACCCGCCAGCGTCATTAATACGCTGCGTTCGTTGTTGACGGATGTTACTGATGGCATAACTGGGTCATGGTCGCGGCGCCGGGCTCGTCAGCTGACCTGTTTGGTAGTCGATAATAGCTTGTGCAATTTCATCCTGCGTGTTCATAACAAACGGGCCGTATTGTGCAATCGGCTCATGCAATGGTTTTGCTGCAATCAGTAAAAAGGCTGCTGGCTGATCAAGTGTGCTAATTGCTACGTAATCCCCATCAGAGAGCTCGCCTACTACTTGTTGCATTATTAGTCGGCTTTGTACTGTTCCTCCCTCTATGCTTACTCTGCCCTCGTATGTGTAGATAAAGGCGGTATGCCCTAGTGGTATTGCATGTGCAAACCTCACTCCAGCAGGCAAGCGGATATCCCAAAACAGGGGCGCCGTTGTGCCACCTTGAATTGGGCCAAACAATGCCTTACCTGCTATCTCGACATTACCAGCAATCACTCTTACTTTCCCGCCAGTTGGTAAATCCATTTCGGGGATTTCTTCCGGGCGAATATCTCTGTATGCCGCAGGTTTCATTTTTTCTTTTGCAGGCAAGTTTATCCATAACTGAAAGCCGCGCATACGACCGCTTTCTTGCTGTGGAATCTCTGAGTGAATGATGCCGCGCCCTGCGGTCATCCACTGTGCGCCGCCGCCTTTTAACTCGCCTTGGTTACCAAGATGGTCGCGATGCAGCATATTGCCATCTAGCATGTAGGTGACCGTTTCGAAGCCGCGGTGTGGGTGGTCAGGAAAGCCCGCAATGTATTCGTCAGGGTTGCTTGATGAAAACTCATCCAGCATCAAAAATGGATCAAGGCGAAAAGATGGTGTCTTGCCAATACTGCGGCTCAGCCTGACCCCTGCCCCATCCATCGTCGGGGTAGGCGTAATCAATTGCTGCAATGTACGTATTTTCATCAAAACATCCTTTAGGCACTATTGCGCCTGTGCAAGCTTTACTGCCAATAAGCAGTGCCACGGCAAGTATCTGCAATGCGGTGGCACTAAAGCTACTTATTGTTTAACAGCTTCCACTGGCAAGGTAATAGTAACTTCATCACCAACGTATGGCACATACTTGCTCATGTTGAAATCAGAGCGTTTTACTGTTGCCGTTGCGTTTGCGCCGCAAGCATCTTTTTTCAACATTGGGTGTGGCATGCACATAAATGATGTTACTGTCAGCGTTACTGGCTTGCTTACGCCTTTGAGTGTGAGTGTGCCATCTACAGAGGCTAACTTGTCACCATTGAAATTCAGTTTCTTTGAAGTAAAGTTAGCAACCGGAAACTTCTCAGTACTCAAGAAATCTTCACCTTGAATATGCTCATTAAATAGTGGATAGCCAGTATTTACAGAGGTTGTGTCGATTGCGATATCCATAGAGCCGGTTTTTGCTTCGCGGTCTATCGTGATTTTTCCTGTTGTTTTGTCAAAGTGGCTCAATTGTGTAGAGTAGCCAAAATGGCTGTAAGAAAAACGTGGAAATGTATGTGTGTTATCAATCACATAAGTTTCTGGTGCTGCCAGTGCTGCGGTTGAAAAGCTGGCTGCAATAGCTAAAAGTGCGATACGTTTCATAGTGTTACTCCTGATGATAGTGATTTAAAAAAGTTATTTGCTGGCATTAGCCAGAAAGTGGAAGTTAATTTGTATTTCGTTAGCAACGGTGCCAAAGTCTGCCCACATGCCCTCGCCGATTGCAAATTCTGATCGTTTGAGTACAAAGCTACCGTCAACCGTGGCAGTGTTGCCTTGCGGGGTAAATGTGAATGGTGCAGTAATCATTTGCGTGCGCCCTTTAATGGTCATCTTACCGCTGACTTCATAACGGTTTGCCGCCAGCTGTTTGATGGCAGTAGATGCGAACGTTGCTTTTGGGTATACCTTGGTGTTGAACCAGCTTTTGCTGGAGACTTCATCATTGGCCTCATCTGAGCCAGCATCAATGCTCGCTAAATTAAGCTCAAAAGCGACTTTTGCATTGGCCGGTTTGGTAGGGTCAAATGCCAATTGCGCATTGAACTTATTAAAATTACCATCCACAGGCACACCCATTTGTTTATACACAAAATGTAGCGAGCTTTTGTCATTTTGAATGCTGGTGTACTCTGCTGCCTGCGCTCCAGAAGCTAGCATCAAACCACCGATTACACTTGACCATACTTTAATATTCATTTTGCAGACCTTTCACTTAGCTTAACGAGCACGCCATGGCAGCATGCGGCGCAATACATCATCTTTATCCACTACATGGTGTTTGATTGCTGCGCCTATGTGCCCAACCAGAATGGCCGCCATGCTGTAATTTAAAATCATGTGCGCAGCTTCTAATGCGTCACCTAGTGCTTTGTCTTTTGATAACAGATCAGGGATTGGCAGCACGCCAAAATAAACGGTTTGAAAACCTTTGGCTGAGCTCATTAACCAGCCGGATAATGGAATGGCAATCATTAAGAAATACAGCATGCCATGCCCTATATGTGCGCCAAGTTTGGTCATTTTAGACATGGTCCACGGCAAAGCTGGCGGACGATGCTTGATTCGCCATGCTAGGCGCAACATCACTAAGATAAATGCTGTTACACCAGCCCATTTATGCCATGCATAAATTTGCAGCTTTAATGGTGAGAATTTAAGCTCATGCATATACAAACCAACGACAAATAGCGTGATTAATAAGAGCGCCATCCCCCAATGGATAGCGATGGCAGTCAATGTGTAGCGAGCTTTTTGCATAGCAATGATTTGTAGTTAAGTTGATAGGATGCTATTAAACATTTTATTTATCAGATAAAAAAGTATAATATTTAGCTATTAATTATCTAAAAATCAGATTGATACCATGCCAAACATTTCTCTTGAACAGTGGCGGGCCCTAATTACAGTGGTGGAAACTGGCGGATACGCGCAAGCAGCGGAGAAGCTTTACAAAAGCCAATCCGCGGTTACCTACGCGGTGCAAAAGATTGAATCTTTGCTGGCATTAAAAGCATTTGAGATTCAAGGCCGCAAAGCGGTACTAACGCCAACCGGGCAAATGCTGTATCGGCGTGCACTTGCGCTAGTGAATGAAGCTAACGACTTGGAAGCGGCAGCTAATCGGCTATCAGCCGGCTGGGAGGCGGTTATTCATATCGCGTCTGAAATTCTATTCCCTACCCGATTATTGCTGGATTGCTTAAATCAATTTGGGCTGGAAAGTCCGCATACGAGAGTCGAATTGATTGAGTCGGTATTAGGTGGCACCTCAGATGCGTTATATAAAGGCGAAGCGGATTTAGCAATCTCCCCTAATATACCGTCAGGTTTTTTAGGTGACCAAATCATGACGATTAAACTGATAGCGGTCGCGCAACGCGAACATCCGCTGCATCAATTAAATCGCGTGTTAACCTACAGAGACCTGCAATCGCACCGCCATATTGTAGTGCGTGACTCAGGCGCTAAGCGCGACAAGAATACGGCAACCATAGAAGTCAACCAACGCTGGACTGTGAGTAATATTGCAACATCAATTGAAGCTTTAGCCATGGGGTTTGGGTTTGCCTGGCTACCTGCCGCGCATATCAAAGAGCAATTGCAATCTGGGCAGTTAAAGGCGTTGCCACTACGTGAAGGCGGTGTGCGCACATTACCACTTTACCTAATATTCGCAAGACCAGATTTTGCAGGGCCAGGGGTTAAACGTCTGGCAGAAATATTAATGCAAGCGGGCAAAGCAAGAGAAAGTCTGATGCAAGCAGATGGCGATATCCGTTAGCGTAAAACCTTGTTGCAGGCGTGATGATGGCGTGTATTTATCCTATATAAACTCATTGGATATTGGTATTATCTCGACTAGATTAGAGAATGAATAAACAACTATCATCAAAGTCTTATCTAAAATAGGACTTACAAAGCAGTTACCCCGTAGCTCATTGGATAGAGCACCACCCTCCTAAGGGGGAGATCACACGTTCGACTTTTTTAATCAACCCAGCCTATGCTCAATAGGGAAATCAGATCAATTAGCAATAGAAATCAGGATAAGCATGACAGCAACAAACATAGCACTTAAAGTACCATTTAATGAAAAAGACCAAGCAAAAGCACTTGGCGCCAAGTGGAATGCAGAAGCAAAACACTGGTACGTACCACAGGGGGTAAATGCAGAACCATTTGCAAAGTGGTTTACTACAGGCGCAGCATCAGCATCAGTCAATACCCCTGCTCCAGCTAGCAAGCAGGCATCACCGACCAGCAATTTACAGGATGATGATATTGATGCCATCAATGCAAGATTAAGAGAGGCGTTTGAGGACAGAGAGTTTGACTAGATTGAAAATCAATTGATATCTGGTGAATGCCAACTTTATTTAAATAAAGTTGGCATCTATAACAGCCCAAGTTCAGTATAATCGGCGCTTTTTTCTGAGCGCCCTTCTCATGTGGTTTAAAAATTCCTTTATCTATCGCCTGGCAGCAGACAGCACCATTACTCACGATCAGTTACTTGAAAAACTATCACTTAAGCCTCTGCAACCATGCAGTGGCCTAGATAAGCAAAGCCGTGGTTGGGTTGCATGCCACGGTGACAAGCTGGTTCATCATGCAAATAACCAACTGCTTTTTGCGTTAGGTGTAGAGCAAAAGCTATTACCAGCCACCATCATTAACCGTTTTTTAAAAGAACGTGTGACTGATATTGAGGCACAGCAAGGCTATAAAGTTGGCCGCAAAGAAAAAAAAGAACTCAAAGAAGCTGTCACAGAAGAATTGCTGCCTAGAGCTTTTGCACTGCAACGTACCACTTACGCATGGCTAGACCCTGTGAATGGGTATTTGGTAATTGATGCAGCTTCATCAGCTAAGGCGGAAGAGCTATTAGAGTTTTTTAATAAGTCGATTGAAGGTGTGCCATTTAAACAATTGCATACCAATGTATCTGCCGTGAGCGCCATGACTGATTGGCTTGCAAGTGGCAATGCACCGTCAGGTTTTACGATAGACCGTGAATTGGAGCTGCGTGCTGCAGGCGAAAGCAAAGCTACTATTCGTTATGCTAATCACGCGCTTGAAGGTGATGAAATACTGAAACACATAGCCGCAGGCAAGCGTGTGACGCGCTTAGGCATGACTTGGAGCGACAGAATATCTTTTGTACTCACCGAGCAAATGCAAATTAAACGGCTGGAGTTTCTGGACATTATTAAAGAGGACTCAACTACGTTAGCGGAAGATGCTGATGAGATATTTGCGCTGGACTTCACCCTGATGACGGGCGAGCTAGCAAAAATGCTGGCTGATTTAACCAATGCGCTGGGTGGAGAAATCCCACGTAACTAGCTTGTATTGCACACGATACTCAATCTGAATGGATTGGGTATCGGTTGACATGCTAGACAACTTGTAAAATACTATTCGACTTGTGTAAATTTCACCATGAACTCAGCTTCATCTCTAACAAACACTTGTTCTGGCCGCTCAACCGGGCAATACACCACCATTTTTGTGCCATCTCGGCTGTTGGTGCAGTCTGTGGCGTGATGTAAAATTTTATAAAGATTTAGGTTTTTATTATTACGCCAAAACATCTACTTATTACCCTTTTAATTCATTTTTCAGCAAATAGAAATGCATAAAGAGGCACCGTAATGCAGCCTCTTTATGGTGTGTAAACTTAATACTACCGCAATTATAAGTTCTGCACGCTACCCAGCACCACTAGCGTGACAATCATTAGCAGCGCCCAGCCAATCACTCCTGCAGTTAATACTGCGCCAAACATCAGAATCGCATGGCCGCGTTCTTTTATATGAAATACCGCCGGAACGCCATAATAGATAAATCCTACCGTGGCCATTAATGCCATGGTGAGCACCACTAGGTTAAACGTCATGTCTGGGACTAAAAGCACGATAGGTGCTAGCCATAAAGGCGTGGGGGCTACAGCCGCAAGCGTAAATGCTTGATGATAGGTGGGGTGAATTTCTGCAACCTCCCCTAATTGGCGAATAATGAGGCCCATCACCGGAACCGAGGCTAACTCAACAACGAACAGAATTGCAGCGACTAATAATAATTTTTGATTAGATAAAACCGGGAGTAAGTCTCCCGCGTATTTCCCCGCTGCACAGTAGATGAACAATGGGGGTATCAATGACATTGGAACTACATGCAGCAAATAAAGCCTGTGCATAGATAGCTTGCGCTGTACGAGATGTCGCCATCCTTTTGTTGGTACAAAAAACAACCAGAATAAATTTAAAAGACTCATGAAACTACCCTCCCAAAAAATTGGTTATTAGCTTATGTATCGTTATATCTAAATCTTGTGTTTACTTAACCTTATATTTGTTTGACTTTGTGTTTACTAGACCCTGTGTTACACAACTACGAGTATTCATTGTAGAGCTATTTATGCATTAATACATTACATTTCATTACAATTTCCTGAAATAAGCTATTAAATCATTGCTATAGGTCTATATCTAGGCAACAT
This sequence comes from Methylotenera sp. E1MeOHC1, assembly GCF_058745595.1. Classification (NCBI taxonomy): domain Bacteria; kingdom Pseudomonadati; phylum Pseudomonadota; class Betaproteobacteria; order Nitrosomonadales; family Methylophilaceae; genus Methylotenera; species Methylotenera sp. E1MeOHC1. The sequence goes on along the minus strand of NZ_CP196025.1, from coordinate 756,769 downwards.
CCCACTGAAGTTCAGTGTCCACTTCTAGCCATCCATTATTGATTCTGACGGGATAGGTTCGTAAGTTTTCATAGGCAGGTGCAGTGAGCGCCTCTCCCGTTACCAAAGAAAAATGCGCACCGTGTAGCGGGCAGATGACTTCATCACGTTCAGTTTTTCCGGTTGATAATTCTGCCTCCTCGTGGCTGCATAGGTTATCAATCGCGTAGTAACGTCCATCAATATTGAATACAGCAACCGATGCTTCGTCTGTTTTTACCACACGACAAGTACCAGATTTAAAATCGTCTATTGCCGCTACGTCTATCCAGTTACTCATGATTGCGCTCCTTATAGCATGCCAAGTTGTAATTTAGCCGCTTCACTCATGCTGTTGCGGCCCCAAGGTGGATCCCATACCAAGGTTACATCCACACCGTTAACGCCTGGCACACAAAGCAATTTTTCCCGTACGGTGTCGGGGAACGTTTGTGCCACTGGACAATTGGGCGTGGTGAGTGTCATGGTGACATTGATATGTCCGTATTCCGTTGCTTCTAATTGGTAGACCAAGCCCAAGTCGTATATGTTGACCGGCAGTTCCGGGTCGAATATTGTCTGCAGCATCTCTCTCACGCGTACCAACAGCGCCTCTTTGCCGGGTGCAGGGGCCTGTTGCTCATCTGCAAATTTTTGCCAATCAAACATCATCTTTTACTCACTCAGTAGTCACTAGTTCAGCGCTGCTCTTTAATGCGGCTTGTAATGTATGCCATGCGAGCGTGGCACATTTAACACGCTGTGGAAACGCTTGCACGCCAGCCAACACAGCGAGCTTTCCCATATCTTTATCCACAGTGGCGCCGGTCACTAATGATTTAAATTCTTCTAGTATACTGAGTGCCTCTTCTGCTGTTTTTCCTTTCAGTGACTCAGTCATCAGTGAGGCGGAGGCAGTTGAAATTGCACAGCCGGTACCTTCAAACTTTAGGTCGTGAATGACGCCATCTTTGAGTATTAGCGTTAAGGTTACTTTATCTCCACATAATGGGTTGTAGCCTTCTGCTTTACGGTTAGCATTTTCCAGCTGACCATAATTTCTGGGCTGACGATAATGGTCAAAAATCATATCTTGATAGAGATCGCGCAGGTCGTTCACTTAAATAACTCCCTTGCGTGATAAACCGCGTTCACTAGCTTATCCACCTCATTTTTTGTGTTGTAGAGCGCAAATGAGATACGCACCGTTGCTGGAATGCCAAAACGCTCCATTAGTGGCATGGTGCAATGGTGACCAGTACGAACTGCGATGGCTTGACGGTCTAAAAAGGTACCGATGTCATGGGGATGCACACCTGCCATTACCCATGAAATGATGCCGGTTTTATGCCTAGCGTTGCCGATGATGCGTAGCTCTGGGATAATTTCAATTAGCTCAGTTGCGTAATTTAAGAGTGACTCTTCATGCTTTACAATGACATCAAGCCCAATGGCTGTTAGGTAGTCTACCGCGGCTCCAAGGCCAACCACACCGGCGATATTGGGGGTGCCAGCTTCAAATTTATAGGGGAGCTTGTTGTAAGTAGTGGCTTCAAAACTTACTGAGCTAATCATGTCCCCTCCCCCTTGATATGGGGGCATGCCGTCTAACAGGTCAGATTTTCCGTAAAGCACGCCAATCCCTGTTGGGCCATATAATTTATGGCCAGAAAAAGCATAAAAGTCACAATCTAAATCTTGTACATCAACAGGGATATGGGCAATTGCCTGCGCGCCATCCAGCAACACTGGCACATGCTGCGCATGGGCATGGTTGATAATGACTTTAACGGGGTTAATGGTGCCTAATGTGTTGGATACATGTGTGATGGCAACTAGTTTGGTTTTTGGGTTGAGCAAAGACTGGTAGGTATTGATATCCAGCTCGCCCGCATCATTCACTGGCACTATGCGTAGTATGGCACCGGTTTGCTGACATAGTATTTGCCAAGGCACGATGTTGGAGTGGTGCTCCATAGCGCTGATAATAATTTCATCACCAGCCTTGAGCCTGCTTCGCCCATAACTCTGCGCGACTAAATTAATGGCTTCTGTAGTGCCGCGTACAAAGATTATTTCATGGTCGTGACGCGCATTAATGAATTGCCGTAGCTTACTTCTGGCGGATTCAAATGCGTCTGTTGCTTGTTGGCTTAAGGTGTGAATACCACGGTGTACATTAGCGTTGGTGTGACGGTAATAGTGACTCTCAGCCTCAATGACTATCGATGGTTTTTGTGTGGTGGCAGCATTGTCAAAATAAACTAGCGGCTTACCATACAAGCTCGTGTGCAGTATTGGGAAGTCTTTTCGCCAATGCTGTACCAGCAGGTGATTTTTAATCTCGGATTCAACCGTGCTTGCACCACTTGTACCACCCTGCTTGTTCATATTGAATTCACCCATTTTCATAGCAGCTCCTTGACCATCTCTCCTTGAGGCAATCGATCTAACAGAAGATGCTCTAGGCGTGTGCGTAAGTAAGGCACATCTACGCCACGGATGATGTCATTGGCAAATCCATAAATCAGCATTGAGCGTGCCACTACCTCATCTAGGCCACGTGAGCGTAAGTAAAACAAGCTTTCATCGCTCAATTGCCCCACGGTTGCTCCATGTGTGCATTTGACATCATCCGCAAAAATCTCCAGCTGCGGTTTAGTATCAATTTCAGCTTGCCTTGATAACAGCAAGTTATGGTTGGTCTGATTCGCATCCGTGTTATTAGCGCCAGGGTGCACAATGACTTTGCCGTTAAACACGCCACGCGACTCCCCGTCTAGCACACCTCGGTAATGTTCGCGGCTAATACATGATGCTGCTATATGGTCAATACGCGTATGATGGTCAACATGCTGCTTATCATTTAACAGATATAAGCCGTCTAAAGTGCATGTGCAATTAGGCTCATTTAGGCTAGCGGTAATATCGTTACGGACTAAGCGCCCGCCAAATACAAATGATTTAGACGTAAAGTGACTGCCTTCCGCCTGTTGTACGTGGATGCCGGCAATATGTGTAGCCGCGGGCCCTTCCTGCGTGAGCTTGCAATGCTCAATTTTAGCGCCAGCGCCTAAGTTAATCTGAGTAGTAGCATTGGTGAAATTATGCGCATCTAAAGTGCCCATGTAATGCTCAATGATGGTGGCGCGTGCGCTCGCACCAGCCATGACAATCATACGCGGATAAATCGCAGTACCATGCCCGCTGGCGATAAGCAAAATATAAATCGGTTTATCTACTACTGTGCTTGGTGCAATATTCAATACTGCACCATCGGTCACAAATGCATTGTTTAACGCAGAAAAAACAGTGTGCTCATGCTGTTGCTTAAACAAGTCCTTTGGCAGCTCTGCACCATCATCCAGCATGTCCGCAAGGCTGTTCAGGGCTACGCCTGCAGGCAAATCATCAATGTTAGATAAGCCAGAGTCAAAATGCCCATTCACAAACACCATCAAATGCATGCCTTCACTTGGTAAAGTCCAAGCAAGTAACTTTGCTTCTGATGACGCTTCGGGCGGGATATTGTCAGGCGCTAGCGTTCCGCGCTTGCTAATCAATGACACATCGGTGTATTTCCACTCCTCTTCGCGCCTAGTCGGAAACCCATGGGCTTCGAAACGTTTAAACGCGGCTTTCCTCGTTGCCAATACCCAAGGCGTACCGTTACCAGCCAGTTCATACGGCACCAGCGATAACGCTATGTTTTGCCAGGATTGTGGTTGGGCATGCATGACTGAACTCCTAAGGGGCTTGGTTCGCTTGAGTGATCTGGCTAGCTTGCACGGCTTGGCTAGCGATGACATCAGTATTAACCCAACTATAACCATGCTGCTCCAGGTTTTTAGCCAAATCCGCCCCGCCTGATTTAACAATACATCCTTGTGACAGCACATGCACTGCATCTGGTACTACGTAGTCCAAAAGGCGCTGGTAGTGCGTCACCAGAATGATGGCGCGTGCAGGGTCACGCATATCGTTGATGCCATCAGCAATCAGTTTTAGCGCATCTATATCAAGGCCAGAATCCGTTTCATCAAGAATGGCTAGTTTTGGCTGCAGCACGCTTAACTGTAATATTTCGTTACGCTTTTTTTCCCCGCCAGAAAATCCTTCATTGACTGCACGTAACAGCATGGCATCATCCATCCCTACGCGCTTCATACGTTCGCGCACTAGGCTCAGAAAATCCATGGCATCCAGCTCTGGCAGCAGGTGATATTTACGGATGGCGTTAAGCGCTGTTTTCAGAAATAGCGCATTACTGATGCCTGGAATTTCAACTGGGTATTGAAAAGCCAGAAACACACCTTCACACGCACGTTGCTCTGGTGTCATGTTGAGTAAGTCGCGGCCAAGATAATGCACACTACCTGCGGTGACATCATAAATAGCTCTGCCGGCCAGTAATTGAGCTAGCGTAGTTTTGCCAGAGGCATTAGGCCCCATGATGGCATGCACCTCTCCCGCCTTTACCTCAAGGTTAATACCGCGCAATATTTCCTTACCATCAATCGATGCGTGCAGGTTTTTAATAGATAGCATGTTACCCCTCCTACCCTGTACCGCCTTCTAGGCTGACGCCTAATAATTTCTGTGCCTCAACCGCAAACTCCATCGGCAGTTCCTGAAACACTGCTTTGCAGAACCCGCTAACAATCATTGATACGGCATCTTCAGGGGGTATGCCGCGCTGTGTGCAGTAAAACAGTTGGTCTTCACCAATGCGTGAGGTTGAAGCTTCATGCTCAACTTTTGCGCTTGGATTTTTTACTTCAATATATGGAAACGTATGCGCACCGCATTTTGAGCCAAGTAGCAGTGAGTCACACTGTGTATAGTTGCGTGCATTTTCTGCACCAGCCAATACCTTAATTAGTCCGCGATAGGTGTTCTGACCGTATCCCGCGCTAATTCCCTTAGAAAGTACAGTGCTCTTGGTGTCTCGGCCAATATGTATCATTTTAGTGCCCGTGTCGGCTTGCTGATGGTGGTTAGTCAGTGCAACTGAATAAAATTCACCCACGGAGCCATTACCACGCAAAATTACGCTTGGGTATTTCCATGTAATGGCGGAGCCTGTTTCTACCTGCGTCCATGAAATATGGGATCTATCTCCACGGCAATCTCCGCGTTTGGTGACAAAATTATAAATGCCACCTTTACCGTTTTTATCTCCTGGGTACCAGTTCTGCACCGTAGCGTATTTGATACGTGCACCTTCCAGCGCAATCAGCTCTACCACGGCAGCGTGTAACTGGTTTTCATCTCGCATCGGTGCCGTGCATCCTTCTAGATAGCTCACATAGGCGTCTTTGTCAGCAATAATAAGCGTACGCTCAAACTGGCCTGTATTTTTTGCATTAATGCGGAAGTAAGTCGAAAGCTCCATCGGGCATTTAACACCTGGCGGAATGTAGCAGAACGAGCCGTCGCTAAATACAGCTGCATTCAAGCTTGCAAAAAAATTATCGGTATAAGGCACGACTGAGCCCAGGTACTGCTGTACTAATTCAGGGTGCTTTTGCACTGCTTCTGAAAACGAACAGAAAATAATCCCGAGCGTTGATAGCTTTTGTTTAAAGGTGGTGGCCACTGACACACTGTCAAATACCGCATCTACCGCTACACCAGCTAATACTTGTTGCTCTCTCAGTGGAATACCTAGTTTCTCGTAGGTACGCAATAACTCAGGATCGATTTCTGATAAATCGCGTGGCCCTGCTTTTTCTGACTTGGGCGCTGAGTAGTAATAAGTGTGCTGATAATCAATTGGCGGATAATGCACGTTCGGCCATGTAGGTTCAGAAAGTGTTAACCAATGCTGGTAGGCCTTTAAACGCCACTCCAACATAAATGCTGGTTCATTTTTCTTTGCAGAAATAAGTCTGACAGTACTCTCATTTAGGCCAAGCGGGATGGTGTCAGCTTCGAGCTGCGTATAGAAACCGTGCTGATATTCACGGTTAATTAATTCATCTAATTGTTTCGTAGTAGTCATCAAGCCCACCACAGTCGCTAATTCACTTCTAGCGCACCATATTCGGCGCCTTCCATGGCATTGGCTTAACCAATGATAGCGCCACCACCACACGCCCCGCGCCACTCTAAACCTAGTGACATAAATGGGACTTATGGCCTGTTTATAAGTTCCATCATACGCCTCCTGCTAAAAAGTGCTTAATAAACAACTAATATATTTAAAGTTTGTCAGAACTCATGTGTCTATATCAATTATTAAGGAGAGCTTCCATGAACAGCATAGACCTGACCAACAAACAGTGTACGCCTTGCCAAGGCGGTATCCCACCCATGACCTGTGAAGTGGCCAATCAGTACCTAGCACTAGTGCCAGGCTGGGAGCTACGCGACGATGCTACTAAAATTAAACGTACATTTAAGCTTAAAAACTTCATGGATGCATTGGCGCTGGCACAACGTGTTGGGCACTTGTGCGAACAAGAGGGACACCACCCGGATATCACGATAGGCTGGGGTTATTGTAGCGTTGTTTTTCAGACACACAAAATCAACGGCTTGCATGAGAATGACTTCATCATGGCAACTAAAGTAAATATGCTAGCAGACAGTAACGCTTAGTCATCAAGCAAAGCTTAGCACGAAAAATATTAACCTATTAGAACAACTTAACCTTGTAACCTGCTGATTAAGTTAACCAAGATCAATAGATCCATCAAAGCTGACATTCAGATTTAATGCATCTATTGATAGCGTCATTTTAACGGGTAAATGCTCATTTCCTTTGAGCGTATTATTTGCGCTGGCTCGCGCCACGGCTTGTTCAATTTCTCGCTGAGAGCTAATGCCGGCCATTTTCAAAAACTGACGAATGCTCATATTGAAAGTTTCATTATTCATATCAGACTCCATTTTTCACTGTTTAACGACAATAAGCGCTATGCGATATAACTTACTTCATAGCCCTAGTACTTTCGGTAAGTCTGCCACTGAATCAATCAGGATATCCGGCGTGATTGGCGAGGCATCAGCATAGTGCTGTCGATACTTGCCCGTTTTAACCAACACCCCTGTCAGCCCCACCTGTTGCCCTCCTCCCACATCTACATCAATATCGTCGCCCACCATCATGGCTTCTGTTGCTGTAAGACCTAAATCATCCAGTGCGATTTTAAAAAACTCAGGGGCCGGTTTGCCGATTACCATTGCTTTAACACCACTCGCATATTCCAATGCCTCTACAAAACCGCCTATATCCATTTGTAGCCCTTGCTCGGTTTGCCAGAACTTGTTCTTATGGATGGTAATTAGCTTCGCACCTTTCATTAATACGTTAAAGACATCATTGAGTAATGCGTAAGTCCAAGCATTACCTATATCACCAATCACAATGTAATCTGGGTCAGTCGATGATTGAGGCAGTACATTAAAATCTTTTTTAACATCATCCGCCAGCAATAAGCGGCAAGTAGCATGCGCTTGTTGCTTTAAGTAGAGCAAAGTGGCTTGAGGAGCACTGATGATTTCACCGCTGGGGATAGAGAAGCCTAGGGCATTAAGCTTGTTGTGCAATGATGCTAACGACAATGTGCTGGTATTGGTCACAAACCGGCATGGCATACCGCTGGCTCTAATGGTATTCACTGCATCAATTGCGCCTGATATAGGGCTGGAGCCAGTATAAAGCACGCCATCTAAATCAAAGAGTATGCCTTTAAAGTGTGGTTGCTTGTTCATATTTGGCATTACCTCCAAACTGGGTGAGCAAATAATATCAGTAGTGAATATGCAACTAAGAGCGTTTGGACATGAGTTAGTTTAAACCACATTTGAATGATATGGCAAACTGCTTGGTAGCGTTAGCGGGGTGACTGCTATTTCATGCGATGCATAATGATAGGCTTGAACTAGCTCAGCATTGGCGCTGTGTTTATGGTCGATATTTAATCAATTGAAGCTTAAAACGCAACTTGAAAATGCCAGCAGATTAAGCCAGCAAGCTACGTTTTAAGCCATTGGGTGTGACTATGTAAATTAGCGGTTGTTAAAGAAGGCAATATTCATTGCTTTATCATTTACAAACGTAATTTCAGTTTCTTTGTAAGTGCGTTTTGGATCATATTTCACGATATTTTTGTAGTACCACATTTCAACTTTAACCGGTTTAGATTTGCTTTCATCGGCACCAGCTTTAAGCATGACGGTATTAGCGCCTGATGGTTTAACTGACATTTCTTTTTTGAAAGGTGTGCCTAATTTATCAGTGATTACTTTTTTATTTTTTCCGCTAAATGTACTTAAAAACTCATTTTCAGTATAGGTTTTGGGAGGAGCAGCATGCGTCACCGAAATGGAAGCCACTAAGAAAGAGGCCATTGCTACTGTTGTTAAGGCTTTCTTAAAACTAAATTGCATATCTATCTCCAAAATTAACGCTTTATTATCTCACTGAATTATCTCATTGAACCGTGCATTAACAAACGATACACTGAGCAATCGGTTTACCGCTAAATTTTTAATTTTAATCCATCGTAGCCAACAAACACATTAGCAGGCAACTGTGCACTGAGCGCAGCATACTCCAAATCATGTGTCATATGGATTAAATAAGTAGCCTTGGCCCCTATCTGACTAGCCAACGCAAGACTTTGTTCCAAGTTAACGTGTGTGTAATGCGGCGTGATGCGTAAACAATCTAATAGCAGCACATCTACATCATTTAGAAACTCCATCGAGCTGGCTGGTATTGCCGATACATCAGTTAAGTAAACCAGGTTTCCAATACGGTAGCCGTATATATCACTATGCCCGTGCTTAATAGGAATGGGGGTGATGGTTTGCTCAAATAAGGTAAACGATGAAGTAACCGGATTTACTTTTAAAATAGGTAAATCCCAAAAATCTCCAGCCTCACGCAGCGTGTAGCCAAACTTATCAGCAATATGCCGCATTGCTTCTGGACTGCCGTATAGCGGAATCTGGCAACGCTGTCGTTGGCAATAAGCACGTAAATCATCAATCCCATGTAAGTGGTCTGCATGTGTGTGCGTATAAAGCACCGCATCTACGTTCATCAGCCCTTCTCTTAAAGCCTGCTGACGCAGATCTGGCCCAGTATCAATTAAGATAACCTTGCCATTATCCAAGGTGATCGCACTTGAACAACGTGTTCTATGATTCCGCTTATCGGTAGATACACATGTGCTGCATTGGCAACCGATCATGGGTGTGCCGGCACTGGAACCTACGCCTAACATGGTTAACTGCATTGACTGCCTTTGTCTGATGTTGCCTTGATTGAAACGTTTATTACTACACAACTGCTCACTTGAAATTAGCGCTTGGCGTGTTTAAACAACCTAAAGAAGTTTTCGGTTGTCGCTGCGGCTAGCTTATCAAAAGAAATGCCACGTAGATTAGCCACCTCTTCTGCCACATGTTTCACATAACTAGGCTGGTTTGTTTTGCCACGATAAGGCGTTGGTGCTAAATAAGGAGAGTCTGTTTCCACTAAAACTCTATCCAACGGAACATGCTTCGCTACCTCTTTAATGGTATGTGCATTTTTAAAAGTAATAATCCCAGAAAACGAAATATAAAAGCCTAGCGCAATCGCTTCTAGTGCAACATCTAAACTCTCAGTAAAACAATGCATTACACCGCCAACTTGCTGTGCATTCTCTTCGCGCATAATGCGCAAGGTGTCTTCAGGTGAGTTGCGCGTATGAATCACTAGTGGCTTGCCTGTGGCAATTGCTGCACGAATATGGGTACGAAAACGCGTGCGCTGCCATTCCAAATCACCGGTAAGTCTAAAGTAGTCCAGCCCGGTTTCGCCAATCGCAATCACTTTTGGATGATTGGCAAGTTTAATTAGCTCATCTACGGTAGGTTCTTGGATATCTTCATAATCAGGATGCACGCCAACAGAGGCGTAAAAATTTTCATTTTCCTCAGCGAGCGCCAATACTTGAGGGAAGTCTGGCAAGGTGACAGAAATACACAATGCATGGCTAACCTGGTTATCCTGCATGGATTGTTTAATCGCAGGTAGGTTGGCTAATAGCTCTGGGAAGTTAAGATGGCAATGGGAATCAACAAGCATGGTTTTCAACTAAATAGTATGGGTAGCACGTAATGATTTTAACGCGTTACCTAGTAGTCCTTCAATCTTGGTGCGCGCTTCTAAGCCGCCGCTTTTTTCGTTAAATTGAACACCAATGCCCTGTGGTTTATTACCTTGCGTATTTGGCGTAATCCAAACGACATTACCTACCACTTTTAACTTTACAGGGTCATCAATCAGGCTAAGTAGCATAAATACTTCTTCACCTATCTGGAATGACTTCGTTGTCGGGATAAATAAGCCGCCACCTACTAAAAATGGCATATACGCCGCATAGAGCGCTGCTTTTTCCTTGATTGCCAATGATAGTACGCCTGGCTTGGGTGCAATGGTATTAGGGTTTTTAATTTCGTCTTGTGTATCTTCAGCCATAATTAAACTCTATTGGGGTTCTACTTAATACTTTGTTTCTGTTAAGTTAACAAAGGATGTCGAAATTAAAATTTTTTAAAAATCACTGTGTTTTATAAAATGCAGAAAATTACGATGTGCTAAAAATCTTAGTGTAATCAAGTAATAAGCCCTCCATTTGCAGATCATGGTTCAGTGGGTGTGAGGCCAGCTTTCTTAACTCGTTCAGCTTTTTATGCATATCAAATAACCGACTTAAGTTTACTCTGTCCGCCAGCGCTTGCAAAGCACCGATGTGCTGCAAGTGATAGCGTGCCTGCTGTCCTAACTTGACGGCCACCATATCATATAGCCACTTTTGGATTGTAATCACGCCAGCTTCGGCTGAGTTTGCAATTAACAAAGGTGCAAGCACATAAGGTTCTAACTTTGAGCCAAGTGCTAGATAGCGCCAAATTTCAGTGAGCTGATCAAATTGCATTTGCTCAGCAAACACCTTGATTGGCGAGCCTTCTAAATAAGCTAATTGTTGTTTCGCATTTTTAACCCCTTGCTGCTCAAGCCAAGAAAGTGCTTGAAGCTCGCTAGGGACTGGCATATTAATCTTTTGGCAGCGGCTAATGATGGTTGGTAGCAAACGCTGCAATTGATGCGCAACCAGAATGAAAATCACGCCTGGTGCCGGTTCTTCCAGCATTTTGAGCAGTGCGTTTGCAGAGGCGATATTTAAGGTTTCAGCCGGATGTAGCAATACGATGCGCACGCCGCTACTTTGATGGCTGGATAAACTTAAAAAGTCACTTAAATCACGAATCTGCGCGACAGATATCTGTGTTTTTTTCTTGGTTTTTTTGCTTGGCGCAGTGTCATCAGCTTCTGTTTCCTGCTCAGGGCTTAGTAGGCGAAAGTCTGGGTGGCTCTCATCATTAAACCAGTTGCAGCTAGGGCATGCTTTGCATGCGGCTCCGTTAGGTGCCCTATTCAAACATAGTAGTGATTGGCTAAAACTACGTGCAAAGTCGTACTTACCAATCCCTGCCCTGCCATGCAGTAAAATTGCATGCGGCAGGCGTTGGCCACCCTGTGCTAAACGCTCCCATATCTGGGTTTGCCATGGGTAAATATCAGCAATATCGCTCATATCAATCACAACGATGCTATCGCTTGCATTACAGATTGGGCAACTTCATCTAAAGGTCGGTTGCTATCAATGACTTTGAATCTTGCAGGGTTCTGCTGTGCGCGCTGCAGATAGGCATTGCGAATGCGCGTAAAGAAATCAGCAGATTCCCTTTCAAACTTATCTGGGGTGCGTGCGGCTGCTAAACGCTGCATGCTAACCTCAACCGGCACGTCAAATAGCAAGGTTAAATCTGGTTGCAGGCTTTCTTGCACCCATAATTCCAATTGCTCTATTTTTGACGCTAACACGCCCTTAGCCCCGCATTGGTAAGCATAAGTTGCATCTGTAAAGCGATCAGACAATACGTAGGCGCCACGTGCTAATGCAGGCGCAATCACATTGGCAATATGCTCACGCCTCGCGGCAAACATGAGTAGAGTTTCGGTTTCAGGATGCATCGCTTCATGTAATAGCAATGCTCGCAGGCGCTCACCTAGCTCAGTGCCGCCTGGCTCACGCGTGGAGACCACTTCTACACCCCGTGTGCTAAGCGCTTTAATGATGTCTGCGATATGCGTACTTTTGCCCGCGCCATCCATACCCTCTAAAGTAATAAACTTTGCTGTCATATTTTTATTTCTTCAACTGATAACGTACTACCGCACGGTTATGCTCATTTAAACTATTAGAAAACTCATGGCTACCATCGCCCTTACCTACAAAATACAGCGCTTTAGTGTCTGCTGGGTGCAATGCCGCCTCAATAGCGGCAATGCCGGGCATCGCTATTGGCGTTGGTGGTAAACCACCTCTGGTATAAGTATTATATGGCGTATCTGCCAGCAAATCTTTTTTGCGGATATTACCGTCATACTGCAAGCCCATGCCATAAATGACGGTAGGGTCGGTTTGCAAGCGCATACCAAAGCGCATTCTGTTGACAAAAACAGCAGCAATCATCGGACGCTCACTAGGTTTTCCCGTCTCTTTTTCGATAATTGAAGCCATAATCAAAGCTTCATAGCTATCTTTGTAAGGTAAGTTTTGGTCTCGAGTTTGCCATGCTTTATTCAGCTTAGCCTGCATCGCATCATAGCTGATCTTTAATAATGCAATATCTGGCGTGTGGCGATTAAAGTAAAACGTGTCCGGGAAAAACAAACCTTCAGGTGTTGTATATTTAGAACCCAATAACTGCATAATCTCACGGTCTGACAAAGCTGTTGTAGTTTGCTTCACCGCATCATTTTTAGCGAGTTTTTCACGCATCTGTGCAAAGGTACGCCCTTCAATAAAGGTGACACTGCCTTGCGTTGCCTTACCGTAGTTTAGCGAAAGCAATAGCTGATAAGGTGAAACATTTTTGTTTAATGTATAGCTGCCAGCCTGTAAATATTGTTCTTTATTTAAAAGCTTAGCCAACAAAATAAAACGCCATGGCTCACGTAGCACGCCCTGCGCAACCAATTGATTTGCAATGCTGCGTAGCCCGCTATTTGGCGCGATAATCACTTCTTGGCTGCTCGGCTGTAATTTGAGTGGATAAATAGCGTAGTACACTAGCCAAACTGTTATCAACACAATTGAGACTAGGCTAATAAACAGCCATCTTTTAATACGTTTAACCATGAGTCAGTATGTTTCTAATTGTAGAAGCTAACGTCTGTTGCCTCCATGTTTGATCGCCTATGGCTGTTACCTGAAATGCACCATATAAACTATTACAAATAATCACTTCGTCTGCGCTTAACAACTGTGGCAATGATAATGTTGCCACGTGAGCAGTTAAACCAAGCAAAGTTTCTAAACCAAGGATGCGCTGCCTAGTGATGCCAGCCACGCCACATTGGCTTAAATCCGGGGTGTATAAATGCTGGCCTACACGCGCAAAAACGTTACTCATGGTGCACTCAATGACATTGTCATGCGGGTCCAGCATTAGCCCGTCAAATATAGATTCATCGCGCCACTCCATACGTGCCAGTATATTTTCAAGCCGATTCAGATGCTTAATGCCGGCAAGCTTAGGCTGCAGTGCTAAACGTGTATCACACAGGTGTAAACGTACGCCTTGAGTATAGTGCGCATCGGCATACGTTGGCATGGCTGATTTAATTAACACACGTGTGGGAATCGTCACTGCAGGCGGTGCATAACCACGCTCACCTTCACCTCTGGTGATGATGATTTTAACAACCAGCACTTGCCCATCGTCAAACTCATCAATTGGGAACAGCAGTTGAATGTCACACATCAACAACTCGGCACTCGGGCAGACAATGCCAATCGCGGCACAATCAGCAACTAATTTCTGGTAATGAAATGGCCAGCTGATTGGCTGACCATCTTTAATTTTCATGGTGCGGAACACACCATCTCCGTAAGTAAAACCACGGTCTACAGCTGAAATGATTTGATCAAAACTGCCGTTGATTAAAGATGTGCGATGAGTAGCCATAAGGCGTAATTAAACCATACACACCATAAATACACTACTCAAAACAGTGAATAAAAAGCCCGCAATTGACTATCAATGCGGGCTCAGTTTACGGCAATTTGATTGCTAGCTAGACTTTTTTAAATACCAAGCTGCCATTTGTACCACCAAAACCAAAGTTATTTTTCAGTGCATACTCAATTTTCATATCACGTGCGGTATTCGCACAGTAATCCAAATCACACTCAGGATCTTGGTTAAAGATATTAATGGTTGGTGGAGACAATTGATTGTGGATTGCCAGTACGGTGAATACTGATTCCAAACCACCAGCACCGCCAAGCAAATGGCCAGTCATCGATTTAGTTGAGTTCACTACAAACTTGTAAGCATGGTCACCAAATGCGGCTTTAATTGCATTGGTTTCATTGGTATCACCCAGTGGCGTTGATGTACCGTGCGCGTTAACGTACTGCACTGCATCTGGGTTAATACCAGCGTTTTGCATTGCATTGCGCATAGAACGGCGTGGACCGTCCATATTTGGTGCGGTCATGTGGTAGGCGTCAGCACTCATGCCGTAACCACTTAATTCTGCATAAATCTTCGCGCCACGTTTTTTAGCATGCTCATACTCTTCCAGTACCATCACACCTGCGCCCTCACCAATCACAAAGCCGTCACGGTCTTTATCCCATGGGCGGCTAGCCGTAGCTGGATCATCATTGCGGGTTGAAAGTGCTCGCGCTGCAGCAAAGCCACCAACGCTTAATCGTGTAATAGCAGCCTCTGCACCGCCCGCGATCATCACATCAGCATCGCCGTATTCAATCATACGTGAAGCATCACCGATAGAGTGCGTGCCAGTTGTACAGGCGGTAACAATAGAAACATTAGGGCCTTTAAAGCCAAACATAATGCTTAAATTACCTGAGATCATATTGATGATGGTGCCAGGAATGAAAAACGGTGATATTTTGCGTGGGCCAGACTCTTTATACAGAATGTCTGTGTCCTCAATTAACTGCATGCCGCCAATACCTGAGCCGATAGAAACGCCGATGCGCTCAGCATTTTCTTCGGTGGCTACAATGCCTGAGTCTTTAACTGCTTCAATCGCGGCAGCTAAGCCATACTGAATAAACGTATCCATACGTCTTGCGTCTTTTGCAGTGATGAAGTCTTCAGGGTTAAAATCTTTGACCTCGCCTGCGATTGTCGATGCAAATGCGCTGGTGTCAAATTTAGTAATTTGTGTAATGCCAGATTTACCAGCAACAAGATTATCCCAAGCGGTTTTAACACCAATACCTACAGGTGATACAACGCCAAGACCAGTAACTACCACTCTACGTTTAGACATACAGGATACCTCTAAGAATTCTTTACTAAGTGCATTAAATTGCTGCAAGTTGCTCGCAACTTAAACTGTACAACTAGCAATGTACAACAGGACTATCTCGGTTTCTGCCTTCCCTAGGTCTTAAGATAAAACTTATCCGGTGAATCTAGAGTCTCCTCTAAAAACACTGGCAGACTGGGATTAAGAAACAAAAAGGCAAAAGGCAGTAAGCCCTGAACGAGCAAACTGCCTAATTGTGAATTTATTTGAGGTTAGTATTGATGTAATCAATCGCTAATTGAACTGTAGTGATTTTTTCTGCTTCTTCATCAGGGATTTCGCAGTCAAATTCTTCTTCTAGCGCCATTACCAACTCCACTGTGTCTAGTGAATCAGCACCTAAATCATCTACAAATGATGATGCATTTTTAACATCAGCTTCATTTGCACCTAGTTGTTCAGCAACAATTTTTTTAACACGTTGTTCGATGTCAGACATCTAAATACCCCTTAATATAAAAAATAGCTTAAATATAAAAAATAGTTCAGCTAAGGCAACATTCTACCAAAACTCAACAATAATACAAAAAACTTAATCAATTGATAGCGAATCTAATGGTCTTTTTATATAAAAAGACCATTAAACCATCAACATCCCGCCGTTTACATGGATGGTTTCACCCGTAATATAGGCCGCATTAGGTGAAGCCAAGAACGCAACAGTAGCTGCAATCTCTTTCACAGACCCTAAACGCCCAGCTGGGATACGTGCAAGCATTTTATTGGTGATATCTTCAGACAGCTCTGCTGTCATATCCGTTTCAATAAAACCTGGAGCTACGCAGTTTACAGTAATTCCACGGCTACCGACCTCGGCAGCCAAGGATTTTGTGAAACCAGTCATACCAGCTTTAGCTGCGGCATAATTAGTTTGACCTGCATTACCCATATGGCCAACTACTGACGAAATACTAATAATGCGTCCTGCACGCGCTTTCATCATTGGGCGCAACACGGCCTGACTCATGCGGAATACTGAAGTCAAATTGGTGCTAATAACCGCATCCCAGTCATCGTCTTTCATGCGCATAAGTAAGGTGTCGCGCGTGATACCTGCGTTGTTAACAAGCACGCTAACATCACCGTATTTTTCACCAATGGCTTTTAGCGTAGCTTCTACTTGCGCAGCATCATTCACATCTAAAGCCATGCCCTCGCCTTTAATGCCGGCTGTAGTCAATGTCTCACTAATAGCTGATGCACCCTTGTCAGATGTTGCCGTGCCAATCACTAGCGCACCTTGCTTACCTAACTCCAAAGCAATTGCAGCACCGATACCACGACTAGCACCTGTAATTAATGCAATTTGACCAGTTAACATAAGGACCTCTATATAAAATTAAAGTATATTTTTAAGTTCAAGTAATGCGTCATTGCTAGCTAATGCAACGCATGGTAACTCCGCAACAATACGCTTAGTCAGCCCTGCCAGCACTTTTCCTGGGCCGCATTCCGCAGATTGTACAACGCCTTGCGCGGCGATATACTGTACGGTTTCGACCCAGCGTACTGGGCTATACAACTGGCGCACCAGCGCATCCTTTATTTTATCACCATCAGTGTAAGCCGCGACATCAGCGTTGTGGATTACGGGAATTAACGACGTATGAATTGTCACGCTAGACAAGTAGTCTGCAAGTTTAAGTGCTGCAGGATGCATTAGTGCACAATGCGATGGTACGCTTACTGGCAAGGCAAGTGCACGCTTGGCACCTTTAGCTTTGGCAGCTTCCATGCCACGCTCTACGGCAGCTTTATTGCCTGCAATCACCACTTGGCCTGGTGAGTTTAAGTTAACGGCTTCCAGCACCTCACCTTGTGCCGCCTCAGCACAGACAATGCGCACAGCATCATCATCAAGCCCTAAAATTGCAGCCATCGCACCCACGCCAGCAGGTACGGCACTTTGCATGACTTCAGCGCGATACTTTACTAGTGGTAATGCATCTTTAAATGATAATGCACCTGCCGCTACCAATGCAGTGTACTCACCCAAGCTGTGACCCGCTACCACTGTTGGCGCTTGATCTGACACAGCCTGCCAAGCACGCCAAGCGGCTACGCCTGCTGTCAGCATAATGGGCTGAGTATTGGTGGTTTCGTTAATCAGCTCATTGGCTTCAGTTGCCATTGCCCAAAAATCCACACCTAAAACATCAGATGCTTCTTGGAATGTGTCACGGATGATCTGATTATCACCAAAGCCGCTCATCATGCCTACAGACTGTGAGCCTTGCCCTGGAAAAAAGAATGCTGTTTTTTTCATAAATTACTTTATATTATCTATATAGTTAATTGAATATTAATACTTAATTAATGCAGAACCCCAAGTGAACCCGCCACCAAAAGCTTCCATTAATATGATGTCTCCGCGTTTAATGCGGCCGTCTTTGACTGCCGTATCCAGCGCTAACGGAATCGATGCGGCAGAGGTATTGCCGTGTTTATCCACGGTCACCACTACACGATCCATGCTCATGTCTAACTTTTTAGCAGTCGCCTGCAATATGCGAATATTGGCTTGATGCGGCACTAGCCAATCAATATCTGATTTTTGCATATTGTTGGCAGCAAGTGTCTCATCAACAATCTGATCCAAGGTATTGACCGCCATTTTAAATACAGCGTTACCTTCCATAATAATGGCGTCAGGCTTGTCGGTATTACGTGGTACGTGCAGCATATTTTCGTAACGACCATCTGCGTGCAAATGGGTAGAAATAACCCCCTGCTCACTCGATGCTTGCAGGATAACTGCACCAGCACCATCACCCCACAGAATGCAATTGCCTCTATCAGTATAGTCGGTGATGCGTGAAAACGTTTCAGCACCTATAACTAATGCACATTTGGCGCTGCCAGCTTTAATAAAGTTATCTGCTGTGGTCAGTGCATACACAAACCCGCTGCAAACTGCCTGAATATCAAATGCTGGGCAACCTGATATTTCAAGCTTTTTTTGCACCATGGTTGCTACGCTAGGAAAAATTTTATCTGGCGTAGCTGTTGCAACAATAATCAAATCAATATCATTTTGGCTCACACCAGCGCTTGCTATTGCATTTTTAGCTGCCTGCAGAGCTAGGTCGCTTGTAAACTCACCTTCCGCAGCAATATGACGCTCGCGTATGCCGGTGCGTGTAAAAATCCATTCATCGGTAGTATCTACCATATGCTCCAAATCAGCATTGGTAAGTATTTTGCTTGGTAAATAGCTACCGGTGCCTGCTATACGAGAAAATATCATTGCATGTCCTGAGAGTTTTTTACAGCCACACTTGGTTGTAAATGTTCAATTTCTAGCTGTTCGGTAATGCGGCGCAATACTCCGCTACGCGCTTCCTCTATTGCCACATGAATCGCAGAGAAATAAGCCACCTGATCTGCACCGCCGTGACTTTTAACCACAATGCCGCGTAAACCTAAGAAACTTGCACCATTGTAACGACGTGGGTCTAAGCGATTTTTAAAAGCTTTGAGTACTGGCATTGCACAAAGTGCCATTAATTTGGTTAGCCAGCTCTTTTTGAATTCTTGAGTTAAGAACTTGCCCATCATATGAGCTAAGCCCTCTGTGGTTTTTAGTGAGACATTACCCACAAAACCATCGCACACGACTAAATCGGTCGTTCCCTTAAATATGTCGTCACCTTCAACATTACCATAAAAGTTTAAGTGGCTGGCCTTTAGCAGTTCGCCAGCCTGCTTAACCACTTCATTACCTTTAATATCTTCTGATCCAATATTCAGCAGGCCCACGGTTGGGCGTTCTTTGTGCTCGACGCAGCTTACTAGCATAGCGCCCATGATGGCAAATTGATAAAGATGCTCAGGTGTACAGTCTGCATTTGCACCTAAATCCAGCATATAGGTATTGCCTTTTTCGCTTGGCAAAGCAGATGCGATTGCCGGGCGATCAATGCCGGGTAAGGTTTTTAGCACAAAGCGTGCTGTTGCCATAAGCGCGCCTGTATTGCCTGCACTGACGCAGGCGTTGGCTTCACCACTTTTAACCAAATTAATGGCAACTCGCATTGAGGAGTCTTTTTTGTTCTTTAAAGCGCTTTGTGGCGACTCATCCATAGTAACAACTTCAGTTGCATGATGAATGCGCAGGCGCGGACTAACTGTAGCTTTATGTGCCTTAAGTTCAGCCTCAATTACGTCACTTAAGCCCACTAAAACAATATTTAACTCAGAATCTGCATTCAATGCTTTCAGTGCCGCAGGCACTGTGACGTGGGGGCCATGATCACCACCCATTGCGTCGATTGCAATTGTAATATCCATTACTTTTTACTCGATTTGAATAGTAAGGGTTTAATCGGAACATCATTGCCACATGTTGGTAGCAAGATTAATAGGTACACTATTAAAACATAACGCCGCTCCAAGCTAATGGAGCGGCGTTATGTTTCCTGTACTGCCAAACAGCTCAATCTACACCAACACTGTTATTGAGCGTGTTCGTCGAGTAAGATTACTCGCCTTTTGATGGCAATACTTTACGGCCACGGTAGTAGCCATTAGGACTAATATGGTGACGCAAGTGCGTTTCGCCTGTAGTTGGCTCAACTGCTAATGGTGGATTTGTCAAAAAGTCGTGCGAACGGTGCATACCGCGCTTTGAAGGTGTCTTTTTGTTTTGCTGAACTGCCATAATAAACTCCAATAAAATGATTAAAACATCATCTCAATTACTTGTAAATCGATGCGTAAAAATGAACAACGCATCACTAATTTAAGATTACACTAAATAACTAACCCGTAATAATAATACAAAACATTAGTTTTGTCAGCCAATACTATATATTTTAAGATTTAATTAAGCCTTTCAGTGCCGCAAATGGGTTGGGTTTCTCGCCGCTTTGGATTGCTACTGGGGTGCAATTACCTTCATGCACGGGCGCGATTGGTAACGCTAGTATCACTTCATCCTCAATCAGCAACTTAACATCCATTGCTTGACTCACCTCTTGAATATCGAAATCATCACCAATCTCCGCCTCAGCATCTTCTAATGCGTCCACATCCACACTGCTAACTAGGTAATGAAAGTTCAACGCTAAAGTTAAAGGCATTTCGGATAGGCAGCGCTGACAGCTTGTTATCAAGCTTGCATTTAACGTCAAATGCAAGAAGCATTGCCCAAGCACATTCTTCTCACCTTCTAACGTAAATTCAATCCCACCGGCTTGCGCCGCTGCATCGACTGCCTTTGTGTTCATGGTAGCTTTTATTTGCTGAGATGCAATCAATTCGTGCAATCTAGGAAAGTCGGAAAGTGGAAGTTTTGCTTGCAGGCGTTCGCCACGGGCTGCAAAAGCCATGTTGTCAATTAGGAGGTTTTGATTGGTCATGATTAAGCTTTTAATTAAGATGAATTACATTTAATGAAATTATCCTAGATTATGGGCATTAGAGGTTAAAAATTCCCAGTGCATATGACAAAGTATTTAACGAGCTCATTAAATGTGTAGGTAATGCTTTAGATATTTAGTGGTTATTTAGGTGGCTAAATTGATTTTTCATGCCGAATTTAGTGCTTAAATTTGCGCTAGGGATTTAGCAATCAAGGCTCCCATGTTACAATTGCACTGTTTTTGTAACGATATTTAATAAAATTAAGGCTTACCTACGTGTTCAAAAAAATTCTAGTTGCTAACCGCGGTGAAATTGCAGTACGTATTGTGCGCGCATGCTCTGAGATGGGCATCAAATCTGTTGCGATTTACACAGATGCAGACCGTCAGGCTTTACATGTTAAAAAAGCAGATGAAGCTTATCATATCGGTGCCGATCCTGTTGCCGGTTACCTAAATGCACATAATATTGTTAACCTAGCTGTGGCTGCTGGTTGCGACGCGTTGCATCCAGGCTACGGTTTTTTGTCTGAAAATCCAGAGTTAGCAGAGATTTGTGAACGTCGTGGTGTTAAATTTATTGGCCCTAATGCTGACGTTATTCGCCAAATGGGCGATAAGATTCAAGCGCGCAATGCTATGACTAAAGCAGGCATTCCGTGTACCCCTGGTAGTAATGGTAATTTAAAAGATTTAGAAGAAGCTGTCGCACTTGCCAGCAAAATTGGCTACCCAGTGATGCTTAAAGCAACAAATGGCGGTGGTGGTCGCGGTATTCGCCGTTGTGACAGCGAAAAAGAGCTGTTAGGCAATTATGATCGCGTGATTAGTGAGGCAAGCAAGGCCTTTGGTAAACCTGAAGTGTTTATTGAAAAATGTGTGGTATCGCCGCGTCATATTGAAGTGCAGGTGCTGGCTGACTCTCAAGGCAATGCTATCCATTTATTTGAACGTGACTGTTCAATACAGCGCCGCAACCAAAAGTTAATTGAAATTGCGCCATCACCGCAGCTTTCACAAGCACAGCGCGAGTATATTGGCGGATTAGCAGTAAAAGCAGCCAAAGCAGTTGGATATGAAAACGCGGGTACAGTTGAGTTCTTGCTGGATTCTGACAATACGTTCTACTTCATGGAAATGAATACACGCTTACAAGTGGAACATACCGTGACGGAAACGATCACAGGTATTGATATTGTGCAGGAACAAATCCGCGTGGCTTATGGCCTGCCTTTACAGTACAAACAAAAAGACGTGTCCTTTAGAGGTTATGCGATGGAGTTCCGTATCAATGCGGAAGACCCTAAAAATGGATTCTTGCCAAGCTTTGGCAAAATTACACGTTACTATGCGCCTGGTGGCCCGGGTGTGCGTATGGATGCTGCCATATTTAGCGGCTATGAAATACCGCCATATTATGACTCCATGTGTGCAAAATTGACGGTATGGGCACTCACATGGGAAGGCGTGATCGAGCGTGGTCGTCGTGCATTGGACGACATGATTATTTACGGTGTAAAAACGACTATCCCTTATTATCAAGAGATTCTTAAGCATCCAGAATTTAGGGCTGCCGAGTTTAATACCAGCTTTGTAGAGATGCATCCAGAATTAGCAAACTATGCTAATGAAATTCCGCCAGAATTAATCGCAGCAGCGATTTCAGCGGTAATTGCAGCGCACGAAGGTATTTAACAAGATTTTCGAGTATTAAAAATTAACTTTAACCTTAGATTGATAGATTAAAAATATGGCAAAAGTATCTGTTACTGAACTAGTTTTACGCGATGGTCACCAATCGCTTATAGCAACCCGCATGCGCACTGATGATATGCTACCAATTTGTGCAAAGCTCGATGCTATCGGCTTTTGGTCGCTTGAAGCTTGGGGCGGTGCAACATTCGATGCATGTGTACGTTTTCTAAAAGAAGACCCTTGGGAGCGCCTTGCTAAATTACGTAAAGCGTTACCTAACAGCCGCATTAAAATGCTGCTACGTGGTCAAAACTTGTTAGGTTACCGTCACTACTCTGATGATGTAGTTCGTGCTTTTGTGCAGAAATCAGCAGATAACGGTGTTGATGTTTTCCGTATTTTTGACGCAATGAATGACTTGCGTAACATTCAAACTTCGGTTGAGGCTGTTAAAAAACTAGGCAAACATGCAGAAGGTGCAATTGCTTATACAACAAGCCCTGTACATGATGTTAACTATTTTGTTCAGTTAGCAAAAGAATTAGAAGCCATGGGTTGCGACACAATCGCAATTAAAGACATGGCTGGTTTACTTACACCTCAAGGAACAGGTGATTTGGTTAAGGCGTTGCGTAGTGCAGTGAGCTTGCCAATTCAATTGCATAGCCATGCTACTTCAGGCTTGTCTGCAATGAGCTTGCTTAAAGGCATTGAGGCCGGTGCGAGCATTATCGATACCTGCAACTCATCTTTTGGTGAAGGTGCTAGCCACTCGTCTACTGAAAGTTTAGTGGCTGCATTACAAGGCACTGAATACGACACAGGTTTAGACTTAGCTGCCCTACAGGAAATTACTGCCTACTTCAGAGATGTGCGTAAGAAATACTGGCAGTTTGAGAGTGAATTTACAGGCGTTGATACCAGAGTTCTGGTTAACCAGATTCCTGGCGGCATGATCTCAAACTTATCCAACCAGCTAAAAGAGCAAGGTGCACTTAATCGCATGGATGAAGTACTACAAGAGATCCCTAGAGTACGTGAAGATCTAGGCTACCCTCCTTTAGTGACACCAACATCGCAAATCGTAGGCACGCAAGCTGTGCTTAATGTGATGACTGGCGCACGCTATAAATCAATTACTAATGAAGTTAAAAACTACTTCTTAGGTCAATACGGAAAAGCACCGGCTGCTGTTAACGAGGCAATCAAGCAACAAGCTGTGGGTGATGCTGAAGTAGTTAGCTGCAGACCAGCTGATTTACTCAAGCCAGAAATGGCGAGATTAAGCAATGAAGCCGAGCGATTTGCTAAGTCTGAAGAAGATGTGCTGACTTATGCAATGTTCCCAGATATTGGTCAAACTTATTTACAAGAGCGTAATGCAGGTTCATTAGTGCCTGAAGTGTTGCTAGATAAAAACTCAATTAAATCTAGTGGCCCAAGATTTGCGCCAAATGAATTTAAAGTGACATTGCATGGCGAAACATTCCATATCAATGTAACTGGTAGCGGCCACGCTGGCGAAGAGCAGCGTCCTTATTTTGTGTCTATTGACGGTATCGCTGAAGAAGTGATTGTTGAAACCTTAAGTGAAATTGAGATTTCTAACGACGGTAGCGCAAGTAGCGGTGGTAAAAGAAAAGTAGCCAGCAATACAAGTAGCGGTCGCCCTCGCCCTTCTCACCCAGGTCATGTAACGACCTCTATGCCAGGTACTATCGTTGCGATTAAGGTAAACGTTGGCGACAAAGTAAAGGCTGGTGATGGCGTCTTGGTGATTGAAGCCATGAAAATGGAAAATGAAATCCAGGCTTCAACCACAGGTATCGTGGTGGCTATCCATGCAGCTAAAGGCGACACAGTCACTCCGGACGAATCTCTACTTGAAATTCAACCTGAATAAGAGATGTTTAATTAACAAACTTTAATTGACAGACTAAGCCGACGGATACGTACTGTCGGCTTTTTTATTACTACGATAATCATGCACAATAACCTGATCCTTGCTTCCTCCTCAATTTACAGACGTGAGTTATTAACACGCTTACAGATTCCTTTTAACTGTATCTCACCGGACGTAGATGAAACACCGCTAGAAAATGAGTTACCTCAAGAAACAGCTTTAAGATTAGCGCAAGATAAAGCCATCAAAATCGGTGCTACGCATACAGATGCGCTGGTGATTGGGTGCGATCAGGTAGCCACCCTAGATAACACTCAACTAGGCAAACCGCTAAATCACGACAATGCGACTAAACAACTGCGTATGGTGCGTGGCAGAGAAGTTATTTTCCATAGTGCATTATGCTTATACAACGCAAAAACGCAGCATATGCAAGCTGCGGTTGTTCCTTATGTCGTGCAGTTTAGAAATTTAACGGATGCGCAAATTGAAAGTTACTTGTTAAAAGAACAGCCTTATCATTGTGCAGGCAGTGCCAAATCAGAGGGACTAGGGATTGCCATTATTGAAAGAATGACAGGTGAAGACCCGAATGCGCTGATTGGCTTACCGCTGATTGCTTTGATTAATATGCTGAATCATGAGCAAGTGTCCGTGATATAAATGAACTAAATGCTATCTATTGTTGCCACATTTACCCGCTCTCACCAAGAAGGAGTTTGTAATGCCTAATCAATATAAATTGATCGTACTGTGCGTATTGTCCGTTTTATCAAGCAATATCATAGCCGCTGATACAGATGAAATCACCAGCAGCTTAAATGATCAGCAATCCGTTGCAGTCACTATCTACAATGGCAATCTGGCGCTAGTTAAAGATCAGCGTAAAGTTAAATTAAATAGCGGTTTAAATAATCTTGCATTACGTGATGTGAGCGCACAAATCAGGCCAGAAACAGCTTTATTGCGTAGCATTAGTCACAAGGGCAGTTTTGATACTTTAGAACAAAACTTTGATTTTGACTTACTTACACCACAAAAACTACTAGAGAAATATGTAGGGAAAATGGTACAAGTCATTAGTACCAATCCTGCTACAGGTGTAGAAACCAGCGAACAAGCTTCTGTATTGTCTGCAAACAACGGTACCGTGATGAAAATAGGTAATCGTATTGAAACCGGCATGCCTGGGCGTATTGTGTATGACAATGTGCCGGTTAATTTACGTGACCGCCCTACCCTGATTACTAAGCTTAATAATAAAACAGCAGGTGAACAGTCAGTTGAATTAAGTTACCTAACTGGTGGCTTGGACTGGAAGGCTGATTATGTGGCTGAACTCAGCCCGAAAGAAGACAGCTTAGATTTATCTGGCTGGGTTACGCTAACCAACACCAGCGGTACCAGTTATCAAAATGCGAAACTGCAATTAGTGGCTGGGGATGTTAACCGTGTACAAGATAATTACCCTCGTGCGATGAGTATGAGAAAAGGCCTAGAGATGGCGGCTGACACTGCGGCGCCTATGGCTGAAGAGTCGCTGCTTGAGTACCATTTATACAGCCTTGATCGGCCAACCACGATTGCAGAAAATCAAACCAAGCAAGTGGCCCTGCTTTCTGCATCACAAGTACCAGCGCGCAAAGAGTTAGTGTTGCGCGGTGCTGACTATTATTACAACGCCAGCTATGGCGATTTAGGTCAAAAATTAAAAGTTGGCGTATTTGTAGATTTTGATAACAAAGAAGCTGCAAAATTAGGCATTCCTTTGCCTAAAGGTGTGATGCGCGTCTATAAAAAAGATAGCTTAGGGAATGCACAATTTGTAGGTGAAGACCGTATCGACCATACACCTAAAAATGAAACAGTACGTCTTAAGCTTGGTGAAGCATTTGATGTAACAGCGGATAAAAAGCAATCTGACTTCAAAACCTTACCACGTCCAGCTAAGGGGAATAGTATGTTCGAAAGCGCGTATGAGATTGTTATCAAAAATGCAAAAAAAGAACGTGTTTCTGTCACGGTACAAGAACCGATTCCTGCAGACTGGAAAATAATCAAAGAAAACCATCCTAGCCAAAAAGCCACCAGCAATACGGCTGTGTGGAAAATCGACGTACCTGCAGAAGGTAAGGCTACATTAAGTTATCGAGTACAAGTGAAATATTAATGATTAATCAAAAAGCAGGAACACTCTATTTTATCCCAGTCACCTTAGGGGAAGACAACATCACAAAGGTGCTGCCAACAGAGGTGGTGAGTATCGCGCAGCAGTTAGATGAATTTATTGTGGAGAATGAGAAAACTGCACGTCATTTCTTAAGTACCATTAAACATAGCAAGCCTATACGTGACCTTGTGCTTAAACCATTAAATGAGCACACGAGTGATAAAGAGTTGCCCGCATTACTGAACTCACTCATCGCAGGTAAAGACGTAGGCTTAATGAGCGAGGCTGGCTGCCCTGGTATTGCCGACCCCGGCGCAAAGCTTGCTGCACTTGCACACCAAAAAGGGATTCGTGTTACTCCGCTGGTCGGCCCCTCTTCTATTCTACTCAGCTTAATGGCAAGTGGCCTAAATGGGCAGCGCTTTACCTTTTTAGGCTACCTACCTAGCGATAAAGCCGCACGCGTTATTCAGCTTAAAGAAATTGAAAAACGCTCCAAGCTGCAAGAAACGCAGATTTTTATCGAAACACCTTACCGTAACCAGCATATGCTTGAAGATATACTTAGCACATGCAGTGGCGAAACTAGGCTATGTATCGCCTGCAATATTAGCTGCAGTGATGAGTTAATTATCACAAAGCGTGTGAAAGAATGGAAAGCATCGGCGTTGCCAGATTTGCATAAAAAACCAACAGTGTTCTTACTGTTAGCTTAATTGGCTTGAATGAGGGCCTTCACTGGCGCATAGCTGCGCCGATGTACAGGTGAAACACCATGCTCGCGCAATAGTGCCATATGTGCGGCTGTGGGATAGCCCTTGTGTTGTGCAAATCCATACATAGGATACTGCTGGTCTAATTCATACAGTGCTGCATCTCGTGCAGTTTTAGCCAAAATTGATGCTGCAGAAATTGCCTGCACTTTGCTATCGCCCTTAACGATAGCCTCACACGGTAAGCTGATTTTAGGGCATTGGTTACCATCTACCTGCACCAGCAACTGCATTGGCTGCATATCAACTAAACTAACTTGTATCAATTCAACGGCGCGCTTCATTGCCAGCAAACTTGCTTGCAATATATTAATCTGGTCAATTTCCTCTACCGTACTATAGGCAATGCCCCATGCTAAAGCATGTGATTTAATTTCAAGTGCCAACGCATCACGCTTTTTTTCACTTAGTTTTTTGGAGTCAGCTAAGCCTTGAATTGGTTTTTCTGGATTAAGTACTACAGCAGCTGCATACACAGCGCCAGCTAGAGGCCCACGCCCTGCTTCGTCTACACCGCAGATTAAATGAACTTGACTCATTTCAAATGTGAAAGTACGGCAATAGCCGCTTTTTCAGCTGTATTTTGCTTTAATTGGTAATGAATGTCAGTAAATTCACTTTTAATCGCCGCAAGCTTTTCTTTATCATTGACTAGATCTAACGCTGCTTGAGCAATTTTTTCAGCAGTTGCGTCATCTTGCAGTAACTCTGGCACCACAAATTTTTCGGCCAGGATATTGGGTAAACCTACGTAGGGCTGCAAGCGCATACGTTTAAGCAACTGCCAGCTCAGGTTAGACATGCGGTAAGTAATCACCATTGGCTTTTTAAGCAAGGCCGCCTCAAGTGTTGCTGTACCCGATGCAACAATGACCACATTCGCGGCCTCCATTGCATCATGTGCGTGACCAAACAATAGTTGAATTGGCAAGGCCTCAGGCTCATTAAAAATAGCCAACTCAAAAATACTGCGTGTTTCACGTGTAATTAATGGCACTAAAAATATAGAGTTAGGTTGCTGTGCGTAAATCTGCTTAGCTGTTTGCACAAACAAATCTGCATGTTGTTGTACTTCGCTTTGGCGACTACCCGGCAACATCGCAACAATTAATGCATTTGCATCTAATTTTAAAATTTCGCGCGCGCCTGCAACATCAGGTTCAATTGGCAAGATGTCGGCTAAAGGGTGCCCGACATAGGCGACAGGGACGCCCTTCTCTTTGTATAAAGCTGGCTCAAAAGGAAACAGTGCCAAAACTTGGTGAACTGACTTCTTAATCTTATTGATGCGATTCTTACGCCAAGCCCAAATAGATGGGCTCACATAATGAATCGTTTTAACCCCTTTATTTTTAAGCTTTCTCTCTAGCCAAAAATTGAAATCTGGCGCATCGATACCAATAAACAAGTCAGGGGGATTACTTAAAAAATGATTGAGTAATTCGCGACGTAGCTTTAGTAAGCCCCATAAGTGCTTAATTACCTCAAGGTAACCACGTACTGACAGTCGCTCAATCGGGTAAAGTGATTTAGCGCCTTCGCTAATCATTTTAGGCCCAGCGATACCGACAAACTCTATATCTGGATTTTTTTGTTTAAGTGCTTGTATCAGGTGACTACCAAGTAGATCACCTGAGGCTTCTCCAGCCACGATGCCAATTCTAACCATATGACGCGATTAACGGACAATGCCGCGAGTAGATACATTCAGAAAATCAGTCAAAAGCCCGATCTCTGGTGTTTTTGATAACATGGCTTCTAGCTCCACTTTAGCCTCTTCTAAAGTTAAGCCTTTGCGATAAAGCGTTTTATATGCTCGTTTAATCTGCAAAATACTCTCAGGTGAAAAACCACGGCGCTTGAGGCCTTCAGAGTTAATGCCGTGGGGTTTTGCATCGTAACCAGCCGCCGTCACATAGGGTGGGATGTCTTTAAATACCACAGAACCTACTGCTGTAATGACATGTGAGCCAATTTTGCAGAACTGATGCACCAAGGTGAAGCCACCTAAGATCGCATAGTCATCCATATCCACGTGACCAGCAAGCGATGAGTTGTTCGCTAAAATGGTATGGTTACCAACCTGGCAGTCATGTGCAATATGCACGTAGGCCATAATCCAGTTATCGTTACCGATTTTAGTCGTGCCCTTATCTTGCACCGTACCGCGGTTAAAAGTGCAAAACTCGCGAATAGTATTGTTATCGCCAATCTCCAGCAGAGTTGGCTCACCTTTATACTTCTTATCCTGCGGCGCCTCACCTAGTGATGAGTACTGAAAAATCTGGTTATTTTTGCCAATAGTGGTTGGGCCATTAATTGCAACATGGCTAGCAACGCGTGTGCCTGCATCAATTTTTACATGCGGCCCAATCACAGAATATGCCCCTACTTCAACGCTGGAATCCAGTTCTGCTGAGGCATCAATGATGGCGGTTGGATGAATTTTTGCAGTATGCATTTTGACTTCACTTATTCTTTGTATGCGATATGGTGCTTATTAATAGCTTATTTTTCAATTGCTTTTAATATGCACATCATTTGCGCTTCAGCCACAACGGTACCATCTACAGTGGCAACGCCTGAGTATTTCCAAATACCTTTTAGAATGCGGTCAATTTTTACATTTAGTACAATTTGATCACCTGGCGATACCGGCTTTTTAAAGCGTGCGCTATCAATGCCTGCAAAGTAATATACAGAATCATCGGTAGGTTTAGTGTCCATGGTCTTGAACGACAATATCGCAGCAGCTTGTGCCATAGCCTCAACAATCAAAACGCCAGGCATTACTGGGTGATATGGGAAGTGTCCAGGAAAGTAAGGCTCATTCACACTGACATTTTTAATGGCTGTGATTTCCTTACCTAACTCCAGAGATAGCACGCGATCAACCAATACAAATGGATAACGATGCGGCAAATGCTCTAAAATTTCATGAATATCCATACTAGTAGTAGCGGTTGCATTATTAGTCATATTAATCTCGGTTTACTTCTTTTAAAGAGTTTTATTGTTAATCTGTGAAATCTGCCAATTACTTTATTTTTAACAAAGCAATTTCATTTTCAAGTTGTTTAATTCTTGCCGCAAAATCATCTAAGTGACGAATCTTTGCCGCTGTGTTTAGCCATGCTTTATGTGTTTGAAAAGGCATGAGTGCAGTGTATGTATCAGCCGTCATCAAGGAGCGCGTAATCATGCTACCAGATGAAACCGTGACATGATCGGCTATCTCCAAATGCCCGAGTATCATGGCTGCACCACCTATTTTACAGTGCTTGCCTATACGTGCGCTACCTGCCACTCCAACGCAACCTGCAATCGCAGTATGCGCACCGATGACACAGTTATGCCCAATTTGAATTAAGTTATCGAGCTTAACGCCCTCTTCTATAATGGTGTCATCAATCGCACCGCGGTCAATCGTAGTATTCGCACCAATATCTACATTAGCATGAATAACCACGCGCCCTACTTGCGGTATTTTAAGCCATTTACCAGCTTCTTCAGCATAGCCAAATCCATCAGAGCCAATAATCACGCCTGAAAATATATGGCAGTTCTCACCAATCTCGCAATGGTGTTTAATCACGACATTAGGTTCTAAGCGCGTTCTTGCTGCGATCTTCACGTCATTTTCAATCACGCAGCCACTAGTGATAACCACATGCTCACCTAGCGTAACATTTTCCCCAATAACAACTAGTGGGCCAATACTACAAGAGGCTGGGATTTGAGCCGACGAGTGGATGACGGCAGTTTCATGCACGCCAGTAGGCACGACGGCTAACGGATTTAGAAAGGCGGATAGTTTTGCAAAGTACGAATAAGGGTTATCAACGATAATCTTTGGTTGTGTCGTGAGGCTGGCATGTGCTTCTTTCATGATAAAAGCACTAGCGTTACTTGCAGCCAGTGCTTTTTGATACTTACCATCATTAAAGAAGCTAATAGAGCCTGCTTGTGCATTGGCAATAGAAGATACCCTACTGATTAAAACACTGCCATCACCTACAACATGACCACCTAGCGCATTAACAATATCGTTAAGTGAATATTGCTGACCCATACTTAGCTCGAAAATATAACGTTATCAAACAAACTGCTTATTTCTTACCAAGCAATTTTAATACTTTGTCTGTAATGTCAATTTTTTTACTAGCGTAAGCAACACCGCTGTACACCACTAAATCATAACCTTCAGCTTCAGATACTGATTGAACTGCTTTGTTGATACGGTCTTGCAAAGACCCTAGTTCTTCATTTTTACGTAAGTTGATATCTTCACGTAACTCACGTTGTTTACGTTGGAATTCAATTTTAATATTTTGTGCATCGCGCTCTTTAGTGCGACGCTCAGATTCAGAAAGCGTTAAGCCTTCTTTGTCTAACACTGTTTCAATATCTTTAATCTGTTTAGCCATACGCTCAAGCTCTTGTGAGCGAGGGCTAAATTCTTTTTCTAATTTCTTACCGCTCTCAGCTGTTTGTGGAGCATCTTGCAGGATTTTATCCACTTGTACATAACCAACTTTTAATTCAGCTGATTGAGCACTTGCTGCGAATGTGATTAAACTTGCAACTAATAAACTTTTTAAAAACTGACTCAATTAATTTCTCCTAACGCTGTACTGCACATGTGTGCATCATTATGCCATAAGACAACTAATCGAATAAGCGGCTAGTGCCCTTATTCGATATAATTATGTATAAATCTCTCTAGAACTGTTGACCCAGCTGGAACTGAATGGTCTGCGTATTATCACCAGACTTACTATTTAATGGCTTAGCAAACACTAATTTCAACGGACCAAACGGCGATACCCAGCTTAAACCTAAGCCAGTTGAATAACGCAACTCACCAAAATCATAAGAATCATTAACACCAAACACATTACCGGCATCCGCAAATGCACTCATTCTGAATTGTTTCGAGTCTTTTAAGCCAGGAATTGGAATATACAACTCGGCATTACCCAACATACGTTTTGTGCCACCTAAAGCAAAATCGTTACCGGTTGTAGAGTCGATACCACGTGGCCCCAATGAACCATTGGTATAACCTCTGACAGAGTTTACGCCACCCATATAAAAGTTTTTAAAGAATGGATAGTTTTTATTGCCGTATGAGTCAGCATAGCCAATCTCACCGTTTAACATCAAGGTGTAGCCAGTAAACAATTCTTTAAACCATGCATGCTTATAGTCAATTTTGTAGTACTCTAAATCAAGTACTGGGATAGAAACTTCTCCAGACAGTCTTTGCAATACACCTTTGGTGGTAAACATGATGCTATCTCTAGAGTCATGTGTCCAGCCTGCGCTTGCGACAATAGAGTTACTGGTACAACCGCTCGCTTTTTCGCAGAAGTCTTTATATTGCTGCGGGCTTTGAGAGGTCAAGTCCACTGATGTGAAGTCAGCAGCAAGGCCAAAGTTAATACCATCACGCTCATTTAATGGGATACCAAATCTAACGCCGCCACCATATGATGAGGTGTTGTAAGTACCAATGTTTAGCGAACTGGTATTAACATCACGACGATATAAGTCGATACCGCGACTTACGCCATCAGGTGTGAAATAAGGGTCGGTGTAAGAAAGCGAGTAAGTCGTATTAACTTTACCAGTATTCACCTGCGCGCTGACACGGTTACCCGTACCTAGGAAGTTGTTTTGATTGACAGTAATACCGAAAACCACACCTTCGTTACTAGACAAACCCGCACCAAACTGCACGCTACCCGTAGATTTTTCTGTCACGCTAATATTCAAATCAACCTGATCAGCAGTACCAGCTACGGCGGGGGTTTCTACATTGACGTCAGAGAAAAAGTCGGTACGTGTAATACGCTCTTTTGAGCGGTTAATTTTATTAGACGCATACCAGGCAGATTCCAGTTGACGCACTTCACGACGAATTACTTCATCGCGGGTACGTGTGTTGCCTACCACATTGATGCGTCTTACATATACGCGTTTGCCTGGGTCAACAAAAAAGGTAAATGCAGCGGTGTGTTTTTCTTTGTTGATATCCGGTACTGGATTCACATTTGAGAATGCATAACCATCATTACTTAATCTGTCACTAATCGCTTTGCTCGTTTGTGTCACTTTTTCACGGCTGAACGTATCTCCCGCCTGTACTTGAATCAATTGACGCAGCTCATCTTCAGGCACCAAGGTTTCACCGGCTAACTTCACCTCTGAAATGGTGTATTTTTCGCCTTCAGTAATATTGATGGTGATGTAGATGTCTTTTTTATCCGGGGTAATTGAAACCTGCGTTGAGTCAATATTAAACTCAAGATAGCCTTGGTTCATGTAAAACGAGCGTAAGGTTTCTAAATCGGCATTTAACTTTTGTTTGGAGTATTGGTCATCTTTATTCCACCAACTCATCCAATTGGGTGTTGTTAGTAAAAACTGTGCTCGAAGATCTTCAATGGTATAGGCTTTGTTACCAACGATATTAATATCGCGAATTTTAGAAACAGCACCCTCTTCAATATCAAAACGTACGGCCACACGATTGCGCTCTAATGGCGTCACTACAGTTTTTACAGTAGCGCCATATTTACCTTGCGATAAATATTGTCGTTTAATTTCCTGCTCTGCGCGGTCTAGTTGTGACTTATCAAAGATTTGACTCTCAGCAATACCAACTTGCTTTAGGCCCTCTTTCATTTTGTCCGTTGGGAATGACTTATTACCGCTGAACTCAATTTGCGCAATGGCGGCACGCTCCTGCACAGTGACAATCAGCACATCATTTTCCGCTTCAATACGTACATCTTTGAAAAAACCGGTGCTATATAGAGATTTAATGGCTTGTGATGCAAGATCATCGTCCATAATCTCGCCAACTTTAACAGGTAAATGGCTAAACACAGTACCAGCTTCTGTTCTCTGAATACCTTCTACTCGAATATCTTTAACTTGAAATGGTTCAAGTGCCATTACTGAACCAGCATATAAGCTAGATACCAGCAACAGCATAGATTTAAGTTTTAATTTAGGGTGTTTCAAATTTTGAATTGCCATTCAATCAGCCTGTTATTAATCTATTTATATCGTTATAAAACGCTAAAACCATCATAAATGTGAGAATCAGCACGCCTATTCTTTGTCCTACATTCATGACGGCTTCAGATACAGGGCGCCCTGTAAAAAATTCAACCATATAATACATGAAATGCCCACCATCTAATATGGGAATCGGTAAGAGATTGAGCACGCCGATGCTAATACTGATCAGCGCAAGGAAGCCTATAAAGGCTTTAACACCCATATTTGCACTTTGCCCTGCATAACTGGCAATAGTAACAGGGCCACTCATGCCCTTCCAAGATACATTACCTAGCACCATATTACCGAGCATCTTCAAGCTAAATGTAGCGGTATCCCATGTTTTCTCTACCGCTTTTAACAATGCACTAGGAGCTGAATAATGCGTTGTGATGAATAATTTGTCTAACTCACTCTGTGGCGTATTAAAGCCAGCACCAATACGGCCTATTTTTTCGCCTTTTTCCTCAATCGCTTCAGGTGTGACATTAAGCTTAATTGGCTGACCGTTACGTTGCACCACTAATGTCATCGGCACTTCAGGATGCGCTCTAACTTCTTTAACGAAGGCTTCCCAATCACTTACGTTTACTTGGTTGAGCTCCAGCACTAAATCTTTAGTTTTTAATCCTGCTTTCTCTGCAGGGCTGCCTGCAGCCACCTCTCCAATTTCAGCTGGGATGACAGGCATTGCAACCACAAATCCGATTTTTTCCAATACGTCTTGTTTCTCATCCTCTAGATTAATGTTTGATACATTGAGATGGTAAGACTTGATTTCATTTTGTGGATTAACCGTTTGCACTTCAATAGCAGTCTTTTTGAGCGACTCCTTTAACAACACCCAACGCGCATCTTGCCAGCTAACTACGCTTTGCTGATTGATGTTTTGAATAACTTCACCAGCTTGTAGGTTCTGCTGAGCTGCAGGGCTGTTTTCTACTAGCTTACCGACGACTGGTTTGATTCCGACAACACCAGCCATGAATAAAACCCAGTACAGAAAGATTGCAAGTAACAAGTTGGCAAATGGTCCAGCTAATACGATAGCCATACGTTTGCCTACACTCTGCCTATTTAGCGCGCGCGACATCTCCTGATCGCTAGTCTGCGATGCCTCAGATAGTGGCCCCTCCCCGAGCATTTTCACGTATCCACCTAGTGGAATCGCTGCAATCACATATTCGGTTTGATCTTTACCAAACTTTCTACTCCAGAGTGGCTGACCAAAGCCGATAGAAAATTTAAGCACCTTTACACCACACCACCTAGCAACTTGAAAGTGGCCATACTCGTGCACAGTGACCACAATGCCTATAGTCAGTATAAAAGCGAGGGTTGTTAGCATAGGGTCAGTTTATGTAGATTAAAATGCAACATGTGCTTAATGGGTGCCTGCTGAGCTGGTTAACCAATGTTTTGCAACGCGCCTAGCAGTGGCATCCACATCAACCAACTGCGGTATTGAAATCACCGCTTCGATATTAGATTTGCTCAATACAGACTCAATGAGTGCTGGTATCTCCATAAACCCAATTTGGTCGGCAAGAAACGCTTCAACCGCAACTTCATTTGCTGCATTGAGGATGGCAGGTGCGGTACCGCCTGCATCCAAGGCTTCATAAGCCAAGCGTAAACAAGGGAACATGGTTTGGTCTGGCGCACAGAAATCTAGCCGCCCAATTTTCAACAAATCTAAACTACTTACACCACTCACTAAGCGGTCCGGATAACCTAAACCATAAGCAATTGGCGTGCGCATATCCGGATTACCTAACTGGGCCAGTACGCTACCGTCGTTATATTCAACCATAGAGTGTATAACGCTTTGCGGATGTACAACCACCTCAATCTGTGCAGAGGTTGCATTGAATAACCAATGCGCCTCAATCACCTCTAACCCTTTATTCATCATAGTGGCAGAGTCAATGGTGATTTTTGGTCCCATCACCCAATTTGGATGATTCAAGGCTTGCGCACGTGTTACGTTGCGCAACTGTTCTATACTGGCATTGCGAAATGGGCCACCTGAGGCCGTAAGCAAAATGCGCTTCACCCCCATGTCTGCTAATACTCTAGTGCGTTGATATGGCATGACTTGGAAAATCGCATTATGCTCACTATCGATAGGAAGCAAAGTTGCGCCACCATCAATCACGGCTTGCATAAACAAGTTGCCTGCCATGACTAAGGTTTCTTTGTTGGCCAATAAAATACGTTTACCGGCTCTTGCCGCTGCCATCGCAGGGTGCAAGCCAGCTGCACCTACAATTGCAGCCATGACTACGTCAACGTCCTGATGCGATGCAACCTCACTGAGTGCATCCTCCCCTTGCAGTACCGTTGTTGCAACCCCTGCATCTTTAAGTTGGGTTTCCAAGTTTAAAGCTGCTACTGGAGACAGCAAGACAGCATAGCGGGGGTTATATTTTACACACAACTCAAATAGGCCTTGTGCATTGGTGCTGGCTGTCAACGCAAACACCCCAAAACGCTCTGGATGTTGGCTAATCACATCTAAAGTTTGTGTTCCGATTGTACCGGTTGCGCCAAGTATCGTTACCTGCTGTATCTTATTTTGTGTGTTTAAATCCACACTTTCAACTGACGACACACTAACCATGCACATTAAACCCCGAGAAATGTAAAAGAGAAATAGCGAGCAATATCATTGGCAATGTTGGAATAAATCCATCAATCCTGTCTAAAATACCACCATGCCCTGGTAGCAACTGACCACTATCTTTTAATCCAGCTTGGCGCTTCATTAAAGATTCAACCAAATCACCCATCACGCTAAATAAAACCACTAGCCACAGGGCTACAACTAACCAAAGGCTGATTTGCTGATAATAACAAAGAAGAGCACCGTAAACAGTCACTGCCGCAAGCGCGCCCAACACACCCTCCCATGTTTTTCCTGGGCTAATATTGGGCGCTAATTTATGTCGGCCAAAGCGTTTACCAGCAAAATATGCTGCACTATCCGCCAAGCTTACTGTTGCTATTACGCCAATTAACAGCCATGGGTTGATTGTATGCAGCCCTACTAACGCGACCCATGTGGCACTAATCAGCAGAACCCCTAAAACTCCCATCATGAAGCGGTGTTGACAAGCTTTACGCTGACTTAGCCATAAAGGCGCCATCACAACCCAAAACAATGCAGAAAGGCTTAATAGGCTCAGTTCAAGGTCGGTTTGATATGATGCGAGTGCTGTATATTGTAGCGATAGTATGCAAACACCTGTAAGCGCTGTAAGCGCCACATAGGCGAAAGATTGTGTACGGCTAAGTTTAATAAGATGCGTCCACTCAGTGACAGCAAGTAGCGATATCCCAAGCGTCACTATCGCCCATACTTGTTTAGAGGCTAAAAATACAGTCAATAATAGACCTGTAACCAACAATATTGCGGTAATCACTCGGGTTCTTAGCATTTTTATATCATTTAGTAATTAGAGTTTGAGTGAGCTTTAACGAGTTGGCTCTGAAAGTTGTTCGCTAGTGCGTCCAAAACGGCGCTCACGTTGCTGATAAGATTGAATCGCCGCGTTAAACGCAGCTTCATTGAAGTCTGGCCACAGTGTATCGGTAAAATAGAGCTCAGTGTAAGCCAATTGCCACAAAAGAAAATTGCTAATGCGTTTTTCACCACCAGTGCGTATGAATAAGTCAGGCTCTGGCGCATAGCTCATTGATAAATAAGGCGTGAGGTGGGTTTCATCGTAAGCACCAGCTAGTTCAGGCTCGGCCTTTTGCATTTTATTGACGGCCTGTAGTACATCCCAGCGTCCCCCGTAGTTTGCAGCAATCGTTAATACCAAACCTGTGTTGTTCGCAGTCAACTGTTCTGATGCTTCAATCTTTTCAATCAGGCCAGTATCAAAACGGCTGCGGTCACCGATCATGATGAGCTTAATGTTGTTTTGGTGTAGCTTAGTGACTTCACGTTTAAGCGCCTCCATGAACAGTGACATCAAGAAAGAAACCTCTTCAGGTGGGCGACGCCAGTTTTCACTGCTAAACGCAAATAAAGTGAGGTACCCCACTTTAAGCTCTATACATTGCTTCACTATGTCACGAACAGTCTCTACGCCACGCTTATGGCCGGCGATTCGGGGTAAAAAGCGCTTTCGCGCCCAACGCCCATTACCATCCATAATGACTGCGACATGCTTAGGCACCTCTGCAACCGGAGGTACGCGTTGTGTAGCACTTGAGAATAAAGCCAATTAATGCCCCAAGACTAAGTGCATAAAGAAAGTGCTATTAAAGCGTGCCAATGTACTCACCATTTTTACGATTAAACCGCCATTAAATCTGTTTCTTTGACCTGCAGCATCTTATCAACTTCGGCAACTGCTTTATCTGTTGATTTCTGCACATCATCTTGTGCACGACGCTCGTCATCTTCAGAAATCGCTTTATCTTTCACTAGTTTTTTAAGAGCATCATTCGCATCGCGACGCACATTGCGTATAGCTACCTTGGCACTTTCGCCTTCTGTACGCACGATTTTTGTTAAATCACGGCGACGCTCTTCCGTAAGCATTGGCATAGGCACACGAATCAAATCGCCATTAGTTGCTGGATTCAAACCTAAGTCACTGTCACGAATCGCTTTTTCTACTTTAGCAATCATGTTTTTTTCATATGGCTGTACATTGATAGTACGCGCATCACCCAAGTTAACGTTAGCAACTTGGTTCACCGCAACCATTGAGCCGTAATACTCAACCATTACGTGATCTAACAAACCAACATGCGCACGGCCAGTACGCACTTTAGCTAAGTCATTTTTTAATGACTCTAATGACTTTTGCATTTTTAGATCGGCATTTTTTTTCACATCTTCTAACATTTATTTCTCCAACGCAGCTTAATGCTTCAAACTGATTTATTTGTTAACTTTTACTCTATATTTAGAATAGAACAATATTACATTCATAGAAAAGTCATATGCCCTATGCATTAGCACATATGGCAATACGTATATTATGGCAAGACCATCGTGCCTTCATCTTCACCCATCACCACTTTTTTCAAGGCACCTTGTTTAAAGATGCTAAATACAGAGATAGGTAACTTCTGATCGCGACATAAGGTCAATGCTGTCGCATCCATCACTTTCAGGTTCTTGGAAATAGCCTCATCAAAACTAATGGTTTTGTAGCGCATCGCTTCTGGGTTAGTTTTAGGATCGTCTGTGTACACACCATCAACTTTAGTGGCTTTAATCACGATTTCAGCATTAATCTCCATGCCACGTAGCGCAGCTGCAGTATCTGTCGTGAAGAATGGGTTGCCGGTACCTGCGCCAAAAATCACAACGCGTCCTTCTTCTAAGTAACGAATAGCTTTACCGCGTATATACGGCTCTGCTACTTGCTCAATGCTCAATGCTGATTGCACGCGCGCATTGAGACCAATATTTTTCATTGCATCTTGTAATGCCATCGCGTTCATTACAGTCGCTAACATACCCATGTAGTCAGCGGTTGCTCTATCCATGCCTTCCGCTGCTGGTGCTACGCCACGAAAGATATTGCCACCACCGATAACGACTGCAACTTGCACGCCTAAATCCACTACTTCTTTGACTTCACTCACAATTCTGGTAATGGTCGCGCGGTTAATGCCATAAGCATCATCGCCCATTAAGGCCTCGCCAGAAAGTTTAAGTAAAATGCGCTTATAAGCTGGTGCAGACACGAGGACTCCTCAAATTTTAAGTTTGCTTATTTAAGCATAAAATAACGGTCTTAGGCACAAAAATAACCCGCAGAAACGCAAATTGAATGCTTATTTTTATTAAAAAAAAATGGACTAAGCAATTTGCTTAATCCATTTTAATTTTCAAAGGCTGCTAGCCTTATCATTCATTACACTTTAGCTGCTGCTGCAACCTCTGCTGCGTAATCAACAACAGCTTTCTCAATACCTTCACCAACTGTGTACATTGTGAATGAAGCGATAGTTGCGCCTTTAGATTTAAGCAATTGCTCAATCGTGAATTTGTCATCTTTAACAAAAACTTGGCTTAACAGTGTCACTTCTTTCAAGAATTTTTGCACAGTACCATCTGCAATTTTTTCTAACATCGCTTCAGGCTTACCTGCTTCTTTAGCTTTTTCAATTGCAACGCGGCGCTCAGCTTCAATCAAACTTGCATCAATACCTGAAGCATCCAATGATTTTGGTTTTGCTGCAGCAATGTGCATTGCAACATCTTTAGCTAAAGCATCATCACCACCAACGATATCCACTAAAACACCGATACGGCTGCCGTGAACGTAGCTTGTAAGTTTGCCTTGAACAGCTGGGCGAACAAAGCGACGTGGTGTGATGTTTTCACCAATTTTACCTACTAATTGTGCACGTGTTTCTTCTGCAGTTGAACCGCCCATAGCAAGTGCACCAACTTCAGCAATGTCACTTGCGCCACTAGCAGCAATAACGCCAGCTAATTCATTTACGAATTTCAAGAAGTCTTCATTTTTAGCACAGAAGTCTGTTTCAGAGTTAACTTCAACCATCGCGCCAGTTTTACCATCAGCACTAATGCTAATACCAACAGTACCTTCAGCAGCAACACGGCCAGCAGCTTTGCTTGCTTTGTTACCAAAACGTACACGCAAGATTTCTTCAGCGCGTGTCATATCGCCTTCAGCTTCAGTTAACGCTTTTTTACAGTCCATCATCGGCGCATCTGTGCGCTCACGTAATTCCTTTACCATACCTGCGGTAATTTCAGCCATTTTAAGCTCCTTAATATTCACATATTGCATTGAAAATGCAAATTAACAGTTTGATTTAATTATATTTTTATATTTAAATTGTCAAAATTAAAAAGGGGCCTTAAGCCCCTTTTGTAAGCAGAGTTAATTACTCTGCAGCTGATTCAGCTACTTCTTCGCTAGCTGATTTAACAATTTCAGTAATTACTGAGCTACGACCTTCCAATACCGCATCAGCGATACCACGTGCATACAAACGAATTGCACGGCTAGAGTCATCGTTACCAGGAATTACATAAGCAACGCCGTCAGGTGAGTTGTTTGTATCAACAACACCGATAACTGGGATGCCTAATTTAGCAGCTTCAGTAATTGCACCGCTTTCGTGGCCAACGTCAATAATGAAAATAGCGTCAGGTAGGCCGCCCATTTCTTTAATGCCGCCGATAGAACGCTCTAGTTTTTCAACTTCACGTTTGTAGCCTAGCGCTTCTTTTTTACCGAATTTTTCCAAGCTACCGTCTTGCAACATAACTTCAAAATCTTGCAGGCGTTTGATAGATTGTTTAACTGTTTTAAAGTTAGTTAGCATACCGCCTAACCAACGGTGGTTTACATAAGCACAACCTGCACGAGTCGCTTCTTCTTTAACGATATCACGTGCTTGGCGTTTAGTACCTACGAATAAAATACGGCCCTTGTTTGCAGCCAATGTACGCACATGTTTAAGTGCATCTTCAAACATTGGTAATGTTTTTTCAAGGTTTACAATATGAATTTTGTTGCGGTCACCGAAAATGAACGGTGCCATTTTTGGGTTCCAGTAACGAGTTTGATGGCCGAAGTGAACTCCAGCTTCCAGCATTTGACGCATGGTTACAGACATGTTAAATCTCTCTTCTAAAGGGTTATTAATTCACACAACACCAGAAACACCCAGATTAAAACCCAAGCACCCTAGAATGGGTTGTGTGTAAATTAGCCACTCACCAAATTAATGACGAATGTTTTTGCAAGAAAATGCAAAGGCGGAATAATAACACCAAGTGACTGAGTTTGCTAGGCTTTACCACACATTATTTTAAGATTGTTGCGCATTAGGCACACCCACTACCCGCATTACCGTATCTACATCTAAGCGAAGCAGCTCGGATATGTCGCTGTAATCATCAGGCAGTGCCGCGTCATCCCAACCATTAGCCGAATGCCTTGCCAAATTCACTGCAAGCGTAACATTTCTGACTCGTTGCTCACTGGATGCGCCATCTTGCATCAGCTTACCGAGTAATGGCGGCAGTTGAAAAACCTCTACCAGTTGAACTTGTAGGTCATGTAATACAAAACCTAACACTTCCTGCTGCACAGTCTTGCTGCGTAAGGTTTTGTCAGCAGTTTGCATGGTATGAATAAGATTCATTTTTTCTGGGATATAGCACCACATCAGCATTTCTGATAAATCATGCAGCAGCGCGGCGATAAGCACCTCTTCCGCATGCAAGTCATTTAAGTGTGCAGCCCAATTAACGGCAAAATTGGCAGCCCTATGTGCTCGTTTAATCAGCTTCAGTAGCTGCATTAACGCTGTTAAGTTGGTTTTTAACGCATCCTCCACCAGCGGCACAGGAGGAATGTTTCTAAAAAAAGTACCGGTACCCATCATCATAATGGCCTGCTCAACCTGAGCAAGGTCTTGCAACTGGCTACGTGACTTATGCTTTTGAGCGTAACTAAGTACTTTAAAGACCATCATCGGGTCATTAAGCACTACACTTGTGATTGCGCGGGCGCTAAGATTGTCTTCATCCTCTTGCAGGCGCCCAATCTCACGTGCGGTTTGCTTGAGTACTGGGATTTCTGCAGTTCTCAAAAAGTTTACCCATGCATTTAAATCTCTTGCTGCCAAGTCTACGGGTATCGCTGCCATGTACCAATCTCCTTTTTTCTTGGCTATATTACATCTTACATTTTCAATCTGAAACAAAATCTATAAAAAATCAAAGATCATCATGATTGACCTATTAATACATTGAGCCACTTGCTGGAAGGTACGCGCTGCAAAATTGTAGGTGACGCCTCAAAAACAGATGGATATGCTATGATAAAATGACATATTAGCAATCCTCAATAAAACTCATGGCAATCTCAATTAAAAATCAACACGATATCGAAAAAATGCGTATCGCAGGCCGACTAGCCTCTGAAGTGCTGGATTTCATCACGCCTCACGTAGTGCATGGTGTAACAACAGAAGCGTTAGACAAACTCTGCCATGACTATATCGTTGATGTGCAAAAAGCAATTCCCGCACCATTAAATTACGCACCGGATGGACACAAACCATACCCAAAATCAATTTGCACATCTATTAACCAGCAGATTTGCCATGGTGTTCCTAGCGACAAAGTGCTAAAAAATGGCGATATCGTTAATATTGATATCACCGTAATCAAAGATGGCTACCATGGCGACACTAGCCGTATGTTTTATGTAGGTGAAGCCTCAATACAAGCAAAGCGTTTGTGTGAAATCACATATCAGGCAATGTGGCTAGGCATTAATAAAGTGAAGCCTGGTGCAACGTTAGGTGATATTGGGTTTGCCATACAAACGTTTGCCGAAAAAAGCGGTTACAGCGTTGTGCGCGAATTTTGTGGCCACGGGATCGGTACTGTGTTTCATGAAGAGCCTCAAGTGCTACATTACGGCCGACCTGGAGCTGGGCTTAAGTTACAAGCTGGTATGATGTTTACGATTGAGCCT
The DNA here is from genome assembly GCF_058745595.1 of Methylotenera sp. E1MeOHC1. NCBI lineage: Bacteria > Pseudomonadati > Pseudomonadota > Betaproteobacteria > Nitrosomonadales > Methylophilaceae > Methylotenera > Methylotenera sp. E1MeOHC1. The sequence continues at coordinate 712,855 of NZ_CP196025.1, read as the reverse complement.
ATGATTAATGCAGGAAAGCGCGATATTAAGCAAATGCCTGACGGCTGGACTATCGTGACTAAAGATCGTAGTCTATCTGCACAGTGGGAACACACCATTTTAGTCACAGATACGGGCTATGAGGTAATGACACTGTCCGCAGGCTCGCCGCCTCCGCCAGCTTTTATCACCAACTCATCAAGTACTTAATGCCAGACTTATAAATTAACGATGGTGCAGCATGCAACTAGATAAGAATATAGAACCCATCGAAATTTCAAAAGAAAGAATTGCTTTTTTACGCACCTCCTTAAAAAAGCAATTCCTAGCATTAAAAGAAGATTTTAACTGCCAACCCAACACTACCCGCTTATTTAAACAGCATTGTAAATTTATTGACCAGCTGCTCGTAGAGCTATGGTCTGATTTACATATTGATCAGGGCTGCTGCCTGATTGCCGTTGGCGGTTACGGCCGAGGCGAGCTATTCCCCTACTCTGATATTGACCTGCTGGTTTTGATACCAGCTGAACCTCATGAAAATCGCGCGCTCAATCAAAGCATTGAAAACCTGATTGGACTCATGTGGGACTTAGGACTTAATATTGGGCACAGTGTACGGAACTTAGAAGAATGCATCAGTGAGGCGCAAAAAGATATTACAGTGCAAACCAATGTACTGGAGTCGCGCTTGCTCACAGGCAACGGTGCTATCTATCAAGAATTTCAGGCAAGTATCGCCAAAAATCTAAGCCCGATTGACTTCTTGAAAGCAAAGTTAAAAGAGCAGGAACTGCGCCACTCAAAATTTAATGATACGGCTTACAATCTGGAGCCCAATCTCAAAGAAAGCCCCGGCGGCCTGCGTGATTTGCACATGATTATTTGGATAGCTCGTAGCTTACAAGTTAAAAATCAGCAATATGCAGCCGGCAATATCTGGACCTCTTTAGCAAAAGATCAAATCATTTCAGTGACGGAAGCTAGGCGGATTCGTCACCACGAAAAAAAGCTACAGCTACTGCGTACCCATTTACACTTTTTAAGCAGCCGCCGTGAGGATCGCCTGCTATTTGATTTCCAGAATGATCTCGCAGCAATATTACACTATACCAACACACCGCGCAGACGTGCGAGTGAGCAGCTTATGCAAAGCTACTACCGAAGTGTAAAGTTTATTGAGCTCATGAACGAGATTGTGCTCAAACTGCTAGAAGAAATTATTGTTGCCACACCGCCTGCCATTCGCGTTATTAATGATAAGTTTGAGGCGCGCAATGACTTACTGGAAGCCCGAACAGCAAACTTGTTGCAGAAAAATCCGTCTGCAATTTTTGAAGCATTTTTGCTGTTACAGCAGCATCCAGAGTTATCAGGGATGGGTGCCACACTGCTACGTACATTGCAGCGCGTAAAACCATTAGTGAATAAAGACTTTAGGCACAATGCCATCAATAAAAAAACTTTTATAGACATTTTGTCGCAACCTAGTGGCGTTAATCGCGCGCTACGTGCAATGAACCGATACGGAATATTAGGTAGCTACATTCCAGCTTTTGGGAAAATTGTTGGCCAGATGCAACATGATTTGTTTCATGTATATACGGTAGATGAACATATTTTAAATGTGTTAGCAAATTTACGACGCTTTGCCAAACCTGAACTTAAGCATGAGTTTCCGCTTTGTAGCCAAATATTTGCAGAGTTCGATGCGCCACATTTGCTTTATCTAGCCGCATTATTTCACGATATTGCCAAGGGACGCGGCGGCGACCACTCCGCTTTAGGCACAGTAGATGCCTTTAAATTTTGCAAGTTGCATCACTTGCCAAAAGCCGACTGCGCATTGGTTTCGTGGCTAGTAGAAGCGCATTTAAAAATGTCATCCGTTGCACAGAAAACCGACCTATCAGACCCCAGTGTGATTGAGTCATTTGCTGACTTTGTTGAAAATAAACGTAGGTTAAACGCACTATACTTACTTACTGTGGCCGATATCCGTGGCACCAGCCCTGTGGTATGGAACGCTTGGAAAGCCAGACTGCTGGAAAGCCTATACTCTGCAACTCATCATGCACTGTCAGCCCCGGGCTTCCATGCGAAACAAACCATACAGCGGCGCATTAAAGAAGCAGCGGATAAACTGAGCAGGTTTGGCTTAAGCAGCCACGCTTACGAGCCTCTATGGGTGCAATTTGGCGAGCACTATTTTGTACGGCACGAGAGTGATGAAATTGCCTGGCATAGCCGCTTATTAACGCCGCATCTCTACAGTGAAAACCCTATCGTACGTGCAAGGCTTAGCCCGCATGGTGACGGTATTCAGGTGATGATTTACATTAAAGATAAAAGTGACTTGTTTGCGAGAATCTGTAACTTTTTTGACCGCATGGGTTATGGTATTGTTGAGGCAAAAATCTTTACCACTCAACATGATTATGCACTAAACAGTTTTATTATTTTAGATCAGTCGGGCAAGTCTGTGAGTTACAGTGGTTTATTGAAGTTTATTGAGCTAGAGCTTGCCAATCAACTCGACGACCTCTATCAGCTAGAGTCACCACTTAAAGGTCGAGTAAGTCGCCAAGTGAAGCATATGCCGATTCAAGCACAGATCACCATCACCAAAGAGGCTGAAAATAACAACCACAAGCTAGAAATTATTGCTAATGACAGACCGGGCCTGCTCGCCACGCTAGCGCAACAGTTTTTAAAATACGATATCAAGCTGCACAATGCAAAAATTAACACGCTAGGCAATCGTGCCGAAGATACGTTCTTAATCTCAGCCCAAAATGGCGAGTGCCTTGATTTTAACCGGGTGCATGCATTGCAAATGGCTTTGCTGGATGAAATCTAATGCAAGGGATGCATCTTAGCCAAGCTGATAATGTTTTTTGAGCGACTTTTTCACGTGCCAAACACAAGATAATCCAGCAGGGAACGTCACCAAATCACCTACGGTAAAGCTCACGGGCTCGCCTTCTGATGGTTGTACCGTCACTTCACCTTCCAGAATGTAAGCGATTTCCTGCGTGCTAAAACGCCACGGGAACTGTGACACCTCTTTAGACCAAGTCGGCCAGCCTTTTACCCCCAAGGAAGCTAGCTGCTCTGCACTAGGTTTTTCTACGATGATTTTACTCATTTCAAACTCCTTAGCAATAAAAAAAGCCCCGACGAATCGAGGCTTTATTTTAAGCTTTATTCACTAAATTGCAATTATGAATGCTTGTAGTGTTTTTTCAATTGTTTAGTTACTTCCCAGTTAGATTTCAAACCTTTAGGGAACACAACGAAATCACCTGCTTTAATCACAACAGTTTCGCCACCTTGTGGTGTCACATGAATTTCACCTTCAAGTACGTATGCACTCTCAGTTGCTGAATCAAAGTTAAGTGGGAATTTAGAAGGCGCGCAATCCCAGATAGACCAGCTTGATACGCCTAATTGTTTCAATTTCTCTTCTGATGGGTTGTGATCTACGATGATTTGAGTCATGTTAATTCCTAGGATAATGTTTGATGATACTAACGTTAAAAAACAAAGCCGCTTAATTGTAAAGTTAAGCGGCTTAAAATTCTTGGCGGAAGAGGTGAGATTCGAACTCACGGTGGGCTCGCACCCACGACAGTTTTCAAGACTGTAGCATTAAACCGCTCTGCCACTCTTCCATCTAAATCGTTACTTGCGTTACGAGGTCAGCATTATAACAACAAATTAATCATCTTGAAAATCCTGATTTGGAAAAAAAACATCAGAATATCCAAAATCTTTTAAATTTGTTATCCGCATCGGATATAAAACACCATCTAAGTGATCACATTCATGCTGAACCACACGCGCATGAAAGCCGCTGACCAATCTATCAACTTTATTGCCGTACTGATCAAACCCTGTGTAATGCAATTTCAGATGACGCGGCACTATACCTCGCATTCCAGGAACTGACAAGCACCCTTCCCAATCATTTTCAATTTTATTGCCAATAAATGTTAATTCAGGGTTAATTAGCACAGTGTAAGGTACCGCATCAGCATCTGGATACCGAGGGTTGATAGCAGTAGATTCCTTTTGCCCAAAAATAACCACCCTCAGACTGACGCCAATTTGCGGCGCAGCTATGCCGGCTCCGTTCATATGTTGCATGGTATCTTCTAAATCTTGAATTAACGCATGCAACTCCGCTGTATCAAACTGTGCCACAGGTTCAGCTTTTGCCAGCAAGCATGGCTCGCCCATTCTTAATACAGTTTTAATTGCCATTTTTCACCTTAAATCTTATCCAAACCGAGCTATGATGCCTAATTAGATGCGCTTGAAGTAACTAGTGATGTCCATTTTGCTTGACCAGCTGCGCAATAATGTTTCGCACACGCACCATAGTGAGGTTTAAATTAGAGATCACTTCCTCGTATTTAATTTCATGTAAATTTTCACCTCGGCCAGCTGCATAATTTGCCACAGGGCAAATTGTTGCATAACCAATGCCTAGTTCACGTGCAAGCGCTGCTTCTGGCATCCCTGTCATACCTACAATGGTTGCCCCATCTCGCTCCAGACGGTTAATTTCTGCTGCTGTCTCGAGCCTAGGGCCTTGCGTAGCGGCATATACGCCGTGATCAACCACCTCTTCACCTACTGCGATGGCTGCTCTTTTCCATTTTTCACGTAAGTCTTGGCTGTAAGGTTCTGTAAAGTCGATATGCTTTACTGGGTTACTAATCCCATCATGAAAGGTTGTTTTTCTACCATAAGTGTAATCAATGATTTGATGCGGAATCACAATCTTTCCTGCTGATAAATCCGGATGAATGCCCCCTACTGTGGCAATCGCGGCAATTTCCGTCACGCCTTGCAAATGCAGGGCTGCGATATTGGCACGATAATTAACCTCATGCGGTGGAATCGTGTGCCCGTTACCATGACGTGCTAAGAAAATAACTTCACGCCCAGAAATCTCACCAAAAATAAGTGGTTGCGATGGCTCACCGTAAGGAGTTCGTACAATTAAACGTCTAGTAATATTTAAGTTGTCTAGTTGCGTTAGGCCTGTGCCACCAATAATTGCTAACATAATCGCTTTCTATATGAATACATTTTTATTCTAACAAAGCTTTAATTATTTTCTTAAAAAATTTACCACATTAGAAAAACAAATGTTCATTAGAAATACCAGCCTTTACCACCAAAAATGATTTATTTTTGTGGCATACTCACGCCATGGTAAATATTTGCTCAAAGTCTTGCGATTCCTCAGCAGCTGTGGCTCAACAGAGTCTAGACTTAGCCAGCTGCCATTATGAAAATTTTCCAGTCGCTTCATGCTTTTTACCTGAGTATTTACGGGAGCCGATTGCTTTAATTTACAGCTTTGCACGGCAAGCTGATGATTTTGCCGATGAAGGTGATCTAACTATTGAGCAACGCCTAAACTTGCTTAGTGGCTTTCGTGATGAACTTGATTTGCTACAAGCCTATATCAAGCCAAAGTCAGCTTTTTTTATGACATTGGGTCAAATGATTCGCGAAAGAAAATTACCCTTTGCCCCATTTTATGACTTGTTAGATGCCTTCAGCCAGGACGTGACTAAAACCCGCTACGCTGATTACGAAGATGTGCTCGATTATTGCGCACGCTCTGCAAATCCTATCGGCAGCCTTTTGCTGCATTTGTATCAGCAAGCAACCCCGCAAAATATTACATATTCCAATCACATTTGCTCTGCATTACAGCTGATTAACTTTCTGCAAGACATTGCCATTGATTTTAAGAAAAATGAAGGTAAACAGCGTATTTATCTATGCCAAGACGAGTTACTGGCATTTGGTATCAGCGAGCAAACGATTAGGGCCTATGTAAATGCAACGCAGCCCATTGATGACTATTGGCAGCAGTTTATGCACTTTAATTTGCGCCGCACACATGCACTGCTTAACGCAGGTAAGCCATTAGGAAAGATATTAAAGGGTCGCATTGGTTTTGAAATGCGCATGATTATTGCTGGCGGCGAACGCATTATTCATAAAATCAGTGCAGTCAATGGCGATGTGTTTAACCGCAGGCCCAAACTCAATTACTGGGATTGGGCTATCGTTTTCTCTAAAGCATTACTTAAGCTATAAACATTAATCACTTAGTTTCAATAATCTCAATATGACCCCAAAGCAATATTGCCAAGAAAAAGCAGCAAAAAGCGGCTCCAGTTTTTATTACAGTTTTATGTTTTTACCAAAGCAGAAGCGTGAGGCAATTACCGCGCTATATGCCTTTTGCCGCGAAGTAGATGATATTGTAGATGAGTGTACGGAGTTAAAAGTCGCTCAAGTAAAGCTTGCCTGGTGGAAAGATGAAATTCGCAATTTATATCTAAACAAACCAATACATCCAGTAACCAAGGCGCTGGAGCCGGTTATCAAGCAGTTTCAATTAGATGAAGAGCATTTTCATGAGATTATTGATGGCATGGAGATGGATTTAAATTTCAATCGCTATGAAGACTTTAAGCAGCTACAGCTCTATTGCTATCGTGTCGCTAGCGTTGTAGGTATACTCTCTGCCCAAATTTTTGGCTTTCAGAATAGAAAAACCCTTAAATTCGCCCATGACCTCGGCATGGCATTTCAGCTCACTAACATTATCAGAGATGTAGGCGAAGATGCACGTCGCAACCGCATTTACATACCGTTAGACGAGCTGGCAAAGTTCAATGTCACAGAAGAGGATATTTTAAAAAGCCGTGAATCTAACGCTGTAAAAAAACTGCTGGAGAGCCAAATTGAGCGCGCTGAAACTTATTATGACAAAGCACTGCAAGAGCTGCCTGCCGAAGATAAAAATAATCAGCGCGTAGGCTTAATTATGACCGCAATTTACCGCACATTGCTCCGCGAAATTAAAGTAGATGGCGCAGAGAAAGTACTGAATGCGCGTATATCATTGGGCACACTGCGCAAACTATGGATTGCTGTCAGCACCTGGATTAAGCATTTGGTTTAAACACTTAATAATAATTATAGAGAATACGTTTGAACACACATCAGCATATTGCAATCATAGGCGGCGGCTGTGCTGGCTTAAGTGCTGCCGCAACCTTAACTGAGCGTGGCTACACTGTCACCTTGTTTGAAGCTAGCTCGCAACTTGGCGGGCGTGCACGTAGCGTGGTAGTGGAAAACAAAGATTTATTGCAATTACTGGATAATGGCCAGCATATTCTATTAGGTGCTTATAGCGCTACGCTATCCCTGCTGGAAAAAGCTGGTGTAAAAGAAGATGAAGCCTTTTTACGGCTACCACTACAGCTTAATATGCAGTCTACTGTGGCTAAATCGGTATTTTCACTAAAGTCTGCAAATTACTTGCCTGCCCCCCTCAATATACTGGTTGGTTTCTTGTTTTGTAAAGGCCTCACTTTGGGTGAGCGAGTCGCTGCACTAAAGTTCATGCGGCATCTACAAGCCGCTAACTATGAAATCAGCACAGACCTAACGTTAGCTAGCTTTTTAAAGCAACATAAGCAGACAAAAACGTTAATCCAAATGTTATGGGAGCCCTTGTGCCTAGCTGCATTGAACACACCGCTTAAAAAAGCGAGCAGCCGTATATTTTTAAATGTATTACGAGATACATTTAGCGGGCATAAAAAAAATAGCGACTTTTTGATCCCTAAACTAGAGTTATCAAAAATAATCTCCCAGCCAGTAGCGCACTACATACAAGCTAAAGGCGGCACCATCAAATTAAACCATCGCATACGCTCACTGGTGGAGGCGGATAACGGCTTTCATTTGGAAACGAAACAAGGCACGCTCCATTTTAGCCATGTGATTGTGGCCACCTCCCCAGCCAGAACAGATAAGTTGTTGGCACAACTCCCCAGACTCAAGGTGAGCCAAGATAAAACGCAACATTATCAATACCAGCCTATTTACACGGTGTATTTACAATACCCAACTGAGATTAAGCTGCCACAAGTGATGACCGGCTTAGCGAACACCACAAGTCAGTGGGTGTTTGATAGAGGCGCCTTGTGCGGAGAAAAAGGATTGCTGGCGGTTATTGTGAGCGCAGAGGGTGCACATCAAAAGCTGACACAAGATGTGCTAGCGTTACATGTAGCAAAAGAGTTACAACAGGCTTTCCCGCACTTACCGAAACCGCTGTGGCATAAAGTCATTGCAGAAAAGCGTGCCACCTTCTCATGTACTCCTGAACTGGCACGCCCTACCAACAGAACTGCACAGAGCAATCTTTATCTGGCTGGTGATTACACTTATGCCAGCTACCCTGCAACGATTGAAGGCGCTGTTAGAAGCGGTATTTATTGTGCCAATCTTATTGCTAATTCATCTTAAGATTTAAGCGTAACGTAATACTAAGCACCTTTAACTTAATAATTCTTCACATAGTTGAGCGCTTGTTCTAAGCGCTCAACTGCAACCACCTCGATACCGTCTATACGCTGCTTAGGTGCATTAGCCTTAGGTACGATTGCTTTTGTAAAACCAAGTTTAGCGGCCTCTTTCAAGCGCTCTTGTCCACGCTGCACCGGCCTCACCTCTCCCGCCAAACCAACCTCACCAAATACAATAAGTTTGTTATCTAATGGTTTGTTTTTTAAAGAAGAAGTGATTGAGAGTAGCACGGCCAAATCCACGGCCGGCTCTGAAATTTTAACACCGCCTACCGCATTGATGAAGACATCCTGATCAAAGCAAGCCACGCCGGCATGACGGTGTAATACCGCTAACAGCATTGCCAAGCGGTTCTGCTCCAGGCCCACGCACAAGCGTTTTGGGTTAGGTGCATGCGCCTCATCCACCAGCGCTTGTATTTCAATTAACAATGGACGCGTACCCTCCATTGTTACTGTGATGCAAGAACCCGCCACCTGCTCACTGTGATGCGATAAAAACAATGCAGAAGGATTGGTCACTTCACGCAAGCCTTTTTCGGTCATCGCAAACACACCAAGCTCATTCACTGCACCAAACCTGTTTTTAAATGCGCGAATTAAACGGAAGCTAGAGCTTTGATCACCTTCAAAATACAGCACAGTATCTACAATGTGCTCTAGTACGCGCGGACCAGCTAAGGCGCCCTCTTTCGTTACATGGCCAACCAAGATCACCGTAATGCCAGCCTGCTTTGCTAGGCGCGTCAATTGTGCAGAGCATTCTCGCACTTGTGCCACAGAACCCGGTGCTGATTGCAAAGCCTCTGAATAGACGGTTTGAATGGAGTCAATCACCGCAATATCAGGCTTATGCTTTTGCAGCATACTGATGATTTTTTCTAGATTAATTTCTGCCAGTAGCGATATCGGGCTTGCATCCAAGCCCAGTCGTTTTGCACGCATGGCAATTTGCTGTGGAGACTCTTCACCGCTTACGTAAATAGCTTTACGCGCATTGCCTATATGGCAGAGGGTTTGCAGCAATAAAGTAGATTTTCCGATGCCAGGGTCACCACCAATTAACACCACACCACCGGGCACCAAGCCACCGCCAAGCACACGGTCAAACTCGCTCACGCCTGTAGGCTGGCGTGGCACTTCTGCCGCCTCTACTTCAGCTAGTTTTTGCAGGCCTGCCGTTTCAGCCAACGGTGCAAAGCGGCTGGCACTGGCTGTTTCTGCGATGGTTTCAACCAGTGTATTCCACGCATGGCAGCTAGGGCATTGCCCTTGCCATTTAGGCTCGCTTGCGCCACATTCTGTGCAGGTGTAAATGGTTTTGGCTTTAGCCATCAGTCAACAACCTTCATCGGCACTCGTGGTGCAACAGCGCAAAGCAGTTCATAACCGACAGTATCAGAAGCTGCAGCTACAGCATCTACAGGCACTTGCTTACCCCAGAGCTCGACTGGCGAACCTACACCAGCCTCTGGTATGTTGGTTAAATCACAAAACAACATATCCATAGAAACACGACCTAATGTGGAGGTTAATTTACCAGCTACTGCAATTGGCGCACCTCCCTGATAACCACTCACCAAGCCTGCGTGTCTTGGGTAACCATCCGCGTAACCGCAAGCCACAATGCCTACACGAGTAGGTTTTGTTGCAGTAAAGCGATTACCATAGCCTACAGTTTCACCAGCCTGCACTTCCTGCACCCCAATAATTTCAGAGGTAAATTGCATTACTGGCATTAACCCATAGACGCTAGCTGCTGTACCACCGACCGGACTGGCGCCATACAGCATAATACCAGGGCGCACCCAATTGGTATGCGCAGCTGGGTGGCGCAAAATCGTAGCAGAGTTGGCTAAAGATACGGGTAAGTTCAGCCCTTGAGTGGTGGCATTAAATAGAGCTAATGGCCTCTCAATGCCAGCCTCATCATCTGCTGTTGCAAAATGCGTCATTAACGTAATATCTGCAATATTTTTGCATGCCTTCAAGCGCTCATAAGCCTCAATAAAGGCCTCAGGCTGGAATCCCAAGCGGTTCATCCCGCTGTTCATTTTAAGATGAATGTGCATAGGCTTATTGAGGGATGCAGACTCCAACATCTCCAGTTGCGATTGTGAATGAATCACAATATTTAAGCTTAGCTTAGAAGCAACATTCAACTCCTGAGCGCAAAATACACCTTCTAATAACAGAATGGTTTGCTGAAACCCTGCATCGCGTAAATCCACGGCTTCATTGATACCGAGCACGGCAAAACCATCTGCCGCACTGAGCCCATGCGCTACATTTATTAAACCGTGACCATAGCCATTCGCCTTAACAACGGCCATAGTTTTTGAGTGTGGTGCAAATTTGCGCACAGCGGCCAAGTTGTGCCGTAATGCATTAAGAGAAACGGTAGCAAGGATGGGGCGCATGCTACAACTCTAGTACTCGTCTGCCATATGTGCGCTACCTGCAAAATTCTCAAAGCGCGTGTGTTGACCAAGGAATGTCAAGCGAACCCGACCAATTGGGCCGTTCCGTTGTTTACCGATAATAATTTCTGCCGTGCCTTTATCCGCTGAGTCTGCGTTGTAGACCTCATCACGGTAAATAAACAAGATTACGTCCGCATCCTGCTCAATCGCGCCGGATTCACGTAAGTCACTCATCACTGGGCGCTTGTCAGGGCGCTGCTCTAAGCCACGGTTGAGCTGAGATAGTGCAATCACTGGTACATCAAGCTCTTTAGCCAAGGCTTTTAGCGACCTTGATATTTCAGAAATCTCAGTTGCACGGTTCTCACCCTGCCTGCCTGCTGGCGCTGCCATCAACTGTAAGTAGTCGATAACAATTAAGCCCAGCTTGCCAGTTTGACGGTGTAGCCGACGTGCTCTTGCGCGCACATCAAAGCTGCTTAAACCCGCACCTTCATCAATAAAAATAGGCGCCTCGTTTAGCTTACCCAATGCGGTGGTGAGCTTTTCCCAGTCCTCATCTTCTAATTTACCGGTACGCATGCGGTGTTGATCCAAGCGCCCTACCGAACCGATCATACGCATTGCTAATTGCGCGCCACCCATCTCCATAGAGAACACAGCTACTGGCAAGCCAGTATCCAAGGCTACGTTCTCAGCGATATTGAGTGAGAAAGCCGTTTTACCCATAGAAGGACGCCCGGCTACAATAATCAAGTCGCCACCCTGCAGGCCAGAGGTCATCGAGTCTAAGTCTGCAAATCCAGTTGGAATACCAGTCACGTCAGACTGATTGTCGCGTGAGAACAGTTGATCAATACGATCAGCCACCTGAGGTAACAAGACTTTAATATCAATAAAGCCTTCACTGCTGCGCTTGCCGCCCTCAGCAATTTGGAAAATTTTGGCTTCCGCTTCATCTAATAACTGCTGCGCATCGCGACCATTCGGCAAGTATGCGCTTTCTGCAATACCAGAACCTACCACCACCAATTGACGCATCACCGCACGTTCATGCACGATTTCTGCATAGCGACGGATATTTGCCGCGGTCGGCGTGTTTTGCGCCAACAAACCTAGATAAGCAATGCCGCCTACGCCAGAAAGCTCAGCAGCATTCTCTAGCGACTCAGCCACTGTCACGATATCAGCGGGTTTGTTGTGTTCAATCAGTCTGGAAATGTGCTCAAAAATAAGCTTGTGGTCATAGCGGTAAAAATCCTTAGCCCTAAGAATGTCCGCAACCTTATCTAGGGCCTCATTTTCAAGCAGCAGCCCGCCAATAACGGATTGCTCTGCTTCTACAGAATGTGGGGGTACTTTAAATGCATCTAATTGTTCGTCAGCCATAGGCATGATTATATCAGTGCACGATTAACTCGCTAAGAATTTATGTCATCTAACATTAATTATTAAACAACTGTGCGGCAACCACGTTGAATGCATACATTTTGCGGCGCATGTTAGCGAGAGTGAGTAATGATGGGTAGTGTATATATGATTAAAAAACAAAAAAGCCGACCATTCGGTCGGCTTTCTTTTAAAACAATAAACGCTTAAGCTTCTGCTACCACTGTTACAGTGATATCAACAACTACGTCGTGATGTAACGCTACAGTTACTGCGTGATCACCGATTGTTTTCAATGGGCCGTTTGGCAAACGAACTAATGATTTAGCAACTTCATGACCTTGAGCAACTAAAGACTCAGCGATGTCACCGTTAGTTACAGAACCAAACAAACGACCATCAACACCAGCTTTTTGAGTAACTGTTACAACAAAACCAGCTAATTTTTCGCCGCGTGCTTGTGCAGCAGCTAAAATTGCAGCTTGTTGTTTTTCTAATTCAGCACGGCGTGCCGCAAATTCAGCTTTGTTAGCTTCAGTTGCACGTTTTGCCTTACCTTGTGGGATCAAAAAGTTACGACCGAAACCGTCTTTAACTTTAACAACATCACCTAACACACCAAGGTTAGCTACTTTTTCTAATAAAATTACTTGCATGCTTATATCTCCTTAGCCTGGGTGTTTGTCAGTGTATGGTAACAATGCCAAGAAACGAGCGCGTTTAACCGCAGATGTTAATTGACGTTGATAGCGAGCTTTAGTACCCGTCATACGTGCTGGGATGATTTTTGCATTTTCTGAGATGAAATCTTTTAAAAGATCAACATCTTTGTAATCTACTTCTTTGATGCCTTCTGCTGAAAAACGGCAGTAACGGCGGCGTTTGTACATATCTCTTGCCATCTTAAACTCCTAAATTCTTTAATTTATGCAAGCATTGCTTACATAGTCTTTATGTCATTAATATGCATAACCAATTGTGTGCTTTTAAGACTGCGTTTAGCTAAAAAACCTTGCGCTATTATTTGAACGCCCTGCTTTAAGCCTTTTAATGCTGGTGTTCCTAAAAGCTGGTCACCTAAAACTACTGCATTAATTTCACACTCTACTTTTCGCTTCATGCCAGCTTCAACTTGCTCTGAAACATGTCGCAATACAACACTTAACAACGGTATGCCTGCTGGTGTGTAGCGAAGCGGCTCAATTTGCACCACCTCAGCCTGTATCACCAATTTATTCAATTAAGCAGCAGCTGCCTCTGTTGGTGCAGCCGGTGCTGCATCTTTACTCAACACTGACTTAGATTTCTCTTCTTTCATCATTGGTGATGGTGCAGTAACAGCAGTTTTTGTAGCCATTGTTAGATGACGCAATACTGCATCGTTGAATTTAAAGCCATGCTCTAATTCTTCTAACACTGTTTGGTTACATTCAATGTTCATTAACACGTAGTGTGCTTTGTGAATTTTTTGGATTGGATAAGCCAATTGACGACGGCCCCAGTCTTCTAAACGGTGAATTGCACCACCGTTAGTAGTGATGAGTGCGCGGTAACGCTCAATCATCGCTGGCACTTGCTCGCTTTGGTCCGGATGGACGATAAATACTACTTCATAATGTCTCATAGACACTCCTTTTGGATAAAAGCCACCTACTTTATGCAGTGTGACAAGGTAAAAAAACAAAAACTACTCGATATCACTACCAAGCAAGCGCAGGATTATAGACAAAAGCATAGGACTAATCAAATTATATTTAATAAAATCAATTGTTTTGTACTATCCAGCCGTACTTATTGTCACTTTTTAACACTCCACACTGACATTAGTGCTAAACAAGGTCTGGCATTTCTGCACCATAAAATTTAATTCTAAGTTTTTTAAGCTGATCTCTAAAGTCCGCAGCCTTTTCAAACTCCAAGTTTTTAGCCGCATCGTGCATGGCTTTTTCCAGGCGCTTCATTTCTTTGGTGATTTGTTTTTCACTTAGAGATTCGTAACTCGCCTGATCTTGCAAGGCCTTACGCTCACGCAAAGCTTCATCCTTATCATAAACGCCATCAATAATATCTTTAATGCGCTTACTTACGCCTCTAGGCGTAATGCCATGCGCTGCGTTGAACGCCATTTGCACACCACGTCTACGCTCGGTTTCATCCATGGCTAACTTCATGCTACGGGTGATTTTATTGGCATAAAAAATTACCTGACCATTTAAATTACGCGCCGCGCGCCCCGCCGTTTGAATCAAACTGCGCTCAGAGCGTAAAAAGCCTTCCTTATCAGCGTCTAACACCGCTACTAAAGATACCTCTGGAATATCTAAACCTTCACGCAGCAGGTTAATGCCAACCAGCACATCAAACTCGCCAAGACGTAAATCCCGAATAATTTCCACGCGCTCTACGGTATCAATATCACTATGTAAATAGCGCGTTTTAACGCCATGCTCACTTAAGTAATCTGTTAAGTCCTCAGACATGCGCTTGGTGAGCGTGGTCGCCAACACGCGCTCGCCAACATCTACGCGTTTTTTGATTTCACCAAGCAGGTCGTCCACTTGCGTATCAGCTGGTTTCACGATGATTTCTGGGTCTATCAAACCTGTTGGGCGGGCAATCATTTCAACCACTTGCTGCTGATGATTTTTTTCATAGTCCGCAGGCGTGGCAGAAACAAACACACTCTGACGCATGATGTGCTCAAACTCTTCAAACTTTAACGGCCGATTATCCAGCGCAGATGGTAAGCGCCAGCCATAATCTACCAAGTTCTCTTTACGCGAACGGTCACCTTTATACATGGCGCCGATTTGCGGCACTGTGACGTGACTCTCATCGATAATCATTAAAGCGTTATCTGGCAGATAATCAATCAGCGTAGGCGGTGGATCACCCGGATTGCGCCCAGACAAATGACGTGAGTAGTTTTCGATGCCTTTGCAAAACCCAATTTCATTGAGCATTTCAAGGTCAAAGCGCGTGCGCTGCTCGATTCTGGCCGCCTCTACCAGCTTGTTATCTTTCAGATAAACACTCACGCGATCTTTAAGTTCGTGCTTGATTTTTTCCATTGCACGTATTGTGGTCTCGCGCGGTGTCACATAGTGGCTAGAGGGGTAAACGGTATAGCGCGGGATTTTATTAAAGACCTGCCCGGTCAGCGGGTCAAACAAAGTGATGGATTCGATTTCATCATCAAACATTGAAATACGCACTGCGGTTTCATTATTTTCTGCTGGAAATACGTCAATCACGTCGCCACGTACACGAAACGTGCCACGAGAAAAATCAAACTCATTACGGTCATACTGCATACCAACTAGGCGCGTAATCATATCGCGCTGCGCTATTTTTTCCCCCTGCTGCACATGCAGCACCATGCCATGGTAGTCAGTTGGGTCGCCAATACCATAAATGGCAGACACGGTTGCTACGATAATACTGTCTTCACGCTCTAACAACGCCTTGGTGGCAGAAAGTCGCATCTGCTCGATATGCTCATTGATGCTGGAGTCTTTTTCAATAAATAAATCACGAGATGGAACATACGCTTCGGGTTGGTAGTAATCGTAATAACTCACGAAATACTCAACTGAGTTGTTGGGAAAAAACTCTCGAAACTCACTATACAATTGCGCAGCCAATGTTTTATTAGGCGCCATTACAATTGCAGGCCTCCCCGTACGCGCAATGACGTTAGCCATGGTGTAAGTTTTGCCCGAGCCTGTCACCCCAAGTAAAGTTTGGAACTTCAGCCCATCATTTATGCCTTGTGTTAGTTTATCGATAGCCTGCGGCTGATCACCAGCTGGAGGAAAAGGCTGATGCAGTTGATATTTACTATTAGGAAATGTAACGAACACGTTATGCTTTATATAGATATAAACACTTAAATTTTAACAGAAAATTCAATAACACCTCCTAACAAATATCAGCCATCATTATCTTAACTCTAGATTAATGCGAACTTTGCCGCAGATGCGCAGTCACTAAACAAAATAATAAGATTAACAACTCACATAACCATCAATCATTAAGCTGTCGATGATTATCCACTTTGTTTGGATCATCTAAAAATAAGCAGCCATTAACTTTTGGAGTCACTTATGCGTGGATTTATCCTGCTTGCCGCATTAATGAGTTTTACACAAACATCTTTAGCTTTAGATCAGGCTAAGGTACTTAAATCTCTACAATCAGTCGTCATGATCCGTGGTTACAACAGTAGCGGAGGCTTGGCATATGGCTCTGGTGTTGTAGTTGAAACAAATAAAGTGATTACCAACTGCCATATCTTTCGCAGCACAAGTGCGCCTTGGGTAACGCGCGGTGAAGATACTTATGAAATTGAATCTGTACAGTCAGACCGCTGGCATGATTTATGTTTGGTCACCGCCAAAATACCTTTTGCACCGGCACCTATCGGCAGTAGCGACAATATTAAAAGAGAGCAAGAAATACTATCCATTGGACACTCCAACGGCGTACTTGTCCCTATCACTTCCTCCGGTGTAATTAAAACAACTTACAACTTTGATGGCGGTAAAGTTATCCGCAGTAGTGCCAAATTTTTGATGGGTGCCAGCGGTAGCGGCATATTTGATACGGACGGCAATTTACTTGGCATCAACACGTTTAAAACACCTGGCCGCCCTGCTTACTTTTACTCACTGCCAATAGAGTGGCTGGCAGATTTAAAGAAACTTCCAGCAGAAACTAAATTTCCAATTACAGGTAAGGCATTTTGGGAAGAGGATGACGATAAAAAACCATTCTTCATGCAAATGGCTATTCCAGAAATTAACCAAGACTGGCCCAAACTAGAGCAAGTTGCAGCCAAATGGACTGAAACTTACCCAAAAGATACTGAAGCATGGTTTGAGCTTGGCTTGGCGCAAGAGCATTTGAATAAAGTAAATGATGCAAAACAATCCTACTTAAAGTCTGTTGCCATTGATGGCAACAACACTAGTGCACTATTCAGGCTTGGTGTTATTGCTCAATCTTTAGGTGATAAAGATAGTATGTCAAAAATAAACTCAACAATCGCTAAAATTGACGAAAATCTAGCCAAAGAATTTAGCGAAATGTTAGGTTGCAATACCCACTGCTAACAATGCGCTAGCCAATCAATCCTAGACGGCATACATTCGTATGCCGTCTTCTTGCACTTTTTAGACTCTGCGCTATTCCTAATCCACATATTTATGCGTAAAATGGCGGCAATTCAACTGGTTACATACAAAATTGTCTTAAGGAACAGACCTTGTCACACTCCGTATTATCTCAACGCGTTTTATCAATCAAAGAGTCGCCTACATTAGCCATTACCGCTAAGGCTGGTAAATACAAAGCTGAGGGTCGAGACATTATCGGCCTAGCGGCTGGCGAACCAGATTTTGATACACCTCAACACATTAAAGATGCGGCAAAAGCTGCGATTGATGCCGGCTTTACTAAATACACCCCAGTTGCAGGTATTCCTGGGCTAAAAAAAGCGATTGTTGCAAAATTCAAAAACGAGAATGGTTTTGACTATGCACTCAATGAAGTGATTGTAGGCGTAGGCGGCAAGCAAACCATTTTTAACCTGTGTCTGGCTGTACTCAACAAGGGCGATGAAGTAATCGTCCCTGCGCCATATTGGGTATCTTACGCAGATATCGCTTTGGTGGCAGAAGCAACGCCGGTGATTATTGAATGTGGAATTGAACAAGGCTTCAAGCTGACAGCAGCACAATTGGAAGCTGCAATCACCCCTAAAACAAAAATATTTATGATTAACTCACCGTCGAACCCGACGGGAGCAGTGTACACACTGGCTGAGTTGCAGGCGTTAGGTGAAGTTTTACTTAAACACCCACATGTTCTCATCGCTACAGATGACATGTATGAACACGTGAACCTCACAGGTAACAAGTTCTACAATATTCTAAACGCTACACCAGCGTTAAAAGACCGTTGCATAGTCCTTAATGGCGTATCAAAAGCCTACTCGATGACTGGCTGGCGTATTGGTTATGCAGCTGGCCCGGCTTACATCATTAAAGCGATGGAAATCTTACAGTCGCAATCGACTAGCAACCCGACTTCAATCTCTCAAGTGGCAGCGCAAGCCGCGCTTGAGGGCTCTCAAGAATGTATCGTGCCTATGGTTACCGCATTTAAAGAGCGCCACACTTATGTAGTAAACCGTTTTAACAGTATGCCAGGCTTAAGCTGCCTAATGGCTGGCGGTGCATTTTATGCATTCCCTGATGCACGTGGCGCGATTGATAACCTATTCCAAGCTGGAAAGATTAAAGCAGCAACGGATATGGCATTAGCTGAATACTTGCTCGAAGAGTTTGATGTGGCAGTTGTACCTGGCTCGGCATTTGGCGCAGAAGGTTATTTCAGAATTTCGTTTGCAACATCTATGGATAACCTACGCAATGCGCTAGATCGCATTGAAAAGGCACTCAAGTAAGGTAGCAGCTTAATGGCAACATGGCTAAACTTCATGTTGCCAATTCAAATAAAGGCTTATTTAAAACAGTTAATCGTTCTTAAATAAGCCTTTAAGCTTATCTATTGCACCAGCAGCTTTAATACCTACACTGGTGCCAAGGCCCGGGCCTAAAATGGCTGTGCCAGCAACAGCGCCAGCAAGTGCAGCCTTTGAAGGTAAAACTACAGGGTTATCCACCGTGCCCGATATATCCAGCGGCACCGCAACCAAACTCACACTGCGTTTAATTTCCACCTCAGCTGTACCATCCAGCGTTTTATTTTCCGCAATCTTAACCTGCCCGCTACCAGATAGTAAACCTGAGCTGAGTTTAAGGTTGTTTAAATGATATTGGCGACCTTTAGCATTAGCCACGCCAGAGAAATCATCAAAAGACGTTTCACCGCCAGCCGTCTGCTTGGTTAGCAAACTGGCTACCTTAATTAAGTCCAGTCCGTGCAGCACACCGTCATGTACTTTAAATGTAAATTCGGCATTGATGTTATCCATCAACTTTTCGGCATCTTTTGCGACACTCGAAAATACGCCATTACCCGATAACTGCCCACTCAAGTAGACAGCTTTACTGATTAACCTACTCGGCTCCTTAACAGCAAGCCCCTGCACTTTCACTTTACCGTTGCTGCGCCAACCTTTATGCCACAATACATTGAGATTAGCATTGACCTTGCCGCCGTATAAATCCATCTCAATACGCGGCACCTCTAAACGATCCGCTTTTAAGCGTGCCTCTAGCGTGGCTTTATCAATCAACAACGGCAAGCCTACTGGCAACGTCCACTTTTCAGCACGAATAGAGATTAAATACTCTTCTTGCTCAGGCGTTACCTTAGCAGTTAAAGCGCCATCAATAGACTCAAGCGTTGCAGCACTCAATTGTTGATCATGCAAGAAGCTGATTTCAGCATTAAGTACTGGCAACTTCAGATTCGGCCAGTCCAACTGCAACGCATCTACATTAACACGCCTGATATTAACCATATTAGGCTCATTGCTCGCGTTAGGCCTCTTGTCAGCCAATGCCAACATAATATCTAGCGCAGCTTTTTTAACGATGGGCTTAGTAATATGAACGTCAACTACTCTCGGCGCAGAAAATATAGTGCCTAAAGACGGAATAACAGCGATCTGCTCAACCTTTAATTCGTCACCGGCACCCACATTTACTTCGCTGATGACAACACGCGGACTAGGCAACAAGAGCAAACGACCAGAGGAAATTGTCACTGGGACCCCTAATTGGTCACTAGCTAGCTTTTCCGCCTCATTTAGATAAGTTCTGATCGAAATAAAAAAAGGTAGAATAATCAACAAGCTAATTAAAATCAAAATTCCAATTAATATTTTTTTATTTTTTTTCATTAAAATAACCTAAAATTTAGCTAGTAGCGATTGACCAAAGCACGCTCGATAAGTATTATAGCGCCTTCACCGATTCCTCAATAGCTCAGTCGGTAGAGCGCCGGACTGTTAATCCGTAGGTCCCTGGTTCGAGCCCAGGTTGAGGAGCCAAGTTTTTTAGGTTTGTGTATTCGTACATAAATTTATTTTCGAGTGATAAATATTCCTCAATAGCTCAGTTGGTAGAGCGCCGGACTGTTAATCCGTAGGTCCCTGGTTCGAGCCCAGGTTGAGGAGCCAAACATATAAAGCCTTGCAGAAATGCAGGGCTTTTTTTATTTTCTGGCACTAACGCTAAACTAGGCCAAGATAAATTAGTTGGGGAAAATTAGTTAAGAATGCACACCCTCTCCTTATTACGCGCGGGTAAACTAGCCGGCATCAAGCGTCTAGACCTTGCTTGCCAGTTAACAGAGTTCCCTAGAGAAATCTTTCAGCTGAGTGAGTCGCTGGAGATTCTTAATTTATCGAACAATGCTCTAAATAGCTTACCCGACGACCTGCCAACGCTACACAAACTGCGCATTATTTTTTGCTCAGAAAACAACTTTACCGAGTTGCCTGAGGTTTTAGGCCGATGTCCAAATATTGAAATGATAGGATTCAAATCCAATCAGATTAGCAAGGTTTCGGCGTCTGCTTTACCCGCCAAATTACGTTGGCTGGTTTTAACAGATAATAAAATTACCGAACTACCTCATGAGCTAGGTAACTGTACTGCTCTGCAAAAGCTAATGCTCGCGGGAAATAAGCTACGAGACTTACCTGCATCAATGGCCGCCTGTACTAAGTTAGAACTGCTGCGCATCTCAGCAAACTGCTTTACATCCTTACCTAACTGGCTACTGTCACTCCCCCGCCTTGCTTGGTTAGCTTACGCAGGCAATCCTCTTACTGAGGCAAATGAAACTGCCGCAATAAGTAATCAAAAGATTCCACAAATTGATTGGTACAACCTTAACATTCTGCAGCAACTAGGCGAAGGTGCGTCTGGCACTATCTATCATGCCACACATCAATTACAAGGCCTAGCCTCACCTGTTGCAGTGAAGATGTTTAAAGGAGAAGTCACCAGTGATGGCTTACCAAGCAGTGAACAATGTGCGAGCATCGCTGCCGGTGCGCATGCTGCGCTGATCCCTGCAATAGGAAATGTAACTGGACATCCAGCAGGTAAATCTGGGCTGCTGATGTCTTTAATCCCGCCTAGTTTCGTTAATCTTGCCGGACCACCCAGTCTTGAGTCTTGCACACGTGATTGTTACACAGAACAAACCAGTTTTAGTTTAGCCTCTGCGCTCAACATTGCGTTGAATATTGCCAGTGTGGCGCAGCATCTGCATACACAAGGCATCATCCATGGCGATTTATATGCGCATAACATTCTGTGGGACGAACACAACAATTGTTTACTTGGTGATTTTGGTGCTGCTTCTTTTACCCCTCAGCACGATAGCCAACTGACATCCAGCTTGGAACGCATAGAAGTACGCGCACTTGCTTGCTTACTTGAGGAGTTGCTTGAGCGTTGTAGCCCTCAGCTTGAAAATAAGCACATCGTAGATGCTTTAGGTATACTTCAGCAACGTTGTGCACAACCAGAAGTAAGTTCGCGGCCTGTATTCAGCGAGATAACACAAAATTTGACAGTACTAGCCCAGCGTATAAACAATTCAGCAGTTATTAATGACTAAAGGTTAATTCTCATGATTTTGGATACGATCACAAACGCACATCGCTACGCCACCTTACACCCTATGTTTGCAAAGGTATTCGACTATATACAAAGCACAAATCTACACGCACTGGCGCCCGGCAAACACCTTATTGCCGGCGATGATTTATTTGTCATTATTGAGCGAGTGCCAGGTCGGAGCAGAGAGTCCACACAATTAGAATGTCATCGCAAATATATTGATATTCAGCTCGTACTAGATGGCGTAGATGAAATGGGCTGGAAGTCTCTTGCCGACTGTCAAAACCCTGTGAGCGACTACAATGCTGATTACGACGTGCAGCTATTTAATGCTATGCCAACTGCATGGGTCGCTACGCCAGCAAACTCTTTTTGTATTTTCTTTCCTGAAGATGCGCATACGGCATTAGTTGGCACCGGTGACATTCACAAAGCCGTGTTTAAAGTTGCGGTAAATACTGAAAGTAAAATCTAAACCTGCCTGCCAGAGTTAAAATCCTCGCAGATTCAGCGCGTTATCACGGCCGCCAGAACTTAAGCAATAGCGCATTAGAAATAACACTCACACTACTTAACGCCATAGCCGCACCAGCGAGCACCGGGCTTAATATACCCATGGCTGCCAGCGGAATGCCAACCACGTTATAGATAAATGCCCAAAATAGATTCTGTCTGATTTTTTGGTAAGTGCGCTTAGAAATATCTATCGCTTGTGCAATCAAGGCTGGGTCGCCGCGCATGAGTGTAATGCCAGAGGTGTGCATAGCCACATCCGTGCCACTCGACATTGCAACGCCAACATCTGCCACGGCAAGTGCTGGCGCATCATTTAATCCGTCACCCACCATCGCCACCAGTCCACCTTGTTTCAGTTCAGCAACGATAGCGGCTTTTTCATCCGGCAACACTTGCGCATAAAATTGTGAAATACCTAATTGACTAGCTACATTAGCAGCACTGCCCTGGTTGTCACCCGATATCAGTACGGTTTTTATACCGGCCTGTGACAAGTCTGCAATTGCCTTCTGTGCCGTGGCTTTTATCGTGTCACCAAAGGCAAAAAAACCTAATAGTTTAGGTGCAAAATTATCAAGCGGCCTCGCTTGCGCTATCCAGGAAACACTGTGCCCTGCCTGCTCCAGTAACAGCGCATCCTCTTTATATTTAGAAAGATTGACCTTTAACTCATTCATCAGGCGCGAACTTCCAACATACAGCGTCTGCCCATTTACCTCACCCACCAGACCTTTACCTGCCAATGCTTGCAACCCTTGCGCCAACTGCAGTGATAAGCCTTTAGCGTTAGCGGCGTTTGTCACGGCCTTTGCTAATGGATGTTCACTACCAGCTTGCAAGCTTGCAGCCAACATCAGTAATTGGTCGTCATTCTGAGTGTCGCCGTCTTTAGCAGTGGTGTGCATGGCAATCAACTTAGGATGCCCCTCTGTCAGCGTACCTGTTTTATCAAACGCCACTGTTTTAATCGCATGAGCAAGCTCAAGCGCCTCAGCATCTTTAATTAAAATACCATGCTGTGCGGCAACGCCAGTCCCCACCATAATGGCCGTTGGCGTTGCCAAGCCAAGAGCACATGGGCAGGCGATAACGAGCACAGTTACTGCGTTAATAATGGCAGACTCCCAGTTGCCGTTGTAGAGACCCCACACCAGCAGAGTCAGTAGCGCAATCACCATGACAATCGGCACAAAGACTGCGCTCACTTTATCCACCAAGCGCTGAATCGGGGCTTTTTTTGCTTGTGCAGATTCAACTAAGCGCACGATACGCGCCAGCACAGTTTCAGCGCCCACAGCCGTAGTTTTAATGTACAGTGCGCCTTCTCCGTTCATAGCGCCACCAGTGACTTTGTCGCCGACTTTTTTAGCCACAGGCAAACTCTCACCCGTAATTAACGACTCATCCACTTGGCTGTCACCTTCCTGCACATTGCCGTCCACAGCAATTCGCTCGCCAGGCCGCACTAGGACTACATCCCCTACCTTCACCATCGCAATAGAAACTTGCTGTGCTTGGCCATCAGCTACAACCGTAGCAAACTCCGGCCTTAAGGTATTAAGGGCGCGGATTGCTTGTGTTGTTTGCGATTTTGCACGGCTTTCCAGCCACTTTCCAAACAGCACCAAGGTAATGACAATAGTAGAAGACTCAAAATACAAGTGGTGCAGAGCGCCGTTGTGAGACGGGACAAATAACAAATAAACGCTTAAGCCATAAGCAGCCGAAGTGCCGATGGCAACTAGTAAGTCCATATTACCAGCTCTGGCCTTAAGCGCATGCCAGCCTGCTTGATAAAAACGCCAACCCAACCAAAACTGTACCGGTGTCGCTAACAGCCATTGCAACCAACCAGAGATTTGACCCGCCCACCCTAACCATTGCGCGACCATTGCAATCACCAGTGGTAGTGAGAACATAGCGGCAAGCGCGCTGGGCAACCATTGGTGC
Source organism: Methylotenera sp. E1MeOHC1 (assembly GCF_058745595.1). NCBI lineage: Bacteria > Pseudomonadati > Pseudomonadota > Betaproteobacteria > Nitrosomonadales > Methylophilaceae > Methylotenera > Methylotenera sp. E1MeOHC1. Next base: position 688,573 of record NZ_CP196025.1, on the reverse strand, counting down.
TGTTTATCAGCACTTGCCAGATGCTCAACCCTGTCTTGCTCTGCGAGCAATGACTGCGCTTGGTAGCCAGCAGCAACCACTGCATCGATTAACTGTTTTGTTGTGACTTTGTCTACAGCAGCAACCTGCGCAGTTTCTAAGGCGAGGTTAACCTCAGCGCTAACCACCCCTGACACTTTAAGTAGTGCCTTTTCAACACGGCTCGCACAAGACGCACAAGTCATGCCTTTAATCGCTAAAGTCCATTCACTATTTACTTGATTAGCCATGATTTTTTAATATCGATAAAGATGATTATGTTGGTAATCTATTATAATCCTCGTCAATCCAATTCACCTTTAACTTTTGTGTAGAAACGAGCAATCATGTCCGGGGCAAGTCTATTAACGCTGATTGATGATATCGCAACAATTTTAGATGATGTATCTGTCATGACTAAAGTCGCGGCAAAAAAGACCGCGGGAGTATTGGGAGATGACTTGGCGCTGAATGCACAGCAAGTTGCTGGCGTGAATGCAGATCGAGAGTTACCCGTGGTTTGGGCAGTTGCCAAAGGCTCTGCTATGAACAAAGTCATTTTAGTGCCTTTGGCGCTTGTAATTAGTGCGCTAGCGAATTGGCTGGTGACACCGCTACTGATGTTAGGTGGTTTGTTTTTGTGCTTTGAAGGCGTTGAGAAGCTATTCCATAAGTTTTTTCATGCGGAAGAAACCGTACATCATGATCCTAAAAAGATGATTGGTCTGGACGAGAGCAAAACCTTAGAAGTACTGGAGGCAGAAAAAATCAAAGGTGCCGTTCGCACTGACTTTGTTCTCTCTGCTGAAATCATCGTGATTACTTTAGGCACGGTAGCAACGGCAGCCTTTACGCAGCAAATATTAGTACTGACTGGGATTGCCATCTTAATGACAGTTGGGGTTTATGGCTTAGTCGCTGGGATTGTAAAACTGGATGATGGTGGCTTATATTTAGCAAGTTGCAAAGGTAACACCATACTAGCCAGCTTAAAACGTAAATTTGGTTTCGGTATTTTATGGTTTGCACCGCATATGATGAAAACATTATCAGTGGTAGGCACAGCAGCCATGTTCTTGGTAGGCGGTGCGATTTTGGTTCACGGTATTCCAGTGCTACATCACGCGATTGAGCATATGGGCAGCAATATGAGCAGTGGTTTTCTGCAAAGCATTACCCCTACCTTGTTAAATGGATTATTTGGTGTAGTTGCGGGGATTGCAACCCTAGTGACAATGCTGGCTGTTAAAAAGCTATTGCCAATTGCTAAGGCGAGCTAATGTTGAATATGACAGATTTTATAGGCTATTTATCAGCATTTTTAACGACATTTGCTTTTGTACCGCAAGCGCTGCACTCTTGGAAAACTAGAGATTTATCTGGCGTATCTCTGCCTATGTACAGCATTTTTAGCTTAGGGGTATTTGGCTGGCTGGTGTATGGCATCCTGATGATGTGCTGGCCGATTATTGTTGCCAACAGCATCACATTCATGCTGGCGTGCATAGTGCTATATCTAAAAATCACTCACTCAAATTAAGCAATATTTTAGTGCTTTAACAAACCAAAATCCGATAAGGCACTTTTTAAGCCACTGGCTACGATGCGGTAGCCATCGGCATTAGGGTGTACAGGGTCTGCTTTCAGGCTATTTTTTGCTAGCACATCAGAAAACACATCCTCCACCAGTGGTGTGTTGGTCTGCTCTGCCAGCTTTTCATACAAGGGATGATCTTCAAGATTGCCCAAAGCCGCCCCTATCGGACTAAACTTTGGGATGGCAATTAATACGGTATTAATGCTGCGCGCTTTGCTTTTTGCCAATATTGCGCTTAAGTTACGTACGGTTTCTGCTTCAGGAATGTGCCGTAAAAAGTCATTGCCGCCTAGCTCTACAATCAGCAAATCAATTTTTTGTGCACCATCATCATGCGATGCCAACAATGCATCAAGCCTCTCCAAACCATCAGCCGAGGTATTGCCAGGAACACCTGCATTCATGATGTTCCATCCTGTACTGCTGCTCAATAGACTTACGTAGTCTTCACCATCTGCCGCACCGGTACCGTAGGTTAGGCTATCTCCCAACACCACCACGTTGGCATTAGCAGAGAGTGCAGTGAACTGCTGACCTGAGCCACAGGCTGCCAATAAGAATAAAACTGCAGCAACCAAGAAGCGTTTAATCATTGAATATCCTATGCATTAATGGAGTGCGTAAACCAGAACCTCATCCCCAGCGGGAAAGCCAAAAATAGCATTGCCACCAGCAACCACGGCTACATATTGTACGCCATCAATCTCATAACTGATGGGCGGTGCATTGACACCGGCAGTGGCTTTAGACTGCCAAACGCGTTGGCCAGTATGACTGTTATAGGCTTTAAAGTAGCCACTACCCTCCCCCATAAACACCAAACCACCACGTGTAACTAAGACCCCCCCCATTAACGGTTGCTCAGTTTTCACTTGCCAGCGCATTTTGCCGGTGCTTAAATTAATTGCCGACAGTACTCCCCAACGCGCATCATTGGTTGGCTCAGATGAAACATACTGTATGGCAGGCAAATCTCCCTTAGCTGGTTCGTCCACTAAGGTGTATTTAATCGGCGCATGTATACCGGCCACATAGCTTGTTTGGCTACTTTCATCTAAAGCACTTGGGCTCCAGTTTGAGCCACCTAGTATGCCTGGGTACAACACGGTACCTTCTTTTGTTGCTTTGGCAAACATATTATGCTGTGGAACAAACGCTTCTGACTTACTTAATAAAGCGCCAGTTTTTCTGTCGTTTATGTAGTACCAGCCAGTTTTACCAGCCTGCCCAACCGCGGCAATTTTTTTACCATTTTGCACATAATCAAACAGTACCGGCGGACTTGCTACATCGTAGCCCCAAACATCATGTGGCACCTGCTGATAATGCCATTTAATCTTGCCGGTTTCAGTGTTTAAGGCTACGAGAGAAACTGTATATAAATTATCACCTGGGCGTGAAACGTCATTCATCTGTGGTGAAGGGTTACCTGTACCAAAAAATAGCGTATTGGTTTTAGTATCAATGGCAGGGGTAGTCCACGCGGAGCCGCCACCAAACTTCCAAGCATCTTGATGTGTTTTCAAATTTTCTTTTTCAGCAACAATATCACGGTTTAGCGCTACGCCATCAGAAGTTGTTTCAGCAAATTTTCCCTCCCAGCCTTGAGATGGGATAGTGTCAAATTGCCATACCTTTTCACCATTATTTACATCATAAGCGGCCAAGAATCCAGGACGCCCATATTGACCGCTCACCCCGACTACGGCACCGAGTGGCGCATCTATCCTTGGTTGATCAATGTGAAGCCCATAACCAACACCAGTAACGCCTACAATGACCTTGCCGCGATATACCACTGGCGCCATGGCAATACCAATCCCAGTGCCGCCATAAATTTCTTTTTTACTTTTAGCATCAGCTTTGCTAAGCAACCCTGTATTTTCAGTTAATGCGGTATCTTCAGCGACATCAATGTCCCATAGCTTACGCCCTGATTTTGCATCCAAAGCAATGAGTCTTGCATCCACAGTGCCAATATACACTTTGCCATCGCTCACAGCCACGCCACGATTAGCTGGGCCACAACACATTTTCCAATCTGCTTTACGGCTATGCTCGTAACGCCAAATCTCTTTACCAGTTTTTGCATCCAGCGCAGCTACATGATTAAAAGGCAAAGCCACATACATAATGCCGCCCTGCACGATTGGCGTGGCTTGAAAACTAGCGGATACGCCGGTTTTAAACGACCAGGCTAACGATAGCTTATTAATATTTTGCGTATTAATTTGCGTCAGGGGTGATAAGCGCTGATTGGTGTAATCGCCACCATGTATAGGCCAATCTTTTTGTGTAGATGATGAGTGCTGATTTTCCAAGCCGGAACATGCGGTCATTGCAACGGCAGTTGCCATTAACAGCACACTCCCAACTGGTTTTAACTGCTTTAAACTCCATCGCTTATACATAAAAAACATCCTTAATATTTAGCTTGAACAGGCAAGGTTTAACTCAAAGTATACAGATGTGTATACTTTTTGCCAACGCAAGCTATGGCAAATTACCATATCTCTGCTAATTAACTGATATAGCGCTATACTCGTCAACAGGGAGTATCAAATACTGTACTGTCATTTATATAAGTCATTTAACTGCACAAGGGGTTTGCATGAACGAACGGATTCAACAATTACTAAATCAAATTACCGAACTTGAAGATGACTTACGTACTGCACTAAATGAACAACAGTCCACCATATTTTTTCAAATCAAAGGAAAGCGTGTTGAATTTGAAAAGTCAATTAAAGATACCCACAAGCGCCTTAAAAGAAACTTTTTTACGTGGCTTATCACTAACCGCCCACAAAACTTGATTACAGGGCCTATCATCTATGCCATGATTATTCCGTTGGTTATTACCGATATTTTCATCACGTTTTACCAGCTAACATGCTTTCCGATTTACGGCATAAAAAAAGTACGTAGAGCCGATTACGTTATTTACGATAGACAACAGTTACAGTACCTAAACTTTATTGAAAAATTTCACTGCACCTACTGCGCCTACGGTAGCGGCATGATTGCCTATATTAGTGAAATTGTAGCGCGCACAGAGCAATACTTTTGCCCGATTAAACATGCCAGAAAGATATTGGGCACACATTCACGCTATTCGCGCTTTATTGATTATGGGGATGCTGAGCACTATCAGGAAAGACTTGAAGAATACAGACGTGCCCTGAATAAAGAAAATAAATGAAGCGCAAAATAAATTAAAAGCAAACCAAGCTCAAGAAGCGCAACAAACCTAACGGATTAAACATCCATTTAATCCGCTTAGTTATTACGGTAATTACTACCAAAAAACTCCATCATTAAGAAGTCTTCCAAACCCGCATTATCTTCTAAGCGTGCAGACTGCGTGACGGAGCGCGCAAGTCGATGTGACTCCCAAGTAAAATCACCTTGGTAATGCTCACGGATTAGCGCAATCATACGTTTCACTATCATCAAGCGAATGTCTTGGCCGCTGCCAGCCTCTACTTCAAAATACTGAAGCTTGGCGTTGCTATAGTCATTAGTCCAACCTTTAAAGGCAAAAGTCGCGTGACGTGAACTTCTGCTGGTAATCTCAAAGATACCGTTAGTACCACTTTTAAAGTTGTTTTTAATACGCTCGTCCCTCATCTGCTCTGCACTCGGCCCACGCTCCTTGGCAATTGCCTCCGCATTTTGCCGTGCTGCGTCATATTCAGTGCCCTGTCTGCTGGCCTGTACCGCTTTCATATAGGAAGCCATATCTGGAAACTTAGTGGGATCTAGCTTACTTTCCTGCACCGGGGGCGGCTTAGGCGTGTCTGGCACTTTTAAGCTTGAGTCAGCAGTCGTAGTAGGTACATTTGCAATCACTTTGTGCTTTGGTTTCACTACAGGTTTGCTTTTTACAGGCTCTACCTTGCGCTCTACTTTAGCTGGAGGTTCTGCCTTAGGCTGAGGCGGTGTAGTAGCGGCTGGTGCACGTTTGGGCGGCGCTAGGCTTACCTCAATAGTGCTAGCTGGGCTAGACGGTGGCTGATCAAACTCAACCTTGGGTGCCAGAAAGAAGATAGCCAAGTGAACGAGGATAGAAATAACAATCGCGAGTAATGTATTACGGCTGATATTCACGCGAATCAGCTGCTCGTTGACACTCTTGAATTTGAGCGCTCGCGCTAGAAATTCATCAAAGTTTTCTTCAACTTGATTGTTATTAATTTGATCAGAGTACATAGAGATTAAAAGCGCATGTCAGCCCAAGTTTTTTCAAGCCGCTTGAGCGACACGGGGAACGGTGTTTTAAGCTCTTGCGCAAACAAAGACACACGCAGTTCTTCAATTAACCATCTAAAATCCTGCAAATGCTGTGGGATATCTAAATGCGCAGTATTCAAAGCATTGACTTTATCTTGCCATTTTTGCCAAACCAAGCCCACGCTTGCTGCATTTTTACCATCACGGTCAGGGTTAGCCGGATGCTTCTCAATACGCAGCCTTAGAGCTTTTAAATAGCGTGGAATGTGCTGCAACTGCTCCCAAGGGGTTTGATGAAAGCAGCCTTTGTACACTAACAAACCAATTTGCTGGTCTAAATCACGTTTTAGTCTGTTTGCGGCAGCTGCCATTTGGCCTTGCTTCTGCACCAGTAATTGGTATTCAGTTGCGATTGCCTGCGCTTGCCTTGCTACCGCTTGTGTCACAGCTGGCAAGCGTGTTCTGGCGCGCTGTTTTAATACCATAAACTCTGCATTGGTTCGCGGCAAATCATCTTCACCAATAAACGCACGGTCTGCTATCGCTAAAATCATGTCCTCACGTAAATCATCTGCCTGCATCACATTACGCAAGAGTAGCGCGTATTGATTAAAGTTAGGCAGGCTTTTTTCCAACTGCTTCATCTGCTCTTTTAATTCAAAGCGCATCAGGCGACACACACCCTTGCGATGACTAAGTGCAGCCTCACGCTCTGTATCAAACAGCTTAACTGCGATACTGTCATGCGCATCTTCAAGCGCAGGGTAACCTGTGACTTTTAAGCCATCACGTTCAAAACTTAGCGTCTGTGGTAAATCACCAAAATCCCACTGTTTTAAACCAGTTTTTTCAATATCTGGTGAAGTATTTCTAAAGGTAAGCTGCGCGGCTGAGCCCAGCTGTTTTTTCAGGGCGTTCCAGTCACGCCCCATTGCTAGCTCCCTGCCACCATCGTCCAACACACTAAAGTTCATTAAATGGTGTGGCGGTATGTCGCTTAGGTTCCAATCCTCTTTACTAATTTTAAGCGTGGTTTTGCGCTGTATGTAAGAGGCTAGCGCGTCTAGCATTGGTTGTGAGAAACTCTCGTTTACGTCATCCAAAAATCCGGTCACAAACTCTGGCACAGGCACGCACACACGCCTAAATGTTTTAGGCAGTGCTTTAATCAAATACGTGATTTTCTCGCGCAGCATGCCCGGTACTAGCCACTCTGTTTGCACTGGATTTAACTGATTCAATAAGGCGAGCGGTACCGTTGCGGTCACACCATCCAGCACGTGGCCAGGCTCAAAACGATACTTCAAATTAGTTTCAACACCATCTAACATGACCTTCTCAGGAAATTGCACGGCCGTAATGGCATCTGCACCATGGCGCATTAAATCATCACGCGTTAAGTACAACAGCCTTGGTGATACTTTTTCAGCGTCTGCTCGCCATTTTTCAAAACTGGCGGCATTAAAAATATCAGCAGGTATTTTGGCATCGTAAAAAGCAAAAAGTTTATGTTCATCCACTAATACGTCTTGGCGGCGTGCTTTATGTTCTAGCTCTTCAACCTCAGCAATCAAGCGCTCATTAGCAGTGAAAAATGCTGCTTTGGTATCAAACTCGCCGTTCGCAAGCGCTTCACGTATAAATATCTCACGTGATTCTGCAGCGTTAATCGGGCCATAATGCACACGGCGTTTTGGAATAATGGTGAGGCCATACAGGCTTACGCGTTCCCAAGCGTTGACCATGCCCATTTTTCTATCCCAGCGTGGGTCAGAATAATGGCTGTCGGTAAGGCCTCTGGCTAGCGGTTCTATCCAATCCGGCTCAATTTTTGCCACCCCTCGTGCATACAGTTTAGAGGTATCTACCAGCTCGGCAGCCATTACCCATTTCGGGCGCGTTTTCTTGAGCGTAGAGCCTGGTGCAACATGAAAACGAATGCCGCGCGCACCCGCGTAAGAGTCACTATCGCCGTCTTTAAAGCCAATATTACCTAATAAGCCAGCGAGCAGCGCTTTATGAATCTGCTCGAAATTGGCCTCTTGCTCATTCGGCTTAAATTCCATCTCTGAAACGATATCTAACAATTGGCCATGTAACTCACGCCACTCTTTCAAGCGTAAGAATGATAAAAAGTTGCTATGGCATTGATTGAGCAAGTCTTTATTGGATTTTTTAGTTTTGAGTGCGTTATCGAAGAAGTCCCACAGTTTGAGATAGCTCATAAAGTCTGAGCCCTCACCCGCAAACTTGGCATGTGCATTATCAGCAGCCTCGCGCTTATCCATTGGGCGCTCACGTGGGTCTTGTATGCTGAGTACACTTGCAATAATCAATATTTCTTTTAAGCAATGCTCACGTTTGGCGGCAAGAATCATGCGTCCTACACGCGGGTCCAGCGGCAGTTTTGCTAACTGTAAGCCTGTTTCTGTAATCTGGCGACGTGCATCTACGGCACCAAGCTCTTGCAATAGCAAATAACCATCAGCGATTAAACGTGATGAAGGTGCCTCAATAAACGGAAAATCCGTTACATCCCCCAAACGCAGGGCTGCCATGCGTAAAATGACTGCGGCCAGCGAACTGCGTAAGATTTCTGGTTCAGTAAACTCTGGACGGCCATTAAAATCCTGCTCAGAATATAGTCGCACACAAATACCGTTTGAAACCCGGCCACAGCGACCTGCACGCTGTTTAGCAGCTGCTTGGCTAATCTTTTCGATTTGCAGCTGTTCAACTTTTGCACGCGTACTATAGCGATTCACCCGCGCTAGACCCGCATCAATCACGTATTTGATGCCAGGCACGGTCAGCGAGGTTTCGGCCACATTGGTTGCCAGCACAATCCGCCGACTGCTATGGCTTTTAAATATCTTCTGCTGGTCTTCAATACTCAGGCGAGCAAACAAAGGCAGTACTTCTATGTGCTTAAGCTTGGCGGAGCGTCCTTGATATTTGCGTAAATGGTCTGCTACATCACGAATCTCGCGCTCACCTGGTAAAAATACCAAGATATCGCCATCGCCTTGACGCAATAAATCATCGGCCGCATCTAAAATAGCCTCTTCGATTGCCTCTTCTTCGTCATCTTCCTCTAGCCAGCGCGCTTCTGTTTTGGCTTTGCGCGCAATACCAAAGACAGTGTCGTCATCTAAGTCAAACTGTGCATTCTCAGCCTCAGCCACTTCACGTGCGCGGAAACCGGCTGCACCTAATGGACGATAGCGAATTTCCACGGGGAAAGTACGACCAGAAACCTCAATCACCGGAGCACCGTTAAAGTGCTGCGAAAAACGATCAGCATCAATGGTGGCTGAAGTGACGATGACTTTTAAATCAGGGCGTTTAGATAGCAGTTGTTTAAGGTAGCCCAATAAAAAGTCGATGTTTAAACTGCGCTCATGCGCTTCATCGATGATAATGGTGTCGTAAGCGTTTAGAAACTTATCACCTTGTGTTTCCGCAAGCAAAATACCATCTGTCATCAACTTAACGTAGCTAGATTCTGATAGCTTGTCGTTAAAGCGCACCTTGTAGCCCACCGCTTCACCCAACGGCGTTTTTAGCTCTTGTGCAATACGGCTAGCGACTGACCTTGCGGCAATGCGGCGCGGCTGGGTATGGCCGATAAATCCGGAAACCCCTCGTCCGAGCTCTAAACAAATTTTGGGTAACTGTGTGGTTTTACCTGAGCCGGTTTCACCGCACACAATCACCACTTGGTGTTTGCTGATTGCGGCAGCGATTTCATCACGTTTGCCGCTTACTGGCAGTTCTAGCGGATACTCTGGCTTAGGCAAGTGCGTTAAACGCAATTGATACTTTTGCTGCGAAGCATGCATCTTTTGCACGACTTCATTGACCATGCGCTGAGCTTTGGCTAGTGACTTTTCATCCGCAAGTTTTTGTAGCGTTTTGATATCCTGCATTTTACGGCGCAACGCATGCCGATCGGCCAGCATGCAGCTTTGTAAAGCTTGTTCAAAATTAGCAGGAATTAAATTATCAGGTTTACTCACATTCATAGGCGCAAATTTTATCATGCCATGCTGTTCTACTTTAACAATCATACGAAAGCATTTGCAAATGGCACTTAATATGTCACTTTATGCATGTTACCAGCACAAAAAAGTGTAATAAATTGGCTGTAAATACTAAAGATAAAAAGGCACACGCTTAATTAACAGCTAAACACTATCGATTTGACTTACATCAAACCAAGCCTAGGCAAAATAAAATAATCTGGGCCACAGTAATGAGACTATTTGAATTTTAGGCACTGCACCCAATGCCAGCAGAAAAACTAGCAACGTCAGCCATATTGTATTTATCTAAGGCAGGCAATATGATGAATGAAAGTCTATCCTTAAAGCTTTCATTCAAGCACCCCAGATTTATTGTTTTTAATATCATGCTATCGCTAGGCATGTTAATCATTTCCTCTGCGGCAATGCTCACGAGTACAGAACAAAGCAAAATCTCCGCGTATACGCTAGAACAAACCTACCAATTACTTAACCTATCTAAAAATCTACAAAGTGGATTTTACGACCACAAATCCCTGATTACTCAGTATTTACACAACCCAACCCCTAGCCTGCTAGAAAACTTACAGTCCATACGTTCTAATGTGTTTGAGTCATTGTCCACGATCAAGAAAATGGCGGGGCAAAGTATAGAAATGAAACGCCAGATTAGGAGCGTCGAAGAGATTTTTAGAGAGTCCATTAATGAGTCAGAGTCTATATTGCCGACTAAAGGTGGCTTAGTTATCGTTGGTCCTAGTATTTCTATCATTACTGAAGGCAATATCAACCATCTCACTAATTTACTGACTTCAAAGCTGCACACATTTGATATTGCCGTGCAAAACAGATCAAATGAGCGTCAAAAGCTGGCATCGCTGAAAGTAGGAATAGCGCAAATAGTGATGCTGATTAGCTTGCTCATTGGTATTGGCATTTTATTTTATACACTCAAAACATTGCGTGATGAAATGACCAAACGCATTGAAACAGAAAATAGATGGCGATTTGCAATAGAGGGAACAAGTGACGGTGTTTGGGATTGGAATCTGGAAACCAATAAAACATATTATTCAAGCAAATGGGCAGAGATTCATGGCTTAAGCAATGACATCATCAATAATGACATGGACACTTGGGAGAGCAACATCCACCCTGAAGATAAGCCGTGTGTATTCTCAAGCGTACACGATTATTTAAACAATAAAACAAAAACTTATATCAGTGAGCATCGCATTATTGATCACCACGGAAATACCAAATGGATACTTGAGCAAGGGGTCGCAGTCGCCCGCAATGAGGATGGAGAGCCCACACGTATTATTGGCGTGCTAAGAGATACTACCGAACACCAACTCTCCAGACACGCGCTGCAGGACAGCGAATCACGCCTTAGAGGGCTACTCACTGCGATTCCAGATTTAGTCTGGCTAAAAAGCCCTGACGGTATATACCTCACTTGTAACTCTCGTTTTGAGAGGTTCTTTGGTAAAAAAGAGTCTGATATTGTTGGCAAAACTGATTACGATTTCGTCGACATCACGCTTGCGGATTCTTTCAGAGAAAACGATAGAAAGGCAATGGCAAGTAGCGTACCGTGTATCAATGAAGAATGGATTACTTTTGCCGATGATGGTCATTCTGAACTACTGGAAACCACAAAAACTGCAATCTATGATGAGCAAGGTAACGTGACTGGCGTACTTGGCATAAGCCACAATATTACCGAGCGCAAAAGTATAGAAAATGAACTAAAAATTTCCGCATATGTATTTGAGGCACAAGAGGGAATGATTGTCACGGATGCTAACAATATCATTCTGCGCGTCAATCATGCCTTTACCGCAATTACGGGTTACAGTGCGGAAGAGATAATAGGCAAAAATCCTCGCATACTGAGTTCAGGTAAGAATAATGCCAGCTTTTATAGTGCCATGTGGGAATGCATAGCCAACAAAGGTTCATGGAGCGGGGAAATATGGAACCGTCGTAAAAATGGTGATATTTACCCAGAATATCTCACAATTACCGCAGTAAAAGACCAATATGGCACGATTACTAATTATGTAGCGACTATGGCAGACATTACCTCGAACAAAGCTGCCGCAAAAGAAATAGAAGTATTAGCCTTTTACGACCCACTCACACACTTACCTAATCGACGCTTATTCACTGACCGCTTAAGTCATGCACTAGCCTCAAGTGCCCGTAGCCAAAATAAAGGGGCTTTATTATTTATTGATTTAGATAACTTTAAAAATCTTAACGACTCACTCGGGCATGCGGTTGGCGACATGTTGCTGCTACAAGTTGCAGAGAGATTAAATAGCTGCGTGCGAGAAGGTGACACCGTAGCCAGGCTAGGTGGCGACGAGTTTGTGATTACCTTAGAAGATTTAAGCCTACAGCTAGATGAGGCTGCGTCTAAAACCAAGCTAATCGGTGAAAAGATTTTGCAACGATTAAGTCAGCCTTACAACCTAGGTGAGTATGAATACCAAATCACGTGCAGCATTGGCGCAGCGCTGTTTCACCATCATGAACAATCGCAAGATGAATTGCTTAAACAGGCTGATATTGCCATGTACCAAGCTAAAAAACTTGGGCGTAATGCGCTATGTTTCTTTGACCCGGAAATGCAAACCAGTATTAATGCACGTGTTGAACTTGAGCGCGATTTAAATATTGCCATCAATGAGCAACAATTCCAGCTGTATTACCAAATACAACTGGATAGCCACGGGCAAGCCATAGGCGCTGAAGCACTTATCCGCTGGCCACACCCGGAGCTTGGGTTAATTTCGCCTGCCAAATTTATCCCGCTAGCAGAAGAAACTGATTTAATTATCCCGATTGGCTCATGGGTACTTGATACAGCCTGCTCACAACTCAAACAATGGCAGCAAAACACGCGCACTCAGGATTTAGTATTATCTGTGAATGTAAGCGCCAAGCAGCTGCATCAAGTAGACTTCACTTCTACCGTACAAAACACCATAAACAAGTATGCAATAAATCCTAATTTACTCAAACTTGAGATTACGGAAAGTATGCTGCTTAACTCGATTGAAGACACGATTAGCATCATGAGCAGACTACAAACAATTGGCGTTCGGTTCTCACTCGATGACTTTGGTACAGGCTACTCATCACTCCAGTATTTAAAGCGTTTGCCGCTTAATCAATTAAAAATCGACCAATCGTTTGTACGTGACATTACGGTAGATGAAAGCAATCGAGTGATTATTCGCACCATTATTGCCATGGCACAAAGCCTTGGCTTAGAAACCATTGCCGAAGGGGTAGAAACAGAAGCCCAACGCACGTATTTACTCAAAAATGGCTGCACACACTTCCAAGGCTATTTACTTGGTAAACCTGTTTCTATTCATGTGTTTGAAGCAGCGCTGATCTAACATAAGCTTAGCGAAAACATTAAAATTAAACCTCAGCAGTCTCTTGCAAGCAACTACGCAACTGCTCAATATTAATAATTTGCAGCATCTGCGCTTGTGGATCTTCCGAGCTAGATAACACCAGTTCGTTCACCACCTGATTGTAAGCCGATATCTCAGCACCTACTGGGCGCACCTGCTCCATTGGAACATCCATCATTTCACCTAACGCATCTACAACCAGGCCAATATACTCACTATCGATTTTAACCACGACGACTTCCGTAATTTTTTGATTCACAGGCTTCGCACCACCCAACAGCATACAGGTATGCACAAGCGCCAGTGAGTTACCTCTATACATCAAGTAACCAGCTACTATATCTTGCTCGCCACCTGAAACTGGCAAATGCGTACCTACTTGAATCGCACTTGCAACCTGACTCGCCCTAAGCGCCAGCCAATTATTCCCAACATAAAATGTAGCGAGTTGCATGTTGTAAATACTGTTGTGTATAGCGTGCTGCACATACGCGGGCTTGAGCGACTCTACCTGTTGCACCGCCTGTGTTTCCTCTCCCAGATAAATCAGCACAAATGCAAACACCTCTTGCTGGTAATGGTCGGCAATGCCTTTATATTCACGATACCCAGCAGACTTACTGCAACCGACTGCATAGTTTTTATGGTGGAATGTCACTATTTTGCACGTAGACTGCCCGTTCTCCAGCGCAAAAAAATCATCACTAATATCAAACAAATCACCGGCAGAAAAGCTCTTATGCGTAGAGGTAATCACTGATTTATCCGCATCAGTGTAAACCGCAAAGCTGTAATCAAACTGCTCTTCCTTCTGCATTGCCACCTGATCCTGCGGCAGTACATCCTGCAACATTGCCAAAAACTGCGGTGCGGCATCAAACACAATGCCAATTCCACCTAGTACCTGGCCGTCATCTATTGCATGGATAGCAGTCGCGTAAATATAGCTAGGTAATGCGTTATATAAAGGGGTAGCAACGAAGTCAGAGACTACATAATCCTGTGCTGTTCTTAATGCCAATGCCTTCCGCACCCACGGTTCCGTCAGCACCTGTCCCTGCAAATGTTGCTCTTGCTGGTTAGAAACTGCGAGCACCTTACCCTGCGTATCAAACACGATGATATTGCTATAAACGGTATACAGGCTATTAATATAATGCAGCACAGACTGTATTTCGCTCACATCTTGTGTTTGTAGCGCACTCTTACTCATCAGGCTTCTAAACGTTGTGGTGAGTGCCCACCAGCGGCAGTCATTAGCACGTTCGTATAAGTTGCGATCCATAATATCAATGGCAAGTGCGGCCATATTCATGCTGTCTTGCAGTACAGATGCAATTACGGTTTTTTGAATATCTGCAATTGAGTTCTCAAATATATGCTTGGTCAACACACCGGTGTGCTTAATCTCACTAAGCAGTACTTTGGACACAACTGCATCACTGCTGCTTTTGTCAGTCGCTTGCTGTACGTTTCCGTTCCACACCAATCGATTCAGTTCACGTTGAATTTGACTTGCGCTGAGAGGGATGCTTTTAATCTCCGCATTAAATAATGCACCTTGCATCACAGAGTCTAGCAAGGCAGCCGGTAAGTCAATTGCCACATTAGACTGCGGGCTAAATACCTTTCTAAGCGGAACCATCACAAACCCCAGCCAGCCTGAGCCATGATAGCCTTGAAAACCATCAGTCTGTCGTGCACAGCAAAAGTACTCAATTCCTTCATAGTTCACTAAGCTGTAGTCTTGATTTAAGTCCGGTTTAAACCTTGTGTTTAAAGCCAATTTATCAGAGCTACTTGCAATGACCCTACCCTCTTGATTGAGTAAGGCAACAATGGCTAATTGATCATTACTTAACAAATCAGCAAAAATGCCATCACACTCATTTTTGAATTTAAAGCAGAGGCATATCACTCCTAAAGCATGACCGTCATCAGGCGATACAACGCGATAGGAGTAAATTAAACTATTTTGCTCATTAGGTAATAAATCGCTATACCTAAAGTTCTCTACATAGGTGTTTTCTGTATGTAAAGACTCCATAATCAAAGGGTCTTTAGATTGCGTTACTGGATTACGCTGGTCTAACTGCAGCACCACATTGCCCTGCGTATCTAACAGGATAATATTGTGATAAACAGAATATTTGGCAACATACTGCTCAAATCGGTCTAATAAATACTGGCGCTTTTCACTCAAAATATCAGATGTAGGCTCAGACTCAAGCAGCTTCAGGTATGCACAAACATCATCGTCCGTTGCAATAAAGCCAATATCAGCCGTACGCTCAAATAGATTACGAATCATGATATTAATCGCCACCTGCGCCTTAAACGCATATTGACGTACCGACTTATTCAATAACTCCAACCCTAATTGATTAAGTAAGGTTCCCGTCAACTGTGTAAACTCTTTGCGTGTTTGAGATAGCTCAGTATCCAACTTTGCGAGTTGCCCTAATACTGATAAATAATCCCACGCTACCTGCTGCTTCTGTAAATCATCACGATAGTTTTCAACGCCATTCATATGTCGAATCACTCCATACAAACGATCATCTACTTCAAAACCTTTGTAATAGCTCATCTTTATTACCTTTATACACAACCAACATCAAACAGCAACCGAGAATCATTACTGACACAAAATTTGGACGAAAAAAAAGGCGCATGACAACCGACCAACTCTTTAAAAAGAATAGTCAATTATCAAGACGCCTTTGTCTTGAACCTCTTATAAAATTCGAGCCTACGTTGGCTCTAATATTCTGCGTTACTTGTTTAGTACAGCAATCCGCCGTTGGACACCAATTACCAAACAATCTGTTACAAATACTTACATTTTATTAATCATATCAGAAAAATATTAGGTTCCCACTAATTTCTAGATTTACCTCAAACATTAGATTATTTTTAAAGTAACCTAATCAAAGTGAATAATTTCAGCTTAAAGCATGATGTAACGTCTGACTTTAAGAGCGCGCCTTATCGTACCAAACTTGGTGGTTGGGTTAGCATTTACCAACACTCTCCAATAGCCTTAACAAAAGCACGGACACTTGATGGTAAATCTGTATCGGTTTTGGTGTTGTACCTACAACATTTAACTGTGCCATCACAGCCATAGTCTGACATCTCTTACAAAAAACTTTTTGGCGATAGTGTCGCCCTGAAATTTTTCAGCAAAACCTGTAAGGAAGCATCTGCGCATGCGACTAACTAGCACATTCTATATTCGGAGTTTTTCATGAAAAGTTTATTAAAGTCCTTACTGCTAGTATCTAGCTTGCTTATTGCTGGGACTGCTTTTGCAGAACCTACCGCATTCAGCCAATCCCGTTTTAATCAATTACAGGCAGCAGGTAAATCGATATTAGTTGAAGTTTATGCACCATGGTGCCCTACTTGCCGTGCTCAAGCGCCTGTTGTTGATACGTTACTCAAAAAGAAAGAGTATCAATCTATATACGTATTTCGTGTAGATTTTGATAACCAAAAAGAAGCTTTAAAAACATTTAATGTGAGTAAACAAAGTACATTAGTTGTTTATAAAGGGTCGAAAGAGATGGGACGCAGCACTGGAGATACCTTATCAGCAAGCATAGAGAAGTTAATTAAAAAATCACTCTAGATAAATAATAAGGATTGCTAATCATGATTGCTCATTTTGGTGTTTATGGACTAAGTTTTCTTGCGGGGATACTGTCTATCTTATCCCCATGTGTATTACCACTTGTCCCCATTATCGTAGGGACTGCACTCAATACGCATAAATATGGGCCCTATGCACTAGCAATTGGATTAGCCATTTCATTCACGGCAGTTGGGGTCTTCATTGCCACCATTGGGGCTTCAATCGGCATCGACCAAGAAGTATTTAGAACAGTTGCTGCCATCCTTTTAATTTTATTTGGTGTTGTATTACTTTCCGGGACATTACAAGAAAAATTTGCAAGCATCACTGCGGGCATTAGTGGGTCTGGGAATACTTTATTAAACAAAGTATCTACAGACTCATTATATGGTCAATTAATCTTAGGATTACTGTTAGGTATTGTATGGAGCCCATGCGTAGGGCCTGTTTTAGGCGCAACCATCACTTTAGCTAGTCAAGGTACCAACTTGCCTCACGTTACATTGGTGATGGCTTTATTTGGACTAGGCGCTGGCTTACCACTCATCATATTAGGTTCTCTTTCAAGGCAAGTCATGATGAATGTCAGAAATAAATTATTTACCGCAGGTAAAATTGGCAAACGCATTCTTGGAATCATTTTATTGCTTGTGGGCTTACTTATTATTTTTGGATTAGATAAGCAATTCGAAGTTTTAATTGTAAAAGCATCACCAGATTGGTTAATCTCGCTCACCACACGGTATTAAATTTTCCGAGCTGGCTTTTGGGATTGCTGGCACCAATAAAATACCTAATGATTATTGTGCTTCAACAACCCATGACATGAGTTTAACCACAATAGGCCTTACAAAAAGTATGCATACAAAGGCAGATGGCATAGCCAATGTATAGGCATGAATGACACGCTGCAAGTAGCCAACACCAATACCGCTATTAGCAGCCACAATAATGGTGCACATCAAAAGTGCCATGATCGTAGCCATAAAAAATGCGAACACGTAACCGGTATATCGGTGAGGAATTTTCATGATTGTCCTAGAAGTTAAAGATTATGGTGCCACTGTAACTCCTAACCAAATCTGTGCATAGAGCACTAACACTACACTCAGTTTAAATATAAACTATCGAATCACTACACAAACTCGATAGTTATATGGATACACTAAGAAGCATTGAAAGTTTTGTTAAAGCCATAGAGGGCGGGAGCATTGCAGCTGCGGCGCGTATGCAAGGCATTACCCCAGCAGCTGCCAGCCAAAATATCATCAGGCTTGAAGCGTCACTGAATGCTCGTTTGCTGACGCGGACAACCCGCAGCTTAGCCTTAACTGAGGCCGGTGCAATCTATTATGAAAAAGTACGTCATGTTATTAATGATATTGAAAACGCACAGTCATTAGTGACAGAGTTCCAAGGTGAGCCCCAAGGTCGGCTGAGAATAGCAACGTCTGCGGCATTTGGTCGGCACGTACTCTCCGCCATTATTCCGTCATTTACTGCCATGTATCCCAAGCTATCGATTGAGTTAATTCTTACAGACCAGAATATTGATCACGTTAAAGAAGATATTGATGTCAGCATCCGATTCAAGCAGCAATTAGAGCTTGGTTTGGTTGCAAAAAGGATTGCCACTATTCCTGTGCTGTTTTGTGCGTCTCCCACTTATATTGATCGCAAGGGAGAGCCGCATACACCCGAGGACTTACAGCGACACGACTGCCTAATGTTTCGCATGCCCACCAGCGGACGGTTATTGAACTGGGGATTTTTGCGCGATGAGCTGCGCTTTGAGCCTGAGCTTAAACCGACCATTATCAGTAACGACATCAACTCACTAGCTGAACTAGCTATTGCTGGCGCAGGCATCGCAAGGCTTGCTGCATTTATTGCTAATCCGCTGATCAAAAGCGGGAAGTTAACCTCGTTATTCCAACAAGATAAAACAAACCCTTCAATTATGCATGCTGATAATGAACCACTGGAGTTTTATGCCTGCTTTCGTGACCACCACGCCATGACATTAAAGGTAAAAACCTTCATCAGTCATTTAACTTCCGCCCTTCCCTCCACTTGGGATGTGATTTAACGTAAATTAGCTGCTCTCAGATTTGACTGACTCGTCCAACTCAAGTGCGAGCAAATCTTTAAGATCCTGGCGCCCTTTTTCAGAGATATTCATTAATGCATTCATATCGTGTTTAATGGCTCTGGCTGCTTCAAGCTGCTCTATATCATGGCGCTCAAAGTGTTTAATGATTTTTGCGGCAGAGGCTGGCGTTTCACCCAGTGCCAACAAAGCTTGCTTGGCCGCAGCTAATGATGAGTAAAAAGTCTCGCGTATAGGATCCAGCCCTATATCAAGCAAATCAAAAGCATCGGTTCTGCTGCGCGCTCTTGTAACAACAGCAAGGTTAGGCCATCGCTCCCTTACCAGCTTACCGATATTGAGTGCAGCCACCGGGTCATTCACAGAAATCACCAATAACTTTGCTGTGGCGATACCGGCCTCCTCTAGCAAATCTAACCTGGATGCATCGCCATAATAACAACGCCATTTAAACTTGCGCATCAGATCAACCTGATTCGGGTCATTATCAATTAAAGTTGCCGTAATGCCTTTAGCCAGTAGCACCCTGCCAACGATTTGCCCAAAGCGCCCAAAACCAGCAATGATAACGTTATTGTTTTCCTCAATATTATCTTTAGGACGCTCACCACATTGCAGCGTTAAAAATCGATCATAAAGCAATAGCAATATGGGGGTGATAAGCATAGAAACTGCCACAATCGCATTGAGCACATTGTAAATCTCACGCGGAATGGTGTTTTGCGTGAAAGCGATGCCAAATATCACAAACGCAAACTCACCAATTTGCGAGAGCGCAGCACCATATAACAAGCCATCTCTCAACGAGTATTTAAATACATAAGCAAGGCCTAGCAATATAGCCATCTTGACCATTACGATCAGGAAGGCTAACCCGAAAATCATCAATGGTGAGTTCGCCAATAACGATAAATCTACAGACATGCCAACAGCGATAAAAAACAAACCTAATAGCAAGCCTTTTACCGGCTCGATATCCAGCCTAAGTTCATAGCGATACTCAGAATCTGCTAACAACACGCCGGCCAAAAATGTACCAAGCGCCATAGATAAGCCCACAGATTGCATTGCTAACGACACACCGATGACTAAGAGCAATGAGAATGCGACGAAAATCTCACGAATCTCAGTCTGCGCCACAATGCGCATAATAGGACGAAGCAAGGTTCTGCTAGCCACAATGATGGCGGCAATTACAGCCAATGCTTTCGCCACTGCCCAAACATCAAAACCAGATTGACCACTATCTGGCGCAATAAACGCCAGCAACATAAACAATGGAATGACTGATAAATCCTGAAACAGCAATGTGGCAAATGATGCCTGCCCGCCAGGTGTGCTCAACTGTTTTTTCTCTGCAAGTGCAGTGAGCCCAATTGCAGTAGACGACATCGCCACGCCCATACCAATCACAATAGCTACAGGCCATGAAAAATTCATCATATGCGCAACGATTGCTACTAGCCCTAATGTGCCAACGACTTGTAACCCGCCTAGCCCGAATAATATCTTTCGCAGTTCCCAAACCTTTTGAGACTCAAGCTCTAAACCAATCAGAAATAGCATAAGCACTACACCAAACTCAGCAAAATGCAGCACATGCTCAGGGTCAGGAATAAGCTTTAATGCGTAAGGACCTATTAATATCCCGGCTATTAGATAACCCAGCACTGAACCTAAACCTAGCCTTTTGAAGAAAGGCACCAGCAGGATGGCTGATGATAAATAAATCATCGTTTGAATCAGAAAATTAGAAGTGCCCATAGGAAGTCATCGTTTTTATAATGAATGTTAGGAGTTATCAATATTCGCGTTGCTCAGTGCCATATAGGCACATGCAGTATTGTAGCTGCTAAATAAACTTTTACTTGGCAAGGTTATGTGAATCCACATTAAACACATACCATGGCAACGCTTATATCTATAAGGCTACCCACAATATAATTAAAGTTTTACTTTATAATACTTAAATAATTAATTGAATATTAATAATAAATTAATCTTTAAAATAACGGGGACAGTACCAAAATATTATAAAATAAAATGCTGCTAGTGCAGCATCTGAAAGCCAAAGCGGCTTGGATTGAAAAATAAAACATATTAAGAATGTTTTATCAAAAACTACGATTAATGGAAAACCGCCTGATTTTTACCTGTCGCTTTTGCTTTATACATCGCTTCATCTGCGGCGGAAATTAAAGTCTTAATGTTTTTCACTTGGTCAGGGTAAATAGCAATACCTATGCTGATACCCATAAAAACATCCGTTCCTGCTATCGAGATTACTGGTTCTTTAAGCGCTTGAATAATGCGATTAGCAAGAATTAACAGCTCACTAGCATCATTAAAATTATGCGCAACCAGCGCAAACTCATCGCCCCCTACCCTCGCAATAAAATCAGTATCACGTAGCACGTGATTGATTTTAGTCACTGCACCAATCAAGGCATCATCACCCGCATCATGTCCATATTGGTCATTGATTAACTTAAACCCATCAAGATCCATATATAACAAACCAATTTTTTGCTTACTTCGGCCCGCTTGTGAAATAGACCTTTTCAGATATTGCTCAAAATTTCTTCTATTAGGTAAATGGGTTAATGCATCATGCATGGCAAGGTAGCCAAACTCCTCAGCAAGCTCTTGACTAGAGGATGCATGCTCAAACAGAGCAATGGTTCTTTTATAATTAACCAGCAATATACCAATAATTAAGAATACAACCACCAGCGCGGCAAGTTTCAAGCGATTAATGGTGATTGACAGCGTTGCCCCAATGCGGTCATTTTCATCACGCAAAATCTTATCAAGCTTATTCACTTCATCAGCAATTTCGTCCGTAAGCACCTTGCTAGCGCCTGTCGAAAATTTTAAATGCGGAGAATATGACCCTGCCGTGAGCTGAACATGGAGTGTAGATTCGATTGTGCTGAATTTTTCCTGAATCAGCTTATCGAGCTTAATCAGTATAGGGGTAAATTCTTTGAAGTCTTTTTCACGGCTTTTAATTTCAGAAAACAACAAAGCCGTATCTTTAGCTGAGCGATTATAAGGCTCAAGAAACTGCACACTACCGGTGAGAAGATAACCTCGCAACCCGGTTTCGGCATTCACAATGGTATTCATGAGTTTGACTACTTCATAGCGTGTGTCTGCAACTTTTACCTTGCGATCACTTAGCACCAACAAGCTCTGCGCGCTAAAAAAGACCCATGACATTGCAATCAACAGTATGATCGATGCAACAATCGGTGGCAGTAGAATCTGTTTTCGGTAATTTAGAATAGAAAACTCCCCTTTCTGAAAGCACCAAAACTTACAGCTACAATAGCCTCAATTACATTAGAACGTACAAAATATCAAAATATTCAACCTATTACAGTATACATAATGCACCAAATATGTGCAAAATGTATATACAGGCTACGCTTAATTATTCACTCACCACACCATCATTATGGATAAATTTATTTAATATCTGGTAGTGAGTTTTATTGTTTATATTTAAGTTATTTGTATTAACTATTCGAGTGTTGCTATTTCTTATGGTTCACTGCATGTTTAATGCAGATAAAACCCACTTAATATCATTTCTCTATGGAAAATATTGAATAATAATTAAGCATATATACTGTTTTTATATTTCACTTAAATTAAATTACGTGTAGATTATTAACAGTAAGCGGTTTTATTTTCTTAATGATTATAAAATTGAAAAACAAAAAACTCTAAAGAGTGAAATATCTTGACAAAACATAGTGTTAAGAATCAATCCATCGGAGAAACGACTAACCAATCAGAGCGCCAGATTGGTGAAGCGAGGTATCGGGCACTCTTTGAATATGCGCCCGACGGCATCCTTATTGCCGACGCGCAAAGCTATTATCTGGATGCCAACCCCAGCATCTGCAATATGTTAGGCTATACCCGTGATGAGCTGGTTGGACTACACGCTACTGACATTGTTATTCAGAGTGAGGTTCCTCACATCCAATCCGCGCTAGATACTATTCAAACAAAATCTGGTTACATGCGAGAGTGGCAATTACGGCGTAAAGATGGCTCTATTTTCAGTGCGGAGATCATGGCAACCACCATGCCAGATGGCAACCTGCTGGGTTTGATACGAGACATTACGGTGCTGAAAGAACAGCAACGGGAAATTTCTCAACTATCCCGGCTTTATGCTGCGCTCACTAAAATCAATCAGGCCATCATTTGGCTACCTACTCGAGAAGAATTATTTAAAAGAGTGTGTCAGACTCTGGTGGATGAAGGTGGCTTTCATATGGCCTGGATAGGCTGGCACGATGCTAAAACCCACCAATTAACTCCGGTAGCATCTTGGGGTGAGCATTCCAATTACTTTAACAATATCAAAATTTATGCGGACGATAAGCGAGCAGTCAAACGACCCATTAACTTAGCGCTTCGCTCCGGTGAGCCCTGTATCTGCAACAACATGCTGGAAGACCACGCCATGCAGGTTTGGTGTGATGATTTAGTCCGTCTCGGGTTTCGTGCATCAGCTGCCTTTCCGATTCAAACAAAAGACAAAGTAAGTGGCATTCTTAGTGTTTACACTAACCAGACTATGTTTTTCCATGATAAAGAAATTTCATTATTGGCAGAGGCCGTAGGCAATATTTCTTTTTCTTTAGAAAACCTAGAGCGCGAGGAAAAGCGTAAACAAGCAGAACTAAATGCTGAAAACGAATCATTATTTTCAGACATGATGATTGAAAGCATGCCAGGGATCCTCTACTTCTATAACCACGAAGGAAAATTCTTACGCTGGAATCGCAACTTTCAAACCGTTTCTGGCTACTCCAATAAAGAAATCACAAAAATGCATCCGTTAGATTTCTTTGCGCCTGAAGAAAAATCTGTCATTAGCAATAAGATATCGGAGGTATTTACCCGAGGACAAGCATTTGTAGAGGCATCGTTGCTATCTAAAGATGGTAAAAAAACACCTTATTTATTTACTGGTAGAAATGTTACCTTCAAAGGCACTGATTGCTTAGTCGGCATGGGCATAGACATTAGCGAACGTAAAAATGTAGAGTCTAGGCTCGATGAAAGCGAGCAAAAATATGGTGAGCTTGTGGAGTCTGCAAACAGCATTATTCTGCGCTGGAACGCTCAAGGCTATATCACCTTCCTTAATTCATTCGGGCAACGTTTTTTTGGGTATGCTTCTGATGAAATCATTGGCAAGCATGTGATTGGCACCATTGTTCCATACACAGATAGCGCCGGGCGTGACCTACAACAACTGATGCAACAGATCTGCTTAGACACAAAAGTATTTGAACAAAATATCAATGAGAACATACGTAGCAATGGTGAAAGTGTATGGATCTCATGGACGAACAAAGTAGTGCTAGATACGCAAGGCCATGTGGTAGAAATACTGAGCATTGGTAATGACATCACCGAGAGACTATTCGCCGAACAAGAGATTCGCGAGTTGAATGCAAGCTTAGAAAAGCGCGTTACAGAGCGTACTGAAGAGTTACAAACCGCACTCGTTCGGGCAGAGGCCGCAGATAAAATCAAATCAGCTTTTCTAGCCACCATGTCGCATGAGCTAAGAACGCCATTGAACTCAATTATCGGATTTACCGGCATTATTTTACAAGGCATGGCAGGCCCGCTCAATGCTGAGCAAACCAAGCAGCTTGGCATGGTGAGAGGCAGTGCCAGACATTTACTTGAGTTAATTAATGATGTGCTGGATATTTCTAAAATTGAAGCTGGTCAGTTAGAAGTTAAGTGCGAGGCTTTTGATCTGGTAGCACTCATAGAGCGAGTAGTTAATTTATTAACACCGACGATAGAGAAGAAGGGATTGCTACTTCACACCTCTATTAGTCAAGAGTTAGGTAGCATCAATAGTGACCGCAGGCGGCTTGAACAAATATTAATCAATTTACTCAACAATGCTGCCAAATTTACAGATAAAGGCAGCGTCAGCATTACCGCAGAGTTACTCCGTGATTTCAAAATCTCAATAGACGCTACCCCTGCTCCATTTTTAAAACTAAGCGTTACCGATACAGGTATTGGCATCAAGCCTGAAGATCTGGATTTACTATTTCAGCCATTTCGCCAAGTAGATAGCGGGCTGTCTCGTTTGCATGAGGGCACAGGGCTAGGGCTCGCCATCTGCCGTCGTTTACTAGAACTCATGGGCGGGCAAATCTCTGCCGTTAGCGAGTGGTCAACTGGCAGCAAATTTATTGTTTTACTGCCTATAGAGGGTGTGGTCAAATCATGAAAAAAACCGTCCTACTCATTGAAGATAATGAACAGAATAGTTACTTAACCACTTTTCTTTTAGAAACGCATGGCCTTAATGTGGTCACAGCCGCGGATGGCGCCACGGGCATTCATTTAACAAAAGAATTATTACCTGACTTGATTCTGTTGGATATTCAACTACCCATGATGGATGGTTATGCTGTGGCTAATGCCTTGCGAAAAATAGAGTCATTAAAACAAGTACCAATTATTGCTGTCACATCATACGCTATGGTTGGCGACCGTGAAAAATGCTTAGCCGCCGGCTGTAACGGGTATATTGAGAAACCAATCAACCCTGAAACATTTGTAGCAGAGATTTCCCTTTACCTAACCGCTTGATTCGCTGTCCAAGGAAGTTTATGACACATATTCTGATTGTAGATGACAAGGAGGATAACCTTTATTACCTACAGGCGCTGCTCACTGGTAATGGTTACCTCGTTGAGCTCGCGCACCACGGCGCTGAGGCGCTAGTCAAAGCACGTCAGAAACCACCACAGCTAATCGTCTCTGATCTGCTCATGCCTGTCATGGATGGCTACACCCTACTACGTCACTGGAAAGGTGATGCTAAGCTTAAAAAAATCCCGTTCATTGTTTACACCGCAACCTATACAGAGCCTGAAGATGAAAAGCTGGCTCTCAGTCTTGGTGCAGATGCTTTTATCCTTAAACCATCCGAGCCTGAAGACTTTTTGGCCAAGTTTGTTGAAGTACTAGCTAAAGGCGTTGCAGCCACTCCTAACACCTCCAGTACGACGAATAACGACCATAGCGATACGCTCCAAGATTACAGCGTGATACTCATCCGTAAGCTAGAAGAGAAAACGCTGCAACTAGAAGAAGCCAACCAGATATTGCAGCAAGACATTGCCAGAAGAAAAGAAGCCGAAGATAAAATCCAACATTTGGCCTACTATGATTTATTAACCAACTTACCCAACAGGCTGCTTCTGATTGATCGCCTACAACATACTTTAGCCATGAGTGCTAGGCATCACAACCATGGCGCTTTACTCTTTATCGACCTAGACCATTTTAAAACGCTAAACGATACCAAAGGCCATAGTGTAGGCGACTTGTTACTGGTAGAAGTTGCTAGGCGATTACAAACCTGCATGCGTGAAGGCGATACGTTAGCTAGGTTAGGTGGCGATGAGTTTGTGGTCATATTACAAGACCTCAGTGAGGATTCATCGCAAGCCGCGGTGCAAGCAGAAACAGTTTGTGCCAAAATAATTTCTACAATTAACCTGCCCTACTACTTAGATAGTTATCTATATCACAGCTCGACCAGTGTTGGCGTGTGCCTATTTCACAATCAAGAATTTACGGTAGATGAGGTACTGAAAAGAGCTGATATAGCCATGTATCAGGCAAAAAATGCCGGGCGTAACACCCAGCGTTTTTATGACCCCACAATGCAAGCAGTGTTAGAAGCGCGCGCAGCCCTAGAGAGTGACTTGCGATTAGCAATCAAAAGGAATCAATTTAGGCTTTACTATCAGATGCAAGTTGACCACTCCGGCAATGTGCATGGTGCGGAGGCGCTCATTCGCTGGCAGCATCCTCAAAAAGGCTTAGTACCTCCGTTGCAATTTATTCCACTCACAGAAGAAACAGGCCTGATTATTCCAATTGGGCACTGGGTAATGGAAACAGCATGTGCGCAAATTAAACGTTGGGAAAGTGATCCTGCAACTCAAGATTTGCAAGTTGCCGTTAATGTGAGCGCATGCCAATTTCATGACCCAAGTTTCGTTGATCGTGTGATTGAAATGCTGAGCCGTCACCAAATAAAATCTGGCAAACTCAAGCTAGAGCTTACTGAAAGCCTAGTACTGGATAATGTAGAAGAAGCTATAGTGAAGATGCAGGCACTCAAAACCTTTGGTGTACGTTTTTCTATGGATGATTTTGGCACCGGATTTTCATCCCTGTCTTATTTAACCAAGCTACCGTTGGATCAGCTAAAAATTGATCAGTCTTTTATACGGAATATGTGTATGAATAATAGAGATGCCGTGGTCGTGCAAACCATTATCGGCATGGCCAACAATCTGGGCATTGAAGTGATTGCAGAAGGTGTCGAATTAGAAACCCAGCGCAAGTTCTTAGAGCAGAATAAATGCAATCTGTGTCAAGGTTACTTGTTTAGCCAGCCACTACCTGCTGACGCGTTTGAAACCAAGCTAAAGCAGATACATGCGGCATATTTAACACAGCCTTAACACATGACATAGGTTTTAATGGATGACAGCTGAGTTGCTAGGCGCACGTAACTGTTTATTCAAAGACTCAACTTCATAAACAACGCAGCGTGCGCGCCCCGCTCTTTTTGCTTCATAAAGTGCAATATCCGCTTTTTCCAGCAGCACAGCAGCGTTATCTGCATGGCTAGGAAACAAGCTAACGCCTATGCTAGCCCCCACACTCACCTGCGCACCTGATGCTAGTGTCACAGGGGACTCAATCGTTGCAATCAACTCTTCTGCGACATTTAGCGCATCTATGCTGGAGTCGATCGACCCAATCACCACCACAAACTCATCGCCACCTAAACGTGCCACGGTATCGACATCACGCATGCGTGAACGCATACGTTTAGCAACCTCAATCAACACCTCATCACCTACAGCATGACCATACTCGTCATTAATAGGCTTAAATCGGTCTAAATCTAAAAACAACACTGCACATATTTTGTGATCACGTTTTGCAATGGAAATACTGTGATTTAAACGTGTATACAATAATGAGCGGTTAGGCAAATCAGTCAAGCTGTCATGCTGCGACAAATGCTCCATATAAGTTTCCACATGCTGCATACGGCTGACATCCAGGCAAATATAGATAAGCTGAAATGGTTCTCCGTCAGTTTTGCGAATAGTACTGACCGCTAACCACTCACGATAAATGTCACCGCCCTTGCGTCTTTTCCATACTTCACCCTGCCAAGCTCCGGTCACCTTTAGAGCCAGCTCCATTTGGTGCAATGTATCTTTGTTTTTGTCTTCAACATACAAAAAATCAATGGGGTGGCCTATCAAATCTTCCGCACCATACTCGGAAATCAAGTTAAACGCGGGATTCGTGACTAGAATCTTTCGCTCCAAATCAGTAACTGCAATCCCTTCTTGCGTATTTTGAAAAATGGCTGAGGCTAAATGCAACTGCTCTTCTTGTTTTTTCCTGGCGGTGATATCACGCGCAACGCCCATCACCGCGGGCCTATCTCCATAGGCAGCCACATTGGCACGAAGCTCAATCCACACATAATGCCCATCACGATGCTGAAACTGCACTTCGTAATTGCTTATGGGCTTGGATGTGCCGGCGATGCGTTGTTCAAAACGCTCAGTCCAAACAGACAAATACTCTGGTGCCACTACTTTATAAAAAGGAGAGTTAATAAACTCTGTTGCGCTATACCCAAGCAATTTTGGAAACGCTGGATTACAAAATACAAACTTATAATCTTGTGCAATAAAAATACCATCATCCAAAGCCGTGAGTAAAAGATTATGTGTGGCATTCACCTTACTCAATTTGGCATCTAATCTCGTTCTAGATCGCTTCATCAATGCATACAAATAGCATGCAAAAATATTAATACTGACGAAAATAATTAAGGCGGCATAAGTCACATAGTTTTGCTTAATGACCGTAAACTGTTCCGGTACAAAAAACCACCATGCACAAGCAGCGGACAAAAAGGTGGCAACAACGCCTTCTTTGAGGGTGCCTAAATAGATGCAAAAGAAAACAGATGGCCAATATAAAAACCATGAGGATGGGTAAATGCTGCCCCATAGCGACCACTGCACTGTGGTAGCAAGCAAGGGAATGCCTAGCGCAATCAAGGCGCTCCGTGCGGGCTTGATACTCAACAGCTGATACACGCTATTAAGCCATGAAAATTTATCTTTATTTGTAACCATATGGATTATTTTAAATGGCAAAAATAAATGCTAAATGAAAAGCAATTAAGCTATTACGTACCAAGCGTAATAAGTGAGCTGAACGATACGCTATAATTAGTCATTGAAAAAGTGCAAAGTCTACACAACCAATACTAATTTTCTATCAGCACATCAAAACAACTGTTATTTTGACGAGTGACGTAAAATATTGCATTTGGACTTTACTCACATTTCATAATATAGTCTATGGGTAGAATAATATCTAACTAAAAGTTAAGAACAATACATGGAAAATGTAAATTTAAATACAGCATATAACGGCAACAGCCTTGAATGGCCGGAGCCGCCTTACTTTAAATTTGCAACTAGTACTGGAAAATCACCAAAAGAGACCTGCTTTGTTCATTTGAGCGATGGACAAGAGTTGGCTGGTTACCTGATTAGATTCTCACCAACAGAGTCCCGTATTTTATTTCAGCCAGTGACGGGCAATAGTAGCGAAATTATTAGCTTTAGCCAAATTAGAGATCTGCAGTTACTGAAGCCGATCAATTTAGTTCGAGAACAGAGCTTTCTTGAAGCTCGTGCTCAAGATGTGTTTGAATTGTCGGATAAGCAACCCTATAAACTGGTATTTACAAATGACATAACAAAGACTGGTGAAACTTTTGGTTCTGTAAACACTGATGCTGGCTTGTATATTTACCCACTTACCGGCAATGAAAAAGTAGAGCGGCATTTCATCCCACACCACGCAATTAAAAGCTACAAAACTGGTATGCACATTGGTGAAATATTAATCAATGAGAATCTTGCAACAGCAACTGAAGTTGAAAGCGCTTTACAATACCAACAGGAATTACGCACCAAACGAATTGGTGACTACTTAAATGAAAACCAGATTCTGTCAGCCGAGCAACTCAGGCAAGCAATCATCCATCAAGAGCAACGACCAGTACTCAGACTGGGTGAAGCGCTCATACAGCTTAACCTACTCACCGAAGAGCAGCTAGCAGAAGCATTAGCTAAACAAAAGCTGAATCGCTCATTAAAACTTGGTGAGATTATCATTGACATGGGAATTGTTGATGACAACACGCTAAAAAGCACACTCTCCAAAAAGTTGGGGATTCCCTTTGTCAATTTGAGCAAATTCAACTTTGACCTAAATGCAATCAAATTAGTCAATAAGCAGCTCGCAAGAAAGTTAATGCTGATGCCATTGTGCATCCATGATGGCATGCTGGTCGCTGCCATTGAAGATCCAATGGATTCAAAAGCAATTGATGAGCTACGTTTTGTAACACAGATGAAAGTGCTGTCAGTCATGGCATCACGTGCAGATATTTTATCCGCAATAGAAAGCAATTATGGATCGGGTGACTATTACGGTACAGATGATTTAAGCAACTCCCACGATCAGTTCGATGGTTCAATTGAATTCAATTTAAATGATAGCATTTCATCCGACTCCGGCATTAATGCACTGGCAAGCAAACTATTCAGTGAAGAAAAGTCGCATAACGTAGAAGTGGCCTCAGAGCCGATCGGGGAATCTGACAATACGTTAGTACAACTTGTAAACAAGATGATTCTAGACGCATTCAAAGACGGCGTATCCGACATTCACATTGAAACTTACCCTGGTAAGAAAAATACGCAAGTACGCTTCCGTAAAGATGGGTCACTTATGCCATATCTTGAAATTCCTGCAAACTTCCGTAATGCCTTGATATCACGTATAAAAATTATGGCGCAACTAGATATTTCTGAACGCCGCAAGCCTCAAGATGGTAAATTAGATTTTCAGCAATATGGCCCAGCAAAAATTGAACTAAGGGTTGCAACAATACCTACATCTAATAACCTTGAAGATATTGTGATGCGCTTACTTGCCGCGTCAAAACCATTGCCAATGGAAAAACTGGGCTTAAATCCAGACGCTTATAACACAATTAAGAATTTATCCGAACGCCCGTATGGTTTAATTCTAGTATGTGGCCCCACAGGCTCAGGGAAAACCACAACACTGCATTCGCTTCTAGGGCATATCAACACTCCCGAACGTAAAATATGGACGGCAGAAGATCCTATCGAGATTTCACAAACTGGCTTAAGGCAGGTTCAGGTAAATCCAAAAATAGGACTTACTTTTGCAGCGGCAATGAGAAGCTTTCTTCGTGCTGACCCAGATGTCATTATGGTTGGGGAAATGCGAGATGAAGAAACAACAAGAATTGGAATTGAAGCATCTTTAACAGGCCATCTAGTGCTATCGACATTACACACGAACAGCGCCCCTGAAAGTATAGTGCGTATGTTAGATCTTGGAATGGATCCGTTTAACTTTGCTGATGCCTTGCTTGCTATATTGGCACAACGTCTTGCAAAATCGCTCTGCCCAAAATGTAAGGAAGCTTACAATCCTACTGAGAATGAGTTGGAATCTCTCGCGGCAGAGTTTGTTGATAATACTGATGGTGATGCAAACGTCACATTACAAGAATGGAAGCAACAATACACAAAGGACCATAAATTCACCTTGTATAAAGCAAAGGGCTGCAAATCTTGTAACCAGACTGGCTATCGTGGACGAATCGGTTTGTATGAGTTAATGACTGTAACACCCGACATAAAACGGATGATTCAAAAACGCGCACTTGTTAGTGAGATTACACATGAGGCGCTAGCAGGTGGCATGAACACGCTTAAACAAGATGGGATTATCAAAATCTTAAATGGTAATACAGACATCACTCAGGTACGTGCTGTCTGTGCTTAGTTTAAAAGTGTCTATTGCAGCGGGTTAAGCGACACAAGTACAAAATAAAAAAGACCCGCTAGGAGCCTTATATATTTTGTATATTTTGGTAGGAGATGCGAGGATCGAACTCGCGACAAACGGATTAAGAGTCCGCTGCTCTACCAGCTGAGCTAATCTCCCAAATGCAGTTGCTATTATAAACACGGATGTTACTGTTAGACGCTAAAAATTAGGTTTGGCTCATACGCATAACCTTAAACCATCAAACTCAAGCCAAGTGGCTACTGCCTGACGCCTTATTGCCTAAAACCTTATTGAATAACGCAGTCTTCAACCCCGGTGTTACCGCCCTTAAATTCTGGTTCAAAGTAAAACTTATGAAAGCTCCACTGGCCGTTGGCATTCTTTTTCATTTCAGCGATGCCAGTGCCATAGTCTTTAGTGCTTTGGTCTTGTAATGCAAAGTGCATGGCAACATGGTAACCATTGGCTGCTGCATGGCCTAAATAGGTGCCGTAGCCCGGTACTTCTAGCTTGAAATCATAGCTCGCGTAATTATCTTTACTCTGCGCTGGTTTTAATGCCATGGTCACAACCCCAGTATATTTACCCTCGTGTGCGTCATCCCCAGTACAGTTGTAGACTCCACTAAAATCTTGCGCGGCAGTTTGCTCTGCATGAGCACTAAAGCTAACAAAAAACAACAGTATGCAAATAAAGTAATTCATCTTTTAATACTTATTGCTCGGCTAAAAATCTAGACTTCATGGTTTCTAGATTCAGCTCTGTTAAGATATTATTAATCCGTTCTTTCGCATTTTTGCGCGGCTGGCCAGTATATTTAGCAATGATTAACTCATTTTTCATGGAGTGCTCCCAACCTACAAGCTCGGTCACAGTCACACTATAACCAGCGGCTTCCAACTGCAGGCAACGTAGTACGTTGGTAATTTGGCTGCCAAACTCGCGCGTATGAATTGGGTGGCGCCAAATTTCGCTTAATGGTGTTTTACCGAAGCTTTCATTTTTATGCTGCCTTAGCACCTCCGCAACCTCTGCCTGACAACATGGCACTAACACCATATATTTTGCATGTTTTTTTAATGCAAATTGAATCGCATCATCCGTTGCGGTGTTGCAAGCATGTAAAGCGGTCACAATATCCACTTTATTCGGGATAACATTG
Organism: Methylotenera sp. E1MeOHC1; assembly: GCF_058745595.1. Classification (NCBI taxonomy): domain Bacteria; kingdom Pseudomonadati; phylum Pseudomonadota; class Betaproteobacteria; order Nitrosomonadales; family Methylophilaceae; genus Methylotenera; species Methylotenera sp. E1MeOHC1. The sequence continues at coordinate 655,331 of NZ_CP196025.1, read as the reverse complement.
GACGTAGTCGATTCTTCAACCGTTAAGTGCTCAAAGCGCATACGTGCAAAGCTAAGTTGCGCTGCTAAGTCTTTTGATTTTTCAACCAACTCTGCTCGCGTTTCAATGCCAACTACCTCCCCTGCCACCAGCTGTTTCAGCAATAAGTCATACAAGATAAACCCAAGGTAAGATTTACCCGCCCCATGATCTACCAAAACGGGGTTAGGATTATGTGCCAGCACATCATTGAATAATGGCTCGATAAAATTCACCAAGTGATACACTTGCTTGAGTTTACGGCGACTATCTTGGTTAAGCTTGCCATCACGGGTGAGTATATGTAGCGCTTTAAGTAGCTCAATCGATTGATTAGGCTTTATTTCTGGAATATTTTGCATATTGCTATTTTAATGGAAAATAATATTTTTATCTGACTTGTCGTCAAACAAATCACTACTGCGTTTTGTATACCAAGGGCACTTAAACATTTGTGTTCTGGCAGCAAAACTCAAACAAACCGAGATAAGGACATCATGATGAAAAACATACTCTCAATCACCACTATTTTACTCACAATATTAGCATCAGCATCTGCAACAGCCGACGAGACCACCCACGGCAAAGTGGGCCTAGATGAACGTGGCGATCGTATTGAGCAGCGCTTAGATAACAAAGGTGATCGTATTGAAAATCGCCTAGACAACCGTGACGACGCAGTTGAAAACCACCTAGATGCCAAAGCTGACAAAGCGCGTGAAAATGGCCATCTAAAACGTGCTAATCATTTAGAAAACAAAGGCGACCAAATTAACCAGCGCTTAGATAACCGTGGTGACCGTATTGATAACCACATGGATAGACAAGGCGAGCGTATCAACAACCGCTTAGACAGACGCGCTAAACGCAAATAGACGCAACGAACAACGCATGCATATGGGGCGCGATTTCGATAAACAATATCTGAGTATGAATCATTTTCTTGCAGATATCGAAGGTCGCGCTTTTCGCATGGCACAAATCGCCACTGGCAATCGTGACGATGCGCTGGAAATAGTACAGGACACGATGATGAAGCTAGTGCAAAAGTACAGCCAGCACCCGGCTACGGAATGGAAAGCATTATTCTACAGCATACTGAATACGCGCATTTTAGATTGGCACCGCAGGCAGTCTGTACGCAACCGCTTTAGAAGCTGGCTGAACTGGCATGATGAAGACGAAGAAGTAGAAGACGCGCTAGCCCAGCACCCAGATGACGCAAACCATGCACCGGACGTTAAGCTGCAGGATAGTCAGTTCATGGCGAGCTTAAATATCGCGCTGAGCGCACTCCCGCTACGCCAGCAGCAAGTTTTCTTACTGCGGGTGTGGGAAGGCATGGATATCAATGAAACAGCAGCCATCATGTGCTGTTCGGCTAGTAGTGTTAAAACACACTATGCACGCGCATTAGAAAGATTACGTGAAAAGCTAGAGGATCACCAATGAGCACCGAATCAATAATGGAGCCTACAGAATTAGAGTCCAAAATTAAAACCAGCCTAGATGCTAGCGTCATGGCCTTGGATAAAGATACGCAGCGCGCATTAGCATCCATCCGAGAAAAAACACTAAAAAGGCAGCCTGCACGCCCTTGGCTAAACTTTAACATATGGGGCTCTGCAAGCGCAGTTGCACTTTCTGCTTTGCTAGCAATATTGTTTGTCTCTCCCCCTCACCACCAGGATGAGTCATTGCCACACATAGTAAGCCAACAAAACCTTAACCATGAGCAGCCTGAGCAAATCAACATGCTAGAGCTACTTACCAATTCAGAGGATTTGGAAACGGCAACTGACCCAGATTTTTATGTCTGGATAGATGAGATCTTGGCAACTGAGGGTGTGAATAATGCAGTTTAAATTAGCAGCCCTCGCGTTATTACTGCTCATCAACGTTGGCTACTTAACAAATGCTCTGGCAGCCTCTAATCCACCTTTAGATGTCATAGAACTGCTGGGCGAAATAGACGATGAAAGCATGTTAGCCGCAGCATTAAACGAGCTGGATAAGAAACCGATCAAAAACCAAAAAATAAACAGCACCCAACCCAGCAGCAAACAAAGCGCTGACACAGCCACACCTGCAGGAGGCAACAAAAAATGAATATCACTTTATATTTTCAGCACCGTGTAATGGCATGCACCCTATTGCTTGGGGTCGGCTTGTTTGCAAACTCGGCCATGGCAGAAGGTGTTGCTTGGGAGTCGCTTAGTGAGCAGCAACAGCAGACGCTAAGCGCCGTCAAAGATCACTGGGATGAGTTACCTCCGCAACGTCAGGAAAGGCTGAGCAAAGGTGCAGATAAGTGGGCAAACATGCCACCTGAACAAAGGGAACGTGCTCAGGAAAATATCACTCGCTTTAAGAACCTATCCCCGGAAGATAAAGCGCGGGTGAAAGAACACATACAAAAATTTAGACAACTACCCCCAGAGCAACGTAGCGCGTTGCGCGAGCGCTGGAAAAAGATGTCACCAGAGCAAAAAGAAGCGTTTAAAAACCGCATCAGGAACATGAGCCCAGAACAGCGTAAGGAATTGCGAGAGAAAATTAAAGCAAGAAAAATGGAACAAGCACAATAAGCAGATACTTACATAAATATTCCACGGAGAGTCACAGATAAAAACTTGAATTGAAGCCGTCAATGCTAAAATAACGGAATTCGTGTAAAGCAATTTTTGTTTCACCATTGCGAGACAGCAATGGCCAAAAGCCAAAGAAACCATGCTTTAGACACTACACTTTTATGTCAGCCACGCAGCAAGCAACATAGTCAGAATTATTGAGGGAATAAAATACATGGCAATTCAATGGTACCCGGGTCACATGACCCAAGCGCGTAAAAAAGCCGAAGAGACCATGGAGTTCACCGACATGGTGATTGAGGTGTTAGATGCGCGCGTACCCGCAGCCAGCCATAACCCAATGATTGATGAAATGCGCTTGTTCCGCCAACGCCCACAGCTTAAGATTTTAAATAAGGCAGACTTAGCAGACCCAGCGGCCACGCAAGCCTGGTTAAACTATTTTAACGCACAGCCTAATACCAAAGCCGTCGCACTTTCCTGTAAAAAAGCGGGCGATGCCAAAAAAATTCCAGCACTCTGTAAAAAAATCACACCGCATCGTGGCACCCATTTAAAACCATTGCGCATGTTGATTATGGGCATCCCTAACGTAGGGAAATCCACGCTCATGAACGCCCTGCTCAATCGCCGTGTAGCAAAAGTAGGTGATGAGCCTGCCGTGACCAAAAACCAGCAACGTTTTGATTTAGACGACACCATGAGCATTACCGACACCCCGGGCATGATGTGGCCTAGAATTGCTTACGAGTCTGATGGCTACATGCTGGCTGCCAGCCATGCAATTGGTAGAAATGCGGTGATTGATGAAGATGTGGCTACATTTCTGGCTGACAACTTATTAAAAAACTACCCTGCCTTGGTGAACGCTCGCTACAAGCTAGACGCGATGAAACTTGACGTAACACAAATGGATGGCGTTGACTTACTTGAGGCGATTGCAAAGCGTAGATCTTACAAACGCCATGATGGCCTTTGGGATATGGAAAAAACAGCCGTTGCATTTTTAACTGATTATCGTAGCGGCGCCATTGGCCGCGTCAGTTTAGAAACACCCTCATCCAGAGCTGAAATGATGTCCAGCTCACAAACCAACCCAACTAACAACCCAGAGCAAGTCGCAGAAACAGACGACTCAACCAACTCCGCACAATAGCAATCTGCAATGTTAAACACGATGAATGCGCCTCAACGTGAGGCGGTAAAGTATTTAGACGGCCCTCTCCTGGTACTTGCGGGTGCGGGCAGTGGTAAAACACGCGTGATTACGCAAAAAATCAGTTACTTGATTAATGAGGCTGGTTACGCGCCCAAAGAAATTGCAGCGATTACTTTTACCAACAAAGCGGCGTTAGAGATGCAAGAGCGTGTTGGCAAGCTGATGCAAGGCACCAACATCAAAGGCTTAACCATTGCCACGTTTCACTCATTAGGCTTGCAAATGCTGCGGGCTGAGGCAACCTTGCTTGGCTATAAACCACAGTTCTCAATTTTAGACTCTTCCGATAGCTTTAAAATCTTAGCAGATGTGCTGGCCACCACAGATAAGCAGTTGCTACGCAAAACACAATGGCAGATTTCTAGCTGGAAAAACGCATTTATTAACCCGGATCAAGCCAAAGCACAGGCAGATGAAGAACTGACCCATGCTGCTGCTAGGGTGTATCAGATTTATCAACAAACTTTAAAAGCGTATCAGGCAGTAGATTTTGATGACTTAATCAAATTACCCGTTGAGTTGTTTGAACAGCATGAAGATGCGCTAAATAAATGGCAACGTAAGCTGCAATATCTATTAATTGATGAATACCAAGATACCAACGCTTGCCAGTATAAGCTGGTAAAAATGCTCACAGGTTTACGTGGGCAATTTACCGCAGTGGGTGATGACGACCAAGCCATTTACGGCTGGCGCGGTGCCGACGTTGAAAACCTGCGCCAACTGACCACAGACTTCAGCAAGCTTAAAGTGATTAAGCTTGAGCAAAATTACCGCTCTACCGTACGCATTTTACGTGCGGCAAACCAAGTCATTTCAAATAATCCTAAGTTATTTGAGAAGAAACTTTGGAGTGAGTTAGGCACAGGTGATTTAATTCAAATCACAGCAGCCATGAGCGAAGAGCATGAGGCTGAAAGCGTGGTCATGAAGCTGCAAGCACATAAGTTTGAGCATCGCACTTACTACAAAGACTACGCAATACTTTATCGCGGCAATCATCAAGCTCGTATACTTGAGCAACACCTACGCAACCATAAAATCCCCTACACAGTATCCGGCGGGCAATCTTTCTTTGACAAAGCAGAAATCAAAGATCTCATCAGCTATTTAAGATTAATTGCCAATGAAGATGACGACCCTGCATTTATTCGTGCCGCAACCACCCCTAAAAAAGGGATTGGTAACACCACGCTTGAGCGCTTAGGTGAGTACGCCAGTGCACATAAAATTTCATTGTTTGCAGCAGCGTTTGAAGGCGGGTTCCAAAATGAGATTGGCAATAAGCAATTAGAGGACTTACTCAACTTTTGCCAGTACATCAATAAACTGCAAGCGCGTGCAGTAAGAGACCCTGCCAGTGAAGTGCTGAATGACTTATTGGCATCCATACATTACGAGGCATTTTTATATGAGTCTGAAGAGCCGCGCGCCGCAGAGGTAAAGTGGGCAAACGTGCTAGACTTCACGGGCTGGCTGTCTAAAAAAGGTGAGCCTAGCACTGAGTACGGCAATGAAAAAGAAGGCAAAAATCTGCTAGAACTTACGCAGATGGTATCGCTCATGAGCATGCTCGAGGGGCGCGAAAATGGCGAACCCGATGCGGTGAAACTATCAACGCTACATGCCTCTAAAGGCCTAGAGTTTGGTCATGTGTTTTTGATTGGCGCGGAAGAAGGTATCTTGCCGCACCGCGAATCAATTGATAATGACAAGATTGAAGAAGAACGTCGCCTGATGTATGTGGGCATTACCCGTGCACAAAAATCGCTCAATATTTCATGGTGTAAAAAACGCAAGCGTGCAGGCGAAATGGAAATGTGCGAACCCAGCCGCTTTATTGCCGAAATTCCAAAAGATGATGTGCGTCACTTTGGTAACCCATTTAACAAAGACCCAGAAGCCAGCAAAGATTTTGGTAAATCAAAAATGGCAAATATTAAAGCCATGCTGAACAAGCAGTAACACTTTGTATCTCATCTACAAGCATTTAAAATACTTAAGTAAAAATTTGAAAGTCACTCATGCCATACATTACCCTCGATAACGCCTGCCTCGCTTTTGGTCATCATGCCCTGCTCGACCATGCTGCATTTCAGCTAGATGCGGGTGAACGTGTTGGTTTAATCGGACGCAATGGCGCAGGAAAATCCAGCTTATTAAAAGCCATTGCAGGCACCATTAAACTAGACGACGGCACAGTATGGCGTGCACCTAATGCACGCGTGGTATATGTACCGCAAGAGCCGGAACTGGTGGCAACACATACCGTGTTTGAAGCAGTTGCAGAAGGCTTGGGTAACCTGCAGCAGATACTAGTTGATTACCATCAGGTCACCCATGACATGGGCATGCCAGATGCGGACATTGAAGCACTGATGACAAAAATGCAGGCACTACAACATGATTTAGATGCACAAAATGGCTGGGCAGCACAATCACGTGTAGAGGCTGTGCTTAGCCGCTTAAACTTAGATGCAGATGCGCTCATCAGCACACTGTCTGGCGGCTGGCGTAAACGCGTAGCACTGGGTCGCGCACTGGTGGCAGAGCCTGAAGTGCTGTTACTTGATGAGCCGACCAACCATTTGGATTTAAGCGCCATTGAATGGCTAGAAGATTTACTACTAGGCTTCAATGGAAGCGTGCTATTTATTACCCATGACAGACGCTTTCTGGACAAGCTCGCGACGCGTATCACTGAGCTGGACCGTGGCAAACTCACAGACTTTATTGGCAACTTTACCGCCTACCAAGTTAAAAAAGAGGAACTACTGGCTGTTGAAGAAACCCATGCCGCTAAGTTTGACAAGATACTAGCACAAGAGGAAGTTTGGATCCGTCAAGGTATTAAAGCGCGCCGCACACGTAATGAAGGCCGCGTGCGCAGACTGGAAGCACTGAGGTTAGAACGCGCCGCACGTCGCGAACGCCAAGGCAATGTAAAACTGAACGTCGATGTAGGCGAACGTAGTGGCAAACTGATTGCTGAACTTGAGAACGTCAGCAAGGCCTATGGCGATAAAGTACTGATTAAAGATTTCAGCACACGTATTTTACGTGGCGATAAAATTGGCTTGCTAGGCCCGAACGGTATCGGCAAAACTACCCTACTTAAACTAATTCTGGCAGACATTGAGCCAGATAGTGGCAGCATTGAGCGCGGCAGCAAACAAAGTGTCGCCTATTTTGACCAAATGCGCGAGCAGCTCAATGAAGAAGCCACCTTGGCAGATACCATTAGCCCAGGCTCTGATTTTGTACAAATCGGTGAAGAGCGTAAACACGTAATTAGCTATCTGGAAGACTTTTTGTTCCCACCACAACGCTCACGCTCACCAGTTAAATCACTCTCAGGTGGCGAGCGTAATCGCCTGCTGTTAGCACGTCTATTTGCGCGCCCTGCCAATATACTGGTACTAGATGAACCGACCAATGACCTGGATATCGACACATTAGAACTATTGGAAAATCTACTACAAGACTTTAATGGTACATTGTTCTTAGTAAGCCATGACCGTGCATTTTTAGAAAACACAGTGACACAAGTGATTGCATTTGAAGGCAATGGCATTTTGACCGAGTTTGGCGGTGGCTATGATGATTGGCAACGCTTCAGTACCAAACGTGAGGCAGATAAAGCCGCGCAAGCTAAAGCGCAGGCCAGCAAGCCTGTAACCAAAGAGGCTGCACCTAAAACCCCAGCTAACAAACTTAGCTTTAAAGAACAAAAAGAGCTCGAGGAAATACCCGCGTTGATTGAAGCGTTAGAGGCTGAACAAAGCAGTATTAACACAACGCTGGCTGACCCTAACATCTATGTGCAAGAGCCTGACAAGGTCAAAACACTGCAAGCGCGATTAACTGCAATTGATACGGAGCTTGAAGCTAAGATGACGCGTTGGGAAGCATTAGATAAGCGCAACGCTTAATCACACTAAGCGTTTAACGTAAAAAAACCAGCTAAATCTTAGCTGGTTTTTTTACGTTAATTAATACGCATTTCACTTACGTATGTAATTCACTTGTATTTATTTCACTGTGCGTATAGCAGTTTGTTTATAAGTACGTAGCTACCTTAACGGTAAGCATCAGTGTATAAACTACTGCCAACCGCTAAAAGTTATAATTTAGCCTTATGTTTCCAAAGGTCTAGATACAGATCCGATTGATTGAGCAGATCTTCATTCATTTCCTCATAGTTTAGCAACAAAGACAAGTCTGCCTCTTTAGATAAAGCGGTATAACCTAAACCCAATTTTCCACCCGGTACTTTAAAACCAATAAAGTCTAAAATGGTTGGAAACATGTCAAAAGGCAATATCTGATTGCGGTTTTTCTCAAAATGATCGTTTGAAATAAATTGATTATAAATATAGCGCTCTTTAATTAAATCCAACTTCTCACTCACTGGGTTTTCCATCGCTAAATGGTCACCAAGAATAACGACATTAGTATCTTTTAAGTAGCCACTTTTTTGCATAAACTTAACAAAACTGGCTACCTGGTTAGAAGTACACTCCACAATTCCTTCAAACGTTTTGCTGCCTACAGACTTACAATATTTAGAAAAATGCCCATCTGGGCCGTGCGTATCAATAGTCGTAATCGTTAGGTTAAATGGCTGCTTACTTTTATGCAGTTCTATTAATTTAGCCTTAGCAGACGCAAACAAATCATCATCATACAAGCCCCAAAAATTCAATTGCGCATCGGTAAGCTTGCCTTTTAACTCATCACGACCATACACTTCATCATAGTGATGGTCCTTAAAAAACATGCCTTTACCTGCAAAGCCAAGTGCATCACCACCTAGATAAACATTGTGATAACCGGCATCATGCAAAATGTCGCCCAAGCAAACAGCGTTGGGTAAAAAGCTTTTAATTTTTTCCCCTTGGTCATTACCATCATACAAACTAACACTTTTTAGCGGCACAGCGCATTGTGTTGCGGTAATACCGGCAATCGTCCACCATGTACCGGGTGCTTTTCTATAATCAGTAAAACTTACCCCTTTTAAGCGGTCTAGACTACTGAGCAGGTTCTTACCAAACAGCTTAGGTTCTTTATAACTATTCTCTAAACTCTCCACATAAATTAACACCAAGTTTTTAGGTTGTATGGTTTCAACCTTTACCTCAGCGGGGTTCAGATAATGTTCAGCAAAATAATCTTTACCAAACAAGTTATGCAGAAAAATGGTGACAGAAAACTGCACCCCAAAATATACCGTTGCAGCAGTTAATGCGTATAAAGGAGCTCTGTGCCCAATAAACCAATAAAACACTTTTAAGAAGTGAATGTTGGCAAGTCTGGCAGGCTTGGTTAGCCAGTGTGACGAGCCATGCGTGAGAAATAGCGCGATTGAGTACTCAATCAACACCAATAGTAACGAGATAAAGATAGGTAATACAACACACCAAATGACAAAGCTCTTAATAATCGCGGCGTCAGTATCAACCAATCCGCCCATGCCAAATTGCGCATGATAGAGCAACTGCTCCAGTGAAGGCTCGCCAAAATTATCAGCCACCCACAATGCAACAGCGATTAAAAAGAATGCGCATAAGTAGGTTAAAAATCTAATCACGCCGCGTACAACATGGCGGCTGCGATGATGCGCATTCGTTTTATGTGGCTCTTGTGTACTAGTATTCATCAAATGATATTAACCGTTTTCTCTTTTACTGATAATTTGGCAGGCAACCGCACTTAAATAAGGTAATGATTGCAAGCTCAGCATCGCTACCCAGATTTGAGCATCGCTATTACCAACGCCACGTGTCGCTAGCATAGCAATACTGCTCAGGGTTAACGCAGTCAGCAAAAACAGTTCTTCTTGAATTGGTGCAATCCAATCATACCAGTTGGATTTTTTAAGTCCCTTGCCTTTTGCGGTCACTTTAAACACACCATCCTTTTTAATGATGCCGCTGATAATGCCCCTAGCAATCGCATGTGAAAGCCCCAGACTCGCGATTGATGCACCGAAGATGTCAATCCAACGACATGTCATGGTTTTTATATACAACATCGGCCCCATAATCGCTTTAATCACTAAGAAGCAAATAATAGTGGTAATCATCAGAGAAACCGGCAAACTCGCCTCTTCTGGGAACAACAGCATGGCAACTGACCAGGCAATCGAACCTATGGTAAAACCTAATTGCAAAGCCTCACCTAACCAACCGAACCAACCCGTTAAAAAGTGGTAACGCTGCCCAAATGTTAGGGTTGAGTCCCCTAATAGCTTAGGTATGTGGCGTTTTAAAATTTGCATGGCACCAAATGCCCAACGGAATCGTTGTGACTTCAGTGCTTTAAAGTCCGCCGGTGTTAAGCCACGCCCAAAGGTGTCATCGATGTAACGTAACTCATAGCCATCTTCAAGCAAACGTAAGCCCAACTCGGTATCTTCACAGATGCACCACTCAGACCACTTTCCGCTAGCCATCAGCGCCTGATACCTCACCAACGTCATTGTACCGTGCTGAATTAACGCATTACGTTCATGGCGATGGTGCATACCAATACGGAAGAAACCTTCAAACTCCCAGTTACCCATGCTACGGAAGAAACTATGCTCCCAGTCTCTATGTGCTTGCGGTGCTTGTACCACGGCAACTTTTTGCTCAAGGAAATGCGGCACTAAATCAGACAGCCAATCTGGCGTTACCTCATAATCAGCATCCACTACCCCCACTACCTGCGCGTTAGAGTTGGTTTGCTCTAGTGCAAAGTTTAGAGCGCCAGCTTTAAAGCCGGGCCATTGCGGCAAATGGAAGAATTTAAAATTCTCTGGCATTTTTGCCATATAGGCTTCAAGCGGCTTCCATTTAGCTTCATCTTTAGTGTTGTTATCAACAACAATCACCTCAAAATTGGTGTAATTAAGTTTAGCCAAACTTTCGATGGTGGTAATGACCATTTCTGGCGGCTCGTTGTAACATGCCAAATGCACAGAAACAAACAGCTCTTCATCAGCAGGCAGTGGCTTTGCACGCTTAAATGCGCGATTCCAGCCTTTTTTAAACATTACTTCACTAAACTCTACCGCATAAATCATCAATACCGCAGACGTTAGGCCCATCCCTATCAGCAACGCTATCAACACGACAAAATCTTTCATCGTATAGTAGTAATCGCCAGGCAGATTCCAGGCAACCACCAAAGTGGTAATACAAGCCTGGAGTAACACTGCCATCGAGATACGTGCTCGTAAGCCCCAATGCCTGAAGCGATAAGCAATGAAGAATATAGGCAGCAATCCTAACAAGCTTGCCCATAATGCCTTTGCCTTCCAGCGGTCATCCTTAGGTACCGCGCCGTGCAGAGAGTATTTCTCATGGCGCTCAGCATCAAACATACCCCAATAGGCGCCTGCCCAGCCTTCCAGCTCTTTTTTCCAAGGCTGGTCAAATGCTTCCATTAAGTAATAATCGTAATTTTTATGCGCGGTTTTAGCCAAAAACTCCCGGACAAAAAGCGCTTGATTCACTTTAGACGCTACCGCAGCACCTAATGTTGGCCCATTGCTAGGCCAACCAATTTCGGTAATCACGATTTTTTTTCTTGGATATACATCCATTAACTCTTGATATCGCTTAAGTGAGTAATCCACGGCACTTTCTACAGGCACCCCTTCATGATAAGGCAACAGGTGGACCGCAATAAAATCAACGTGTTTTACCAGCTCAGGATTTTTTAACCATACGTGCCAAGGCTCTGCGGTAGAGATTGGCAACTTCGTGGTTTTACGAACGTCTTCTATATAAGCAATCAATTGCTCAGGTGTAAGGTCGTTACGGAGTAAAACCTCATTACCCACGATGGCACGTTCAATTTTGGGGTAAATTTTAATCTTTGCCTTCAGTGCCTCAACTTCACGATAGTTTGCAGAAGCATCACTGCCCAACCATGCACCGGCTGTTACATGAAACCCTAAACTAGAAGCAAGCGCGGTTACTTCACTATTCTCAAGCGCACCATAAATGCGAACACGGTGAGTCAAAGGCTTAAGTAAGCGCAAATCCTTTTCTAACTCAGCAGTACTTGGGTACTCTTTTCGTAACGGACTCTGATTCTCCTGAAATCCACTAAAGGCAAAGCCATTCACAATTTCTGGCGCATTAATTAAAGGTAATGCGCGATTGGAAATATACCAAAGACTAAAGTGAATCGCAGCCACTAGCACTGCAAACAAAAGTGGAATTAAATAGCGTTTAGTTTTTTTAATCATAAGGTTACGCTGAGAGTTTCTATCAAAGTAATGAAGGAGTTGAGGCTTGAGATTTTGGCCATAATGCAGTCACAAATAAGCCACACAGACCAAGCCAATAATAAGCGGATATATTTTCAGTTTCTAAATAAACGCAATACACCACTGTAAGCATTAAAACTGAGCTCAGCACATAGCCAAGCAAACGTGGTGGCCTCACATCTATTTCTAGAAAAGTTGACGAAAATGATAGCAGCAAAATCGGCAAGGCATATAAGCTGATGGAGAAGTCGCGGTATCTACCGTCAACAATTAATAAAACAGTGGCGCTAATTGCCGCGACTGAAAGTATAAGCACACCTGTTTTCAAAACTAGCGCATGATGTTTAGCTGGTTGGCATATGCGCCATACCAAACCAATCACGAGCAACCAGCCAACCAAGGCTAAGCCACCTAAGGCTAACCACTCTGAGATGTTTCGACAAGCACTCGCTAAATATTGCATCTGCAGCCAAGTCGATATACCAAACACAACGCCAGCAGCACACAAACCTAGCTTTACAGTCAATTGACGCGTTTTGAAGAAAAACGCCAAGCCCAGAAACAAGGCAAAGCCCAATGCTCCCGAGAGTGCAATAGCGCCTAAATCATGACGTGGCTGTATATCACCAGTGAACGCAAACTTAGGTGTCAGATCTGTGTCAAAAATACCCCAATAACCACCTACGGTACCTTCAAGTTCACGTTTCCATGGTTGATCAATCGCTTCAATCAAGTTGTATTGCCAAGCATGCTCATGTGCTAGTTGTAAAAAGCCGCGTAAATAACTCGCTTGATTGATTAAGCTTGGCTCAGAACCTTGACGCTGCCTACCAACGGATGGCCATCCGGTTTCACCAATTAAAATAGGTTTTTTAAAGGTGTCTGCTAATAGACTCATCACATTCACTACATGCTGGCTTGCTTCAGTAATTGCCTGCGGATCATCTTCCCAATATGGAAGTATATGCACCGTTACAAAATCTACATTAGCCTCTAATTTCGGGTGTTTTCGCCAGAACTCCCACACATCGGCATAAGTCACAGGGACAATGGTTGAGCGTTGTGCTTTTTCCAAATACGCCTGCATTGCAGCCTCTGATTGCTCACCGCGCAATAAAACCTCATTACCGACAATCAATGCTTTCACAGTCTTCGGATATTTATTCGCAATACTAATTGCCAGATCAAGCTCTTTATCATTGTTTGTCGCTACCCAGCCTATCCAAGCGCCCAAGTAAACCTGCATACCTAATTTAGAGGCGGCCTCAGGCACATAACTAAGCCCCTGAGAAACAGAGTAAATACGCACGCAGTTAAATTGCTTGGAAAGCACTGCAAGATCACGATCAATCTGTGCAGGCTGTATAAAACTATTGGGATTTAGCGGGGTTTGCCCTGAGTGGTAATAAGGTGAGTAAGAAACACACTGCAACTTGCCATCACTAGGCAATTGAGGCTGCACCACATTAACTGCTTGGTTTACTTGCCAAAGCCAGAGCATCAATCCCAATAGCAAAGCAATATTGAAGATACTGAAACGCCAAAGTAACGTAGTAGATAATGCCTTAACTTGGGGAATTTGCATAAAATTTTGATGTATTAAGTCAAATAATCGATTAAAAATTGATTTAGGCGCCCATCATAATGCAAGCACAGAAACAAAACAAAACATTAAGGCATAAAAAATATAAAAAGTAAGTTTCATAGCATACCAGCCTCACGCTACAATAGACCCTTTTAAAATATCCTAAAATACCCATCATGAAACGTGCGATTCTTACTTCTTTATTAATCACCATCAGCACCATTCAGATAGCTGAAGCAAAACCTAATTTTGTTGGTACGAACTACAGTGGCACTTATTTATGTAAAGGCAACAACAGCAAGGTTGGTGACTACCAAGTGCTGGCAAAACTCACGCTAAATCGCGCAGCAAGCAGAGGAAGTATCGGCATTTATGATTTCGCACTAGAAACCGAAAACTCTTTCACGTACAAAGGCAAAGCCGTAGCCAATGCAAACAAGATTGCATTTAATTTAAGCATGTCTGAAGTCAGCTCAGCTGAGTTCAGCACCGGCATTGCCAATATCAGCAAAAACCCGGCTGGTAAACTTACTTACACCAACCATTACTACGAAGTAGATTCTAATGTTGGCACTTATGGAAAAGAAACCTGCGTCATGCAAAAAAACGCACAATCAAACAAAAAACCAATCAAACCGGTTTAAGCCTTTAGCATTCAATATCAACAAACCTTAAATGACAGGTTAACCTGAGTGCTGCACCAAACAATAGCTACTAAACATTAGTAACTAGGCAATGGTAGCACTCATACAAGTTATGGCTCTCGCACAATGTTAACTTCATTAAATATTGTGCCAAAAGCATCACTGTTCAGTACGCTAAATTCATTAACTCTAGCAGGATAAATAGGGTCATTCACATGCCCATCTGCGGTTTCCATGGCTGGATGGCACATCAACACAGACGTACCAACACTTTTCTTAGCTTGTGTCGCCCAATCAATTAAGCGCTTTTTATAATCGTGCACATCACCGCTAAAATTATAAACGCCTAATAGCCCACTACTGCACTTAAAACCCAGTTGCTTAGCCTCTCGCTCCAACGCACTGGCTCCAAGCACTTTAATGATGCGGCCTTTAATGCCACTTTCATGACTGGGCTTGGCAATTCGTATCCAAGGTAATTGCTTGTGGTACCGCCGCTTTAATACCGCCAACAAAACCTCACGAATTTGCGGAAGCTGATGCACATGCTGATGCCCATCAACATAATCAGGCTGCGTGCCTAACACCACTTCAAACTGATTCAGTTGATGTTCAATACTGTTTTGAATCGCAGCTTTTGGCAAGCAGCGCAATAGGCTCAGCAAGGTCAATACGCCGTGTGGATAGCGATATCCAAATAACGTAAAGTCAAGATGCAAGCCAATATGCGCTTTGCCCCTAATGTCTGAAGTAAGCAATTTGGCAGATGATGCCCAATGCGGGCTATTGACCATACAAGACGCCGCGGTCAGCCTGTCATTTTCTATAAGGCGTACTATAGCCGCATCAATGCCTGGGCTTTGTGCAAAATCGTCAGCACAGATAATAAGTTTCATGGCTGCTTACCTTTAAAAGCCCAGTATCGGCTCAAGAAATAAGTTGAACCAGCAACAATCACCATCACTACACCCAGCACCAGCCAAAACGGAATATGCGTAAAGTGGATTGCATTAATCACCAAAAATTGATTCGCAAAGAAGCCGGATACAGCAACTGCAAAAAAGCGTGGAAAAGCATGCAAGTGTGTAGATGACTGTCCAGAAAAGCTTAACTTACGATGCCCAAAATAACTCACAGGGAACGCAAACAGAAAACCTGCTGTGTTTGCATGAATTGCAGTAAGCAAATGGCTAAACTCCAAGCCCACGGCGACAACGTAATGCACACCAGCGGCTAGCGCGCCAATCACGGCAAACCAAGAAATTGAGTGTCGATGCGTTTGTATCATTATTGCTGTGTGATGGCTTGGGGCTTGAGCACTTCAGCCACGATATAAGGTGGGCGCCCTTTAACCTCATCATAAATGCGTGATAGGTACTCACCTAATATACCGATAAATAATAATTGCACCCCAGCAAAAAACATCATGCTGGCAATAATAGTTGGCCAACCGGGCACTGATTCATCAAAAAACATATGATCAACCACTACATACATCCCATAAGTGAAAGACAGCAAAGCAAGCAAAGCCCCTACCGCACTTGCTAAGCGCAATGGCATCACAGAAAAACTGGTGACCCCAGTCCAAGCCAGTTGGATCAGCTTTAATTTTGAAAATGCACTTTCACCATGAGAGCGCGGCAATGGTATAAATGGAATACCAACAGAATGATATCCCACCCATGCATAAATACCCTTCATAAAACGGTTACGCTCAGGCAAAGAAAGCAGTGCATTCACCACTTGCCTATCCATTAAGCGGAAGTCTCCAGCATCGCGAGGAATGTGAATCTGACCACCTAAGCTAATAGCGCGGTAAAAAATACGTGAGCCCCAACGTTTAAATCTTGACTCTACATCACGGTCTTGTCGATACGCGTAGACCATGTCATAACCTTCACGCCATTTTTCTAACATTTTTACTAACAACTCAGATGAATGCTGACCATCGGCATCCATACAAATAACTACATTACCCGTTGCATATTCCAAACCGGCAGTAATAGCATACTCCTTACCAAAATTACGTGAAAAGCGCACCAAGGTTGTTCGTAAGCTTTCAGGCAGGTTACGTACGATATTAGCTGTTTGATCACGACTTCCATCATCAATCACAATGATTTCCCAGTTTTCGCTCAGCAATTTAAGGCGATCCACAATGGTATGGATAGTACTGACAATCGCAGCCTCTTCATTAAAGGCCGGGACAATCACGCTAATGTGCGCTTCGGTACCTACTCGTGGAAAAATGTTTTTATTCATGACCCTAATCCCGTGGTGCGGCACGCGGTATTCGCGCATCGCCTATTAATGTTCTACGATCTTTCACTACGGCAAGTGGCGCGCCCAAACGTTCCACCACCCCAATCACTTCGCCCTGTAGCACTTTATCGCAATTCATATTCGTGCTAGAAATAAAGAAATCGGCAGTCACCCAATTCTCAGTGATATTAAAGCGCTTATCTAAATACGCCTGCCCCTGAAAAGCCTCTGCGCAAACAGCAACAGAATATGTAGCGGTACTTTTCTTTGGCAAACTCACCGCTTCTGCATCCACATACTGTTCTAACATTTTAGTTGCGTCAATCAAACTGCTAGACCAATAATCACCTTCCCAATTATGCTGCGCATGCTTAAAGTCTGCGCCTGCAAAATGGTTGTAGTACAAATATTCATATGGATGCAGCGCGTAAAGCGTACATATCGTGTTCACACTCAACAGCGCGCATACAGCAACAAAACCTAAGCGCCATTTTTTATATCCTGATAAAACATCAAACATTTTGGATAAACCAATACCAGCAACAATCGCCAATGTAGGAATCACAAAAGTAAAGTGCCGCACGCCATTATAAAGTGCTGGGCGGTCTAGAATCACAAACACTAAAGGGGTAAGTAAAGCGATGCTAAGCGTAATTTCAGGCAACTGGCTTGCCTTCAAAAACGACACCTGCTTTAGCCTCATCGCCAACACAACAACTAGGCTGATTAAGCCCAGTAAAAAAATCTCAGGCAATCGAATACCTAGATATTGAAACAGGTAAGTACGAGGCACATCGCCGATGCTAACAAACTGACCATTCACAATGGTATTCATATCAAAAGCGAAATGTGAAAAAGACTTAACAGCAATTAGAATATGATCAGAACCCATCACCGACCATGGCCAAAAAATAGCCATTAAACCTAAAGCCACAGCACCTGCAGGTAACAGGCGGATAAAACTATGCCAATAAAACGTCAGTTTCAGTTTGTAGCCCTCGGCAGTTAAGCACCCAGCGACTAACACCATTAACAACAAATAGATAACGGCAAAGGCGCCACCTATTCTCAAACCTAACGCCAACCCCACTGCCACGCCAAGTTTCAAACTCAATGCTAATGGAATGCGAGGCAATTGTTTAGAAATTAACAATGTGTAATATAGCGCCCAAACCATACACGCAGCAAAAGACACGTCCTTAGTGTGCGTAAACATTGCACCAGTCCATGCACCAGTAATTGTAAGCAAAAAGGCGGCAATAAAAGCGGCTCGCACACCAGCTAGCTCACTGGTAACTTTATGCACGGCCACAATGCCAGCTAAGCCAAACAATGCTGAAAGCAAATGGCGAATATCCCACACCCAAAGCGGTAAAAGCTTTTCTAAGATGGCTGCGATTAAGTCAAATAAGCCGCCGTACAAGTAGAGATTTTTATAAGTGAAAGCTGCGTGATCTACAAACCCTGTACTATAAAATTTAAGTAATAATTGCCCATAAACATGCTGTACTTGCTCATCATTGCTAATACCATATTGCTTAAACGTCAAAACAATAAAAACAGCAAGCAATGAAAATAGCGCCAGAGATAGTCGTTTAAATACAGTTGATGTCATTTTTATAGGTTTTCTAATGATCACTCGCTAAGAAGTGCAGTTATTCCCAAGTACGCTTATTTTCAAACACATCTACTTCTAAGCACAGTTAATGAAATACAGCCAACCAATGTGTTGCTCTGTTAAAACTCTTAAGCAGCAAACAATATCAATTTCAACAAATATTGGATTGATGGTGCCCCCGACACGAATCGAACGTGTGACCCTCCCCTTAGGAGGGGGATGCTCTATCCACTGAGCTACGGGGGCAGATGCTTTGAAAACCTTATTTTGCAAGGATTACAGAGACAACCTAAAAAAATTACGTTCCGCAAAACGTATTTTTAACAGCCGCAATTATACATCGCAAATTGACCATATTTCATTGGTCATAGTAGCTCGCTGAAGAAAGTTATTTTTTAACCTTACGCCTATACTAATCACTAGATAAGTATTAAGAAAAACATAAAAACTAGCAACCAAGCTCCAGCCCTAAAAATACAAAAGTTTAATTGTCATAACGGGTACACTTTTGTTACAATTGATAATGATTATCATTTGTAATTTTATATGAAGTTTATTATTTACATTGCGTTACTAACAATATCAAACAGCGTGTGCGCGGAAATAGAACGGGATGACCGTATATGGCTCACTTATCAAGCAGACTATAACTTATCCCCACGACTAAAAGCCATGGTACAAATTCAGCCCTACTGGCGTGACGAAGGTAGTCATCGGGACCAAATCACTATACGCCCTGGTCTGTACTACCAAGTATCAAACAGTGTTTTTGTTGGCGGTGGTTATGCTTACAACCTCGGCTTTAATAATAGCAATCAACACACGCATGAACAACGTTTATGGGAGGATATTGGTGTAACACTATTTGAGGATAGCGCCTATAAAGTTCAGGAGCGCACCCGTTTTGAGCACAGACAGTTTGAACATCAAGGTGAGATATCAACTGGACTGAGGCAACTGGTCAAAGTGAGCGTTCAATTATCCACCCTCTACACGGGCATAATCTCTGATGAAGCTTATTTCAATCTTAATAGAACCGCCCAGGTTCAATCCGGTTTTGATCAAAATAGATTATTCCTAGGCATAGGCAGAAAAATACTTACAGCAACTAATTTAGAAGTTGGCTACCTAAACCAATATGTAGCAATTAGCGCACCTGACAGAATTAATCATATTATCGCCCTCAATATAAGCCAATCTTTTTGACTATAAATACAATACTGGAATCAATACACCTCATGGAAATTTGCCAAAACAGTGCTAACATCCTAATAGAATGTTTCTCCTCAGTACAAAATCTAATCAAGGTAATCACATGTTAATTAAGGGTATATTCTACGTAGCAGTTATATTGCTTGCGCTCATCGGTTATCGCCACTACTCACTCAAGCAACCAAGTTTAATTATTGGTGAAAATGCACCTGAATTTACGTTAACTGATACAAAAGGGGTCAAGCGCTCGCTATCTGATTACAAGGGAAAGTACGTCGTGCTTTACTTCTACCCTAAAAATGACACGCCTGGCTGTACGAAAGAGGCTTGTAACTTCAGAGATGACTTATCTAAACTAGAACAATTGAATGCCAAAGTAATTGGCATTAGTGTGGACTCAGAAGCATCTCATCAAAAGTTTGCAGAAAAATACCACCTACCCTTTACCTTACTGGCTGATGTAGATGGTAGTGTCGCAAATGCATATCATGCGCTCACCAATCTAATCTTGATTAAAATCGCTAAACGCTATACTTTTTTAATCGGTCCAGATTCAAAAGTGATTAAAATCTATAACGATGTGAATGTTTCTAACCATTCCCAACAAATTATTGATGACTTAACCAACATGCAGGCCGCTAAACATTAAATAGCAAGACCTCGTGCTCAAATTGCTACCATGTTACGCAACTTGGTATATGTGTTTTAAGTAACCGAGAAAAACGACTGTAAAGAAACGCAATTCGCGTATATATGCCGTTACATATTTAAAAGGCTCACAAAATAGCCATGATGCCATTTGTGAGCCTTAGATGGTATTTGAGGATTACTGACTAGAAACCTAAGCTATCCAGCAAGTCATCAACCTGCTCTTGGCTGGCTACCACATCCACCGCATTGGGATCAATTTGTGGCCCATTCAAAAGGCTTGAGTTATCAGTAGCATCAGCTTTATTTGCTTCTGCATCTTTTTTAGGAATTGCCGGCGAGAAATCAA
Source organism: Methylotenera sp. E1MeOHC1 (assembly GCF_058745595.1). Lineage (NCBI taxonomy): Bacteria > Pseudomonadati > Pseudomonadota > Betaproteobacteria > Nitrosomonadales > Methylophilaceae > Methylotenera > Methylotenera sp. E1MeOHC1. The sequence goes on along the minus strand of NZ_CP196025.1, from coordinate 634,922 downwards.
TCAACAACTGCACTAACTGCTGCTCTAACTCCTGAGCCAAACCAGTGATTTTTTTAATCACTTGCCCGGTCAAGTCCTGAAAATCCTGAGCCATCATGATATCCATCAATAAGGCTTTAGTTTCTGCTGTGTTTTTACCTGCCATTGTTAAATAAGTGAGTGTTTCATTGGCAGCCAAATTATATTCACTCTTTAACGATGGCTCGCGCATCACATCTTTCCAGCGTAGCTGTAGCGCCGTTGCGCCTGCCGCAAGCTCTTCTTGCAAAGGGATAGCCACATCGGTTGCGTTTAAAACACGCTCGGCTGCCTGTTCTGTCATCCGTGCAACATATGCCAAGCGGTCACGCGCATCCGGAATATCTTGTGCAACCTGCTCTAGTATTTTATCTAAACCTAAACCACTTAAACTATCATGCAACGTTCTTGTTACGTGGCCTACACGATTCAGAATCTCATCACTTGACGACAACCCTAGCGGAGACTCTATATTTGAAGCTTGCTGTGGTGTGGCTTCGCTAGTCATAGTTAAGCACCTGCTTTCTCAAGCTTCTCGAATATTTTTGATAGTTTTTCATCAAGTGTAGCGGCAGTAAAAGGTTTTACCACGTAACCATTAGCACCAGCCTGTGCTGCTGCAATAATATTTTCTTTTTTTGCCTCTGCCGTCACCATCAGCACTGGAAGCTTAGATAACTCAGCATCAGCACGAATGTTTTGCAGTAATGTTAAGCCATCCATATTTGGCATATTCCAATCGGATACTACAAACTCAAACCCACCACCTTTCAGTTTGCTTAGTGCTGCAACACCATCTTCAGCTTCATCCACATTGGTGTAACCCAACTCTTTAAGCAAGTTGCGAACAATTCTACGCATCGTAGAAAAGTCATCCACAACCAGAAATTTAGTATTTGTATTCGCCATGCTCTACTCCATTAACATTAACTACTCTTAGTGTTGCAAACTTTCAATCATGTTTGAACACTACGAATAAATTCTATAACTTTTATATATTGTACTGACTTATGACAAAGCCTGCTTTATTAACTCAAGGTACTATGATTAACTCGAGGATTAACTCAAGACATCGTGCATCTATAAAAACAATCCAGTATTCTAGGTATCACCAAGTCTTACACGCGTAATGCACGTGTGCTATTAGACATTAAATGATTAAGTACCAACTTTGGCAAGTCATTTAAATGTGCGACTTCATCCACGCCACCGTGCGCCACAGCCTCTTTCGGCATACCATACACCACACAGCTTTCCTCATTTTGAGCAAAATTGTAAGAGCCAGCATTTCTCATTTGTGCCATACCTGCTGCACCATCTTTACCCATACCAGTTAAAATTACACCAATAGCATTCTTACCCGCATGTAATGCTGCTGAGTCAAATAGTACATCTACTGAGGGTTTGTGACGATTCACCGGAGGTGCATCGCTCAACTCTGTTACATAATTGGCACCACTTCTTGCCAATAACAAATGCTTATCGCCTGGCGCAATATAAGCATGCCCAGGTAAAATACGCTCCCCACCCTCTGCCTCTTTAACGGATATTTGGCATAAAGAATTTAGCCTATTTGCAAAAGATTTAGTAAAGCCTGCGGGCATATGCTGCGTGATTAATATGCCAGGACAATCTGATGGCATCTGCAATAAAAACGCCTTAATGGCTTCTGTTCCACCTGTAGAAGCACCCACAATCAACAGTTTTTCACTACTAATCAGCGGGTTACGCAACTGCAACGGGCGTCCCTCAGCATTAGGTGCTACAGGATGGCGGCTAGGAGATGAAACCTTGGCTTGTGATGCAGCGCGGATTTTATCCGTGATTTCATGTGTGTATTCACGCATGCCTTCAGTGATAGACATTTTAGGTTTAGTCACAAAATCTGTTGCACCTAACTCTAATGCGCGCATGGTAATTTCTGAGCCTTTTTCGGTCAGTGTAGAAACCATCACAACAGGCATCGGACGTAAACGCATCAGCTTTTCTAAGAAATCCAGGCCGTCCATTTTAGGCATTTCCACATCAAGCGTTAATACATCAGGATTTAATTGCTTGATCATTTCTCGCGCAATCAGTGGATCCGGTGCAGCACCTACGACCATCATGTCTTTTTGGTCATTGATAATCTCAGTAAGTAAGCTACGAATTAGTGCTGAATCATCAATAACAAGTACTTTTATTTTCATTTGCTTATTCTCACGTCTTATTGCTCATTCAATTAAAACAAATCAATTGCACCACCGACATCAGCCGTTTTAAGTTTACTTGCGTAAACCTCTTCACGTTTAAACAAGGTGTCGTTATGCATTTGTTTCAGCTTCTTCACTAAAACCCGGCCAGTTTTAGGAAAGAAATAAACTTTTCTAGGATAGATATCTAATAAATCTTCACCTGTAATGCGTATCCCCTCGGCATTCAGATATTTTCTTACAAAAATAGCATTACGATCCCCAACATTGGTCGTAGTAAAACTCTTCAGCACATTACCACCGCCAAATATCTTGGCTTCTAAATTCTCACGGCGCGCACCGTTGCGTAGCAATTGATTAATCAAAACTTCCATGGCATAAGTACCATAGCGCATAGATTCAGAAACCGGACTATCTTTATCCGCTGCCGCACTGTCTGGCAACATAAAATGATTCATACCACCTACGCCTGTTTTGCTATCACGTATGCATGCAGATACACATGAACCTAACACCGTCACAATCAACATATCTTTATCGGTAAAGTAATACTCACCTGGCGCTATTTTTGCCGCATCACAGTCAAAAGTCCGGTCAAAATAAATCGTAGTAGAAATTTCTTCTTCTAACATACTCATGACGTCTTCTCTTTTTCCTGATAACCAGAGCGCCTGTGATGGCTACCGTCACTTAACGTGTACACAGTTTTACCTTTCAAATGAAAGGCATCTGAAACATAAAGAAAGTTCTCTGAATGACCAGCGAACAATAGTGCATGGGACTTCATTAACGGTACAAAGCGGCTCAAAATCTTAGACTGTGTAGGTTTATCAAAATAAATCATGACATTTCTACAGAAAATTGCATCGAAAGGCTCATGTAATGCCCAATTTTCATCGAGTAGATTAAGCTGATTAAAACTAATCATCGCTTTTAGCTCTTTTTTCACAGAAACCAGGCCCTCATTAGGGCCGGTGCCTTTTAGAAAAAAACGCTTACGTCTTTCTTCTGAAAGTTTGCTCACGCGCTCATAAGGGTAAACTCCACTTGATGCTGTAGACAGAACATTAGTGTCTATATCTGTGGCAATAATCTCAACTGGTGGATTTAGGCTACCAAAGGCTTCACAAGCAGTCATGGCAATTGTATAAGGCTCTTCGCCAGTAGATGCGGCAGAACACCATATACGTATAGGTTTTTTGAGCGATAGCAGATGGTCTGCAAGGATAGGGAAATGGTGCTCTTCACGAAAAAACGAGGTTAGATTTGTTGTGAGTGCATTAGTAAACGCCTCCCACTCAGCTGAGTCGTTTTGACTTTCGAGAATATCGAGGTATTGCTTAAAGGATGTTGCGCCTAAAACACGCAATCTTCTACCAATACGGCTATAGACCATATCAGACTTAGCTTCAGATAAAGAAATACCCGCATGACGATAAATTAAGTGACGTACTCTAGCAAAATCTTGAGCAGTAAAATTAAACTCTCGCCCCTCGTCGTGCTGCTCTTTTTTCAACATTAATTTCACCACGTAATTATTGTAAATTACTTACTGTACCAGTCTGGTACAAAGCACTTTAGCAATATGCTTTTGGCACTTTTAATTTATTATTTATTAATATTTTGCTGTTACTTATTATTTAACTTTTGATTATTGCTAGACAATATCAACGTGATGACAAGGTAGCAATGCAAGATGTAAATATCGACAAAACCATTTAATTAAAACTGGTGCTATCTGACATTTTCCATCTTAAAACATTGCTCCACATCACAACTTACTTATTATTACTTAACTTCTTATTACTAAACTACAAACTACTTTATGCCTTATCTGTTGCTCTTCTGTTGCCTTCTTTTGCAGCAAAAGGATGTGCAGAATCTTTATAAACTTTCAACAAATCAGCAGCTTTTGGCTCACGAGCGATTGCGCTTTTGATTGCTTGTTTAGTAGCACGGTAGTTCCAATCTTGAATACGATCATCCATGTCTGCAGTTTGGTCAATAAATACACCAACAGAAATGAATACGTCATCAGCTTCTTCTACTGGGATTGTGCCATCAGCAACACAGTCCATCACAGCCATCGCAACACCGCGTTGAGCTGGGCCAAACATTTGTAGTGATTGTTTAGTGTTTTTCAAAGTCACTTTATTAAACATTACTGTGTTTGGTTTTACCATCATGTTAGGAGCAACAATAGCTAACAAGCCATTCACACCTTCTTTTTGATCAGTTAGTGTACGGCAAAATGCATCTTCTGCAGCGCTACCACGTGGGCCCATGATAAGGTCGATGTGAGCAACATTTTTAAGATCCAAACCACTACCATCTGGACGATCTTCGATCACCAATGCTTCACCAATTAATACACGATCAATTACAGCCATTTAAGTCTCCTAGAACTTCTAAATAAATTTCAAAATTAACTACTTTGTTACACTTGGCGGTCGAGTGTAGCGTTACCACCAACTTTTACTTACATATGGTGGACAACGCTACACTCATCCACCTTACCCTATCTTAAAATTGCTAAAGTTAGCTGTCCGCTAACGATTTACCCTCTATTGTAAACCATTAGGTGCCTTAGCATAAAATCACTTTTTAAAACTCTTCCCAATCTCCATCATCAGAATTGGTTTTTACACTCAATTTGACAGGCGCAGGTCTTGTCACATGCGCTACTTTACTCACAACTACTTTAGACGCAGCTCGTGATGTCACTCGGCTTTCGTTATTGCTGCCCAGCTGAAACACGCTGATGGCGTTCATCAACTCATCTGCTTGTTCCATCATCGATTCAGCTGCTGCAGCGGCTTCTTCTACCAAGGCGGTGTTTTGCTGTGTGACATCGTCCATTTTCATAATGGCTTCGTTCACTTGCTCAATACCGGCGCTTTGCTCTTGTGATGCTGCTGAGATTTCTCCAATGATGTCAGATACTCGCTTGACTGAGCTGACGATTTCTTGCATGGTTTCACCAGCAGTTTCTACTTGTTTAGTACCTTCTGCAGTTTTGTTCACTGAGTTTGTAATCAGTTCTTTAATTTCTTTGGCAGCTGAGGCTGAGCGTTGTGCAAGATTACGTACTTCTCCGGCTACCACAGCGAAACCACGACCTTGTTCCCCTGCTCTAGCCGCTTCAACAGCTGCGTTCAAGGCTAGGATGTTGGTTTGGAAGGCGATGCCGTCAATGACGCTAATGATGTCTTCAATCTTTTTAGCGCTTTCGTTGATTTCTGCCATGGTGTTCACTACCGCAGATACCGCGACGCCGCCTTTAACCGCTACGCCTGAGGCTGCTGAGGCTAGTTGGTTGGCTTGTTTGGCGTTGTCTGCATTTTGTTTAACAGTAGATGAGAGTTCTTCCATGCTGGCTGCTGTTTTTTCTAGCGATGCCGCTTGGTCTTCTGTTCTGCGTGAGAGGTCTGCGTTACCTTGTGCAATTTCTTTTGCTGCGGTGTTGATGGTTTCAACGGATTGCTGCACGGTAACAATCGGGCTAACGATCATTTCTAGGGTTTCGTTCATGCCGTTCACAATTTTACGGTAGTCGCCTTGGTGTCTGTCTGCATCTGCACGTACGGTTACGCGGCCTTCACGCGCCGCATCTGCAAGTAGCTGAGCATCTTCGTTGAGTGCTTTGAGGTGGGCACGTACTTGTTCAATGGCTTCGTTGACGAATACTTTTTTGCCTGGGAATGTTTCTAATGGTGCGTCAAAGTCGCCTTCACCAAAGGCTTTAACACAGGCGAGTGCTTTCTCTGTTAGTTCTAGTTGGCCAGCAACAATGGCGTTAACGGCTGTCGCTAGTTCTGAGAAGCCGCCTTTAAATAGATGCGCATGCAGGCTCATGTCAATGTTGCCTTGTGCATGTTCGTTCGTCACCCATTTCACTGAGTCAACTGCGCCTTTAAGTTTGCCTTTGAGGCGATCTAGGTTCTTGTTGATCTCTGCTTTTTTACCAGGATATTGCTGTATCTGTACTTCAAAATCTCCGTCACCTAGCGCTCGCATCACTTGCGTGACTTCTTCTTTCTCTCGTACGTGGGCGCTAACCATCTGATTTAATGACTCAGCCATCTCAGCGTAAGTGCCTGCGAATTTAGAGGTATCGATAGCAGCATCAATCTCGCCCAAGTCATGTTGCTGAGACATGGTTTGCATTTCGCTGACAAATGTTTTGATATTGGCACGTAGTTGCTCGACACCTTCATTAATAAAGGCGCGTTGACCTGGGAAGCGTTCTAAAGGTGCATCAAAGTTACCCTTAGCAAACTCACCAATACATGCTGTAACTTTACGCATCACATTTGCTTGGTTAGAGGCCATTTCGTTAACATTACCAGCCATCACCTGATAGCTGCCACGCAGCTTACTGGTGTCGATAGAAGCGCCAATATTACCCAATTTATTTTGGGCTGACATAGCGCTCTGTTCTTCGATAACTGTTTTAAGTGCTTGCTGCATTGTCAACATGGAGGACATCAAACTTGAATCATCACGTGAGTCAACGTTAATCGTGCTATTTAAATCGCCTCTTGCAATATCGTTAGCAATTTTAGCAACCTCACTTGGCTCACCACCCAACTGTTTTCGTAAACTACGGGCAATTACCACACCAATCAAGATAGCAATAATCACAAAGAGTAAGCCTACTGCTAAAGAAAGCTTCATTGAGTTTTGCTTTACCGTTAGGGCATTAGCAGCAAACTTCTGACCAAGCTCAACTTTATAACGCATATGTGTAGCGATACTATCGTTTGCTTTTTCTGCTGGCGTACGAATCGCTATATAAAGTTCGTGTGCTAATTCTTTTTGATTAGCGCGTGAAGCTTCTAATATCGGCTCCATACGTGCGAAATAGACTTTTAAGTCTTCTATATCGGTTGCCAGCAAACCTTTTTCTTGCTCATCTGACACTAGGTCACCATACGAACCTGTAATCTCATTCAACTCGGCCTGTAGTTTTCTGATAGCCTCTTCAACTTCAGCCATTTTCGCTTCGTCTTTAATCAGCGTGTGATTTGCAACCCGAATACGTAGTGTATTGAATTTATAGCGTATTTCATCAAGTTTGATAACACTTGGCACAATATTGGTATTAGCATAATTTGCATCGTTATATACAGCATCCGACTGAAATGAGTTTAACGTTAGAACACCAACCAAACCTAAGACAGAAACCAATGTAATTAATAACATTTTTTTTGCGACAGTCATTTGCATTTAAAGCCCATTCCTTACTGAAAAAACCAAAATATCCATATATTCAAACATACTATTTAAAGATATAGCCAGTTAAAACTCTTCCCAATCTCCATCATCAGAATTGGTTTTTACACTCAATTTGACAGGCGCAGGTCTTGTCACATGCGCTACTTTACTCACAACTACTTTAGACGCAGCTCGTGATGTCACTCGGCTTTCGTTATTGCTGCCCAGCTGAAACACGCTGATGGCGTTCATCAACTCATCTGCTTGTTCCATCATCGATTCAGCTGCTGCAGCGGCTTCTTCTACCAAGGCGGTGTTTTGCTGTGTGACATCGTCCATTTTCATAATGGCTTCGTTCACTTGCTCAATACCGGCGCTTTGCTCTTGTGATGCTGCTGAGATTTCTCCAATGATGTCAGATACTCGCTTGACTGAGCTGACGATTTCTTGCATGGTTTCACCAGCAGTTTCTACTTGTTTAGTACCTTCTGCAGTTTTGTTCACTGAGTTTGTAATCAGTTCTTTAATTTCTTTGGCAGCTGAGGCTGAGCGTTGTGCAAGATTACGTACTTCTCCGGCTACCACAGCGAAACCACGACCTTGTTCCCCTGCTCTAGCCGCTTCAACAGCTGCGTTCAAGGCTAGGATGTTGGTTTGGAAGGCGATGCCGTCAATGACGCTAATGATGTCTTCAATCTTTTTAGCGCTTTCGTTGATTTCTGCCATGGTGTTCACTACCGCAGATACCGCGACGCCGCCTTTAACCGCTACGCCTGAGGCTGCTGAGGCTAGTTGGTTGGCTTGTTTGGCGTTGTCTGCATTTTGTTTAACAGTAGATGAGAGTTCTTCCATGCTGGCTGCTGTTTTTTCTAGCGATGCCGCTTGGTCTTCTGTTCTGCGTGAGAGGTCTGCGTTACCTTGTGCAATTTCTTTTGCTGCGGTGTTGATGGTTTCAACGGATTGCTGCACGGTAACAATCGGGCTAACGATCATTTCTAGGGTTTCGTTCATGCCGTTCACAATTTTACGGTAGTCGCCTTGGTGTCTGTCTGCATCTGCACGTACGGTTACGCGGCCTTCACGCGCCGCATCTGCAAGTAGCTGAGCATCTTCGTTGAGTGCTTTGAGGTGGGCACGTACTTGTTCAATGGCTTCGTTGACGAATACTTTTTTGCCTGGGAATGTTTCTAATGGTGCGTCAAAGTCGCCTTCACCAAAGGCTTTAACACAGGCGAGTGCTTTCTCTGTTAGTTCTAGTTGGCCAGCAACAATGGCGTTAACGGCTGTCGCTAGTTCTGAGAAGCCGCCTTTAAATAGATGCGCATGCAGGCTCATGTCAATGTTGCCTTGTGCATGTTCGTTCGTCACCCATTTCACTGAGTCAACTGCGCCTTTAAGTTTGCCTTTGAGGCGATCTAGGTTCTTGTTGATCTCTGCTTTTTTACCAGGATATTGCTGTATCTGTACTTCAAAATCTCCGTCACCTAGCGCTCGCATCACTTGCGTGACTTCTTCTTTCTCTCGTACGTGGGCGCTAACCATCTGATTTAATGACCCGGCCATTTCAGCAAATGCACCTTTATATTGGCTTGCGTCTATACAGACATCAATATTACCGATTTCGTGCTCTTTGCTCATATGTGCCACACCTTCTGTGATGGCTTTAACATTGGCGCGCAGCTGCTCAATAGCTTCATTAATAAACTTAAGGTTTCCAGGTAACGCATCAAAAGGTTTGTCAAAATTACCATTCGAGAAATCAATCGCATTTTGTGCGATTTTTTGCACTAGGCTTGATTGTACAGCTAGCATCACGTTGATTTTTTCTGCCATTGTATGATAGCTACCATGCAGGTTTTCTAAATTAATAGCCGAATTTACATTGCCTTTTGCATACTCAAGCGTAATGTGCTCAACGCGATCTACAATCGTAGATAAATTACTATTCATTAACTTTAGCGCATACTTCACACTAGACCTATCATTAGCATCGACATCAATTGCAACGCCTAAATTACCATTGGCCAATTGCCTAGTGATATCCACCAACTCCTCAGGGGCACCACCAACCATAATGGCCTCTTTACGAAGATTATTGGCAATAAGCATTAAAAAACCAGCTTCAATCACTACAGCCAATGCATGTAAGATTACTAAATTGTTATTTGCACCCAGTTGGAATAAATAAAAACCAGAATCAGGGGTTTGCAATAAATTGAAAGTTAAATGATGGAATGTAATTACTAATGCCGCGATAAAAATCGGTTTCCAATCACGGTAGGAGAGCAAAACAGCCAGCAAAATGAAAACAGAAAAATGTGCTTCATTCAAACCATGTGTTTGCTGAATAAATAGTGCGGAAAAAACCATAAAAGCAATGGCCAAAACCAATCGACTAACTATCGAACCAGGGAGGATGTTAATAATTAACAATGGAATTAATAGCGCAGGCAAACCAACTGCAAAAACTTCTGATTGCGTGCCGGAAGAAAAGCCGATGATTAAGCTAATAACGAACAATAGCAGCAAAGTCCAAGACATTAGCTTGTCAGTACTGGCAGCCCAAGCGTCAATGTGTGTATCTCTAGTTTTTTGCAATTTCATTTCCAATCTATTTAAAACATCTCAATTAATATATCAACCAAGCAAACACCGACAGGCAAAATCTAAGTAAGCAAATGTCGGTATATAACTCTTCTGCTAATATTGACTGTTGATATATAAAGGTCTGAGACCATTAATTTCTGTTACTCAATAACTAACTTCTTTTGCTGTCATGACCTAGTGTTGCGATACGTGCAGGTTGTGCTATCACCCTTAAATTTGGTCTGCTCTGCACGCGTCCGCTACTTAATTTAAACGCATTTACGGTATCCATCAAACCTACCGCTTGATCAACTAACGATTCTGCCGCTGCCGCAGCTTGCTCAACCAAGGCCGCATTCTGCTGGGTCACTTCATCCATGCTGGTGATCGCGTTGTTCACTTGGTCAATACCAGCACTTTGTTCGATAGAGGCTGCTGCAATCTCACCCATGATGTCAGTCACGCGCTGTACTGAGTTCACAATCTCTTGCATGGTTTTACCCGCTGTTTCTACTTGTGCGGTGCCTTGCGCTGTTTTACTGACTGAGTCAGTAATCAGTTCTTTAATTTCTTTCGCAGCTGAGGCTGAACGTTGTGCTAGGTTGCGCACTTCGCCTGCCACTACCGCAAAGCCTCGTCCTTGCTCCCCGGCTCTGGCCGCTTCAACGGCTGCGTTCAAGGCCAGAATGTTGGTTTGGAAGGCGATGCCGTCAATCACGCTAATGATGTCTTCAATTTTCTTGGCACTGGCATTAATGTCGCTCATGGTGTTAACCACTTGCCCGACTACTTCGCCTCCTTTAACCGCTACGCCTGAGGCTGCGCTGGCTAGCTGGTTGGCTTGCTTGGCGTTTTCTGCGTTCTGTTTTACGGTAGATGCTAGTTGTTCCATGCTAGAGGCGGTTTCTTCTAGGCTAGAGGCTTGCTGTTCGGTGCGGCTAGATAAGTCAGTGTTACCAGAGGATATTTCACCTGCAGCTGTGTTAATCGTTTCTCCAGCTTCGTGTACTTGGATAATCACTTCCGTTAATTTGTCCATCAACGCATTCACACCATCGCATAAGCTCGCAATCGCTCCCGTCTTGCCCGCTAAAGATACTCGGCTGCTTAAATCTCCCCCCTTAGCACCTTCAATGATAGCTTGAGTCTCCGCCACAGCATCAGATAATATTTTTGCTTCTTGCGCCTTCTCTGCAGCATCTGTAGCATTTTGCTGCATCACAGTATCGAGTGTGCCATTTACACCTTCAACAATTTTTCTGTAATCACCCCAGTGTTTTGTTACATCTGCACGTGTATTTAACTGGTGATTTTGAGCAGCTTGTGCCAACAAGTTAGCATCTGACACCAATAGATTTAAAGCATCAACGCAGGCATTTAAGTTGTTTTTAATAATATTAAAATCACCATTGTAATGGTCTGTAATTTTAGCTGGAATATTGCCCTTGGCAAAATTATCAACATAACCAGCTGCTACGCTTAGTGGACCAACTACAGCATCCAAACAATTATTAAAACTCTCAACGACTTTGCGGAAATCACCTTGATATTTAACAATGTCACCACGGTTATTCAATTGCCCTGCAATCGCAGCGTTTTCTAAGCTCATCGCTTCGTTGACTAGATTATTGACCGCATCAATACAAGTGTTTAAGTTATTTTTAATTGTATTAAAGTCACCATTGTAATGATCTGTAATTTTCGCTGGAATATCTCCTTTGGAAATTCTATCTACATAGTTTGCAGCCACATTAAGCGGCCCAACAATGGCATCTAAAGTATCATTTACGCCACTGAGTACCTTACGGAAATCCCCCTGATGACGGCTAACCTCAGCACGCGTTGCTAAGCGACCTTGTTGTGAGGCTTGCGAAAGCACAGCGATATCTGAGATTAATAGCTTGATATTGGCTTGCATAGTACTCATCGCAGCCATGGTGCTACTGCGATCATTTGCTTCTAATGGGATAGTAAAATCCAAATCCCCTAACGAAATACGCTTAGCAGTGTCGTACATCGTATCAGGTTCACCACCTAAGGCTTTCGTAATTGATCGTGTAATAGCGAAACCTAGCCAGACTAACATTAATAGCGCAAAAGCCAGCCCAGAGAATGTCAACAGGCGTACTTTTTCATAATTTGCAGATGCTGTGATGTATTCGTTTTCGGCTATTTCCAAATTATATTTAAGCAATGCTTTTAAATCAGTTTCAGCGGCCTCATACAAATCCACAGCCTGATCACTAATTGGCTGCAAAGCCTCATAATTATTAGCGCGCAATTGGGTAACTGCCGGCTTTAAAATTACTGAAACAAATTGACCTCGACTTTTTGCAAACTTATCTGCAAGCACTCTTTCCTCTGGCGATAAGTCGCTGTTGATATACGTCTCCCATATCTGACTTATTTCTTTCATTCTGCTTTCAATAAAATCAGCTTGTTGATTCGAATATTGTGCATCCAGCTCAATAGTCACCTGTCCATTTTCACCTACTATCGCTTTATAGTGACCTAACGCTGCATTTAGTCGCGCGCGATTCTTGAGCATATTAATCGCAATCTGATTTAAAGAACCCACTGGCACCATTCGGTGCTGATAAACAGATTTCAAACTATTTTTCACTTGACTCAGCTCAAAAAGACCAATTGCAGCCTGTGTTACTACCACCACCACAGCGAGTGCAATAATCACCATTAATCGCTGCGCAACAGTTAGCGCTCTAAGTAGCTTCATCCTAATATCTCCATTTTTACTACATATTTAATACAACAAAATTAACGCTATCTCTAAATTAAAGTTCGCACATTAAATGTAGAGACGCGTTTCTTTTGAATGCTTATTAACTAAAATTCTTCCCAATCACCATCATGACCAGCACCATTTAACTTAACCATTGGCGCATGCAACGCTTTACTTACTGGTTGTTTTAATGCGCTATTAAACCTAGCCAGTGAAGCTGGTTTTGAATTATTGCGCGCAACACTTTGCTTACTTCCGTACGTAGAGCCTTCACTTAATTTAAACGCATTTACGGTATCCATCAAACCTACCGCTTGATCAACTAACGATTCTGCCGCTGCCGCAGCTTGCTCAACCAAGGCCGCATTCTGCTGGGTCACTTCATCCATGCTGGTGATCGCGTTGTTCACTTGGTCAATACCAGCACTTTGTTCGATAGAGGCTGCTGCAATCTCACCCATGATGTCAGTCACGCGCTGTACTGAGTTCACAATCTCTTGCATGGTTTTACCCGCTGTTTCTACTTGTGCGGTGCCTTGCGCTGTTTTACTGACTGAGTCAGTAATCAGTTCTTTAATTTCTTTCGCAGCTGAGGCTGAACGTTGTGCTAGGTTGCGCACTTCGCCTGCCACTACCGCAAAGCCTCGTCCTTGCTCCCCGGCTCTGGCCGCTTCAACGGCTGCGTTCAAGGCCAGAATGTTGGTTTGGAAGGCGATGCCGTCAATCACGCTAATGATGTCTTCAATTTTCTTGGCACTGGCATTAATGTCGCTCATGGTGTTAACCACTTGCCCGACTACTTCGCCTCCTTTAACCGCTACGCCTGAGGCTGCGCTGGCTAGCTGGTTGGCTTGCTTGGCGTTTTCTGCGTTCTGTTTTACGGTAGATGCTAGTTGTTCCATGCTAGAGGCGGTTTCTTCTAGGCTAGAGGCTTGCTGTTCGGTGCGGCTAGATAAGTCAGTGTTACCAGAGGATATTTCACCTGCAGCTGTGTTAATCGTTTCTCCAGCTTCGTGTACTTGGATAATCACTTCCGTTAATTTGTCCATCAACGCATTCACACCATCGCATAAGCTCGCAATCGCTCCCGTCTTGCCCGCTAAAGGAATACGACTGCTGAGGTCTCCATCCTTGGCTGATTCAATAATGTGATCTGTCTCAGCAACAGCAGCTGCCAACTCGATTTCAGCAACGTGTTGTTGCGTAACATCGATGGCAACTTTAAAAACTTTAACCGGGCGACCTTGCACATCACAAATTGGGTTATAGCTCGCTTGCAGCCAAATCTCCTTACCACCTTTACCTACACGTTTATAAATTCCATGGTCGAATAGACCTTTGTTTAAGTTTTCCCAAAACTGCTTATATTCCAAACTATTAGCGTAGGCTGGATCAACAAGTTTACTGTGATGCTGTCCAATTACTTCTGCTTTTGAATATCCCACAACACTTTCAAAGTTTTCATTAATACTGGTCACTTTGCCGTCCATGCTAAACTCAATCACGGAATAAGCACGATCAATGGCAGCTAACTGCCCTGCGTTACCCGCATCTCGCAAGCTTTGCTCTGTGATATCAATCGCATAATTCACGATTTTAATGATTTTGCCATCTATGCCTTTAATCGGGCTCAAGTACGCCTGAACCCAAACCTCTTTACCACCCTTGCCTATACGTTTAACCTTACCTGACACATACTCACCTGATACTAGCTTTTTCCAGTTTTCTGCATACACAGGGCTTTTAACATCTGCAGGGTCAAGCAGCATTGACGAGTGTTTGCCAATCAATTCTGGCAATTGATAGCCCAGCAAATTAAGATAAGTTTCATTCGCATAAATGATGTTTCCTTCCAGATCCATCTCTATCATTGCTTGAAACCTTGCTATTGATTCATTTTGTGTTCGACTATCGAAATCCGCCACTTCACGTGCTTTAACCGCAGTAACATCTCGCCACTCTAAAACATTGCCAATGTACCCGCCCTTAGCATCATAGGTGGCAGTGACATAAAGCGAAATGACAAGCGAACCAACTTTGATTTCTGTTGAAAATGGTAAACGTGCAGGGGTTGCCAACATTTGACGCTGATGTTGTGGGTTTTTATGAAACACATCAATGCAAGTACCAACAATTTTAGCTGGATCAAACGTCGGAAACACTTTTAAAAACTCAGCTTTGTTGCTATTAAATAGAGCAGTGCTAGCTACGTTGACGTAGGTAACAATAAAGTTACGGTCAACCATCATGATGGCTGAAGAGGAACTATCCATTGCACTTTTTATTGTTGCCAATGTAGCTTCTCGCTTCTTCAAATCAGCAATCTCCGCATTTTTTTGGGTGATTTCTAACACAGACTGTTCAATCAGCGCTTTTTGCTCTTTTAATTCTTTTGATGTCTTACCTGTTAATCCATTAATTAATGCGGTAATCATGTGTTAGCTCCCAAAAGTGATGTAACGAAGTATTTAATTCAAACTAGTGTTTTATTTTTTTTCTACATTGAGCATCTTAAATTGCTCGTTTAAATCATCAAACGTTAACGACTCTATACATTAAAACTGTTATAAATCTCACCTTTCAAAACTCAGCTTACATAGCTAAAAGCTATAACCCTCTTATCTTAATACCGACTTCTAAGCTGCAACAGCATCTACCAGCGCCATTTCTTGACTAGTCATTAACTGTTCAATATCAACTAAAATCAACATTCTTTGCTCTAGTGTCGCCAAACCAACAATGTATTTAGTGTCGATACTGGTCACCAACGAAGGCACATCACGAATTTGATCTTCTTTCAATGCAATCACATCTGATACACCATCGACCACAATACCAACCACACGACCGTGCAGGTTCAAAATAATCACTACTGTAAATTCGTTATACTCAACTTTTCCTAAGTTGAATTTGATGCGCAAATCTACAATCGGCACAATCTTGCCGCGTAAATTCACCACGCCCTTAATAAACTCTGGCGTATTCGCAATTTGCGTTACCGCATCATAGCCACGAATTTCCTGTACTTTTAAAATTTCAAGCCCGTACTCTTCTGCCCCTAACACAAAGGTTAGATATTCACCCTCTGCGCTTTTAGCTTTTGAACTTACATTATTTACTACATTGTCAGTACTCATTGTTTAAGCTCCTTATGCATTGCGTTGCATATGCTGATTATTTTGGTTAGAAAATGAGGCTGCGCCGGTAATATAGTTGGTACTTTGCCCCATTTGTATCAAAGCAGCGACGTCCAATATTAAAGCCACTGAGCCATCCCCCATAATGGTCGCACCGGATACACCCAGTACCTTCTTAAAGTTTGTTTCTAAACTCTTAATTACAACCTGTTGCTGCCCCACTAATCGATCAACAAATAAAGCTGATTTTTTACCATCCGACTCTAACAGCACCAACACGCCTTGGGTTGGGTCGGTAATATCTGTCGCGTGATTAAACAGGCTATGTAATGCGATAATTGGCAAATACTCACCGCGCACATGCACCATACGCCCCTCGCCTGTCACTGTTTTAATATCTTCAGCGCGTGGTTGTAAGGTTTCAACAATCAAATTAAGCGGAATCACATAAACACTGTCGCCCAGCGATACTGACATGCCATCTAAAATTGCAAGCGTCAGAGGGAGTGAGATTGAAATAGTGGTACCAAAACCAAGCGCTGATCGAATCTCAACAGCACCACCCATAGAGGTAATGTTTCTCTTCACTACATCCATACCCACGCCTCGTCCAGAGACATCGGTAACAACTTCAGCAGTAGAAAAGCCTGGGGCAAAGATGAGTGAGAAAACCTCACTATCAGTCATGCTTTCACTTACAGCTAAGCCATTTGAGTGGGCTTTGGCTAGAATTCTGTCTCGATTTAAGCCTGCGCCATCATCCGTCACCTCAATAACGATACTGCCACCTTTATGCGCTGCAGACAAAGTTAAAGTCCCAGTCTCACTCTTACCGGCTTTCCTACGGTTTTCAGGTATTTCAATACCATGGTCTACACTGTTTCTAACCAAATGTGTCAGTGGGTCAACAATACGCTCGATTAAGCCTTTATCTAACTCAGTGGTCGCACCTATCGTGGCAAAGTCCACTTTTTTGTTTAGCTTAGCGGCTAAGTCCCGCACCATACGAGGAAAGCGAGAGAATACGAAATCCATCGGCATCATACGAATTGACATCACCGACTCTTGTAAGTCACGAGTATTGCGAGTCAATTGTCCTACACTGTTAATTAACGCCTCGTTTTGTACCGGATCCAACATACTGATGCGTTGCTCGATCATCGCTTGCGTAATCACCAGCTCACCTACTAGATTAATCAGTTGGTCAACCTTTTCAACGCCAACACGAATCGATGATGCTTCGGCACTTGCAGGTGCTTTGTCAGACTCACGACGTCCTGGATTTTTACGTTCAACCTCTTGTGCCAGCCCGCTGCCCGCCACAGCTTCTGGTTTAGCTGCACCAGTGGTCGGTTGCGCATTAGTCACACCACTATTAGATAAAGTAAGCGTGGTATCGTCACCTATCAGTTCTGACTTAACGGCATCTGGGTGAGGTTGGAATGGTGCAAAAAATCCGTAGCCTTCTTCTTGCTTTTCTTTGCCATCCTCTTCAAACAGGCCATAGCCTACTTCCTCATGAATAAGGACTTTAGTAGTAGACGCTGCTTTGCTTTCAACCGCTTCTGCGGCTATCGGATTAACTTCTGCAGCTGGCATTGTTGCAAATGATGCAACTGAGTTAGCTTTTAGTGAAATAACTAGATCATCAGGGTCAACAATAAAGGAACAAATAGAAACAATGTCTGCCTCAGATGAGTCTGTCGTCAATGTAATAACGAAATGCCCATCAGCCTGCTTGCTCACAGCAACATCGCCTAGCAAACCCAGCTCTTCTTTTAGGTTCTCTACATCTTTTTCTGTGATATCAGGCATCACAATATTAAAACAGCTGATACCATCAGCTACTTCAGTTTGCACAGGTGCAGCATCAACAGGCTGAGACACAGGTGATGGTGGTGCAACAACAGCTGTGGCTGGGGCTGGTGTTGCACCAGCTTCAGAAAGCTGTTTCAACATCATCTTCACATCAGCCACTTGATCTTGATCTACATCAGTTGCTAACCGATGGCCGTCCAACTCCATTTTAAGCACATCTTTAGCGGCAAGAAACGCATCAACATGCTCAGCAGTCAGAGCCATTTCGTGCTTACGAATCTTGTCTAACAGATTTTCGAGGACATGCGTAATTTCAGTCATATCCATAAAACCGAAAGTAGCAGCTCCACCTTTAATTGAGTGAGCTGCGCGGAAGATTGCGTTTAACTCTTCATTATCAGGATCGTCAATGTTAATACCCAATAGTAAACGCTCGGCCTCTGCTAGTAGCTCTTCAGCCTCATCAAAGAAGACTTCGTAAAACTGACTCATATCGATTGTCATTGCCGTACTCCATTTATTTACGTGCGCCACGTACAAAACGTACGATTCACACCAATACAGTTACCACATTTATCTCACGTATCCAGTAATTTCTACGACAAAACTACTGTTCCCGAACAACATTAAACACACTCAAACTAAAACACTTAACAGCAAAATAAACCTTAGTAGAAATACCTAGTAAATTTTACGTGCATTTAATACTTAGGCTTTAGAGCGCTAAGCTCAAGCTCTCCACTATTAGGGCGTTAATAGCGGTATAAACACCAGAAAAACATTAACTCTCAACAATTAAGAGCCAATGACTTTTTGCACGACTTCAATCAAACGTTTTGGGTCAAATGGTTTTACCAACCAGCCGTTAGCACCAGCAGCTTTACCTTTGGCCTTCATTTCATCGCTAGACTCAGTGGTTAACATTAAAATTGGCACTTTTTGATACGAGCCTAATCCGCGTAAGTTCTTAATTAAGGTCAGGCCATCCATAATTGGCATATTTTGGTCGGTTAAAACCAGATCTACAGTTTTCTCTTTTGCTTTATTTAAGCCATCTTGCCCATCTACCGCCTGAATTACATCATAGCCTGCAGCTTTAAGGCTAAATGCCACCATTTGGCGCAGTGAGCCTGAATCATCTACTGCTAATATTGTTTTTGCCATTTATCTACTCACTTTTATTACTGTTAACAAATAATCACCCAGACCACTAAAGTCAGAGCGCTTTCATGCTTAACCTATACTGCTTAACGGCACTAAATTTAATATATTTAGCGCAACTTACTAAAAAAGATCTATTTCACCTGTAGCCATATCTTGCTGACCAACTGATTGACGCAAACCACCAGACAAGGCACGACTACCCACCTGCAAACTACGACTCATTTCCTCTAAAAACTTAACAATTTCTTCATGCTCATGCCCTGGATCCATCTCGTTACTGTGTGACTCCAACTCATGTAACAAGTCCTTTAAACCATTAACTCTCTTGATTGTTCTAGCGACAAGCTGACTAGTAAGGTCTTGAAATTGAAGGCTAGTAATGACCACGTTGACTTCATCACCGATCTTAGATTTGAACGAATCTAATTTTTCTAAAACCGGTTCTTCAATTGCATATTTTGTAACCAAGGCATCTAAAACCTGCTGCTGTGCACAGACTGCATCATGCACTGCCGTAAAACTGGTACTTAACTTTTCAATTGCCTCACTTAACAAAAAAGTTGTTTGCAGCAAATCTGCCTCAACCTCAATTAAATGCTGCTTACCATGATCAGAAACCGCAGCAAGCAATTTTCGTAACTCAGCAATTGGTAATGTTTTTGTTTCCATACAGCAACAATCCTAACGCGTTAATCCCGCTTAATTAAACATACCCATCAATAACCATCAAACTCGCAACCCTTCGTATGAATAAAACGAGCAAGGCCTGCGACAAAACTTACTTATCATTTGCTCTTATTCAGTACGCTATCCATTGCCGCATGGTCAGCATCGGATTGTAATTTTGTTTCACCATCGTCTTTCAATGCATCTAGCTCGGCCTGTTTATTCATGACAATAATACTGATGCGCCGATTAATTGGATTAAGCGGATCATCTTTATCAAACAGCGACACTGAGGACAGCCCTACAACACGCAACAACTTTGCTTCATCCATGCCGCCAGCGATTAACTCCCTACGCGACGCATTGGCACGATCAGATGAGAGCTCCCAGTTACTATAACCCTTTTCGCCACTTGAGTACGGCGCAGCATCAGTATGCCCAGATAAACTAATTTTATTGGTGACACCATTGAGCATCTGGCCAATTTCTTTCAAAATCTGCTTAGCATATGGCTGCATTTCCGCTTTTGCAGACTCAAACATTGGCCGATTTTGCTCATCAACAATCTGTATACGCAAACCTTCAGTAGTGATATCAATCAATAGCTGTTTTTTGAATTTACTTAAAGTCGGGCTATCTTCGATGCTTTTCTCAAGTTTCTGTTTTAACTGCTCCAATTTTTCAGCTTCGGCCTTCTCCAACGCGGCCTTAGCATCCTTAATATCGACTGCTTTTTGCTTGCCGGGCGGACCATCAACCGGCTTCACCTGCCCTTGCTTTTTCGTCATATCTTTACCGCCACCACCTTTAATCAAGGTATCGCTAGCGCCGACAGAATCTCCTCCCATCAAAGCTACTTTTAGCGGCGTTTTAAAATACTCAGCAATACCTTCTTTTTGTGCCTTAGAAGTAGAACCCAAAAGCCACATCAGTAAGAAGAAGGCCATCATTGCTGTTACAAAGTCGGCATAAGCAATCTTCCAGGCACCGCCATGATGCCCGCCTCCGCTTTTTTTAATTTTTTTAACAATAATCGGCTTGCGTAATTCCTCTGCCATAACAAGCTCCCTTATTTGCCTTTAGCTTGTTTAACGTGTGACTCAAGTTCGGCAAAGCTAGGACGCTCTGTTGAATAAAGCACTTTACGCCCAAACTCAACGGCAATAGCAGGCGCATAACCATTAAGGCTTGCTAACAACGTCACCTTAACCGTTTGAAACATCTTCGTACTTTCCTCTAACTTCTGTTCTAGCAAGCCTGAAAGCGGCCCAACGAAACCATAGGCAAGCAAAATACCTAAAAACGTACCGACCAGGGCATGCGCAATCAGAATCCCCAGCTCAGCTGGCGGCAGAGCAACGTTTTCCATCGTGTGCACCACCCCCATCACTGCGGCTACGATACCAAACGCAGGTAGACCATCACCCAGCTTTGCAACGCAATGCGCAGGAACGTGCCCCTCCATATGATGCGTTTCAATTTCGTTATCCATTAAGTTCTCAACCTGGAAAGCGTCCATATTGCCAGAAACCATCAGGCGCAAATAATCTGTAATAAACTCAATCAAATGGTGGTCATGCTGCAAAGTAGGATATTTACTGAAGAGCGGACTAGCCTCAGGATTTTCCACATCATTCTCAATTGACATCATGCCGTCTTTACGAATTTTGGTCAGAATTTCAAACAGCAACGCCAATAAATCCATATATAGCGCTTTATTAAACTTTGACCCCTTGAACAGCGTCGGCAACGCTTTTAATGTTGCCTTCTGCGCCTTACTATCATTACCCACAATAAAGGCACCGACCGCACCGCCGAAAATCATCAACACCTCTAGCGGCTGCCACAACCCACCCAGGTGCCCCCCTGCTAGCGCATAACCACCAAAAATGGTGCCGCAAACAACAACATAGCCAATGATTACAAACATACTTACGCACCCCAGGTTTTGATACTACGATTTTCGAACATTCCCAATAGAATAGCCAATATAACGTAATTTAATTACTTGAATAAAGTAATTTTTTTTAGCCATGCATCTAATTCAAACCTAATCAACACAGACCGCATATCCATTCGGATGGATATATACCTAAAAATCATGTGGTTATACAAGAAAACCAGCTACAAACCTATCGTAAAACCGATTTCCTCAAATTTGTTAAACTTTCCATACATATAACATCTTTTTATGGCTACCCAACTGAACAACCTGCGTCGGCGCAACACCATCAATCTCAAACTCATAGCTGACTAGCAAACCACCGGTACGCATTTGCGCTTGTACCTTTTGCCACAAATCCGTCATTGCCGCAGGTGATAAATAAGCAAAAACAAGATCATAGTTTGCAAAATCGAGCGCACGATAGTCACCAAGCTTAAAATCGACTTTTGAACCATTAAACTTTGAACGCAACTTACTAACCAACCAAGGCAATGGAGCAATTTCTGTACCATCAACAAGGCAATCCGGTCTTTTTTCTGCAATATACATAGACATATCGCCCAAACCACTGCCTATATCGATGATACGCATGGCTTGATGCTGGGGGATTAAGGTTAAGACCTGTTGCCAGACAATTGGCATAGAGGGATAAAATGGTACTTGTGTGCGGAACGTTGTCCAATACAAACTAAGGCTAAGCAGAAAACCCATCAGGTAAAATGTATTGGATATCTGCCACTGCGACATCACCCAAACAGATATGGGGAATATAAAATGTATCCAACGCCACCATTTAGCCATGTTAGCGATGTAGGCTAAACATACGGCAAAACTGGCCTGTAACAAGATTAAGTAATATGGAAAATGACTGCGAGCTATATCAGTGTCATATAGCAACTGAGCTTGTAGAATGGAATCTAGTGAAAAAACAAAAGAAAATGCAACAAACTGTATCAGAACAGCGAGCGTTGCTGGCTTTAGATTGATTTTATTGAAAAATAACTGCAGCATTTTGATGCCAATTTAATTTTCGATACACACTCACCTCCCCAGTAACGTAGAGCATGTATTGATGTTTTTATTATATTTTTATGTACTGCTAGGCTATCAAAACTTTAACACAATATAAGAACATTACAAACGCTTGTTAGGCCGTCATTGTTACAACCTTGAAAGTAAGCGACTTGCTTTTTTTTGTTTTTCCCGCACGTGAAGGTACGTGGCATAAATTACAAACATAACTGCTATTTAAATCGTAAGCATTCACAATAAAGTTGCCGCCGCAACAGCTACAGCTTTGTAGCTTCAACATTTTACTCTCAACAAAACGCACCATTGTCCATGCACGCGTCATTGACAGCACAGGCTCAGCAGACTCTTCAGTTTCAACCTGCTGCAAATATAAGCTATACGCTTTAATAATTGCATGTATACCAGTTTCACCTGTGTAATCAAGCATGAATTTGTATATATTATAGAAAATAGACGAATGGATATTTGGCTGCCATGTTAAAAACCAGTCAGTAGAAAACGGTAGCATACCTTTAGGTGGTGAAACACCTTTAAGCTCTTTATAAAGTTTAATCAGGCGCTCACGAGACAACGTCGTTTGAGACTCCAGCAATTGCAGCCTTGCACCTAATTTAATCATCTGGATGGCAAGCTGAATCTGCTCAGATTCATTGACCACACTTTTAGCAGAAGTCACTGGGCTTTTATTTTCCATGATGGTTTCCTTCTTATTTTAAGCAGTATACTTATCAACCCTGATGACACTTAAACAATCGCCTCTGCCACTTGGCCCGACATCAGAATAGCTGCATGCAAATGCGCTTGTGAACGATCTTTTGTGTAATTGGTAAGCATACCTAGAATCGCGCTATCATCAAAGCGAAACCTCGCCAACATAACATTCGCACTGCTTAATTTAACCAACTGCATATTGCTCAAGCCTTCTAACAAATCTGCAATTTCACTACTAATACCTAAACGGAAAATTGCGGTCGCCTTATCAGCCCGGATAAGCTGTTGCGCCAACATTAAATAGTTGAGGTTGGCATCTCTGATTTCCGACATCAATTCTATTTCAGTCATTTTAAATTCCGATCTCAAGTATCTTGCTGTTGTTAAAACCATAGAACAATATGGTTAGTTGTACTTTGAGCCTTTTTAGGGCGATTAGCAAGAATACGCTGTCGGTATTTTTTGTGAGCAAACAAGACAAGCCAGTGTAGGCGCTTGTCTTACAAGCACCTACACTGGCTTAATAGGAACACAAATTGTAGCCTATATAGTTATACTCATCATGAGCATTAAAATACAGGGGGAATTATTTAACTAGCTTATAGTCGATAAAATTCCTAAAGTTTAAGTGATGAATTACCGTTAAAAATATCGCTGACATTCAACAATAAAAACATTAACGCCTTCATCCAATAAACACTTATCGGCAGAAGTTAAGGAAACTTTAGGGTGATCTGTAAAAAAATTTAATAAAATTTGAAAATAAATTATAACTAATTGTTTTTATTGTTTAATTTATTTTAATTTTTTTTGAAAAAAAATTAAAATAATGGCAAAAAAACATAAAAAACATTTAAAGTCATAACGTCAGCTACAAGAAAGCATGGTTTTTGCCCCCTATTCTTAAGATGCAATGGTAAGGTTTCAATGAATAATTTAGTTATTGAAAAAAGTAATCAGTTTTTTAGCAATGAACCGATTGGCAATATCAAATAACAGGGTACGTAATGGCTGAAGAAAGTGACTTAGAGAAGACGGAGGACGCCTCCCCCAAGCGCCTAGAAAAGGCTCGTGAGGAAGGCGACGTCCCTCGCTCTAGAGAACTAGCTACGGTAACTGTATTGTTAGCCGCAGGGTTTGCCATGCTGATGATGGGCGGACAACTGGCTGATGCGTTAAAAACATCAATGAGTTCTGGTCTGAGTTTTCAACGTGCCTATGCCTATGACCCTATGCTACTTCTGATGAAAATCTCAGATAATATTTACAATTTACTGCTGGCATTCTCACCCCTGGCGCTTATATTATTTTTTGTAGCAATCGCATCACCTGCCCTTATCGGCGGCTGGGTATTTAGCGAAAAGGCACTTATCCCAAAATTTGGAAAATTAAATCCGATTACAGGATTTAGCAATATGCTTTCCAAAAACTCTGTCGCAGAGCTCGTTAAGTCTATTGCTAAAGCCATATTAGTTGGCCTTATTTCCTACATCGTCATCTCACATGACATGGACTCCATTCTTTCACTTTCCTTACTGCCTTTAAATGAAAGCATTGCCGAAGTAAACCACTTACTACTTTCCAGCTTTTTGGCTATTGTGAGTGCGCTGGTGCTGATTGCAGCCATCGACGTGCCGTTTCAACTGTACCAATACGCAGAGAAGCTTAAAATGACCAAAGAAGAGGTCAAGCGCGAATCTAAAGAGTCTGACGGTAACCCTGAAATAAAATCAAGAATTCGCCAACAGCAGCGTGAGATGTCAAGGCGTAGAATGATGTCGGAAATTCCAAATGCGGATGTTGTGATTACCAACCCAACACATTACGCTGTGGCTATTAAATATAAAGAAGGTGGTATGCTAGCACCTGTTGTTGTAGCTAAGGGCGCAGACGCCGTAGCACTAAAAATACGTGAGGCCGCAGAGGAGCACAAAGTGCTCATTGTTGAATCACCAAAATTAGCGCGCGCCATATATACACACACTGAACTGGAGCATGAGATTCCTGAAGCGCTATATACAGCTGTTGCTGAAATACTGGCCTATGTCTTTCAAATGCGTATTTTCAATAAAGATGGTGGTTATCAACCTGAAGTCCCAAGCACACTACCGGTGCCTGATGAGCTAGACCCCCACAGCCTGCTGCCACTGCCTGGTGTGGATGATGTATAAAAT
Organism: Methylotenera sp. E1MeOHC1; assembly: GCF_058745595.1. NCBI lineage: Bacteria > Pseudomonadati > Pseudomonadota > Betaproteobacteria > Nitrosomonadales > Methylophilaceae > Methylotenera > Methylotenera sp. E1MeOHC1. The sequence continues at coordinate 609,522 of NZ_CP196025.1, read as the reverse complement.
GAATCTGGAGCACTTGTTTAATGAATCCAATTAATTTACCAGCTTGGATGAACAACCTCGGCAGCCGCACCGTTGCTGCACCACTTATCATTGTTTTGCTTTTATCAATGATGATCTTGCCGTTACCGGCTATCGCATTGGATGTGTTATTCAGCTTTAATATTGCCTTATCTATTATGGTATTGCTCATTGGTTTGCAAACCAAAAAGGCATTGGACTTTATTGCATTCCCAACGGTGTTATTAGTCACCACGATGTTGCGACTATCATTAAACGTGGCATCTACACGCGTAGTGCTCACCGAAGGACATACCGGCCCTGATGCCGCAGGTAAAGTGATTGAAGCATTTGGGCACTTTTTGATTGGCGGCAATTACACAGTGGGTATCGTAGTATTTGTGATATTGACGATTATTAACTTCACTGTTGTGACAAAAGGTGCGGGCCGTATTGCTGAGGTTGGCGCAAGATTTACATTGGACGCAATGCCAGGTAAGCAAATGGCGATTGATGCCGACTTGAATGCCGGCTTAATCGGTGAAGACGAAGCTAGAAAACGCCGTACAGAAATTAGCCAAGAATCTGAGTTTTACGGCGCAATGGACGGTGCAAGTAAGTACGTGCGGGGCGATGCTGTCGCAGGTATTTTAGTTACCATCATCAACATCGTAGGTGGTTTATTTGTTGGGATGATTCAACATGGCCTAGCATTTGATGATGCTGTCAAAATTTACACCCTACTTGCCATTGGTGACGGCTTGGTTGCGCAAATACCTTCGCTGGTGATTTCTGTCGCAGCCGGTGTGGTGGTATCTAGGGTAGCCAATAGTGAAGATATTGGCGGCCAGTTAACCACGCAACTATTTTCTAACCCCAGAGTGATTTATGTCACAGCCGCCATCGTTGGTGGTATGGGCATTATTCCAGGCATGCCTAATGTTGCATTTTTAGCCTTAGCAGCCTTTCTTGCTGGCATTGCTTACCTTGTTGATGAGCGCCAGAAAGTCGCGAATGCAGAACCTCAAGTTGAAGAGGTTCCTGTTGCGCCAATAGAGGTAGAAGAAGCTAGCTGGGACGATGTAACGCCAGTAGATACTGTGGGGCTGGAGGTTGGCTATCGCTTGATTCCATTAGTAGACAAGTTGCAAGGTGGCGATTTGCTAAAACGTATCAAAGGCTTACGTAAAAAGTTTGCCAATGAAATTGGCTTTCTCGCCCCTACTGTGCACATTCGTGACAATCTTGAACTAAAGCCATCTGGCTATCGTATCACTTTAAAAGGGGTTGAAATCGCGACCGGCGAGTCAAATTACGGTCAATTCCTAGCCATAGACCCTGGTATGGTCACAGGCCCGCTTGCCGGGCAAATTACAACAGATCCGGCTTTTGGTTTACCAGCAGTATGGATTGACGCCAGTCTTCGTGATGAAGCACAAAGCATGGGTTATACCGTCGTTGATGCTGGCACAGTGATTGCCACCCACATCAACCATATTATCTCCATGCATGCTGCTGAGTTATTAGGCCGCCAAGAAGTACAGCAACTACTAGATCACATTAGCAAAGAATCTCCAAAACTCATTGAAGATTTAGTACCAAAACTCATGCCGCTGTCTGTGGTACAAAAAGTGTTGCAAAACTTGCTGATGGAGGGTGTGCATATCCGCGATATGCGTACGATTATTGAGACCCTTTCAGAACACGCAAGTCAGACTCAGGATACAAACGACTTAACCGCATTGGTACGTGTGCAACTAGGCCGCGCCATCGTGCAGCAATTATTCCCTACCGGCAATGAAGTCACGGTGATGTCACTGGATAATAACTTAGAACGTCTGCTGTTACAGGCAATGCAAAACAACACTGGTGGCTCCGCAATGGAGCCTGGTATGGCAGAAACGCTATCTAGACAGGCTGAGGAAGCCGCAAGGCAACAAGAACAAATGGGCTTAACGCCAGTGCTACTTGTCTCTGCCCCGCTGAGAGCTGCGCTTGCCAAATTTCTGCGCAGGGCTGTACCAAATTTACGTGTACTTTCACACGAAGAACTACCGGATTCCAAAACAATACGAGTCACTAGTCTGATTGGAGGTTCTGCATGAACATTAGACGATTCTTCGGCAAAAACTCGCGTGAAGCACTGACAATCGTCCGTAGAGAACTAGGCGATGATGCGGTGATTCTATCCAACCGAGCGGTTGCTGGCGGCAATGAAATTATGGCGTTTACAGAAGTAGAAATGAACGCAATGGTCAATGCTAACCCAGCACATATGGCAAGTGAACCCTCTGAAGCAAAACCATGGCTGTCATTGCTGAATAAAAACGCGAGTGAAGAACATCAAGGCGTTGACGCTAACAGCATGGGCAGTGCAGCCAAGGCAAGCAATCTACGCCCAACACCCATCAACCACGATACGAATTTACACAACAATCTACAATCGAATAAAAGCAATGTCGCAACCAGCAAACAGATGGTATGGATGCTAAAAGAAATGCGTAGCATGCGCAACGTGATTGAATCACAACTGGCTACGATCGCTTGGGGCAATATACAGCAACGTGACCCTATTAAGTCTGAAGTGTTGAGCACTTTATTAGGCGCCCGCTTTAGCCCAGCATTATCAAGATATTTAGCAGAAAAGTTACCATCAAATTTAGATAGTAAAAAAGCCCAAGCATGGGTGAAATATATCCTGAGTAAAAACCTGAGCACCATAGAAAACGAAACCGAAGTATTGGACCAAGGTGGTGTGTTTGCCTTAATTGGCCCGACTGGTGTTGGCAAAACCACAACCACAGCAAAGCTGGCTGCGCGCTATGTAATGAAACATGGCACACAAAGCCTAGGCTTGATTACAACCGACGCATACCGGGTTGGCGGACATGAGCAGCTCAGAATATACGGTAAGATTCTAGGTGTGATGGTTTATGCCGTCAAAGATGAAACAGACCTCGCACTTGCGCTCAATGAACTGAAGAACAAGCATACGATTTTGATTGACACTGTTGGTGTAAGCCAACGTGATCGCATGGTCACCGAACAAATCGCCCTGCTCTCAACTAGCAATACGCCTATTAAGAAATTACTATGTTTAAACGCCACCAACACTGGTGAAACCTTAACCGATGTTATCAGTGCTTATAAAGGAAAAGGGCTGGATGGTTGCATCATGACCAAACTTGATGAAGCCGTCACCATAGGTAATACACTTGATGTGATTATTCGTGAAAAATTAAAACTGTATTACACAGCCGATGGACAACGTGTGCCTGAAGATATCAACCTAGCGAATAAAGTAGCGCTGATTCATTTAGCATTAAACTCAAAATCGCCAGCTAACCGCCCTTTTGAATTTTTAGAAGAAGAACTGCCATTTGTCATGGGGCAAGCTAGCAGCTTGAACACTATCTCTCAATTAGCGGAGATTTAATCATGTCTAATTTCAACAGCAGTCCTACACCTAACGATCAAGCTGCCGGATTAAGGCGAATTATGGCAAAGCCAAAGCCTAGAATAGTGTCGGTGCTGTCTGCGTCATCTACCCAAGCACAACCGCGCCTTATCACCAACCTTGCCGCCTCTATGGTTGCCCAAGGCAATGAAGTGCTAGTCATGCATGCCTCAGAGCACGCATCTGAACATCATTATGAATTGGGCCAGTCCCCTACGCTACTGGATGTGATTTCTAACAAGCATACGTTGGCGCAAGCAATCAAATCCACCAGCCATGGATTCTCTAGTGTGAAACTAATGCACAAAAACTCAGGTGCAAAGGCAAGTGAAAACCATACCAACAGCCAGCTTAACCTGATGTTTAACCAATTAGCTCAGCAATATGACATGGTGCTAGTTGACACCATGCTTAACTCAGCCAATGTGCTGCCCTTACATAAACTCAATGAAAGTGAAATCATTATCCAGCTCTCACGTAAGCCAGAATCGATTACAGAGGCGTATTCATTGATTAAACAAGTTTGCAGTGAGCTTGGCAGGCGTTCTTTTGGTATCATTGTGGAAGACTCAACTGATGCGCAGGCACAAATAGTATTTGGTAATATCGCACAGGTGGCAAAACGCTTTATGCAAATTGAATTAGAGTTTTTTGGTGCAATTCCTGCTGATAGCCACATCAGCCGAGCTTCCAAGCTGGGGCGCTCCGTCATTGATGCGTTTCCGCTCGCGATAGCGTCAACCGCATTGAAACAAATTGCACAACGCTTAGATTACAAGCATGATAATATTTTTAACAATAAGCAGGCACAACTAAGCTAAAGACGATTTATGTACACAGCGCACGGGAAAAAAGATCAAAAAGACGTTTTGCTGGATCAGCACGCTATCTTAGTTAAAAAACTCGCCTATCAATTAAAAGCAAAGCTACCGCCTAGCGTAGAACTTGATGATTTAATTCAAGCGGGCATGATGGGCCTGCTCGATGCTGTTAATCGCTATGAAGACACGCATGGTGCCCAGTTTGAAACCTATGCCGCACAAAGAATCCGCGGGGCAATGCTAGATGAGCTACGTAGCTCAGACTGGTTACCGCGTAGCATCCGTAAAAACATGCGTGATGTTGAACACGCCATTAGCCAACTAGAACAGCAGCTTGGTCAGCCCCCCACTGAAAACGATGTAGCCAAAAAGCTTAACTTATCGCTAGCGGAATACCATGAGATGCTAGGTGACTGTAGCGGACACCAACTGGTCTATTACGAAGACTTTCATGAAGCCGACAGTGGTGAACACTTTTTAGACCGCTTTCAAACCGATCATGATAGTGATCCAATTAAAGGCTTACTAATTGGTGACTTCAAAGATGCACTGATTGCTGCGATTGACTCACTACCTGAGCGAGAAAAAATCCTGCTGGGTTTATATTACGAACAAGAACTAAATTTAAAAGAAATTGGTGCGGTTATGAGTGTTTCAGAGTCCCGCGTATGTCAACTACATAGCCAGGCGGTTGCTAGGCTGCGTGCCAACTTAAGAGAGAAGTCATGGACTGGGGCAGTGTAATCGGGCTAATCCTTGCTGTTGCAGGGATTATACTAGGGCAAAAACTTGAGGGTGGAAACGTTGAATCGCTGTTGCAATATGCAGCTTTCCTTATCGTGATGTTTGGTACTTTTGGTGCGGTACTTGTGCAAACCCCACCAAAAACTTTTTTGCAAGGTTTAAAAATGCTAAAACTAGTATTTAAAAAACCTGTTGATGACAAAAAAGAACTGACGAAACGCATTTTAAACTGGAGCAACTTTGCGCGTAAAGAAGGCATTTTCATGCTGGAGCCTTTCTTAAAAAGGGAAACTGATCCTTTCATCATTAAAGGTATGCGCTTGATGATTGATGGCACACCGCCAGAAAAAATTCGCGAGATATGCGCCATTGACATCTATTTCCATGAAGTTCAAATGCGTGGCGCAGCAAAAATATGGGATGCGGCCGGGGGCTATGCGCCAACTGTGGGTATTTTAGGTGCAGTTCTAGGCCTAATTCATGTGATGGAAAACCTATCCGACCCGAGCAAGCTAGGTAGCGGTATTGCTGTTGCATTCGTGGCCACGATTTATGGTGTTGGTTTTGCTAACTTGATATTTTTACCGATTGCCAACAAATTAAAAACACACATTCAAGCAGAGTTGAAAACACGTGAAATGCTGCTTAATGCATGGGTGTCTATAGCCAATGGCGACCATCCTAGAATCGTTGAAGAGCGCTTAGATAGTTACCTAGATAAACCGCACTAACCGCCCATCCATACAAAACAGCCATTTGAATATAAATCATGTCGAAACTCATTCGTAAAAGAGTAGAAGAGGATCAAGAGAACCACGAGCGGTGGCTGGTTTCTTATGCTGACTTTATCACGCTTTTGTTCGCGTTTTTCGTCGTTATGTACTCTATTTCCTCTGTAGAAATAGGCAAATACAAACAACTTACCAATTCTATTGGCACCGCTTTTAGCGGCAACGGTAGCTCTGGTGTTAACCAGACAAGTACAGAAAAAGGCCTAGGCGCACGTGGCGTTACGGAAGCTAATACATCGATTGTCAAACCACTTCCACTAAGTCATTTATATTCAGAAAAAATGCGTAGAGAGCGTGACTCTATGGCTAAAACTGGTACTGAGGTATCCAATAAATTAGCGCCGATGATTACCGAAGGCAAGATTCAAGTCATACAAACCAGCCGTGGTATCCGTATTGATATACAAGATAACCTGCTATTCGGCGCCGGATCTGCTGACTTATCACCGACAGCCAATGCAATCATCAGCGAAATTGTGCCACTCATTAAAGATAATCAACGGAAAATTCAGGTAGAAGGCCACACGGACAACACACCAATTCATACCGCTACGTTCTTCTCCAACTGGGAGCTTTCTGCCATACGCGCCAGCAGCGTTGTACGTTTACTAAGCAGCTTGGGTATCAGTGAGCAGCGTTTGAGTGCCACCGGTTTAGGTGCATCACAACCGATTAGCGAAAATGAATCAGAAACTGGGCGCGCTAAAAATAGACGTGTATCTATCATCATTACCTATGAACTGCCTACGCAAGAGGATACATCTAACGTGATTGCACCACAGGCATCTGCCCTACTGCCTAAAACGCAAGCAGTGCAGAAAGTCCTTAATTAGCCAATACCCAGTTTTTGAATCAATGACTTAAGTGTAGGTTAATTCGCTTTACCACCGCCAGAAAAAATTAAAGCCAGCATATTCTGGCTTTAATTTTATACAGAATCTATTATTTTACGAATTACTCTTTACCGATTTGGTATTCTTCGTAGCTTACTTCAACAATTTTGCCAGTAGTTGCATCAACTTCAACCTTAACCTCTTCTTTGTCCGCTTCTAAAATATCAAACTCGTAAGATGCTTTACCATCAGGCTCAAGTTCGTACTCTACTTCAACGACTGTACCAGGATGCGCAGCTAGTGCCGTTGCCTTAGCATCAGCCTCTGATACTTTAGCTAATGCTTTGAATCTAGCATTATCAGCTTTGACTTCTTCTTCAATTTCAGTCACTTTTCCTGTTTTAGCGTTGCACTCAACATCCCATGCTTTGCCATCTGCAGTTTCGATATCAAACTCATAAACACCCGCTTTATTCTCTGACTTAAATTCAGCCTTTACAATGGTGCCTTCGCGCTTAGTTAATGCGGCTTTTACGCACTTACCTAGGCTGTCATAAGCTTTTGGTTTGATTGTTTCATGGCCTGCAACTGCAGCGTTTGCAAAAAATACCGCCGCGATTAAAGTTGACCCTAAAGATAAACGAAACATTGTTAACTCCTATTATTGTTAGTGAAGTATAAAAATTAAGTAGCTAGATAAATCTATTACTATTTTTCAATTTTACCAAACTAGCACTAACCACTTGATTGTTTTACAAAATTATTACATTTTTGGTTGTAATCAGCCAACACTAGGCACCATGGCAGCACGATAAAGGCTGATTACAGCCAACCATCACTGAATCAAACGAGCATAATAAAAAACCCAGCACATGGCTGGGTTTTTTAATGACATCAATTACTCTTTTGATGCACGTTTACGCTCATGCTCAAGCAAGTAACGTTTACGGATACGAATGCTCTTCGGTGTGATTTCTACCAATTCGTCATCATCAATAAACTCAACTGCAGACTCTAAAGACAAGGCAACTGGTGGAATCAAGCGCACAGCTTCATCAGTACCAGATGCACGCACGTTAGTTAATTGTTTACCTTTAACTGGGTTAACGATCAAATCGTTATCACGGCTATGAATACCAATTACCATACCTTCGTATAGCTTGTCGCCAGGTACTGAGAACATACGACCACGGTCTTGTAGCTTCCACAATGCATAAGCCACAGCTTCACCCTGCTCAGCAGAAATCAATACGCCGTTGCGACGACCAGGCATATCAGCTTTAACAGGTGCATATTCGTCAAAAATATGTGCCATTAAGCCAGTACCGCGCGTTAAGGTTAAGAACTCACCTTGGAAACCGATCAAACCACGTGCTGGAATTTTGTACTCTAAACGGGTACGGCCATTACCATCAGATTCCATATTTTGCATTTCACCACGACGACGGCCTAACTCTTCCATCACGCCACCTTGGTTTTCATCTTCAACGTCTACCGTCAAGATTTCATATGGCTCACACTTTTCACCATTGATTTCACGGTACACCACTCGTGGCTTACCTACAGCCATCTCAAAACCTTCGCGACGCATATTTTCTAGAAGAATCGTCAAGTGCAACTCACCACGGCCAGAAACGCGGAACACGTCAGCATCTTGTGTATCTTCAACACGCAACGCCACGTTAACCAACAACTCTTTAGTTAAACGGTCACGGATTTGACGTGAAGTCACAAACTTACCTTCTGTACCCGCTAATGGTGAAGTGTTCACCATAAAGTCCATGGTCAATGTTGGCTCATCCACGCCTAAGTGTGGCAAACCTACTGGGTTTTCACGGTCACAAATAGTGAAACCGATACCAATATCATCAAGACCAGAAATAATCACGATATCGCCTGCTTCAGCTTCTTCCACTGGCACACGCTCAAGACCTCTAAAACCTAACACTTGGTTGATACGGCCTTGTGCAACTTGGTTGCCTTCGTTCATCACCACAACAACCTGACCAGGCTTGATTTTACCGTTACGTACACGGCCAACACCAAGACGGCCAGTGTAAGTAGAATAATCTAGTGCAGAAATTTGCATTTGCAATGGTGCACTGCTGTCGCCTGCTGGACACTCTACGTGGCTTAAAATCGTTTCAAACAATGGGCGCATATTATCGCTAGCTACGCTCATATCTAAAGTTGCAAAACCATTCAATGCTGATGCAAAAACAACTGGGAAATCTAACTGCTCATCTGTTGCACCTAAATTAGCGAACAAATCAAATGTTTGGTCAATCACCCAGTCTGGACGGCTACCTGGACGGTCAACTTTATTAATTACTACAATAGGCTTCAAACCTAAAGCTAATGCTTTTTTCGTTACGAAACGTGTTTGCGGCATTGGGCCTTCTACAGCATCCACTAGCAATACCACGCCATCCACCATACCTAATACGCGCTCTACTTCACCACCGAAGTCGGCATGGCCTGGAGTATCCACGATATTAATATGTGTACCTTCATAGTTCAGCGCAGTGTTTTTTGCCAAAATGGTAATGCCACGTTCTTTTTCAATATCGCCACTGTCCATCACACGCTCAGACACTGTCTGGTGAGATGTAAATGTACCTGCTTGATGTAGAAGTTTATCAACCATAGTTGTTTTACCATGGTCAACGTGGGCAATAATTGCGATATTTCTTAAATTACGAGACATTGTCTTGCTACCAGTTCATTGAAAGGCGGCGATTTTAACACATTAACCCCCAAGAATGATTTAACAATATGCAAATATAGAAAAAACTCTTTGACAAAGTGTAATTAATGCATATAATGCGCACAACTTAGAACTTTAAATAGCTAAACAAATAGCTCTAAAAGTTTTAGATTCATCGCCCTGACCCTCAGTCACTCGTGAACTTTTGAAGTGACTATCTTTAGATTTAATATTAAATCTATCTTTACTGGTTAGCGGCTATGCCCGTGCGCTGGTAAATAAAGCATCTCGAAACTATATATTTGAAACTTGCTTTTTGCGTTATGTTGTTTTTACAACATCACTGTAAACATACATGTATTTGCTTGCGCCCTTTTTATTGTTTTTATAAAACTGCTTTTGAAAGGGACTACCTTGTCTTTTGAATCATTAAATCTGAACCCTGCTATCCTTCGCGCTATTGAAGAAACAGGCTACACTACCCCTACACCTATCCAAGCACAGGCTATTCCTGTGATAATGGAAGGCCATGACTTGATGGCCTCAGCTCAAACAGGTACAGGTAAAACAGCGGGCTTCATGCTGCCAGCACTTAACTTACTTGCAACTCCACATGAGTCAAAAAGCCGTGGTCCACGTATTTTAGTGTTAACACCGACACGTGAACTTGCAACACAAGTGAACGAAGCAGCACGTAAATACGGCAAATTCTTACGCGCACGTACTGTAAGTATTGTAGGTGGCATGCCTTACCCACTGCAAAACAAATTGCTATCACAACCTCTAGACATTCTAGTTGCTACACCAGGCCGTTTATTAGATCACATGGAACGTGGTCGCATTGACTTATCACGTTTACAAATGTTGATTTTGGACGAAGCTGACCGCATGCTGGACATGGGTTTCTTACCTGATGTTGAGCGTATTTGTGAGCAACTTTCTGCTGAACGTCAAACACTATTGTTCTCAGCAACATTAGATGGCGACATCGCACGCATTGCAAACAAGATTCTTAAAAACCCTAAAACGGTTCAAGTTGCTGCGCAACGTGAAAAACATGCCAACATTGAGCAACGCTTGCACTTTGTTGATGACATGACACACAAAAACAAACTACTTGAGCATTTATTGATTGCGCCAGAAGTTAACCAAGCGATCATTTTCACCAGCACTAAACGTCATGCCGATGTTTTAGCTGAGGATTTGTATGCTGCAGGCCATAAAACAGCGGCACTACACGGTGATATGACACAAGGCGCGCGTAACCGTACATTGACTAAACTACGTCATGGTGATGTAAAAATCTTAGTAGCGACTGACGTTGCTGCACGTGGCATTGACGTACATGGCATTACACACGTAATCAATTACGACTTACCAAAATTTGCAGAAGACTATGTACACCGTATCGGCCGTACCGGTCGTGCTGGCAACACTGGTATCGCTATTTCATTCGCATCGAACATGGATAGACACATTTTGCGTAAAATCGAACAATTCACTGGTAACACCATGTCGCCAGCTGTGATTGAAGGTTTTGAACCAAAACGTGCCATGAAGATGGATGGCCCAAGCGGCAGCCGTCGTGATGGTCATAAACCAGGTGGTCGCGGTGGCTTTAAACCACGTGATGACCGTGGTGGTTACAAAGGTCGTGATGATCGCAATGGCGCTAGCCGTGACAGCGCTCCTCGTAGCGAAAACCGTTTTGAAAACCGCGGCAACCGTGATTCAGCACCGCGTGAAATCAATGGCAACTCAGCTGGTTATGCTGGCAGATCTGATGCTAACCGCTCAGAAAGACCAGCAAGCGACCGCCCACGTAGCTTTGGTGACCGCCCAGCGTTTGATAAAAACTCTGGTGACCGTAGCCGTGGCAACAACGCTGGCACACCTAACCGAAGCTTTGGCGATAGCGTAGCTTTTGGTAAAAAACCATATGCACGCGACGGTCAACGTAGCGAAGGTCGTAATGATCGTGGCGCAGCACCTGCTGCACGTCGTGATGGCGCTCGCAATGACAGCCGCAGCCCAGCACGTAGTGGCTTTGGCGGTGCAAACGCAGGTGCAGGCAATGGCGCACCACGTCGCTCACGTAGTTTTGTATAATTTAAGTAAAGACTTTAATTGAACAGTACCCAACAAATGACAGACATCGTAACGACTGACAGCCCAAGTTTCAGCACATTAGGACTCGCACCTGAGCTCTTACGTGCATTAACTGAATCTGGTTACACTACCCCAACCCCAATTCAGGCACAGGCTATTCCTGTTGCCTTAGCTGGTGGGGATTTAATGGCAGGTGCACAAACCGGCACAGGTAAAACTGCGGCTTTTTCACTGCCCTTGCTACAGAAGTTACTACCGCTAGCCAATAACAGCACTTCACCAGCTAAGCACCCCGTGCGCGCGTTGATTTTAACGCCCACACGAGAGCTTGCGATTCAAGTGGAAGAAAGCGTGAAAGCCTATGCCAAGCATACGCAATTACGCTCACTGGTGGTCTATGGCGGCGTAGATATCAAAACACAGACACCTCACCTTAAAACTGGGGTTGAAGTACTGGTAGCGACGCCTGGCCGTTTGTTGGATCATATTGAACAAAAAACGCTACAACTTAATCAAGTGCAAATGTTAGTGCTTGATGAAGCAGACAGAATGCTGGACATGGGCTTTATGCCTGATTTGAAACGAATTTTGGCATTATTGCCAAAACAGCGTCAGAACTTAATGTTCTCAGCAACATTCTCCAACGAGATTAAGAAGTTAGCAGATGACTTTTTAACCAAGCCTCAATTGATTGAGGTTGCGCGCAGCAATGCAACCAATGACAATGTGACGCAAAAAGTATATCAAGTTGCGCAATCAGATAAAGAAGCCTTGCTGATTCAACTATTAAAAGAAGCCGATGCAAAACAAGTCATCGTATTCACCAAAACAAAATTAACGGCGAGCCGTTTAAGCCGCAGCCTAGTACGCGAAGGCATTGCCGCAGACGCGATTCATGGCGATAAAAATCAACAAGAACGTATTAAAGCCTTGGATGCATTTAAAGCTGGTACAGTTTCAGCGCTTATCGCTACCGACGTTGCTGCACGTGGTTTAGATATTAGTGAATTACCGATGGTGATTAACTATGAAATCCCTAGTGCACCAGAAGACTATGTGCATCGCATTGGCCGTACCGGACGTGCCGGTGCAAGCGGTGTTGCAATTTCATTTGTCAGTGATGATGAAGAAAAATACTTGGTTGAGATTGAAAAATTAATCAAACGTCAAATTACTAAAGAGACCGTTACTTTAGACAAACCAAGTTCACGCGCACGCAGCCACGGCGCTAGCCAAGTGAAAGAGCGAGAAGCATCAACCGTTAGACGCATCCCTGCTAAAAAGAAAAGTGCAGATCCGTGGTTTGATAAGCCATACGAGCCAAACACACAGCAAGACAAAAATGTTGTTGCTACCAGACAAACTAACGCCAAGAAAGCGCCAGTAGCAGCCCTGCTTGGTGGCTTATCTAGAAAATAATCTACAGCACAGCGTAGTCTACAAAATAAATAGGGGCACTGATGTGCCCCTATTTATTTACTGCCCCTGCTTATTGCGCATAAAGTCAGCGACACCATAGAGCTGGTTTGCTAACTTTTTCATCAAATCGTCGTCATACTCCAACTGATGCATGGCCTTAATCATGCAATACATCCATTGATCACGTGCTGATTCACCAATTTCAAAAGGCATATGCCGTTTACGCAGCATAGGATGGCCGTAGCGCTCGATATATAGCTGCGGCCCACCTGTCCATCCGGTGAGAAACATAAAAAGCTTCTCGCGTGCAGAAGTTAAATCTGACTGGTGCATATCACGCAAAGGCTTGGCCTTAGGGTCGCTATCCATGATGTCGTAAAACGTTTCAACTAGCAGCCGTATATTTTGTGTTCCATTTTCCGCACCGCCAAGCAGTTCAAAAAATGTACGTTTATCACTGCCCGCTTCTTCTATCTCATTCAACATTGTCTTAAAACCTTGATTGCAACGTATCAATTGTCTCAATCATTAAGATCGAGGCAATCAACGCTACACATAACATTTACATACTTAACAGGTATTACATATCTACCGTGGTTACCAAGCTAGCCGCTAACTTTGCACTTGCTCTTGCTTCGGTAACGTCTTTCCCTGTTGCTAGCGCAACACCCATACGTCTTTTGGTAAAGGACTCTGGTTTACCGAACAAACGAATATCAGTATTAGTGACAGCTAAGGCATTTTCTACGCCTTCAAATGCCAGTTGTTTGGTATTATGTCCACCGTAAATCACAGCGCTCGCGCCTGCTTCACGTAAACTCACATCGACCGGCAACCCTAAAATTGCACGTGCATGTAAATCAAACTCACTAAAGCGTTGTGTAGCCATGGTTACCATGCCTGTATCATGCGGGCGTGGGCTCACTTCACTAAACCACACGTGGTCACCCTTCACAAACAGCTCTACACCAAACAAGCCCAATCCGCCTAGGCTATCAGTCACAGCTTTGGCGATACGCTTAGACTCTTCCAGCGCGTTAGTTGCCATGGGTTGTGGCTGCCAACTCTCTACATAATCACCCTTTTCTTGCAGATGACCAATTGGATCACAGAAATAAGTATTAATTTCACCTTGTGCATTTTTGGCACGCACGGTTAACAGCGTAATCTCGTAGTCAAAATCAATCTGGCCTTCAACAATCACCACGCCTTGATTAACGCGGCCGGCTGATGCTGCGTAGCTCCATGCGGCCGATACTTCACTTGCCTGTGTAAGGCGTGATTGGCCCTTACCTGAGGATGACATGGTTGGCTTAATAAAACATGGGTAGCCGATGCCGGCATCGATAGCGGCCTGAAGTTCTGCCTCGCTACGCGCAAATGCGTAAGGAGATGTCGGTAAATTAAGCTCCTCAGCAGCAAGTCGGCGAATTCCCTCGCGGTTCATGGTCAGCTGCACAGCTTTAACGGTAGGAATCACGGTTGCAATTCCTGATTTTTCAATATCTGCAAGGGTAGCCGTGTTTAAAGCTTCAATTTCAGGCACAATTAAATGCGGTTGTTCAAGCGCAATGAGCTGACGCAACGCCTGATCATCTGTCATATCGATGACATGCGCACGATGTGCAACCTGATGACCCGGCGCATTTTCGTAGCGGTCAACCGCGATCACTTCAACACCTAAGCGCTGCAAAGCAATAATCACTTCTTTGCCAAGCTCACCACTACCCAAGAGCATGACACGGGTTGCATTAGGACTTAAGGGAGTTCCGATTCGCATAGGGATTCTTTCGTTTGATGATTGCTCGAATCATACCACGCAGCTATTTTTAAGAAAATTGCAGATGCGGGTTAATTCACAAGAAAATCAGAAATAGAAGCAAATCAGCGGGTAGTAGCTACCTGTGTAAGTCACGACCATCATCAATGATCAGACCTATAATGCAGACCTTATATGCACTAAACTTTTGATGCTAAGTTTGAAGCGCGCCAAGCCTAGAATAAGCTAGGGTTTGATTTGGTGCTTATCCATACGGTAGCGCATCGTCATGCGCGTAATGCCGAGCTTTCTAGCTGCTTCAGAAACATTAAATTTAGTTTCTGCCAACACCTGTAACAATATCGCGCGCTCGGCTGAATCTAAAGCAGATTGATGCGAATCTAAAGACATCAACGGCACTGGCTCTGCCGGACGAGTATTTGGCAATGCCAAATCTATATCCGTTAACTCACCATTATGACAAAGCAACATGGCGCGCGTTACTTGATGCTTTAGCTCTCGCACATTACCTGGCCATCTGTAAGCTTGTACAGTGCTAATCGCCTCACGTGTAAAATGTGGGCTTGTTAGGCCATAACGCCTTGCAGTTTGAGCAGCAAAATGCTGCGCTAGCAACATGACATCCTGTCCGCGATCACGCAACGGCGGCATAGAGATACTCATCATATTCAGCCTGTAGTATAAGTCCTGCCGAAAACGCCCGCTCTGCGACATTTCATGCAAATTGCGATTGGTCGCGGCCACAAACCTAGCAGGCACAGCGCGCTCTTTGGTTGAACCAATGCGCCGAACTACGCGACGTTCCAGTACATTAAGCAATTTGGCTTGTAGCGCTAACGGCAATTCACCAATCTCGTCTAAGAATAGAGTACCGTCTTCAGCAGCCTCAATCAAGCCAGGCCTAGCGCCAACTGCGCCGGTAAATGCGCCCTTCTCATGCCCAAACAGTTCACTTTCCATCAACTCAGCAGGTAGTGAAGCGCAATCAACCTGCACGAACGGTTTTTCACTATTAGCGCAGGATAAATGCAATAAACGTGCAGCTACATCTTTACCGGTACCGGTTTCACCACCAATCAGTACCGTTGGAGGCACGCTATCATGTGAAACCAGCTGTGCGATGCGCTTAATCTGCATTTTCACATTCTGCATCGCAGGGCTATCCCCCAACAACTCAACCCCTTCTGACGCATGCGCATTACGCTGACGTGAATAATCCAAACTCTTGCTCTGGTTTGCCGCAGTTTCGGCTTTTTGAATCGACAATAGCAACTCTTCGAGATCAATCGGCTTTTTAAGGTAATCAACCGCCCCCTGCTTCATGGCATTGACCGCATCGCTAATTTCACCATGCGCAGTCATCACAATCACCACCGCACCTTTTGCTACAAACTCCGGTAGCAAATCCAAGCCATTACCATCTGGCAGGCGCATATCGAGCAACACCACATCCGGCGTAAACTGCCTCACGATATTACGCGCATCCTGCAGGCTCTCTACGTGTGCACACTCATAGCCGGACTTTTGCAGGCGGCGCACCACTGCACGTGCAAACAGTGCTTCGTCTTCAACAATCAGTACTTTTGACTGCTGCTTTCCTGTTACTAAGTTATCGTTGGTGCCGAGGTACGCTAATTGCAATGCTTACTCCTGAAATGCGAATGTGAAGTTGTTATCTATCAGTCAACGTTAGCAAGAAACATTCCAAACAGTATTAATATGAAATTCAATTAATCGCTAACCAAGCCCGCACTATGCCAATTTCAATAAAAACTATGCGCTGTGTATTACCAACAGCGTACAAAGCTAGCCAAGGTTAAAATGTGTTCAGGTAATTTTTGCTCAATAATTTATTAATTCAATCACGACATATTCAACCATAATATGGTTTATTACAACCATATTATGGTTATAAACAACCAATCAAGGCTATTTACAACCACTAATCAGTATGAGTAAAACTAATCAACTACTGCAGGCTATAAAACATACTCTATAAAATTCAAATAGTTAAATAAATAACATAGAAATCGACACGAAATGGAATATTAATTGCATATATTGGGCCACTATCACATGACGATAAATGTAATTTTTTATTGAAAGTAGCAAAATGAAGAAACCAGTAATGAAACTAAGCGCTGTTGCCGTGATGCTTGCATTCGCAAACACATCAGCATTTGCAGACGATACGCCAATGACCCTTAAAAAAGTTGAGGTGTATGGAACAACACCACTGCCTGGTATTGGATTACCGTTAAACAGAGTGCCCGCTAATATTCAAATGGCATCACCAAAAGACGTTAAGAATCAATCTGGCGTGTCAATTGCCGATTACATGACAAACAACATGCAGGGCGTTACTGTATCTGACATGTCAGGCAACCCATGGCAGCCGGAAATCAACTTCCGCGGCTACTCTGCCTCATCGTTACTTGGCAACGCTCAGGGTTTATCTACCTATGTAGATGGCGTACGCGTTAACGAGCCGTTTGGTGACGTGACACTTTGGGACAAAATTCCTAGTTTTGCTATTGGCAATATGCAAATGGTACCGGGTTCAAACCCTTTATTTGGCCTAAACACATTAGGCGGTGCAATTGTAGTTCACACAAAAAGCGGGCGTGACAATCAAGGTATGGCACTAGAGTACGAAGCTGGCTCATGGGGACGCCAACGTGCTTTAATCGAGGCTGGTGGCGTATCAAAAGATGGTTCAGTTGACTACATGCTAGGCTATCAACACACGACAGAAGATGGCTGGAGAAAAAGCTCACCTTCTCACCTGAATCAGTTATTTGGTAAATTTGGCTGGCAGAATGAATCCACGAAATTAGACCTCACCTATATCGGCACAGATAACAGCCTGATTGGTAATGGTTTCGCCCCTCAAAACCTGTTGAGCGGCGATCGCGATCAAATCCATACGCGCCCAGATCTTACTAACAACTACTCGCACTTCTTGGCATTAAACGGCTCACATTGGATTAACGAAGACACCATGTTCTCCGGTAACGTCTATTACAGAAAATCTAACCGTCATACCAAAAATGGCGACTTATGGGAACTTGAAGGTGCAAATGCTTATGGTTTAGAGGACGATGAAGAGTATGTAGGTTCAGTCATGAACACATCCAAAACCACACAAGACACCTACGGTATGACCGGACAAGTGACCTTTGACCAAGATTGGATGGGCAAGAAAAATCAATTTGTGGTTGGCGCTGGCTACGACTACACACTGATGCGCTTCAAGCAATCTGAACATATTAACGTCTCTAGTTTTAGTGAAGGCGATGAAGGTACCAGTGGCCTACCTGGACTAAGTGACACTGTATTTGATGGCAGCCGAGCACCTATCATGGCTGGTGACGGCTTACTCCCGCAAAGACAAACCACTGGCCTTACCGGCAAGCAATACACTGCTCGCTTATTTGCCACAGACACATTATCTCTTAACGACAAGTGGCATTTAACCGGCGGTGCAAGCTGGAACTTCACCCGTGTTGATAACGTAGACACCTTAAGAGGTGACCGCTCTTTAAGTAACCCAAACAGCTTGACGGCAAGAGATAGCTATACACGTTTAAACCCAAGTGTAGGCCTAACTCATACACCTAATGACAACTTAACGTTCTATACCTCTTACAGCGAATCTAGCCGTGCACCAACAGCTATTGAGCTTGGCTGTTCTAACCCGGCAGCGCCATGCTTGCTACCTTCAGCAATGGCGGATGATCCTCCATTAAACCAAGTAGTAGCAAAAACTTATGAGTTTGGTGCACGTGGCTTACTCACTGAAAATGTTCGTTGGAATGCTGGTGTATATCAAGCCGTTAACCACGATGATATTCAATTTACTGCAGCAGGCTCAGTAAATGGTGCTGGCTACTATAAAAACGTAGGCAGAACTAAACGCCAAGGGCTAGATATGGGCTTAGCTGGAGATGCCGACAAATTCAAATGGAGTGCTTCATACAGCTACGTGCGCGCTACTTACGACTCAGATGTATCGTTTGTCAGCCCATCAAATTCATCACAAGACATTGATCATGTAATTAACGCAAAACCAGGTGACCGTATTCCGTCTATTCCTGCGCATCAGTTAAAACTGCGCGGTCAATATACGGTAACGCCAGCATGGACCATTGGCAGCAGCGTAGTTGGCTTCTCTAATGCTTATGTCTGGGGCAATGAGAACAACCAACATCGTGCTAACAGTGCAAATTGCGTAGCAAATAACAACGAGGACTGTGCAACAGGCAACGGTAAAGTAAGCGGCTATTTCATTGTTAACTTAGATACACAGTACAACATTGGTAATGGCTGGAAAGCATTTGCTAAAGCCACTAACATTTTTGACCGTGAATACAATGTGAGTGGCCGTTTAGCTGAAACCATGTTTGCGGCTGATGGCACATATGGCACTGAGTCAAAACAACTTGGCTTATTACCAGGTGCGCCACGTGCAGCCTGGATTGGTGCTCGCTATGAATTTGGCGGCCCAAAAACATCTGCAAGTAAATAAACAGCAGTAAAAATAAGCTAGGTCATTTTAACGAATGACGGCTTAATAAAAAGGGGTTACAGCATGCTGCAACCCCTTTTTTATATCTGCTTGCGTTAAGTGCTATTAACTACACACCCTACCAGCAACCGACTAAATACTATTGAGCAATTGCCTTGGTGGTATATTCAAAAAACTACGCAAGCCCAGCCATGCTGCCGTTGGAATGATGACCGCAGCAACAAGTGTGCCTACCAGCATCACGCTCAAATTAAACTGAAATGGAATATTAAGCACACGCACGCTAATGTAATAAGCTAAAAAGTTTGCTGCAATCGATGCCACCAGTGCCGAGATAAAACCAATACAGGCAAACTCAGTCATATAAGCGATACTCACCTGTTGGCGTGATGCGCCAAACACGCGCATCAGCGTTGCTTCCCTCACGCGCTCTTCTCTGGTTGCAACTAAGGCCGCATACAACACTGCAACACCCACAAGCAGGCTAAAAGCAAATACGTATTCAACCGCCTGACTCATTCTTTGCATAATGCCACGCACTTGCTGCATCAAGGCAGCAATATCAATCACCGTTAAATTAGGGTACTGCTTAATCAGTTGATTGAGTGACTGCTCCGCGCCAATCGGCAAATGAAAACTACTGATATGGCTGGCAGTAAATTTATCCAGCACGCCTGGTGGTGTCACAGCAAAGAAGTTAGCGCGCATGGTATCCCACTCTACTTTTCTGAGGCTACTTACAGTCAAAGTTAGCGGATTACCAGCCACATCAAACTGCAGCTCATCGCCAAGTTTAATATTCAGACTTTTTGCCAAACCTTCCTCTAACGATATCAATGACTTGCCATCATCCTGACTTGACCACCAACGCCCAGCTATCAGCTTATTATCGCTCTGCATTTCTGCCGCCCAAGATAAATTAAACTCCCGCTCAGCAAGCCTTTTGGCACGTTCGTCTTGCCACTCCACTGTTTGAATCAGGTGTTTATTTTTACTCACCAAGCGCGCTCGTACCATTGGGAAAATAGCTGCATCTTTAATGTGCTGTGCAGTAAAAAACTGATCTACTTGAGCAATCTGGCTTGGTTGAATGTTAATCACAAATCGATTCGGCGCACCTTCAGGCAAAGAAGCCTGCCAATTACGGATTAGATCACCACGTATGAGCGTGAGCAACATAATCACCATCAAACCCATGCAAAAGCCTATCATTTGCACAGTAGATAACCCCAGTCGCCGCCTTAAGCCTTGTATGCCAAGATTCACTGATGCCAATACCTGAGTTTTGGGCGTCACCAACAAAGAGCGCTGTACTAAAAAAGTCAGTACATAAACAAAACCCAACACCACTAGGCTCAGTGCCAGCATTGCCGCAATAGTAGATAGCGCAATATTCACGTCATGCGCCTGCCAGAAAATCATCAGCGTCATCATCAACGCAGCAGGTAGATACTTAGCCTGCGCAGTCAATGGTTGCATCAAGGTATCTAGCCTCAGTATATTCATTGCGGACAGGTTTCTCATTTGCCATGCATGCGGCAATACCACGGCAACCATCATGCCTATACTCGCAAAAATGCCTATCAACACCGGCGCTAAAGAGGTGGGCGGCAGTGTTTCAACAAACAAGCTGCCCGCCAATTGCGCTAAGCCCAACTGCGCAAAAAAGCCTAGCAACGCGCCAACCAATGCACTGAGCAACGCAATGATTAGGGTTTGAATGGTCAGTATTTGCAACACCGTATTTTGTTGGGCGCCAAAGCAGCGCATCAACGCAAACGTATTTAGGCTTTGCTTGATATAAGGCAGGCTAGACAGCAACATAGCCACCATCGCCAACACCACGCTCACCATGGCAGACAAGCCCAAAAACTGCTGTGCTTTATCTAACGCTGTTTTAATCTCCGGTCGTGCGTTACGCACATCATCTATACGCTCACCTCGGCTCAATTTAGGTTTAGCTTGTATAGAATAATCATTAATCTTTTCTGGCGTAGATGCTAGCAACAGCTGGTATTTCACACGGCTGCCATATTGAATCAGCTTGGTAGTGGCTAAATCCGAGGCGTTCATCATCAGGCGAGGTGCAAAGCTAAACATATTACCGCCGCGCGAAGGCTCACGTAACAATATCGCCGCCACGACTAAACTACGCTCCCCTACCTCTAGCTGGTCACCCACCCGAACATCCAACAAGGTGGCTAAGCGTGGCTCTATCCAGACCTCACCGGATTGCGGGGCAGATTGCACAGATTGCCCGACCTCACCGCTATGTTGACCAATCGTTAAATGGCCACGTAACGGGAAATTAGCTTCAATTGCCTTAATTTCAACTAATTGACTAGATTCTGCGTGCATCACCATACTAGCAAACTCATAGGTGCGCGTTGTTGGAATTTTCTGTATTACTGCAGGCTCACTTAGCGCCTGCGGGATAGGATGGTCTGCAATGACAGCCAAGTCGCCACCTATCAGCAAGCTACCCTGCTGATTAAGGGCAGACTCAATACGCTGCGTAAAGAAACTCACTGCAGTGATGGCTGCAACCGCTAATACTAGCGCAAACACCAACACTCTTAACGCCCCAGCTCGCCACAGACTAATGGTCTGCGACCAAGCTAATTTAGTCGCAAGCATCATGATTGCGTCACTTCACGTAGAACGCCACCATCCAACTTAAACAGACGCTTACAGCGGTTTGCAAGCTGTATGTCATGGGTCACCAACACCAATGTAGTACCAGCCTCTTGGTTCATATTAAACAGCAAATCGATAATCATTTGCCCAGTGGCGCTATCTAAATTACCGGTAGGTTCATCTGCAAACAAAATACTCGGCTGCGTTGCAAAAGCACGCGCGATTGCCACGCGTTGCTGCTCACCACCAGATAGTTGCTTAGGGTAATGCTCTACGCGGTGACTAAGACCTACTTTATCCAAAGCCTCTAAGCTTAATTTTTTTGCCGCTAGATGGCTTTTTAATTGCAGAGGTAGCATAACGTTTTCAAGCGCGGTCAATGCAGGCAACAATTGGAATGACTGAAACACGAACCCCATATCTGCAGCGCGCACTGCCGCGCGGCCGTCTTCATTTAAGGTGCTAAATGCCTCACCTCTAATTTGAACGCTTCCACTAGTTGGGATATCCAACCCTGCAAGCATGCTGAGTAATGTTGATTTACCTGAGCCGGAGCTACCGATGATGGCGACTTGGTCGCCCTTTGCCACGCTGAGATTTAGGCCACTGAGTATGCGAATTTGGTTATCATGGTTAGTAATTTCGTAATGTAAATCTTGCGCTTGAATCATAGGAGGTTGTTGCATTCATGTTGTTCCGTTTATTGTTAGTATTTAAAACCGTATTGCTTAGTTTGTTCTTTTTGAATTTCGTTGCATGGTCTAGCCCGGTTTCTGCAGAAAACGCAAAAATTATGGTGTATGGAGATAGTTTATCTGCAGCGTATGGCATCCCACAACAACAAGGCTGGACATCATTACTACAAAAAAAGTTAGATGCTGAGCGCTATCAATACAAAGTCGTTAATACCAGCATCAGCGGTGAAACCACCAGTGGCGGGGTTAGCCGCATTCAACACACGCTTGAACAAACCAAACCCAAGATTATTATTCTTGAGCTTGGGGCAAATGACGGACTGCGTGGTTTACCTATTCAGGAAATGACTGCCAACCTCAACACTATCATTGAACACAGCAAAAAATCTGGCGCCAAAATATTATTAGTAGGAATGAGAATTCCGCCAAATTATGGGCCGCAATACACAAAGCGCTTTAGTCAAAGTTACGTACAACTGAGTCAGGAGCATAGCATTCCACTCGTACCATTTATGCTAGAAAACATCGCGGCAAAAGCTAACCTGATTCAAGATGATGGACTACACCCCAACGCCATTGCGCAGCCATTGGTTTTAGATAATATCTGGCCGTACCTAAAGCAATTACTGAAAAAGTAATCTTAGCTTATAGGCACAGAATCAGTAAAAGGTATTGGCACTAAGCCATTGATTGATGCACTTCAAATGTGGCAGGTTGCCAAGTAACCTCTATCCCTAACTCATCTTCAGCGGCTTTTAACTCATGTGCAATGCCAACCCCTGGCACGCATGCCAAACTGTCCTGCCAGTATATCAACGGCAAATGGTCACGTTGCCAAGGCGGGATATCGGCAGCTTGCAACAGATGCTTCAATGTTCGGGTTGGTCTGGAAGCATCTGGCTTAAAACGCTCGCCACCGCTACGGTTAGTAATTCTGAGCCTAGCCATGCCAAATTTAAGCGCTAAGCCAGCACCTAGCACTTGCTTAAAGGTAAGCAAACCACCATTAGGCACCGTTAAAGTTTCTTCGCCATTCCACACTAAGTCAAACGGTACGTTTACTTGGTCAATACAAAGATAAGCCCGTTGCTGGTAACGCTTTAGGATGTAATGCTGTATGTTGATGCTTAACTCTGCATCAGGCTTAGCGTTAAGCAATTGCTGCAACATCTCGCTAAGATGATCTGATGTGGGCATCGCAAGCTTATGCTGTGCAAACCACCATCTCAATAAGTTCTTAGCACGAGCTATACCCAACTGCTCTAAACCACGCAAACAAATGCTGTCGTTAGCGACTAAGTGTTGTGCATCCATTTCAGCTAACTGCGCTAATAACTCACTCGCCTCCGCAAGGTGCGAGGCTGTTCTGGCGATGACAGACTGCACGCTAGGATAACGCTCCTGTAAAATAGGCATTACATCGTGACGTATAAAGTTACGCTCATATCTAGTATTGTCATTACTCTCGTCATCACACCATGCAAGCCCATGCTGCATCGCATAATCATAAAGTGACTGCCTAGACACACCTAGCAACGGCCGCATCAGGTTACGTGTCTGGTCCACGGCAGCCATACTGCTAAGACCCTTTACTCCAGCGCCTCTTAATAGTTGCAAGAGCAAAGTTTCCGCCTGATCATCCTGATGATGCGCGGTAACAACAAAGTCTGCTTGGATTACACGCCGCGCATCAAACAACGCTTGATAGCGCAATAAACGCGCTGCTGCCTCAATGCCTAATTTGCTGGTTGTATCTACACTAACGTGGTTAATCGTGACAGGTACATGAAACAATTGGCACTGTTGCTCACATAAGGTAGCCCAAGCATCGGCATTAGGGCTTAAACCATGATGCACGTGTAAAGCATACAACTCAAAGCCGAGTAGCGGTTTGAGCGTAGCTAATAAATGTAGCAGTACAGAGGAATCTAAGCCGCCACTTAATGCGAGCAAAAGTTTGGGTGTTTGAGCCAATCGTTGGGTTGATGGCTGTGTAGCAGAGTCTAAGCGATTACTTAAAAATAAGTGTTGGCTTAAAAAAGAACGTAGTTCAGATAAGACTGGGTGAAGTTCAGCAGAAACAGGCTGGTTTGCTAAAGCTTGCTTACCAGCCCTTTTGACAGAAGCGTTACTTTTCAGCAACTTCTTTGAACTTGCCATAGCTCATTAAGCGCTCATAACGGCTCACTAATAATGTTTTAATTGATTTAGCTTTAAAGCGAGTTAACTCTTCTTTTAACGCCACTTTTAATGAGGCCATCATCTCTTCTGGTGCACGGTGTGCGCCGCCCATAGGCTCTGGAACAATCTTATCAATTAAGCCTAGTGTTTTGAGTTTATCTGCCGTGATGCCTAAAGCCTCAGCCGCCACAGAGGCTTTATCTGCACTCTTATATAAAATAGAAGCGCAGCCTTCTGGTGAAATCACTGAATATGTGCCGTATTGCAACATCAACAACTGATCTACAACGCCTAATGCTAATGCACCACCAGAGCCGCCCTCACCGATAATCACCCCGATAATAGGTGTTTTAAGCTCAGCCATCACATATAAATTACGTGCAATTGCTTCAGATTGACCACGCTCTTCTGCGCCAATGCCAGGATATGCACCCGGGGTATCAATCAGCGTAATAATTGGTATATTAAATTTTTCAGCCAGACGGAATAAACGCAAAGCTTTGCGGTAGCCTTCAGGGCGTGGCATACCGAAATTACGATACTGGCGCTCTTTGATATCACGGCCTTTTTGATGGCCAATCACCATCACTGGCTGGCCTTCAAACCTAGCGATACCACCTACAATTGCCGGGTCGTCTGCATATGCACGGTCGCCGTGCAGCTCTTCAAAGTCTGTAAATAACGCCTGAATATAATCTAATGTATATGGGCGCTGTGGATGACGTGCCACTTGAGATATCTGCCAAGCAGTTAAATTGCCATAAATATCTTCAGACAGTTTTTTGTTCTTTTTCTCTAATGCTGTCAATTCTTTTGAGATATCCAAATTATCGTGGTCATCATGTGATGAACGCAGGCTCTCAATTTTCGCTTCTAATTGAGCGATTGGCTGTTCAAAATCTAAATAAGTAATTTTCATATCGTTATGTTTTGTCTCAAATAATCTGATTCTATAATGCCTAATTTGCTATCAGGTGCAGGTTTGCGCTAACCGCAAGCCCATTAAAGAAGCATTCAGTTTGCATAAATCCGTCATTATTAGCGGCGTGACCACTTATATAGCTATATCCACAATGCGCTAATTATATAGGATTTTTACATTATTCTTACTCAACCATTCGCTTAAACTCGCAATCAGCTCATCATGCAAATCCACGCGCCAATCATTCCCCAGCATCAGCTCAACTTTGCTGGTTTGATTATGATACTCAATTTTAATCGGGCATCCACGTGCCTCATCTGATGCACTGACGCAATAAGGTTTTAATAATGTTTTTAATTTAAGCGCGTCGGACTGGCCATTACACATGATTTTCAAAAAGCTAGCGCGGTTATTTCTTAATGCGGAAAGGTCATATAGTTTGCGTGCATTGACACGCACCCCGCCAGAGAACTCATCGTGACTCACGCGCCCTTCTACAATCACCAATTGGTCATCTTTCAGCAGTTGCTGAGATTGATTTAGCAAATCATTGCCAACCACTACTTCAATTCTGGTTGTGCCATCATCCAAACCAACAATCGCCATTTTTCCGCGCGCAGTCATCCGGTTACGCACACCAGAAACAATGCCAGCCAGTAGCTGCGGTTGCTCTTTAGGCGCTAAGTTAGCCAACGTGGTACTAATAAACTGACTTAGATCCTTTTGGTATGACCAATATGGATGGCCGCTAAAATAAAAGCCCAATGCGATTTTTTCTTCTTGCAGGCGCTGCTGTTCCGGCCAAGGCGTAACACTAGGCAGCACATGCACAGATTGGTCAGACGCCTCACCAAACAAACTATTTTGATTGCTGTTAGCATTAGTTTGCTCAGCGGCACTAATCGCCAAGGCGACCCCTGCCAATAAAGCATGGCGATTAGGCTCAAGCTTATCAAACGCGCCGGCGCGAATCAGCGATTCAATGACGCGTCTATTCACTTTACGCAAATCTAAACGACTACAAAAATCAAATAAGCCAGTAAATGGGCCATCTTTGGTGCGTGCTTGCAAAATCACATCAATCGCGGCTGAACCTGTACCTTTAATTGCGCCCAAACCATACAAGATTTGGTTTTTACTCACGGGTTTAAATTTGAACTCACTTTCATTTACGTCAGGTGGTAACACCTCAACCTGATTCGGTGCACAATCATCATAAAAGATATGTACACTGTCTGTGTTATTCATATCAGCAGACATGGTGGCCGCCAAGAACGCCGCTGGGTAATGCGTTTTAAGATACGCAGTATGATAAGCAACCAGCGCATAAGCTGCAGCATGAGACTTATTAAAACCATAGCCAGCAAACTTTTCCAGCAAGTCAAACAAATCACTGGCTTGCTGCTCAGTCATGTTGTTTTTAGTCGCACCCTCGGTAAATATTTTACGCTGGGCATCCATCTCTTCTTTTTTCTTTTTACCCATCGCGCGACGTAGCAAGTCAGCACCGCCTAGGCTATAGCCAGCTACCACCTGCGCAATCTGCATCACCTGCTCTTGGTAAACCGCAATCCCGTAGGTTTCTTTTAAAATTGGCTCAGTAAGCGGATGTGGGTACTCTACGCGCTGCTTACCATGCTTACGGCGGCAATAATCTGGAATCAAATCCATTGGGCCTGGGCGGTACAATGCCACCAAAGCAATAATATCCTCAAAGCAATCCGGCATCGCCTGTTTAAGCATATCCTTCATACCACGCGACTCTAGCTGGAACACAGCGGTGGTATTGGCCGTTTTTAATAGCTGAAAGGTGGGCTTGTCATCAATCGGCAGTGTTTCAAACGATAGTGGCGCTAACTCACGCTCGGCACGTTGCTTGTTCGCGTTTTCCAGCGCCATGTCTAAAATCGTTAGCGTACGTAAGCCCAAAAAGTCGAACTTCACCAACCCTACTGCTTCAACATCATCCTTGTCGTACTGACTTACCAAGCTCGCACCGTCTGGCTGGCAGTATACGGGTGAAAAGTCAGCAATCTTGCTAGGAGAAATCAACACACCGCCCGCATGCATACCGATATTCCGCACCAAACCCTCTAAGCGCAGTGCAAGCTCTAGTAGCTCATTTACTTCCTCTTCATTTGCACGACGCTCGGCCAGTTGCGGTTCTTTTTCCAGTGCATCAGATAAGGTAATACCCAGCTCTAGCGGAATAAGTTTTGCAATGCTATCCACAAAGTTAAATGGCAAATCCAGCACACGGCCAACGTCTCGAATCACGGCCTTTGCCGCCATGGTACCGAAGGTGGCAATCTGTGAAACAGCATCAATCCCGTATTTTTGCTTCACATAATCAATGACCCGATCGCGCCCTTCCTGACAGAAGTCAATGTCGAAGTCAGGCATGGAAACACGATCTGGGTTCAAGAAGCGCTCGAACAGTAAGTTATATTCCAATGGATCTAGGTCAGTAATGCCCAAACTATATGCAACCACAGAACCTGCACCAGAACCCCGCCCAGGGCCTACTGGTACGCCATTATTTTTAGCCCAGTTAATAAAGTCGGCCACGATCAGGAAGTAGCCGGCAAAGCCCATCTGATTAATCACGTTGGTTTCAAAATCTAAGCGTGCGGCATACGTATCTTGTTTACTGCTACGCACCTGCTCGTCTGGGAACAACACCTCCAAGCGTTTAGCCAAACCTAAGCGTGCCTCTGAGATTAAATAATCATTCAGGCTTTCATTATTAGGGGTAGGAAACTGCGGTAAATAGTTTTTACCCAGCGTGAGGTTTAAATTGCAACGCTTCGCGATTTCCACACTATTGGTAAGCGCTTCTGGCATATCGGCAAATAGCACGGCAATATCTGCCTGCGTTTTAAAATATTGCTCAGTGGTAAAGTTCTGCGGGCGCCTTTTATCTGCAAGGACATAGCCCTCTGCAATACAAGTTCTTGCTTCATGCGCGCGATAATCATCTGGCGTGGTGAACTGTATAGGGTGCGTAGCAACAATAG
Source organism: Methylotenera sp. E1MeOHC1 (assembly GCF_058745595.1). NCBI lineage: Bacteria > Pseudomonadati > Pseudomonadota > Betaproteobacteria > Nitrosomonadales > Methylophilaceae > Methylotenera > Methylotenera sp. E1MeOHC1. The sequence continues at coordinate 580,884 of NZ_CP196025.1, read as the reverse complement.
GCAGACTTAACTCATGCGCAATACGGCGAGCATGCTGGATATACTGCTCTTCACCTGCTTTGCTTGCATCGGTAGCGATGCGCTGCACTTCTAAATAAAAGCGTTCAGGAAATAACTGATGCCATTCATTTGCTAGCTTTTTAGCCAATACTAAATTGCCCTGCGTACAGGCATGTCCTACATCACCAGCAAGTCCGCCAGACAGCAGCAATAAACCTTCAGTACCCACTTCAGAGAACCAAGCTCGCTTAAATTCAGCTCGGCCACGGTATTGATTGGTTAGATATGCACGACTTAATAAATGACATAACGTTAAGTATCCGGCATGAGACTGGCACAATAATAGCAAACGCGAAGGTTGCTCTCGGTTATCGGTATTTTCTAGCCAGATATCACAGCCGACAATAGGCTTAACACCCTTACCACGTGCGGTCTTGTAGAATTTGATTGCACCGAATAAGTTGCTCAAATCAGTCAATGCCAGTGCTGGCATTTGGTCACTCACCGCCTGCTTGACGTAGTCGTCTATGCGCACGATACCATCCACAATGGAATACTCGCTATGGCAGCGCAAATGGACAAAACTAGGAGAAACTGAGGGGGTTGGTGTCGTTTGTAGCATAAGGTAATTTTACCTTATTGACGAGTATCGTTGTAGGCAATGTAGATGTTAAACACTACAAATATATTACTTAATGCATCATATTTCCCATGATTTAAAGCTTGCTAAATCATACTTTTTAATGGTGGACAATCAACACAAGCGCGGCGACAGCATAGCGCAACAACCTTGCCCCATGCCAGCACTTGCGCTTAAGCGCACATCCTATTAATGATTAAGTAAGGCATGCACTTGCTCGATCAGCACCTCATCTTGCACTGGTTTACCCAAGAAAGCATTTACGCCAATTTCTGTGGCCACATTACGATGCTTCTCTGCGGTACGTGAGCTAATAATAATTAATGGCGTATGCGAGGTTTGTACGTTATCCCGCACGTAACGTGAGAACTCAAAGCCATCCATGCGTGGCATTTCGATATCGGTCAGAATAATCGCTGGCGATATTAGCTGTAACTTCTGAATCGCGTCCATACCATCGTTGGCTGTCAGCACCTCAAAGCCATCTCGCTCTAATACGCGTGACAGCACTTTACGCATCGTGAGGGAGTCATCCACAACCAAAGCAACTTTCTTCAGTTTCTCTACCACAGGTGCCACATTAGTGACCTTGATTGTGCCACTTGATAGCTCTTCTCTATTGGCGAGCAATACAGGATTAATTACCAAAATAATCGCACCATCACCCATCACCGTGGCACCAATCATGCCCGGCACATGCGACAGCTGGGTACCCATAGGCTTCATCACCACCTCTTGGTTACCGATCAACTCATCTACATGCAGCGCCGTACGATAGGCACCGCTGCGTAGCAAGACCACAGGCGTGTAAGTATGTGCCTGCGCCATATGGTCAACATCACCAACTAGTTTGGACAAGAAATGTAATGGATACTCCCGACCAGCCCAGCTGATTTTGTTTGCGTTATAGGCATCACTTAAATCTAATGATTTAAGCTTTTGCACCTGTTCCACCATCACAGATGGAATTGCATAAGTTTGCGTACCAACACGTGCAAGCACCACTTGCGCAACAGATAGCGTCACTGGCAAGTAAATGTTAAACATTGCGCCTAAACCGGATGCATTACTTACATCAATACGACCGCCCAGCGCGGCAATATCGCTACGCACTGCATCCAAGCCTACACCGCGCCCTGCAATTTGAGAAACGGTATCCGCAGTTGAGAACCCTGGTTCAAAAATAATCGTCATTAGCGCCTGGTCGGAAACTTCTTGATCTGCGCAAAACAAACCTTTCTCAACAGCTTTCTGTTTGACTTTAGCTAAATTAACACCTGCACCATCATCGGTAATCACCAATGTAATTTCGTCATTTTCTAAGCTAACTTTTAGCTTGATATGGCCAACTTCAGATTTACCTAACTTCACGCGCTCACTGGCAGACTCAAGCCCGTGTGCAACTGCATTACGCAGCAAATGCTCTAACGGCGCACCCATTTTATCCAGCACACCACGATCCAGCTCTATGCTTTCGCCTTCAATGGTCATTTCTACGCGCTTATTCAACTCTCTGGCAGTTTGGCGTACGATACGTTGCAAACGCTCAGATATGGTCGAGAACGGCAACATACGCACAGTCATCAAGCCTTGCTGCAACTCACGGTTCATGCGGTTTTGCTGCTGCAATGCCGCATCGGTCTGATCAAGGTTCAGTAACAAACCATGTTGAATAGTGGCCACGTCGTTTACGCTCTCGGCCATCATACGGGTCAGCTCTTGCAAGCGGGTAAATCGGTCAAACTCTAGCGGGTCAAACGTTTCATTAGCTTCTTGCAGCAAGCTCATACGAGATTGCAGCTGTGTTTCTGCCTCAATTTCCAACTCACGCAGATAAGTACGCAACCGGCTAATACTATCCGTCAAATCAGTAGAAGACTGTTTGAAGTTCTGCATTTCTCTGTCCATACGAGAACGCATGATAGAAACTTCACCTGCCTCATTAATCAATCTATCTAGCACATCGGCACGCATACGCAAGAACTGGGTTTTACGTTCACTCTGTCTGGTTGATTTTGGGGTAGCCGCTTTTACTTTGGCTTGTGCTGGAGTATCGCTCACTACGGCGCTACTCATATCACCTACCACGTCCTCTAACATGTAACCGATACGGTCAAACTCGACAAACATCGCATCAAAATCATCGACGGTTACTTGATGCCTTAACGCGCGAATCACGTGATCTTCCATCCCATGCACGCTGTCGCCAATCGCAGCCTGCCCGGCCATACGCGCACTACCCTTCAGCGTGTGTAATGCACGCTGAAGGGAGTCTGGATATTCAGCCTCTTTAGGATTAATGCGCCAACCTCTTAAATCCTTACCAATTTGTGGAATAAGCTCACGCGCTTCTTCCACAAACAAAGCCAACAGTTCATCGTTGACGATGGCATCTTTTCGCTGCAACGCTTGCTCTGCTGCCAGCAATGCGCTCGGTTCCACTGGCAACTCAGCCACAGGCTCAGCCTGCACAACATCATCTTGGAGAAGCTCTACTAGAGCAAGGTTAGCTGCTGCAAGCTCAACTTGGGCAAGCTCATCCTCTTGTGCAGCTTCCACCAGCGCTTCTGTTGCATTAGCTTTTGACTTGGATTTTTTCTTAGACTTCTCTGCACGTTCAATTTCGAGTACGGCAGCTTCCGCTTCTTGCGCAGCAGATGCCTGCATTGCCGCGGTAGATTCACTCAGCGCTAAAATTAATGCACGTGATGATCTTGGATTTTTAAGTGCTTTAGCTTTTTCCAAACCATCTTTCAGCGCTTTAACCACATTGCCATACAGCGCAATGTGCTGCGCAGTCCAGGTACTATGATGCTCATCCAACCAATGCTCTAAAGCACGAGCCAAGTCACCAATCGCTTTAAATCCGGCGGTAAGCGCATTACTGCCCAAAGTATGTGCAGCACGACAACTTTCCGGTGTAGGTAAATCGGTAGAGTTCTCCACCAGAGCCGCCTGTGCATCAAGCAATGCCTCTAAATGCTGCTGCGCCTCACCTAGGAATATATTGAAGAATGCTTTACTTAACTTGCGAGTACCACCTATCAGCACTTCTTCTTTTTGTACGGCAGGTTTCGCCGTTGCAGCATCCTGCTCAAGCTCATTGATTAATGCTGCAGCTTGTTGCTGAAATGGCACTGGATTGAGGGCAACTTTTTGCGCCTGCTGCAATTCCGCTACCCAATTTGCAAATGCGGCACTGACTTTCTCTACAAAAGCCAAAATAGCCGGCGTTGGAAAGGTTTTGCGCTCTAGCACCACATTAAGCAAATGCTCCACAGCCCAAGCCACTTCGCCCATGCCTAACAGGCCAACCGTGCGCCCGCTACCTTTGAGCGTATGGTAAGAACGGCGCACCTCAACAAAGGCCTCGCTATCTGTTGCATTAACGCGTAATGCCTGTAAGTTTTGCGCTAATGCAGCAAGCACTTCTTCAGCCTCTGCCAAGAAAATATCCAGCAGCTCAGCATCAAATGCCTGATCCAACACCTCATCTGCAACATTTACCACCGCGCTAGCTGGCAGCGTTTCAGCTTGAGCTGATTCAGCCTCAGCATCATCGCTTAAATTCAAGTCGATAGCTGACAGATCGACTGCTAACACATCCTCAGTTGAGCTAAGCTCTGTTAGGGCTAGATCTGGTGAAACAAGCCCAGTCGAAGTAAGCCCCAGTGTATCCGCTGCCTGTTCTAAACGTAACAATGCATCTGCCAACGCACGTTCAGCCTCGCTATGTACATTTGGCAACTCTTCCGCATACAAACCTAACATACTTAGGTTTTCAGCAATCAGTTCAAATACTGATAAGTGACCTGTGCTATCGTGCTCTCTAAAGTGCTCAACAAAATTGACGCTCAATTGTGCAATTGATTTTGGCACAGGCATTTCTAACATATCAAATGCTGCGGCAATTTGTTGTAATGGCTTGCTGGCCTCTTCTAACTCAGCAGTGTTTTCTGGGTTTCTGAAGAAACTATCTAATGCTTTTTCAACAATCGCCAGAGCTGCCAACACTTGTTTGGCAACAGCTTCCACCAAGGTGGCATCATGCTGAGCCTGCGCAAATGCATCCACAGCTGGCGCCAATGTCTCGCCACGCATGACAGCATGCAGGCGTGAGATTTGTGTATTAATTTTCTGATTAGCTTCTGCATCTAACTGCTGGTAATAATCGCAACTAGACTCCAGCAAATTCAACGAAGCAGCAACTTCGATAAATGCAACATCATTTAATTTAGCATCATCATGCTGCAAGCCTTCTGCAGTTTGATACGTAACCTTAAATAAATTAACGACACCCTCATGATTGAGGCCTTGCTGGACGGTATTCAGAATATGTTCAAATTTATTGACCAATGTAGCCAAATCAAGCGCGCTAGCTAGCTCATCATTAACACTAATGCTCGACCATAAATCTTTAAGCGTTGGGATATCTGCAATCAACTGCGCTAATGCCGCCTGCTCTGCCGCATTAGAGCTCGTAGCCTCCACTGCTTGTGTTTCTGACGGTAAAGCCGCATCTAACTCAAATGTATTTTTAACTGCTGAAATAGTGTCTGTGCTTCTGTCGCTAATCGCAACGTAATAAAGTAAATCTCGCAACAAACGAGATGGGACTTTGCCGTCCCCCATCGCTACATTACGTAATTGACGATCTAGCTTGCTACACAGTTTTTTTGCACCAGGGTTATCTGCTACTTTTTCTTGAGCCAGCGCATCAGTAAAGGCGGAGGCAGTCCACCACAGTGTTCTTGGTGCACTTTTAGATTGCACCTGCTGAACTTTAGCAACCGCAACGCGCATACCATCCAGTGCCACCGCATCCTTAGTGCGCAACCAATCTAGTAAAGACTTTTGAAAAGCAGCTCTTTGTTCTGAGACAAAAATCGGGATTGAAGACTCTTCAATCGGGTTGCTAGGTAAATCTTTAGGTGCGCTATTATCTACATCAGGAAAGAATAACTCACTCTCATCCAAGGTCTCGCCTTGCGCTTCAACGATAGGCTTTAAGGTTTTATAGAGCTTAGTGGGTTGGTCTGGCTGGCCATTTAGCAAATCTTGCAGATATTTAGACAACGCCTCTACAGCGCCAATCAAATGCTCCATTACCTCTGGGCTCACAGCGGTTTGCTGCTTTGCCAAACTATCGGCTAGTTTTTCTAGCTCGTGGCAATAACGTTTGCAGCCTTCTAAGCCAACCATATCAAGCGCACCGCTCACCTGATACAGATGCGCAATGGTAAACCTCAAGTTCGCGAACTCACTAGGGTTTTGATTGACCTCACTAAAGCTTTCCAGCACCTTTTTCAGTGACTGATCAATCTCATCTTTAACCCAAGACAATGGGCCAGTATCAAATGCTTCAGGCATTATTTACTTCCATTTTCGGTGTGTAGTTTTTCATGGCGTTTTATGTGTCTTATGCTAAAAATTAAACTTCTACGCAAAATATTCCATGTCTTAAAGTTTAAAACCAGCTACTGAATCACGTAACTCTTCCGCCAACGATGTGAGCTGACCTACAGACTCAGCAGTCAGTTTTGTACCTTCTGTGGTCTGTGTTGTAATCTCTTGAATCATCTGCATGTTATTTGCCACGGTGGTGGCTGACTCTGTTTGTGCATTGGTCGCGGTAGAAATCGATTGAATCAATCGCGCAAGATTAGTGGTAACAGACTCAATCTCATTCAGTGCTTGTCCTGCAGCATCCGCAACGCGTGCACCCTCAACTACACCCTCGGTTGATTTTTCCATCGCGGCCACCGCACCGTGGGTATCGGTCTGAATCGTCTTCACAATCGCACTAATTTGTTTAGTCGCCTCAGATGAACGTTCCGCAAGTCGCTGAACCTCCTCTGCAACCACGGTAAAGCCTCGTCCTGCCTCACCAGCTGAAGCCGCTTGAATTGCCGCGTTCAACGCCAGAATGTTAGTTTGTTCGGTAATGTCAGAAATCAGCTCAACGATCTCACTAATCTCTTGCGAGCTTTCGCCCAAGCGTTTAATGCGTTTAGAGGTTTCCTGAATCTGGGTACGAATCTCATTCATCCCTGAAATAGTGTTCTGTACCGCTTGTGAACCTTGAATCGCCGCCTCTAGTGAGCGCTGCGCCACCTGAGAAGCCTGCTCCGCATTGCTAGACACTTGCAAAATAGAGCGGGTCATGTCGTTAACCGCTTGTGTAGTTTGTGTAATCTGTGCCGCTTGTGTTTCAGCGGCAGTTAGCAACTGCTCAGAAGTACCTTGCGCCACAGAGGTCGCAGAAGTCACCTGCTCAGTTGCACGGTTAATCTCAACTACAAGGTCTCGCAAACTATCAATCGTATAGTTAATAGAGTCAGCAATCGCCCCTGCAATATTATCGCGTACTTCCGCTTTTACCGTTAAGTCGCCATCCGCCAAGTCACCCATCTCGTCTAGTAGTTGCAGCACCGCTTCTTGGTTTTCTTGGCCTTCTTTTGCAAGCTGGCTGGTTAAAGTAATCGATTGCACTGCCTGCTTCTTACCGTAAAAATACATCAAGCCAAGCAACACTAAACCTAGTAACAACAAACCAACCAATACCAATCGAATAAAACTGGTTTGCGACTCAATCAATGATTTATTTTCTTTAGCAATCATCTGGGTAAACGTATTACCTGCCTGCTTAGAAGCTTCAAAAGCAGCTGTTAGCTCTAGCAATGGCGCAGAAGCTGCTACGGTTCCTAATGGTAGTGCCGGAACATAGCGTTTATTTGCCACCTCAAAAAAGTTAGCACCAGCACTAATCACCTCTTCCAAAGGTGCAGCCAATTTTTTATTACTTAAATTCTTACGCCAGTATTCAGAACGCTCCTTGAACATGGCTTCACTTTTAGCCGCATTTGCTAAGGCATTGTCACGTTTCTGGTTATTAAAACTGGTAGAAGCAACATATGCCTCGTTGTATGACGCAAAAGCATCTAACGGGAACATTGGCGGCGGATTAGTATCTGCCGTTAGTCGGTCATAAGTATCTAGAATATTATAAATAGGGCCATTCACACGCACCTGATTAATTACCCAAAAGCTCAGTAAGGCAAACAAAATAAACGCAACAATCTGTAAGAAAAGCTGGCGGTAACCAGCACTCATGCTACCACTATCAGAGTTAGTTTTTTTGGCGATGGTCGAGTTAGAAATTTTCTCCTTAACGTTCGTCAAGAACCCACCCATCAACGAGCCTATTTGTGGTGGCAGGCCTTTTATAGCTGCAAGATTTAATGCCATTGTTAACCCCGATTTCTAAATTTATTTGCTTACTTAACCACTATTCAACCACTAAGATATCAATACCTAATACTTTACTCATGCTTAACCAATTATATTGGCTGTACAAAGTTTTTATTTTGAACCAGCGCCTCAACATCAAGCTCCAGCCAATCTCCACTCTCAGCATCTTTATACACGTTCATGCTAAAAAAATCAGCCTCACCTTCTGCAGGCTGAAGCTGCATACCTTGAATGCTACGTAGACCAATCAAACTATCTACCAGTAACGCTACTTGCGCGGTGGATTCTGTACTGAGCAACAAAATGCGATTATTAATAGATTTAGACGTTGGTGGCATCCCCATAAACTGCGCTAAATCTGAAATGCTATATAAATTACCACGGACGTTAGCAACGCCCAAAAACCATGGCTGTGTAAATGGCACCAACTGCATTGGAGGCACTGGCAACACTTCTTTCACGTCCTGCAAGTTGATTAAAAATCTTTTATTGCCAACAGTAACGCCTAAACGGGACGATGACTCCCCTCCAACTTGGTTAGCAGCATCTTTCAGTTTAGAAAGAATCGCCTCTTGAAACTCACGTAAATTAGAAGTTTGTGCCACGATTAATTATTAATCCTAATCAGTACCATTAAAAATATAAAGAAAACACATGACTAACAACTTAAACTCATCCACTTAAAGTTGATTACTCTATCGTTTTAATAATAGCCAGCAAGTCCGCCTCTACCACAGGCTTAGTAACACAGGCTTTAGCACCCATTTTTAATGCCCAAGCCAAATCAGTTGCCTGCGATTTACCCGTACACAACACAACGGGAATATGTGCAGTTGCAGGGTTTTTTGTCAGCGTGCGCGTCACCTGAAAACCGGTTAAGCCAGGCATCACTACATCACACAACACAAGATCGGGCGGATTAGCACCCACTTTAGTTAAGCACTCTTCGCCGCTTTCAGCCCCTACGACACGGTAGCCTGCTGTTTCTAACATTTCGGTTAGAAAAAAACGGTCTGTTGCAGAATCATCAACGACTAAAATAGTTTGTATTGCCATATTCAATCCACCTCTTTTTGATTACTTTTAGCCTTTGCAGCATAGATTTGTACTGCTTCTATCAGTGTTTCTTGGGTAAAGGGTTTGGTAAGGTATTGGTCTGATCCGACCATGCGACCGCGTGCCCGGTCAAACAAGCCATCTTTGCTAGATAGCATAATGACAGGCGTGGCCTTGTAACGGGCGTTTCTTTTAATGAGAGAACAAGTCTGATACCCATCAAGCCTGGGCATCATAATATCAACAAAAATCAAATCGGGATGCTCGTTAGATATTTTAGCCAATGCATCAAAACCATCTTCTGCGAGTATCACTTCGCAGCCAGATGCCTTGAGAAATATCTCCGCACTACGACGAATCGTATTGCTATCATCTATCACCATGACTTTGATTGTTGAGAGCTGATCTAATGTCAACTTTTCTTGAAACGGCTTTTCCTGGCTCACCAGTAAGCTCCTTATTTTGTATGCATCGCTACTATAGTATCAATTCTGCACTTGTTATATTTCATTTTATATACAGTCTGTCTTAATAAGCAATACCATTATTTACATTAATCAAAAAAATAATAATATTTATTTCAATCACTCTAAAGGGTAATCTATAATCAACAAAGTTACAATTTATTACAATTCATTACAATTGTCAGAATACAATAAAAACTTGACGCAGTAATAAATATTTTTAAAGGTCAATGCAGGTCATCAAGGGATAAGCATGATAATTAGACAAGAATCATTAACAGCTAAAATGTCGCTCAAAGATTTAGCTGCCACTTCACCTCTACCATCCGCTAACTTGGTATTGGTATTTGGATCAGTAAAGCGCTTTAGTGAAGCAAAACTTCAAAGCACATTAAAAGCACGTTACCCGACAGCACAAATCATTGGCTGCTCTACCTCTGGCGAAATAACCGCTACTGGCGTTTATGATGATAGCTTGCAAATCACCGCGATTTTATGGGAAAAGGCAGTACAGCGCGTCACCCACACCAAAATGACCGGCATGCAAAACTCATTTGAAACCGCAGTCACGCTAGCAAAACAATTAAAATCAGACAGCTTAAAAGCCGTGCTTGTGTACTCTGATGGTTTAAATGTGAATGGCTCAGAGTTACTAGAAGGCTTTAAAAGTGAACTCGGTGAAACGCCAATTATGGGCGGCATGGCGGGCGATGGCTTTAATTTTACCAAAACCGTACAGCTATTTAACGACACCGCGTCTGATGGCCTGGTGATTGCCGTGGGCCTATATGGCAACAGTTTAATTGCGGCCACTGGCGTTGGCCGAGGTTGGAAACCTTACGGCCCACCACGCAAAGTGACTAAGTCTGAAAAGAACGTGGTGCTGGAACTTGATGGCAAACCGGCGCTGCCGCTTTACAATATGTATATAGGCGCACACTCAGCTAAAGGGCTGCCAGGCAGCGGCTTAAAATTCCCATTTGCGGTAATTGAAGAAGGCAAGCGCGATATTGAGAAGATTCGTACCTTGCTCGCCATTGACCCTAAAACCAACAGCCTGACCTTTGCCGGTAACGTAGATGAAGGTGAAACCGTGCGTTTATGCCAATCTACGCATGACCGCTTAGTAGAAGGCGCTGGCGATGCTGCGCATTTAGTATCTAGCCATGCCAATGTAAACCAAACCGGCTTAGCCATCTGTGTAAGCTGTGTTGGCCGTAAAGGTGTCATGGCAGACCTAGTAGCTGACGAAGTTAAATTAGTGCAGCAAATTTTAGGTAATCAAACAGCTATCACTGGCTTTTATTCATACGGTGAATTTGCACCAAGACCGGACACTAACGATAGCGTATTGCATAACCAAACAATGACGATTGGTTACTTGAGCGAAGATCTACTGGCATAAGTAAACCCATACAATCAATGAATCAGGTGTGTAAATGGGCAGTATACTACTAACCCACAATGCACTTATGGTTGATTGCTTTAACTATAAACGATAAAGTTAGCCACTTTATAACAAAGGAGAATTAAGCATGGCAACAGTGACCCTCAAAGGCGGCCCAGTTAACGTAGGCGGTAACCTGCCACAAGTAGGCCAAACAGCACCAAACTTTGAACTAGCCGATGCAAAACGCGTGACACAATCACTCGATGCATTCTCTGGCAAACGCAAAGTATTAAACATTTTCCCAAGCATCGACACACCGACTTGCGCAACTTCTGTACGTACATTTAACCAAAAAGCGAGCAGCGTTGCTAACACCGTAGTGTTATGTATTTCTGCAGACTTACCTTTCGCACAAAGCCGCTTTTGTGGCGCAGAAGGCATTGAAAATGTAGTGACATTATCTACATTCCGCAATACAGCTAAATTTGCAACAGATTACGGTGTATTCATTACAGACAGCAGCCTAGCTGGCTTAACAGCACGAGCAGTTGTAGTGCTAGATGAACACAACAAAGTATTACACAGCGAACTAGTAGCTGAAATTGCAGACGAGCCTAACTACGAAGCAGCTTTAGCTGTTTTATAAGTTGTACGTTTGAATAACAAAAGCCCAGCAGATTAATTTGCTGGGCTTTTTTATTGAGCACTTTTCACGAATACTCAATTGACGTTATGCATAAAGATATCGACTACACCCCTAACCACATTCCAGCTAATGAAAGAATGCAAAATATTGCTTTTTCGATTTTACTGGCAGCTTATGGCGCATATGGTGTCTGGGTTAATGACTTATACATCCCTGGTAAGCGATCTAAAGGCGTCCATCTCCATGACGTTCCCGCGTGGATAATGTATGCAGCATTTATTTGCGCCTGTTTAGTTATGCTGTCAGTTGTCGTTGATCACTACGATAGACGGAACAACGAAACAAACTACAAGTTATTTGCCAATGTTTTTAGATATTTGGGATGGGGATTTTTTGTGCTTTCTTTAATCATGGCAATTATTCGTTAATTTACTCCGTCAAGTGGGCGACTAATGACGCCATCAATGCAAACATTAGCCTTTATGAGCACATATCTCAGAACACTTTCCAAGCTAATTGCATATGCCTGGGCTGCACCCAACACATTGCTGGGTATATTGCTTGGGCTGGTAATGATTGTTTTTGGTGGCAGAGTGCACTTTATGGATGGAGTAGCTGAATTTCATGGCGGCTGGGTGGGCAATTTCTTTGCATCACGCCCCCGTCCATTCTGCTTTGGCGCGATAACAGTTGGTCATGTTATTTTAGGTACATGCCACAACGAGCTTAGCGCACTGCGAGCGCATGAGCATGTACATGTTAGGCAATACGAGCGATGGGGAGTATTATTTTTGCCGGCCTATGCTTTGTCTAGCCTGTGGGAAGTGTGTCATGGGCGTAATGGTTACTGGAACAACTGCTTTGAAAAGCAGGCCTATGCTGAAGAAGCTAAGCAAAAGTTACAGGCTAGCTCATCTAGTGAAACATCTCATGGCGCCAGCTAGCCCTAAGCTTCAACCTTAACAAACTCGCCTTCATCTGCACCTGCAAATAAGGTCAATAAAGCCTCAGTGTTAAGTGCTAGCGCATAGCCCAACACTCCACTCCCGATGACCACAGTCTCATAATTGCGCACGCTTTTATCTACTAGGACACGTACCGTTTCTGGCAGCGCAATTGGCGGCACCGCGCCAACCACATAGCCTGTGGCTTCTGGCACTTCGTCATACTCTGCCATACGCAATTTACGCTCATTTAGGTGTTTGCGTAGTACGCCCCAATCAGCACGGCCGCCACCAGCTACGGCCAGCAATACAAACTGACCAGACTCACCCCTGAACACAACGCTGCGCAAGACAGCATTAGGATTTAACCCTTTGCTACTGAGCAGTTCTTCTAAGCTGCGTATTGGCTTTTTATCTTCACTTAAAGGAATTTCGATGACGTCAAAAGCAACTCCTTGCTGTTCAAGCAACTGGGTTACTGGAGATTGAATTGTATTACTCATCTTTTGCCCCTAAAACAATAGTACTAATCAATAGGCTGGTTATTCATACGCGCTGTATTTAGCGTTGCTGCCTTTGCATTTTTCTACTGGATATTTTTGCGCGTTCAAATCTATTTTTTTATTGGCGGCTTCAATTAAATCAACACCGCAAACTTCGGCAATCCGTAACAAATAAACCAAGGTATCAGAAAGCTCTTGCCCAACTTGCTCTTTAGTCTCGGCGTCTAAATTACGGCTTTCATCTTCTGTCATCCACTGAAAATGCTCTACCACCTCGCCTGCCTCTACTATCATGGCCATGGCGAGGTTTTTAGGTGAGTGAAACTGCGCCCAATCACGCTCGGTGACAAATGCATTGACGCGGGCTCTTAGTGCATCTAATGAGTCTGCCATGTGGTTTCCTTATGCCTCTGGTTTATCTTTTCGGTTAGAGCCTGCCACCATTTTAATTTCGAATAAGCGGCACTCTAATGGGCCATTAAATAGCGGCGTTTTTTTACTTGGTGAAAGGCGCATTAGCTTGGGCATGCGTAAATCATTGGTGAGGAAGTAAGTGTTCCAGCCCGCAAATTTGTGTTTAAGCGTTTCGCCCATTTTTGGGTAGAGCAAGGTGAGCGCTTCATCTTCACCAATACGCACGCCATATGGCGGGTTAGCCACTAACACCCCATGATCAGCTGGTGGAATCACGTTTAACATATCAACATGCGACACTTGCACCGCATCTAACAAACCGGCAGCTTCCAGGTTTTGCTTGGTCACGCGTACTGCGCGCAAATCCATATCGGAGCCGTATATTTTCTGGAAACTGACTTTTTTAACTTTGCTTAACGCTTGGTTTTTAATCTTTTTCCAAGTGTCTGATTCAAACGTTTTAAGTTTTTCAAAACCAAATTCACGTTTAATACCTGGTGCCATTTCAAGTGCCATCATGGCTGCTTCTAACAGGAAGGTACCGCTGCCACACATTGGATCTAACAATGGTTGGCCTGCTTGCCAGCCTGTGAGTTTTAAAATGCCTGCGGCTAAGTTTTCACGCAATGGCGCTTCAATGCTCGCGCCGCGGTTGCCGCGCTGGTATAGAGCTGCGCCTGAGGTATCAACATAATATTGATACTCATCTGTAGTTAGGTAAGCATGGATACGTACACTTGGTGTTTTAGTATCAATGTAAGGACGGCTACCTACTGCTAACCTGAATTTATCGCAAACCGCGTCTTTAATTTTTAGCGTTGCAAACTCTAGGCTTTTTAATGGGCACTTAACGCCTGTTACTTTCACCATAAAGTCATGTTTTACATCAAACCATTGCGGCCAGTTCATTTTGTAAGCGGCATTGAACAAGTCTTCCTCATTCAGGTATTTACCGCGCCCAACTTGCCACAAAATACGGGTGGCAATGCGCGAATGCAGGTTAGCCGCATAGCACACTGACCAATCACCATCAAAGCTCACACCACCATCAGTCACATTCACCACTTTTGCGCTAACTTGCTTAAGCTCATCCGCCAGCAGTTGCTCTAAACCGCGTGGACAGGTAGCAAAGTAGCGATTAGGCGCTTGCCTGTTTGGCTGCGCTGGTCTATTTTGCTGACCCTGCGGTTCACGTGGGCTGCGTTGGTCACGCGGGCTGTTTTTATCAAGTGCCATAAATTAACGATCGCTTTTCATAAATATTCGGTTATTACTACTATTGTTATTGTCTGCCAGTTTTTCTACAAACTGCATAAATTCAATTTTGTGTGTCTTTTCTAATAACTTTGCGCGGTCGCGCAGGCCATTTAGCCTTAAATCTGCAATGCCTTGCTTAAAGCCAAATACGGCAATATTGCCAGGCTTGCCAGTGCGCAATATCAGCACACGCTGATTAAAACTTTGCTCGATTCTAGTCAGATACACATCAAATTTTTTATCACTACCCCAGAGGTTAATCACAAATACGCCATCATCTTTTAAGGTTTGCGCGCATTGGTCAAAAAAGTCTTGGCTACAAAAGTTCGGGGGAATGCCGTTGCTATCAAAAGCATCAATAAATAAAACGTCAGCTACTTCTGTGTGCTCAGCTAAATAAACTAAGCCGTCACCCTCGATTACCTCAAACTTTTCATCATTATCTGGCACAAAGAACTGATTTTTAGCCACTTGGATGATTCTAGGGTTAATTTCAACGACAGTACCCTTAATTTCCGGGCAGTGTGCATAAACATACTTAGCAACTGAGCCGCCACCCAGTCCTATCGTCAGCATGTGCCTAACGTTACTGTGAAACAACAAAAAACACATAATAGCACGCGTATAAGTGAGCTCCAGCTCAAACGGCTCTCTAATCCGCATGGCACTTTGTACGGTAGCAGAACCTAAATGCAGTGCGCGCACCCCATTCAGCTCACTAACATCGACGGCTTCACTCAAAGCTGCATGCGCAAAGCCTTTTAGCATTTTTTTTGCCGCAGTAAACACTTAAGCTGCCTCCACTTCAGTTCCCTCATCCTCGGCAGGTATTTCGGTAACGGCTGCTTCATTCTCTAACACTTGCAGGAACTTAGTCCGCAGTTCCATCATCAGCGTATCCACTTCTTGCACTTGCAAACTCACACGCGTACCCACTTTTAACTCCGGCAGGCCGTAGACTTTGGTCATATACGGTAGATTATCCAAGCGCACCAAGTTTTCGCGCCATACCGTGGCGTGTACTTCTTGAATGTCTTCTTGAATCAAATACTGCAAGCACCAATAGCGCTCCATACGAATCTGAAACTCGCTGTACGCTTTATAGGTAAGCTCAAAGTTACGCATATGTGTGGTGAGAGCATCACTGTTTTGCGGGTAAACCGGTGGCTGATTTTGCACCACACTGATAATTTGTCGCTGGTTTATAAGATCAACTGCGCGGCGTAAAGGTGATGTGCTCCATGAATATTGTGCAACACCCAAGCCTTGGTGCGGCTCGGCCTTAGTGGTCATGTAAACTTTGCCGCCCATTTGCGCACGGTATAAACCCGGCACTTGGTGGCTGGCTAATAACGCACCCCATTGGCTATTGGCTTCAATCATCAACTCGGCCACTAGTTTATCCATAGGCGAGCCACGATGGCGCCCTACGATGCTCACTTTGCCGTCATTCACATAAAAGTTGTAATCTACCTGCGGCGGTTTTGTTGGGTCATATTTGCCGCGTGCTTTTTCTAAAGATTCTGCCAAATTAAATAAGAACAATAACTTAGACCAATACGGGTGGCCACTATCTGCCGCCAGCGTGGTTTCGTTAAAATATGGCTCCAACGCGTCATGCCGCAGGTTTTCTGCCACCTTAATCAACTCCACTTTACTGTGGCGCTGTGCGATAGTAAGGTCAGGATTCACATGCAGATACATCGACAGTACCGGCTTAATCTGCCCTTCATCTAAGCTAAACGGACGAATAGCCGACTCCGGCAGCATGGTGATTTTATGACCAGGCATGTAAACCGTGGACAATCGGTGCATCGCAGCAAGGTCTAAAGGGCTATCTACATCAATACCCAATGCTGGCGCGGCAATATGTATACCTACGCACGTTAGGCCATCGTCAAGCTGGCGGATAGAGAAAGCATCATCAATCTCAGTGGTGGTGCTATCGTCGATACTAAATGCCTCAGCTTCGGCCATAGGTAAATCAAAGCTGATACCCGCAGACAAGGCCGATAATTGCTCATCGGTAAACGCCTCGCCTTTTGCAAAATACTCGCGTAAAAAAGCACCCAAGTGATAATCATGCACGGAAGGAATCGCACCGCAGGCATGCAACAATTTAAGGTGGCTCAAATGCAAGGCACCGGCAGCCGTATCTAACACTTTAAATTCAAATGCGTTTTTATCTGGCTCGTACAGCAGCATATCGCGCTTTTGCATTAACTCTTCTGGCATGGTCAGCGCTTTTAGCTGCTCCACATAACCAGCCATTTTTTCTGCTAACAAACGCTTCTTTTCCAGCCCGGCTAATGCCGCTTTTAAAATATCTGCGGGCGCCGCCTTATAGCGGCCCTTACCCTTGCGGTTAAAATAAACCGGCGCACTGTGCAGGCGAACAGCAATAGCAGCCGCCTCTAAATGCGTTGGTTTTTTACCGTAATATTCCTGCGCAAAGTCTTCAAAGTTAAACTCGGCCTCGCCGCAACATTCCCACAGGAAATCAAGCTCAAGTTTATCTGCCTCAGCTTGTGCGGTTTCTAAAAAGCCAGACAATGGCGCCTCAAAGCGCAGCAACGCATTAGCCGCCTTGATTTTGCTACGTTTTCCGCTAATTGATTCAACTTGCATCGAGCTTTCAGCCTCGCTCATGATGCTGGCAACTTTAAAGTTGCCGTCTTCTTCGTAAAATACGTTCATTCCGTTTTTTCTATTTCCAATATAACCGCAATGATACATGAGCTAGCCTATGATTCACTGCAAAAAATTGTAACTTTAAGTAAGCCAAACCATCTAAAATGCAGGTATGAGAACACTTAATTTTGATAATCGCTTTTACAGAGAACTCCCAGGCGACGCAGTGACCGCCAACTACACACGCCAAGTAAAAGATGCACTCTGGTCCAGCGTCATGCCTACACCGGTGAAAGCCCCGTCCCTAATGGCCTATTCAAGCGATGTTGCTGAGATGCTGGGGCTGTCTGATGCCGATATGCACGACCCAGCCATGGTGAGTGCTTTAGGCGGCAATCAGCTACTGGAAGGAATGCAGCCCTATGCCACTTGTTATGGCGGTCATCAATTTGGCAATTGGGCTGGGCAATTAGGCGATGGCCGTGCCATTTATTTAGGCGAGCTGATTCAGAACAACCAGCGCTTTGAACTGCAACTCAAAGGTGCTGGCGAAACACCCTACTCACGCCGTGCCGATGGCCGTGCCGTGTTACGTTCTTCATTACGTGAGTTTTTATGCAGCGAAGCCATGTACTACTTAGGCGTGCCAACTACCCGCGCATTAAGCTTAGTAAAGACAGGCGACCAAGTAGTACGTGATATGTTTTATGACGGTAATCCTCAAATGGAGCAAGGCGCCATTGTTTGCCGCGTAGCGCCATCGTTTACGCGCTTTGGGCATTTTGAGCTATTAGCCAGCCGTGGCAACCATGCGCTTTTAAAACAAATGATTAGCTTTACGATAGATCGCGACTTTAGCGACTGGTTAAAGCAACAAACACACAGCTTAACCAAAGATGAACCCTCTGCATCACTCATTGAAGCGTGGTTTACAGAAATATGCGCACGCACAGCGCGCATGATTGCACACTGGATGCGCGTAGGCTTTGTGCACGGCGTGATGAATACAGACAACATGTCGATTACTGGTCTCACCATTGACTACGGCCCTTACGGTTGGGTAGATAATTTTGACCCAGGCTGGACACCGAACACAACTGATGCTCAAGGCAAGCGTTATTGCTTTGGTCGGCAGCATGATATTGGGCGCTGGAATTTAGAGCGCCTTGCCGATGCACTATCAACCATTTTGCCGGATGCCGTTGGTCTAAATCATGCGCTAGACCAGTATGAGGCCGTATATACACAAAGCTTGATAGACGCATTAGTGGGTAAGTTCGGACTTGATGATTGGCAAGAAGCTGATGGTGAAATGATTAACCGCTGCTTTGAGCTGATGACCCGTGCTGAAGTGGATATGACCTTATTTTTCACCCATTTACCACATATTGATTTAGCAACACCGAATATCGTAGATTTAAAAATCGCGTTTTATACCGAGCAAGGCTATAAAAACTTTGAGGCAGACTTTAATGATTGGTTAGCCCTATATGCAAAACGCATATTGCAAAGTGCTGAATCAGCAACAGTAAGGCACGCACGCATGGCTAGCCATAACCCGCGTTATGTGTTGCGTAATTACCTAGCGCAAGAAGCAATTGATTTAGCCGATCAAGGCGACACCAGCATGATTGAAGCGCTGCTTAAATTGCTGCGCAGCCCTTATACAGAACAAGCTGGCATGGAAAGATTTGAACAAAAGCGCCCGGATTGGGCAAGACATAAAGCGGGTTGTTCCATGCTCTCCTGTAGTTCATAATGCGCCCCTAATTCACCACAGTTACTCATGAACACACAACAAATTTTTACTGATGCCGGCTTAAGGTCAACCAAAGCGCGCCTTGCCGTACTAACAGTACTTACCAGCGCACGCACCGCATTGAGCCACTCTGAAATTTTAGAGCAGATGGCCAGCCAAAAAGAGTTTGATCGCGTCACCATTTACCGCGTGCTAGATTGGCTAACAGAACACCATCTGATTCATAAGATTTCAGGTGAAAACCGCGCATGGAAGTTCCAGTTTTCACACAATACTTATACACGTAGCGAAGCCAATGCGGACGAAAAGCAGCTACTACCGAACGCACACCAGCATGCTCACCTGCACTGCACCTCGTGTGGTGAAGTCACCTGCATACATGAAGTAAAACCGCAGTTTCCAAAACAAGTATTAGAGCTGTATCATGTTGAATCTATTGATATTAATATCAAAGGCTTGTGTCAGCACTGCAACACACAAACACGCTGACATTCAACTTGAGCAATACCCCCAACAAATTTAAACGCTAAATAAATTCAACATTAAGATAAATCTCGACCTATGGATAAACGCATCCCCGTTACACTGCTCACAGGCTTTCTAGGCTCTGGCAAAACCACTTTACTCAATAAGCTGTTGAGTGACCCTAAAATGCATGATTCTGCCGTCATCATTAATGAACTTGGTGAAACAGGCCTAGACCATATTCTGGCTACGCAGGTAGATAGTGAGCATATTGCAGATAACACCGTATTATTGAACTCAGGCTGCGTCTGCTGTACCTTAAAAAACGAGCTGGCGGACACTATGCGCGATTTATTCTTTAAACGTGCGCTACAGGCGATTCCGCAATTTAACCGCTTAGTGATAGAAACCACCGGCATGGCTGACCCCGGCCCGATTTTGGGTAATTTAATGAACGAGCCGGTGATTGAGTCCACTTTCAGGCTAGATGCCGTGGTAGTCACTATTGATAGCGTTTATGGTTTAAGTCAATTAGAAAACAATGTAGAAGCACTCAAGCAGGCCGCTGTAGCCGATGTTCTGCTGCTGACTAAAACCGATATCGCAGAACCGTCACAGGTACAGGCGCTACAGGAGAAACTAGCAGAAATTAACCCAGGTGCTAATCAACATTTGATTCAACATGGAGAAATCAACCCGGATAACATCATTGATGTTGGCTTATTTGACCCCACAGGCAAAACTGCAACACCGCAACGCTGGTTACGCACCCCAAGTAAAATTAGTGCGCCTAAAGGCACGTTACCGCAAAAACCACATCAGGACGGTATCACCAGCTTTACCGTCACCATGCCCAAGCCGCTGAACTGGCGCGATTTAAAACCTGTGATTTTGAAACTGTGCCAAACCCATGGCGCAAAACTATTACGTTTAAAAGGCATTATTCACGCGGAAGACCAGCCCGCACCGCTGGCGATTCATGCAGTGCACTTCACCCCCTACCCACCCACATTGCTGGAGGGTTGGGATGAAGAAGACGCAATGTCGCGCATCGTCATTATTGGTAAAGATATTGATGAAGCTGAAATTAGAAAAGCATTGATGCAGATTTAACTGATTTACGGCTAATTCATAGATTAAAAACTCTGATACTTTGCCATATCAGAGCTAGTCAGAACGCCCACGTTGACTAGGCTTACGTTGTGTAGGACGTACCACCAAATTCGGTTTTACTGGCACTGTTTTCCAGCTAGGCTTCAGTGGCGTCATGCCTGCTACACGTTTTTTGGCCACAATAAAATATACCCCGCCAATTGCCGATAACCATTTTGCGCCAAGCTTATCCATAAAGCCAAAACGGCGATGCCAAGACTCTTGCTCACAGGGTGGGGTATGACAACACATTTGTACCGAAATCACCTCAAACCCTAGCAAGGCTAACCAGTCTTTTAAACGACCCAAGCCAATAAAACTACCATTCCACGGAAATGTTTTCGCAGCGGCATCATTGTTGTGCAGTAAATTTCTCAAGAATAACGCCATGCCCCACAAACTCAGTGGATTAAAGCCTGATATCAACAAATGCCCTTCCGGCATCATCACACGCGCTGCTTCGCGTAGCGTCTGGTGGGGGCGCTCACTAAACTCAAGCCGGTGCGGTAAAATTAATAAATCCAAACTAGCATCTGCAATAGGCAAAAAATCATCGCTGCAATACAAATGCGGGAACTCCATTGCATTAGCATACTCTGTAGATCTATATCGGTGCGCTATACGTGAGCTGCGTAGCAAATCCATTTGCAAACAACCGATTTGCAATGCATTAAACCCAAACAAATCGACCACTGCCTGATCGTATAGCACTTGCTCTTCATGTTGCAAGTAACGACCAAGTGCTGAATTTAGCCATTGATACTCCGGGTGCTGCGGTGCTGATGTATTTAGTAGCTGACTCATAGCGTTGATGTCACTTTAATTGAATTAAAACAAACTAAATTTTAGTAAAGTAATATACTTAAACAGATGATAGACGATATACAACATCCAATACAAATTATTCCAATCACGGCTTTTAATGACAATTACCTGTGGCTTATTCACAACCAGCGCAAAGCCATTGTGGTGGACCCCGGAGATGCTACACCTGTCATTAACACCCTAAATCAACTTGGCCTAGATTTACAAACCATCTTAATTACTCACCACCATCAAGATCATATCGGCGGGGTGGATTTACTATTAAGAACATATCCTAATGTAGAAGTTTTTGCCCCAAAATTAGAACAGTACACATTTGCACATAAGCCTGTGAGCGAGCCAGAGCAACTGTATTTGGGTGATTGGATAAGCCACGCAAAAGTGATTGATGTACCAGGGCATACACTTGGCCATATCGCTTATTACATTGAAAATCAAGAACAGCAATGGCTATTTTGCGGCGACACCTTATTTGGCGCTGGCTGCGGCAGACTGTTTGAAGGGACACCGGCACAAATGATGGCATCACTGCAAAAGCTGGCAGCACTCCCTGCTAGCACGCAAGTGTACTGCACGCATGAGTACACCTTGCACAACATTAACTTTGCACTCAGTTTAGAGCCCGGCAACCCGTCGCTAGTTAAACGCCAACAGGATGCAAAAATACTGAGAACATCAGGCCAACCCACCCTACCCTCTACCCTTGCTTTAGAACTGGAAACGAATCCATTTTTACGCTGCCATATGCCTGAAATTCAAGCATCATTAAATACTGAAACAGCAACTAACTTACAAACATTCAGCGCAATGAGATCGCTTAGAAACTCATATTAATCATGAAGATAGACAATATTTATAAAGCATTTTACGGTGATTTTAACTTGACTTTGCGAACACACGTTCGTTACTATGTTGCATTATGATGAACAAGAGCGTTTTTATGGGTATTCAATTTTTCTTACGCATTGGTCAATCTATTCAAACTCCTGCCATCCAAACTATTGTTAGTTTAGTACGCACGCTCCAGTCCACACTGCTCATCAGCTTAGCCACTACAGTCATGTTGTTCAGCACAGCATCGTATGCAGAATCAAACACTATTTCTAATGTTGCTGGTGATGAGATTATTATTTTCTCAGATGACTCGTTTAAACCAGCCATGCGAGATTTAGGCAGCAAACCGGAAGCCAGTAAAGAGCTGCAAAGCCAAAAACCTTCACGAGGCGGACGCCTAGCAGATAGCTTTGAAATCAACATCAAAGACAATAAAACCAGCACAAACAGCGAAGCCAGCACTACGACATTAGATCAATCTGCAACGCAACATGATGATCTATGGCAACGCATTAAAAATGGCTATGCCATGCCAGATTCAACCTCTGCACTCACTACTAAACACGAGGAATGGTACAGCTCGCGCCCAGACTATGTACAACGCATGGTCGAACGTAGCCAACGCTATTTATTCCATATCGTTGAGGAAGTTGAAAAACGCGGCATGCCAACCGAAATTGCACTTTTGCCAATGATTGAGAGTGCATACAACCCTAAAGCTTACTCAAAAAGCAGCGCGTCTGGCATCTGGCAATTTATTCCGTCTACAGGCAAACATTTTGGCTTAAAGCAAAACTGGTGGGTGGATAACAGACGCAACATCACCATGGCTACCGACGCAGCCCTTACTTATCTGCAAAAGCTGCACGCTATGTTTGGTGCTTGGGATTTAGCGCTCGCCGCCTACAATGCAGGCGAAGGCACCGTTGGACGAGCCATCGAACGCAACCGTAAACTTGGCCTGCCCACAGACTACGAAAGCCTGAACCTATCAGATGAAACCAAGAACTATGTGCCTAAATTACAGGCAGTCAAGAACTTGATGACAGACCCTAGTAATTACGGGCTAAAGATACCAACCATTGCTAATACACCTTATTTTGCCAAAGTAAGCGCGCCAGCGCGCATCGATACCCATTTAGTCGCCAAGCTTGCGGAAATTAATCATGAAGAGTTTCTTGCGCTCAACCCGAGCTATGACCGCCCGCTGATTAATAGTGATCGTGAAAACCTGGAACTATTGTTGCCGATTATGGCAGCACAAACCTTTAGAACCAATCTCGCTAACTACGAAAAGCCTTTAGTAAACTGGCAAACTTATCAGGCAAAACGCGGTGAAAGCATGGATAAAATCGCCAACAAGTTTGGCATGAATCTAGCACAGCTAAGAGACGTCAATGATTTGTCCGCGCAAGCTAAAATGAAAAAAAGCACAACCATCTTGGTGCCTAAATCTGACGCAAATGACGATGCGCCACTAACGGTAATTGAGGATCATGAAATAGAGAACGTAGCGCCACAAAAACAAACCATCACGCACAAGGTGAAAAAAGGTGAGGTGATGCAATCGATTGCCAAATACTACGGCGTTAGCGTTAAACAAATATTGGCAGCTAATACCTTACGTAATGGCAAACTAAAAACTGGGCAAGTGTTGAGTATTGATGTTTCTGACGCAAAAGAGACGGCTACTCCTAAAAAGTCTGCAGGCAAGAGTCAATCGGTAGAAAAGAAACAAACTTATATCGTTAAACGTGGTGACACATTACACAGCATTGCTGATAAATTTGATGTGGCAGTGGCAGACCTTAAACGTTGGAACAAAAAATCATCCAGCCATATTACCCCTGGCGCCAAGCTGATCATCCAATAACAGCATAACGTTTAATAGATAAATACTGCCAATGCCGCCACTATTCAGTCTACACACCACAACCAGCCTGTTACTCGCCTTAGTTATTACAGGGTGTGGTGCGACCACTGACCAGCAAAATCAGATTGATTACAACGTTAACTCACCTAAAGTCTCTGGCGGCACATTAATTAACGCAATGACAGGTGAGCCTAGCGGCCTCATTTCTATGATCGCAGGAGAGTCAGCATCCTCAGCAATCAGCAGCAACATCTTTAACAGCTTACTCAAATATGACAAAAACCTTGAGCTAGAAGGCGATTTGACTGAAAGCTGGCAAATATCCCCTGACCAGAAAACAATTACTTTCAAGCTGAAGCCCAACCTAAAATGGGCAGACAATCAGCCGCTTAGCAGCGCAGATGTAATGTTTACTTGGCAAGCAGTGACCGATGAAAAAAACGCCAGTCCATACGCTTCTGATTTTTTACTGGTAAAAAAGGCAGAAACACCAGACCCGCAGACGTTTCGTGTTACCTACGCCCAAGCCTATGCACCAGCCCTAGATAGCTGGGCCGGCCTACAAATACTGCCCAAACACCTGCTTGAGGGTAAAGACCTGCACACCACTGCATTCGCTCGCAAGCCAGTAGGCAGTAACTATTACAAATTAGACAACTGGAAGCATGGCGAACACCTGATGCTTTCCAGAAATGCCAATTCTGTACTTGGGCCAGCCCAAATTGATAGTTTGGTGACACGGATCATTCCAGACAACTCCGCACAGTTTTTAGAGTTAATGGCCGACAACATTGACCTGATGGGTCTGGATCCGATTAAATACTCGCGCATCATCCCTGCCCGCCCTGAATTGCTCAAAAAACTCGCGCTGTATAAAGAACTCGGCAATAGTTACACCTACATGGGCTTTAATCTCAAACACAAACCGTTTGATGACGTACGTGTACGGCGTGCTATCAATTACGCTATTGATAAGCAAGAAATCATAGACGGTGTTTACCTAGGGCTAGGCATTAACATTGCTTCTCCATACAAACCGGGTACGCGCTGGAGCAACCCTGCCCTGCAACCTTACCCTTACGACCCAGCCAAAGCACGCGCTTTGCTGAAAGAAGCGGGCTTTACTGACAGCAATGGCGACGGCATATTAGAACGTGACGGTAAACCTTTTAGCTTTGAAATCATCACCAACCAAAATAAAGAGCGTGAAAAATCAGCAGTGCTGATTCAACGCAGACTGAAAGAAGTCGGCATTGACGTCAGAATCCGCGCCATAGAATGGGCAAGCTTTATCAGCCGCTTCATTAAAACTGGTGATTTTGATGTAGTCGTATTGGGCTGGGGCTTAGGTTTAGATCCGGACCAATACAATATTTGGCACTCCAGCCAGCAAGCACCTGGCCAATTTAATTTCATCGGTTACAACAACCCTAAAATTGACGCACTGCTGGAGCAAGGCCGACTAGAACTGAACCCAAATAAGCGCATGGTGATTTACCACAAGTTCGCGGAAATACTGCTTGAAGACAGCCCCATCATCTATCTCTCTGCAGGCTATGGTTTGACCGCGATACATAAGCGTGTCAAAGGCATTGATGACCCAGCACCGCCCGCCGGCATAGGCCATAACTCACAAGATTGGTATATTCCACAATCTTTAAGAAGAAATGAAATTAGCACTCAATAACTATTATGATTAAATATCTAGTCAAGCGTGTGTTGTGGATGATACCGATGCTCATAGGCATCAGCCTGATCTCATTCTTTATCATGCATCTAGCGCCAGGTGATATTACCAATAATGAAGCCGCCTTCAACCCTAAAGCGAGCGAAGAATCCAGACAAAAACTACGTGAAATGTACCATTTAGATAAACCTGTCATCGAACAGTATGGTTTATGGTTAAAACGCATGGTTACATTAGATTTTGGCAACTCGTTTGCATCGCACCAAAAACCTGTGTTTTGGCAAACCGTAGATGCTGATGGCAACGTGACCGAAGGCATGATTCAACAAGCCTTACCAATTACCTTAATGATTAACGTAATCGGCTTAGTCATCACCCTTGCTCTGGCAATACCACTGGGCATTATTGCCGCACGCAAATATCAAGGCTGGCAAGACCGATCAATCACCCTATTTAACTTCATCGGTTTTTCTATCCCTAGCTTCTGGCTATCTTTACTGCTTATGTACTGGCTGGGTGTGGTACACAACTGGTTTCCTATCTCCGGCCTGCACAGCCTCAATTATGATTCAATGGACACCTGGCATAAAATAAAAGACTCTTTCAGCCACTTATGGCTGCCTGTGATTATTCCATCAATTACAGGGCTTGCGGGCATCACCTTATTTGTGAAAAACGGCATGCTGGATGTATTGCAGCAAGACTACATCACCACTGCACGTGCCAAAGGCTTAGGTGAACGTAAAGTAGTGTACACACATGCCTTACGCAACGCGTTACTGCCGCTCATTACCATTGTAGGCTTATCAATCCCAGGCCTCATTGGTGGCTCAGTGATTGCAGAAACCATTTTCGCTATCCCCGGCATGGGTAAACTGTTTTACGATGCCGTGCTGATGCGCGACTTCCCCGTGGTAATGGGCATACTAACAATAGGCTCAGCATTAACACTGATCGGCAACCTGCTAGCAGATGTAGCCTACGCATGGGCAGATCCACGTGTACGTCGTGGCGTAGCGAAGGCCTAACCGTATTTAAGGTTTAATAAAGATGAATACGCAAACAACGCTCTTCAAAAAAGCATTATCTAATCCACTTTCATTAGTCGGCTTCATCATTATCGTATGCGTGTTCTTATTATCAATGCTCGCGCCTATCATCGCGCCATACGATCCCAACTACATCGATGTGAAGGCAATATTACTTGACCCCTCTATGGAGCACTGGATGGGCACCGACGGATTAGGTCGAGATGTGCTTAGCCGTATGCTCTACGGTGGCCGCATTTCGCTATTAGTGGGCTTAGTAGCAGTTGGCATATCGACTGCCATCGGCATCTTACTTGGCGCGCTCGCTGGCTTTTATCGCGGCTGGGTAGATACATGCATCATGCGCATCGTTGACGTCATGCTATCCATCCCTAGCTTCTTCCTGATACTGGCCGTGATTGCCTTTTTAACACCTTCTATCATTAACATCATGATCGTGATCGGCCTCACCTCATGGATGGGCGTTACCAGGCTGGTGCGCGCGGAGTTCTTAAGTTTAAATGATCGCGAGTTTGTCATGGCTTCGCGCACGCTAGGCGCAAAAAATGCTAGGCTCATTTTCACCCATTTGCTACCCAATAGCCTGACGCCTATCATCGTCAGTGCGGTATTAGGGGTGGCTGGCGCCGTACTCATGGAGTCAGGCTTAAGCTTTTTAGGCTTAGGTGTACAAGCGCCTCAAGCCTCCTGGGGAAACATTCTAACCGATGGCAAAGAATACATTCAGTTTGCTTGGTGGCTATCGTTGTTTCCAGGATTAGCGATTTTAATTACCGTGTTAGGTTATAATCTGCTCGGTGAGGGTTTGCGTGATGCACTAGACCCACGAAGTGGAAGCAATCGTTAGTTCCATACAAAAATATAATCTAAGCTATCACGCAGCTATCGAGTTTAGTAGACGCTAAACCACCCCTTCCTCTAATGACAAGTAAATAGGAAATAACTATGGGATTCTTAGCTGGTAAAAAAGTACTCATCGCGGGCTTATTAAGTAACCGCTCAATCGCTTACGGCATTGCTGCCGCAATGAAAAGAGAAGGCGCCGAACTCGCATTCACTTATCAAGTCGACAAACATGAAAAGCGCGTAGCAGACTTAGCCGCAGATTTTGATTCAAAAATTGTATTGCCATGTGATGTTGCAGAAGACGCGCAAATCGATGCACTATTCCCTGCACTAGCCAAACACTGGGACGGTTTAGATTCACTAGTGCACTCTGTTGCCTTTGTACCTAAAGTAGCACTTGCTGGCGACTACCTTGAGGCAGTTGACCGTGAGTATTTCCGCATTGCACACGACATCAGCTCATATAGCTTTTCAGCACTAGCTAAAGCCGCTTACCCTATGATGGAAGGCCGTAAAGGCAGCCTGTTAACACTAAGCTACCTAGGTGCAGAACGCACAATGCCAAACTACAACGTCATGGGCTTAGCTAAAGCGAGTTTAGAAGCGAATGTACGCTATTTAGCACAAAGCTTAGGCCCACGCGGCATCCGCGTTAACGCAGTGTCTGCAGGCCCAATTAAAACGCTTGCAGCGTCAGGTATCGCAGACTTTGACAAGATGATTGGCTTTAACGAGAAACACGCTGCATTACGCAGAAACGTCACGATTGAAGAAGTCGGTAACGCCTCTGCCTTCTTATGCAGTGACCTAGCTTCTGGTATTACAGGTGAAATCACATACGTAGACGGTGGCATGAATATCACTGCTGCGGGCAGCATTGATTAAGCTAAGAGATTAGCGCACAATAAAAAAGGCACCTAGGTGCCTTTTTTATTGTCTACTACCAACAGTTTGGCCTCAATCTGAGGCCAAACTATATCATCAGTGGCTAGATCATTAGTGGCTAGTGTTTTCTAACAACAAACGTTGGTTAACCGTTACTTTAACTTTTTCACGTAGAGATTGTTTATATGCTGATAAGTATTCATCTGATAACACTTGGCTAAGCTCGCCTTTAGCCGTTTTTACTGATTCAGCATCAGCAACGCTAGCAGTATCTACTTCAATGATTTTTACAATCAAATAACCCAGCTTGCTATCAGCCAAACCAGAGTAAGCCGGTAACTTGCTTACATCAGTCTTAAACACTTGGGTCATCGCCAACTGCGTCAAACCTTGTGCATTTTTACGATCCACCTTAACTTCAGGAATCCAATCCAGATTAGCAACTGCACCGCCAGCACGTAAGGTTTTCAAAGCCTCATCACCTTTAGCAATTGCCAATTTTGAAGCCGCCTCAAGTTTAAGTAAATCTTCAATACCAGCTTTTACAGCATCAAACGATTTTGTTGCTGCAGGTTTGTACTCAAGCACACGTGCTGAAACTAGATTGTTAGGTGAAATCTCAACAGCCTCTGTATTACGGTGCTCTTTAATAGCCTCTGGTGAGAAAATCAAACTAACGATTTTATCGTTCTTGAAGAACTTAGTCGCATCTTCACGTGAAGTCCAACCAGAAAGCTGTAACTGACCACCAAACATTTTAGCAACCGGTGCCAAGCTTTCAGATTGTTCATAAACCGCATTGCTAAAGCTTTCGGCTTTTTCAACAAACTCAGCTTGTGCCTTTTGGAAAATCAAGTCACCTTTAATTTGCGCTTTTAATGACTCAAAATCAGAGCCTTGGCCAGTAATTTCTGTCACTTTAATGATGTGATAGCCAAACTCAGACTCTACTAAGTCACTAACCTCTCCCACCTTCATTTTGAATGCTGTTTCTTCAAATGGCTTTACCATTGCGCCACGGCCAAAGCTGCCCAAATCGCCACCTTTAGTTGCAGAACCAGGGTCTTGTGAGTTTTTAATTGCTAACTCTTCAAAAGATTTTGGATTCTTTTTGATAGTTGCTAACAAAGCTTGCGCTTTATTTTTAGCTTCTTGTTTTTGCTCTGGCGTTGCGTTCACACCAAAGCCAATCAAGATATGGCTAGCGCGTCTTTGCTCATCGCCTTTAAATTTAGCTGCATTCTCATCGTAATAACGCTTCACATCAGCATCATCTACTTTAATACCTGGCACTAAACTACTTGCAGATAATAATAAGAATTCAATTTTCACTTGCTCAGGATCACGCAACTTATCTTTATGCTTATCGTAGTAAGCTTTTACCTCTTCTGGAGATACTTTAACTTGGTCTAGATAGTCTTTAGTTTTAAGCTCTGACACTGTCACCAAACGCTTCTGATTTAAAAGCTTTAGCGTCTTGTCGGCACGTGCAGTAGAAATAAAGCCAAGCTTAGCAATGCCATCCTGTGCTTGCTGTGCTAATAAAGTAGCACGAATCTCAGCTTCAAATTTTTTCGGGGTATATCTGTTTTGCTGTAACAGTTCATCATACAACTCTTGTGAGAACTTGCCGTCTTTTTGGAAAGATGGCATCGCAGTAATATAAGTTGCTAATTGTGCATCGCTGATTTTATAGTTTGCTCGTTGTATTTCTTTTTCTAGCAATTGCTCATTGATCAACTGATCCAACACCATTGCTTTTACTTCTGGGCTGTCTAATTGCGCCTGATCTGCTTTTCCTTCACTTTGCATCCGACTACGTAAATTCTGCATTGCATTTGAGTATGCTTGCACAGAGATTTCGCTACCATCAACTTTTGCAATTGCAGCATTATTACCGGCTTGACTCAAATAAGAGTCAATCCCAAATAAAGCAAAAGGCACTGTAATGAAAGCCAATATAGCTTTCCCAACCCAGCCTTTAGCTACAGAACGGATACCATCTAACATAAAGTTCTCTTCTTAAAAATATGCTGAAAAATCATTAAAAATGTAAAAGCTTACAATCAAAAATTAACCACAAGCCAAGGGTCATTAATATATCACAAGTTATACTTGAAACATGCTTAGAGTGAGTGATGAAAAAGATTAACGCAACAAGTTCAGGTAACGAACGATAAGATTTACGCCTGCTAAAAGACATTAGATAAGATAGAAATAAAAAAGCGAGCCATAAGGCTCGCTTTTTTATTTGGCGGAGTGGACGGGACTCGAACCCGCGACCCCCGGCGTGACAGGCCGGTATTCTAACCAACTGAACTACCACTCCATAACTCAGTATCTTAATTAAATAAGATAACTAAAAATTTGCGCTTCTAATAATTGCAGTCGTTTAATACTGCAAATTTTTTACAAAATAAAGAGCGCCTAAACAACAAGCACTCTGAATTTATAAAATTAGAAACGGCTTAGTCACATTATCGTTGGTTTTTGGTGGGTGCTAACGGGGTCGAACCGCTGACATTCGCCTTGTAAGGGCGACGCTCTACCAACTGAGCTAAGCACCCTGCATCACCAACGAAAACGCTAGTTTACAGCATCTTTAAGCGCTTTACCAGCCCTAAATTTAGGAGAATTTGCAGCTTGAATTTTAATTGTTTCGCCTGTGCGTGGATTACGGCCGTTACGAGCCTCACGTTTACCTACATAAAATGTACCAAAGCCAATCAATGTTACTAGATCACCTTTTTTAATTGCTTTTGTTATTGCAGCAGTTGTTGCATCTAGCGCACGACCAGCAGCAGCTTTTGAAATACCTGCGGCACTAGCAATCTCGTCAATTAGTTCTGATTTATTCACGTGTAATCCCCTCTCAAGGTTTATTAAATAAAATAACTTCGGCAGACAGTCTGGGTAACAAACCACCCGTATCAACTTTATATCAAGCCAACAAAGGCTATGTCAAGCGTTAATACGGGTTAAAGCGCACTTATTTTTTAATGCTTCGTTGTTTCTAGTGCAACGTCAGAATTTTCCTTCGTATTATCAGTAGGTTGAACATCTTTTTCAACGTCAACCACCTCTGAACGCGGCACTGGTTTTGTAGCCAACGCTAGCGCCAATACATCATCAATCCATTGCACTGGGTGTATATCCAGATGATTTTTAATGTTTTCCGGTATATCAGCCAAGTCTTTCACGTTTTGCTGTGGAATCAATACAGTTTTAATGCCACCTCGATGCGCAGCCAATAGCTTCTCTTTCAAGCCGCCAATTGGCAATACTTCACCGCGCAAGGTAATTTCACCCGTCATTGCAACATCTGCACGCACAGGAATGCCCGTTAAAATTGAAACTAATGCGGTAGTAATAGCAATACCCGCACTTGGCCCATCTTTAGGGGTAGCCCCCTCGGGGAAGTGGATATGAATGTCATGCTCTTCGTAGAAATTACTTTCTATACCCAAGCGCTCCGCTCTACTACGCACAACGCTCATTGCCGCCTGTGTAGACTCTTTCATCACATCACCGAGCTTACCTGTCGTCGTGGTTTTACCTTTACCTGGCAACAACACAGCTTCAATGGTGAGCAATTCGCCACCAACGGATGTCCAAGCAAGTCCGGTTACTTGGCCCACTTGATTTTCTTTAGCGGCAACGCCAAAGTCATAGCGCTGAACACCTAAATATTTATCTAGGTTCTTCGGTGTTACATTAATCTTTTTAGGTGCTTTTGCACCCTGCTTGGCTTTAGTTGTGAGTAATTCTTTTACCACTTTACGGCAAACTTTTGCTACCTCTTGCTCTAATCGACGCACGCCAGCTTCACGTGTATAGAAACGCACAATGTCACGAATCGCCGGCTCAGAGATATGCACCTCAAGCTCGTTCAAGCCATGTGATTTAAGCTGCTTAGGCAGTAAATAGCGCATTGCAATATTCACTTTTTCATCTTCCGTGTAACCTGAAAGATTAATGATTTCCATACGATCCAACAAAGGAGCTGGAATATTCATTGAGTTTGCTGTCGCCACAAACATCACATCCGACAAATCGTATTCAACCTCAATGTAGTGATCAGCAAAGGTATGGTTTTGCTCCGGATCCAGCACCTCTAGTAAAGCTGAAGATGGGTCACCTCTGAAGTCTTGGCCTAATTTATCCACTTCATCCAGCAGGAACAATGGATTTTTCACGCCAACTTTAGACATGCTTTGCAGAATTTTACCTGGCATAGAGCCAATGTAAGTACGTCTATGGCCGCGAATTTCAGATTCATCGCGCACGCCACCCAATGCCATACGGATAAATTTTCTATTCACCGCTTTGGCAATGCTTTGCCCTAATGATGTTTTACCAACGCCAGGAGGTCCCACCAAGCATAAGATTGGCGCTTTAATTTTATCCACGCGTTGCTGCACCGCGAGGTACTCAACAATACGCTCTTTTACTTTCTCTAAACCGAAATGATCATCGTCCAACACCGCTTCGGCTTTAACTAAATCTTTACTAATTTTAGTTTTTTTCTTCCACGGCAAGTTGATTAACGTATCAATGTAATTACGTACCACAGAAGCCTCTGCCGACATTGGCGACATAAGTTTCAGTTTTTTAAGCTCACTAGACACTTTAGCAAGCGCCTCTTTTGGCATACGTGCTTCGTCAATACGCTTCTCTAGCTCATCCATTTCAGCGTTTTCATCTTGCTCGCCCAACTCTTTCTGAATCGCTTTCACTTGCTCGTTCAGATAGTATTCGCGCTGTGTTTTTTCCATCTGGCGCTTTACGCGGCCGCGGATACGCTTTTCTACTTGCAGAATGTCAATTTCACCTTCCATTAGGCGCAACAAATGCTCCAAACGCTCGGCAACATCAATCATTTCCAGAATTTTCTGTTTTTCTTCCAGCTTCAACGTAAGGTGAGCAGCAATGGTATCCGCTAGCCTGCTAGCCTCATCAATGCTCGCAAGTGAAGTTAGAATCTCTGGTGGAATCTTTTTATTCAACTTAACATACTGATCAAACTGCGCAAACACTGTGCGCATCAAGGCTTGGATTTCCACATCACTATCAGATTCCGCAATCAACTCTGCGCGGGCGGCAAAGCACTCGTCAGTTTCGGTAAATTCGCTGACGCGAGCACGCTGCACGCCTTCGACCAATACTTTTACAGTGCCATCAGGCAACTTAAGCATTTGCAGCACGGTCGCTACCGTGCCAACTTCATGCAAGTCGCTGGCTTCAGGGTCGTCTTTATTCGCTGACTTTTGCGCAACCAATAGAATTTGCTTATTTCCTTCTGACGCAATCTCAAGGGCTTTGACAGACTTAGTGCGCCCAACAAAAAGAGGGATAACCAAATGCGGATATACAACGACATCACGCAAAGGTAATAGCGGTAATAAGCCACTATCTGGATTGTATGAAGGTAATGATTGTGCCATGTGTAGACTTCCAAAATTAAGCTAAGAGTTAAGCCCAAGAGAGCTTATATATTGATTGATGGGGATAACTATTAACAGTTCAAGTATTTATTAGCATTTAACACCAAATTTAACAAGTAATTGTAAAAAGATTAAAGAAATTTATGGCTAGACATCCAAATATAGTGAATCACTACTGCTACAGGACTAGATTGATGACAATACTGGGTGTATCTAACGCGACATATGCGTTTAGTGAAAAATCCATGCACATGCAAAATGACAAGTGCACGGCGTAAAAACTAAAAAGCCAGCAATTTAAGTTGCTGGCTTTTTAGTTAAGCGGAGGCCTCGTCGGCTGGCTTATCCGCATAAATTAATAGCGGCGGGGTATCACCTCGAATCACACCTTCATCAATCACAACTTTGCTCAAGTTCTTTAATGATGGTAATTCGTACATCACTTCTAGTAGCGAATGCTCCATGATAGAACGCAGACCACGCGCACCAGTCTTACGCTCCAATGCTTTCTTCGCAATCAACAACAGTGCTGATTCCCTGAACTCCAAATCAACACCTTCCATTTTAAACAATTTAATATATTGTTTAGTCAGTGCGTTTTTTGGCTCTGTCAGAATCGTCATCAATGCGGCTTCATCCAGCGACTCTAATGTAGCAACAACAGGCAAACGACCAATAAATTCAGGAATCAAACCAAACTTAATTAGGTCTTCTGGCTCCACATCACGCAATACTGCACCTACTTCACGCACATCAGCTTTGCTTTTTACTTCTGCACCAAAACCAATACCGCCTTTTTCAGAGCGCAAGCGAATGACTTTTTCCAAGCCATCAAACGCACCGCCACAAATAAACAGGATGTTTGTAGTGTCTAACTGCACAAACTCTTGATTAGGATGCTTACGGCCACCTTGTGGTGGAATTGAAGCAACAGTGCCTTCAATCAATTTCAGCAATGCTTGTTGCACACCCTCACCTGACACATCACGTGTGATAGATGGGTTGTCTGATTTACGTGAAATTTTGTCTACTTCATCAATATACACGATACCACGCTGTGCTTTTTCTGTGTCGTAATCACACTTCTGCAACAGTTTCTGCATGATATTTTCAACATCTTCACCCACATAACCAGCTTCGGTTAATGTGGTTGCATCAGCCATCACAAATGGTACGTCCAGCAATCTTGCCAGCGTTTGTGCCAATAAAGTTTTACCTGACCCAGTAGGCCCAATCAGCAGAATATTGCTTTTTGCAATTTCCACTTCATCTTTTTGGCCACCATTAACTAAATTGTTATGACCTAAACGTTTGTAATGGTTGTAAACAGCAACAGCTAAGTTTTTCTTCGCTTGTGTTTGGCCAATCACGTACTGGTCTAATATTTTACAAATTTCTTGTGGTGTAGGCAGGCTGGTATCAGTGGATTTTAATCCATCTGAGTTTTGAATTTCTTCTTTAATGATGTCATTGCACAGATCCACGCATTCATTACAAATGAATACAGATGGGCCTGCTATCAGTTTTTTTACTTCATGTTGGCTTTTGCCACAAAATGAGCAATAAAGTAATTTATCGTCGTCGGCTTTAGTCGCCATTTAGTATTTCCTAACGTAGTGTTACGCGCCGATTAACAGGCTCTTAACTCACTGAGTTATCTCAATGAATTTAGACGCCTATAATCTAATTAATAGTTTAAACAGCTTCGTTACGATTACCGATTACTTTATCGATTAACCCATAAGCCACAGATTGCTCTGCACTCATAAAGTTATCGCGCTCAGTATCGCGGTCGATTTCTTCAGCTGTTCTACCTGTATGATGAGCTAAGATATCATTCAGTTTCGCACGTAAGTAAAGAATTTCTTTCGCGTGAATCTCGATATCTGATGATTGCCCTTGGAATCCACCAGAAGGCTGATGAATCATAATGCGAGAGTTTGGCAAACTATAACGTTTATCTTTCGCCCCAGCCGCTAATAAAAATGCCCCCATACTTGCCGCTTGGCCAATACATAAAGTGCTTACGTCTGGTTTGATGAACTGCATTGTGTCGTAGATAGACATACCAGCTGTTACTGAGCCGCCTGGTGAGTTAATGTAGAGCGAGATATCTTTATCTGGATTTTCGGCCTCTAGGAACAATAGCTGCGCCACAACTAGGTTTGCAGACATATCGTTCACAGGGCCAACCAAGAAAATCACGCGCTCTTTTAACAAGCGCGAGTAGATATCAAATGAACGCTCACCGCGACCACTTTGCTCAATCACCATTGGGATATATCCCAACCCAGTGGTGATTAATTCAGATTGAGCTTGAGGTTGCAGGTGCTTATTCATTTACGCGTTTCCCATTAGGTCATCAAATTTAACTTTTTTATCAGTCACTTTAGCTTGAGACAACACCCAGCTCACTGCGTTCTCTTCAGTTGCTAATGCAGCAGGTTCATCTAAGCGTTTGTGGTCGGCATAGTACCAAGTAACCACGTCAGCTGGGCGCTCAAAGCTTTGTGAGAACACATCAACCATTGCGCGCACTTGGTCTGCATTCGCATGTAGGCCATTAGTATTAATCAACTCACCTAGCAGTAGGCGTAATTTAGTGCTGCGTTTTGCTTGATCTTCAAACATTGTAGGCTCTAACTGGATGTTAGCCAAATCTGCACCACGTTGTTTCAGATTTTGCTCAGTTGTTTGCATCATGCGATTGATTTCAGTTTCTAGCAAGATACGTGGAATATCAAAATCAGCTGATTCCACCAATGCTTGGAATACTTGTTCTTTTAATTTTGCACTTACGCGCTTAGCAACTTCTTGCTTCAGGCTTTCTGCAACTTCCGCTTTCATTTTTTCAACATCGCCATCTTCAACGCCTAGACTTTTTGCAAAGTCCGCATCGATTTCTGGCAATACTGGTTGTGAAACAGAAACAAAGGTCACTTCGTAACCAACTGTTTTACCTGCTAATTGTGCAGGGTTGTGGTCTTCTGGGTAAGTAATGTCAAACTTCTTAGTTGCGCCAGTTTTACCGCCGACCAACTCATCATCAAATGCAGACATACGGCCAGCTTCACCAAGCACCAAGTCGATACCATTGTCACCAGTAGACTCTACTTCTTCACCGTCCATAAAGGCTTTTAATGTTACGTTAACGCGATCACCTTTTTTAGCTGCGCGTTTTACTGGCTCAAACTTCACACGTTGCTTAACTAAAACGTCCAATGTTTTTTTCACATCAGCTTCGCCAACTTCAAGTACTGGGCGTTCGATTTTAACTTTTGATAAATCACCCAACACAACTTCTGGGAACACTTCGAAAGTTGCTGTGTACTCCAGGGCTTCTGATGCAGCATCAAATGGTTTGTGTTGAATGTTAGGGAAGCCCGCAACACGTAATTTTGCGCCATCTACAGCTTCACCAAAACTTTTTTCTACCGCTGCTGAGTAAATTTCATCACGCACTTGATTGCCGTAATGTTGGTTAACCAAGCCCATAGGAGCTTTACCTGGCCTAAAACCAGAAAATTTTGCAGTACGTGCAACTTGATTTAATCTTTGTTTAATTTGCGCCTCTAGCGGTTGCAAAGGAACGCTAATAGAAATTCTACGTTCAAGGTTGCTGAGGGTTTCAACATTCAGAGCCATGCTGTCATTCCTAAATTCTTAACTGCACATCATAAATAAGCGTCCATTATGAAGCGCTATCTACAACCGTGCTATTTATAAAGTAAGTGGGGACGAAAAAGTTATCGTTTGCTATCACGCCATACGGCATCAGGATATCAAACTAGTCTTTAACGCCTACAACCTATTTGTCGCTTAATGTTTTAATAGACTCAGGTAGATTACCTGAAAAATTCAAAACCTTACTAAACAATTAAGGTTGAAAGACTGTGGATGTTACACAAGAAAACCCATGAAGTCTAGATGAAATAAGCAAGTTAAAAACTTATATAAATATAGGAATTGAGCCTACTTATAAAAAATGATGCATGCCATGAATCAGTTTTGGTAAAACAGCACTTTAAACGCTGATTTAGACCCTATCGCCGCCACTTATCTGCTACAAAAATACTTAGCCACTACACCTAACCATAATACTAAAACAAATAATGTAAACCTTTACACAAGCTTACATAAGTTTACATTTATTTCAATAAGATACCTTTTGCTGACACTTTGGCTGTAAACAACCAGAACACTTAACTTAGCCCCTATTGACCTAAACTTAACAAGGACCAAGTTCAACCGTGTACAGACACTGCAAACCAAAGCCCTCACACAGACAGCTATCGACACAGCTACATATGTCTAATTAAACAAGCATGCTATTCATAACACACAAGATTAAACACAGTGTGCTGTTTAATTTAGGACAAGTAGCGTTTTTAAAGTTTCATTCATTTAGGAGCGATTATTATGACCAGCATCAATAGTGTTTCATCTACAAACAGCATATACCAAACTTCACAAGTTAGCTCCGGCACCACAGCTGCACGATTCAAGCCAGAGGATGAATCACGTCAAGGTAAAGACGGAGGCGGATTACTAGGTGCGATTGATAGCGCTCTTAAGGCTGCAGGTATTAGCGGTGGACTTTCATCTATCTTAAAAGATGCCGACAGCACTAGCGCTTCATCCAGTGATACAGAGTCAAGTTCAGATACAACATCAACCACAGATGCAAGCTCTGCACTGAGTGAGTTTATGGCTAACCTCATGGCTGCGTTACAATCACAAAATGGCACAGGCGTAGATTCATCGGCAGCAACCAGTGACATGCCACCCCCTCCTCCGCCACCTATGGGGATGGGAAAAGGTGACATAGAAAGCAAACTACAAAGCCTGATTTCGCAATTAAATAACACCAGCAGCATATCCACCGACGACAGTACTGATACAGATAGTGACGCATTAAGCACTAGCTTTAGCGAGCTAATGAATGCATTGGGTAAACAATCCTCTAGCAGCAGTGATTTAGAGGCATTTTTACAAGCATTATCAAGCAAACTATCAGGACAAGGTTCATCCGGCAATGTGATTAACACAACGGCCTAAACCTGCTACAACACATTATTATGTGATGTTTTTACAAATACTGCATCTAGGTGCTTGATGGCATGCAACAGTCCATCAAGCACCTAGATCAGCTAACATTTTTATAGCTTACAACAAGCGCTCTAGCTTTTTGGCTTGATCCGAACCATGATTAAATCTGCTTCTGCTAAAACCATCAGCGTGATGCGATTTCATTTCAGCCAACTGCTTACGCTGCTCAGGGCTCAAAATCAAAAAGATCTGGTTATCTATAGCAGCGCGCTTAAACATTGTGTCTTTTTCAATGACTGCTAACTTTTCTGCAATCTGTTTGGCTTTGTCGCTATCAAACGACGCTGAGTTTGACAGGGTTTTAAGCTCAGCCATTAACTGCTCACGCTGCTTCTCTGATTGCCTGATTTGTGGCACTTGCGGGTAGATTAACTCAAATACTTTATCTTGCTGACTATCTGATAGGTTCAACGCTGCCAGATGCGGTGGCAGCCCTCTTGCAGAAAAAGCGTCATGCGAGAACTTTCCGGCACCATGTGTTTTTGCAGCATGCTCACAGCGATCACGTTTTGCAGGTTCTGCCTGCGACGTGAATGGAACCGTCATTGCAGCTAACGCTAACACTAAAATTGGGGTGGTGATTTTCATTTACAGCCTCCTGGTGGATAAATTTAAGTATCATGGTTGGAAAATAACCAATCAAATGACAGTTGCATTTTGCCTTGGTCGCTTGTAAATGCAGGTTAAGCAATAGTAAAGTTAGGTAAATGTCCCGCGATACTATTGTCGCGGGCTTAGTAGCATCGTTATGATGTAGCATCTTTATAATCAACTCCCCATGTCACCATGCACAAAATATTACT
This sequence comes from Methylotenera sp. E1MeOHC1, assembly GCF_058745595.1. Lineage (NCBI taxonomy): Bacteria > Pseudomonadati > Pseudomonadota > Betaproteobacteria > Nitrosomonadales > Methylophilaceae > Methylotenera > Methylotenera sp. E1MeOHC1. The sequence continues at coordinate 540,957 of NZ_CP196025.1, read as the reverse complement.
GATTGATGATGATGTTGAACTCACCGCTATGCTTAAAGAGTTTTTATGCACTGAGGGCTTTGACGTGGCAACAGCTAGCGACGGCGTTACCGGCGCACAACTAGCCCTTAGCAATCAATTTGATCTGGCTGTACTGGATGTGATGATGCCGAAAATGAATGGCATTGAAACACTAGGCCTAATCCGCAAAACAAGTCACATTCCCGTCATTATGCTCACCGCCAGAGGTGATGAGTCAGATCGTTTTTTTGGCCTAGAACTAGGTGCAGATGATTACGTACCAAAACCTTGCACCCCGCGTGAGCTCACCGCTCGTATTCGTGCAATATTGCGGAGAGCAAAACCAGCACAAGATAGTTTGCAGATTGACAGTCAGCTCACGGTTGGTGACCTGACTATATGGCCAGAGCAACGCCGCGTAGAGCTAGATGGAAGCGAAATCAACCTGACCAGCACCGAATTCAACCTACTGGAAGTACTGGCTAAAAATGCCGGCCATGTTGTGAGTAAAAAAGAGTTAGCCAAGCTAGGTATGGGCAAACCTCTGGCAAGGTTCGATCGCAGCATAGACGTGCATATGAGCAGTATCAGACAAAAAATTGGTACGCTGAAAGATGGCAGAGACTGTATTCAAACCGTCTATCGCATGGGCTACCAACTCATTAAAACACTGCCGATTAAACCATCATGAATAGGCTGTTTTGGAAGTTCTTTCTGTTTCTCCTTGTAGCTCAACTCACAGCTGTTACTGGTGTGAGCGTTGCAATCTGGCTACAACATCGCCATGAGGCTCTGCAAAGCACCGGGGTGGAGATATCGCCGCCAGCACGCTCACTGGTTGAAGCTGCCGCATCCACCTTGCAATTTGGCGGAGTAGATGCACTCAAGCACCTACTACTGAGCTGGCAAAAACGCCCAATGCCACCGCTACTGGCGATTGATAATAATGGCAAAGAACTACTAGAACGCAGCTATAGCAAAGCAAGCTTTGAAACCGCACTGGCATTAGTCCGCGACGATCAGCACCAGCGGCACGTAAAGCAGATAAACCTAAGCACCGGGCAATCATTTTTGCTATATGTACCAGATAATGGACGTAGCGCTAGCTTTGCACCAACATCATCAAAGAACAGCATTAGTAATAAAAACACTGCTGGTGACGCTCACATGCCACCACCGCCCGATAACTTAGAGCAATACAGAAGCGCATCGCGCAAACCGGCTGTGCGTTTCCCATTAATGCCGCTGCTGGGCGGTGTGGTTGTAAGCTTTTTGTTTGCAGCGTTGTTAGCTTGGTATTTTTCAAAACCGATTAATATTTTACGCAGCGCATTTGAACAGGCATCACATGGCAAGCTAGATGTACGGGTCGCCAATGCAATGGGTGGGCGGCGTGATGAGCTTTCAGATTTAGGCCATGATTTTGATGCAATGGCATCGCGCCTAGAAAGTTTACTGCAAAGCCAAACCAAGTTACTGCATCATATTTCACACGAGCTGCGCTCCCCGCTTGCCAGAATGCAAATGGCACTGGGGCTAGTCAAACAAACACCCCATAAGATTACTGAATTTATTGACCGCATCACGCTGGAAGCCAACCGCATGGATGGCTTGATTGGGGAGTTATTAACACTATCCAGACTGGAGTCCGGCGCAGTACAGATCAAAAAAGAAACGCTGGCGTTAAATCAGTTGCTGCATAGTATTGTAGAGGATGCCCAGTTTGAGGCTGCATCCAAAGACATTAAATTACGTATGGAGCTAGCGCATGAGCACAGCCTAGAGGGACAAGCAGACCTGTTATACAGAGCGATTGAGAACGTGGTGCGCAACGCTATTAAATATGGGCCCAACCATAGCGCCATTAGCATTAGCTGCTACAAAGACACTACAGACGCTTGCCTGCACATTGTCGTTACAGATGAAGGCGCTGGTGTTGATGCGCTAGAACTGGAAGACATATTCAAACCGTTTGTTAGAGGGGCTTCTGGTAGCCAAACCGTGGGGCATGGCGTTGGGTTGGCAATTACAAAACAAGTGATTGAAGCGCACGGCGGGCATGTGAGCGCACACAACCTCAACCCCACTGGCTTTTGTGTTGATATAACACTGCCCTGCTAGCTATTAATAGGGCTGCCAGTAAGTATGCAGCAACAACTCAGATTGATCATCAACATGCATGGGGCGATGTTGATGATCATTTCAAACCCATTAATTTCAAACGTAGAAATAAGAAAAACCCCACTATTCAATGACAAAAGTCACAAATAAATGGGGTTTTAATTTTTACTGCTAATTCTGGTGCGAAAGGAGAGACTCGAACTCTCACGCCTCACGGCGCTGGAACCTAAATCCAGTGCGTCTACCAATTCCGCCACTCTCGCAAGGTAGTGCTTAAACAACGTTTAAATGCTGCCGTTCAAACAAGGACGCCATTGTATATCAAGTTATCCCATTACGAAAAGAGATAATGCAAAAAATATGCTATTTTATTTTCGAATTGTCATTTTAAGTCACTTTGAATCTTGAATAACTAACAGTGCGGTCAATGATTGTGAGAAAATACACTTAGTACTATACTCAATTTATAAATAAAAGTTATTCAATCATGCCAAACACAATCAATCAAAACGAAATTAACATGCTGCGCACCGAGCTTGAGCTCTTAATGCGCGAGCGACAAGCTTTATTAAAGATTGCTGGCGTTGCTGCTGGGCTAATTGCCGAAATGGATAGTCACAACCTACCTATTTCTACTGTTGAAGCAGCTGATATTCTTGCAACATCCATCAATCAATTAAGTGAAGAAACGCTACAGGATGCATTAGATGCAGTACATGCAGAAATTGTAAGTTAGCTTTAAAGTACGACCAACCCAATCGGCGCATGCATTTAATCTCTAGCAAAGTTAGATTTCAGCTTCTGCACACTAGTTTATGGCTAGTATGCCTGCCACTGACACTATCTGCATGCGGCTTTATAGAATACATCGCCAAACCAATTGATCAGCAAGCGCTTATTCATAAGATTGAAAACAAGCATCCCGACAGTGCGCAGTTCAAGCAATTCTTGGCTGACAACAACTACACCCCCAATACCTTTCCTATTACGCAATGGAACTTAGATGAACTCATCTATTGTGCCTTGTTCTTTCACCCTAATTTAGACCTTGCACGTGCACAATGGCATGCCGCTGAAACAGCGCAAGCAACCGCAGGCGCTAGGCCGTTGCCCACGGTAAGTGGAAATTACGGCAAAAGCGATAATGCCAATGACGACATCAGCCCCTACACTTATGGCTTGAGTATCGACATACCGGTTGTAACGGCCAACAAACGTAATATTCGGATTGAAAATGCACAGCATTTGTCTGAATCTGCCAAGCTAGATGTGGCACAAACTGCATGGAACTTACGTGCGCAAGTCGCCACCACTTATTACGAGCTTCAATTTAACCAAGCGCAATTACGTGTGCTTGCGCGCGAATTAGCCTACCGACAAGACATTGTTGCCATGTACCAAAAGCGGCAAGACTTAGGCCTAGCTTCTAAAGTTGAATTAAGTCATGCCAAGCTTTTACTGCAAACCACCAATACAGATTTAAACACGCAGCAACAAAACAAACTGGTGCTCACCACAAAGTTGGCCAGTAATTTAGGCTTACCATTAACGCTAGTACAGCAAATGACGTTTGCTGATGCACCCAACGCCGAAAACATCATCACCAGCGCGCGTCCAGACTTAATAGCAAATGCACAATCAACCGCGCTATTAAACCGCCTGGACTTGCGCATTGCACTTGAACGTTACGCACTTGCAGAAGGCAAGCTCAAACTAGAAATTGCAAAGCAATACCCAGATATCACCGTCAGCCCGTCCTACACCTATGAGTTTGGTAGTCAAGTATGGTCATTGGGCTTATCTAGTTTACTAACGATACTTAATAAAAATAAATACGCCATTGCTGAAGCGAATCAATTGCGTGAAGTAGAGGCAGCGCAGTTTGAGTCTTTGCAAAGCCGTGTTATTAACGAGACGCATGCGGCACAGGCTAAATTGGAGCAAGCCCAGCATTCACTGGCCGATTACAAACGCGTGTACGCACTACAGCAAGATAACACCCAACGCATGCAACGCCTATTTACTGGCGGTGAGATTGATAGGCTAGAACTCACCATGGCAAAACTTGAAGACTTAATGTCTGAAAAAAGTTTAACGCTCGCCAACTTCCAACTGTATACATCCATTAACAATCTGGAAAACACATTACAGCACCCTTTGAATGAACACGGTATCCAACCTAATGCTTTTAATGCTGTACGCAACGATTGACGGGCTTTGCTAGGTAAAACTTAGCCGCGTGATGGAGACAAATTGAATGAATCGTAAACTTGCCATTATTATTGGCTTACAAGCTTTTTTAATTATCATGTTGTTTTGGCTGCTAGTCTTTTATGGAAAAGATGAATTTGAAGCCATTTCGGAACAAACTGAAGAAGAGATTGAAACCATCAATCGTGTTGCCACTAAAGATGGGCTCGCTGTTGTTAGCGTTAGCCCTGCTGCACAGAAGCAAAGCGATATTTTTACTGCGCCACTCAAAGCTAGCTCACATCAGGCCAGTATCAGCACTTATGGTAACGTAGTGAGCATTGATACGCTGATCGAACTACGCAATCGTTATTTGGCAGTTAAATCTGAAATTGATGTGTTAAAAACGTCGTTTAATCACAATAAAAATGAATTAGAACGCTTCAAAACTCTGAATCAAGATAACAAAAACGTATCAGACAAGGTCGTGGCAAACACTGCAGCCAATACCAAAGCGGATGAATCAAGAATCGCGGCGGCAGAGTCTAATGCTAGAAACATTGCAGACAGCATGCGCCAGCTGTGGGGAGATACGCTTGCACAAAATGCAACCAACCCCAAAATCAGTGATTTATTGCAAGCGCTAATCTCAAATAAAAAGGTACTGATTCAAACCACACTGCCGTTTGATGCGGCTGAACCACAATTAAACAGTAGCATTACCATAGCACCAACGGCGGCGCCATCACATACCATGCGTGCTGATTACATATCCCCAGCCCCTATCACTAACAGCACGATACAAGGTAAGACCTATTTTTACCACGCGGTGACCAATGAGTTGCGTACCGGCATGCAAATCAATGCCGTTACCGCGACGTCCAGTAAGAAAAGTAGCGGCGTGGTCATTCCCAACAACGCCATCGTTTGGTATGCAGGAAAGCCATGGGTTTATCAAAAAACCGGGGACGCTGCGTTTAGACGTAAACCGATTCAGACCGATATTGAGGTAGAAAACGGCTGGTTCTATCAAGGCAACTTAAAAGCCAATGATGAAGTTGTGGTTAGTGGCGCACAGTTATTGCTGTCAGAAGAATTTAAATCACAAATCATGAATGAGAACGATGATTAAGACAGCAGCTTCAACCGCATTTAGATAAAAAAATAATACAGCGCATCCAGCTATGACGCTAAAAAAACAAGGGACTAGCCATGCGAACAATTACTTTAGTTCATCGCTTCCATCATTTAGATTGCATTCAAACCTCACTTGAGGTTCGCCCACTATGATGCAGGCTTTAGTTCGCTTCTCAATCCGCTTTAGTGGCGTGATTATTGGTTTAGCCTCACTGATTATCGTGTATGGTTTGTTTAGCCTAACACGTAGCAATCTTGATGTCTTTCCTGAGTTTGCACCCACCCAAATTATCATTCAAACCGAGTCGCCTGGCTTATCTGCAGAGCTGGTAGAAAGTTTGGTCACCCAGCCCATCGAGACCAGCGCAGCCGGCACGGTTGGCATTAAAAGCATGCGTTCGCAGTCAATTCCTGGCTTGTCTATCGTCACTATTATTTTTAATGAATCAACCGATGTTTACCGCAATCGCCAAGTGATTGCGGAGCGCTTATCAACGCTTAGCAATAAGTTACCGCAAGGCATCACGCCCAACATCACCCCGCTCACGTCTTCAGCAAGTACCGTACTTGGCTTTGGCTTAACATCAAAAACGCGCACACTCACAGAAATTCGCACCATGGTAGATTGGACCATCGTGCCGCACTTGCTAGCCATTCCAGGGGTTGCTGACGTGAATGTGTTTGGCGGCAAGGTCAAGCAACTGCAAGTACAAGTTGACCCTGAAAAAATGATTCGTTACGGCATATCACTATTGCAAGTGGAAGAAGCCGTTAAAAAAGCCACTGGGGTGCGTGGTGGTGGCTATATCGAGAATAAGAACCAGCGCATCGTGATTAACACCGAAGGGCAATCCACTACCCCGGAAAAACTGGCACTCGTCACCTTGCTCCATAGAAACGGGCAAACGATCAGGCTGGGAGACATAGGCAAGGTTGTTGATGGCGCTGCGCCATCAATTAGCGCGGCAGCCATTAATGAAGAAAGCGGTGTTTACCTTTCAGTGCAGGGCCAACTTGGCGCCAATACCCACGGTGTAACGCTTGCGATAGAACAAGCATTAAAAGAGCTGGAACCTAACCTAACGGCAGAGCACATCAAGTTGCACCAAGGTCTATTCAGGCCAGCTAACTTTATTGAAGTGGCCATCAGCGGTGTGCGTGCGGATATTTTAATTGGCTCTGTGCTAGTGATTACCATTCTATTTTTATTTTTGTTTAATGTACGTACCGCATTTATCTCTGCGACAGCTATTCCATTATCACTACTCACAGCCATTGTGATCATGGGCTACTTTAATATTGGTTTAAATATTATGGTATTAGGTGGCCTCGCTATTGCGCTGGGTGAAGTGGTAGACGATGCAATTATTGACACTGAGAACATTTTTAGGCGGCTGCGTGAAAACCGCTTACTGGCAAAGCCCCTGCCCACTTATCAAGTGGTGTTTAATGCCTCAATGGAGGTGCGCACCTCTGTCGTCTATGCGACATTTATTGTGGCTTTAGTATTTTTACCATTACTCACCTTGGGTGGCGTTGCCGGGAAGTTATTCGCACCACTAGGTTTGGCTTACATTGCAGCCATTATGGCCTCACTATTTGTTGCGCTAACACTTACTCCAGCACTGTGCTACATCATGCTTGGCAATGCTGAGCTTGATGAAAAAGACCCACCACTTATTCATTTATTCAAAAGCATCTATGTAAAAGTACTAGTGAAGGTTGATGCGCATTACAAAGTGGTCATTGCCACCAGTTTCATTTTAATCGCCATTGGTTTAGGCACCTTACCGCTATTTAAAAGCCAGTTTATCCCTGCGTTGCATGAAGGCCATTACATTATGCATATGACAGCAGTGCCAGGCACCTCAGAACAAGAGTCACTGCGCATTGGTAAAAAGGTTTCGGAGGCTATCCGTAAGATTGACGGCGTTAAGTCAGTTACACAATGGGTAGGTCGCGCACCTAATGCCGCCGATACTTTTGGTACGCACTATAGTGAGTTTGAAATTGAAATTGGCGCAATTTCAGGTGAAGAGCAACGCCGAATTTTAACGGATATTAGGGAAGAGCTTTCTGGCGAAGATGTTGACCGTGATGGTGATGGTGTGGCCGAAACTGGTTTTGTCGGGGTCAATTTTGCTATTAATACATTTTTAACTGAGCGTATTGAAGAAACCATCTCAGGTTATGCAGCGACGACAGTAATTAACATTTACGGGCAGAATCTGGATACGTTAGATAGCGATGCAAACAACATTGCAAGAATCCTAAACGATATTAGTGGTGCAGCAGATGTCACTGTGCAATCGCCCCCTGGTACCCCCCAACTAGTGGTGCGCCTACGCCCAGAAAAAATGGCACAATTGGGCTTGTATCCGACAGACGTGCTGGACAACATTCGTGCAGCCTATGAAGGCTTGCCTGTCACACAGGTATATGAAGGTAACCGCGTGATCGGCGTTAGCGTTGTATTGGATTTAGAAGCGAGGGATGACGTCCAAGAGGCTGGTAATCTGCCACTATTTAATGCCGAAGGTAAATTGTTTAGACTACGCGACGTTGCAGATATCGTACAAGAGAACGGCCGCTCTAAAATATTGCATGCTGGTGCCAAACGTATTCAGACTGTAACTGCAAACGTCTCTGGGCGCGATATTGACTCGTTCACCAGCGAGCTAAAAACCCGCTTAAAGTCAGAGCTGACGCTCAGCCCAGGTAGTTATTTAGAGTTTACTGGCGCCGCAGAAGCCAATGCAAAATCTAGAGAAAAGCTTATCCTACAATCGGCACTGGCCGGCGTAAGCGTGTTCTTAATGCTATATATCGCATTTGGGCGTTTACGTAACCTACTACTCACCTTTGCAAATTTACCTTTTGCACTGATTGGCGGCGTACTTGCCGTGATGCTAACAGGTGGATGGATTTCATTAGGCTCATTAGTAGGCTTTGTTACGCTATTTGGGATTACCCTGCGCAACTCGATTATGATGGCGTCGCATTTTCAGCATTTAGTCGATGAAGAAAATTGCGTATGGGGTCTAGAAACGTGTATCCGTGGCGCATCTGAACGCCTGCCATCCATTTTGATGACGGCGCTAGTGACTGCCCTAGGCTTATTGCCACTAGCAGTTGGCAGCGGCGAGCCGGGCCGAGAAATTGAAGGGCCGATGGCCACCATTATCGTCGGTGGTTTGGTCACATCTACCATACTTAACCTACTGATACTGCCGACGATTATGCTGCACTTTGGTAAGTTTGAGCGTGGCGTCAAGTTCGAACCGCACGAAGCTTGAGCATCACCATTAGATTAAATGTTATTTGTCGTCGTATTTAATATATTTAAAACGTACATCATCGTTTGGCGTACCTGTTAAAGCACCACCATCCTTAGCAGGCTGCCAAGCGATGACAGACTCAATCTTCTTCGCCAGCTCAAAATCTTTTTCGGTAATGCCTTTTGCGTCATGCGTGCATAATTTCACGATAACAAATGCATAAGAGACTGTTAAGTCAGGGTGATGCCATGCCGCCTCTGCCAAATGCCCAACCGTGTTCACCACCATGAGCGTGGCTTTCCAACCGCTGGTTTTATACTTGCGTCGTATCCAGCCATTTTCCAAATACCAGTGCGGGAGCTCTGCAGCTAATCTTACTTCGACTTCTTGCTCAGAAAATACAGGGGTTGCAGACATAATAGAACTCTCTTTTAACAAGCCAATTTAACAATTAACAAGCAGCACATGATCTGTGGCTACGCTCAAATCGTCCACGCGGCGCTTACTCAATATTGGTTCAACCGCGGCATAATTGGCTTTATGCACCACATAGGTTTGAAAATTCTTCTCAAAGCAGTAGTCACTAAATGCATCATCCACTAGCTCATCTTGCACCAATGTTTGCAGTAACACCGATGTTGAGTTTGCGTAATTACTGAGTGGCTTGGACTTTACTAGTAATAAACGTTCAGCACCAATCTTATGGGCCAGCCATGCACTTAAACTATCAGAAGTCACTTGCCAGTTTTTAGCAATAGCATCATCTGCCAATACCATTTTACTCGGCAACCAGACGATGGCTCTATGCTGCCAGCCGCGCTCAGCAAGCTCCAACTCGCTACTCGCGGTGACCAAGCTGGGGTTAATGCCAGTCAGTAGCAAACCAAACTGGTCCATGGCTAGCAATGCCAAGTGATGTGCAAGGGCATCGCTCACCCCCGAGCGTTGCTGCGCCGCGCGCACGGCATCGGCAAAGACACTGCCTCCAGGTACGATCACTACTTTGCCATCACTGATTTTAACCAGCATTTCTAGCCAACGCGGCAGCTCTGGTGACCCCAGTAAACTACCCCCTAATTTTACTACCCACATAGGCGACCCCTTGATTTAAACTTAGGGTTTTAAAGCTAATCAACCTTACGGCTGAAACACTCCACTACTTTTAGCATACTGGAGGCTTTATCCCAAGTTTCCACATATTCTTTTTCAACATCTGAATCTGCAACAATACCACCACCAGCGTAAAAACTAATCTCACCTTCGCCATTTTGTTTTTCCACATAAACAGCTGTACGTATCGCAATATTGGTATCCATATTGCCATCAAACCCGATATAACCAATCGCGCCGCAATACACCCCACGCCGATGCGGTTCTAACTCTTCAATAATTTGCATAGCGCGTAGTTTGGGCGCACCAGTAATTGAGCCACCCGGAAAACAGCCTCGCAATAAGTCGATCGCGGTTTTATCTTGCAGCAGCTCTCCTATCACGATACTCACCAAGTGATGCACATTAGCAAAACTTTGTAATTGAAATAATTTATCTGCTTTAACCGAACCGGTCTTACAGTTCTTGCTAATATCATTGCGCAGCAAGTCTACAATCATTAGATTTTCCGCACGATCCTTCAGGCTCTCAAGTAGCTCTTGCGCATACAGTGCATCTTGCTCGGCATCAGCAGCGCGCGGCCTAGTGCCTTTAATTGGCCGAGTCTCCACATACCCATCTACCACCTGCAAAAATCGCTCTGGCGAGCCAGAAACCACCTGCATACCCCCCAGATTCATGTAAGCCATAAACGGTGCAGGGCTTATTGCTCTTAGTTGCTGATAAAACGTCCAAGCATCGCCGTGCGCCGTGGCGGAAAAACGCTGAGCCAGATTGACCTGATAGCAGTCGCCTTCATGAATATAAGTCTTTATCGCATTAAAAGCAGTGGCATAAGCCGCTTTATCCATGTTAGAGCGTACCGCGGACGTGATTTCAAAGTTAGCCTGTTGCTCGGCTTCACTTTCACTCACCCCATCAAACAATGTACATAACGACTGCCAGTCATCGTGAGTTTGGCGATCCAAACCATTGGAAACCAGATGCGCTGTTTTAGCACGGTGGTCCACAATCACTGCCCAGTCATAAATACCGATTTGCATCTGTGGGATTAAGCCATCATCTGCCGCTGTATTTTCTAGCTTTTCCAGCCGCCTAGCTAAATCATAGCCAAAATAACCAACCGCTCCGCCGGTAAACGGCCATGCTGACTGCTTAGCATGGAGCGGCAACAAGGCATCATTCACTAACTTAAATGGATCTTCAAGTGACAGGTGTTTTTTGTCACCACTCACTACTTCTGTATGCTGACCATTACTAGTGAATGTCATGAATGGCTTAGCCACTAAAATATCGTAATGACCATATTGGCTACCAGCCTTTCCCGTAACTGGCTCTGGCAACTGCCCGCTATCTAAAAACATAGCCCAAGGCATCTGCGCGATACGCGCAAAATATTGCGCACTATCTGCGTGATATTGCAATTGATGCTTTAAAAAACTCATCTAGACAGCCCCAGCGAAGCGACTGCAAAAGCAGGAAAACAAACCTTTGCCATATTCTTGATCAAACCACTTTCTGCACTAATAAAATCACTAACTGAGCGATATGGAATCCCTAATTGCTGTGCAAGCGATGCCGTTAGAAACTCGCCAGCACCTGCGCCTACCAATTGTAAAGAAGGCTCAGTATTTTGTTTAGATGATAACTTCGTTAGTACGGACTGCCGCACCAAGTTAAGCTGTGCATGTTTAAATGCATGGGCAAGCCCTATCCATACAGCCAAGGGCGCATCATGCGCATCCCATCCCACCATTCTGGCAATACGCCGCGCACTAGCTGCTATATCTTTATCTGCACCATCTGCTGTGTCTGCCATATTATCATCTGGCGCTAACTCACCGGTTAATGTGTAAACATCAGCGGTGGTTGCAAAGTGCTCGGCAGCGACATTCACCAACTGCCCTGCAAACGGAATTTTTTGCGCCAATGCCATTAATGGCGTGCGCACAACCCCAGTATAAACCAACTCATCAAACTGCATGCGTGTTGCATCGGTCACCCCCAACACATTCGGTTTACCATCACTTAACAATGCAATGTCTGTGGTGGTACTGCCAATATCAATGAAAATAGCTTGTGGTAACTTCTGTGCCAAATAATGCATGCTGGCGAGCCAGTTCATCGAGGCAATATCACTTGTTACCTCGGCAACAGCATCCAAAGTCACGAAGCCTTGATTACCTGCAAAAAACTTAAGCTGCATTTCAGGGTTAGCTGCATTAAGTTTGCGCTGCATGGTCTGCGCAATCGCCAACACACCGCTGTGCCGATCTGGAAATATATCAGCTAACTCACCTGTCATGGTCACCGTATGCGACTCAGCCTGCATTTCAAGCAGAATAGCATCTATGGCTGATTCCAGCTCATTTAGCCCACGCCACAAAGGGCAATAGACCTGCTTAGCATCCAACACATGTCCCTGCGCGTTAATTAAGACGGCTTTCAGGTGTGCGCCACCCACATCCCAACCGATGATATTTTGCTGGCTCATAATGGAATAACAACCTGCTTTTTACCTAGATTTGGCATTGAAAACTTATCATTTAACACACAATCCATTATTAATTTAGCCGGATTATAATCTATCGCCTGCTCCAGCCCTACGTAGCTGGTAGTCAAGCGTGGGTTAATTTCAATCACATAAATCTTATGGTCGTGCTCGGTATCAACAATCAAATCCACACCAACATAGCCCAGCGCATCCGGCAGCATTTTTGCAATTTTTCTGGCAATGGTTTCAAAACGTTGCCAGTAGGTTGGCATCCCATTAATGGTAATTCCAGACAACCTAAAATGATCGCCATCGCGTGTAATATGCTGCTCATTACAGCTTAATAGCCATGCCTTGCCATTACGGCACAACATAGAAAAACTAGCAGCCACACCAGTTTGATAAGGCTGCGCTAAATAGGTCAAATAACGGTCATCTTGTTTAATCCAATGCGTTAAGTCATCAATGGAGTCAAATAACCGAATACCATCGCAGCCCGCACCATCCTCTGGTTTAGCAACCCAAGTATTAATACTTTCTGTGCTTAGCTGTGCACACTTGCCCGCTACGAGGTCCTCCCCTGCATACACAGGCAAGGTATGAATCTTAGCTTCGCGCAAAGCTTCAAAACACAAAGTCTTACTGGTACCAATTAAGGTAGCATCAAACCCACAACCTAAAAATAAAGCGCCTTTGTCATGACTCGCATAACATAACTCACTTAGCTCTAGCAAAACGCCATTAGTTTCCGGTGCAATCAGCCATACTAGCTCCACACCAGACAGCGCCTCTGCAAAAATATGATTAAATTGCCCAACTGCCACTGCCATACTATGGCTCGCCAATGGTGACGGCGTCAGTCTGGCATCATGCAATGTGACGATTTCAAATTGATTCATTTCAGCCAGATGATGCAGCAAAGCATCCCGCATAAGCGAGCCTTCATTCACCAAAGAGTCAGGCAGCGCCTCTGCACTCAGGCCACCGCCAGTAATATACTCACAAACTAATATTTTTTTTAATGCTTCGATGATGAATATTCCTCTTTAATTACATTACTAGGCATATTGTGCAGCAATCCATAATCGTCTTGATTGAAGGGCATACAAAGCACACAGAAGCTGGGATAATATGCCTTAAAATTGATATCTATCGCCTTTGAAAGTGTAGGCTAAGATGCAAATTTAACAAAGCGGCTAGCGCTAAAACCATAACAAAAACATAGCAACTATTACGTTTCTTGAGATATTAATGCAGATAATTCCAGTGATTGATCTATTAAACGGCATTGTCGTTCATGCAAAAAAAGGTGAGCGTCACAACTACCGCGCAATCGCATCCGCGCTTACCCCCTCAAGCCAACCCTTGGATATCGTTGCCGCGCTACTTGCGCTTTACCCTTTTGAACAACTCTACATTGCAGATCTAAATGCAATACAAAAACTTAGTAATACACAAAACTGCACGCAAACTAACAACTTTAGCGTGATTGCATCTATCGCGCAGCGCTACCCCAATCTTACGCTTTGGGTGGATGCGGGCATCAGCAATACAGATGAACTTGATTTATGGTCGCAACTGCCCGCAAAACTCACCCTCGGCAGTGAAAACTTTTCAAGTATGGAGCAATACCTTGCCGTCTATCATGCTAGCAGCAGTCAAACCATCCTCTCGCTCGATTTCATGCCAACTGGCTACCAAGGCCCACAAGCCTTATTGCAAAACACGACCTACTGGCCGCAAAACGTAATTATCATGTCGCTTGCACATGTAGGTTCCAATCAAGGTGTTAATCAGCAGCTACTTTCACACCTTAAAACTAAGGCTGGCGATTTTAACTTATATGCGGCTGGTGGCGTTAGAGATATAACAGATTTAAATACGCTAAAATTATTAGGAATTCATGGTGCACTAATCGCCACTGCCCTGCATGGGAAGCAGCTTTCACCCCAACAACTAGCATTACTTAAACAATAAAAAAGCCCGACTAATCGGGCTTTTTATACAACTGAAACAACTACAGCTAACGACTACTCCAAGTTTGCATGGATAGCGCGCATACCTTCTTCAGTTAAGCCTTTTGCAAAAATCAAATCTGCAATGGTAGCTTCTAAGAAAAGTAGTGTTGAAAGCTCAAATTGTGAACCCATTGGCATACCATTAGTTAATGGGAAGCTGCTGTCATTACCAATTTGAATTGTTAAATCAGCTGCGTCAGCCATTGGTGAAGCTTTCTTCATAGAAATCACCACTAATTTAGCACCCACTGATTTTGCTTTTTTCACGAATGGTAATAAAGTTTCTGTACCACCAGAACCTGAAACCAAAATCAACAAATCACCTGCTTTAATTGCTGGTGTTACAACTTCACCGATCATGCTTACATTGTAACCAGCGTGTACTAAGCGCATTGCAAAGAAACGTGATACAAGTAAAGAACGACCAGCGCCACCGATAAATGTACGGCCAGCACCTTCAACCAGTTTTAACAGCTCAGCTGATTTAGAATTGTCTGTTTCAGCTAGGATGCTTGTTAATTTGTCTAAAATTAATTTTTGACTACTACTCATGATATTTCCTTATCGAATCAATGATTTTAGAGAATACTTAAAAATGCCAAAAAAAATCCCGACCCATTACTGAGTCAGGATTTTTTAATCGTTCATTTCAATAAAAACTTATTGAAAAGAGCTTAAATTAAGCGTGAACGATAGCTGTGATTTCAGCAGCAGCAGCAGCTGGGTCAGCAGCGCCGTAGATTGCAGCACCAGCAACGATGATTGTTGCGCCAGCATCTTTAACTTGTTTAGCTGTAGCAGCTTTAACGCCACCAGCAACTGAGATTTCAACGCCTAGGTTCAAAGCAGCAACCAATGCTAAGTCAGCAAATGGAGTTTGACCAGCAGCTTGTTGGTCTAAACCAGTGTGCACGCCAATGATGTGTGCGCCAGCAGCAGCAGCAGCTTTAGTAACAGCAGCTTTATCAGCAACGTTGATCAAGTCGATTTGTGCTTTTTTGCCGTATTTGTTAGCAGCATCGATTACACCTTTGATTGTACCCATATCAGAAATACCTAATACAGTAACGATGTCAGCACCAGCTTTGTAGAATGGCTCAGCTTCGTAGAAACCAGCGTCAGCTGTTTTCAAGTCAACTAAGATTTTGTTGTTTGGGAATTTAGCACGTAATGTTTCAAGCAATTTGATACCGTTGTGCTTGATGCATGGTGTACCGATTTCAAGAATGTCCACGTGTGGAGCAACTGTTGTTGCTAATGCAACTGTTGCGTCGAAATCTAATGAATCTAATGCCATTTGTGTTAATGCCATGGTGTTTCTCCGTTTAATAATTTTAAGAATTACATTTTATTGCTATTTTGCGAAACTCGTTCCACATCGAACTTAACTAACATTCGCAATTTACTACGACATACTCAACTAAGGTTGGATGTGTTTCGACTTCCACTAGTTCGAATTTAAGTGCCTAAATTCGGCCTCATAAAAAACTGGACACTTATGTTAAATGCCCAGTTGAATTATGTCAATTCTAAAGCGGCATGATTACGCTTTAATTACAAAATTAATACCAAAGTATTAAAGTTTTTCGCTTAATGCTGCTTCAAGTTTGTTTTGGTCTACTACGAAACCACGGATACCTTCAGCAAGTTTTTCTGTTGCCATTGGATCTTGGTTTAACTCAAAACGGAACTCAGCTTCAGTCATTTTTGCTGGTGCTGGTTTAGTAGCGCCTGTATCTTTCAATACTTGAGTCAATGTACCTTCTGTTGCAGCTAGATCTTGCAATAAGTTAGGTGAAACAGTCAAACGATCGCAACCAGCTAATGCTAACAACTCACCAGTGTTACGGAATGAAGCGCCCATTACCACTGTTTTGTAGCCGTGTTCTTTGTAGTATTGGTAGATAGCACGCACTGAAACCACACCTGGGTCTGTTTCTTGTGTGTACTCTGTTGTTGGGTTTTTAGCTTTGTACCAGTCTAAGATACGACCAACGAATGGAGAAATCAAGAATACACCAGCTTCAGCACATGCACGTGCTTGACCGAAACCGAATAACAATGTTAGGTTACATTGAATGCCTTCTTTTTCTAAGATTTCGCCAGCTTTAATGCCTTCCCATGTTGATGCCAATTTGATCAACACGCGCTCTTTGCTTACGCCTGCATCTTCGTAAAGTTTGATCAACTTACGGCCTTTAGCCACCATTGCATCTAAGTTGAAAGATAGACGCGCGTCAACTTCTGTTGAAATACGGCCAGGTACTTCTTTAGTGATTTCTGTACCAATCAATACCGCCAATTTATCAGCTGCATTGTCAATTTGCTCAGCCTTAGTACCGCCTTGTGCTTTTGCGTATGCAATAGCAGCGTCAATTAAAGGTGCGTATTGTGGCAATTGGCTTGCTTTTAGCACTAATGATGGGTTTGTTGTTGCGTCAACAGGCTTAACAGCCTTAATCGCTTCAACATCACCAGTATCTGCCACGATAGTGGTCATAGATTTTAATTGCTCTAACAAATTAGCCATTACTGCCTCCTAAAAAATTATCTGAATACAACTCATATACAAAATCAAGAGCAAGATTATATCTTAAAAGTAATGATGTTAAAAACTATATGGTGTCATTAAATGGCGATACATGATGCTTTCTGCGTTCATGTTCAACAGGTCGATTAACTTTACGACGCTCCAAGGGCAGCGAAACAATGAAAGTGGCCCCTCGCCCCTCTTCACTATGAACAGAAACGCTACCACGATGCTTTTTGATGGTTACACTCACAAAATATAAACCTAAACCACTGCCTTCCTGCGCCTGATGCTCGCCTTCAGCTCGGCTGAAGCGTTTAAATATTTTTGCGATCTTTTTTGCCGGTATTCCTGGGCCCTGATCAATCACTTTCAGCACTATCGATTGCTCGTTGCCTTTTAAGATTACACTGATCACGCCCCGCTCTGGTGAATACTTGACCGCATTCAACAACATATTTGAAACAGCTCTCAGCAGCAAACCAAAATCCCCTCTTACCCACACGCACTCCTCGGGAAAGTCTTTATGCAGCTTAAGCTGCTTTGCCATCGATATTTCATACACATCATCAATTGCCTGCTGCGTGAGACTCACTATATCCAGCTCATGAAATCTATTCACATTGGCCATCTCCGCACGCGATGCCTGCAAAAAACCTTCAGCCATGCTGTGTGCGCGGGTTAACATTTTGCTCATACGCTGGGAGTATTTATTGGCTTCGAACTTATCCAGCAACATCATTGCTGCACCAAGCGGCGCCCGAATATCATGTGAGATGAACGCTAACGTATCATTTCTACTTTTATGTAAGTTTCTCAAGTGCTGTGCGGTCAGATTCACCTTTAGAATTCTTGATTGCAACGGATCTACATTAGCTTCGTCCAAGCTATCTTCCGTCACCATACCCAGGGCTGCTAACTCATCACGTAACCGCTGCAACTCCTTATCCAAAGACAACTGCGCAGAGTTAAGCTTGCGCCAACTCCAGACTGGATATGCCAACAATATAGCAGCCAAGGCACCTGAAGCAGGAATCCACAAACTCCACCAGTGCATAATAGAAAGTGAAGCTAAGATAATCGTAGAGAAATATATTGCAATCAGCACCACAGATTTCAAAGGAGGTAGCTTAGGCAGCCATAACAGAGGCAGTGTTGCCAATAATGCACATAGCAAACTAACGACCCAGCTTGGCGCATCCACTACCAATGAAGAGCCCTGCATGGCGGCAATTGCGTTAGCATGAAACTCTATACTTGGCATCGGTTGTGAATAGCTTGAGGCAGGCGTGGACAACACATCCCCAACCCCCAATGCTGTCA
The DNA here is from genome assembly GCF_058745595.1 of Methylotenera sp. E1MeOHC1. NCBI lineage: Bacteria > Pseudomonadati > Pseudomonadota > Betaproteobacteria > Nitrosomonadales > Methylophilaceae > Methylotenera > Methylotenera sp. E1MeOHC1. The sequence continues at coordinate 522,756 of NZ_CP196025.1, read as the reverse complement.
CACCAATCAATACAATTTTATCTTTAAAAAAACCGGATGAATATTTATTTGCCAGCACATCTAGATAAGATATCTGATTAAAGTGCCCTGGTGGTCCGAAGAAATCAACTTTACGCGGTGCGTAGGAAATCAAACGCTGCGCAGCGTCTCCACCATAACCTAGCGCACTCAACTTCGACGGGTAAATAACAGGAGCAGCAGTATTGATATAAGCAGGGAGCAGTTGGGCAACTTGCAATACTGATTGTGAAAAGTGCGGCAAGCCTACCGTGGATAAGTCAGCTGCTGACACCCCCTCCCACAAGTAAAGACTGCGTGCAACGCCATCAGCATCTAACGAAACATTCAAGCGACCCAAACCAGCCACCGCTGAAGCCAACGGCGGAATAGGCAAACTTTGCTTAATCGCGCCGCCTACATATGGCGCTTCAAGCAAAACAGGCAAGACAACATTGCCGGCACGTCTAATCGCTTGTGCAAAAGCATAGTCTACTTCTTTAGCATCGCGCTCTGGCTCAGAAAAGACAACACCAAAGCCTATTGCTTTCGGTTTCTGGTTAATTAAATGATTGATGAGCTCAGTATGGAATCGCTTAGACCAAGGCCAGCTGCCAATCGCATTTATACTCGCCTCATCAACTGCAACAATCACGATATTGCTTGGTGCATTTTTGAAACTTAGGCGCTGCCCTAAATCATAATAAAAATGATCAAACCGAACTAAAACTTCACTTAAAGTAAATATACAAGCGATTAGTGCAAGTGCAATGGCTGTAAACAACTTGTCATTAATTTGCATAAATCAATGACAGGCTGATAGGGATGATGTGAATGGATTGCTGCAATGCTGGATGCAATGCCTCATTAGCAAAGGAATATTCGCCAAAGCCAATAGCAAAACTACTATACCGCAGGAAAGTTTTTTTATTTTTATGATTATCATGCAAGTTAATTTTCAAACTGTAACTGATGCACAAAATACCACGAACCATCCCATTTTTTTTCAATATCAAGCGATACTGATTGTTAAGTTTTGTAAATTATCGGCAACCGATAAGAGCAGCGACCTACTGATTGCGCTCTAAGCGATAGCCCTGCTGGTAAATTGACGTTAATCTCCAACCATACTCTGATGTAAGCTTTAGCTTCGTGCGTAAATGACTAATATGCACATCTACTTTACGTGTTTCCACCTCTGAAGTAGCACCCCACACCACATTCATCAAATGGACTCTTGATAACAAAGCGCCTTCATTTTTCAAGAAATACAAGGCTAAATCAAACTCTTTATCGGTTAGCCTAACCTCTTCTCCAGCAAGTGTTGCGACCCTTAGTTTCACATCAAAATTTAATGTGCCAAACTCATAATTAGTTTTATCAACCAACTGATTCGATGTGCGCCTTAGCAGTGCATGAATGCGCGCCATTAACAAAGGGCGGCTGGCTGGCTTAACTACATAATCGTCAGCGCCTGCTTCTATTACACGAACAATATCTTGTTCCTCAGACCTGCCAGTGAAAAAAATAATTGGGGGTAACTTATTGGCTCTAAGCTTAATGCTGACCATGACATCAGGCCCCTCCATGTCTGGCAAGGCCCAATCAAACACACATAAATCATATTGTGTATGTGGAAACTGGCGTAAGAAATCTATCCCAGACTTAAAATGGTCCACCTCAAAACCATCTTCTTGCAACCATTCAATCAACACTTCGGCAAATGCCAGATCATCTTCCAACAATGCTATTTTCATTTATATTTTTTATTCCGAATTGGTGGTGTTTACTGCCTAAATTCACTTAACTATTTGCGTCATTTGTTACCAAGCCTGAAAGTAAATAGCTAAGCTAGAATGAGATAATTATGATGACGTACTTTTTATGTTGCAAGCGCCAAATCGCTAGCCAGCAAGGTAGCCACGGTTAAGTCTGCGCTAGTACCCGGGTTGATTTTTCTTGCTTTAAGTGAGGCATCCCAAGCTAGCAACTGCTTTTGCATAAGTTTGGGATTGTGCGTAGCCCAATAGTTAGACTCAATCTCTTTAGCTTCTTGCATCAAGAGATTAGCGACTTGCTCCCCATGCTTGCGCAACACATGTGTGTCGGCATATCTAGTCAAAAATCCTAAATATAAGGCGGTTGTTGCCCAAGCCGCATTTTCCCACTTCAGTAATGCATCAGCATATAAATTAACACCAAAACCCACTATATTCTGAAAAGCATTTGCATATTGCCAGGCAATGCGGTCTTTATCTTGCGCTGAATGCATCATCTCAAGCAAGCTAACTTTAGGAGCCTCATGCACATCATGCTGAGCGGATGCACCCAAGCCGCCCGGGTTAGCAAGCACAATTGCCTTGGCAACCCAAACTGCATCATCTACGCTCAGCTGACTTAATGTTTGGTGCAACTGACCCCACAGTGATTGATTAGCTGGCAAATTTTCTGCTGCATGCAACAGCGGTGCACAGAGCAACAGCATGCCTAAATTGGTGTTTTGCCCAACTGCACTTTGGGTGACTTCTACTGAATAAAAAACACGCTCGCCTACGGATAAGCCTATTCTAGCAATAGGTTCTGCCGTTACATCAGCACTTTGAATAAAGTCCTGAATCGTCATTCCGTGACCATCGGAAAATGCGTGCACATTGCCGGGCTTTAATGCTTGCAACTCGCCCATACATGCGTTTTTGTAGGCTTGTGCTAATTGCGCAGGTGTTAGCTGACTCGACATCACTCAGCCTCCTCGCTCAATTTTTGCAAAAAGTCATCCACTAGCACTTCTGCAATATTAAAATTCGTCACGCTTTGCAGGCCGCGCCATGCGGGAATGCTATTGACTTCAAGCACATAATATTCGCCACTCGCCGCCTGAATCACATCAACGCCGCAGTAGTCTATATCAACCGCTTTAGCTGCTTTTAAAGCAATTTCCACCATTGCATCATCAGCTTCAACTGCTTCGCAGCGGCCGCCAGCTGCAACGTTATTAACAAAGCCACTGCCTAATCTGCGCATTGTAGATATTACTTTGCCAGCAACCACAAACACACGGTAATCATGCGGCGCATCTGCTGTTTCAATGAATTCCTGGAAGTAATAGACGCCATCTACGTATTGCTGCATCGGCACGGGCAAAGGTTCTTCTGCCTCTAGTTTACGCACCCCTTGCCCTTGTGAGCCAAACAGTGGCTTTAATACTAACTGTTGATTATTCCGAGCAGCCTGCTGACGTACCATTTCAGCTTGGTGCCTAGACTCGCATGCCCAAGTAGCCGGCGTCATCACCTGATGCTCACGCAGCAGGAAGCTAGTCATAGCTTTATCTACAGTACGCTCAATTGCACGCGCTTGGTTGTAAATGCGCACGCCTTGCATAGTTAGCAGATGCAAAACATTTAAGCGGGTAATCACCTGCTGTAAGCTACCGCCTGCCACACCACGTACAAAAGCCGCGCGAGGATTGGTATCGAAACCTGGAATATGAATCTGTGAACGTGGTTGCGAAAGATCAATCGCACAGTCTTGCAGTGACACAAAGCTGGCTTCAACCCCACGCTTTGCAAACGCAAGCTTGAGCTGGTTGCCCTGCCAACCAGCATCATCGGTAAAAATAGGTATATTCAAGTGTGCGTAAAACGAATAGTTAAAATGACTCAGGGCTCAATTCACACGCTAACACTTAACGAAACGAGATATTAATCAAATCCGCATTTAACTGACCAGCTTCAAACACATTGCCGGTATCAATGTTTGTAACAGCCACTTTAGCCGGGCTAAACAACATTGGGTCAATTTTGTAAAAGTCCATCTCGTAGAATTTAAATACTTCTGCAAAAGTTTTGCCGTAGTCTTTAGACGCACTACTTGGTAAATCTTGCGCTAACTTCGCTGCCGCAGCATCATCACCCTTCACCTGCAAACTCACAAAACCGCCAAACAAGATAGCATCATTGGTTCGACCCATGCCGGTCATAAAGTCATTGGCTACAGGCGGCAATACAGCTAAACCTGTACCGCTCACAATGTTCTCTAGCGGGAAGTGCAAAGTATGCGCTTTATGCAACGCAACTTCCAATACACGGCCTACAATCTGCACCACACCGGCAACACTGGTGGTTGGCGTTAAGATAATGGTTAACTGCTCTGCAGACATTTTCGTGTCACGCAAGATTTTTTCAATTACTTCAACCGGTGGTACTTTATCTGTTTCCAGCACGATACATGTGCTGGTACCGCTATCTACATAAGCCAGCTCTTTAAACAAATCTTCACGCTGTGCCAATGCACGTGCTGGACCAGAACCTAATGAAAAGAACTTCTCATGACTAAGTGCCCAACCTGCATACTGGCTAGCCAAGCAGGCAAACACTGGCTGCGTTGAGGTCACGGCAATTGCATCATGCCAGTCAGCAAAACGGTCATCTGCCTGTAAACTCACCTCACCTAAACCACCCATACAAATTTCGGCAATTAAACGACCAGCTTCAGCACAGCCTGGAAACTGGATACCTGCATCAACAATGGTACAGCCAGAAGCATGCTTAGATACCCCAACGTGCAAAGTTTCCGCTTGCTCTATTAGCCTGGCTACCAATGGTGCACTCAGCTGGTTAACGCTAGGCTTTGTCGCCAATGTTTGTGTTGAAGAGGTATTTTGCATTTTTTTCCTTTGCACTACTCACCAGCCCCATTGAGGCAAGTTTAATTAATGAGTAGATTGTAATAAATTTTTAATCTGCTGCACTCTAGCCAGCACTTCTTTTTTTGCTGCATCTGCATTATCTGCATATGCAAGCACACTGCAAACTGGGGCGCCAGCTACAATCTTTAATGGTGCGTCCAGCTGGATGGGAGTATCCGTCGCCCAGCTTGGCCAAACCATTTCTGTGTTTAACATTACATCAATATCGGCATACACAACAGCATGCGCTTTAGATACAGCTGCATACTTATCTTGACGCTGGCTAACACCGGCCAACTGCCTATGCACGCACGCTCGTACATGGCGCTCAAACAAAACGCCATTATTATCGTACAAATCAACCGTTGCGCTTAATCTCGGGTTAATTTCCAACACATACATCTGCTCTATACTTACGCTTACTCTATGCACAATTGCATCTAAACTATTCAATCCATGCAGGCCAAATGCAATTGTTAACTGCCTAGCAGCATCTAACAATTGCTGCTGTACAGCAACAGATAACGCTGCATGACTTACCGCACCGCCATAACGAAATGGCATATCCGCACTGGCACTTACCCACTGTTCATTAAAGCCCACCACCTCAATCTCTGCGCCATTGGCTATAAACAATAGCGAAACGGGCAAGCCTTCAAACTTGCGTTGAAAGTAATGCTGTTCTAACCAATGGCTCTGCACCGATGCTGCTGGCTTGATATGTACGCCACCACTACCGCCAGAAAGCTTACGTAGATACAAACTTGAGTCAACAGCAACAGGTAACTGCTCAAAAGTCTCTGGATGCTTGATATTCAATTTTTGCAAAGTTGCAAAAAACACACTTAAATTTTTGGCTGCAGCCAAAGTGGTAGAGGAATTGCCAATCACTGGAATTAACGCTGCCACTTTTTGTAATAAATCCGGCTGCGCTTCAAACCCACTACCGTATACAAAACCTGCAAACTGGCTTAGCTTCGATGCGCCATTGTCTAAACTTTCATTTTCTAGCGTATGGAGCGTTTGCAGCAGGTGTTCTGCATCAAACCCAAAACCATCATATTTCACTATCAGCGCAGTCTCTGCCAACGCAACGGTTTGCGCATCGGAAAATGCATCAATCGCTACAACCCTGTAGCCCGCATTGACCGCGGCCTCAACAAAAGGCCGCGCTGATAAGGCAATGATTAAGAGTGAACTTTTAATAACTCACGCGCCAACTTGAATGCTGCTGAAAATTCCAAGTATTTTGGTTTTTCAAACGGCTGGTCTGTTGGTAGCATTTGTTTAAGTAATTGATGTTGCGTGTTGTACTTCAGTTGACCTACAGCAATTGCGCCAATACCGTAAATGTTAGTACCTTCAATCTTCACGCCATCATCACTTACACTAACACCTTCCACGCCAAGTGGCGAAACGGCATTCACGTCAGCAACCACTTTTAAGTTCTTAGCAAGTGCCAACTGCGCTTTGCTAATCACTTGGATACCAGCAGCTGCTGAGCAAATCACGATATCAGATTGAGCAAGAATCTCTTCTTTTTTGGCCTCAGTTGTACCGTCAACCACTTTCATACTCACTTGGTATTTTTCATTCCAAGCAGCAGCTTTAGGCTCTACAGAAGCCACTGAGCTATGCGCAACCATTTGCACGTTAGCACCTTGCTGCGCTGCAATAATTGATGCACAGCTACCCACTGGGCCAGTAGAACCAAACACACTTAATGTTTTGCCAGTCAAGCTCTCGCCAAAGTTTTCTTTAAGGTGTGCTTCTACTTTTGCAATCATCGCTGCTGCAGTAGTAAACGCGCCTGATGGATCAGCAAATGCTGAACAAGCGAAAGGTGCGAACATTGCTTTTTTAGCAGCGCTTAGCATATCCATTGCTAAATCAATATCGCGACCGCCAATAAAAATACCTTCACGTTTAACACCAGAGAGCCCGCGTGAGAAAATTGCATCTTGCGTTAAACCAGTTACCTCAGAGAGCTCAACATTGGTATACGGCACAATTTTATCAAAGCCAGCGTCGAAGGCCATGTTGACATCGAACGGACTTGCGTTCTTAGCGGCCGTGAATACATGCAAAATGCTAGCTTTTTCCATTGTTACTTTCCTTAATTTTAGTTTATCTGTTTCAGTTTTCATAACCTAACCATTGTAAATTTTATACGGTTACGTCGAATTTATTGAATTTTGCACCATGATTGCACGCACTGCAAATTTTCCATGAAAGTGCGCTATCGGTGAAACTTGTTTTTAATTGCTGCAAATGCTGCTCAGCTTGGTTTTTATTCGCAAATATAGCAAAACCGGTCGGCCCCCAAGAGCTTTGCCCAAAACATGGCGCCCCCATGACCTCAAGGCGCTCAAGCACAGCACTTACCAATCGGCTTGCGTATCTACCACCTTGCACAGGTAAAAAGTAATCCCCTACATGCTGCTGCAGCACTTGGATGCTTTGCCCAAAGGCGACCAAATCTCGCTCTACTAGCGCTGGCATCGCTTGCATCAACACGTGCCTGCACAAATGGGCAGCCAGACTTTCGGGGAAAGTCGGCAGCTCATTAAACGCAATTTTTTCTTGCTCTCCATGAATACCCGGCTCACTTGCATCAAAGATTAACAATATAGCCCACTCTTCAGGAAAATCATACCTAGCCAGCATCGGTGGCGGACTTGTATGCGAAGCGGACACTGCACGCCCGCCATCAACCAATAAGCCACCATAATCAAATGCGGATATGCCTACGCCAGAACGTCGACCTCGCCCAGTTAACGTGGCGAGTTGCATGCTAGTTAAATTAAGCTGGTATAAATGACTTATAGCAGAGCCGGTAGCCAGTGCCATTTGCGTGCCAGAACCTAAACCAGAATGCTCAGGTACAGCCTCGCTGATATTTATTTCAACGCCCTCTGCAACATTCATTGCAGTTAAAATCTGCTGCGCAACTTTAGCAACACGTGCAACTACAGAGTCTGGTACCACACCAGCCCCTGATACATGTAGCGAATGGGATCGCTTGGCACTTAGCACCAGATTAGGCTCAGTAAGACTCAAGCCTATACTGCCGAACTTGCGCCCAAGCCCGCCATGCAAATCAAAAAAACCCATGTGTAAACGACCACTGGTTGACACCTCAACACTAGAGGTCATTGATCATTCCTACTGAACTGATTTTTAATAAAACGCCCTTTGTTAGCGCGCTTTGTTCTGTGTAACATTGCATAGTGATGATCGTATTAATAATGATAATTAGTTTCTGCTTTCATTTTAGCTTAGGCTAAGCAATTTTCATACGCCCAAACATTCATGTCTCAATATTTTTAGCGCTAAACCGCATTTCAAAAACCAAAGATTTTATTCAATGTGCAGTTTTTTCAGGTGACAACCCCAACATAATTAGGCAAAATGAGGGATTATTAAAATAATCTAACGCATTCACCTCCCCTTCTGCGCACCAGGTACCACCCTAACGGGTTAATAAGCCTTAAATGAAGCGCGAGTATCGAGTATATAGTTAGAAAATTAATCATTTGTTTGAAACTAAGGAACTATCATGTCAGCCCACGTTATTCCATTTGAAAATTTACGCAACGTAGACGTCCCTTCAGTCGGCGGGAAAAATGCATCCCTAGGCGAAATGATTTCTCAGCTGTCTGCAAAAGGAGTACGGGTCCCTACTGGCTTTGCTACCACAGCAGATGCCTATCGTGAATTTTTAGCTCAAAATGGCTTGGATGCCAAAATCAATGCTGAGCTTGATAAACTGAACGTCGATGACACACAAGCCCTTGCTGTCTGTGGTAAACAAGTGCGCGAATGGATTATGGCTGCACCATTTCCTGCTGCACTAGAAAAAGCAATTGCTGAAAACTATGAAATCCTGATTGCCAAATCAGGTAACGGCGCTACATTTGCTGTGCGCTCATCTGCAACTGCAGAAGATTTACCGGACGCATCATTTGCTGGTCAACAAGAGTCATTCCTTAACATTCACGGCCTAGATAATATCTTGCACGCAATTAAAGAGGTATTTGCTTCTTTATATAACGACCGTGCAATTTCATACCGTGTGCACAAAGGCTTTGTGCACGCAGATGTTGCACTTTCAGCAGGCGTACAACAAATGGTACGTAGCGACATTGGCTGCGCAGGCGTAATGTTTACGATTGATACTGAGTCTGGCTTTAAAGATGTGGTGTTTATCACATCATCTTACGGTCTAGGTGAAACAGTGGTGCAAGGCGCGGTGAACCCAGATGAGTTCTACGTACACAAACCAACACTCGCTCAAGGCAAGCCTTCAATTGTGCGCCGTACCATGGGTTCTAAACTCATTAAAATGGTATTTAGTGACGCAACTCGCGCTGGCAAAAGCACGCACACGGTGGAAGTGGATCCTGCTGATAGCGACCGCTACTCATTATCAAATGAAGACGTGCTAGAACTAGCACGTTACGCCATGACGATTGAAGCCCACTACGGCTGTCCAATGGATATTGAGTGGGGCAAAAACGGCGTAGATAACAAACTCTACATTCTGCAAGCTCGCCCTGAAACTGTTAAATCACAAGAAGCAGCAAACAATGTCACAGAGACATTTAAGCTCAACAAACACAGCGAAAAACCATTAGTGGTAGGTCGTGCCGTAACACAAAAAGTTGGTGTAGGCCCAGTACGTATCGTGCTAGACCCAGCGGATATGCACCTAGTACAACCAGGTGATGTATTAGTAGCTGACATGACAGACCCTAACTGGGAGCCAGTGATGAAGCGCGCTAGCGCTTTAGTGACCAACCGCGGCGGCCGTACCTGCCACGCAGCAATTATTGCGCGTGAATTGGGTATCCCGGCGATTGTGGGTGCAGTAAACGCTACCGATGTTTTACGTGAAGGTGAAATCGTTACTGTGTCATGTGCAGAGGGTGAATCTGGCTTTGTTTACCACGGTGAAATCGAGTACGACGTAAGCACACAAGCGGCGGCAGCACTTAAAACTGCTCCATGCAAAATCATGATGAACGTTGGTAACCCAGACATGGCATTCAGCTTTGCCAAAACGCCAAATGACGGCGTAGGCTTGGCGCGTTTAGAGTTTGTGATCAACAACATGGTAGGTATCCATCCAAAAGCAATTTTAAATATGGATGCAATGCCAAGTGCGATTCAAACCACCATTAAAAATCGCTCACGTGGCTATGCTTCACCTAAACAATTCTATATCGACAAAGTAGCAGAAGGTGTTGCGACGATTGCAGCAGCGTTCTATCCAAAACCAGTGATTGTGCGTACCTCTGATTTCAAGTCAAACGAGTACAAAAAATTAGTTGGCGGCGAGATTTACGAGCCAGATGAAGAAAACCCAATGATTGGTTTCCGTGGCGCGGCACGTTACATGGCAGAAGACTTCAAAGAGTGCTTTGCAATGGAATGTGTTGCGATGAAAAAAGTACGTGATGAAATGGGCTTAACCAACGTTGAGTTGATGATTCCTTTCGTTCGCACTTTAGCTGAAGCTAAAGCGGTAACTGAAATTATGGCTGCGAATGGTCTTAAACGTGGTGAGAATGGCTTACGCCTGATCATGATGTGTGAGATTCCATCCAACGCATTACTTGCAGAGCAGTTCTTGGCTTACTTTGACGGCTTCTCAATTGGCTCAAACGACCTCACCCAACTAACATTGGGTATGGACCGTGACTCAGGCATCCTTGCAGATGGCTTTGATGAGCGTAACGACGCGGTGAAAGTATTACTGAAAATGGCAATTAGCACCTGTAACCGCCTAGGTAAATACGTAGGTATTTGCGGTCAAGGCCCATCAGACCACCCAGACTTTGCGGAATGGTTAGTGGAAGAAGGCATCCAATCTGTATCACTTAACCCTGATACAGTGGTTGCAACTTGGCAGCGCCTTACAAAATAGTCAATAAACACAGGTAAACTGTCATGATCAAGCGTACCGCATTCTTCGTTTCGGACGGCACAGGCATTACGGCGGGCGCATTAGGTAAATTGCTGGAGCATTTCCCCAGTACTCACTTTACCCAAGTGCGCTTACCGTTCACTAACACGCTAGAGAAGATTAAGCTAGCGCAAGAGGCAATTGCCCATGCAACGGAAGAAGACGGCGGTCGCCCGGTAGTGATTATGACTCTGGGTGACATTGCGTTGCGTAACTCACTCAAGCAATGTAACGCTTACTTTATAGACCTATTCAATACGTTTATTGACCCTTTAGGTTTAGAGCTAGAACAAAAACCACTCACTGGTGCCGGTATTGCACATAGCGTCATGGGCAGCAGCTACAATGAGCGTATGGAAGCAATTAACTTTACGCTTAACCATGACGATGGCATGACCAACAACGGACTAGAAGAAGCTGAAGTGATACTTGTCGGTGTATCACGCTGTGGCAAAACGCCAACTAGCGTTTATCTCGCCATGCAGTTTGGCGTAAAGGCAGCGAACTATCCACTTATCCCTGAAGACTTTGAGCGCGGCACACTACCAGCTGTACTTAATAAACATTTAGGTAAGATTTTTGGATTAACCATTAAAGCTGAACGACTGCATGCGGTGCGTAATGAACGTAGGGCTGGCAGTTTTTATGCTTCATTGGATAATTGTCGTCAGGAAATTGCAACCGCAGAGACACTCATGCGCAATGCGGGCATCACCTGGGCAGACTCTACAAGCCGCTCGGTAGAGGAGCTTTCTGCAATTATTTTAGAAAAAATGCGACACCCTGCAATTAGTAAGTAATCAACTTAGCGTTAATGCGATAAAAATAAAAAAGGTGCTTATCGCACCTTTTTTATTTTTAACTAGCGGAGACTACTTTAAGCTAGGTTTAATCTTACTCAAGATTTCCGCTGCGTTTGGCTTTACATCACTACTAAAAGCATACACATCATTGCCGCCTGGCAAGATCACATACTTAAAGAAATTCCAACTCGGTGTCTGCCCTGTTTTTGCAATCAACTGCTGATAAAATGGATTTGCCGTTTTACCACTCACTGAAGATTTGCTAATCATCGGGAACTTAACTGAATAGGTTAACTTACAAAAATCACCGATTTGCTTATCATCGTTTAACTCTTGCTTAAAATCATTGGATGGAAAACCTATCACTAACAAACCTTGATTTTTGTATTTACTATACAAACCTTCGAGCGCTTCAAACTGTGGGGTAAACCCACACTTGCTTGCAGTATTCACCACTAAAATGGGCTTATCTTGATAATCACACAAGTTGATTTTTCCACCTTGTAAGGTAGAAAACTGATGGTTGTACAACGCAGAGCAAGCAGCATTCGCCATATTGGTCAGTGATAACATTCCTATTAAAAGTAAGGCTAATAAGCCGGATTTTAAAGCACTAGATGAAAAGTACATTTCTACTCACTTAACAATCAATAATATAGATGATACTGTGACTGGGCTTTTTATATTAAATTCCATCGCCACTCCTTAAGGCTTAAGATACTGCACAGCAGCAACACCCAATGCCGCCATTATAAGAGCGCCAAACATGTGAGTAAATGCATGGAGCGCAGCCAAATAATAATCATGCCGATGCAATAAAGACAAACTCTCCCCAGTAAAAGCAGAAAATGTAGTCAAACCACCCAAAAAACCAGTCGTGACGAATAAGCGCAAACTTGGGTGAGCTAGCTCACCCAGGCCAATCAAGCCCATCACAACCCCCATCAACAGGCCACCACTTAGATTAGCAATAAGCGTACCTAGCGGCAGGTTTGGCATGATTGCGTTAAAGGCAATCCCTAACCCCCATCGACTCCAGGCGCCTAATGCTGCCCCCATACCAACAGCTAGCGTATTTGTAAAATTTATCGCGGAATTCATATTCTTAAACCCAGATTAGCAGCGCCGTATAGTAAAATCTTTTTATCAATTTTAGCCAATACTAAAATAAACATAAGAACTTTAGCGAGAAAATCATGGCAATGAAAGTGTTATTTGTGAGCTCTGAGGTCTTTCCACTGATTAAGACCGGTGGATTAGCAGATGTGAGTGGCTCCCTACCCACTGCATTACAAGGGCTAGGTGTTGATATCCGCATCCTAGTGCCAGGCTACCCTGCTGTATTAGCCGCATTAAAAGACTTAAAAACGATTGCACGGGTAAGTCATCTACCGCATATTGACCAAGCCGAACTACAGCTTGGCACAATAGAGAGCACTCAAGTAAAAGTATTGGTGATCAAAGCGCCTAGCATTTATGAGCGTGATGGCGGGCCGTATGCTGACCCGCAAGGGCTTGAGTGGCAAGACAATCCTATACGCTTTGGGGTGTTATCAAAAGTTGCAGCGATATTGGCCAGCAACCACTCACCGCTTAAAGATTGGCAACCCGATATCGTCCATTGCAATGACTGGCAAACCGGTCTAACACCTGCCTACATGCAACTCACCGAGCACGCTCATGCTAAATCAATCATCAGCCTGCATAACATGGCGTTTCAAGGTTGCTACCCGCCACACTGGGTAATGAGCTTGGGCTTACCCAGCGCGAACTTCACGATAGAAGGGTTTGAATATCACAACCAACTCTCATTTTTAAAAGCGGCTATATTCTATGCGGATGCCATCTCTACAGTAAGCCCGCGTTATGCGCAGGAGATTCAAACAACGGCCTTTGGCTTTGGATTAGAAGGCTTGCTTAGCAAACGCGGCCATGAAATCAAAGGCATACTAAATGGTATTGAAACTGACGAGTGGAACCCAGCAACTGATCAGTATTTAACCAAGCATTACAGTGCTAGCAAGCTAGCAGGCAAGAAACAAGTTAAAAAGGCACTACAACAGCACCTTGGGCTCGATATAGATGCAGACGCACCATTGTTGGGCGTGGTAAGCCGCCTCACCCATCAAAAAGGTTTGGATATGCTGTTACCTCACCTGCAAAACCTAATCAATCAAGGCTGCCAATTTGCATTATTGGGTGGTGGTGAATCTGCGCTGGAATTAGAATTTTTAAAGATTGCAGCACAAAACCCTAACCGTGCCAGCGTGACGATTGGCTATAACGAACCACTGTCTCACCAAATCATGGCGGGCTGCGACATGTTTGTGATGCCTTCACGCTTTGAGCCTTGTGGCCTCAATCAGCTATATGGCCTAGCTTACGGTACGCCACCTATCGTTAACGCCACTGGCGGCCTTGCAGACTCCATTATTGATGCAGATGCAACACACCTACAGAATAAAACCGCTAATGGTTTTGTAATGGTAGAAGCAAGTAGTGATGGCTTAATTGCCAGCATCCAACGCGCTTTAGATATGTTCAGAACTGCACCAAAAGTGTGGAAACAGCTACAAACAACTGGGATGTCTCAAGATTTAAGCTGGGATAAAAGCGCTCAAGAGTACTTGGCTTTATACCAAACGCTAATTTAAGTACTCTTAAAAGGAGAAGGGGTGGTAGTTGGCATGCTTAATGCTTATATAAAATTAAGCTTACATATCTCCTAAGCCGATTTCTCCCCTTCAGGCGCCTTTAGTTGGCGCCTTTTTTTATCTATACTTTAAGTAATTAATCCGTTGAGTAACTAAACTTTCATAGACATTAAATATTTAAGCACACATTACTTCACGATAAAGTGTTCACGGTAATATTTAAGCTCATCAATTGACTCATAAATATCAGCTAATGCCTCATGACGGCTCGCCTTTTTAAATCCTGAATAAATCTCAGGTTTCCACCTGCGAGCAAGCTCTTTAAACACGCTTACGTCTAAATTGCGATAATGGAAAAAGCTCTCAAGTTCCGGCATGTATCGTGCCATGAAGCGTCTGTCTTGGCAGATTGAGTTACCGCACATTGGTGATTTTCCTGATGGCACATGCGCTTTAAGGAATTCAATCATTTGCGCTGAAGCTTCAGCTTCGCTTAATGTAGATGCTTTTACTTTGTCGATTAAGCCAGAGCGGCCATGTGCGCCTTTGTTCCAAGCGTCCATACCGTCCAACACCTCATCAGATTGATGCACAACGAACACAGGTGACTCTGCTAGGACATTTAAATCTGCATCGGTCACCACCGCTGCCAATTCCAAAATACGGTCAGAATCTGGCAGTAAACCGCTCATTTCCATATCAAGCCAAATTAAATTATTCTGATTCGTCGTATTGTCTGCTGCTGCCATCATGATTTCCATTAAAATGAGTATTATTAAGTAAACTGGGTGAACCATCACATATAAAATGCTTCACAATACGTATATTAACTTAATTCAATTCTTAAACGAACGATAAAATGGCTCACACTCTCACCATCACTTTCATTAGCTTGCTGATTGCAACCACATTTGTACGTATATGGCTTGGCAAACGCCATATTGCGCATGTGCAATCTCACCGTAATCAGGTTCCTCAAGCTTTTAGCGAAAATATCGCACTAGAGGCGCATCAAAAAGCCGCGGATTACTCTACAGACAAAACCAAATTAGCACTGCTAGAAGCCACAGTGCAAGCTGTCTTATTGGCAGCATTAACCATTGGCGGCGGCTTGCAATGGATAGATGATGTATGGCGCAACCTGATTGTTAATCATGACATTGCGCGTGGTGCGCTTGTGATTGTGAGTGCAATGCTGGTGAGCAGCATGATTGATTTACCGTTTGAATACTATAAAACATTTGTCGTGGATGAAAAATTTGGCTTTAACAAAATGACGCCTGCGATGTTCTTTAGCGACCTAGTAAAACAAAGTGTGGTGGGCATCATTTTAGGCGCACCAATTCTTTTTGCAGCCTTGTGGTTGATGCAGGGTGCTGGTCAATACTGGTGGCTTTATCTTTGGATAATCTGGAGCGCGTTTAATTTGATTATGCTTGCGGTATACCCAACGTTTATCGCTCCATTCTTCAACAAATTCACACCATTAGAAGACCAAGCGTTAAAACAAAGAATTGAGTCACTGCTCACCAAATGTGGCTTTAAATCTCAAGGCCTGTTTGTAATGGATGGCTCAGCACGCAGCAGCCATGGCAATGCTTACTTTACCGGTTTTGGTGCATCAAAACGCGTCGTGTTTTTTGATACCTTACTAGATAGATTAAACGCTGATGAGATTGAAGCAGTGCTAGCACATGAGCTTGGCCACTTTAAGCACCACCATGTGATTAAACGCATTGCCATGATGTTTTTTGTAAGCTTCCTCGGCTTAGCGCTGCTAGGCTGGCTCATGAACCAGGATTGGTTCTATACGGGTCTTGGTGTAAGTGAAGTAAGCAACCATATGGCGCTAGTGTTATTTTTGCTCGTTTCACCAGTGTTTTTATTTATCTTAAGGCCAATTATGGCGAGCTATTCACGCAAAAATGAATTTGAAGCTGACAGCTACGCAGCTAAACATGCAAATGCCAAATATTTGATTGAGGCATTGGTGAAGCTGTATCGTGACAATGCGTCTACTTTAACGCCGGATCCGCTACATTCGGCTTTTTATGACTCACATCCACCAGCAAGTATTCGAATTTCAAAATTAGCGGCGTATACTAGCTAACATCCTCTTTAAAAGGTGAGCGAGATGAAATTATTGCCATATTTGGTATTGCTGTTCATCAGTTGCAGTGCGTTTGCCGAGCCTTTCCAAAAATCAGATGCAGCAGCAGGTAAAGTGTTAGTTCAACAACATTGTATCCGCTGCCACGCTGCTAGCTTTGGTGGTGATGGCTCGGGTATTTACACACGTGAGTTTCGTAAAGTAAAAAATTCGAACGCATTAGCTGCACAAGTACGTAATTGCAACACTATGTTAGGCCTGAAGTGGTTTGAAGACGAAGAGCTTAATGTTGCAAAATACCTTAACCAACAATACTATAAATTTACAGAATAGCGGGCACGTGAGTATCTCAATTAATACGCAAGATAAAACAGGCTTGCAAGGCACTGTAGTTGCCGCTTACGGCAAACGCTACCAAGTAGAACTCACGGACACCAAGCAGCGTATCAGTTGTGTTACTCGTGGTAAAAAAACCGACCTTGCTTGCGGTGATTTTGTTGTAATCAAACTCACAGATAAACACGAAGGTGTGGTTGAGTCTACCCTGCCCCGCAAAACGCTGCTGTTTCGCAGCAACGCCTTTAAAAGCAAAATGCTTGCTGCAAACGTCACGCAAATCATTATCGTATTAGCAACGCAGCCTAGCTTTTATGAAGCCCTGCTCAACCGCTGTTTAATTGCGGCAGAAGCGGCTGACATTAAAGCCCTGATTATACTCAACAAGTGCGACCTGACAGATAACCATGATGCACTGCAAAAACTGGAGCTGTATACCAAACTGGGCTATCAGGTATTGCCGTTATCAGCAAAACAAGATATCTCTAGCCTGAGACCATACCTGCAAGATGAAATCAGCATTCTAGTCGGGCAATCGGGCATGGGGAAATCTACCATTATCAATGCACTACTACCATCTGAGGCGGTGCGCACACAGGAAGTCAGCCAAGTGCTGGATAGCGGCAAACACACCACTACTGCAGCGCATTTATATCACCTTGACGCAAGCAGCCAGCTCATTGACTCACCTGGTCTGCAAGAGTTTGGCTTACACCACTTGAGTACAGGTGAGCTGGAACATGCCTTTATTGAGTTCAGGCCATTTTTAGGAAAATGCAGGTTTAACAACTGCAAGCACTTGCAAGAGCCTGATTGTGCGATTACCGAAGCGCTGCAACAGGATAAAATATCGGCAGAAAGATTAGCGATATATAAAATGTTACGCACTGAGATTTCTCACCAGATATAGCAAGCAATTCACAGGTCAAGCAACCCACAGGTATAGTATGACAACCGCTTTCATTACTCACCCTGACACTTTATTACACATCATGGATGGTAACCATCCAGAATCACCGGCGCGCATTACTGCCATTAAGAACGCACTGGTCAAACAAGGCATTTACGAGCACCTAGCCGTATACGAAGCCCCTGCAGCAACCGATATGCAATTGGCACGAGTACACCACCCAGATTACATTAAGCGCATTCGTGCGCTATCGCCCAAGGCTGGCTTAGTGCGGCTGGATGTAGATACTGCCATGGGGCCGATGAGTTTATCCGCCACGCTACATGCCAGCGGTGCAGCAGTACTAGCGACCGACTTAGTCATGCAAGGTAAAGTTGATAATGCTTTCTGCTGTGTTAGACCGCCTGGCCACCATGCCGGCCGAGCCAATAGCGCAGGATTCTGTATTTTTAACCATATTGCAGTTGGCGTTGCACACGCCTTAGCCCAATACAAAGTGCAGCGTGTTGCGATTATCGATTTTGATGTGCATCATGGAGATGGCACAGAGGATATTTTCAAAAGCAATCCGCAAGTCATGCTTTGCTCAACATTCCAGCACCCATTTTATCCACACCGAGGGTTTAATACGCGCACCGCAACCATGATTAACGTACCTTTGGCAGCAAATGCGGATGGAAAGCAATACCAACAAGCGTTTAACCATGAGTTTTTACCTGCGCTCAACCAATTCAAGCCTGATATTATTTATGTATCAGCAGGATTTGACGCGCATGTTGATGACCCGCTGGCGGGCATGCATTTAATTGATCAAGACTATGCGTGGATAACCACTTTTATTAAACAAGTGGCAAAGCAGCATGCGCAAAGCAGAATCATCTCTTTGTTAGAGGGCGGCTACCATTTGCCGGCATTAGCCCAAGCAGCCAGCACGCACGTCAGCATCCTGTTGCAGGCGTAAAATAAGACGTTGAATGATGCGAGGAATGAAACGATAATGTTTACTGTGCATTCGGTTTTGAGTATGCATCGCCACCAGCAATGGTTTAAAGCTACCCAGATTAAGATAAACCAATACAGCTAATGTATAAAACAACTTTCAGGATTTTATCAATTGACTGACATTCGCAAAGAACAGACTCCTGTACATGCACTGGCAATTGGTATGTTTGTGTGTGAGCTTGACCGGCCTTGGCTTGGTACACCTTTTTTATTAGAAGGCCTATTAATTGAAGATGCTGAACAGATTGCCACGCTTGCTGCTTTGTGTGAGTTTGTCTATATAGATCGTACTGTTTCACTTGGTGAGCACTATTTGGCACCGCAAAAGAAATCAATTGCAGTGCAACATCACGCCTCAAGCAGCATATATCATTCAGCTGCGTCGAACCCACCCACAGCAAGTGCTCGTCCACAAGACAGTAAACTTAGCCAGAGCAAAGAACAACTTTCCTTTTTTAAGGTAATTCGAGAGATTCAAGATTACAAACAGGATTTCAAACAGAATACAGCACAAACACCTAGCCACAATAATGCAAACGTCAACCTAAGCTATTTAAGCCAAGAAGCGGGACTTGATACTGAAAACGCGCACGCGGACCTGACTTTATCCAAACAAATCAAGGCGGATTTATCACGCTTTGTATCGGGATTAAAAGGCTGGCGACCAAACTTAAAAAGAAGGATGAATAGCCACTCTTCTGCCCAAGTCAGTCAAAATAAAGCGCTTGCCGATGCAGACACAGCCACACATCTGCACCATACATTGACTGAAGAAAAATACCCTGTAGAGCAAGAAATTAGCACCGTTTATCCGACTTATGAGAAAACACAGCTAGTCACGCGCGAGTTCTTTAACGCAATGGCAGAGGGCCAGCTGGTAGACTTAAATAAAGTAGATGAAACCCTCAATGACATGGTCGATAGCATAGAGCGTAATTCAGACGCCCTGTTGTGGCTAGCACGTTTAAAACAAACGGATGACTACTCTTACAACCACGCACTCAATGTTTCAATCATGCTGATGGCGCTCGCCAACTTCATGGCCTTGCCCAAAAAGCAGATTAAAGACCTAGGCCTTGCCGGCCTATTACAAGATATAGGCAAAGTAAAAATCCCTAAAGATCTGCTACAAAAGAGAGAGAAAATCTCGGCAGAAGAATATGAAATATTTAAAAAACACGTAGACTACGCTTTAGCATTACTGGAAGTTACGAATAATATTTCCAGCACCACCATGATTGCTGTATCTCAGCACCATGAACGCATTGATGGTAGCGGCTACCCATTTCAGCTTAAAGGTAAGCAAATCAGCCTGCCTGGGCAAATGGCCGGTCTGATTGACACATACTGCGCACTCACTAGCAATAAGGCTTATGCCAAAGGCGTTTATAATCAATCTGCACTAGAAAAAATACATGCACTGCGCGACAACAAGTTTGACGGGCATTTAATTGATCAATTGGTGCAGTTTTTAGGCATGTATCCAGTAAGCTCTTTGGTCGAACTCAACTCTGGAGAAGTAGGCGTTGTTATTCAGCAGAATAGCGTGCGCCGCCTGTTGCCCAAGGTCATGATTTTACTCAACCCAGACAAAACAAAAAACGAATACCCACCCACACTTAATCTAATCAATGCACCATTAACACCTAGCGGTGAACCATACAAAATAGTCAGGGGATTACCTCCTGATAGCTATGGTCTCAATATCAACAATTATTTTAGCTAACCGATCACCGCCTAATGAAGAAATTACAAGAAGAAATCTATAGCTCAATAGATCATGAGTTCACACTGAATATATCACCCAATGATTTATTGAACATCATGCAGGCTTATCAATTAAGCCCTAATGACCTTGCTGGCCCCTACCATTACACCCCTCAAACAGCGGTAGTCAGTTTAAATGCTACTGCCGGCGGCCTCTTACAGATATTGCAACAATGGCCTACGCAATTAAACTGGTCTCAACTCAATCAGGCCATCGATGAAATGCTACACCAGTGGTTACAGGATTACAAAGCAGGTGCAAAGCTAGGGGATGCGCTCATCCTTTGCCAATCCATACTGTTGCACACAGAACCTAGCGCAGACACAACACTGTCTCGATACAATCATCAGTTTCATCTGGTGCTGACGCATTTATTAGCGCTGGCAACTAACGAATTTGATCAGTATCGGTATAACTACTCCAAGAGTTTTGATTTAGCCACTGGCTTACCCAACCACCAACTCATGCTTAAACTGATTAAAAAAGCTGAGGCTGAACACATCAATCTGGGTTTGCTTTTACTTAATCTGAATATCAATGCAGATAAAGAAAGAAAAATAAATACTGACCAATCGACACTGGCATTGGCTGCGGTTGATCTCATACAGCAACACCTAAGTTCAGATACCAGACTATTTCATATTGGCCCCAATGAGTTCGCGATTATCATTGAAGACTTGCACTTTCCTGCACAGCTCAACCTGATTGCATCAGAGCTTATTCACGCTTTTGAGTCATCATTACCACTGGTCAACAACAGCCTAATCGTGAAACCTTACTTTGGTGGTGTTACCACGTTTAAGCATACTTCTAAAGCACACTCGCTGTATGAATGCGCTAAATTGGCGTTGCACCATGCAATGATTAATCATTATCAGATTGAAATGTATGACCAACACATCACCAGCGTATTCTCTAGCACGCACTCATTAGAGGAGGCAATTATTGAGGCCTTGCAGAACAATGAGCTGGAAGTCTATTTGCAGCCGATTGTAAGCCTGCCTAAGCATGACTCAGCCTACGCCACTTGTGTAAGCGCAGAGATGCTATTACGTTGGCACAATGCAGAGTGGGTTGGTATCTCGCCGATGCGCCTGATCGACACCATCTACAAAAAAGGCTTTGGTAAAATATTTATCCGCTGGCTCATCAACACTGCATGCCAACGCATTGCCGAGATTATCGCCACCCACCAAAATAGCTTTGCATTGACAGTGAACCTATCCTCACCAGACCTCTTGGATGCAGACTTGCCAGAGCTAATTGCACAATCTATTGCCCTGTGGGATATCCCTGCTAAATCATTGGTAATTGAAATCACTGAAAGTGATTTGCTATTGGATGAGAAAAAAGCCATGTCTGTGATTAACCGGATTTCGCAGCTAGGTTGCTCATTTGCGCTGGATGACTTTGGCACCGGTTACTCATCCATGACTAGACTGCGCAACATGCCGATTAGCCTAGTTAAAATCGACCAGTCATTTGTGAAACAGATTGAGCAATCTCCGCAAGATAGAGAGATTGTGCTCTCTATTATCCAGCTGGCGCATAGCTTGGGTAAAACCGTAGTGGCTGAAGGCGTAGAAGAATTAAGCTGCCTCAACATCCTCACAGAAATGCAATGCGACAAGATACAAGGTTATTACTATTCAAAATCAATGTCACTCAATGACTTTAATGTATGGCTTTCTAACTTTCAAAACCAACATGCGCTATTAACGCATAAACGTGAGTAATCGCGATTGAACCTCTAAGCCCTCATCTCTAAGCTAACAACTCAACGGAGTGGGGGTATAATGGCGGTTGTTGGTTACGTTCAGCTTAATTGAACGTGCTATTAAAATCACTCTTTGATGACATCAATATGCACATTACTACCCGCCTTGAGTTTGACGCAGGCCACCGGATTCCTAACCATAAGAGCCAATGCAAAAATTTGCATGGTCATCGCTATGCAATCGAAATCACGCTATCTGGTGACATCATCACTGCAGAAAATACGTCCGATAACGGGATGGTGATGGATTTTTCTGATGTAAAAGCTATTGCAAAAGATGCAGTCGTCAATGTTTGGGATCATGCGTTCTTGGTGTACCAGCATGACACAGACGTATTAAATTTCTTAAATACCCTGCCTAACCATAAAACCGTTGTATTCCCAACGGTACCTACGGCAGAAAACATGGCGGCAGAAGCTTTTAGAATTTTAAAAGCGCGCTATCAAGATACTTACGGCAACCATCTCAAGCTGGAAAAAGTGCGCTTATATGAAACGCCTAACAGCTGGGCAGATGCCTTAGGCTAGTCAGCCATTCGGCAACGCTTGTAGCTCAGCCATTAATGCATCTCGCCAATCTGGCAACTGTACTGAGAAGTCTGTACTTAACTTGCTGCAATCTAAGTATGAATTAGCTGGACGCGCCGCTGGAGTTGGGTACTCAGCCGTTGTGATGGGTTCAATATTAGCAACTACTGCCTTAAGTGGCTGCCAGTGGCGCGTTAACTGCAATTGTCCATAAGCATCCACGATGGCCGTTGCAAAACCATGCCATGTCGTATGCCCGGCATTAACCAGATGATATACGCCAGAACGCTCGCCATCCCATCGCGCAAGCACCTGTAAAACTGCCTGCGCAATACTGAAGCTACTCGTGGGCGCCCCGGCCTGATCAGCCACAATGCGTAACTGATCGCGCTCTTTAGCTAAACGCAAAATCGTATGCAGAAAATTCTTACCATAAGCACCATATACCCAAGAGGTTCTAAAAATCAAGGACGGTAGTCCCACCGCACGAATCGCCTCTTCACCGGCCAATTTAGATTTCCCATACACGCTCAATGGCGCTGTGGCATCCACCTCCACATAGGCATCCACTTTATTGCCTGCATATACATAATCTGTAGAAAAATGTATTAATTTAGCCCCCAGCTTAGCCGCTTCTTCCGCGAGCACACCGGGTGCTACAGCGTTAATCGCATAAGCTAATTCTGGCTCTGACTCCGCTTTATCTACCGCGGTGTAAGCAGCCGGGTTGATAATCAAATCAGGCTGTATCGTCTGCACGGCGTCTCGTATTGCCTGCGGATTAGATAAGTCCAGCATGCTTCTATCCAAACAAACCAGCTCACCATATAAGGCGGGGTTGTTAGTCAAGGCTTGCTGTAATGCATGCCCAACCTGTCCATTCACACCAGTTAATAATATTTTTTTATATAGAGGAGATTGCATTACTAATGTGAGGCCTTATTCAAATACATCCGCGTCGGCCAAACTAGCACCGAGCTGATCTTTAGCAGAAAGTACCGGCGCAGCATGGCCTGGTAAGCTAGCGGTAGGCCATTCAATCCCAATGTCAGCATCATCCCAACGAATGCAACGCTCATGCTGCGGTGCGTAGTAATCCGTTGTTTTATATAAGAACTCCGTATTATCTTTCAATACCAGAAAGCCGTGGGCGAATCCCTCAGGCACCCACATCTGGCGTTTGTTATCTGAGGATAAAATCGCGCCAACCCATTGACCAAAGGTTTTAGACTGCTTACGTAAATCCACTGCAACGTCAAAGACCTCGCCAGCGACTACACGCACTAACTTACCTTGCGGCTGCGCAATTTGATAGTGCAAGCCGCGTAGTACATTGGCAGCAGATTTAGAATGGTTATCCTGTACAAACTGCGTTTTAACGCCGGTTAACTGCTCAAACTTTTGCTGATTAAAGCTCTCGAAAAAAAAGCCTCTTTCATCACCATAAACTTGAGGCTCCAATATGAGCACATCAGGAATTGCGGTCTTAATCACTTGCATTTAGTACACCTGCTCTGTCAGCAACATTTTTAAATATTGGCCATAGGCGTTTTTGATGTAACGATTAGCCAGCTGTTCTAGCGCTGTAGCGTCAATGTATTGCATACGATAAGCGACCTCTTCAGGACTAGCTACTTTCAGACCCTGACGCTTTTCTATGGTTTCAATAAATAATGATGCTTCTAACAGCGATTCGTGCGTTCCAGTATCGAGCCATGCAATACCACGCCCCATGACTTCCACTTGTAAATCACCACGCTCAAGATAAGCACGGTTCACATCTGTAATCTCCAGCTCACCTCGTGGCGATGGTTTTAATTGTTCTGCGATACGAATCACATCGTTATCATAGAAATACAAACCAGTAACTGCGTACCTAGATTTAGGCACTGCCGGTTTTTCCTCCAAGCTCACGGCTTGCCCTTGCGCATTGAACTCAACCACGCCATAACGCTCAGGATCGCTTACAGGATAAGCAAAAACGGTAGCGCCTTTGTTCAAGGTTGTCGCAGCCTGCGTTTTAGTCGCTAGCTCATGCCCGTAAAAAATGTTATCGCCCAGCACCAGCGCACAGCTATCATTACCGATAAATGATTTACCGATAATAAACGCTTGCGCTAAACCATCGGGTGATGGCTGCACCGCAAACTGAATAGAAATCCCCCACTGACTACCATCACCCAGCAACTGCTGAAAGCGCGGTGTATCTTCTGGCGTTGAAATCACTAAAATATCACGAATCCCAGCTAGCATTAGCGTAGTCAACGGATAATAAATCATCGGTTTGTCATACACAGGCAATAACTGTTTAGACACCACCTGTGTAACTGGGTGCAAGCGCGTACCAGAGCCGCCTGCTAAAATAATTCCCTTCATGCCATTTCCTCACCACGTTCTGAATAATGTGTTTGAATCCAATTGCGATAATCGCCACTGGTAATATTATTTACCCAATCTTGATGCGCCAAATACCAGTTCACTGTTTTCTCTATGCCAGTTTCAAATGTCTCTGCCGGTTTCCAGCCCAGCTCTGTTGCGATTTTTGTTGCATCAATCGCATAACGTATATCATGCCCTGGGCGATCAGCCACATAAGTAATAAGATCAGCATAAGATTGCCCGTCAGCGAGTGGCTGCTTAGCATCCAGCATGCGGCACAGCGTTCTTACAATATCAATATTGGTTTTCTCGTTCCAGCCGCCCACATTATAAACCTCGCCGACCTTACCAGCCTCCAGCACGCGCCTGATTGCCGCACAATGGTCTTCCACGTAAAGCCAGTCACGCACTTGCAAGCCATTGCCATAAACCGGTAACGGCTTAGCAGCCAAGGCGTTATGAATCACTAACGGGATTAACTTCTCGGGGAAATGATAAGGCCCATAGTTGTTCGAGCAATTAGTAGTTAAGGTCGGTAAGCCATACGTGTGGTGATAAGAACGCACCAAGTGATCTGAAGATGCTTTAGAGGCGGAGTAAGGGCTATTCGGTGCATATGGCGTAGTTTCTGTAAATGCAGGATCATCTTTACCTAATGAGCCATACACTTCATCGGTAGACACATGTAAGAAGCGGAAGCTTTCTTTATCAGCAGTATTTAAAGCACCCCAGTAAGCGCGCACCGCTTCCAACAAATGGAACGTACCCACAATATTGGTTTGAATAAAATCTTCAGGCCCATGGATGGATCGGTCTACATGGCTTTCTGCCGCAAAGTTAATTACCGCACGTGGTTTATGCTCATCTAATAATTTAGCAACTAAATGCTGATCGCCAATATCGCCATGCACAAACACATGATGCGCGCTATGCTCTAAGCTCACTAAGTTGTCTAAATTACCAGCATAGGTCAATTTATCTAAATTAACCACAGTACCTAAGCCCTGCTTCACCCAAGCCAATACAAAATTAGAGCCGATAAAACCAGCGCCGCCTGTCACAAGAATTGTATTATTCATAATTTGCTACTTTCTTAAATTTACTAACTATTCGCGCCACTAAATAAACTACACACTAACCGTTCCAGACGCAGTTACCTGATTTTGCAAGACCAGCCAAATATGCCTCATGATCTGCAAGTTCAGTATCGCTGGCATGCTTCACCAGCAAGGGCGCATGACTCACGGCACTCGTTTCTGCCGCTTCATGGCTAGGCTGATCCAACGCAATCATTAGGCTTTCTTGGCCTCGGGTCATCGCCATATACACATCGGCAAGCAATTCAGCATCCAGCAGTGCACCGTGCAGCGTACGCTTGGAGTTATCTATACCAAAATACCTACATAATGCATCCAGATTATTACGCTGCCCCGGACGCATCTCTTTTGCAATTTTGAGTGTATCTGTAATTTTAGCGGTAATCGCTTCTACTTTTCTTTGCCCGATTAAACCGAGTTCGCAATTTAAAAAGCCCACGTCGAATGGCGCGTTGTGCATAATGAGCTCAGCATCAGCAATAAACGCTATCAACTCATTGGCAATATCTGCGAAGCGAGGTTTATCTTGCAAGAACTCCAGAGAAATTCCATGCACCTCTTGTGCGCCTTGGTCAATATCACGATCTGGATTTAAGTAATAATGAAAATGGTGTTTGGTTAAGCGCCTATTCACCACTTCAACAGCGGCGATTTCAATCACACGGTGCCCTTGAGCATGATATAGCCCTGTGGTTTCCGTATCTAAAAAGATTTGCCTCATGATGCACTAGCCCCTTTTTGCAACACTTGCTCCACGCCTTTATTGGCAAGCATGTCCGCACGCTCGTTACCTACATTACCAGCATGCCCTTTGACCCATATCCACTCAACCGTATGCTGCTGCGCCAATACATCCAGCACACGCCATAAATCATCATTTTTGACAGGTTTTTTATCCGCAGTACGCCAGTTACGTGCTTTCCAGCCAATAATCCATTCAGAAATACCCTTCTGCACGTAGACAGAGTCTGTAAATACTTTTGCATGACATGTGCGCTTTAAGGCTTCTAAAGCCCGAATCACCGCAGTTAGCTCCATGCGATTATTAGTGGTGACTAACTCTCCGCCAAACAATTCTTTTTCATGCTCATCGTAACTGATCCATGCCCCCCAGCCCCCAGGACCAGGATTACCTTTACATGCACCATCTGCATAAATTTCCACGATAGAACGCTTGGCTGCCACTTCTGTTGTCATCAATCAAATTTCACTCTACTCTAAATTAATGATGATTATAGAACATCAGAGCGGCTCCTATGGTTAAAGCGTTCAAATATTCATACAGTCGACATAAATTTCGGTCTAAAAATTTTCACCGTAAATCTGTATAGCAAAGATGTGTAATTTTTTATTAAACAAATGCGTAATTCAGCCGTTAACTGAATATATATTAATTTAATACCACTTTCATCAATACTAAATAAGTGCCCAATTAAAGTTAATAACAATTAACGATAGGCACTAATAATAAAGTCGGAACGTAATATGCAAAAAGCGGTAACTTATTTCACCTTATCTCTTGTTTGTTTCTTCATGAGCATCGACACGTGCTCGGCCGCCAATTGGGTGAAGATTAATGAGAACAGCACATCCAAATTAATGATAGACAAGCAATCTATCTTAGAAAAAGACAAACTAAAACGTGCCTGGGTAAAAATTGAATACAAAACTATCCAGAAAAACTTAGAGTCCCCAGACACGCTATACAACCTTTCTAAATTACTATGGTATTTTGACTGCCCGTCACAAAAGTCTGCGGCTACACAGGTGTTTCAATACTTAAATACGGAGCTTGTACACTCGGCTGGTATTGATAATGTAAAAAACGCTAAATTTATTGAACCAGTCCCCGAATCAGACTTTGATCGTGCAATGCAGTATGTATGCGCTAGCCATAAAAACGCGGCACCTAAAGCTGCGACACCAGCACCTGCCAAAGCACCGTCTACTACAGAAACAAAACCTGAAGCCAATACAAGCGCCAAACCTACCGATGCAGAAAGCAAAGCGACAGAAACCAAACCAGTAGAAGCAAAACCTGCTGAAAAAGCTCCAGCAAAACCTAACAACAAGAAGGCCGAGGAAGCCAAAAAGCCTGTCGCTTGGAGTTACGAGGGTAAAGAAGGCCCTGAGCATTGGGGGAAATTGAGCGATGAATTTTCCATGTGCAGTGTTGGTAGCACCCAATCACCGATCGATATTGACGAGAGCTTGGATGCAAACTTAAAGCCATTAAAACTGCTGCAGAAATTTCCGGCAAAAGAGGTATTGCAAACCAACCACTCCATACAGCTAAATTTTAGAGATGGAAATCTTGTCGCCATCGACAACATTACCTTCAAACTAAAACAGGCCAACTTTCATACGCCTAGCGAACATAGCATTAAAGGCAAACCATTCCCGTTGGAAGCGCAGTTTTTACATACAGACGTTAAAGGCAACACTGCAATTGTTGCTGTTCTATTTAGAGAAGGCAGGCCTAACCCAGCCTTGGACAAAGTATTAAAACAACTACCTAACGAGAGTAACAAAGCTGTTACGCTAAAATCAAGATTGCTTGCCAGTGAAATGATGCCGAGTAATCAAGACTACTATCGCTTTAGCGGCTCACTCACCTCCCCGCCTTGCACAGAAGGTGTACGCTGGATATTGATTAAAACGCCAATGACCGCAAGTAAAGAGCAAATCGATGCATTAGCAGCGCTGACGCAACAAAACAACCGCCCGCTACAGGCGCTAAATGGTCGCTTGATTGTTGATTAAGCTAACTTCAGAGCTATTTACAATACGCCACGAGCTTAAAACAAAAAAGCACCTAGTATGAGCTAGGTGCTTTTTCTGTTTTACGCATTACTACTAAATTCTAAGTGCATTCCTACATTTTATTTTAAATAGTGATTAACCTAGATCAACCACTATTTAAATTTCCGCACTTAATTTATTGCTTACTTTTTATCTCTTAAATTTGCTGCGATACGCATTCTTAAGGCATTAAGCTTAATAAAGCCGCCTGCATCTTTTTGATCGTAAGCGCCTTTGTCATCTTCAAAAGTAGCAATATTAGGATCAAATAATGAGTTCGTTTTACTATCACGGCCAGTCACAATCACGTTGCCTTTGTACAGCTTCACACGCACCCAGCCGTTGACTGTTTGCTGTGTATGATCAATCAGCGTTTGTAACGCAAGACGCTCAGGGCTCCACCAGTATCCGTTGTAAATCATGCTTGCGTAACGTGGCATTAAATCATCTTTTAAGTGCGCTACTTCACGGTCTAAAGTAATAGACTCAATCGCACGGTGCGCTTTAAGCAAAATAGTGCCACCTGGTGTTTCGTAGCAGCCGCGTGATTTCATACCTACATAACGGTTTTCAACCAGATCTAAACGACCTACACCGTGTTTACCGCCAATTTTATTAAGATGCGCCAACAAATCATGTGCTTTCATCGGCTGGCCATTTAAGCTTACTGGATCACCGTTCACGTATTCAATATCTAAATATTCAGCAGCATCTGGTGCCTTTTCAGGGCTCACGCTCCAGCGCCACATAGAGTCTTCAGCTTCTGCGGCTGGGTTCTCTAAATGACGGCCTTCATAAGAAATATGTAGCAAGTTTGCATCCATGCTATATGGACTACCACCTTGCTTATGCTTCATATCCACAGGGATACCGTGCTTTTCAGCGTATGCCATCAGTTTTTCGCGGCTCAGTAAATCCCACTCACGCCATGGGGCAATAATTTGGATGTTAGGGTTTAACGCATAAGCACCAAGCTCAAAACGTACTTGGTCGTTACCTTTACCAGTTGCGCCATGTGAAATTGCATCAGCATTGGTATCGCGCGCCACTTCAATCAAACGCTTAGCAATAAGCGGGCGCGCAATAGACGTGCCTAATAAATACTCACCCTCATATACGGTGTTAGCGCGGAACATTGGGAATACAAAATCACGTACAAACTCTTCACGCACGTCATCAATAAAAATCTCTTTTACACCAGCCGCTTTTGCTTTTGCACGTGCAGGCTCCAACTCTTCGCCCTGACCCAAATCAGCCGTGTAGGTCACAACCTCACATTTATATTCATCTTGCAGCCATTTCAAAATAACTGAAGTATCTAAACCGCCTGAATAGGCCAACACTACTTTATTTACTTTACTCATAATCTCTTTCTATCTATAGATATTTCGCAACTCACTACAGAGGGTTAAAGCCTATGTTTATATACATGGCGTTCAACACAACAGCATGTCAATTGTTAACTAAACTTTTCCTAACAACAAATATTCCATCAGTGCTTTTTGGGTATGTAATCTGTTCTCAGCTTCATCCCATACCACACTTTGTACGCCATCAATCACTTCGGCAGAAACTTCCTCACCACGGTGTGCAGGTAAACAATGCATAAATAACGCATCTTTAGCCGCAACACGCATCATGTCGCTATCTACTTGCCAATCAGCAAAATCACGCATGCGCTCTTCGTTCTCCGCCTCAAACCCCATACTTGTCCATACATCAGTCGTCACCAAGTCAGCACCGCGCGCGGCATCCATCGGGTCAGCAAACACTTCAAAATGGTCTGTACCATATAAATTGGCACGCTCAGGCTCAACTTCATAACCTGGTGGCGTAGATACATGTACATTAAAATCTAACAACTCAGCGGCTTGCAGCCATGTATGACACATGTTATTACTGTCACCAATCCAAGCTACCGTTTTGCCTTTAATCGACCCACGATGCTCAATATAAGTAAAAATATCTGCAAGAATCTGGCACGGATGATACTCATTGGTTAAACCGTTAATTACCGGCACGCGTGAGTTAGCGGCAAAACGCTCGATGATTTCCTGCTCAAAGGTACGAATCATCACCAAATCGCTCATGCGTGAAATGACCTGTGCTGCGTCTTCCACTGGCTCACCACGACCCAACTGCGAGTCTCTGGTATTTAAGTAAATAGCAGAGCCGCCCAGCTGCTGCATGCCTGCCTCAAATGACAAGCGTGTACGTGTGCTGGCTTTTTCGAAAATCATGACCAATGTACGGTCTTGTAATGGCCAATATTGCTGATAATCCTTGAATTGGCTTTTGATCCAACGAGTACGCTCGAACACGTACTCAAGCTCGTCACGGTTTAAATCATTAAATTGTAAAAAGTGTTTTATTGCCATCATCTTTGGTAGTTCAAGTTTTATTAAAACCGACTACAGTTAGTTATGTTGTAAATGATTTATTGTGATAAGAATGTTTTGATTAAAACAGACAAACGTTGCACCAGCTCTTTTGCCTCAGCTTCATTCATCACGAGCGGAGGTAACAAACGCACCACCTTGTCTGCAGTAACGTTAATGAGCAGTTTGGCTTCTAATGCCATTTTCACCAAGTCACCACATGGGCGGTCTAATTCAATCCCGATAAGCAAGCCAGCGTTACGCACGGTTACAAGACCTGGGGTGCCTTTAAGCTCAGCCGTAAAACCTTCGCGAATCAAATTGCCAATCTTCTCGGCATTTTCACGCAGCTTTTCTTCTTCAATAATATTAAGCGTAGCCAAGCCAGCCGCAGTGGCTAGTGGGTTACCGCCAAAAGTAGAGCCGTGTTTGCCATAGGTAAACACTTCAGCAGCTTTGCCGCTGGCAACACAAGCGCCAATCGGCACGCCAGAACCTAAGCCTTTAGCTAGGCTCATCACATCGGGTTTAATGCTGGTATGCTGAAATGCAAACCAAGTGCCAGTGCGTGCAATCCCTGTTTGCACTTCATCTAGCATCAATAGCCAGCCATTGGCATCACATATTTCGCGCAGTTGCTCTAAATAAGCACCGGCATCTTTAGGAATATTCACACCACCTTCGCCCTGCACTGGTTCCACCAGTACAGCAACTACGTTGGGATGGTGCAATGCCACTTGCTTCACCGCATCCACATCATCATAAGGCACACGAATAAAGCCACTCACCAGTGGGTCAAAGCCTGCCTGCACCTTACGATTACCCGTTGCAGATAGCGTTGCTAAGGTACGTCCGTGGAAAGATTGATCCATCACAACAATTTCAGGGCTTTGAATCCCTTTATTGTGTCCATATAAGCGCGCAATTTTAATCGCCGCCTCATTGGCCTCACAGCCTGAATTACAGAAAAACACTTTGTCCATACCGGACACTTCACACAGCTTATCAGCCAGTGCTGATTGCTCAGCGATTTGGTAGATGTTAGAAACATGAATCAAATTAGCTGCTTGCTTGGCGATGGTATCCACCAATTTTGGATGTGCATGACCTAAGCCGTTTACAGCAACACCTGACAGTGCATCAAGATATTGTTCATTATGGTTATCCCATAGCCAAACGCCCTTACCCTTTACAAAGGTAACAGGCTGACGCATATAGGTATTCATTAAATGGTCTGACATTTTTTTATTTACTCAAATAGCAAGTTGTTTTAGACGTACAAATTATTAGGCAATACAAAATCCTACTCTTACCACACAGTAAGAAACCTACAAAAATAAAAATCCCGCAATTCATAAATTAATAAAGAATCGCGACAACATCTTTGGTTTATTTAATTTAAAAAGATGGCAGTTAGATTTTAATTGAAGGGTAAAGAAACTCTCACGAGAGTAGCCGAAAACCTCACTATTGGCAAGTTTTACAGTACAAAACTTATAGATAATTATATAATAATGACTTGATAAAAATAGCAATTTAGGCAAAAATCGCCATCCCTGAAATTTTAACTGCCAACCATTTTTTCTTATGGCATCTTTAACTTTGGTTTCCCAACAAGACACAGCATCTCAACTACCGGTCTCTTGGTATGTTGACGAAAACACCTATGCCATGGAGCAGCAGCATCTATTCGCCCATGCGCCTCATTATCTTGGCCATGAACTGATGGTACCCAATGCTGGTGATTACCATGTATTAGATTGGATGGGGCAAGCAAAAAGCTTGGTGCGCCAACAAGACGGTATTAATGTACTAAGCAATGTGTGTAGGCACCGCCAAGCATTGATGCTTAAAGGCCGCGGACAAGCGAAGAACATCGTATGCCCCCTGCACCGCTGGACTTATGATCTGGAAGGCAAATTACTAGGTGCTCCGCATTTTGAGCAAAACCCTTGCTTAAATCTTGATAAAAAAACCTTACAAAACTGGCAGGGTTTGTTATTTGACACCAAGCGCGACATTGCAAAAGACCTTGCAAACTTAGGTTGCAAACAAGACTTTGATTTTACAGGCTATATGTTAGACCGTGTGGCCGTTGAGGAATACAACTTCAATTGGAAAACCTTTATTGAAGTATATTTAGAGGACTATCATGTTGGCCCATTTCACCCTGGTCTTAATCAGTTCGTTAACTGCGAACAGCTAAACTGGGAGTTTGCAGCTAATTACAGCGTGCAAACCGTAGGCTTCAAACAGTCACTTAACAAAGCTGGCTCGCCAACTTACCAAGCGTGGCAAGAGCAAGTAGCAAAATACCACACAGACAAAGCACCTAAATATGGTGCGATCTGGATGGTGTACTATCCTTTCCTGATGGTAGAGTGGTACCCAAACGTGTTGGTCGTATCCCACATTATCCCGCGAGGCGTTAACGCATGTACCAATGTGGTGGAGTTTTACTACCCAGAAGATATTGGTTTATTTGAGCGCGAGTACGTTGCTGCACAACAAGCCGCCTACGAAGAAACCGCGGTAGAAGATAATGACATTTGCCAACGCATGCACAATGGCCGCCACGCTTTATTTGCACAAGGCATCGATGAGCGTGGCCCATACCAACACCCGATGGAAACCGGCATGGAGCATTTTCATCAATGGTATCGCCAGCAAATGCAGCAACACCTCGCACCCGCTTAAACATGACGCTATCTGAGCAAATGCATGAAAAAGCCTAGCTTCACCTTACCTAATCTAGGTAGTTTATGGATGCTAGTTGCAGCATTAGGCTTTGCCATCATGGGGGCGCTGGTTAAACTCGGCGCTCAAAAATTCAGCAGTGCCGAACTCGTGTTCTATCGCTCCTTATTTGGCTTGGTATTTATAGGCTTATTCATCGCCCACAAAAAACTGCCACTTGCTACACCCGTCATGCACAAACAAATGTCACGTGCAGTGGTTGGCTTCATCGCACTGATCTTATTTTTCTACGCTATCTCACATTTACCGCTAGCGACAGCAATTACACTCAACTATACGTCACCACTGTTTTTAGCGGTATTTACGCCATTGCTGCTCAATGAAAAACCAAAAAAAATATTACTCATTGCGCTTGCTATTGGTTTTGCCGGGGTGGCTTTATTATTAAAACCCACCATCAACCAATCACAGTGGCTAGCCGGCTCCTTTGGCTTACTGTCGGGACTAGGTGCGGCGCTGGCTTATATTCACGTTAAGCAACTAGGCCAAGCAAACGAGCCTGATTGGCGTACTGTGTTTTACTTTACCTTGGTTTCTTCGGCGTGTGCGGGCGCATGGATGCTGTTTGACCACTTTCACGCAGTAGTTTGGCCAGACCTGCCCATCTTGATAGGCTTAGGCGTCTCAGCCACGATTGCCCAGCTTGCACTCACTCGCGCCTACCGCACAGGTGATACATTGGTCGTGGCTAGCCTCGCATATGTCACGATTTTGTTAGCAAGTATATTTGGCGTCATTTGGTGGCATGAGCATCTGAGTGTGGACGCATGGCTGGCGATTGGCCTGATTGTACTCAGTGGAATTATTAGCATACGTGGCAGCCGCTAGGATTTGAAACCACGTAAATACCTAGAACACTCGCCACATCTTTATAATTTTGTTTTTAAATTAAGCGTCGAGCAAACCGCTACGCATCGCAATTAAAGCAATTTCTGCCGAGTTGTTGGCATTTAACTTTTGCTTGATGTTATACAAATGTGTACCCACTGTACGTGGGCTTAGAAATAGCGTTTCAGCAATCTCATTGGTTGTCTTGCCTTTAGCCAGCGCCATAAACACTTCAAACTCACGAGGTGAGAGTACATCTACAGGGTTTTGATCACCAGATAGCTGCTGAATCGCCATTTGCTGTGCAACACTGGCTTCTAAATACTTTTTACCGCCCGCAACAGTTCTAATGGCTTTAATCAGCTCTTCTGCCGCGCTACGCTTAGTAAGATAGCCCATTGCCCCTGCATTAAGTACACGCTTAGGATGGACTGAATCCTCGTGTGCAGACAATACTAGTATTTTTGCCGTACTGTCTTTTGCCAAAATACGCTCTATTGCCTCCAAGCCGCCAATCCCTGGCATCGTAATATCCATCACGACCACATCAGGTTTATGTTCCACATAACGTTGAATCGCATGCTCGCCGCTCTCAGCTTCTGCCACCACCTTAATATCAGCATCAGACTCAAGCAACATTTTGAATCCCATACGAACAACTGCGTGATCATCTACTAACATCACATTAATCTGACTCATTGACTGACTTTCTGCCCGTAGGCACATAAATTACATTAATTCGTAGCACTTGCAGGCACCTTAATTGTGATCGTGGTACCTTGACTAGGCGCGGACGCTATCACAAAGGTGCCATGCAATGCCTGTACACGCTCACGCATACCAAGCAAGCCAAAATGCCTACTTTGGTCAACCGCATCAATATCCATACCAATGCCATTGTCTTTAATGATTAATTGCAGCTCACCATCAGACATTTTAACCAACCGCACTTCTATTGTGCTGGCCTTGGCATATTTTAAAGCGTTATTCAGCGACTCCTGCACTATTCGATACAGATTAATACTGATAGTTTCACCTAAGCTCTGCAAGTTACCCGACTGTAGGTTTTCAGACAAATAAAGCTGGATATTGAGTTTAGGGTACTGCACCTGATGGCTACTCACCAAGTCTTTCAGCGTTTCCGCCAATCCTAAATTATCCAAGGCGCCAGGCCTTAATTGGCGCACTATATTATGCATGCCATCATAAATCTGGTTGGCTGCCGAAACGATTACTTGCGCACTGGATGCAATCTCTGCCATCCCCGCACTGGTGCTATTTGCCTTGGCTTTATTAGCAATGCCTACGGCAAACGTTTTAATCGCTGTTACGTACTGACCAAGCTCATCATGCAACTCTCTTGCTAGGCTACGGCGCTCTTCTTCTATATGCTTTTGTATCAAATGGGTAAGTTGCCTATTCTCCTCTAGCAAGCGCTCAGCAGTTAACGACTCAGCCATGCGGTTAAGGCTGTGGCCTATCGTATCAAACTCTGGCAAGGGGAAGGTAGGCAACCGCGTTGTGAGATCACCCTGCTCAATACGGTTGATTGCACCCAAGATTCGGCCAATCGGTTTCAATGAGTGACTTAACAGCAAGTAAACCAAGGTGTTCAGAATGATAAAAAATGCCAAGCCAACCCACATTAACTGGTTAAAGCCAGCCCACGCTTCACGAATGGAACCTGCTGCACTAGACTGCACCACCAAAGTACCGTAACGAATCCTGCGCTCAACCGTTTCAACCTTAGGCTGTACTAACTTTACAAACCATTGCGGCGGGACGACATCGCTTTTAAAGGTAGACTCAGGTGAGCGATACAGCTCATACCCCCGATAATCATAAAGGGTAATATGGCTGCTGCGCACATAGCCCAAAGAAGCCAAAAACCCCTGCAGCACAACATGCGTAGGCCCCATTTCCGGATTTAACGTCGAGCTGATAATGACCGTATCCAGCAACTGCACGGTTACGCGGCTGGCAGCCTCAACGCGCTCACGGATTGAAATTCGGGTATCTGTCACCAAGATAGACCCTACCACCAAGATGAATGCCAACGACAATAAGGTAATCAGTAAATTTAAACGAAAACGTAAGCTCATGAGTTGAAATCACTTTATGACATGTGTAGAGTTTAACAACTTTAATCAATTCGCTATATAGTGTTATTCATGAAAACATCATTTATCTTATCAGCGGCTGACTCTATACGTGACGCCATTCTTGACCATGAATCAGAACTAGAATCACTAGACCGCGCCATTGGAGATGGTGACCACTATATCAATATGAAACGCGGCGCAGCAGCGATTACTGAATTGCATGCAGAGCTTACATCGCTCACAGCAGATGCGGCGCTCAACAAAATTAGCCTTAAATTACTCAGCACCATAGGCGGCGCCTCAGGCCCATTACTGGCAAGCTTTTTCATGAGTATGGCCAAAGTACTTAAAGAAAAAAACGATGACACAACCACCACCTATGCCGCAGCTTTTTCCGCAGGCGTTGAGGCGATTCAGCAGCGCGGCAAAGCCGGCTTGGGTGAAAAAACCATGCTGGATGTACTGATTCCGGTAGCACAGAAGTTTTCTGCACTTGCATCCACCAATACCGATATAAAAGCAATCTGTCATGCGCTGATGCACACTGCCGAAGAAGGCATGCTCGCAACAAAAGCATTGATTGCCACTAAAGGACGTGCCGCCGGCTTGGGGGAACGTGCGATTGGACATATAGACCCTGGTGCAAAAAGCTGCCAGTTAATGATTAATGCAGTTTGTAACCAAGTGCTACTAAGCCAACCTTAAAAAAGGGCGTGTGATGAAAAAGTTTATTAACAAAGTTGACGATGTATTAATTGAAAGCCTCACTGGCTTTGCCTCGGCGCATCTTGATTTAGTTGAGCTAAATACAGACCCACTGTTTTTAACACGCCAGCAAAAAGCCAGCAACAAAGTAGCCATCATCTCTGGCGGTGGCTCAGGGCATGAACCACTACATGCGGGTTATATTGGTTACGGTATGTTGGATGCCGCCTGCCCTGGCCATGTATTTACCTCGCCCACTCCTGATCAAATGTTAGCCGCCGCAGAAGCGGTGCATGCTGAACGTGGCATTTTATTTATTGTTAAGAATTATGCTGGGGATGTGATGAATTTTGAAATGGCAGCAGAGATGCTGCCATTTGAATCTGCTACGGTACTCACCAGCGACGATTGCGCTGTGATTAACAGCACTTACACCACTGGGCGACGCGGCGTGGCTGGCACTGTGATTGTAGAAAAATGTGTAGGTAGCTTAGCTGAAACTGGCGCCGATTTACAGACATGCAAAGCACTGGGAGATAAAGTTAACAACCGTACCGCAAGCATGGGTGTTGCCCTCACCAGCTGTACGGTTCCGGCTGCTGGCCGCCCTACTTTTGATATTAACGATAACGAGCTTGAAATGGGTGTAGGCATCCATGGCGAGCCGGGCCGTAAACGCGAACCTATGCGTGAAGCTGATGCAATTATTCAAGACCTAGTCAGCGCCATTCTGGATGCGTTAAAACCTGCGCCAAGTAGCGAAGCGCTGCTTTTAGTTAACGGTTTTGGTGCCACTCCATTAATGGAGCTATACCTAATTTACAATACTGCAGCGAAGTTATTTACTGAGCACGACATTAAAATTACGCGCTCTTTGGTGGGCAATTACACGACCGCACTTGATATGGCTGGCGCATCTATTACGCTATGTATGTTAGACGATGAAATCAAACAACATTGGGATAGCCCAGTGCATACTGCCGCGTTAAGATGGGGGCGCTAAGCTCTGAAAAAAACCAAAAACATCCATTTGCGACAATAAGTTACCACCCGAAAGGGTTATGTAAAAACATTATTTCACCATACTCACCACGATACCATTTACTTAAGCTCAGCAAGGTGAAAAGTTATGATAGTATGAGAATCAATCGGTCATAAAGCAACTTGATTATGATTAAGTTTTTAGGCATTTAATCGCTAATATCAAATAGAAACCTTGCAAACATACTGCATCAATTCGTTATTGAGTAAGTTAGTAACACTCACAAAAGAGCGCGATGACCTATCCCTGCAAGTTGCGCTCATCAAAACACTCTCTGACTTTATTAACCTCAACCATAACGAGTCAAAAAGAATTGTTGTCATTTATCATGTGAATGATGTAAAAAAACAATTAATCACGGCACTAACGGATGATAGCAACACAAACAATGTAGACATGCCGGCTGACTTTAAGCGAGCAATTCTCAACTGTTTACAATCAGGCACAGCTTATAGTTATCAAGTTGATGCACAGCACGCCATCAAACTTCACCCCATTACAGGCACTATGGGGCATGTAGACAGCGTGATTGCGATTGATGCAGACCATACCAATGAGCATTTATACAACTCAGTTTGTATGATATTGGAGATTTATCAAAACTTCATTTTGTTGAATAACGAAAATGAATGCGACACGCTCACTGGTTTACTCAACCGTAAAACCTTTGACTTTAAAATCAATAAAATTCTTGCCCAAATGCATAGTGGTGCCAACCGCAAGGAAGATAAGGTTGATCAGAAATACTTTTTAGCGATTTTTGATATTGATCACTTCAAAAAAATTAACGACCAATTCGGCCACTTAATTGGCGATGAAGTGTTGTTGATGTTTTCTCAGCTCATGCGTCAAAGCTTTAGGGAAGCAGACCCACTATTCCGCTTTGGTGGAGAGGAGTTTGTTGGCTTCTTTGAATGTAGCAGCACTTTTGATATTCAAAATATTTTTGAGCGATTTAAACAAAAAGTCGCCAGTTTTGAGTTTCCGCAAGTTGGTAAAGTTTCTGTCAGCGCTGGTTTTACTGAAATTTCACCATTTGACACCTCAAGCCAGATTATAGACCGCGCGGATACCGCACTGTATTACGCTAAAAATCATGGCCGCAACCGTGTAGATTCTTATGAGTTACTGATTGCCAATGGTAGCTTGCAAGACAATAAAAAAGAAGGCGAAATCGAGCTGTTCTAGGCCAACGTATCTCACCATACAAGCCAACTGACCTATAAACTACTCACTGAGTAGTTTATATTGGAAGCTAATACAGCTCGCCATGCAACCCGATTCAGTTATTACTTAACGCCACATTTAAGCTGCAATTTGATGCTCATAAAACTAACGCCCCAAAACCTAACGCCCAAAAACTCGACCCCATAACTCTGTAACATTAGCTATTTGAGTAGCAATCTCTTCTGCTTTAATGTTCAGCTGGGTAGCGCCCTGCAATTTAAGCCTGTGCTGTATGTGGCGGTACTCTCTGTAAGCTGTGGCTACACTTTCTGCTAACTCTGCATCTATGATTTTTAGGGTTGCCATCTGCTTTAGCAAACCGATGTTTCCAATGTTCCACGTCAGAGTTGGGTAACTAGGCGCATGCAATAGCACCAGGTACTGTACTAAAAACTCCACATCAATGATGCCGCCAATGCCCTGTTTCAAATCAAACATGCCTTCGTTCACGTGTTGGGCTTTGCGCATTCTTTCTCGCATAGACAAAACCTCTGCTTTAAGCACCGATGCATCGCGTGCTTGCGTCATGACCTCGGCACGGATTGCATCAAAAGCCTGACCAATTGCAACATCGCCGGCAACAAAACGGGCGCGTGTCAGCGCTTGATGCTCCCATATCCAGGCTTTGTTCAGTTGATAATCCCTAAAGGCATCTACCCTGCTCACTAACAAGCCGCTATTACCATCCGGACGTAACTGCAAGTCTGTTTCATACAGCAGCCCTGCTGAGGTTAAACTGTTAAACCAGTTATTGATGCGCTGTGCGAAGCGTGCATAAGCCTCACTAGCTTCAGGAGCTTCATCATCATATAAAAATATAATATCTAAATCCGATGCGTAACCTAACTCCTTGCCACCTAGCTTTCCATACCCAATCACTGCAAACTTAGGCACGTCTATATGTCTGCCGCGTACATTGGGCCATATAATTTCTAAAGCTACACTCAAAATCAGATCCGCCAACGCACTCAAGTAGTCTGAAATGGTTTCCAACTGCAACTCGCCGTTAATGTCCTGTACTGCAAAGCGAAAGATATAAGCATGTTTGAAATGGCGCATTACATCCATTTGCCGCTCTACATCGCCTGTCACTTCTGCCAACCTTTGGACTAACTCGGTACGCATCGCGGCAAAATCAGGCGCAGCATGCAATGTACGGTCATCTAAAAGCTCATCCAACAGGATGGGGTGGCTGGTTAAATAATTAGCAAGCCACGGGCTGCTGCTGCACAACTTAACGAGCAATTGCATAGCCTGAGGATGCTCAGCCAAAAGGGCCAAATAGCTCGCACGCCTGCAGATACTTTCTAATAAATCAGTCACGCGGGTTAAGGTAACATCCGCATTGTTCACTTTTCCGGCCTGAGAAATCACATGCGGCATCACCGCATCAAAGCGCTGGCGGCTAAGCTCCGGCAACTGTTTGTATCGGCTGCTTTGATGCAAAATATTTAAACGGCGATATGTTTCATGGGCTTCGGCAAAGCCTATGTTGTCTAGCGCGCTGATTGAATCAGCTTCACTAATCGATGCGTTCCAAACAGATTTTTCTGCCTCTAGTGCATCATCAACTGTTTCTGCATCATTAAACGTAGCATCAAAATGCTGCTGAACTTGCGCACGATACTGGTCTAATTGATGCAAAAATGCTGACCAACTTTCATAATTCATGGCCTTGGCAATACGCGCTTTGGCGTCGTCTGACTTAGGGAGCTCTTGCGTTTGCACATCATCCACATACATTAAACGATGCTCTAGGTTTCTTAAAAACACATAAGCCTCGCTCAGCTCCGCCACCGTTTGTGCAGGGAGCAACCCTTTGTTACTTAACAAGCGCAGTACTGATAACGTTGGTTTTATTTGCAAACTCACATCTTGCCCGCCACGTATTAACTGAAACACCTGCGCAATAAACTCAATCTCACGGATACCGCCACGCCCCAGCTTGATATTGTCGTGCATGCCTTTGCTGTTCACATCACGCTGAATCTGGATTTTCAAATCGCGCATACTGGCAAACGCACCAAAATCCAAATACTTGCGGAACACAAATGGCTTTAATAAGCGAGACACTGCATCTCCGCCCGTCACCTCACGGCCTTTAATCCATGCGTAACGCTCCCACTCTCGCCCATTGTTTTGATAGTAATCTTCAAGCGCGTCGAGGTTACACACAATCGCGCCTTCTGAGCCAAAGGGTCGTAAGCGCATGTCGACACGAAACACAAAACCATCTTCAGTAATTTCATCAATCGCAGCAATCAGTTTTTTGGCTAGGCGCGAAAAGAAATCTTGATTGCTGATTGATTTAGCGCCTACTGTTGCACCGTCAGATTCGTACGCAAAAATCAAATCAATATCAGATGAAACATTGAGCTCACCGCCGCCTAGCTTACCCATGCCAATCACAATAAGCTGCTGCAATTTACCCTGTGCATCC
This sequence comes from Methylotenera sp. E1MeOHC1, assembly GCF_058745595.1. NCBI lineage: Bacteria > Pseudomonadati > Pseudomonadota > Betaproteobacteria > Nitrosomonadales > Methylophilaceae > Methylotenera > Methylotenera sp. E1MeOHC1. The sequence goes on along the minus strand of NZ_CP196025.1, from coordinate 480,459 downwards.
ACGGGCTGACCATAAACGGCTGCTTGCCATTCATGTAGATATTTAATTGCAGTATTGATCACACACTCAGCTAAGTGAGATGTGGTGGTCATCACCTCTTGCAAATCAGCTAAACCGTTCAAATCTCTCACTATCATCCGCGCCATGACGCGACTACGCAGCAAACGCAGGGATTTTTTTAAGCTAATTTCATCGACGATATGCTGCGTTGCCAAAAAATCTTTCATCTCTCCCAACAGGTAGGATTTCTGATGATTTTGTAACGAATCTTGCAGTAAAAGCGCATCTCTTCGAAACAATCTTTCCACAAACGGACTACAAGATACTGCATGCAGTACATAAGCCTCATCACTAGCAGGGGCGCGGTTTAGAGATAACAAATTATCGAGTGTTAGCATAAGATTTTTCATGTAATATGACATAGTTACACATACGTAACTAACTTACTTTTAATGGTTATCTATCTTTTATAAGTTAGATGTCCTTGAACCAAATTATAAACGGGTCACAAAGATTTAAGGGGATTTTAAGCATGTCAATCGAATCAGTTCTTCACGAAAACCGCGTTTTTGAACCTAGTGCAGACTTTATTAAACAAGCCAATGTCTCAGGCATGGCCGCTTATAATAAACTCTGTGCAGAAGCCGCTGCTGATTATGAGGGCTTTTGGGCAAAGTTAGCGCGTGAGCTACTGGTCTGGAGCAAACCCTTTACCAAAACACTGAACGAAGAAAACGCACCATTCTACAAATGGTTTGAAGATGGCGAACTTAACGTTTCTGCTAACTGCTTAGATAAACACTTAAACAGTATCCCGAACAAAGTCGCCATTATTTTTGAAGGTGATGATGGCAACACTAAAGAAGTCACTTATAAAGACTTATACCATCAAGTTTGCCAATTTGCGAATGGCCTAAAAAAGCTAAACCTTAGCGTGGGTGACCGCGTCATTATCTATTTACCAATGGGCATTGAAGCCGTGGTGGCAATGCAAGCTTGCGCGCGTATCGGCCTGATTCACTCTGTGGTATTTGGCGGCTTTTCAGCTAAAAGCTTAAACGAGCGCATTATTGATGCTGGCGCAAAAGCAGTCATCACCTCAGACGGTCAGTTCCGTGGCGGAAAAACACTACCATTAAAATCTGCCGTGGATGAAGGCATTGCAATGGGTGGCTGTGAGGTGATTCAAAATGTCGTCGTACTGAAAAAGACTGGGCTAGATATCGCATGGAACAGCAACAACATTTGGTGGCATGATCTGATTACAGATGTTGCGGACACATGCGAGCCAGTGATGGTAAGTGCAGAACATCCGCTATTCTTACTCTACACATCAGGCTCTACTGGCAAACCAAAAGGCGTACAACACAGCTCTGCTGGTTATTTGCTACATGCCATGAACACCATGCGCTGGACGTTTGATATTCGTGAAAACGATGTATTCTGGTGTACAGCCGATGTGGGCTGGATTACAGGCCACTCTTATGTTGCTTACGGTCCGCTTGCGATGGGAGCAACACAGATTATTTTTGAAGGTATCCCGACTTACCCAAATGCTGGCCGTTTCTGGCAGATGATAGAAAAACACAAAGTCTCTATTTTTTACACAGCACCAACGGCAATCCGCTCACTGATTAAAGCTTCTGAAACCACGCCAGAAGTAGCCCCAAAAAATTACAACTTATCTAGCTTGCGTTTGCTTGGCTCAGTAGGTGAACCCATCAACCCAGAAGCATGGATGTGGTATTTTGAACAAGTCGGCGGTAGCCGCTGCCCAATTGCCGACACTTTCTGGCAAACAGAAACAGGCGGCCATGTGATTACACCACTACCAGGGGCTACCTCCCTAGTGCCGGGCTCATGTACCCTGCCCTTCCCTGGCATTGATATTGATGTAGTAGATGAAACAGGTAAAGACGTACCTTGGGGTACCGGTGGTTTGTTGGTGATTAAAAAACCATGGCCATCCATGATACGTACTATTTACAACGACCCAGAACGCTATAAAACCAGCTACTACCCTGTGGATTTAGGCGGCAAGATTTACCTAGCTGGTGACGGTGCAATCCGCGATGCCAAAACAGGCAACTTCACCATTATGGGCCGCATTGATGACGTACTAAACGTATCTGGCCACCGCTTAGGCACGATGGAAATTGAATCTGCCCTAGTTGCTAATCACCTAGTTGCTGAGGCCGCTGTAGTGGGCAAACCACATGATGTAAAAGGCGAGTCTGTTGTCGCATACGTAGTGCTCAAAGGCCCACGCCCAGAAGGCGACGCAGCAAAGAAAATTGTTGCAGAACTACGTGAATGGGTAGGTAAAGAAATTGGCCCAATTGCAAAACCAGATGAAATCCGCTTTGGCGACAACCTGCCTAAAACACGTTCAGGCAAAATTATGCGCAGATTATTACGTACACTCGCAAAAGGTGAAGAGATTACTTCAGACATCTCAACACTAGATAATCCTGCAATCTTAGATCAGCTAAAAGAAATAGTTAAGTAATGGAAATATGGCGGACGGATACCTAAATATCAGTCCGCCGTATTTTGATATTAAATTTAGGCAATACTAAAAAATACTAACACCATGATTACATTAAATAATAAAACCAACATCATAAGAAAAAATCATTCATTGACGCAAAGTTTTGCGTCAAATAGGATGGCTACTTTACGTTAGAGCCAAAGAGATTATTAAATGGAAACATCTCAAAAAGAAAACATCAATTTTAGTGTTTATATGCACTTTGCATTTCGGGTTTTGGCTTTAGGTTCACTAATTAGTATTATTCCTTTGGTTTTTGTAAATCTTCCATTAAGGGTAGCTTTCCTTGGTTTCCCCACATTTTTTTATGTGTTAATTATGCTCGTTCTAAATGTTGCAACCTTTGTTGCCTGTTTTGCATTTGCCTGCAAGCTCATTTTATCTTGGGGTGTTAAAGAACATGCATTTACTATCACTAAAAATTAACTTATGCTCTAACCCATCATTCAAGCGGGACGCCTAACGGCGCCCCTTAATTCAAACGTTAGAGCTAAAAATGAGAGACGTATTACCTCCAATTGATGCAAACGGAAAAACCATTAAAGTTGGAGCTTTGGCTATAATTCCTGAAATACCTGATTGGTTAGCTCATGATTTACCAAGTGAAGATGTTGCCTTGCTAAGAAACACCGAAGGTTCACTCATGGCGGTTATAGACATCGATAAGCTTGGCTACGTCTGGTTTAGTGATAACTATGACACACCGTGGTTTTGTCTAAAACCCAGCGAAATTGAAATTTTGGAGGTCAATTGAAATATTGCAGCTCTAACCCATCCATCAAGCGGGACGCGCTAAAGCGCGCCCCTTATGTCAAACGTTAGCCATTATGAAACATTCGCCTCTCACTCCTCCAAGCAGTGAACTTGAAGTGGAAATCATCAAACACTTCATCCTCCCAGAAAAGCAAGAACGATTAATGTTTCTTCAGGAGCATCGTCGCAAAGAATTTGTAGAGGCATTCCACACAGAAAAATTCTTAAATCTTGCCATCGCTACTGAGGTCAAACTCTCAACCGATATCTATGCGCTAATGAAAAAATTCGGTGCTACCGATGAATGTTATGCAGTATCGTCACAACACGAACTCGATGCTCACTTATTACCGCTCAATGAAGCCCTAGAAAAGTGTGTAGGTTTCACAATTGAAACCTTTCTTTACTCTCCTAAAACTGGCGTAGGTTATTATGAGGGTGGTGGTTATACCAACCGTTATGTAATGGCTAACCCATCATTCAAGCGGGACGCCTAGCGGCGTCCCTTAATTCAAACGTTAGAAGGTGAAATGTCTATACGCATTTTGTTCATGACTGCATTGCTTTGCTTAAGCGGATGCACCCCTTCAGATTATTGCGACGAGGCTAAACGACCTCTATCTGACGAGGAGTTGATTGCAAAAGTAGTAAGTAAAGAATCAATTTATCCTAATTGCTGTCGAGTATCTCGTGGTAATTCCTTAGAAGTAGAAACATACCTAAAGTTGAGCGACACAGATTCGCGAAAACAAGAACACCCAGATTTTGAGTATTATGAAAACCATTTAATGGTCAATGCTTGCGGAAAAGTTTTAGACACATACGGAATGCAGATAAAAAGTATAGAACGCCCATGCTGGGCTCGCAAAGAAAAAATAGAGCGACTATCTGATAAAGAGCTTGTTAAGGCAGCATTAACAACTGCTGCAAAGCAAATGAAATTGGAACAATCAGTACAATCAATAGAGCAATTCATGATTGACCATCCTTCATGCTGCCAAGTCCAGAGAAATATCAAAGATGAGTACACTCCTAAAAACCTTACCCAAGCACGAGTTGAGATTTATTACGCAACAAATGAAGTGCATTCAAATAGTGACAATGATTTCCTTAAAATTCGTGTTTATTTTAACGAATGCGGAGATTGGGGCAGCATGATTGGGCCTAGCAAAGTAAAGTTACATTAAGCAATATGCTTTCTAACCCATCATTCAAGCGGGACGCCTAACGGCGCCCCTTAATTCAAACGTTAGGGTAATGATGCAAGCCATAATGATTCTAATTGTCTTTTTTTGTATATATGTTTATCTTCCATATTTCTTTCACTCTGAAATATCAAAAGCACTAGGCGTGTTTTTAGCAATCGTCTTTACATCTATAAATGTTATGTCTGGCTTGTTATGCCTCGTCACTTTCATAATTATGTTTAGTAGCTCAACTACCGCTGACGCAGTCGGAGCTGGCTTCCTTATAATAGGTTTAATTCCAATATGTCTTGTTGGGTTAATCTGCAATTTAGTGGGTATTTTAAGTTTTTTTATAAACACAAAAAAATCCCCTAACCCATCATTCAAGCGGGACTGGCTACCGCCAGCCCCTTAATTCAAACGTTAATCACGCGCATAAACGAACGATCTTGCACACTTGGATTTCCGAGATAGTTGCGCTACTCTGGTAGCCGCTTAACTCCAGAATCAGGATTTAACATGAATACCGTCACTAGCTTTCCTCCTGTTGCAGAAACCTCTGCACACACTCTTATCTTGGGTAGTATGCCAGGCGTCCTTTCACTTAAAGCCAATCAGTATTACGCGCACCCGCGCAACGCATTTTGGCGCATCATGGCTAGCATCTATGGTTTTGATGCTGATTCACCTTATGAGGATAGAGTTCGGAAGTTAAACGCATCTGGTGTTGCACTTTGGGATGTTTTGCACACTTGCGTACGCACTGGCAGCCTTGATAGTGCGATTGATAATAGCTCGCAGATCGCGAATGACTTTGCGTTGTTTTTCGAACAACACCCAAATATTGAGCTTGTTGGGTTTAATGGAGCAAAGGCAGAGGAAAGTTTTAACAAACTATCATTACCACAGCTAAACATAAAGGGGATTAATTTCGTCCGCCTTCCCTCCACTAGCCCAGCACACACTTTAACCTTAGAACAGAAGATTACAATATGGCGCAATGCACTTGAGCACCATCAGGGCTGCACCTAACATCAGAAGCTGATATGCTAAGTTTACTCCAGCGCTCGCCATCAAAATGCTAGTTTGGCGTGTTTATTTTTACTGATAGTGACTAATCCCTTTTCCCAAATCAAAGCCTACCCCACCACGCAGTTGGGACTATTGAGTCCGAAAGGTCTTCACCAATCGACTAAACCGCTAAAGCAACAAGTTGATTGCGAAAGCGCGCCCTTTATGTGATAAGTTAGAGTCCTAAACAAAAGTATTACCTTAATTACTGCACTCTCAATCGGTTGATCTATATCAGCTTCGCATCTGCTACGTTACAATGATTCAATACTAATTTTGCAGTCAATAACAGCACGGAGTAGTAATGGGTCAGCAATTTAACGAGCTATCTGAAAAACATATTCAATTTATCGCTGAGCAAAAAATCTTCTTTGTGGGTACAGCTTGCGCCAATAGCCGTGTGAATGTTTCGCCTAAGGGGATGGATTCATTACGGATAATCAATAATACGCGTATTGCTTGGCTAAACGTGACTGGTAGCGGTAATGAAACAGCTGCGCATGTGCAGCAGGATCCTCGAATGACTATTATGTTTTGTGCATTTGATGGCGCCCCCTTAATTTTACGGTTGTATGGCACAGCAAAGGTTTATCACAAGGGAGATGCGGAGTGGAATGACCTTTTCCCTTTGTTCCAGCCGTTACCTGGTGCCCGCCAAATTTTCGATGTGACGCTTGATCTTGTGCAGAGCTCTTGTGGCATGGCGGTGCCTTATTTGTCTTACGATGGCGATAGAGAGCAGCTCTCGGCTTGGGCCACCAAGAAAGGTGATGACGGCATCAAACAGTATTGGGAAGATAAAAATCAATTGAGTATTGATGGCACCCCTACCAACATTGTAGCCAAAAGCGGCTAATACGTTATCAGCACCGGTGAGCACTGAATTGTAGTGCGAGCTTTTAAGGTTCATTATCATTTAGGCAGCAGAATGCGACATCAGGGGGAAATTACAGATTGGAAAGATGACTTAGGGTATGGCTTTGTTGCGCCCAATGGCGGTGGCCAAAAAGTATTTGTGCATATTAAGCAATTTTCCAAAGCATCACCACGGCCGATTAATGGTGATTTAATTACATACGAGCTGAGTACTGATCAGAAAAAACGCACTTTTGCCAAAAACATTGCATTTGTAAGACGCAGAATAATACAAAATTCACCTAATAAAAATAGCACATTAGGCGTTAAGTTCTCCGTGATTTTTTTGGCGATTTTAGCGCTCACGGTACTGGTAGGTAAAACTCCATTAGCAATATTGATGATATATCTAGCACTAAGTACGATTACGTTTATTAATTATGCCTTGGATAAGTCAGCCGCTAAGAATAGCCGCCAAAGAACGCCAGAAAGCCAATTGCACTTATTGAGCTTGCTTGGCGGCTGGCCTGGTGCCGCAGTTGCCCAAAGCATATTGCGCCATAAGTCAGTAAAAAAAGAATTTCAAGCAATATTCTGCGTCACTATCATCATAAACTGTGCCGTCATCACATGGTTAATGTACTCACAAAGCGGCGCACGTTTTATTAGCGCCTTGGTCGGTGCGTAACCAGTGTTATCAATTTCGGTGAACGCTACAATGCTTTGAATGCCTTATAATCATTTCAGGCTTGATAATAACTTTAGGCTTAGGTGGCGCTAGGTCACGCTTTATATCAAACGTTAGATAGGTGTCACAATGAACTGGTTTTATTTAGCCATCGCAATAGTTTCAGAGGTTATTGCCACATCCGCACTTAAAGCGGCAGAAGGCTTTACGCAGTTAGTACCCTCAATAGTAGTGGTGGTAGGCTATGCTGCGGCGTTTTATTTTCTATCGCTCACGCTGCGCACACTCCCCATTGGTATTGCTTATGCAGCATGGTCAGGTATCGGCATTGTTCTAGTTTCGCTTATTGGCTGGTTTGTCTATCGCCAGCCACTTGATACAGCAGCCATCATTGGCATCAGCCTCATTATTGCTGGGGTTGTGATACTTAACTTTTTTTCTAAATCTACAGCACATTAGGCACATGCCCAATCTGTTATTTTGGATGAAAATTAGCGCCAGATTGCATCGTTAAACTTTAAGGAGAATCATTGTATGCGTAACAGTGTTTGGTACTCCCGTTTTGCTAAGATTGCTGCACATTACTGCGGCCGCCCTCGTGTCTTTTCCATGGCGGTTGCCGTGATTTTGATTTGGGTACTCACTGGCCCGCTCTTTCATTTTAGCGATACTTGGCAGTTGGTCATTAATACCGGTACAACCATCATCACTTTTTTAATGGTATTTTTGATTCAAAATACCCAAAACCGCGATACTGAGGCTATCCAGCTCAAACTTGATGAGTTGATTAGGGCAACTAAAGGCGCACATAACGCCCTGCTTGATTTAGAAGAGCTTGAAGAAGAAAATCTAGATGCATTTAAGATGAAGTATCAAGCACTTGCGGCCACAGCACGCTCAGAGCTAATACTTGGCAATAAAGATACCGGCACGCCAGAACCATGAAATCTAAAACCATGAAAAAAAGCATAGTATTGTTGGCAGTAGGCTTATTGCTATCGCTCAGCGGACTAGCTGCACCCGCACCTTGGTATAAATGGAAAAGTAAGTTAAACAGTGAAGTGTGGTGCACACAAACCAGCCCCGGTGATGGCTGGGTACTGTCTAGTGGGCCATACAAAGATGCAAACTGCAAAATTGATGGCCGCCCCGGCAAATGACAGCTAAGTTAATGCTGGTATATTTAGCGTGCCTAGTCATGGCCTTAAAAGCTAGCCTCAAGGCCATGACTATCACAATGACTAGTGTCACTTATTTTGTGTAATATCAAAGCTACCGCAAATGCAATACTCACTCTGTCATACGCCACCAAAATACCAGTTTGGCGTGTTTCTTTTTACTTATGGTGACTAATTGCGTTTTAATCTCGCCTTTATACTCGGCACTCACTTGGTACCTACCTTGTGGTAAGTTTGCTAAGAAATACGGCCCTTCTGTGTCAATATCCAGTACAGTATTTTTACTACTATCTTGAATCTGCAGCTTAACTTCTGATAAATACTCTTCTAAGGCGCCAGACTTTTCTACAAACACAGCTTCTAGTGCATAATTCTTAGCACTGCCGCGCATAGCAACTGATTCTGATTTACCTATACCGCCTGAGAGATAAGTAACATCCCCTACAGTGACAGGGGTTACTGCACTCATATCTGGTTCTGCTGCGTCTTCAGGCACCATTTCTTCTGGCACTACTGTGTAAGCGTACGTACCAATTGAGATTGATACAGCTACAAGTGCAATGGCGGCGATGATGGTATGCTTTAAATAGTTCATTAGTATTCTCCTTATTAATATTAAAAGCAGTAAAAGCTTACAACCATTCTATATCATAGATATTTGATTTATATATTAATGTTTAATTCATTTATAGTTCGCATAAGCACCATATACCAATCATCATCCACAGACAACAAACGCATCGCAACTATTAGCCATGCTTTAAACCATGCGGGTGTTTACAGAAAAGAATAAACATCCCATTTGAAACAACAACCTCCTGCAACATTATCAATTGGTATGTAGGCAGCTAAAGCACAGAATATTGAGGCTCAACCGGACGGAATATCACTCTTAAATAATGCTTACCAGAGCGCTCTATCTCATTAAAAAACAAGGCGCATGCAATGTGCGCGCCTTGTATATTAATCACATCAAAGTGATGGCCGATGTGCGACAAGAATCGTAAATTAGGATTAATTTGGCCGCCTTTTGTAATGGCCACCTCTGACAATTGCGGAAGAAATATGGAGATATGGCGCCACCTGAGTTTATCGAATGAGTACCCTAATAGCTCAACAGCAGCTTTACTACAACTTCTAATCATACCGTTGTCATAAATGGTCAACTCTGGCAGATTCAACCCTGTATCCTCATGATAATCGTGCTTACCTAAGACATTAGTTGCAAGTATGCCTTTAACTTGATGTGCAGTTGATGACGCGTTCATTGTACCGTCTCCGTTTGTAGTGCTAGCCAGGTCATTATCTTTCGTCCGAACTCAAACCCATAGGATTCCGCTGTAGCGCTTGCAATCACAGTAATGCGCGGAAATAAACACGACCCATCTGTGCTATATGATATTTCATCTCTAGGTGACGTCTTATTTATAGGCGGCTGAGACGCAAACGGACTAGCTGGCTTAGACAGTTCGCTAATGGGGTCTTGGGGAGATTTTTTTACCTTAGTGGCTTTTGCTGTAAGCACCATGACCCCCTTGATTAAACTATTAAAAAACCAAAGGCACCACTAAATTAAAGTTGTTGACCTAATTTAGCGTTGCCTCTGTTCGGGTAATAATTTAACCTGATTGATGTATTTGGTACATACGGGTGAACACGTAAGCATTAAGCCTACAACAGCTATTGGAATAAAAACCCTATGGCTAATTACCCAAATCCTCAATCGCATCAATCACCAAACCAGTGCCCACCGCAATTAATAAAATATCTGCAGCGACTCTGACATAGCGATGGCCAGAAGGTGGAACGCCTAACTCAACCACTAAGCGTGGCGGTAAATCCTGATATACCACGTCTCTAGGAAGCGGACGGCCTACCCTCCACTTTTTGGCCTGACCTGGAGGCATGCATCCGTTGTTCTTTTTAGCTAAGCCTGGTGGGCAAAATCCTGATTTGCGATCTCTGTCATAGTACTCATGCACAACAGTACGCTGCCTATCGCCAAAATGGAGGCTGACACTCACATTGGTATCACCACCACGGCTGTTGCCACTGTCACGGCGATCATATCGATCACCGCTGTAATCTCTATCTTGCTCCTCGTAACTCTGAGATGGCTTTTTAGCAAACGCAGTTTGAGGGGGAACTATAGCAGCAGAAAAAACAAGACCTAATAATAAAGCCTTGGGAATATAACTTAACTTAAAAACACGTGTTTTCATCATCAATCTCCTACCTCTCTATAGTATCTAACTATACCTACAACGTAGGTTATCACAAAGACACTTAAAGATTACCCTCTAGAGGGATAAGATACATCGCACTGTGGTATTCAGCATGTTCTAAAATTACCAATAGGCAGTATTTAGAACATGCCAAATAGGGCAGCACTGCCAATCACAACTACTCAGCGGCAGCCGCAGCTGGCGCTGCAGGTGCAGCCGCTGGTGCTTTGCCTCCTTGTAGCGCCTCAATTTTTTGATTTATTAACAAAAGCTCCGTTTGTGTCATGTACATTAAGTCATTATTACGACTGACCCCAACGATTGCTACCACCAGTGCCAGTAATGCCATCACAAAGGTTGCGGCAACCCAGATACCTTGTCTGCCTGGTTCAATCATGTTATCCATATTAGCCATGTTTCACTCCCTTAAGTTATCAAGTTAAACAACATACCAACCACACTGCACTACAAAACCAACTACCACTACAGATTAATGGATGCTAAATTCCCTTTAAGTTTTAGGTTTATTCAATGTCGAAGCTATCTGCGTTGCCTCTTGTTTAGTGCCAAAATATGCAATATGTGTACGCATATCATTACCAAGCACTAACCTCACGCCAACGTCTGCACGTAAATCATTACGCTGAACAAGCTGTGGAGAATCAGGTAAGCTATCTTTTAAGAGCTGGGCTTTCTCATGGTGCCCGTCTCGATACTGAATTTGTGACTTTTTAACGATAAATGGTTTTTGATTAGTCAACCTTGTAACTGGGTAGCCGTGCCCTAGTAGGAATTTACCTACTTGCCCGGCCATACCGGTCACGCCATTACCGTTCGCAACCTCTACGTGTGCTTGCGCCCAATTCACCACCACAGGCTGCCCCGCTTCGTGCACTGGCGCTGCACTCAACTGCTGCGATTGCAGCTCAAACACATTGGGGGACAATTGCACTAGCTTAACACTGCTATCCACCACTGGTACTTCGCCAGGTAAAGGTGCAGGCCTAATCACCCCCTCGTTTTTAGGGAGTGCCAGCTCTTGTACGTCCGCTTGTGGTGCGGTTGCCTTAGCAGTAAAAATCTCAGAAACATTGGCAGATTTTGGCGCGGCTGAATCAGTTATACTTTCTTGTGGTAATGCATCCTGTGCAGGCGCTGCCAAACCAGCGGCTTTAGCCTCCACACTAATCGCCTGAGTAAAGGCTTGAATGGACTCCCCCTGACTACCAGCTTTAGCATAAGCCATGCCTAGATTATTAAGCGCACGTTGATTAGTTGAGTCCAGCGTAGTGGCTTGTTTCAGTGACGTAACCGCCTCTGTATATTGCCCTTGCAAATAATAGGCATAACCCATATTGCTATATAAATGCGCTGCAACCGGCGCATAATTAAGTGCAGATTTAAATGCTTCAATGGCTTTTTGATACTTGCCTTGCCTTGCATAAACCACACCTAAGCCATTGTAAGCTTCTACAAAGCTTGGATCTGCATATACAGATTTTTGGTAAGCTTCAATCGCCAGACCATCACGTTGCTGCCCTTGGTAATATCGGCCCAACTTATACATCGCGCTCGCACTGGCTTGTGCGCTGCTTGTTTTGATATTGGGGCTAATCACCCAGGGTGGTGCCTCACTCACCTGCGGGCTAGATGCACATGCGCTTAGTATTGCAACACAACACGCCACAGGTAAGACTTTATGTTTGCTTTTCATCATTCACCTCCATACTGCCACTTAAGCTACAACTTAACTAACTTGGCTTATCAACTTACTGTCCGGCAAGTGTTGGTAACAAAATGTTGTGTATGCTAATAAAGGCTGGCCCCAACAATACCAATAACATGGACGGAAAAATAAAGAAGATAAGTGGAAATAACAATTTAACTGCAATTTTTGCCGCGGCCTCTTCAGCCATTAAACGGCGTTTAGTGCGTAAGCTATCTGCATGCACTCTTAGTGAATCTGAAATATTGGTACCAAAACGATCAGACTGCACCAGCATGGCAACTAGCGTATCAATTTCTTCCACACCTGTACGCAATGCCAAATTACGCAATGCACGCTCACGTGAGCTACCAGCACGCAGCTCCAGATTAATTAAATGCAGCTCCTCGCCAAGTATCGGGCTTCTTACATGCATTTCTTCACCCACTCTAGCCAGCGCCGCGTCTAACCCTAAGCCTGCTTCTACACACACAATAATCAGATCAAGTGCGTCTGGAAAGCTCTCAAATATTTCACGTTTACGTTTATCAATACGATGCGACAACACTGCGTTTGGCAGAAAATAACCAATCGCAGCCAGTAGAATTAGCATCATCATCAGGTTGTTAGGCTTAACGATAGCGCCAGAAATCACGGTGTATAAAATAAACAAACTTGGCAACGCAAAAGTAAGAATGGTTTTAGCCGCAAAGAACAAGATTGGCACACTTGCACTACGCAGCCCTGCATTCATAAAACGAATACGTAGCTGTGATTGCTCCCACCCCTCTTTTGGCAAAGACAGTCTGGCAATTGGCCCGGTTAACTTAACAATACGACTTATCCAAACAGGATCATCTTCTGTTGAATCAGAATTATCATCTTTTAATATTTTTAGCCTAGCATCTAAAGGGCTGGCGCTAAACTGGCCAACAACGACCATCGCAACAATAAAAACTGTGATAAAGATAAGAACCAGATAAATTATTTGAATTGTGTTCATGATGTTCTCACTTATTTAATATGTATCAGACCCTAATTTTGATAATCCGCCACATCACAAAAATACCAAGAACCATCAATATCAGTGCCATTATCACCATTTTCAGACCATTGGGATCTGTCCACAGCACGCTCAAAAACTTAGGATTGACCAACTGCAGTACAGCACCCAACGCAAATGGTAGCAATGTTAGAATCCAAGCAGATAAACGCCCCTCCGCAGATAAAACACGTACAGACCCTAGCAATTTCAAACGAGCTCGAATCAAATCACTGATATTCCCCAAGAGCTCAGCTAAATTACCGCCAGTTTCACGCTGTATCAGCACCGCAATCACAAAATAACTGACATCGGTACTTGGCACACGCCGGACTAAGTTCATCAAGGCCTCTGATGTTGGAATGCCGTAATTAATTTCATCAAACACAATGCGGAACTCAGAAGCAATCGGATCAGGCATTTCAGTGCCAACCATCTGCAATGCGCTAGGGAAAGCATGACCGGCCACCATCGCCCGCCCCATTAAATCAAGTGCGCTTGGTAATTGCTGTTCAATCGTCGTAATGCGCTTTTGCTTAGCACTCAACACATAAATAAGTGGCAAGCATGCAAAGACAGCTGCAATAATGAGTGCCACGGTTAAGTTTGCTCCAAAAAACAGCGCTACTGCAAACCCTGCTGCCGCTAGTAGCAAGCAAATACCTAAAAACCTTGCCACACTATAATTTAGCCCAGATTGTAAAAGCACTTTGTCTATCTGATTAACCCTAGGAAATTTCTGCAAAAGACTGGCAATGCCAGGCGACTCAGCAAGCATGCGTTGCTTAACTAAGCTGCTTTCATGCTCCTTACCAAGTGCCATCGCCTCCAGTCGTCTTCCAATGCGCTTTGCTTCCGGCCCCTTGTAAGCGTTCCAAGCCATGTACGCGCCTTCTAAAAATAGCACTACCGCCAAAAACGCTAATATCGCAAATAGATAGTAGAGATAGTCCATATTAAGCTCCTCTCCTACTCATACAGTTTTGTTGGATCAAACAAGCTATCTGATATTTGTACACCATGCACCCGCAGACGCTCGATAAATTTTGGCCGGATACCGGTTGCCTTGAGGTGCCCCTGTACCACCCCTTTTTCAGACACGCCGGTTTGCTCGTAAACAAAAATGTCCTGCATGGTGATCACTTCACTTTCCATGCCGGTAATTTCTTTGATGTTGGTCACTTTACGCTGACCATCACTTAAACGAGTAATATGAACAATGGCAGTCAGTGCAGAGCTAATTTGCTCACGCATTGCCTTGGTTGGCAGATTAAAACCGGCCATACCCATCATATTTTCTAGGCGAGTTAAGGCATCGCGCGGCGTGTTGGCGTGCACGGTCGCCATTGATCCTTCATGGCCGGTGTTCATGGCCTGCAACATATCAACCACCTCAGGACCACGCACCTCACCGACAATGATACGGTCAGGACGCATCCGCAAACTGTTTCTCACCAGCATGCGTGGTGTCACCTCGCCTTTACCTTCAATATTGGGAGGACGTATCTCTAGGCGTACAACATGAGGCTGTTGTAATTGCAGCTCGGCTGCATCTTCAATGGTAATAATGCGCTCGCTTTCTGGAATAAAACCAGAGAGCACATTAAGCAATGTTGTTTTACCAGTGCCGGTACCACCAGATATCAAGATATTCACTTTTGCTTTGACTAAACCTTCAAGCACCTCCGCCATTTCTGGCGTTAAGCTTTTATACTGCAAAAGGTCTTTCATCAGCAATGGTGTGATAGCAAAACGGCGAATGGATAAAATTGCGCCATCGACAGCCAAAGGCGGAATAATCGCATTCACACGAGAACCGTCTGGTAAGCGTGCATCCACCATCGGGCTAGATTCATCCACCCGCCGCCCCACGCCTGAAACAATTTTATCAATAATCTTCAGCAAATGCGCTTCACTTTCAAAACGCACATCACTTAGCTCTAACTTACCTTTACGCTCAATGTAAATCTGGTTATAGGTATTAACCAAAATATCTGAGACTGTTGGGTCTGCCATCAGAATTTCCAATGGCCCCAACCCTAATACCTCATGTTGAATATCACGCACAAGATTCATGCGTTCAATATCATTAATTGCCACATCCTCCTCTGTAAGCAAGCGCTCCACTAGCGTTTTTAACTCTGCCGTTAGTAGCTCGGGCGGCATGTTCTCCATCATGGAAAGGTCTACGCGATCTAGCAGCTTACGGTGAATACGTGACCTTAACTCCTGATACACCTTATTACCCATCAAACCATTAGTTTGGTTGCCATGCGGGTCAAGCACCGCATCTTTTTTTACATCTTCTAATCGATCACGTAATGACATAATTAAATTCCTTCCTCAATTCAGCATTTATTCTTATCAACATCTAGTCAATCGTGCATGCCGCAGCCACATTCAAAGCTATGATGCATGATGTAGAAAGTTATCTAGCCAGCCAGATTTTTTGGCTTTAGAGCCTTCTACCAAGCTTTCTGCAACTTCCTGTAAGGCTTTAGTCACCGCATCATGCTTAGCAATTTTTACGATAGGCACACCCTGATTAACGGATGCAGAGACTGCTAGGTAGCTATTTGGTATGGTTTTATAGACTTTCACACCTAGCGCGGCTTCTACATCAACTAATCGGATATCCCCACCTTTCTCATGCCGATTAAGCATGATATTAATTTTTTCTTTTGCGTAACCCAGCGAATGAAAAGCATGTAACAACCGTTTTGAATCTCGTATAAAAGGCAATGTTTCTTGCAGCACAATAAAGATCAAATCTGCATGATCTAGCGCTTTAACCCCAGTGGAATTAAGTGTTCTGCCAATATCCAACACCACAAATTCATATTCTGATGTTGTCAGTTTAAGTAGCGCATCAATATGCTCTGGCTTAACATCCTGTGCTGATTCAGCATCTTCTGGTGCAGCCAACACACTAAAGTTTGGCAAAATATGTACCATAGAAGATTTAAGCAAAGAAGCATCTAACCGCCTGATATTCTTGGCTACGTCGGCGAGTGTATTGGATGGAACATGGTCATTCACAAACAGAACAGCATCACCAAACTGCAGGTTTAAATCTAACAATGCCACCTTAGCATTGCTGCTTTCGGCCAATATATAAGCAAGATTACATGCCAGAAACGTAGCGCCACTGCCGCCTTTACTCCCCACAAATGCAATGACCTTACCTTTTTTGCTTTTTGGTGCAGATTGCCTCAGCTTAAGCTCAACGCGACCCACTGCCGCTTGCAAATCACTCGCCTGCAATGGCAAACTCAACACATCTTTCACGCCGCTGCGCATTGCCGACATTAAGAACTCTGATGATGAGTTTTGCGATAGCAGAATGCTTGATATATGGTGAGCGCGCAGACTGATCCCCTCTAAAATACTGAGATTACCGTTCTCTATACACACGCTATCAATAATCATCAAATCTGGGTGCTCAGCCTCTACCATTTGCGCCAAGCTACTAAATCCATCCCCAAACACTAAGGCGTGTTTAGACGCTTCTACCCCCTTAATACTAAGTAGAACTTCTTCTCTCAACACCTTGTTAGGCGAAATCACTATTATTTTCATTTTTTTGCCGCCATTCTATTTATGAACCGGTGTAACCTAAACTTTCCGCTGGCATCGTTACTGTAGAGGCCGGAATCGGCAAATTCAGGAACGGAAACAACCCAACCATTGGCGTATAATTTGCGCCAATGATAGAAACCTGCACAAATGCAATACAGCCTGTGGGTCCAGTTAAACAAGCTGCAATATTGTCTGATGCACTTAATGGAAACGGGCTAGGCACGGCACCACTGGCCGTCAAGTATTGAATATCAATATTAGCTGCTGTAATTTCAGCACCAGCTGGCACAGAGGCCCCTCCAAACAGGGCCAATATTTTTGCCGGACTAGTGTTGGAGTTATCAACCCATCTAACCACAGCCTCACGTGCTGCATGACGCGTCACTTCCTGCACAGTGTTATAAACATAAAACAAACGCCCAAACTCTAAAATGCCAAACAGTAAAGTGAATAACAGTAAGGCAATAATCGCAAACTCAACCGCCGCAGCACCTTGCTGCCGTTGTCGCCTGCTGTAATTTTTCATCATGTTAAGCATTATCAATTCCCTTCAATGCATATACCGCATAGCAGTAGAAGGCGATAGCGTAGTAGCCCAGGTCGTTGACCCTACTGGCAGGAAGATTGGAATCAACCCACCAATCGTAATGGGGTACGCATTAATCGCAACAATGACATAAACTGGCGTGTCACAATTTGGCTCACAGGTCACTGTCACGTCTGCTGATGTAAAACTGGGCACTTGTGCGAACGTTGCTGCATTAACAACCATCGTTTTTGCCTGATCTTGTGTTGCGGTATCAAGCGCCACCAAAGCACTGACTCTAGTGTTAGAAAGATATCTAGCACCATCACGAGTGGCTTTGGTTAAGGCATCGTAGTACCAAAAAGCTCGGCCAAACTCCACAATCCCTGCCACAAACATCAGTAATAGCACCAATAGCAGGGCAAACTCAATAGCTGCAGCGCCTTGCTGCCTTGCTAGCCCTAATCTACTGTTAAATTTTAGTTGTGTGATTTTCATGATTATCGGTAAAGCTTAATATCACTCGTTGGTAAAGGAGTTGGCAACAAACCGCCAAACTCTACAAAAACATCACGGTCACCTGCAACGTCAGATCTCCTCTGCATCAAAAACCGACCTACACCAACCACTGTCGCTGGCCGGCAAACACCACCTGCTGTTGTGCAATTAACAATCACCATATTAAGCACTCTGCGCCCAGGCTTACCAGGCCGATAAGCCACTGGTGGCGCTGTAAAGAAGTTTCCACTCCCTTGTGCATAAGGTGATGGTTCTGGGTAAGAGGTTGCCGTATTTCCCTGATATAAGGTTGGCCAATCTGAAACAACCGCACCACTTCTGCGGAAACCAGCCCACAACACGCCGTAATCTGTTGCTGTTCTTAAACCATATGGCTTAGACATACAAGGGCGGCTTGGTGGTCCGCAAAGGTTGTTAACGTTAGCCCTTTGAACAAACTGAATAGTTTGCTTATTAGGGTCTGTTCCCATCCAATCCCTAGGTGCTCCAACACCGCCATTGTTATAGCGATACTCTTTCACATTGGTATCGGGTGGTGCAGTTGCTGGGTCACACTGATTTTGTGGTGTGTAGTCACCAAACCGAGAGTCCAATGCAGATAATTGCGGGGTAGATATCCCAGTGTTGGTGTTAACGTTACCGCCGATAATAGGAGTAAAACCAGTTTTACCAGTGCACACATAAGGCCTAGTCGCATTCGTATTCGTCACAGTGCAAACACCCGGCACATTGGATTCAGGGTCAATCCAATACATCGTACCCGGTCCAATGGGGTTAGCTTCGCTCACTTTATATGACACACCACGCTCGTACCCAAGCTCATTCGTTGTGCCTGGGTCTGGCAATTGACAGATAGCAATTGGCGTAATATCAACGGCATATTTGCCAGCAACTGCCATACCAAAGGTCTGTGCAGTACTTGCTACCCCCGGTAACACCTGAATAAACCAAGTGTTGATGGTACGTAAACCTGTATCTACTTTTAAAAAAGTCTTATCTCCAGCTAAGGCATCAGTGGTAACCGAGCTAATCGGCACCATACAGCCATCAGCTGGGCAGCTACCTACCCACATATTGCTGGCATTAACAGTTACCGCCGTACTATTCAGGTTGAATTTATTCTTGCCTGCCGCTTCAATCGCTCTGGTAATCGCGTTATTAATGCCGGTTACTCTTCCGTTAAGCTCTCTAGCACCACTGAGCGAAGAAGAATCTGCTGCGTTTTGTAGTTCGGTTCTAGTCACATAAAGGTGACCTAGATCTAACACCAAACCCAGCATCCCTACGAGCAACACTAAGCAGATTGCAACGATTAACGCTACTGCACCTCGCTGGCGTTGCATGCCATGCGGATTACATTTTATATGCTTGCTCATGTGGCTCTCCTTCGCTGCCCAGTGGGCGTCAAAGCCTTACCTTGTCCCACTACTACTTGTACTACCACTTCCAGCACCACCACCAGTGTTACCAACCCCAATATTAAATACGTTGGTGGTAGCAGGTGGCTGCGTAAAGGATTTATGGTACCTATCTACCGCTGCATCTGCAGCCGCACCGTCTATGCCATAGACAGCTTCATTAGTCATTGACGCATCTGGGTTGATTGTCTGCTGCGCTTTCGCCGCATTTACCGCCTCACCAAAATGCTCATCCAGTACTGGCGTTTTACTGGTGGCGCAACCCACCATCGTGGCAGATGCGATCAAGGCAGATAGAATGTATTTCAATGTTGAGGTGTGCATGACTATCTCCTTATTTCATTTCAAAGCCATCTTTAGCACCACTTTGCTCTGGCGCTGCCGTATTAGGCTGAGGTGCAGGGGCACTTTGTGCTGGGCTGTCTTCTGCTGCTGGCTCAGCTGGTTTACCTTCTAACTTACCGTTCAAGAAGAACTCTGCTTTGCTTGGTGGGGTAAAGTTATCAGTAGGTAACGCAAAGTTAGGTGGTAGTGGTTTAACCAAGCGCGGTGTCACTACGAACAACAGCTCAGTTTTATCTTCTTGGAAAGAACTACTGCGGAACAATGCCCCAATAATTGGAATATCACCCAAAATAGGGAAGCGTCTCACACTTTCAGTCACGTTATTTTTAATTAAACCGGCAATGGCAAAGCTTTGCCCATCACGGAGTTGCACCGTGGTAGATACACGTCTTACAGTAAATGACGGGAATACACTACCGCCCACTGTAGTACCACCTTGTGTAAGCTCTGAAACCTCTGGTGCTACCCTTAGGTTAATCATCCCTTCTTCAAGCACGGTTGGTGTAAATTTAAGGCCAACACCAAAATCACGCTCCTCCAAGGTAAGTACAGAAGCACCGCCGCCTGTATTGTTTTGCGGTACAGGGATAAAGATTTTACCGCCTGCCAAAAAGCTGCCTTCTTGACCACTAATAGCAATAATATTAGGCTCAGCTAAAATCTTGACGACACCATCTTTATTTTCAGCGTCAATTTTAATTGCAGTATTGCCCTTCGTAATGGTCAACAAACCACCGGGAGATAATGGATCAGCACCAGTAAGGCTTAAAAACCCTGAGGCAATCGCATAGGCCACACCACCATTCACACGAGAAGCTCCAAATGATGCGCCTAATTTATCTACCAAGCTTTTTGACACTTCAGCCATTTTCACTTCAAGCATCACCTGTTGTGGCGCTGCTATCTGTAGCATATTAATGACTTTTTTCTCTTTATCTTTGCCGCCATATGCCTCTGCCAGCGCCATGGCTTTATCTGCTTTCACCGCATCACTTACCGTGCCGCTCAGTACCAGAGACTCAGCCGCAGTGCTTACTTTAATGCCTTTTTCATTAGGCATGATTTGCTGCAATTTTGATTGTAAGGATGAGGCATCCATCGCTGTGGTCACGGCAACCACCCTTACATCCATTACTGCAGACTGACCAGACTTATCCAAGATAATCACCATGGTTGAGCCTATGGCTTTGGCGTGCAGTACCACCTCTCGAGGACTGGTGACGTCTACCTGTACAATTTTGTCATCATCTACCTTCACACGTTGCAAGTTCACCCCTGCAGGTAACCTCACCAAGTGCGATTGCCCTAAAGACAGCTCAACGCTAGGCACAATCTCCGTAGAGGATGGCGTAAGTCTAGCTACCTTTTTAGGCGTTACCGCAGCTACCAAGATATTCTGCATAGTTGCTTGAGGCTCGGCTGCATGTAGCGGTGCTATTGAAAGTAGCGTCATGCCTAGCATAGCAGCCAGAAGATTACTGACACAGAACCTTAATTGGCTGTGTAAAAACTGATCACGTTTGATCTTGTGCTTGTTCATCTCATTTCTCCCTGACAATATGCCGTTTCTCTTTCAAATTTCGATACGAGCTAGGTTTTGCTTAAGTATTGACTTAACTCATCACCACTTTCTCGATCTCACTGTGTTTTGAAACTAAGCGCTTCCATTCATAGATGTTTCATTACTTACACTGACTACATTCACAGTTTTACTGAACCGATGGTTTAAACTCCTCAACGGTTTTGGTCGCGCCACGCACCACCTCAACCTGCTCATAGCTTTGTTTCTGCATTACAGGTTTACGTACTGCAGATTTTTTCACTACATGTTTAACTGGAGTTTTAACAACAGGCTGTTCTGCCGCTGCCGCCATGAGTGGAGCGGGTGGTTCATCTACACGATTAAGCAAGTTTTTCTTGGTTGATCCCTCTGTAGTCACCACGTTCTTATCAGTCTGATTACGCAAAACCAGTGACAAAGTACCAACACTACGTGCCAAATCTAATTTCTCAGCTTGTGCTGGCGTTACCTCAAGGGTTACTGCATTCACCACTTTTGGTTTTGTTTCATCTCGGTTTTGCTCTTGCGCTACAGCCAATACCATAATGTGCTCAAGTACAATTTTTGAAATGCTCTTGTTCACGTTTTCAGCTCTCACGCTTTCATCTTCAGTATTCACTACAATGTCTACATAGTTACCAGGCAATGCAAAGCCTGCCACACCCACCACATCATTCACTCTGACGGTCATTGCACGGTTTCCCTCAGCAATCACCGCAGACAAACCACCGGTTGCACCAAGTGGAGCCAATTTAGACTCCAGCACAGGCTCGCCTTGTAATAAGCTGGTTTTTACTACCCTCGCATCTAAAGTTTTAATATCATCAGCCGCACCAAGGGGTACGCTGCCTCTTGGCCAATCTGCCAACTTAAGCATTTGCGGTGTAAGCGGTGTGCCTAAATCAATATTTATGGCAGCCACAACCACTTTGCTAGAAGCTACCGTAGCAGCTTGTTGAGAGATCCAGCGTGAGGCTAACACTACAGCGCCTAACCCTATGCCGACTGAAACCACAATCATCAAAAATGCTCTTGGATTTTTCATCTGTCATCCCCTTTATTTTCTGTTCTCATCAACATATCGTGACGCATTCATACATTAATCGTGGGCAAAATAGTTGTTCCAGGCCCAATCCAGCAACTCTCTACTCATCACTGCTGGTTTACCTTCATATCGTGCAATATCTCTAAGCTGCTCCAATATGTCTCTAGGAATACAGGCAAATAGTGGCCTGCCTGTCTTGTAGTGATGTTCATGCAACAGATAATTAAACCCCTCTTCACTGAAAGGAATATTAGTTTCCTCGCAAACCTGTTGCGCAATTACGCGATATTCGTCCTCGCTTAATGGTCCAACATAAATTTTGTAGCCAAGCCGGCGCAAAAACGCTTCATCGGTGAGCTTGCTAGGGGCTAAGTTAGTGGAGAACACCACAATCACATCAAATGGCAACATGAATTTTTTTCCGGTATGTAACGCTAAGTAATCCACATGGCGGTCTAGCGGCACAATCCAGCGATTCATAATATCGACAGCAGGTGTCAACTGGCGTCCCAAGTCGTCAATAATCAGCAACCCATTATTAGCCTTCACTTGTGGCGGTGCCTGATAAAAGCGAGCGCTCTCATCAAAATCTAAATCCAGCATGGATAGCGTCAATTCACCGCCTGTTTTAATCACGGGACGGTGACATGTCACCCAACGCTGATCAGACATCACACGACGATCTAACCCCAGCCCACCAACTTCATCGGCTGGCACAGACGGGCGATGGGTGAGCGGATCGAATACCTGTATTACCTCGTTATCCACGACAATGGCATGCGGTATTGCTACGTCACCTGATAACAATTTGGCTAGATGCTCTGCGATAAATGTTTTACCGCTGCCAGCGGGCCCGTATACAAAGATTGCCCGGCCGGAGTTCATGGCTGCGCCAAACTGTTTGAGTAATCCTTCTTTAATGACTAAGCCATCAAAAATTCTTAATAGATTCGGCCGAGTCACTTGCATATTGACAATAGACTGTTGACGCACTTGCTTGATATAGGCCAACAAACTGACGGGAGCTGCACCTACATATTGATTTTTACGTAAATAATCTTCTGCCCGTAATCTACCTAACTCCGTTAGGTTGTAGGCAATCGCAGTTTCAGCCTCACTGCTACGCACGGCCTCACACATGCGCTCTGTGCGCATAAAGGCGAGCAATGGCTCAAGTACTGCAACTGGAAGTTTTGCGTAATAAACCAGATCCATCAATCGCATCTGGCCACGTAAGAATAGTGCTTTTGTTAATAGCTCTACAATGAACTGAAAGCCTAGACCCGTTTCGTCAATAGTACTAGGCTGCATGGGAACCAGTGTCTGACGGCGCTCCTCATGCGCTTCCCTCTTATATTCTGTCATGCCTATTGTCATGATTTCATTCACTTTTTCGGTTAGTTTTATTTGTTTATTTTTGTATTATCTTTATTCTTTTGGGGTTACACCCCACTTAACCAATACGTAAACTCAGATACTTAATAGCGCTTATCCACTCTCCATGAACTTATACTCATGAACACCAACCATCATGACTACAAGCGCTGCCAAATCAAGTAAGCAAAGGTGCCTAAACTAATCGCCACTGCATAAGGCAACTTTCCTACTGAAACTGGTAAATCATTCATCAATGGTGCCTGCCCTGTACTCAACTTAACGGCACTTCCGTAAAAAATCAGTTTAATGTTTTGCAACATAGGCCTTAGCTGTTTTGACCACATCACCACCAATATCGCCATCACACCACCTGTAACCAATGTGGCTAACACAGCACCTAAAACATCATTGGGACCCAAAAAAGCGCCAACCATCCCCATCAACTTCACGTCACCGGCACCCATCGCACGTAACCAGTAGAGTGGTAGAAACAAACCCATCCCTACCGCCACCCCTTTTAATGCCGCCAACCAACCCAAAGCACCTGGAATCTGCGAATTAAAGCCCCAGCCTTCAGGTAAAATTCCGTTTAAAACCACACCGAAAAACATGCCTGCAAACACCAATTTGTTTGAGATGCGATGGCTGCTAATATCCTGCTTTGCCGCCAATAACATCAGCACCAACATGGGCACTAACGCTAACAATCCCATCAGCTTCGGTGTCATTTTTATCTCTCTTTTACTCAATAAACCTTGCAAACTGACTACAATGGTTAGCAACCGTGGTCTTGATTAATGCCTGATATCACCCTTGTACAGACCGGACAACACCTCAAGACCACAATTGCCTCCCTATACTGTTACCCACTAAGGACAAGCAGCAGGAGCACCACCGAGGGCAGTTGCAACAGACCTGAAGGTTTCGCACACACGGGTACCTGTTGTTGTTACTGCAGCGATAATCACGACTGCAATCAATGCCGCAATCAATGCATACTCAATAGCAGTAACGCCTTCTTCATCGTTAATAAAACGCTGTACACCTAAATATAGCTTTTTCATTTTAAAACTCCTTTTTATTGAAAAACACGTCATACAAAACTACCAATCGCTTACTGCTCTCTTGTGCTTTTTCACTTTAAGGGTAAATTCCCTAGTGCTTATTATTCTTTTATCAGCTTGATTCATTTGCCGATATGCGTAATCTACTGCAATTGATTAACGACTAATATACGAGCGAACCCTTAGTCTTTTAGAGGGTGTTTAAATTAAAAACCCTTCCATTTCTTTAGCTGGCTCATAAGCTTGTTCATATTTTTAATCACGCAACTCCCCTTTAAATGCAGGATGAACATGAAAAACTCATGCACACAAGAATCAACCCGTCTATACCAACATACCCACGCCAACACAGCTTCGCCCGCGGCTCTCTCTACTAAGGGCAAGCTGCTGGTGCACCGCCTAACATTGTTGCAACATCTCTGAAAGTCTCACAAACACGCGTACCTGCTGCTGTAACTGCCAGGATAATTACCAGCGCAATCAGTAAGGCAATCAAGGAATACTCGATAGAAGTAACACCTTCTTCATCGTTGATAAATCGCTGCATACCTAAATATAGCTTTTTCATTTTAAATCTCCTCTCAATCAAAAAAACAAAGCTGCGTCGATTGGCAACTGCTTCAGTTTAATTATTAAGTACTTATTATTTAGTGGCTTAGCCAGCCTGGCTGCCAAGTGTTCAATCTACTGCAATCAAATAGCGACTCATATACGAGCAAACCCTTAGTCTATTAGTGGGCATTAACAGGCACACACCCTTTTGTTTTTAATCTATAATCATTGACATAGCCGTGTTAGATGCGTCTTGTTAAAGGACTTTTCTTGGCCGATCCATTACAAAGTTTAAGTTTTCAAACGCTGTTTGATGCAGTAGCTGATGCTATGCTGCTCATTAGCGACACAGGCAAAGTGACAGAGGCCAACACAGCCGCACTCTCGCTACTGGGCTACACAGCACAAGAGATTATTGGCCTCAAAGTTGAAGTACTTGTCCCCAAGCGCTATAAAGCCCAGCATCTCAGACACCGAACAAAGTTCATACAAAACCCAGAAAAACGGCCGATGGGTAGTGGTAACGAGCTTGCTGTTTTAACAAAAGAAGGCAAAGAGTTAGAGGTAGACATCGGCCTAAGCCCGATCAACTATCAAGAAAAACCCTATACATTGGTTACCTTTTATACGGTAGCTAAACGCAAAAGCGTAGAGCAAGCCCTACGGATTAGTGAAGAAAGCTTAAGGCTTGCAAAAAAAGCAGCGGGACTCGTTGCTTTTGATTTTGACGCAGACCTTAAAATGCGTGATGCAAATGAGCAGCTAATCGCATATTGGGGAACAGAGCCAAGTAACACCGAGCAAAAATCAGAAAAAAACAACAACACTGCAACGCCAACGATTCACCCAGAGGACAGTGCGATTAGAGCATCAGCCATCCTCCATGCGATAGACCCAACAGGCGATGGTGAGTTTAAGGCGGAGTACCGCATTATTAACCCGACTACCGGTGACTTGCGTTGGATATCTGCCACAGGACGCGCCCACTTTAGAGATGGGCACGCTACTAGACTATTGGGCGTAGTAAGAGACATTACCGAGCAAAAAGTACTCGAAAAAAAACTACAAGACCAACATGCCGAAACTGAAACACTGTTCGCCAAAGAAGTGGCGACACAAACCGCATCAGCCATTGCGCACGAAATCAACCAGCCATTAACTGCCATTTCGGCTTACAGCGAAGTTGCATTACACGCGCTGAAGCAAAAGGTCATAGACTCAGCTAGTCTCAAACGCGCACTTGAAGGCTGTGTAGCACAAGCACAGCGTGCGGGTAGCAGCCTACATGAGCTGCTTTCGTTTCTGCATAAAGGCGAGATGATACGAGAGCAGTTAGACATTAACAATGTGGTCAAAGAGGCACTCTTAGTCGCAAAAAGTTATGGTTACTCTGATTTCCAACCTGTGCTGCAATTAGAAAACAACATAAGACTCGTGCTCGGTAACAAAACTCAAGTGCTCAAGATACTCGTCAACTTGCTAAGAAACGCGGTAGAAGCAATGCGCGAGGCAGAGATAGCATCCTCTGAAATCAGCATTACCGTACGCACTAATGCAAATATCAACATGGCACACGTCACGGTGCAGGATGTTGGCCCGGGCTTAAATCATGAGGTTGCCAAACATATTTTTGAGCCATTTTTCACCACAAAAGCTAAAGGAATTGGTATGGGGCTTGCCATTAGCCGAACCTTGGCGGAAGCGAATGGCGGGCAGCTCTGGTTAGATCCTGATGTTAGAGTAGGTGCAACATTTCACTTTACCCTCCCATTTTCATCATGAAAACTACTCCTCCTACCGTTTACATTATTGATGACGAGCCCGCAATTCGTGACTCATTAGCCCTCATGATTGCGCAAGAGAATATCCCTGTGATGACATTTGAAAGCGCTCAGGCATTTTTAGAGGCCTGCCCGCAAGAGTGTTCAGGCTGTGCAATTATTGATTACAGAATGCCTGAGATGGACGGGCTAGAGCTACAAGCTGAGCTGGCTAAGCGTGATATTTCCCTACCCATTATCTTTTTAACAGGCCATGGCAATATTCCAACCAGCGTTAAAGCGATGAAGGCTGGCGCCATTGACTTTTTAACCAAGCCAGTCCGCCGTGAAAAACTCATCAGCGTGGTCATCGCTGCCATGATGGAATCAGAAAAAACACTCGCAGAAAATGCTAGCTACAAAGAAGCGGTGAAATGCATAGCAAGCCTGACCGAGCGAGAGTACGATGTCATGCTACTAGCGATTCAAGGGCACCACAACAAAGACATAGCACGTCAGCTTGGCATTAGTCACCGCACTGTGGAGATCCATAAATCTAATATCATGCATAAAACCGGCGCAAATCATGTGCTTGATTTAGCACGCATCGCCCATAAAAGTGGTTTAAAAGAGTAGGCCTTTGTTACTAACCTAGGGCTAAATAACAACCATTTTTTATCATTTAAGCTTAAGCCGCTAGCGTAAGTAGAGGGTCACTTAGGCTACATGGAGCACTATCTGTAAGCATTATCTCAAAGTCATCTATTGGCAGCGGTTTACTAAAGTAATACCCTTGGTAATGATCGCAACCATAATTCCGCAGGAAAGCAAGCTGCGCGTCAGTTTCAACCCCTTCAGCAATAATGTCTAGGTTCAATGCACGAGCCATCGCGATAATCGTAAGTATGATTGTTCTATCACTACTATCACTCGTAATCTCGCGTACAAAAGACTGATCAATCTTAAGTTGTGATAACGGTAGTTTTTTTAGATATTGCAATGATGAATAGCCCGTACCAAAATCATCTAATGAAAAGCGAATTTTCATGGCATTCAGCTCATTCATTTTAGTAATGATGTCATTAATGTTATCGACCAACATGCTTTCGGTAAGCTCAATCTTTAGCATAGATGGGTTGATATGATGACGCGCGATGGATTTGCGCACTTGTTCCACAAAATTTACTTGATTGAATTGCTTTGCACTCACGTTAACAGCCAACTCAATGTGGCTGGTGACTGCGTTTTTTTGCCAAATTGCCAGTTGAGCACAAGCCGTATCTAGCACCCATGCGCCTATCGGCACGATAAGCCCTGTTTCTTCAGCCAAAGGAATAAAGTGGGCGGGAGAAATCATGCCGCGCTCTGGGTGTTTCCAGCGAATTAATGCCTCAGCACCTACTGGTAGCCCTGTGCTATCAACTTGCACTTGATAATGTAGCTGAAACTGCTTTTCATTAAGTGCTTTGCGCAGGTCTCTTTCAAGTGCTACCCGGCTATTAATCGTGTCTTGCATCACTGGATCAAAAAATCGAATCATATTCCGACCAGCTTTTTTGGCTTGATACATTGCAATATCTGCCTGTTTCAGCAAGTCCTCTTCCGTCTGTGTTTGACTATCTAACATAGCCACACCGATGCTGAGCGTGCTGATATACTCATTACCATTCAGCAGATAGGGCTGATTCAATCTATTTAATAACTTCTCGCCGACGGCTTCTGTTTGTCCTGCAGCCTCAATGAGGTCTTCATTTAGCCCTTCCAACAGCACAACAAACTCGTCCCCACCGATGCGTGCAACGGTGTCGCCTTCTCGCACAGCGCTCTTCAGGCGGCTAGCCACCTGTTGCAACAGCATATCTCCAATATGATGACCTTGCGTGTCATTAAGCGTTTTAAAGTAATCCAGATCAAGAAACAAAAGCGCACTTTTACGCCCTAAGCTCTTGCTGGCCGTAACAGCCTTGGATAATCTATCCACAAAAAAGCGTCTATTAGGCAATGTGGTAAGCGGATCATAAAAAGCCAACAGGTGATTTTTCTCATCCACCGCTTTACGCTGGGTAATATCGGTAAGAATGGAAATATAACTTTCAGGTTTACCGTTGCTATTCATAAATGGAACGATTGTCGTATCCATCCAATACAACTGCCCGCCCTTGGTGCGATTGCATATTTCATGATGCCAGGTCTCACCTTTAGCGACTGTACGGTACATTTCCTTAAAAAACCCTTTAGGATGCTGACCAGAATTCATGATGGAATGATTCTGGCCAATTAACTCATCCTGAGCATAACCACTAATCTCACAGAATTTAGCATTGGCATAGGTAATGCGCCCCTGAATATCGGTCACGACCACATGCGCGTGCTTATCTAATGCAAATTTCTGATACTTGAGTTCCGTTAATGCGGATTTCCAGTAATCCTCAGCCCGTTGGCGCAGAGAAACCTCTTTACGTAAACCTTTATGTGTCTTCAAGAAAATAGACACACCAAGCAGCAAACTGACCAACATGACAATTTCAGAAGCCAAGCCACTAAGACTGGCATACTTTTGCTGCTGCTGTGAAGATTTTTGTAGACTACTATCAAACTCACGTAATCGTTCAATCATGATGGCATATAAGTGATTAATTTCACCATCTGACACTATCGATATAGTGGGGCCTAACAAATTTAGCCCACCCTTATTGATCAATGACTTATTTGACTCCTGAATAAATGTTTCTAATGCAGTGCGTATCACCACTACTTGCCTCTGCTGAGCTGGGTTATCAGCAGTAAGCTTTTGCATCTGGATAAGATTATCTAAGATATGCTCCAGCGTATTACTCACCCCCTTTGTAGCACTTTCATTGCCAGGCAACAGACTGGGCTTAAAACTTTCATTCTGGACAATTGGTATCGTTTGAATATTTTTTGATAGATTTAGTAAGGTGTACGTTCGTTTTAGCATGGCGCTATCAGATTTACTTTTATCTATGCTATGCACCATTGCTACAATTGAGATACACACTAGCGCTAGTGGCAGTAAAGTTTTGTTCTTAAAGTTAATTATTTTATGCATCGCTGATTCAAACCTTTCAAACTTCATCACCAATTGTTTAATACTGCTCTAGCTGTATCGTGACGCTACAACTTTACTGTTACGTTCTTAGTCAGCCAGCGACTATGCAATTACGGCCTACGCTAACTAAGAGAAATACCATCAACTACCACATTCATCTCTGCTAGGCTTTGCTTAACAATAGGCACAGCCAAGATGCTATATACTATTTATTTCAATAAAATGAATGAATTAGTTTTACTTGCAAATAACTTCGACAAATAAAAAAAGGTGTCTGATAACAAACCAACGCCCAATTCATCAGGAGTTAATTTCTTATCAAGACACCTTTGCCTTGTGCTACCTATTAATACGAGCCAGCTTTGACTCTAAACTTAAACTTTATCTCACTACATTCTTAACAGTCAGATCCTTTGTTAGCCCTCTATATACAATCACCTAGCATCCGGATTAATTCACTTAACGAAAAGATAATTTTCAGAATGTAAATACATATAAGCAATCATCATGCCAGCTGGAAACTTAACGGCTATTCCAGTGAGATTACTTAATAAAACCTCAATACTGGTAGGGAATATGCGTAATTTAATCAGTTTTGCATGCACGCCCAATATGCACCTACATTACCTAAAGCACCAAAAAAGTGCGGTTTATGGAGCTGCTGCTATTAGCGATAGGCGCATTTCAGGTTTTAAGTATCACCTATAGCTGGATATCAAGAGCCAATTGGGGACTGGATCTATTGATTCTAAAGTTAGCGCCACTTCAAATATCTCATACCAAAAAATACTTCATATCCAAATTTAGCCAACTGTTGCCGCACCCATTAATATTTAAAACATTACGCAGACATAAAACAGTTTATTTATACGTGTTCGCGCGGATTACCTAATATATTTATTCTTGGTAGTGTGATCAAAACAAATACTAAAACACACTATATCCTAGTGGTAATTGGGGATCTGCAGAAATGGCCATGCTCGAAGTGGAAATGAGCCTTTATGAAGCGATATTAGCTAGGCGCTCTGTGCGTAGCTACTCAACACAAAAGCTAGAAAAAGAAACGATTCCAAGCCTGCTGGAGGCAGCAATACGTGCGCCTACAGCCATGCATGGAGAGCCTTGGGGCTTTGTCATCATACAAAATAAAAAAACACTGAAAGAACTATCTGATCAAGCCAAAGCCATGTTACTCACTAGCAAGGACTCTGACCAACCACAGCCATCAGTTAAGTTTTTTGAGCAATTAGTTAATCAGGATTTTAATATTTTCTATAACGCAGGCACGCTCATCTTAATTTGCTGCAACACCATATTAACTGCGTCTGAAGCGGACTGTTGGTTAGCAGCTGAAAACCTGATATTGGCAGCATGTGCCATGGGCTTGGGCACATGTATTATTGGCTGCGCCACCCCTATTCTAAATTTATCAGAGGTTAAAACCAAACTAGGCATTGCTAGTGAATTTACAGTAGTTGCACCGATTATTGTCGGCTATCCCAGCGATACGCCAGTGCGCAGTTCACGTAAACATCCTAGAATTTTGGCAAATATTCAAACTAATTAAATGCACAAAATTTAGTCAATCTGATGAGTAACGCAAGTTAAGCCATAAGTAATGCAAATGGAGAGGATGTAAATAAAAATGTACAAACAAATTCTCTGCCCGATAGACGGAAGCAACACTTCAAACTGCGGTATGGTAGAAGCGATTAACCTTGCCAAGGTCCATCATGCAAAACTTAGATTCTTGCATGTGGTTGATACTTATTTCCCCATTTTGGATGCCAATGGCGACCTCAATGTGTTGTACCTAGCAGATATTCAACGTAGCCAAGGTGAAAAGATACTAAAAGCCGCTGAAGATAGCGCGCTACAATCTGGCGTATCTGCCGACAGCAAAATCATAGAAAGCATAGGTGAACGTGTATCAACGCTGATTATTAAACAAGTAGAAGAATGGCCTGCAGATTTAATTGTGATGGGGACACACGGCTTACGTGGGTTTGCGCGCTTTATGATGGGCAGTGATGCCGATGCTGTTATTAAACAAAGCCATGTACCGGTACTGTTGGTTAAAACAAACACATAGTTATTCATCTCAACAAAATATTTAACGATAATTGAAGGGAAATATCATGACTATCCGCACAGTTTGTAATCACGAAGTAATCACCGTAAAAGAAGATGCAACGGTATTTGAAGCTGCACAATTAATGCGTAACCATCATGTAGGCGATGTTGTTGTCGTTAAAGAGAATCAGGGTAAATTAACGCCAGTAGGCATCGTTACTGATCGTGACTTAGTGATAGAAGTCGTCGCCACCGCATTAGATTGCAAAGTGATTACCGTTAGCGACATTATGGTTAGGCACTTATCAGTTTTAGAAGAAAGTGCTGGGGTATTTGAAACCATACAAACCATGACTTCAAAAGGCGTACGAAGACTACCCACTGTGGACGACACAGGTGTGTTAACTGGCATAATAACGCTGGATGATTTATTAGTATTGCTCTCAAAAGAAATGGGGACACTGACCAAATTAATCTCTCGCGAACTTAAAAATGAGGCCGCGACCAGACGTTAAACAGGACTAAATCTAGTAGATACTAGGCACATCTCTGTACTAGCCGCTAAAGCTGGCTTGCTACTATCCGTTTTAACGAGTTCACGCATATTTCAGGTAAAATAGCGCTTTTAAATCAAATCTATCAAAACATGTCATCGCTTCAAGACGAAATCTCCCGCCGCCGTACTTTTGCTATTATTTCTCACCCCGATGCTGGTAAAACCACACTGACCGAAAAACTACTTTGGTTTGGTGGTGCAATTCAGGTAGCCGGTGAGGTGCGCGGCCGCAAGGCAGCCCGTCACGCGACGTCAGACTGGATGGAACTTGAGAAACAACGCGGTATTTCTGTGACTTCATCAGTGATGCAGTTCCCTTACCGTGAGCACATGATTAACCTGCTCGATACCCCAGGCCATGATGACTTTTCTGAAGATACTTATCGTACATTAACCGCAGTGGACTCTGCGGTGATGGTGATTGACTCTGTAAACGGCGTGGAAGCGCAAACCATTAAACTGTTAAATGTGTGTCGCATGCGTGACACACCGATTATCACGTTTATCAACAAACTAGACCGTGAAAGCCGCCCACCCATTGAGTTGCTCGATGAAATTGAAACCACGCTCGGTATGGAATGTGCACCGATGACATGGCCAATCGGCATGGGTAAAGGCTTCCGCGGTGTTTATCATTTGTATAACGACGAAATCTCGTTCTTTGATCCACGTGCGGAAAAAGGCACCTCTGAAACCATTAAAGGCTTAGATAACCCACGCGTAGATGAGTTATTAGGTCGTCAAGCTGAGGAATTGCGTATTGATATTGAGCTTGTGCGTGGTGCATCCCATGAGTTTAATAAAGAGCGTTATCTAAACGGCAAACAAACACCAGTGTTCTTTGGCTCTGCCATTAACAACTTTGGCGTGCAATCATTGCTGGATGCCGTAGTAGATTTATCTCCACCGCCACAATCTCGCAACACGGCAAGCCGCCCTGTAGAAGCCAATGAAGGTAAGTTCTCAGGCTTTGTGTTTAAGATTCAAGCCAACATGGACCCGAAACACCGTGACCGTATTGCGTTCTTGCGTGTATGTTCCGGCCGTTTTGAGCGTGGCATGAAGGTGAAGCAAGTTGCCACAGGCAAAACATTGAGCGTAAACAATGCCATCACATTTATGGCGCAAGACCGTACCACCATGGATGAGGCGTACTCTGGCGACATTATTGGTATTCCAAACCACGGCACCGTGAAGTTAGGCGACACCTTCAGTGAAGGCGAAAACCTTAAGTTCACGGGTATTCCATCATTTGCCCCAGAGTTTTTCCGCCGTGCGCGCATTAAGAACCCGATGAAAATGAAGCAACTGCAAATTGGCCTAAAACAGTTAGCTGAAGAAGGTGCTGCACAACTGTTCCGACCTCTGCTTTCAAACGACTTGATTTTAGGTGCGGTTGGTATGTTGCAGTTTGAGGTGGTCGCCCATCGTTTGGAGCATGAATACAGTGTAGACATGGTGTTTGAACCATACGATTGCTACACCGCACGCTGGTTACGCGGCTCTGACGCAGATTTAAAAACCATTGCAGATAAATATGGCTTTAACGTGGCGTTAGATGGTGCCGATGATTATGTGTACTTAGCGCCTAACCGCGTTAACCTGCAAATGGCACAAGAACGCTATCCGGATATTCAATTTTTGGAAACACGTGAAATTGCCTAACTCTAGCTCCAAAGCAGCCTCAAAATAGCCTTGATCATGATGAGATGGTGCACAAACATCTTCTCATCACGGCTGAAGCTATATTGGAAAGCGTAACATCATGACACTGTGCCCATGCGATAGCGGTAAACCTTACCATCTATGCTGTGAGGTTTACCATCTTGGCACCCCTGCCCCCACTGCAGAAGCACTTATGCGCTCACGTTATAGTGCCTATGCGCTTGTAAGCAGCAAGCCTGATTTAAAAGATTACCTACTGCGCACTTGGCACCCAGACTCACGCCCGCAAGACCTGAATCTAGAGGGTGACGAGACAATCAAATGGCTAGGCTTGCAAGTGAAGCGCCATCAAAACTTAGATGCTGAAAATGCAACTGTCTCGTTTGTTGCGCGTTACAAATATGCCAACAACTTGGGTGGAAAAGCTGAAAGACTACAGGAAACCAGTCGTTTCAAACGGATTGATCATTGCTGGTTTTACCTAGATGGTGATTATCAGTAATCAACACGTATCCGCGATATTGGGGAGTCACCACTTACCTAAACCCTGCAGAGGCTAGAAGGTAGCAGCTTTAATTCACACAATCGTCATCAATGTGAAATAAAAACATCACCTTAACTTCACATTCAAATACTATGATGCACCTTATTACGCGCTTATCCCATTGTATGTCGATGGCGGCGCTCACATGAGATCATCATCATGGTGTATGAAAAATCCACGCGTGGTTTTAATGAGTTTGCAAGCAACCAACGTACATTAAGTGTGCGGGAGCGCCAAGTATTATTACTGGTGAATGGTGTACGTAATCTGGATGATCTGAACAAGTTTTTTAAGCAGGAGCAACTGCTAGACACGATTAAAAAACTGGAATCTGAAGGTTATATTCAACGTCCGCAGGATCAGCAAGCACAGCAAGCCATGCCTGTCGCTCCGCACACATCTACAATTACACTTTCTTTACTTGAAGCAGCAGACCAAGCCGCGCCAATCTGTCCGACAAAGCTGACTGCAGTAAAAAGCATACTGATAGAAGCCACCGATGATTATCTCGGCATGATGGGGCGAGCGATTAAGACTAAAATTGAAAATTGCGAGAATGAAACCAGCTTAAGACAATGTATCTCAAGCTGGCATATGGCAATGCGAGAATCTA
Source organism: Methylotenera sp. E1MeOHC1 (assembly GCF_058745595.1). Lineage (NCBI taxonomy): Bacteria > Pseudomonadati > Pseudomonadota > Betaproteobacteria > Nitrosomonadales > Methylophilaceae > Methylotenera > Methylotenera sp. E1MeOHC1. The sequence continues at coordinate 444,937 of NZ_CP196025.1, read as the reverse complement.
AACTTGGGCGAGAATCTGCCAGCTTTTTAATGGAGCAAATTCACCAAACTCTAGAGGGAAATATCATTGACGCAACAAGTAGCGCACAACCCCAGCATTAAATCTGCGAGGGTTCGCTATCCACTCAGTAAGCGCTATGACTTAAGCGATCATTAAGCGTTTTCAAATGCCTCACACAACTGGCTTAGCAACTGACCAAAAATTGGCAATACGTCTTCTACACCATGTGGGCTATCATCATCTGTGCCAGCCACCACCAGTGCAATCACCAATTTATCGACATTCTCTCTAAATTGCGTCCAGTGCTCAGCCTCTGCATCCGCGATTAATTGGAATTTACTTAAACCTGACTCTACAATTTCAATTAACTCGGCATCTGGCAAACCTGCAAACAGGGTTTTTGCAATGGTAATTTGTGCTGTTGAAAAATCTGGTGTTATATTTTCTTGCGCTAATGGCACGGTAAAGAATGCATAGCTTAGTAACGCAAATGCTTGATATACACTCAACATATCAAAATTGTCACTACGCTCAGCTAGGGGTGAGCGGTCAGCAGATTGAATCGCCTTAAACGTCACATAGCAGCTCAAGTAATCGGCTGCATTCAATGCATCGTATTCATCTAAATTGGTATTAGGTGTTTCGTCATCGCGATGCGTGGCCGCCAAGCACAATGCATGCATAAGCTTTAAGCGTTGTGAATACGTCATTTCCATTTGGGGTCCTTATTAATCTTAAACAAAATAAACTGCTATTAATACTGCTGTTAATCAAGTGCAGGTATTGCTTCTAGCATTTCATGCAATACCAACCATCGTTCTTCTGCGGTTTCTAATTGCTGCGTTAAAGCTGCTTGCGTTTTTAACAGTGCTTGCAAAGCTGATTTATCTGCACTGGTGTAGAGCTCAGTATCATTCAACTGCTCGTCACACACTTTTTTATCGGTTTGCCACTGTGCCATATTGCGCTCAATTTGCTCAAGCTCTTTCAGCAAGGGGCGGCGCTCAGCGATTCTGGCCTGACGCTCGGCTTTGTTCAGTGCGCGGTCATTTTTATTAGGTTTATCTGTGGCAACTGCTTGAGTGGCTTGCTTTTCTTTTAAGCGCTGCTCATTTAACCATTGGCTGTAATCTTCTAAATCACCATCAAATGGCGCTGCCTTGCCATCTGCCACCAAGACAAATTCGTCGCATGTCGCACGTAGCAAGGCGCGATCATGTGACACCAGTATCACGCCACCTTCAAAGTCTTGCAAGGCAAGCGTTAGCGCATGGCGCATTTCAAGGTCTAAATGGTTGGTCGGCTCATCAAGTAATAGTAAGTTCGGGCGAGTCCAAATCAACAATGCCAATGCTAGGCGTGACTTTTCACCGCCAGAAAAATTAGCACAGGGCGACCTTGCCATATCACCTTTAAAGTCAAAACCACCTAAATAATTCAGGTGCTCCTGCTCGCGCGTGAGCGGGTCTAGCTTCATCATGTGCTGTAACGGTGAATCATCCGGACGCAATTGTTCCAGTTGATGCTGTGCAAAGTAGCCAATATTCAGGTCTTTGCCTTCTACACGCTTACCGTTTAATGGCGCTAACTCATGCGCCAATAATTTAATCAGCGTAGTTTTACCTGCGCCATTTTTGCCAAGTAAGCCAATACGCTCGCCCGGTCTGATGGCTAACTCTATATTGCTAATCAAAGGCTTATCGTGATAGCCCACACTCATACCATCCAGCACGAGCAAAGGGTCTGGCGCGGCGACGGGCGCTCTAAACTCAAAACCAAATTGTGAGTCTACATGCGCAGCAGAAATCATTTCCATACGCTCAAGTGCTTTAATGCGGCTTTGTGCCTGACGCGCCTTGGTGGCCTGCACGCGGAAACGGTCAATATAGCTTTGTAAATGGGCAACTTTGCGCTGCTGCTTTTCAAACATGGCTTGTTGCAACGCAAGCTTCTCTGCACGTTGACGCTCAAAATCCGAGTACCCACCACGGTACAGTGTCAATGTTTGCTGCTCAATATGTGCAATATGGTTCACAATCGCATCTAAGAAATCTCTATCATGCGAAATCAATAACAACGTGCCACGATAGCTCTGCAACCAGCCTTCTAGCCAAATCACCGCATCCAAGTCCAAGTGATTGGTAGGCTCATCTAGCAATAGCAGGTCTGAGCGACACATCAATGCACGCGCTAGATTCAAACGCACACGCCAACCACCAGAAAACGTAGATACAGGCTGCTGTAGTGCTGCCTGACTAAAGCCCAAGCCATTTAACAGTTCCGAGGCGCGCGCCTTTGCACTGTAGCCTTCAATATCGGTTAGGCGTTGATGTAACTCAGCAATCAGTTCGCCTTGATGGTTAGCCTCTGCTGCAACCAAGGCAACTTCAATTTCACGCAACTCAACATCGCCATCCAGCACAAACTCAATAGCAGGCATAGCTAACGCGGGAGTTTCCTGTGCAACATGCGCCACCACCCAGCTTGCTGGCATTTCCAAATCACCCAGCTCAGGATGCACCTCACCACGTAGCATAGCAAATAGAGAGGATTTCCCAGCGCCATTGGCGCCAGTTAAACCAACCTTATGACCCGGGTGCAGCTGCATGGATGCGCCTTGAATTAAAACTTTAAGGCCGCGTGTTAATGTAAGTTGTTTAAATTGAATCAAGTGATAACCATATGAATTAAATTGAGCCAAACAGGTCAACATGCGTTTGGCTTAATGCATGCATTTAAGGTAGCGAGAATGTGACTATTCACAATCTCTAACCGACTAAACCAGTTATTCTAAATGATTAACGTGCATAGTCTTAAACACTCTTTTATTTTTAAGCCATATTTGTAGGGATTTACCTAGTTTTACAACTGCATCACCTTGAATATCAATCAATACTGTCAATATTCAAGTAAAATGTGCGGTCTAAACATTTAACAATAAAACCCACATAATCAATGGTTAAAAAATCTCTACTTTGGGTTTACCGGGCGCTACTCTGGCTAGTTGGCATTTCAGCCGTTATCGTGCTGGCTATTGCACTAACGATTCATTTCTGGCTGATGCCAAATATCGGCCAGCATAAAGATGAAATCGCCGGTTTTGCCAGTAAATCTGCCAAGCAAAAAATCACTATTGGCGATATTAAAGCTGACTGGCAAGGAATCAATCCGCACTTACTGCTGAGTCACATTGATATTTTCGACACACAAAATCGCATCGCCTTACAATTAAAAACGATTGATGTGCGTTTGTCTTGGCTAAGCGTACCACTACTAGAGCCGCATTTAGCCGAGCTTATTATCCGCGAGCCAGCACTCACAGTACGCCGCAATACCGAAGGTGAAATCTTTGTAGCGGGCATCAGCATGGCTGGAGAATCCAACCCCGACTTAACCAACTGGCTATTAAGGCAGAATAAATTAGCCATCACTAATGCCAAAGTACTATGGCTGGACGAACTTAGACACGCACCTGAGCTAAGCCTAAACCAACTGAACGTAGAAGTCCTCAGCCCACCTTGGAGGAGCTTGATTCGGAACCATAGCTTCACAGTGAGCGCATTGCCATCCATAGGTAGCCGCTACCCGTTGCAAGTCACTGGTAGTTTTTATGGCAGCGATGTTCGCCAAACGCAAAACTGGCATGGCAATTTACACGTACAACTCAAAAATGCAGATTTAGCTGCTTACAAAACTTGGGTTGACTACCCTGTTGACCTTAAATCTGGCATCGGCAGCACCAATGTTGTGATTGATTTCTCACACCATCAGGTGCAATCCATCAACAGCCATGTTGCATTAGCAAACATTCAGTTACAAACTAAGCATCACCTTGCGCCACTGGTGTTAGACAAACTATCTGGCAATATCATTTGGAAAAATCTAAGCAAAAGCCCACTACTCGGCATATCGACTAAATTTGGCCAGTCGTTAAATGTGAGTGTACTCAACGCCAGTGCGGTTAACGGCCTTAATCTGAAAGACGTTACAGCAAACTACACGCAGACGGCAGACGGCAAACAAGACTTTAATTTAGCTATGCCTAACCTAGCGTTGGCTAATATTCAAGCAAACTTGTCGCAATTACCACTCCCTGAGCAACTCATTGCGCCGATCAGCGCTATTAACCCACAAGGTGAGCTTACAGACCTGAATCTGGTGTGGCAGGCACAAAACAACATCACCAAAAGTTACCAAGTAACTACCAAGTTTAATCATTTAACAACAAATGCCTACCTGCAGATACCAGGCTTTGGCAATTTGTCTGGTGAATTTAAGGCTAATCAAAAATCAGGGTCACTACTAATAGATAGCAAACAAGCGCATGTGGATGCAAAAGGCACATTACGCTGGCCTATCCCATTCGATACGCTTGAGGGAAAGATCACATGGAACATCAACCCTAATAACACCAAAATTGACGTTAATGCATTAACCATGAGTAGCCCGCATTTATCAGGCACCCTGAATGCAAGCTATCTCATGGACGGTAAAAAAGGTGGCTACCTAGACTTAAAAGGTAAGTTCAATAACGGCAATGCCAAATATGCCAAATTTTATTACCCTAACATGCTGGGGGAAGCCACCATTAACTGGTTAGATACTTCCATACTAGAGGGCAAGGCTAACGATATTAATGTAACCGTTAAAGGCAGGTTAGCTGACTTCCCTTTTGTGGATAGTAAAAACCACCAAGACCCGAAACTGGGGATATTCCGCGTTACCGCCAAGGTGACCGATGCGCTTTTAGAGTACGGTACAGGCTGGCCCGTGATTGAGAAACTAGGCCTAGACCTGCTGTTTGAAGGCAACCGCATGGAACTCAATGCACACACTGGGCACATATTCGGTAATCAAATTATTAAGAACAAAACCACCATCGCCCAATTGGATGCTGACTACCCTATTCTCAATGTGCAATCCGAGTTACAAGGCCCTGTAAGTGAAGGCATTGTTTTTGTAAATAAAAGCCCGGTACACACGCTCACTGAAGGCTTTACCGACACGCTTAAAACCAGCGGCAACGGCAAACTTGGCTTAGGCTTAAGCATCCCGCTTGCTGACGTGGATGCATCTAAATATAAAGGCATTTACCAAATTACCAACGGCAAAATGGAAAGTGAAGACATTCCAACACTGACACAAATTAACGGTAATTTAGAGTTCACAGAAGCTAGCCTAAGCGCTAAAAACATTAAGGCCTACGCGTTCGGCTCCCCACTTGCTTTTAATTTAAGCTCAGGTAAAGACAAATCCGTACGTGTGCAGGTAAAAGGCAAACTAAGTGACAGTAGCGTCAAACAGATGCTAACAGACCACTCATTGGCAAAAGCGAATGATTACATCAGCGGCAGCACCGAATGGCTAGGCGATATATTGATCCAGAAGCCGCGTGTCAGCATTGGCATCCGCTCTGATTTAGTTGGCATTGCCTCAGGTTTGCCTGCTCCATTTGATAAAAATGCCAATCAGCCACTCAGTTTACGTGTCGATAAAAAAATAGACACCAACAGCAGTTCTCTTTTTGTCAATATTGGCAATAAAGCTGGCGCAAAAATCACCAGCATTTTGAAAGACGGCAAGTTTGAGCTTAACAATGCCAATATCCAGCTTGGCGGCGACGTTAAAGTGGAATCTCCCGTCAGTAATGAATCAGGCAAACCAGCAGGCATTGCACTAAGCGGTAATTTAGATTATCTGAACGCAGATGCATGGCGTTATGTAGCAAAAAATCTTGCAGACTCGTCTAGTCAATCGGTGAAGTTGCCTATTCAAAAGGTAGCAGTCTCGATTAAGGCGCTCGATATTTTTAACCGTCGCCTTAACCAAGTCAATATTACCGAACTGAATACCGAAGATAATTTACGCATTACGCTGCAAAGCAAAGAAATTACTGGCAACTTACAATGGATTGACCAGAAAAATGGCAAGCTAATTGCGCGATTAAGTAACTTCACTATCCCAGAAACTGCGCCAGACCAACTATCTGCAGCAAGTAATGTGACGGACAATAAAAACTTAAAACAATTTACCAAGTTAGAACAGGACTACCCTGCGCTAGACATTACTGCCGATAACTTTGTGTTTCAGAAAAAGAATCTGGGTAGTTTAGAGCTGATTGCTTACCCTGAGAATGACAACTGGGATATCCAAAAAATCAAATTTAACACGCCAGAAGGCACGATAAGCGCAGAGGGGCAATGGAACAATTGGGTAAGAAACGCCAACACATCCCTCAATGTCCGCTGGGACATTAAAGATCTTGGGAAAACGCTGGCGAGACTGGGTTATGCAGAAACGATTATGGACGGCGAAGGCAAGCTCACTGGGCAACTGCGTTGGCCAGGTAGCCCACACCAATTTGATACTACGCGCCTCAGCGGCGAACTGAAGTTTGACGTGCGTAAAGGCCAGATTTTACAAGTGCAGCCAGGCGTGGGTAGACTGCTAGGCTTACTCAGCCTGCAAAGTTTGCCACGGCGCCTGACATTAGATTTTAGAGACTTATTTAGCAATGGCTTTGCTTTTGACAAAATCAATGCAACCGTTAAAATTGACCAAGGCATGATGCGCAGCGACAACTTTAAAATGGCTGGCCCGGCGGCAGATGTGCGCATTAAAGGTGAAATCAGCATCCCGAAGGAGACGCAACATCTTTTTGTTAACGTTTCGCCGAGGATTAGTGATAGCATTTCGCTTGCTGCATTGGCTGGTGGGCCACTAGTAGGGGCCGTAGCGTTTTTAGCCCAAAAGGTGTTGAAAGACCCTTTGAATAAAATTGCATCGACTGATTACGAAATCATTGGCACTTGGGATACCCCACAGGAAGTGAAGCCTGAAGATGAGTCGAAAAAGAGCCAGAACAACCCGCTCATTAATTAGTTAATAAACAAGCCAGTGCATCGGCTTTAAGAAGAATTTAAAACTATTTGGATATTACATGGCTATCACCTCTCGCGTTACCACAACCAAAGCAAAACTCAGCAGCCAAAATTCCGCCAAAGGCATTATCAAAATGGCAGCGATTCAAATGGCGTCTGGCCCTCATGTCAGTGCCAACTTAAGCGAAGCTGAACGTCTGATTGAAATTGCCGCTAACCAAGGGGCTAAATTAATTGTACTGCCTGAGTACTTTGCCATCATGGGCTTGAAAGAATCTGACAAAGTCACCGCTCGTGAAGAAGAAGGCAAAGGCCCGATTCAAGACTTTTTAAGCAAAATTGCAAAAAAACATAAAATCTGGTTAATTGGCGGCTCAGTGCCTTTAGTCTGCAATGTTCCCAATAAAGTACGCAATAGCTGCTTGGTTTATGACGACAAAGGCAAACAAGTTGCGCGCTACGATAAAATCCATCTGTTTGGCCTAAAACTAGGCAATGAGCATTACACAGAAGAAAAAACGATTGAAGCCGGCGATACGGTTAAAGTGATTGATAGCCCATTTGGCAAAATTGGCCTATCAATCTGCTACGACCTACGCTTCCCTGAGCTCTATAGAGCCATGGGCGAGGTAAACATTATTGTGGTGCCTTCTGCATTTACCGACACTACAGGTAAAGCCCACTGGGAAAGCTTAATCCGTGCGCGTGCGATTGAAAACTTAAGCTACGTGATTGCGCCGGCACAAGGTGGCTACCATATATCAGGTCGTGAAACTCACGGTAATAGCATGATTGTAGACCCATGGGGTGTGGTGCTGGATAGATTGCCGCGCGGTTCAGGGGTTGTCATGGCAACCATGAACCCAACTTACCAAGAAAGTTTAAGAAAAAGTTTGCCTGCGCTGAAACATCGCACCATTAAGGTTGTCGGACAACAATAGCTTCAAGCATCAAATTTACCCGTTACGTTGCAAATGAATACCTCTGCAACGTAACGCTAGGTATTAAAATAACTAGACCATGAACACCCTGCCCCATTTGCGATAGTGGTTGCATGATAGATATTCATTAGATAGCCAACCTAATAGCTTATTGCCTTATAAACTCAAGTATTTACCGAATTCTTTTTGAAAAGAAACCCATGAAAACGCAAGAACCACAAACTAACGCCAATCTCATTAAAGGTTCACATTTTGATGCAGCAACAGAGGCGTTGCTTGCACCGGCTAACCTTGATGTAGCGAAACTGCAAAACGTCCTCGCTGATATGATGTCGCATCAAATCGACTATGCCGACTTGTACTTTCAATATAGCCGTAGCGAAAGCTGGGGGCTGGAAGAAGGACAGGTTAAATCGGGTAACTTTTCCATAGACCAAGGCGTAGGCGTGCGTGCAGTGAGCGGTGAAAAAACCGCTTTTGCTTACTCAGATGATATTAATTTAAAAGCGTTGCTAGAAGCCGCTAAAGCGACTAAATCCATCTCTAGCTTAGGTAATGAACAAACTGCCAGCGCGATTATCAAGCCACAATCGCCACAGTTATATTTACCGCACGACCCGATTGCATCACTCTCCGCAGATGCAAAGGTAAAGTTATTAGAGCATTTAGAATCAATCGCAAGAAAGTTAGACCCACGCATTACACAAGTGACGGCATCAATTGCCGGTGAATATGAAGTGGTCATGGTGGCACGCCATGATGGCGTGATGGCGGCAGACATTCGCCCTTTAGTACGGGTTGGCATTAACGTGATTGCCGAAAGCAATGGCCGTCGCGAGCAAGGCTCCGCAGGCGGTGGTGGCCGCTTTGATTACAGCTACTTCACCGATGAAATTTTGCAAGAGTATGCGCAAAAAGCTGTGCATCAAGCAATAGTTAACTTAGATGCACGCCCTGCACCCGCTGGCAGCATGACCGTAGTTTTAGGTGCAGGCTGGCCAGGGATTTTATTACATGAGGCGATCGGTCACGGTTTGGAAGGCGACTTTAACCGCAAAGGCAGCTCTGCATTTAGCAATATGATTGGGCAGCAAGTGGCGGCAAAAGGCATCACAATTGTGGATGATGGCACGATTGCAGACCGCCGTGGCTCACTAAGTGTGGATGATGAAGGCAACCCTACCAATAAAACCGTATTGATTGAAGACGGCATCTTGCGTGGCTATATTCAAGATACACTCAATGCACGCCTGATGAATATGCCGCTAACAGGCAATGCGCGCCGCGAAAGTTATGCACATGTACCAATGCCACGCATGACCAACACTTATATGCTTAATGGCACAATACCACCTGAAGAAATCATTAAATCAGTGAAAAAAGGTTTGTACGCAGCTAATTTTGGCGGCGGTCAAGTAGACATTACCAGCGGCAAGTTTGTTTTTAGCGCGGCAGAAGCCTACATGATTGAGGATGGCAAAATCACTTACCCAGTGAAAGGCGCAACCCTGATTGGCAATGGCCCCGAGGTGCTAAAGCGCGTTTCCATGATTGGTAACGACATGGCACTGGATTCAGGCGTTGGCACTTGTGGTAAAGAGGGGCAAAGCGTACCGGTTGGCGTTGGGCAGCCTACCCTTAAAATTGACGGCTTAACGGTCGGCGGTACTGCCTAAATTAACGCAGATTTAATAACGCAGAATTTATATCGATTACGCCCTAACAGCCGTTATAATCTGCCCTTTTTCATCGCAATAAAATCATAAGCTCATGACGCAGAACACCCTGCCAATTCCCAATAAAGGCCAAGCCAATCGGCTAACACTTGCAAACAGTGGCGAGGATGCGTTTGCACTGGCGATGTTAGCAACAGCATCAAAAGCGCAAAAACCGCACCAGCCATTAGTGATTATCACGGCTGGCGGCTTTGATGCGCAAAGGCTGTTAGAAGAGATTCCGTATTTTGCGCCAGATTTAGCCGTGCACTTATTGCCGGATTGGGAAACACTGCCTTATGACCAATTTTCACCGCACCCTGACTTAATTTCAGACCGCCTCACTACGCTTTATCACATTGCACAGAACGCTTTTGATGTTGTGATTGTGCCGCTGGCAACCGCGCTGATTCGCTTAAGCCCCAAGGCTTATTTAAGTGCCAATACCTTTATGCTCAAAAAAGGGCAGACACTGGATATTGAAGCACTGAGATTACAATGCGCAGAAGCGGGCTATCATCATGTGACACAAGTGATCTCACATGGGGAGTTTAGTGTACGTGGTGGCTTGGTAGATTTATTCCCAATGGGCTCAGCGCTACCCTACCGTATTGATCTGTTTGACGATGAAATTGAAACCATCCGCACTTTTGATGTGGACACACAGCGCAGCCTATATCCAGTACCAGAAATCAGGCTACTGCCTGCACGTGAATTTCCACTAGATGAAGCAGGCATCGCCTTGTTCCGCAGTCAGTTCCGCGAAACGTTTGAAGGTGACCCGCAACGTGCAAAAATCTATAAAGACGTAAGTAAAGGTATCGCCTCAGGTGGCATTGAGTGGTATTTACCTTTGTTCTTTGAACAAACAGCCACCTTGCTAGATTATTTAGCGCCAGACAGCCTGCTATGTCTGCATGGTGATTTAGATTTAAGTGCGCAACAGTTCTGGCGCGAGGCACAATCGCGCTACCGCACTTTGGCACACGATGCCGAGCGCCCGTTACTACCGCCAGAAAATCTGCTGATTAAAACTGAAGACTTTTTCAGTACTACGCATACATTTGCCAGAGTGGTGCTCACTACAGGTAATACCGACACCAGCAAACCCACAAGCGCCCTACCAGCTCTCGATATTGAACGCCGCGCAGAACGACCTTTACATAAGCTGACCGAATTCATCAGTCAATTTAAGGGCCGCATCCTCATTGTGGCTGAAAGCCTGGGGCGTCGTGAAACCATGGCGCAATTGTTTGCAGAGCATGGTTTAAAAATCGCCATCTGTGAAACTTGGGCTGAATTTCAAGCCAGCGATGCACATGTGATGCTAGGTGTCAGCACCCTGCATCGTGGTGTGGTGTTTAGTGATAACCATGCACAGTCAATTGCCGTTATCACCGAAGCCGAGCTCTATGCTGCCACCGTGCGCCAACAGCGCCGCCGTGAAAAAGAAAAAGCCCGCAGCACAGAAGGCATGCTCAAAGATTTATCCGAGCTGCGCATCAACGACCCGGTAGTGCACGAACAGCACGGTGTAGGCCGCTATAAAGGTTTAATGAACCTTGACCTAGGCGAAGGTGAAACTGAGTTCTTGCTACTAGAGTATTACGGTGACGATAAACTGTATGTGCCGGTCTCGCAGCTATTTCTTATCTCGCGTTACTCTGGTGGCCCACCGGAATCTGCACCATTACACCGCTTAGGCAGCGGCAGCTGGGAAAAAGCCAAGAAAAAAGCGCTTAAACAAATCCGTGATACGGCGGCAGAGTTACTTAATCTGTACGCACAACGTGCGGCCAGACGTGGCCATGCATTTACCTTAAGCCTGCAAGATTACGAAGCATTCTGCGAAGGCTTTCCGTTTGAAGAAACTGCAGACCAGCTTGAAGCCATTGAAAATGTGATTAAAGACATGCAATCCGGTCGCCCGATGGATAGGCTGGTATGTGGTGACGTTGGCTTTGGTAAAACTGAGGTTGCATTACGCGCAGCATTTGTTGCGGTGATGGGTGGGCGTCAGGTGGCGGTATTGGTACCAACTACTCTGCTAGCCGAGCAGCACTTTAATAACTTTAGTGACCGCTTTGCCGAGTGGCCTATCAAAATTGCAGAAATTTCACGTTTCAGAACCGCAAAAGAGCAAGCTGAAGCCTTACGTGGGCTAGAAGCTGGTGAAATTGATATTATTATCGGTACCCACCGCTTGATTCAAAAAGACGTGAAGTTCAAAAACTTAGGTTTGGCGATTCTTGATGAAGAGCACCGTTTTGGCGTACGCCAAAAAGAGCAACTCAAAGCATTGCGTGCTGAGGTAGACGTGCTGACACTCACAGCAACCCCGATTCCGCGTACCTTAAGCATGGCGATGGAAGGCTTGCGTGAGTTTAGTGTGATTGCCACCCCACCGCAAAAACGCTTAAGTATTAAAACATTCCATACCGAATACTCAGAAGGCATTATCCGTGAAGCGGTAACCCGTGAGTTTAAACGCGGCGGTCAGGTTTACTTCCTGCATAATGAAGTAGATACGATACACTCCATGCGCGAAAAACTTGAGCGTATTCTGCCCGATGCACGCATTGCCGTTGCACACGGGCAGCTACGCGAGCGCGAGCTAGAGCATGTCATGCGTGATTTCTATCATCAACGCTACAACCTACTACTTTGCACCACCATTATTGAAACCGGTATTGATGTGCCAACCGCCAACACCATTATCATGAATAAAGCTGATATGTTTGGTTTGGCGCAAATGCACCAATTACGTGGCCGTGTTGGGCGCTCACACCATCAGGCTTATGCTTACCTGCTAACAGAAGCCGGACGTAAAATTACGGTACAGGCGCAAAAACGCTTAGATGCAATTCAGCTAATGGAAGACCTGGGCGCGGGTTTCCACCTAGCGATGCACGATTTAGAGATTCGCGGTGCAGGTGAATTGCTAGGTGATTCACAAAGCGGTGAAATGCAGGAAATCGGCTTTAATTTATATGCCGATATGTTAAACCATGCGGTGAAGCAACTAAAAGCCGGCAAAGAACCAGACTTAAATGCGCCACTAGGCGTCACCACAGAAATCAACCTGCACACCCCTGCACTACTCACTAATGAATATTGCCCTGATGTGCATGAACGGTTGGTCATCTATAAACGCCTAGCCAACTGTAACGATGACGATAGCTTAGACAACCTGCAAGAAGAGCTAATTGACCGCTTTGGCTTACTGCCTGAGCAAGGTGAGGCTTTGATGGCATGCCACCGCCTACGTATCGCCGCAAAACCGCTGGGGATTATTAAAATTGATGCATCGGATGCGGCAATTCAATTACAGTTTAATCCTAGAGCCGATATAGACCCGTTAAAACTGGTTAACTTGCTGCAGCGCGATAAAAGATGCCGTATGAACGGGCCAGATAAACTGAGAGTTTCTATCGCCTTAGAAGCCATTAACCTACGTGCCGACTTTGTGAAAAGCCTGCTCAAGGAATTTGTATAAAACACTTGGCGCGCTTATTTAGAAACACCTAAGCGTGCCAACGCCTTAACTACAAAGCATACTAGCCTCAGCCACTACGCCTCCATCAGCTTAACTGTCATATAAACTTCATTTAATATGGCTTGATTCTGATTATGATAGCGACTAAAAATCGCCATAAAAACATACAACTAAACCTTGTATCTATATCAAATCGCTTTACAATACTTGCATATGTAGGCAAAGGCTTAGTGTAGTGAATCAGTTTTTCCGAAAAAAATCCTCCAGATTAGATTTAATTGTATTACGCATTGTCGGCATTTACCTTGCATTCGGCTTGGCGTGGATATTTGCAACAGACTCTGCGCTGTTTAGTCTGATTTCAAGTTATGAAGAGTTTTCGATACTGAACACCTATAAAGGTGTCGCCTTTATTTTTATCACCGCGCTGCTTCTTTATTCACTTTTCCGCAGAACCTTAAAACAACAACAATCCATAGAGCAATCACTGCAAGCAAGTGAAGAACGCTGGAAGTTTGCACTGGAAGGTTCAGGTGATGGCGTATGGGATTGGGACTTACCAAGTGACCATGTGTTTCGCTCTGCACGCTGGAGCCAAATTTACGGCTATGCCGAGAATGAAATCACCCCCACTGCAGCCGCGGGTAGAGAGCTAGTTCACCCTGACGACTTAGCAATCCTTATTAGTGATGTTCAAAATTACTTCTCAGGCAAGAGTGACGTCTATATTTCTGAGTTCCGCCTACGCTGCAAAGATGGCTCTTGGAAATGGACATTGGCCCGCGGCATGACGGTGAGCAGTTCTGCAGATGGCAAACCACTAAGAATGATTGGTACTCACTCCGACATTACCAACCGCAAAAACTCAGAAGCACAAGTTACCCATTTAGCCCACTATGACCAATTAACCGGTTTACCTAATCGCGTGCTGTTTCTTGATCGATTTAAACAAGATATTAAAAAAGCACAGCGCACCGGGCAAATTGTGACGCTCATGTTTTTAGATTTAGACAAGTTCAAAGAAGTAAACGACTCTCTTGGGCACGATATTGGCGATATGCTGCTAAAAGACGTAGCGCTACGTTTGGAAAGCTGCGTGCGTGAATCTGACACCGTAGCACGCATGGGGGGCGATGAGTTCACCATTATTCTTAACGATATTAGCAGCCAAGTGAATATCGAGCGCATCGCACAAGACATTTTAAATAAACTGACAACACCATTTCACTTAGGTGACGAAGTTATCCATGTGAGCACTAGTATTGGCATTAGCAACTATCCAAAAGATGGCACCGAGGTAGAACTGCTGCTCAAAAATGCAGACCAAGCCATGTACGTGGCAAAAGAGCAAGGACGTAATCGCTACCAATACTTCACACCTATCATGCAAGAAGAAGCACTAAAACGTATGCGCTTAATCAGCGACTTATGGGGTGCTTTAAATGACAATCAGTTCAGAGTGTACTACCAACCAATTGTGGACCTTGCAACCGGCGCTGTTTATAAAGCAGAAGCACTGATCCGCTGGCAACACCCAACGCGTGGTTTAGTGAGCCCTGATGAGTTTATCCCAGTGGCTGAAGATACTGGCTTAATTGTAGATATTGGTGATTGGCTGTTTAATGAGGTTGCCACCCAAACTATAAAATGGAAGCAACGTTATCCTAACCTGCAAGTGAGCGTCAATAAATCACCGGTGCAATTTAGAAGCGTGCACGACAATTGCACCAATTGGATTGAGCAGTTAAAACTTTTGGGATTGTCTGGCGAAAGTTTTATTGTCGAGATTACAGAGGGCTTGCTACTAGATGCCAGAGACTCTGTGATTAACCAGTTGAACGCATTTAGAGAAGCAGGTATGAAAATCGCCATTGATGACTTTGGCACAGGCTATTCATCACTCGCTTATCTACGAAAGTTCGATATTGATTTCGTCAAGATTGATCGATCTTTCACCTCAAACATCACCCCGAATTCAAGTGACATGGTGTTATGCGAGGCAATTATAGAAATGTCGCACAAACTTGGCATGCAAGTCATTGCCGAAGGCGTTGAAACCGATGAGCAACGTGACTTGCTACGCAACGCTGGCTGTGATTTTGCCCAAGGCTATTTATACTCAAAACCAGTGACGGCCGACCAATTTGAAAGTCTTTTGGAAGCTACGCAATCCAATTTCTCATTAAACTGATTTAACGCTTTCAGTCAGCTTATTAATCGCATCAGGCTCTCCGCGCACTTTAAAAAACGCACCTTCATGGTCGGAAGTTTCGGCTAACACTTGGCAAGTTGCATAAATATCTTTGCGTAGCTGCTGTGCTTCCCAAGGCAAGAATAGTTCAGCCTCGATTTGACCCTGCTGATAAAACGCGACAATCTTTTTATGTAACTGCGCTACATCATCAGGCCGTTTTGCACTCATCACTACGCAATCTGGGTAACGGCTTTGCAAAGTAAGCGTTAATGCTGCCTGTGCCGCATCATCACCCACAAAATCAATTTTATTGAACACTTTAATACGTGGCACTTCATCTGCGCCAATCTCGGCAAGCACATGATTGGTCACTTCAAGTTGGCGCTCAAACCCTGGGTCACTGGCATCAATTACATGCAGTAATAACGATGCATCTAGTGCTTCATCTAGCGTTGACTTAAACGAAGCCACCAAGCCATGCGGCAAGTTTTTAATAAAGCCAACCGTATCGCTCACCAGAATACGCGGGATGCTCTCTGGGTAAAGTGCGCGCACTGTGGTATCCAGTGTGGCAAATAGCTTATTAGCGACCAGTACCTCACTGCCTGTCAGCGCTCGCATCATGGTAGATTTACCAGCATTGGTGTAGCCAACCAGTGCCACGCCTGCCATCCCTTGGCGCCCTTGCCTGCGCGCACGCTGCGTTTTACGCTCTGCTTCCATCGCTAGAATATCTTGCTGCAACTCAGCAATACGGTCGCGGATTTTACGTCTATCCAATTCAGTATGTGATTCACCAGCACCGCGGCCGCCTTCACCACTACGCTGCCTACCTTGTGGACCTGCTAGTTTTGCCGCCTCACGCAAGCGTGGTGCCATATAGCCCAAACGCGCAATTTCAACTTGCGCACGCGCTGCGCGTGAGCGGGCATTGCGATGAAAAATCTCCAGAATCACCATGGTGCGGTCCATCACCTCACAGCCCACTTCTTTTTCAAGATTACGCGCTTGTGACGGCGAGATTTCGTGGTCAACCAGTACGGTGTCGATTTCCCAATCGTTGATATTAGGCGGCGCTTTATCAAACTCCACATCATATGACTCATGGTTCACAAAAGCGCGTACCTCTTCGCGCTTGCCTTCACCAAGATAGGCCTTGATATCAAATCCGGCACGCTTCTGCACAAAGGTTTTCACTACATCATAGCCTAAGGTTTTTGCAAGCTCGCGCAGCTCGGTTAACGAGGCTTCAAACTCTGCATCACTTACATTAGGTAATTGAACAGCGGCGACCAGCGCGAGATTTGAGCGCTCTTTAACTTCTTTTTGCATTAGGTGATTGGGGTATAAATTAATTGAGGACAGATAGTACCTTAAAAGTGCGATCTAACCTTGTGGAGTTTACAGTTAAGTGCCAAAAAACTTCATTAAAACAAAGCCATTAAGTGCATGTTGCACTCACATGGTTAGCGCATATCTAAGGCATCTATCGGCTCATGAAAGGCAAAGCCTAAGGCACTGGCCACTGGTAGATTGGTTACTTTGCCTTGATGGATATTCAAGCCATTTCTCAAGTCCTCATCATCACGCAGCGCCTGCAAACCATTATCTGCCAGTGCAATCACATAAGGCAATGTGGCATTGTTAAGCGCATAAGCTGAGGTACGCGGCACTGAGCCTGGCATGTTTGCCACACAATAATGAATCACACCATCCACAACATAAGTCGGGGCGTCATGTGTGGTGGGGTGGGCTGTTTCACAGCAACCGCCCTGATCAATCGCTACATCCACAATCACACTGCCGGGTTTCATCCGTGCCACCATTTCATGCGTAATCAACTTAGGCGCTGATGCACCTGGAATCAACACCGCACCAATCACTAGGTCTGCCATGATGCAGTGTTGTTCAATCGCAGCGGCTGTTGAGCATACGGTATGCAAGCGATGGCCGAATTGCTTTTGCAGTTTGCGCAGCACATCAATATTACGGTCTAGCACTGTCACATTAGCCCCCATGCCAAGTGCCACATCTATTGCATGCAGCCCCACTACGCCGCCACCAAGTACGGTGACTTGCGCTGGCGCCACCCCGGGTATGCCGCCTAACAATACGCCTAAGCCACCATGCGTTTTTTCAAGGAAATAAGCACCCGCCTGCACCGCAAGCCTGCCTGCCACCTCAGACATTGGTGCTAATAATGGTAACCCTCCCTTGCCGGTTACCGTTTCATAAGCAATACAGGTTGCACCAGAATCGATGAGGTCACTCGCCTGTTGCGGATCTGGCGCGAGATGTAAATAAGTAAAAAGCATCTGCCCAGCTTGCAACCATTGCCGCTCTATGGTTTGCGGCTCTTTGACTTTAACAATCAGTTCAGCACTTTTAAATACATCTTGCGCGGCTTGTATGATGGTTGCGCCAGCTGCCGCATAATGCGCGTCTGAGGCACTGATACCGATACCGGCGCCCGCCTCCACTACTACTTCATGACCACGAGAGACGAGCTCGCGTACATTTTCTGGCACTAGGCCTACACGATACTCTTGTGCTTTTATTTCTTTAGGTACGCCAATCAACATGAGCTTACACTCCCAATCATTTTTTGATGATACGGCCAACAGTCACAACGCACGTGCTAAGTGCTAAGTGCTAATGAACCGATTATGGGTGATTATTTATATAATAACCAGCTTACCTATACTTAAAAACAAAATTGCTTTCTTAATCGGGTAAGTTTCATGAGCAAATAACACGGCGTAGTTTTCCAACTGAGTACGATACTGCGCAGCTATCTCGTTAAGTTCACTTTCTGTCATATTAGGCACTAAACTCACCGACTTGTAATCAACAATCCAGCGAGTGTCATCCTCTACAAAGGTACGGTCTATCACATAGCTTTTCACTGCATCTTGCTGACGGCGTGTAATGGCTAGCTCAGACGCAGCTCCCGACCTTGCCTGTAGCACCCACTGGCCATCCGTACTGTTAAGCGTTTGCAGCAGTATACGTTGCACCGCTGCTGCCCCATCAGTAGCCGCTTGTGTAGCATGCCCTTGCTGGCGTAGCCAATGCTGCATCGCAGGTTCAAGTGTTGCAAGGCGAGCTGTCGTCCAGTTTGATACGCCTTGTTGTGCCATCATCTCCATGTAACGATGCGCTAAAGTACCCATGTCTGCATCCAAACTACTATGGTAGCTAGGCTTTACATTAGGTTTAGCATAGGTAGGCGGTGCCTTGCCTGTTTGTAGCAGTAAAGGCACAGCTGGCTGTACAAGCCTTACCAATTGCGGCGTAAAGTTTGCAATATCATCTGGCACCTGCTGCTCAGATGCCAATTGCGGGTCAGACTCAAATATCGGGGCAACGCTAGCCCATAACAAATCCAAATACGTATTTTTAGTGGGGCTAATCTCACCCTTGGCATTCTGGTTGGCGATACCAAACAGGTGCAGCTTGCGCTCTACCCGCGTTGCTGCCACGTAGAGCACACGTGCTGACTCATTAGCGTCACGCGCCTTCTCACGCGACTCTAAATAATCATACGGGCTCACTTTATCTTTATCGCGCGCACCTTTAGGGATATAAGGTGCAGCGAGCAACTCATGGCTGTCATCTGTTTTTACCTCTTCCCACAGCACTAACGGCTTGTCAGTATTATTGCCACCGGTTGGTGCGCCTAATCCTAAAAGAATCACGGTATCAAATTCCAACCCTTTGGACTTATGTATCGTCATCATTTGCAGATGCTCACCGTGACTATCTGGCGCGGCAAACAGCTTGGTGATTTCACTTTCCATGCGCTCTGGTGAAAATTGATTGCTACGGTCCAGGCCATCTAAACATGCAAAAAATGCCTGCACATCCACTACATCTGCCGCATCCCACAAGCAATCCGTACCGTTTAGCATCAGCCACACGCCTCTAATCCAGCGGCTCACACTCATGCGGCCTTGGCTTGCATAGGCCTCAGCCAATACCTCACGTATATGCAGCAGGCGCGCTTGCCCATCTGCAGATAAGCCGCTGACAACGTCATTATCTTGCATCAGCGACCAAATCGTACGGTGATGGTCACGCCCAGCCAGCTCATATAAATCATGCAAAGTTAAACCACACCAAGGCGCACGCAAAATAGCCAGCCAATGCACTCGATCTGCGCGATGATGCAATGCATGCATCAGAGAGAGCAAGTCCTGCACAATCTGCCGACCCTCCAACGCCTCAATATCTACTGCCTGAAACGGAATATCCTGGTGATCACGCCTTAATCGGCTTACTAAATGCGACAAGTGTTTTTTGGACCTGACCAGCACTGCAATTTTTTGCTCTGGGTGATGGCTACGTACCTGCTGAATAATACGAATCACTGCTTCTGCCTCGCGCTGCGCGGCGGCTTCGTAGTTTTCGTCCACCTGCTTAATCAGTGGATGCACCACCACGCCAGCTTCAGGCATTTCCTGTTTGGTCGCGATAAATGGCCGGTAATGAATCGCACCCTGCGTCACTTCATCTTGCATGGGGAATATCGGCGCAAAGGTCTGGTTGATCCAATCAATTATGGCAGGGCAAGAGCGATTGTTACGATATAACTGCAAACGCTCTAAGTAAATATTGCCAATACCGTTCACCGCGGCATCAATAAACAGGCCTACATTGGCTTTACGAAAGCGGTAGATAGACTGCATCGGGTCACCCACTGCAAACAAAGTACGTCCATCGTCAAATTGCCAGCCCAGCGTTAACTGCTCTATCAATGCCACTTGGCTAGGGCTTGTGTCCTGAAACTCATCCACTAACAAATGCTGAATTTGATAATCCAGCTTTAACGCCAGCTCAGTTGGCTCACCCAGATGATCAGATAACGCATGGGTCGCACGCTGTGCAATCTCTACAAAATCGACCTCGCCCGCACGCTGAAACACCAGCCACAACTCTGCAACCGCCAGCGTGAGTAATTTGGAGAGCGTAGTAATAATTTGCCAGCTTGCGTTCTCGTTACTTAAATCAGGCAAAGATTTAACACGATATAAAGCTGGCACATCCTCAACCGCATAAATAATTTCCATCAATGCGCTTTTTTGCGCACGGCCTTCATCAGTGGCCGGAAACCCAACTTTCACATTTAAACCGCCCTCTTTACGAGGCTCGCCGGTCGCGGTCAGCAATAGCTCAGCTAACGCACACCACATGGGCAATGCTTCTTGCTTTTGTGCCAGCGGTGTTTCCCAATCCACCAGTAAGGCGATGGGATGATCACAAGGCAAGTTTGACGCAGCAAAACGTGCTGTCGGCATTAATAAATGCTGCAATCTAAATGGCACGGCTTGTGCCGCCACTTCCAGCTCCTGCTCTACCAAGTAGCGTAAAGTTTGCTGCAATTGCTCGGCATCCACTTCATGTTGGGCATGATGTAGCCATTGATCGCGTTTTTCCAGCATTTTAATCAGCAGATTTTTAAGCTGATTCATATCATTATCGACATAACGTAACGCTGTTTTCACTAAATCGCCATGTTCGGTGCCGTTAACCAAGGCAAGTGCCTGCTCAGCAGCTTGCGCATACAGCACGCCGGCATCTGTGGTCACCTGAGGCTGTGCCCCAAAGCGGCTCATCAGTGGCATCTGCCGCGCTAAATGCGCACATAGGCTATCAATGGTAAAAATGCGTAAGCGAGATGGGTTTTCAATCAACTGCCAGTTTTTTTGGCTAGATTGCTGCAGCGCCTTTAGGCTCAGGTCATAAGTAATTTGCTTATGTGCCTGCGTGGGCATTTCTTTGCTATCAGCTTTTAACAAGCTATCCAGAATACGCAAGCGCATTTCCGCCGCAGCCTTGTTGGTAAAAGTAATTGCAATAATCTCTTCCGGCGCATTGACTGTTTGCAATAGCTTTAAATAGCGCTGGGTGAGTAGTTCCGTCTTCCCCGCACCGGCTGGCGCTTCTACAATAAAAGAAGATAAATCCAGTGCGCGTAAGCGGTTTTGTGCGTCAAGTTCCAGCACTTCTGCCGCGGTATTGTTGGCTTGGCCTACATTCATTAAGCACCACCCTGTGTATCCGCAGCCTGAAACCGCTCAAATTGCAATTGACGCTCAGGCAGCCTGAGCAGGGTTGTCACTTCACAATACATCAGATCCGATGCATCGCTAAAACGCGTTGCCGCTTCACCGGCTTTGAGTTCCAGCGCGATGTCTTCAATAGACGCTTTCCAATGATTTAACAAATGTGGCCAATCTACAAAATTTTGGGTAAAAGCCGGTTTACGCTTGGCTTGCTCAGTTTCAAAATTAACCTCGCCTACTCCGGTAAATGCATGATCGGCAGTTTTCACCATGCCAAAATAGATACCGGCAACAGGGTTGGTATTGTCAGCGTAAAAACTGGCATAGATGGGTAGTTGCGGCTCTGTAATGCGGTCTTCACCCCAGTTTTTGGTTTTAGGTGTTTGCCCGGTTTTATAGTCAATAAATTCTAAACCGCCATTTTCCAGCTGATGCACCCGGTCAATTTTCAAGGTCACTTCAATCCCGCAAATTTGTACGATTTTAGTCACTTCACACCCTACGATTTTAAACACTACACCACGCTCTTTTTCAAACTGCAGCCAATCGCCAACCAGACTCAAAAGCCGCTCATGCTCCAGCTCAAGTATCGCAGCAGATGCAACGTCAGTCTTAGCCGCAAAATCTTCTAAAGTTAAGCTCACCGCCTGCTTTAACGCTAAGGTGAAATCATCTGCGCTCATATCGCGTAAATCGGCAAAGTGGCGTTTATTCCAAAATCGCTCCAGTACGTCATGCACTAATGAACCGCGCATGATGCTATCTAAACCGTTAGTTGGTATTTTGAGCGCCTTCGCGCCTAAGCGATATTGATAAAACGCCCATGCAGGGCAAATTGCTTGTGCTTTCAGCAAGCCAGTACCGCCCGAAACATGGTCACCCTCTTGCACAATCGGCGCCATGTGGTCATCCATATGCACTAAAGTTTCATGTGCTTTAAGACTTAACTGCTCAGCTAGCGTTTCAGCTAGGCTGACATCAGCATCCAGCATCGGAATATTTTGCATCAATGGTGACGCACGGAGCTGGCTCTCCCCTGCCGTACGGCTGCTGGAGAAAACAATCTGCCGCGCAGAATACAATAAGCGGTGATGTATCGTGGCCGCAAACGTTGCCTGAATACTGTCATCCGCATTGGGTAAACCTGCTAAGCGCTGAATAAACGCTGGTAACAATGGATTAGGGCGTGCCGGAGGCGGCCAGATATGGTCATTCATATGCATGCACCAAATAGCATCGACTGGTGCACTCAGCCCCTCCATAATCCCCAATATCTGAATCGCAGGCGTTTGCTCAGTTTCTGGCTGAAACACTTGGTTAGTACATATTTGCTGCAAATATGCCACCGCCTGATTCGCAGAAATACGCCGTCCCAATACATCCAACTGCGCCAGTTGCTGCAATGCCTTTTGCCATGCATTAATCGCCTGATACTCCAAACTGCTAATTGTGCGCTCACCCGGCCAACCTAAATGCTCAAGTAGCGTATCTAACACTTCACCCCATTGCGCAGCGTGCGCCAGCTTGCTTGGCACTGCTGCCATCACCGCGTTAAGGTCATGCAACAGCTGCGTTAAGTTCAGGCCATCGTCATGCTGCTTCTGTGCAAACGTAATAAAATTAGCCATCGTAAACTGCGCAGGAAGTTTCTCACGCATCCTTGCGTCAAGCAGTGCGCGCGCATCGGCTTCTTGCTGGCTTGCAGACCAAAATGGAGAAAGTAACATGGCAGAAACATCTGCATAGGCTAACTGATAAGCCGTCACCATCCGCAATAGATGCAATGCGGCCTGCACCACAGGCTGCTGTGCCAGCGGCGTACCTAAAGAAAAATTATAGCGACGTGGTATCGCGGCCAAACTTGAGCGCACACTCTCAGGGTAAAGCACGTCATCCAGTAAGTCTGCCAGCTGGTTTCTCACCTCACTCAAGCGTGGCGTCACAATGGCAATAACAGCATCAGGTTGTGCGGCCAAATATTGTGCTGCCCATGCCACCGCGGCACGGCACTCCGCGTCGTCATGCTCTAAGCACACATACTGTGCTTGCGCGGCCTCACTGGCGGTGGTCACGTAATCTTCAATCAACACTCCACGCTGCATTAAAATCTCACGCAAGTGCTTTTCCTGCGGCGCAGTTTGGTCAAAACCAGCAAACGCGATGCTAGATGGCAACACACTGCTCGCGTTAGCTAACTGAGATAGTTGCCAATCTAAATAACGCACACTTTCCAGTGCATTTAGCTCACTGCAACGCGCCTGAAACGCCTGCTGCCACAATAAAAACTGGCGACACTCTTCCGCCTGATGCTCAGTTGGCACATGCAAATGCCAAGCCACCACGTAGCGGTTGGCCTCGATCGCGGCCTTAGCTAAGCCTGACACATCAAACAACTCACCAAAGGCATTTCTTTTCAGTGACTGCGTAATCACCTCTTCCCACAACAGTTGCTCATTAAATCCACTTAACGCATAAGGCGAGCGCTGGGCTGTAATCCCGCCGGTGAGCAAACTTTCTTCAATGATATGCTCCAGCCATTGCGATAAAGTCTGCACCTCGGGGCTATGCCACTGGCTTTGCTCTGCCTGTAGATGCTGCTGTGCGATGTCGGTTTGAATACTGCGCGCCAATCGGGCAGATGGGCAAAGGATGAGCGTCTTTAAAGTCATTTCACAATTCTATTGGATTATTTGTAATAGGCAAATAAAATAGGTGCACTCTCAACCTAAAGCCTAAAACGGACTATGTTAACTCGACTTCAAAAAATATTGACGTATTTCACCTTGCTGATACTGGTTCCTTTTGCGCTCTTCGCGCTTTACACCTGGGCATCATTAAGCTGGGTTTACTCCTCTGGAGAACGCGCAGGCTATGTACAAAAGCTCTCGCAAAAGGGTTGGGTTTGCAAAACTTATGAAGGTGAGCTTATTTTAGTTTCCATGCCGGGCACGCAGGCGGAGAAGTTCTTTTTTACCGTCAGGGATGCCAGTGTTGCAAAAAAAATCAACACAACTGTTGGCGAACGTGTGCGTCTAATCTATGAAGAGCACAAAGGTGTCCCCACCACCTGCTTTGGTGAAACCAGTTTTTATGTCAAAGATGTGCAATTACTAGACGAAACTAAAGCGAGCAAATAGTTACCTCATGGCCGCTACCGACGAAAAGAACTACATCACCCCTGAAGGCTTTGAAGCACTAAAGGCAGAGTTTCATCAGCTGTATAAAATAGAGCGCCCAGAAGTGGTACGCACCGTTTCATGGGCTGCCGGCAATGGCGACCGCAGTGAAAATGGCGACTACATTTACGGCAAACGGCGTCTACGCCAAATTGACAGCCGCTGCCGTCATTTAATGCGGCGCATGGACTTAGCTGAAATCGTAAATGCCAGCCAACAGCAACATCTGGAAAAAGTATATTTTGGCGCTTGGGTCAGCTTATACAACTTGGACGATGACACAGAACATACTTATCGCATTGTAGGTAAAGACGAGCTGGAACCAAGCAAAGGTTATATCAGCTGGGTATCGCCCCTAGCAAAATCCTTATTGGGTAAATCTATCGGTGACACCGTGCGCGCCACCACGCCCAAAGGTGAAGCAACCTTCGAAATCATTGAGATTAAATACTAACAGCCATGAGCTACCTCATCATTAAATATCTACTGACGGCATTAGCGATTGTTGTTATTTCAGAAGCAGCCAAACTGAGCGACAAACTTGGCGGCTTGGTTGCTGCATTGCCTTTAATTACCATCATTAGCCTCATTTGGCTTTACATTGAGCAGCAGCCCACGGCAAAAATTGCCAATCATGCCTATTACACGTTTTGGTATGTCATCCCTACCCTGCCTATGTTCCCAGTATTTGCATGGATGCTACCAAGGTTTGGGTTTTGGCCCACGCTACTCACCTACATATTGATCACCGCAGTGCTGTTTTACGGCTACGCGCAATTACTAAAAATCTTCAATATTCATTTGCTGTAGATCCGCATGGCAATAGATAAAACTTGGGATATATTCTGCAAAATAGTCGATAACTTCGGTGACATCGGTGTTTGCTGGCGCTTAGCCCAACAACTACACAGCGAGCACCAGTTAACAATCCGTCTATATATTGACGACCTGCATGTTGCTAAACAGCTGATTCCAACCATCGACACCTCGCTTGAACAACAATCAATTCAAGGCATCAGCATCATTGCATGGCATGCAGATACTAAATTTCCGAATGCTGCTCCTATAGTTATCGAAAGCTTTGCCTGTGAATTACCACAAGCCTACCTCGCCACCATGCAGCCCAGCACGGTCTGGGTTAACTTAGAATATTTATCGGCTGAAAGCTGGGTGGATGACTTTCATGCAAACAGCTCAAAACGCGGCACTTTAACCCGCCACTTCTTCTTCCCCGGCTTTACCTCCAGCACCGGCGGTTTGTTACGAGAGCATGACCTTATTAAGCAGCATCAAGAGCTGGATAAAACTCCAAGCCAGCAACAGGACTTTTGGCAAAGTTTAGGGCTAGTCGCCAGCCCTCACTTAAAAGTATCTTTATTCTGCTACCCACATGCGCCAATTTCTGACTTATTATCGGCAATGGCACAATCCAACCAGCCAATTAATTGCTATGTGCCGGCTGGCAGCATTTTACCTAGCGTGGCTGATTTTTTTGGATGCCCCACACTGCACATTGGCGATACGCTCACCCAGCAAAATCTTACGCTGCATGTGATTCCCTTTTTAAGTCAACGTGACTACGACAATCTACTCAGTAACTGTGACATTAACTTTGTGCGCGGCGAAGATAGCTGGGTACGTGCTATTTGGGCAGGTAAACCTTTTATCTGGCAACCATACCTGCAAACAGAACAAACCCACATTAAAAAACTACATGCATTTTTAGATTTATTTTATGCAGAATGTGCAGACGCTACCAAAGTGGCTGTTCTTAACATGCACAATGCATGGCTAGCAGAGCAAATACCAGTCGCAACTTGGCAGGATTATTTAGACCAGCTCCCTGCACTCAAAAGCTATAGCACACAACAAACAAATACGCTTGCACAGCAAACTGACTTAGCCACTAAGTTGGTGATTTTTAGTGAAAAGATGATAAAAAATATCTTAAAAAATAAGGTATAATGCGCGATTTTACGCATTTAGAATCTAAGGCACCCTATGAAAACAGCACAAGAACTCCGCGCCGGTAACGTGATTATGGTGGATAACGTTCCACTGGTCGTAGTAAAAGCAGAATACAACAAATCAGGCCGCAGCACTGCCGTTGTAAAAATGAAATTCAAAAACTTACTGACAGAAGCACCTAGCGAAAGCATCTACGGCGCTGGCGATAAGTTTGATGTGATCGTACTTGAGAAAAAAGAAGTGACTTACTCATACTTTGCTGATCCAACTTATGTATTCATGGATGCAGATTACAACCAGTACGATGTAGACGCAGAGTTCATGGAAGATGCATTACCGTACATCGAAGACGGCATGCCAGCTGACTTACGTTTCTACGATGGCAAAGCAATTACCGTTGAATTACCAACAACAGTGGTACGTGAAATCACCTACACTGAGCCAGCAGTTAAAGGCGACACATCAGGTAAAGTAATGAAACCAGCTAAAATCGCATCAGGTTTTGAATTGCCAGTGCCATTATTCTGTGCGCAAGGCGACAAAATTGAGATCGACACACGTACTGGTGAATACAGAAACCGTGTAATGAAATAATTTTCCAGCTATCACCAGATAGCAAAAAAATTTGAAAAGGGAGCAACTCGCTCCCTTTTTTTATGACTAAGCAAAGTAAATAGCGTTAATATAGTAATCACAATAAGTAAAAAAGTCATGGGGATGCAAAATGAATGACAAACAATTAGTCGCACTACGTGCTGCTCAGTATGTACAAAATGGCATGCTGGTTGGCTTAGGCACCGGTTCAACTGCAAACTACTTCATTGAAGAACTCGCCAGACTAACACGTGAGCAAGGCTTACGATGTACAACCATTGCCAGCTCCACTATCAGTGCACAAAAAGCGCAGTCATTGCAGTTGCCTATCGTGGCATTAGAACACGTGGCTAGCATAGACCTCTATGTTGATGGAGCAGATGAAATCACGTCCGACAAAACCTTGCTAAAAGGCCGCGGTAGTGATTTAGTTAAAGAAAAGCTCCTTGCCAAAGCTGCCACACAGTTTATTGTGGTGGCCGATGCAAGCAAGCTGGTGAACCATATTGGACAAAATTTCACCATCCCGATTGAAGTCATCCCCTTTGCCTGGCAAATGGCAAAAAAGAGCCTAGAAGCGCTCGTCGGTGTGGGTGACCTGCGCCCTAATGCCGCCAAAGATGGCTTTTGGATCACCTCTCACGGTAGCTATGTGCTTGATATGAAATTTGATGCCAGCATCGACGCTAGCACCCTTAATGCCCTGCTTAACAATACGCCGGGTGTTGTGGAACATGGCATTTTCCACCAGTTAGCCGATGTTATTTTAATCGCCCAAGATGGCGTGGTGAGTGAGCGCTAAGTTTGATAGCCCTCTTACAAAATAAACAGTGGATACGTTTACTCACACTGGCATTGCTATGTGTGTGCTTTGTTGGCTGTAAACCTAAGAGTGATGTTGATCGAACGCCAGCGATTGATGCCAAGAAAAAAGAAATTGTCTTTGTTACGCACAATGGCCCAACCACTTATTATTTAAACAATGACAACCAACCCGCAGGGATTGAGTACGACTTAGCTACGCAGTTTGTGAATGACTACTACCCAGACTATGAAATCCGTTTTGTACTGGTCAACAGCATTAGTGAAGTGATTCCAAGCTTGCTAAAAGGTAAAGCGCACATTGCAGCGGCCAGCCTCAGCGTCACGCATTTACGCGAGCATCTGGTGTTATTTTCAACCCCTTACCAAGAAACACAGCAACAGCTCATTTTTAACAATGAAATCAACAAAGAGCCGGACAACATCACAGACATTATTGGCAAAACACTGGCCGTACCAGAAGGCACCAGCTACGAAGAGCACTTAGCCGTTTTACAAAAAAAGAATAACGCGCTCAAATGGCAAAGTATCAAACGCACCAATACTGAATCGTTAATAGAAGAGGTCGCCGATGGCCTACTTGATTACACCATCGCAGATAACCACCTAGCGGCGTTAATGCAAAACTACCATCCTAATCTGAGTATCGCCATGCCAATTGGTCCTGCCGAAAAAATTGCTTGGGCTATGTCTAAAAACTCTGACCGGCAAATGTTAGCTAACATTAATAAATTTTTTGCAAAAATCAAAAATGACGGCACATTACGCAATTTGCTAGATCGCTACTACGGCCATAATAAACGTCTCAACTCATCAGATATCACCACGTTCCTTGAGCGCAGTAATAGCTTGCTGCCAAAATACGTACACCTATTTAAACAGGCGCAGGATATTACGGGCATAGATTGGCGTTTGCTAGCCGCAGTGAGCTACAGAGAATCACACTGGGATACCTACAACACCTCCCCCACCAATGTACGTGGACTGATGATGCTAACTGAAGGCACGGCAGACCTGATGGGCGTTACCGATAGGCTAGACCCTAAGCAAAGCATACCGGCGGGCGCTAAGTATTTGCTTAAACTCATTGATACGGTGCCTGAGCGTATTCCGGAACCGGATAGAACATATATGGCGCTTGCCTCTTACAATATTGGCTACGCACATGTTGAAGATGCCCGTGTGCTCGCTAAGAGATTAAAACTGAATCCTGATAGCTGGGCGGATATTAAAAAAACGCTGGTGTTACTCAAAAACCCCGATTACTACACTACCCTAAAATATGGCTATGCCAGTGGCGGTGCACCTGTTATTTTTGTGGAGTCGGTGCGCAGTTATCAACGCATATTAGAAAAACACCAACCTAGCCATAATCCAGAGTTTGATGCATTTAAGATTGCACGCAATTAATCTAACGTTGAATAACGTGTGGCGCAAGCAGCTGCAATTGCAATACAGCGGTACATAATTGGCAATGAAACCTTATGTAGGCAATGGCTATATTTACAGAGATATAATCAAAGCCACTTAAAAGCTAGTGCATTAAAACCAAAAGGCTGCCTGCCATCATCACTAAACTTGCCAGCAACTTTCTGGCGATATCTTTCTCGTTAAATACACGATAACCAATCAGCACCTGCAGCACCATGCCCAATTGAAACAGCGCCAGTGCATACGCCACCAGCATATTAGCAAGCAACAGCAAGGTAAAATACTGCATGGCGAACACCATCGCGCCGATCAGACTAATACTGTACAGATGCTGCTTAGTCGCCTTCATTTGCTCCTGAATACTATTGGGCAGAAAGAAATAGTTGCTCAATAATACCAATGGCAGCCCGATTAGCGACCAAAACACCATCGTTTCCAGCACCCCGCCAGCCACTGATTTTTTAAGGAAAACCGTACCAACAGAAAACAGGAAAATAGATAAAAAACGCGCCTGCACGCCTTTATCGCGTAGTAACCCAGCCACCGTGCCAGCTTGAGATGTAGCAGCTGGTGGCATCAAAAAGAAGCTGCCTACAATGATAAACAGCACACCTAGCAAGCCCTGTGCACTGGGGACCTCATTCAGAAACAAAATGGCTAACAACATGGACGCCACTACTTTGTAGGCGTTTAATGGCCCAAACACGGACAAATCAGTTTTAGAAAGTGACAGGACTAGAAACATCCAGCCAGCAACGTCAAATAACGAGGCTAGCCATACATTTAACCAAAAATCATGGCTCAGGCTGCCAAAGTCAATCGCGTACAGTAAAGGTGCAGCTAGAACACCAAGTACAAGATAGGTAGCTGCAACGATATAAAATGGGTGCAAACCATGTTGCGCCAATTTTTTTTGATAGACAGTGGACGCCAGAGAAAACATTAGGCGTCCAAATACATAGACGAGTTCCACTAAACTACAAAGACTGAAATATCAAGAATAGCTGAAAAATCTAGGCAGTAATCACCGCCAGATTGTTCATATATGGCCTTAACACTTCTGGCACGGTTACGCTGCCATCTGCATTTTGGTAGTTTTCCAGCACTGCAACTAGTGTACGCCCTACCGCCAAACCAGAGCCATTTAAGGTGTGCACCAGTTCAGGCTTGCCAATCTCGTTACGGAAACGTGCTTGTAATCTACGTGCCTGAAATGACTCACAGTTGGATACAGAGGAAATCTCACGATAAGTATTTTGCGCTGGCAACCAAACCTCTAAATCATAAGTTTTAGCGGCGCCAAAGCCCATGTCGCCTGTGCATAGTGAAACTACACGGTAAGGCAAACCTAATGCTTTAAGGATGTTCTCAGCGTGGCCTACCATTTCTTCTAATGCTTGGTAGCTTTTCTCAGGGTGCACAATCTGCACCATTTCAACTTTATCAAACTGGTGCTGGCGTATCATGCCTTTGGTATCGCGCCCATAAGAACCAGCCTCAGAGCGGAAGCATGGCGTATGTGCGGTGAGTTTAATCGGCAGAGACTCTAAGGGGACAATTTCATCACGCACAGTATTAGTGAGGGTCACCTCAGACGTAGGGATTAAATATAACTTGCTGTCGTTGTGCGCTAATGAGAACAGGTCCTCTTCAAACTTAGGCAACTGGCCTGTGCCGGTTAATGTCTCTGCATTAACCAAATATGGGGTATAGCATTCTTCGTAGCCATGCTGTTCGGTTTGTGTATCCAACATAAACTGTGCAAGAGCACGATGCATTTTTGCAATCTGCCCGCGCATTAGCGTAAAACGTGTGCCAGATAGTTTGGTGCCTGTATCAAAATCCAAACCCAGTGGCATACCAACATCGGTATGGTCTTTCACTTCAAAATCAAACGTGCGTGGTGTACCTACTTTACGCACTTCTACGTTATCTGCTTCAGACTTACCCTGAGGCACGCTAGCGTGCGGTAAGTTTGGCACGTTGAGCAATAGGCTTTGCAAGTCAGCCTGCAACTCAGCCAAACGCACTTCACCCGCTTTTAACTGCTCACCTAGGCCAGCTACTTCCGCCATAATGGCGCTCACGTCTTCACCTTTAGACTTTGCAATACCAATTTGCTTAGATGCATTATTACGCTTAGCCTGTAAATCCTGCGTGTTAGTTTGCACGGTTTTACGCTCTTGCTCTAGGGCGCTGAACTTAGCCGCATCAAACTCAAAACCACGTGCCTGTAATTGGCTCACTACGCCATCTAAATCATTTCTTAATGCTTGAATGTCTAACATTTAAATCCCTTAATTTTATTCTGTTGCATGCTCGCCATCACCATCATTGCCCAACTTAGCAGCCAGCCCTGCAAGGGTTAGGCTTAGAGAAAGCGGCTGACTGCTTATTTTTTTGCTTTTTTATCTATTTCACGTTTATCTAGCTCACGCAAATACGCTAATTTTTCCGCTATTTTACCCTCAAGACCACGTGGCGTGGGGGAGTAAAATTGTTGCGGCGGCAAATCATCAGGGAAGTAGCTCTCGCCTGCAGCATACGCATCTGGCTCATTGTGCGCATAACGATACTCTTTACCGTAATCCAACGCCTTCATCAGTTTAGTTGGCGCGTTGCGCAAATGTAATGGCACGGTACGTGACTTATCTTGCGCCACGAAAGCTTTAGCCTGATTGTAAGCCATATAGGCCGCATTACTTTTAGCTGCTACTGCCAAATAAATCACTGCATTGGATAACGCAAGCTCGCCTTCAGGAGAGCCAAGCCGCTCATAAATCTGGCAGGCCTCTAATGCCATGGTCTGCGCACGCGGGTCTGCAATGCCGATATCCTCAACCGCCATCCGCACAATACGACGCCCTAGGTAAAGCGGATCGGCCCCACCATCTATCATGCGTAAAAACCAGTACAAAGCAGCATCAGGGTTAGAGCCACGCACTGATTTATGCAAGGCAGATATTTGATCGTAAAATGCTTCGCCGCCTTTATCAAAACGACGTAGCTTACTCGCCATGGTGGTCTGTAAGAACGCCTCATCAATTTCAGAGATAGCTGCACCCTGTGCCGCGTTAAACAATCCTTCAGCAAAGTTGAGCAAGCGTCTTGCGTCGCCATCAGCATAAGCCAAAACCTGCTCACGTACTTCTGGGGTAATGGTTAACTCGGCGGCCACCAACTGCTGCGCGCGATCAAGCAATAACGATAGTTCAGCCTCTGACAATGAGTTAAGCACAAACACCTGCGCACGGCTTAACAGCGCACTGTTCACCTCAAACGAGGGGTTTTCGGTGGTGGCGCCAATAAAGGTAATTAAGCCACTTTCTACAAATGGCAAAAATGCATCTTGCTGGCCTTTATTAAAGCGGTGCACCTCATCCACAAACAGTATGGTTTTACGCCCATGCTGCTGCAAAGTATGCTCCGCGCGCTCTACGGCCTCACGGATATCTTTAATACCAGAAAGTACCGCAGAAATAGGGATAAACTCAGCATCGGCCGTATTGGCAATAAGGCGTGCCAAGGTGGTTTTACCTACGCCGGGCGGCCCCCATAAAATCATGGAAGGTAACTTGCCCGACTGAAAAGCCAAGCGTAGCGGCTTGCCAACCCCTAGCAGATGTGACTGACCGACGACCTCGTCTAACGCTTTAGGGCGTAATCGCTCAGCGAGTGGTGCTTGTGGGGTATTGGGTTCAAATAGACTGTTCAAAATAAATAGGTATCTTTCGCCACTTTTTACTCGCCCACCACATCTACACCTTTTGGTGGTTTAAATAAAAATGACTTTTCATCCAGCGCAGGGTTTACCTCCACCTTGCTAAATACAATTTTTGTGTTGTGCCCAAAGCTATCTAACAATGCCATTTCCTGAATCTGATTATCTTTGAAACCCAGCAATATTTTTTCAAAACCAGACTCTTTATCTTTAGGCTGCGCACTCACCCAATTTAAACCATCGCGATTGCTGGCATTAGCCAGCGTAAAAGTCTCCTCTATGGCCTTACCGCCAGCCAGCAATGCAGCAGGGCTAGAACCCAACGCTTTGCCGATATCACGCACGGTCACCTGTGCTAGCTCAGTGTCATACAGCCATACCTGTTTGCCATCACTAATGATTTGTTGCTCATATGGCTTGTTGTAATCCCACCTAAACTTATTAGGGCGTTTGAGCTGCATAGTGCCCTGCACTTCTTGCACCTTGCGCCCTTGTTTATCGGTGACCACTTGATGAAAATTGGCGCGCACTGCCTGCGTTTTTTCATAGAACGCCTTTACGCTATCCATGCCATCTGCATGTGCAACTTGCGCTACGAAAAGTACAGGCAACACCAATAAACCATTGATGAAATGCAAACCAGTATTTTGCAGTTTTTTAATAATATTCATTAAATTAGTATGTTCTTCTTTAAAAATTAAGGCTCATGATGCGGTGCTAATACTTCGCGGTTACCGTTGCTTTGCATCGCAGAAACCAAACCTGCGCGTTCCATATCCTCAATCAAACGAGCGGCACGGTTGTAACCAATGCGCAGCTGGCGTTGTACTGATGAAATACTGGCGCGACGTGATTTAAGCACGATACCCACTGCCTCGTCATAAAGCGGATCAACCTCTGAGCCGCCATTGCCTGAGCTGCCAGCCACGAAATCTGCGCCACCGGCTTCTTCGGTTTCGTTGGTTAGAATACCGTCGATGTAATTCGGTTCACCTTGGGCTTTAAGATAATCGACCACTTTGTGCACTTCTTGGTCTGATACAAACGCCCCGTGAATACGTAGCGGGTAACCGGTACCTGGCGGCATATAAAGCATATCACCCTGCCCTAGCAAGGCTTCAGCACCCATTTGGTCCAAAATGGTACGTGAGTCGATTTTGCTGGAAACCTGAAAAGAAATACGTGTCGGCACGTTAGCTTTAATCAAACCAGTAATCACATCTACTGAAGGTCGCTGCGTTGCCAATACCAAGTGTATGCCAGAAGCGCGCGCCTTTTGGGCTAAACGTGCAATCAACTCTTCCACTTTTTTACCCACTACCATCATCAAATCAGCCAACTCGTCTATCACTACAACGATCAATGGCATTTCTTCCAACGGCTCGGGCTCGTCTGGGGTCAAGCTAAATGGATGCGGAATTTTCTCTCCGGCTTTATCTGCATCCTTAATTTTTTGGTTATAGCCTGCAAGGTTACGTACACCTAACATAGACATCAATTTATAGCGACGCTCCATCTCCGCCACACACCAATTTAAGGCGTTTGCGGCATGGCGCATATCAGTTACCACTGGCGCTAACAGATGTGGAATACCCTCGTAAACTGACAACTCCAACATTTTGGGGTCAATTAAAATCATGCGCACTTGGCTCGCATCTGCTTTATACAGCAAGCTTAAAATCAGCGCATTAATAGCCACAGACTTACCAGAGCCGGTCGTACCGGCAACCAGCACGTGTGGCATTTTCGCTAAATCAGCCACCGCAGGTTTTCCGCCGATATCTTTACCTAAAGAAATAGCCAGTGGTGAATGTATATCTGCGTACGCCTGACTGCCCATGATTTCTGATAAATAAACAATTTGGCGTTTAGGGTTAGGAATCTCTAAACCCATGCAGGTTTTTCCAGGAATCGTTTCTACTACACGCACACTCACCACAGATAAAGCGCGCGCTAAGTCTTTTACTAGGTTCGTGACCTGACTGCCTTTAACGCCGGCCGCTGGTTCAAGCTCGTAACGCGTAATCACAGGGCCTGGCAATGCAGTTAACACTTTAACCTCAATGCCAAAATCCATCAGCTTACGTTCAATCAAACGCGAGGTGAAGTCTAGGGTTTCGGCAGAAGGCAATTCCACCGTGCCTGAAGGTTCATCCAACAGGTGTATAGGCGGCAATGGGGTGTCAGGGTGCGTATCAAACAATGGCACTTGCTTTTCTTTTTGTACGCGCACACTTTGTGCGATTTCAAGCACTGGCGTTTCAATTTGTACCGGCTCACGATCCACCACGCGCTTACGTTCGCTTTTAACGTATTCGATACGCTCCTGCTCCACAGCTTTACCGGCTTTTCTGTCTTGCCAGTCTTGCCACTTCAGCGTAATGAACGCATAGCTAGAAATCAAGAACGCGCCAAATTTTTCGGTGATCATGATCCATGACCAACCTGTAAACAAGCTAAAACCAACCACAAACATTAACAGCAGCAGCATGCTAGAGCCTGTATAACCAAACAAGCTACGCAAGCCTGTATCTACAGCGCTACCTAACATACCGCCTGCGCTATCAGGCAACAAGGCTGGCAAATTAATCAGGTGCCCTGCTTCCAAGGCGCTTGAAGCTACCAGCAGCAAAGCAAAGCCAAAAAAGTTAAAAAGTAAGAATGGCTTCTCGCTCTGATTCACAGTTTCTAACGTTAAATACACAAACCACATGGCATAAAAAGCTAATACAGCCCACCACCAGGCAGAAAAGCCAAATACATACAGTAATAAATCAGAAATCCAGGCACCGACACTACCGCCGCCGTTCTGAATAACTGCACTATCAGGTGCAATATGTGACCAAGAAGAGTCGTTAGGATTATAAGTAAAAAGAATGACGGTAATATAAAGCCCGATGAGCACTAAACCCAGCCACCAAGCTTCTTTAATGAGCGTATTAGCGAGGGCATTAGATTTAATTACTTCAGCTTCACGGCGAGCATTAACTGGTTTAGATTTTTTGAAAAACAAGATAAACCTTTAACGTATTTTAAGTGTCGGATTTAATTATAGCAGTATCAAAGTCGCTGCGTAGCGATTAGAATATCATTCTCAATTCGAATCATAAAACGTTGTAATCCCTTAACCAGAGTCTTACTAAGGAGTTCAAATGGATATTGGCATTAAAGAAGAAGATAGAAAAAATATTGCTCAGGGTCTTTCACATCTATTAGCGGATACCTACACTTTATATTTGAAAACGCATTACTTTCATTGGAACGTCACGGGTCCGATGTTCAACACATTGCACTTGATGTTCGAAACACAATACAACGAACTGGCATTAGCCGTTGATTTGGTGGCTGAGCGCATTCGTGCTTTAGATGTTTATGCACCAGGCACTTATCGCGATTTTGCCAAGTTAAGTTCAATTAAAGAATCAGAGTCAGTGCCTAAAGCACAAGACATGATTGCCGAACTGGTAGCCGGCCATGAAGCAGTGTGCCGCACGGCTCGTGCGGTGTTTCCTAGTGCGGATGCTGCCTCAGATGAAGCAACTGCCGATTTACTCACGCAACGTTTACAAACCCATGAAAAAACTGCATGGATGCTCCGGAGTCTGCTAGAAAAATAATACGATAACTTCTCAAGCTAAGTTGGCAGCACAGCGCGATACCTAAAACGCATTAGGGTGTAGCTTGCACAGTACAGCGCTCAGGAAAAAGCTGCTTCCATGCCACCACTTACTTGAAAAATCAAACATCACACCCAACGTATAAAATTCAATATTAATCAAGAAAGTAATACATTATGGCAACACGTCACGCCAAACTACTTATTTTAGGCTCAGGTCCTGCAGGCTATTCAGCCGCGGTTTACGCTGCACGCGCAAATCTCAAACCTGTATTAATTACTGGTATTGCACAAGGTGGTCAGTTGATGACGACAACCGAGGTTGATAACTGGCCAGCAGATGCAGACGGCGTGCAAGGCCCGGAATTGATGGAGCGCTTCCAAAAACATGCAGAGCGTTTTAACACTGAAATGATTTTTGACCACATTCATACCACGCACCTCACAGAAAAACCGATTCGTTTAGTGGGCGATAGTGGCGAATACACATGTGATGCCTTGATTATTGCAACGGGCGCCTCTGCAAAATACTTAGGCCTGCCAAGTGAAGAGGCATTCTCAGGCAAAGGTGTATCTGCATGTGCCACTTGCGATGGCTTCTTCTACAGAAACCAAGAAGTCGCTGTGATTGGTGGCGGTAACACTGCGGTTGAAGAGGCTTTATACCTAGCCAATATCGCAAGTAAAGTAACGCTGGTACACCGCCGTGATAAGTTTAAAGCAGAAGCAATTCTGGTCGACAAACTGATGGCGCGCGTGGCTGAAGGCAAAATCGTACTGGAAACATTCGCCACCTTGGACGAAGTGCTTGGTGATAACACTGGTGTGACTGGTATGCGCATTAAAAATGTGAGCGATGGCACGACTAAAGATATTGCATTACAAGGCGTGTTTATTGCCATTGGCCACAAACCAAACACAGATATCTTTGAAGGCCAACTCGAGATGGAAGGCGGCTACATTGTGACGCAAATGGGCCGCGTAGGTAATGCCACAGCCACTAGCGTACCGGGTGTATTTGCGGCAGGCGATGTGCAAGATCATATTTACCGCCAAGCGGTCACTAGTGCAGGCACAGGCTGTATGGCCGCACTAGATGCTGAGCGTTATTTAGATCATTTGAAATAAGTAAGAATGAGGGCAATGTCCGCATCGCCCTCGCTTACCACTTAAACCTAGGCATCAACATTGTGGAAGACGCAAAAGACAATGAATCTGAACTGTTTTTAGAAGCAGTTAAAGACGCGCGTCCACTCAAACCCAAGCGTGTGCATCACGCACCGCTACGCCCGAAACCTATCCCCAAACAGTTTATTCGTGATGAGCAACAAGCCCTAGCTGACTCCTTAAGCGATCACTATATACCGGCACATGAATTAGAAACTGGCGAAGAACTGCTTTACCTGCGTGAAGGTCACTCCCCTGATATTTTAAGTAAACTACGCCGCGGTAACTGGGTAATACAGGCAGCAATTGATCTGCATGGCTTAGTCAGTGATGAGGCTAGACTTTACGTGGCAACCTTTTTAAACGACTGTAAAAAACGGGGCATACGCTGCGTACGCATTGTGCATGGCAAAGGGTTAGGCTCACGTAACCGCGAGCCGGTACTTAAACACAAATTACGTGGCTGGTTAATACAGCGTGATGAAGTGATTGCCTATGCAGAAGCACGCAGGCAAGACGGCGGCAGCGGCGCAGTGATTGTGCTACTAAAAGCCTAAGTAACGCAGCCAACAGTATAGATTAAGCCATTACATAAACACTGCCTGTATAAACTAAGAGGCGCACTAGGCGCCTCTTGATACAACCCTTACCTCTCTCGATATAGACTAGCGGGACATATAAAAGATAGATTTTTGAGTAATACGTTCTTTAGTCCCCAACGCCTCCACTTCAAACATAATCGGGTGTGTACCGCTACGTATTGCACCATCGGCAATTTGCAGGCTTACAGCCACCAATCGTTCATTAGCAGGCTCTACCGTGAACTGAGTTTGAGAGGCCATCGACAAACCATCAATGCCAGACACTGATACGCGATACGTCTCTTTAGCTTCGGTCACATTGGTGATTTGCAACTGATAGACATTCTCTACTTTACCGCCGGAAACCAATCTGGACATTACACCTCGGTCACGATTAACATCCACTTTAAATGCGGGGCGCATCGCCAAAGAAACAACCAAACCCAGAGAAAGCAACAACAACAGCGCACTATAAATAAGCACTCGCGGACGCAATATTTTTTGAATCACTTGATGCTTAGTCCAGTGCTGGGCCAGGCCATTTTGCGTTGTGAATCGGATTAAGCCGCGTGGATAATTCATTTTATCCATAATGCTGTTACATGCGTCCACACACAAACCGCAACTAATACATTCATATTGCAAGCCATTGCGGATATCAATACCAACCGGGCACACTTGCACACAGAAATTACAATCAATACAGTCGCCTAAACCCTCCTGCTTTGCGTCTATTTTTCTGGAGCGGCCACTACGTGGCTCGCCTCGCTCTTGATCGTAAGTCACAATCAGTGTGTCGTTATCAAACATTGCACTTTGGAATCGTGCATAAGGACACATGTGTTTGCAAACCTGCTCACGCAGGAAGCCAGCATTACCATAAGTCGCTAGGCCATAAAAACAAATCCAGAATGTTTCCCAAGGGCTGAGTCTAACCTGAATAATGCTATCCAATAGCTCACGTATCGGTGAAAAATAACCTAAGAAGGTGAACCCTGTGAAAATTGAAAAGCTAATCCAAGCCAGATGTTTCATCGATTTGGTGTATAGCTTTTTAACTCCAAATTTAGACTCATCCAGACGAATACGCGCGGCTCTATCCCCTTCTATTTTTCGTTCCATCCATAAAAATATTTCGGTATACACCGATTGTGGGCAAGAGAAGCCACACCACAGTCTGCCGGCAACCGCAGTAAACAGGAACAAAGCTAGCGCTGCGATGATAAGGATAATCACCAGATAAATTAAGTCTTGCGGGTATAGAACCAAGCCAAAGATATAAAAACGGTGGGTGCTGATATCTAACAACATTGCCTGACGCTCACCCCACTGTAGCCACGGCACACCGTAAAACACAATTTGCGTGATCCATATCATGACCCAGCGCCAGTTTTTGAAAAAACCGAAGGTATTGCGTGGGTATATCTTGGCCTGCGCTTCATACATCGGCATAAAGCCGCCCGGTGCAGGGGCGATTGGAATAACTTTCTTCGATGTAGTTTTAACATCTTTCATTTGCAGTCCTTGCTTACAATAAAATAGCTCAAGTTAAACTGATGTAAATCTATGGTTTTCAATTGCGATTAATGGTTATGGCGTATTACTTTTAATCGGCTGTCGATAAGACTTTTGGTAGGTATCACTAAAGGTATGCAAAGCGTCTAATGCCAACTGCGCATCGTGGCCTGATTTAATCAGAAAGCTATCAAACCCACATCTGGCTAAGTAGTACACGGTATCTATCATCACATCTCCCACGGCCCTTAACTCTCCAGACCACTGGTAAACATTTATTAATAACTGCGCCAATGAATAACCTCGCCCATCGGTATAACTTGGAAAATCTATCGCAATCAATGCAATGTCTGCTTGGCATAGCCCGCGTATTTGATGGCTAATTCCATCGTCAAAATCAGTATCAGAAGGCATCAATACTGCCACTGGAAACTGCCTGCCCTCTAATAACAACTGATGCTCCACCCAAGTATCAAAAGTCACCATCCAAGTTGCATCATCTGGGGGAACCAACAGTGCTTGTTCGTTATTAACGTCAAAGCATTGCAGCGCATTCACTGTAAGCTGGCCACCACGAATTAAGTTTTGCTTAGATTCAGACATTGGATTCCCTCACTAAGTTTGAAGTCTTTGCTAGTAATGGATCCATATAAACATCCTTTTTGAATGGCTCAATTCCTACACGGTCAACCACATCAATAAACCGCTCCACATCACTCTCTCGGATAGATAAATAAGTTTGAATTAAACGTGCAATGACATCAGGCACTTGCTCACGCGCAAACGAAGGGCCTATCACTCGGCCAATCGCTGCGCTGGCGTTGCTATCTGCGTTTGATTTAGCATCTACCTTGAGCGCGCCAGACTGCCTGCCGCCTAATGTGATTTGGTACCACTCTTCACCTGCTTTATCCACGCCCAAAATACCGATATGGCCTACATGATGATGGCCGCAAGAGTTCATGCAACCAGATAAGTTAAGATCAAGCTCACCAATTTCATGCACATAATCTAAATCATGAAATTTTTGCTGGATAGCTTCTGCTACCGGGATGGAAACTGCATTCGCCAAGCTACAGTAATCTCCGCCTGGGCAAGCAATTATGTTAGTAATTAACCCAATATTAGGCGTTGCCAGATTAAGCACATTAAGTTCTTGCCATAGTGCATATAGCGACTTGGTTTTAACATCAGGCAAAATGATATTTTGCTCGTGCGAAACACGTAGCTCACCGAACCCATAGTTGTCAGACATTTCAGCAAGTACATCCATCTGGTCTGCAGTAATATCGCCTGGGGGAGAGCCCGTCGCCTTAAGTGATACGGTCACGGATGAATAGCCGCTAACTTTATGCTGGTGAATATTGGTACGGAACCATCGTGCAAAGGCAGGGCTGGCTTCTAAATGATGTGCAATGGCAGCACTGCCATTTTCATGCAAGACGCGATAGCTGGGCCATGTAAACTTGTCAGCAATCGCACTGACAAATTCGGCGGTTACGGTGTCAGCACCACCTTTAATGCGCGCCCATTGTTCATTTACCTGCTGGGAAAACACCTCTGGCGTGAGGTCTTTGACCAAGATCTTGATGCGTGCCTTATATTTGTTATCTCGCCTACCATGTAGATTATAAACACGCAGTGTTGCCTGCAAATAAGTCAGCAAGTCATACCAGGCCACGAAAGGGTTAATCAGCTTACCCACAAGTGGTGTTCTACCCAAACCACCACCCACAAACACTCTAAAGCCAAACACACCGCTGTGTTCAACCGCCTGCAATCCGATGTCATGTACACCAATCGCCGCTCTATCTGTTACAGAGCCACTCACAGCGATTTTGAATTTACGTGGTAAGAATGCAAACTCAGGGTGCAGCATAGACCACTGCCTAATAATTTCACACCAGACCAAGGGGTTAATGATTTCGTCGTGCGCCACCCCAGCAAAATGGTCTGTGGTGGTGTTACGTATGCAATTACCACTGGTTTGGATGGCATGCATTTGCACGGTAGCAAGCTTCGCTAAAATATCAGGCGCGTCTTCCAAGCGCGGCCAATTGAACTGAATATTCTGCCTGGTAGTAAGGTGGGCGTAACCTTTATCCCAACGCCGCGCAACATAAGCTAAAGTACGCAATTGATTAGAGGTCAACATCCCGTAAGGAATTGCCACGCGCAACATTGGGGCATGCCGCTGAATGTACAATCCATTTTGTAAACGCAACACTCGGAACTCATCTTCAGAGAGCTGCCCATTGAGAAAGCGCTGCGTCTGCCCCCTAAACTGGGCAACGCGCTGTTCCACCAAGTTTTGATCTATTTCATCATAGATATACATTTAATCACCTTAAAAATTGGCGTTGATACAACAGCCAAGTTA
This sequence comes from Methylotenera sp. E1MeOHC1, assembly GCF_058745595.1. NCBI lineage: Bacteria > Pseudomonadati > Pseudomonadota > Betaproteobacteria > Nitrosomonadales > Methylophilaceae > Methylotenera > Methylotenera sp. E1MeOHC1. The sequence goes on along the minus strand of NZ_CP196025.1, from coordinate 402,674 downwards.
TTTTTTACAGTGACTAAAGCTTAAGGCTTGGTGCTAATGAAGAACAGAGACAGATGCTTACAAAAAAAGCATAACAGATGATAAAAACCTTACGGCAATGGCTGGGACATTAATCCCAATACTAGCGTACCTAGCGTTGCCAGTGCAGCCTCAATACGCGCATCCCAAATATGCCCGTAATTCAAACGAACATAACTGCTGAAGTGGCGCTGCGCAGAAAATATAGGGCCAGGTGCAATGCTAATGCCATTATTGAGCGCAAGCTTGTGTAGCTCAAGTGCATTAACACCATCTGGTAACTTAACCCATAAAAAGTAGCCGCCCTGCGGTAACGTTAAACAAGTGCCGGCAGGGAAGTAGCGCTCAATGGCTTCGACAAACTTAATTTGATTCATTAATAAGGCATGGCGCAAACTGCGCAAATGCTTGTCATAGCCACCTTTTTGCAGATACTTGGCAATGGCTACCTGCGCTGGCACCGACGCTGAGATAGTGGTAGTTAGCTTAAGCCGCGCCACCATTTTTGCAAATCGCCCCGGTGCCACCCAGCCCACCCGATAGCCAGGCGCAAGACATTTAGAAAATGACGAACAATGCATCACCAAGCCTTCAGTATCAAAAGCCTTGGCTGGCACTGGCCGCTTATCACCAAAATATAGCTCGCCGTATACATCATCTTCAATCAACGGCAGTTGATACTTGGTGATGAGTGCCACTAACGCCTGCTTCTTTTCATTGGAAAGCAAACTGCCCAATGGATTTTGAAAGTTAGTCATTAGCCAGCAAGCTTTTGGTTGGTGCTGCAAAATGGCACGCTCCATTGCCGCCAAATCAATCCCGTCTTTAGGGTGACTCGGAATCTCAACTGCTCGCAAACCAATACGCTCTATGGATTGTAATGCCGCATAAAAGGTTGGCGACTCAATTAGAACGGTATCTCCAGGGCGGGCAACCGCCATTAAGCATAAGTTCAATGCCTCCAACGCACCATTTGTCACTACGATTTCATCCGCCGTCACATGTAAACCATCAATCATGTAACGTAAGGCAATCTGACGTCTAAGGTTAATATCCCCTGCGCTTAGGTTATCTACACTAGCCCAAGGGTCCATAATCTGCACACTGGAAGCCATGGTCTTAGCTAGATTCGCCCGCGGGAACAGCAAAGGGCTGGGAAATGCCGAGCCCAAAGGCACTACACTTCTGAGTCGAATCGACTCCAGTACTTCAAACACCAGCTCACTCACATCTACTTCTGTGGACTCTAATTGGCTCTCTATAACCGGCGCAGGCGAGGATGGAATATTCACCGCACCGCCAGTCACAAAATAACCGGAGCGCTCACGCGCAGTAATCAGGCCTCTCGCTTCCAGCAGATAATATGCCTCTAATACAGTAGCTGCGCTCACATCACGGCTAACACTGGCTTGACGTACAGAGGGCAGCTTGTCTCCACGGCACAGTACTCCTTCTTGGATAGATTGGGCAATAGAATTAGCAAGCTGCTCGTAAAGCTTCATAGCTTTCCTGTGATATCAAATGTGTACAAATAGCATGCTACCTTATACACAAGAAATTACTACCTAAGCCACGGGACTGGTCTATATAAAACAAGATAAACAAACCCTAGCTACTGAGCATATTTTTATAAAAATAATGCTGGTTACAAGCGTTAAAAATATCAAAACCATACAAAATAATTAGCTTTTTTACAGTGAAATCGTGGAAATAACATAAAAACATGTGCCAAACAAAAAATATTTTTATCTATAACCATATGAATATATTAACAATTATATAAATATTGAAATTATTTTAAATATTTTCTACTTTTACCCTAAATTATCTAAATTTGCTGCCGTTAAAGAGTCATAAGATGCGGCAAAATTTAACTTAATTTTTAACCAATAACAATTTAAGACACGATTTTAAGGGCTAACATGTTTAATTCTTCAATAGATGGTTACGGCGGCATTAAAATGCCAATCAGCACGCAACAAACGACAGATGCGAGAGCTACCGCCCAAGCTAACAACGCGAATCGCGCTGCTTTAAAATCAGTGGATACGTCTGAAAATAGAACATCAACTGAAGCCAACAAAGACATGTTGACGGCTGCTGTGAATAAATTGAATGAGTTGGTAGCGCCTGCCTTGCAAACTGTACAGTTCTCGATGGATGAAGAAGCTGGTCGCATGATTGTAAAAGTGATCGACACGGCAACGCAAAAAACCGTTAGGCAAATCCCAAATGAGGAGGTGCTAGCCTTTTCAAAAACGCTGAGCAGACTACAAGGCTTAGTGATAAGAGAGCGCGCTTAACCAAGCTACAGCTATCAGCCAAAGCTACTTTGGCTGTATCATTGATGAAATAAGCATTTGTGGTTTTCATGTTGCCGCAAATGCTTAACCCAAAATGCTTTACCGCAGATCCCAATCCCAAACCAACGCATCAGGCACTCTAGCTAGTAGCAGTTAAACGCTACAAACCCAACTCGCTTAAACTAGCGTATTCATCTGGTCTGCGCCCTATCGGCCATAAAAACTTACGCTCAGCCTCTTTAATGGGTAAGTCGTTAATACTGGCATAACGTAACTCCATTAAACCATTGGCATCAAACTGCCAGTTCTCATTGCCATAAGAACGGTACCACTGCCCAGAATCATCATGCCACTCATAAGCAAACCGCACCGCGATGCGGTTATGATCATGCGCCCACAATTCTTTAATTAAACGATACTCTAACTCACGCGCCCATTTGCGAGTTAAGAACGCAACAATTTGCTCACGCCCAGTTAAAAACTCTGCACGATTACGCCACTGGCTATCCGGCGTATATACAAGTGATATCCGTTGTGGATCTCGGCTATTCCAACCATCTTCAGCCAACCGTACTTTCTGCATCGCAGTTTCACGTGTAAATGGGGGTAATGGTGGCCTTGCTTCATGAGTTGTAGACATCTCTTCACTCCTAAAATATAAACATATTTAACACAGATGAACCGAGAAAATGTAAGTGCGCTACTCTCCCAAAAAGCCGCCGCTTTGGTGCGCCCATAACGTTGCGTATATACCACCTTGCTTAATCAATGCCTGATGGTCACCCTCTTCAACAATTCTGCCATCATCCAGCACAATTAAACGATCCATTGCAGCAATAGTGGAGAGACGGTGCGCAATAGCCACCACCGTTTTACCCTGCATCAAGTCATACAAACTAGCTTGAATCGCTTGCTCCACTTCCGAATCCAGCGCACTGGTGGCTTCATCTAGCAGTAAAATGGGGGCGTCTTTTAAAATCACGCGCGCAATCGCAATACGCTGACGCTGGCCACCAGACAATTTCACACCACGCTCGCCCACATGCGCATCATAACTGGTACGGCCTTTAGCATCGCGCAAGCCTAAGATAAAGTCATGGGCCTCTGCACGCTTTGCAGCGTCTATCATCTCTTGTTCTGTGGCGTTTGGCCGCCCGTACAGAATATTGTCGCGCACGCTGCGGTGCAGTAGCGATGTGTCTTGCGTCACCATCGCAATTTGGCTGCGTAAACTGTTTTGCGTCACATCGCGCACATCTTGACCGTCAATCAAGACGCGGCCACTCTCTACATCATAAAAACGTAGCAGCAAATTCACGATGGTAGATTTTCCTGCGCCAGAGCGCCCTACCAAGCCCACCTTTTCACCCGGCCGTATATTTAAACTCAGCGCTCTTAATACTGAGGTCTGCATGCCATACGCAAAATCCACCTGATCAAATATGATTTCACCTGTGCTGATTTTTAATGCTGGCGCGTCAGGTTTGTCGATAATCTGCTGGGTTAAAGAGAGGGTGTTCACCCCATCTTGCGCGGTGCCAATGTGCTCATAAAGTGAGGTAAGCTCCCACATCACCCAATGCGAAATACCATTAAGACGCAATGCCATGGCGGTGGCGGCAGCAACACCACCCACACTCACCTCGTTATGAGTCCATAACCACAGCGCCACACCAGAGGTTGCAATTACCAGCAGCATGTTAAGAATATGGTTGGTAAATTCCACACCTGACACATAGCGCATCTGCTTATGCACAGTCCCTAAGAACTCACTCATGGCTGATTTCGCATAATAAGCTTCACGCCCCGCATGTGAAAACAATTTAACCGTGCTGATATTGGTGTAGGCATCTGTAATACGCCCAGTCATTAACGAGCGGGCATCTGCCTGATTTTGTGAAACCTTAGCTAGCCTAGGTACAAAGTAGCTGAGTGAAATCACATAACATACGACCCACACCAAAAAAGGCACGACCACCATGGCATTAAAATGCCCAACCACAGCCACCATGGTGACGAAGTAAATCACCACAAACACCAATATATCCGCGACAATAAACCATACATCTCGCACGGCTAGCGCTGTTTGCATCACCTTTGCAGAAACGCGCCCAGCAAACTCATCCTGATAAAAGCTCATGCTTTGCCCAAGCATTAAACGGTGAAAGTTCCAGCGCAAACGCATAGGGAAATTACCCGCTAAGGTTTGATGTTTAATCAGAGTTTGCACCGCAATCAGGACTGCACTGAAAATCAATAGTCCAGCCAACATCAGCAAATGATTCTTTTCTGTCTGCCACAGCAGCGCTGGTGAGCTTTTACTCAACCAATCAACCACCTTGCCCATCACTGCAAATAGCATAGCTTCAAAGCCGCCGATCATGGCGGTAAAGAATGTCATCACCAGAATAAATAAGCGCGAACCTTTGGTGCAAGACCATAAAAATGGCCATAACGCATTAGGTGGAGGAGCGATTTCTTTTGCAGGAAAAGGGTTTAACAGGTTTTCAAACCAGCGCAGCATAGTGACCTTTGGTAGATGCGTTTAGATAGGTTGCAACAAGCATACAGCTTCTGCTGCAATACCTTCACCGCGACCGGTAAAGCCAAGTTTCTCAGTGGTGGTTGCTTTCACGTTGATTTGCGTGACCTCAACACCACAATCTGCGGCAATATGTACACACATGGCAGCCGTATGTGGCCCTAACTTAGGCGCCTCACACATCACGGTGGCATCAATATTGCCCACAACATAGCCATGCTCTCGCACCAAGCTCACCACATGCCTTAGCAATTGGCGAGAGTCGATGCCCTTGTAGCGCATATCGCTTGGAGGAAAATGTTTACCGATATCACCTAGTGCCACAGCACCTAGCAATGCATCGCAAATTGCATGTAGCAATACATCAGCATCTGAATGACCATCCAATCCTTTGTCATACGGAATATCCACTCCGCCAATAATGCACTTGCGACCAACCACTAAAGCATGCACATCAAAGCCATGACCAATTCTCATTATGCGATTTCCTTTTGTATTAACACTTCCATCAATGTCATATCTTGTGGGTAGGTAATTTTCATGTTTCTTAGTGAACCCACCACCAGTTTTGGTTCCAAGCCGAGTGCTTCAATGGCTTGTGCTTCATCCGTAGGTGCACCGTCAAAGCTCTCTAAAGCACGTTTCAATAGGCTATAGCGGAACATTTGCGGGGTTTGTGCTTGCCACAAACCATCACGTGGAATCGTATTTTTAACACGAGAATCCGCATTGGATTGTTTTAATGTATCAGCCAACGGCAGCGCCAGCAAGCCACCAACCGCATCATGCTCTAGGCTATCTAACAAGGTATTGAGTAAAGCTAATGTTAGCCCTGGCCGTGCGGCATCATGCACCAATATCCAGTCGTCTTCATCTATCTGCGACTGCAAAGCCAGCAAAGTGTTTAACACGGTCTGTGCGCGTGTTTCACCGCCGGTGTAATGCAACTGCAATCGGCTATTGGCATCCAGCTCGAGATTACGCCAGAAATAATCCTCAGGGCTTAATGCTAAGTTAATACTGGCAATGCGTGGAGAAGCAAAAAACGTCTGGATGCTGTAAGAGATCATCGGCTTGCCAGACAAAGGCAAATACTGTTTGGGAATAGCGGTTTCCATCCGATTACCGATGCCAGCTGCAGGGATAACAATGTGAAAACGTGCCATACTAAGCCATTAATAAATTAAAAATCATGCTTGGATTCTAACATAGCCACCCTACTGATTTTAAAAATAACGCCGTGGCATCCATGTGCTTGGGACAGCATAACACCCGCACTATAAGTGGCTAGCTTGGCGTTTTTACATCTACCTGCCGTTTTAAGAAATCAAAGATTCTATCGTCATCGCAATGTGCAACATTAAAACGCAGCCATGATGACGGCTCTTGGTAGGGGCGGAACAAGTTGCCAGGTGCCAACATGATACTTTCTCGTGTTGCTAATGTGGCAACTTCTGCTGCGTTCTTCCCTGCCGGAAGCTCAGCCCACACAAACATGCCGCCGACAGGGTCTGCATGTAATGTGAGGCCACTTTGCTCTAACTGCCCAATTACCTGACCGCGCACCTCCTGCAAACGCGAGCGTACACGCTCTACATGTTTGCGATAACGCCCTTCGATTAAAATCTGGTACATAATTCTCTGGTTAATCTCAGAGGTAGTCAGGCCAGAAAGCAGCTTTAAATCCAGCAACCTAGCAGCAAGCTCTGGGGCACAGGCGATAAAACCTACGCGCAGGCTAGCCGAGATAGTCTTAGAAAAACTACTAATGTAGATTACCCGTTTAAGTTGATCTAAGGTTGCCAGCCTAGGTGCGTTACTTGGGTGTAAATCTCCATAGATATCATCTTCCACTATGTACAGTTGATGCTTTTCTGCCAACTGTAAAATCTGGTGCGCCACCGCTAAGCTAGTGCTGGTACCGGTTGGGTTATGCAGCACTGTATTGGTAAAAAATAATTTAGGTTGAAACTCCTGAATTAATTGCTCCATGCGCCCTACATCTGGCCCGTCTATATTGCGCGGAACACCAATTAATTTGGCACCCAGCGTTTTCAAATAACCAAACAGTGTGTAATAGCCAGGATCATCAATCAAAACAGCATCTCCGGGCCTAATCAATAGGCGCGCGGCTAAGTCTAGACCATGCGTAGCACCGTTGGTCATGATCACTTGATTCACTTCGGCACTAATGCCAATATCTGACAGATGCTTTTGCAACAGATGCTGACGTAACGGCAGGTAGCCACTCACATCACCATATCCCGTTAAAAATTCGCCTGGCTTGCGTGAAAGCTCATGCAAGCTTTTCTGTATCACATTCGCGCTTAACCAATCACTTGGCAGCCAGCCACAACCGGGCCTGACTGCGCCAGATATATCCTGAAAGGTATTATGCAACAGCCACAGCACATCATCGGCCTGCTCTAAGCGGCAAGTGCTGGCAGTGGAAATTTCAATCTGCTGCCGTGCCGCAACATAAAAACCAGAGCCTCGACGAGACGCCAAATACCCTAACGCGACTAAGCGATCATAAGCATCAACCACAGTAAACCGACTGACATTATGTTCGGTGGCAAAGTTACGTATAGAAGGCAGGCGCGTGCCAGCCCGTAGCACACGTTCTTCAGTTAAGCGCTTCACACCTAAAACTATTTGCTCAACTAGTGGCACGGAGTCTTCAGGGTTTAATGTAAGTAAAGGCGATGCATCTGGCATGGTGTTTTGACCTGTACAGTTCTATCTGGTGAATAACAAATTGTACATGTAGTGTCATGGTATAGAAAGTTATAGTGTTGTCAGTCAACACACGGAAAAACCTCATCATGAAACGCATCATGCTACTAACCAGCTTAATTTTATTAGCGATAACCGGCTGTCAGTCTAAAGTGGAACAAGCAAGCATCTCAACCAATACAGTTGCACATCCACTACTAACAGCTAAAAATGAGAAAGCATGCCTGACCAATTTTTCCGGAAGCCTAGCCGGATGCGAACATAACACCTCTAAGCAAAAGCGCTTTGTATTAGTGCGCTCGGTAGCAATTCCAGAAAATTAAACAGCTGTTACTTAAAAAATATTTTCAATAACCGGCACACCATAGCTATGTATATTCCGCCACACTTTGCAGAGAATCGCCCAGAGGCACTTTTTGATATCATTGCATCCCACCCGCTAGGTACATTGGTAACAAAAAGCGCCAATGGACTAGAGGCCAACCACTTCCCTTTTGAGCTTGATACAAATACGGGTGAATTTGGCACACTGCGTACGCATGCAGCAAAAGCCAATCCAATTTGGCGAGAAACCGCTAGCAACGATGAGGCACTGGTAATATTTAAAGGCTTAGATGCGTATGTCTCGCCTAACTGGTACCCAAGCAAACAAGAAACTCACCAGCAAGTCCCCACTTGGAACTACCAGGCAGTACATGTGTATGGAAAAATAAAATTTACAGAAGATGCTGGCCACCTGCGCGTAATGCTTGAGCTTCTCACGCATGCTCACGAACATAAAGTACAGCAAGCATCGCCTTGGCAGATGGCAGATGCACCGCCAGACTATATAGATGCTATGTTAAAAGCGATTGTTGGCATTGAAATTACCATCACCAAAATTTTAGGTAAATCAAAGCTTAGCCAAAACAAGCATGTGCAAGACAGAACCAACCTAGCAGCAGAACTAGTGCGCCACGGACACACAGCAATCGCAGAGGCCACACTCAAAAGCATACTAACTAAAGAGTAAGCTAATAATGAACCAAGCAGACCAACAAATGAACGCTTAAAATATAAAAGCTCGCCTAAGCGAGCTTTTATACAATCCAACTTCCAATTAACTGTCAGCAGATTTCATCTGCACTTAATCTTGCACGATATAGTGATTTAAGATAATTAAGTCTGTCTGGCTCTTTTAAGAGAGTTTCACACTAAGAGTTACAATTTGTATTTGAGGACTCTCTGAGAAGTCCAGCCTTTAATAAAATTGATTGATCGAAGTTATTAATTCCATTTTTATTAAATTGATTAAGAAGTATGATTGTCGTTGATACGTGCTGCCCATAAGGCTAACATTGCAGCAAGAACGAGTATTATTGAACTCATCCAAAAAGTCGCTTGATATCCACTTAGATCGAATAAAATGCCACCAAAAGTTGCTCCTGCTGTGATCGCAAGTTGAACAATTGCGACGATTAAGCCTCCACCTGCTTCTGCATCGTTAGGTAGTGTTTTAGCAAGCCACGTCCACCAAGCTACGGGTGCAGCAGTGCCAACCAAGCCCCAAATCCCCAGTAGCAATGTCGTTACTATAGGTGTAGAGCCAAATTGTGTAAGTGCGGCAGCTATTACTGCCATCAACAATGGAATGATGATTAAAGTTCGATATAAATATTCCTTCAAATACCTACCAATTAAAAGCGTACCGATAAAGCCTGAGACCCCCATTACCAAAAGGATTAAGGAAAGCCTAGTGATATCAACATGCGTTACCGTTTCAAGAAATGGACGCAAATATGTGAACAGCGTAAATTGGCCCATAAAAAATAGACTAACCGCTATCATCCCTAGCGCTACCTCAGGCCTCTTCATAAGCTTAAAGATATTTCCAGCACTGGAATCATTCGCTGGCTTCATAGAAGGCAAACTATTCCATAACCAAACAAAAGTAATAATTGCCACCGGAACGACACAGAAGAATGCACCTCGCCAGCCAATGAGGCTACCTAGATAGCTTCCCATTGGTGCAGCAATGACAGTAGCCAAAGCGTTACCACCGTTCACAATCGCTAATGCCTTGGGAATTTTATCTTCCGAAACGAGCCGCATCGCGGTTGCAGCTGACAACGACCAGAAGCCACCGATAGCGATACCTATCAATGCCCGACCGAGCATGAACACCCCGTAATTAGGTGCAAAAGCAACGATTGTTCCTGAAACAATGACCAATACTGTTAATAGTAAAAGCAGAATTCTGCGATCCAGCTTTCCTGCTAGTGAGGTAATGAACAAACTCGTCATCAAAGCAAATGCGCCTGATATCGCAATCGCTTGACCGGCATGACCTTCAGTACTGTGAAGGTCGGTGGCTATTGGTGTCAACAAGCTGACTGGCATGAACTCTGATGCAACAAGTGCAAAAGCCCCCAGTGACATCGCAAGTACTCCACCCCAATTCTGATTGTAGGGTGCATTATTTACAGCTGTTATACTCATTTAAAACTCAATCCTTATCTGTTCATAAATGAATCGACTCAAATATTTATCGATGTCTTTCTTTGTAGGTTCATAGCCAGCATCCCCTATCCACTGACTCTTCATTTTTGTAGGATACAGCAGTAATACCAATAACTTTTTTGGAGTTATCTACCCACCATTTTTTGAAGATGCTCAGGGTAGCGGTCGCCTTTGAACTGCATCACAGACATCACTTCATCAATCCTTTGAAGTTCGGCAACGCTCAATTCAACATTAACTGAATCTACATTCTCATTCAGCCTATGAGTTTTAGTGGTGCCTGGAATTGGGGCTATCCATGGTTGTTGTGCTAACAACCATGCAAGTGCAATCTGCGCGGGTGTTACACCTTTAAGTTCAGCAAGATGAGTAAGCAGCTCAACAATCAAAATATTGGCTTTACGATTTTCCGCTGAAAATCTAGGAACAATATTTCGGAAGTCACCTTCACCAAACTGAGTGTGTTCATCGATTTTCCCAGTTAAAAATCCTTTACCTAATGGACTAAAAGGCACAAATCCAATACCTAGTTCCTCTAAGGTAGGGATAATTTCTTTTTCAGGCTCACGCCAGAATAATGAATATTCACTTTGTAAGGCCGTTACCGGTTGTACTGCGTGCGCACGACGTATGGTGTTAACACCAGCTTCTGATAAACCAAAATGCTTAACCTTGCCTTGCTGAATAAGGTCTTTGACCGCCCCAGCTACTTCTTCAATAGGCACGGCATCATCAACGCGATGTTGATAAAGTAGATCAATTGCATCAATGTTGAGACGCTTCAGCGATTCTTCAGCTACTCTTTTGATGGTTTCTGGGCGGCTATCCAAGCCTACCTGCTTGCCATTCTCAATCCTGAAACCAAATTTGGTAGCAATCACCACCTCATTTTTAAATGGTGCAATTGCTTCGCCTAGCATTTCTTCATTAGCAAACGGCCCGTATACTTCGGCGGTGTCAAAGAAAGTTATTCCTTTACTAAACGCCTCACGAATAAGAGTTACGCCATCAGCTTTTTCTACGGCAGCTCCATATCCAAAACTCAAGCCCATACAACCTAAACCTAGCGCTGATACCTCTAGGCCGCTATTGCCTAATTTACGTTTCTGCATGACTCAATCTCCATATTCATTAAAATCAAAGTGCGCTTCTTAAGATGGTGCTAACCACATCTTTTGTATAAGTGTCTGGAATACCGAACCACTTTGCATTGACCAGTACGTTATCAATAGTGGCGGGTAGGTTTGCTTCGGTAATACTCAATTGAGATAAACGGGTAGGTGTGCCAATTTTGTTAAACCAACTTTCTAGTGCTGCAATGCCCTCTGTGCCAGTTTGTAAACCAAATATATTCTGTGCAAAGCGATCAAACTGCGCAGGGTTGCGGCTTTGGTACCACTTCATCCAGGCTGGAATCACCACAGACAGGCCAGCACCATGCGGGACGTTAAACAAAGCTGACAAGGCATGCTCGATCATATGGTTAGGATAGCTATAACCAGCAGTGCCGGAATAAATCAAACCATTAAGAGCTTGCGTAGAGGCCCAGGCAAATTCTGCACGCGCTGCATAATCATCAGGATTGGCGAGCAGTGTTTCCGTTGATTCAATCACCGTATTGATAATTGCTTCAACCATACGAGAGTGAAATTTAGGCTGATCGGTGGCTGTAAAGTAACCTTCAATAGAATGCGCAATCACATCTGCAGCAGAGTAGACCAGATAATCTCGTGTAACCGTTCTCATTAGGGCTGGGTTCACAATAGACACTTTTGGGAAAGTTAGTGGCGATTGAATCGCAAACTTCTCTTTGGTTTCCTCATTGGTCACGACTGCACCACTGTTCATCTCACTACCGGTGGCTGCTAATGTCAAAATATCGAAAACAGGTAATGCGCTATCAATGTTGGCTTTGCCAATAAACAAATCCCAAACGTCACCTGCATAAGGCACACCGGCAGCAATGGCTTTGGCGCTATCTAGTACCGAGCCACCGCCCACACTCAAAATCGCATCTACGTTATGGGTACGAGCTGTAGTAATCGCTTCACGTACTTTTGAAATTACAGGATTGCTGACAATACCGCCACACTCCACGTATTCAATGTTTTTTGCAGCCAGACTGTTAACTACAATCTGGAATAATCCATCGCGCTTGATGCGGTCGCTGCCATAGCAGAGCAATACTTTTTTGACTGCATGCTCAGCTAAATGCTGGCCGATGAGTTGCTCTTTGCCAGTACCAAAATCGACTTTTGTTGGGTTGAAGTATGTAAAGTTATCCACGTTGTTTCCTTAATAAATTCAGTTAAAACTTGATGGGGTGAACTTTACGCTGCTGATATGAATTAAACTAGCGCACTATTGGTTGAATTATTTACAACCAAATGATGTAAATAGAAAGGCAAGCATATGGACACCTTGCGCTCAATGACTACATTTATACGTACGGTAGAGCTAGGAAGTTTAAGCAAAGCCGCGTCTGTGCAGCAAATAACGCCACAAGCGGCGAGCAAGGCTTTAGGGCAACTAGAAGCCCATATAGGGGCAAGGCTTTTTCATAGAACCACGCGCAGCATGTCTCTCACTGAAGAAGGGCAGCGCCTGTATGATTCTGCCAAGCCCTCCTTATTTGGATTGGAGCAAGCGTTGGATGCCGCCCGCCAAACCCGAGAAGGATTAGCCGGTCCATTACGCATTGTGGGGCCGCGCACGGTTTTACTCTCAGTGCTTGGTCCGGTTTTAGATGAGTACTCACGATTGTATCCAGAAGTGCAACCAGATATTCAGCTGGATGACCGCATTGGCAATTGGGTTGATGATAGAGTAGATGTGGGATTTAGGTTAGGTAACCCACCGCAAGATGGTTTGGTGACAAGAAAGTTGTTTTCTATGCAACTTATAGTCTGTGCGGCACCTAGTTACTTAAGAAAGTATGGAACCCCACAAACACTAAGCCAACTTGACACTCATCGATGCAGTGCATTTCGCCGGCCTAGTGATGGAAAAGTGGTGCCGTGGCACGTTAAGATTGGCGAAAATGTAGTAGAAAAACATATTAACCCGGCTTTTTCAACCAATGATGAAGGATTCGAACTTAGAGCAGTTTTAGCAGGTGAAGTGATTGGTCATTTAGCAGTTCCTACTGCTGCAAAGTACATTCGTGAAGGCAGCTTAGTACCATTACTAATAGAGCATATGGTCGATAATCTTGCTTTGTATGTCTATTACGGAAGCCGGGCCTCTCAACCAGCGAGAGTACGTTGCTTCATTGATCTTGTTATTGAAAGACTAGCTAATAGTAAAGAGTTTGTTTTGAGCGATAACGAGTTAACAAAAGCACATACTAAAGTATTTAAGTTGTAATTGAGACTATCTGCGAATGACTGCTTTGGGCCGAATCGAGACATTAGTTTTTTAATTCCTGCTCTTAAAGTTTATGTTTGCATATATTAAATATACTGACATTCAAGAAATATCCAATATTCATTAATAGGCTTGCGACAAAATTTTCTTAGTAGTATCAAAAAAGGCTCTTAGTAAGAGCCTTTTTAGTTTCAATACTCGACTGACTTTAACTCTATCGACAGACTTTATTACCTTCTGACAGACTTTATTAATTTCTATCAATAGTTAACTAAAGATTAATCATTGGTTGTAGACGGGATTTTATGAATGGTCAAATCTGCGCCATCATATTCCTCTTCTGCAGTTAACCTAATACCAACCAATTGCTTCAGTGCGCCATACACAACAAACCCACCCACTAACGCAACCGTTACACCCACTGCCGTGCCAAGTAATTGCGATGTAAAGCTCACACCACCCATACCACCCAAGGCTTTCAGCCCAAAAATACCAGCAGCAATACCACCCCAAGCACCACATAGACCGTGTAATGGCCACACACCTAGCACATCGTCAATTTTCCAGCGCTGCTGCGTCAAGGTAAATGTCAGCACAAATAATACGCCTGCAATCGCACCAGTGGCTAGTGCACCTAGCGGATGCATTACATCAGAGCCAGCACATACCGCAACTAAACCAGCTAAAGGGCCATTGTGTACAAAACCCGGGTCATTTTTCCCCATGACCAAGGCAGCTAAAGTGCCACCTACCATTGCCATCAGTGAGTTCACTGCAACCAAGCCGCTGATACCCTGAACCGACTGTGCAGACATCACGTTAAAGCCAAACCAGCCTACTGTCAGTATCCATGCACCCAGCGCCAGAAACGGAATATTTGACGGTGGATACGCATGCAAACGGCCATCTTTACTATAACGGCCATTGCGCGCGCCCAGTAAAATAACAGCCGCTAGCGCGATCCAGCCACCCATTGCATGCACAACTACCGAGCCTGCAAAATCATGAAATGACGCACCAGTTGCGGTCTTTAGCCACTCTTGCAATCCGTAGTGATTATTCCATGCAATACCCTCAAAAAACGGATATACAAAACCAACCAAGGTGAATGTAGCAATCATTTGCGGATTAAATTTCGCACGTTCTGCAATGCCGCCAGAAATAATCGCTGGAATCGCAGCTGCAAATGTGAGCAAAAAGAAAAATTTAACTAAACCGAAACCATTTTTAGCCGCTAATACCTCAGCGCCACTAAAAAAATCTACGCCATACGCAATGCTGTAGCCAATAAAAAAGTATGCAATGGTAGAAACAGAGAAATCCACCATGATTTTAACCAGTGCATTAACCTGATTTTTATGTCTAACTGTACCGACCTCTAAAAAGGCAAAACCTGCGTGCATTGCAAGCACCATAATGGCGCCAAGCAATACAAATAAAACATCATTTGCTGAGACTAATGCTTCCATTTCAATCACCTATTAACATTTTAAGCCCCGCAAAATAAGCAAATATCACGCCAAAACATAACTTATTGTTTTGTATAGACCTTACCTAATGAAGCATGGAAATATTGCACTATAATTGTGCTATTGACAGTGCATTGCACTAAATGTGTGCAATTGGACTTAAGGGGATTACTTTCAACCTAGATTAATGCGTTGCCGGCACCCTCTTTTAGGACCATGCTGGCAGCATCTGGATTACCAGACCAAAAGTGATAAAACTCACGTACCACGACTAAAAACAAACGGCGGCTATGCTTAATGCTAAATAATGGCAAGGTCAGATCTACCGCAGCGCGGTACGCCTTACTATCTTTATCTGGCGCTGTGCGCAGACGAATGAGTATAATTTTTGCTAACTTAACACGCGTATCAACTAAGGCTTGCTCTGCACCTTCAAAACGCAGGGCTTGGGTATATGCTTTTAAAGGCCAATTTTCAGCAGCCTCAAACTTCTCTGTTTCCAAGCTATCGGATAGCAACTTGAGTGTTACTTGCACTGGCCGCCAATCAATAGGCTTAACATCAAAGCCAGGATTAATATTTAACGCGGCAATCGCTTTAAAATCCTGCATCCAGAACGGGTAGAACTCACGCGCTGTGGTAAGGCTGTCATGCCAAGCCTCTACCGGAACCGAGTCCATTACAGTTTCTATAATATCGCGATAGATTTCACCGTTAGACACTTGCCCCGCTAGCTTCTGAGCTAAAAGGTCTAAAAATAACGAGCGCCTATGCAGCACGGCGCTGTTTGCGCCTTTAGCCTGCAACAACTTTAAATAAGCATCGATGGCTTCTTTTTCACGTATTTCATTCATGCGGTAATGACTCTTATCAATAATCCTATGAAACAATAACTGATGATGCGAATGTTCGCTTACAATTAAATTAAGTACAATTGCGGCAACAAGCTTGCTAGTGACGACTTGTTAATTATGGATTAACTCGTGCCATATTGTAACCCCAATAGATAAGGTTTCTTGAATGACAAACGAACAAGCACTTAATTACATGCATAATCTATTACGTGGCATGCTTGATAAAAAGGCCTCGGATTTATTCATTTCGGCAGACTTTCCTCCCGCCATGAAAATTGACGGGAAAATGACGCCCGTTACCCAACAGAAGCTGACCGGAGAGCACACCAAAGCCTTTGCTGAGGCGCTGATGAATGAAAAACAGCGTACTGACTTTGCAACGGAAAAAGAGTGTAACTTTGCCATCTGGCCTAAAAGCATTGGCCGCTTTCGTGTGAATGTATTTGTACAGCAAGAAAAAGTAGGGATGGTACTGCGCACGATTACCACAGACATCCCTAAATTTGATGATTTGGGCTTACCAGACACCCTGCAAGACGTGATGCTAACCAAGCGCGGCTTAGTCATTTTAGTAGGCGGCACTGGCTCAGGTAAATCAACCACGTTAGCAGCGCTGATTGATTACCGCAATGAAAACACTTACGGACACATCATCACAGTAGAAGACCCTGTGGAGTATGTGCATCAAAGTAAAAACTGCCTAGTGACGCATCGAGAAGTAGGTAGAGATACCAACGGGTGGTTTAACGCTCTTAAAAACACACTGCGCCAAGCACCTGATGTGATTTTAATTGGCGAGATTCGCGATAGAGAAACCATGGAATTTGCACTGGCGTTTGCAGAAACCGGTCATCTTTGCATGGCAACCTTACATGCCAACAGTGCCAACCAAGCAATTGACCGCATCATTAACTTCTTCCCGGAAGAGCGCCACGCGCAGTTGCATATGGATTTATCGCTCAATCTAAAGGCTTTTATCTCACAGCGCCTCGTTTCCAGAACGGGTGGTGGCCGTTGTGCTGCCATTGAAATCTTGCTCAACTCACCGCTGATTTCTGACCTGATTTTAAAGGGTGAGACCAACATGATTAAAGAGGTGATGGCTAAATCTACCGAGCTAGGCATGCAAACATTTGATCAAGCCCTCTTTAATTTATGCGAAGAAGGCCGCATTACTGAAGATGATGCCCTACGTAATGCAGACTCCATCAATGAGTTGCGTTTACGCTTTAAATTGCATGGTAAAAACGCAGGCAACGCAAAAAGCTCATCCAGCTTTGATAACCTATCGCTACATGAAGATGAGCCTGATGAGTCCGAACTAGACCCTTTATAAAAATGAGTATGCATTAATGGAAATGATTTTAATTATTATCCTATTGGCCATCGGCTGGTTTTGGATAGACAGTTTAAACAAACGTGAACGCGCAATTCTGCTCGGCAGCGAGCTTGCGGCTAGATTCAACCTGCAGCTACTGGATGAATCTGTCGCCTGCAGCAGAATATGGCTGGGACGGAATCGCCGTGGCCACGTGCAGTTTTTACGTACTTACGAGTTTGATGTCAGCGCCAGCGGCAATGACCGCCTGCATTGCCAACTCATGCTATTAGGTAACCAGCTAGGCTATTGGCATATTCCGCCATACCTGCAACCTGTTAACTAAGCTTTACCAGCATGTACGTAGGCCGCTTTGCCCCCTCCCCCACAGGCCCCTTGCACTTTGGCTCTCTGGTGGCTGCCGTCGCCAGCTTTTGTGAAGCAAGAGCCAACCAAGGGCGATGGTTAGTACGCATGGAAGATTTAGACAAGCCGCGCGAAATCGAAGGTGCGGCAGATACAATTTTGCATCAACTGGAAGCGTTTGGATTTGAGTGGGACGATACAGTCGTTTACCAAAGCCAACGAAGCGCACTGTATGCTGATGCACTTGATCAACTCAATCGCAAGCAGCTGATTTACCCATGCACTTGTACCCGCAAGGAAATTGCCGACTCCAGCACCACTTTCGGCATTGATGGGCGCATCTATCCAAAAACTTGCCTGCACCACCCAATCAAACCTGACACCGCGATGGCCTGGCGCATCCAGACTCACAACAATGTAATTAGCTTTGATGACGGCATTCAGCAATTGATTCAACAAAACATTGGCCTTGATGTAGGCGACTTTATCTTAAAGCGCGCGGACGGTTTATTTGCTTATCAGCTGGCAGTAGTGGTAGATGATGCCGCGCAAGGCATCACACACATTGTGCGTGGTGCCGACTTATTAGATTCCACACCGCGCCAGATATATTTGCAGCTACAGTTAGACTTTTCCACGCCAAAATATGCACACGTGCCGGTTGCAGCTAATGCCAACAATGAAAAACTCAGCAAACAAACACTGGCAAAACCCATAGAAGTAAGCACTGCCAGCGAACTACTCTATGATGCTTTATGCTTTTTAGGCCAGCAGCCACCTGCTACCATCAAAAATGCACCATTAAATACCATATGGCTGTGGGCTATCGAACATTGGGCAATGTCTGCCATTCCACAAACCAAGCAGATTATTATTGCCAACTAACACCCTAGCCTACTCCACATATATTAAGCGGCCAACTATGGCGACTTTTAAAATACTCCATGCAAACATTTTGAATGCTGCACGCTAATGTTAAAATGCTAGGATGAATAAATTACCAGACACCCTACAACGTTTTGTTTTTGAAAACACGCCCATACGCGGCAACCTTGTTAACCTGACAAGCACACTACAACTAGCGCTGAATAAGCAGCACTTACCTGCTGGCTTAAAGCGCGCACTTGGTGAGTTAATGGCAGCCAGCGCACTACTAACCGCCACCCTTAAAATGAGCGGCTCTCTGGTATTGCAGATTCAAAGTAAAGGCGCTCTAAAATTACTAGTGGTAGAGTGCAACTCAGAATTTGGCATTCGCGCCACCGCCAAGTGGAAAGGTGAAGTGTCCGACGAGCAAGGTTTATTTGACCTTATTTCTCACGGTCAATTTATGATTACGCTAGACCCTAAAGATGGCCGTCAGGCTTATCAGGGCATCGTCTCGCTTGAGGGTGACAGCATCAGCACCATTTTAGAGAACTACATGCTGCGCTCGGAGCAAATTGACACCAGAATCTGGCTACATTGCGATGGCAACGCCGCAGCAGGCATGCTGTTACAAAAGCTGCCAGACACCATGAATCAGGTAACAAAAACTGAAGACCTCAGCACTCAAGATTTAGATGCATGGAACCGTATCGGGCATTTAGCCGGCACCATTACAGACGACGAACTACTTAATTTGCCGACAGAAACCATACTGACGCGCTTATTTCATGAAGAAGATGTACGGCTGTTTGAGGCAAGTAATACTAAATTTTATTGCAGCTGTTCACGTGACAGTGTTTCCAGCATGTTGCGCATGCTAGGCAACGATGAAATTACCAGCATCATTGAAGAGCAAGGCAAAATTGAAGTGAATTGCGACTTTTGTAATGCTCACTACAGCTTTGATAAAGTGGACGCAACACAATTAATGGTGAGTGAAGTGACAACAAAAGCGCATCCAGAGGTGCATTAAACTTTTGCTAGTATATGGGCTAGACTATGCGGTAGCTACAGCTACCGCACCCCATTACCCCCCAAGCAGTCAGCGCAGCATCAACCAGCCACACACAAACTCAACTGTTAGCTACACTGCACCTTTACTCTCACATCCATCTGGGACATACCTACCTACATAAGCGTGGTAAATACTCATCTGGTATATTCGTTTTGTTTTCACCCTTTACCGTCATATTGTCTGGGGCTTTTGCATTTCCGCACACCCATGCCACAGGCACAACTTTTGATTCTTCAATCACCGCTGGCCTCAGGCTCAGTATTTTGTCTTTAATTTTTGGGTGTGCTTTATTACCAAAGGTCATATGAATAGCACCATTTTCAATTTTCGTATCGGTAATAAAGTTACTCACCACTTTATTACTGCTAGGTAAATCTGCAGCGGCATTATCAGGCAACATTTCTTGAGAGAGCGACCATGCGGTAGCAATTGGTGTCTTAGCAATATCCGCTAACGGTAATGCCGCGGTAATTTGCTCTTTAATAATACGGCTCATACTGGATGGAATCGCCACCATTGCCAAAATACCCATAATCACAACGATTGCCATCATTTCTATCAAACTAAAGCCACGCTGTGCCGGTCGAGCAGTATCCCCAACGGTTTGATTGTCTGTCTGGTATTTAGCTGCTTGGTATCTGCGCATCAATATAGATCCTTATGTTTCAACGTTTATTTCAATGATGCCTGACGCATGCGTTCAAATAAACAAACGGCAGCAGCGGCACCCGCATTAAGAGATTCCACCGAGCCCAGTGCAGTAACGGCCATGGGGATGGTAATCCGTTTGGTTGCTGCTGCCATGGTTTGGTGGCGCAGCCCTGCCCCTTCATTACCAATCACAAAGGCGGTAGGTGTAGATAGGTCTTGCATATACAGTGAATCACCTTGCATAGCGGTAGCATAACTATTACCGTCAAACTCCTGCAATGCTTTAATTAAATCTACACGCTCCACAATCGGCAATACAAACTGTGCACCCTGCCCGCCACGCAACGCCTTAGGCGACCATGCATCGGTACAGCTAGTGCTCAGGTAAACCACATCAACACCAGATGCAGCCGCTGTGCGTAGCATGCTGCCAATATTACCCGGGTCTTGTATATCTTCTAGCATTAATGCAAATACTGGCTTCTCTGGAACAGGCAATTGCGGTATTTTTACTAGGGCTAAAATACCGGTAGCATTGGTCACCGGAGTAAGCTCTGCGAACATCAAAGTAGGTAGCATGATGGTTGGAATATCCACCAACGCCTGTATCAAGCCAGTGGCTTCTACGCTGCTTTTACCTTCTGGAATAATGATTAAATCCGGCTCACCAAATGTGTCTATATAGGACTCAATCAAATGAACGCCATCCAATAGCGTTTTGCCCTCAGCTCTGCGCTCGCGCGCATTATCTGCAAATTTCTTAAGTTGCTTAAAAACTGGATTGTCGCGAGAGATGATGTGCTTAAAAGACATATAACCGTGGTGTATAAATTAAAGGCCTAGTTTAACCCAAACTCGCTTGTAGTCACATCATGATTGCAGTAAATTAGCGATGCAATTGATATAAATGAAGTCCATGTAGATTCTAATAATCATTATAAGATTGGAGTAATTATGTCATTATCAAAACGTGCACTTGCTGAGCTAATCGGCACATTCTGGTTAGTATTAGGCGGCTGTGGCAGTGCCGTACTCGCTGCCGGTATTCCAGATTTAGGCCTAGGTTATTTAGGTGTTTCTTTCGCGTTCGGCTTAACCGTGGTGACTATGGCTTACGCAATCGGCCATATCTCGGGCTGCCATCTCAACCCTGCAGTTTCGATTGGCCTAGTTGCAGGCGGCCGCTTTAGCGCTAAAGAACTCCCTCACTATATTATTGCGCAAGTGCTAGGCGCTATTTTAGCTGCCGTGCTGATTCGTACCATTGCCAGCGGCATGGAGGGCTATACAGGCGGTTTAGCATCAAACGGCTTTGCAGAACACTCACCGCACGGTTACAGCATGGTGGCAGGTTTAATCACCGAAATCGTGATGACCGCGATGTTCTTATTTATCATCATGGGCGCTACTGATAAACGTGCACCTGCAGGGTTAGCACCATTAGCTATCGGCTTTACATTGGTGCTCATTCACTTGATTAGCATCCCTGTCACCAACACCTCAGTCAACCCGGCACGCAGCACTGGCCCTGCCTTGATTGAAGGTGGCATTGCATTGCAACAGCTATGGCTATTTTGGCTTGCTCCTATTGTTGGTGCTGTAATCGGTGCATTTGCTTACAAAACCATCAGTCAAGACTAAGCTGTAATTAAGCGCAACATCACAATGCCCGCACTGAAACATGCGGGCGTTTTTATTTGTGCCTTATAATACTGGCTATGGCTAAAAAACTATCTATCGAACGCATATTACACAACCAAGGCTTTGGCGCACGCAAACTATGCCGCATTCTTGTTATTAACGAAGAAGTGACGGTCAATGGCGAGTTATGCAATGACCCTGACGCCACTTTTGAGCTAGAAAACCTGCACTTCACCATTAAAGGTGAAGCATGGGATTATCGTGAGAAGTCTTACCTCATGATGCACAAACCCAGTAATTACGAATGCTCACATAAAACCCAGCATCACCCAACCATCTACAGCCTACTGCCACATCCGTTAGTTGAGCGCGGCGTGCAATGCATAGGCAGGCTGGATGAAGACACCACTGGGCTGATTTTAATCTCTGACGACGGACAATTCATTCATCGCATGAGCTCACCTAAACACAAAGTGCCCAAAGTATATGAGGTCACTTGCAAACATGCCGTCAGCGATGAGCAAATCGCCCATATTTTAAAAGGCGTACAACTGATAGATGAAGATGCGCCGATTGCAGCCCTCGCCTGCACCAAAATCAATGACCATGTGATTCACATGACGCTTGCAGAGGGTAAGTATCATCAAGTTAAACGCATGGTTGCCGCTATTAGCAACCGTGTAGAGGCGTTAAAACGCATAAAAATCGGGCGCTTGGAGTTACCGCAAGATTTAAAGCTTGGAGAGTGGCGCTGGCTAAGTGAAGCGGACCTTAACGCATTAAAGGCAGAGAACCAGTAACCAATACATTGATAGCCATCACGCTGCACCCGCAATTAACAGCATGCTATATGCCATTTAGAACGGAAGCCCTATGAAACGCATTTACCAATATTTCTTTCGCGGCCTGCTTACAGCCTTGCCATTAGGGCTTACCGTATATTTGCTGTATACGTTTTTAACATGGGCAGAACATATCGCCATGTGGTGGGTGCGCCCCATCATCGGTGACTTCTACATCCCAGGCTTGGGCCTAATACTGGGGTTAGGCGGCATCGTGCTGCTGGGCTACCTCGTCTCCCACAAATACATATACAAAGTACTGTCACTCATTGAGTTTCCATTTACAAACCTGCCGGTTGTAAAAAGTATCTATTCATCGCTAAAAAGTTTTGCAGATTACTTTGCACCGCATAAAAAAGGCAGTTCACAACAGGCTGTGACCTTAAAGGTTCCGGGGCACCAGCTTGAAATAGTGGGATTAATCACCAGAAAAAATACAGATGGCCTGCCAGAGGGGTTTATTCAGGGTGACCGTGTTGCCGTGTATTTACCCATGGGCTATATGATTGGTGGCTATACTGTTTTTGTGCCACGTGACTGGTTAACTCCGATTGACATGTCGGTCGAAGAAGTCATGAGTGCATCATTATTTGCGTGGATGTCTAAACCAGACTAATGTCAGTCAATGATTTAAATAGCTAGCGATAGAATTTTTAAACCGCTTAACAGTCAGACGGCTAACTATAAAAAGATTAAACTTGCTCACCATGACACAGTTCAACATACGCTACTTACTTATATCCATCTGCTTGCTGCTCTCTTCATGCATGGGCGTACCCGATAAGGTAAAAGTGATAGAAAGCTTTGATGCAAACCAATACCTAGGCACATGGTATGAAATTGCAAGGCTGGATCATAGTTTTGAGCGTGGTTTAGACAACGTAACCGCCACCTACAGCCTGCGCGATGATGGCGGGATTAAAGTGATTAATCGTGGATTCAATGCAGAGAAAAAAACATGGAAAGAAGCAGAGGGTAAAGCCTACTTTATTGACCCGGCTAACGCAGACAAAACTCATACAGGTAAACTGAAAGTATCGTTCTTTGGCCCATTTTACGGCGCGTACAATATTATTGAACTGGATAAACCGTACTACAACTACGTAATGATTTGCGGCCCGGATAAATCTTACTTCTGGATACTTTCGCGTACACCTCAATTATCATACCCAATTAAGCAACACTTAATTGCGCAGGCCAAAGAGCTTGGCTTTGCTACAGACAAACTCATCTACGTGAACCAATCGCCAGAAGTGGTCAATTACGAGGCTGGGCGCCACGTTACACATTAGGCGCCAGTTTCACTTTACTTCACAACAGTCAGTTTATATCCAGCTTGTTTAAGGCTAGCAATCAGCCCAGTTGACCCAGCCAAGTGTGAAGCACCCACGACTACAAATACGCTTTTATCTTGTGCTTTAGCAAGTACTCGTTCGGCCATCACCGCATTGCGCTCATCTAGCAGCTTAACGCGCATTTTTTCCCAAAGGGGCGTAGGCAGCATACTGCCAGTAATTTGCGCGTTCAGCGCAGCCAGTTTGTTAGCATCGCCTTTTAAATAAGCTTTGATTAAGCGTTCGTAATCACGCTCTTTGGCTTGATGGCTGCGCTTTAACACCTGGCGTAAAAAAGCCAACTGCTCATCAGGGGTCAAGCTATCCATCACTGCAAAATGCTCAGCCGCAGATTCTATGCCCTGCACTTCCTTACCATTGTCTTCAGCGAGGCGCATCAGCAAATTATCTTGCGCATATGGGGTGAGTGGTCTTGGCGAATCAAACACAACCGCCAGCAACCACGGTTTAGTTCGTAGCGCAGTTTCTCTATGCATCACATGAAAATCAGCTAAGGCATACAACTGCTCAAGCTCTTTAGGGCTCAAGTTTGTCTTAAGATCAGTATCTTGCGACTGCAAAATGCGTGGATCTTGCGGGGCATCAGCCTCCATCATAAAAGCGTCAACAGATTTTAAAGCCGCCAGCACGCTGGGAGAGAAGTCTGTTACTCGGTTGTCATCAGTATGAATCGACCCAAACAGATAAATCGGATGTGAAGTTTTAGACTCTGCTTTCCAAAACAGGCCCTGTTCTGCAAAGGCAGGATTACTGAGCCCAACGAACAACAACAGAGGAATGAGGGCTTTGTTTAAATTAGACATCAATGAACTTAACATCACATTGCCCTCATACAAAATGCTTAAGTTAAGAGTACTTACGCTTTTTCTCTGTGGTGCGTCTAGGCCGCACAGTTCGCTCTAATTGCTCACCGCGTACCGTCGTTACCGGTTTAGTTGAAAGCGGCTGCCAAGCAGGGATCAAACAATGCTTGCCACTGCCAATTAAATCGTCACGCCCCATCTTTTTCAGTGCTTCACGTAACATCGGCCAGTTATTTGGGTCATGATAACGAATAAAGGCTTTATGTAATTTACGCACATTGCCCGCTTTAGGGATGGGCACATCATCAGAGTCTACCGTCACTTTACGCAACGGATTTTTACCTGAGTGATACATCGCAGTTGCCATCGCCATTGGCGTAGGCGTAAAGGTTTGCACTTGGTCTAATTTGAAATCGTACTTCTTCAACCATAATGCCAAGTTCAGCATGTCATCATCTGTGGTGCCAGGATGTGCCGCAATAAAGTATGGAATCAAATATTGCTTCTTACCCGCCTCAGCACTGAACTTCTCAAACATGACTTTAAATTCGTCATAAGCACCCATACCAGGCTTCATCATTTTGCTCAGCACATTTTCTTCTGAGTGCTCTGGCGCAATTTTCAAATAGCCGCCCACATGATGCTGCACCAATTCTTTGACATATTCTGGTGACTTCACTGCCAAGTCATAACGCAAACCAGAGCCGATAAGAATTTTCTTCACACCTTTAATAGCACGTGCTTTGCGATACAACTGTATCAAAGCACTATGATCAGTATTTAAGTTTTCACAAATACCTGGGTAAACGCAGCTTAGCTTACGGCAATTTTTTTCTATAGTTTCAGATTTACATGCAATACGATACATATTGGCAGTAGGGCCGCCTAAGTCTGAAATCACGCCGGTAAAGCCATCTACTTTATCGCGGATTTCTTCAACCTCTTTCAAGATAGATGCTTCACTACGGCTTTGAATAATACGGCCTTCATGCTCGGTAATACTGCAGAAGGTACATCCGCCAAAGCAGCCGCGCATGATGTTCACGCTAAAACGTATCATCTCCCAAGCTGGGATTTTTGCATCTTTATACGCGGGGTGTGGCTTACGTGCATAAGGCATGTCATACACGTAATCCATTTCTTTAGTAGTAAGCGGGATTGGCGGCGGGTTGAGCCACACTTCACGGTCACCATGCTTTTGCACTAAAGCACGTGCATTGCCCGGGTTAGCTTCCAAATGCAGCACCCTTGAGGCGTGGGCATATAACACAGGGTCACTCGCCACCTCTTCAAACGCAGGCAAACGTACGACCTGTTTAGTTCTATCTGCTTTAGGTGCTTTTAACCTGAGGTTAGGGACAATTTCAATGGCTTTTGCACCATCCGGTAATTCTGTTTTGGCCTTTGCTTCATCCGTGGCACAGCTCGCATCAGATTTACCCATTTTCATTTCATATGGGTCAACTGGCTTATCTACAGCACCAGGGCGGTCCAGCTTAGTACTTTCAATCTCACTCCAGCCTTCTGGAATCTTCTTACGTAAAAAGGCGGTACCGCGAATATCTTGAATATCGGCAACTTTCTCGCCTTTCGCAATTCTGTGGCTAAGCTCAACCAATGCGCGCTCTGCGTTACCATACAATAAAATATCGGCTTTAGAATCCACTAAAATACTACGACGCACTTTATCTGACCAATAGTCATAATGCGCAATACGGCGCAAGCTCGCCTCAATACTACCCACCACTAACGGCACATCAGAGTAAGCCTCACGGCAGCGCTGGCTATACACTAGCACCGCACGATCCGGGCGTTTGTTAGGTGCAGCATCTGGCGTGTAAGCATCATCACTACGGATTTTTCTATCCGCAGTATAGCGATTCACCATACTATCCATATTGCCAGCGGTCACACCAAAATAAAGATTAGG
This sequence comes from Methylotenera sp. E1MeOHC1, assembly GCF_058745595.1. NCBI lineage: Bacteria > Pseudomonadati > Pseudomonadota > Betaproteobacteria > Nitrosomonadales > Methylophilaceae > Methylotenera > Methylotenera sp. E1MeOHC1. Next base: position 376,039 of record NZ_CP196025.1, on the reverse strand, counting down.
CTTACCTAAAACTTTAAACGCATTGGCGTTTTGCCAATCAGGTTGCGCAATAATGCCAACTCTAAAACCCTGAGCCTCTAATAAACGGCCCACCAAAGCCATACCAAAGCTAGGATGGTCAATATAAGCATCCCCAGTAATCAAAATAATGTCGCAACTATCCCAGCCAAGAGCGTCCATCTCGGCACGTGACATTGGTAAAATTGGCGCAGGCCCAAACCGCTTCGCCCAATAAGGGCGATAGCTAGGAATAGGCTTTGCTAACATTGTTGAGTATTGTTCCAAGGTATCTACTATAAATCGATAAAAGTGCGCGCATTTTACGCGCTAATCATATGATTAAGAAGCTTTTTTATAGTTCAATTACACCAAAACTAAAACCGGGCAAATTAAATGCGGTTTTTTTGATAACAGTCACCCGCAATATTGCATACAATACAGGCATGATCCGCCCATGAGAACATACTAAAAACTATGTGTGACTACGCAAATTTAGTAAAAACTTTGCATCAATTTGCAGAAAAAGCCAAAGACAAACCACTAACTGTGGGCGAAGCACTAGACTCACTAGATGAAGCAGGCTACGCATTTATCTGCATCATACTGGTTTTACCGTTTTTGCAACCCATCCCACTAGGCCCATTCACAGTACTGGGCGGAGTCGCCTTTGCCACACTGGGCTGGCAATTACTACATGGACACGAATCGCCGGTACTGCCAAAACAAATATTGGCGATTGAGTTTAACGAGAGCACATGGAGAATGCTAGTTAAAGTCTGCCTGGAGATTTTGGGCTTATGCAGAAAAATCAGCAAACCACGCTACCCCTTTATTGCAGAGGGAGTACGTGGGCAAAAAATAGGGGGCTTTATCTTATTGGCAGCTGGCGGATTGATGGCAATCCCATTTGGGGTATTACCATTCAATAACTTTCTACCTGGCTTGGCCATCTTGTTTTACTGCATTGGTGAGCTTGAAGATGATGGGCTAATGTACCTTATCGCATTTTTTTGGCTTATTGTTACAGTGATATATTTCAGCGCATTCTTCTTTGCACTCTGGTACTTTGGTGAAAAGGCATTAGCGTTTTTTAAAATATTTTAAAATTTGAATGCGCCTGTTACTAACATTTGCACAAAACAAAATTAGTACAGCAAATACTAAATGGTCGGCATATTCTCAAGATTTGTAAGTTCTTAATTAATTATTTAATATCGAGACTCAGGACAACAAAAATAAGAAAGGGCAATAGGTTCCAGCCATGTATATCCATTTTCAAGTTGTTCATAATATATGAAACCCGTCGGCCGCTATAATCACTGTTAAAGCGCATGAGAATGAGCAAACTTATTACATTGGTTCTTGCAGTATCTTGCTCAGCAGCATTTGCCGCAGAGCCTGAGTGCAAAGCCAAACGTTCAGTTCAATATGAACCCACACAAATTAAACTCTCGGGCTTAGTACATATTGCTCATTCAAAACACCCTAACGGCACTAAACTCACTTATCCGGTTCTTTTTCTAAAAAGCCCAATTAGGGTTTCAGGTGAAGTTGGTGCTATAAACCCAATTAACCAAACTGAACAATGTGTTAGTCAAATACAACTTTATTCACCAAACAATAAACTCAACACGCAGCTGTTGGCCGCAGAGTCAAATATGGTATCTGTCACAGGTACGCTTTTCCACTCACATACAGCTTGGCACATGCGTAAAATTGTCATGTCGGTAAAAGAGGTTAGGGGTAAAAGTGCGCTCTAACCCATCAGTCAAGTGGCACTGGCTAAAGCCAGCTCCTTAACTCAAACGTTAGGCACATCAAATACAGCATTCAATGGGGGAGTTATGCGTAAAACACAAATTGTTATTTTCTTGGCATTCCTAAGTATCGCTCTTTTCGACAATGCCTATGCTCAACCAACTGAAAACACTGATGCCACAAGCTCTGTTGGACTAACGCCTGAAAGTGTACCCGCACCAACACCCAAATTAACTGACATCGTGGATTTCACAGAACTACGCGAAACATTCGCAAAACGTGCGGATTATGAAACGCTCTGTGAAGCCGTCGGACCTGCAAATGAGTGGAAAAAAGCAATGGATGCCAGGAATTACAGTGGAGCCTACAATATTGTTACCAAATTACTATCTCGATGTCCTGTTGATGCAAGATTTCATTTACGTGGTATTGATTCCCTAAAAGAATTGGGGAGAACAGATAAGATAACCGAGCATAAACGGTGGTGGATTGGTTTAACGGACTCAGTGCTTAAATCAGGTGACGGCAAAACCCCTCAAACAGCACTAGTGACTATCTCTATCGGGGAGGAGTACGCAACATTGATACGTTTGGGTCTCAAACGTGGGAAACAATCTTTAGTAAATGGTCCGCCACTAGTGGATATGCATATTGTACAGCCGGTAAACGACAGCACTAAACGAGTTACAATTTACTTTAATCCCCATTGGCATTTTATTCGACTCACCCATAGAGTGAATTAAGTACCAGGAAAATACCCAACCCACCATTCAAGCGGGACTGTCTAAAGCCAGTCCCTTAACTCAAACGTGAGAGCTTTAACAAAATAAGGGAGAAAGTTTTGAAAAAACAAATTACAAATATTTCACCAGTTCAAACAGCTAAGGTCTTTGCTGTGCTTTATTTCATCATGAGCATACCTTTTGTAGCTCTTATGGCAATTAGCTTTGCTTTTGCGCCAGCACCAAGACCTCCTATGGGGTTCCTACTAGCTTTCCCTTTTATTTATCTAATTTTTGGGTTTATTTTCACAGCTCTCGGTGCTTGGGTTTACAACAAGGTCGCTGGTTGGGTTGGTGGCATTGAGTACACATCAAATGAGCAACCCTAACCCATCGGACGCCTAATGGTGCCCCTTAATTCAAACGTTAGGCCTCTATGCGCACTCAAGCCGCACTAGACGAATTTGCACAACATTTGACAGATGTTTTTCGATTGTTCGGACCAATTTCTTTACGCCGAATGTTCTCTGGCTATGGCGTCTTTCACGATGGAATTATGTTCGGTTTAGTTTCGCAAGAAACACTGTACTTAAAGGCCGATGCCGAAAACTCTGCGGATTTCCGAAACCAAGGGCTTAGTCAATTCGAGTATGTCCGTCAGGGAAAAATCATTGGACTATCCTACTATCAGGCACCAGAAATAGTGCTAGAAGACGTCAATGAGGCTGCACTCTGGGCGCGCCGCTCGTTTGAAGCTGCACTACGTGCAGACGCATCTAAAACAAAGGCTGTTCGGAACCGTCATAGACATGAAGTCTAACCCATCATTCAACATGGAAGCCCTATCACTTGAACTATGTGTCGCTTGCGAAGCCGACGCTAAAGAAATTGCAACCCTCGTGAACAGGGCCTACCGGCCTTCCCCGCAAAATGCTGGCTGGACACATGAAGCAAATCTCATTGCTGGTGAGAGAACCTCCACCGAGCAAGTGCTTTCTCTATTTCACGAACAATCTACGATTTTACTCTTGCGTCTTGGGCAAGAAATCGTCGCTTGTGTACATGTGCAAGGTGGTCACTACTGCGCGTACATTGGCATGCTGGCCACCAATCCGGTAATGCAAGCACAAGGTCTTGGCAAGCAAATGTTATTTCACGCAGAGGCGTATGCCAGTGAACACTTCAATGCTTCGGTACTGAAAATGTCGGTTTTATCTTCACGACCAGAGCTGTTAGCTTTCTACGAACGGCGCGGCTATGTACTTACCGGGCAGGCAGAGGAATATCCGTTGTCGGCCGATGTCGGTCAGCCAATAGTCACTGGCATTCAAGTTTTGTCGTTGGAAAAAGCATCGGCTCACCCATCACTCGAGCAAGAATCGTAAAAATGTAGCCTAAACAGTTTCATCAATCTGCGTTATTACTTTATATTTAAAACTTACATTTAAATAACGCTTCTAAGGGATGATGTGCCACATGCTGCATGTTCAGCGCAATATGGTAGAAGCCAGCAAATCAAGACTAAGTTTATGAGCCACGGTTATTATCAACTTTCTAATGGTCGGGTTGCCAGTATAGATGGTGAGTGTGACTTTCCACCGTTAACTGAAGCACTCAGCGAACCTAATGGTTTAATCGCGATTGGCGGCGACTTATCCCTGCCCCGCTTATTACTTGCTTATCACCAAGGTATTTTCCCTTGGTTTAGCGAGGGTGAACCTATTCTGTGGTGGAGCCCTAGCCCGCGCATGGTACTGTTCCCCGACGAGTTAAAAATATCAAACTCACTACAAAAAACGCTAAAGAAAAAAACGTTTGAGGTAAGGTTTAACACTCAGTTTCATGCAGTCATTACTGCGTGCAGTAGCACCTTGCGCAGCCAGCAGGCAGGCACTTGGATTACTGAGGACATTATTGATGCTTACTGCAGATTGCATGATGCTGGCTTTGCGATTTCAGCCGAATCTTACTTAGATGGTGAATTGGTCGGCGGCTGCTACGGAGTACGCATAGGGCAGATGTTTTATGGTGAAAGTATGTTTCATCACAAAACTGATGCCTCCAAGGTGGCTTTTGTAAGCTTGGTACAGCACCTAACAGCGCAGGGCATTGGCCTCATTGATTGCCAAATGAAAACAGCGCATTTAGCCAGCTTAGGTGCGCGCGAAATTGACCGTACAGAATTTGCATCGCAACTATCTACACTTACGCAGACCAGGCCGAGCAACAGAGAATAAAAATAGGGTTATACTTTTGCCATGAGCTTACCTAGCGATACACCACTACACAAACTGCAATTTTACGTCACCACGGGCTACACTTGCGGCTACCTGCCCAATAGAATGGCGCAAAGCTTGATCGCAGCACCGCAACATCTGGTGGACGCAAATGTATACAGTGGCCTAATTCAACAAGGTTTTAGACGTAGTGGAAAGTTCTCTTACAGACCGCATTGCGAGAATTGCCAAGAGTGCGTGCCGGTAAGAGTTGTTTTAGAAACATTCAGCCCCAACCGCAGCCAGAAGCGTGCGTTTAAACAGCACCAAAACCTCACTACCACAATACTGCCGATAGGCTTTCATGAAGAACACTATGCGCTGTACGCCAGCTATCAACGCGCACGCCATACTGATGACAAAACGGCAGATCAAATGGAGCCTGACTCAGACTCGCAAGAAAATGATGTGGAGCAGTACCAAAGCTTTTTATGCCAATCTAACGTAGAAAGCGTCCTCGTTGAGTTTAGAGAAGGAGACCAGCTAAAAATGGTCAGTGTTATCGATATTGTGCGCGATGGCGTATCCGCGGTTTACACCTTTTATGACACCAGCGATAGTACAACCAGCTATGGCACCTACAACGTTCTATGGCAAGCGTTATGGGCGCAAACCTTAGGCTTACCTTACCTATATTTAGGCTACTGGATTAAAGACAGCAGAAAAATGGCCTATAAGCAAAATTACAAACCGCTGGAAAAACTGATAGACGGTGAATGGCGTTAAATATCTGATAAATACCCAATACAATCATACAGTTACACTATCTCATTAGCAGGCTTACCAATGAAGTAACCTTGTGCGTAATCAACACCATAGCTTCGCAGCAGCGTCAGGCAGCGCTGATCACCCACAAACTCTGCCACCGTACGCTTACCAAAACCACGCGCCACCTCTGTTAGCGCCCTTACAAATATTTGGTCATCTGTACTATCGGCAAGATTACGGATAAAAGAGCCGTCAATCTTCACATAGTCCACAGGGAAGTGCTTCACGTAATAAAAGGAGGAGAAGCCAACGCCAAAATCATCCAACGAGAAAGCGCAGCCTAACGCTCGTATCGTTTCAATAAATGCTTGTGCCGTAGCAAAATCAGCCACCGCCGCGGTTTCTGTAATTTCAAAAATAATATGCGAAGGCAATTCCGGGTGCTGTAAAAACAAACTTTGCAATAAGGTCAGCATGTTTTCATCATTCATGCTGTGGCCTGAGAGGTTAATGGCAACTTTGCGATCCTTACCTTCTGCCAATAGCTCTGCCCAACGTTTGATGACAGTGCGCACTACATAATGGTCAATTTGTTTAATCAATCCTGAACGCTCGGCAAACTCGATAAATTCACCAGGCGGCACCATTTCACCATTCTCATCAACCATGCGCACCAGTGCTTCGTAGTGACTAATGACATTTTGATGAATGTCCAGAATTGGCTGGTACTGCATGATAAAGCTTTGCTCACGCAGTGCCTGTTTGATACGGTCTTCCCACAGCACTTTTTGCTCAAGCTTTTGCTGCAAATGTTCACCTTCAGAAAACACGTGCATACGTGCGCTACCGGTTAATTTAGCCTGATACATGGCAATATCGGCATTAGCCAGTAAGCGCTTAGCATCACGATTATTAGCATTCACCGCCACAATACCAATACTTGCTGTGATGTGGTGCTCACCTGCCAGCCCCGGATATTTAATCTCACCCAACTGGCGGTTAATCTCTTCAGCAAGCTTGATTGCCCTTGGCAAATCACAATCCAGCATCAAGATACCCATCTCATCACCGCCCAGCCGCGCGAGAATATCCTGTGTGCTGCAGATATTGGACAAGATGTCCGCCACTGTACGCAACACCATGTCACCAGCCGTATGCCCTGAAATATCATTAATATACTTAAAGCCATCCAAATCCAGATAAAGCAAAGCATCGCAGGCATCCGTTCCGTCCAGCCTCACGATTGCCGCTTCTATTTCCTGCATAAAGCGCTGACGATTGATCAAACCGGTCAACTGATCATGCTCGGCCAAATAAAGACTTTTCTCCTCACTTCTTTTACGTAGGGTAATATCAACCCCTACCGACAAAATCTGCACCTGCTCTCCATCCATCCGCGAATGATGCCATGCTATCTCACGCTTCACATCATGGTTACACAGCACGGCACACTCGTGATAATGATAGTCAATGTTATTTGAAATAATGCCTTGGTACACTTGATGCAGTTGCCCACGTGCGTCCGGCTTTTCAAATGCATTGATTAAGGATTTCCCTTGCAAACTACGCTCGTCCCAGCCTAGCAACTGTTCACCATAATGATTGATGCTGGTTACTTTTCCATCCGCATCCTGAGTCACAATCACCACTTGCGCAGTATCTAGAATACGCTCTGAAAACTCGTTCGCCTGTGTGATACGGCCCAACATGTCCAAAATTTCAGACTGATGCAGAGTCGCATCCCGCTCAAGCGACTGCAAACGATCGGTCAGTTTCAGTGCTGCCTCAGCTAGCTGATCCACCTCATCAACAAGTACTGGGTTTTTACGTATTTTAATTTGGGCACGTACAGCCTCAAACTGCCGCTGCCCTAAAAACGGAATCGCTTTAACTGCATTAGTAATACGTTTTAATGGGTTATTCAGTAAAAGATAAATCGCCAGCAGCATGAACACCGCAAAAATAAAGCCAAACTTTAAGCGCTGCAATGTGGACTCATGCGTCTCCAGCACTTGTGTCGTTACATTCTCAATCACCACCACCATGGCTGGCACATTTACTAACTTATGCTCAATCGGAAAAAAAACAACATCGTAATATTTGTCAGTAAAAGCCAAGCGCTGCCAAATATGTTTACCCTTCTCCAGGGCAATACTTTCCAACTGCTGTAACAAAGGTAAATTGATATTGGCATTGGATAGGCCGGCAATACGCAAACCTAGCTTAGGCAAGGCATTTTGGTAATGATTGGCTTCACTTTTTAGTACAAAGCCAACATCCGCGCCAGAAAAGCGATTAAACGATAAGATTAGATCCGCCATGGAGGATGCGACTACAACCGCACCGCTCACCTTGCCATTGGCAAGCATAGGCGTTGTAGCATACTGCAAACAAACTTCAGTACAATCTATCCATGTGAGGCTAGACTCTTGCCGAATCGCCTCGGCAACCTGCTGTGCTTCCAAGGCATTTTGCTGCCGCAACCCAGCCCACTCAGCCAGCATGTGCTGGTGTTGATCGTAAATGCGGATTGACTCTAAGCCATAATCTAATTGCAACGAAGCCAACGCCGAGCTCACTCGAGGCCCCAGCCATTTTGAATTAGTAGTGCCCTTTGTTGCCAGCGTAGCATCCACACTCACCATGGTTGCCACTAATGAAGAAACCTGTGAAGTTTTTAACGAAAAATCTGCCAGCATCGCCTTAAACTGTACTAGGTAGCGCGCATGCACAACATCACGTTCATGCTTCAAACGTTCTGCTTGGCTTAAATAAGCCCAACTGATTAATAATAAGGTCAGCGTCACGAAAACCAGACCTAACAAGGTCATGATTTTCCATTTCAGGCTCACAAAAACTTCTGGTATTTTGCTCAGGAATAACATGTTTGATTTAGCCCAAGCACTTAGAAGCGATAAGAAGCAAGCAATATCAACATATCCCAGTCTTTTTCTAGTGCGGCAGGATTTGAGTTTTCCAGCGGTGATAGCCAGCCAGCACCATTGATACGATGTGCTTCGGCACGTAAGCTAAAACTTTCGTTCACGTCATAGCGCACGCCAGCAGACCAGTCTTTACTATAGAGCATAAAGGCCGGAAGCCCTGTCGTTGCTTGCCACTCCTTACCATGACGATCTGAACGGTCTCTATAAAAAGCATCATAGCGGGTAAAAACTTCCCACTTGGATGCCGGACGGTAGGCTGCCTGCACATAAAAGCCATCTGCGCTTGTTTTACTATCCATGAGTGGGCCAAACCCTTTAAACTCAAGAAATTCAAGTAAGTACTCGGCGGTTAGGCTCCATTTCTCAGCATTATATTGTGCTGACAACAGGTAAGGCACTAAGCTAATATCACCACTAGATAAGAAATCAGTGGCTTTTCTGTCGTATTCTAACTTGACGTTGGCTGCTGTAAATCCAAGCCGCCACTGACCGTTATTACTATCAAATGAGAAGTTCACCAACTGCGTCAATTTAGAGTCTAACCGACCGGGCATGTCCCTGCCTAAAAACGTAGCCTCTGTCGATTTGCCGTCTGCCTGTGGGTAGCCCAAGTAATATTTGATGCCAAAATTACCGTAGTCAGAAACCGCGTTATGATAAAGCGATAAACCATCGGCTGACTTTTGTAACCGACGCGTCACATCAAAATAAATAGGTTGCGGCAAAATAGCTGAATCACGGGTAAATGCAACATCACCAGTTTCAGCATAAAGACCATAAGGCACCCTGACTCTACCAAATCGCACACCAGAGCTACCCCAATCACCGGAAGCTGCAGTCCAGTCAACAAAGGCATGCCCAACTCGTAGCTCCCCATTGTCATTCTCACCAGCCTTACGAGAAATTAATTGTGTTGAGAACTGTAATTGAGGTAACGCACGATAAGTAGCATTTAAGCCAACCTCACGAAAATCATAACTAATATCATCGCGGCTTTTACCCAAGAAGTTGTTACCGGTGGTATTCACCATCCCTTGTGTAATAAACCCATGCAGTTGTAGCTTGCCATCCAGCATATCAACCGCGTAAGCTGCATTGCACGTAAATACAGAGAGCGCCAGCACCCATCTCGCAAACAATTGCTTGAGGCGAGGTTGATTAAATCTAAGTCTATTGTGATATTTGAAGTATACGTACATCTTGATTCACCTCTTGCAACAATAGATAACCTACGCTACCAGGCGTAGCTTTCACTTTCGCGAGCATCTCTTGTGCAGATGATACTTGCTCAGGATATTGCCCTAAGCCTGCGAATACCTGCCTGTCCCAAGCACGCCTGAGCTGACGTGGGAAAAATCTCAACACTTCTTTGCTAAAAACTTCATGTGTGGGATTTGAATCTGAGAAAACATAGACTTTTACGGGAGTGCCATCACTCCACTTGGTTTGGTTCATCACAAAAATAGCGCGCAACGTATTGGCACTAATGACACCGGGGTTAAATGATGAGGAAGAAATGACTGCGACTCTTGAGCCAACATTAGCATCAACGCTCGCAGCAAGCGCTGGTGGATGCAAGAGTACTACAATTTGAATAAATATTATTAGCTGCCAAATTCTCATTATTATTTACTTTGTGCAGAATATTTGTACCAATTATCACTGAGATATTTAAATAATGCTACAAAAAAATAATGGGGCAATTTTAGTGATTCAAACTTATTTTTCAGCAGTAACAAAAACAAAAAATAGCACCATGATTTTTGGCAATTACAACAATGCTACAATTGCGATTATTGATTGTTGTAAATTATCTTAAAAAATTGAAAAAAATCGTTATCTTTGGTGTGGGCCTGATTGGTGGCTCGGTTGCACTCGCTTTAAAAAAAGCAGGGAGTGCGGCACAAATTATAGGGGTGGGTCGCTCCACTGAAAGTTTACAGTCCGCATTGGATTTAGGGGTGATAGACGTTGCCTGTAGCGACGCCAGCCAAGCAGTGCACAATGCCGACATTGTGCTGATTGCCGCGCCAGTAGCGCAAACAGCCAGCATACTTAATGCCATCAAACCAGTTTTAACATCAAACACTGTAATTACAGATGCAGGCAGCACTAAAAGTGATGTACTTGCCTGTGCACAAGAAATATTAGGCGAGCAATTTAATCAGTTTGTGGGCGGCCACCCAATTGCAGGCGCTGAAAAAAGTGGCGTGACTGCGGCCACTACAGACTTGTACCGCAATAAAAATGTGGTGCTAACGCCAACCGATACAACCAATGCTGATGCAGTTCAACGTGTGCGTGAGTTATGGCAACATTGCGGCGCAAACGTCACCGAAATGCCAGCAGCAACGCACGACAGTATTTTTGCCGCAGTCAGCCATCTGCCTCATTTACTGGCCTTTGCGCTGGTAGATGACATCGCATCGCGCAACAACGCAGAACAACTGTTTGGTTTTGCCGCCAGTGGCTTTAGAGACTTTACCCGTATTGCAGGCAGCCACCCTGAAATGTGGCGCGATATTAGCCTAGCCAATAGAACTGCACTATTGAGTGAAATTACGGCATACCAAGATGAACTGTCGCGATTAAAACAAATGCTGGAACTCAGTGACGGCGATGCTTTGCATGCGCTATTCGAGCGTGCCAGTACAGCGCGTAACAACTGGGCAAAGCTTAAAGAGCAATAACCAACAATAAAGAATTAATTATGGAACAACTCACACTGGCCGCAGGCCATCAGGCACAAGGCACGCTTACCCTACCCGGCTCAAAAAGCATTTCCAATCGCACACTGCTGCTGGCAGCACTCGCCAATGGCACAACAGAAATACGTGATGTATTGGCGTCAGACGACACCTCCCGCATGCTGGAGGCGCTAGCAACCTTAGGCGTACAGTTAGAGAACTTTGCTGAAAACGCTTGGCGTGTCACAGGCTGCGGTGGCAACTTCCCTAATAAGGAAGCTGATTTGTTTTTAGGTAATGCAGGTACAGCGTTCAGACCGCTTACCGCTGCCTTAGCCTTGGCTGGCGGCAACTACCAACTGTCTGGGGTTGCTCGCATGCATGAGCGTCCGATTGGCGATTTGGTCGATGCGTTAAAGCAGGCCGGTGCTGATATTCAATATTTAGGTAACGATGGCTTTCCACCGCTAAAAATTGCTGCACCTCAAGTAGATTTATCCAAACCGATTAAAATTCGCGGTGATGTTTCTAGTCAGTTCCTTACCGCACTGCTGATGGCACTGCCATTAACCAAACAGCAAGCCACGATTGAAGTGGTTGGTGAATTAATATCCAAGCCATATATTGAAATTACCCTCAATCTAATGGCAAAATTTGGCGTGCAAGTAGTACGTAACGGCTGGCAAAGCTTCACTATTCCAGCCAACAGCAACTATATTGCCCCACGAGAAATTTTTGTAGAAGGCGATGCCTCCAGTGCCTCATACTTCTTGGCTGCCGGTGCTATTGCAGGCAATATCACGGTTGCGGGTCTAGGCAAAGACAGTATTCAAGGTGACGTACGTTTCGCAGATGCACTATCGCTGATGGGCGGCAATATCAGCTATGGCGATAACCATATCACCGCAACTAAAGCAGCCAATATCAACACCATAGATATTGATTGCAACCACATTCCGGATGCAGCGATGACACTCGCAATTGTGGCCTTATTTGCAAAAGGCACCAGCACTTTGCGCAACATCGCAAGCTGGCGCGTCAAGGAAACTGACCGCATTGCGGCTATGGCAACTGAGCTACGCAAGGTAGGCGCGATTGTAGAAGAAGGTGCGGACTACATCACCATTACACCGCCGGCAGCCTTAATACCGAACGCAGTCATTGACACCTACGACGATCACCGCATGGCTATGTGTTTTTCACTGGTTAGTCTAGGCGGTGTGCCTATCATTATTAATGACCCTAATTGTGTAGCTAAAACATTCCCTAACTATTTCACTGAGTTTAAAAAACTGGTGTCATAGCCTCATACTGGCCCCCTGCTGCTACATTGTTATTAACACTACGATAAACTTTATAAATGAACAATAAGCAAGAACATCCAATACCTGTCATTGCCATTGATGGCCCTTCTGCTTCTGGTAAAGGTACCGTAGCACAATTGGTTGCCGACAAACTAGGCTTTGCCTATCTGGACTCTGGTGCACTGTATCGCGTTGTTGCATTCGCGGCACATCAAAACAACATCGCCTGGGATGACGCTGACGCAGTAGCAGAATGCGCAAAGTCATTACAAATCAGATTCATACATGACCAAGTGTTGTTAAATGGGCAAGATATCTCCAATGAGATTCGTACCGAGCTCATGGGTAAAGGCGCATCACAAGTTGCTGTGCATGCGCCAGTGAGGGCGGCTTTGGTAGATTTGCAGCACAGCTTTCTGCAGGCCCCGGGCTTGGTTGCCGATGGCCGTGACATGGGTACGGTCATTTTCCCATCCGCCCCACTCAAAATCTTTCTTACTGCATCAACTGAAATTAGAGCAGAACGCCGCTACAAGCAGCTATTAGGCAAAAACCAAGCTGCAAACTATGAAAATATCTTGCAAGACCTGCAAGAGCGCGATGCTAGAGACAAAGGACGTGCGAGTGCGCCGTTAGTGATGGCAGAACATGCCGTCCTGCTCGAAACTGACAACTTAAGTATCGTAGACGCAGTAAACACCGTGCTAGATGCTTTTGAAAATTGCAACAGCTAAGCTAACACTCATCTATAAAGTAAGGCCTTAGGCTGTATAACTGAAAATTAAAACGACGAACATTTCGAAATAAAATCAAGATTACATTGCAAGCTATTGATTTCACCAAAAATAGTGCTTAAAAACTTTTTTTATACGAAAAAAGTATGAAAAATATTAGTAAAAATTCATTAATAGTCTTTTATTTTTCAATGTTTTAGTTATAATTCCATCTTTGGGCTGCATAAGCTTGGTATCGTCCTACGCATCATCACCGATGCGTAGCTTTTTAACTACCCCACTGCTAGGTGGGATATTTTAGGTAATTTTATTTAATGGCTTCTACTTCTAATTCTACTGCTTCATCTATGGAATCCTTTGCTGCGCTTTTTGAAGAAAGCTTAGCTCGCCAAGAAATGCGTTCTGGCGAAGTGATCACTGCTGAAGTTGTTTCTGTTGATAATGATCATGTGATCGTTAACGCAGGTCTTAAATCTGAAAGCGTAATCAACGCTGACGAATTCCGTAACGCTCAAGGCGAACTTGAAGTTCAAGTGGGCGACTTTGTTAAAGTAGCAATTGAGAAGCTAGAAGACGGCTTCGGTTCAACTGTACTTTCACGCGAAAAAGCTAAACGCATGGAAACATGGTTAGACCTAGAAGATGCAATGAACGAAGGCCGCATCATTAAAGGTTTCGTAAGCGGTAAAGTTAAAGGCGGTTTACGCGTATCTGTAAACGGCATCATGGCATTCTTGCCAGGTTCATTGGTTGACGTACGTCCAGTAAAAGACACTACTCCATTCGAAAACAAAGAATGTGATTTGAAAGTGATCAAACTAGACCGTAAACGTAACAACATCGTTGTTTCACGCCGTGCTGTAATGGAAGTTTCTGCTGGTGCTGACCGCGAAGCTTTACTAGGTACATTGGCTGAAGGTGCTGTTGTTAAAGGTATCGTTAAAAATATTACTGACTACGGCGCGTTCGTAGACTTAGGTGGCATCGATGGCTTGCTACACATTACTGACTTAGCATGGCGTCGTGTAAAACACCCATCAGAAGTATTAACAGTGGGTGAAGAAGTTGAAGCTAAAGTATTGAAATTCGATCAAGAGAAAAACCGCGTTTCATTGGGTATCAAACAATTGGGCGACGACCCATGGGTTGCATTAACACGCCGTTACCCAGTAAGCACACGCTTGTTCGGTAAAGTGTCTAACTTGACTGACTACGGTGCTTTCGTTGAAATCGAACCAGGTATCGAAGGTTTAGTTCACGTTTCAGAAATGGACTGGACAAACAAAAACATTCACCCAGGCAAAATCGCTCAATTAGGCGACGAAGTTGAAGTAATGATTCTTGAAATCGACGAAGCACGTCGTCGTTTATCATTAGGTATGAAACAATGCCAAGCTAACCCTTGGGATGATTTCTCTGCAACTCACGCTAAAGGCGACAAAGTTTCAGGCCAAATCAAATCAATCACAGACTTCGGTGTGTTCATTGGTTTGCCAGGCGGCATTGATGGTTTAGTTCACTTATCTGATTTGTCATGGGCACAATCAGGTGAAGAAGCAATTCGTAACTTCAAAAAAGGTGACGAATTACAAGCTGTGATCTTAGCTATTGACGTTGAAAAAGAGCGCATTTCTTTAGGCGTAAAACAATTAACTGCTGATCCTTCAGGTGCTACTTCTGAAGAAAAATCAGATGCTAAACCTAAAGCTAAATCTGCTAAATCAAAAGAACCTGCTCAATTGCCAGATGATGGCGCGGCTGCTGGTACAACTAACCTTGGTGCGCTATTAAAAGCCAAGTTAGACAGCAAGAAATAATTAGCCCGTTATTTAGTATCAAGAAAAAAAGGCATATAAGCATGACAAAATCTGAGCTAATCACACTTCTTGCAGAACGTTTTCCGCAATTAGTGATGAAAGATGCAGAGCTTTCAGTGAAGGCAATATTGGACGCGATGTCTGATAACCTGGCGACAGGCGAACGCATTGAAATAAGAGGCTTTGGCAGCTTTAGCTTGAACTACCGTCCACCGCGTTTGGGTCGCAACCCAAAAACCGGCAGCAAGGTTGAGGTACCTGAGAAACATGTACCTCACTTTAAAGCGGGTAAAGAACTACGTGAACGTGTGGATTTAAGCTAGCATTTGCTTTTAAGTTCCAGTCTAAACGGCAACCATCTGGTTGCCGTTTTTTTTATGATGCCATTTCTTATAATGCCATAGTCAAATAAGGTAAAATGATAACAAGCTTGGGTTATCTACCTTAGTCAGGTTAAGTAACGTATTACCATAACTTTGCACACACTCAGCACCTAAGCGCACAACCTTAATCAATTAATAAAGTAGAATAAAATGGAATTTGAGTTCTGGTGGCTATTGGCATTACCTTTATTCTTTAGCTTGGGCTGGATAGCCGCACGAGTTGACCTTAAGCAGCTTCTGGCTGAATCAACCGCCCTGCCTGCCGCATATTTTAAAGGCCTGAACTTCCTGATCACCAATCAGCATGACAAAGCGATTGAAGCTTTTTCAGAGGCAGTACAAGCCAATACAGACTCGCTCGAGCTACATTTTGCACTAGGTAGCCTATTTAGAAGACGCGGTGAGGTGGATCGCGCCATTCACTTACACCTGAACTTACTTACAAAAAAAGAACTAGAACCACAACAAAAACTTGCCGTTACCGCAGAGCTTGCGCAGGACTATCTAAAAGCAGGCCTATTTGACCGAGCTGAAGAACTATTTGAGACTTTAGATGATGACCGCTATCGTCAACCGGCACTACGTGCATTACTTGAAATCTATGTACGTGAACGTGAATGGGAACGTGCAATTAAAGCAGCTACCGAGTTGGAGCGCCTTTCAGGTGTGCCGTTCCGTGTTGAAATCTCACACTACTATTGCGAAATGGCGGTTAAATCTAAACTTGCAAACGATACTCATAGTGCAAGGTTTGAGTTAGACCTAGCGCTCAGCGCCAATAAAAACTGCGTACGTGCCAATGTATTACTTGGCGACTTAGAAGCAGAGTCTGGTGAACACAAAGCCGCTATCTCTACTTGGAAGCGCGTAGAGTTTCAAAAACCTGAATACCTAGGCTTAATCGCCCCTAAGTTACTCGCCAGTTACCGCAGTTTAAATGCAACCGCTGAGGGGCTTGCCTTACTCAATACATATTTACAAACCTACCAGCTAAACTCATTGCTCAATGTACTCTATGAGGCAACCTTAGCAGAAGAAGGCGCAGAAAGCGCGGCTAAACTGGCACGCACAGAACTGATTAAAAAACCTAGCTTAAACACGCTAGACTTGTTACTACAGGCACGTGCCATTGTAGAAACTAATCAACCCAAACAAAGCAACTTACAAGACACACAACTGATGCAGCAGGCGGTGCGTCATGCAATTGGTAACAAAACTGCCTACCATTGTGAACAATGCGGCTTTAAAGCTAAATACCACCACTGGCAATGCCCAGCTTGTAACGCATGGGAAGCACTCCCATCAGAACCTACCGCTGTTTAATTAAACGATACATACTATGACTACTTCATTACAAACCACTCAACAAGTTGACCCAAAAATCATTGTTGCACTCGATTATGCTGACAGCGCAAGCGCGCTAAAACTAGTAGCGCAGCTAGACCCTGCCCTTTGCCGCCTAAAAGTAGGTAAAGAGCTATTCACCAGTGCAGGCCCACAATTTGTTGAAACCCTAGCGCGCTCGAATTTTGGTGTATTTTTAGATTTAAAATTCCACGACATCCCTAACACCGTTGCTAAAGCTTGTTCCGCAGCGAGTAACCTCGGCATTTGGATGCTCAATGTGCACGCAAGTGGCGGCACAGAGATGATGCAGGCAGCAAAGCAAGCGGTTGACTCTAGCACCACCAAGCCTCTACTGATTGCGGTCACTGTGCTGACCAGCATGAACCAGCAAACCTTAAATCAAATTGGCATCCAAACAGATATCGCCACCCATGTACTGAACCTGGCAACGCTCACTAAACAAGCTGGTCTGGATGGTGTGGTTTGTTCAGCATTAGAAGCCGAAATATTGCGCGCTAAATTAGGCCAAGACTTTTGTTTGGTAACCCCAGGCATTCGCCCTGCCAATGTCAACAAAGATGATCAGTCGCGCGTTGTCACTCCTGCAGATGCACTAAACATGGGATCTAGCTATCTAGTGATAGGCCGACCTATCACGCAGGCAGCGAATCCGCTAAAAGCATTAGAAGCGATTCATGCTGAGTGCGTATCTTAATCTATCGTTGTATCGAGCTTGTTTGATATTAACTGTTTAAGCTATGATGGGCATCGCATTGTTTAGTTTTTAAAACAATATTAACGAATAGTCTGAGAACCTAACGGAGAATTAAAATGAAAAAAATGTTACTAGCATTATTTGTTTTCTTAAGCTTTAGTATCAGTGCGCTAGCCGCGGTGAACATCAACACCGCAACCCAAGCTGAATTGGAATCCCTCAACGGTATTGGCCCAGTAAAAGCACAAGCAATTATTGATTACCGCAAAAAGAATGGTAATTTCAAATCAGTAGATGATCTCGAAAAAGTAGATGGCGTTGGCGCAGCCACCCTGCAAAGCGTGCGTAAAGATGTGTCAATCAGCGGAAAATCAGCAGCTGTAGTAGACGCTAAAGCAAATGACAGCAAGCCAGCCAAAGCCCCTAAAGCAGTTGGTACAGAGAAGGCAGCTGCCGCAGGCAAAACTACCGATACGAAAGAAGTAAAAGCAACAACTGAGAAAAAAGCGACTAAAGCTGACAAACCAGCTAAAGAGCCCAAAGCGGCAAAAGAGGCCCAAGCAGTAGGTACAGATAAAGCTGCTACTTCAGGCAAAACTGCTGACGCAAAAGAAACCAAGCCTGCAAAAGAAGAGAAACCAGCGAAGGCTGATAAAAAAGCAACTGAGAAAAAAGATACAAAAACTACAGATACAAAAACAGAGAGCAAGGCAAAGAAATCCACAAAAACCGATAAAAAAGCTACTGCTGACAAAAAAGAGTAGTGTTCAATCGATAATAGAAAAGCCGCTAATCGCGGCTTTTTTATTATACTATCTGACCTAATTAATTAGTCATCATGGCCTTGATGTCTATGTTTGTAGTGACCCTTGCCATGTTTGTGCTTACGTTTGTAATCACCACCACCGGTTCTAGGCGCAGGTTCATCAATCACTTTACCTACAACCGCACCACCTGCACCGCCAGCAGCAGCGCCCACTACAGCACCAGCCGTGCTACCACTCACTTGGCGGCCGACATAAGCACCACCTGCACCACCTGCTGCGCCACCAATTACTGCACCAGCCTGGCCTTTACCTTTAGTGGTTACTGCACCACCAAGACCGCCGCCAACAGCGCCGCCAACAATCTCACCCGTACTACCACCAACCACGCTGCCAATAGCAGTACCTGCAGCAGCGCCTAAGCCGCCGCCAATGGCCGTTTTAGCATTGCTATCTGCAGCCATAGATTGCCCTGAGAGCAGTAACATTGCCAACAACGTAGCATTAATATATTTCATTTAAGACCCTTTCTTAAGTTAGATAAACTTGTACGATTCTCACTACACAAGCCTAAACTTTAATTTAAAACAATCAGATTATTCCAACTTTCCTGTAGATTACTTACAAGAAAATAAGTTTAATAAATCTTATTTAACACGCATGCCAGCTTGCGCGCCGCTATCCGGACTTAATATGTATGGGCCACCGCGCTCATCACTAGCTGCCAGCACCATGCCCTCACTCATGCCAAACTTCATTTTACGTGGCGCCAAATTAGCCACCATCACTGTCAGACGCCCCACCAAACTAGCAGGGTCATAAGCGGATTTAATACCAGCAAACACTTGACGTGGTTTATCCTCACCAATATCGAGACTAAGCTTAAGCAACTTCTCGGCGCCCTCTACATGTTCTGCGTTCACGATTTTGGCAATACGCAAATCCACCTTAGTGAAGTCATCTATACTAATATACTCAGCTTCTGCTGCATCTGCACTAGCGGCTTGCTGATGCTCAGCATGGCGCTGTTGAGAATGCGGCGCTGGTGTTGGCGTTGCTTGTAAGTTCTCTTTATTCGCCTCGGTCATCGCTTCAATTTGCTTACCTTCAACACGAGTGATCAAATGCTCATAAGCATTAATATGATGTTGCGGCGATAAGGATGTAGCCACAGCATTCCAGCTTAGTGGCGCAATATTCAAGAACTGCTCAATCTCACCAGCCAGTTTTGGTAACACTGGTTTCAAGTACAGTGTTAATAAACGGAACATTTCCAAAGCATCTGAACATACCTCTTGTAAAACTGCATCCTGACCTTCTTGCTTTGCCAGCACCCATGGCGCTTTTTCAGCCACAAAGCCATTGGCAACGTCTGCTAAACGCATGATTTCACGCAACGCTTTACCATACTCACGCTCGGCATAACTCTCGGCAATCGCATCGGCTGATGCTTTGATTTCTGCTACCACAGCATTATTAGCAGATGGATTTAATTGCCCTTCAAAACGCTTATTAATAAAACCAGCGGTTCTGCTGGCGATATTGATGTATTTACCCACCAAATCACTATTCACACGTGCCACAAAGTCTTCTAGATTAAGGTCGATGTCTTCCATTGTGCTGTTTAATTTAGCCGCATAGTAATAGCGCAAATACTCTGGATTCTTAATATGGTCTAAATAGCTGCGCGCAGTAATAAACGTACCGCGTGACTTACTCATTTTTTCGCCGTTTACGGTTAAGAAACCATGCGCAAAAATTTGGGTAGGTTTACGATGCCCAGAGAACTCTAACGTAGCTGGCCAAAATAAAGCGTGGAAATATAAAATATCTTTGCCGATAAAGTGATAAAGCTCAGTCTTGCTATCTTTGGCCCAGTACTCATCAAAATCCAACCCAGACTTTTGATTTTCTGCACACAGCTTTTTAAAGCTAGCCATGTAACCAATTGGCGCGTCTAACCACACATAAAAATACTTACCTGGCGCATCAGGGATTTCAAAGCCAAAATAAGGCGCATCGCGTGAAATATCCCAATCGTTCAGACCATTTTCAAACCACTCACCCATCTTGTTAGCAGCTTCACCTTGCAATGTGCCAGAGCGTGTCCAATTTTTTAAAAACTGCTCGCATTCAGATAGTTTAAAGAAATAATGCTCGGTCTCTTTACGCACTGGTGCCGCACCAGACACAGCAGAATAGGCATTAATCAGCTCGGTCGGGTTATACGTTGCACCGCACACTTCACAGCTATCACCGTATTGATCTTTAGCATGGCACTTAGGGCACTCACCTTTAATAAAGCGATCTGGCAAGAACATGTTTTTGACTGGGTCATAAAACTGTTCGATAGTTTTAGTTGAAATCTTGCCCGCTGCTTTTAGTTTTTTATAAATACTTTGTGAGAGCTCTTTGTTCTCAGGCGCATTGGTAGAGTAGTAGTTATCAAACTGCACTAGGAACTCTGAAAAGTCTGCAGAATGTTCTTTGTGTACATTGGCAATCAATGTTTCAGGGGTAATGCCTTCTTTTTCAGCACGTAGCATGATAGGCGTACCGTGTGTGTCATCTGCACATACATAATGCACATGATGACCTTGCATTTTATGAAAACGTACCCAAATATCAGTTTGGATATACTCTACTAAGTGGCCTAAATGAATACTGCCGTTAGCATAAGGCAGTGCTGAAGTAACAAGAATTTTACGAGGATTATTTGCTGTTGCCATGAGATAAATGAATCTATTGAGCTAAAAACCACATTCTAACAAATGCGGCATCGTTCACACAGCAATGATTACTGTTTTTAGGAATGCATATCAAATTAACCAATAATGGTGTGCTGTTTACGCAAAAGTTTGATGCAAAACATACAAGGCAACACCACAATCAGTTAAAATAACCCATTAATTTACTCAAGTTATAAACACTTGTAGCACTATCCAATATAAATCAGGCCAATATTAAATCAGGAATTCACGACATGGCAATTTCAGAACTACTCATTCAAAGCACCTTAAAACTATGTATAGACCCTAACACGGGCAAAGACTTTGTGAGCGGTAAATCAGCAAGAAACATCAAGGTAGATGGCAATGATGTCAGTTTAGATATCGTATTAGGCTACCCAGCAAAATCTGTCATGGCAGACATACAAAACCACGTAGCACAAGCCTTATTGGGCATTGAAGGCATAGGCCGAGTTACAGTGAATGTCAGCAGTAAAATCGTCGCGCATAAAGCGCAACAAGGCGTGAGCTTGTTGCCAAACGTTAAAAACATTATTGCGGTAGCTTCAGGTAAAGGCGGCGTGGGTAAATCAACCACATCTGTTAACTTAGCGTTAGCACTGGCGGCAGAAGGCGCAAGCGTAGGCTTGCTAGATGCAGATATCTACGGCCCAAGCCAACCGCAAATGTTAGGCATTAGCGGCCGACCAGAAAGCCTAGACGGCAAAAGCATGGAACCAATGGAAGCACACGGCATACAGGCAATGTCTATCGGCTTTTTAATCGACACGGACACCCCAATGGTATGGCGCGGCCCAATGGTGACAGGCGCGTTAGAGCAGCTATTACGTGATACTAAATGGCGCGACCTAGATTACCTAGTGATTGACCTACCGCCAGGCACTGGCGACATTCAACTGACATTGTCACAAAAAATTCCTGTCACTGGCGCAATCATCGTTACCACACCGCAAGATATTGCGCTGCTAGACGCACGTAAGGGTCTTAAAATGTTTGAGAAAGTCAGCATCCCTATTTTAGGCATTGTTGAAAACATGAGCACGCACATCTGCTCTAACTGTGGTCACGAAGAGCATATCTTCGGTGCTGGTGGTGGTGAGTTGATGGCAAAAGACTACAACGTAGATTTATTAGGCGCATTACCGCTGGATATTAATATCCGCATGCAAGCTGATAGCGGCAAGCCAACTGTGATTGCAAATCCAGATTCTAAAGTAGCCAATATCTACAAAGAAATTGCACGCAAGGCAGCGATTAAGATTGCCAACGCAAGCTTGGATCACAGCGGAAAATTCCCTAACATCGTAATCCAAAACACCTAAATTAAACTAAAAAAAACACTTTAAGTGACTGCTTAAAGTGTTTTGATGTTTTGAATCTAGATTTGAAGGATGGCGCGCGATGACCTCGTGCGCCATCCTTCAATTACTTTAGCCTTCAATTATTTCAGGTACATTTAGATAGCTTGAATTAAAACTCAACGCCAAAACTGTACACATCAACACCGCAAGCTGGCGCAATCAAGGTTGCTGGAATTGCAACGCCATTTAACCAGTTATTCACTGCATCTTGCTTACCTGCACCGGTCACCAGAAAAATCACACCATGTGTATTATCAAGACGGTTTTGGCTAATGGTCACGCGCTCAGCAGGTGGTTTAGGTGAGTTAAACACAGGCACAGCATCCGCACTATTATCAACCGCCTGATTCGGGAACAAGCTAGCAGTGTGGCCATCTTCACCCAAGCCTAAAATTACTAAGTCAAACGTACGAACGCCAGCCAAAGTTTGCGCATAGGCTTTTGCACCTTCAACATTGCCCAACTCCGCAGGGATATCATGAATCTGATTTTGCGGAATCGCCACATGGTTTAACCAAGCATCACGCGCCATTTTGCTATTACGCTCTACGTGGTCCACAGGCAAACAGCGGTCATCATTATGGTAAACGTGCCAATTAGCCCAGTCTGCGTTTTCTTTAGCAAGTAACTGATACACGCTTTTTGGCGTACTGCCACCAGCTAGCACAATTAAAAAGCTACCGTGTTTTTGAATCGCCTCATCTGCAGCCTGCAGAATACGTTTTAATGTCGCCTGATTGATTTCATCTTGCGAATTAAACCGGTACCAACGTGTATGCTGATTATTAGCCAAAGTAAGAGATTTAACTTCAAGTGTTTGTGTGGTTTGCATAAAACAGTGCTGCCTTTTTCGGTATAATTACGTTAATTCATTTAAAGGCGCTATTTTAACCTGAGTGATTCATAAAGTTGCGAAATTATGAATCAATCTAGCGAATGTAAAATAGCCGCAGTATTTACAAAAACCTATTTAAGAAAGTTTGAAATAATGGCAAAAAAAATAGATCCTTGTACCTTGGTGCTGTTTGGCGCGAGTGGTAACTTATCTCGCATCAAATTAATGCCTGGTTTGTTTCGCCTAGATGCAGCTGGTCGCCTACCGGAACACATGGTGATTCTTTCAGTTGGCCGCGGTGAAGTAAGTCGCGAAGACTGGCAAGCCGATGTTAAAGGTATGTTGGATGCCAAATTCAAAAACGGTTACGACCAAAAAGTGTTCGAGCGTTTTATCGCACGTAACCACTATCACTCAAACCCGCCAACTGACCCGAATGCAATGAACAAACTGCGCGAAAGATTGGCAGATGAGTCTGTATATCCACAAAACCTAGCTTACTTCTTATCAGTACGCCCTACTGACTTTGCACCGATTGTTGCGCAACTGGCAGAGCTTGGCTTGGTTGACGAGAGCAAATACTGGCGCCGTGTGTTGATTGAGAAACCATTTGGTACAGACTTGCCAAGCGCACAAGCACTGCAAGCTGAACTGACCAAATACCTAAAAGAAAGCCAAATCTACCGTATTGACCACTACTTAGGTAAATCTGCTTTACAAAACGTAATGCTGACACGCTTTGCCAATGCAATGTTCGAGCCATTATGGAACAACGAGCACATCGATCACGTACAAATCACCAACAATGAAACTTTAGGCGTTGGCGACCGCACCACATTCTACGATGCAACAGGTGCACTACGCGACATGGTACAAAGCCACTTGCTACAAACACTAGCACTAGTTGCGATGGAAAAACCATCAGACCTTAGCCCAGAGAGCATTCGTGCTGAAAAAATCAAGCTGCTAGAGTCTATTCGCCCAATTCCTGTGAGCGAGCTAAACAAGCACGCCTTCCGCGCACAATACAAAGCTGGCCGCGTACAAGCCGGTGACGGTCATGGTGAGAACGTAACTGGCTACTTGGAAGAGTTAGCACGTGACGGCGTAACAGAAAGCGTGACAGAAACTTATGCAGCATTAAAGCTGTTCATTGATAATCCACGCTGGAAAGGCGTGCCATTCTACGTGCGTACTGCTAAACGCATGCACGAAGGCAACACCGCTATTTCTATCCGCTTCAAAAAAGCACCGATGCAATTGGTAGAAGGCCAACATCAAAACTGGTTAACACTGAACATTCAGCCACGTGAATGTATCAAAATGGAAATCGAATCTAAGATTCCAGGTTTAGACATTGCAACGCGCACATTAAGCATCGATGCGCCACAACGCCAACAAGGTGATGAGACTATCGACTCTTACGAATCTTTAATGCTTAATTTGATGGAAGGCGACCCATCACTTTACCTTCACATCAGTGAAGTTGAAGCACAATGGCGCTTGGTAGACCCTGTGGTAAAAGCATGGATGGCTGACAAATCACCAGTACATCAGTACCCAGCTGGCAGCCGTGACCCACAAGAGTCTAGCGTGATTTTTGAATCTGAAGATCAGTTCTGGCGCTATAGTATTGAATTAGGCGGCGACAAGCACTAAGCTGCAATTTCATCTATAAAAGCGCTTTAAGAAGCCTCACAACTTATTCAATAAGTGTGAGGCTTTTTTCCAGCTGAATCTTAATAAATTTTCATTGTAATTCAGCGGTTAGGCCTTATAATTCGATTCACTTTAAACCTCTATAAATTTAAACACTTATGAGCATTAAATCAGACAAATGGATTCGCCGTATGGCAGAACAACACGGCATGATAGAGCCATTTGAGCCTAATCAAGTCAAAATGAATGCGGCGGGCGAGCGCATGGTGTCTTACGGCACCTCTAGCTATGGCTACGACATTCGCTGCTCAAGAGAATTTAAGTTGTTTACCAACCTCAACAGCACTATTGTTGATCCAAAAAACTTTGATCCAAATTCATTTGTTGAAGTAAACGCAGACTACTGCATTATTCCACCAAACTCATTTGCGCTGGCACGTACAGTGGAGTACTTCCGTATCCCGCGTAACGTGCTTACCGTGTGCTTAGGTAAATCAACCTACGCACGCTGCGGCATTATCGTAAACGTAACCCCGTTTGAACCAGAGTGGGAAGGCTATGTCACACTAGAGTTCAGCAATACCACACCGTTACCAGCTAAGATTTACGCAAATGAAGGTTGCGCGCAAGTGCTGTTCTTTGAAGCAGACGCAGACGATATTTGCGAAACCAGCTATAAAGACCGTGGCGGCAAGTATCAAGGTCAAGTTGGCGTGACTTTACCAAAAATCTAACCTTAGCCGTATTTGGCCGTTGTAATCTAATCGATCAGACGGAAGCTAAGCGTATTACAAAGATAGATGTAAGAGTAAGCGACTACACCACAATAAAAACGTGTGCAAAGTCGCTCTCACCATAAAATTTAAAGGCATTTGAATGAAATTTCGTTTCCCTGTCATTATCATCGATGAAGACTTCCGCTCAGAGAACTCATCCGGCTTAGGTATTCGCGTACTGGCTAAAGCTATTGAAGAAGAAGGCACAGAAGTACTGGGCGTTACCAGCTATGGTGACCTGACTTCATTTGCACAACAGCAAAGCCGTGCATCAGCGTTCATTTTGTCGATTGATGATGAAGAGTTTATCGAAGAGAAACCAGAGGCGATTGAGCAGTTACGTAAGTTTGTAACGGAAATACGCCACCGCAACGAAGAAATCCCAATTTTCCTACACGGTGAAACACGCACCTCGCGCCACATCCCTAACGATGTACTACGCGAGCTGCATGGCTTTATTCATATGAATGAAGATACGCCAGAGTTCGTGGCACGTTTGATTATCCGTGAAGCTAAAGCCTATTTAGACAGCCTGCCACCGCCATTCTTTAAAGCGCTGACACATTATGCGGCGGATGGCTCTTACTCATGGCACTGCCCTGGCCACTCAGGTGGTGTAGCATTCTTGAAATCACCGGTTGGACAAATGTTCCATCAGTTCTTTGGTGAGAACATGCTGCGTGCAGACGTATGTAACGCGGTAGATGAACTTGGTCAACTGCTTGACCATACTGGCCCGGTAGCGGCTTCTGAGCGTAATGCAGCGCGTATTTACAATTGCGACCACTTGTACTTTGTGACTAACGGTACATCAACATCCAACAAAATGGTGTGGAACTCTACCGTAGCGCCAGGTGATGTGGTGGTGGTAGACCGTAACTGCCATAAATCAGTATTGCACTCCATCATTATGACAGGCGCAATCCCGGTATTCCTGATGCCTACGCGTAACCATTTCGGCATTATCGGCCCGATTCCAAAAAGCGAATTTGCTTGGGAAAACATTCAGAAGAAAATTGACCGCAACCCGTTTGCAACCGACAAAACGGTGAAACCTCGTGTATTGACTATCACGCAATCTACCTATGACGGCGTGTTATACAACGTAGAAGAAATCAAAGAGATGCTAGATGGCAAGATTGATACCCTGCACTTTGACGAGGCTTGGTTGCCACACGCTACATTCCATGATTTCTATGGCGATTACCACGCAATTGGCGCAGATCGCCCGCGCTGTAAAGAATCCATGGTGTTTTCAACGCAATCAACCCACAAACTGCTAGCAGGCTTGTCACAAGCCTCGCAGATTCTGGTGCAAGATGCAGAAAACAACCAACTGGACCGTGACGTATTCAACGAAGCGTACCTCATGCATACCTCTACCAGCCCACAGTATTCAATTGTGGCGAGTATTGACGTTGCTGCGGCCATGATGGAAGCACCAGGCGGCACAGCATTGGTAGAAGAATCTATCATGGAAGCCCTAGATTTCCGCCGCGCCATGCGTAAAGTGGATGAAGAATGGGGTACCGACTGGTGGTTCAAGGTTTGGGGTCCAAACGACCTTTCAGAAGAAGGTATTGAAGAGCGCGATGCATGGATGCTAAAAGCCAACGAAGGCTGGCATGGCTTTGGTAACCTAGCAGAAGGCTTTAATATGCTAGACCCAATCAAAGCCACCATCATCACCCCAGGCCTAGATATTCATGGAGATTTCTCAGATGAGTTCGGAATTCCAGCTGCAATCGTCACCAAGTATCTTGCTGAGCATGGCGTGATTGTTGAAAAAACTGGTTTATATTCGTTCTTTATCATGTTCACCATCGGCATTACCAAAGGCCGCTGGAACACCATGGTAGCTGCGTTACAACAGTTCAAAGACGATTACGACAAGAACCAGCCATTATGGAAAGTATTACCTGAATTTGTACAGAAAAACCCACGTTACGAACGCCTAGGCTTGCGCGATTTATGCGCACAGATTCACGGTGTATATAAAGCCAACGACGTGGCACGCTTAACGACAGAAATGTACCTGTCAGACATGGTACCGGCAATGAAGCCAACCGATGCGTTTGCAAAAATGGCACATCGCAAGATTGACCGCGTAGCGATTGATGAACTTGAAGGCCGCATTACTGCAGTGTTGCTAACACCTTACCCACCAGGCATTCCGTTATTGATTCCAGGCGAGCGCTTTAACAAAATCATTGTGAATTACCTGAAATTCGCACGTGAGTTTAATGAACGCTTCCCAGGCTTTGAAACTGATGTACACGGCTTAGTGAAACAAGTGGTTGATGGTAAAGCGACTTACTACGTAGATTGCGTGGCGCAGTAATAAGCTACTAGCCCAAGTTTTTCTTTTATCAGGGTGAGCCCACTTAATGGTGAACTCACCCACTTTAAATGGTTCACATGGCGCATCAGTACATCATTGTTGTTGCATTGCAAAGAATGACCGTAAAAAACATCCCCATCTAGAGACTATGCACAACGTTAACCTTTTACGTTTACTTAACTTAATATACTCATGCAAGTTACTTCGGTAGATCAACAAAAAGCTTTTCTATCCAGCCCTGCTTATTCTTTACACAAGCCCACGTTTTAGATGCAAATTTAGCTTGTTCAATTGTGCTTAATTTACGAGGGTTTTCTAATACAGCTTTATCTTTAGCGCTTGCAGTACATTCAGTTACAAACTGCGGCACTCTTAACAGTGCCCATGAATATATGCATGCATAAGTAATTGCAGCAAAAATTGCTATAAATATCAACTTCTTCATAAGCCTCAACTTCTCTATTAATAACCATTTGCTTAGCCCATGCAGGGCACGCTAGCTAGCAATACGCCACCCTGCGTGGTAATTGATCTATTGTTCGTTGATTTTCTGGGAGTTGGCGTGCATGGATAGTATGCTCAGAGGTGGTATTGAGATAAGTACATAAGGCGTTTTCAAAGGTTTGGCTAAGCTGTGGTTTCATCTGTGATGCCCTCCGTTTCTAGCCTGAAAAATATTCAGCAAGGAAAGCCTGATTAAGTGCACAAAAGGCAGCGACTAATCGGAATAAAAAACTCTAGCTATAGTGCTTAATAAACTGATTACTTGCGTATATAAGTAGCATAACTGAAGTTCAACCCTTTTTCAGAAGTATGTGCTTCACGTTCAGTTTCTTGCCATTCGGTAGAGTCTAATTTGGGGAAAAATGCATCGCCCGCTACGTCTAGTTCGATTTCAGTGATATACAGCTTATGTGCGAGCTTAAGGCCGGCTTGATACAGCTCTGCGCCGCCAATTAAGAACACTTCATCATCGTTTTCACATAAAGCGATGGCGGCTTCTAGTGAATTAGCAACCAGCGCACCTTCTATTTTGTAGTTTTCATTACGCGTCACTATCACAGTGGTACGACCTGGCAATAGGCGTCCAAGCGAATCGTAGGTCTTGCGGCCCATAATGATATGATGTCCCATGGTTAGGGCTCTAAAACGCTTTAAATCCTCAGGCAGGTGCCAAGGCAAGGTGTTGTTGACACCGATAACGCCATCATGCGCAACCGCAACAATAATTGATAATTGCGTCATTAAACAGCCACCAGACCTTTAATTGCAGGGTGCGGGTCATAGCCTTCCAATGTGAAGTCTTCAAATTTAAAACCAAAGATATCCTTCACTTCAGGGTTGATACGCATCGTTGGCAATGGACGCGGATCACGCTTTAGCTGCTCGTGCATTTGCTCAAAATGATTCGAATAAATGTGCGCATCGCCTAGGGTATGCACAAAGTCACCTAACCTTAAATTACATACCTGTGCCACCATCATAGTAAGCAATGCATAGGAGGCAATATTAAACGGCACGCCAAGGAAGATATCGGCACTGCGCTGATAAAGCTGGCAGCTGAGTTTGGAGCGTTGGTCAGTGTCATCTGGCGCAGCCGGCGCTACATAAAATTGAAAGAAAGCATGACAAGGCGGCAACTTCATCTGGTCAACATCTGCTACGTTCCATGCTGAAACGATTAGGCGACGTGAATCTGGGTTGGTCTTAATTGCATTCACCACCTGCGTAATCTGGTCAATGTGCGTACCGTCAGGTTTAGGCCAATTGCGCCATTGGTAGCCATACACTGGGCCTAGGTTGCCATTTTCATCAGCCCACTCATCCCAGATACGTACGCCATTTTCTTTTAAATACGCAATATTGGTGCTGCCTTGCAAAAACCACAGCAGCTCATGAATGATAGATTTTAAATGTACTTTTTTGGTGGTAAGTAAGGGAAAGCCCTCCGCCAAATTAAAGCGCATTTGGTAGCCAAATACAGAAACTGTACCGGTGCCGGTGCGGTCTTCTTTTTTGTTGCCATGGTTGAGCACGTGCTGCACTAAGTCGATGTATTGTTTCATTCTTAACTTACCATCCAAGCTATCGTCATGTTTGTCCCAATTAAAAATTTATTACTTTTATTGCCCACAGCCGCACGGCGATTTAAGGCATTAGCCCATTAAACAAGCAGCCACATTCATACATGCTGAATGTGGCCATTTATTTAAGTGTTGTTAGCGATAAAGGTTTTGATGTCTGCTGCACTAGCATCCATTACAGTAAATTTTTGTGGTAAAGACTCAATACCATTCAACGCAGCTGGGCGCTGCGGCGCTTGGCCTAAAGCTTCCACGATAGCGTCTTCAAATTTGGCTGGCAATGCAGTCTCTAACACCACCATTGGTGTGTTTGTATCTAAATGCTCTAATGCAACTTTTAAGCCGTCTGCAGTGTGCGTATCAATTACCACATCGTATTTAGCTTTAGTTTCACGGATGGTTTGCATACGGTGCGCATGATTGCTACTGCCAGATACAAAACCATAATCCGCGATTTTTGCAAAATAGCCGTCCGCGTTCAAATCAAAGCTGTTACCAGCATCCACTTTAGCCCAAAGTGCGCGTGTTTTATCGCTGTCACGTCCAACTAAGTCAAACACAAAGCGCTCAAAGTTAGAGGCCTTGCTGATGTCCATAGACGGGCTGGAGGTATGGTAGGTGTTAGCTGAACCGCGTGGGCTATATACGCCAGTTTTGAAGAACTCGTCTAACACATCGTTCTCATTGGTTGCAACCACCAGCTTATCAACTGGCAAACCCATCATGCGTGCAATGTGGCCGGCACATACGTTACCAAAGTTACCTGACGGTACTGAGAAGCTAACCTTTTGGCTGTTATTTTGCGTCACGGCAAAGTAGCCTTTAAAGTAATAAACCACTTGCGCTACGATACGGCCCCAGTTAATGGAGTTTACTGCACCGATTTTATATTCAGACTTAAACGCAGCATCGTTAGATACAGCCTTCACCATATCCTGACAATCATCAAATACACCGTTCACTGCAATATTGTAGATATTGTCATCTTGTAGGCTAAACATCTGCGCAGTTTGGAAGCGGCTCATTTTCTTATGTGGTGATAGCATAAATACACGTATGCCTTTTTTACCGCGCATCGCGTATTCAGCCGCTGAGCCAGTGTCACCAGAGGTCGCACCTAAGATATTGGTAGTCTTACCTTCTTTGGTTAAAACGTACTCAAACAAGTTACCCAGCAACTGCATTGCCATGTCTTTAAACGCTAATGTAGGGCCATTAGAAAGGCTGAGCAAATATAGGTTATCTTGCAGCTTTAAGGTTGGCGTAATGTCAGCAGCATTCTGCCCAGTACGGGTAAATGCATACACATCAGCACGGTAAGTTTTATCAATAATCGCTTTTAAGTCAGCGGCAGGAATATCATCCACAAAGCGTGATAAGATGGCAAACGCCAAGTCTGCATAAGATAAACCACGCATCGCGGTTAAATCAGCATCAGTGAATTGCGGATAGGTTTCTGGCAGATACAAACCGCCGTCTGGCGCTAAACCACCCAATAAAATTTGGCTAAAACTTAAAGCAGGCGATTGCCCGCGTGTTGATATGTATTTCATTTAATCTCTCATACGTCCGTCATCCCAGTTTACGGTGAAACGACGGCTTAGTCATTATTTTGCAAGTTCTTCCATACGAATGCGGACGACTTTAGCTGTGATTGCCTCAAGGGCTTCGATAGCGACAATCGCTGCATTCATGTTTTTCTCAACGGTGATATGCGTCAAAATCACGATATCCGCTTCGGTTTCGTTCTCATCAGGCTCTTTTTGCAACATGGCATCGATAGAGATACTGCGGTCACCTAAGATTTTAGTCACATCAGCCAATACACCCGGTTTGTCGCTCGCGCGTAAACGTAGGTAATAAGCGCTTTGTACTTCATCAATAGGTAAAATTGCCAAGTCTTGCACTTGCTCTGGCTGGAACGCTAGGTAAGGCACACGTTGTGCACTCGTTGCATCGATTAAACGTGCAACATCCATCAAATCTGCCACCACAGCACTTGCTGTTGGCTCTGCACCCGCACCAGCACCGTAGTATAGCGTTGGACCAACTGCATCGCCCTTCACTACTACCGCGTTCATGGCGCCATTCACGTTAGCCACCAAGCGCTTCTCTGGGATTAAAGTCGGATGCACGCGTAACTCAACGCCATTATCCGTGCGCTTAGTAATACCAAGCAACTTCACGCGGTAGCCTAATTCTTCAGCGTACTTAATATCTACCTGCTCTAATTTGGTAATGCCTTCAGTGTAAGCTTGCTCAAACTTCATTGGCATGCCAAAAGCGATGGCAGACATAATGGTCAATTTGTGCGCGGCATCGATACCCTCTACGTCAAAAGTCGGGTCAGCTTCGGCATAACCTAAACGCTGTGCCTCACCCAATACATCGGCAAAGTTGAGGCCTTTTTCACGCATTTCTGTCAGAATAAAGTTAGTGGTGCCGTTAATAATACCAGCCACCCACTCAACACGATTAGCGCCTAAGCCTTCACGCAAGGCTTTAATAATAGGGATACCGCCAGCAACCGCCGCTTCAAAAGCTACAATCACATTATTTGCTTTTGCCGCTGCAAAAATTTCATTACCGTACAAGGCAATTAATGCCTTATTGGCTGTCACCACATGTTTTTTATTGGCAATTGCTTTTAACACGAGCTCACGGCTCAAGGTGTAGCCGCCAATCAGTTCAACAACCACATCCACCGCTGGGTTATTCACCACGGCAAATGCGTCATCAGTCACATCTACATCCGTAGCCAACGCTTTTGCATTGGCTAAATTTCTATCTGCTACCTGTACCACGTTAATTGCCACACCAGTACGGCGCGTAATTTCAGATGCATTGCGTTTTAATACTGTATACGTACCACCGCCTACTGTGCCTAAGCCCAATATCCCAACATTTAACTGTTTCAAGCTTTTGCTCCATCTAATTTTGATTCATGCTTTTTTCTGTAATTTTCTAAGAACCTAGCAATACGTTTAATCGCTTCAGTCAAATCATCTACATTCGGTAAGAACACAACGCGGAAATGATCTGGTGTTTTCCAATTAAAACCAGTGCCTTGCACTAACAGCACTTTTTCTTCCAACAATAAATCGAGGATGAATTTTTGATCATCTTCAATCGGGTAGACTTTTGGGTCTAACTTCGGAAACAGATACATCGCAGCCTGCGGCTTAGTACAGGTCACACCAGGAATTGCAGTGAGCAGCTCATAGGCAATATCACGCTGTTTACACAAACGCCCTTCTGGTGCGACTAAATCGTCAATACTTTGGTAACCACCTAAAGCAGTTTGAATCGCCAACTGACCAGGCACATTGGCGCACAAGCGCATAGAGGCCAACATATTCAAGCCTTCAATGTAGTCCTGTGCATGCTTTTTCTCACCACTCAAAATCATCCAACCTGCACGATAGCCGCAAGTACGATAGTTTTTTGACAAGCCATTAAACGTGACAAATAACACGTCATCAGCAAGTGATGCAATCGACGTATGTTCGTTACCGTCGTATAAAACTTTATCGTAAATTTCGTCTGCGAAAATCACCAAACCATGATGACGCGCAATTTCTACAATGCCTTCTAAAATCTCACGTGGGTACAGTGCGCCTGTAGGATTGTTCGGGTTAATCACCACAATACCGCGTGTATTTGCCGTGATTTTTGACTCGATATCTTTAAGATTCGGCATCCAGCCTGATTCTTCATCACACAGATAGTGACGTGCAGTACCGCCTGCCAATGTAACCGCAGCCGTCCATAAAGGATAATCTGGCATTGGTACCAAAACTTGGTCACCATTATTTAACAAGCCTTGCATCGACATCACTATCAGCTCAGACACACCGTTGCCGATAAAAATATCGTCTACTGTTACGCCTTTGATATGCTTACTTTGTGTGTAATGCATGATAGATTTACGCGGCTCGAACAGGCCTTTACTATCCGTATAGCCACCCGCTTTGGCCATGTTGCGAATCACATCCTGCTGAATCTCTTCAGGCACTTCAAACCCGAATGAGGCAGGATTACCAATATTAAGCTTGATGATATGATGGCCGTCTTCTTCCATCTCGCGGGCGCGCTGTAGCACAGGGCCGCGAATGTCATAACAGACATTGTTAAGTTTATTAGATTTATGTAAAGGCTGCATGATGCGTGAATTCGCGCTTAAAAAAGCTTATTAGTGAAAGGCATTAGTTTACATTAGAATGAGGCTTTGATTCAATTAAGCCTCAGAGAATAAAGGCAAAAATCGACAATGAAGTTACATTTAACTACCGCTGAAAATAACAACCTGATCACAGCATATGGCGAAAGCTATATAGAGATCAACAAACAACGTTATGCACAAAACTTAATTGTCATGCCGCAGACAATTCTGGTTGATTGGCATGCAGGCAATGTAAGCACTTTGAATAACGATCATTTCCAAGAAATAATCAAATTAAAGCCAGAAGTTGTACTGTTAGGCACAGGTGCAACGCACGTGTTCTTACATCCAAAAAATCATCAAACTCTTACCGAGCATGGGATTGCGCTTGAATGCATGACGACAGCGGCTGCCTGTCGCACCTATAACATCTTAATGAGTGAAGGCCGGCTTGTTGCCGCTGCGCTTATACTGTAAACAATATCCACACTCGTATACTGTGATTCATTGTGAATATTGCCTTAGCTAGTAAAGTTTACATCTCATTAATTGTGGAAGCGAGCTTCTAGAGTAAAAAATTAGCACTACCAGCAACACAAAAGCTAAATAGAGAAAGCCACACATATTGCAGTAATCAATGACGTAACACTGAATAATACAGTTATTAACTTTACAGTATGCATTTGAGACCATAACAACAACCCTGTGATGGACAGCAGGATAAAGCTAGCCGCTATCGAGTCTGCAATCAATACCCAGATTACATTTACACCGACAGCCATATGAAGCCGTGTAAGCGTGCCTACTATAGTGGAGTCAGCATTCTCTAAATTAATTACTTTACTCCCTGCAAAATATTCTGCATTAATTGCTCTATCTGGCCGGTGTAGGCTAATAACCCAACGTTCTGGTTGTTTGACTTTAACATCATTCCAGATCACTTCTTTGCTAGGTTCGACTTTAATGAACGCTGCTTGAGAAACTTTAAAGTTCATCTTTTGCGCAACCCATGCTGCCAATAACTCTGGAGTTTCAAAGCTTTCATTTGGTAATTGTATTTCAATTATTTTTTGTACTGATTTTTGTACTGGCAATTTCATCACCACGCGATGATTCATGATAATGCCAGTGACGCCAAATATCACCCCTAGCAACGCACCCCACAAACCTAGATAAATGTGAGTTTTCCTCAACCATATCAAGAAATTAGCACGCTTACTACGCCCACGTAGAGGACGGTGCGAACTTATTGAGTGAGTGGTTGTATTTAGAGTTTTTAATTTAATATCAGCTTGCATCAGTTACTCAGATCTGTTGAGATAATAGGTCTTAATTTGTACATTAGAAATCTACAGTTGCAGATAACATAAGAGTGCGGGGAGCCCCTATTGAAACTCCGCTATAAGAAGCAACCCCTGACCAGTAATCTCGGTCAAATACATTTAGTACATTTGCACGTAAAGTCGCCGCATGCCCTGTGACAGCCGTTGTATAGCGCGCGCCCAAATCAAATCGAGTCCAAGATGCTAGCTCCTGAGTATTCGCCTGATTAACATATTGTTTGTCAGTAAAAGTAATCGCCCCATTTACTGTTAATCCTGGCACCCAAGATGTATCCCACTCCAAACCTAGATTGGCCTGAGACGAGGGAACGCCAATAGGTGTTTTCCCCCGTGTTGCTACATTGTTGGTTTTTGTAAGTTCAGCATCAAAAAACGTTGCACCGCTCAACAGCCTCACTCCAGTAGTAACCTCACCGATAATATTGAACTCCAAACCTCGGTTACGTTGCTCCGCATCAACAGCAAACACACCGTTAGTTAACTGACCACTAGGTTTCTCGATTTGGAACACACTTAAAGTGCTGATAAAGCTTCCATGATCAATCTTGACACCTACTTCCCGTTGCTTAGTTTTATATGGGGCGAAACTCTGACCAGCGTTTGTAGCAGTTAATGGCGCGATATCGCCGCGACTAAGCCCTTCGATATAATTTCCATAAAAAGCCACGTGTTGCCAAGGCTTAATTACTATTCCAGCCAAAGGTGTTAGTGCATCGTCTTTATATGCGCTGGTAACAGCACCATTTGTACTGAAATTCTTGGACTCCACTTGTTGCTTTCTAACCCCCAAAGTGATTAGCAAACGTTCATTTAACAGCGACATTGCATCCGCAAGTGCTACTCCTTGAAGTTTAGATTCGGATAACTTAGGCGTTGATGGTGATGCAACATTTTGATCTGGTTGATTAATTGGCGAGTATAGATTCGATAAAACTGCGGTACCATTTCTTGAGCCACGGTCTATGCGGTCTTCATATAGACTTGTTTGTAATGTAACTGCATGGGTAATTGCAGCAGAATCGAATTGTGTTCTGATACCAGCGTCGTAAGATGTTCTGTGAATATTAAATATGAAATTCCCTGGTGTAGAGCTTGTATCGCCTCTTACATTGAGAATAGTTGGTGTACCAAAAGTTCTCTCAACATCAGTATGAGCTCCGCCAGCACTTGCAAAAACTGTAGTAGTGTTGGTTAAATCAAACTCAGTCTTTAATAATGTTGATCGGTCATGCACATTGGCATACTCCCATTTTTGTGTAACATTACGCTGCCCATCGGGCGCGGAAGGTAAACCCACGCCATTTGCCACCAGAAATGGGCGAGACGGTGCGTTGATATCTTCTTTTTGATTTAAAAAATCTAGAGATGCTCTGAAACGATCTCCAGAATAATCTAACGCTAAAGCACCAACGAAAGACTCTCTAGATTGATTATCGAGCGGAGTATCACCCTCATAAAAGCTCCCATTAAAACGCACTCCAAATTGACGGTCTTCACCTAAACGACGACTTATATCTACATGACCTCCCAGTTGAGATTTTGTAGCATAAGACGTAGTTAACCGAGTTAAATCCTTATTCGCTGCACGTTTAGGAACTATGTTAATTACACCACCCACAGCACTATTCGGTGACATGCCATATAGCAATGCTGCAGGCCCCTTTATAACCTCAATACGTTCTGCATAGTCAGTAAAAATTCGATAATTAGGGGCTACACCATATACGCCATCAAAAGCAATTTCACCTGCATTACCTTCTCCAATCGGAAAGCCGCGAATAAAAAAGGAATCGAATAACCCTCCTGTTTGTCCAGAAGACCTAACTCCTGCATCTTTGGAAAGCACCTCTGCTGCAGTCATAGCTTGCTGGTTTTCTATCATTTCGCTTGTGTAGCTAGATATGCTGAACGGAGCATTTAACAATGTAGTGTTTCCCAACAATCCAAGGCGGCCACCATTAGCAATCTGACCGCCAGCATAAGCTGGCGGCAGTGAATTAGGATCTACCTTAGCATTTACCTTGATCTCAGATAAAGTCTCTGTGTCTTCATTTTTTATTTCCAACTCAGCGGCAATTGACTGTAAAGGGTAATAAGACAATAAGGTAGAGATAACAGAAAAATGCAAAATATTTTTTTTATTCAATTTAGCAGCCCTATGATAATAAGATTTATTCTCACATTGTAAATGAGAATCATTATTATTACAAAGCAATGCTAAATATAAATTGGTTTACATTTAACTAGGTCACAATAATATTTAAGTGAAACAGGCGACCAGTTAAATTTTTTAATATCAACGATAACTTTCAGCAGATACGCTTTGGCCGAAAGAGAATGCGCAACACAAAAGTCAATTTAACAGATTGTTAGTAGCAGCCTATAGTCACACAAACAACTAAAGGCGACCAACGCTTGAGTTAAGCGGCGACCGTAGACATCACACTTTAATGAGAAATAAGGCAAAGAATACAATCAGCCTCATAAGCAGAAAATGCCTACTAAAGTAAAATATTGGAGGTAAAGTAACTGGGGGTACCGCTTTCTTGTTACAACTCTTATGCACCGTACTGTTTGATAGCTGAGCAGCTAACTGCGTCTCTTAAATATAAACGGTAAACTTGATGAGCTGCTAGCTAGCAACCTATGCAAAGAAGGTATCTTAGCGAAACAACTAGCCTTTTGTGGCCGCTTTCAAAACTGCGCTCAATACCCCTGGGTATTTGCTTTCCACTTCTTCAAGCCGCAAAGAGTTCATGTGCTCTGTCCCCTCAATCAAGGTCTCAACCAGACCTGCGCTTCGAAGAATTTTGAAGTGATGCGACATGCTGGATTTAGGGCGATTTAAATTAATCTCCCCGCACGTTAATTTCTTACCCGCTTGTGCAAGCATTACCACAATCTCCAGGCGAGTCGGGTCAGCAAGGGCATACATAATGTCCGTTAATTCGACTTGCTCTATTGTTGGATGTTTGATCTGTCGCATGTATTAAATTTAACACATCTCTTTACAAAATTCTATAGTTCCATTATATTCGAACAATAGTATTAAACATTTAATATCAACCTAAGGATCATCATGAAAGATTTGTTTTCGCCTTACCAACTGAAAGATGTCACGTTAAAAAACAGAATCGCTATTCCTCCTATGTGCCAATACATGGCAGATGATGGCTTAGCTAATGACTGGCATAAAGTGCACTACACTAGCCTAGCGCGTGGAGGAAGCGGCCTAGTGATAGTAGAAGCAACTGCAGTATCACCAGAGGGACGCATCACGCCAAACTGCCTAGGCATTTGGAATGATGAGCAAGCTGAACAATTGCGTGAAATTGCTACAGCAATCAAAGCAGCAGGTGCAGTCCCTGGCATTCAGATTGCACATGCAGGACGTAAAGCCAGCGCCAATATTCCATGGGAAGGCGACGACCACATCCCTGCTGACAACCCAAGCGCATGGCCAACCATCGCCCCATCTGCAATCGCATTCGGCGGCGATCTTGCACGCGTACCAACTGAAATGACGGTGGCTGATATCAAGCGTGTACAAAATGACTTTGTGTTAGCAGCGCAACGCGCACGTGATGCAGGATTTGAATGGTTAGAGCTGCACCTTGCCCATGGCTATATGGGCCAAAGCTTTTTCTCTCCACATTCAAATAAAAGAACAGATGAATATGGCGGTAGCTATGAGAACCGAGCTAGATTCAGCAATGAGATGCTTACAGCGGTGAGAAAAGTTTGGCCAGAGAATTTACCATTAACCGCTCGATTTGGCGTTTTAGAATATGATAATAAAGATGAAGAAACACTGAGCGAGTCTATTCGATTAGTGAATGAGTGGAAGCAAATCGGGCTGGATATGCTGAGTGTCAGTGTAGGGTTCACCATTCCAGAAACCAACATCCCATGGGGGCCTGCATTTCTGGCTCCAATTGCTGAGCGCGTGCGAAATGAAACGCAATTACCAGTTTCATCCGCATGGGGCTTTGGTGCACCTAAGCTTGCCGATCAAGCCGTGCGCAATGAACAGTTGGACTTAGTAATGATAGGACGCGCGCACTTGGAAAACCCAAACTGGTCATATCAAGCGGCTAAGGAGTTAGGGGTAGAGCAACCAGCTTGGGTACTGCCGCCACCATATGCGCATTGGTTATCAAGATACAGAAGCCCAACCGCAGAATAAGCTAATGTAGTAAATTGAGTTGGGTGTAATCAGCGCTTACACCCACTTAAGCATCTATTTAAGTTAGATTAAAACGTGTGTATACCCACGATGCAATATGCTGCTACTGATACGGACTTAAGGTAACTTCTAGGCCACGACTCGTTACCTTCATGTCTTTTGGATAATATTGCGTAGTGCCAACCTTTAGTGAATCAGCCTTAACCGTATAGAGATTAAGACCATTCAAAAGCTGACTGCCAAGCATCTTTGCTACACCGCCCATTGCATCGCTATATTTTGACTCTACGCCATCAATCATAAAGTCATCCACTGCCACATCGTTCAGTATCACCGAGTTTGTGGTGGAGTCTAATTGCAGATTACCGGATATCGCCAACTTCCCTGCCATTTTTTTGCCATTCAATTGATTCAATAACTGCGTATCAAATTTTGTATGCATCCGGCCTGTCTCATTGTCAAACTTCACATTGGCGTTGCTCAAACTAAGATCAAACACTTTAAGTAAAGAGATAGGAATCAACAGCTTTTCATTCAGCTTGGATTGAATTTGTTGCTCGGAGATATAGACGGTGTGATTGGAGAAACCCGCACAACCAAACAGGAAGAGGATGGGAAATATGAGACCTAACAATTTAGCTTTGATACTCATACTTCCTCACCTAAATAACAACTAAAAACGCATTACAGATTTTTTGTAGATAAAGTCAATGTAGCGTTAGTTCCGCCAAAACCAAAACTATTTGATAATGCAGTTTCAATTTTTACGTTTTCTATCGCAGTACGAACGATATTCAAACCCTCAGCAACTGGGTCTAGCGTTTCAATATTTGCAGAGGCCGCAATAAAGTTATTTTCCATCATCAGCAAGGTATAAATTGCCTCATTTACACCAGCAGCGCCTAAAGCATGGCCAGATAACGACTTAGTTGAAGCAATGGCAGGGTTTTGTTTTAAACCGTTATCACCGAACACTTCACGAATCGCTTCCAGCTCTTTTGTATCGCCAACCGGGGTACTTGTACCGTGGGTGTTGATATAGTCAACAGGACCCTCTACACCTTCGAGTGCAAGCTTCATGCAGCGCACAGCGCCTTCACCTGATGGGGCAACCATGTCGTAGCCATCAGAAGTTGCACCGTAACCTACGACTTCAGCATAGATTTTAGCGCCACGTGCTTTAGCGTGTTCATACTCTTCCAGCACCACGATACCGCCACCGCCAGAAATCACAAAACCATCACGGTCTGCATCGTAAGTTCTTGAGGCTTTTTCCGGAGTGTCATTGTATTTGCTAGACATCGCACCCATTGCATCAAACAGATAGGATAAGGTCCAATGCTCTTCTTCACCACCGCCTGCAAAAACGATATCTTGTTTGCCTAACTGAATTTGCTCTGCACCAGCGCCAATACAATGTGCACTGGTAGAACAGGCTGAACTTATACCGTAGTTTACGCCTTTGATTTTAGCGCCTGTAGCTAAGGTTGCCACAATGCCACTACACATAGCTTTAGTCACCATGTAAGGGCCTACGCGGCGGATGCCTTTTTCAGCTAAAACCGCATTACTTTGTTCGATACTATCAGTAGATGGGCCACCGCCACCGACGATAATGCCGGTACGTACATTAGAAACAAGATCTTCGCCCAAGCTAGCATCAGCAATCGCTTCTTGCAGCGCCAACCATGCATAAGCATGGCCTTTTGCCATAAAACGCAATAACTTGCGGTCAATCAATGACTCGATATCAAGATTTTTAATTGAGCCTGCAACATGCGAACGTAAACCACGCTCAGCATATTCAGGTTGATGGGTAATGCCAGATCTGCCATGACGCAGACTGTCTAAAACCTCAGCTTTATTGTTCCCTAGACTGGAAACAATGCCCATTCCAGTAATAACGACACGACGCATTATCGTGTACTCCTATCAATAAGAAATTAGTTACTTAATTTTTAAGTGAATATATTTTAACTGATTGTAACTAAAAGGTTAAAAGTTATCTGTACGCGTAAACAAGCCTACGCGTAAATCTGTTGCTACATAAATTTCACGGCCATCAATCTGCATGGTTGCATCGGCAATACCCATGACCAGCTTACGCATAATGACGCGTTTTAAATCAATAGTATAAGTTGCCTTTTTAGCAGTTGGCAGCACTTGACCGGTGAATTTAACCTCACCTGCGCCTAAAGCACGGCCACGACCAGGGCCACCCATCCAACCTAAATAAAAGCCAACCAGTTGCCACATGGCATCCAAACCTAAACAGCCTGGCATCACTGGATCACCGGTAAAGTGGCAATCAAAAAACCATAAATTAGGCGTGATATCCAGCTCAGCAATGATTTGACCATTGCCATACTTACCACCCTCTTCAGTAATTGAAACAATACGATCAAACATCAACATTGGCGGCAAAGGCAATTGCGCATTACCCTCACCAAACATTTCACCGCGACCACATTTGAGTAATTCTTCTTTTGTGAAACTATTTTGTCTTTGCATAATTTTGTCTTTGTAAATGAGTTTTTAAACAACTATTTGCACCCGACCAAGGAGCCATTCACTTGGCCACTTAATCCAACTTTCGCTATTTTCGCTGGAAAACCATTTTTACGAAAGCGATATTCACTTTTTATTGTTACTTTTATTCACTTTTTAACGTTTTCATTTCATATTTAGGATATATTTTAACAAAGGGGTATACAGATCTGTTTACCCCTTCAATAAAAACGTTTACCATGTGTTTAAGTTCTATTACAACCATTTCAAAAAATACAGGAATTCTCAATGAGTGATGTTC
Organism: Methylotenera sp. E1MeOHC1; assembly: GCF_058745595.1. Taxonomy (NCBI): domain Bacteria; kingdom Pseudomonadati; phylum Pseudomonadota; class Betaproteobacteria; order Nitrosomonadales; family Methylophilaceae; genus Methylotenera; species Methylotenera sp. E1MeOHC1. The sequence goes on along the minus strand of NZ_CP196025.1, from coordinate 333,573 downwards.
AACTAGCTGATTGGCGCAACCATGCGCTTACCTTAGAGTCTGAAGTCAATAAAGTTGTGGTTGGCCAACAAACGCCAATTAGACTAATTACCACTTCAATTTTTGCCCGTGGTCACGTATTGCTTGAAGGTGATGTAGGTGTAGGTAAGACCACGCTGTTGCGTGCTTTTACACGCGGCATTGGCGGCGGCTACCAACGGATTGAAGGCACAATTGACTTAATGCCTAACGACTTGGTTTACCACACTTACCTAGGTGAAGACGGCAAACCGCATGTGAGCCCTGGCCCATTGCTCATGTCTGGCGAAAACCTTTCTGTATTCTTCTTTAATGAAATCAACCGCGCACGTCCGCAAGTCCACTCACTGTTATTGCGCGTGATGGCTGAGCGCAGCCTGTCTGCCTTCAATACCGAACACTACTTCCCACACATGATTGTGTTTGCTGACCGTAACCAAGTAGAAAAAGAAGAGACATTTGAGATTCCATCCGCAGCACGTGACCGCTTCATGATGGAAATACCAATTGTGGTACCAAACGATGACGCCATCATGGAAGCGTTAGTGTTTGATACTAAATTCCATAACGTGGACGCACTGGTCGACACTGTAAAACCGGATGTACTGCAGTTTGATGAGCTTAATGCATTCTCCAGTGTGATTCAAAATAGTATTGAAGCTAGCGACACGCTTAAAAGATATGCCCTAAACCTGTGGAAAGCAACCAAAGCACCGCTGGATTACGGTGTAAAAGTTTCTGGTGTAGACATGAACCGCCTAGTGCTTTCAGGCGCCAGCCCGCGCGGTATGAGTATGATGCTACGTGCAGCACGTGTGAATGCATGGCTAAACAACCGTAATGCAGTATTGCCAGATGACATTCATGCGGTGTTTCACTCCACCATTGCGCATCGCTTGGTATTTAGCCCAGTGTATGAAATGCGCCGCACTGAAATTGCGCGTGAAATGCTCTCCGGTATTGTGAACGCAGTTGCTGCGCCATAACTACAATCTACGCTAGCAGGTGACAGTGCATTGACAACAAACCTGCTAGATTTTGAGACCGAGCATCAAATCACTAAAAGAAAGACGAAATTAAGTCTAGGGGCATAGGGGCAGTGTGAAGCACTGAGCGCACGGAACGCAAAAACCGAAATAGTACAAGTTGTACAGCGAGGCTGCGATGCGGTGCAGGCTAACTCGCCAAGCGATGTTAAGCCGCTAAAAGTGACCAAACCGCGCAGCAACAGGATTCGCCAGCGCAGACACTTAGTTCGTGTTTCTTTAATAAATGATGTTGGAAGTAACCCACCCATTGGATTGCTATGTTGGATTTTTATGATTGAAAATATTAAATCTTTTGACTATCACATTAGCTGGAGATCGCGCGGTCGTCATCCGGGCCGGCACGCCAGTACGCAACGCGGCATGGGCATGGAGTTTCGTGGACATACCACCCTACTGTCTTACCCTGATCCGCGCCGTATTGATATTCGTCAAACTATACGCGACCCACTGGAGCAAGTGTACGTTCGCCTGTTTAACCAGAAAAGCGCCACTCCGGTTTATGTCATCTGTGACTTATCGGGCAGTATGAACTTTGGTGCTAAAAAAAGAAAAATCAAATTAGCGGCAGAAATAGCAGAGTCGATTGCACAGTCTGCCAGTGAGCATCATGACCCGTTTGGCTTTATCGGCTTTGATGAAAAAGTACGTGAAGACTGGATTAGCACAACTTCTTTCAAATCTCACCATGCAATCACAATGGCAGAGTCATTAAAAGACTTTCACCCTGCCCAGGTCAATTGCAACGGCATTACCGAGGTTTACCGCTATCTACCACGCGAACGTTCTTTGGTGTTTTTGATTTCAGACTTCCATATGCCGAATAGCTTACTGGAAGGGGCATTATCTAACCTGTTACGCCATCATATTGTACCGATGGTGTTATGGGATTCAGCGGAATATAAAAACTTGCCAGAGTTTGGCTTAGTCAATGTTGATGACGCGGAAACTGGGGAAAAACGTACCTTATTTTTGCGCAAAGAATTACGCGAAAAAATCGTGCAGTCTTTTGAAAGTAGACGCAATGAAATATATGAGCTGTTCATGCGTTTCGACATGCCGCCTTTTTATGTAGAAGGTGAGTTTGATGCAGACTCGCTGACAGAATACTTTCACCAATTTGTAGCCGCCTAACAACGTAAAAAATAATCATGACAAAATATTTTAGAGACCTACTACTCGCCGTTATTCTGAGCATTGCTTCACATCAGGCCATGGCAATTGATAGTCAAAACCTCCCTGATGTAGATGAAGGTGTGGTGAGCATCAGCACCGTCGACCCATTTAAGCGGGTTGGATATACCGTTGGCGATGTGATTGAGAGAGAGGTAACACTCACCATTAAAGCGCCGTACAAACTGGTTGAAACCTCGCTACCAATTGTAGGCTATGAAAAGCGCTACAGAGGAAAGGTCATCGGTATTGAATTAAAAGAGATTAAGCACAGTAAGGTTGAGCACAAAGACTATGCAACGCATCAACTTAAACTTGCTTACCAAGTATTTACCAACAGTGTAGTGGCTAAAAATGCTGCGCTGGGGCCAGAATATTTGTATTTGGTTAACACTAAAAACAGCAATCAACTGGTCAAATATCGTGTGCCTAGCTTAGATATTGCGGTTTCACCCATCGCAATCTTTGGCCAAGTAAAAGTAGAAAATAATATGAGTACGTTTCTTGAACCCTTATTGTTAAAGAATGATCAAGAAAAAACCTGGCTGAAGCTATCAGTTGGTGTGCTGGCACTGAGCCTGCTTGCACTACTCTACATTTTTGGTAAGCACGCATGGCTGCCACGTATGGGAGGCAATTTTGCCAAAACTTACCGTGCCATTAAAAAACTGCCGCACAACAATGAAGGGCTAAAACAAGCTGTCTCTGCAGTGCATCATGCCTTTAACCAAACCGCACAGATCAGTGTGTTTAATGGCAATGTAGATGAGTTCCTTGCAAACAATCCCAACTTTTTACCTATCAAAACTGAAATCTCACAGTTTTTCGGGCTATCTCGCCAAGTGTACTTTGAACCCAGTGCAGTACACAGTGTAGGCAGCAATCCAACTAAATGGCTATTAATATTTACCAAGCAATGCCGTGACTGCGAACGTGGCTTGATTCCAACAACCAACAAGGCTGGAGTCTAAACCATGGCTTTTTCTCACCCATGGGTATTGTGGTTACTTCCAATAGCATTTTTACCCTTACTATTGCAGCGCGCACACGCTAAGCACTATTCTTGGGTAGACATGCTACCTGTGGACCCACTATCCAATCTCATTAGTCTAATTTTAAAAATATTAGCGGTATTAACCCTGATTTTTATTATCTTAGGCTTAGCCGCGCCACATACCACTGAGCAAAAAGTGGAACGTATTGGCATTGGCGCACAAATCGCACTGGTACTAGATCGCAGCGCCAGCATGGATGACCCATTTTCAGGCACCACCGACCATAACGGCAACACAACGGTAGGCGAAACCAAATCCGTTGCGGCTGCCAGGCTGATTACTGAGTTTGTAAAATCACGCCAGCAGGATATGTTTGGCATGATTACCTTTAGTAATTCTGCCATGTATGTGCTGCCACTCAGTGAAAATAAAAAAGCCGTGATAGCAGCCGTGCAGGCAACTGCGGGTAATGCGCTGTTTCAAACCAATATTGGTAGTGGCTTAACCAGCAGCGCCGGACTGTTTGATAAAGTCACCGATTCAGGCTCACGTGCTGTTATCTTGCTTTCGGACGGTGCCGGGCGTGTAGATGCCAACACTCAACAAAAAATTCGAGACTGGTTTGAACGCTTAAACATCAGCCTATATTGGATAGTGTTACGTCAGCCTGGCGGCCTGAGTATCTTTGACCCGAACTTTGTTCCGAAGGAAGACCAGCCCTTGCCTGCCCAAATTGAGCTGCACGAGTATTTTCAAACATTTAAAACCCCATTTAAGGCTTATGAGGCGGAAGACCCTAAATCACTGCAACTAGCCATGAATGATATTAATAATCGTGAAAAGAAACCCATTAAGTACGTTGAGAAAGTACCGGGGCGAGAGTACACAAACATTTGCTTTATGATTGCCACAATCATGATTGCACTATTACTGGGCGTTAAAAGAATAGAGGTAACGACATGGCATTAACCATTAAAACAACCACAGCCAACTTGATTTCATTAAAAAAATTAACACACTTTTTTAATGTAAAAATTTTATCATTGCTATTCATTGCCACTGCGCTACTGGCAGGCATTGCTAGCATCTATTACTTTAATCGCATTCAGCAGATTGATGCATTTAACACCGCAATCAGCACTGGCAAACAACCAAAAACTGACTTGCAAAGCTTTGAAGCTAAATTCTCAACCGCTTATTGGTTGGCAAAAAATGAACGCTACAAAGAGGCAACCCTGCTATTTAATAAAGCGCTGAATGGCGCAACAGTAGAGCAAAAAGCAGCGATTCAATATAACTTAGGCAATATCTTTTTCAGGCGCGGGCTTGCCATTGCCGGCACTAACATGACAGTGCGTGATGAAGCCGAATACCTGCTCAACCAAGCTAAAAAGGCTTACCAGCTCTCATTAAGGCAAGACAATAGCAACTGGAGAGCAAGGCATAATTTAGACCGCCTGCTAACTATGCTGCCAGAAAATCCAACGCCAGGGGCTGGCGAGGGCGAGTCTCCAGGCCTGATTATGGGCAACATCCCGGTTGGTTTACCTTAAAACTAAGACTGAATAACTTAGAGACTGATTGATTCACTATGCATCCAATTTATAATTATTTACGTCACCGCAAAGATGTAAGCCTATTGCTCGCAGCTTTCTTGCTGTTAGTCATCGCATTATTCAATCCGAAGATTCCAATCAAGCGCAACATCTACAGCTATATATTTGCCGTGGATATTTCACAAAGCATGAATGTGATCGATAAATCCATCAATGGCAAGCCGGTTTCACGGCTAGTCTATACGCAAGACACCTTGCATAAACTTGTCAGTGAGCTGCCATGTGGCACCAATATCAGCATTGGTTTATTTGCAGGCGTTAGTGTTGCTGCACTCTACACACCAATCGAAGTTTGCGAAAATTTTGACGCCATCAACGATACCATTGACCACTTTGACTGGCGTAATGGCTGGTCTGGCAATAGCCGAATTAGGGCCAGCATGCCGGTATTGGCTAAAACCATACGCTCGTTCCCTGCGCCAGCACAAGTGGTGTTTTTTACAGATGGTGAAGAAGCGCCTAAGCTACATATTTTCAATAGGCAGGATCTAACTTCCTTTCAAGGAGGTGATGATTGGCTCTTGGTTGGCGTAGGTTCAGACAAGGGTACCCCTATCCCCAAATATGATGAATTTAACCAACTCATCGGTTACTGGGCAAATGAGAGCTTTGCCATGCAGCCAGGTATTGCGCAGATCTCAGAATCCAATCTAGGCACTAGAAATGATAGCGTAGCAAATGGTGAAGGCGACCGCTACTTATCTAAACTAGATGAGGTATATTTAAAAGAGCTGGCAAAAGAAATTAATGGCATGTACGTGCGCGCTGACAGCGTCAACACTATCCTGAGCGCCATGAAAAAACAGAAGCCAGCGCGCCGCGATAACGCAAATTTTGAAATTCGCTGGATTCTAGCGAGCTTAGCTGGCGTGTTATTTATATTCGCTTACTTACCTAAACACCCGCTACATGAATTAAAAACACAGTGGCGCACTTTAGTGAGCCGTCGACGTCAGATTAAACAAGAAACATAGCAACAGTGCCAGCAATGCTGCATTAAAACCATTAACGCACTTTGTCGCGCTGGCCCCAACGCATCCACACCCTAAGCCGTCTTAAGTTCTGAGCATCAGTACTGTCAGGCAATATTAACAATGGACGGCTTAATAGGCGCTGCAAGTATGTAGCGCCTTTAGGCTTAAATTGTACGATGGTTAGCCAGGGAGTGACGATACTGTCACCACTTAATGACACATCAATTAAGCGCTGCCCATCTTTTGTAATGATATTGAGTTGGTTTTTCGTATTAACATGCAGAGCGACCGGTGACCACGGCAATAAAAGCAATGCGTCGCCAGCCATCACATAAATAGCCACCATCCAAATCAGTAGTAATGACAAGCACTGCATAGTGAATGAGAGCGGCACTATGCATACCAGCCAGCTACTCATCACACTCATCGACAGCAACAGTGCAGATAAAATAAATGAGGGCTTGAAATTTAGGTCTATCGGCTTCACGTTATAATCAGCAATCTGTTTTACAAGATTTAATTGATACTTAGCAATAATACAAAAGGTTAACATGAGCAATCAACAATGGCAGGAATTTATTCAAACCTCAACACCCACCAAAGACGTGGGTAGCACTCAACCATTGTTAGATAGCGCAACCGTGATGTGCGACTTGTCGCATTTAGGTCTGTTGCAGCTTAGCGGTGCAGATGCAATTAATTTTTTACAAGGTCAAGTCACCAACGACGTTAAGCTGTTAAAGGAGTCTGCACACTACACAGGCTACTGCACGCCTAAGGGCCGTATGCTTGCGTTGTTTCTGGCGTTTTCACAGCATGAGCGTATCCATTTGCAAATGCCAATAGAATTAATCGCAGCGACAGCAAAGCGACTAAAAATGTATGTGATGCGCAGCAAGGTAGAGGTACAGGATGTAAGTCATGACATCATCAAAATTGGCCTAAGTGGCCCAAATGCACAGACGCTACTCAGCACGCAGTTTGCAAAAGTCCCTCAACATGACTACGAGTTAGTATCTCTGGAAAATGGCTCACTACTGAAACTGCCTAGCAGCGCACACGCACGTTTTGAGATTCTGGCAACCATAGAACAAGCACAAGCGATTTGGAGCGCTCTATCATCACAGGCCACAGTGGCTGATGCCGCACATTGGGAATGGCTGGAAATTCAGGCAGGTATTCCGGATGTTAAGCCGGAGACTCAGGAAGAGTTTGTCCCTCAGATGTTAAACCTGGACTTACTAGGCGGTATCAACTTTAAAAAAGGTTGCTACACCGGCCAGGAAATTGTTGCTCGCACGCACTACCTTGGTAGCATCAAGCGCCGTACCTACCTAACACACTCAAATCATAGTGCACAGCCAGGTGAAAATATTCTAAATGCTGCAAATGAAGCAGTTGGTAAAGTCGTGCGTAGTGCGCCGTCACCTCAGGGTGGTTATGACTTGCTGGCCGAAATTAGATGTGTTGAAATCAACCTGGAAAATCCAGAAAATAACCAGCTATCGGCCAATGGACATGCATTAGCATTGCAAGCACTGCCATACGCACTTTAGCAGTTGCGTATAACACTGGCATCAGCGACAGATAGCTTCGCTGATTCAGTGGCTTGTTATAGGTATGGTGTTAAAGCTAATCTTTAAATCAAGTGTTTAAATTTAAGCGCTTTTAAATCTAAGCGTTTGACGCCTAAGCTACACTTAGCACAAACTTAGTTAGAATAAGCCAAAGATAGATTAGGGCTTAGTAGTTGCAGATGGGTTAACTGGAGGGGGTGGCAACGCTTGCGGTAACGCCTGATCTATCACCTGATAAAAAACTTCATCCTGCTTAATCATACCAAGCTCGCTACGCGCGCGCTCTTCAATTGCCGCCTGACCACTCTTAAGATCTCGCACTTCAGCCTCTAGCGTGCCATTACGTGCTTTTAAAGTGGTGTTTTTTTCTTGTTGCAGTGCAACCTGACGATTTAAGTCCCACACACGTAACCAGCTACCTTTGCCTAGCCACAGCGGGTACTGTAGCAAGGCAATCAAGGTCACAAAAATTAGTGTGAGGGCTTTCAATTTTAACTATTCAAACACGCTTTAGCGTTATTTAAATAATTGGTAAAAAGCTGACTTACCAGCGTAGCTAGTTGCGTCGCCCAACTCTTCTTCAATACGTAATAGTTGGTTGTACTTAGCAATACGCTCTGAACGGCACAGTGAGCCTGTTTTGATTTGTAATGCATTGGTTGCTACTGCAATATCAGCAATCGTACTGTCTTCTGTTTCACCTGAACGATGTGATACCACGGCTGTGTAACCAGCGCGTTTAGCCATTTCAATCGTTTGGAATGTTTCAGTCAATGTACCGATTTGGTTTACTTTAATCAATACAGAGTTGGCAACACCGCGCTGAATGCCTTCACGCAAAATTTTGGTGTTAGTGACAAATAGATCATCACCCACTAACTGTGTTGTTTTACCTAAACGCTTAGTCAGGATGTCCCAACCGTCCCAGTCAAACTCGCCCATACCATCTTCAATACTGATGATTGGATATTTATCACACCATGTTGCCAAGTAGTCAGTAAATTGACCTGAGGTTAGTGCCAAACCTTCTGACTCTAAGTGGTAACGGCCATCTTTATAGAACTCAGTACTTGCACAATCTAAACCCAAATAAACATCACGGCCAGGCTCGTAACCTGCATCTGATATCGCTTCCAAGATGTATTGAATTGCAGATTCGTTAGACGGTAAATTCGGCGCGAAACCACCTTCGTCACCAACAGTAGTCGCTAGGCCTTTTTTATGTAAAGTCTTTTTCAAGGCATGAAATACTTCAGCACCACAGCGAATCGCTTCACGGAATGATGGCAAACCTGCTGGAATAATCATGAATTCCTGCATATCCACACTGTTGTCAGCGTGCGCGCCACCGTTAATGATATTCATCATTGGGGTTGGTAATTGCATTGCACCTGAACCGCCAAGGTAGCGATAAAGTGGCAAACCTGATTCTTCAGCCGCAGCACGTGCACATGCCATCGATACAGCCAAGATTGCATTTGCACCTAAGCGGTCTTTGTTTTCAGTACCATCTAATTCAATCAAAGTTTTATCAATAAAACTTTGCTCTTCAGCGTCTAAACCGATAATCGCTTCAGTAATTTCTGTGTTTACATTTTCAACCGCTTGCAACACACCTTTACCTAAATAACGATTTTTATCGCCATCACGTAGTTCAACCGCTTCTTTAGCACCAGTAGATGCACCTGAAGGCACAGCCGCACGGCCGATCACACCACTTTCAAGTAATACATCTGCTTCAACAGTTGGGTTACCGCGTGAATCTAAAATTTCGCGGGCGATAATATCTACAATTGCGCTCATTACTTTCTCCTAAGTTCTAAATCGTTTGGCCACCAATAAATCAGACGCACACCTAATTAGCGCATAAACGCTTAACTCATCTACTAATATGCGTGCAGTAGCCTAATTATTTTTTACAACGTACGTTCAATAAAACCTGCTTTTTTTACCAATCTGTCTAAATCGACTAATACTTCTAACAAATCTCTCATTTTATGTAATGGCCATGCATTCGGGCCATCCGATAGCGCTTTTGCAGGATCAGGGTGGGTTTCCATAAATATACCGGCAATACCGCTGGCAACAGCCGCACGCGCCAACACAGGCACATGCTCACGCTGACCACCGCTCTTGTCACCTTGACCGCCAGGCTGCTGCACAGAATGCGTTGCATCGAATACCACTGGGCAATCTGTTTCACGCATAATGGCAAGGCCGCGCATATCTGAAACTAGCGTGTTGTAGCCAAACGATGCGCCACGTTCGCACACCATAATATTATCTGCACCGCCGTTTGCTTCTTTGGCTTTTTGCACCACATTACGCATATCGCCAGGCGCCATAAATTGGCCTTTTTTGATATTCACAGGTTTGCCTGAGCGTGCACAGGCAGTGATGAAATCTGTTTGACGGCATAAAAATGCCGGCGTCTGTAGCACATCTACCACAGCAGCCACATGCGGCACTTGCTCTTCTGTATGCACATCGGTCAAAATCGGCACACCGATTTGGCTACGTACGTGGTCTAAGATTTTTAAACCTTCGTCCATGCCAAAGCCGCGAAATGTTTTATTAGAACTACGGTTAGCTTTGTCGTAAGAAGACTTGTAAATAAATGGGATATTGAGCGCTGTCGCAATTTCTTTTAGCTGACCGGCGGTATCAATCGCCATCTGCTGTGATTCAATCACACATGGACCAGCAATTAAAAATAGTGGATGCTCAAGACCCACATCAAAATTACATAACTTCATACGATTAACACCTCAATATTAGTGACAAAACACAGCTATAGATAAACGCTAGTCTTAAACTGCATACACATTGCGTTTATCTATACCGGAATTGACTGCCAGCTTATTTTTCAAGATTACTTTTTATTGTCCAACGCCGCTTGCACGTAAGCTGTAAACAACGGATGGCCAGCACGCGGGTTAGAAGTAAACTCTGGATGGAATTGGCAAGCGACGAACCAAGGATGCACATCCTGTGGTAACTCAACCATCTCGCACAAGTCTTCAGTCGGCGTTCTCGCAGAAACCACTAGGCCAGCCGCTTTTAGCTGATCTACATAGTGATTATTTACCTCATAGCGATGACGATGACGCTCATTCACTGCGGCACCGTAAATGCTTGCCGCCAAAGTATTCGGCACGATTGGACAGCTTTGCGCACCTAAACGCATGGTGCCGCCTAAGTCTGAATTCTCATCACGTTTTTCAATATTGCCGGATGCATCTTGCCACTCATCAATCAGGCCAATCAATTTATGATGTGCCTGCGGATTAAATTCTGTACTGTTGGCATCGCTTAAACCTGCCACATGGCGTGCAAACTCAATCACTGCCAACTGCATACCTAAACAAATACCTAAGTAAGGCACTTTGTTTTCACGCGCATATTGAATCGCAGCAATCTTGCCTTCTGTACCACGCACACCAAAACCACCCGGCACTAAAATCGCATCCATTCCTTGCAACGCAGCGGTACCTTTTTGCTCGATGTCTTCAGAATCCATATAGTGGATTTTCACTTTTGATTCAGTGTGAATACCGGCGTGGATTAATGCTTCGGTCAGTGATTTATAAGACTCGGTTAAATCAACATATTTACCTACAAAAGCCACGTTCACTAGATATTTAGGGTTTGCCAAGGCTGTAGCAATACGCTCCCACTCTGATAAGTCTGCTGGTTTCACCTTAAGCTCTAACTTGTCACAAACGATGCCATCTAAGTTTTGCTCGTGCAATAAACCTGGGATTTTATAAATAGAATCTGCATCAATCGCACTGATTACAGCCTCAGAAGCCACATTGGTAAATAATGCGATTTTTCTGCGCTCATCTTCAGGAATATTACGGTCTGCACGGCATAGCAACACGTCTGGCTGAATACCGATTTCACGCAACTCTTTTACAGAGTGCTGTGTAGGTTTGGTTTTTAATTCACCCGCGGTTGGAATCCAAGGCAGTAGGGTTAAATGAATATAGCAGGTGTTGTTTCTGCCTTCTTCAAAGCCCATCTGACGGATTGCTTCTAGAAATGGTAGTGACTCAATATCACCTACTGTACCGCCGACTTCAACAATCGCCACGTCAGCACCTTCAGCACCACGTTTTACGTGTGCTTTGATTTCGTCGGTAATATGTGGAATCACCTGTACGGTTTTACCTAAATACTCGCCGCGACGCTCTTTTTTAATCACGGTCTCGTAAATTTGGCCAGTAGTAAAGTTATTGCGTTTACCCATGCGCTGGCTAATAAAGCGCTCATAGTGCCCTAAGTCCAAGTCGGTTTCAGCCCCGTCATCAGTGACAAACACTTCACCATGCTGGAATGGACTCATGGTACCTGGGTCAACGTTAATATAGGGATCTAGCTTGAGCATGGTCACTTTGATACCGCGTGACTCTAAAATTGCGCCTAAGCTGGCGGCAGCGATGCCTTTACCAAGAGAGGAAACAACACCGCCGGTTACGAATACATATTTGGTCATGGAGAAGGCACTTAAATTATTATTACAGACGGGAGTCTATTTTACTTTAAAGCCATAACACCTACAAATAAAAACTCTTAATTCTGTGTTTATTTTACTGGGTTGCATTTTGCGCCACATTTTGAAACTAATTATGAATTACGCCGATTGCGTACTGGGAAATTCACGCAATCTTGATATAAATCAATCGAGTAAATTCTGGTACGCATAGAATTAGCAACAAAATAATCAAGGTGATTATATTTGTTAAGGAGATTAGAGTATGTACGCAAATTTATTTGGCACATTTACAGGGTTATTAAGTTTAGGGGTGATCGTGTTTGTATTATTAATGGCGGCATTTTTCCTGCGCCTGTTCTTCTCAGGCAAACCACAAACTGATCAATAAGCCTGACAAGCCTTAAGCTCAGCGCTTCGGCATATGCACACTAAGGGTTATTGGCCCATGCGCCATAACCCTTAAACTTCTCATTCACTTCTAACATTTCTTGCTGCGTCAAGATATATGGCTCGCCCACTTGCAGCGCTCTTAAATACTGCTCACACAAAGTTTCTACCTCCAACGTAACGCTCAGCGCTTTTTCCGCTGTTGCACCCACAGCAATCATGCCGTGATTTGCCAGCAAACAGGCAGTTCTGTGCGTTAATGCAAGTAAGGCGTTATCTGATAATTGCTGACTTCCGAACAAGGCGTAATCTGCACACTTGATACTATCACCACCAGCCACCGCAATCATGTAGTGAAAGGCCGGGATATCGCGCCTCAAGGTACTGAGCGTGGTCGCAAACATACTATGCGTATGCACCACCACATGCACGGCTGGTTTTGCACGCAAAATATCAACGTGAAATCGCCACTCACTGGAGGGCGACAGCTCACCTTGTGCATGGCCAGAAAAATCCATCCATACCATATCGGCAGCACGCATATGCTCCACCGCCATACCCGAAGGGGTGATTAATAAACCAGCCAGCCCTTGTGCATTAGCGACACGGATACTTGCGTTACCAGAAGTACCGCGATTCAAACCCAAAGCACAAAGCTGCTGGCTCAACACCAACAGTTGCTCACGCGCACACTCCAATTGATCAATCATCACAATATCCTCAGCATTATCTTTGCATGGTGTGTAATTGCTGCGGTGTGAACACCCCTCGCTCGGTAATGATACCTGTCACCAACCTTGCTGGCGTTACATCAAAGGCTGGGTTTGCGACCTGAGTACCATGCGGCAATATATTAACTGACGCTATCGTACCGTCGGCCAGTTTTCCACTCATCCAAGACAGCTCCTCAGCGCCACGCTCTTCAATCTCAATCGACTTCACGCCGTCTTCTATCGTCCAATCAATGGTAGGTGACGGTACTGCCGCATAGAATGGCACATGATGCCCAAGTGCCACGCTATCAAACGCTGCCAATGCTTTTAAATAAGTGCCAATTTTATTACAGACATCGCCTGTAGCGGTAACGCGGTCAGCACCCACAATCACCATATCCACCTGCCCTTGCTGCATTAAATGCCCGCCTGCATTATCGCTAATCACCGTATGTGGCACACCATGCTGACCCAGCTCCCACGCCGTTAGACTTGCCCCCTGATTGCGCGGACGCGTCTCCCCCACCCATACATGCACATCAATACCAGCGTTATGCGCCGCATAAATCGGCGCTAACGCTGTACCAAAATCAACTGTGGCCAGCCAACCTGCATTGCAATGTGTGAGGATATTGATGGTGCGTGCTTTTTGCTGATACTGTGCGTAGATTAAAGTCAGACCATGCGCACCAATTGCCTGATTCAACCGCACATCTTCATCACAAATACGCGCAGCCTCAGCCCAAGCTGCAGATTGGCGCTGCGTATCTGGCAAGCTTAGCAAGACACTCAAAATGCGCTGCACCGCCCACCTTAAATTCACCGCCGTTGGGCGACTGGCAATCAATTGCTCAGCTGACTCCTGCAAGTGCAGATCAGAACAGCTATCTAAAGTTGAAAGTGCAATACCATAAGCTGCCGCCGCACCGATTAAAGGCGCACCACGCACCTGCATGGTTTTAATGGCAACTATCATTTGCGCCAAGGTTGTTAGGCTAGCCACTTCAAAAACGTGAGGCAGTTTAGTCTGGTCAATAATTTCCACACAAGGCTGCGCATGCTCAAAATTAGGCCAAATAGTTCGGTATTGCTGATGATTTACTAACATAAAAATCCCAGCGCTTTGCACGCTTTTTTATAAAACTAATTAAATATAAATGTTGACTTCTAAAAAGTTCCCGAGAACTTTAAATACTCTCCACAATATCTGTGGATAACTTTGTGAATTATTGTGACTTAAAAACGTAACATACCAATTTATAAGGTTTTTTTAAAATCGCTTATTTTTTAATCTATTATTTAATATATATAAATCAATAACTTACAAAACACCCATTGATTGTTAACGATTTTTTGGCTTTCTTAATGTAGTGCATTAACTGGTGTGCATAAGTCAGCTAATTTTGGCATGATTTTTATGGCGTTGGCACCAGTAATTTCAAGCACTTGAGCCACATCAGCCTGTCTTAAATCCGCTAAAACCTGTGCAATTTTTAGCAACTCCGCCGGGCTGTTTCTGCCTGCTGTTCCCAACCATTCTGGTGGAATATCTGGGGCATCAGTTTCCAGCACAATCGCCTCTAAGGGCAGCTGCGTCGCCAATGCGCGAATCCGCAATGCGCGGCTATAAGTCATAGCACCGCCAAACCCCAACTTAAAGCCCAATGCCATAAACTGCTCAGCCTGCTGTAGGCTGCCGTTAAACGCATGTGCTATCCCGCCTTTAACTTTATATTTGCGTAATTGCTTCAAGATGTCATCTATCGCGTGCCGCACATGCAGAATAACCGGCAAATCATAGGCTTGTGCAATTTTAAGCTGCTCAACAAAGAAATGCGTTTGCAGTTTAATATTTTCAGGATGACTGGTTGGATTAGTTAAGAAGTAATCCAAGCCAATTTCACCAATGGCAACAGGTTGGTAATTTTGTACATAGGTGCGCAGTAGGTCAAGGTCATCTAATGAAGAGCGCTCCACATACATGGGATGCACACCAAGCGCGTACACGCAGTTTTGATAGTGCTGACATAGGCTGATGACAGCATCAAAGTTAAAACTCGCCACAGCGGGCACCACGATGCCAGACACACCATTCTTAAATGCAGAACGAACGACATTGTCGCGGTCTGCATCAAACTCAGCTGCATCCAAATGGCAGTGGGTATCAATCAGCATGATGATTCCATTTCTATTTAAGCGCTAACATAATGCCAAATAAACAATACAAGCACACAATGGTTATGACCATACATCGATAGGGGTTAGTTCTGCGGCAATAAGAATTGGTGAGTTAGCACGACAGAACTAAATGGCATACACAATAGGCTTGGCCCGTACACGTATGTCATTACCCACCTGACGTACATCTAACACTTGCAAATCCGGCACTTGCTGCATGGCAGTGAATTCGGGCATAGCAAACATGCCATGCGCGGCCCCTCCCATCAGCTTGGGTGCGTAATAAAAAATAAACTCATCTATCAGGCCTGCATGCAACAATGCACCATTCAGCCCCTGCCCGGCCTCAACCAGCACCTCATTCACGCCGCGCTGCGCTAACACTTGCAATAGCTGCTGCAAATCTACCTGCTGTGTTTGATTTGCGATGCGAATAAGCTCAGCGCCTTTAGCCTCCAAGGCAGCAGCACGCTGCTGCGTATCCGCCGCATACGCCACCAGCACAGGACTGTGTGCCAACATCGATGGTTCTAAGATTTTACTGCCTAATGGTATTTGTAAACGACTATCAACAATCACGCGCATAGGTTGGCGCATAGCTGAGTCTAAACGTACCGTCATGCTTGGATCATCAGCCAACACCGTGCCTATCCCTGTCAGAATCACGCAAGACTGCGCGCGCCAGTGCTGCACATCCTGCCGCGCAGCCTCACCTGTAATCCACTGGCTTTTACCATTACTGAGTGCAGTACGGCCATCTAAACTCGCAGCGATTTTGCTGCGCACATAGGGTAAACCACGCGTCATGCGTGAAATAAAACCTGTGTTAAGCGCGGCGGCATCCTGCTCCAATAAGCCGACTACAACCTCTATGCCTTGCGCACGCAGGGCAGCTACCCCACGCCCAGCCACCAGCGGATTAGGATCCTGCATGGCAATAATGACGCGCTTAGGTTTTGCTGCAATCACTGCTTGTACGCATGGCGGTGTTTTACCAAAGTGACTACAAGGTTCCAATGTTACATAAACATCAGCGCCCTCAGCTAATACACCGGCTTGCCGCAAAGCAAACACTTCAGCATGCGGCTCCCCCGCTTTGAGATGCGCACCTTGCCCAACAACTTGATGATCTCGAACAATGACACAACCTACACGCGGGTTAGGTTGCGTAGTGTATAAACCTTGCGCGGCTAAACGCAGTGCAAGGTTCATATAGGTGTAATCAGATGTGGATAATATAGACAAAAACGTTGAAGAGTATCGATGGGTTAACGATAAATTTGGCAAGCACTTTAAGTATCGCTAGCGCGGCGCTTAGCCGAAACTGTTTGCTTGTCCAAATCGCGAATGACATCATTAAAGTCGTCCACATCAGAAAAGCTCCGGTATACAGAAGCAAAACGGATATAAGCCACTTTATCCATCATCTTAAGCTCGTGCATCACCATTTCGCCTAAGTCTCTGGCATGCACCTCGCGTTCGCCGCGTGCCAATATCTTTTGTGTCACGTGGTCTAGCGCTTTATCCACGTATTCAGTTGGGACTGGGCGCTTATGTAGCGCACGCGTGAATGACACCCTTAACTTTTCACGCTTAAATTCTTCACGTGTCCCATTTTGCTTCACAACCTGTGGTAAATGCAGTTCTGCCGTTTCATAGGTAGTAAAGCGCTTATCACATGCGCCGCACTTACGGCGACGGCGAATTGAATCCCCTTCGTCATTAACTCTAGAGTCAATGACTTGGGTATCATCAGTTCCACAAAAAGGACACTTCACAATTAGCCTTGATACACTGGGAATCGCGCAGTTAAAGCATGTACTTTCACTTTCGTTGCAGCAATCACAGCTTCATCTGTCGGGTTATCTAAAACGTCAGCAATTAAATTAGCCACTAATTTAGCTTCTTCTTCTTTAAAACCACGTGTGGTAATTGCCGGTGCGCCAATACGAATACCAGAAGTCACAAATGGGCTCTCTGGGTCGTTAGGAATCGCATTTTTGTTCACAGTAATATGTGCCAAACCTAATGCTGCATCAGCAGCTTTACCGGTTAACCCTTTTGGACGTAAGTCCACCATAAACATATGTGACTCTGTGCGGCCTGAAATAATGCGTAAACCACGTGCAGTCAATGTTTCAGCCATGACTTGTGCATTTTTAATCACTTGCGCTTGGTAAGTTTTAAATTCTGGTTGCGCAGCTTCCAAGAATGCTGTCGCTTTTGCTGCAATCACGTGCATCAATGGGCCGCCTTGCAAGCTTGGGAACACGCTAGAGTTCAATGACTTTTCAAACTCAGCTTTAGCCATAATGATACCGCCACGTGGGCCGCGCAGGGTTTTATGTGTGGTTGACGTCACAAAGTCTGCATGTGGCACAGGGTTAGGATACACACCGGCGGCAATCAAACCTGAGTAATGCGCCATGTCTACCATGAAATATGCACCTACTTTTTTAGCAATCTCAGCCATACGTGCCCAGTCAAAACGCAAGGCATAAGCTGATGCACCGCCAATTAAAAGCTTAGGTTTGCACTCAACGGCAATACGCTCCATCTCGTCGTAATCGATCTCTTCTTTATCGTTTAAGCCATAAGGCACGATATTAAATAACTTGCCTGACAGGTTTGCTGGTGAACCGTGTGTAAGGTGACCGCCATGACCTAGGTTCATGCCCATTACCGTATCACCCGGTTTCAAGATAGAGAAATACACCGCTTGGTTTGCTTGTGAGCCTGAGTGCGGCTGCACATTGGCATACTCTGCGCCATATAAAGCTTTTAAACGATCAATCGCAAGCTGTTCCACTTGGTCAACAAACTCACAGCCACCATAAAAGCGTTTGCCTGGGTAGCCCTCTGCATACTTATTGGTCAACTGAGAACCTTGAGCCTGCATTACCGCTGGGCTAGTGTAGTTTTCAGAAGCGATAAGCTCGATGTGTTCATGTTGGCGCACAACTTCTTGCTCAATCATGCCCCACAATGCAGGGTCAGCTTGATTTAAAGTATTGGCGTAGTTAAATGGTGCTTGCGACATGGTATTTTAGTTTTCCAAATATTTGAATAAAAGGGAGTTGTTTGCATTTTAACATGCCAAGCCATCATCGTTAAGATGAAGTAATAAAGTTATAAAATTTAGCCGCAAAAGCACGCTATGCAGCACAAGTGGTTGATATTAACCAATTTGGTTTATTTTGGTGCACAAACCAAGCACCACAAAATTCATAACACATTGAATCTTAAAAATATTTTTATTGGCATCTTACTTGCTTTTATAGATACAAGCGCATATCTCCAAAACGCCCCTTAACCCGTACACCTTATCAAGTGCTACGGGTTTTTTTTGCCTATATAAAATACCACGCATGATTTTTATAGGGGACAAAGCTATAATCCATCAACGATAAGGAGAAAAACGTATGAAATGGACGGACAGCCAAGCGATCGCAGAGGCGCTTTACGACAAACACCCTGACATTGACCCAAAAACTATCCGCTTTACAGACTTAATGGAGTGGGTACTAAACCTTGATGGATTTAATGACAGCGCCGATAAATGCGGCGAAAGAATCCTCGAGGCAATACAACTTGCCTGGATTGATGAAGCAGACTAAAGCTGATGTTTGAAGCTCTGCTTTGCTTGTTTATCAAGCACTTTATCTGCGACTTTCCCCTACAAGCATCGCCTTGGATGTACAAAAACAAAAGCATTTATGGCCATGCAGGGGGCATAGCACATGCAGCGGTACACGGCATAGGCACATTTATAATTTTAGCCTTCTGGCTAGGCGCATCCGCATGGATTTTTGCACTGGCTGACATGATTACCCATTACCATATCGACTGGGCTAAAATGAATGTCAGCAATAAGTTCGGCTTACAAGCCAACAATAGTGAATGGTTCTGGATACTACTCGGCTTCGACCAGCTACTGCATCATCTGACTTATTTTGCCATCGTGGCAATCGCCTTTAAGCTAACATAATCAACATGACTAGAAACACGCTGTTTTCCATCATCATCTGGTTAGCCCTGGCAGGCGTCATTTACTACCTGGCTGACAGCATTCAAAATCCTAATAAAATTTACAGACTAGGCAACGCCAGCTCTGTGGTACTCAAGCGCGGCTTGGATGGTCACTACCGCAGCGAAGCACTGATCAATGGTAAAAAAGTAAACGTACTCGTAGATACAGGCGCAACCGGTGTTGCCATCTCGCAAGCCACGGCAGATCTGCTTGATCTAAAAAGCATTGATGCAGTACGGACCAACACCGCCAATGGTGACAGTGTAGGCTACATGGTCAGGCTAGATTCAGTAAAAATAGGCGGCGTGCAAGCCCATAACGTTGCTGCCATGATTGCGCCTGGGCTGGATGGTGACGTGCTGCTAGGCATGTCATTTTTAGGGCGTATGGACATCCGCCTGTACAAAGGCGAAATGACCATTACGCAAGTGGAATAGCACCTGTTGTACACACCATGCGAGCTAGACTTAGCATCTAACTCGCATGGCTAACAACTCTCTATGTAATCACTGTGGGCGTAGTACGACCTGTTTTTTCTACCAACTGAGATATCTGCAACGCAATTTGTATCATTTCAGCTAATGCCACCTGTGCATCCAAGTGATGTTTGCTGCTATCCGGCTCATAGGCTTCTAAATAAATACGCAAGGTTGCGCCTTCTGTACCGGTGCCAGACAGCCTAAATACGATACGTGAACCGTCGGTAAATAAAATACGAATCCCTTGATTATTACTGACGGAACCATCAATCGGGTCATGGTAACTAAAATCATCACATAGCTGTACGCGATAGTTACCAAACACCTGATTTGGCAAGCTGGTAAACTGCGACTTAATATGCGCAATCACGCTGTTTGCTGCCTTAGTGGGGATAGACTCATAATCGTGCCGCGAGTAAACATTACGCCCATATTCCAGCCAATGCGCTTTTAAAATGGCTTCCACACTCATTTGCTTAACTGCAATCACATTCAGCCAGAACAGCACTGCCCATAGACCATCTTTCTCACGCACATGGCTAGAGCTAGTACCAAAGCTCTCTTCACCGCATAAAGTGACTTTACCGGCATCCATTAAATTACCGAAGAACTTCCATCCCGTTGGCGTCTCGAAGCTTGGCACATTCAACTTAGCAGCCACGCGATCTACCGCACCGCTAGTAGGCATGGAGCGCGCCACACCGGCAATGCCGCCCGCATATGCCGGCACCAAGGTTGCATTAGCAGCGAGCACTGCCAAGCTATCAGACGGCGTGACAAAAAAGTTTTGCCCTAAAATCATATTGCGGTCACCATCACCATCGGACGCTGCGCCAAAATCCAGCGCATTTTCACCGGCAAACATGATTTTTACTAAATCTTCTGCATAAGTTAAATTAGGGTCAGGGTGCCCACCGCCAAAGTCTTCAGAAGGCTCGCAGTTCATTAAGCTGTCACAGGAAGCACCTAACCGATTCACAAAAATCTCTTTAGCGTAAGGCCCTGTTACCGCATGCATTGCATCAAACTTCATTGCAAAGTCTGTCGCCAGCAGTTGCTTGATTGCTTTAAAGTCAAATAAGCTTTGCATTAAATCTGCATAATCTTGCACTGCATCAATCACCTGCACAGTAAAAGTTTGGCCAACAGTAATCCCCGCAAACTGCGTCTCACCTATGGTATCAATATCAACCTGCGGCAAGTCTGAAATTTTATACTCGGCAATCACCTTGCTTTTTGCAAACACTTCATCGGTTATTTTTTCTGGCGCAGGCCCACCATTGCCGATGTTGTACTTAATACCAAAATCACCATGAATGCCACCTTGGTTATGACTTGCAGATAACACCATACCGCCGAATGTCTTATATTTACGAATCACATGCGACGCAGCCGGCGTAGATAAAATACCGCCCTGCCCGATTAACACACGTGCAAACCCATTCGCTGCAGCCATGCTAATAATGGTCTGGATGGCTTGCCTATTATGGTAACGACCATCACCGCCTACCACTAATACCGCATCATTTGGCACAACTAAGGTATCAAAGAAACTTTGAACAAAATTTTCTAGATAATGCGCCTGCTGGAATATCTTCACCTTTTTACGCAGACCAGATGTTCCTGGTTTTTGGTCACTGTATGGCTGGGTTGGCGTTACGATTATTTTCATGAATTTTACTCTTTTCTTAGATCCACATCACACAATATAAGGTATGTTACTAATCTCAACAACGATTCTGCACACCTTACCAAATATTTCACAAATACAACACGCAGTAAGCTTTAGTCAGGTAAAATTTTATTACAATAATTAAAACGCAAAGCATTATCGTCATGCTTGCGTTATTACATAAAGTTTAGCATCAGGCTATCAGAACTCTTTAGGGCTAGAAAATGGAAGATCAAGTATTTATTGGGCGTCAGCCAATCATGGATGTGAAACAACACATCATCGGCTATGAACTGCTGTTCAGACATAGCGCTGATGCAGATACTGCCGTATTTGAAGATGAACTCAAAGCCTGCTCAAATGTGTTGGTCAACACCATGGGCGATATGGATGTGCAATGGCTGCTGGGCGACAAGTTAGCATTTATCAATGTGAATGAAGCCATGCTCATGAGCGAATTTATAGAGCTCATGCCACCGCAGCGTACCACACTAGAAATTCTGCGCACAGTTGTGGCCGGAGACGCAGTCATTGAACGTTGCAGAGAGTTACACAAACTTGGCTACAAAATCGCACTTGATAACCCGCAACTCAGCGCTCAATTAGAGCCACTCACCCAGTTTGCTAATTTCATTAAAATCGACTCACTGAGCGTTACCACGCAAGAGGCTCGTAAGCTATTTCAGCAATATGCAGCCCCTAACATACAAATGGTTGCAGAGAAGATTGAAACCCTAGAACAGTTTGAAGCTTACAAAGAAATTGGGTTTAGACGCTTCCAAGGTTTTTACTTTGCAAGACCTGAAACCTTTACGGCAAAAGTGATTAACCCATCATTTGACAGCGTATTAAACCTACTCAACCTAGTAACGCAAGATTCAGACAACAAAGACATTGAAAACGGTTTTAAACGTGATGCAGCACTTTCATTTAAGTTACTGCGTTACATTAACTCCGTAGGCTTTGGGCTTTCATGTGAGATTCAATCTATTCAGCATGCACTCACCATCTTGGGCAGAAAACAGCTTTACCGCTGGTTAACGCTGCTCATGGTTACGGCAGGAGAAAACTCCACACCGCCTGCTTTAATGAAAACATCCATCACGCGTGGGCGCTTAACGGAACTGCTAGGCGAAAGCTATTTTGAGAAACATGATCGAGATAATCTATTTATCGTTGGCGTATTTTCTTTATTAGATGCCATTCTGAAAATGCCGATGGATCAGGTGCTGGAAAAAATCCAATTACCGGAAAATGTTTCTGAAGCACTGCTTAGTCGCGGGGGAGTTTATGGACCGTTCTTGCAGCTCACTGAGGCATGTGAAGGCGCAGATAGTAAACGCATTTTAGAGCTAGCAGAGCTTTTGCAATATGATGCAAATAAGGTCAATGAGTGCCACATGGCGGCACTGTCATGGGCAGAGTCGCTAGGTATTTAATTATCTAGATATTTATTACCTAGGAATTTTAATTACAAAGTGCGCTAATGCACTTTGTAATTAAACAATTCATGAGTTGCGCCTAATTAAGCTGGACTAAGATTAAGCTGCACTTAAGATAAGCTACACCGCGATTAAGCTGCGCCGTGTGCCAAAGCAATAGCCTGGCGCTCCAATATGTAAACATACCGGTTAATCAGCCCTTCATTACCTCTTGAAGGCTCCACGTATTCAAACCCTACACGATACTTAGTCACTGCATCCTGAATATGTATTTCCGTGATATTTTTCACCATTAAAACAAGATTAGTTTCGCCAACATCAGGAAAGCCAATCTTACAGCCACTCAACGCCTGACCAATCACCAGCGCTGGGTTAAGAGGCGCTGTGACCAGCGCACCAATACCACCCAAACTTACATCAACTAAAGTAAGCTCTAATATAGCCTCTTCTTCAGGATTCAGCACATCTGGCACAGGAATCCGGCATATAACAGGATTAGCCACTGGCGTAGCAAAGCGATAAAAGTCACGTCGCTGCAACCGAACCATGTCTTTAGGTAGGCCAATCTTAATGGCTTTGCCATCTTTCAAATCAACCCCAGCTACATGGGTGCTGGTCCATTTAATTTTGACGCCATCTTCTTTGATAAAAACCACATGGTTACTTGCAAGCAACCTGCGGTTAAACTCTTCATCAACGCCTACATCCAAATAAACCATACCAGTTTTGGCATCAATGTTAATAATGCTGGTCAAATAAACATCAGCACCGTGATTAAATGACACTTTAATCATCGACTTATGCTTAACCAAGTCGTTTAGAATCTGTGTAACCTCTTTGGGGTTGTGCACAATATACTGCTCTTCATTATGTACAATTGCGGCGTGTTCCATTTCAATCCTATTAAGCTCTAATACTTATTAAACGCTAATGCTCAAACTTATCTGTCGACCACAGAAATTTGTAATCAACCTCAAATAATAGCACAGACTATGCATGCCAAATAACGACTTATCGCTATGATAATACGATCTAAGGCAAGCTAGAATAGTAGGCACAAAAAAGCCAGCGCATGGCTGGCTTAATGATGTAACTTAACCTTTGGTCAAAATAGTGCGACTTAAAATAGCGCCATATGTGTCACCTGCAACATTCAAGGAGATACCTTAGCTGTGATCAGGCTTGTTTACAGCAAATGACTTTACCCAATTCTCAGCATCAGGCTCTCCAAGTATCTAGAAAGTACGCTTAATGAAGCCAATCAATCTATCGTGCCCAGTTTCCCAGCCTTTCGCATCCACATACCAGCTATCACTCGCATTGGTTGTAGTGTAGTTCACACCAGCATTCCAGCCTTTGCTACCAGCAAGGGTAAAGTCCTTATTCAGCCCCAGCAGCCAATCCGTATAGTTTGCCTGCGAATAATTATGTACAGTCTGGCGACCAACATGCAGTAATAGATTCAGGTCAGCAACC
This sequence comes from Methylotenera sp. E1MeOHC1, assembly GCF_058745595.1. NCBI lineage: Bacteria > Pseudomonadati > Pseudomonadota > Betaproteobacteria > Nitrosomonadales > Methylophilaceae > Methylotenera > Methylotenera sp. E1MeOHC1. The sequence goes on along the minus strand of NZ_CP196025.1, from coordinate 309,299 downwards.
GGTAGTTTACCGGTGAAATTAAGCTCAGTGTAGCCCGAGCCACGTGAGTTACCATTACCACTATAGTTATTGTTAATGCCAAAGAAATTAGTCAGCGCATAAGAATGCTTCAAGGTGAAATTCTTATAATAAAGCGCAGCATTCAACTCAGTTGTGTTAGCAGAATCCCCTCTATTGATAGTTCCGTGGCCAGCGTGCTTACCGTGAGGATAGAAGTATTGCATAAAACCCACACTCAGACTTAAGTCGTCAGTTAATGACTGCACATAGCCACCGTACAGGTCTTTTTCGACCGTATTTCCATACATTGCTCCATTATCTACATTAGTTGCCCAGATGCCGGCGTAAAAACCGCTACTGTGCGTGTAGTCAAATCCGCCCTGTATCGAACCGTGTTCTCTAGTGTAAGAAATGCCACGGTATGTGTAGTCGCTGAAAAATCCAATATTTGCCGTTAATGTATGGGGTGAATCTTTTTCTCCCACCTCGTCAGCAGCATAAGCCAGCGGCATCGCACAGAAAGCTGGAGCTAATATTGCTATTTGTATTGTCGATTTCAATAAGTGTTTCATAGTTCCCCTTGGTAACTTCAATAGAAAAAAACATAAGTAAAATGTGTTTAGAGATACAGCTTTACTAGCGGGGAAATGGATACAACTTACGACTCAATCATATGCAGACGACTTACCATATCCTCGCTACCATATTGATTTATATGGTGTAAGTATTATGGTCGGCCAAAAAAACGTACGTTATACAAAAACGGCAACACACACTTTTATCCACCAGGTTTAGCTACGGTTATGCCGATTTTTGTCATCCTGCTGTAACAGTCACGCCTACAATCAAGACTCAAAATAACCTTGGATGGAGTTTTTTATGCGTAGTCAATTACCGTTATCACTGGCTTCAAAGCCAACTGCTGCTAATACCAGCAAAAAATTTGTATCTAGTATTATTCTGGTGGCAGCTTTAGGTTTGTCAGCTCAGCTTGCGCTAGCTGACGATGCAGCACCTGCAGGCGAAGCTCTGGCTCAAAAAGGCGGCTGTCTGATGTGTCATACCATGACAAAACGGAATGTGGGCCCTGCATTTAAAGATGTAGCTGCTGTATATAAAGGTCAGGATGTAGAAGAAAAGTTAATCACCAAAATCAAAAATGGCGGTCGCGGCAGTTGGGGCGTGTTGCCTATGCCTCCTAACGAAGGCAAATTAACGGACGATGAATTCAGAGAGGTTGTACTCTGGATCAGATCTATGTAATTCAGGCAGAAGTTTCTTACTTTCTATCAGCGGGGCTTGCTCCGCTTTTTTTATGTCTTTAATTAGAAGTAAAGAACCGTAAACACTTTGCAAGCTATATACCAAAATTAAATACAATCCTGAGACAAACGCAGGAGTGGCCTGCAATGGGTAATGGTTAAATTGGCTTAACCCTGCCAGCACTGACTGCATCAAAGTACATTAATCAATTTTAACAATTGGTATGCCACGAAATGATTTTGCACCACGCAACTCTAGTTTCATGGCAAGCACACCGCCATCGCACTTATCTAGACAGGCACCGCAGCGCGTACAATCACTGTCAGTCACCGCCATCGCTTTCTGGGCAACAACAGGCGCAAGTACGTGAGGTTCGGGGCAGACCTTGATACAGTTAGTGCAGCCAGAGCACGCATCAGTTTTGAGCGCCGTAACACGCAGTCTGCCATAATGACCCAGCCATTTATAAAAGGCGCCTACAGGACAAAGATGACCGCACCAGCCACGACGTGTCACCAGAAAATCAAACAGGAACAATGCTGAGAGGAATGTGAGTCCAACAGCAGAGGTCCACATAATTTCACGCTGCAGCAGCGTAATCGGGTTAATAATCTCCCAGGCAAGTGTGCCTGTGATTACAGACAGCACTAACGCGATTACCAGCAGCACCGAGCGCAGATCTTGCGACATGGTCAGGTTGCCCTTGATTTTAAATTTCTGCCGCAGCCAATACGCAGCGTCGGTCAGCATATTGATCGGACACACCCAGCTGCAATAGATGCGACCGCCGAAAAATGCGTAAAAACCAGCCACAATGGCCGCCCCGATCAGCGCAGTCTGCGCCAGAGGAGCACCTGCAAGCCATGATTGCAGTAGCACGAATGGGTCGGTAAGCGGCAAATTCCAGAACCAGAGACTGGAAGACAGATTACCGTGAGCGATACGCCCGACTTCCGGGATATCAACGACGAAAGCAAGTACAATCAGAATTTGCAGTGTGCGGCGCACCAGCAGCCAGCGATGGCTTTTCAGGTAAGAAACAATACGCCGCAATAAACTCGCCATTATCTGCGTCCCATTGCATTCGTGCCGGATATACCCAGCCCGAGTTCACGCGGCAATACGCGTATTGTCGCTTCGGATAGTACGCAATGTTTCTCGCAAGTACCGCAACCTGTACATTTATCCGGATCAACCGTTGGAATCTGCAGCAGACCACGCTCGTTTTGAATCGGCTTCAGCGAAATTGCCTCGCCTTGAATCGGACATACGCGCACACAGATACTACAGGTCAGGCCTTTATAATTCAGGCAGTTTTCATGATCCACCAGCACTGCCACCCCCATATCTGCCTTGCGGATATCTGTCAGCAGAGGATCAAGCGCCCCGGTTGGACAGGCTTTCACACAAGGAATATCAGCGCACATGCGGCAAGGGTCCTGGCGTGCTACAAAAAAGGGGGTACCCAATGGCGCCGGATCAGCCCAAGTAGCTAGTTTGAGAATATCATAGGGGCAATCTTTGACACATAAGCCGCAGCGGATACAGGTCGAATCAAACTCTTTTTCTGGCAACGCGCCAGGCGGCCTGAGAATTTTGGCAGCACGGGCAGGTCGTGAGAAAATCGCTGCCTGTGCAACAACAGCGCCGAACACAGCTACACCGGCATGACGAAAGATACGTTTTATAGCTTTCCTGCGCTCAGGATTTTCTATTGCAGATTTGACAGCCACTGACACTTTTTCGGGTATATGCTTAGTCATATCTTGCTCCAATCTTCTCTATACTGAAGTCACCATGCGGGAGTCAGCAATCAGGCTGGCTCCATTACTCACTTATCGTCATATTTGCTCGTATCACCGGATGTATCCAGCAGCGGAACACATACTCGCCTTCGGCATCATCCGGCACTGTCCAGCTGACCACATCACCAGGAATCTGAATTTCCAGATTGACCACAGTGCCATCAGGATAAGTGACATACAGTGCATGTGTAATATTCGAACGGTTTTCAATCTCGATGCGGTCTTTGCGTTTTGGCACGAATGACCATGCTTCAAGCTCATGATGGGACAGCGTCATTTTGTGCAAGGTGGCGCCAGGGGCCAACGGTGTAACTACACCTTGTACTGCTCTGGACGGGTAAACCTTTTCTGAAGCCTCAAGTTTTGAATCATGATTTTTCGCATCATGCGCAACAGAATCATGAGCATCCGCACTGTGAGCAGCAGAGCATACGATCAGTAGCATGGCTGCCATCAAAGTCACAATCCAAAATTGAAACTGCAATAAGTTAGTGGCGTGCAAAGCATCCGTTTTATGTGTATTGACATCTACATGCCCTAATCTTGCTAATATCGGTTTCATCGCAATACCTTTTACTCCTGCTTTATGCATAATTACTCCGGCATCTTTGGATAATCCACACGCAATGGGCCACCATCCAGAGTCTTAACAAACTCGATCAAGGACAACCTTTCCGCATCGGTTAGTTCAAATGCTTTCATTTCCAACGAACGGCTCTTGCGGTCAATACCACCTTTTTCATAGTGCTTAATCGTTTCCTCCAGACTAGACATGGAGCCATCGTGCATATATGGACCGTTGATAGGTAGGTCACGCAATGATGGTGTCTTGAATGCATACTGCATGAGCGTTACCTGTGGTGGCACCTTTGCACCACGGCCCAAGTCATCGGTACGCAAGCCGATATCGTGAAAGCTGTCATCAGTAAATCGCCATGATTTATGGCAGGAGGCACATTGCGCCTTGCCTGTGAATAATTTAAAGCCATGTTTGGAGCGCTCACTAATCGCACTTTCATCCCCATCCACCCAACGGTCAAAAGGAGCGGGATTGGAAACCAGTGTTCTCTCGAAGCTAGCTAAGGCCTCAGTGATGCGTTTTTTGTTAACACTGGCATCACCAAATGCCTTTGTAAACAAAGGACGGTACCCTTGTATGCTTTCCAGACGCGCTATCACACTCGGAAGATCAAAATTCATTTCATGTGGGGTAGTAATCGGCAGCACTGCCTGTGCTTCTAAAGAGCCGGCACGGCCATCCCACATCAAGGCTGAAAGCCACGCACTATTGAGCACGGTTGGCGTGCGGCGTGCGTTTGTTACATGTTCTGAGCCCAGTGGGCGTAAACGGCCATCACTCCAGCGCTTATCAGGCGCATGACAGGTGGCACAAGACATATTATTGTCGCGAGAGAGACGCGCATCAAAAAACAAGGTCTTGCCTAGATTTGCTTTATCTTCCGTCAATGGATTAGATGATGGTGACGGAATTCCCTCCGGCCGACGATAATCGTTTTTTGAAACGGTTTCGCCAGCGTGTGAAATACCCGCCACCGCCATATTCATGACAAGAAGCAGGCCCATCAAGCATTTACCGGGCCTAGTTCTCATTTCCATTTTAGCTAGCCTTACCAACAACTGGTGAGATGGTGCAGTGATAGGTCATATCATCATTTTCAGCTCCGAAACACCAAACGATGTCGTTGTTGAACTCTGGACGATACACTGGTAATTCACCGTGTGTATTGAAGCAGCCGCAACGCGTAGCAGTTTGTTTACCACAACAGTCACGGTACGCAATCAGGTATGTCTGACCATCACCTGGGTTGAAGCAGCTGGCAACCCATGAGCTTGGTGACAAGCTTGAGCCTGGTGGGCAAGAAGTCAAGCTACCGCCATTACAATCACAAATTTGACCGTCGATAGAACAATGACGCCAGTAGTCACAAGATTGTGGATCTTTATCCTGAGGCACCCAGCCACGTTCACGGGTCATGCTGTTAACACTGGCTGCTTGTGCTTCACCAAGACCAAGGCGAGCGCGACGGTCAACTGGCAGCAAAGGTAACAGTGCTGAACCTGCTAATAACATACCTACTTTGCCGATAAAGCTACGGCGGCCAGTGTAATTGGCAGTGGTACGCGCCAATTTCTCAATGGTAGAATCAAATCGTTTGTTTTCTTTCATTTTGTTTTCCTTATCCTAAATATTTGAACTTTTAGACTAAATTAATGAACACCTTTGTTTTCGTCTGCGTGCAGTAACGGAGTCGTGCTGTGCTTCATGAAGTCCTGTAAAGTTGAATGGCCTTCACGAACTGTTTCAAACAAGCTTTCAACATGCTCACGTGTATTGCACAGGCCTTTGCCAAGAATCACGCCATCTGCATCAAGCAACACGCCATAAGGAACTTTAGAAATCTGATAACGGATACCAATTTCAGCTGAAACAACATAGCGCTCATTTTGCAGCGGATGGTTACGCAGGAACTCAAGGTGTTCAGCGCGTGTACCATCACTGATCAGCACTACATCAGCACCTTCTGCAGCAGCTACTGAACGAATAATCGGCAGTAACTTAGCGCAGATAGGGCAGCTTGGACCAGTAAACATCAACAGGCTTGGACGCCCCGGTGTAACCGCACGACCCACTGTAATCGGCGCACCGTCAAACGTCGTCTGACTGAACACTGGTGAGCGTTCACCGACTTCAGGGCCGTTGTCGAGCAACATTGCGCCCAGCGGAGCAGAACGCTCGTGTAACAGACCAATTTGTCGTATAACGCCAAGCATCAATGCTGCCAGGCTTAAGAATGCGCACCACAACAACACATTTGATGCAATAATAAATCCAGTATTCATTTCTATTCTCCTATATATAAACTAACTTTTTTTGGCACGTGAGTCGTGTAACCCTACGATTAGATCCGCAGCAAGATAAAGCATCGTAAACATCGCAGCAGCCGCTACACCGATCGCTACTGATTCAAATGTCATTGCTGACAAACTAACCGATACATTAGCGGTGAAAAGACTCACTGCGGCGAGTGCAAGGGCACGCATTACGTGAAACATGCCGATGCGACTCACACTGGTCGGGCGACGTACGCAACCACAGTCAATGTGGGTGCGGCCACGTCCGACATTAATCGCTAGCGCCATTGCAAACATCATAAACAGGCCTGCCGCTACCCACGCAGCCACCTCGCGCGCTGGCGGCACCAGCAATGCTATGGCGCTGCCAAGCTCCAACCAAGGTAGAAGCTTCGCGAAAGGGGCGACCATGAAGGAAGGAAGCAGCCGGTAATTGGCAACCACACCCTGAAACTCATCTGTGTTGCGGATTTTTGGAATTGCAGCCGCAGCCAAAACAAGTGCCAGGAAAAGTGAAGCAAATACCGGAACAATCGGGTCATTAATCAGCCAGTTCATGATTTACTCACTTATCCATCGTAACGATAATTTGAGGAGCTTTGCCCATCTCGTCCATTGATGCCAACTGCTTACCGCCCACCGCGTCAAATGTATAGATGATTTTGTGCTCAATTGAAGCCGCGATCAGCGTAGGATTTTTGTCCTGAGTCACAGCAATAGAATCAATCGCATGTTTCAGGTCAATACGGCGCAAACGTTTACCGGTTGTACCATCAGCCACCACTACAAAACGGCTTGGTAATTTATGCGTCCATTTAGCGCGTTGGTCTGCAAGCAGATAGATTTCGTTACGCTCTTTATGGAAAGCAATTGGCTGCCAACCACCTGGGCCCCACTTATCTTTCTTCTCTTTATCGGTGAAAATCTCGATTGGTTTCAAGAATTCAGCACCAGAGTCAGTCAACTTAGCCTGGAAGATCTTACCTTCGTAAGTTGGCCATACTAAACGGCCAGCTGAGTTTGAGTAGTACGGGTTATTGTGTAGATACTCGTTCTCGGCATGGAATACTTTAGTATTTTTCTGCTTGGCATTACCTTGGTTATCATAAGAAACCTGCAGCAATGAGCCGTCACGACAGTGCATGAAGAAGTTTTGTTTGGCCGCTGGGAAAATGTGATAACAGTCTGGAACAGCAATCGTCTTCACAAATTTTTTCTGTTCCAGATCAACCAAACCCACGCCAGATGTTGGTGAGAACTGCTGAATCAGCATGTGTTTGTCATCAACACTCAAAGATGCCGTACGTTCCATTAAACCGGTTAAAAAGCGGATTTCAGGAATATCAATATCTGCAACTGGCTCAAGTGTTTGCGTATCATGCAACCTAACGTAGTCATCTCGCTTACCATGAGCAATACGATCGTAAGTTGTATTAGCCATACCTACAAACTTAGCGCTTGACATCACATGCGGCAGTTTGCCACCATCAATCAAACCATGTAGTTGCAGTTTGTTGTCATTGGCGCCCATTACATACGTTTGAGAAGTCATATTGAAGTGACCAGGATCAATCACGTAAAAACGCTTAGCATCAACTGGCGGCGCTTTTGCAACTGACAAATTGTCAATTTTGAGGCTACCAACTGCGGCAAGCTGTTTTGGCACAGCTTTTTGATCTTCAGCAAACGCAGGTTGCGCTGCCACCAACAAAGCGGCGATTGCAAACTTACCTGCAAGACTAGCTGTTAGCCCGCGCTTCGCATTGGTTGATTGATTATTTAAAGTAATCATGTTTTCTCCACATTATTAATAATTTATAAATGCACTTCTGAATCAAAACCACCTGCTATCAAATGAATAGCAGCGTGAGTGCTGCAGACCCAATAGAAAGCAAGAGGAACCCATCTACTTCAACTGCACGTTCTTGCCAACGAGCAAGCCAAGCCTGAGCAGCCTGATTGCTAACTGGTAAAAAGTTGATAGCGACTGGCAAGCAGCGGCCAATGTTGAAGATAGCGAATATCGTGATAGCCGTTTGCACGTCACCACTGAACAGCGCTACACCAGTAACGATGTAAAGCATTGGTGTTTGCACATAGGTTAGGTAGTTCATGCCTAATGCAAATCCATACAACAAGCCAATCACCCAAGAACTGAAGCGGTAACGTGCGTCATGCGGCACTTGTGCGCGACGTTGTGGATATGGCATCTTCAGGAAACCGAACTGATGTACACCGTAACCAATCGCCAACACAGACATGCCTGCTACCATATAAGTGAAAGGAAGTTGCTCAAACAGCATCCAGCCTGCAATGCCTAGTGCGCCACCTAACACCAATGCACCAACTGCATAACCTAGTACATGGGTTAAAAAGGTAGGCGTCCAACGTGCTACTGACCCGAACGAATAACGTCCAGCTGGGCGCAATAGACTCAAACTAGAATAGCCGCATGGCGACCAGGTTGATAAAAAGCCACCTACCAGTGCAAGCACGACAAACATCGCCGTTAATGCATCAGTAGTTGCCACTCTTGAATCTAGCATGCTGCCACCAGCGACACCTGCGGCAATAGCTAGCGCCATTGTTGCAAAACGTACCGTACCTGAACGCGGCTCAGCAAAGCTGATCGCATCAGGAACACATGCAACGGCAGCGTTGCCTTGGGATGTCTGATACATTCCAGACCCTATACCCATTTTCATGTTCTCCTCCTATGGCCATGTGGCCACTTGTTGATTGAAATAAAAACTACGCAACGCCAATATAGTTACAATTGTGTTACTTCCGTAGCAAGAATCGGCAACCCCTGCCGCCACTTATCTAGCTCTTGCCGATTTTTACTACTGCTTTCGTTTCGCCCCCCCAAAAAAAATCACTAAGCCTTGCGCTTTTTTCCAGCAGCTGAATAAAAAAAAGCCGCACCCGAAGGCGCGGCTAAAGCTAGGCGTTGTTAACGTTGGAGATGCCTAAATGAAATGCTCTTAACAATCTGATCAGTAGCAACAAACTGATAAACACTTGGTCTTCTTGATCAAAAAAACGCTGCATTTAACTGCCCCCAGCATTGCTAAAAACTGACAGGGCGAACTATAGCAACGCAACTGCAATGGCCGTAGCAATAATCGGCAAAGGCTGATGGCGTGTGTCATGCTCTTGCCGATTATTGCTATAAGCCATTATTTGGAATACTGGCTACTCAATGCCATCCTCCACCGCCCCTCCAAAGATAAGCACCCGCATCTAGACACTGAAACTGTGGTTCTTTATAAGTAGTTCTAGCAGATATACCGAAGATGATTCCTTATAAATACAATAGCTATCCGCCTATTTATCCATGCCAATTACATATCAAAATAATTGGGTGTAATATATTAAAATTAGATGATGTAAACAGGAAAATTCATCTATATTTCATCAAGTTATCATCACGCTGTCACTATTGCCGTTTTTTACTATCAATACAGATTTTTTGGAGTAAAGTAAGTCTTGCTAACCTAACAGTGAGTGCATTTGGGTAACACATAAACTATTAAACGCTTTAAGATTAATTACAACGATAAGAATAATAATTAAGAGCAGACTTTTCGCTAAGGCATAACAATAAGAAGCGCCGGATCCAGCATCCACGAAAAGTTAGACTAGAGGAGAAGTATCGTGAATTTACAAGAAGAGTTTCTGGGCATATCCGCCGCGGGTGGCCCTAAAATACATTTAGTCGAACGTAAAACCACCGATGTTCTGGAACAGGCGGACGCGCTGCCGTTTTGGTCACAGGACTACACCCAGCTAAGCAAAGGCACATTTGCCGGCGCACTAACCAGCGTCACAAATCAGGGTGTGCAAGTGTTTCGCGAGACCATGAACCGTGCGGTAGACCAAATTGCGCATGCGCCGTCTGATGCCTATGTCATCGGTCTTGCTACTATCATTGAGGGCGATGCCTCATGGGGATTGTTGCCAGTCAAAGCCAATACCATGATTACGCTGGATAAGAATACTGAACTAGTATTCCGCACCTCGAAACTATCTGAAATAACAGCGGCTGTTATTTCAGCACAGCGCTTAGAAGAATATGCAGCACAGGTGGAATGGATAGACCTGCGCAAAACCATGGAAAGTGTAAAACCAGTGGAGCTTATCTCTCCCGAAATCACAGCCCGTCTGCAGGCATCACTCACTGATGGCATGCACTATGCCTCCCAGTTTCGCGATACAGCAGATGCACAACAGATATGGCGCCTCTTCGAAAACGATCTGATGGCGACCTGTCTGCAAGGGCTATTGCAAGCCAGTAATAGTCCCAACCATAACCATGACCACCGTATCCATCGTTACATTGTCAACCGCGTACGCGACCTTACACTATCAAGCTCAGGTTACCCGCTCACGATAGAAGAGCTCTGTATTAGCCTGCGCATCAGCAGGCGAACCCTAAATCATGCGTTTATCCGAGTATTAGGCATTACACCAGTGGCCTATATGCGTAATGTACGGCTGCACCGCATACGCGCGGAGCTGCAATCTGCACCGCATCAGGTGCGGTACATTGCCAGCGTAGCCGCCAAGTGGGGATTCTGGCATATGAGCCTGTTTTCACGCTATTACCGCGAACTGTTTGGGGAAACTCCTATCGAGACGCTATCGCGTTCGCGCGTCGGTGAAAGACATTGAACAGATCGCTTACTTGCCGGTAGCGTGAAGTAAGCGCAACAGGATTAGCAATTATTTTATATTTATTCATATACAGCCTTTGGCCACAGCAAAAACGGACAGAGCGCTAATTAGGAGGTCGTCGCACATGGGTTCTTTTAGTATTTGGCACTGGTTGATTGTACTGCTGATTGTGGCATTGGTATTTGGCACTAAAAAATTGCGCAATATCGGCGGCGACGTGGGTGGTGCAGTCAAAAGTTTCAAAGAGGCAGTGAATGAAGGAAAAGCCAACCCCACTATAGAAAACAACAATACCACTAGCAGGCAGACAATAGAGCATGACGCCACCGCTAAAACCAGACAATAAGTCATTCAGGACATCACTGCATCATGTTTGATATCGCATTCTCAGAGATTATTGTAATTGGCGTAGTGGCGCTCATCGCCATCGGGCCAGACAAACTACCAAAAGTGGCACGCACCGCAGGCCACCTATTTGGCAGGGCGCAACGGTATGTCAATGATGTCAGGTCCGAAATGGACAATGAACTGCGCTTAGAAGAGCTGAAAAAGCTACAGGATGAGATACTGGAAAATACGCAATCCGCCCCTAAATACCAAGTAGGTCAGGTAATCCGCCATGGTCAGATTGTCCGCGATGACCTTATTGCCAAGAATGCCCAGATACTCAATGATATAGACGTAAACGAAGATTTAGCAGCTAGAACTGTACATCCCACCACGATGACAGAGGGTGACTACATCCCAACGCCGCTCAGGGCACAAGCTCTAAATCAAGCCCAGATAAATAAAACCATGTCTAACCAACAAACCGCATCAAACCAAGGCTAATCAAATTGGGCATCACGGATAATCTAGTCTCACACCTGATTGAATTGCGCAATCGCCTGCTACGCATAGCAATAGGCTTATTGCTCATCATTATTGCGCTATTTCCGTTTGCGAATGACATTTACCATTTCTTAGCAATGCCGCTACTTGCAAGCCTGCCTGCGGGCGGGCAAATGATAGCTACCGACGTAACCACGCCTTTCTTCGTACCCATGAAGTCTGTGCTACTGACTGCTTTCGTCATCTCCCTACCCCATACCTTGTATCAGATATGGGCTTTTGTCGCCCCAGGGCTATACACGCATGAGCGTCGCCTAATCTGGCCGCTAATCTCTGCTAGCACGCTGCTTTTTTTATGCGGTATGGCGTTTGCCTATTTTCTTGTGTTCCCAGTAGTGTTTGGCTTTATAAGCAACACTGCACCAGAAGGCGTAGCGGTGATGACTGACATCGGCAATTACCTAGATTTTGCTATGTCGCTTTTTATCGCGTTTGGCCTTGCATTTGAGGTACCTGTTGCCGTGGTGCTAATCGTAAAGACTGGAATAGTAAGCGTTGCAAGTTTGCGTGAGGCTCGTTCTTACGTGGTAGTAGGCGCTTTTGTAGTAGGGGCGATTGTCACGCCGCCTGATGTGATATCTCAGTTCATGCTGGCCATGCCGCTATGGCTCTTATATGAGGCCGGCATTCTGGTAGCTAACCTCACACAACAATCCCACAGCACAGGCACCTCAAGTGCCAGTACTCAACTAGCTGCGCTTGACGAATAAACCCAAGCTATTTTTATAAAGCATATCGATAGCACAAAATAAAAAAGCCAGCTAAACGCCGGCTTTAATATTAAACAACTCATTGATTGATTGGTCGGGACGGTGTGATTCGAACACACGACCCCTTGCACCCCATGCAAGTACGCTACCAGGCTGCGCTACGCCCCGAACCGTTGTTACCTATTACTCGTAACAAGGTGTGCATTATATCGCAAAAGCCATGCCGCCATAAAAGCGGCACCATAAATAATTAATGCGCAGTCTTTGCTAAAGAAAAATCAGTACGTAATAAATTTAGAATTTCACGTAGCTCGGCTTTAACCGCTTGGTAATCAAAAGCATTGCTCTTATCTTCACCAGCAACCACAATTGCAGACTCTATCTCAGACTGGGTGGTGCCTACAGCAGTCCCCCTAGCACTGGCTTGCTTTTCACTGTGTCCTGTCTTCGCGCTGAACTCAATATCATCCAGCCGATTACGCGCACCACTAATCGTAAATCCTTGCTCATACAATAACTCACGAATGCGTCTGATAAGCAATACTTCATGATGCTGATAATAACGGCGATTACCGCGACGTTTAACTGGTTTAAGCTGCGTGAACTCCTGCTCCCAGTACCTTAATACGTGCGGTTTAACGCCACAAAGCTCGCTAACCTCACCAATTGTAAAGTAGCGTTTTGCTGGAATCGGTGGCAATTGCACCTTGGCGACCTGTTCAGTCATACTTTCGGCTTTCTCACTCATATAACCACTACACTAAGAAAACTAACACACCACTAGAAAACTAAACTATTACTACCATACAACATCGGCTGTGCCTTATACCGTACGATGGTCAATCATAGACCCGCACTAAGATGCAAAGTTTGCGTCAACCTTGCTTTTTAACTTCTGGCTAGCATGAAAAGTAACCACACGGCGCGCAGTAATTGGTATTTCCTCACCAGTTTTAGGATTGCGGCCTGGGCGCTCTGATTTTTGACGCAATTCAAAATTACCAAAACCAGACAACTTAACACTATCACCAGTCTCTAGTGCAGTACGCACTTCTTCAAAAAATGCTTCCACCATATCTTTGGCTTCACGCTTATTCAACCCAACTTGCTCATACAGTAAATCAGCAAGCTCAGCTTTTGTTAAAGTCATAAACACTCCCGTTTTTTAATGCTTTGTATCGCTATTTAATATTATTGGTTGATGCTGAATGCAAAAAAATAAATCCCCTTACCAAAGCATGGAGGACTTAGTTTCGTAACACTGCATCAAATTTTATTTGCAACAATTGTAGCAGATTTGCGATTGCTGTATCAGCATCACTATCTGTTAATGTTTTTTGAGTATCGTGCATAAGTACTGATAATGCAAGGCTTTTTTTGTTTTCTGGCACACCTTTTCCTTGATACAAATCGAACAATCCCACATCTGCAATCAAGGCAATATTCTCTTCATGAATTACATTTAATACAGTTTGCACCGCAATATTTTCATCTAACACAATCGCCAAATCACGACGCACAGGCAGCAACTTTGAAACTTCCTGATATTTCGGTAATGGACGAGCCACAATTGCATCTACATCAAGCTCAAACAGATAAGTGCTTTTCGCCAGGTCATAATGCTGCTGCCACTTAGGATGCAACTTACCCAACCAGCCAATCGCTTTGCCATTCAATAACACTTTTGCAGTTTGGCCAGGGTGCAAAGCGCAATGCTCTGCTTTTTCATAAGTCACTTGCTTGTGTGAACCTTCAGCACCAATCAGGCTATTCACATGTGCTTTAACGTCAAAGAAATCAATGTCAGTATTGGATGCAGCCCATTGCTCAGGCTTAGCGCTACCATATGCAAGGCCTGATACGCGCGTAGTCTCTTGGTAAGCGCCGACCTGTTGCTGATAAATCGCACCAATCTCAAACAAGTATGCACGCTCTTGTTTTCGGTTGAGATTATAAGTGAGCACATCCAGTAAACCACCCCACAAGCTGGTACGCATCACGCTTAAGTTACTGGCAATTGGGTTCTTGAGTTTAATCGGTGCTGGGTTGCCCATTAAATCACGTTCCCAGCTTTCATCCACAAAGCTATACGTCACTACTTCTTGATAACCTGCTGATACTAGGCTATCACGCAACTGGTTCAAATTTAGGCGCTGCTCAGGTGCTGCTAGCATGTTTAAACTGGCAACCGGCGCTATTGCAGGAATGTGGTCATAGCCATGTAAGCGTGCGACCTCTTCAATCAAATCTTCTTCGATTGTGATATCAAAACGATAACTAGGCGGCACCACGGTGAATACGTCGTTAACACAGTCAAATTCAAAACCCAGCTGCGTCAATAGTTGGGCAACTTTTTGCTGTGTTAGGCTAATGCCTAATACAGACACCAAACGTGACATTCTTAACTTCACCGCGTTACGCGCTGGCAAGGTAGCCATCACCTCGGTCACAGGGCCAACTTGGCCGCCACACAAGGTTTTAATTAATGAGGTCGCATACTCAATCGCGTTACGCGTATTGCCAAAATCAACACCGCGCTCAAAACGATAAGATGAATCCGTACTAAAGCCCAATCTGCGCGCTTTACCTGCAATCACAGCTGGCGTGAAGAATGCACTTTCCAGGAAAATATCAGTAGTGGTATCACCAACCGCGCTAGGCTTACCACCCATGACACCAGCTAGTGCAAGTGCGCCATTTGCATCGGCAATCACTAAATCATCTGCCTTCAACTCTATTGTTTGGTCATTCAGTAAAGCAATAGACTCACCTGCATTAGCAAAACGCACGCTGATATCGCCATGTAATTTAGCTGCATCAAACGCATGCATAGGTTGACCTAGCTCTAGCAATACATAGTTGGTAATATCAACTACTACGCTAATACTGCGTAAGCCGCTACGCTCCAAACGCTCCACCATCCATGCAGGCGTTGTCACTGCAGTGTTAATGCCGCTGATTAAGCGTCCGCAGTAACGTGGGCAAACTGCAGACTCATTCACCAGCACACTTTTAGTCTGCGCATATTCAGCCGCCACAGGTGTAATTGCGTTAAAGCGTGTTTGCGCGCCAGTAATGGCGGCAACATCACGTGCAATACCGGTAATGCTCAAGCAATCACTACGGTTTGGTGTAAGTTTTAAGGTAAACAGATGGTCATTTAAATCCAAGTGTTCACGAATATCCTGACCCACTACTGCATCACTATCCAATTCCAGCAAACCAGTGGCTTCAGCACTAATGCCTAGCTCTTTAGATGAACACATCATGCCAAAAGACTCTACGCCGCGCACTTTAGCTTGTTTAATCGAAATACCAGGTAACTCAGCACCTACCAAAGCACACGGTGCAATTAGGCCCGCACGTGCATTAGCTGCACCGCATACAATCTGCAAAGGCTCGGCCAAACCTACATCCACCTTACACACTTGTAGACGATCTGCGTCTGGGTGTTTCTCGGCAGAAAGAATTTTAGCGACAACCACTTTGTTAAACGTTGCAGCAACCGGCTGCATCTCTTCAACTTCAAGCCCAGCCATTGTTAGGGCGTGACTTAGTGACTGACTATCTAAATCTGTATCGACTAAACTGCGTAACCAATTTTCTGAAAATTGCATAATGCTTTACAACCTTGAATTAAGGATTAAATTTGTAAGTACTCAATTTGAGCTTGTGCAAACTATTGCGTTATTTGAATTGACTTAAAAAACGCAAATCGTTGTTAAAGAAATGACGTAAATCGTTAACGCCATAACGTAGCATGGTCAAACGCTCAATACCTAGACCAAAGGCAAAGCCGCGGTATTTCTCACTATCAATATTCACGTGTTTGAACACCTCAGGGTGCACCATGCCACAACCACCAATCTCTAACCAACCGCCATTCCAACTCATATCCATTTCAGCAGATGGCTCGGTAAACGGGAAGAATGATGGTCTAAAGCGCACAGTTAAGTCATCACGCTCGAAGAATTTCTGTAAGAAATCCTGAACTACACCTTTTAGATTGGCAAAACTAATATCTTCATCTACCCACAAACCTTCCACCTGATGGAACATAGGTGAGTGCGTTGCATCAGAATCCACACGGTACACACGGCCAGGTGCAATGATTTTGAATGGCGGCGTTTGGTTGTTTTTTAACGCATTTTCCATGTAGCGCGCTTGTACTGGTGAGGTATGCGTTCTCAACACATTAGCCTCATCAATATAGAACGTATCATGCATAGCACGTGCAGGATGGTCTTCTGGTATATTTAATGCGGTGAAGTTATAAAAATCCGTTTCTATCTCGGGGCCAGTCGCCACCTCAAAACCAATCGAATGAAACAATTGCTCTACACGCTTCAAGGTAAGGGTGACTGGATGCAAACCGCCTTGCGATTGTGCTCTTGCCGGCAAAGTCACATCAATAGACTCTTGTGCCAGTTGCTTTGCCTGCTCGGCATTAAGCAGTGACTCTCTACGCGCAGTCAGTGCAGCTTCAATGGCTTGTTTTACTACGTTAATTGCTGCGCCGGCAGCAGGACGCTCTTCCGCGCTTAACTTGCCCAAACCTTTTAACGCATCTGTCAATGAACCTGATTTTCCTAAGTACTTTGCCTTAGCAATTTCCAAATCATTCATTGAAGCACTATTAATAAAATCTGCTTCTGCTTCAGCAATTAAATGCGTTAAGTCTGCCATGTCGTTTCAATCTTTTAATTATGATTAATGCTATAGAATTTAAAATCGAATTTAAAATCAAAGCAGCGCCAACAATAGCGCCCAATAGATTTTTGTAATACATTGATTTGCATGTAAAAATTGCAAAGCTGGATTTTACAGCAAAAAAAAGAGGCCGAAGCCTCTTTTTTTCATCAAACTTATAATTAAGTTTGAAAAGTACTTACCTACCTACTTATGCTGCTAAACCAGCTTTTGCTAATTCTACGAATTTTGCAAATGCAGCTTTATCAAACACAGCCAAGTCAGCTAATACTTTACGATCCACTTCGATCGCAGCTTTTTTCAAGCCATTCATGAAACGGCTATATGTCAAACCGAACTCACGTGAGCCGGCATTGATACGTGCAATCCACAATGTGCGGAATTGACGTTTCTTTTGACGACGGTCACGATAAGCGTATTGACCCGCTTTCATTACCGCCTGTTTAGCTACGCGGTAAACGTTTTTACGACGACCACGGTAGCCTTTAGCTGCTTTTAATACTTTTTTGTGTCTAGCGCGAGCGATGACACCACGTTTTACTCTAGGCATGTTCTACTCCTATTGTGTTGGCATCATAGCGCGAACGCGCTTGACATCAGTTGAAGAAATGATCGCCGTGCCGCGTAATTTACGCTTTTGCTTGGTGGTCTTTTTCGTTAGGATATGGCGCAAGTGAGAGTGTGTACGCTTCACTTTACCATTACCCAAGAATTTAAAGCGCTTTTTGGCGCCGCTCTTGGTTTTCATCTTTGGCATTTTGTTCTCCTTAGAGTGGTTAAGAGTGCCTAGGCATGCCGTTTAGCCGTATCACTCAGGGTTACTACTTACTACTTCTTTAGCGTAATCACTGCAATATCAAACAGTAATTACTTAACTTTCTTAATCGGACCCAATACCATCACCATTTGGCGACCTTCCATTTTCGGGTATTGTTCAACGATTGCGTATTCTTTCAAATCTGCTTCAACACGTTTTAATAAAGCCATACCAAACTCTTGGTGCGTGATTTCACGGCCTCTAAAGCGCAAAGTAATTTTTGCCTTATCACCATCTTGAATGAATCGAATGATATTGCGCACTTTAATGTTGTAATCGCCATCATCAGTCCCTGGACGGAACTTGATTTCTTTTACAACTACTTGCTTTTGTTTAAGCTTAACTTCGTGCTGTCTTTTACTTTCGGCATATTTAAACTTGCCGTAGTCCATCAATCTACAAACAGGCGGCGCCGCATTTGGCGCTATCTCTACAAGATCAATGTCAGCTTCTTCCGCTTTTGCAAAAGCTTCAGCTAAACTCACAATACCTAAGGGCTCACCCTCAACACCCACCAAACGAACCTGTTGCGCTGTAATATCGCCATTGATTCGGGTTTCTTTTTCCTGTGCTATATCAAATTCTCCAAATAGTTAAGCCGTGCACCTGTTGGTTTAAACCTTAGCTTCAATCTCTGCTTTTAGGCGCTCAATTAACGCGTCAATCGGCATAGAACCTAGGTCTTCACCTTTTCTGGTACGCACGGCCAAATGTCCTGCTTGCATTTCGCGCTCACCTGCAACGAGCAGATAAGGCATTTTCTGCATGCTATGTTCGCGTATTTTATAGGTAATCTTCTCATTTCTCAAGTCAAATTCGCATCGAATGCCATTTTGCCTTAAAGTTTCAACTACTTGGCGTACATAATCGGCCTGACTTTCCGAAATATTCAACACCATGACTTGCACTGGCGCCAACCACAACGGCATTGCACCTGCATAGTTTTCAATCAAGATACCAATGAAGCGCTCCATTGAACCTACAATCGCACGGTGCAACATCACTGGGCGCTGGCGTGAGTTATCTTCCGCCACATACTCTGCGCCTAAACGCTCTGGTAAGTTGAAATCTAACTGAATAGTGCCACACTGCCAGAGGCGACCCAAACTATCTTTCAATGTAAATTCAATTTTAGGACCATAAAAAGCCCCTTCACCCGGCTGCAAATCAAAAGCTAGGTTATTTTTATTTAAAGCGTTCGCCAATGCAGCTTCTGCTTTGTCCCAAGTTTCATCCGCACCCACACGCTTTTCAGGGCGTGTTGATAACTTAACCAACACATCATTAAAGCCGAAATCACCATAAGCCTTATAAAGCATCTGGATAAAGTCAGCCACTTCCGCTTCGATCTGGTCTTCGGTACAGAAAATATGCGCATCATCTTGCGTAAAGCCACGCACACGCATCAAACCATGTAATGAACCTGATGGCTCGTTGCGGTGGCAAGAGCCAAACTCTGCCAAACGCAAAGGCAAATCACGATAGCTATGCAGTTGGTTATTAAAAATCTGCACATGGCCAGGACAGTTCATCGGCTTCACCGCATACTCGCGGTTTTCAGATGAAGTCACAAACATATTGTCACGGTAATTTTGCCAGTGGCCGGATTTCTCCCATAGGGTTTTATCCATCACGGTTGGGGTACGCACTTCCTGATAGCCAAAGTCTTTAAACATTTGGCGCATGTATTGCTCAACCTCTTGCCACATGCTCCAGCCACGTGGATGCCAGAACACCATGCCGGGCGCATCGTCCTGCATATGGAAGTAATCCAGCTGCTTGCCCAATTTGCGATGGTCACGCTTTTCTGCCTCTTCAAGCTGGAACAAATAAGCCTCTAGCTCTTCCTTATTGCGCCATGCAGTACCGTATACGCGCTGCAGCATCTCATTATTGCTGTCGCCGCGCCAATACGCGCCTGCCAGCTTCATCAGCTTGAATGATTTAATCTTACCGGTACTTGGTACGTGTGGGCCACGGCACAGGTCAGTAAAGTTGCCCTCTGTGTACAGAGAAACGTCTTCACCAGCTGGGATAGATTCGATAATTTCAGCTTTATATTGTTCGCCGATGCTTTTGAAATATGCCACAGCTTCGTCACGTGGTAATACTTTTCTCGTAACGGGCTCCTCTTTTTTCGCGAGCTCGGCCATTTTTTTCTCTATGGCAATTAAATCTTCTGGCGTAAATGGGCGTTTATATGAGAAATCATAGTAGAAACCATTGTCAATCACAGGACCGATGGTCACTTGTGCATCTGGGAACAACTCTTTCACAGCATACGCTAACAAATGTGCGGCTGAGTGACGAATCACTTCCAAACCTTCTGGATTTTTGTCAGTGATAATGGCTAAGTCGCTATCAGTCTCAATTAAATAACTAGTATCCACTAATTTATCATTCACCTTACCTGCTAGCGCTGCTTTGGCTAAGCCAGCACCGATATTCATGGCGACCTCAGCCACGGTTACTGGCTGATCAAAACTACGTTGCGACCCATCGGGCAGGCGAATGACTGGCATACAATTTCTCTCTAAAACATAAAAGCCGCAAGCGGCTTTTGAATAACGTAAGGGATAAAGCAAGAATTATCGCACAGCAAGATAAAAGACTGCAATTTATCGCGTGCAATTATCGCCATACCAACAATTAATAATAAACTCCTGCAAACTGCATAAATCCTGAGCATTAAAAAACCACTTCAAATTGAAGTGGTTTAAATTTGGTAGGCAGTAGCAGATTCGAACTGCTGACCTCTTGGATGTCGACCAAGCGCTCTAACCAACTGAGCTAACCGCCTATATTTGACATTGCCCTTCACACAAAAAGCATTCATTGCTTTTATTTACTAGGCAATTCTAAACAGGGCACGATTTTAGCCGATTGTGACATCAGGCGCAAACGGAAATAACAGCAGCTAGGCAAAAACAATCACAATAATCGTAGTATTTGCTGAGAAACTTGGAATGCCAAGTTTAACAATAGCAACTATAGATACACCTCTGGATTACTTAGTGCAATAGCAAATTTTGATACAAACTGGGGCTCGCGTAGCCGTCTGCCGGCATCTGTTGCTGAATTTGATAGGCGCGCACAGCAGCCTGTGTCTGCAAACCAGGCAGGCCATCTGCCACGCCTGCATCAAAACCGCGGGCATTTAATTGGCTCTGCAGGTCTAGCATTTGTTGATAAGTAAGTGCCCCACCCTCAGCAAAATCTCCGCCCAAAATACCAGACTCTTGGTTTAAAAGTTTAGCTAGCTGCGCGACTGACAGTGCGTAGTTAACCGAGCGATTCCACTGCATAATGATGTCAAAATTATCAAACACCATAAATGCAGGCCCTTGCCAGCCTTGTGGCAACAAGAGAGAAGCCATCGCTGTGCCGTTCAACAATATATCAGGGACTTGCGCATCGACAGCATGATTACTCACCACCACCTGTGATGCTACTGGATTCACTTTCTCGGCCACAGTATCAACATCCGCAGCTACCGACTCTTCACTACTTTCAAGCGGGTAAGCTTGCACCCCTAATTTAGCCCATGCTTGTGGCGTTTTCTTGATCGCCAACTGCGCACTTTGCCAATCAAAGCTCGCGGGCAATTTGACCTCCAGCATCACAGGTGCACGTGCTTGCCAGCCGATACTCGCAAGATAATGTGCGGCGGAGGCAAAAGCATCTGGCAACGAATTGGTCACATCTATCAGCCCATCCGCATCACCATCCACGGCGTAAAGCATAAAGGTAGTCGGCATAAATTGCATGTTGCCAAAAGCACCAGCCCAAGAACCTTTAAAGCGCTCAGCGTCAACATAGCCAAGGTCTATCATCAGTAGTGCATCTAACAATTGTGCTTTAAAGAAATCAGCGCGGCGCCCTTCATAAGCCAGCGTAGCTAATGCAGACAGAATATCAATATTGCCTTGCACATTGCCGTATTGAGTCTCCATACCCCAGAATGCAATTAGTATCTGCTTGGGGACACCATACTGTGCTTCAATCTGTGCCAACAGCGCCTCATGCTTAAGCAACAAGACGCGTCCTTTTTGCACTTTTCTATCGTCAACACGTTGAGCAAAATAATCTAAAAATGGACTGATAAACTCAGGCTGCGCCCTATCCAGTTTAATCACGTTCGGCAAATACACTGTATGGCTTACAAAGTTCAGTGTAGTTTCATCCGCCATACCAAGCGCCTTGGCTTCATATCTAATATTTTCAAGCCAAGTATAGAAATCCTCTTTCGCCAACGCATTACTAGCAAACAGCAACGTATAGCTCATCAACATTAATTGTAAATATTGCAGCATAGTCGGGCGTTTAATCATGCGCCAGCTCCGATAACAGCGCTTGATAGCCTACTTGGTAGTTTGGATATTGCAGCACAAAGCCTGCTGCCAGCATGGCTTGGTTACTTAGCCGCTTTCCGCCATCGGCTACGGTCGCCGCAACGGGCGTTAATTTTAATTGCGCTGCTATCCAATTAAGTACTTCATACTGCCTGACAGGTTGAGAGTCAGTCACAATATAACAAGGCTTAATCTCTTTGCCAGCAAAAACCTGCTGCATTAAATGCACCACAAAATTGGCAGCATCATCCCGGTGGATGCGATTAGTCCAGCCATCGTTAGCTGGCCAACGCTCTGGTGCTTTTGCCAGATTAATCATGCGCAAACGCCCTGGGCCATAAATACCAGATAGCCTGAGTGCCGTAGCGCCACAAGATAGCGTATTTAATAAAGACTCAGCCTCCAGTAAGCGTTCACCACCAAAATCGGCTGGAACGGCAGCGACCATCTCATTCAATAGCTCATCTGTTTGCTGGCCATAAACGCGCGTACTTGAAACAAAAAACACATGTTTCAATTGCAGATTGTCACACTGCGTTAGCAATACATTGCGCAGCCCATCCACATAAGCCTGCTGGTATTGCGCATCGGTTTGACCACTAGCAGCTACGCAATACACTAGAACATCGGGGTGAATCATGCGTAAGGCATCTAACGAAGTAGGCATCGTCACATCGGCTTGAATCATTTGCGCCTGCGCTGCTTCCCTTAGCGTTCTGGCAACAGCGTACACTTCTGCGCTGGAATCAGTTAGGCGTTTGGCTATGGCGCTGCCTAAATCACCATAACCTACGATTAATACTTTTGATGGCGGCGTATTATGCATGTTGCTGCAGATACCTTTCGGCAAGAAATAGCGCAACGATAGTCTTGCTATCGGTAATTTTACCTTGCAGCACTAATTGAGTCGCCTCTGGTAACGATAGATCAAATACCTCTAAAGCTTCATCCTCATCACATTGGCTAACGCCGGCAACCAAGTTCCGTGCCAGATAGATATGTATCACTTCATTAGAGTAGCCAATACATGGATGCTGCTCGCCGAGTTTTACCCAATCATTGGCAACATATCCCGTTTCTTCCAACAACTCTCGCTGGCCAGTCTGTAATGTCGCTTCATTTGCATCTATCTTGCCTGCTGGCAGTTCAATGAAGACCTGATGCAATGGGTATCTAAACTGACGCTCAAAGACGATATTGCCATTAGCTAATACGGCAACAATGACCACTGCACCCGGGTGCGTTACATACTCACGCTGGCTGACATTGCCATTCGGCAAACGTACTTGATCGCGCTTAACACAAAGAAAGTCGCCTTGAGCTAAATTCTCTGTACTAATGCAATGCTCAGTCAAGTCCATGAAAAACCCTTTTAATTGCTGATGTCAAAATAGTGATGTGCTGCAAACCTGTAGCAGGTTGGATAAAAGCAATAATTGATAGAAGATAATAGCAAAAGACTAAAACTTCAAGTAAGGCGGATGATTAACCGATTTTAAGCGCTAACACTAGCATCGGCAGATACTAGCGCAGCGATTAAATGGAAGGATTAGATTGTTCTCTTCCACAGCACTTTATACACAAAGCCTGGGAATGCAAAAACCAAGAATAAAAAGCTGGTGACCGCATAGAACTCCCAGTCCTGCGGTGCAGCCTGACCGAAGGTTGCACGCTCTGCATACTGCGCTAGAACACCCACCAAGAAGTAGAGGATGATAAGCTCAAGCAAGCACCAAGCTATATTTTTGGTGCCAGTTGCAGCCTTGAGCGGAATAATATAAAACAGCTTATCTGAAAACCAAGGCAGGTTCGCAGCCAAGAACATAATGCCCAGCAATACCCAAATAGTCATTTAACTTAAACTTCTGCTGATAGCATAGAAACAAATAGTCATTAACCCTTGCGGCATGATGCCAATCGCTAATAAAGCTAAAGCATTCATGCTTAGAATAACGCGCATATCGAACGGCGCAGTAATCGGGCTATTATCTTCTGGCTCATCAAAGTACATCAATTTGATAACGCGTAGGTAGTAAAACGCACCTATCACTGCCATTAATACAGCAAATACCACCACCCACAAGAAGCCAGCCTGCAACGCTGCCTGTAACACAGCGAACTTGGCATAAAACCCCAATGTTGGTGGAATACCTGCCATGCTAAACATCACGATTAACATTAAAAACGCCACCCAAGGGCTGCGCTGATTCAGGCCTTTTAAATCACTTAAGTTCTGTGCTTCAAAGCCCTTGCGTGATAGCAGCAAAATAATACCGAAACCGGCCAGCGTCATTACCACATAGCTCGCGATATAGAACAAAGCAGAGATATAACCGTTACCACTTGCACTCATCAAGCCCAGTAACACAAAGCCCACGTGAGAGATTGTAGAGTATGCCAACATACGTTTAAGGTTAGTTTGGGCAATTGCCGTCACGTTACCTATTACGATAGAGAGCACCGCCATAATTAACAGCATTTGTTGCCAATCTACAGCCATCGTCTGTAACGATTGGGCTAGCAAACGAATCACAAAAGCGAAAGCTGCTAACTTAGGCACGGAGCTAATCAACATGGTCACAGCAGTTGGTGAGCCTTCGTAAACATCTGGCACCCACATCTGGAACGGTACCGCACCCAATTTAAATGCCAAACCAGCTACAATAAATACCAAACCTAATACCAACACAGCATGGATGCCACTGCCATTCATCAACACATGGTTAATGTCAGAGATATTTAAGCTACCAGTCATACCGTAAATCATACTCATGCCGTACAGCAGCATGCCTGATGCCAAAGCACCCAGCACGAAATACTTCATGGCGGCTTCAGTCGCGAGATGATTATCACGATCGAGAGCAACTAAAGCGTATAGGCTAAGAGATAGCAACTCTAAACCAACATACAGCGTGAGCATGCTCTGACCAGATACCATGATCATCATCCCCACTACGGAGAACAACACCAGAGCATAAAACTCACCACGGAACATATTGCGTAATTGTATGTATTGTCTGGTGTACACAAAGATTAATGAAGTACCAATGTATATCATTAACTTCAACACATCAGACATTGCGTCATCGACAAAAGCGCCTGTAAATGCATACCCTACGCTTGGTACATGTGTAGTCACTGTGAAATAGGCAGCTAACAGTAAGCCCAGCTGAGAAAGTCCATAGATAGCAATGCGATTAGACTGTTTTAAAAACAAATCTGTAATCAATACTAGCATCGCCATCCCTAACAGGATGATTTCAGGTAAGGCGGTAATGAGGTCGTAACGTATATTTTCCATGACTTATAAGCCTGCTGGCAGCTTGCTATTTGCTAGATGTGAAAGAAGTTGAGTAACCGTTGCATTGGTCATATCTGTGAGTGGCTGCGGGTAGATACCTACTGCCAGCACTAATACAGCCAAAATCGCTAATATTAAAAACTCACGTTTGTTTAAATCTTTAAGTGCTTGCACATTGGCATTGGCAACTTCGCCGTAAAACACACGCTTAACCATCCATAAAGTATAAGCAGCACCAAAGATTAAGGTAAATGAGGCCAAGAATGCGTACCAGAAGTTGACTTGGATTGCGCCTAAAATCACCATAAACTCGCCAACAAAACCAGAGGTACCAGGTAAACCACTGTTGGCCATTGCAAATAATACTGCAAACGCTGCAAACGCTGGCATCGTGTTTGCCACACCACCATAAGCATCGATCTGGCGGCTATGTACACGGTCGTACAGCACGCCTACACACAAGAACATGGCCGCTGAAATAAAGCCGTGAGAAACCATCTGCACAACAGCGCCTTCTAGCCCTAAGTTATTAAAAATAAAGAAACCTAAGGTCACAAAGCCCATGTGTGAAATTGAAGAGTAAGCAATCAACTTTTTCATGTCTTTTTGCACCAGTGCTACTAATGCAATATACACAATCGCAATCAGTGACAAAGTAATCATGAAGCCTGATAAGTAATGCGCAGCATCTGGTGCAATAGGCATAGCAAAGCGTAAGAAACTGTAACCACCTAATTTCAGGGCAATTGCCGCTAATACGACTGAACCGCCAGTTGGCGCTTCGACGTGCGCATCCGGCAACCATGTATGCACTGGCCACATAGGAATTTTTACCGCAAATGCTGCAAAGAACGCCAAGAAAATAAGCACTTGCACGTTTAAAGGCATCGGCAATTGGTAGTAATCTGTAATCGCGAAGCTACCGGTTTGATGGAACATATAGATAAACGCAACCAGCATCAACAGTGAGCCAAGCAGTGTGTACAGGAAGAACTTAACCGTTGCATATACACGGTTAGGGCCACCCCAAATACCAATCACTAGGAACATTGGGATAAGCATCGCCTCCCAGAACACATAGTAGAGAATTGCATCTAGGGTACTGAACACACCAATCATGAGACCACTCATGATCAAGAATGAAGCCATATATTGCGCCACACGCTTCTCGATTACTTCCCATGCTGAAATCACAACAATCACAGTAGTAAAGCTAGTGAGTAAAATTAGAGGAATCGCAATACCATCAGCACCTAAGTGGTAATGGATATTGAAAGACATAATCCACAAAAAGCGTTCCTGGAACTGAAATCCGCCATCTGCAAAGTTAAAGTGTGTATACAGCGGGATTGTGACCAAAAAGCTCACAACACTGCCAAACAAAGCTAACCAGCGTGTGAGATTAGGCTTGCTGTCATTCGCGGTAAAGAGTACCAACACGCCTGCCAAGACTGGCAGCCAGATGGAAAAACTAAGGATATGTTGCAAAAAATATTCAAGCATTTTTTATACTTTAGAAAAGAATTAAATCTTTAAAAGACCAAGAGATAGCATTAAAAACACGCCAATAATCATCGCGAATGCATAGTGATAAATCAAACCTGTTTGTAGCTTGCGCACCACACCAGATAACTTGCCAATAAGATTGGCTGTACCGTTCACCATAGCACCATCAATCACTTTAACATCGCCGATTTGCCAGAGTTTATTACCTATAAACCTTGAGCCTGCAGCAAAGAAACGATCGTTAAAACTATCAAATCCGTATTTGTTTTCTAAAATCTGATTAATCATGCTGAATTTAGCCTGAATCGCCGCAGGAATATCAGGACGCTTCATGTAAAAGTACCATGCAAGCACCACACCAGATGTAGCTAATGCAAACGGCAGTGTCATCAATCCATGAACAGCCATGCCTACGGGTGAATGGAAAATGGTATGCCAATGGTGTGCAAGCTCATGCATTGCAGGGTGCGCATGTGCATCGACAAAAATAACGCCTTTAAAGAAGTCACCAAACAGCATCGGTTCTATTGCAAAGTAACCAATCGCTAACGATGGTACTGCCAACAAGATTAATGGCAGTTTAACTACCCAGCCCGGCTCGTGCGGGTCATCGCTTGGGCTTAAGCCATGATGATGCTCTTCATCGTGATGGTCGTCATCATGGTGATGCGCATCATGTTTAACTTCACGCCATTTCTCTTTACCGTGGAACACCAAGAAGTACATACGGAAGCTATAAAAAGCGGTGACAAATACACCGGTTAACACGGCAAAGTATGCAAACCCACTACCAGCTACTGTAGAGAACTTAGCTGCCTCGATAATACTGTCTTTAGAATAGAAACCTGACAACAACGGTGTACCAATTAAAGCTAATGAGCCAATCAGAGAGGTAATCCATGTAATCGGCATGTACTTTTTAAGATTGCCCATGTTGCGGATATCTTGATCATGATGCATGCCCATAATCACAGAACCAGCACCTAAGAATAGCAGTGCCTTAAAGAATGCATGGGTCATTAAGTGAAAAATAGCTACTGAGTAAGCTGATGCACCTAATGCCACTGTCATATAGCCTAATTGCGACAGCGTAGAGTAAGCCACCACACGCTTAATATCGTTCTGAATGATGCCCAAGAAGCCCATAAACAATGCAGTGATACTGCCGATAATAATCACGAACGATAATGCAGTTGAAGATAGCTCAAACAATGGTGACATACGCGCCACCATAAAGATACCAGCAGTTACCATCGTTGCGGCATGGATCAACGCTGAAATTGGGGTTGGGCCTTCCATTGAGTCCGGCAACCATACGTGTAAAGGCACTTGTGCAGATTTACCCATTGCGCCAATAAACAGCAAGATGCAAGTCACTGTGATCAACGACCATGATGCATTGCCAATCAGATTAATTTTAGTGTCTGCCATAGCAGGCGCTACTGAAAACACGGCAGCGTAATCAAGGCTACCGAAGTGATATAGCACTAAGCCTATGCCAAGCAGGAAGCCAAAGTCACCTACACGGTTCACTAAGAATGCTTTTAAGTTAGCATAGATAGCGGTTGGGCGTGTGTACCAGAAACCAATCAATAAATAAGAAACCAAACCTACTGCTTCCCAGCCAAAGAATAGTTGCATGAAGTTATTGCTCATCACCAACATCAGCATTGAGAAGGTGAACAGCGAGATATAGCTAAAGAAACGTGCGTAGCCTTTATCTTCGTGCATATAGCCGATGGTATAAATATGGACCATTAATGAAACAAAGGTTACCACTACCATCATCATGGCACTTAGCCTATCGATTAAGAAGCCGATTTCAAATGAGAAATTTCCGCTCTTCAACCAAGAATATACAGTCTCATTATATGGCTGGCTAACCATGGCGTCTTTTAGCACATACACTGACAAGGCAAAAGAAATCGCCACACCAGCTATGGTCAGCACATGGGCAGCGGCTCTAGGCAGATACTTGCCAAACAGGCCGATAATAATTGCGGCCAATAAAGGAAGCAAAGGGATTGCAAGATAGATTTGTTGCATACTCATGCTAAACACTTAGCCTTTCAAACTGTCTAAATCGTCAACGTTGATGGTGCGTAAATTTCTGAATAGCACCACCAATATCGCTAAACCGATAGCAGACTCTGCAGCAGCTACCGTTAAAATGAAAAACACAAAAACTTGCCCTGCAATATCATTCAGATAATGTGAGAAAGCAATAAAGTTAAGGTTAACGGCCAACAACATTAACTCAATCGCCATCAATAAAATAATGACATTTTTACGATTTAGAAAAATACCAACCACGCTAATCGCAAACAGCAATGAGCCTAAAATCAGATAATGAGATAAACCGACCATTATTTAGCCCCTTTATCATCAGCCTGCGCTGACGCATCGACCACATCATTTTTTTCCACGACAGCATCCATTTTTACAATTCTTAGTCGGTCTGCTTTTTTAACCAGCACTTGTTTAGCAGGATCCATAGACTTGCTGTCTTTACGATCACGTAAGGTCAGTGCAATAGCCGCCACAATCGCCACTAGCAAAACAACTGACGCCAATTCAAAGGGCAGTAGGTAATCGGTATATAACACGCGACCTAGCTCAGCCGTATTGCTGTAATCAGCAGGATGAGCAGCGGGTGCAGCAACCACATCAGTACCAAAATTACGTGCGCCTACAATCATTACCATTTCTACTGCCATCAAGCCACCAACAGGCAAGGCCACCGGCAAGGCTTTCCAGAAACCTTCACGCAATTTATCTAGATTGATATCCAGCATCATCACCACAAACAAGAACAGCACCATCACCGCACCCACGTACACCAACACCAGCGCGATAGCTAGGAACTCGGCCTCTAGCAGTAGCCAGATGCCTGCCGCCGTAAAGAACGCCAATACAAGGTACAGTGCCGCATAAACAGGATTACGCGTGGTAATCACACGTAATCCTGCAATCAGCAGGATGATTGCGAGCGTATAAAAAACGATGTCTTGAAAATGCAAGCCAAAAAATGTCATATTTTTAAATGGTTATCTGTTAAAAGTACTTAAACGATGTATGAAGGCTTTACTATTAATAATTAGCACCAGATGCTTAAACTTATTATTGTTTAACTAAATAGTTTGTTATCTAAACTGCTTACTATCTATATTGCTTATCTTGCGCTCGATCAGCAGCAATTTGTTTTTCGTGCTTATCGCCTACCGCTAATAGCATCTCTTTGGTATATAGTAAGTCACCACGCTGCTCACCGTGGTAATCAAACACGCGTGTCTCTACAATAGAGTCCACAGGGCATGATTCTTCACACAAACCGCAGAATATACATTTAGTTAGGTCAATATCGTAACGCGTGGTACGACGCGTATTATCTTCACGCTGCTCAGACTCAATCGTGATAGCAAGTGCGGGACACACTGCCTCACACAACTTACATGCGATACAACGCTCTTCACCATTTGGGTAACGACGCAATGCATGCAAACCACGGAATCGATTTGATTGAGGGGTGCTTTCCTCTGGGTATTGAACCGTAATTTTAGGTGCAAAAAAGTAACGGCCTGTAAGTGCCATACCCTTTAGCAACTCCCATAACATTAAGCTGCCTAATGTTTGTTTAATCGATTTAATCATAATTTAATTTATTCAAAGCCTAATCACTAACACTAGTGAAACAAATGAGCCCAAGGAGTTTGCATCATGCCACCTACAAACACGATCCACACAATAGTAATTGGAATAAACACTTTCCAGCCTAAACGCATAATCTGGTCATAGCGATAGCGCGGAAAGGTTGCCCTAAACCATAAGAATAAGAATAAAAGGAAGCCAACTTTAGCCAGCAACCATAAGAAACTATCTGGAATAAACGGTACAGGCGATAACCAGCCGCCCAAGAACATCAACGCTGCCAGCATTGACACTAGAATCATGTTTGCATATTCAGCCAAGAAGAATACAGCAAACGCCATACCTGAGTACTCAACGTGGAAACCCGCAACAATTTCAGACTCACCCTCGGCTACGTCAAACGGTGCGCGGTTAGTTTCAGCAACTGCACTAATAAAGTAAACAATAAACAAAGGGAACAATGGGATAAAGTACCAATGCCAGAAACCGCCCTCTTGTCCTAAAACAATTTTGCCTAGGTTTAAACTATTAGCACACATCAACACGCCTACCAGTGCAAAACCCATCGCAATTTCGTATGAAACGATTTGTGCGGCTGAACGCAAGCTACCCAAAAATGCATATTTAGAGTTAGATGCCCAACCCGCGATAATAACGCCATATACCGCCACAGAAGTCATGGCAAGAATATACAGCAAGCCTGCATCTACATCCGCGAGTACCATATTCAAATCAAACGGCACAACAGCCCAAGCTGCAAATGCGGGAGCAATTGCCAATACTGGCCCTAGTAAAAATAAGGCTTTATTGGAAGCGGTAGGTAAAATCACCTCTTTAAATAGTAGCTTGATACCATCTGCTAGCGGCTGCAATAAGCCAAAGTAACCAACGCGGTTAGGCCCAATACGCACTTGCATATAACCGATTACTTTTCGCTCGGCTAAAGTAAGGTAGGCCACAGCGCCCATCAACGGCAATACAATTGCAACAATTTTAATCAAAGTCCAGCCAGTGATTTCAACTGCTGGCCAGTAACTACCGAATAGATTTGATAACCATTCCATTAGGCACGCACTTCCGTAATGTTTTTATTAATATCTTGTAACTGCTGTAGAGATAGCTTTTCAATCGTGATATCGCCCATCAAATCACCAAGGCCAACCGTCGCCTCGTGCGCAGCTGCCACACGTACACAACCCATCGCTACATGATCATCCAAACGTACGGTTAATACAGCACTACCCTTATCTTGTTTCACCAATACATGGTCACCTTCAACCAAGTCTAAAGCTGCTAACTGGCGGCCGCACATACGTGCCATTGGTTTGATGTTATATTTGGTTTTTTGTAATGGTGGTGAGCGTCTTACAATCGGGTCAGACTCGTATTGCGGCACTTCACCAATACGTTGTAGACCATCATGTTTGATATTCACTTGAATCTCAACGAGTTCTCTCAAGTTGTTATTCAGGCTACGCCAAACCACAGCAGATGGTTTCTCGCCTGCAAAAATCGCATCTTTAACTTGCTCGCTAGATTCAAAATCAAACCCAGCTAAACCTAGCGTATTCGCTAATACACGCAACACTTTCCAAGCTGGACGGGCTTCACCTAGAGGTCTCACCGCTGCGGCAAAACTCTGTACACGGCCTTCCATACTCATGAAAGTGCCTGATGTTTCTGTGAACGGCGTGATAGGTAATAAAATATCAGCATTATCTAATGCTTGTGATTTATAAGCAGTCAATGCAACCACACACTCAGCTTTTTCCATCGCGGCTTTTGCTAATGCGGCGTGCTGACAATCAAGTTCAGGCTCAATATTCAATAACAAATAAGCTTTACGTGGCACTTCAAGCATCGCACGTGCATGCATGCCAGTGCTAGATGGCATTACGCCCATCATATGCATACCAGTGCTATTTGCTGCGGCTGGCAATATGCCGCCTTTAGCACCAGAAATGCCGCCAATGGCCTCTGCCAAGCTGTACATTTCTGTAAAACGTGGGTCACTTAATGCCATGTTACCCAAGAAAATACCAACTTTTGGCGCGATTAAATCATAGTCTTTACCTTGACCAGCCAAACTCTCTGCAATTGCCTGTGTGTTTGGGCGTACTTTAATATCATCCAATAGCGCAGTGAGTGATGGTGGTAGGCATAGTGACAAACGTTGCAAGCCAGACATCGCTTTTAATATTTGCCCCAGCACATTCACCATGTCGTTTGGTCGCACAATCACTTTATGCGCAATATCCATCAACGGATCATTATCTAATGGACTCACCACAGACAACTCTGCACCATTCGCTACCGCCCTACGGAAGCGCTGCGCCAATAGCGGATGTTCATTGCGTAAATTAGAGCCAATCACAATAATACGGTCTAATTCTTCAATTTCATGGATATTGCAACCCATCCATGGCGTGCCTAAACGCTTACCATCTAGTCTAAAGTCAGTTTGACGTAAACGATAATCAACGTTGCCGCTGTTTAAACCATTTGCCAATTTTTTAGCTAGGTAACCCTCTTCCATCGTGCTGTTTGGAGAGACAAGCACACCTAAAGCCTCACCGCCGTGTTCGTTAGTGATGTCTTTCAACTGACCTGCAGCGAATTCAAGTGCAGTTTTCCAATCTGTTTCCACCCAAGCACCATTGTGCTTAATCATTGGCACTTTAAGGCGGTCAGGACTATTAAGGCCTTCGTATGAGAAGCGATCACGGTCGGACAACCAGCACTCGTTGATGCTTTCTTTTTCACGCGGTAATACACGCATGACTTTATTGTCTTTTACATGCACTTCGATATGCGAGCCCAAGCTATCATGCGCAGCAATACTTGGTCTACGGGTTAACTCCCAGCTACGTGCTGAGTATCTGAACGGTTTGCTTGTTAATGCGCCAACTGGGCACAAGTCAATAATATTGCCAGACAATTCTGAGTTAACACTCTTATCTACATAGGCAGTAATTTCAGCATGCTCGCCACGACCAATCATGCCCAACTCTTGCATGCCGCCTACTTCTTTTAAGAAGCGCACACAACGCGTACATTGAATACAACGCGTCATGTCGGTGCTGACTAATGGGCCAATGTTTTTGTTAAATACCACACGTTTTTCTTCAGTGTAGCGAGAGCCGCTCACACCGTAAGCCACAGCAACGTCCTGTAAATCGCACTCGCCGCCTTGATCGCAAATTGGGCAATCTAACGGGTGATTAATAAGTAAAAACTCCATCACGCTTTGCTGCGCTTCGATCGCAGCTTTTGAGCGTGTGAATATCTTCATACCGTCGGCAACTGGCGTTGCACACGCTGGTAATGGCTTGTTAAATTTCTCTACCTGCACCAAACACATGCGACAGTTTGCTGCCACCGACAATTTAGGGTGGTAGCAAAAACGTGGAATCGCAATACCGACCTTATCAGCCGCATCAATAATGGTGCTGCCGTGCTCGACTTCTATCGATTTACCATCTATTTCAATATTCAACATTATGTATTTTTACCGTCTTTACAGTTATTTACCGTCAACCATGCTCTTGCCGTGTTGAATATAGTATTCAAACTCAGGCCTGAAGTGCTTAATAAAACTTAATACTGGGGTTGCCGCCGCCTCGCCAAGCGCACATATCGTACGACCTGCAATATTGTTACTTACATCCGTGAGCAAATCTAAATCTTCCATTTTGCCCTGACCTTTAACAATACGGTCAATCACACGATAAACCCAACCCGTACCTTCACGGCAAGGCGTACATTGACCACAGCTTTCCTCATAGAAGAAATAAGCCAAACGATGTAATGTTTTCACCATGCAAGTTGTATCATCCATCACAATCATGGAGCC
This sequence comes from Methylotenera sp. E1MeOHC1, assembly GCF_058745595.1. Taxonomy (NCBI): domain Bacteria; kingdom Pseudomonadati; phylum Pseudomonadota; class Betaproteobacteria; order Nitrosomonadales; family Methylophilaceae; genus Methylotenera; species Methylotenera sp. E1MeOHC1. The sequence continues at coordinate 274,892 of NZ_CP196025.1, read as the reverse complement.
AGCACCTAAGCTAGATCTAGCTTTGCTTAAACCATCGTAATCCATGGTCGCGCCTAAAATTGCTGATGCAGGCATTACCGCAGTAGATGGTCCACCAGGAATCACCGCCTTCAATTGGCGGCCTTTCCAAATACCGCCAGCCAAAGCTAATAACTCGGTAAATGGCATGCCCATGTTAACTTCGTAATTACCTGGTTTTTCTACATGACCAGAGATAGAAAACAATTTGGTACCGCCAGAATTTGCAACACCTAAATCAGCAAATGCCTGACCGCCATTTTGCATAATCCAAGGGATGCTGGTGTAGCTTTCTGTATTATTTACATTGGTGGGTTTACCAAACACACCATAACTTGCTGGAAATGGTGGTTTAAAGCGTGGCTGGCCTTTTTTGCCTTCAATGGACTCAATCAGTGCAGTTTCTTCACCGCAAATATAAGCTCCATAGCCGTGTACTGCATACAAATCAAAACTGAAATTTGTACCGAATAGATTTTCGCCTAGATAACCAGCCGCTTTTGCCTCATGCAACGCAGCCTCAAAAATTTCATAATCCTGCCAGATTTCGCCATGGATATAGTTATAGCCTACACGTGCACCTAAGGTATAAGCTGCAATTGCCATACCTTCAATCAATTGATGCGGATTGTAACGAATGATGTCTCGGTCTTTAAAAGTACCAGGTTCGCCCTCGTCTGTATTACAAACCAGATATTTCACGCCATCAAAATAGCGCGGCATGAAACTCCATTTAAGACCAGTAGGAAAGCCAGCGCCGCCGCGACCACGTAGACCTGAAGTTTTTACCTCAGTAATAATATCGGTAGGCTTAACTTTTTCAGAGACCACACGTTTTAGTGCGGCATAACCACCCAACTTCAGGTAGGTTTCTAATGACGCTGGATTTTCCTCAGTCAACGTACGTAGCGTAACTAAAGTTTGTCCAGCCAAATCTGTTTTCACAACCGGTTTGCTAGAAGCGACCATTATTTAAGCCCCTCTATAATTGCATCCACTTTATCTGTGGTTAAGAACTCGTGCATTTCAGTGTTATTGACGTGCATTAAGGGCGCACCACCACAACAGCCCATGCATTCACCCTCTTTTAAACAAAACTTACCGTCTGCTGTCACTTCATTAAAGCCTACGCCAAGCTTGCCCTGCAAGTGACTGACGATTTCATCGGAACCGCGCAGCATGCATGAAATATTAGTACAGATGGTTACCTTATATTTACCCACTGGCGACAAATCATACATATTGTAAAAAGTTGCCACTTCCATTGCTGCAATTTCAGGCATGCCTAAATATTGCGCCACCTCTGTAATACTTTCTTTTGACAACCAGCCACGTTCAGTTTGCACGATACGTAACGCACTCATCACCGCAGCCTGCCGTTGATCAGCAGGATATTTGGTCAACTCATAATCTATTTTTGTGGTTGCTTCTGGGCTTAACATACTAATTGATTCCTACTCCATGCAGCGCAACAGCGCACATGGCAATGACGAAAATGCTAATAACAACGAAGAAATGTTACAGACTACGTTCATCGGTCGATTTCCCCGAAAACGATATCTTGGGTACCGATAATGGCCACTAAGTCAGCAATCATATGACCTCTAGTCATTTCATCTAAGGCCGCTAAATGCGGGAACCCCGGTGCTCGGATTTTCAAACGATATGGCTTATTGGCACCATCTGACACCATATAGATACCGAACTCACCTTTAGGATGCTCAACCGCTGCATACGCCTCACCAGCTGGCACATGAAAACCTTCTGTGAAAAGTTTGAAGTGGTGAATCAAGTCTTCCATGTTGGTTTTCATACCTTCACGGTTCGGAGGCGCCACTTTATTATCTGATGTAATCACAGGGCCTGGATTTTTACGTAACCAATCCACACACTGCTTGATGATGCGGTTAGATTGCCTGAACTCCTCCATACGCACCAAGTAACGATCGTAACAATCGCCATTAACGCCTACTGGAATATCAAAATCTAAATCTGCATACACTTCATAAGGCTGCTTCTTACGCAAGTCCCACTCAATACCTGAGCCGCGTAACATTGGGCCAGTCATACCAAGTGCTAAAGCACGCTCTGGGGTTACCACACCAATGCCAACGGTACGTTGCTTCCAGATACGGTTATCCGTCAACAATGTTTCATACTCATCGATATAAGTCGGGAAACGGTTGGTGAAGTCTTCAATAAAATCTAAAAGCGAACCTTGGCGGTTCTCGTTTTGCGCTTTAACTGTTTTAGCATTGCGCATGGATGACACTTGGTATTGCGGCATTGAGTTCGGCAAGTCGCGATAAACACCACCTGGACGATAGTAAGCAGCGTGCATACGCGCGCCAGAAACCGCCTCATACACATCAAACAAATCTTCACGCTCACGGAACGCGTACAAGAACACCGTCATTGCACCTACGTCCAGCGCATGGGCACCCAACCACAACAAGTGATTGAGCACACGAGTAATCTCATCGAACATCACACGAATATATTGCGCGCGCACAGGGACTTCAAGCCCCAACATCTTCTCAATAGCCATGACATAAGCATGCTCATTGGACATCATGGACACGTAATCCAACCTATCCATGTACGGTACGCTTTGTAAATAAGTACGGTTTTCAGCTAACTTTTCAGTGCCACGGTGCAACAAGCCAATATGCGGGTCAGCACGTTGAATCACTTCACCATCCAACTCCAACACCAATCGCAACACACCGTGCGCTGCCGGGTGCTGCGGGCCAAAGTTCATGGTGTAATTTCTAATTTCAGCCACGGTGCGCTCCTTCATTACGAATCACGCGTGGCACGTTATTGCGCAACTCAATAGAAACCGGCTGGTAGATTACACGTTGCTGCTCAGGGTCATAACGCATTTCGACGTTACCTATCATAGGGAAATCTTTACGGAACGGGTGACCAACAAAACCATAGTCAGTCAACAATCGACGCAAGTCTGGGTGGTTTTCAAACATAATGCCATACAGGTCAAACGCCTCGCGCTCAAACCAGTTAGCCACAGACCAAACATTTACTAAAGTAGGCAAGATTGGGAAGTCTTCATCTTTAGCAAAAACTCTCAGACGCACGCGATGATTCAACGAAACAGAAAGAAAATGACAAACTACCGCATAACGCAAGCCATCGTAACTACCTTCACCGTACTCTTGATAATCTACGCCACACAGATCAATTAATTGCTCAAATTTTAAAGTAGCATCATCACGCAACAACTGACAAACAGCGAGATAATCTTCGGCACGGCACTCGATAGTAACTTCACCAAGAGCAACCGTTTGCTTGGTAACTTTCTCACCAAGTACCGTCTGCAAACTGGCTAATAGCTGATCTAATTTAGCTGACATAATTTTGTTCTTAATTTAACAGACCCATTAACTTAACGGGCGATAGTGTTTGTACGTTTAATTTTATTTTGCAACTGAATAATGCCGTACAACAACGCCTCTGCTGTAGGCGGACAACCTGGCACATAGACATCAACAGGAACAATACGATCACACCCGCGCACAACCGCATAAGAGTAATGATAATAACCACCACCGTTAGCACACGAACCCATGGAGATAACCCAGCGCGGCTCAGCCATTTGGTCATACACTTTACGCAATGCTGGTGCCATTTTATTGACTAAAGTCCCAGCCACAATCATCACATCAGATTGTCGTGGACTAGGACGGAATACGATACCAAAACGGTCAAGGTCGTAACGTGAGGCGCCTGCATGCATCATCTCAACCGCACAGCAAGCCAAACCAAAAGTCATCGGCCATAACGAACCGGTACGGGTATAGTTAATCACCGTATCCAGTGTAGTGGTGACAAACCCTTTTTCTAAAACACCTTCAAGACTCATGATTCAATTAATCCCATTCCAATGCGCCCTTCATCCACTCGTAGATGAAGCCAATCACAAGCACGCCTAAAAAAACCATCATAGCAAGGAAACCAAACAAGCCTATTTCCTGCAACACAACAGCCCACGGGAATAGAAATGCAATTTCCAAATCGAACAAAATAAACAGGATAGCAACAAGGTAGTAGCGCACGTCAAATTTCATACGTGCATCTTCGAAGGCTTCAAAGCCACATTCATACGGGGAGTTTTTTGCAGAGTCAGGTCTGCTTGGGGAGACTAGTTTAGATAGGATTAGCGGGCCAACACCAACTGCCAAACCCACAAGAATGAACAACAATATTGGAAAATAATTTTCTAGCACTAACAAACCCCAGACTAAATTACTAAAGAATTTGCAACAATTAAAAGCAAAGCACTATTGCCGGCAGAACCAACCAACTTTGAGACTAGATATTCACTACTTTCAACCAAAAAATCAAAACTGCTAAATGGTGCCGACGGAGAGACTCGAACTCTCACGACTTTCGTCACTACCCCCTCAAGATAGCGTGTCTACCAATTCCACCACGACGGCACATGCTTAAACTACATGATTATTTTGGCACAGCCTCTGTATTGGTTGTTTCAGCTGTAGCAGCTGAAACAGGTTTAGCAGCGTCAACCGCCTGAGTTGACATTGCTTTAACCACACTACCGCTACTAGCTTTATGACTAGACAAGTAAGCCAAAGTTAAGCTGGTAACAAAAAATACGAATACAAAGCCCGCCGTTGCGCGACTCATAAAATTAGACGAGCCAGACACACCGAACAAACTACCAGATGCGCCGCTACCGAAAGATGCGCCCATATCAGCGCCTTTACCATGCTGCAACAACACCAAGCCAATTACACCAGAAGCCGCCAACACATGAATTACTAATACTATATTTTCCATTTTTTACCTTATACACCACCGCAACACTCAGACTCAAACCTTACCAAATCAACGCGTTGACTGGTACAAAACCTAAGATGCCGCCTGGCAAATCCCTTCAAATTCTTGTGCGCTTAATGAGCATCTACCAATTAAGCCACCATCTATATCCTGCATATTAAATAATTGTACCGCATTTTGTGGATTTACGCTCCCCCCATAAAGGATTTTCAAGCTGGCTGCCGCCTCTTGGTTATGGCTTGCAATCCTATGCCGAATAAACTCGTGCATACTCTGTGCCTGATCTGGCGTAGCTGCCAAGCCGGTGCCAATTGCCCAAATAGGTTCGTAAGAAACAACCGTGCCAGCAAACACATCCGCACCGTATAGGTTAATAATGGTATCAATCTGCTTTGCAACCACCATTTCCATCACGCCAGCTTCACGTTCGATTAGGGTTTCACCTACACATAGTATTGGCACCAAGCCATGTGCTTTGGCTTGCATAAATTTAGCGGCAATATTTTCATCAGACTCGCAATAAGCGGTTGCGCGCTCTGAGTGTCCAATAATGACGTGGGTAGCGCCAAAGTCTCTCAACATGCTTGCACTTACTTCACCAGTAAACGCACCGACTACGTCTTTACTTAGATTTTGGGCACCCCATGCGATGGGGGTGTTTTGCAAAAGACTTTGCGTTTGCGCAAGGTACGGATATGGGACACAGACAATCACTTCAACATTTTTGAGTGTATTTAATCGATCAATATAAGCTTGCAGAAGCTGTTGATTCGTTGCTAAGTTGCCATGCATTTTCCAATTGGCAACTACTATTTTTCTAGGCATGCTACCCCTAATTTTTCTTGAGTTTTAAACTAAAAGTATATGGCTTACGTACTTTAGGCCGGCGAGTTTAAGGGTGACTTTATCACCGTTATTTAATTCGCAACGACCGTGCAGCATTGTAACTTAATTTTAGATGATGGGATTTAGGCAAGAATAATAGTATGATTAATCATGATAAGAAAACTTGCAGCTATAGCCCTACTCGTCATTTCACCTTGTTTTCATGCATTTGCTGACACGACATCTAATGGATTTTGGGATGATGTTAAAAACACGTTATCCGAAACATGGAACAGCAATGAGTATGAGCTATACGTGCCTGTCAGCACATGGCACAACCGCCAGTTCTATGATAAAGAAAAAATAGATGGCTACAATGAGCAACCATGGGGCCTGGGAATTGGTAAATACAGGTACGATATCGATGGTGATTGGCATGGCATATACGGAATGGTGTTTGCGGACTCACACAACGAGATGGAGCCTGTAGCTGGGTACGCCTTTCAAAAAATGTGGCATGCAAATAATGATTTTCGCTTAGGGGCTGGCTACACGATAGGTGCAACTTTACGTCAAGACTATCACTACCTGCCAATACCTGTGATTGCACCTGTTGCTTCTATTGAATATAAACAATTCGCGGTGCAATCTACTTACATTGTTGGCGGGCAAGGTAATGGCAACATTTTATTTACCTGGCTCAAATGGCAACTTAAATAGCACTGGGTGCATTTTCCGCACCTCTCGCTGCTGACTTAAACAACAGCCTAGCATAACCCTATCGCAACAGGCTTGAATGCCTTGCCCAATCAATCTTGGCTTAATTGATTAATTGCGCTGCGTACCGCAGTTACCAGCTCTGACGCAGTCAAACCGAGCGGCCCTATACCTTGCTCGACTAGAAAATCCGCCGCCGCGCCATGTACATAAACGCCAAGCTTAGCTGCATGAGTCGGCATCAAGCCCTGCGCGATTAAACTTGCGATAACGCCAGTCAACACATCACCGGTGCCGCCAGTAGCTAGCGCTGGATTACCAGTGCTATTAATAAAATAAGTACCATCTTGCTCAGCAATCACTGTACCCGCACCTTTAAGCACGCAAATTACTTGCAGTGACTGTGCCAATGCAATAGCGGTTTCAACACGTTGGTTTTGAATATCTGCCGCGCTAATAGCCATTAATCTCGCCGCCTCACCTACATGCGGAGTGATGACCGTTTGGGCATACCGACTTTTCAACAACTCAGCAAGATGATGATGTTGAGCGACTAAATTCAACGCATCCGCATCCAGTACTAAAGGGCATGCCTGCGTGAGCCAAAAAGTTAGTACGGTAATAGCTTTATCTGATTGACCCAAGCCCGGGCCGATTGCCACTACATCTAACTGCGGCAATGCTGCAATCGCATCTGACGTACGCATCATGATTTCTGGATGCAGAAAATCCACCGGAGGTGCTGTGTCACAAAGCATAGCGGCGTAAACCCTGCCTGCTCCAGACAGTAATGCAGCCCTTGTCGCCAGCAATACCGCGCCGACCATGCCGCAATCTCCGCCAATAATCGCAACACTGCCAGATGTGCCTTTATGCGCATCGACTGCACGCACCGGCAGCGTGGATTGCAACATTGGCTTGGTAAGTAAGTGTGGGTCTATTTGCATAGCGCGATTAAACGTTTACATGCCTGATATTTAATTGTACTTTTTGCGCACCGTTGTAGCTATTAGTTTGCAATTGATAGGCCGCTTGAATCTGAGTATCTAAAAACTCGGTTTGATTAAAATAAATCGCATCAATCACAGCTGCCGACGGGCTAGATAGTGCCTTCAAGCTGAGTTTCAAATGTTTTTCAGCCAATATACGCTGATTAACCACCTCAAACTCATCATAGAACAATGGCGGCGGAAAACCCTGCCCCCACACCTGATTTTCTAGCGTTTGCGCGATAGCGTAGGTCATATCACTCGCGCTTAAGCTACCGTCAACTTCTAGTACGGCCTCTAAATCCGCCTCGGTCAGCAGGCTTCTGACTACCGCTTCAAAACTCAATTTAAATACATTGAAATCTTCAGCTTTTATTGTCAACCCAGCAGCCATCGCATGACCGCCAAACTTCAATATCAAGTCAGGCTGATGTTTACTGAGTAAATCCAAAGCATCACGCAGATGCAAGCCGGCAATTGAACGCCCAGAACCCTTAAGCAAACCTGAACCTCCATCGGCAAACGCAATGACTGGGCGATGGTGGCGCTCTTTAATGCGGGACGCTAAAATCCCAATCACGCCTTGATGCCAATCAGGCTCATAAATACTAATGGAGTATTGATCTGCAATCGCGATATCATCAAGCGACACATTTGCGCTCTCTTGCATATCCGCTTCTATACTGCGTCTTTGCTTATTTAAATCATGCAGTTGCTGCGCGAGAATGACTGCATCTTTTTCAGTGCCTGCCAACAAGCATTGAATGCCTAAGGTCATATCATCTAATCGACCAGCTGCATTTAACCGTGGTCCCACATAAAACCCTAAATCTTGCGCCATGGCTTTTGCTGGCTCGCGCCCCGCAATTTGAAGTAAAGCGGCAACGCCATGACTACATGCGCCGGCACGGATTCTGCGCAAGCCCTGCTCTACCAAAATGCGGTTATTTTCATCCAGCTTCACCAAATCCGCAACTGTACCCAAAGCGACTAAATCCAGGAGTTCGGTTAAGTTTGGTTCAGTACTGGACTGGTAAGCGCCTTGATCACGCAACTCTGCTCGCAAGCCTAGTAAACAATAGAACATCACCCCCACACCCGCAAGATTTTTGCTGGGGAAAGTACAGCCGTGTTGATTAGGGTTGACAATGCAGGCGGCCTCTGGCGTTTGTGAACCAGGTAAATGGTGGTCAGTAATCAATACTTGCATACCCATTTCGTTGGCGACGGCTACGCCATCGACACTGGCGATACCATTATCTACCGTTACTATCACATCTGGCGCTTGCGTTGCTGCAAGCTTGACGATTTCCGGGGTGAGGCCGTAACCGTACTCAAAACGATTAGGCACCAAAAAATCTACGTTAGCGCCAAATAAACGTAAGCCTTTTACGGCAACAGCAGTGGCTGTGGCGCCATCTGCATCATAGTCACCAACCACTAACAGTTTTTTATTGGCTTTAATTGCCTCAGCCAGCAACTTAGCCATGGTCTGGTTATGCGTAAGCTGCTGCGGCGGCAGCAATGCACTCAAATTAATACTAGTTTGCGCAACATCGGACACCCCACGGGCAGATAACAAACGAGACATCAGCGGCGAGATACCAGATGATTGAAGGCTCTGCACTATGGCAGCAGGCGCATTACGTTGTGTGATGGAGGTCATACTAAATAGGCACTCATAGGTTTAGTTGTTCGCCAGAACTTATAAAGATCAAGCGGCCTGATTGTTGCCACTAAGGTTTTTTCATAGCAGGCTAGGTTAAGCACCAGTTGCGTGATACTACGATTTTTTAGCCCGTTTAATAAAGCCTGAAAACTATCTTCAGCCAGCAGTAAATCCTGCGCTAATTGCAAACGTACATGCGTGCGCCCCGCCACATGCGACATCACACTTTGTAATGATGCGGCTATATCTTGATACGCCAAGTCAGAGCGCTTAGCTAAGCCTTTATAAAAAGCGCTGTTTCCGACCAAGCAATCAATATCGCTATCAGGCTTTACAGTTGCAGGCATCACTCCACCACCAGATAGCCAAATGCTATTCACCGCAACCTCACCTGCGCCTTCACGCTCAGTATTAGCAGCATGTGCATGTAATAGCATCTGAACTTCATTCAAGTACGCCACCCATTCGCTTGCTGTACTACCCAGTGGCATAAAGTGGGCAACATTTTTACCCATCGCTATTGCTGGCAGTGCAGTTTTAATTTGTGGCGGTTGCGTTAAAGACACGTACCATGCACCAGACTCACCTAAAGAAAACTTTAAACCATCTTGTGCAAAGTGCGCATTAAAACTGGCAATCATCGCTTGCGCATGCGCTCGCGATACCGGTAATGGACAAGGCTCACTTAAGCTAAAACTGTCACGCTGCAGCACCAAATGCACAGGGTCAGCACGCAGCCAGTAGTCCGCACCTACATCCAACCCATCTTCCGCCGCGGCAATAGCAGCAATGGGGTAATCTGGCATAAGCTCTAAACCGCTTTGCGCACATACTAATGCTTCCAGCGGCAAATCCTCTTCACTAACGCTAGCTTTAGCGAGTAAATACGCCAGCACGCTACTTTGAGGCTTTGCAAACAGTTGCCCCGTCGATACACAGTCTATAGTAAGCTTCACTAAGTTATTTTCAGTTGATAGTTAAGCACTAATTTTACTTGCAACCAGCCCGATATGGGGTAGATGACATAAAAAAACCTAGTAGCATTTACTGCTACTAGGCTGAATCACAAAGCAAGTACATGGGGCAACCATGCGCCATTAGCTCTTAGTAATAACGGCGGTCATCTCCATCATAGCGGTCGTAACGCTCCTGATCTTTCCAATCGTGCTTTTTATGGCCACGATAACCTCGCCATTGGTCATTGCCACGGTAACCCGGCTCAATATAGCTGACTTGTGATGTTGTATAACGGTTTGGCGCCACCATCACATTTACATCCACAAAACGTCCAGGGTGCTCAGCTGTCACCGTGTTATATGTTCTGCCGTTGTACTCATAAGTAACAAAATAACCTGTATTCACAGTTTGCCAGCGGTCTACTTGATAACATACATCTACAGGCACGTTACGCGTTACCACTTCATTAGGACGGTTATTTGCGATACGATCACCCGCAATAGCGCCAACACCAGCACCAACTGCTGCGGCAGCAACACGACCACTACCTCTACCTACTGTATTACCTAACAAACCACCAGCAATACCACCGATGATTGCACCCGTGATAGAGCGATTACCTTGAGAATAGCTCTGTTGCTGATACTCGGTACGACACTCTTGCTGTGGCGTATTGATACGCTCGGTTTGCGGTGTGACTGAAATCACACGTGCAGTATCAACATATTGATCACTGGCCAACGCTGGCGTTGCAAACACTGCTGCGATTAATGCAGGCACAGCCATCGCCACGCGCGTGCTATTAACAACGTTCAACTTAAAATTACGCATTTTACTTCTCCTCTATTTCTAGAATTTATTAAGCCACTGAATCAGGCCAATTAGTAGCGGCCATGCTCAGTTAACGCGATTGATTTAAATTGGCTTACCTGCAATTGTTAATAATTTGTAACTAATGATTTTACTTAGCGAAAGCCACAAGGCCTTAAAGTGACTTACTCATCACTTTCTACATCCATATCAGGAATATGATTAAACGCGATACGCATCGGTGCATCCTTGAGCGCCTCATGCGCGCCGCCAAAGTAAATTGTGTTTTTGCCAAACTTTGAATTAAGGCTATCAATTGCCTGACTTAACTTCTTCTCACTTTCTAACGGCGCTACCTGGAACAAATCACGCGCCACTTCATCAGCCGTGACCAGCCCAGAAAAAGACACGCCAACCGCATAAGGTTCGGCATTAGTTGTTGGATATTGCTGCATAAAAGTTTCTAGCGCTTCAATCAGCCTTAAAGTGTTATCGGTGGGTGACAGCGCACTTTCTTTTTGCCAGCTCGGCTTATTTCTAAACTTCACCTTAACGCTGATTCTTGAAGCAAGTAAATCGTAGCTACGCATACGCATGCATGCCTTTTGTAGCAATCTGTGCAACACTGCTCTTACGCCAACCTCGTTGCGCTGCTCAGGCGGCATCACATGTGAATGCCCTAAACTACTACGTGCATTTTTCACATAATATGGCTCAATACCGCGCAACTTATCATACATACGCTCGCCTTCTACACTACCCCACGCCACCTGCAACTGTTGCCGATTAGCAGCATACAACTGCTCCACAGTCGTAATCTTATAGCGGTTTAAACGCGCCTCCATCTGCTTACCAATCCCGTTTAAATCGCGTAACCTTAAGCCATATAGTCGCTGCGGTAGCTCATGCGGCGCTATCAACACGCAGCCATCAGGCTTTTGCATGTTAGACGCTACTTTTGCCAAAAAAGTATTAGGTGCAATGCCAATAGAGCAACGGATAAAATCCCCAGCTTTTTTCGCAAGCTCAGATTTAATCTTCGCCGCCAACTTCAGCGCATTTTCTGGTTGCTGCTGACTACCTGTAAGCTTACAAACCATCTCATCAATAGAAAGTACTTTTTCTACATGCGTACAGCTTTCTACAATATCAATTAAAAAATGATGATACTGCACGTAAACGGGTGGCCTCGCTTCTACAAACATGATATCTGGGCAAAGCTTGCGTGCCTCACTGACCAGCGTACCGGTTTTAATACCAAACGCTTTTGCTTCATAGCTGGCAGCAATACAGCAAGTGGTTTCTGCCATCACAGCGAGCACACCGATAGGCTTACCTCTCAATTCAGGCACCAACTGCTGCTCAACTGAGGCAAAATAAGAATTAAAATCTACATATAAAGCGTTTAACTGCATGGATAATGGCGATTAGAAATATTTAGAAAAAATGAATGTTTAGCCCGATGTTATGACTAACAATACAGCAGATAATTAGCGCCAAGCATAAAATACAGCTTAAACACTCAAAGCATTATTATAAGGATTACATCATGAGTCAGGAACAAATTGCAGTATTTGCCGGCGGTTGCTTTTGGTGCACAGAGCCAGTATTCAGCCAGCTTAACGGCGTAAAAAAAGTCGCATCAGGCTACATCGGCGGCCACACTACCGACCCAACCTACAAGCAGATTTGCAATGGCGATACCGGCCACGCAGAGGCGATTCAAATCACTTACGATGAAGATTTAATCAGCTTTGAAACACTGCTGGAAATATTCTTTGTATCGCACGACCCCACCACGCCGAACCGCCAAGGCAATGACATTGGTACGCAGTATCGCTCTGCCGTATTTTGCCAAAATGAAGCACAACGCACGGTAACTGTGAATATGATAAGAGCATTAGATCAACAACATATCTGGGCTAACCCAATTGTGACTGAGGTCAATGCTGCTGAAGTGTTTTACCCGGCAGAAGATTACCACCAGTACTATTTTGATAAGAACCCAAACCAGCCTTATTGTATGGCAGTTGCCGCACCTAAAGCGGCAAAGATTCGGGCTAAGTATGCGCAGCTAATTAAGGATTAAGCATGTTAGGCTTAGTGTTAATCGATTACAGCAATTGGTAGACTTGAACACTAGTTTATATTAGATATTTTTGCACCAGTTATAAAGAAGAATCAATGAAGCCTTTCCTCATTGATTCACTGTCACTGCTTCGATATTATTATGTCTAGCAGAGAGGGCGGCTACCATAACCTTTACTTATACAAGATATTGCAATTAACTTTGTATTAGATTGATTAATAAAAGTCCTATGATTATGTTAATAATCACAATCAAAACAAATGAAACAGCGTTACTCACCATACTGTTTCTTAATATTTTTCCCGTATCACTTAGATATTTATTTGAAAAAGCCAATGGTGATAATACAAATACCGTTGATAAAAACATTTCTTCATTTTTATGCGAAATCATCTTTAAGAAATCACCGTATCCCTGCGATAGAAATCGCATGGCGAGCGCAATATTGCATATTAAAAAACTCACATCTAGTGCCAAAATAATCCTAAACAAAACTGAGTTTGATACGCTCTCCATGGCAAAAAATACTGCAATTGACACAAGACACAAAACACATACAAACGCGCCACTCAATAACCTCCTACTAATAAAACTCATTCCCAATCCTTAATTGCCACTACACTTTAAACTCATACGAAGGTAGTAGCGTGTTTCATTAATCACGCAAACTACTTTTTTTGCATGACACTCAATCGTTGCAACAGGCACCTGTCAACTCAACAACAAAGCCAAATTGCAAACAGAATGTATTAAACATACATGCTACTCAATTCTGAATACCTTCACTGTAAATTGTTGTTAACTGAATAGTTAACAACAATGCAGTCAACAACAATTGACATAGGTACAGTACAAATAATTTGTAGACTAAGCGTTTGATTAATTGCAAAACAAGACTATTAAGATAGTGTCTAGTAAACTAGTGGCAATTCACCCATTAATCACCACTATGTCTCTTGGGAGGTCTTTTTTACCGAGACGTTTACCGTGGGCATCGTATATAAAATCTGTAGCCTTCGTCTTTTTCACCAGACTTTCTAAGGTTCTGTAATCTGCCCACATCCATGCTTTATCTGAGGTGCGGTCTATTTTTGACTCCCATTCTGGAGCTAGATAAAGACCAGTGCCAATCAAAGTTTCCCCATATGTGCTCACAAGTGGCCATATGCCTGTCTGGTTTTTACGTCGGAAGCCAATCAAGCCCAAAAACAAATCAATGGGGTCAGACTCCATTGATTTCTGTTATTAGCCATTATTCCGTTTAAATTCATCTGATTTTCTATCCCCACCTTTAGCCAACTTACCACCTCTGCGGTTAAGCTGACCTGCAATTTTCTGCTTAAAATGCTCGCTGCCTAAAACCCATGCTTTATTTGTAGCCTCACGCATCTGCGTTAAACAGATCTCATCTATCTGCCCAGTAAATAAACTGCGATATTGTGTTTGCCTTGCTGCCTCATCTTGCCCTAGTGCGTAATACATGGGTTGTGGAGTAATCAACGCATCATATTGACCTAATGCATTTGCACGGTAGCTACTCCAAGGATATTCTGACGGGTGTTGTACCATATTCGCCCGTACGGGGTTAAGTTCAATATATCGATAACATAACAAAGCATAGGTATCGCTATCAATCAGACTGGCTTTGTATCGACCCTCCCATAACGTACCACTGCGTTTATAGGTGTAGTTGAAGTATTGCACGTAATATCGCCCCAGCATTTGCATCATTTTAGAGATGCCGTCTGTTTTGTTTGGGGTGGCAAGCAAGTGTAGATGGTTCGTCATCAATACGTAGGCGTGAATGTCACACTGATGCTTTTTAGCGGCATCGGCGAGTTTACCCAAAAAGAAGCGATAATCTTCTTCGGCAATAAATACAGGTTCACGATTATTGCCACGAATAATAATGTGTTGTGGATGACCAACCAACACAAAACGAGGAAGACGTGCCATGACAATGATCTGCTATTTGAATTAACGAAGCGCCAAGAATAAAAGCATATTTGGACGGAATCAATGGAGTCTGACCCCGTTGATTTTTACCCGTTAAAACCTGTAAGCATTAAATAAGCAAAAAAACTAATGGCTATAATCCAAGAAAAAGCTATAAGAATGTTTTCTTTCGGATATTTTTCTATTCTTTTTACAGTCCTAATAAGCCAAATTAAGGTTATTAGTAGCAATAGTGGGTCTATGTAAAAGAACATTAGTGAGATGGCTATATAAGAATCCAAATCATCACACAAGCTTGGATAGTCACAAGAGTAAATCCTCCCAAAGAAAACAGTTATAACCCCCACAATTTTTATGAGAAGGCATATAGCAGATAATATTAAATAAGCTTTCCGAAACATATATTCTCTCTAGATGCTGATACTGGTCTATTTCTTATGTGCTGATAAATTAGGGGTACTGTATATCTGCTTAATTAGTGGATTTACTTGGCTCCCTACACCAAGACTCTGGCAGTTTTCAAATTTTCCGCAGTCTTTAACAGGGGAGCGCACCAAGCTAGTGGCTTCCGCTTTAGTTACGCTTCCAATTGCATCGTATAAAATGAACTTTCCGTATTCAGTTTTTGTTACCTTCTCAGCTAAATTTGTAACTGTGCTACTGCTAACACGTGGGGTTGCTGTTGCCCCTGCTGCTACTTTAAATAAGGTACTTACATAGTTTTTATAAGCATTAGCGTTTGTATTTGGGTTGTCAGGCTCTTCGCCATTTTTAGCATGTCCAAATTTAGGGTCATAATGCGTTCCATATTTTTGCACATGCGCAAAAGAGTCGCCGAATGAGTGTAGCACTTGTTGTACAACTGGTTGCGACAAATAAAGGTTTTTTGTCGTCGGGTCGTTTTCGTATTGTTTCAATCAATGGGGTCAATCAATGGGGTCAGACTCCATTGATTCATATTTTTAGCCATTACTCTGCTTAAACTCATCTGACTTTCTGTCTCCACCTTTAGCTAACTTATCAGTTCTGCGGTTAAGTTGGTTGGCAATCTTTTGTTTAAAGTGCTCACTGCCTAAAACCCATGCTTTATTCGTTGCCTCGCGCATCTGCACTAAACTTATCTCGTCTATTTGAGCGGTAAATAAACTGCGGTATTGTGTTTGCCTTGATGTCTCATCATGCCCTAATGTGTAATACATGGTGTGCGGAGTAACCAACGCATCATATTGACCTAAGGCATTCACACGGTAACTACTCCAAGGATATTCTGACGGGTGTTGTACCATATTTGCCCGCACGGGGTTAAGTTCAATATAACGATAGCATAGCAAAGCATAGGCATCGCTATCAATTAAGCTGGCTTTGTACCTGCCCTCCCATAGTGTGCCGCTACGTTTATAGGTGTAGTTGAAGTATTGCACATAATATCGTCCCAGCATTTGCATCATTTTAGAGATGCCGTCTGTTTTGTGTGGGGTGGCTAGCAGGTGAATGTGGTTGGTCATCAGCACGTAGGCGTGAATATCGCATTGATGCTTTTTAGCAGCATCGGTGAGTTTGTCCAGAAAGAAGCGGTAATCTTCATCAGATGTAAATACTGGTTCACGGTTGTTGCCACGAATGATAATGTGTTGCGGATGGCCAACCAATACAAAACGAGGAAGACGCGCCATGATAATCATCGACTCTTTGAGTTAATTAATGAATAGGTAAGGATAACAGCTTGCTTTGCTAGAATCAATGGAGTCTGACCCCATTGATTACAGATGCACGCTGTTGCCTGCGAGTAAGGCGCCTGTGTTGCTAAGGTCGCCTGCTTTGAGCTTGGCGTACACTTGGGGGACTAAGGCTTGCGTGGTCGTGCCATCAGGTAGTGTGATGGTTTGCTCAACTAGCCAGACGATGTCACTGGTCAGTTGTGCGACTTGTAGGTCACTCAGTGCTATCCCTAGGGTTAAGTGGAGGGCTTTAGCAAAGGTGACGCCATTCATCATCAAGGCTTGGTATTGCGCTTCGTCATCGGCATAGCCTACCAAAAAGCGTTGCCCTGTGAGTTGGTTGATTTGTTCGCGAATGAGCTTTTGTTCGTAGAAGCCGTCGCCTAGGCGTTTGCTGCCTGAGCTTACTCGGTAGAGTCTTTCTGTTTGTAGATGAAGGGTGTGGCGTTTTAGCATTGGTGAATTAAATTAGGTTTCCATGCGGCGTACTGCGCTTTGCGCGAGTATCGCCTTACTTAGTGCTAGTTAGCCTTTGGTACCCATTGACCATCTTCATTGATTTCCAGATTCTTATAAGGGTCGATGTTTTGCAAATAAACATCCATATCAGGAATGCGCCAATCTTCATCACCACAAAGCTCTTTCCATATCCAAAGGTAAAAGGTGTGATAGTCACCTTTGATGTACTCCTTGACTGGGTGTTCATAGCATGGGTAAAGAAAGAACTGCCCTACATTGCCTATCCAGTCAAACGCTTCGTTATCGTTCAGGTTGATGAGGAAGCGCAGGCCTTCTTTGAAACGTTCGTACCAGTTACACCTGTCCACTCCTTTTTCAGCATCGGACTTGCACTCCAAAAAAAGTGGACGAGTATATTTCCGTATTACTTTCCTTACCGCTTGTTCGTCATCCGGTTCAATTGCCCAAAGTTCCTGTTCAGTCGGGCCGGATGGACACCCCCCCAATGCACGAGTAAGTAAGCCTTTCACATCCCAACACGCCCCAACAATGAATTCATCTTTATCTATCATAGCTATTTATCTCACTAATTGTAGTTTGGGGTCAATAACGGGGTAAGCCGTATATGGCTTACCAATGGTTGTGTTGAAACGCACCTCAACCATGCTAGCTCCCATATGTTGCGCCGTGCCTTTGGTATAACCATCCCCTACAATTCTGCCCATGTCGAATTTAACTACTCCATCTTTGTAAAAACTCGGATTCGCCAAATACATTTTCTCCGCCTGCATAATTGCATCGGACATATCACTATTTGAAGCCCAACGCGTAGCATCACGTAAAGTACGTTCTGGCGTTGCATTAGGCATATCAGGCAATATGCCACGCACAGCCCGATCTATCAATTGCTGGTCAGTCAACTGCTCACCATGCCGTGATACAAAGTGTCCTCCCGATGTGGTTTCAAGTTGCAGCAGCGCTTTAGTGATTGCCAAATCTTCCGCCGCATTGATAGCATCACTACTCAAGCCCGCAGCTTTTGCACTAAGTCTAGCATCAGCCCCTGCTTGGGTAATAGCTTTGCCCATCGCACCAGCACCAATAGTTAGCCCAGCACCACCCAGCGCATCACCTGCTGCTACTTCACTCGCAAATATCCCCGCTTGGTTCGCGCATAGTGGCAGATTAGCTAAACATGCCTCTACGGAAACACCTATTTTAGCGGCAATCTCTGGTGCGGCACGCACTAGAACTGCGCCGACTTCAGCACCAGTTAAAATCCCTAAACCAAGTAAACCCAGTTTGGCTAATGGTGCACCAGCGGCATTGTTTTTGGCTTCAATCTGCTGCGGTGTTAAACCATAGTTGGTGTCTAGCAGCTTGTTGGAATAAAGCGAAATATTCTGACTATTGATACTTGAGTCGTTGTATTCTGCGGCATGTTGTGTGGAATAGTTTCTGTAATCCCATGTAAAGCCAGTAGTAGTATCTTTACCGCTCATACCGATAATAGACGTTACTAATTGGTCTTGTTTACCTTCGTCATAAGTATTGGTAGCTGCGTTCACCCAGCGCAATAATTGTCTTTCAATACGCGCTATGGCTTCTTCTTCAGTAATAATTTCACCATTTTTAGCAGCGGCATCCTTCAGGGCTTTTGCGTATTTCTTAGCAAGGTCAATTTCTCGTACATGCAACTGCCTATTATTAGTATCCACCACCAGTGCTGTGGTTGCCCCTGCGGTGCCGCCGATAGCACTACCGATGCCTAGGCTGGTGAGTTCAGCCAATGCTTGTGATATTGTATTGGCACCTTGTTCACCTAAGCCTGCATTTTGCAAGGCTTCTGTCACTTTGCTTTGTAAGTCATTCAAGAGTGGTGCTGCACTTGCTACCACGCCTGCTCCTGCCGCTCCACTGAGGTCTCCTGTGAGTAAGCCGCCTAGTGCTGTGTGTAGTGCAATGCGGTAAATACCACCTTCATCCCATTTTGCAGCTTCTTCTGGGTTGGTGTTTTTAAGTTCATTAAACTTATTGCTCGCAAAGTCCCCCACCGCCTTCGGCGCTACCTGACTAAACGCTTGGGTGATTTGTATCTGTGCGTTGAGTTCTCGTTGTATTTGTTCTTTATCAAATATCGGGGTTAAGGTACCAGCGAGGTTGTTGCCTTGGCTGTCTACTGCTATTGCTGAGGTGTTGCCTTGTGCATCGGTAGTAAATTGAGTTTGCACATCACGGTTAAGTGTGGCTAGTGTGGTTGTAGTGTCTTTGCCTGTGTTTGTTTGTTGCGTGGTGGTGTCGGTGATGTTGACAGTGCCTCCACTAATGCCACTGACGGTGATGCTATTGCTGTCGTCACTTAAGTTTGCAGTGCCTGCACTTGCAGTTGGGCTATTTTTATAGCCTGTTCCATCAGGTTGTTGGTTAAGTCCTACCCCTGCACTAACACTTAGTCCTTTGGCGCTGAACTCTGCACTGTTCTCAATATTTGAAGTAGTGAGGGTTTGTGTACTCAGGGTGTTTTTATTGTCCTGTATCGCTTTATCCGTAGAGGAAATCACCGCCCCTGTGAGGTTGGTATTGCCATTGACGTTAACTTGAAACCCACCATCGCCAGCCATGATTCCGCTTTGTTCATTCACACTGGCATAGTTGGATTTTGTTTTACTACTGGAGGCACTGATAGACCCACCATAGCCACCTGCACCTATCGGGATGCTGACACTGATACCTGCACTCTTTTGCTTGTCTTTGTATTGGTCTGTGTCTTGTAGGCTTTCTATACTGAGATTGCCTGACCCACTGGTACCCACATTGGCAACCACTTGATTACCTGTGACTTGCGCACCTTTGATAGTGGTATCGGTACCGCTTTCCAATGTGACTTTGTCGCCATCCTGATTACCGCTTTGAATAATGGTTTCTGTCCAGCTAGTACCGTTGCCGGTGGTTTTGCCTTTGCCTTGTGAAGCACTGGCAGTGACGGCAAAGCCATTGGAGCCAAAACTAACGCCTAGGCTGGCGCTGCTGGATTTGTTTTTTCCATCAAGGGTGTTTGTATTTTGTGCTGCTTGTAGGGTGATTTTATCGTCAGCTTTAAGGGTGACATCATCATTGGATTTTACTTGGCTACCAATGATATTAATGTCAGAGTCTTGACCAGCACCACTGGCGACAATGGTAATGTCACCACCTGCGTTGAGTGTGCTACTTTGTGCAGTGCTACTGGTTTGCGTGGTTTTGCTGCTGCTTTTTGAGGTTCCAATGGAGAGGCTGATGTTAATGCCTCCTACTTGATCAACTGCATTCGCTTCACGCACATTAGTCATGTCGTTAGGTCCAGTATTTCCAGCAGTTGGAACATTACCATACTGGTCCACTTTGCCTAATGCATCAGAAGCATTCATCGCTGCCAATGCTGTAGTACCCGCAGCTAAGGCTTGCATTCTACCGTCACTGGTTTGGCTGGCGGCTTGGCTCATTTGCTGCGCTGTTTGAATGGCGCTGATGACTGGGTTACTAATCGCTAGCGTTAATCCAGTTTGCTTAAACTTGGTCTCTTGTACGGTTTGGCTGGTGTTTTGTGAGGCGATAATATTCACTTGCTGCGCGTTAATGTTGATGTCGCCTTGCGGGGTTAATATATCGCTCGCTTGTTGGGTATAGGTTTTACCACTGCTGATATTGACATCGCCTTCTACACTGCCGACCGTACTGCCAGTTTGGCTGGTGCTTTGTGTAGTTTGTTTAGTGCTAAGCTTACTGGTGCCTAGGCTAACGCTAGCGCCGCTTGTGCTGAGGCCGCTGGATTTAGTTTTACGTTCGTGTAGCTCATAAGCAGTGTTTTGTGCATTTGTGATATTGATATTATTATTGGCGTTTAAGGTTGTACCGTTATCACTGACGATATTGCTGCCACGTACAGTCAGGTCGTTTCCTGCTTGCAAGGTGATATTATCTGCGCTGAAGTTACTGCTGATGCTGTTGTCAGACTCAAACACATCGCGCTGGGTTTTGGTTTTGCTACTGAAGGTGCCGCTTTTCTTCACTTTGCGTGCTGTATCAAAGTTGCTGGTTTCTCGGCCTTCGGTGATGTTAATGTCTTTACTTGCAGTGACCTTAATCGCGCCTGCTTCACTGGTGACACTAGCGGCTTTTGCATTAAAGTCGTTGCCTGCGTTGAGGGTGATGTCGCCATTGGTTTGGATGGTACTGCCGATGTCTTGCGTGCCGCCATGTTTTACGTAGTTTTTGGCGTTACGGATACTGCTGTTCTGCTCTGCGATGGTCACTGTACCAAGGTTAATATCTTGGGCTGCATTGATTTTCGTCACTGCACCTTCGCCACGGTTGATGATGGTAGCAGCCATCAGGTTGGCATCATTCCCTGCATTAGCGACTAGTATCGCATTGGGGTTATTCATGTATAGTCCAGCAACCCGGTCTAGGTTAGTGCGGCTAAAACTGCTGGCACCGCTGCTGTTTTGACTGCTTTGCGTAGTGCTACGCAGGTTGATATTGTTACCTGCTTCTAGCAACATGGCATCTTTAGCCATGACTTGACCACCGATGATATTGATGTCATTGCTGGCTTTGAGTAGCGTAGCGTCTGCTTGTATCTTCCCGCCTAGATTTTGGATGTTTTGCGCATCAAGGCTGATAAAGTTGCGGCCTACAATAGTGCCTTGGTTAACAAGGTCGCCAGATAATTGCATGGTGACGCTGTTGCCAGCCATGATGCCTGTAGTGGGCTGGAGGTCCCCTGCTTGTAGTTTAACGTAGACTTGTGGCACTAGCGCCTGAGTGGTGCTGCCATCTGGCAAGGTGACGGTTTTTTCTACTAGCCACATGATGTCGCTGGTTAATTGGGCGGTTTGCGCTGCGGTGAGCGCTACCCCAGGAATCAGTTGTAATGCACGTGCAGTAGTAATGCCGTTATCCATCAAGGCTTGGTACTGGGCTTCCTCTGAGGCATAGCCAGCTAAAAAACGCCGCCCTGTGAGCTGATTGATTTGTTCGCGAATAAGTTTTTGTTCATAGAAGCCATCGCCTAGGCGTTTTTGCATGGTAGCAGGATCAGACGCTAATTGGCTCAGCATATAATCGGAGCTTAGCCAGTTACGGTAGTTAGTAAAACGTGGGTTGCTTTCTATCAGATAGCTCGCGGCTACGTTTGGGCTAGGTTGAAATAGGCTCCCAGTCGCTACTGGCACAGCCGCTGAAGTAACTGTAGTGCCGCTGCCAGTGGGTGTAGTACTACCCTCTAATCGGCTAGTCGATAGATTATAGGTAAGTACGGTATTGGCTGGGTTGTATGCACCAATCACATCGACATCATAATCATCGTCATTACCGTCCCAGTCATAATAATAGGCAGTACCGCTATAGCTGGTGGTAGTTTGGCCTTCTGAATTTAAGTTTTGGACTGTGGCGCCACTTACGTCAAGATTGCCACCAGCAATGATCTGGCTATCGCTATTGAGCACTGATCCGCTGAACGTCATATTTCCACCAGCAAGTATCTGCCCAGGTGTGGAGGAAACTACTTGCGTCTCGTAGGTGGTTTTGGTGCCAAGGTAGCGCGTGTATTCACGGAAATTATATGGAAGACCATAAGTTGAGCCGTAGCGCCACTCGACATTGACATTACCGATTTGAAAGGCTGGATAATCCCCACTTTCTAAAATCACGCTTTGATGCCTTGGAGTAAAACGATCAAAGCCGCTGGTTCCAGTCTGCACCACTTGTGTGACCAAATCAGCATTTAAGTTCTGTAAATCGGTTACCGCGAAGGTGGCATTTCCAAGTGCCTCAATGGTTGAGCCATCATTGATGAGTGAATCAGCAGACCCGATGGCTGCGTGATTATTGTCTAGGCTACCGCCAATGGCAAGATCACCAATACTGAACATCAGGCCATTGCTGCGATTTTCAATGGTGGTAGCGCCAATATCAAGTTGAGTACGGGCTGCAATAGTCGCACCAACTGTATTGCTTAAATGAGCGACTTTTACGGATAAATGATCGCCAAAGATACTACCAGTTTGGGTATTGATGAGTGTGTCAGCGTTAACAAGCGTATCAACGCCATCAATCAAGCCGCGGTTTGTGAGCGTAGCTGTCGCGTTGACTTCAGTGTCAGCGCCGACGATTTCACCTAAAGCAGTATTGATGATATTTTGCGCACTGATATTAAGTGATTGACTGGCAAGCAAGGTAGATTGATTAGTAATATCGCCTGTGGTTTGTAGGCTAAGGTTACCGCCAGCTTGCAGTTCGCCAGTGTGGGTATAGTCTGAAGCGAGGTTAATGCTAATGTCACCATCAGCTTTTACGCTGCCACTGCCAGCTAACGCAACTGTATCCAGCTGAATATTGGTTTTGGCACTGAGACTACCTGTATTTTGCAATAGCCCGTCGGCAGTAATGCTAACCTCACCCACGCTAGCGCCTATCGTACCAGCATTACGCACGCCAAGACCTGCCTCGGTACCTACCATACTGATTTTACCTGCGTACATGCCGCCTAAAGCAGCTACATCAACCGCAAAAGCAGGGGCAGTACTGCCGGAATCTGGGCTTATAACGGTGACGCTGGTGTGGTGACCGTCTTGATCCACGCTCACTTGATTGGTACCTGTGGTGACATTCAATGCGTTCGCCCAAATACCAGCGTTAATCTCAACGGCACGCGCTATCACATCGGTAAAATTGGTTTGTGAGGTGTCTAAACCGTTACCATATATATTAATGTTACCGCCCCCCACACGATAGCCTAATAAACTACCACCGTTCAGAATAGGCGTACCAGTAGTTAAGGTGGCACGATGCGCATTAATAAAACCACAGCCATTACAGCTAATACCCGCTGGGTTGGCAATCACCACTTGAACGCGACTGCCTGCTACTTCGATATACCCATTAAGTAAGCTAGGGTTTTGGCTGTTCACTTCATTCAGAATCACTTTTGCAGCGCCGCCTGCAAGATAGGGGTTGGCCTGCACCCATCCACCTAACTGAGTTTCGATATTGGCGCGGCTATTATTAAGAATGACCCCATTACTGTTTACATCAAACTGACTGTAGGTATTGCGTGAAACGCCAGCAGCACTCGGAGTTTGTATATTGACTAACGGGGTGCCGTTGGCGGCATTCATCACCATTGGACGTTGAGAGCTAGGTGCTGCTTGATCGGCAACGATATCAGCGCTAGCCGCTGCTATGTTCAGAGGGTGCGGAATTATCACTGCCATGCCAAGGGCAAGCATGAGATTAAAAGCTATCGGTCTTAAGGTATGGCTTTGTTGTAACGTTGGTAATCGAATGATACTTGTTGCAACGGTTTTGTCTGCGGCGGCTTTACCCAGATGTGATTTAACATTTTCTGCGACAACCATCATACCGCCGCGCACAGCGTTAAAAATTATACGGTAGCGATGTTTATTCATCAACAATTTCCTTTTAAATACATCGTGTGTAAATACAAGAGCTAACCAACCCTATACCAGTGCCATTTTATTGCAGACCGGTTTCAGCTAAGAACCGACCAAAACACTCATTGACGATAACTGCAGCACTAGCATCTACTGCTTTGTAGTTTTCTGCTTTCCAGTTCTCTAGTGGCATTTTTTCCTTTGCAGTGCTACCACAGCTGACAGTCTTAATGGCCTGTCGCTTACCCTCTTTTTGTTCCAGCAAAGTTACCTGTAGGTGATAGTTCAATGCGTAATCTTGACTCGTAAGAAAAGATACGTAGCCCAACTCCCATAATGGTGTGTTAACAGCAATCGTCAGCTCGCGTCCTGCCGAAGCCGAAGCTGGCGAACGATTATCAAAATATTCAGAAAGTTTTCTGGCAAGGGCCAAGTCAGCACCTTTACCCGCACTTACGGCATAACTATCAGGTAATGCTTTTGAGAGCTCTCTGCCGAATGTCTGACCAATGTTCATGTTGTTTTGTAGCTGCTGCATGTTTCTAGCATCCCCTGCACTACCGGCCACACTCCCAGCTACAGACGACACCACAAAGTTACCGATCGCTTGTGCTTTTGTACGCTCTGCAAGCTGCGCCGGTTTAGCGATTGGCGCAACAATTATGCGGCTATTTAATATCGAATCCTTTAGTGCATCTTTCGATGTTAATGGTGTTGTTGAACACGCAGTTGCTGTCAATGCTAGTAATGCTGACAAGGTGAGTTTATATGCTGGTGCTTTCATTGCTTGATTGTTCCTATTGTTAAACTTAATGAAAAATGTGTGGGTAGATCTAATATGAATAATTGAGGTTAAAACCAGCCGTGGTGCTATGCGTTTCAAACCCTTGCGGCTTGTTAATTGGCTTTGCCACAAATACGTCGTAACTCAAATAGCCGAAACGACTACCAAGCCCGCCTCTTAAACCAAGGGCTGTGCCGGCTAAGTATTGACCAAGCAAGTTTTTGGCGGATTGACCGCCCACCTCACCATAATCCAGCCCCCAATACATTGCCTGACCAGAGCTAGCGATTGATGCAACAATCTCGTTGCGTATAAACCAGCCATGGTCAGCTAATAGGGTTTGCTGACCATCAAAACCACGTACAGTAAAACGGTTACCAATGCTAAATCTGTCTTGTGGCGTAAGTGGGGTGTAGTTAGCTTGCCCGCGTAAGTTGGCGCTGTATTGCAAAGCCTGTGCACCCCAAGGTGCATTAACATTAAATGGCACACTTAAGCTTAAATCACCGATTAACATCTCCATGCGTGATGTACCTTCACCAAACTCCTCTTCAGGCGCTTTAAGTGAGTTTTTAGCGCCGGTGCCACGACGATAGGCAAGGTTGTAATCTAGAATGGCACTCCATAGATACCAACTTTGATTAACTCCTAGCTCCCAACCAGCGGTACGACGTCGCTGCACTTCAATTTCAGTATCATCAATGTAGTTACTAGATTTACGTAAAAAACCTTTTAGTGAGATAAAGGTCTTGTTGATTTTGTTACGGTAGACTAGCCGCGTTGCTTTCACATCACCCTGCTGGGAAATACCACTAAATACATAGCGTTGGTTAGTGCCGGCTACCGTTTGGTGGAATGTGCTGTGCGATGCATTTGTACTTAATAACCAATTGTTTACGGGAATAGAGTAATGCGCACTATGGCTCTCATTGCCCCTTCTCCCTGAATCGCCACCGCCTAGATCATGGTTGTAATTCACGTAAAATAAGTCATTGAGTGATAACAAATTATCGCCTGATAGGGTAATGCCGCCTTGATACTTGCCCGTGCTATTGACCCCGCTATCATCCAGATTAAGCGACACTCTCAATGGAAAGCGCTGGTGGTAGCTAATCACCAAGTCACTCAAACCTGGCTGAGATAAATACTGCTCCCCTTTCAAGCCAGACTGTGCCGGCTCGATTTGAATATCCACCTCAGCGGTAGGAACACGTTTAAAGTTTTCTAGCGCTTGCTCAATATTACGTAGATTAATAATATCGCCCGTATTGATTGGCACACTGTTCCAAGCTGACACTCGCTTACTTGAATCTGGTGTAAAGCGCACCGAACCCAATCTACCAGGAACGATGGTTAATTGAAGATGGCCTGACTTGAGGTCTTGTGGAGTCGCTAATACGCGTGTGGTGACATAGCCTTGTGCGATGATGGCATGTTGAACGCGCGCCATCACTGCATTAATACCCACCGCACCAAGGCAACGCCCTAGAATTGGCTGGTTAACTTTATGCGCATTGGTAAGTACTTCATCTAAGGCAAACTGAAACTTGCTGGCAGCATCCCCTATCAACTCAATTCGATGAATAGTAAAACAAGGGGCTCAGTTTCTGGGATCTGATCGTTGACTGTTGTAGCAGCGTCTTTAAGCTTTTCAGCAGCTTCGCGCGCATCTGGCTTAATTTCTTGCTGTTGCCGTAATAAGCGCAGGCGCTCTTGCTGGCGGTTTTGCTCTTGTGCGTTAGTGTCTGCTTGATTAATTGCCTCTGCAGATAATAGTTGTAACGGTGCAAAAAAGCACAGCGCAGCAAGGCAGCGCCTGATTGTTTTAATTGTTATTATTTTCATAAAGCTCTGATAGCGATTAGCGCTATTTTTATTTTTTGAAAATAATATCCGACAACATCAGGCTGCAGTTGTCCCGAACTACAAAGTTAACAATTGTTTACAATACACGCCAGCTTACAATTGAACACACCATCACAAGGGATTGATTAATTGAGGATAAGATACACTTTGGAATAAACCAACAAACACAATAGCAAACATAGCGCTTAATCTTTTGAGCGCTATGTTTACCCTAACGATGCATCACACTAAGAAAAAACTGTGATTAAGAAGAGCTTGTTATTACGGGCACACCTATTGACGCTAAAGTTAATTAACCAGCGTACCGAATACTTTTTTCAACAAACTGCTTGCTTGGCCGACAGGGTCTTTACGGATAGCAGCTTCTTCTTTCGCCATCATTAAATAAACACCATCCAGTGTTTTTTGGGTGACGTACTGCTCTAGATTAGCTTGCTCTTTTTTAACAACACCGTACTTGCTGCCCATCTCTGCAAATTTATTGTATTGCTGAGCAAGTTGTACGTTCTCTGTGGCTTTTTTCACGATTGGTAAAAACTTCTCAGCCATGGGTGCTGAGGTGGTTTTTTTGAAATATTGTGTTGCGGCATCATCGCCACCAGTTAAGATTGCTTTGGCGTCAGCAACACTCATCTTTTTAACTGAATCAACCAGTAAAGCTTTTGCTTCTGGCACGGCCGCTTCTGCCGCACGATTCATTTTAAGCACCAACTCGTCAGCCTGCTTACCCATACCAAACATACGCATGGCTTTTTCGGCTTTTTGCATCGTCTCGGGCAGTGGAATTTTAACTTCTTTATTGCCGAAAAATCCGTCTGTTGCACTTAGCTGGCCAACTGCCTTACCCGCAGCTTGAATCAGCGCCTCTTTTAGCCCGCCGCTTGCCTCTGTGTTGCTCAAGTCATTTACACTTAAAGCGTTTGCATGCGTTGCGAACAATATAAAACTTAAAACTGCCACTAGGTAGCGCATAGACTTCTCCATTCATTATCCCCAATTGGGATTAAAAATTAACGATACTATTCTAATTGCATAGTATGACAATTAATTGATGTTAACAATACAACGCAATGGATAGCTATGCGCTAGCCTGCTAGTTATTTTTTGGCCTTAGGCTTAGCGTGCGGAGTGACATGCCAAATTTCCCTTGCATAATCGCCAATGGCACGATCACTTGAAAACTTAGCCATATTCGCTACGTTTAAGATAGCCATACGCGTCCAGTCATCTGGATTTTGATATAGCTTACCTACGCGCTCCTGTGCTTCGATATAGCTAGCATAGTCTGCCAATAACAAGTACTGATCGTTATTTAACAAATTATCAACAATCACTTTATAACGGCTAGGCTCATCAATCGAGAAATAACCATCCGCAATCATGTCCAGCACGTGCTTGAGCTCTGGGTTGTTATTGTAATAATCGCGAGGCTGGTAACCGCTTGCTTTTACTTCAGCCACTTGTGGCGTCGTTAAACCAAAGATGAAGATGTTTTCATCGCCCACCTCCTCTTTAATTTCCACGTTGGCACCATCTAGCGTGCCGATGGTTAGTGCACCATTCAAGGCCATTTTCATATTGCCGGTACCACTCGCCTCTGTACCTGCAGTAGAAATCTGCTCAGAAAGGTCACTGCCCGGAAATAAAATCTCAGCAGCTGAAACTTCATAATTTGGGTAGAACACTACTTTCAACTGATCGCCTACGGCAACGTCTTCATTCACAATGGTGGCAACATCATTAATCAAACGAATAATATGTTTTGCCATCCAGTAACCAGGTGCTGCTTTACCGCCAAAAATAATGGTACGTGGCGTAATCCCTTTATCACCGCGACGAATACGGTTATACAAGGTAATCACATGCAACACATTAAGCAGTTGGCGCTTGTATTCATGAATACGCTTGATTTGTACATCAAACAAGCTATTTACATTTAACTTAACGCCGGTTTTAGCTTCAATTTTTGCAGCTAATCTTTGTTTGTTGGCAAGCTTCACTTGCGCAAATGCTTTTCTAAAATCCGCATCATCAGCGAGTGGCGTAATTTTTTTAATTTGCGTTAGGTCTTTCTTAAAGCCTGAGCCAATCGCTGCCTCAATCAAGGCAGTTAAGCCCGGGTTAGCCTGATTTAACCAGCGACGCGGTGTAATACCATTAGTCACATTTGTCAGTTTTCCTGGGAAAATTCTGTCAAAATCAGCAAACAGCGTGCTCTTTAACAGCTCACTATGTAAGGCCGCTACACCGTTTACTGTGTGACTGCCAACCACTGCCAAGTGTGCCATACGCACGCGGCGGCCGTGATCTTCATCGATAATCGACACACGTTTCAACAGTTCAGGGTCACCAGGGAAGTGGTGGTTTACCATCTGTAAGAAATCATGGTTGATTTGATAGATAATTTCCAAGTGACGCGGCAACAGGCGGCCAAACAGATCTACTGTCCAAGTTTCTAGCGCCTCGGGCATTAAAGTATGGTTAGTGTAAGCAAAAATCTTAACCACCAACTCCCAAGCAAAAGCCCACGGTAATTGGTATATATCCACCAATTGATACATCATTTCGGCCACGCCGATAGAGGGGTGCGTATCGTTGAGCTGAATCGCTATTTTTTCTGGCAGAATTTTCCAGTCATCTTGTGTTTTTATGTCATGCGTACTTAAAAAGCGACGCAAAATATCCTGAATAGAAGCAGAAACAAAGAAGTATTGCTGTTTTAAGCGCAGTTCTTTACCCAGCACCGACGTGTCATTCGGGTAAAGTACTTTTGAAATATTCTCGGTCGCATTACGCTCTTCTACCGCTTTTTCGTAATTACCGTCATTAAAATGCCTTAAATCAAACTCGCGCGCGGCTTTAGCTGACCATAAACGCAGATTGTTTACAGTATCTGTACCATAGCCTGGCACCGGCACATCATAAGCCATCGCAATCACATGCTCAGCATCCACCCAATGCTGAACCTCTTCACCCAGATCATTCGGATACTTAACCACATGCCCGTGGAACTTGATGTTATAAGTTGCTTCAGGACGCTGGAATTCCCATATATTGCCATAACGTAGCCAATTATCTGGGTTCTCTACCTGCTGGCCACTTTCAATCGTTTGCCTAAACATCCCATATTCATAACGAATACCGTATCCCGCTGCCGGAATATCCATCGTAGCCATTGAATCAAGAAAACACGCCGCCAAACGGCCCAAACCACCATTACCCAGTGCTGCGTCGGTCTCAAACTCTACCGCGTTCTCCAAATCACGGCCTAATGCAGCCATTCCGTCTTTAAGCTCTTCATTAATGCCCAAATTTAGTGCGGCATTACTCAGCATGCGCCCAATCAAAAACTCTAATGACAAATAGTAAACTCGCTTCGGGTCATCGCGATAATAGGATTCTGCCGTCTGAACCCAACGCTCTACGACATGATCACGTACGCTATAACTTGCGGCGTCATACCAGTCACGTGGCGTTGCAGCCTCACTGGTCTTGAAGCTAGAGTATATTAAATGATTTTTCAAAGCCTGCTGAATTGGCCCGAGTTTAGGGATTGCAATCGACTTAGCTTTGACTGTTTTCTTAGGTTTAGCTTTAGTTTCGGCTGGAGTTTTCATTTTATATAATCTTAAATTATTGAATGGTATTGTTATTTTAGCAAAAATTGAGCCAGCTTTATGACAGTTCTCTGAAAGTTACACGGTACGCAGTGGTTTTGAACGACAATAAAAAAACCGCCGAGCTTACGCGGGGCGGTTTTCTATTTAACAACAATAAGTTAGCTAATTAAACTATTCATACGTTTAACAAAACTAGCAGGATCTTCCAAAGTACCGCCTTCTGCCAGCAGTGCCTGATCAAACAACACATGCGTTAAATCTGCGAATACTGCCTCTGCAGATTCAGCTTCTAGGCGTTTTACCAATTTGTGACTAGGGTTAATTTCTAAAATCGGCTTACTTTCTGGTGCATTTTGACCAGCCGCTTTTAAAATACGTGCTAAGTTGCCAGACAAATCTTGCGCATCACTCACCAAGCATGCAGGAGAGTCTGTTAAGCGATGGGTCACGCGCACGTCTTTTACTTGGCTGCCCAATGTTTGCTTAATTTTCTCAACCAAGGTTTTTGATTCTTCTTCGATTTTCTTTTGAATCTCTTTTTCAGTTTCAGATTCGAGCTTGCCCAAATCCAAATCACCCTTAGCGATTGATTGCAGTTTCTTACCTTCAAACTCAGTCAGGCTACCAAGCAACCACTCATCCACGCGGTCGCTCATTAGCAATACTTCAATGCCTTTTTTACGGAAAATCTCTAAGTGCGGGCTGTGTTGTGCTGCGGCAAAACTGTCGGCAGTAATGTAGTAAATCACATCTTGCTCAGCCTGCATGCGTGAAATGTAGTCTTTAAACGATACGTCCTGTACGTCAGTATCAGCCTTGGTTGAAGCAAAACGTAATAAGCCTGCAATCTTTTCCTTATTTGCGAAGTCTTCGCCTGGGCCTTCTTTTAGCACACGACCGAACTCATTGTAGAACTTAGCGTAGTCTTCTGGCTTGTTTTCAGCCATATCTTCTAACAAACCAAGTACCTTTTTCACTGAACCAGCTTTAATCGCATCCACATCGCGGCTAGACTGTAAAATCTCGCGCGATACATTCAACGGTAAGTCAGAGGTATCAATCACGCCACGTACAAAACGCAGATATTGCGGCATCAACTTTTCAGCGTCTTCCATAATAAATACGCGTTTAACGTAAAGTTTAATGCCGTGACGATGATCACGGTCGTATAAATCAAACGGTGCTTTGCTTGGTACGTAAAGTAAAGAAATGTACTCTTGCTTACCTTCTACACGGCTATGGGTATAAGCTAACGGGTTCTCAAAATCATGTGACACATGCTTGTAAAACTCTTGGTACTCTTCTTCTGTAATGTCATTTTTGCTGCGTGCCCACAGTGCTGATGCTTTGTTGACGGTTTCATCTTCATCAGTTGCAACCTCAGCGCCATCTTTCCATTCAGACTTTTTCATCACAATTGGCAAAGTAATATGATCTGAATATTTGCGGATGATGGTTTTAAGTTTCCAGTCGCTTAGGAACTCATCTTCACCTTCACGCAAATG
Source organism: Methylotenera sp. E1MeOHC1 (assembly GCF_058745595.1). Lineage (NCBI taxonomy): Bacteria > Pseudomonadati > Pseudomonadota > Betaproteobacteria > Nitrosomonadales > Methylophilaceae > Methylotenera > Methylotenera sp. E1MeOHC1. The sequence goes on along the minus strand of NZ_CP196025.1, from coordinate 242,656 downwards.
CAAGGTAATTTCCGTACCACGGCTGGTTTTATCTGCGGCTTCAATCGTAAAGTCGCCCTCACCTGCAGACTCCCAACGCACAGCTTCCGTTGCACCAGCACGACGCGTAGTCAAGGTTACTTTGTCGGCAAGAATAAATGCTGAGTAAAAGCCCACACCAAATTGGCCAATTAAATTGGCATCTTTAGCCTGATCACCAGTTAAGGCGTTAAAAAACTCTTTAGTACCGGATTTAGCAATGGTACCGATGTTTGCAATTACTTCGTCACGACTCATGCCAATGCCATTATCGGCAATGGTGAGGGTACGTGCTTCTTTATCAAAAGCGATACGAATTTTTAATTCACTGTCATTTTCATACAAGGCACCGTTGGCTAATGCTTCAAAACGTAATTTATCTGCAGCATCTGATGCATTTGAAATCAGCTCACGCAACACAATTTCTTTGTTGCTGTATAAAGAGTGAATCATCAACTGCAAGAGTTGTTTCACCTCAGCCTGAAATGCCATTGACTCTTTTGGATGAATTTCTTGTTGTGCTGTCGCAGTGGACATAAATTAAGCTCCTAATGTTAAGAATGAAAAACAATAGTAGCTATGTGGGGATTAGCAGAAGATTTTCAAGCGACAAGCCTAAAGACATGTTTAAATTATTATCACAAACAATCAATGTCATGAAACTTTCAAACTATAATCACAAAATAAACAGTATTATTGTTTCACATAACACTCGCTCAAAAAACTGCATCATTTATGAACAATCAATCAAGTAACTCCCCCGCAGATAAAGCACTACTTGCGGCAATCGACCTAGGCTCTAATAGCTTCCGGCTGGAAATTGGCCGGCTGGATAGCGGCCATATTGAGCGTGTGGAATACATCAAGGAAGCAGTAAGACAAGGTGGCGACCTAGATGAGGAGCGCAATCTAACTGCTGAAGCAATAGAGCGCGGCGTTCGCTGCTTAGCAAGGTTTGGTGAGCGCCTGCAAGGCTTTGATGCATCACACGTACGTGCTGTTGCAACCCAAACATTGCGCGAAGCTAACAACCGTGACCACTTTCTAAAACTGGCAAAAAAGGCTCTCGGCTTTGAAGTTGAGGTCATATCTGGCGTGGAAGAAGCTCGTCTTATCTACCAAGGGGTAAGCCGCTTTTTACCGCAATCAAATGAAAAAAGACTAGTGATAGACATCGGCGGGCGTTCAACCGAATTCATTCTTGGCTGCGGCTTTGAATCAAGCCAAACCGCATCTCTGCACGTGGGGTCTGTAGCGTGGGCACTCAAGCATTTTGCAAACGGTGAATTTACTGAAAAAGCATTTACACGCGCAGAAATATCGGCTGAATCTATCTTTGAAACTCTAGGCAGCCATTTCAACAGCACGCACTGGGATGTGGCTTACGGCGCTTCCGGCACTGTAGGCGCAGTGGCAGACGTGCTAACACAATACGGCAAGCCAGCAGATGCTGTCAGCAAAGAAAGTCTATATTGGCTGAAAGAAGAGCTACTCAAAGCAAGATACGTGGATAAGCTTCGTTTGAATGGCTTAAAGGAAGACCGCAAACCGGTGATTGCTGGCGGCCTTTCCGTGCTGATTGCCGTCTTTGAGTTCCTTAACATAGACACCTTAAACGTAGCAAAAGGTGCGTTAAGACATGGCTTGCTATATGACATGCTGGCGCGTGAAAACGATATGCTGGACCTACGCAATACATCGATTCAACGCTTAGCACGCAAATTTGACGTAGACGAAACACATGCCAACACGGTTGCCGAGGTTGCTGAAAAGCTCTTTGAAAAGATAAGCGACAGCACTACATTTGCAGACGGCGAATACTTTAAACACGCACGTAAATTGCGCTGGGCGGCTCAACTACACGAAATTGGCGGCATTATCTCCCCAGTTGATGCGCACTTGCATGGCGCTTACATCCTAGACCACACCGAACCAGTTGGCTTTTCGCAAGGTGAGCTACATTGCTTAAGCTTAATTATCTTAGGACATCGCGGTAAGTTAAAGCGACTAGAGGCTGATTTCTCAGACCGTATCCTAGTGATGCAATTAATTTGCATGCGACTGGCCGTTATCTTATGTCACGCGCGACAAATGCCTAATCTACGCGGCATGCAATTGGCATTAAATAATAATGGTTTTAAGCTATCACTGCCAAAATCATGGGCAAGCAAGTATCCACAATCTCACTACCTGCTGGATGAAGAGACATTAGCATGGCAGAAAATAAACTGGCATTTTGAGCTAGTAAATACGATATAAAACTGTCACAAAAAATTCATTTGCGTTCCAAAATAAACGGTATAAACTGTTTATATCGTTTATTTGGAGTGCAACCATGTCAAAAATCAATTCAATACAGGCTGAAGCGTTAAAATCAACCCCTGAAAACGCAACTAGCGCAGAAACAAACAAACCTGCTGCTAAGGCAGCACCAGCCAGCAAAGCTGCTGTAAAACCGGCTCCAGCAAAAACTGTCGCTGCTAAACCTGTTGCAGCAAAAACAACAGTCACTAAACCAGCAGCCAAAGCTGCTGTAAAAACCAGCGTGACCAGCACTAAAAAAACTGAAAAAGCCGCTGACAAAACCAAAACACAAAAAGAAAAAACGCCAAAACTAAAAATGGAGCGTGATAGCTTCACCATGCCTAAAACTGAGTACGCGCAATTTGCAGTGCTTAAAGAGCGCCTCACTAAATTGGGCCAGCCAGCTAAAAAGAGCGAGCTACTACGCGCAGGGATTATGCAGTTAAGTGCCATGACTGATGCCGCATTAAAAGCGGCTATGAGTAAAGTGCCTGCCATTAAAACTGGCAGACCTAAAAAGAAATAAGCGCAAATTATATTGAAGGCTGTTCGCGTCATTGCTGGTGAGAATAAACCACCAGTCATGACGCGATACGCCCAAGATGTGGGTCAATGATGTTTATCTATAGAGCAGCCATACCGTATAGATGCACGCTAGATTTGAGTCGCGCTCAACTGCTCTTATAAACCACGCAAACTGGCAAACCACACCAACTAACTAGTGTGGTTTTTTGGTCTGATAAGCGTTAACTTCATCCACGGTTTTGATAACTTCTGCACGTAGTACTGGGTCTGACTGTGCTAGCTGCAAAGCTTTTTCAGCCGCCTCTTTGGCTGCCACCGCATCACCTTTAAGCAATAATACGTTGGCCAAATTGTTATAGGCGGCTACAGAGTTGGGGTATGCAATCGTCGCATTGCGGAAAGCACTGACTGCATGAGAGTAATGGCCTAACGCATAAGCACTATTCCCTAAGCCCATTAGCAGTACCAAATGATTAGGCCAGCGTTTAGCGGCAGCATCATATGCCAAATAAACATCGGTTTTATTTGCATTGCTCTCAAAAGCCACTATCGCTTTGGCAACTGCATCAGGATCATCGGCCTTAGGTAAGCTGCCTGGCTTTAACGCGACAAACGCCCAATAACCACTGCGCGCCCAAGTGCGCTGAAATGCACTCAAACTCATTTCAAAACGCTCAAAAGTGCCTGAACGCAACCAAACAAGCTCGCGGTCAAGGCTGTAGCCAACCACTACCGCATAATGCCAAGAAGGCACCCAAGATAAGCCTAGATTCTGCATCACTACCACCACATTACCGGCTGCAACCTCTGCCAGCACAGCATCAAGCTTAGGCGCCAACTTTACAGACAAGGCGCCATGCCTGCGTGCAGCAGCCAGCATTTCAATCTGCAAACTACCCTTGCGAGCAGGAATGTAAATCTCTGGTACCAGTTGATCCGGCGTCACGTGAATATCAACGGCATTGAGCGCAGTTGCTAATGCGGCCGGCCCACAGTGATATTGCGATTGGGGAAAGAAAGGGGTTTGGATCAGCTCATACTGCCTAGGAAGTGATGGGTTTTGTACTGCCTCACGCACGCCGGTTGCAGCACAGGCATTGAGCAATAAACAAAAAGCCAGCATGATTAACTTACGAAACATGCTGGCTTCTCGCTGTAACAAAACCTGACTAAGCTAATACACGATTAGCGAATAGAACGTGTAAATGGATACACTTTAGTAAAACCAAGGATATCAGTCAGCAACAGCACTAGGAACACCAAAATAATGGCTCCAATAATGCCGCTGCCAGCTGGCGCATTTTCAATCTGCGTTGCCATCGTGCTTGCTTCTTCATCTGTAAGTGAAGCAACACGACTGCGTGCTTGTGCTGGGTCAATGCCATGCTCAATTAACGCAGCCTGTACATCCTGACGAGACAAGGCAGTGATGATGCGCGCACGGTCTTGGTCAGCGGCGCTTGAGAAAACACTCTCCGCAACTTGCGCCGAACTAATCATAGCCGCCTGAACGGTTTGCACAGAACCTGTAAATAAAATAGAAGCCGCAAGAAATGCACTGAAAAAACGCTTAACAAAAATCATGGCAAGTACCCCTTATCATTAAAATTTAGTTAAAAAGATGGTTTAAATCTTACAGCCCACTTAAGCGACTAACTGCAGGCTGTCGATTAAGGCCATCACTTACGAGTATTAAATATGCCTACAGAACTAAAATAGCACAGTTCAATAATCGTGTATAGGCATATGCATGGCGAATAATCTAGCGAGATACCGTTTACGTTAATCAAAAGCCAGGCTGTTTCACGGCATCAATGTAGTAATGTGATATGCCATCCAACTTACGCTGTTTTAGCCACCAAACAGCCCCCTTCTTTACTACGCATGCGCTTTGATGCAAGCCCAGCAGTTTACTTATGAACAGGCCAAGGTTAGGCTGATGCCCCACCAGTACGATAGTTTGCGTGCCGTCCTGATTTGTAACTTCTTGCATCATGTGGGCCACATTACTATCCACGCTTAAGCAGTCAGCAATTTTAATTTCCATCTGATTTAAATCATGCAAGGCATGCGCTGTTTGCAGACAGCGGCGTGCTGGGCTACATAGTAGCTCGGCATGCTCAGGCAAGTGCTTATACAGCCACTTTGCAATTTTGGCCGCATCTTTACGGCCGCGCTTGGTTAATGCACGGTCATGGTCATGGCCGCTTTCACTTTGCACTTCCGCTTCAGCATGTCGCCAAATGATTAAATTTGCCATGGTTTAATTAAACAGTTTAGTTAAACAGTTTTGTTAATCCGTATATTTATGCAGCAATTGCAGTTGTGCACTATTAACACGTATAGGCTCACCTGGCTTAGCTTTATGGGCTTGCATAGCAATAGGCTGATAGCTGCCGTCCGCATTTAATATCCATGCATCATGATTATCGTCTAGATACATTTGGCAGCACTCCTGCAAAATCCGCGCACGATTTTTTGCATCGATAATCGGCCATGCAATTTCAACACGGCGCATCATATTACGGTTCATCCAGTCAGCACTGGACAGCCACATATGCTCGACTTCTGCGATTTTGAAATAAAACACGCGCGAATGCTCAAGCAAGCGACCAATCACTGAACGCACACGAATGCGACCATTCAAGCCTGGCGCGTCAATCGGTAAAATACACGCACCACGCAAGATCAAATCCACCTCCACCCCAGCACGCCCAGCTTTAACTAACGCCTTCACCAGAGCCTCGTCCGTTAATGCATTCATTTTCAAAATAATAGAAGCAGGCTGCCCGGCCTTGGCACTCAGTTCTGCCGCTCTAATCTTAGCCAGCATCTGTTTATGCAAATTAAATGGCGCCACCAGCAGTTTCTGCATACGGGGTAATTTGACCTGGCTGGCAATATGCCTGAACAAATGCTCCATATCGCGGGTAATCTGCGCATCAGCGGTAAGCATGCTCACATCAGTATAGAGCCTTGCTGTTCTTGGATTATAGTTGCCGGTTGAAACATGCCCATAGTATTGAAGCCCAGTAGCTTCACGGCGCATCACCAATAACATTTTGGCATGGGTTTTTAGCCCCACAATGCCATACACCACTTGCGCGCCCACAGATTCTAAATCCTCGGCCCAGTTGATATTTGCCTCTTCATCAAACCTAGCTTTAAGCTCCACTACAGCCATCACCTCTTTGCCACGGCGTACTGCTTCTTGCAGTAGCTTCAGCATACGTGGGTCTGAGCCTGTACGATAAATGGTTTGCTGGATAGAAAGCACATCGGGGTCATGCACGGCCTCACGCAAGAAATCAATGACTGACTCAAAGCTCTCGTAAGGCTGGTGGATAAGAACATCACGCTGTTTGAGCTGTGAGAAAAATGACTGATTGGGGACTAGCTGCTGACTTATCTGCGGCTCATATGGCTTAAATTTGAGGTGGTCACCTTCAGCTAAATCTGCCAACTGCATCAGGCGCGCTAAATTAACCAAGCCATTCACGCGATACAGCGACTGTTTAGGTAAATCGAATTGCTGCAGCAAGAGCTTAGCTAGCTTTTCATCACAACCATGTGATACCTCCAAACGCACCGCTTCACCAAAATGTCGTTGTACCAAGCCTTTTCTTAACGCTGTACGCAGGTTTTTTACATCCTCTTCATCCACGGCCAAATCAGAATGCCGAGTTACCCTAAACTGTGAGAAACATAACACCTCACGGCCAGTAAATAAGCTAGCTAAATGTGCACGAATAACACTAGATAAAGACACAAATTTTTGTTGCTTGCCACTCAAGTGCTTAGGCAGTTTAATTAAGCGAGGCAACGCCCTTGGCACCTTCACAATGGCAATATTATTATTGCGTCCAAATGCGTCGGTACCCCCCAGTGACACAATAAAATTTAAAGACTTATTGGCCACTTGCGGAAAGGGGTGAGAAGGGTCAAGCGCAACTGGCACCAGTAACGGACGCACGCTGGACTCAAAATAACGTGCGACCCAACGCTTTTGCTCTAATGTACGCTCAGCGTTAGACACCAGATACACACCTGCACTCGCCAGAGCAGGCATTAAATCTGTATTAAAAATCTCGTACTGTTTTTCTACTAAAGTATGCGCAGCTTTGGATATTTCTAAATAGCTTTGTACGTTAACATCGGTCTTTTTTTCATTATCACGCATGGCGTCTACATGCGGCGCGGCGCGTACTTCAAAAAACTCATCCAGATTGGAAGACACAATGCAAAGAAAACGCAAACGCTCTAGCAGAGGATACTCCGCATTTTGCGCAAGACTCAGTACACGTGCATTAAACGCCAATATACTGATATCTCGATTAAGTAATTTAAGCGGTGAATTAACTGAACGCATGATATTTTCTAATTAGTTATTTCATTCAGCATAAGCGACAATTATGACAGTGTCATGAAAATTCATCAAAACCGTCATCTATGTGAAATATGTGAAAGCTTAGCAAATAGACACAGCTATTTTATTGGGAAAACAAACGAAAGCGTTACGCTACTCTGGTAATGACTACGGCCTCAAGTAGAGGTTCACTCAGCTTGTGCCAAGCTGTTTGTGATAAATGCGACTTGTGTAAAGGCTTGTGCATCTAATGATGAGCGGCCTAGCAAACCACCATCTATATCCGGCATGGAGAGCATATCATGTGCATTATCGGCAGTCAGGCTGCCGCCATAAAGGATGCGCACTTGCTGCGCAAGGGCTAAGTCTCGTGTAGAGATAAGCTGCCGAATCAGCACATGCATTGATTGTGCTTGCTGTGGGCTTGCATGTAACCCAGTGCCAATCGCCCACACCGGTTCATAAGCCACCACAATATTGAGAGATTTAGCGCACGCCAATGCTTCATCATCTAACGCGTTTAACATATTCAGTAATTGCTGCCGAATTACCGCTTCAGCCATGCCAGCATCACGCTCTTGCTGTGTTTCACCCACACAGTAAATGGGCGTTAATCCGCAAGCTAAAGCACGTAACAGTTTTGTAGCAATCACCTCATAACTATCTAAATGCAACAAGCGCCGCTCAGAATGCCCAATAATCACAAAGCGGCAACCAAACTCGGCAATCATTGCCGCTGAAATGCATGAGGTATAAGCGCCCTCCTCAAACTGACTTACATTCTGCGAGCCCCACAAAATGTTGCTACCAGCTAATAACTGCTGCCCTTGAAACAAATAAACGTAAGGTAAACAAAGTGCAAAATCTACCGCATCCAGCGCTTGTAGATTTAATTTCAATTGCTGTAATAGCTGCTGATTACCCGCAATGCTGCCGTGTAACTTCCAGTTGCCAACAATGAGTTTTCTACGCTTAACCATGCAAACAATCGTCTTTCATACCCATTACATACGGTGAAAATTAATCGCTAATTTGATGCTGAGATTACGCATTATGGCACGATCACTGCATCCAGAGTGATGTGGCAATCACACTCATTTGAGCAAGAAAGATTTCAACGCCAGCGCGGAGGCCGTAAATCCAAACGGTGCGGTGACACATACGCTAGAGCCGTAACCTGCGCAATTTAAGCCAGTCACGCCTGTATTAGTTTCTACCTCACAGGCAGCGTCAGGCTTAATCACAGACTCGTCAGAATATACTGCTTGTATGCCAAACTTATCGGATTTTTTGTTGTTAGTGGCTTTAGGGAATTGATAGTCACGGCGTAACTGATTGCGTACTTTAGCCAGCAATCTATCACCGGACACATGAGCAAGGTCTGCTGCTTGTATGCGCGTAGGGTCCAGCCTGCCACCGGCCGCACCTACGGTCACTAGCGGTAGTTTATGCGTGCGACAAAAAGCTGCAATCGCCACCTTTGCTTTGGCATCATCAACGCAGTCAATCACAGAATCATATGGCTGACTCAACATCACAGCTACATTCTCCATCGTTACAAAATCTTCGATTTCGTACACGTTAGCAAGGGGATTAATCTCAAGAATACGCTCACGCATTGCGGTCACCTTGGCTTTACCAAAAGTGCGGTCTAAAGCATGCAGCTGTCGGTTAACGTTAGACTCTGCGACGTTATCTAAATCGATTAAGGTAATATTACCTACCGCATTGCGCGCCAGCGCTTCGGCTGCCCAACTACCGACACCACCGATGCCAATCACGCACATATGCGCAGATTGCAATTTAGCCAAGCCATCTGCACCGTATAGCCTTGCCACGCCACCAAAGCGACGTGCCATATCGGGTTGATGCAAAGAATCGAGTGCGGTTACTACAGACATTATATTTCCAGCACAACGAAAGCTGCTGCTAGGTTTTTTTCATCACTAATACTGATATGCGTTTTAATGATATTTCTTTCATCTAAAAACGCCTGCAATATTGGCGCCAACACCAGCATCGGCTTACCTAAAGCATCATGGCCTACTGCAATGTTTTGCAAAGTGGCAGGTGCGCGCAAGCCAGTACCTAAAGCCTTGGAAAATGCCTCTTTGGCAGCAAATCGTTTCGCCAGAAAACGTGCTTTAATTTGCGACTGCTGATAACTCTCTAGCTCACTCTCGGCCAATATTCTGCGTGCGAAAGCATCGCCAAACTCTGCAATAGAGTCTTTAATACGCGTGACCTCCACAACATCAGTGCCTATTCCAAAAATCATCAACTGCCTTTTACCTTAATATGGGAATACTATCTGGGGGCAAACTGCTGCATTAAAGATTTCATCTCACGCACGGCATTGTCCCAACCCACAAACAAGGCATGCGCAACAATGGCATGGCCGATATTTAGTTCCTCAAAGCCGTACATACGCGCAATATGATGCACATTATGGTAGTGCAAACCATGCCCGGCATTGACTACTAAGCGTGCGTCTTTTGCATGCTGCAGCGCACGCTCGATACGATCAAGCTCCGCTATTTGCGTGCGTTCTGATTCTGCATCAGCAAACGTGCCGGTATGCAATTCAATCACCGGCGCCCCCGTTTTAACCGCGGCGTCGATTTGTGCTAAATCTGGCGCAATAAATAAAGATACACGAATGCCTGCATCACTTAATTTTTTTACAGCGTGCTGCACTTTATCAAACTGGGTAACGACATCCAACCCACCCTCAGTAGTGCGTTCTTCACGGCGCTCAGGCACCAAGCACACATCTTGCGGCATGACTTTAATCGCAATATCCAACATTTCATCTGTCACTGCACACTCAAGATTCATTTTGGTTTGCAACAGTGGGCGTAATGCAAATATGTCTGCATCTTGCATATGACGGCGGTCTTCACGTAGATGTAAAGTAATGCTGTCAGCACCAGACTGCTCAGCGCGTAAAGCTGCTTGTACTACACTTGGATACTTAGTGCCACGTGCCTGACGGATTGTTGCAACGTGGTCGATATTGACACCCAATTTAATCATGCGTCTATCACCTTATAAATCAAAACATTATGGCAGCCCACGCACATCTCACATTGAGCTGCCTCAAGAAACTAGTTAATACCCTTGCAACTCAATCAGTAACTGCCGAGTATGTAGTGGCTTATCGCCTAAATAATGAGCTAACAAATAACGCATCAACTGCTTGCTCTGTTGTTGCGTCTGCTCATCACTGTAATCATCATTCAACATATCAATGAGCGTCTTGCCCGACAGCTGCACGCCATTTTCATAACGTGCCAACGTGCCACGTATTGGATATGCGCCGTGCTCTGCCTCATAGCGATAATTTTGCTGTATAAGAATCGGTGCGCTATTGGCATCTAAGTGTAGCGGTATTGCATAGCCAAGCTCTTGCAGAAACTTTAACTCAAAACGACGCAGCGTCGTGGCCAAGTGCTGCTCACTTGCCAGCGCTTTTAGTGTCTCTGCATAATAAGCAAACAAGGCTTCATGTGGGTCCTCGCGCGGCAGTAGTCTTAGCAACAATTCGTTCAGATAGAAGCCGCACATCAGCGCTTCACCCTGTAGCAAAAGTAAACAACCGTTCCACTCTAAACCGTGCAAAGTTTTAAGCTCTAACTTGCCTGACCATGTCGCCAACATTGGCTGGAAGGCCTGCAACATGCCTCGCATAGCAGAGCGTGGGCGTCTTGCCCCTTTTGCAGTAGTGGCAACTCGCCCAAACTCACATGAAAACAGCTCTACTACCAGGCTGGTTTCTTTAAATGGATAAGTATGCAGCACGTAAACGGACTGATTGTCTTGACGATGAGAACTCACTGACGCCATAAGGTCTATTCAACCACCACGATACAAACACTAGCGTTAATGATATCCATCTTAAACAGCATCAACGTGTAACCATTCCACCAAAAAAACCGACAACCCGACCAATGTGTCGCAGATTAATAACCTAGCGACTTGAGTGCGCGCGCATCATCTGCCCAGCCGCCTTTAACTTTTACCCATGTTTCTAGGTAAACTTTACCGCCAAACAGTTTTTCCATGTCTTGTCTGGCTTCGGTAGAAATTTGCTTGAGTTTCTCGCCGTTTTTACCAATCAACATCGGCTTTTGACTGTCTTTATCAACAATGATGGCGCAAAAAATACGGCGCAACTTACCCACCACTTCAAACTTTTCAACCTCTACCGCGACTGAATATGGAATTTCATCGCCTAGCAATCTAAATATTTTCTCACGCACCAACTCTGCCGCAAGGAAGCGCTCATTCTTATCCGTCAACTCATCTTCAGAGTAAATCGCCTCTTGCTCAGGCAAGTAGCTACGGATAGATTTTAATAACTCATCTAAGTTAAGGCTCTTTTTAGCGCTGACTGGCACGATTTCTGAGAATGGAAACTCCAAATCGAAATCTTGAATCAACGGCAGTACGTTGCCTTTATCACCCATTAAGTCCAGCTTGTTCACCACCAAGATAGTCGGTGTTTTATCAGACAATAACTGTAATACCTTGCGATCAGCATCGCCCAACTTCATCGGCTCAATCACAAACAGGACTACATCGACTTCTGTTAGCACCTGGGTGACCGTTTTATTTAAACCTTTGTTCAAAGCATTTAAGTGCTTTTGCTGAAAACCTGGCGTATCTACAAACAAATACTGCGTATCATCTGTCGTATGTATGCCTAATAGGCGGTGGCGTGTAGTTTGCGCCTTACGTGAAGTAATTGCTAACTTCATCCCTAAAATATGGTTTAACAGCGTGGATTTACCCACGTTCGGGCGCCCCACGATTGCCACTGTACCGCACTTAAAGGGGCCATCGAAAGCAGTCACTGCCTTCACTTCAAGCTCTTGATTAATATCTGTCATTTTTTAACTTTTCCAATATGGAGTTTATTTAACGCAAGCAAAGCAAGTTCTGCTGCCTGCTGTTCAGCAATGCGACGGCTCCGGCCTTCACCTACTGTGCGAATTTGATGTTTTTCCACTAAGCACTCCACCACAAACTTTTGCTCGTGCGCTTCACCGCTGGTGTGTGTGACTGTATATTCTGGGACTGCGATTTTTCTACTTTGCAACAACTCTTGCAATAAGGATTTAGGGTCTTTATCGATGACTTTAGGATCTATCGTTTCCAACTTACCTGCGTAGAGACCCAAGACAAAAGTTTGCGCGGCATCGAACCCGCTATCAAGATAAACTGCGCCTATAATAGCCTCTAGCGCATCAGCTAAAATAGAAGGCCTACGCCAACCTGCACTTTTTAACTCGCCTTCACCCAGCAACAGTGCATCACCAAGGTTGAGGGATAGCGCGATTTCTGACAACGTTGCCTCCTTCACCATTTGTGCTCGCAGACGGCTTAAATCACCTTCTGCCAGTTTAGGGAAACGCTGATATAACTGGTGTGCAATGATGAAATTGAGAACACCATCACCCAAAAACTCAAGGCGCTCATTATTTTGGCCAGCATAACTACGGTGAGTGAGTGCCTGCGTTAACAAGCTTTCATTCACAAACTGATGCGACAAGCGCTTTAATAACTCTTGTTTAGACATCAATACCGCCAGAAGTTAGCTGCTTATTCAAATATCTTAAATACACTACTTACCATCACTACGTGCTGAAAAATCTATCAGCACACTTACATTGCCCATAATCGGCTTCACTACTTCATATGAAACAGACACTACCGCATTACCATCAGGGGTTTTTTCTATCACTAAGTCTGAGCCTTTTACCGTATCAACATAGGCAACTGAAGCGCGCTTTTCAAACGAGTCTTTAATTTCTTTATTACTCATCGTGCCCAGAGATTCAGACTGCATGGCTTTCAGCACTTTCTTGACTGACATAAACTCTATATAAGCTGGAGCCATTTTCATCGCAATCAAAGCGACAAACACAACGAAAGCACCAACGATTAGCATACCTAACAAAGTTGCGCCTTGTTGTTTTTTAACGCTTTGCATATGCATTAATTTATTTATCATGTTTATCTCCATGCCTAGTCAAGTTAGTACGGCCAAGTAGTACATTCAAGTTTAGTACAGCCAAATAATTAATCTATTTTATTGCCGATTCTAGAACCCTGATCAAAATTCATCCAGATAAAAAATGCCTTACCGACCAGATTCTGCTCAGGTACAAATCCCCATACTCGGCTATCTGAACTATTATCCCGATTATCCCCCATTGCCAAATATTGTCCATCCGGCACAGTGACTTCTTCACCATCTGCAAATTTAGCGCCTATCGTGTCCGCCTCATAATTGCCAACCACGTTATGCACCAAAATATCATGATTCTTGCTGCCTAATTGCTCATGGTATTGTTTCGCTTGCACCACATTAAGCCCAGACATCACATACTCATAATAACCAGCACTTTCAACCGCAATCGGCTGCCCATTAATGGTGAGACGCTTATCTTGATAGCCCACTTTATCTCCAGGCAAACCTACTACGCGTTTAATGTAGTCAATAGAGGGGTTCGGTGGGTAATGAAACACGATGACATCGCCACGTGCAGGCTTATTCACCGCTAAGAATGTGTTATTTAAAATTGGCACACGCAGACCATAGGTAAACTTATTCACCAAAATAAAATCGCCTGCCAGCAAAGTCGGCATCATAGAACCTGATGGAATCTTGAACGGCTCGACAATAAATGAGCGTACTAAAAACACCACCAAAATAACGGGGAAAAAGCTCTTAGCATACTCAACTAAAACCGGCTCATCAGCCCCAGCAGGGCGTTTCTTACTTAATACTAAAATATCAAATAGCCATATCAACCCGGTAACCAGCAGTACGACTATCATAAAAAGCGCGAACATCATGGCGTTTTACCTTATTTTCTTATTTATCTTCTACTCTTAAAATCGCTAAGAATGCTTCTTGCGGAATCTCAACGTTACCCACTTGCTTCATGCGTTTTTTACCTTCTTTTTGCTTCTCAAGCAACTTACGCTTACGCGTAATATCACCGCCATAACATTTTGCAATCACGTTTTTACGCATGGCTTTTACAGTTTCACGCGCAATGATGTTGGCGCCGATCGATGCCTGAATTGCCACATCAAACATCTGACGTGGAATTAATTCACGCATTTTCGCTGCAACTTCACGGCCACGATAAACACTGTTACTACGGTGCACGATAAGGCTTAATGCGTCTACGCGCTCGCCGTTCACCATGATATCCAGCTTAACCAAATCAGCCGCACGGAACTCTAAAAACTCGTAATCCATACTTGCGTAACCACGTGATACAGATTTTAATCGATCAAAAAAGTCCAATACCACTTCATTTAATGGCATTTCATAGCTCAACATCACCTGACGGCCCAAATACTGCATATTGCGCTGAATACCGCGTTTACCATTACACAAGGTCATCACTGGGCCTACATAATCTTGCGGCATCAGCAGATTCACCACAATCACCGGCTCACGAATTTCTTCAATGCGTGATGGCTCTGGTAAGCGAGATGGATTTTCAATCTGCTGCACCTCGCCATTTTTGAGTAACAGTTCATATATTACTGTTGGCGCGGTGGTAATCAAGTCCATGTCGTACTCGCGCTCTAAACGCTCTTGCACAATTTCCATGTGCAGTAGACCTAAGAAACCACATCTAAAACCAAAGCCTAATGCTGTTGAATTTTCTGCCTCAAATAATAAAGACGCATCATTCAAACTCAGCTTTTCTAGCGCGGTGCGCAACGCTTCAAACTGGTTAGACTCAACCGGATACAAACCTGCAAACACTTGCGGTTTAACCTCTTTAAAGCCTGCCAGCGGCTCAGTTGCGGGCTTGGTAGCCAAAGTCACAGTATCGCCAACTTTAGCTGCAGCCAACTCTTTAATCCCTGCAATAACAAACCCTACCTCACCAGCTGACAATGATGTTTTTTGCAGTGATTTTGGTGTAAACACGCCAACCTGCTCACACAAATGCTCAGAACCAGTCGCCATCAAGCGAATCTTATCTTTAGGTTTAAGTGTACCGTCCACCACGCGCACCAACATGACCACACCCACATAGTTATCAAACCATGCATCAATCACCAAGGCCTTTAATGGTTTAGTGACATCGCCCACCGGTGGCGGCACTTTAGCAATCACTGCTTCCAATACATCACGCACACCCAAGCCGGTTTTAGCTGAACAGCGCACAGCATCTGAGGCATCCACGCCAATCACATCTTCAATCTCTTGAATCACGCGATCCGGGTCTGCTGAGGGCAAGTCAATTTTATTCAGCACTGCCGTCACTTCCACGCCCAAATCCAATGCGGTATAACAGTTAGCTACACTTTGCGCCTCTACACCTTGGCTAGCATCAACCACTAGCAACGCACCTTCGCAAGCTGAGAGTGAGCGCGAAACCTCATAGCTAAAATCCACGTGACCTGGGGTATCAATTAAATTCAGGTGGTAAATCTGCCCGTCATCCGCCTTATATTCCAAAGCCGCTGTTTGCGCTTTAATCGTAATACCACGCTCACGCTCAATATCCATAGAATCAAGCACTTGCGCTTCCATCTCACGATCTGCCAAACCACCACACAGGTGAATAATTCGGTCTGCCAAGGTGGATTTACCGTGATCGATGTGAGCAATAATGGAAAAGTTACGAATATTTTTCATGTTTAATTTTTAATAATGACTAAATTGACGACTAACGGGCTGTTCAGATAACAATAAAAGCGTGCTTAACAATAAGGGCGCACTAGGCGCCCTTATTGTTAACCGAACAGCTCGGATTTTACAGCAAATTCAAAGTATTAACATCTATAGATTAATGCTTACCCTTTAATTATGCGACGAGATGGCATTTACTTAGCACTTGGTATTTTAACCGGCACATACAAGGTGCTCTCACCGCGCAACACAAGTAAAGCAATGGTCTTGCCTGCACCAAAACTAGCTAGCTGCTTGTTAAATTGCTCGAGACTTTGCACTTCGGTATTGTTCAAACCTAGTATCACATCACCACGTCTGATGCCCGCTTGCGCTACAGCACCCAATGCATCCATCACCAAAAGACCATTTTTTCCATTCAGTTTTTTCTTTTGCTGTGGTGTAAGCTCTTTTAAAATTAAGCCAACACGATCAGCTTCCTGCTTCACTGCCGGTTTATTCGCTTGCACAGACTCTGATGCATCTGATGGCATCTCGCCAATCGCTACACTTAAGGTTTTATCAGCGCCTTTACGTAATACTTCTACCGGCACAGCCTTACCTGGTTTAGCAGCGCCAACGGCACGTGGCAAATCGGAAGAGTTTGCAATTGGCTTACCATCAAATTTAATGATGACGTCACCAGCCTCTACCCCACCCCTATCTGCAGGGCCGCCTTTTTCAACACCAGCAACCAAAGCCCCGTTGGTATTCTTCATACCAAATGACTCAGCCAGCTCCTTACTCAATTCTTGAATCACAACACCCAACCAACCTCTAGTTACCTTACCAGAAGCTTTTAATTGGTTGGTTACCTCAAGCGCCACGTCAATAGGAATACTGAACGACAAACCCATTGAGCCACCGCTACGACTATAAATTTGTGAGTTAATACCAACTACTTCACCGGCTAGATTAAACAATGGCCCACCTGAGTTACCTGGATTAATCGCAACATCGGTCTGAATGAACGGCACAAAGTTTTCTTGCGGCAAGGCTCTACCCTTTGCACTCACAATACCGGCTGTCATGGTGTTTTCTAAGCCAAATGGAGAGCCAATCGCAGCCACCCACTCACCTACCTTCAGCTTATTGGGATCACCAATCACTACTTTAGGTAAGCCTGTTGCTTCAATCTTAACCAGCGCAACATCGGTACGCTTGTCCGCGCCGATAATCTTGGCCTTAAATTCACGCTTATCTGATAACTTAACAATCACCTCATCGGCTTCAGACACCACATGTGCGTTGGTTAGGATATAGCCATCACTACTGATCACAAAGCCGGAACCGAGAGACTGCGACTTATACTCTGGCTGTGCTCCGCCATTTTGGCCAGGAAAATTGGGGATGCCAAAACGCTTAAAGAACTCCTGTAGTTGCTCATCACCTAACATACCAGGAAGCTGTGCAGGACTTGTACGCATATTTTGCGTAATACTGATGTTAACCACAGCAGGCCCTTGCTTTTCTGCCAATTCAGTAAAATCTGGCAAATCCTTAGCATTCACATTCACTGCAGAGCATAAAATAAATATAACTGCAGCAAGCCAACTTCTCATCATCTACTCACCCCACTTAATGTTTGAAAATCTGTTTAAGTTTGCAAAATCCAATTAGTTAATACGTCATGCATCGTTGCTTGCATCATCAGCATAGCGCAATACTACAGCTTGATATTGATTAGTATCGCTACCAGTAGGCTGGCTAGCCAAATACCATTTAACCCAGACAAAACCCATGCATAGACCAAATATGGCAGCCAGCACCACATACAACTGGTTGTTAAATAAAACCTCGGCTAACACTGAAAAGAAAGTCAGGCCCACTAGAGGTAACACATAAAGCAGAAAAACCGAGCGTAATGCCACACGTTCATCAATGCCAACCACCACACTGTCGCCAACCTGTGCATTAATGGTATTTTCTGCTAGAAATGTGTGGCTTTTATGACCAAGCATTTTGCCCCAAGTTGCATTGCCACAACCACGTCGCTGCCCACAAATGCTACATGCAGTCCTGCGCTCTATTTCCAGTTCAGCTGCGCCCTGCTTGCATCTAATCACTACTGCGTGTTCTTCTATCATAATGACGAGTAAAACTTACCTGACGATTATTTACCAATAACTACCGCATTTGCAATCTGCACCACAGTCGCCTCAGGCACTTCGCCGACAGCAGTCACAAGATATCCGTTATTCACTCCGGCATAAAAACTGGTATAGCCGCTTGAGGCTAAAGCCACTTTGGTTTTACCGCTTTTATTGGTAGGTTCAATAAACAATGAAACTGAAGCCAACCCATCTGAAAAAATCATATGCATAACCGGATAAGGTTTACCGGGCACCATACGCACAATTTGATCTACTTTACGATAGCCGGCTGGCAGCTCTTTAATTTCCCATGTCACCGACAACTTGCCATCGGGCAAAATCACCGGCTCATCTGCCATCACGTAATTCTTTTTGCTATCAATACGCGGCGTAAACCAATCAAGCCCAACTGAATTTAAGAGTGACAGACGGTTAAAGCCAATACTTTCGATAATCTCGCTACGCTGATTAAACCTGACGGACTTCAATAGCAAGCCATATTCGTCGTCTATCCAAAACTTATAGCTATAACGTAACCTATCTTTAGGCTCTAAGAACAGAATCTGCGCCTGGCGATCTGCTACCCGCTCATGCGTGCTTAGATGCACAGTGTAATTTTCTTTGATCGTATCAAAATTTAGCGGCAACATGGCTGGAAACATATTCTGACCGCGTTTTTTTTCAATGACTATTTTTTCATTTTTTGAATTGTAGATAACGAGATTACTACCCTGACTCAACACCTCACGTGATGCGCCATCTAACACCACATTGCGAGAAAACTCGTTTCTGCCATCAAACAAATGGGTGATTTGCACAGCCTTAGCTTGCTGGCCAGTTTGACAGACAAAAACACCTTCATAACTTAAAGCGCGCGCGGCAACGGCTGCCTTTTGCAACATTGCCCACAGTTCATCATCGGTAGCCGCATGACCAGCAAAACTCGTTACACATAAGACAAATAGCATTACCCCTGCGAAGGGTTTAGCCAATAAAACGCGACTGCTTGAAATCATTCTGAATAATTCACTGATTGAATATAGTATGAGCTCGTTGAGGGTGCTAATGATTGGTGCGCCATTAAATACTCATTAGGGATGGATTCACTAGTTGTTGTCACTTTAGCTACCTCTACGGGAGCAACTGGATTTGGTTGAGACTGTTGCTGTAACGCCATCCAGCCCACCACCATGACCGCAGCAAAAGATGCTGCAATTGACCAGCTAGCGGGTAACTTATCTTTCAACATTTCTGTTTTTGCGTTGCTTGTCACTTTTGATGCATAAGGGGCCAGCACCGTGGGCTCCTGCTCAATTTTTTGCATGAGTTTTTGTTTAAAGCTTGCGCCAAGCGCCACATCGCCACGCATCGCATCGCCAATTAAATGGTATTGATGCCAGGTTTGCGAAGCTTGCCTACTACTGTGTATGGATGTAATCAGATGCTCAGCATCCTCTACTGCAATTTCATCATCCATTAAAGCAGAAATTTGTTCACTCATCACTTACTCCTAATACACTACAAACTACGCATTGATACTTTCGTGCTTTAATTTAACTGCCTAAATCTAACTACCAGCGTTTATTCTCTGGAGTATCTAACAAAGGTCTTAATTTCAGCGCAATTGTCTCGCGTGCTCTAAATATTCTTGAGCGCACTGTGCCGATTGGGCAACCCATGATGGTTGCAATCTCTTCATAGCTCAAACCTTCAATTTCACGCAAGGTGATGGCTGTTTTCAATTCATCAGGTAAGCCCTCAACCGTATCGTTGACCGTTTGCGCAATCTGTTTGGTCATCATGCTAGATTCAGGGGTTTCAGTGGTGCGTAACTCATCACCACTGTCAAAATTTTCAGCATCTTCGATTTCAATGTCGGTAGACACCGTTGGACGGCGCCCCATAGAAACCAAGTAATTTTTTGCCGTATTAATACCAATACGATATAGCCACGTATAGAAAGCACTATCGCCTCTGAAGTTTGGCAATGCGCGATAAGCCTTAATAAAGGACTCTTGCACTACATCTTCGATTTCAGCCTGATCGCGAATCATGCGCGACAACAGGCGTGCCAACTTACGCTGATACTTATCAACAAGCAAACCAAACGCACGCTTATCCCCGCGCTGCGCACGCACAACGAGCTCATGATCAATCTCACGATTACCAGAAACTGGTGCATTAGCCACTACGTGCAACCCCTCTGCCAGACCCACCTTAGTCTGTTCAATTTTATTGTCGAATTTCTCACTTCTGTAAGTATAACCTTGGCTAGCAGGTTGAACGAAGTTAAATTGGACTAATTCCTGAATTTTACTGGGTTGTATCATTACTTTGCCTCCACAGCTTTAAGATTTTTAATCTAATTACTTTTCATTTAATGACAACTAAACAATTACTTTTTTATGTTTACTACGTTATTTCTATTGCCTTTTATAAAGACCGCGATACACTCTTAGAAGTTCCGAACAATTCAACCCTCTCCCACATAATCCTTGTAAATTATGCAGCAATTTGATGTTTTAATTATTGGCAGCGGCCTAGCCGGACTCTCGCTTGCACTAAGAACTGCCGAGCATAAAAAAATCTGCTTAGTCAGTAAACGTAGCATTAACGACACTGCCAGTAATTGGGCACAAGGCGGCATTGCAGCCGTACTCAACAACGAAGACTCTATAGACGCACACATTCAGGACACGCTAATTGCAGGCGCTGGACTTTGCGATGAAGCCGTCACCAAAAAAGTAGTAGAGCATGGTAAAGAAACCGTGGAGTGGTTAATAGAACAAGGGGTGAAGTTCACTCGTGAAAACAATAACAGCAACTATCATCTAACCCGTGAGGGCGGCCATAGCCACCGCCGCATCATTCATGCCGCAGATGCTACTGGCAATGCGGTACAAACCACACTTGCTGACCAAGTAAGGCAGCACCCCAATATCACGCTGCTTGAAAACCACATTGCAGTCGATTTAATCACAACGCACAAGGTTAAAAACCTTGACCCTAAAATCATTGAAAACAATGCTTGCCTAGGTGCTTACGTACTAGACAACAGCACAGGAAAAGTCATTACCATCGGCGCGCACAATACTGTTTTAGCAACCGGTGGTGCAGGCAAAGTTTACCTTTACACCACCAACCCGGATGTGAGTACTGGCGATGGCATCGCGATGGCATGGCGAGCTGGCTGCCGTGTTGCCAATATGGAGTTTATTCAGTTCCACCCTACCTGTTTATTTCACCCTCATGCTAAATCATTTTTAATTTCTGAAGTGGTAAGAGGTGAAGGTGGCCTGCTCAAGCTGCCAGATGGCACTAGATTTATGCCAGAACATGACCCGCGTGCAGAACTAGCATCCAGAGATATCGTGGCACGCGCCATAGACTTTGAAATGAAAAAACGCGGTCTGGATTGTGTGTATCTGGATATTTCACACAAACCGCTTAGCTTTATACAAGAGCACTTCCCCAACATCTACAAGCGCTGCTTGGAGCTAGGCATAGACATCAGCAAGAGCGCCATTCCCGTTGTACCTGCAGCACACTATACTTGCGGCGGCGTCATGACGGACGATAAAGGCCAAACTGACGTTCATCACCTATATGCGATTGGTGAAACCTCTTGCACTGGCTTACATGGGGCAAACCGATTAGCCAGCAACTCATTATTAGAGTGTTTGGTATTTGGCAAAGCTGCGGCTGAAGATATCCTGAGCCAGACACAACACACTGTGACCCACTTACCATATTGGGATGAAAGCCGTGTCACAGATGCAGATGAAGAAGTGCTCATCACCCATACCTGGGATGAACTACGCCGATTTATGTGGAATTATGTTGGCATTGTACGTACTGACAAACGCCTCAGCCGAGCACTGCATCGCATTCATATGCTGCGTGATGAAGTGCATGAGTTTTATAGCAACTTTAAAATTAGCAACGATTTAATTGAGCTGCGCAACCTGCTGCAAGTAGCAGAACTGATTGTATTAAGTGCAATTGAGCGCAAAGAGAGCCGTGGTTTGCACTATAGTAAAGATCATCCAAATTTAGAACAAGAAGCAATACCCACCGTATTAGAGCCGTCTAATTACTATAGCCTGCTGGATAGAGAGCATGGGCTCAAACATAATCATTAAAATCTGCATTTTAAAACCCACATGGCGGAGAGTAAAAGTCCCTCCAAAATCATTTGGGTGAATGGGTAATACAATACATATCAACAAAATCTGACTTTAATCTGAATACTCCGTATAATTGACAGCATTCCCTGCGCAAACCAATCAGCGTAGCGGTCTTAAAATACTAAATCTTTCCTGATTCACACAATCACGTTAATGATTTTTACATATGCCTACCTCGATTGGTGTTGCTTCACAAAGTAATAGGTCGGCTTAAATTTCCAAGCTGAGGCTATCACTTTGACTATTGAAACAACAAACACACTTACATTTGACTCTCTAGGTTTATCTGAACCTATCTTGCGCGCAATTAATGACGCAGGTTACACCGCACCAACCCCGATTCAGGCCAATGCCATTCCACTCGTATTAACTGGTGGTGACTTATTAGCAGGCGCACAAACCGGCACTGGTAAGACTGCAGGCTTTACCCTGCCAATCTTGCACATACTCAGCCAAAAACCACTCGCGGAAACTGCGAAAAGCCGCCCGCGCTGCTTAATGCTCACGCCTACGCGCGAACTTGCTGCGCAAATTGAAGAGTCAGTAAAAACTTATGGCAAATATCTGCCACTGACCTCTACCGTGATTTTTGGTGGCGTTAATGCAAACCCGCAAATTGCGCGCCTGAAAAAACCACTGGATATTTTAGTGGCAACGCCAGGCCGTTTACTAGACCATGCGAATCAAAAGAATGTTGATCTATCTGGTATTGAGATTTTAGTTTTAGATGAAGCTGACCGCATGCTGGACATGGGCTTTATTCGCGATATTAAAAAAATCTTGGCAATGCTGCCTAAGCAACGCCAAAACCTACTATTTTCAGCCACCTTCTCAGAAGAAATCAAAGCATTGGCAGACAGCCTATTGCACAACCCGGGCTTTGTAGAAGTGGCACGCCGTAATACTGCATCAGAGCTGGTGGAGCAAACAGTACATATGGTGCCGCAAGCCCATAAGCGTGATTTGGTGACCCATCTGATTAAACATCATGACTGGAAGCAAGTGCTAGTATTCACGCGTACCAAGCACGGTGCCAACCGCTTAGCGGAGAAACTAATCAAAGACGATATTCAAGCAGCGGCGATTCATGGCAATAAGAGCCAAGGCGCTCGTACCAAAGCACTGGCACAATTTAAAGATGGCAGCATGCGTGTATTAGTGGCTACAGACATTGCAGCTCGCGGCTTAGATATTGATCAATTGCCACAAGTGGTGAATTTTGAATTGCCGAATGTTCCAGAAGATTACGTACATCGCATTGGCCGTACTGGCCGTGCCGGCAGTAGTGGCGCAGCAGTTTCCTTAGTTGATAGAGAGGAAATTAAGCTATTAAAAGACATTGAAAAACTAATTAAGCGCGAAATTCCTAGGGTAAGCGTTGAAGGATTTACGCCAGCAGCCAATCCAGAGCCAGAGGCGCCACGCGCCCCTCGCCCGCAACAAGGCCAACGTCGTAAACCGCAGGAAAACGGCAAGCAAGCTGCACCGCAAAAAAATGGCGCCTCAACTCACGGCCAACAACCTAAACGTACACAAACAGCACCAGCGCAGCCTCGCTCACAAAAGCCAATGTCTGAGGCTGCTAGACATCAGGCCATGCCGCAAGCTGCTATTTTTTCACCACAGCCAACGAACAATGGCAATCGCGGCAATGGCGCGCGTAGTCAGGCACCGCGTGGTCAGCAAAGCCGGAGCAACCAGAGCGCTGGCGGCCAACATAGAACTGGTGGCAGAGGCCGCTAAACAGTATCAGCAATGAAGATATGGGTAGATGCAGACGCGTGCCCAGTGGTGATAAAAGAAATTTTATTCAGGGCCGCTGACCGCACCAAGATTACAACCACACTGGTTGCTAATCAGTTTTTACGCACTCCGCCTTCTGCCTATATTAAAACGATACAGGTTGCCAGCGGCTTCGATGTCGCTGATAACCACATCGTGCTCGCGCTGCAAGCTGGTGACTTAGTAATTACCGCAGATATTCCACTCGCAGCACAAGTAGTTGAAAAAGGCGCCTATGCGCTGAACCCACGTGGTGAACTCTACACCGATGCCAACATTAAAGAACGCTTAAGTATGCGTAACCTCATGGAGGAGTTGCGCAGCAATGGTGTAGAAATCAGTGGGCAATCAGCATTTAATCAAGGTGACCGCCAGGCTTTTGCTTCTGCACTGGATAAACTAATTGCTAAACACCTGAAAAATAATCAGGTTTCACCATCAAATATAAAATAAATATTGCCTACATTTAAGCAATTTCAAAAATATAGATTAAAATTTCAACATTATTTTTTAAAAAACCTAGGTAGAGGATTTCACCATGCAAATTGCAATGAACACTGTTGTCACAATGACTTACGAACTTAAAGATGCTGATGGCAACGTGCTTGAATCTAGCAATGATCCAGTAGCGTACCTACATGGTGGTTATGACAATATTTTCCCAAAAGTAGAAGAAGCTATGCATGGTAAAGATGTAGGCGACGTGGTGATTGTAGATTTACAACCAGCAGATGCTTTTGGTGAATATGATGAAGAGCTAGTACAAATTGAACCAGCAAGTGCTTTCCCTGCTGCTGAGCTTAAAGTAGGCATGCAATTTGAAGGTGAAGATGAAACTGGTGATGTTGTGCTATACACCGTTACTGAGATTGCTGACGGTAAAGTGATTGTAGATGGCAACCACCCTTGGGCTGGTGAGCGCGTTGTGTTCACAGCGACCATTAAAGATGTACGCACCGCAAACAAAGAAGAGGTTGCACACCAACATGTACACGGTGCAGGCGGTCACCACCATTAATCATTAGCAACTAGAAATTAGTTGAGCATATTGATGAAGCCGTTTTTGCTAAACGTGATAGCCTGCGCGTTACTTTGCTGTGCGCAGGCTTTGCCTGCCGCAACGATGTATCGTTGTGGCAATAGCTTTCAGGATACGCCGTGCGTTAACCACAGCTATAGTAAAGCCATGAGCACTGCAGCAAAACCGGCTAATGGTACTGAAGCAAAGAAAGACCTATCCCCCTATGTTGTGGACGCAGGCTGCAAACAACGTGGTGATGCAGCAAAAAAAATCATGTGGCAGCGTCAGGTAGGAAAAACAAAAGAAGAACAGTTAGAAGCAGCACAAGATACGCAAACGCATGCACTAGTCAGCGAAGTTTATAACCATCGCGGCACTATTTTAGAAGTCAGAAACAGCATCGAACAAGCATGTATGCAACAGAAAGAGCAAGACCAGCTTGCCGAGCAACTGTTATTAGCTGCAAAGAAACTGAAGCAACGTAATGGCTCATCAGCCTCAGTTAGTTCATCTGGTGCTGTATCTGAACAGACCGCCACCAGCAAACCCTAAAAACAACTGACCGAATCAAAACGCGCATTTAGCAACTGATATGCGCCCAAACTCAATATCAGCATTTAACCCAAGCCTTTAACCTAAGCCTTGAAACTAGCATACGCTAAATACATCGCACAACTGGCTAAGTAAAATGCTTTTCAAGATACATTAACGTGACAAGGATGCGCATTAGCACATGAATATCTCAGATCAATCAAAGTTTGACCAAGCCATCGCGCGCTTTGACGCATTTAATGCGTTAGACCCTAACCTAGAAGAGGTGGCTGGAACAAGCCAGCCTAAAGAGTTAGTTTATGCACACCGTATGACGGAGATGCTCAAGCGCTACAGCTCAGAGGCCTCTGAGGCATTATTGCTTGCAGCAAGATGCCAGCATATTGGCCGCTGGAAAACGCCGCGTAGCGACTACCCGATGACCAAGCCAGGGTACCACCAATGGCGAAATGCACTGAAATTATTTCATGCAGATACTGCACGCGGCATGCTGAGTGAACTGGCCTATGATGCTACGACTATTGACTGTGTGTGCGCGTTGGTGAAAAAAGAACTACCAAGGTCTAACCATGAAGCACAAACCCTTGAAGACGTCATCGTATTAGTATTTCTTGAACACTACCTTGCGCAGTTTGTCGCCACACATAGTGACTATGAAGAATCAAAATTTGTAGATATCTTGGTCAAGTCTTTGATGAAAACCTCCAAAGAGGCACATCAATTTATTTTATCCATGACCACATTACCAGCGGCACTGGCGCCACTGGTGAAACAATTAGTGACAGAACGTTTCTAGCTAAAACTGACTATGCTTTCAGCCGCATAGTCATGATGATAATAAAAAAGCGCACTACATCAGCAGTGCGCTTTTTTTGTACTTATCTTAAGAACTTAGGCGTTAAAAGCAATGCAACACGGCGCACTTTAATGTTTAGCGTGTATGCGCACCAACTGTTTTAACTCTGGCACACATGAACCGCACTGCGTACCGCACTTAAGCTTGTTCTGCAATGTCAGCAAGTCTGCACCCAATTGGATATTGTCGATAATTTCGTTCTCAGCAACATCCAAGCAGTTACATACGATTTTACCGCGGCTACGCTGACCTGCTGGCGGCGCGCTCAAGGGTGCCAATGCCCAGCGACGCAACTCAGGACTAAACTCCCCGGTCCCCATCACATCTTTAAGCCAAGCAGTGGCTAAGGTTTCACCTACCAACCTAACCCCTGTCACCTCTGCTTTATTTTCCAAGTTTGTTTCAACTAAAATACGCTTACTGATACCACGCTTAGCGTCCAGATAGTTGAGCAAAGGTGCGTCGCCGGTCATGCCAAGCAGCGCATCTATGTCTTGAATCAGTTGCTCATCAGGGGCTTCTGTATGTGCGGCTCTTAAGATAAGCATACCGCAATGCGTTTCGGTCTCACGACCAAACAGCCCACAACTGGCATACTCAAAATGAGATAGAAAACCTCTTATTTTTTGCAATACATCTAAACTATGGATAGTGCGCATTACCGTCATACGCCAAGGCAGCTCTAACTTCTCTATCTTAATCGCAGTGTGCTTTAATTCTGGCTGCTTAGAGGTTTTGTCGTAGCTTGGCGGCATTAATGCATTAACGCCTAAACCGTGCATAGATTGACTACCCCAGTGCATCGGAATAAAGGTCTGTGACGGCCTTACCTCATCTGAAGCTTGAGCTGGCAATACTAAACTACCGCGCTTGTTACTGACTTTGACAATATCCCCGTTTTTAATGGAGCGTCGCATCATATCGTCAGCATTCATCTGAATCACTGGCTCTTCAGCATGGTTAAAGAGCTGGGCAACATTACCGGTGCGGCTCATGCCATGCCATTGGTCGCGCAAACGACCTGTAAGCAAGTGCAGCGGATAACGCGCATCGGTTTTATCGGCAGTAGCTTTATAAACTGCATTCACAAATTGCGCTTTACCATCCGGCTTTTGAAACACACCGTCAGCATACAAGCGTGCTAAACCAGTGACATCACCTTCTTTAAACGGCCATTGTTGCGGGCCTTGCTCATTGAGCAAGGCATAGCTCAAGCCGGTAATATCCAAGTCTCGTCCGCGTGTGGTCTCGCGATGCTCATTAAAGATTTGCTCAGTGGTGCTATAGGGAAATAGTGCACTGTTTTTTGCAAGCCTTTGCTCTAAACGCTGTGCAAAATCCACCACGATCTCCCAATCATGGCGCGCCTCTGCAGGGGTTGCGACTGCTGGGTTCACTCGCGTGATACGGCGCTCAGAGTTAGTCACTGAGCCTTCTTTTTCACCCCATGTGCTAGCTGGTAGCAACACATCGGCATAGGGACCAGTTTCAGTATTATTGAAGGCATCTTGTACCACCACGAACTCAGCAGTGTCTAATGCTTCCAGCACGCTATTCAGATCTGGCATGGAGTGCGCAGGGTTAGTGCAGGCAATCCAGATGGCCTTAATACTGCCCTCTTTTACTGCATCAAACATTTCTATGGCGGATTTACCAGGTGTATCCGGTACGCTTTCAACACCCCATAACTTGGCGACCTCTGCGCGATGCTCTGCATTTGCTAAGTCGCGATGGCCAGATAACAGCGTAGCCATACCACCCACTTCACGTCCGCCCATCGCATTAGGCTGTCCCGTCAATGAGAATGGGCCTGCACCAGGCTTACCAATTTGCCCTGTGGCTAAATGTAAGTTGATGAGTGCAGCATTTTTCTCTGTGCCGTGGATAGACTGGTTCAAGCCCATGCAGTACATAGAAAGGCTTGGACCTTTACCAAACCACTTGGCCGCAGTAATGATATCCGCTTCTTTAATGCCGCAAATATCGGCCACCATTTTAGGGGTATATTCGCGCACGGTTTCTTTTAGCTCAGCAAAACCATTGGTATATTTTTCGATATAAGCATGATCCAACATGCCTTCCCACAGCATGACATGCAACATGCCGTTAAATAACGCAACATCAGTACCCGGCAAAATAGCCAAGTGCAAATCTGCAGCCTTGGCTGTGTCAGTCTGGCGTGGATCAACCACCACTACTTTTAAATTAGGATTCTTCTCTTTCGCATCTTCAATGCGTCGATAAATAATTGGATGCGCAAATGCAGTATTGGAGCCTGCAATAAATAGACACTCAGTATGATCGATATCTTCATAGCAGGCTGGCGGTGCATCTGCACCTAAAGTCACTTTATAGCCAGCAACCGCGGATGACATGCACAGGCGCGAGTTAGTATCTACGTTGTTAGTACCAATCAAGCCTTTAGCGAGCTTATTAAATACGTAATAATCTTCAGTGAGCAATTGCCCAGAAAGATAAAAAGCAACACTATCAGGACCATGTGTTTCAATAGTTCTAGCAAACTTCTCAACCGCTAAGTCGAGTGACTCGTCCCATGTCGCTCTCTTACGTGGTAAATCACGATTGGTGCGCAACTCAGGGTACAACAGGCGATTATCCAGCTTGGCTGAAAGATGCAACGTTGAGCCTTTGGTACATAAGCGCCCAAAGTTTGCTGGATGCTGCGGATCACCTTTAACATCGATAATTTTGTCGTTTTCAGAGTGAATAATCACCCCGCAGCCAACGCCGCAGTAACAACAAGTACTTTTAGTTTGCTTAATCAAGTCAATTACTCTTTTAATTCTAAATAAACTACGCCATCTTCAATCTTAGTATTAAAACATGCAGTCTCGCCTACATCTGGCTCATCAGCCTTGCCATCCACTAGGCTGATTTTCCAGCTATGTAATGGACAAGCGATTCTGTCACCGTACACAATACCTTCTGAAAGCGGGCCACCTTTGTGTGGGCAGCTATTATTCACAGCGTAGATACGGTCATCTTCTAAGCGAAACACACCGATATCAACCTCTTTGCTGCGCACAACGCGTGCACCTAATTTAGGGATCTCTTCAAGAGGTGCAACTCTTACCCAATTACTCATTTTAGTCCTACCTTTATATCAAGTTAAATCATGAAACAGCTAATAAATAAATCAATAAAAAATTCAAGATAAGCGAAAATATCGCTATCCATTGCCACTTAACCAGCCTAGCGCGTGCAATTAATGGTGTGCGTGTCGGCGGCAAAATGGGCTTTAATTCCCCATGTTCCAGTGCTAGCAACATTTCTTCTGCAGTTTCAAAGCGTTGCTTAGGGTCCGTTGCAATTGCTTTTAAAACTATATTCTCTAACCAGTACGGAATATCAGGGCGGTATCTGGTTGGCGCAGTTGGACTGCCAAATTTTGGATTCTGAAAAGGTTCTATTTCACCATGCGGATACTTGCGTGTCAGCAGATGATACAACGTAACGCCTGCTGCATAAATATCGCTCTGCGGCGTTGCCACTTCACCTTCAAACAATTCTGGCGCCATATAGCTAGGCGTACCTGGATTTTGCACCACATCCGATTTAGACATCTGCATGCTTAAAGCCACACCTAGATCCAATATGCGCAGCCGCTGATCACTACCTTGATGCACATTAGCAGGTTTAATATCACGATGTACAATATTTAAACGATGTAACGCGCCTATACCGCGCATCATATCCACGCCCACTTTACCGATACCGGCCACCGTAAAGTGATGTCCGCTATCTAAGCGCTGTTGCAGGGTTGAACCTTCATGCCAGCTCATTACGTAGTATAGTTTACTGCGCTTTTCTACAGAAACCGGGAATACTTGCGGTACATACTGAGAAACAACACGCTTTGCCAGCCACTCTTCATTGAGCAGCCCATTACAACTCTCGGTATCTGTTGCCAGGGCAGGCTGCAAGGTTTTCAGCACAAAAAATTGTTTAGTCGTCGTGTGCCTTACTTTATATAGCAAACTAGCGCGCGACTCATACATGACCTCAAGCACTTCAAAATCATCAATCAGGTCACCCACATTGAGCTTATCTGGCACGGTGAGGTGCTTGCCACCTGCTAATAGTTCGAGCAAAGTATCTTCGCCCAAGGCTGTCACCCGTAGCGCAACTGCAGTAGAGTTATCTTGACTACCTTTTTCAATAGCGGCTTTAGTCAGGTGATCGCACATCATTTGCGGGTTGTTGTATAAGCCTAACACCTTATGGATGGTTTGCTCACCTACACTATCCCACACACCATCGCTCATTAAGGCGAATACATCACCTTCTTGCAAAGCGCCTTCAGAAAAATCAACCTCAAGATGTCGATCCAGCCCTACAGCACGCTTTAAAACGTGACGCATATCTGGCCTATCCCACACATGGTCTGTAGTCAGTTGCTTTAATACACCATTGCGTAATAGATAAATACGCGTATCGCCAACATGCGCAGCGTAATAACGCTGACCACGCAATACCAGCAAAGACAAAGTGGTTGCCATGCCAGCCATGTCACTGTTGGAATTGGCCTGTGCAATTAACCAGCGATTAGCAGCGACCAGCACTTTATCTAGAGAAGTAAACGGCTCCCAAGTATCCGGTGTGGCGTAGTAGTCTGTAGTGACAGTTCGTACCGTCATCTCAGAAGCTTCGCCACCACCGGCATTGCCACTTACGCCATCGGCGATTGCAAACAGTGCGCCCTTCACACTTAATTGCTCACCGGATGGCGTTACAACACCAACATAATCTTCATTACGTGTTCTAGGCCCGGTTAGGCTAGACTGACCAACAGTGAATTTAAGTGACATATTTTACTTCGTTACCTAGCTTGACGCCTTGGGTTTTATTATTGCTTTGGGGATTATACCTTTGCAGTTGTTGCTGCACCCCAAGTTGTACGCCAGCGTGTTTTCACACCAGTTAAACCCAATACCGCTAAAGCAGCTAAGCCAGCAAAAATCAATATGCCTACTTGATAATTACCTGTAGCTTGCTTAATGAATCCTAAGCTTGAAGCTAGGTAAAAACCACCTACGCCGCCTGCCATGCCCACCAAACCGGTCATCACACCGATTTCTTTACGGAAACGTTGTGGCACTAACTGGAACACCGCACCATTACCCATGCCCAAAATTGCCATGGTTGGGATAATGACCATCAGCGCTGATTGATAAGTTGGTTGACCGAAACTCATGATCACCAACAAAACTGCAGCCAGTATATACATCGTTAACAAAGTACGGATACCACCGACACGGTCAGCTAACCAGCCACCTAATGGACGTACAAGTGAACCTGCAAACACACATGCAGCAGTACAGTAACCAGCAACGACTGGGCCTAATGCATACAAGTCATTAAAGTAAATGGTTAATGATGAAGCTAAACCTACAAAACCACCAAAAGTAACGCTGTAGAAGAACATGAACCACCAAGCGTCTTTGTCTTTAAGAATCATCAGATATTGGCTTAATGATTTTGCGGGCGGTGCATCAGGCGCATCTTTAGCAAAAACGATATAAACAAACATAGCAATAGCTAATGGAATCAACACTATGCCAAATACATTATTCCAGCCATAGGCAACCGCTAAGCTAGGTGCAAACAATGCTGCAAATACAGTACCTGAGTTACCTGCACCCGCAATACCTAATGCAGTGCCTTGATGTTCTGGCGGATACCAACGGCTAGCCAAAGGTAAGGCCACAGCAAATGCTGCGCCAGCAAAACCTAGACCCAAGCCCAGCATTAACGCATGCTGGAATGTTTGCAAACCATGCAACCATGCTGTTAGCAAGCTTGCCATCACAATTACTTGGCCAATCAAACCTGCCATTTTAGGTTTAATTTGATCAACCAACACGCCCATTACAATACGCAATAAGGCGCCTGCCAGCACAGGCGTTGCCACCATTAGACCTTTTTCTGCCGGAGTAAGCTGTAGGTCTGTAGCAATTTGCACTGCTAACGGGCCTAACATTACCCACACCATAAAGCTTAAATCAAAATATAAAAAGGATGATAGTAAGGTCGGGGTATGACCTGATTTCCAAAAACTAGACTTCATTATGTCGTTTCCTAATCTTTAAACAAAATATTACACAGTAATTGTTTCATATTCTTTATGTTGTTCACGGTTGTTCACGCGTTCAGCCCAAGGGTCAGATGCGCCTTGTAGTGCGTAAATCAAGCGCTCGTATGCAGCTTTACGGCCTTCCGCATCTTCCAGAACACGCTGTTTCACGTACTCTAAACCTACACGCTCAATCCAATGCACGGTACGATCCAAATAGCGCGCTTCTTCACGGTAAATCTGGATAAATGCGCCAGAGTACTCCATGACTTCTTCTGAAGTTTTCACTTTGCATAAGAAGTGCGCAGCCTCGGTTTTAATACCGCCGTTACCGCCTACGTAAATTTCCCAACCTGAATCCACACCGATAATACCAACGTCTTTAATGCCTGACTCAGCACAGTTACGTGGGCATCCTGAAACCGCAAATTTCACTTTATGTGGTGCCCACATATGGTCAAATGCTTTTTCGATATCAATACCTAATTGCGTAGAGTTTTGTGTACCAAAACGACAGAACTCAGAACCTACACAGGTTTTCACTGTACGAATGCTCTTACCGTAAGCATAGCCAGATGGCATGTCTAGGTCTTTCCACATATCAACCAAATCATCTTTTTTCACGCCTAGCAAGTCGATACGCTGACCGCCGGTTACTTTAACCATAGGCACTGCGTATTTATCTGCAACATCAGCAATTTTCCTCAGTTGGTCTGGTGTGGTTACACCACCGTACATACGCGGAATCACTGAATATGTGCCATCTTTTTGGATGTTTGCATGCACACGCTCGTTGATGAAACGTGATTGCGGATCATCTTTTGCCTCATGTGGCCATGTTGATAGTAAGTAGTAGTTAAGCGCTGGGCGGCAAGTTGCACAGCCGTTTGGTGTAGACCAAGCCATACCTTGCATTGCATCTGGGATGCTCAAATATTTATGGGTACGGATTTCTGCACGTACTTCTTCGTGGTTCTTCGTGGTACATCCACACACCGCTTTGCTGGTTGACGGAGGTGCATAACCACCACCTAAAGTAGAAGCAAGAATCTGCTCAACCAAGCCTACGCAAGAACCACAGCTAGAACCTGCTTTAGTTTGTTTCTTCACATCATCGATAGTGAATAAACCTTTATCTTGAATTGCTTTAACGATGGTACCTTTACATACACCGTTACAGCCGCACACTTCCATCTCGTTGGTCATGGCTGCGGCTTTATCCTGGCCTTGGTGACCAGTGTTGCCAAGGCTATCTTGACCAAACATCAAATGGTCGCGAATCTCATGGATTGCCTTGCCATCTCTAAGCATTTGAAAATACCACGAACCATCCGTGGTATCCCCATAAAGCACGCTACCAACGATTTTGTCATTTTTGATGATGAGCTTTTTGTAAACCCCACCAACTGCGTCGTGCAAAACAATCTCTTCTGTATCACCACCACCCATAAAGTCACCAGCACTAAATAAATCAATGCCTGTTACTTTTAGTTTAGTAGAAGTGACTGATCCTTTATATTGGCCGATACCAAAGTTAGCCAAGTGCGTTGCGCAGACTTTAGCCATTTCAAACAATGGTGCTACTAGCCCGTATGAAATACCGCGGTGCGCTACGCACTCACCCACTGAATATACGCGCGGGTCATAGGTTTGCATGGTGTCATTCACCACAATACCTTTATTACAGTAGATGCCAGCTGACTCTGCCAATGCATAGTTAGGACGAATACCAACCGCCCACACGACTAAGTCTGCCGGGATTTCTTGACCATCGCTAAATCTCACCGCCTTCACGCGACCTTTGTCATCTCCAACCAACTGCTCTGTGTTTTTATTCAACAAGAAATTCAAACCTTTAGCTTCAAGGTTTTTTTGCAGCATGCCGCCCGCAGTTTTATCTAACTGACGCTCCAGCAACCACTCGTTCTTGTGGATAACAGTGACTTCCATGCCTTGGATTTTCAAGCCATTTGCAGCCTCCAGACCCAATAAACCACCACCGATCACCACTGCATGCTTGTAGACTTTTGCAGCCTCAATCATGTCATTGGTATCTTTAATATCACGATAGCCCAGCACGCCTGCAAACTCATTACCTGGGATTGGCGGCATAAACGGCTTAGAGCCTGTTGCAATTAATAGTCGATCGTAGCCGGCACTCACACCATCTTCCGTATAAACCACGCGGTTTTTACGATCGATCTTGTTCACCCGTGCACTTGTGTGCAGGGTGATATTGTTCTCTGCATACCATTCTCTGGTATTTAAAATGATGTCATCAATCGTTTGCTCATTTGCAAGCACCGGAGACAACATAATGCGGTTGTAATTAGGGTAAGGTTCATCGCCAAACACGGTGATATCGTAAAGATCGGGCGCTATTTTCAGCAACTCTTCCACTGTACGCATCCCGGCCATACCGTTACCAATTACTACTAATTTCATCTTTTGCATGTTTTCACCATCAATTAATCTAAATTGTCACTCTGCTCACATATAGGCAGGATTCATGCCAAGTTCCACATTTTAGTAAAATAATTTTTATTATTAAAAACAATTACTTATTTTTTTAAGGCAATAACCACTTTTAAAAAGCAGGCTCTCTAACAGTGCTAATGCACCATTATGGAATTCCATAATGGTGCATTTTATTTTACACCTATTCTATGCAATATCTTTTGGTGCAATATTTAGAATGTGTACATTGCAGTGGCCCAAATGATTTCTTTATCGCCTTTACGGAACGCAGTAGTTTTCGAGACGCCATATAAATCACCCTCTCTAAAGTTTGCATACTCTAGCTTACCGGTTAGGTTATTATTGAACGCATAGGTCGCACTCACATCAAACTCTGTACCGTACTTGTCACCAAACTTATTAACAGCTCCTGATTGGAATTTCTCATCAGACTTAAATACATGGTATTCAGCATACAGTTTTACTTTATCGATGGCACCAGCCACTGTCACAAAGCTATCTTCAATACCTTGACGCGGCGTCACCAAGAAGTGATCCGCCCAACCTTGGAACAAGTGGTTAGTACCTAGTGGCGTTTGGAATGCATACTGACCATCATTACTTGAGAGTTTTTCATGATCAAAACGGACTGACCATGCACCATAGGCTGCACCGCCACCAAGCTTGAAGTAATGCGCATCAATCAAATCGCTACCACCACGATAATCTGTTTGTTTTGCGTATTCTGCTGTGTATAACACTTTCCAATCAGGATTGATAGCACGCACACCATCTAAACGCAAACCAAAAGTTTTGCTGCTTGCATCAGTAGTTGCCGTAGAGGTAGTCGCTGTATCTTGACTAGCGCCCAAACCGTTACCACCACCTGCTACATAACTAGCAGCATTAGGACCACCTGTCGGCTGTCCATTCTGACCCAAATTATCTACATCGATCAAATAACCATAACCAATCACTGATTCAGATGGTGAGATACGGTATTTAGCATTCAACACTTCAATGTTGCCACGACGATCTTTAGTTGTAATCTGACGTACGTTATCAAAGTGCGCAGCAAATAACTCTACATCAGGGATGCTCTTATTGATGACAGAAACACCATCAAACACCTGCATATTTTGTCTAAAGCCGATGTCACCAACAAAACGTACGTTATCTAGGTTCAACTGCTGGCGACCTAGACGCAGCTTGGTGTTTTTAATACCGGTCCAATCCACATACAATTGATTAATATCGGTATAACCTGGGTCTACAATATTTGGATATTGCGCTTTATCCAGACCAAAACCAGTTCTACCACCACGACTATGCTCAGGTACATTATTTCTACGATCATTAAAGTCGTCGTTAAACTCATGCACATCGGTGATTTGTGCACCAATGCTGAAGTTTTTGTATGGAGCAGTCTGCCAGCCGATCAAGCTGCGTAAAGTGAACGCTTCGCCAGTCTTCAATTTCTTACCATTGGCATATGCCTCTTGATTCACATTTTCGTAACGTAAACGAAAGTTAGTCATTTGCTTGCCTTCTTTGATTGAATCCAAGAAGGTATATTCTGCAACCGCATCTTCCTCTGCGAAAGCTGATTGCCCCATTCCAGCCAAAGCTAGCGCGGTGCAAGCCATGACCATATTTGTCTTAAATGTTGCTTTAGTTTTCATGTTAGTAATCCCTTTTAAATTAAAATTAATGTCGCAATGTTTAAATTACAAGTTTTATGCTGATTTTTTAGCATGACGCTCATACAAGAAGCGCAATACTTCACTACGTAAATGGTTGTACTCTTTGTCTTCTGCCAAGGCTAAACGCGCTCTTGGACGAGGTAAGTTAACCTCCAAAATTTCGCCGATAGTAGCACTTGGGCCGTTAGTCATCATCACTACTCGGTCAGATAACAACACAGCCTCATCCACGTCATGCGTCACCATCACTGCGGTGCAGCCTGACTTCGCCATAATTTTCATCAACTCATCTTGCAGGTTAGCACGGGTCAGTGCATCCAGCGCGCCAAATGGCTCATCCAACAACAGAACTTTTGGCTCCATCGCCAATGCACGCGCAATACCAACACGTTGCTTCATACCACCTGAAATCTCACTAGGTCGCTTGTCACTAGAATGTGTAAGCCCAACCAACTCAATTGCCGCATGAGTGCGCGCCTCAAGCTGTGCTTTAGTTTCAGTTTCAAATACACGCTCTACTGCCAAGTACACATTTTCAAAACAAGTGAGCCAAGGCAATAATGAATGATTTTGAAACACTACCGCACGCTCTGGGCCTGGGCCTGCAATTTCACGGCCAGCACAGAAGATCAAACCATCTGACGGATTTAATAAGCCTGCAATTAAATTCAATACCGTAGACTTACCACAACCAGAGTGCCCAATGATTGAAATGAACTCACCCTCTTTAATATTTAGATTAATACCCTTAAGTGCATTGAATGTACCTTTTTTAGTATGAAAGGTCATATCAACATGCTCTAACTGTACGTATTTATCGGTGTTTGCTTTTTCCATGATCATTCCTAAAGGATATATTTAAGTGTGTTACTCGTAACTAAATCTTTTGGCGATTTGTGTGAGTGCATACTCAAGCAACAAACCAACAATACCTACGACGAAAATTGCGATGATGATATGTTCCACATTCAGATTGTTCCATTCA
This sequence comes from Methylotenera sp. E1MeOHC1, assembly GCF_058745595.1. Taxonomy (NCBI): domain Bacteria; kingdom Pseudomonadati; phylum Pseudomonadota; class Betaproteobacteria; order Nitrosomonadales; family Methylophilaceae; genus Methylotenera; species Methylotenera sp. E1MeOHC1. The sequence continues at coordinate 205,003 of NZ_CP196025.1, read as the reverse complement.
TCCCACACCCAGAAACCGATACCAACTCCGCCCGTCAGCATTTCAGCTGCCACAATCACCAACCATGCCACGCCGATAGATAAGCGCACACCGGTCATCATGTAAGGCAATACGAACGGAAACAAAATTTTGGTTACGATTTTCCACTCACTTAAGTTCAACACTTTGGCAACGTTCATATAGTCTTGTGGGACTTTATTCACACCAACCGCCGTATTGATAATCATAGGCCATACTGCAGAAATAAAGATTACCCAAATCGCCGCAGGATTTGCCGCTTTAAACACCAGCAAACCAATCGGCAACCATGCCAGTGGGGAGACTGGGCGCAGCAAACTGATGACTGGTGCGGTCATTCTTGCAACAAACTCAAAACGACCGATAATAAAACCCAGTGGTATTCCAATCAGTGCAGCCAATCCAAACCCTAAACCAACGCGTTGCAATGATGCCAAGATATTCCAACCCACCCCTTTATCATTGATGCCATGGTCATAAAACGGATCACTAAACAACTCAACGGCAGAAGCCCATGTTTTGATTGGTCCAGGCAACTCTGGTGTGTGCTCAGCAATCATGGCCCAAATTACAGCCAACAAGAACAAACCAAAGATAGGTGGCAATATCCATCTAAAAAAACGATATGCCTGAACATTTAAACTACGTGAACTGCCGAAAGAGAAACATTTAGCAATAGGCATTAATTTATTTACAGTATTTGTCATTTCAATTCCTTAAGGCGCAACTCTATTGACGCTGTGTATATGGCTTACGCTTTAATCTTAAATGATGCAGCATAAGCAGCTGGATTAGAGCCATCCCACACTACGCCATCCATCAACTTACTGCTACGCATTGTGCTTTTTGGCACACTGATACCTAATTGCGATGCAGCTTCAGTATAAAGTTTGGTTTGGTTAACCTTGGTAGCAACCGCTAAGTAGTCAGGGTCTGACTTGAGCAAGCCCCAACGTTTATGCTGCGTTAAGAACCACATACCGTCTGACAAGAATGGGTAGTTCACTTTGCCATCATCAAAGAACTTCATGTAGTTAGGGTCTTTCCAAACTTTACCATTACCGTTGTCGTAATCACCCACAAAACGGCCAGCAATCACTTGTTCTGGTGCGTTCACGTATGCTTTACCTGCAATCAATTTAGCTACTTTTGCACGATTCTCAGTTGCATCAATATAGCGACAAGCTTCCAGAATCGCCATCATGATGGCACGTGCTGTATTTGGGTTTTTCTCAACAAACTCTGCAGTCGCGCCCAATACTTTTTCAGGGTGATCTACCCAGATATCTTGTGTAGTTGCAACCGTAAAACCTACTTTGTCGAAAATAGCCCTAGCGTTCCATGGCTCACCTACACAGTAACCATCCATATTACCAATACGCATATTGGCAACCATTTGCGGTGGAGGCACGACGATATTTTTAACGTCTTTTACCGGATGGATGCCATTTGCAGCCAGCCAGTAGTTAAGCCACATCGCGTGGGTACCGGTAGGGAAAGTCTGTGCAAAGGTATAGTCACGATTCTCGTTATCAAGTAAACGTTTTAAGCTCTTACCATCTTTCACACCTTTGTCTTTAAGCTGGTTAGAAAGCGTAATACCTTGACCGTTATGGTTTAAGCCCATCAGCACTGTCATGTCTTTTTGCTGACCGCCGATACCAAGCTGAACGCCATACACCAAGCCATATAGAATATGCGCTGCATGCAACTCACCGTTAGCTACTTTATCGCGCACAGCAGCCCAAGATGCTTCTTTTGAAGGCGTGATTTTGATACCGTATTTCTTATCAAAACCCATCTCCGCAGCCACAATAATTGGCGCACAATCGGTAAGCGGAATAAAGCCAATTTTCACTTCTTTGATTTCTGGTGCATCAGAGCCTGCTGCATATGCCTGTGTACGGATACCGTTTGGTACTAATCCCATCATTGCCGCTGCTCCCAATGCGCCAACTGCACTCATTTTAAAAAAGTCACGGCGTGCTGGGTCAACCACCACATTTGATTGCTGACCTAATTTTTCCGCCTTGTTACTTGTATTGTCATTGCCCATCTTAGCTCTCCTAAAATAATCCAAACAATCTAAAAAATTTATAAAAAAAGGCGTCTGATAAGTTGAACCAACTCCTCAATAAAGAGCTGATTGCTTATCAAGACGCCTTTGTCTTGTATTACTTGATCTGGGCCACCATTGGCCCGTATTTACTGCTTGAGCACTCACGTAGACTGCCCGTCATTGGGCTTTTATACGCCAGTACTACCGAATTCTTAACTTACTATTCTGTTAAAGCAGCAACTCCGCTGCTTCTACAATTTGTGTGGCTAAAGCCCCGATGCGCGTGTGCTTTTCCATCGCCATCTTTCTTAACATGCTATAAGCCTCGTTTTCATCAACATTACGTTGCTTCATGATTAAACCTTTTGCACGTTCAATCACTTTACGTTCGCTTAGCTTGGTGTTTGCCTCTTGCAAGGCAGTACGTAAATTCTTAAATTCTTCAAATCTGGCCACTGCTGCGTCTATCACCGGCTGTAAGCGCTCGTTTGGTAAAGTACCCACTACATAAGCACATACACCTGCCTGCGTTGCCAATTTAATCTGTTCTTTATCCCCGTCATGGGTAAACATCATCACAGGGCGCGGATCATTCATCGTCATCACACAAATATGTTCTAATGTGTCACGACTCGGTGAGTCTGTATCAATCACCACCACATCCGGCTGAAGCTTACTGCATGCGTCATTCAAATTGATGGTATCTCTCAGATGCGCAATCACATCGTAACCACTATCAATCAAAGATTGCTTAAGTGGCTTAATGCGCTCTAAATTATTATCAACTATCATTACTTTTAACATGGCGGCTTAAACTCTATCAGTTGACCTAGTATAAGCAATAGATATGCCAACTATTAAAAACAAGCATAACCACTTGTTTCATATGGAATCTGCTGTTTTAAGAGGTGATGGGAACAACTTAAAGATTAGGAGTTCGCCCTAATAAAGTGCGTATGCACGCGCTTGTGCCAAGATGAAGCACGATTAATGACTAACGCCAGCATTGTGGCGCATACGTACATTTGCTCTCCGAGAGTGAGGGAATGTGTGTAGGAAAAACAAACGTACGGTTTAAGCTTGATTGGCAGCCTCTTTTAGACGATATAACACGTCTAACGCTTGTTTAGGCGTGAGGTCATCAACTTGCAGCGAGTCTAACTCTAGCAATACTGGGTGCAATGGTGCATCGATAGCTTGCTCATTCAACATAAACATATCGACCTGCGGTACTGCAGATGCGTCTTGATTTACCACCTGATTGAGTTCTAACTGAGCGAGCTTTCTTTTTGCTGCACTAATAACGGGCTTAGGGATGCCAGCTAATTGTGCAACTTGTAGCCCATAACTTTGGTTAGCAGCGCCCTCTTCTACCTTGTGCATAAATACAATGGTGTTGCCGTGTTCCACTGCATCTAAATGTACATTGGCCGCATATTTAAACTCATCCACAATGCGTGTCAGCTCAAAATAATGCGTTGCAAATAATGTATAGGCTCGGTTCTTCTCTAGCAACTGCTTAGCAACTGCCCAAGCCAAACTCAAACCATCAAAGGTAGAAGTACCGCGCCCGATTTCATCCAACAGCACCAAGCTCTTATCGGTAGCGTTATGCAGGATATTGGCGGTTTCTGTCATCTCCACCATAAAAGTGGAGCGCCCGCCCGCCAAGTCATCCGATGCACCAATTCGCGTCATGATGCGGTCGATTTCACCAATCCTCACACTCGTCGCCGGTACATAGCAGCCACAATACGCCAATAACACAATCAGCGCGGTCTGCCGCATAAAGGTAGACTTACCACCCATATTCGGGCCAGTAATTAACAATAATTGGCGGTAAGGATTAAGTACAACATCATTGGCAATAAACGGCTGGCCTGATGCTTGCAGAGAAATCTGCTCAACCACAGGATGGCGGCCATTCACCACCTCCAGCCCAGCTTCTGTGGTGAACATAGGCGCCACATAATTTAAACTGATGGCGCGCTCGGTAAAGCAGCACAGCACATCTAAGGCAGCAACTGCGCCTGCATTGGTTTGCAATGCGGAGATATATTGCCCAAGCTGTACTAATACCTGCTCATACAACATTTTTTCACGCGCTAACGCACGGTCATTGGCGCTCAGCACTTTATCTTCAAACGCTTTAAGCTCAGGGGTGATAAAGCGCTCTACATTTTTTAGGGTTTGGCGGCGCCTGTATTCCGCAGGTGCAGTTTCCGCCTGCGTGCGGCTCATTTCAATATAGAAGCCATGCACACTGTTATATTCCACCTTCAGGTTGGTAATCCCTGTCCGTTCTTTTTCTGCGGCTTCAAAACTCAGCAAGAACTCACCATGGTTGGTTTGTATCGCCCGCAGTTCATCCAGCTCTGCATCATAACCGTCGGCAATCACGCTGCCCTCACGCAGCACCACACTAGGCTCCACTTTAATCGCCGTGACCAATAAACTCAGCACTTCTGCTGGTGGCATTAAATTAAGCGCCAAGGTTTGCAGCAAGGCTGCAGACTGCGGCTCAAGTTGTGCTTGCAGTAACGGTAATTGCTGCAAACTCAAAGCCAAACCGGATAAATCTCTAGGCCGTGCCGTTTTAAGTGCAACGCGTGCGGTGATACGTTCAATATCAGCAACTGACTTTAATGTCTGGCGCAGATTCAAAAACTGGTTGGTTTGTGTGAGGTCCGCAATAGCCTCATGTCGCTTCATCACCAAGTTACGGTCTTGTAAGGGGTGGTGTAGCCAATGACGCAATAAACGCGCGCCCATCGCAGTCTGCGTAGTATTCAATAAAGAATACAAGGTAGGGCTAGCCTCACCGCGCAAGGTCATGTCAATTTCCAGATTACGCCTAGTTGCCGCATCTAGCTGCAAGTAAGCGCTAGTAGTTTCCACACTTAAGGAATTGATGTGGGGCAAAGTGGTGCGCTGTGTATGTTTCACGTAGTCCAGCAAAGCACCCGCCGCACAAATCGCCGGCCGCATATCAGCACAGCCGAAGCCATTTAGGTCATAAGTATTAAACTGCTTGGTTAGGGTAGTAAACGCACTGTCAAAATCAAACTGCCACGCACTTAAACGCCGTTTAGCCACTTTGCTTGTATTCAATGCATGGTGTTGAAAATCATCGGCAAGCAGCATCTCGCTAGGGGCAATACGCTCAAGCTCCTGCGCTAATAAACCTACTGCAACCTCGCTCAAAATAAAACTACCAGAGGCGAGATTCAAGCGCGCTAAGCCAACTACACCATCCGCCTGAAAAATACTGAGTAATTGACTATCACGAGACTCATCCAATAGCGCGGCATCAGTAAGCGTGCCTGGGGTAAGGATACGTGCCACTTCACGCGCCACTGGGCCTTTGGTAGTTGCAGGGTCACCCACTTGCTCACAGATAGCTACCGCCTCACCCATTTTGGCAAGCTTAGCTAAATATTGCTCGGCTGCATGATACGGCACACCAGCCATTTTAATCGGCTGCCCGTTACTGCTGCCACGCTGCGTTAAGGTAATGCCTAGCAACCGCGAGGCTTTTTCGGCATCTTCAAAAAATAGCTCGTAAAAATCGCCCATACGATAGAACAGCAACATATCAGGATGCTGCGCCTTTAAGCCCAGGTACTGGCGCATCATGGGGGTGTGGCTCTCTAAGTTATGCGCTGAAGCGTTAGCAGCCTGCGGAAGTGGTGCAGTAGTCATTCAACAATTCACAGATTTTAAGTAAGTTAGATTTTAACCCATCACGCGCAAATGACAGCATTAAACTCATGTCAAACCTAGCTGATAAATGTATATCACATTAAAAAACTGGCGCTAAAACCAATTATTAAATGTCATCAAAGTGTCACGCTCATGTCACATTGGCGCGTCAATATTGCTACCCATGATAAGACGATCTAGAGGTCTAAATGAGTACAGTGAGTAATCCGGCATGGATGACGGAACTCGGCCCATGCGCCAATGAAGCTGCTTGCTTGCATTTACACGATATTATTCAAAATAAGCAGCTCACCGCTGTTTTCCAACCGATACTTAATATGCAGCAAAGTAAGTTTGTTGGCTACGAAGGTTTAATCCGCGGGCCAATCAACAGCATGCTGCACTCCCCCATGGCTTTATTTGCAATGGCTAGGAGCTGTGGCTTGGTGACCGAGCTGGAATATCTTTGTCGCCAAACGGTGCTGGAGTCATTTGCCAAGCAGAACCTGCCGGGCAAGATATTTCTCAATATTAGCCCGGATATCTTATTACAAAAATACTCAAAATCTGGTGAAACTCTTAAATATATGGAGGCACTAGGCTTAAAGCCTAACCAGGTCATCATTGAGCTAACTGAAAATGCGCAAACGCTTGACTACCAGTTGATGCGAGATGCCACCCATCACTATCGGAACATGGGGTTTGAAATTGCCATCGACGACCTAGGTGAAGGTTTTTCTGGGCTGCGCTTGTGGTCAGAAATACGGCCGGACTATGTCAAGATTGATAAGCATTTCACACAAAATATCCACCTAGACCCGGTAAAGTTGCAGTTCGCGCGCTCTATTCAGGAAATTGCCGAAAAATCAGGCGCACAAGTGATTGCCGAAGGGATTGAAACCCATGAGCAACTGATGGCAATCCGGGACTTGGGCATTGCTTACAGCCAAGGCTACCACATTGCCAGACCACACCCAACACCAATACTGGAAGCCTCATCCGACATTACCAACAGCCTCATCAGGGTTGAATCAGGTCGTGAAAACCTGTTACAAAACAGAGCGACTGTTGAAAAACTACTTAAATATTCAGCGCCAGTCAGCCCGACTTGTCTGAACGAAGATGTATTTAAGATGTTCGATGAAAATCAGGAGATTTACTCTATCCCGGTTGTGCAGGATGGCAGGCCGATTGGTCTAATTAATCGCAGTATCATGATTAACGATTATGCCCGCCCATTCCGCAGAGAGCTATATGGGCAGCGCCCATGTGAAATGATGACGGATAAATCTGCACTGATTGTAGACAAAGACACCAGCCTAAAAAATCTGAGCGATTTAATCCTGCAAAGCAAACCGCATCATCTTTCTGCTGGCTTTATTGTCACAGAAAATGGCCAGTACGTTGGCATGGCAAGCGGGCATGATTTGCTCAGGCTTATCACCAAAATGCAGATTGATACCGCACGCTATGCTAACCCGCTTACTTTACTGCCGGGCAACGTACCAATTAGTGAGCAAATTGATAGCCTACTGCAATCCGGCACGCAGTTTGTGGCGTGCTACTGCGACCTTGATTACTTCAAACCATATAACGATGTGTATGGATATAAAAAAGGCGATGAAGTCATCCAGAGAACCGGCCAAGTGCTGGCAGATGCCTGCGGCCCCTATGACTTCGTTGGCCATATCGGCGGTGATGACTTTATTTTACTGTTTCAAAGTAAAAACTGGGAAAGCCGCTGCCATACGCTGTTGTCCCAGATTGCTAAAGTGTCCCCTTCGTTTTACTCAAGCGCTGACCAAAAGAACGGCGGCATCATCACGCAAGATCGCCAGGGTGACCAGCGCTTCCATCCATTCATCAGCTTATCGATTGGCGCCTTGATTGTAAGTTCCGATCTTTACCACTCACATCACGAGGTTTCCACCGCGTGCGTTAATGCCAAGAAGCAAGCCAAGGAAATTGCAGGCAATAGCCTCTTTATAGAACGCCGAAGCCCTCACGAATCCGTTGTAGAAATGGCGGCGTGACTAGCAACACATCATGACAGGATTCGCAAAACCAAAACTGAAGTCAGAACATAGCGCATGTTTTTGTCATCAATCAGCGCTATTCCATGTTTGTTATAGAAATAATAAAAAAGGTGTGCAATGAAAGAAAATATCACGTTAACGCAAATTGAACGAGAGATTAACGAGTCAGTTTCCATCGTCTTAAAAACTGATTTAGAAGGAAAAATTACCTACGTAAACCGTGACTTTATCGAAGTGACCGGCTTTAATGAGCAAGACCTGATAGGCAAAAAGCAAAGCGTTATCCATCACCCAGAGATGCCAAAAGAAATTCTCACCGACATATGGATGACACTGCAAAGCAAAAAACCATGGATAGGTGTGGAACAAGGCTTATGCCAGAACGGTGATCATTTTTGGGTATATTCTTGTGTCACCACAGTGCGCGAACATGGCAAAGTAGTTGGCTACATGTCTGTCAGTACCAAAGCCAGCAAAGCACAAATTGAAAAAGCGCGCGCGCATTATCGCGCCATCAAGCATGAAGAGCGCTGGCATACCGCGCTACTGAGAAGAGCTAAAGAGTTTACCAACCGCATTACCATTAACAACAAAATTGCCTGCATTTTTATCATGGTGGCATTAACCACCTCTATGCTTGGTTTTAGCGGCATTTCAGGCATTAAAGAAAGTAACCACGGCCTAGAAAGTGTCTATAAAAAAAGAGTGCTACCGTTAAAACAATTAAAAGTAATTAACGACATGTTCAGCACTAATATTGTTAGCACTGGCCAAAAACTACAAAGAGGTATTATTACCTCGGCCGAAGCGGCTGCCAATGTTGACCAAGCACTGCTGGTATTAGACAAAGAGTGGAAATCCTATTTAGCCAGCCCGCATGCAGAAACCGAATCCGCCTTAGCCGCTGAGATTCAGCCTTTATTTGATACAGCGCTGGAATCTGCGGTGTTACTGCAAGGCATTATCCGTAGCGATGACATTGAACGCTTAATGACATTTAATACTTCAGATGTATATAAAGCGATAGACCCACTGACTGAAAGCCTGAACAAACTGAGTAGCCTGCACTATGCAGGGGTGGCCGCTGAGTATGAAGTCACACAAGCTAACTATATCAAACATAGAAATTACGCGATTGCATTTATTGTTGTCGCCCTCATGATATGCGGCCTACTGGGTTGGAACCTCAACCGCTCCATCATCCCGCGTTTGCGGGCAATTGGCAGTAACTTGCGTGAAAGTGCGGAGGAAATGAACAACAAGCTGGTGCCAAGGTCGGAGCATCGGGATGAGTTAACTGATGTAGTCGATGCTTACCATGCACTAAAAACCAGACTGGATTTTGACCACAAAGAAGCTGTCAGCAGCATTCAGCGCATTAAAGCGACGTTAGACCAAGCATCGATTGCCGTTACTTTATCTAGTCGCGACAACCGCCTCATCTACATGAATAATGCGGCAAAAACTTTGTTTGAACAAATGAGCACTGGCATTCAGAAATATCAGCCTGAATTCGATTTAGATAAAATGATGGGTGAGAATCTAAGCCAGTATCTGGAAAATGCAGCAGACCGTGAGCAGCTTGCTACTGAGATAAGCAGCCAAAAAAACATAGATACAACCATGGCAGACCACCACCTGCAATTGGTTGTTAGCCCGGTATATGATGAAACAGATGGGTACGCACTAGGCCAAATGACACAGTGGAGCAACCGTACTGCGGAAGTGATTGCAGAGAAAAATGTAGCCGAGCTTATTAAGCAGGCAGTTGCGGGCAACCTAAGTGAACGCATTGATACAACCACCTTGCCAACCGGCGTGATTCAGGACATCAGCAGCGGTATTAACCAGTTGCTAGACGCTATCATTACCCCACTCACGATGGCGGCAAACTATGTGGATAGTTTATCTAAAGGCATCATTCCATCTGAAATTACAGATCACTACCACGGTGACTTCAATATCATCAAAAACAACTTAAATGCCTGCGGCCTTGCCATTAAAGCGCTGGTGGCAGATGCCAACTTGCTGGCAAAAGATGCAGAAGCAGGTGCATTAACCACCCGCGCCGATGCTTCAAAACATTTAGGTGAGTATCGCAAAGTGATTGAGGGCCTGAACGCCACATTGGACGCTATCGTCACACCGCTGAACATGGCCGCCAATAACCTAGAGCATATTGCACGTGGCGAGATTCCTGAAAAAATCACCGCCAGCTTCAATGGGGACTTTAATAACATTAAAGACAACCTGAACACCTGCATTACCTCTATTAACGCCTTGGTCAGTGATGTGAACATACTGTCTAATGCGGCGCATGATGGCAGGGTTTCAGTGCGCGTAGACGCAAGCACGCACTTGGGCGACTTTAGAAAGATTGTAGAAGGCGTGAATGAAACCTTAGAGATGATTGTTGGCCCGATTGCCACGGTCAAAGCTTCGGTAGAAACCATTAATACCGCAGCGGCAGAAATCACCTCAGGCAATAATGACTTATCAGCACGTACTGAAAAACAAGTCTCCAGCCTAGAAGAAACCGCCGCCAGCATGGAAGAGCTAGCCTCAACTGTGAAACGTAATGCAGATAACGCTAAGCGTGCCAACCAGTTGGCGCTAAGTGCTTCAGGTGTTGCGGTGAAAGGTGGTACGGTTGTTTCAGACGCGGTAATTACTATGAGCGCCATTAACGAAAGTGCACGAAAAATTGAAGACATTATCAGCGTGATTGATAGCATTGCCTTTCAAACCAACATTCTCGCCCTAAATGCGGCAGTTGAAGCCGCCAGAGCGGGCGAACAAGGCCGCGGATTTGCCGTGGTTGCCGGTGAAGTAAGAAGCTTGGCACAACGTTCGGCCAGTGCAGCTAAGGAAATCAAGGCACTGATTAATGACTCGGTAAGCAAAACTTTTGAAGGCACCAAACAAGTAGAAAATGCTGGTAAGACCATGGAAGAGGTCGTCTCCTCAGTGCAACAGGTAGCCAATATCATTAGTGAAATCGCAGCTGCATCTGTAGAACAAAGTACGGGCATTGATCAAGTCAATGCGGCCATGACCTTAATGGATGAAGCCACACAGCAAAATGCATCACTGGTGGAAGAAGCAACCGCTGCGGCTGAATCGCTGCTAGAGCAAGCCAACGCCTTGGCAGATGCAGTCAGCGTATTTAAGTTAGATGAAACAAATATCATGTTTGCAGACAATGTGATTAAAATTCACCCCGTAGCCAAATCTCAGTTTATCAGCGCCCCAAGGCAAGAGCCCAGAGCAAAGGTAGCAGATTATGGCAATACACATCGGGATCACTATTAACTGCTAGATGGCTGCCGTCTCTGCCTGCAACTTGTAATGGTTACAGTCGCTGGTTAAGTACGGCAGCACTTATTTTTTGGTACTGGGGTGAACAATCACCGCGCAGGTCATCCCAGCCACCAGGGTCAAATCTTTAGGGATGCTGTCCAAACTGATACGCACCGGCACCCGCTGCGCTAAGCGCACCCAATTAAAACTAGGATTCACATTAGCCAGTAAACGCACATCCGTTGGGTTATCTCTATCGGTAATCCCGTGCGCAATACTTTCAACTCGCCCATGTAGCTCACGATTGGAACCAAGCAATTTCACCTCTGCAGGATCACCGATTTTGATAAGGGCTAATTTATGCTCTTCAAAGTAGCCATAAACCCAAAATGAGTGCTGATCAATCACTGCCAATTTGGCAGCGCCAACCTGTGCAAAATCACCAGGACGCACCAACAGATTGGACACCCAACCATCTACAGGAGAGCGTACGATGGTACGCTCCAAATTTAGCTTAGCTTGGTCAAATTGCGACAATGCAGCCTCGTACTCGGCCCTGGCACTGATCGCAACCATGTCGGTATCTTCTCTATTTTCACGAGAAATCACTTGGTCATCCAGCGCCGCACGGCGTGATGCCTGACCACGCTTCATATCCAGCATGGCTTTACGCTGACTGACGTTTGCTTTTGCTTGGTTAAGAGCATGTTGATAGTGCTCGCTATCAATACGGAATAATACATCGCCTCGGCGCACCAACTGGTTGTCGTGCACGGCAACCTCGGTGACCAAGCCTGCTACGTCTGGTGCAATATTCACTACATCTGCCCGCACCCTACCGTCACGAGTCCAAGGCGAGTCCATATAGCGCACCCACAGCATGCGTCCGAGGGCGATAGCAAGCACCACCAATAGCAACGTGATGGAGACTCTAATGAGCGTTTTATTCAGACCTTTCATGGTGTTTCCTTTCAGTAGATGCAAAGCCCAAGCACGGCAAACAGGCAAATGAATAATGCGAGCCGAAATAGAGCCGGGTACCATAGATAACTGTAAATTTCATAACGTACAAATATCCAATCCAATATTAATGAGCCTACTCCCGCAGCGATAAAGGCAAATAGCAGACTGGGAACAAGCGCATCTAACAATGCAATTTCAACGGGCATAGTTAATGTTTCTCCAATTTGTTCTGCGTGCCAGCGGCAAGCACAGACTCTTCGTCCAGCAATGCACTGCGAATAAAATGCAGCATCACTGTGATTTGGTGCTGGTTAGCTTGTGGTAAATTAAATTCGATATTGGCCTGGTTAATTTCTGCCATGGCATGATCAATCGTATTAATGGCCTGTATGCGGTACGCTTCAGAAGGCGCGTCGTATAATTGCGCAACGGACTCCAGACCAAGCGACAACATCTTGCTGATGTATGGATGCTCCACCACTTGCATATACTCACGCAGTGCAATCACCGCATGGCCGATTTCTAAAGTGGATAACAGCCACTCCATCACGATACGGTCTTCTTTGTCTCCAATACGTTGCGCACTGCCGGCGCGCTGCACCAGTTCACGTGCGCCTGTTTCCAAACGGCTACGGCGTAGCGCTACCGTGTCGCGACACGCCGCTACCACCAAGTTACGCAGAGATTTTGCAATGCGCTGACGTGACCAACGGCTGCTGCTAAGGTCAATTAACCCATACATGATGCCGGAGATAAGCACGGCTAGTAAATCTGCAATCGCATCATTAATGAACGTTACCGGGTTGCTGTTATAGGCGCTATTAAATCCAATGTGCATCAGGTATACCATAAACACGCCTGCACCCACAATTGCAGTAGCCGGTCTGGTTGTAAACCATGCGGCAATGATAATGCCGGGCGCAACGGCAACCGCCAGCATCCAAAAACCATGCGCCTGCGTTAATAAGTGAAAGTTGCAGAAATACGCCAATAAGGTGCCGATGATGGCACCAATCATAAAGTTTTTGATAGTGCGTGTGGGTGACGGAGTCGTGGCAAATAGCGTACTAGAAATCACGCCCAGCGTGATGGCCTCTACACCAGAGCGCCAGTCTGTCAGTATCCACAACGCAGACAGAATCGCCAATGACAAAGTGCCACGTATGCCGGCTAAAGTAACGGCCAGTGGGTCAAAGTGCATTTCCAGTTTTGGTGCAGGCACAGTTTCTGTCAGGCTGATATTACTGCCTTGGCTAGCCGCAAGTGATGCATAAGTACTGGTATACACATAAAGCTCATCTGTCAGGCGCTGCAGTAACTCGCAGCCGGTTTCAAAGTCTAACCGTTCACTTGCACTGATATCAGCACTTAGCTGTGCACGCTCAGTATGAAGTTTGGCAGAAAATTGATTGCGGAAAGCAGAAAGTTGCCGGCTCACAATCATCGCCTCCTGCTCAGTTTGTGCACTGCGGCCTTCTACCATGATAGCCGCGCTTAAAGTCTGGTAAACCCTTTTCAAAGCCTCACTGACCTGCGGCTGCGTACTGTTGTGCTGACGCCGCAGCAGTTGCTCAAAAGCATGGAAGCTAGTTGAGACCTCCATAAACTCATTGTTCATCCGGCTTAGCTTTTGTCTATGCAGGCGTGATTTGTCATTTTCCATGCCAGTTGAGGCTTGAAACGTCTCTAAACTGAAAATATCCCCAAGAAAACGCAGCAAAGTGGGCGTTGCAGTAGTCGAGGCTACGGGTTTAGTTGCGGTGGTTTGCAGCAAATCTGAAAAGTCTTTAAATCTTCTACGCACAGCCGCCAGCATGACATTCCACATGCGCTGTGGAAAAATCAAATCACTGACTAGGGTTGCACAAATAAGGCCTATCAATATTTCAGAGATGCGGGTTACGCCTATATTAAAGGTCAGCTCCGGGGTAATGGCTGAAGGCAAACCTACAATACATAACGTGTACCCTGCCAGCACGAAGGCATAGGACTGGAAGTTACGAAATATCATGGAGCCTGCCGTGCACAAGCCTATCCATAAACCCATACATACCAAGAACAGTACACGCTCCTGAGCAAATAGCGCCACCAACAGAAATGACACCAAAATACCAACACTAGTCCCTAAAAAGCGATAATAGCTTTTGGCAAAGACCATACCAGAGCGAAACTGCATCACGATAGCCACTGTCATCATGGCAGTGCGTGGCTGGTCTAGCTCAAAACGTAATGACAGCCACATTGCCAGCAGGCATGCCAGCAGCACTTTAAAGATGTAGGCAATAATCGGCGCATCTTCGGTTAGCCACTCACGCCACGCAGCCTGTAGTAATACCAGATCATGTGGTTTGCGATTAATAATGAAGTTAGGGATAAATCTCACAGCTATTTATGCTCCGTAACGCCGGGATTAACTGGCGTGCTTTGCTCTACACCTTGTTCATTGAGGTGATAGCCATCAGTGCCATTGACAATAGTTCCGCCGCCAAGTGCGCGCATCAGGTTAGCATAGGCATCCAGCCATATCGCTTCTAATTGAGTCGCTATTTCCTGCTGCCTTAACACGATTGCATGCGTGTCGAGCACATGTTGATAGTTAGTCAAACCAGCGTGATAACTTTTTTCTGCCAGCGTATGGGCTTTATGTGCCGTTGCGACTGCAAGTGATGCGTCCTTGCGCTGTTTAATGTTGGATTGCAATATCACCAACTGGTCAGAAACATCCTGCAAAGCACGAATCACCGCTTCATTATAATTTTCAACCGCAAGGTCATAAGACGCTGTTTTTGCAGATAAATTACCGCGGCGACGCCCGCCATCAAATATCGGCAGAGAAACCGCCGGCCCTACACCAGCAATGCCTGCCGCGCTTGATAAGAGCTGGCTGAATCCAAGTGCCTGAAACCCGACAAAAGCTAGCAGGTTAATGTTTGGATAGAATGCGGCTTTTGCGCCATCAATATTGTGCGATGCAGCCTCTACACGCCACCGGTAAGCCAATACATCCGGGCGGCGTCCGATTAAATTAGCCGGCAACTGATCTGGCAGGCCAACTAAATTATCGAGTGACATGCTCGGGCGCTGAATCACTTCACCCGCGCCAGGGCCTTGGCCAGAAAGCGCGGCCAGTTGATGACGTAATAAATCAATACGTGTGTTGATTGCCTCGATATGCGCATGAGCAGTCGGTAGCGGGGTCTCAGTCTCGATGACCTCCATCTGTGTGCCAATGCCAGCAGCCAATGCACGGCGAGCAATCGCTGTGCGCTCCTTCAACTGCGCTTGATGCTCTTCTGCAATGTCGCGCAACTCAAATTCCATGGCTAATTGCACATAGCTACGGATAATTGCAGACTCCAGCCCCAATTTAACTTGCTGCATTTCTGCCGAAGCCGCCTTGGATTCATCCAGTGAGCCTTGCCAAATACTTTCTTGGCGCCCCCATAAATCTAAATCATACGCAAGAGAAATTGCCGCTTTGTTGTTCCAGTCTGTATGCCCACCCCATGGCGGCGGTATAAATTGCAGTTCAGTAAAGCGCTCCCGTGTCACAGAAACATTTCCGCTAATGTTAGGTAGTGTTTCTGCGTGCATACTATCGGCAATGGCCTGTGTAAGTGCCACTCTGGCTTTTGCTGCATTGATTGTAGGGCTGCCTTCTACTGCTTTTGCAATCAGGCTATCTAACTGTGGATTATGATAGATTTTCCACCAATCTTCTTTAGGCCAAGCTATATGTGCAGCTGTAGTAATCGCTTTACCTGCGTCCAATTTTTCTGATGTTACTAGCTGGGCTTGCGGGGATATGCCAGACATGCTCACGCACCCGACTAACAAAATCAAGCTGATGCCTAAACCTAACTTAGGTAGGGATTTAAATACAGCTGGAAGCATCACTGTGGTCATCACCGTGTTGATTGTGCTATTAGATTTTAGAAATGTAAATTTCAATTTTGTTCGGTTCCTAACTAATTAGGCAAAAAAAATATCGCTACTTCATTACATCTACATTGGCTGCCAATGATTTTAAGCTGTTAAGCATTGCCGTGCGCTCGGTATCGCCTAGCACTGTCATTAGAGCATGCACCTTTTTATGATAATCCGGCATAACATCATCCAGCTTTTGTTGCCCTGCTGGTGTGAGCTTAATTAAAAACTTGCGACGATCCACACTATCCATAAAGCGCGTAATCAGCCCTTCGCGCTCCAGATTATCAATAAACCCAGTCATCGTGGCTTTGGTCACCCCTACTTTTTCAGCAAGCTCGGATGGTGAAGAGGTTAAATCATCCTGACGCATCAGCAATACCAGTATCCACCAGCGGCCTTGCAACAAACCGTGCTGACCAAGCAGTTTATCTAAAGCATCAGAAATATCCGAACATGCACGCAGTAAGTTGGCAAAGTCAGAAATGGCGTGCGTATCCGCATCGGGATAGCGCTCCGCGAATTTCTCTAAACTCTTGATTGTTGGTAAATCTTTAAGTAGCAACATAGTACGGATAATGATATTAAGGAACCGTACTATGTGTCAAGCATATTTTTATAAATCAAAAGTATTGAATAATACAAATTGCTAGAGCAGAAAGCTGACAATAAGAGAGGAGCAATAAAGAACGATAACTAGACAAGGCTAGGCAAATGCCAAAACTGCCCTGACTTAGCTATAAATGCTGAATATGAGGCAGACGTCTGCCTTGCCACTTTAACATTGCCATCAACCACCTCTGGCAAGTGAGTACTTACCGTTACAAAAAATGGGTGGCACTTTGCCGCCCAGCTACTGCACACAGTTCAGAGCTGATTTAGCCTGCCTGCGTCGGCTCTTTTGGTGGTAAATCCTCACGCGGCAAATCTTTAGGTGGCAAAATAAATTCTATCGGGTGCTGATTTAAGCGGCTAGCTAGATTTTTTAGCAATAAACGCCAGTCATTAAAGCGCACTTTTCTCGACTTCATGGCAACATACAGTGCCAAACTAAAGCTCACCATTAAGTTACCTAGCCCAATCAGCGCAAGCCCCAATGCAGCACAAGCAACAGCTTGCCAAGTCAGCATAAAGTCTAAGCTAAAGCTGGCAAAGCCCACAAACGCTGATGAAAATGAAATATGCCGGATATCAATCGGCAAGCCCAACAGCACCCCCACAGAACCCATGCCACCCAACATGCAACCGAAGTAAAAGTTACCGGCCAACGCACCCAGGTTATGCTCTACATAATGTGCTACACGTGCTAAACGTTCCACCCCCAAAAGCCGCTGTAACCAGCGCACAGCCTTCAGGCGCTGTGGAATCTTGTTATAAATAGCCAAATTATCGTGATAGCCAGAAATTAAGCCGGCTAAAAACAAGCAGACACCGGCAATTCCCGCATAAAAGAATGCACCGCTAGTCACAGGATGAATATCAAGCAACAATTGATGCGCCTTCTCTGGCGTTACAAAATGCTGCCCAGATAAATAAAATACAGCCCAAGACAGTAGCATTGCCATAGGAATCGCCACCACTACATTACCAAATATAGCAACGGCCTGACTACGCATGGTATTGGTCACCGTAGTCACTAAATTATGCATGTCCTTGGTTTTGCCATCAGAGGCATTATCAATGGTGGCTGCAATTGCGGCCGCAGTCATTGCTGGCTGCTTAGTCGCTACTGTGAAATGCAGGATATGAATCAACATAAAGCCGATACCATAATTTAAACTAAAGAAAATAGCTTCTGCCAACGGGGCAAAATGCTGTTTAGCTAGCACTAGCTTAAACATCGCCATGAGCGCAATAATGACACCCGCACCCATGGCCGAACGCATGAGTGCGAAATATTCACTGCGGTTTTCCGTGATGTAATGCTCACCGGCGCGGCTTGCGTTCTCCGTCACACGCACCGCCATCACCTCTACACTCTCTTGCCAGTACTCGTGCAAATCATTTTTATGGCATTCGCTGTAAACCAAATCTTTAAACAACGGCACTACCACTGCATCTGCAGATTGCTTATGCTGAAAGAAATGCAAAATCGTCAACAGCTCTTCCAAACGCGCAATCTGCTTCAAGATGCGTTGCAGCAGTTGGGTTAAATGTATGCTGGTGCCGGTAAGTGCACTATTCCTACGCACCTTTGCCACAATTGCCTTACATTGATCCAGCATCACCAATATATGCTTGATATCAACGTGTGTATCATCCACGTCTTGTGCGCCCATAAACTCGGCCAATTCAGCTTGCTGCATGATAAATGGTGAGCTGTGCTGCTCAAGTTCAGGATAGTTTTTCAACAACTCAGGCTCTAGCCCTAATGCAGCCGTGCGATACGAAAGCACCTGTGCAGCAGCAAACAAGTTTTGCTGACAAGACAAACTAAGCGCTTCATCTGCCAAATCAAAGCGCATGACACCTATCAACTGCGCCCAAACACTATCAGGCACAGCATTGACCCATATTTCATCCGTTGTTTTTGTAAAGAAAACTGAAAACAAATCAAGCAGATAAGCACCATCAACCGCCTCAGGCAGAATTTTATGTGAGATGCGTCTGCGCATTTCAGAAAAGAAACCGGTAAATACTGAGTGACGTGCAATCAAAAACAATGACAAGGGATTGTAAGCACTTAACAACTGCAAAATGGCATCTCTCAGCTGGCTGGCTTTTGCTGGATCGGTACTCACCAAGTAACAAAGTGCCTGTATGGATTTAATCGCAGCATCTGTTTGCTCAGACTTTTCTGGACGAATCTGCGCCAATAAATCGGCAACCAACTGGGGTGCATCGGCATGGCGCGTATGTCGCTCAAATGCCTGCTCCATCAAATTAGTATGGCTAATCACCTGATGACTCATATTAAAGTGGCTCCATGTAAAACAAGGCAGTGCTATTCAATTAGAAATGTGCCGATAAAGTTTAGTGTTCAGATTAAAAGTTAAGCCGGATGCATGCGTTATCTAAAATGCGTTATTAGCATCACTTATACTCAGAATAACCTAATGCAAAGAAATTATCTAAAATGTATGGTTCAGCAGACAAACGCCTCAGCATAAAATTCAACACCATCCAAATTATAGGCGAGCCAATGTAGTGCTAGTGTGCACCAGGGGACACAAAGCAACAAACAGAAAACAACTAGCAGAGAGAGTGGCTAAGCAATACGGCTCAGCCTTTAGAAACGTCTGCCAGTTTGGCAGACGTATTTGATCACAACAAATAAACTTAAGCGTTTTTAGGCGTTTTGAGTGCTGGGGTTAGATGCGGATTCAAAACCTGCAACATTTGCGCAAACACTTTTGGGTTAGCCGCAACAATATTACCTGTTTCCAACCAGCTTTCGTTACCCTCAAAATCGCCTACGATACCGCCGGCTTCCTGCACAATTAAGCCACCTGCAGCAATATCCCAAGCAGATAAATTGATTTCAAAGAAGCCATCAACCCAACCCACAGCAACATAAGCTAAATCCAAGGCAGCAGAGCCTGGGCGGCGAATCCCGGTGGTCTTTTTAATCATGTCTTTAAACATGCCTAAATAAGTATCCAAGTGCGTAAAGTCGCGGTATGGGAAGCCTGTGGCAATCAATGAGTCTTGCAACTTGCTACGGTTAGTCACACGAATACGCTTGTCGTTTAAAAATGCGCCACGACCTTTGGTTGCGGTAAACAAATCATTACGCACTGGGTCGTAAATCACAGCTTGCGTCAGCACGCCCTTTTGCTGCAAAGCAATCGAGATACAATATTGCGGGAAGCCATGCAAGAAGTTAGTCGTGCCATCTAACGGATCAATAATCCAGATATTATCGGCTTCATGGTTGTCATGACCGCTTTCCTCACCCCAAAAACCATGGTCTGGATAAGCATCTTTCAAAATATCAATAATTGCCTGCTCGGCTGATCTGTCTACATCGCTGACAAAGTCATTGTACGTTTTAGTTTGAATGGCAATCGCACCCACATCTTGTGAGGCTCGGTTAATAATACGTCCCGCTTCACGGGCGGCTTTTACTGCAATAGATAGCATTGGATGCATGACTAGATTTTCTTAAAGAGCTGATAAAATGCTATTTTAGCTTTTATCGACCTTAATACCAAATTCTTATATCAAATTAAGGTTCGCTAAGTAAATAATTTTTAACAAATTAGGTCAGTCAAGTGGATAAACAAAACATTTTCAATAACATCCGTGTCGTTTTATGCCAAACCAGTCACCCTGGCAATATTGGGTCTACCGCACGCGCCATGAAAACCATGGGCCTAAGCGACCTATATTTAGTGAATCCACTACACTTTCCAGACCCACAAGCCACCTCACTCGCCACCGGTGCGGCTGATTTACTAGAGTCAGCCACCGTTTGCAGCAGTCTGCAAGAAGCCCTCACAGGCTGCGTATTGGCAATCGGCATGAGCGCACGTAAAAGACAAATCTCGCATGAGTTAGTGAACGTACGCGAAGCAGCGCACCGTGCAGCTTCGCTCGCACAAAACCAGCCGATAGCTCTGGTATTTGGCACAGAAATGAGTGGCCTCTCCAATGCAGAGTTGGATTGCTGCCAGCTACTTGCAATGATTCCGGCAAACCCAGAGTATTCATCACTCAACCTTGCTGCCGCGGTGCAAGTCATGACTTATGAAATTCGCATGGCGATATTAGAAGGCAAGCTGGACACTGCAGATAACCAGCCAGAGCTAGCCACCAACGAAGCACTTGAAGGCTTTTATACGCATCTGGAAGATACTTTAATCAAAATTGGCTACCTCAACCCTACTGCACCTAAAAAACTTAGCGAACGCATACGTCGTATTTATGCGCGTGCCAAACTAGAAAAAGAAGAGGTCAACTTACTCAGGGGCATACTCACCTTATCGGTTACGCCAAAAAAGCATCAAAAATATTAAGCAATGCAACAGCAGCAATTATTTGTTAACAAAGGCTTTATATTGAATTAATAGAACTTTTCTTCATCACTATTTTCTTATCAAAATAGTTCTATCAAGTTTTATCCATCATTTGGAGATTCTTTGATGCGAAAATTGACACTCGGCCTTGGCTTCATTTTCAGCATTGGTTGTATTTTCATCCATAATTCTGCTATTGCTGCTCCGCCTGATAGCTTGGTGTATGCACTCAAATCCACCGTGGTAAAAATCCGCGTCGTGCTACCTAATGGCCGCTACGGTGTAGGCTCAGGCGTAGTGGTAGCGAAAGATCAAGTGGTCACCAATTGCCATGTCATCGCAAATGCCTATGCGATTAACATCATCAAATTTGGTGAAAGCCACCGCGCCACCAGCCTCAGGGCAGACTGGGAACATGACCTTTGCATTGCGGGCTTTGACAGCCTAGACACCACAGTTGCAACACTGGGAGAAAGCACCAACCTGCAATACGAGCAATCCGTGTTCACGATCAGCTTTCCCAATAACTCACCCAGACCACTTACCACCTACGGCGCAGTGAAAGCACTGTACCCCATGGATGACAGCGTCATTATTCGCTCAAACAACGACTTCAGATTAGGTGCCAGCGGTGGCGCTATGTTTAGTGACGATGGCAAGCTGGTGGGCATCATTACCCTAAAATCCCCAGGACGCAATGCGTTTTACTACAACATGCCCGTAGAGTGGATTAAGAACCTACTGAAACAACCCGAAGTCAGCCTTGATACTAAAGCTGAACTACCTTTTTGGGACGCTCCTGAAGAAAAACGCCCATATTTCATGCGCGTGATTCAACCTTTCCAAACCCACGACTGGACAGCCTTAAAAAAACTGTCTACGGAGTGGGTGCTCGCAGAGCCATCCACCAGCGAAGCAATCAACTATTTAGCCATTGCTGAATACAACCTAAAAGAAACAAAAAATGCTGAACAACATTTCAGTCAACTTTACGCACAAAACAAACACCACTCCAACGCCTTATTATATTTAGGCATGATAGCCGCAGAATCTGGCAATAAAGACGAAGCCATCAAAACGGCGGCGCTGCTTGATCAACTAGATAAAGACGCGGCAATACAGTTAAATGAGAAACTGGGCATTAAAACCAGTGGCGACTGTTCAGTCAGCCAGTGTTGATTGACTACGCTAAAGCATGTATAGGCCATCAAAGTGCATAGCTTTGTCACGTACATCTCTATCTATTAAGGCCCGCACCCAGAGCCCTAGTAAATTAGTCAACCATTGTTGTTTATGGCATAATTACGCCCTATTTAAAACCAACGCCCAACCACATGTTTGACCACATAAAAGAAGATATTTCTATTGTTTTCGAGCGCGACCCTGCTGCGCGCACGCATTGGGAAATTTTAACCACCTACCCTGGTGTACATGCACTATTGATGCATCGTTTAAGCCATTGGTTATGGAAGGCTAATTTTTTCTGGCTAGGTCGCTTCTGTTCGCACATAGGGCGCTGGTTTACCGGCATTGAAATCCACCCGGGCGCCACGATAGGCCGCCGTGTTTTTATCGACCACGGCATGGGGGTAGTGATTGGCGAAACCGCCATTATTGGTAACGACTGCACCCTGTACCACGGCGTGACATTAGGCGGCACCTCATGGAATAAAGGCAAACGTCACCCCACACTAGAGTCTGGCGTGGTGATTGGTGCCGGCGCCAAAGTGCTGGGACCTATCACCATTGGTGAAGGTGCAAAGATCGGCTCTAACGCGGTTGTGGTAAAAGATGTACCCGCCAATGCAACAGCGGTAGGTATCCCTGCGCGTATCTTAGAAGAAGAAAAATCTAAAAAACGTGAAGAGACCGCACAAAAAATCGGGTTTGCCGCCTACGCGGTTGGTAATGACGAGAATGACCCTATGATTAAAGCGATACACTCATTACTTGACCATGCGGCAAAACAAGATCACGCCATTTCTGATTTGCAAGCACAGTTAGCACGTTTAAATACCGATGAGCATAGCGATACCGAAGTGGCTGAAGCCTTTAAGGTGCCAACAACAAACCAAAAACCATAGCTTGCGACTAGCCAAACCCAAGACTACAAGCAACTACCCCAAGTTTCAGCCAAGCCTAACAAGGCTAAAACCAGCACGCATAATAGTTGACTAAAACTGTAGGGAATTATACAATTCACCCATCCATGATACTTAAACATATTTAGAACACTATGCGATTAACCACTAAAGGTCGATTTGCTGTTACGGCAATGTTGGATCTAGCGATCAATGAAACAAAAGACGCACTCGAAGCCAAACCAGTCACCCTAGCTGGCATTAGTGAGCGACAAGACATATCACTTTCATACTTAGAGCAGCTATTTAGCCGCCTACGCAGACAAGGTTTAGTCAAAAGTATTCGCGGACCAGGCGGTGGCTATAACTTAGCAAAAAGCCACGCTGAAATTTCAGTGGCTGAGATTATCAATGCTGTGGATGAGCAAATTGATGCTACACAATGCGGCGGTCATGAAAACTGCCGTGACGAAGGTCGATGCATGACGCATGACTTATGGTCTGCATTAAACACCAAAATTTTAGAGTATTTAGCAGGTATCACCCTTGCAGACATGGTAGCGTCGCAAAAAAGTGGTCAAAAAGTACTAATCACACCACGTAACTGCACAGCAGCGCATGACAAAGCAGTTGCCATTAATACTGCAGCGATTGCTAACTAGACGATCTGATTAAGTTTAAGCGATGTCCAGCATTTATCTAGATCATAACGCCACTACCGCGCTACACCAGCGCGTGTTAGAAAGCATGTTGCCTTGGATGCAAAGGCAAAGCGGCAATCCTACAAGCCGCCATGTGTTTGGCAGATCCTCGCGTGACGCCATTGAGCATGCCAGAACCCAAGTAGCTGAAGCATGTGGCGCATACGCCTCACAAGTGATTTTTACTGCATCAGGTACTGAGGCCAACAACTTTGCAGTCAAGGGTATTGCTGGCAGCCAAGCTGGCAGCCAAATTTTACATAGTGCGATTGAGCACCCTTGTGTATCACGGCCAGCTAAAGCAATGCAGCAAGCAGGATGGTTGAGCGATGCCATCGGGGTGGATGAACATGGCGTGCTAGCTGTTGCGCAGTTGCAGCAACAGCTGCAAATAGCGACCAGTGTTACCTCCGTAATGCTCGCCAATAATGAAACCGGCGTTATTCAAAACATTGCCGAGATTGCTGAACTTGTACGTAAAGCCGGTGCTTTTATGCATACAGATGCAGTGCAGGGCTTAGGCAAAATACCGGTAAGCTTTATGGATTTAAACGTGCATGCAATGACAGTCTCAAGCCATAAAATTCATGGCCCACAAGGCGCAGCAGCACTGATTTTAGATAAACGTGTGGATATACAGCCGCTATTACATGGTGGTGGCCAAGAGCGTGGATTGCGCAGCGGAACAGAAAATGTGGCTGCCATTGTTGGCTTTGGCACAGCATGTGAGCTGGCGGTCGCCAATTTGGCGCATTTTGCCAGCCACACGCAAATGCTACGCGACACATTTGAGCTGGGCTTAAAATCGATGAATGTCACGATATTTAGCCAGCATGTGACACGTATACCCAATACCAGCTTTTTTGCATTAGACGGTATTGAAGGCGAGACGCTGGTCACAGCATTAGACCGTAAGGGATTTGCCGTTGCCAGCGGCTCGGCATGTTCAAGCGACAGCACGGAGCCTAGCCATGTATTACTGGCAATGGGCGTTAAACCAGACTTAGCCCGTGGTGCAGTACGCGTCAGCTTTGGTGCCCACAATACTTTATTGCAAGTAACAGATTTTTTAGCAGCACTTAAAAATGAAATTTTGAGATTAAAACAGCTCACTGGTGTGGCAGCTGAAGTCGCCAACACCAACACTGAATATATATAACGTAACTGGTAAGGATAATTAAGAAATGTCAGCATCAATTGAAATGCAAGTATTGAAAGGCTCAGGGGATGACCTTCATCCAATCTATTTGGATTACTCAGCCACTACGCCTGTAGATCCTCGCGTTGCCGCAAAAATGATTCCGTACATTACAGAGCATTTTGGCAACCCAGCCTCACGTAGCCACCCCTATGGCTGGACAGCAGAAAAAGCAGTAGAGAACGCACGTGAAGAAGTGGCAAGCCTAGTCGGTGCAGACCCGCGTGAAATCGTATGGACCTCAGGCGCCACAGAATCTAACAACCTTGCCATTAAAGGTGCTGCCAACTTTTACTCAGCCAAGGGTAAACATATTATTACCGTGACCACTGAGCATAAAGCAGTGATTGATACCGTGCGTGAACTGGAGCGCCAAGGTTTTGAAGCAACTTACCTAGACCCAGAGCCAAGCGGCTTATTGGATTTAGAAAAATTCAAGGCGGCTATCCGTCCTGATACAGTGTTGGCTTCTGTGATGTTTGTAAATAATGAAATCGGTGTGATTCAAGACATTACTGCCATTGGTAATATTTGCCGTGAAAATGGCGTCATTTTCCATGTGGATGCGGCACAAGCCACCGGTAAAGTGCATATTGATTTAGAAAAATTGCCAGTGGATTTAATGAGCTTTAGTGCGCATAAAACATACGGCCCTAAAGGCGTTGGTGCTTTGTACGTGCGTCGTAAACCACGTATCCGTATTGAGGCACAAATGCACGGCGGCGGTCATGAGCGCGGTATGCGTTCAGGCACATTGGCAACACACCAAATTGTTGGCATGGGTGAAGCGTTCCGCATCGCACGCGAAGAGATGGATGAAGAAAACGTACGCATCCGCCGCTTACGCGACAAGCTATTGCACGGCCTGCAAGACATTGAAGAAGTATATGTTAACGGTGACCTTGAGCAGCGTGTACCGCACAACCTGAACATCAGCTTTAACTATGTTGAGGGTGAGTCACTGATCATGGCAGTAAAAGGCATTGCGGTATCTAGCGGCTCAGCATGTACATCAGCCAGCTTAGAGCCTAGCTATGTATTGCGCGCACTTGGCCGTAGCGATGAACTAGCGCACAGCTCAATCCGTTTCTCAATTGGCCGCTTCACTACTGATGCAGATGTTGATTACACCATCAGTTTAATGAAGGGCAAGATTGATAAATTAAGAGAACTCTCACCACTTTGGGAAATGTTTAAAGATGGTGTAGATTTGTCAAAAGTAGAATGGGCAGCACATTAAACATAGATACTTGCATCATGATGATGCGCTTAGTGTATTCACCTATCAATAACAAACGAATACACTCACGCATGGTCAAAATTGCAGATAGGCACTTAACTTAGTTGCATTATTAGATGTACTGGAAAGCGTAGCAATAATTGCTAACAATTACGTAAAAGGCTTTCTAGTACATAACAGGAGAACGAAAATGGCATATTCAGACAAAGTATTAGATCACTACGAGAACCCGCGTAATGTTGGTTCTTTAGATAAAAATGACCCGCAAGTGGGTACTGGCATGGTGGGTGCACCAGCTTGTGGCGACGTGATGAAACTGATGATCAAAGTGAATGACAGCGGCATTATTGAAGATGCTAAGTTCAAAACTTATGGTTGCGGCTCTGCGATTGCCTCTAGCTCATTAGTAACTGAATGGCTAAAAGGCAGAACCATTGAAGAAGCATATGCAATTAAGAACTCTGAAATTGCAGAAGAACTTGCATTGCCGCCAGTGAAAATTCACTGCTCAGTGTTGGCTGAAGATGCAATTAAAGCTGCAGTGGCGGATATTAAAGCTAAGCAAGCTGCAAAAGAGGCCGCTTAAGCTCGCATACACGATAGGCTAATCCAGAACATCAATCTGATTATTGTTCTGGCACAGCTGGATTAAGCGTAGGTAAGCGTTACTGCTCATGCCGAGTCCAAAAGTATGCTAAGAAATTAGCGTTGCTTTGTAGTATAAAATAGCAGTCTAAAAGGATTAAACAAAGAACTATGGCAATTACACTCACAGAAACCGCGGCCAGCCGCGTTGAAAAATTTCTTGCGAATCGCGGTAAAGGCGTAGGTCTGCGCTTGGGCGTTAAAACCACGGGCTGTTCAGGCATGGCTTATACCCTAGAGTTTGTGGATGACATGCAGCCAGAGGATGTTGCGTTTGAAAGCCATGGCGTTAAAGTGATTATTGATCCAAAAAGCTTGGTTTACCTTGATGGCACTGAGTTGGACTTCACCAAAGAAGGCCTGAATGAAGGCTTTAAATTTAACAACCCTAACGTTAAAGATGAGTGCGGTTGCGGTGAAAGCTTCACTGTTTAATTTTGATGCCCATGCAGAGCACTCCACCGAATCATTTTGAACTATTCTCTATTGCAGAACAGTTTAATCTCGACACAAGCACGCTAGAAAACAATTATCGCAAAATTCAGTCTGCGGCCCATCCGGATCGATTCATCACTGCACCGGCTGCAGAAAGACTTTCTGCCATGCACTTGGCAACCACTGCCAATGAAGCATATTCCGTATTAAAAAACCCAGCCAAGCGCGCCAAGTACATGTTGGAGCAACATGGCATTGACGCGGTTGCCGATACCAACACCGCCATGCCGATGGATTTTTTAATACAGCAGATGGAGTGGCGTGAACGCATCGAAGATGCCAAAATGGCACGCGACATCCCCGAGCTAGATAATATTGCTGACGAACTAGCCACCGAAGCCAAAGCATTGACCGGTGACTTGTGTGAGTTATTCGATATTAAGCAAGACCTAGCCACGGCAACAGAAATCACCCGCAAACTGATTTTTATCGATAAAGTTTGCGCAGACATAGACCAAGTCATTGAACAGTTAGATCATTAGCGTAGCAATTAACAGATAAGCAACTCGTAAACTTATGGCATTACTCCAAATTTCAGAACCAGGCATGAGTGCCGCACCGCATCAGCACAGACTTGCTGTAGGCATAGACTTAGGCACCACCAATTCATTGATTGCAACTGTACGCAGCGGTATGAGTACCGTATTACAAGATGATTTTGGCCATGCGTTATTACCCTCTGTGGTACGTTACATGCCTAATGGCGATATCGTAGTTGGCCATGAGGCGCAAGCGCACCAAAGTGAAGACCCGGTCAACACGGTTATTTCGGTCAAACGCTTTATGGGCCGCAATTTAAACGACATCACCAACAAGGCACATATCCCATATCGCTTTGTTGAAGGCACAGATGCAGCCACAACACGCAGTTTGCAGCTACAAACCCGTGCCGGCCTTAAAACACCGGTTGAAATTTCAGCCGAAATTCTTAAAACACTGAAAGCCCGTGCTGAGAAATCGCTAGGGGGTGAGTTGGTGGGTGCGGTCATTACAGTACCCGCCTACTTTGATGACGCTCAACGCCAAGCAACAAAAGATGCAGCACGCTTGGCCGGCTTAAATGTATTACGTTTACTCAATGAACCTACGGCTGCCGCAGTAGCTTATGGTTTAGACAACGCAGCAGAAGGCACTTTTGTCATTTACGATTTAGGTGGCGGCACATTTGATGTATCTATCCTGCGCCTATCAAAAGGGGTATTTGAGGTACTCGCCACCAATGGTGACGCAGCACTGGGCGGTGACGACTTTGACCACCGCATCTATTGCTGGGTGCTGGATCAAGTACGTGCAGCCAACGAAAACTTCGCCCCGCTGACTGAAGAAGACACCAGACTACTGCTCACCAAAGCACGTCAGGCAAAAGAATGGCTCACTGACAATTTTGAAGCACAAATTGTCTGTAAATTAGCTAATGGCATGTTGGTCGACGTTACCTTAACAGCACCTCAGCTTGTCGAAGTTACCGAACATTTAGTCAGCAAAACCTTATCGCCAACACGTAAAGCTATGCGTGATGCCAAATTAAGCATTGAAGATATTAACGGTGTGGTGCTAGTAGGTGGCGCTACCCGCATGCCTCACATTCGGCATGCAGTACAAGAATACTTTCAACAAGAGCCGCTCACCAATTTAGATCCAGACAAAGTAGTTGCACTAGGCGCTGCGATTCAAGCCAATATCTTGGCTGGCAATAAGAGTGATGACGACCTATTGTTACTGGACGTCACCCCACTATCGCTGGGCCTAGAAACCATGGGCGGTCTGGTAGAAAAAGTCATCCATCGCAACAGCACATTACCAATTGCGCGCGCACAGGAGTTCACCACCTATAAAGATGGGCAAACTGCCATGAGCGTACACGTAGTACAAGGTGAACGCGACTTAGTGAGCGACTGCCGCTCCCTCGCCCGCTTTGAGCTACGCGGCATCCCGCCAATGGCTGCTGGTGCGGCCAGAATCCGCGTGACGTTCACGGTAGATGCTGATGGTTTATTATCAGTATCAGCGCGCGAACAAAGCACAGGCATTGAAGCACACATCGCAGTGAAGCCATCTTATGGCCTGACTGAGGATGAAATCACCAACATGTTGAAAGCTTCTTTCAACAGTGCAGAAGATGATAAAAAAGCACGCATGCTGGCAGAAGCAAGGGTAGATGCCGGCGCCATTATCGGCTCTATCAGCGCAGCGTTAGCCGCAGATAGCAATCTGATCAGCACAGATGAAGTAAAGGCTATTGAAGCCGAAATTCATAAACTGCAGCAACTGGCCGCGGCGGACGATGCAACCGCAATCCACAAAGCAGTAGATGCACTCAACCACGCAACTGAAGCCTTTGCCGCAGTGCGTATGGATGCGAGCGTGAGTCGTGCATTAGCTGGTAAACATTTAGAAAACCTAGATTTATAACTTTGAAAACAATGTCGTGCTAACAAAACCATTAAGTTTATGCGCAACTAATACAAGTAAACGCATGAACTTAAAGCTAAAGTTAGCGCTACAGTATTATTGAGAAACCAATATGCCACAAATTATTATCCTGCCTCACGTAGAACTTTGCCCAGATGGCGCAGCCATAGAAGCGCAAACCGGTGAGTCTATTTGCGATGTCTTGTTAAATAACGATATTGATATTGACCACGCCTGCGACAAAGCCTGTGCATGCACAACATGCCATGTGATTGTACGTGAAGGGTTTAAATCACTAAGTGACTCTACCGAGCAAGAGGATGATTTACTGGATAAAGCTTGGGGTTTAGAGCCAAATTCCAGACTCTCATGCCAAGCTGTAGTGGGCACAGAAGATTTGGTGGTAGAGATTCCAAAATATAGTATTAACATGGCAAAAGAAGGCCATCGCTAGAAAAAATACGGATGCTGTACGCTAAAAATAGCCAAACTAGCTAACGCAGCATTACTACATTGGGGTTCAGTGTACATTGATACCCCACTTACAAAAAAGCCACCTCAATGAAGGTGGCTTTTTTTATTAATGCTTGACCAATGTCATGATTAACCTAGGGATTAACGTGAGCATTAACCAACGTAAGTATCTTCTAAGAAACTCACTTTACCGGTGGTCAGGTCATAAATAGACCCAACAATCGCAATTTGGCGCGCTTCAATCATATCGTTAACGATATCACTTTGGCGGATAATGGTCTCAATCTGGTGTTTAACATTCAACGCATTGATTTTCTCAACAAAGTCCGGATTTTTTGAAGTTCGGTCTTCTTTATTTAACACCGTTTTTTCATGGCGAATCGATGGCTTAATAAAGTTGATAATTTCACCGATATGCCCATCTTTAAAGTCATCACATGCTGCTTTCACTGCGCCACAGCTACTATGACCCATTACCACAATCAGCTTGCTACCTAAATATTTAGAGCTGAACTCTAAACTGCCGATCGCTTTATCTGAAGCAATATTACCGGCCAAGCGCACACTGAAAATATCGCCAAGCGCTTGATCAAACAACAGCTCAACTGGTGCACGCGAATCACTACAGCTCAGAAATGATGCAAAAGGATGTTGCTTGTCTTTAGTAATATTCAGCAGGCTTTGAAAGTCTTTATCGTGTGAATAGTTATTCATAAAACGAAGATTACCTTCCACTAAAATATCTAAAGCCTCTCTGGGTGACATTTGATCGCGGTTAAGTAATGGATGTTTATACATGCTTATTTCCTATTTTAATAATAATGAGCAAACTTCTAATTCTGTTGATTAATATTTAGGTTGAATAAATTTAATCGTTTCCACTTCAATATTCTTTAATTTTGCGTGAAGCGGGTAATCACGGATATATTCTACAACATCGTATGCAATTGATTTGCAATTAGAACAATCGATAATCACCTTTGCATTACCAGGAATCACTTCCAGCACTTTCAAGATACTCGCTTTATTAAAGAATGAGATCTCTTCAGCCAGCACAATATGATGCACCTCACGGCCGTCCTCCGTTGTTGTGGTTTCTTTCATATAGTGCGAATTACGGTAACTATGGTGCAAGGTATAAAACACACCCACCACCAAACCAATCGCAATGCCCGTTAATAAATCCGTTAGTAAAATAGCCACAACCGTTGCAATAAATGGTGCAAATTGCTCCCAGCCTAATTTATACATATGTGCAAACAGCGATGGCTTTGCTAACTTATAACCCACCATAATCAAGATGGCTGCCAAGCTGGCTAAAGGTATCATATTTAACAGACCAGCAATGGTAACAGCGCTCAATAATAACCAAATACCGTGCAAAATCGCTGACAATTTAGTTTTAGCACCAAAAGTGATATTAGCAGAGCTGCGTACAATCACCTGTGTAATCGGTAAGCCGCCAATCAATCCGGACAGCACGTTACCAATACCTTGCGCTTTAAGCTCCTGATTGGTGGGGGTAACACGTTTTAGCGGGTCTAGCTTATCGGTGGCCTCCACGCATAATAGTGTTTCCAAACTTGCCACAATCGCCATCACTAGAGCAACTTTATAAATTTCAATATTCGTGATTTGTGAAAAGTCAGGCGTTGTAAACTGTCCTACCAAGTCGCCCACACTATGCGCTACTGGCAGATGTACAATCTGATTATCTGCTAGAGAGAAATTTAGAATGCCGTTTTGAAATAGCCAGTTAAACAGAATACCAACCAGCACCACTACAATCGGCCCTTGTAGCAACTCAAATATGCGGTGCTTCTTTGTTAACAAAGTATCCCATAATACCAATATCAGCATAGACACTGCTGCAATCAATAGCGCACCTGGCGTTAACAAGGCCCACGCATCAGCTAGGGCAGAGAACGTATTACTACCATCTGCCTGCACAAAAGATTCGCTACCTTGGTAATCAAAATCATAACCCAGTGCATGCGGTATTTGCTTTAGTACAATCAACAAGCCAATGCCGGTTAACATACCCTTGATGACTGACGAAGGGACAAAGTACGCAATAAACCCCGCTTTAAAATAACCTAACAAAAACTGAATCACCCCAGCCATCACAACGGCCAATAAAAATGCCTGAAATGAACCCAAGGTACCGATTGCAGTGAGCACAATAACCGCCAAACCAGCGGCTGGGCCACTCACACCCAGCTGAGAGCCGCTAAACATCCCCACCACAATGCCGCCCACGATACCGGCAATTACGCCAGAAAATAATGGCGCGCCTGAGGCAAGTGCAATACCTAAACACAAAGGTAGCGCTACAAAAAACACCACGATGCTTGCAGGCAAATCATTTTTAACTTCACTAAACCATGTAGCTATTTTCATTATTACTATCTCTACAATATTATTTCTGAGCCAAGGATGGAAGCCATGTCACCGACTGGGGACATGGCCTTAATTTAGTTAACGTTATCTAACCTTACTTTCCATGTAAGGTCTGGATCCTAAAAATTTAGTTTTAAGTACGTCATGCTTATCTGACTTATTCTCTTCTACCAACTCTGCCTTAGTATCTGTGGCTGGCTCTGCTTTTTCTTTTTCCACGTCCTGCTTTTCACTGGCAGACGCACTTAGCGCAAACATCAAACCTAGCAACCATGCTGACAATACTTTCATTCTTTTCTCCTAATCTATCTTTCTAAGTGTTGTATCTGAAACTAGCCTACGTTGATTCATTAACAACGAGAGCCATTGTATAG
The DNA here is from genome assembly GCF_058745595.1 of Methylotenera sp. E1MeOHC1. Taxonomy (NCBI): domain Bacteria; kingdom Pseudomonadati; phylum Pseudomonadota; class Betaproteobacteria; order Nitrosomonadales; family Methylophilaceae; genus Methylotenera; species Methylotenera sp. E1MeOHC1. The sequence continues at coordinate 172,020 of NZ_CP196025.1, read as the reverse complement.
AGAGAGATTGCAACAAAAGTCTACCGATATAGGTATATCAGTATATACTGAACGGCATATATAACTTCCACATATAGACACCATGGAAAGCGCTAGAGAGTTTCGATTAAATAATCGCGAATCGCAGGCAAAAGAAGCCCAAGTAAGGCTATTTAATGGCTTGGGTGCCGCATTGTTTGAAGATGGCTGGAAAACAGATTCACCACAATATTTTTTAGATTTAATTGCGGCGTACATTGCGGCAGAACATGGCATGATCGCAACAGAATCAGCAGGAAAGCTCAATATTGTTGCAACTAAAGGACAGACCTTACCGCAAGGCACGCGTGTGCCTATGTTGGGTATTTTTGCCACGCTATTAAAATACCCAGTTAAATTTAAAGCCCATCAGTATCAGGGCAGCATGTTCTGGACCTACACACCTAGCGATATTGATCAAGAGTACCTTATCCCAATTGCAATCGGCCAACAGTCTGTCGGCCTCATCGCACTGTCTGGTCAGAACCTGCAACTCTCCCCGCATGAACTTATCACGCTGCAATCAATCAGTGGCATTCTAGGCTTAGCATTGAAACAAGCATCGACCATGAGTACTGAAGATAAAGATTTAACCGTGATTGAGCGACTCACCCCCAGAGAGCGTGAAGTATTCGCCTTACTGCCATCAGGCTTGAGCAATAGAGAATTAGCTGCAAAACTGGGAATCTCAGCCGGAACCGTTAAAATTCATGTAGAAAGAGTTTTAAGCAAACTCAATTTACGCGATAGAACCCAAGCCGCGGTTAAGGCTTACGAACTTGGTTATAGAGCCTAGCAAAATAAATTAGCACGATGAATATTCAGATGAAACTAAACGCATACATACAGCAGTTACGGGCACCGTCATCTATTTGGCAAGATCTGCCATTGCGGATTAAAGGCCCGATTGTGATTGCATTGCCACTCACCATTTTACTGTTATCCCTACTCTCACTTTATTTGCATGAAAAACAAGCCGCCATACTAGAAAACAAATTAAGAGTCGCCCTGCAAAACCAGCGTGATATTCAAGCGGTACATACGCAGCTGGTGGAGGCCTCTACGGGAGTACGTGATTATTTACTCACTGGAGAAAAGTCTTTTCTCGCCATTTATTTTCAAGCCAATAAAAAACTGGCCTCCACCCTTAGTAAACTGGAAGCCGAGCTGGAAGATGAAGAACAAATCACAAGGCTCAGCCACATCAAACCGTTGGTGAATCAAAATCTGGCAGACCTGGCAAAACTAGCCAGCAGCAACCTAGAGATTGACAGCACTGCACTGGTAAAACAATTTAGCGTGCAGGGTAAAACCTTAAACAATCTACGCACGTTAATAGAAGAAATGAGCACGCGTGAGGCAAAGCTTGTTGCAGATGACCAAAAGCAAGTGAACTATGAGCGGCAGCGCAATATCAACCTGACCATTCTTTCCGCACTGGCAGGTATTTTGGGTACACTAGCCAGTGCATGGGTATTTTCCAGAACCATCGTCAAACGCGTGCAATTAATCCGGGACAGTGCCGCACACTTAGCCAGAGGTGAAGCGCTCGCACTCCCCTCCATCAGCCAAGATGAACTTGGCCAATTGGCACATGAGCTAGATCAAGCCGCCCAACTGCTGACCAACAGCATGTATGAAGCAAACTTGGCAAAGCTACAGGCACAGGAAGCCAACGCAGAAAAAAGCATATTCTTATCAAGAACTAGTCACGAGCTAAGAACACCGCTAAATGCAATTTTAGGCTTTGCACACCTGCTGGAAACAGACTTAACCGACATTAAGCAAAAGGAAAGTCTGTCTATGATTTCTGCCGCCGGCAAACATCTGCTTAAACTGATTGACCAAGTATTAGATATTGCCAGAATTGAATCTGGAGATATGCAGATTGATATTCAGGCATGTGATATCTCAGCTCTACTAGATGAAGCAACGCACTTTATGCATCCGCTGGCCAGGGCGCGGGACATTCAGATTAAAACCTACTACCCGCCGGACCTCACTATTGCCACAGATAGGCAAAGACTACTGCAAATTGTGCTTAACTTAATTTCTAACGCGCTGAAATACGGCCCAGCCCATGCAAAAGTGTATGTGCAGGCTTACAAAAAAGATGACAAAGTCATCATCGAGGTAGCAGATGAAGGTAAAGGCATTCCAAAATCCATGCATCACCGTGTGTTCACCCCGTTTGAACGCTTGGGTGCAGAAAATACTAAGGTAGAGGGCGTAGGCCTAGGCTTGGCACTCAGTAACCAAATGATGGCAGCACTTGGTGGTGAAATTCATATCGCGAGCGATAAGAGCCTATTCCAGCTCACCCTGCCCTACAAGCAGCTTGCAGAAACGCCGGAACCTGCGATTGATGCACCGTCTACCTTAAATAGCATCTCATTGCGGCATCAGGCAAAAATTCTATATGTAGAAGACAACCCTAGTAACCGGGCGCTTATCGAGGCAATTATTGCCAGAAACGCTAACTTTCACTTGTATGCCGTCAGCACCATACAAGAGGCTAGAAGTTTCTTGGTAAAATCCACACCAGATATTGCCTTAATTGATTTGAACCTGCCGGACGGCTCTGGTGTGAATCTAGTCGAGCATATTCAAAACAACGCCAACCATGCACATATCCCTATCCTGATTCTATCGGCAGATGCAACGCCCGCAAGTATTGGCAGACTAAAGCGTATGGGGGTATATGAGTACTTTACTAAACCATTAGATATTGCGGCATTTAACCAAACGCTCAATAAACTACTCAACTCGATCGAAAAGAAATGAACGAAAAGCTAATCCTTAACGCAAAGATTCTCATCATTGATGACTCTGATGCTAATTTACGCCTGCTCGAAGAGCTACTAGCAAGGGAGGGGTTCAGCCAGGTGCTCAGTACCACAGACCCAACACGCGCGATGGATTTATTTAACGCACTGCAGCCCGATATTATTCTGCTAGACCTTATGATGCCAGAGCTAGACGGCTACGCCGTGCTAGAGCAGCTATCCAAGCGAATCACGCCGGATGAATACCTCCCCGTGCTGGTACTCACCGCAGACAGCACGATTACCGCCAGAAGAAAAGCACTATCGTTAGGTGCCAAAGACTTTCTCACCAAGCCGTTTGATTCTATTGAAGCCATGCTCAGGGTATGGAACTTACTAGAAACCCGCATGCTGTTTCGCGCGTTAAAAACACACAACCCGTTATTTGAAATGCCTAGCCACACTATAAGAGAGTGAGTTATTACTCATAAAAAAAACCCGCTACTGGAGCGGGTTTGATGTCACTAACTTAGTTAGTTCTAATTAGAATTTATAAGTTAAATCTAATTGATATAAGTCATAGCTTTTCAGATTGTAACCAAGATCACCGGCTACGCCTGCGGTAGATATCTTGTCATTTTTATTTGTAGCATGACCAGCTGCAAAATTGATGAACACATTTTCTTGTAAGTTATATTGTGTCTTAAGTACAACGCCCTTCATGTTAACTTTTGAATCCATAAAGTCTGAATCAACAGCATTAGGATCAACAGCATAGACACCTACATCTTGATACCAAAGTTTAGCAGACCAATCACCTTTAGCAACTTTTGGACCGGCTTTATAATTGATACCAACACCTAGCAACCAAGCGCTATCATCGTTAGAATCTAACTTAGCCTTATTTGCTGCACCTGCAATACCTTCAACTGCTGCATCACGGCGATCATTACCATCTAGGTTTTTAACATAATCACCAAATAACGAGTAACTTAATGGACCTGATGTACTAAAATTCAACTCGGCTGGAACTTCAATTGTTCTTAAATTATTTGTACCAACGACATTAGTACCTAGTGTAGTAGCAGAACCAATCGCAGGTACAAACTTACCAGCACGATCATTATTAGAGTATGTTGTGTAAGTTAATGCAGCCTTACCTTTAACACCATCTGCCAATGGAACTTCTGCACCAGCTTGGAAAGCCATAATCCAGTTTGATATTGAATCAGCTGTAGTTGCTGTACCTCCGTACTTTCTAGTATCACCGAGGTATTGTGACTGAACACCTGTTAAGAAAAACTTATTATCACCGACTTTGAAATTAGCTTTTTCCACTAAACCTTCAAAAGTTAAATCTGAATCCCATACCATTTGCGTGGTGTAAAGTGGATTTGCCACACGACCAGCTTCGAGAGCCAACCAATCAGTCGCTTTGTAGCCAACCATTGCTCGTTTGATATAAGCAGCTTCTTTAGTATTAGATCCATTAGAACCACCTGATGCCGAACCAAATGTTGCATTATCTGAGCGACCATGTTGCCCCATTGCCAACGCTAGATCAGTATAAAAGTTACCTGACTCTGTTTTCACACCCAATGTTAACTTGTAACGATCACGTGTTCTGTCTTGCTCTTTACCTGCGACATCTTCACCGTTTCTTTGCTCAACACGAACGCGAATATCACCATAAAGCTCAGCATTATCGATCGCATCAGAAACTTTCAGTTTAGAAGCTTTTTTCATCGATTTAGCTTGACTTGCTGATTCCATCTCGCGACCTTTAGTCAGCAATGCGCCTTCTTCTTCAGTTAATACGCCCTTTGCAACCAACGCATTAACAATATCCATAGTAGAATCTGCAGATGCCTGTTGTGCAACACCTAACATTAATGCACCTGTGATACTCGCAGCTACCAAGCTACGTAATTTATAGTTCATTTACATTCCCTCTATTAATTTAATAATTATTTACTGCGTTTTTTGACAGAGGCGATTTTGCGGTAGCTGTATTACAGTTTCATGACAGATCAAACTTTATAAAAACTATTTCTCTCCAGTTGTATTTTTACAACAAAAAAGCCGTCGCTAGCGACGGCTTTTTTAAAACAAGTAATGCTGATTAGTGCTTAAGCTTCTGGACGCATATGCGGGAACAAAATCACATCACGGATACTTGGACTATCGGTAATCATCATCACCAAACGGTCAATACCAATACCACAACCACCTGTCGGCGGCATGCCGTACTCTAGCGCACGGATAAAGTCAGCATCGTAGTACATCGCTTCAGCATCGCCCGCTTCTTTTGCTTTCATTTGCGCATGGAAACGTGCTGCCTGATCTTCAGCATCGTTTAACTCGCTAAAGCCGTTAGCAATCTCACGGCCTGTCACAAACAATTCAAAACGCTCAGTAATTTCAGGGTTAGCATCTGATGCGCGTGCTAGCGGTGAAACTTCTACCGGATAATCAATAATGTAGGTAGGCTCCCACAATTGGCTTTCTGCAGTTTCTTCAAACAAGGCCAATTGCAATGCGCCTAAGCCTGCATGATCAAATGGTTTGGTGCCAAATTTAAGAATTTCTGCACGCAAGAAGTTGCTATCGTTCAGTTGCTCTAACGTATATTGCGGTGCATATTTTTGGATTGCGCCAACAATCGTCAAGCGTTGGAATGGCTTGCTTAAATCCAACTCACGACCTTGATATTGCAACACGGCTGAGCCTGTCGCCGCAATCGCAGCAGTACGGATACAGCGCTCGGTAAAGTCCATCAGCCATAGATAATCGGTATAAGCTGCATAAAACTCCATCATGGTAAATTCTGGATTATGGCGTACGCTCAAGCCCTCGTTACGGAAGTTACGGTTAACCTCAAACACACGCTCAAAACCACCCACAACTAAACGCTTCAAATACAACTCAGGGGCAATACGCATATACATTTGCATATCTAACGCATTGTGATGCGTAATAAACGGCTTAGCCGATGCACCACCTGGAATAGGATGCAGCATTGGCGTTTCTACTTCTAAAAACTGATTTTCCAGCATAAAACTGCGAATCGCTGACACCACTTTACTGCGTGCAATAAAGGTTGCACGGGTTTCTTCCGACACCATCAAATCCACATAACGCTGACGATACTTAACTTCTTGGTCTTGTAAACCATGAAACTTCTCTGGCAACGGACGTAATGATTTAGTCAACAATCGCAACTCAGACACTTTTACTGATAGCTCGCCAGTTTTCGTCTTAAACAATACGCCTTTAGCCGCAATAATATCGCCCAAGTCCCAGTGCTTAAACGCCTCGTAAACAGCCTCACTGTTTTCGTCAGTGAAGTTATCTTTAGAAATAAACAATTGGATACGGCCAGTGCTATCTTGCACTGTGGCAAAACTAGCTTTACCCATCACACGTTTTAACATCATGCGGCCAGCAATGCTCACATGCACGGCACGAGGTTGCAGTATTTCATTATCAAAGCCGCCAAACTCAGCATGCAGTGCTACAGCATGATGCTCTGGCTTGAAGTCATTCGGGAAAGCAGCTGAGCCAGTTTGCTTGGCATTTTCACGAATCGCATTTAATTTTTCGCGGCGCTCTGCAATCACATGATTTTCATCCACTGCAATCACTTCATTATTTTGTTCATTATTTTGCACGTTACTCACACTACACTCCCTGCTTCAAACTTTCGGTAATAAATGGGTCAAGGTCGCCATCCAGCACGCCTTGCGTATTGCCAATTTCCACGCCAGTACGTAAATCTTTAATACGTGACTGGTCTAGCACATAAGACCTGATTTGATGCCCCCAACCAATATCGGTTTTAGCATCTTCAAGTGCTTGTTTTTCTTGATTGCGCTTATTCAGCTCTAAATTATAAAGTGCACCCTTCAGCATGTTCATCGCCTCTTCTCGATTGCGATGTTGCGAGCGGTCGTTCTGACACTGCACCACAGTGTTAGTCGGAATATGCGTAATACGTACCGCAGAATCTGTCTTATTAATGTGCTGACCACCCGCACCACTGGCACGATACGTATCTACACGTAAATCGGCAGGGTTGATATCAATTTGAATCGAATCATCCACCTCAGGGAATATCTGCACACTGGCAAAACTGGTATGTCGCTTGGCATTAGAATCGAATGGCGACTTACGCACTAAACGGTGCACGCCATTCTCGGTGCGTAAAGTACCGTAAGCGTAATCGCCAGACACTTTAATCGATGCGCCCTTAATGCCAGCAACATCACCTTCAGACTCTTCCAACACTTCAACTTTAAAGCCTTTGCGCTCGCAATAGCGTAAGTACATACGCAATAGCATATTAGCCCAGTCTTGTGCCTCGGTACCACCACTGCCTGATTGAAACTCGATAAAACAGTTCGCGGAGTCTAGCTCGCCAGAGAACATACGTCTGAACTCCATCTCGGCGATTTCTTTTTCTAGCGCCAAAGAATCATGCTCAACACTTAGTAAAGTATCGTCGTCATTCTCTTCCCGCGCCATCTCAAACAACTCTTGCGCATCTTTCAGCCCGCCTTGCACTTGGGTGAGTGTGTTCACCACTAGCTCAAGGGCGCGCTTTTCTTTACCTAATGCTTGGCTTTTAGCATTGTCATCCCAAATCTTGGGGTCTTCCAGTAAGCCATTAACCTCTTCTAAACGCTGGCTCTTAGACTCAAAGTCAAAGATACCCCCGAAGAGCAAGGTTACGCTCGCCTAAATCGCCTAAACGATTAGCAATAATATTGAGTTGTTCTGCTTCCATAATACTTACGTGTTGCTAAAAAACGCCATTATACAGCAAAGGCTTAACACGCCATATTGCAGGATTTAAGTAGCGCCTACTAACAACAAAGTGCACCAATTGATAGGTACATCAATACAGCTGGCAATGTTTGATAGCCTGCTGGACACAATGTCAAATGAGGATACCTGACTCACCACTTGCCAAGACTTTTTAGCCAGAATGCATACATTAAACAGTTTATTAAAGACGCCAACCTCACTCATTACTTAATTTTCGGCATTGAAAAAAGTTCCATTAAATACATATAAATACTCGCAGATTTCGGCCCAGACGGTTAAACTTGCGATATTCAAGAATTTTTAATCTAAAAGTAACAAAACAGTAATAAATAAGGGAGTTAAAAAACTATGGCAAATGCTGCACTTGGTCGATTAATGGCTGCAATTTCACCTCGTAATGACAATTACTTCGTACTTTTCAACAACCTGGCAGACTGTGCTGTCAAAGGTTCAAAAGTACTCGCCATGATGGCCGCAGTAAGAGATAGCGAAAAATTCGATGAGCATTTTGCTGAAATTAGAAAAATCGAATCTGAAGCAGATGAATATACAAAAGAAATTTTACTCTCCCTACATAAAACATTTATTACCCCATTTGACCGTCGTGAAATTCGTGAACTGGCGATGGCATTAGACGACATCATCGACTACATGGAAGCCATTCCACAAAGTGCAAAAATATACGGTCACACCGCGTTTACACCAGAAATGGTAGCGCTAGGTCAAATTCTGCTACGCGCATCAGAGAAAGTACGTGAAGCGGTAAGTATGTTATCTGACATGAAAAACTCTGGCCGAATTTTGCAAACCTGCGAAGAAATCAGCAGTATCGAAGGCGAAGCTGATCACGTGATGCGCTCAGGCATGCATCGCTTATTTGCTGAAGAAGAAGATGCCCGTACCTTAATCCGCTCAAAAGAACTCTACGATTTATTTGAAGAAGCAGTTGATAGCTGTGAAGACGTTGCAGATGTAATCCATGGCGTTGTACTTGAGCGCATTTAAGGGGTAAACAATGGATCACGCAATTCTCATCATGGCGTTTCTCGTGGTGGTTGCCCTCATATTTGACTTTATGAACGGCTTCCATGACGCAGCCAACTCTATTGCACTCATGGTTTCAACGCGCTTACTCACACCGCAGGCAGCGGTCGTATGGGCAGCATTCTTCAATTTCAGCGCATTTCTGTTCTTCGGCTTACATGTGGCTGACACCGTAGGCAAAGGCATTATCGATCCTAACATCGTGAACAATGCGGTGATATTTGGCGCACTGATTGGTGCAATTGCATGGAACATCATCACATGGTGGTTTGGCATTCCGTCATCATCATCTCACGCATTAATTGGTGGTTTGCTCGGTGCTGGCGTTGCGCATGCCGGTACTCAAGGCATTATTATCGGTAGCAAATTAATCACTACCGGTGTTGCGATTGTCTTGTCGCCTTTATTTGGGATGCTACTGGCGATGCTATTTTCTGTCATCGTGCTATGGCTATTTCAAAAATCCTCACCTTACAAAACAGAGAACCGCTTTAACAAGATGCAATTTATTTCATCTTCTCTATTTAGCTTAGGTCACGGTGCTAACGATGCGCAAAAAACCATGGGTATTATCACCGTGCTGCTATTTGCAAACGGTTATCTGCATGGTGATTTCCATGTGCCGTTTTGGGTAGTCATTTCATGCCAATTAGCAATGGGCTTAGGTACATTGATGGGTGGATGGCGCATTGTGCGGACCATGGGTATGGGCATTACTAAAGTACGCCCAACCGGCGCATTCTGTGCCCAAACCTCTGGCTCTATCGCATTGTTTTTAGCTACATCACTTGGTATTCCAGTTTCAACCACCCATACCATCACAGGTGCGATTGTGGGCGTAGGCGTATCACGTCGTGCTTCTGCAGTGCGCTGGGGCTTAGCCTCAAGAATCGTATGGGCATGGGTGCTTACGATTCCATGTGCGGGCTTAATGGCAGCAATTGGCTACCACTTAGGTCGTAGCTTTATGTAACAAGCGCCTGAATATCAGGCAATCGTAAAAAAGGGCTCAGTTTGAGCCCTTTTTTATTTGGCTAATTTTACTAATTTAATTTTTGTCATTATATTGTCACATTAGCTTCATATGATACGTACAGTTCAACAACTGACTACTCTAAGGAGCAACAAATGCAATACCAGTTTACTAAATATTCAACAATAGCTAGTTTGGTTACATCATTATTTGCATTACCAAATTTTGCTGTAGCTGCTGATAAAATCATTAAGATTGACGGCTCTAGCACGGTATACCCAATTACTGAAGCGGTTGCTGAAGAATTCCAAAAATCAACAAAAACCAAAGTAACCGTAGGTATTTCAGGTACAGGCGGCGGCTTTAAGAAATTCTGCCGCGGTGAAACCGATGTGCAAAATGCTTCACGCCCTATTCTGCAAAAAGAAATTGATGCGTGTAAAGAAGCTGGTGTACAGTTTATTGAGTTACCAGTGGCTTATGATGCGTTAACTGTGGTAATTAACCCAGCTAACGATTTTGCTAAGAAAATGACCACTGCAGAACTTAAAAAATTATGGGAACCTGCAGCGCAAGGTAAAGTAAAAACTTGGAATCAAGTAAACCCAGCATGGCCAAACACGCCAGTTAAACTATTTGGCCCAGGTGCTGACTCAGGTACTTTTGACTATTTTACAGAAGCAATTGTTGGTAAAGCAAAATCAAGCCGTGGTGACTTTACTGCATCAGAAGATGATAACGTCTTAGTTAAAGGCGTTGTAGGTGACAAAGGTGGTCTTGCTTACTTCGGTTATGCTTACTATGAAGAGAATCAAGACAAGTTAACAGCGGTTTCAATTGTTGATAAACCAGGTAAACCAGGCGTATTGCCTTCAAAAGCAACGATTGAAGATGGTACTTATCAACCATTGGCTCGCCCTATTTTCATCTACGTTAATGCAACAGCAGCTGCGTTCAAGCCAGAAGTTAAAGCATTTGTTAACTATTACCTTGAAAATAGCAAACCGTTGATTGAAGAAGTAAAATACGTTGCGTTACCTGCAAAAGAGCAAAAAGCAGTGATTACTCACTGGAAAGCACTTAAACCAGGTACTGGCTTTGGTGGTAAACCTGAAGTTGGTGTAAAAATTGAAGAATTGCTAACGCGTATTAAGTAGTATGTTTAACTGACACTTGTTTGAAAGCACAATAATGACTGCTTTTCTTACAAGTGTCTTTTACCAACCATGACAACAAGCTGGTATATATAACGTGAATACGGCAACTCAAGTGTTAAATAAATCATTAACCCCTCAAATTAGCGCTCGCTTATCAAAGAACTTCACCCGCCACTTAAAAGAGCGAGTGATTGAGTTTATTTTGATGCTGGCGGCATTGTCTGCGGTATTAACAACCGCGGCCATTATTGGCATTTTGTTGTATGAGTCTTACGGTTTTTTTGAGTATGTATCTTTGTCCGACTTTTTAACCGACACGGTCTGGACCCCATTATTTGAAAACCCACGTTATGGCATATTGCCTTTAGTTTCTGGCACATTAACTGTGACAGGTGTGGCATTAGTGATTGCTGTGCCGATTGGTACGATTAGCGCCATTTATCTGTCTGAGTTTGCAACGCACAGGGTGCGTGAAACAGTAAAACCAGTGCTAGAGTTACTCGCTGGTGTACCAACCATTGTGTTTGGTTTTTTTGCGTTACTGTTTATTACTCCACTATTACAAAAAATCATGCCAGAGTTGCCAACCTTTAACATGCTGAGCTCGGGCATTGTGATTGGCATTATGATTATTCCTTACATTGCATCGCTCTCAGAAGATGCGATGCGCGCAGTACCGATGAGCATGCGCGAAGGCTCTTATGCAATGGGTGCAACACGCTTTCAAACAGCGATTAGAGTGGTAACGCCAGCTGCCATTTCAGGCATTGTGGCCGCTTATATTTTAGGTATATCGCGTGCTATTGGTGAAACTATGGTGGTAGCCATTGCAGCAGGTCAGCAACCTAACCTGACATTTAACCCAATGGATGCAGCGGCCACCATTACCGCTTACATTGTGCAAGTTGCAATGGGTGATTTACCGCATGGCAGCATAGGTTATCAAAGTATCTTTGCTGCAGGCTTGGTGCTGATGTTGATGACACTAACGCTCAACATTATCGGCCACATCACACGCAAGAAATATAGCGAGAGATACTAAAATGAACAATCCATCCACAAATCATATCAATAAAAATTTAGACGAAGTGCGTGCCATGATTCATCGGCACAAGCTCAATGACTATATATTCTCCATCATTGGCTTGCTGTGTCTAATGGTTGGCCTGATTACGTTACTAACCCTGTTTATTGACTTAATCATTCAAGGTTATCCTAAGTTATTATCTTTAAGCTTTTACACAGACTTTCCATCACGCCGTGCTGCTAGTGCTGGTTTGCTGTCAGCACTGGTGGGGTCATCTCTCGTGATGTTAGTCACGTTCTTATCAGCAGTACCAGTAGGCGTAATGGCTGCCATCTATTTAGAAGAGTACGCACCTAAAAACTGGTTTTCGGATCTTATCGAGATTAACGTTTCTAACTTAGCGGCTGTACCTTCTATTATTTACGGCTTGCTGGCACTGGGCTTATTTGTGTACATTTTAGATCTAGGTCAAAGCATAGTCACCGCAGGCCTGACGCTAGGCTTACTGATATTGCCAGTTGTGATTGTTGCAACACGTGAATCAATCCGCAGCATCCCAATTGCGATTCGCGAGGCGGCTTACGCAGTGGGCGCAACCAAATGGCAAGTGGTGTATGACCATGTGATCAAATACTCTTTCGGTGGCATTTTGACTGGCGTCATTATCGGCATGGCGCGTGCCATTGGTGAAACTGCACCAATCATTACTATTGGCGCATTAACCTTCATCGCATTCTTACCGCCATCGCCAGTGACAACCAGTGCACCATTCCTTAACTTTGAATGGCTATCATCTGGCTTCACGGTATTGCCGATTCAAATGTTTAGCTGGTTATCTCGCCCAAGCGAAGCATTCCATGTGAACGCGGCAGCGGCTGGTGTCATCATCATTTTAGTAACCCTAATCATGAACGGCTTTGCCATCAGAATGCGTTACAAAATGCGTAAAAACATTAAATGGTAATTCACGGCTTATCTCTATATATCTATCAACAGGAATCTAAATTCTCATGATGACGACAACTACACCAGTAAAAGCTGAAGCACGCAATCTCAGTTTTTTTTATAACGGTGGTCACAACGCGGTTAAAAATGTTTCAATGCCTTTGTATGAAAATAAAATCACGGCACTGATTGGACCTTCTGGTTGCGGTAAATCTACATTTTTACGCTGCTTTAATCGTATGCATGATTTGTACCCCGGCAATAAATACGACGGTCAAATTATCATGCATCCGGATGACACAAACATTTTAGAAAAAAATGTAGACCCGATTGAAGTGCGTATGCGTATTAGCATGGTGTTTCAGAAGCCAAATCCATTTCCAAAATCGATTTACGAAAACGTAGCTTACGGTTTACGTGTACGTGGCGAAAAGAACCGTCGCGTTGTGGATGACAAGGTAGAAGAAGCGTTAAAAGGCGCTGCGCTTTGGAATGAGGTAAAGGACCGTCTGCAAGACTTGGCTTTTAACTTATCTGGTGGTCAGCAACAACGTTTATGTATTGCGCGCGCCTTGGCAACCGACCCTGAAATCATGCTGTTTGACGAACCGACGTCAGCGCTTGACCCAATTGCCACAGCAAATATTGAAGAACTGATGAGTGAGTTACGTAATAAGCTAACGATTCTAGTAGTGACTCACAACATGCAACAAGCAGCCCGGGTTTCTGACTACACAGCGTATATGTACTTAGGTGAGCTAATTGAACATGGCGAGACTGATCGCATTTTCACCCGCCCTTCACGTAAAGAAACTGAAGACTACATTACAGGCAAGTTCGGCTAATATTTAATCTCAGCTGTTAGCTTGTCCACCCAAACAATAAAAGCCAACATCGTTGGCTTTTATTGTTTGGGTGGCGTCAAATGTTAAAGCAATGAACATGCTCTCAGGCTGATACATTACCTATAATTCGATAGTTATCCGATTTCACCTTTTAAAACTTAGCGCATTAATTAGGTAGTGTATGAAAATTCGTCTTGCGACCGATGAAGACCGCCCCGCCATTTGGGCAATTATTGAACCCATTATCAGGGCAGGTGAAACCTATGCTTTAGATTCAACAATGGGTCGAGGCGATGCGCTAGACTACTGGCTAGGAGCTGACAAAACCACCTTCATCGCAGAAAATGATGGCGAGATTCTAGGTACTTATTACATACGTACCAATCAATCGGGCGGTGGTAGCCACGTTTGCAATTGCGGCTATATGACCTCAGCGCACGCGACTGGCAGAGGAGTGGCACGCACCATGTGCCAACACTCGATTGAGTATGCACAGTCAGCAGGCTATCTTGCGATGCAATTCAATTTTGTAGTTAGCACCAATCATCGCGCAGTGGGGTTGTGGCAATCTCAAGGTTTTGAAATCGTGGGAAAACTACCAAAAGCGTTTAACCACCCTTCTGCAGGTTATGTTGATGCATTGGTAATGTTCAGAACACTAGACAATATATCAACATAGCAAGTCACCCTAGCCCTTCAAACTTTTACTCACTAACTCGAACACATCATTGGATAGGTTCGGGGTGTTCATAATCGCTTGTAAGGCATCCTGCATCTGCGTTTGCAGTACTGGCGTGTAACGCTTCCATTCACGTAACGGCGTTACCAAACGTGAGGCAATTTGCGGATTAATCGCATTTAATTCAATAATGGCATCCCTCAAGATAGCATAGCCTTGCCCGCTAGGGTGATGGAACTGTACAGGATTATTGAGCGCAAAAGCAGAGTAAAGTGAACGCACGCGATTTGGATTTTTAATATTAAACTCATGATGCTGACGCAGTTTTGCAAAGTCATCAAAAATGACCGATCTGTTCGCCATTGCTTGCAGCGTAAACCATTTATCAACGACCAGTTGATACGATTTAAAGCGCTCATAGAAGTCAGCAAACACTAACTCACGTTCAGGCTGCGTACTATCCGTCAGGCAAGCCAGTGCCGCAACACGATTGGTCATATTATTAGCGCCATCATAGTGCGCTTTGGCTCGAGCGGCACAGCCGGTACCGTTGGTCACGGTGAGTAATTCAAGCGCTATGTTTTGCAGTGCCCGGCGCCCCATGGCCGCAGGTGATACTGAAAACGCACCGGTGTTTACATTGTCATCATATAAACGTGCTAAAGCATCTTTGTGTGCGCGCTTAATGCTTTTAAGGATATGAGTGCGCGCTTGGTCTATCGCTGCAGGGTCAATCACGGTTTGTGTTTGCGCAATCACAGCTATCGTTGGTAAGGTAAGCGCTCTTGAAAACAAGGCTTTATCCCCTGTACCAGCGATGGCTTGATCTATCACAATGCCAAAATCATCTACAAATTGCGAGATATCAGCCTCGCTGTCAGCCATCACACGTTCAATGTTGCGTAAGGCAAGGGTTTGGCCAGACTCCCATTTATTAAAACCGTCGGTGTCTTTCAGTTGCAGCAAGCGCAGGTCGTCATCACTTAAGTCTGTTGTTAGTTTCACCGGCGCAGAAAAACCACGTAAGATAGAAGGCACAGGGCGTGACGCTACATGATCAAATGTGAAGCTCTGCTCGCGCGCAGTCATTTCCAGTATCTGTGTTGCATGCGTTTCATTGCCCTGCTCATCTAGCAGCCCAACTGCAACAGGAATGTGTAACGGTTTTTTATCGGCTTGGCCGGCGGTATCAGGCTGTGATTGCGTCAAGCTTAAGGTAAATTGCTGCTGCGCTGCGTTATATTGACCAGAGGCTTTTAATGTTGGGGTGCCCGCTTGTTTGTACCACAAGAAGAATTGTGACATGTCACGCCCAGAGGCATCTGCCATGCACTGCACAAAATCATTACAAGTAACAGCATGCCCGTCATAACGCTCGAAATATAGGTCAGTTGCTTTACGATAGGTATCCTGCCCCAGCAAAGTATGCTGCATGCGGATAAGCTCGGCGCCCTTTTCATACACAGTCGTAGTATAGAAGTTGCTGATCTCGATAAAGTTATCGGGCTGCACGGCATGCGCCAGAGGACTAGCATCCTCTGAAAACTGCAGACGGCGTAATTGATCCACATCATCAATCCGTTTCACCGCGCGCGAGCTCATATCCGCACTAAACTCTTGGTCTCTGAATACGGTTAAGCCTTCTTTGAGTGATAGCTGAAACCAATCACGACAGGTGACTCGGTTGCCAGTCCAGTTATGGAAATACTCATGGCCGATTACAGCTTCCACACTATCAAAGTCAGTATCAGTCGCCGTCTCCTGGTGAGCTAGCACTAACTTCGTGTTAAAAATATTGAGTGATGTGTTTTCCATCGCCCCCATATTAAAATCACTCACGGCGACAATATTAAACAAATCGAGCTGATATTCACGACCATACTTTTCTTCATCCCACTGCATGGCTTTTTTAAGCGACTGCATAGCGTGGTCGCACTGCTGCTCATCACCGGCACGCACATAGATATGCAAAGCCACCTTACGCCCAGACATGGTTTGGAACGAGTCTTCAATACGAACCAAATTACCAGCCACTAGCGCAAACAGGTAACAAGGCTTAGGAAATGGATCACTCCAAGCCGTAAAATGGCGCCCATGATCAAGATCACCGGCATCTACTAAGTTGCCATTAGATAGCAGCACGGGGTACTTATTTTTATCCCCCTCAATACGTACTGAGAACGTGCTCAACACATCTGGTCGATCTTGAAAGTAAGTAATGCGGCGGAAACCTTCTGCCTCACATTGCGTGCAGTAACTGCCTTGGGATTTATACAAACCCTCAAGCGCGGTGTTGGATGCAGGGTCGATCTCAGAGGTAATGCTTAGGGTGAATTTCTCACCGGCATCTTTGATGGTCATTTGATGCTCGGTAATGGTATAGCCATCAAATGCAATGCCATCCATCTCTACAGCGGTAATGACTTGATCTTGTCCATTTAAAACCAAGTCACTAGCAACGGCATCTGGGCTTTTAATATATTGCACCTCTGATTTCACAATTGTTTTGTCTTCAAACAATGCAAATGAGAGGTTTACATGCCCTACCCGATACGGCGCAGGCGTATAGTCCTTTAGATAGATGGTCTTGGGCGTGGCGTTAGATTCTATTTCCATAATTAAGCAATAACTTTATTGATTGTGTTGCTTAACAGTATAAAAGAGATTACGTTCGTATCATCCGCTTTCATCCATTCTTAATTGAAAATAACGCAATTTCCATGTACAGATGCAGTTAGTACCGCTGTAATTAGGCAATTGACACATACGCACCATCGACAGCAGGCCGCGCACTAATTAACGCACCATAAAACTGCACCATGCGCTCAGCCTGTATAGATGCCGTCCACTTAGCAAGCACATAAGACCTGGCACGCACTCCAAGCTCAAAGCGCTCTTCTGGGTACATTAACAAATGTTTCACTTTGTCAGAAAAGCCCGCAGCGTGATCTGGCGCAATCAACGCCCCTTGCCCATCTACCAATATTGAGGCGGTACCAAGCTCGGCAATGGCCACCACCGGTGTGCCTTGTGCCATGGCCTCGAGCAAGACCAAACCCTGTGTTTCACTTTTTGAAGCGAACACAAACACATCAGCCGCCTGATAACAGTCATTGAGTTCCAGCTCACGATTTAAGTAGCCAATAAACTGCACGTTATGTGCAAGCCCCAACTCTTGGGTTAACCGATGCAAGCTAGTCTCAGCAGGGCCCTCGCCAGTAATCACTAGCAGTACATCTGGCACGTCTTGTACCAATACTTTTAGCATTTCCAGTAAGAAAGCAATATTCTTCTCAAATGCAACACGGCCTACATATAACAACATGGGCCGCTCTAAAGGTATTTCATATTTTTGTCTGAACGCTTTACCATCCGCAGCTTTAAAGCTATGCATTTGCAGGCCGGTAGGCACCACTTCCGCACTCACATTCACCCCGTAGCCTCGCAAAACATCCAGCATGGGCTGCGACGGTGCCACAATCGCATCAACCGCATTGCATTGGCGCTTAGAGATCATTCTGGCAATACCGCGCGCCATTGACTTAGGAATCCACGGTAAATAATGATGTAGATAATCTTCAAAGAACGTATGGTAGGTTTCTACACATGGCACATTTAACTCACGCGCCAACTTTAACCCTACATAATGTGCAACAAACGGGGTATGGATATGCACGATGTCATACCTTTCGCGACGCAGCCCTGGCAAACGCTGTATCACCTCTCCATACTTCATGAGTTTATCCTCTGGATCAAAATAAATACTACGCGCCGGAATGCGCTTAACCCATGACTCGTCTTGAGTGGTAATGCCGTAGTCTGGCGCAATCAAATGCACCTCATGGCCAAGGCCTTGCATCTGTTCGACAAAAGTTCTAATCGAAGTTGAAACGCCATTAATACGTGGGAAATATACATCAGATATAAATAGTATTTTCATGCGTGTTATTCACTCATCTGTTAATAAATTCAATCCGTTATCAACAATATAAACATGCTATATGACAGTTTAATGAAATAAAAATCACGTAATTTCAGCACAACAACTGAATAACACCCCAGTACTGGCAATAAGCGTTTTCCATAAAACATCATCGTATTGTCATTTTTATTTAATATCGCACTGGCACAGTAGCTCGCATGCAAGTACCTAAGCTAATCAAACAATATTACTGGTGGTTGCCATGCTGCATGTACTCAGCTGATGCAAACGCATGGGGGCTGATGACTCATCTCTACTTTGCACAATCCTTGTTATGGGCCATGCCGTTGCTAGACCCTAAGTTGCAAAGAGCTATCAAAAAATTCCCTGATTTAGTCATGGCAGGGGCATGTATTCCTGACTTAGCGCTAGTGAGCCAACCGTTTAACAATACCCATGCTTGGAAAAGTGCGCATCAACTACTTGATGCAGCAAATTCTGATGAAGAAATAGCGATTGCCATTGGTTACGCCAGCCATCTATATATAGACGTAATTGCGCACAATCATTTTGTACCAGCACATGAGGCTATGTGGTTTAAAAGCACAATGTTCACCCATATCACCTCAGAATGGGCTATGGATGCATACCTAACGCCTCTGATCCAAACCTCACCACATCGTTTGCTGAGCAAACACCGCATAACCATTACTCAATTTATCAGCAATCATTTTAATTGTGCAGAAGATATCACCAGCAATGCACTTAAGCGTCTTGCATTAGGGGATGGTCTATTAAGGCTAATTAGACTACCGCAGCTTATTCACAGGTTTGCACGGTTAGTTGACCGCGGCCTTAGCCAGAATTTTGTGTACTACATCTCCAAAACGCAAATTGCGTTGGCAGACATCGGGGAAGTATTAGACGGGAATCAACCCGCATTTGAAGCTGAGTTAAAGAATATCACTATGGAGCAATTAGAACACTGGCGTGAACAGTGCTTAAATCATTTGCAGCATATGCACCCACAGCCGGTGCAATACTTCACACATCCTAAACACTAATAACTGCACAGCAAAAGATTTAGTGTAAGCGCATCGCACGCTTAACACTACTACGTTAGTATTTATACCATTAAGAAAGACAAGCCAGCGATTGACGCACCGATCAACGCACCTGCCAACACATCACTTGGATAGTGCAAGCCCAACACCACGCGAGACAGCGCTACCATCATTGTAAACGGCACCAGTACAAAAGCTAGTTGCGGATAATAACTTAAAGCCACCATGCTAAATACCACTGCGTGCAAGGTATGACCTGATGGAAAGCTAAATTTATCAAGAGGCGTACCTGTTAACCATATATCTTGCCTTACTTCATAAGGGCGTGGACGCAGAGTTTTCCCTTTCAACCACTTATAGAGCAAAGTGCCAGACAGCCCAGCCAAGCCCATGTGCAATACTGGCACTACTCCATCGCTGCCATACACCAGCAATACTGTTGCCATCAGTACGTACCAAAATACGCCATCACCCAGCCGACTCGCTAATCTAAAGCTATCACGTACCAAACGGTAGCGACTGGTATGGTTAACTGCCACGCAGACATTGCTATCTAACTGATGCATGCGGTGCAAATATAAACGTGTTTTAGATGTCATCATTCACCTCCAATATTTAGTTAAAGTGGAGTTAGCTTGTCACTGCAATGTGAACAATTGATGAAAATGAGATGAAGCTTTGTTGAATCGAACACTCAACACATTGAATGTTCAACCCAACAAGCCTATTGAGATACACAGCCAATCAGCATGGCTGCAAAGCAGTTTATAACGCTAATAGGTGCACTACACCACCTGAGGAGCCTTAACGCTTTAAGACGCAACCTGCTTAACTACATCTGCAATGCTTTGCGCCAATGTAGTGACTTGTGATTGATTTTCACCTTCCACCATCACGCGGATTTTTGGCTCAGTACCAGAGGCTCTGAGCAACACTCGTCCTGAGTCTTTCAACTCTGCCTCAGCCTGCTTAACCGCGGCTTGAATCAAGGGGGTGTTCAAATCAACCTTATGCTTAGTGGTGACATTAATTAACACCTGCGGATACAGTGTTAAATCTGCACCCAACTCACTTAAGGTTTTGCCACTTTGAATCACCGCATGCAGCACTTGCAGCGCAGCAATAATGCCATCACCGCTACTATGCTTGTCCAGCGTTAGAATATGGCCTGAGTTTTCGCCACCTAATTGCCAATGATTTTGATTCAATAATTCAAGCACGTAGCGATCTCCTACCTTGGCACGAGCAAAAGGAATATTCATCGCTGCAAGCTTATGCTCCAACGCTAAATTGGTCATCAGCGTCCCTGCTACGCCGCCCTGTAAAACACCTGCCTGCTGACGCGCAGCGGCAATGATGTAAAGCAGTTGGTCGCCGTCTAACAATCGGCCGGTATGATCAACCATCATCACACGGTCGCCATCTCCATCAAAAGCGATGCCTAAATCTGCCTGATGCTCCACCACCGCTTTTTGTAACGCTTGCGGGTGCGTAGAGCCAACTTGTTCATTGATATTCAAGCCATCCGGTTGGTTACCAATGACCACAATCTCTGCGCCTAACTCATGAAATACTGGTGGCGCCACATGATAGGTAGCGCCATGCGCGCAGTCCAACACAATTTTTAATCCACGCAAATCTAAATGATTGGGGAAAGTACTTTTACAGAACTCAACATAACGCCCTGCTGCATCATCAATACGACGCGCTTTACCTAACTTTGCAGATTCCATCACGTGCATCGGCTCATCTAGCGCAGCTTCAATGGCATGCTCAACCTCATCCGGCAACTTAGTACCCAAGCTTGAGAAAAACTTAATGCCGTTGTCATAATAAGGGTTATGTGATGCAGAAATCACAATACCAGCCTGCGCACGCAAGGCTCGTGTCAAATACGCAACCGCCGGTGTTGGCATCGGGCCGGTTAGCAAAACATCTACGCCAGCAGCTGATAAGCCAGCTTCCAGCGCGGCTTCCAACATATAGCCAGAAATACGCGTATCTTTGCCAATTAACACTGCAGGGTGTGCGCCTTTGGCCAAGTTGCTATCAATACTGGTCAACACGCGTCCTGCCGCATAACCTAAACGCATCACAAATTCTGGGGTAATCGGTGCATCCCCGACACGACCACGAATTCCATCTGTACCAAAGTATTTTTTACTCATTCATGTTTCTTTCAAGCGTTTAATTACAATCTTATGTTCACTAGCAGCCTATACTCAGGCAAGCTAAACAGGTAGTACTGCCGTCACTACTTTTAGTGCATCTACCGTTGCCTTAACGTCGTGCACACGTACAATTTTTGCACCCTTCATAGCCGATATGACCGATGCAGCTAATCCTGCGTGCAAGCGCTGCTGCTCATCGCCACCGGCGATTCTCCCCAAAACCGCCTTGCGAGATAAACCAACCAGTAAAGGCCCAAGCTCACCAATTTCGCCCAAGTGCTGTATCAACGCAATATTATGCGCAGTTGTTTTGCCAAAGCCAAAACCAGGATCTAACACGATGCGCTCTTGTGCGATGCCAGCAGACATTACCACCTGCATGCGCTCGATTAAAAACTGCTTCACTTCGGCAACCACATCTTGGTAACTAGGCGCGAGCTGCATAGTTTGCGGCATACCCTGCATATGCATCAAACACACGCCCACATTACTATTCGCGACGATTTGAACAGCTTGCTCTTCTTGTAACGCACGCACATCGTTCACAATATCAATACCCGCCGCAATCGCCTGACGCATAACCTCTGGCTTATAAGTATCAATCGATAACGGCACGGTGGAAACTGCGCGCAAAGCCTCAATCACTGGAATCACACGCCTTAGTTCTTCATCAAGGCTCACGGGCTCAGCACCTGGCCTAGTGGATTCACCGCCGATATCTAAAATATCGGCGCCTTCTGCGATCAACTCTAACCCATGCGCTACTGCTAAATCCGTACTAGTGTACTTGCCGCCATCAGAAAATGAGTCTGGTGTCACATTGACGATACCCATGACATGGGGGCGATTTAAGTTAAGCTGAAATTTACCGCAATTAAATAGATATTGAGTCTGCATATGTTAATTATACTAAATCCGTTTAAAAGTCGTTAGGAGATACAGGCTAATCTTGAGACACCTACCCGAGCATGCATCAAATCACCTGGAATCATGCGCGATTTTTGGCAATAAAAAAGGCTAGTTTGCGCTAGCCTTTTTTGAACATCACTTAATCAATTTAAGTATTTGCAGAGTGCTGTGGTTCGCCAGCTGCTGTCGGACTTGACCCAGAGTTTGATGAACCAGCTGCCGGTGGTACCGTTGCCTGTCTAGGCTTAGGTTCACGCACTGGATTGCCAGCCATAATGTCATTAATCTGATCAGCATCTATGGTTTCATACTCTAACAAAGCAGCAGTCATTGCTTCAACTTTGTCGCGGTTATCTTCTAGTAAACGACGAGCGATACCATATTGCTCATCCAAGATGCGACGAATCTCAGCATCAACCTTTTGCTGCGTAGCTTCCGAAACCGTTTTAGAACTCATACTGCCAAAGAATGAATCCTGCTCACTACCGGTATATACCATGGTACCCAATGCATCACTCATACCATAACGCGTCACCATGTCTCTTGCCAATTTTGTCGCACGTTCAAAATCGTTTGATGCACCGGTTGACATCTGATGCATAAAGATTTCTTCTGCAATACGGCCACCAAACAAAATAGAAATCTCTTCCAGCATCTTGTCTTTGTAGTTGCTGATACGATCAAACTCTGGCAACTGCCATGTTAAACCTAGTGCCCAACCACGCGGCATAATCGTTACCTTATGCACAGGGTCAGCTTTGGGTAGCAATTTAGCTACTACTGCATGGCCAGATTCGTGATATGCAGTATTGCGACGCTCATCTTCACGCATCACCATAGACTTACGCTCAGGACCCATGAAAATCTTGTCCTTAGCATCTTCAAAGTCCTGCATATCCACAGTGCGCTTGTTACGGCGTGCTGCAAACAATGCAGATTCGTTCACAAGGTTTGCTAAATCCGCACCGCTGAAACCAGGCGTACCACGTGCCAAGATATCCGCTTTAACATCAGGATCAATCGGCACTTTACGCATATGTACAAGTAAAATCTGCTCACGACCTTTAATATCAGGCAAGCCTACCATCACTTGACGGTCAAAACGGCCAGGACGCAACAATGCTTTGTCCAACACATCAGCACGGTTAGTGGCCGCAATCACAATCACGCCTGAGTTAGCCTCAAAGCCATCCATTTCAACCAACATTTGGTTAAGTGTTTGCTCACGCTCATCGTTACCACCGCCAGTACCTGCACCACGGCTACGACCTACCGCATCAATTTCATCAATAAAAATAATGCAAGGTGCATTCTTTTTAGCGTTTTCAAACATATCACGCACACGTGAAGCACCAACACCCACAAACATTTCTACAAAATCAGACCCTGAAATTGTAAAAAATGGAACCTTAGCCTCACCTGCAATCGCACGTGCCAGCAATGTTTTACCTGTACCTGGAGGGCCTACCATCAACACACCACGTGGGATACGGCCACCTAGTTTCTGGAACTTAGATGGATCACGTAAAAACTCCACTAATTCAGATACTTCCTCTTTAGCTTCATCGCAACCTGCCACATCAGCAAAAGTAGTATGGTTGTTACCTTCATCTAACTGACGTGCCTTGCTTTTACCAAATGAAAATGGACCGCCACCTTTGCCGCCACCTTGCATTTGACGCATAAAGAAAATCCACACGCCGATCAATAAAATCATCGGGAACCATGAGACAAAAATGCTCATGAGCAATGATTGCTCTTCTTCTGGTTTTGACTCTACAGCAACATTATATTTAAGTAGGTCAGACACTAACCATGGGTCAGAAGGTGCATACGTATTGAACTTCTTACCATCTTGAGTTGTGCCGTGCAGTACTCGACCATCAATCTGCACCTTGGCAATACGACCACCCTTAACATCTTGAATAAATTGCGAATATACGATTTGGTTGTCCGCGTTACCCTTAACGCCGGACAAGTTAAATACCGCCACAAGTATCATGCCGATTGCTATCCAAATAGCGACATTCTTAAACACGTTGTTCAAAATCTTTATCCTTTATCAACAACAATCACGCTTAAAACTTCTTAAGCATTTTAGATCTTACAAAAGCAGTTTAACCCAATTTTTTAAGGTTTACGACCTATTCCTAGCAAATAAACTTCACTGCTTCTATCACGTGACGCCTTAGGTTTACGCGTCACGACTTTATCAAACATTTGACGCATAGTTTGCAAGATTTCCTCGAAGCCAGCCCCGATAAATACCTTGACCAGAAAGTTTCCACTTGGTTTCAACCATTCTTTACTAAAATCCAGTGCCAACTCCGTTAAATAGGCAGCACCGGCTTGGTCAACATCCTTTACTCCACTGATATTGGGGGCCATATCTGCAATTACAAGGTCTACTTGCACATTATTTAAGGTTTGTTCCAATAATTTAAGCACCGCATCTTCACGAAAGTCACCTTGCAAAAATGTTACGCCAGCAACAGGCGTCATCTCTAAAATATCAAGCGCGATTACTTTACCTTGACCTTTTAAACGCTGAACCGCCACTTGCGACCAGCTACCGGGCGCAGAGCCCAAATCCACGATAGTCATGCCAGGCTTGATTAGTTTGTCTTTATCGTCAATTTCCATTAATTTATATGCAGCACGCGCACGATAGCCATCTTTTTGTGCGAGTTTTACATAAGGGTCGTTTAAATGCTCTTGCATCCAAGCTTTACTGGTACGTGTAGGTTTCATCGTTGATACTTTGCCATCAAATAAACATTGCTTCGTGTTAAAATAGTTAACTAATTAATTCTGTTAAAAAATATGAAACTAAGTACTAAACAAATCGCACACCTACGAGGCCTTGCTCATAGCTTAAACCCTGTTGTCATGATAGGCAACAATGGTTTAACGGAAAATGTAGTTAAAGAAATCGAGCTTAACTTAAACGTTCATGAACTCATTAAAGTACAGGTAGCAGGAGATGACCGCGTGGCACGCAAAGCCATGTTTGATGAAATCTGCAAACTTACCAATGCTATTGCAGTGCATCACATTGGAAAACAATTGGTATTTTACAGAGCGAGCAGCACTGTAAAAGAAAGTGCCAAAGTAGTCATTCCTAAGCTTTAAAAACATTCGGCCTGCGTTTAATCACCAGGCCGAATTATTGACTGTTGCTGGCGACTAAACACTAACGCGCTTTAAGCACCATCACAACCGCGAGCACGCATTCAAAAACATAAGCTAAACTGGCAACACCATGCCAGTTTCTAAACCTGTCTGCAAATACACTTTGCATCACGTCGGCTGGAAAGGCTTGTGATTTTAAGCCCTCTAAAATTGGTTGAATACCAAAATGACCGGCCAACACCAATAGCAGCATCACAAAAACAGCCCAAAAGTATGATTGCTTCAAAGCTACTGTGCCAAACTGCGCTAGGCGATGAATCAACAAGTAAAACGCACTGGCTAAGCCAATGTAAGTCACCACATTAAATAACTTACCGGCAAGACTACCCGCTAACTGTTTATCTTGCAGTGCATCAAACAGCACATACGCACTTACGCCAGTGCTCCACAATGCACCAGCCCACAACGCAATCAGAATCAAAGATAGTCGGGAAGCCATTGTCATCACCTTATTTAGATATACAGTACATCAAGAACTTCATACTCTCTAACGCCGCCTGGTGCTGAAACCTCAGCAATATCACCGGCAGATTTACCAATCAAGCCACGTGCAATTGGCGAGCTGACAGAAATCTTACCATTTTTAATATCAGCTTCATCTTCACCCACGATTTGATAAGTTTTATTGTCGCCTGAATCCAAATCTTCAATATTCACAGTAGCGCCAAATACGATACGCCCTTCTGCATTCAGTGTTTGCGGATCAATAATTTGCAAATTCGATAGCTTTGCCTCTAACTCAGCAATGCGGCCTTCAATGAAACTTTGACGCTCTTTTGCTGACTCATACTCTGCATTTTCAGACAAGTCACCTTGCGCACGCGCCTCAGCAATTGCCTGAATAATATTAGGACGATCAACACCACGCAGGCGCTGTAATTCCTCTTTTAACAATTCTGCACCACGAACAGTTACTGGAAATTGACTTAATGCCATATTACACCCTCAAATAAAAAAGAAACCACACTCACATGAGCGTGGTTCCAGAAATAAAATAAATTATAGATAAACTAGCTTTAGTTTATTTTAGCTTAATTGCTTATGCAAGTTCTGTAATGACTCTACTTGTATCTCTTGCATATGCGCCATACCAATGCACGCAGCTTTAGCACCAGCAATAGTTGTGTAGTAGGTCACTTTATTTTGTAATGCAGAACGACGAATCTCGTATGAGTCAGCAACCGCACGCTTGTCTTCAGTCACATTCACAATAAAGCTAATATCGTTATTCTTAATCATATCAACGATATGTGGACGGCCTTCAGCAACCTTATTCACAGCCTGCACCTTCAAGCCATGTTCAGCTAACGCTGCTGCTGTACCTTTAGTTGCAACCAACTCAAATCCTAGTTGATGCAGTTGCTGCCCGATTTCCACTACTTTTAAATAGTCTTCTTTACGTACGCTAATAAAAGCGCGGCCGCCTTCAGGTAGCTTGGTAGATGCACCTAGTTGTGATTTTAAGAACGCCTCAGCAAACGTACTACCTACACCCATCACTTCACCGGTAGACTTCATTTCAGGGCCTAGAATGGTATCCACACCAGGGAATTTAATAAATGGGAATACCGCTTCTTTTACTGAGTAAAATGGTGGAATGATTTCTCGTGTCACATTTTGTGACGCCAGCGATTGACCCGCCATGCAGCGCGCTGCAACTTTAGCTAACTGCAAACCGCAAGCTTTAGATACAAAAGGTACAGTACGTGATGCACGTGGATTTACTTCCAGCACGTAGACCGTTTCACCCTGAATTGCGAACTGCACATTCATTAAGCCAACCACACCCAAGGCTTTTGCCATTTGTTTGGTTTGCACACGTAACTCATCTTGCAACTCAGCAGATAAGCTATAAGGTGGCAATGAACATGCTGAGTCACCAGAGTGCACGCCGGCTTGTTCAACGTGTTCCATAATACCGCCAATGATCACTTCTTCGCCATCAGACAATGCATCTACGTCGACTTCCAGCGCATCATTCAAGAAACGGTCAAGCAATACTGGTGACTCGTTAGAAACTTTAACCGCTTCGCGCATATAGCGCTCTAGCTGGCTTTGTTCTTGTACGATTTCCATCGCACGGCCACCTAGTACATAACTAGGACGCACCACTAATGGGTAACCAATTTCCATTGCCAAACGAATTGCCTCTTCTGGCGTTCTCGCTGTACGGTTTGGTGGTTGTTTTAAGCCTAATTCTTGCAACATTTTCTGGAAACGTTCACGGTCTTCAGCTTTATCAATCGCATCTGGTGTCGTACCAATAATTGGGACACCCGCTTTTTCTAGATCACGCGCTAGTTTTAGTGGTGTTTGTCCACCGTATTGCACAATCACGCCTACTGGTTTTTCCAGTGCAACAATTTCCAACACGTCTTCCAGTGTTACTGGTTCAAAATACAAGCGGTCAGAAGTATCGTAATCGGTTGAAACTGTTTCAGGGTTGCAGTTCACCATAATGGTTTCGTAACCATCTTCACGCATTGCAAACGCAGCATGTACGCAGCAATAGTCAAACTCAATGCCTTGACCAATACGGTTCGGACCACCACCTAGTACCATGATTTTCTTTTTATCAGTAGGCTTAGACTCACACTCTTCTTCATATGTAGAGTACATATAGGCTGTGTTGGTTGAAAACTCAGCAGCACAGGTATCTACACGCTTGTAAACCGGGCGCACACTTAACGCTTGACGGTACGCGCGCACTGCATGTTGATCTGTGTCTAGCAATCTAGCTAGGCGTCTATCAGAAAAACCACGACGTTTTAATTGCAATAAAGCAGCTTTATCTAAATCAGCAATATGTTTGCCTTTGAGCGCTTGTTCACGGTCAATAATGTCTTTTAACTGCACTAAGAACCATGGGTCTATTTTTGAAATATTAAATACTTCATCAACACTCAATCCCATTCTAAATGCATCACCTACGTACCAAATACGCTCAGGGCCTGGTACACCAATTTCTTTGGTGATTGTATCTAAATCTGTGGTTTTTTCGTCTAAACCATCTACACCAACTTCCAAACCGCGTAACGCTTTTTGGAATGACTCTTGGAACGTACGGCCAATCGCCATCACTTCACCAACAGATTTCATCTGCGTGGTTAAACGAGAGTCTGCTTGTGGGAACTTCTCGAAGGCAAAGCGAGGAATCTTAGTTACAACGTAATCAATACTTGGCTCAAATGACGCTGGTGTTGCACCGCCAGTAATTTCATTACGCAACTCATCCAATGTAAAGCCTACCGCCAATTTAGCGGCTACTTTAGCAATTGGGAAACCTGTCGCTTTTGAAGCTAGTGCTGATGAACGCGATACGCGTGGGTTCATCTCAATCACAATCATACGCCCATCGTCTGGGTTAATGGCAAACTGCACGTTTGAACCACCAGTATCCACGCCGATTTCGCGCAACACAGCCAATGAGGCATTACGCATGATTTGGTATTCTTTATCGGTCAATGTTTGTGCTGGCGCCACAGTGATAGAGTCACCGGTATGCACGCCCATTGGGTCCAAGTTTTCAATTGAACAGATAATGATGCAGTTATCAGCAGAGTCACGCACCACTTCCATCTCATACTCTTTCCAACCGAGTAGAGACTCTTCAATCAACAGTTCATTAGTAGGTGACGCATCTAAACCACGTTCACAAATAGTAATGAACTCTTCACGGTTGTAAGCGATGCCACCGCCGCTACCACCCATCGTGAACGATGGGCGAATAATCGCAGGGTAACCAATACTAGCCTGCACTTGCAAAGCCTCTTCCATACTGTGCGCAATAGCAGAGCGCGCAGAACCCAAACCGATTTTGGTCATGGCTTCTTTAAATTTTTGGCGATCTTCAGCTTTATCAATCGCCTCTTTTGAAGCACCAATCAACTCAACGTTAAACTTAGCAAGCACGCCGTGCTTGTCTAAATCTAAAGCGCAATTTAATGCAGTTTGACCGCCCATGGTAGGCAGCAAGGCATCTGGACGCTCTTTTTCAATAATCTTCTCAACCACTTGCCAAGTTACTGGCTCGATATAGGTGGCGTCAGCCATTTCAGGGTCGGTCATAATCGTCGCCGGATTAGAGTTAACCAAAATAACGCGGTAACCCTCTTCACGCAGCGCTTTACATGCCTGTGCACCTGAGTAGTCGAATTCACAAGCCTGGCCAATTACAATTGGACCTGCACCGATGATAAGAATTGATTTTATGTCTGTACGTTTTGCCATTAGATTTACTTTTTAACGAATTTATTTTGCATCAATACACGCAAATTTACGTGATGATTCATATCCAAGCCATCTTCAACAACAGTAGACAGCTGGATGAATTCCATTTACTGCGCCCGCATTAAGTCTATAAACTTATCGAACAGATAACTCATTTCGGTTGGGCCAGGGCTCGCCTCTGGGTGACCTTGAAAACTAAATGCAGGTTTATCTGTACGCGCCATTCCTTGCAAACTGCCATCAAACAACGACACATGCGTCACTTTGACATTTGCAGGCAAAGTAGCGGCATCCGCTGCAAAACCGTGATTTTGGCTGGTAATATAAACACGTTTTGTTTCAACATCTTGCACAGGATGGTTTGCACCATGATGGCCGAATTTCATTTTAAGCGTCTTAGCGCCAGAAGCAAGTGCCAGCAGTTGATGTCCTAAACAGATACCAAAAGTAGGGATGCCTTTATCTACAATCGTTTTAATTGCAGAGATTGCATAATCACATGGCTCCGGGTCACCAGGCCCGTTTGATAAGAACACACCATCAGGATTAAGCGCTAACGCCTCTTCTGCTGTTGCTTGTGCAGGTAAAACAGTTACTTTACAGCCGCGCGAAACCAACATGCGCAGAATATTACGTTTCACACCGTAGTCAAATGCAACCACATGGAATTGCTCTTCAGGTGCTTTAGTAAAGCCTTGACCTAGCGCCCACTCAGCTTCAGTAAATTGATAAGGTTTATCACAGCTCACAACTTTGGCTAAATCCATACCAGCCAAGCCAGGGAAACCAGCGATTGCATGTGTTGCCAATGATAGCGCCGTGGCTTCATCGGCCTCGCCAGCAACGATTACGCCAGTTTGTGCGCCTTTTTCACGCAGGATTCTTGTCAGTTTACGCGTGTCGATATCAGCAATCGCCACCACGTTATTAGTCACTAGGTATTCAGATAAAGACTGGGTGTTTCTAAAGTTACTATGTGTTAATGGCAAATCCCTAATCACCAAACCACTGGCATACACTTTGCCAGACTCTACGTCTTCATTGTTAACGCCATAGTTTCCAATGTGCGGATAAGTCAGCGTAACAATTTGTTTGGTATAAGATGGGTCTGTCAGTATTTCTTGGTAGCCTGTCATCGAAGTATTAAACACGACTTCAGCTACAGCATGCCCAGAAGCTCCGATCGACATGCCACGAAACACGGTTCCATCTGCTAGTACAAGTATGGCGGGCAGGTTTTGTGACACAATAACTCCTCGGTTTTACGATAATTAAAATTTACGACATTAAAAACTTCTAATCTTTAGTCCATCATGAACAGATGGCAGATGTGCAAAACGGGAGGAGCTGTATATACTCTTCCCGTTTCAGAATTAACGAATTATAGCGAAAAAAAAGCGACTAATCAATGTCAACGTGACACATTCGTCATCTGCCGATCATGAATTTTTGCCAAAAACACTTGCGCAACGACCGCTCCCACCAGCGCCATCAACATATCCCACTGGGTATCCCACACATCGCCCTGCGTGCCCAAAAAAGCATCTGCAGCACCGCCCTCATAGGCTGCCACCCACCATTCAATAAACTCGTAAACCGCACTAATACTAAGGCAAATACAGCTCACAATAAAAAACAGCCAGCGACCGGATACCAAAGGAGACTTTCGCAATAAGATTTCACGCGCCACCATAGCAGGCACAAACCCCTGTACAAAGTGCCCAACCCTATCGTAATAGTTACGAGATAACTCATAAGCGTCGCGCAACCAATTAAACCAAGGCACTTCTGCGTAAGTGTAATGCCCGCCGACCAACAAGATGAGTGCGTGAATCAATATCAACGTATAAACCAGCGGAGTGAATACAAAGGAGTGGTAAGTAAAAACCAGTATAGGCAATACAATCAGCACGGGCGCCACTTCCAGCACCCATGTCAACCTATCAGCAGGATGAATGGCAGACCAAACAAACACAGCACTGAGTATGCTGAGTAAAACCATGTAGAAGTGACGGTTAGATAACGACATCTCTACTGAGACTAACGCAAACCTAATACATCTCGCATATCGTACAGGCCAGATGTTTTATCTGATAAATATTTAGCAGCCCGCAATGCACCTAACGCAAAGGTAGCGCGACTGCTCGCTTTATGCGTAAGCTCTACACGCTCACCAATACCAGCAAGCACCACGGTATGATCACCAACCACATCACCGCCACGCATCGTTGCAAAACCGATTTTCCCTGCCTCGCGCTCACCGGTTACACCTTCACGTGCATATACTGCACAATCTTTTAGGTCTTGACCTAGCCCAAGCGCAGCCGCCTCACCTAAACGCAAAGCTGTGCCAGATGGCGCATCCACTTTATGACGATGATGCATCTCCACCACTTCAATATCGTAGCCCTCATTCAACACGCGGGCCGCCTGCTCAACCAGATTAATCAACAAGGTCACGCCTACGCTCATATTGGGCGCGAATACAATTGCAATATCCTTTGCAGCAGCCTCAATGACCTGCCTTTCTTCGACAGAGAAGCCAGTCGTACCAATAATCATTTTTACTCGATGCTTTTGACATGCCGCCAAATAAGCCATGCTTGCTTCCGGTCTGGTAAAGTCAACCAGCACGTCCGCACCCTTTAGCGCAACGTCAATATCTGAAACCACTTTCACACCTGACACACGGCCAAACTGCTCACCCGCGTCGCGGCCTAGATGAACATTATCAGCACGATCTAGCGCGCTATGCAGCACCAACTCAACATCCGCAAACACGCCTTCCAACAAAGCATGCCCCATACGACCTGAACAACCAGCAATTACAACCTTTAATGGATTTACCATATCAAAAAACCTATCAATTTCTACTAAATTACTTTAAAAGATTAAAAACCAATCTTTTCCAACATGCGATCAAAAAAGCTAGGCTCACTCTCCGGCGGCAGGTCTTGAGGTGTTGGTGCAACCTTGTTGCCAACGCGCGGCGCGGCAACAGCAGTTACCGCTTCTGGCTCAACCTCTTCTGGCAATGAGCGCAACTTACGATCAAACACCATGCCCGATGCAGACTCATAAAGCATCGCATTCACTGGATGCTCATCAGGCATGACCACTGGAGGCAGAGCAACCGGAGCCGCGACTTCAGCTACGGGCGCCTTAACCATCTCAGGCTCAGGAGCAGGGCTAACTTCGGTAACCACGGCAGCAGGTACAGCAATGGAGGCCTGTGCAGAAGCTTCTACTGCTGGAGTCACCGCCACGTCAAGTGGTACCGCCAACATAGATGGCGCAGCATCTGCATCTGAGACTGCACGCGATTCAGCAACGGCAGCCTCTACTTTAGGCTCCAAAGCTTTAGTTTCCGGTATTTTTTTAACATCAGGCTTCACAGCAGGTTCTTTAGCCGGTGCAGCTTCGTCTTTTTCCCAGAACTTCAACTTATTCATTAAGCTTTTTTCTTCTGGCTTTTTATACGGCTCGACCAAGCGGGTCCCAGTATTTGCACGCTCATCTTCAGGTGCGGCAGTTCCTGCAGGAATCACGTCACCACGCACCGTTTTTAACAGGTCTTTTTCAAAGTCGAGAATCACACGGCGCTGCTCAGTCACCTTGCCAGCCTCACGCATTTGATACACATAGTCCCAGCGATTGCCATGGAAGCTGTCTTGAATCAGCGGGGTCCCCATAATAAAACGTACTTGAGACTTGGTCATCCCTGGACGCAGTTGCAATAGCATTTTAGAGGTGACCACATTACCCTGCTGAACATCCAGCTTATACGGCTTAATGCTAGGGACGGCCGTGCCGCATGCAGAGCAAAGCAAAACCAGTAAAACAACTAGATAACGTAACGTAGAAAAATAACGCATATCATGACTTTAATTTGAATTGGCGTTAATATACCACGTAGCGACTGAAGCCAAAACATCCACCTTATTAATTGTGAATATTCCAAAATCATGCAAGATCAAAAAGATTTAAAAAATGCTGGTCTAAAGGCCACCTTACCAAGACTTAAGGTGCTCAACCTATTTGAAAACAGCAAAGACCGACACCTGTCTGCCGAAGACATCTACAAAATCATGATTAACGCTGGTGAGGATGTGGGTTTGGCTACGGTATATCGCGTACTCACACAATTTGAGCAAGCTGGGCTCTTGATTAGACACCACTTTGAAAGTGGCAAAGCAGTATTTGAGCTTAACAGCGGCGGACACCACGATCACATCGTCTGTATTAAATGTGGTCGCGTTGAGGAGTTTTACGACCCAGAAATCGAGAAAAGACAAGAAAGCGCTGCGGCAAAATTAGGCTTTACCATGCAAGACCACTCACTGACTATTTACGGTGTTTGCACTAAACAACCTTGCGAGAGCAAGGACTAAAAGGGCGAACTTTTCACTACAGCCAACGCACAGGCTAAACTTACCCTAACAACATTTCTTTCGCATGCTGCCTTGTTGTTTCGGTAAGCTCTATACCGCCCAACATTCGCGCAACCTCCTCAATACGGCTAGCAGCATTTAATGCCACAATCGTACTTAAGGTTTGACCATAGGCTTGCGACTTACTTACCCGCAAATGATGCTTACCAAGCGCGGCCACCTGCGGCAAGTGTGTAATCACCAACACTTGTCGCTGCTCGCCCAGCTGCTTCAGCAAGTTACCTACAACTTCCGCCACGCCGCCGCCAATACCAACATCAACTTCATCAAAAATCATGGTTGGAATACTGCCCTGCTGTGCAGTAACCACACGGATTGCCAAACTAATCCGAGACAACTCACCGCCAGAAGCCACTTTACTTAGAGAGCGCGGCGCAACGCCTGCGTGCCCTGCTACTAGAAACTCAACTTGTTCCAACCCGTTAACACTCGGCGCAACAGGCGTTAGCGCTACCGAGAACTGACCTCCACTCAAAGACAAGCGCTGCATCTCAGCAGTGATTTTTTGATGTAGCATTGCAGCAGCGCCAGCCCTGCCTGTGCTTAAAGTTTCGGCTAACTTTTTATATTCACTAAATGCTAAACGCTCTTGCTCGGCAAGCGCGCCATCGTCTGCGAAGTTAGACAACTCAGCCATTCTCGTCTGCCAACCCTGAAGCAAGGCAGGCAAATCTTCCACACGCGACCTGTATTTACGTGCGGCAGCATGTATGGACTGTATTCTTGCATCTACCTCACTCAAGCGAGCGGGGTCCAGTTCCATACGCTGAATATAGCGATTTAAAGAACGGCTAGCTTCTTGCAGTTGAATGACGCCAGAATCAAGTGACTCAGAAACCTCGGCCAAACTGGCATCGTAAGTCTGCATGTTTTGCAGATGATGCTGTACTTGCGCTAATAAATTTAGTGCAGACAACTCACCCTCGCTCAGCAGATCCAAGCAAGTTTCTCCGCTGGTAATTAAGCTAG
Source organism: Methylotenera sp. E1MeOHC1 (assembly GCF_058745595.1). Taxonomy (NCBI): domain Bacteria; kingdom Pseudomonadati; phylum Pseudomonadota; class Betaproteobacteria; order Nitrosomonadales; family Methylophilaceae; genus Methylotenera; species Methylotenera sp. E1MeOHC1. The sequence continues at coordinate 136,832 of NZ_CP196025.1, read as the reverse complement.
CTCCATTTGAGAGCAGTAAGTGCTCATGCTGCAGCGCCTCCCACTCTTGTGCATCAAACGCTAGTGCCGAGAGCTCACGTACGTTGTCTCGCAGCAATGCCAATTCATCAGCATAGGCTTCAGCATTTTTTTCCAATTCCAAGCGCAAGCCATGTAGGTGATACCAGCGCTTGTATTGTTCAGCCACATTTTTTGCCACATCCAATAAACTGCCAAACTCATCTAAAATTTGACGCTGCGTGGCTGACTTAAGCAGTGAGTGATGCGCATTCTGGCTATAAATATCAACCAAAAACTCGCCCAACTCTTTAAGCTGCTGCATAGTTGCTGGGCTGCCATTAATGAACGCGCGTGAGCGGCCATCCGCGTAGATAACCCGACGTAGTAGCAACTCGGGCTCATCCTGTGCAATTTCCTGCTCCACCAGCCAATTTAGCGCTTCAACATTATTGTTCAATGAAAAACATGCACTAATCTCGGCTTTATCGCAGCCAGCACGGGTAACGCCGCCTTCGCCACGCGCGCCCAAGGCCAGAGACAATGCATCAATCAGAATAGATTTACCTGCGCCAGTTTCACCCGTCAACACCGTAAACCCAGATTGAAAATCCAGATCAAGCTGATCAACAATGACGAAATCGCGAATTGAAAGTGTTTGCAGCATAATTCAATTAGTCCATTTTATTGCCACATCAAAATGACAAGGCTTAGAGCAGTGCAGTTGATTTAGAACAGTTATACGAATACAACATAAGATCGCTAGACTGTTGTTGCAGACCATCGCACACGGCTATTGCAACACCTTTTGCCTAAGAGACACGGCACCAGCAAACCTATGATAAAGAGTAGGCATCAACCCCAGTTGAGTTTATTTCTGAGCATATCAAAGTAGCAGTACTCTACAGGATGTAGCAGTGAAATTGTTTTCTCTGCACGGCGGACTACAATTTTATCGCCCACTTCCAAACCGAGTTGGAATTGACCATCAAAACTTAACTGTGCCTCATCGAACTGCACCACGGTAACCACGATATTGCTTGCACTATTCACTGCAATTGGACGGTTACTCAGCGTATGCGGACAGATTGGCACTAGGGAGATTGCTTCTAAATTAGGGTGTAAAATCGGCCCCCCGGCAGACAATGCATAGGCAGTGGCACCGGTTGGTGTGCTGATAATCAGGCCATCACTACGCTGTTTGTAAACAAACTTGCCATCAATTTCGATTTCCAGCTCGATCAAGCGCAAACCACTTTTAATCACCACGTCATTCAGGGCATGGCTGCTGTAAATAATCTGATTATCTCTCACCACATCAGTAGATAACAACATGCGCGGCTCTTTAATAGAGTCTCCAGCAAGGATGCGGTCAATCTCAATCAGCATATCTTCTGCGCGTAAATCGGTTAAAAAACCAAAACGGCCGCGATTGATGCCCACCAAAGGCACATCAGCGTCAATTAAGCTACGCGCAACGCTGAGCATGGTGCCATCACCACCCATCACGATTGCAAGATCTGCGACTTGACCAATTTCGCCTATAGCCAGCGTTTGATAGTCAGTCAACTGCGCATGATGCGCGGTATTTTCCTCAATCCACACCTCATAGCTTTTAGCGGATAAATGTCGAGCTAAGTCAGCTAAATCTGCCTGCATCAACTGTAAAGCCGATACATTCATATATTTGCCAATAAGCGCTATTTTTTTAAAGTTTGTCTGCACGGCAGAATTAAAACATAGTCATGAAATCTTAGCAAAGCCAAAACAATACATAGCATGCAATAAATATCATCCATCCCTACATTTTTTGCGTCATAATAGCCAGCTAGCCTCATGGCAATGTGCCAAGATTGATTAATTAAACATTATAAACAATAAGTTAGCTAAATAAAATATAACAAAACTGTACTGGCGTATTTTTTGCTTATACACCCCAATCTAACATTATCAAATAACAAAATATATATGACGGCTTCAAATCAAACCAACATACTGAAAACATACTTCTTACTCACTTACGTTGCAGTACTATTTCTTGTGTCTGACTCAATGTCTGTCACGAGCATTTTTCAGGATGGCCTATTGCCTTTTGGCTTTATGCTCATTACATGGTTACTGTATGGCTTGTATTACTTGCTGCCTGCCATTGCCATTACCGCACTAGTCAAATTCATCAGTAAGAAAAATACTAGCGCGGTCTATACAGCCGCGGTCATCACTGGCGGCATTACCACGTTACTGATGTACGCAAACGCCAAGCTCTTTTCGCTTTATGGCATGTTCTTTAATGGCTTTATTTTCAATCTGGTGTCCACGCCTGGCGGTATCGAGTCTTTAGGTGGCAGCAGTGCTTCTGACGTAGGGTTTGCACTGATTACATTGGGATTTATCAGCTTGCAAGCCGCCATTTTATGGCTAGCTCACTACTTATATGTAAAAAAATCAGCGCCGCAATTATCGTTCAAATTTCTGCCTGTCACCGCACTCATTGTCACAGTGCTGGTACATATGGGCTTTGCGTTAGATAGTTACACAACAAATCAATTAAACGTAGTTGCACAGGCGATTCCGTTTTACCAAACTGTATCGGCTAGAGGTTTCTTTAAAAGCCTTGGATTTACCACGCAGCGTGAAGCTAAGATTAAACTAAAAGGTAAACTCAACTACCCACTTAACCCTATCCAATTCAAACAACCTGCCAAGCCGTACAACATTATTTGGCTGACTTCTGAGTCCTGGCGCGCAGATACCCTCAACGAAAAAATCATGCCTAACAGCTGGGAGTTTGCAAAAGGCGCAGCTAGATTTACACGTAACTACAGCACCGGCAATGGTACGCGCATGGGCGTGTTTGGCATGTTTACCGCCATGCCTGGAAACTATTGGTTTCCATTTTTAGAAGAGCGCCGCGGTGCTGCAATTATTGATGTATTGGAACAACAGCAGTACCAAATGAGTTTTTACACCAGCGCTAAATTTTCTTATCCGGAATTTGATAAGACTATTTTTGCACACGTTCCCACCAGTCAGTTACACGATAACAATAAAGGGGCGAGCGGCTGGGAAAATGACCGTAATAATATCACAAGCTTGCTGTCATTTATTGATAACCGAGACAAAACCAAACCATTTTTCACCTTTATGTTTTTTGAGTCGCCGCACGCGCGTTATTACTTCCCGCCTGAAAGCGTTATTGCAACGCCATATCGTGATGACCTTAATTACGCAACTTTAAGTAAAACTGCATTACGTGACGACATTGTGCCGATTAAAAATCGCTACATTAACTCTGTGCATCACTTAGATATGCAATATGGCCGTATCTTCGACTACCTCAAACAACACCAGTTACTAGATAACACCATTGTTATCCTAGTAGGCGATCATGGCGAAGAGTTTATGGAGCATGGCTTCTGGGGACATAACTCAACTTTTGTAGACCAACAGGTACGCACGCCGCTCGTTATTTACAAACCAAACTCAGCACCGCTGGTGAGCGACCAAATGACCAGTCACATGGATATCGTGCCTACCATCATGCCACTACTTGGTGTTAGCAACCCAAGCAGCGACTACGCTACCGGCTACAACTTGCTGGCTGGTGAAAAACGTAACCATACTTATGTCTCAGATTGGGATAAAGTCACTTACGTAGATGATGAGGTTAAAATCACCCAGCCTGTGAATGCAAAAAGCTTTGCACTCATGACCGCCAGCAGGGGTGATGACACAGCGCTACCTCATGATGAACGTAAAACAGTATTGCAGACAAAACAACCTGCCATGCTGCAGCTCGTGCAAGACTTAAGCAAGTTCTTCAAGAAAAAAGATGCTAAAACACCAGCACCGCCCCGATAACATTGCCTTATCAGGCTAACTGACCGATAATTTGCGCATGAGCTCCAGTATAGACAAACGTGCGCAAATTTTACTCAAAACCCTGGTTGAACATTACATTAGTGATGGTCAACCCATTGGGTCTCGTACCTTATTGCAACACTCTGGCCTAGATGTTAGCCCTGCAACTATTCGCAATGTCATGAGCGATTTAGAGCAGCTGGGATTCATCGCCAGCCCCCACACCTCAGCAGGCCGCATTCCTACACAAAAAGGCTATCGCTTATTTGTAGATTCGCTGCTTACTGTGAAACCACTAGAATCACAAATAGTACAGCAGCTTAAAAGTGGCTTAGCATCGCCTAACCCGAGTGAGCTGATTACCAATGCAGCCGATATGCTTTCGCAACTCACCCAGTTTGCCGGTGTGGTCATGACACCCAGACACAAACGCATTGCATTTAAACATCTGGAATTTTTAACACTTTCCGATAAAAGAATACTCGTCATCATTGTCACTAGTGATGGCAACGTACAAAACCGCATCATCCTCACTGAAAAAACTTTCAGCGCCAGTGAACTGACCCAAGCAGGTAACTATTTTAATGCGCACTTTTCTGGCCATACGTTTGACGAAGTGCAACAGAAGCTGCATGCCGAACTTAAACAAATGCAAAATGACATGAACAAACTCATGACAGCGGCACTAGAGGCGAGCAACAAAAAAGCGGATGAGGATGGTGTAGTCATTGCTGGCGAACGCAATTTACTACAAGTAGACGACCTTTCCACTAACGTTGCCAGCTTACGCAAGCTATTTGAAATCTTTGAACGCCGCACTAGCCTGATGCAGTTGCTAGACAACAGCCAGCGTGCGGATGGCATACAAATCTTTATCGGCGGCGAAAGTGGTTACTTACCCCTAGACGAGTGCAGCATGATTACCGCCCCGTATGAAGCAGATGGGCAAGTCGTAGGTACGCTAGGCGTAATTGGCCCTACGCGCATGGCATATGAACGCGTGATTCCCATTGTAGACATCACCGCCAAACTACTATCAAATGCACTTTCATCAAGCTAACGTGTCGCATACAAAGTACTAAGACAACCATTTATACTAAAAGACTGGCAACATGGCATATTACAACCCTGAACCGAAATACGAACACGGCGACCAACTAAAAGTAGGGATTCTATTGGCGAATCTTGGCACGCCAGACGCACCCACAGCGCAGGCATTGCGCCCTTATCTACGCCAGTTTTTAAGCGACCGTCGTATCGTGGAAATTCCGCGCCTAGTTTGGTGGTTTATTTTAAACTGCATTATTCTAGCCATCAGACCCAAAAAATCCGCTGAGAAATACGCAAGTGTCTGGACCAGTGACGGCTCACCCTTGCTGGTACATGCAAAAAAACAAACACTGCTGTTACGTGGCTTTTTAGCACAAAAAATCAAGTCACCGTTTACCGTGGAATTAGGGATGAGCTACGGCAACCCATCCATGGAAAGCGCCATACAAAAACTAAAAGCACAGCACTGTGACCGCATACTGGTATTTCCGCTTTACCCGCAGTACGCAGCAAGCAGCACCGCCAGTGCACTAGATGCAGTTTGGCGGGTACTGCTTAAAACACGCAATATGCCAGCGATCCGCACCATCAAGCACTACCATGACCATCCGGCTTATATTGAAGCGTTGGCGCAAAGTGTACGTGAACACTGGCGCATCAATGGGAAGCCCAATAAATTAGTCATGAGCTTTCATGGCGTGCCTAAGTTTCATTTACTCAAAGGCGACATGTACCACTGTGAATGCCACAAAACCGCAAGACTGCTAGCAAATGCATTAGGCCTCAATCAAGATGAGTATGCCATCGCATTTCAGTCAAGATTTGGTAAGCAAGAGTGGTTAAAACCATACTTAGCTAATTTATTAGAATCTTTAGGCAAAGCCAAGGTCAATCGTATTGATGTTATCTGCCCCGGCTTTTCCAGTGATTGCTTAGAAACGCTGGAAGAAATCGCCATGGAAGGCAAGCATATATTCCAAAGCAACGGTGGTGGCGAATACCATTACATCCCAGCCCTCAACGAAAATGAGGCGTGGATACACGCCATGACCACAATTGCATTGGAAAACCTGCACGGCTGGGTGAGTGCCGATTGGGATGCAGACACGGCTAAAAAAGAGGCAGAAATGACAAAATTAAGGGCGCAAGGTTTAGCCAACAATTAATAAGCGTTATACTGAACGCTTTACAACTTCAAAAACGCTGCTTATTTTTGTGGCGTAATAATGATTTAGGTACTGAGCAATGATTGTAATTACTGGCGGCGCTGGCATGATAGGCTCTATCATCGCATGGCATCTAAATACCAAACTTCAACGTGATGACTTAGTCATCGTAGACCGCATCACGCACGAAGAACAATGGCAAAATCTGGCGCATCGCCAATATGCGCATTATCTTGATAAAGACCAGCTTATGTCGTGGCTGGAAGGCCGCATGGATATTGAAGCCGTTATTCACATGGGCGCGATTAGCGCCACTACCGAACGCGACTTTAACAAACTGGTCGAGGCAAACATCCAGTACTCCCAAAACTTATGGACATGGTGTGCCAACCACCAAGTACCATTTTTCTATGCAAGCTCTGCCGCTACCTATGGTGATGGCAACTTGGGCTATGACGATGCAAGCATAGACAACCTGAGGCCACTCAATGGTTACGGTTACTCCAAGCACTTTTTCGACCAGTGGGCATTGCGCCAAGTAAGCAAAAACTTACCAACACCACCGTCATGGGCTGGTTTTAAGTTCTTTAATGTGTATGGGCCCAATGAATACCATAAAGAGCGTATGGCGAGCGTGGCGTTTCATACCTTTAACCAATTCAGTGCAACTGGCACCATGAAGCTATTTAAAGGCACCAAGGCTGGGGTTGAAGACGGCATGCAGATGCGCGATTTTGTCTATGTCAAAGATGCTGCCGCGGTAGTGAATCACTTTGTGACTTCCGCCTTATCTAAAAAAGGTGTGCCGAATGGTATTTATAACATCGGCACAGGCCACGCAAGAAGCTTTAAAGATTTAGCTACCAGCGTGATGCAAGGTATGCAGCGTGAGCCGCACATTACCTATGTGGATATGCCTCAAGATTTACAGGGTAAATATCAATACTTTACCGAGGCAGCGATGCATAAACTAGCAAGCACCGGCTACACCCAGCCCTTCCACAGCCTTGAGGATGGTGTGCGCGACTACGTACAGAACTACTTAATGCAAGAGGATAAATACTGCTAATGAAGTATGTTAACTACCTAAAAGATGAACATGCAGCCCACATGGCAATGTTTAATGCCCTAGAGCCACTGTTTCCACTGATTAGCGATGTAGGTATTGCCATGCAAAACACCATTAAAAATGGTGGAAAAATTTTACTGATGGGCAATGGTGGTAGCGCCGCCGATAGCCAGCACATTGCAGCCGAAATTGTGGGCAGATTTAAAAAAGAGCGCAAAGGCATGCCGGCAATCGCGTTAACAACAGATACCTCCATCCTCACCTCTGTCGGTAACGACTACGGCTATCACTATATCTTTGCAAGGCAAATTGAAGCATTATGCCGCCCAGAAGACCTTGTCATCGGGCTGACCACTAGCGGCAATAGCGCAAACGTAGTGAGCGCCATTGAGGCTGCCAACGCAATTGGCGCCACAACGGTAGGCTTAACCGGTGGCACAGGCGGTAAGTTGAATGAGCTATGCACTTACAATATAGTGATTCCATCCAGCGTAACCGCACGAATCCAAGAAGCGCATATTTTTGTCGGGCATTCACTCTGCGAAATTTTAGAGTCTGCTTAAAGCGATGGATTGAGACTAGTGCGCTCAATCCGCGTCGGCAACACATCAAATGCCGACTTTCGTCGGCATGACGAAATGCATATCATATTCTTAGATGTATAATCTCCTCCACCATGACTCAGCAAAAACTTCTAGATACAGTTAAACATTTTGGCAACTTCACTGAACACGCACTCGTGATTGGCGATGTCATGCTTGACCGCTATTTAATGGGCGAAGTGAATCGCATCTCTCCAGAGGCTCCCGTGCCTGTTGTGTTAATCAAATCACAACAAGACAGAGCTGGCGGTGCAGCCAATGTTGCGGCAAATCTATCCCTGCTAGGCATCAATACACGTGTGATTGGCTGTGTAGGCAGCGATATCGAAGCCGACATACTACTTAACTTAATGACAGCAACCAATATCAATGTTGAGCATGTGATTCGCTCCAAACAACGCCCAACCGTAGCCAAAACACGTATTCTGGGCGGGCATCAGCAAATGATGCGGCTAGACCAGGAAGACAATACAACCTTCAGTGCAGAAGAAAACACGCAGCTATTAAACGCAATCAATGCAGAAATTGCACGCAAACCTGCCGTGGTCATTTTATCGGACTACGCAAAAGGCCTACTAAGTACAGATATCTGCCAGCAGGTGATCGCGCAATGTCATGCGCAGGGCATCACCGTACTGGTTGACCCTAAAGGTCATGATTACTCTAAATACCGAGGTGCGACCGCACTCACCCCTAACAAAAAAGAAACGGCAGAAGCTTGCGGCACATCTATCCATGATGCCAGCTTAATTGAAAAAGCCACAGCGCTAAAAAACGCGCTAAACCTAGCGTTCTTGGTGGTTACACGCGGCGAAGAAGGCATCTCGCTAATTGATGACAGCAGCCACTTATTACCAGCTACAGCAAAACAAGTGTTTGACGTATCTGGCGCGGGCGATACAGTAATTGCCACACTAGCTGCCGGCTTAATCCACGAGCTCAGCCCATTAGAAGCATTGCAGCTTGCTAACATTGCAGCAGGTGTGGTGGTTGGTAAAGTAGGTACAGTACCGATTAACCGCGATGAGTTAATTGAGGCACTAGCCAGTGAGCAATCTTCAGAGCAGGCGCATAAAGTATGTGATTTAGCTCACCTGATGCAAAAAGTTGAGGCTTGGAAAAAAACCGCGCAAAAAATTGTATTCACTAACGGTTGTTTTGATTTACTGCATGCCGGCCATGTGACTTATTTAGAAGCTGCAAAAAAACGTGGGGACAAACTGATTTTAGGTTTAAATACCGACCGCTCTGTCAGTGCACTTAAAGGGCCAACCCGCCCAGTAGTGCATGAAAATGATCGCGCACGCGTGCTTGCCGCACTGGAATCTGTAGACGCTGTTATTTTGTTTGATGAAGATACCCCGCTGAATCTAATTAACGCGGTGAAACCTGATGTAATTGCCAAGGGTAGTGACTATAAGGCCGACCAAGTAGTGGGTGGCAAAGAGGTCGAGTCATGGGGCGGTGAAATTGCCTTAATTGATTTAGTTGCTGGACGCAGCACCAGCAACATCATCAAAAAACTTGAGAGTTAATACTGTACTAAAATGTCAGCTGAAAAAATCTTGATTCTCGGCCCATCTTGGGTGGGCGACATGGTGCTGGCACACAGCCTATTCCAAACGCTTAAAGCCCAACGCCCCAATGCCATCATTGATGTGGCAGCACCAGCATGGACACTACCGTTAATCGCGCGTATGCCTGAAATTAACCAAGGCATTGCATTGCCGTTCAAACATGGTCAGTTAGCATTACTGGACCGTATAAAATTTGGACTATCCCTTAAAAAACAAGGTTACACGCAGTCAATCACTCTGGTTAACTCCCTGAAGTCGGCAATTTTACCTTTGGCTGCAGGGGTTCCGCAGCGCACCGGTTTTTTGGGCGAATGCCGCTACGGTTTACTCAATGATATCCGCTCATTAGATAAAACCAAGCTACCGCGCACCGTGGATAGATTTGTTGCTTTAGGTGCAGATAAAAATCAAGCACAGATACAGAACAACGCTAGCATCCCTAACCCGCGCCTGATTGCCGACAGCAACAATGCGCTGCAAGCCTTGTCCAAGCTAGGACAGGATGCTCCCACTACAAAGGTATTAGGGCTATGCCCAGGTGCAGAATACGGCGAAGCCAAGCGCTGGCCAGCTGAATATTATGCAGAAGTCGCCAATGCGGCATTAAGCCATGGTTGGCAGGTATGGCTGTTTGGCTCAGATAAAGACCTGCCTGTGACGCAAGAAATCAATCGGCTTGCAAACAACCGCTGTCTGGATTTGGGTGGTAAAACAAAATTAGGTGACGCCATTGATTTAATGTCACTTTGCGACACGGTCATCAGCAATGACTCAGGTTTAATGCACGTTGCTGCAGCGCTTGATAAAAAAGTGATTGCGATTTATGGCTCCAGTGACCCACACCACACACCGCCTATGCATCCTGAAGCAGTCGTTGCATATTTGGGATTAAGCTGCAGCCCATGTTTTAAGCGCCTGTGCCCGTTAACTGAGCCGAATGCGCACCTTGCATGCTTAAAACGGCTAACACCGCAATCCATTATTCATGATATTAAGTTTTTAGCGTAGCCAGATGCAAAAGATTACAGCTTACATTCAACAATTAAGTGATAAAAAATTCATTTTATTAATGTCGTTCTTAGCGGTCATCACGGCTTGGCGCATCCTGTATATTCAACATGGCTGGATTAACGTAGACTCTTTGCTCTATTTTGAGTCTGCCAGATTATTTGCCATTGGTGAGTTTAAACAAGGGGTTGCAGTATTTAACTGGCCGTTGTACTCACTACTGATTAGCGCAGTGCATCGCATCACAGGGCTAAGTATCTATACCTCGGCGCAAGTGCTGGATGTTGTATTTTTTGCAATTAGCACTTTTAGCTTCAGCTATCTGATTAAACTGGCTGGCGGTAATAAACTAACCATCGCTTGCGGTGTATTTCTGCTATTAAGCACACCGTATATCGTTGGCGATGTGTTGCCGATGCTATTACGCGACCAAGGTTTCTGGGCAGCTTTCTTAACCAGCCTAGTATTTTTTGTGCAGTATTATCGTACGCAAAAAATCAGTGATGCCTTGCTCTGGCAGGTATCAACAATTGTTGCCATGCTGTTCAGAATTGAAGGCATTACTTTCCTAATCGGCCTACCGTTCATTTTATGGCTACGCCATGACCTAAGTTTCAAACCAAAACTTAACCAATTTTTGTTGATTAACAGCCTATCCATACTAGCGGCGCTATGTATGTTAGCAATGTTACTGTTCTCGCCGGCAGTCAGCCTTAGTGACTTTGGTCGCATCAAAGAGGTTATTTCTCTGGCATCAGATGTTTCTCATGCATTTAACGCCAAAGCAGCGATGATGGGCAATGTGCTTGGTGGGTATTTTGAAGACTATGGGCTCATGGCTTTAATCGCTGGCCTACTCAGTATTTTGCTATTAAAAATTGCCAGTATCATTAGCTGGCCAGTGATTGCACTTTATGCAATCAATCGCAATACATCCAATCGCACGCAACAAGACTCTCCAGCACTCCCGCTACAAGTAGATACACGTATTATTTTTTATGGTGTGGTTGCGATTACCATCATCAACGCCAGCGCTAGCATGGCTAGAGTGTTTGTATTGTCCAATCGATATATTGTCACCATAGGGTTTATCGCACTTATTTTTGCGGCGTTTTGCCTAGCATCACTTATTACCAAGCTGCGTACCAACACATTTAATAGGCCATGGCAGAAGTGGCTCACCATCGCGTTAATCGTTATTTTTAGCGCATCCTATATCAAGAACACCCTGCCTAAAAAAGCAGGTTACACTTTTGAGAAAGACGCGGTTGCTTATATAAAGCAACAAAATATTACGAACGATAGAATATTCTTTGTGACCGACAAAACTGTTTTTTATGCAGGTGCCAGCTTTAATGGCCGCCACTCAGACCACTGGCAACTTACACTGGATGCAATCAAAGACGGCTCTATCTATCATTATGATTACTTGATGCTTTATGCTGAAGCGGGTGAAAACACCGCTGAGCAACAAAAGGTAATCCGTGAGCAATTAAGTCAGTACCGATTAGAAAAAGAGTTTTACGGCGTTAATCAAAAAAAGAAAATTATGCTTTTTGTTAAGCAGTAACAGGCCTTCAAGTCCATGAACAAGCTCACATCTATTTTTCGTCGTTTGCGATTAGGTGCAAAATTCAAACATCAGTATAGCTGCCACCCTGATTTTGATATTAAACGCAATACAGACCGTTGCACCATTATCTGGAAAGGCAAAGCAATTGTTGATATTCCATTTGCACATACCTTAAGCCGTCAATATACGGGCGCGTGTTTTACCGTTGCTACAGGCCCGTCTCTAGCGGAGACTGATCTCAATAAACTCGCTGCTTTTGAGACAATTAGCCTAAACTGTGCCATTAAAAAATTTAAAGATGCTGACTTAATACCAACGCACTGCATCATTGTGGATCGCCGAGTATTTGAAAATCAATGGGCATGCGTTAGAGACTCCATCCTATCTGGCGCAAACTGCTTTTTTTCATACGTGGGCTTATCTAGAATTTGTGAGAGAGAGCCAGAACTACTCCAGCACGGTAATATTTTCCTCATCGAATCTATCTCCAGAAAGTTTGGTGTGCCTCGTATCAGCAAAACTGATTTGCTGAAAGAGGCCGCAAACGATACTGAAATATTTTTAGATGCAAAGTTTTCAGAGCTATGCAGAGCGGTTGGCTTTAGTGCCAATCTGAAAAAAGGCCTATTTTCTGGAAAAACAGTCGCCACTTGGGCAACGCAGTTAGCACCGGCATTAGGCTATCAGCAGAACTTTATTATCGGCATGGATTTAGGCGGCACCGGTAAAAAGCATTTTTATGCTGACGGCAACCATGCGCCACCTGACTTTATGCGCGACTACGAACCGTATATACGCGTTTGCTTTGAACAAGCCAAGCGTGCAAGCACTGCTATTGGATTTGAGGTTTATAATCTGTCAAAAGATAGTACACTACCGCATGAGATTATTCCGAAAATTAGTATGCAACAAGCACTAGAGTTGGCTACAGTACATCATCAAAAATAACTATTAAATTGCACCAGCACACAATATGAAAATTATCATTCCGCTACAAACCTGCTCTACACGTATTCCGTTAAAAAATATTCGCCCTTTTTATAACGACGATTCTTTGTTCGATATTAAGGCAAAGCAGATTTTAGAGTTTGAATCAGCAGACAATGTCTATGTGTCTTCAGAGGATGAAGAAAAAGTGCGCCCGTTATGCGAAAAATACGGCTTTCACTTTATGCTGAGAGACCCGTCTTTAACCGGCAATAAAATCTATCAACCAGACTTGGTTAAAGCACTTACCGAGCCATTGCCGGGCGATGATGACATTATGTGGATACAAGTCACATCACCGCTATTTAATCAGTTTAAAGAGGCACTGGCAGAGTGGAAAAAGGTACGCGATGATTATGACTCATTAGTGGCAGTCAAACCGTTTAAAGGCCATTTACTCGACGACAAAGGCAACCCAGTCAACTATAGCTTTGGCTACTGGCATAAGGTATCGCAAGATTTACCTAAGCTTTACTCAGTACTGTGGAGCTTGTTTATCTTAAAACGCGCTACGGTTAATCGTTTTAATTACCACATAGGCGTCAATCCTTACCTATTTGCTTCGGACAATATGGTCGTTGATATTGATTACCATGAGGACTTTGAGCTTGCGCGCCATATCTATACTAAGATTCATGGCAATAACGACTAACAGCCATTAGCCGCACTAGTCAACAAGCTAACAAGCCACCTCAAGAAGCTGAATATGAACTTACCTTTTTTTAAATACATTTGCTGTATTAATCTAGACTCTCGCCCTGACCGCTGGGAAGCCATGCAAGCCCAGTTTAGCAAAGTGAACATCGTGGATGCACAAAGGTTTTCTGCGGTGTCATTTGAAAAACTGCAAGACAACCCGCCGCCAGCAAGCTTTAAGGCCAAGATTATGGCCGCATTGCAGCGTAAAAATGAAGCGCAAAATGCCGAGCATCAAATTAAAGCCATGTGGGGCTGCTTATCCAGCCATGTAGCTGTGATTAAGCATGCAAAAGCCCAAAACTGGCCATATGTACTGATCTTGGAAGATGACTGTGAGTTTGAGCCTTACACCAATACCGTAATGCAACGCGTTATGCAGCAGGTAGGTGACCTGGATTGGGATATGCTTTACTTAGGTGGCAATCAAAAGAAATATGGCCTACGTCAGCGTAAAAGCAAAAACTTAGTCGCCGTGACCGGCATCACTTTGACCCATGCTTACATGGTAAGAGCCAGCGTATACGACAAAATCATCGATGAAGCCCCACAGGCCAGCATGACTATTGATGACTTCTATGCCAAACAACTACAGAACCATGTAAAAACTTTGCTGGTAGAACCACCAGTAGCCTACCAGGCACCTGATGAAGTCAGCGACATTAGCCAAATGGCCAGAAGAAAAAAATACAACTGGAAGAGCCTGCTCAGGCGCAGCAAACGTTGGCTAGCAAATATTAGATATGGCGCACAGGCCAGCTAGTTTCTATAGAGCTTAAAATTAAAATGAAGATACTGTTAGTCGGCGGCGCAGGTTATATTGGCTCGCACATGCTAAAAATGCTGCTGGCTGAAGGCCACCAAGTCGTTACTTTTGACAACCTTTCCAGTGGCCATCGTGATGCGGTACTCGGCGGTGAGTTTATACAAGGTGACCTAGCCGACACGGTAGCCTTAGACCAAGTATTTAGCCAACACCAGCCAGAAGCAGTAATGCATTTTGCCTCCTACATTCAAGTGGGTGAGTCAGTTAAGCGGCCTGACATTTACTACCAGAACAACGTCGCTAATACGCTTAACCTGCTCAACGTAATGCTGAAGTATGATGTCAAAAAATTCATTTTTTCATCCACCGCAGCAATCTTTGGCGAGCCTAATGCTGTACCCATAGACGAGCTACACCCTAAGCAACCTGTTAACCCTTATGGCAAGTCCAAATGGATCATAGAGCAGGTATTAGCTGACTATGACTTGGCTTTTGGCTTAAAGTCGATCTGCCTGCGTTACTTCAATGCAGCAGGTGCAGACCCAGAAGGCCAGCTTGGCGAGCGCCATGACCCTGAAACGCATCTCATCCCGCTGTTACTGCAGGTAGCCTCAGGCCGTAAACCTGATATACATGTATTTGGTCGGGACTATGATACGGAAGATGGCACTTGCATTCGAGATTACATACACGTGATAGATTTATGCAAAGCGCATTTGCTTGCCTTACAATACTTAGACAAACAACAGCAAAGCAATCAGTTTAATCTAGGCAATGGTAAAGGCTTTTCGGTGCAGGAGGTTATTAACACCGTACAGCAGGTCACTGGGAAGCCTATCCACATCATCAACAGCGCACGCCGTGATGGTGACCCTGCACGCCTGATTGCTGACGCTACACGTGCACAACATGAGCTAGGGTGGAATCCTAGCCTTTCTAGCCTAGAAACAATAGTGCAGCACGCATGGCATTGGGAACAAAAAATTACTGGCACATATCCTTGATTGCATCTAACACTAGAATTTGATGTTCTGCGCAAAAGCTTTTCCAGTCTTTCACCTCGGTCCAGCCACTGAGAAACACAAAATCCAAGCCGGCACGTGTTGCTGCTTCATAATCATATTTACTATCACCGATAAATAATGCGGGTAATTGTAAATTACCCTTTTCTTTTTCGCGCGCGAGTACTGTATCTTTATTATCCGGGCTGCCAAACAAGCCACCATCAAAATACTTGGCTAGATCACGCTTAGCAAATAAAGTACGTATCTCCTGCTGGTCGCCGCCTGACAATATCATCCAGTTAGCTTGCGGTGAGACTGCACGTAACTCGGGCAAACCCTCAGCCACAGCGCACTCCATCAACACCACTTCAAGCTCACGTGCAAACCCATCTAACAATACCTGCACCGCCTCTTGTGTGGCAGGCTGGTGCAGCACCTCACGCAAGTACCAGTCAAACTTGTGATAGCGCGAAATACCACCTAGCCTCACATGGTAATCAACCAGCGCCTGCGCTTGCGCATCGGTTGCTCCTAAGCTTTTAGCGGTGCGGAAATAGGCCTCAGTTTTCACCAAGTTGGAGTCAAGCACGACACCATCACAATCAAATACGATGGATTTATATTTTTTAATATCTAGCTGCACACTTTAAGTCCCAATAAAAAAGGGCTTTGCACTAAAACTTAGTACAAAGCCCGATGATAGCTTGCTGATATTAAACTTGAGTGAAACTCACTCACCAGCTCACAGCATTCAGTTAAGCGGCTTTAATTGCACTCGCTTCTTTAGCCAATTTAGTAATATGCGCCCAATCGCCGCGTGCTACTGCATCAGCTGGTGTTAACCATGTACCGCCGCAAACTACTACGTTAGGCAGAGCCAAGAACTGTGGTGCGCTTTCAACTGTTACGCCGCCAGTAGGGCAGAATTTCACATCGCCAAATGGACCAGCAAAACCTTTTAAGAGGTTGATGCCACCCACAGCAACCGCTGGGAATAGTTTTAAGAAGTAGTAGTCATCAGCATTTGCCATCATGATTTCTGAGCCAGTAGAAACGCCTGGCAACAACGGCAAACCAATTTTGCGTGCGTATTGACCTAATTCACTGGTATAGCCTGGGCTAACTGCAAACTGACAGCCAGCATCTTTAGAAGCTTGCGCATCTTTAAGGTTACGTACTGTACCTGAACCTAAAATTGCATCTGGTACGTGTTTAGCAATTTGTTCCATACCTGCTAGTGCACATGATGTACGCAATGTTACTTCCAACACCTTGATACCACCTTCAAGTAGCGCTTCTGCCATTGGCACAGCATCTTCTACTCGGTTAATCACAATCACTGGAATCACTGGACCGTGATTAGCTAAATCTAATGTACTCATTTTTTCTACCTATTTAATAAATTTATGTTTTTTCGGTTTAAAAACCGGTTAAAGCAAAATATCTAGGGTGCGTAATCTAACCGTTTCAAAATTAATTTGGGCAAGGCACTTGAGCGCAGACAGTACGAACAGTACGGCAAGCGAAAGTAACGTCGCATAATTATATTTTCAAACGGTTATAGCCAAGTTACTGCGCCTTCTTCTGCGGATAATACATTCTTACGCATACCTCCAAACAACTCACGGCCAAAACCATGCGAATTGCTATGGCGCTTGCTATCAGAAAGCTCGGCAACTTCACGCTCTGCCCACTCATCTTCATCCACCAACACGTTTACCATGCCTACCGTTGCATTTAAGCGAATAATGTCACCATCACGCACTTTAGCCAATGGACCACCCGCTGAAGCTTCTGGGCTTAAATGGATAGCAGCAGGGATCTTCCCTGATGCGCCACTCATACGACCATCGGTCACAATCGCAACTTTAAAGCCTTTGTTTTGCAACACAGCCATTGGCGGTGTTAGTTTATGCAACTCTGGCATACCGTTGGCTTTAGGGCCTTGGAAACGCACCACAGCTACAAAGTCTTTTTCTAACTCACCACGGTCAAATGCAGCCAGTAATTCTTCTTGTGCATCAAACACAATCGCTGGCGCTTCAATAATGTGACGGTCTTCAGGTACTGCTGAAATTTTAATCACGCTACGGCCCAAGTTACCTTTAAGCAAACGTAGACCACCGGACTCGTTGAACGGGAATGCCGCTGTACGCACAATGGTTTCATCACTGCTCTCTTTTGGCAGATCTTTCCAAACCACTTTATTGTCTTCTTTGACTGGTAGTTTGCCGTATTCGCGTAAACCACCGTGTGCAATGGTTAATACATCTGGGAACATATAACCAGCATCAATCAACTCACGAATCACAAATGCAGGACCGCCAGCAGATTGGAATTCATTCACGTCAGCTTTACCGTTAGGGTAAACACTTGCCAACAATGGGGTTGTTTTAGCTAAATGGTAGAAATCTGTCCAGTCAATGATAATGCCTGCTGCACGTGCAATCGCTACCCAGTGGATCAAGTGGTTGGTTGAACCGCCTGTCGCCAGCAAGGCAACCATGGCGTTCACAATGACATGCTCATCCACTAAGCGACCAATCGGCGTGAAGTTCTTACTTTTAATGCTGTTCAATACCATTTTCACAGATTCACGCGTTAATAACTCGCGTAAGCCTTCGTGCGGATGCACAAATGCAGCACCTGGTACATGTAAGCCCATGGCTTCCATCAGCATTTGGTTGCTGTTCGCAGTACCGTAGAACGTACAGGTACCAGCACCGTGGTATGCGGCAGACTCAGAAGCGAGCAGCTCTTCGCGCCCTACTTTGCCTTGCGCATATTGCTCACGCACTTTTGATTTAGTGGTGTTATCAATACCGGTGCTCATTGGGCCAGCCGGTACAAACACACATGGCAAATGCCCA
This sequence comes from Methylotenera sp. E1MeOHC1, assembly GCF_058745595.1. Lineage (NCBI taxonomy): Bacteria > Pseudomonadati > Pseudomonadota > Betaproteobacteria > Nitrosomonadales > Methylophilaceae > Methylotenera > Methylotenera sp. E1MeOHC1. The sequence continues at coordinate 118,606 of NZ_CP196025.1, read as the reverse complement.
AACTGTAAAGCACCAATCAACAGACCAGGCACGATTTTATCGCACACACCTAACAGTAATGCTGCATCAAACACATCATGTGAAAGTGCAATCGCTGTACCCATGGCAATGGTATCGCGGCTAAACAGTGAAAGCTCCATACCTGGTTCGCCTTGGGTAATGCCATCACACATCGCAGGCACACCACCCGCTACTTGAACGGTTGCACCGTATTTATGCGCTTCATCACGAATGATTTCTGGATAGTTCACATAAGGCTGATGCGCTGAAAGCATTTCATTGTATGCGGTCACAATACCAATATTAGGCGCTTTTTCTACAACAACACGTAACTTATCATTAGCCGGCATCGCAGCAAAGGCATGCGCAACATTAGCGCAACCCAATCTGTCGGCACCGCGTGGTCGATTGACAATATCATCTAAACGATTCAAATAGGCAGCGCGCGTTGGGCGGCTTTTCTCAATAATACGTTCAGTAACTTCTATATGGGACTGTTTCATAATTTTAGACACTCTACTCAGATAACTGACTTAACTAGCGGAACTTAATAATAAAAATGACTTACTAAGTAAAGACGAACCTCAACCCCGATTATCGCTAAAGTAAGGCTTATCGTCAAACAAAAGCCGCTAATTTAGCGGCCTGTTTGATATGAATTTACACTTACTTGATTGATATCAAATCATTTTTTTGTGACCAAAACATCTTCCATCATCAAATATTCTAGGTCACAGCCATAAAACATATTCAAGGCATCAGTCGGTGAACAAATCATGGGTTCGCCTCGGCGATTCAACGATGTATTCAACACCACAGGTACTCCTCGCAACTGCTCCAGATGCTCAATTAGCTCGTAATAGCGCGGGTTGGTTTCACGCGTAACGACTTGTGCACGCGCGGTGCCATCCTCATGCACCACTTCTGGAATACGTGACTTCCAATGCTCTGCAACATCAAACGTAAATGTCATGTAAGGCGCAGGATGCTCAGTTTGCAAAATATCAGGCGCAACACGATCCAACATACTTGGACAAAATGGACGCCAGCGCTCACGGTATTTGATTTGCGCATTGATACGATCCGCTACGCCAGGGTAACTAGGGTCACCTAAAATGCTACGACAACCCAACGAGCGCGGGCCAAACTCCATGCGGCCTTGCAGCCATGCCAGCGGATTACCGCTCGCCAACAACTCGGCAGCTTTTTGCGGTGCATTTTCTACACGCGTGAAAATTGGCTTTTCCGGATGCGCTTCACAGGCAGCAACACACTCTTCTGAGGTGTACGCAGGGCCTAAATACGCATGCTCCATTTTTTGAATAGAGTCACCCGCCAAGTGTGCAGCATAAGTCGCAGCGCCTAATGAGGTGCCATTATCGCCAGATGCAGGCTGTACAAACAACTCTTTTACGTGAGGCATTGCAATAATGCGTTGGTTCAATTTCACGTTCAGTGCTACACCGCCCGCCATTGCAATACGGCCGGTTTCCTTGATGATGTCACCAAGGTAATAATCAATCATTTTCAGCGCAACGTCTTCTAACAGCGCCTGCACAGAAGCCGCATAGTGAATATAAGGGTCATCAATTTCATCGCCATGACGCTTAGGGCCCAACCATTCAATCAGCTCGGGCGTAAAGTAGTAACCCTTGCCATTTTCTTTGTAGCGACGTAAGCCGACCACATTCACTAGCTCGGTATTCACACGTAAGTCACCGTTCTCAAACGTGACTAACTTAGATAAATCATACTTACTTGCATCGCCATACGGCGCCATGCCCATGACTTTAAACTCGCCATCCAGCATCTCAAAACCAAGATACTCGGTAATCGCACCGTACATGCCACCTAACGAATCAGGATCATAAAACTCTTTGATTTTATGAATTTTCCCGTTTTCACCATAGCCAAAGAATGTGGTCGCGTACTCACCTTTGCCATCAATACCTACGATCGCCGTTTTTTCTTTAAAGCCGCTCAGGTGGTAGGCACTGGAGGCATGCGCCAAGTGATGCTCAACCGGCACGAATTTAGCATTGCTTAACCCTAAATCAGCCATGAGTTTTAAAGATTTATCACGGTTACGGCGGAAACGACGGTTACCGTTAAAAATAGCATCCAATGCACGGTCAGGTGCATACCAGTGACGCTTAGCGTAGTGCCAGCGTGCGTTGGTGCTCAACGGAATTTCCGCATAGGGGAAAGCGACAACATCCACATCTTCCGCCTTGATACCAGCCTGCTTCAAGCAGAACTTGGCAGCTTCATATGGAAATTGATTTTTAGCGTGTTTATCTCTGATAAAACGCTCTTCTTCAGCTGCAGCAACAATTTTGCCATCGACTAATATAGCAGCCGAGGCATCGTGACCTAAAGCACCAGATAAACCTAATACAATCATGCGATTACTTTCAAATTATGTTCTTACGCAAATACCGTTTTTATGACCAATACAATTATTGCTATTTTACTGGCTTAAGCTATTTTTGCACGAATTAAAATATCATCTTGTTCAGATAAGCCATGTGCGCCGTACTTTTTAACAAAAGCCTCTTTCAATAAAGCCTGCATTTCCGCATCATCAGCCCAGTTTTTCATCAGCCGTTTTAAATCTTTTATATGCTGCAGCTTGAACCATGATGCGGCCAGCCTATGCATTGAGTATGCCTGCATACTGTCCAAATCAATGAGCATCGGAGCGCCATCCACAATTTTAATATTAGTGGCTTTGCAGTCCCCATGTGCAATCTTCAGTAAATACATTTTATAAAACAGCGCTGCCAGATTTTGCGCCACGGCTTTTTTATCATGCAAACGCTCAGTTTGGGAAAAATACTGCAACGCGTCTGGCGCCTCAACATAGGCACTCACAAAGTAAGCACGGCGCCTAAAGCATCCCCACCGCTCTTCTATTAAAGCAATTGGTTCGGGGGTTAATATGCCAGAAATCATTAACCGATACGCATTCGCCCACGACTTAGCCGCCCTTGTCGTACGCAATGCCCGACTTAAACCATGCCAAAAGTTTTTTATGTTGTAACGCTTAATGACCACGTCAGCGCGTGCCAACTTGGCTTTGGCAACAGTGCAAGTATTGCCATTTTTGAAGTTGGCATTTTGATCCAGCAATGCGCTATCCAATGCCGGTACGGCAAAATCTTCAGCATTAAATGCACTGGCAACAGCGATAAAAGACCTAAAGCTTTTCACTACTTTAACGTCAGTACAGGTTCTAAATACCTTTTTATCCGCATAACCGCTTGCAACCTGGCGGCGCACCTGCTGCGTCAACTGCCAAATTTCGACCTCATCTCGTGGTGAACTGTGCTTACCTAAGCGCTCGCAGTATAGACGGTATAACTCAGGGATGCTGTGGTCATCCAGCGCATCCATTTTAGAGAATAGCGTTGCCAGATTATGCTTTTGCTTACCTGACGCAAATAAACGTGGCAACCTGCGAATGCCATCACCATCCAAGGTGAATATCTTCGCATTTTGCTCATCAACCGAGCCATCTATTTGCAGTAAAAAGTTCTTCAGATACAAGTCTGTTTGCACCAGTCCCGCTTGGTGGTGCGCGGCAACTTCAAGCACTAACTTCTTGGCTAACTGGATGCGCGCAGATGCATCTAACGCCAATTCATTCCAACAAACTTCTGCATTTTTTGCTGACGTAATCGCCTGCAATATCAACACATGCTGCTGACTATCAGACGACAAACCAACGAACAATATCGGCGGTGTAGCTATATCAGCATATAGTAGCAACTCTATGCCTTGCTTATCACGCGCCAGATACTTGGCAGCGCCTTGGCCAAAAAAGAGTTTGGCATAGACTAATTGCCCACACCATAGCCCCTGACACACCAAGCGCTTGGCAGGCACAACACGCACAACATCCAAAACCTCCAACACGGCGCCATCGGCAAGTGTGATTGAAGGATTATTGATGCCAAATTGTTTTAACTTTAAAGCAGTTGCGGTTGTATTCATTAAAAATTAATACGCTAAGGCTTAATTACTTGAACAAACCGAGCAAGCTGTTTTTGATGCTGAGCAACTTTTGTTTAAAGGACTGCTGCTCATGGGCTTTAAACAGTTTTTTTGCGCGTTTCTCTCGTTTTTTTGCGAGCTTTTTAACGTCAGCTTTCACTTGCTCACTATCATTTGGCCTGGCCACGTACAGAGTATGTCTGGACTCTCCAGAATCATTGCCAATCGGGACGGCAGTATAGTAATAAAGCGCGATTGACCTGCGGCTAACGCCATCAGGCAGAGTCAACGGGTCTGGATGCCCATGAAAGCTGTCTTCATCTGTATTAAAAATCACGCAGCGGTTAAATATAGGGGCGACACTTTTCACCATAGACTTCATGTCTCTATCCCACAGTTCCAGCATACCGCCGTATGAGTCTTGCCAATCTTTATTGAGATAAATCAGCAGATTTACACGTCTTAAGGTTTGTAGCGACTCATTCACTCTAAAGTCGGCATGAATACCAAGCAAGCCGCCGTTGCTAGTCTCATGCAAACCGCCTCCAGAAAAATAAGGGTCTGGCAGCAAACCGCGAATATTGGTCACGCCTTCTAAAAACTGGAGCATTGGTGCCGAGTTGAAAAATGCAAACGCATTACGCATGTAAATATCGCAATCGTAAGGCAGTATCTGGCGCTTATGTGTACCACCATAACCTTTTTGATAGGTCTTATCGTGTGCTTTAGCATCCTCTGGGAAATGCGCTAACAATTGCTCCGCCATCTCGGCTGGCAGGAAGTTATCAATCACGATATGTGGGTACGGCTCTGCAAAGGCGTACTCGCCCATTAAATCTTCGCCTATCGAGCGCGATACCGCATGATCCAGCACAAAGCCATCATCAGTTTCAATTGGTAACAGTGATTTCACATCGCTCATCATTAACTCTCAAACTTTTTCAAAATTGATTTTTTTCTTTTCACGCGACGATTCATATCGCTATAAAGCGCTCGCAACCCAACCGTGCCAGCTTCAATATGATCCAAAAACTTAAACAACTTCATCGGTGACACAACTTTCAGTTTGTATCCGTCCTGCTTCAATTTATCTTGCAATGCATAACCCGGAATGCGATTTTCCATTAAAAATACGTAGCCCTGCTGCTTCATCAACTTAACATTCCACAAGGCAAAAAAGCTTTTCAAATATGCCTCAACATAAGGCTTAGGCTGCCTTGCATTCAAGCCCAAAAACAATCTAAATCTTCTTGTGTAATGCTTACAGAATCTTGAACTAATGCGCCATGCAGTACGTAAATATCCGCGATTCAATTGCTCCAGGCAACCGACTGCCGCGACTTTTTCATCAGCCAGACAAAACTTCAGCGCCCATTCAAAAACGCTGGCGTCATACACAAAAGTGTCCGTATGCATTAAAAACAAATAATCTGATTTGATTTGCTGCAAAATCAGATCTAAACCCCTGCCATGCGCAACAAAGCCCTCTTCATGCTCAGTGGGCGCTCTTTCAATCAAATGAATCCAATCCAGCGTGCGCAAGTACTCAACACTCTCATCTTGCGAATGATTGTCCACCACCCAAACATCCACGCTATTCGGGTCAAGGTCAGCGCTATCCAAATGCTTTTTTAACAACTCCAGGCAAATCTTAGTGAGTTCTAAAGTCTTGTAGTTAACAAGAGCGATGCTGAATTTAGGCAAAGGATGAGTAGGGGTAATGTTCAATTTAATTCCATGAATAGAATAGGTTTAATCTTATCTTCTTGAGCGCTTAATAATCAATCGACACAATACTTTGCTCAAAAAATTCAGTTTTTCAATATGCATATAGTGCTTGAAAAAAGCCAGCCTTTGCGTGAGTCGCCACCCCTCGGCATGGCGGTTTAATGCTGCCAAATCAAAGAAAGCTCGAAAAAAGAACCAGCGGCTGACTCTTGCCTTTTCCAAATCAATCAAGGCAATTTCTGGAGCGCCTTCTGCATTTTTAACAAAAATATGCTTAGGATACAAGGCTCTATGTACCAAGCCAAAGTCGTGAAAACGCCGAATCTCCTCAGCTACTTTTCGTATCAACACCATTTGCTGTTGGCGGCCAACTTTGGCACGAAAATCATCAGACAAAACATCCAGCGGTTGATATTCAGTTAATGCCTCAGTCATTAACACCGCACGCTGATTTTCACCGGTGCCGCGCTCTGCATAAAAAGCCACTTTAGGCGCATGAAAATGATGCGCCTCTAAAAACTGCAGCCATGCAAATTCTCGCCTAAAGGTTGGCTCACCGTTTAAAGGGTGTAATAAGGTTTTGCGGCCATGATTTTGCTGTTTTTTTACAAATAAGAATAGTGGCGTAGCACTGTCATTCTCAAGCGCGATGCGCCCCACGCCACTCCAGCCACCACGGCGCTGATTTGGTTCTTCAAACCATTGAATTTCAAAATCCCAAACTGCATCAAAGCTATTAAGCTGATGGCGCTTTAAAATGGGAGCATGCCGAGTTGAAGAAAATGGCGAAGTAAATGATGTTGTCATGAATGAAAATTTAGCTAATAATTCTTTTGCGTAGACCACTCTTTTGTGCGTACTCTTTAAATGTGCTAACTGGGCGATTATATCAGTTAATCCAGATTCACTCCTCTAGCCTTTACCCTCTGCTATGCTATGATTTCAACAATGTTTAAACTCCTACTCAAACCCCTCACTTTACTCCCGCTTCCAACTATCCATAAATTAGGTACCGCACTTGGTAACATCCTGTATTTATTGATGCCTCAAGCCAAGGCTGTCATTACAGAAAATTTAACGCAAAGCGGTTTAGTGCCCCAAGGCACCGAGATGAGTACGCTAATTAAACTGAACATGGCAGAGGCTGGGAAATCCCTACTTGAGAGCTTAGCACTATGGCAAAAAGATGAGCAGGAAGTATTATCATGGGTAAAACCTTGTACAGACTGGCATGTGGTTGAAGAAGCCATTGCAAAGAAAAAAGGGATTATTTTCCTCACGCCGCATATGGGCTGCTTTGAAATCACCTCGATTTTTTACGGTGCGCACCACCCTATTACCGTGCTGTATCGCCGCCCTAAACTACACTGGCTACACGCACTAACAGTGACTGGCCGTACCCGCCGACAGGTAAAGTTAGCGCCAGCCAACCTACAAGGCGTACGTAACCTAATACAAGCGCTAAAGCGTGGCGAGGCGGTTGGCATTTTGCCTGACCAAGTACCAGGCAGAGGTGAAGGCGAATGGGCGCCCTTTTTCGGCAAGCCTGCATACACCATGACATTGGTAGGCAAACTGGCAGAAAAAACTGGTGCTACTGTGATTATGGTGTTTGGCGAGCGCCTCAGTAACGGCGAGGGTTTTCAGGTACATATGACCAAACTTGAGGACGGTGCCATTGCCACCCCCGCATTGTTAAACCAAGCAATAGAGCAGCAAGTGAGCAAGAATATTACGCAGTACTTATGGCAATATCCTCGCTATAGAGTGAGAAACCGCGTACTAAAACGAGAACAGAAAAAGGCAGAAACCGAACTTTAAAACGCTAAGCTTAAAGCGACAGCTAGCTTAATGACATAGCCTGACTGCATGCAATCGCAACCAACGCCTTAATCTACTGAGGCATGCTCTTTTTGTAATCTCTTTTGAAATTTATCACTGTGAAATTTGGCGTATAACTTATCCGCTCTTGTTGCTACATTTTGCCAAAAGCCCAAGGTCACGCCATCAAAATTAGTTGCATAATGTCGCTTGAAGCGCAGGTAATCACGCGCAGTTAACCCAACATCCATACTAGAGAAATACAATCCAGCAATATCTTTCATCACCGCTTTCAGTGCGGGCTGCGCGCGAATCTGCATGCGATGCAAATCAATTAAGTACAACTTAATTTGGTTTTTCTGCAACGCCTGTGCATCTAAGCACAAATGGCAAAGGTAGAAGTCCCGATGATTCAGCCCACTTTTATGTAGATTTCTCGACAACTCAGCCACAGCAATGATTAAGCGTTTTTTAAACTCAGCATTCGGCGGGTTGCTTTTCCAAGCTGCACATAAATCTTCCAGAGAAATAATGTCGCCTAAATCTTTAGTGATGATAAAAGATTGCTGGGTCGCCGGATTGCAGCCACGCACTCCGTAACCAACCAAAGGTGTGGTGTCGATGCCAATTTCATTGAGTTTCCGAATCGCACTCACTTCTGTAAGTGCACCTAAAATTGGCACTTTAAAACTTAAAAAACTCTTAAAAATCTCGTTCCAGCCTACGCCAAAGTGCTGCTTAACAAAATAGCTTTCGTCACCAAACTGCACCTGCACAGTACGCCTGCCCGTGACGTTACGATACACCCGCCCCTGCAATTGCATGACTTGAGCAAAAGCATCCGCGCCTAAAAACTTACTGATAAAAGCCGGCAATTCTAGTTTAGTCAAGTGAGCTACCTCTGGTTTGCGCAAGCGCGATAATGTAATCCGCCTCAGCACTGTCTGACGATGTATTCTTGATATTGTTCGTGTAGTGCATACCGTTATCACGCCACTGTGCTTGCTGCGACGATTGCAGCATTTGCACTAATGCATGATTCATCTCAGTTTGGCTATACGGCGCAGGCAGCATCACGCCTGCATCCGCCTGTGCAATGTGCGGCGCATAACCGCAAACATCTGTCACCAACACCGGCAAACCAGCGGTCATCGCCTCAATCAACACCAGCCCAGCCAGCTCAGAGCGTGCAGGGTGCGCAAACACATCTGCGCCCACCATTAAATCCGCAACATCGGCACGGCCGCCTACATGCAGACATCGGTGTGCGATTCCTCGCTTTTCACAATAAGCCGCGATATTACTATTTGACTCATACTCCCCTATCGCAACCAGCCAGGTTTTACCTTGCAGCGCCTGAGGTAAAGCCGCCATAGCGTCGATTACCCGGTCCACTCCTTTGCGCATAAATGCAGAACCCACTGTCAGTACGATATTGGCATCTGACGGTAAGCCAAACTGCTGACGTGCGTAACTGCGGCACTGTTCACGATTTTTATTGGCAAATTTGTCCGATGGAATGCTGGGAGGGAGTAAATGAAATCTCGCATCAGGTGTGGCATACCACTGTTGAAAGCTAAGTTTCTCGCGCTCAGTGAGTAAGAGAATTTGGCAAGTACTTTGCGCCCCCATCACCGCTTTTTCTGCCGCTGCAAAAAAACGATAACGGCCGGTCAGGCGATAAAACCAGGATCGCTCTTCATACGCACGCTGAATGTAGCAAGGGTCTGCCGCGTAATACACATCCAAGCCCGCCATGCGATTAAAGCCGACGACTAAGTCCACAGGCTGCTGTTGCAACTTATGCTGCATTGCATCAATAAGCGACTGATGGCGCTGATGGTTTAACCAACCGCGGCTTGGCAAAATCTCCACGCGGATGCGTGCATCCGGCATATCGCCACGCCACTCACCTGTGTAAATAGTGACTTCGTGCCCAGCCCGCACACAGTCATGGGCGATACGCAACATATCGCGCTGTACGCCGCCATATGGAAACACTTTAAAAATGAGAAATGCAAACTTCAATGGGCTAACAGACTTTACACAGGTGATGAAAAAATCTAATTGTATGCGAAAATATCACATATGCTGAAACTGCTTATCGTTAAAACTTCGTCATTAGGCGATGTTATCCACAATCTACCTATTATCCATGACATCCGCACGCACTATCCGGATGCAGAGATTGACTGGGTGGTGGAAGAAAGCTTTGCTGACATTCCCAAACTGCACCCTGGGGTAAATCATGTGATTCCAGTTGCACTGCGCAGATGGCGCAAAGCAATTTTTAGCAAAAACACCTGGTCAGAAATTAATGCAGCAAAGCGCAGCATAGCCCAACAATCCTATGATGTAATTTTAGATACGCAAGGGCTGATAAAAAGCGGCTTGATTACATCAATCAGCCATGGGCACAAACATGGCTTTGATAAAAACTCCGCCCGCGAACCACTCGCCAGCCACTTTTACAACACTCGCCATCCAGTAGCGAGCAACCAACACGCAGTGGCCAGAGTTCGCGCATTAGCCGCCCTCAGCTTTGGCTACACAATACCTACTGACCTACCTAGTTACAGCATAATCGCGTCAGCGCAACCTAGCCTGAGCCTCAACGCTCCTTACGTAGTGGGTCTGCATGGCACTAGCCGCGACAGTAAACTATGGCCAGTCACGCATTGGATTAAACTAGGCACGGAATTAGCCAAACTAAATTTACAGCTCGTGCTGCCTTGGGCCAGCGCCGCTGAGTTTCAACGTGCACAGCAAATTGCAGGTGCGCTTAACAACGCCTCAGTATTGCCTAAGCAAAGCATTGCACAGCTAGCCACTATTATCAGCCAAGCCCAAGCTGCTGTCGGCGTTGATACCGGTTTATCACATTTAAGTGTTGCACTGAGCATTCCAACCGTTGCCATTTATACCGACACCAACCCTGCGCTTACTGGCGTCTATGCAGGCGCTCACGCCCCTGCCATTAACCTTGGCAACATCAATATAATTCCTGAACCGATACAGGTAACGGACGCCCTAAAAAATATTCTATAAAAATTTTGCAAGTTGGCTTGAATTTCAATTCGGCATCCCCACATTCACAGAAGTGTTAATAATGAACCGGGGACAAACATGCAAGACGAACAAGCTACGCCGCAACCTGAGCTAGAAACAACAACAGAAAATGTACAATCACCAGAGGCAAAAATTGCTGAACTGGAAGCTGCACTTGAAGAGGCAAAAGCCAGCGTACTTTATGTAAAAGCTGAAGGTGAAAACATCCGCCGCCGCGCGGTTGACGATATCGACAAAGCGCGTAAATTTGCTTTAGAGAAATTTTCAGGCGAGTTACTGGCAGTTAAAGATAGCTTAGATGCCGCGTTAGCAATTGAGGCGACTGAAGTGCAGAGCTACAAAGACGGCGTTGAACTGACCGCAAAACAATTATCCAGCGTATTTGAGAAATTCAACATTGCTGAAATCAGCCCATTGGGTGAAAAATTCGACCCAAATAAACATCAGGCAATTTCAATGTTAGAAAACAGCGGCGAGCCAAACACCGTGACTAGCGTACTACAAAAAGGCTACACCTTGAATGATCGCGTATTACGCCCTGCATTAGTGATGGTGGCCAAGTAATTCGTTTTTTCTAGATAAAAAGCACTTGAATTTAAAAAAACAATCTCCATCTAGCAAACAAGGTTATCAATTAAACTGCTTTTAAGCTTTAGCGCTAAAAGCAGTTGGAACAAATTTAAAGTAAAAGGAAATAAAATGGGAAAAATTATTGGTATTGACTTAGGTACAACGAACTCTTGCGTAGCCGTAATGGAAGGTGGCAAACCACGCGTGATTGAGAACGCTGAAGGCGCACGTACTACGCCTTCTATCATTGCATATCAAGAAGATGGCGAAATTTTAGCGGGCGCACCTGCAAAACGCCAAGCCGTGACTAACCCAAAAAACACGCTATACGCAGTAAAACGTTTGATTGGTCGCCGTTTTGAAGAAAAAGAAGTGCAAAAAGACATCGGCTTAATGCCTTACACTATTGCTAAAGCTGACAACGGCGATGCATGGGTAGAGGTGCGCGGTAGCAAAATGGCACCTCCACAAATCTCAGCTGAAGTTTTACGCAAAATGAAAAAAACAGCGGAAGACTACTTGGGTGAAGAAGTAACTGAGGCCGTGATTACAGTGCCTGCTTACTTTAACGACAGCCAACGTCAAGCGACTAAAGATGCTGGCCGTATCGCTGGTTTAGAAGTTAAACGTATCATCAACGAGCCTACAGCCGCGGCATTGGCTTTCGGTTTAGACAAACAAGAAGGTGACCGTAAAATCGCGGTATACGACTTGGGCGGCGGTACATTTGACGTGTCTATCATTGAAATTTCAAGCATTGATGGCGAGCATCAATTTGAAGTGCTTTCAACTAACGGCGATACTTTCTTAGGTGGTGAAGACTTTGATAATCGCTTAATCGACTTTTTGGCTGATGAGTTCAAAAAAGAAAATGGCTTAGATCTACGTAACGACTTATTGGCAAAACAACGTTTGAAAGAAGCGGCTGAGAAGGCAAAAATTGAGCTTTCTGGCGCACAACAAACGGAAGTGAACTTGCCTTACATCACTGCTGACGCAACTGGCCCTAAACACTTAGTGGTAAAAATCACTCGTGCAAAATTAGAATCATTAGTAGATGACTTGATCGAGCGCACCATGGCACCATGTAAAATGGCGATTAAAGACGCAGGCGTTTCAATCGACGAAATTACCGACGTGATTTTGGTTGGTGGTCAAAGCCGTATGCCAAAAGTGCAAGAAAAAGTAAAAGAAATCTTTGGTAAAGAGCCACGTAAAGACGTGAACCCAGATGAAGCTGTTGCAGTTGGCGCGGCGATTCAAGGTGGCGTATTGCAAGGTGACGTAAAAGACGTATTGTTGCTAGACGTGACACCATTGTCATTAGGTATTGAAACACTAGGTGGCGTGATGACTAAACTTATCAAGAAAAACACCACGATCCCTACCAAGGCATCACAAGTGTTCTCAACTGCTGATGACAACCAAAATGCAGTAACGATTCAAGTGTTGCAAGGCGAGCGTGAAATGGCGTCTGCTAACAAATCACTTGGTCAATTCAACTTGAGCGACATTCCACCAGCACCACGTGGTATGCCACAAATTGAAGTGACTTTTGATATTGATGCTAACGGTATTTTGCATGTTTCAGCAAAAGACAAAGCCACTGGCAAAGAAAACAAAATCACCATCAAGGCGAACTCCGGCCTTTCTGAAGAAGAAATCAAGAAGATGGAAGAAGATGCAATCAAGTACGCTGATGAAGACCGCAAGTTACGCGAACTTGTAGATGCACGCAACGCTGCTGATGGCGCTGTGCACTCTGTGAAAAAATCATTAACAGAACACGGCGATAAATTAGAAGCCGCAGAAAAAGAAGCAATTGAAACTGCAATTAAAGATCTGGAAGAAGCATTGAAATCAGATGACAAAGCTGAAATCGAAGCAAAAACAGAGGCTTTAACGACAGCGTCACAAAAACTAGGTGAGAAGGTTTACGCAGAGCAACAAGCGCAAGCAAACACTCAAAGTGCTCAACCTAGCCCAGAAGGTGAAAAAACCGTAGATGGCGACGTTGTAGATGCAGAGTTTGAAGAAGTGAAGAAAGACTAATTTTAGCGCTAGCTTATGGTCAATAGTCGTTAGCGTCAAAAGATGCTAACGACTTTTCCATTTAACCAGCAAGTCACAACTAACTACTACAGACTACATATATGGCAGCTAAAAAAGATTACTACGAGGTTCTAGGCGTTAATAAGGATGCCTCTGAAGAAGAGATTAAAAAGGCTTATCGCAAACTTGCGATGAAGTACCATCCTGACCGCAACCCAGACAACCCGAAAGCAGAAGATCAGTTTAAAGAGGCAAAAGAAGCCTATGAGATGCTCTCTGATGACCAAAAACGTGCAGCTTATGATCAATACGGCCATGCCGGTGTTGACCAAAGCATGGGTGGCGGTGCAGGCGGCTTTGGTGGCGCAGGCTTCGGCGATGCGTTCGGCGATATCTTCGGTGACATTTTTGGTGGCGGCGCGCGCGGCCAACGCAGCAACGTGTATCGCGGTGCAGATTTGCGCTACAACATGGAAATTTCGCTGGAAGACGCAGCCAAAGGCACTGAAACCAAAATTCGCATTCCAGTACAAGCCAAATGCGACCCTTGCAATGGCACTGGCGCAAAATCAGGCAAATCACCTGTCACTTGCTCAACCTGTGGCGGTCACGGCCAAGTACGTATGCAACAAGGCTTTTTCTCAGTACAGCAAACTTGTCCTAAGTGCCACGGCACAGGTAAAGTCATTAAAGACGAAGACAAGTGCCCTAGCTGCCACGGTGCTGGCCGCGTTAAACAAAACAAAACGCTCTCCGTTAAGATTCCAGCAGGTGTGGATGAAGGCGATAGAATTCGTTTAAGTGGTGAAGGTGAAGCCGGTGTTAACGGCGGCCCAACCGGTGATTTATATGTTGTGATCCACCTGAAAACTCACGAGATTTTCCAACGTGACGGTGGCAACTTGCACTGCGAAATGCCTATCAGCTTCAGCACCGCAGCACTCGGTGGCGAAATTGAAGTACCTACACTGGATGGTTCAGCAAAAATGAAGATTCCTGCTGAAACCCAAACCGGTGGCGTATTCAGATTACGCGGCAAAGGCATTAAACCACTACGCTCTAGTGAGTATGGTGACTTAATGGTGCATGTAGTGGTAGAAACTCCGGTAAAACTAACTACACGCCAAAAAGAACTGTTACGCGAGTTTGAAGAAAGCACGCAGGCAGACGCTGGCAAGCACAGCCCAAAAAATAAAAGCTGGGTAGATAAAGCTAAAGACTTTTTTGGATAATTAATGTTTAGATAAGTTGTTTAGCTAAACAAAATCTTTATGCTCAAATAAAAAGGCCTGCAATTGCAGGCCTTTTTATTTGACTCATGGCACGCTCTCAGCTTTATAGACAATCCTACCAACATAACAAAAAGGCGCTTCTAAAAACTCTTTAATTGATGTCGACTTTGGGCCGTTAGCAGTTATTAATGACCAATCCTACGCTTTAATTAAAACATGACCGCCATAACTTGGTAGTCCACGATTTCAAATTTCTATGTCCATAAAAAAGCCTGAATTATCAGGCTTTTCTACTAGTGCTTTATGCGGTTGGTGCTAGCTGTTTATGGGGTAAAACTAGTCGCTTATGGAGTGTCGCACAGGTGCCAAGAAGCTTTAGTTTAATCAATCTACTCTTAGTAATTAATATTCACTTACTTTCCCATCATGATTAGGCTATTATTTTTATAAAATATAAAAAGGATAACCAATGAAAGCCATTCAGGATGTTATTAATAATATTGAAAAAGTTATTATTGGTAAGCGGGAGGTTGTTGAGTTAGCCGTTATTTCATTGATCTCCCAAGGTCATGTTCTTATAGAGGATGTGCCAGGTACAGGTAAGACCATGATGGCACGTGCACTGGCCAAATCAATCGATGTCGACATGAAGCGATTGCAGTGCACTCCAGACCTGCTTCCTTCCGACATTACTGGAGTACCAATATATAACCAAAAGACCAGCGAGTTTGTCTTTCGTCCTGGCCCAGTATTCACAAACTTCCTGCTTGCTGACGAAGTAAACCGTGCAACCCCTAGAGCTCAATCGGCACTTCTAGAATGTATGGAGGAGTTTCGCGTCAGTGTAGATGGCGAAACACACGTTCTACCACCGTTGTTCATGGTGCTTGCCACTCAAAACCCCATTGATATGGCGGGAACGCATGTGCTACCAGAAGCACAACTTGATAGATTCTTTGTGCGCTTAAGCGTAGGGTATCCATCACTAGATGGCGAAATCAGCATCATGAATGCACAGACCTCTAAACATCCCATAGATGACCTTAAAGCGGTTGCCACTGAGGCATCTATACTTGAAGCCCGTGCAGAGGTAAGAAAGATTCATTTAAATGCAGACGTTGCTAGATATATAGCTGAAATAACTTCCGCAACTCGAAGCCATCCAGACTTAAGATTGGGAGCAAGCCCTCGAGGAACGCTTGCATTAGCTAGAGGTGCTAGAGCTTATGCGTATTTACGTGGGCGAGATTACGTTACGCCTGACATGGTGAAATCAATGGCTCATGCAGTCCTGGAGCATAGATTGATTATCCGCCCACAAGCTGCATCCTTAGGGAAAACAAGCAAAATTATTCTCAAGGAAGTGCTTAATCAGGTTACTCCGCCAATTTGATTTAGGATCAAAAAATGATTCTGAGTTCTATTAAAGAGCATCCAGTTTTACGTCACAAAAAGATTCTAATCATTACGGGGCTAACACTGGTCGCTTACTATATTGCTTTAAACCGAGAGCAAGCGTTTCCATGGCTCATCGCATCCCTGTTGCTATCCTCACTGATTGCTAGTTATTTTTTTCCACGCTTGCTTATTCGAAATGTATCAGTGTCTCGCACCGGGCCGGATAGAGCCAAAGAGAACGAACATATCTTTTTTGATATTAAAATCAGCAACCATGGAACCATCCCGCGATTCATGATTCAAGCTATAGATAAGCTACCTTTTATTCACAGTTTAGATGGCATTAAATCAAACGCTCAAATACTTGGTGTGGTGGCATATATTGGTAGCGGTGCAACGCATAGTTTTAAGGTCTCAGTGGGCTGTGAAAAGAGAGGGCTCTATCAATTAGGGCCTGTTGGCATATCTACGAGCTTTCCTTTTGGCTTACTAGAGGCCCATCAAAACAAAAATGGAGGAACCCAAACCCTCACGATATATCCCGACCTCTTTCCTATTGTACGTCTACCACTTTTAGGTACCCCCAGTGAGATTCACCGTGGTGGCTTTTTGTTACCGAAAGGTGCAGGCTCTGCCGAGTTTTCAGGACTGCGAGAATATCGTCAAGGCGATAATCCACGTCATATCCATTGGCCAACTACAGCGAGAACTAATGAGCTTATGCTCAAAGAATTTGAGCCCCTAGCTTCAGCCAATCTTCATATCATTTTGGATCAATCTAAAATCTCGAATGTAGGCACAGGTAAGCATTCTAGCTTTGAATATGCGGTCCGCATTGCTGCGTCAATCGCTAGATATGCAACTAACAACGGTATGTCTATCAATGTTTCACCGTATCAGGGAGAAGACTCGATAGGTTTGGGCTCGGGCGAAATGCATTTTCGAGAAATTATGGACTATCTCGCTATTATTGATGCCAATAGTGATGTCACTTATTCGACTGTCATACAAGAAGTAGCGATGTCAATGACTGAGGGGCAGACCGCTATCGTATTTCTCTCAGAACCAAGCGCTCGGGCTTCAGAGACACTCCAGTCGCTTGCCTTATTGAAAGCCAGAGGGGCAAATATTATTGCCATTCATTTAGATAGAGCTAGTTTCATGGGAACACACTCTGAGTCCCATTCGCTATGGACGGGTATATTTGATTTGGACATTGGCTATTTTTCGATTAGAAAAGATGACAACCTCACCAGTGCTTTTAACTCATGAGTATTGAACTAAAACATAAGTCCATTTACGTTGGATTACTTATTAGTCAGCTTTTAGCGGTGACTTGTAATGCATTTCTTGATATTCGGTATGGGTATTTTTCTTTCGAAATGTCTTTTTGGATTTTATTATATGGATATTCAATAAGAGTTGCGATAAAGCAGAATGGGGTCTTAACTGAATACGGCACGACAAGAATGCGCCGACTTGTCATTTTTGGCGCGGTTATCAGCATCTTTATCTTTATTCCCACATGGGGCATCTTTCGCGCCGTTGTTTACATCTTAGCTATATTGCAGGTTGCTTATAACTGCACCACGACAACGCGTAGGCAACTGTATCTTAGTATTTTAGTATCTTTGGTGATGGTCGTTTTTGCATCGTCTCACTATCGTGCAGATTGGACGATGTTGTTTTATTTGATTCCCTATGTCATTTTTGTGGTTGCTACTATCGTTGCAGAACAAATCAATAGCAAATCAGACGAGTTACGCACACGGAGCTTGTCAGCTCCAATACTAGTGGGGCAAACAATAGCAATAATCACAGCTACTTTATCGATTCTACTGCTGGGTTTTTTACTTTATTTAATCACACCTCAAAAAACGATTGACCAACTCAATCATACATTTGGCAACCCTACAGCCATTGGTGCTAGCCTCCATACATTGGAGGCAGGAGCAGGCAACCAGTCATACTTGCCCATTCAAGAGCCTGGCATGAAAAACTTACTATCAAATTGGCCGAGTCCAGATGAGATGCGTTTGGCAGCTAAGCGTGAAGGAATGCCTAAATGGCAGGCAGATGCAATCAACTCGCTCGCGGACATTTCAGGTAATTTAAGCAAAGGCTTTACGCAAACGAAAAAGCGTTTCGACAGCTTATGGGGTGCTTTTAAAAAGTGGATTGAAGAAAATCTACGACAGATAATTCAAGTAATGATTCTTTGCCTTCTGTTATGTTTGGCGATTGCTTTTATTTTTTTTACGCGGGAGTTAAAAGTAACCACTTGGATTAGATCGAGATTTGATTATCTATACTTAGGCATTTTTAAGATTCATTGCAAGCAAGGATATGCAATATCAAACTACTACTATGCAACCGAACGTTTATTTGAATTGCAGGACATACCACGACATCGCCGCATGACGGTTAAAGAGTATTTTGAGGAGGCTAGTAATTTCAATACTGAAATTAAAGCGGAGTTGAAGATGATAGCAAGAAGCTTTGAGGATTATCGTTATGGAGAAAAGCCATACAATAAAAGTGAATTAGAGACTCTCAACTCACTTTACAAAAAAGTCTATCGTACTTTATCTAAGTAACTAGACCTAAAGTAAAGCACAACTTCTAACGTCTGCTTGGGGCTGCTCTAAGTGGCTATCTAGCTCAGCCCTACGCGAGCTAGCTACACAGCAAAACATATCAATTTAAGAACAGATGTGCTTGCATCTGTTCAACAACAGCGTGACGTGATAGTTTTCGTATTGCCTTAGTTTCAATATAAATAAGAAGTAAACCGTTTCTACTAATTAAAAAGGAAAATGTGATGGTGACTACGACAACGAATAGTAATTGTGCTGATACAGGTAAACTCATACTACGTGCAACGCTGGCAATCCTGATTCTGTTACACGGCATTAGCAAGCTAATGAATGGCGCCGACTTTGTGACCGGTTTGGTAGCGCAGGCCGGCCTGCCCGCAGCGGTAGGTAATCTGGTTTATGTGGGTGAGGTGCTGGCTCCCTTGCTGGTACTGTTCGGCCTATGGGCGCGTATAGGCGGCCTTATCATCGCCATCAATATGGTAATGGCGATTCTGTTGGTGCATACCGGTGATCTTCTGCATCTTAACCAAACTGGCGGCTGGGCGCTGGAGTTACAAGGCATGTTCCTTGCCACGGCTTTAGCTGTGTTTTTCCTTGGTGCTGGCCGCTTCAGCATTCAAGGTAATGGCAATCGCTGGAATTAACAGAATAAATTGATGATGAAAGCGGGTTACTCGTTTCTGTAAGAGTGACTACGCTTTTACTTACATCAAACTTATATATTTAGCCCCTGAGGCACTAAGCCATGGGGGCTAAATATAGCAATACCAATCGCTGATATGCTTAGTTGGCTGCTCTGTGTTATTGATATGTGTAAGTAATTAAATATATTGAGATACCTAAAAACTTAGGTATCTAAGCGCAGCATTTAATTAATCAGTTTCAAGCTTCATTAGAACCTCTTCATCAGCAACCATATCCAAGACTTCCTCGGTAAACTCATCGGGACATTCGCTCGACCACTCAGCACCTGCTTTAAAGTCTGATGTCATCATAGGCAAGAAGCTCATGTGCATATACTGCCCATTATCCATCTTAATTGCTTGTACTTGGTCGGGATGCTCTACCAAGTCCCATGTGTCAGGAATGTCTAGCTCTAATTGGATTGTTACTAATAGTTTTTTCATGCGGTGTCCTTGTGTTAAGTTTTCTGTATTGATTTGGTCATAAAGATAGGGGGCGCCTGAAACATTGGCACATGCGCAGGCAATACGGTCTTAATGTTTATTAAATGTACCACTTAACTATATAAGTCATTCCTACCCCAAAAAACATAGATATAACAAAATAAATAAAGCTTTCGATTAATTCTTTCCTTAACTTTTGGCCATCTTCATTTAAATACACATTCGTTAAAACAATGAATGAGCCAATTGGTGGCATGTCTTGCAAGTTAAGGTTCGCATTTTTACACTTTATCATTTCAGTAAAAAATAATTGGTTGTTTCACTAAAAATGCCAAAACAATTAACCAACTACAAAAAAGAGAAGCAATCAAAAAACTAGCAATCATTCGTGATGCTCCTACAATTGATGGAAGGGAAGAGCTTGAATAAAACCTATAAAAAAATAATAAAGCTGTCATTTTTAGCCATAAATACTCTCTTTAAACTCGATTGATCAGTAACAAATGGGGTGATTCAGTTGTTGAAGTGGCGATGTGCAGCCACTCTGCCGATTATTTAAATATAAATGAGAGGAAGCATGTCAGAGCAGCCTATTAATGGAAACATATCTCTGGCTTCTTGATTTGGAAGCATAAAGCTGCCTTTAGGACAAAGTTATGCTTCCACAATTTGTCACTGAGATAAATTCCGCAGACTCTTCTGGAACCAATATATTGCCTTGAGACGTAGATTCCCACTAGATTTTCGAATTAATTTTTATTAATCAGAAAGCATTATTTTGCCATGGGACGATAGCGGTAGCATTACTTTGCCACGGGACGAAATTTAATATCGTAATACCCGCTTGTTTCAATCTTCATTTAGATAGACCCCCACTAACTTCTAGTTTTTTCTCAATTATTTTTGGAGTAATAAAATACGAGAGACTAGTTTCGGCCCAAAGCTGACATTCACGCCCTAGTTAGCCGGCGCTGGAGCGCGAAGCGCGTAGGCTAATTCTGTAAATATAACCTTGAACTGACTTGGTTTGAGTGCGCACTAAACTCTTGTAAGCACCCTTGGTAGTCCAGCTGAAATGTTTGGCTGCTATTCCCATAGTGCCTCTGGTAGGCGAGTTCCAGTGGACTTTGCTAGTTGATTGAGGCTCAAATTTATTGCTTCGTAGTCTTTTCTTCCCGCCATCAGAGCCCATGCAGCCTTAAGCTCCTTAACTTGTTGGTCTGATATTTTTGGCGCCAAAACAGTAACTCTCTGATTGAATGAGGCGTTAAGTTGAAGTTCAATGAAGTTGCTTGTTATGGAGCTGATCCCAGAAAGGAAAAATACGAATAGCAGTATGGCGCTTATGACCCTCTTATATCGTGCGGGCTGGGTGATTTTTTGGGCGTTCTTGTGTATAAATCTTGCGGACATGACTCCGGCCATGACGCCTGTTATTCCTGAAAGCAGGAATAGGAGTGTCATGAATGAGTATTTTTCTCGCAACCCCAGTGCGGCACTCATGTAGAGGGATTTTGTGAAGCTCTCTGATAAGTTCGCTCCAAGCCACATAATGCTGTTCGCTGACCATTTAAGTAATGGCTCTATGAATATAAGTACTAGAACTGATGTAATAATACTTACGATGAGATTTTTTTGGAAATTGGGGTCGTTGATCATATTTTTGGAAATTGCTGATACTGGAAGTATAACGTTTGAATTAAGGAGCGCCGTTAGGCGTCCCGCTTGAATGATGGGTTAGCAATCACCGAAATACTCGCTGAATAACCCCATCTCCATCTGTTTTGGCGGAATACCTGGGTCAAGGTAGGTGCTGATGTGACTGAAGACTTCATCAAGGTCTTTCAAGTCTGTATCGGTGAAATGAAGGACTGGGATCTTGTATTTCTTAAAATAAGCCCGAGCCTTATGTACCTCAGCTTCAAAATTTTCGCGCGCCTCCTTGTTTAATTCTATTAGAGTTTTATGTTTCCCAGAGAGGGCTCCATGCGTAGACCATGGTGAAATTTCGAAGCCTACCTTTTCCATTGTGAATGGATTGATGATGAGGAAATCTAGCCGATGCCTGTGCTTTCGCCCGCTACCGTCGTAACGAAGCTCAGGGATAAGAAGAGGAATATCGAGAGGGTGCTCAGATGACTCAACGAACTCGATGTATTTATCGACTATGCCGATCTGATACTGCGACTTCGTTAGTCGCGCCTGCGCCTTAAGAAATGCCAAGTAGTCCTCTTTCTTCGAGAATTCATACTTGTCGTCTTCGTCTGGATAACACAGACCAGTTTGAAGTACATGGCCGATTGTCCAGTATTTGAAGCGCACGGCCCTTATCTCGGATTTGTCATTTTCCCAAGCTGAACCATTCCATCGAGGAGTCACAAAGAGTCCATAGTGCGCGTCGTTGACGCCAAACCAAATCTCCGCATCTCCAGTCTCAGGACGTTTCTTACAAAGCTCGTTGTAGTGCTTCAGGAAACTTCTTCGCAAGAACATAAAGACGTATTTCTTGAAGCTCTTGTTCTTTTTGTTCTGAAGCAGCGTCTGAATTTCAACAGACGCTGACTTGGCTTGCTTTTCCATGCCAGCAATCCATTTATGTACGTAGTCTTCTGGCGTAGTAATGACCTCATGTTTCAAGTCAATGAAGTCGTCAGCCTTTGATCCAATGAAGGCATTTAAAGACGCTTCGTCTCTACGCCCTGACTCCTTGAAGCAAGCAGGTTGGAGAGGTTTCATCTCTTCAGTAATTTGTGCAATGGCCTTGTTTCGGGCTGTTACGTTTGGGTCGCGTTTTGCCATGGAGGAGCCTTGAGTTGAGAGTGCTTGTGATTGCTAACGTTTGAATTAAGGGGCGCCGTTAGGCGTCCCGCTTGAATGATGGGTTAGCGATGGCTGAATACTTTCTCGTAGCCACTGAACCAGATTATTGGGAATCGCGAACGCTCCATCTTCAAGACCACCGATAAGGACACCTAATTCTGGACGTAGCAACTCGACAAGTTGTGCGCCAGTGACCTTTATTGCTTCACCGCTTTGTACATTATCGAGACGCTCCAAGTGCTCAGAGATAAGAACATAGGGCTGGTTGTCGACAGGATTGTTGAAAACGGAGAATCTAAAATCTTTCGTTTTTGGCTCACTGTCATGACGAATAATAACTACAAAGAATTGTGTATTCACAAACTGTTCCCAAACCGGCATTAGCTCGTTGGTTTTCTTCGATGCATAAAGTACGGATTCGAAGATAGTTTGTGCTGCTTGTGTCGTGGGCGTGGCAATCGCCATAAGACCCAGGGCTGCACCGATAGTAGAGAAGAGTTTTTTCATGATCGCTAACAGTTAATATAGAGACCCATGGGTCCGTATATTAATAATTGAAAATTCGTGGCACATGGCTGGAATCCCTTGTCTTTTCTTAGTTTTATTGTTTCTCGGTCTCTATATTGAAATATTAATATAGAGACGCAGCATGATCGAATTGATTGTAATTGAATTTGAACAATTATTAAATAAATGACTGACCGCTTTGGGCCGAAATTAGTCACTCAGGTTTAATCACTTTAAAAATAATCTAATTTTTTGAGAAAAACCTACACTGCTATTTAGGCGCGAACTGGTTCACGACAAATTTAGACATGCCAATCGCCAACTCCTCTTCCCCATAAAACACTGTACCTAATTTATCTTTGCGCAATAATTCGGACTCATCTTCATTATGTGTCCGTAACACAATCTCAATTTCAGGTCTAAGCGCTTTCGCAGTATCCACCATCTTGCGCACGTCAATCGGCTCTGGCGTTGCTACGACTAACATAGAGGCATTCGCAATATGCGCCTGGATTAACACCCCAGGTTCAGACGCATTACCTGAAACGGCAGGAATGCCTTTTTTCCTCAAGCTTTCCACAATGGCACGATTTTGCTCGGCAACCACAAAAGGGATATTATGCTCTTTTAGCTCGTTGGCAATCCGGCTACCAACCCGTCCATAGCCCACAAGCACTACCTGCCCTTCTAAATATTTACGCTCAGTACTCATGGGTAGTTCAGCAAATGGGTCTACCCTTTGCTCTAACTCTCTCGCCAAGCTGGAGAGGCCTACCAGCCACTTTCTAAATGGCTTAATGGCTGAGAACAACAAAGGATTAATCGCGATAGAAATTAATGCACCAGCCAGAATCAGGCTCATGCCTTCGGCTGGCAAAATACCGAGCGACACACCTAGGCCAGCCAAGATAAAAGAGAACTCACCGATTTGCGCAAGGCTTGCAGCTACGACTAGCGCTGTATTAAGCGGGTAACGGAATGCTAGTGTAATCGCCATCGCTGCTATTGACTTACCAACAACAATTACCGCAACTACCGCAAGCACGCTCAATGGCTTAGTTAGCAGAATTGACGGCTGAAACAGCATTCCCACTGAAACAAAGAAAAGCACCGCGAATGCATCTCTTAGCGGCAATGACTCCTGCGCGGCACGATGGCTAAACTCAGACTCACGCATCACCATGCCCGCAAAGAATGCGCCTAACGCAAACGAAACACTAAACAGCACTGCGGCACCGTAGGCAATACCAATAGCGGCCGAGATCACAGATAGCGTAAAAAGCTCACGTGAGCCTGTTTTAGCTACGTGCCATAGCAGCCATGGCAACAAACGCTTACCAACCACTAACATAATCACGATGAATGCCACTACCTGCAATAGTGTCAGGCCGAGGGTTTGCCAAATCGAGGTTGCTCCGCCATCCACCGCCGTACCACCTAATAAACTTGCCAACGGAGGTAACAGCACAAGCACCAGTACCGTCAGCAGGTCCTCCACCACTAACCAGCCTATCGTAATTTTAGCGTTGATGCTTTGCATCAAGTTTCTGGATTCCAACGCTCTTAGCAGCACCACTGTACTGGCGCAAGACAATGCTAGGCCAAATACCAGCCCTTCACCAAACGTCCATCCCCAAGCGTTGGCAACGTACATGCCAAGTACAGTAGCGATACTCATTTGCACAATTGCACCCGGTATTGCGATACGCTTAACCGACATTAAATCATCAACGGAAAAGTGCAGCCCCACGCCAAACATGAGCAACATGACGCCGATTTCTGATAATTGAGAGGCAATATGGGCATCGGCCACAAACCCAGGGGTCGCAGGTCCAATCACCATGCCGGCGACTAAGTAGCCCACCAAGGCAGATAGCTTAAAGCGCTCGGCAATAAAACCAAAAATTAAAGCAAGGCCAAATCCGGCGGCGATAGTACTAATGAGTGTGACGTTATGATCCATAGGCCTTTACAACTTTATCGAGCCAACTTATCAGTTGGCGTTTATTTGAATTATTTTCTTGATGATGTTTTAAGCACTGGTACTGCAAGCGTTTTTACTTGCCTAACACTTTAGCTCAGTGGCCGCCTGACATAGCAATACGCATCAAGCAGCTTTATTATGACGACCAATTAAATGTCGTACATATAGCAGACAAGGGGCATCTGCATATCGTTCTTATTATTTAGATTAAACTTTGGAGTATCGCGCCCAACTCTGCCTCAATATCAGAAAAGTCCTGATAACTACGCCCTGCGCTACGGCCATACCAGTACTTGCTATTCCACTCATCGCCTTCTATTTTATGCAGCACCGCATGCAGCCAATTAGCGGAGGGGCTACTACAGTCTTGCGCGACCTGATGCGCAGCATCCCAATCCCCCGCCTGTGCGGCCTGCACTGCTTTGAGTAAAGCTACTTTATCCATCATTAACACCCTCAAAAAAATTGAGTTTTTTATGTCTGGGTAGACTTTTCAACTGCGCCTCGGCAACGCTTGCAGTCGAGCGATCTGGATAAGGCTTTGAAGCTAGAATTTTAATAGGCGGGTTGGCGCGGGTATAGCGCGCGCCTTTACCGGCCACATGCGCAGAAAACCTTGATGCTAAATCATTGGTAATTCCTGCATAGTAAGCACCGTTCTTACATTCCAGCAGGTATAAGCACCAAGTCATTTCACCAGCATTAACATGAATTCTTGTTGGCAATTAAACGGGCAACACCATGCACGCCCTTTGCCGATAAGAGTTAAAAAGTACCGGCCTGAATGAACTCGACTTTGTAACCATCCGGGTCTTCAATAAATGCAATCACGGTTGTGCCGTGCATCATCGGGCCAGCCTCACGCACCACTTTGCCGCCAGCATTACGCACAGCTTCACAGGCTTTGTAAGCATCATCAACCTCGATGGCAATATGGCCGTAAGCCTTGCCCATGTCATAGCTTTCTACACCGTAGTTGTAGGTCAACTCTAATACGGTATGGTCACTCTCAGCACCATAGCCCACAAAGGCCAAGGTAAATTGACCATCTGGGTAATCATGCTGACGTAACAACTTCATGCCTAACACTTTGGTATAAAACTTAATTGAGCGCTCCATGTTACCAACACGAAGCATAGTATGTAGCATGCGCATTTGCTTATCCTTATTATTAATTAGATGCTGTTAATTGATGATATTTTTCAAGAAGTTGCTCTTTAGATTCCACTTTATCTGGGTCTAGCGGAATACAATCTATCGGGCACACCTGCTGGCATTGCGGCTTATCATAGTGCCCTACACATTCGGTACATAAATCCGGGTTGATCTCGTAGATCTCTTCACCCTGATAAATTGCACTATTCGGGCATGCCGGCTCGCACACATCGCAATTAATGCATTCATCTGTAATCATCAACGCCATAAACTAAAGACTCACTTTTAATTTTTTCACAATCGCATCTTCAACTGATTTAGACACGAACTGATCTACCGCACCGCCTAATTTAGCCACTTCACGCACCAAGCTTGAAGACACGAACATATATTGCTCTGAAGGCGTTAAAAACAGGGTTTCTAGTTTTGGATAAAGCTTACGGTTCATACCAGCCAGTTGAAACTCGTACTCAAAGTCAGAGGCTGCACGTAGGCCGCGAATCACAACCTGCGCAGCTTGGTCTTGCACAAACTGCATCAGCAAACCGCTAAAACCAACGACTTTTACATTGTTGTAAGAGGCGAACAGATTTTGTGCCAGTGCAACACGCTCTTCCAAATTAAATAAGGTATTTTTATTGGTACTACCCGCTACCGCGACCACAACCTCATCAAACAAATAGGCGGCGCGGCGCACAAGATCTTCATGCCCCAACGTAATCGGGTCAAAAGTACCGGGGTAAACAGCAATGCGTTTTTTAGTTTGTGTCATCGCGCAATTTTATCAGATGATAAAAGACATTACCTGCTTTACTCTGCTTAAATACTTGCCAAGTTTCGTCATCGGCCAATGTATATTCAGCCTCCACATAGACCACGCCTTGTGCATTTAAATGCTTAGCCAGTTGTGCTAACACTTTATCCAGCCAGCCTTGGTGATATGGCGGGTCCACAAAAACCACATCAAACAACTCCTGATTTTTATCTAAAAAAACCAAGGCATCCATGTTAAGCACCTGCGCGGCATCGGCTTTGAGCATAGCCTTATTGTCTAACATAGCGCGATATACTGCGGTGGTTTTCTCTACCAACACCACGGACTTAGCATTGCGCGATAGCGCTTCAAACCCCATCACCCCAGTGCCGGCAAATAAATCTAAGCATTTTTTACCGGTTAGGTCTTGCCCCAGCCAGTTGAATACCGTTTGCCTGACGCGCTCTGGCGTTGGGCGTAAGCCTTGTGCATCAGGAAACTTGAGTAAACGGCTCCGCCATTCTCCCGCATTGATGCGTACAGTATTTAGTTTTTTTTCGGCCATATTAAATGCGGTGCGATTAATTGCAATAAAACCGCATTTTACTATCAATTCTCATCACACCCCATGCCAATTAAAACCCTTGCTACCATCGCAATAAAAACCGGCCACTGATTTAAACATAGCAAGATGACACAACAGTTACTGCGCGCTAGGGTCGCCCACAATCACTGTAACAAAGTTTTGCGGATTAAGGCGGCGATTAAAAGCGTCTTTAATTTGCGCAGCGGTCACGTTTTCTACGCTTTTATTGTACCCATCCAAATAATTCAACGGTAATTTATAAAAACCAATCACACTCAAATAATCTAAAATCTTCTTATTGCTATCAATACGCATAGGGAAACCACCAATGATATTGGCTTTGGCAGCCTTAAGCTCCGCCTCGGTAACACCATTTTTAAGAAATTTTTCCAGTGTTTCACGCACCAGCGCCAATGCAGCCTCGGCTTGATCTTTTTTGGTTTGCAAACCAATCTGGAACGGCCCTGCCTCAGCCATAGGCATGAAATAACTGTACACGCTATACACCAAGCCTCGCTTCTCGCGCACCTCTTCTGTCAGCCTAGAGACAAACCCACCACCCCCTAAAATATAGTTACCTACATACAATGGGAACAGATCAGGGTCATTACGTTTAATGCCTGTATAGCCCAATAAAATATGCGATTGAGATGCCGGGTGCGCAATACGCTGCTCTTTTGCCTGGCTTGGTGCAGCAACAGCCGCAATCGGCGCTGGTGCAGGCGATGCTGGCAGCCCAATGCTGATGCTTTCAGCAATCTGCTGCGCTTGCTCGCGCGTCACATCGCCAATAATTGCAATGACCGCGCCCTTGGCGCCGTAATATTGCTGATAGAACTTGCTTAAATCATCACGCTTAATGGCTGCTACGGTATCAATTTCACCGCTATCATCCAGACTGTACGGATGCGCACCATACAGTGCTGTCATAAACGCTTTGCTTGAAATACTTTCTGGCTGAGTGGCAGACTCTTGCAAGCCTGAAATTATGCGTGCTTTTTCACGCGCCAGCACTGCATCGGGAAAGTCTGGCTTTTGCAGAATCTGCGTAAACACATTAAGTGCCTGCAAGCGCTCGCGCTCACTGCTTAAAGTACGTAGCGATAATGCAGCACGATCTGCATCAAAACTACCGCCCAACACTGCGCCTACGTCGGCAAATTTATTGGCAATCGCTTCATCGTTCATGCCGGCGGCACCTAGTGTCATCAAGTAGCGCGTAATGCTTGCTACGCCAGACTTTTCTGCCGTATCACGTGCACTGCCCGCCGCAAAATTTACGCTAAGGTCTAAAATCGGTAAGTCATGATTTTCTACGAAATACACCGCTGAGCCGGCAGTGGTTTGCCACTGCTCAATCTTAACCGCTGCTTGTACGCTGGTTGCTGAAAACATTGCCCCAGTGCTGACAATTAAAAAACCAGATGCCACTATTCTTTTTATATATTGCAAACTCATTATTTTTACCTTAAGAATCAAAGTGTAATATTTAATTAATGTACGTGCGGTTTACCCTGAGGCTTTGCATTAGGCGCAATCGGTTGCGGGTCTAGTGTCGCAATCGTTAGGTTATCTTGGTGCAAATATTTTTTTGCAACCGCTTGCACTTGCTCTGCCGTCACTGCGCGCAATTTGTTAGGGTAATCTTCTAGCATTTTCCAAGAGAGCCCGATGGTTTCAATCGTACCAAGCTGCATGCCTTGATAAAACATGGAGTCGCGCTGGTACACATCCGAAGCAATCACACCAGCTTTGACTCGCTCGAGCTCTTGTTGCGAAATACCTGTTTTCTTAATTTTTTCTACCTCTTGGATTAAAGCCTGCTCCAATTCAAGTACGGTTTTACCTTCACTTGGCGTACCATCCAATGAAAATAAGCTTTGACGACCACGCGCTAATAAATCGTAACCCGCATCCACATCTATCGCTAATTGGGTATCTCGCACTAGGCTCTGATTTAAACGTGCTGCAGGATTGCCACTCAATACGCCTGCCAACACCTCCAAAGCATAAGGCTCCCAATCTGACTCAGGGTTAATAACGGGCGGTACATGGTAGCCCATCAACAGGTAAGGCAACTTTGCCGGCGCTTTCACTACCACGCGCCGCTCACCCAGCTGAACTGGCTCTACTTGCGGCTTACGCTCAGGCAATACCTTGGCTTTTATTTTGCCAAAATATTGCTTTGCCAACTGATAAACATCATCAGCTTTCACATCGCCCACCACTACCAAGGTAGCGTTATTAGGCGCATACCAATTGTGATACCACTCCCGCGCATCGGCAACGGTCATATTTTCTAGATCATTCATAAACCCAATCACTGGGCGTGAATATGGGTGCGCGCGATACGCCACCCCTTGAAACGCCTCATTCACCTGCGATTGCGGCTTATCATCGGTACGCCAGCGCCGCTCTTCCATCACCACTTTAATTTCTTTAGCGAACTCTGCTTCACTCAACTGCAGATTCTCCATGCGGTCAGCCTCCAGTTTGAACGAGAGGGGTAAATGTGATTTTTCTAGCTGTTGGAAATAACAAGTGTAGTCAGTACTGGTAAAGGCGTTTTCTTTACCACCGGCAGCGGCAACAAGACGTGAAAACTGGCCTGCCGGTACGTTTTTTGTGCCTTTAAACATCATATGCTCAAGCACGTGTGCCACACCGGTTTTACCATTTACTTCATCTAGACTACCTGCGCGATACCATACCTGAGACACCACAACTGGTGCACGATGGTCTTCTTGCACAACCAATTTAAGGCCGTTATCCAACTTAAACTCTTTAATGAGTGGATTAGCAAAAACAGTAATAGGCATTACTAACAAAAGTAGTAAAAAGCTTTTTGTACGCACAGGACTTAATCTCCAGTTATTTTTATCAATATTCAACGGGTATAAAACTATCGGCTCAGCTGAGCCATTGAATCAACTTTTGGGACAAGGATACCATTGACTTAGTTCAGACGAGTAAGCATCTATATAAATTACAATCGCCTTGCCAAGGTAGGTCAATATTAATATTTGGCAACACACAATTAAAAATACATATATTCATTAACATACATCAAATGAACTGGTTTGCCACAAGCGAAATTAAGCTAAAATAG
Source organism: Methylotenera sp. E1MeOHC1 (assembly GCF_058745595.1). NCBI lineage: Bacteria > Pseudomonadati > Pseudomonadota > Betaproteobacteria > Nitrosomonadales > Methylophilaceae > Methylotenera > Methylotenera sp. E1MeOHC1. The sequence goes on along the minus strand of NZ_CP196025.1, from coordinate 88,098 downwards.
TGCTACTAAACTCAGTTAAAAATTTATGTTCGATTTTTTCAAAAAAGACAAAACACCAGCCACGCCAGAGGCCAGCCCTGTAGAAGCAACCCCAAGCCAAAGTTGGGCTGCACGGTTAAAACAGGGCTTAGCAAAAACCAGAAACCAGTTGGGTAACCAACTCGCCAGTATTTTTGGCGGCGGCAAAATTGACGCAGAGGTCTATGAAGAATTAGAAACCATATTACTCACCTCAGATGTGGGCATCAATGCCACGCAACACCTGCTAAATGACATTAAAAGCCGTGTAAAACGCCAAAGCCTTGATGATACGGTACAGCTCAAAGCGGCATTAAAAGATGCGTTATCAGACTTACTTTCTCCATTAGAGCAGCCATTAGTCACAAACAAGAATCAACCATTTATCATTATGTTGGCTGGCGTCAACGGTGCGGGCAAAACCACCACCATCGGCAAATTAGCCAAACTATTTCAGTCAGAAGGCAAAAGTGTACTGATTGCTGCCGGCGATACCTTTAGAGCTGCCGCACGCGAACAATTACAGATTTGGGGTGAGCGTAACAATGTGCATGTGGTTGCGCAAACCAGCGGCGACCCTGCTGCCGTGATGTTTGACGCCATCAACTCAGCACGCGCTAAAAATATCGATATTGTGCTGGCAGATACCGCAGGGCGCTTACCAACACAAATGCACCTGATGGATGAAATTGCAAAAGTAAAACGCGTGATGGATAAAGCGCTACCTGGTGCACCGCATGAAGTATTACTGGTATTAGATGCGAACACTGGGCAAAACGCAGTATCTCAAGTGAAAATTTTTGATGACGCCTTGGGTGTAACGGGCTTGGTACTCAGTAAGCTGGATGGCACAGCCAAAGGCGGCGTGATTGCGGCTATCGCCCAGGCGCGCCCAATTCCGATTCGTTACATTGGCATTGGTGAAGCCATTGACGATCTCAGACCATTTAATGCCAATGAGTTTATTGACGCGATGATTGAGTCGTAAACTATTTTTAATCCGCGTGCATATATTAAGACTAAAATACCAGCATGATTCAATTTGATAAAGTCACCAAGCGCTACCCAGGTAGCGATGAAATACTCAAAAACATTAGCTTTAACATTGATGCTGGTGAGTTTGTGTTTCTGACCGGTCACTCCGGTGCCGGTAAAAGCACGCTGTTAAAACTGATTGCAGCCACAGAGCGCCCCACTAGCGGCACAGTATTGATTGCCAATCAAAATGTCAGCCAATTAAAACCTTCTGCCATTCCATTTCTACGCCGCCGCTTTGGTTTAATTTTTCAGGACCACAAGCTACTGTATGATAGAAACTGTTTTGAGAATGTAATTTTACCTTTACATATCAATGGTATATCCGGACAAGAAGCCGCCAAGCGTGTACGTGCCGCGCTAGATAAAGTAGGTTTATTGCATAAAGAAAAAGCCATGCCCATCACATTATCCGGTGGTGAACAGCAGCGCTTGGCAATCGCACGTGCAGTGGTCAGTCGCCCGTCTATCCTGCTGGCGGATGAGCCTACCGGCAATTTAGATGCAAGCTATGCGGCAGACATCATGGCAATTTTCTACGCCTTCAATCAAGTGGGGGTCACAGTGATTATGTCTACGCATGACGCCCTAGGCATGAGTGCCACACAGAACCGCGTGCTGCATATTAACCAAGGTTCACTGAGCGAGCCTTTACTAAACACACCCAACTTTAACCAAGAGTCATCCTCTATCGAGCCTTTTACATCATGAGTAACTGGCTAAACCAACATATACAAACCCTTAAGCTGGTACTTAAGCGCATGCAAGCCAATATGCTGTCAACGTTTATGATTTGCCTGGTGATTGGGGTTGCAATGTGTCTGCCCAGCTTATTTTATTTAGCGGTAGATAACTTATCCAAACTCACAGACCACATACAAAAAGACACAGAAATCAGCCTGTTTCTCAATGTGGAAGCTGGTGCTGGCGCGATTAAAACAATTGAACGTCAATTAGCCCAAAATAAAGAGATTGAGCGCTTTCACTTAGTGACAAAAGAAGAAGCCTGGCAACAGTTGCAGCTTAAGTCACAAAGCAATCAAGACGTGAGTGATGCCGTATCGCAGCTAGGCAAAAATCCATTGCCAGATGCATTTTTCATTCAAGCAAAATCTGCCGACCCAGATCGCTTGATTCAACTCAAAGACACACTGCAAAACCTACCTAACGTAGAGCTGGCATTATTGAATACCGAGTGGGTAAAACGCCTGTCATCGTTACTGAGCTTAGGCAAAAAACTCATCTCGATGATTGCCGGCTTATTGGCTATCGTACTGCTGGTGATTATCGGCAACACGATACGCATGCAAATCTTAACGCAAAAAGATGAAATTGAAGTAAGCAACCTAATCGGTGCGACCAGTAGCTTTATACGCATGCCATTCTTATATGCAGGGGCGCTGTACGGATTATTTGGCGGATTAATGGCAGTACTAATGCTCATGGGGATTACTCTCGCATTTAATTTCTCTATGGCGCAAATCGCCCATTTATATAGCAATGATTTCAGCGTATCGCTATTTAATTTACAGCTATTCCTAGCTGTCATCATTGTGGCAATATGCATAGGCTGGGTAGGCTCATACATCGCCGTGTCACGTGCGATTGCAAGCTACAAAATCAACTAGCGCCCACCTCACTACAAAGTACGCCTGAACGCCTGAGCACATCAGGCGTCCATTAATATACACATCAGCATTAAGCTTGAGTTAAGCTTACGCATGCACAATACATGACCATTACTTTCACTCGGAGTTTTTGACTAAGGCAGTAACTCGCCCTATGCAAATCAAACACACTATGACGAAAAAACTCGGTATTTTTGTATTGTTAACTGCAGCATGCGTATTGTTAGCAGGCGTTTTTGTTTTCACCAACACTACGGCAAAAGCTGATATTAATCAGCAAACGGCACGCCAATTATTAAGTGCAGGGAAAATACTTCCTTTAGAAAAAATCACGAAACTAGCAAAAGAAATTAAACCTGGTGAAGTGTTGGAAACTGAGCTGGAGCACAAAAAAGGCATATATATTTATGAGGTAGAACTGCTGGATGCACATAGCCAAGTTTGGGAAATAAAACTGGATGCAAAAACTGGTAAGCTCATCAAAATGGAACTTGAGGATTAACCCATGCGCCTGCTCCTAGTTGAAGACGACCCCATACTCGGCAAACAACTGCAAACTAGCCTGCAACGTGCGGGTTATGCCACAGATTTAGCCACAGATGGCGTAGAAGCGGAAATACAAGGTGAGTTAGAGCCTTATGATTTAGCCATACTAGACTTAGGCCTGCCCAAACGCAATGGGCTGGAGATATTGTCACACTGGCGCAACGCACAAGTGAACATGCCCGTCATCATTCTCACCGCCAGAGGCGGATGGCAGGACAAGGTAACGGGGTTTAACACTGGTGCAGATGACTATGTCAGTAAACCGTTCCAAATTGAAGAACTGCTGGCACGTATCAGTGCAGTGCTAAAACGCAGCATAGTTAATCATGCCAGCGAGTTACACTCAGCCCAATTCAAACTGAACGAACAGACGCAAACCGTGATATTTGAGGATGGCACTCAGCACAACCTCACCAATGTAGAGTTCAGACTACTGCGATACTTTATGCTGCACCCTGGGCACATTCTTTCTAAATCAGTACTAACCGAGCATGTTTATGAATATGATGAAGATAAAGACAGCAATGTGATTGAGGTATATATCAACCGCCTGCGCCAAAAGATTGGTAGCCATCGCATACAAACTAGGCGCGGCCAAGGCTATGTGTTTGGGGTTGCACCTTAATGCGCTCACTCAAGGGCAGGTTATCATGGAGCATCACGCTTAGCTTGGTGTTGCTGCTATCACTACAATGGCTAGTGGTTAGCTATGCGATTAATAAACTCAGCGAAGATCAGCTTATTAAGCGCCTACAGCACGAAGGGGAAAGCCTCCTTGCCAGTGCCCGATTAAATGCATCGAACCAACTGGAAATTGACGCACAGCGTCTAAGCGCCATTTACCAGCGGCCATTCTCCGGTAACTATTATGTGGTCATTTCTGGGCAGCAACGCTTAATTTCTCGTTCATTGTGGGATACCGACATGAGAGTAGGCCCCTTGGCAGCAGGAGAGCAGCAATTAGTTTACAGCCAAGGCCCGGAACAACAATCCTTGCTGATTGTGGCGCATGGCTACCAAAAACAAAGCCTGTCGATTACGATTGCAATCGCTGAAAATCTAGGCCCGCTAAAAGCGAGCATTGAACACTTTCAGCTGATTTATGCCGCAATCTCATTGCTTGGCCTTATCCTCTTATTAGCGATACAACGGCTGATGATACATCGCGCACTCCTACCGCTAAAAGAGATGCAGAGCGACATTGCTAAACTGGAGCGTGGTGAGGCTGACCAAATTGCATCAAAAGGGCCGGAAGAAATTGCGCCACTAATTACAGAGCTCAACCACCTATTGCATACAGTTCAGCAGAAATCCAAACGCTCCCGAGAGTCTTTAGGCAACTTAGCACACGCCCTCAAGACCAAACTCACACTGCTAAATCAGACTGCAGAGCGCACAGAAATTGATGACCTGCCCGAGATTCGTGCATCCATTTATGCGGTAACAGCGTCATTGGACCAAATTATCGAACGTGAACTCAAACGTGCACGCTTAATGGGTAATGCCAAGCCCATGCAACAGGTAGATTTAAAAACCGAGATTGCGCAGCTAACGCACACCATGCGGATGATTTACAAAGCCAAAAATGTGAACATCACCTGGGAAGTTGCAAAAGGAACACGGTTTCATGGCGATGGCGAAGACTTATTAGAAATACTGGGCAACTTGCTGGATAACGCCTGCAAATGGTGTGCACGCAATGTATCGCTTACAGTAACAGGCAGTGAAGCGCCCATCTTTGTCATAGAAGATGACGGACCAGGCTGCCCGGCGCATGAGTTAAACTCACTCACACAACGCGGCTTTAAAGCCGATGAAACGGTTGCGGGTAGTGGCTTAGGGCTAGCCATCGTATACGATATTGCAAATAGCTACGGGGCCAACCTAAGCTTTAGCCGCTCAGCCGCACTTGGCGGCTTACGCGTTGAAATTAGATTTACCCCTCGTACGGATTAACCTAAAACCACTCGCGGCTTACATCACGTACCGCTCCTGTTTTTGCATCCACTAAAACCTCCCACTCACGTCCATCAGCATCCACGATCTCGAACTCGTAATCCCAGCCTTTGCCAAATTTTCTATTTTCTAAATCAACATCGGCTACCGCACCAGGCTTTGCAGCTAGCGCCTTTGTTTTTGCCTGCTCTAAGGTAATTAAGCCCAGCTCTTTAGAAATGGCTTCAATTTCATGAATATCGTCATCAGCAAAAGCTAATGGCGATAATAAGCTTAATGAAATAAGTGACGCTACAGTAAATGTATGGATTGAATTTCTCATGATGTAACTCCTTTAATAAATGGTGAACATCACTTTATGCGCCCAAGCTTAAATCAAGCTTAAAAAACCTATCACAACATTTACTTATCCATATACTCAATAGGGTCACTTTACCTGCGTAGACAATTTTGCTAGAGTTGAAGCATGTACTAAAGCCAACATTTCAAAACAGCTGACAGACATGCAAATGTCTCCTCATTGATATAGAAATTTGGCCTATAGTCAATTGTCACACGCCGTGGCAAGAACTGAGAAAACACTTGTTCACAAAACTACACATCAAAGATGACCTAGGCATCGCTCAAGCACTCACTTGGCGTTACGTACTTGCACTATCTCTCGTCGCAACACTTTCAACCGCAGCTTGGTATAGTCTTAAGCTTGTCATCTCGGAGCAAAATGGCACCGCGGCTGTGGTCAACGTAAGTGGGCGACAACGAATGTTAAGCCAGCGCACCGCGCTATTTGCCAATTTATTAGTCACGGCACCCAACAGCGAACGCTCAGCCATCCGCCACAAGTTGGAAGAGTCTGTGGAACTAATGGCTGTCTCACATCACGGCTTACTGCATGGCAACCCGAGCATGGGGCTACCCAGCACCATGTCCCCTGCCATCAAGGCTATGTATTACAGCGGTGAGCAGCCACTCAACCAGCAAGTCAGAACTTACATTAATACGGTACGTGCATTAATTGCTACCAATAATGACAAACTGGCGATAGATAACCCAGCACTGCGCTATATCACCCTCACTGCGCCCAGCACTTTAGTTTCATCGCTAGATAAGGCAGTACACCAATATCAATTAGAAGGTGAAGCAGCTATTAAGCGCTTAGAAAAAGCAGAAACCACCTTGTGGATTATTACCTTATTCTTGCTTGCATTAGAGGCTATGCTGATTTTCCATCCGTTTATCAAACACATTAAAGTAGTGTTAGATAAACTCAAACATGCTACTGACGAAATTTTGCTCAATCAAGAAACCCTTGAAGAGAGAATTAAACAACGCACCTCCGAGCTTGCCAACAGAAGCAAAGCACTGGCAGAAAGCGAGCAAAAACTATCGGTGCTATTAAACAACACCAATATACATATGTGGGCATTTGATGGCTCAGTGTTCACCTATACTAATAGACAGTGGTTTGACTTTACTGGCCAAGACCCAGAAAACAGCCTAACCATAGAAAAATGGGCTTCAGTTGTGCACCCAGAGGACTTAACTGAGGCACAGAAAATCTGGCAAGTAGATTTTGAAAAGAAATCTGGCCATGACCATTACTTTAGATTAAAACGGCACGATGGCGTGTACCGTGACTTCTATTGCCGTGTCACACCGATTAAAGGCGAAAACGGGGCTCTGCTCTATTTGCAAGGGCACAATTTAGATATTACAGACCGTAAACAGCTAGAAGACGAAGTGCGCCAGCTAGCGTTTTACGATGTATTAACCACACTCCCCAACCGGCGCTTACTCAAAGACCGCTTGAGCCATACCATGGCATCAAGTAAGCGTAATGGCCGCTACTGCGCACTCATGTTCTTGGACTTAGATAACTTCAAGCCTATCAACGATACTTATGGCCATGCATTTGGGGATGCCTTATTGCTAGAGGTAGCAGAGCGAATCAAAAGCTGCGTGCGTCAAACTGACACCGTAGCTCGATTTGGCGGTGATGAATTTGTTGTACTGCTCAACACGTTAACCACCGATAAAGAAAAATCAGTGCTCCAAGCCAACCGCATTGCAGAGAAAATACGCAAGACATTATTAGCGCCATATTTACTTTCATTAAATGCGAAAGATAGCAAAACCCAAATTGAGCATTTGTGCTCTGCCAGCATAGGCGTGGTTGTCTTTATTAACCACGAGTCAAATGAAGATGAAATTTTGAAACGTGCCGACGATGCCATGTATGCGGCAAAAGCCGCGGGTCGCAACCAAATTAGACTTGACAGCGACTTCATTTAGCCACCACAAAAACCTCAAGATATTGAAATCTTGGGTCAATAAATCGCGCCCATAAAAAAAATATCATTTTTATTTAAATTAAGTGAAAAAGGTGTTGATAACATGCCGCATTGTCTGTAATATGCGGCCTTCGTTAGTGCTGCAGGGTGCTTAGCTCAGTTGGTAGAGCGTCGCCCTTACAAGGCGAATGTCAGCGGTTCGACCCCGTTAGCACCCACCAAAAATTTGCACTGACGAAAATTTGAGCTTTAACTGAATATGTATAGATTTTATCAATACATAAAGTTCAAGGAGTGGTAGTTCAGTTGGTTAGAATACCGGCCTGTCACGCCGGGGGTCGCGGGTTCGAGTCCCGTCCACTCCGCCAATATTTTAAAACCCTTATAAGTGAAAACTTATGAGGGTTTTTTCTTTTCTATAGTCCAAAATAGAGCCAACGTTTTTCGACCCTAACCAATACCTATGTTATCAACTAGGCTTGTCGCCATACGGCTAAACAGTGAGGGCATAAGCGCAACAAAACAACCTATGCCCTACATCACACCTTTATAGTGATTGCGCCTCAGCAATCGGCATCAATATATAGTGCATGCCGGTATCGCTAAACATTTGCTTGAATTCAACTATCAACTCTTGCAACTCAGCAAAACCAGCATGTATCATAAACTGCACACGCTGCTGGCGACCTGCAACTTGCTCCACCAGACTAAGCCCAGCATGCTGCCTACCATGCCCGCTGACATGACTTGTAGTAAAACCAGAGATCTGGTCTTTTTGTAATAACAAATCAACCAATGCTTCTTCTAAACTCACTGGCGCCATCAGTATTAATAAGCCCTGCGCACTAGGATATTGGTTCATTTTGCAGCCCCATTAAAAAACCTGCGATAAAAAATTGGCAGCAACACCAATGTCAGTGCAGTTGAGCTTACCAAGCCGCCAATCACGACAATGGCCAAAGGCCGCTGAATCTCAGACCCAGGCCCTGTCGCAAATAACAAGGGAATCAAGCCAAAAGCCGCAATGCTTGCAGTCATCAGCACGGGCCTTAACCTACGTTTGGCACCCTCCACCACAATAGAAGCCATTGCCATGCCCTGTGCCTGCAGTTGGTTAAAATAACTGACCATCACCACGCCATTCAGCACAGCGATGCCTAGCAAGGCGATAAACCCTACTGAAGCAGGTACGGATAAGTACTCCCCTGACAACCAAAGCGAAAACACGCCACCGATCATTGCGAACGGGATGTTAGACAAAATCAATACGGCCTGCTTAACTGACCCAAACGTCGCAAACAACAATAAGAATATCAATCCGATAGCCACTGGCACCACAATTGCTAAGCGTGCGGATGCTCTTTGCTGGTTCTCAAACTGGCCGCCAAATTTTGCAGCATAGCCTTCATCAAACTTAACCTCTGCCTGCACACGCTGCTTGGCTTCTTCCACAAAACTCACCAAATCACGATCACGTACATTGGCTGTCACCACCACGAAGCGTGCGCCGCCTTCCCTATCCACCTTCACCGGGCCTTCTTCACGTTCAATTCTAGCAACAGCCGAAAGCGGTATATTTGTACCATTGTCTAGCGTCAGCATTAAATTGCCAAAGTCTGCGGGGGATGCACGTAAATCCTGGCTACCACGAATCAACACAGGGGTGCGTTTTTGTCCTTCCTGCACTACGCCCAACTGCTTACCCTCAAGCTGGGCTAGCAATATGGCCTCTATCTCGGTGACACTCAAGCCGAGGCGCCCTGCCGCCATTCGATCAATTTTGATTTGTAAATACTGCACACCGCTGTTTTGCGGGGTGTACACATCCTGGCTACCCGGAATAGACGTTAAAATTTTAACGATCTGCTGTGCTTTTGCATTAAGTGTGGTGAGGTCCGGCCCAAAGATTTTAATCGCCAAATCACCACGCACACCTAAGATCATTTCATTCACACGCATATCAATTGGCTGCGTAAAACTATAGGCTAGGCCAGGCAACTGATTCATTACCTTACGCAGCTCATCAATCAGTTGCTCTTTGGTCGCCACACGCCACTCTCGCATTGGCTTTAGTATCAAAAAATTATCCGTTTGATTTAAGCCCATCGGATCCAGCCCCAAATCATCTGAACCAACACGTGAATATACGCCTTTCACTTCCGGCACTTGATTTAATATCGCGCGCTGCACATTCATGTCTGTGATGATGGTTTGATTAAGATTAATCGACGGTAACTTCTCCACCCCAATAATAATGTCGCCTTCATCCATCACAGGCATAAAGGTTTTACCAATCTGGGTGTACACAACGCCAGTGAGCGCAAGCATCACCAACGCGGCAACGACTATCACCCTTGCATGCGCCAAACACCAAATCAATACTGGCTCATAAATCGCCAGCGCCTTACGCACCAACCATGGATTATCGTGGCTCACTTCTTTTAACAAAAATGAAGACAGCATAGGAATCACCGTCAACGATAATAGCAACGACCCGGCTAAAGCGAACATAATCGTCAATGCCACTGGGGTGAATAACTTACCCTCCAAGCCCTGCAAGGTGAGTAAAGGTAAAAATACCGTAATAATGATTAGCAGCCCGGCGGTGACCGGCACGCTAACCTCGCGTACAGCGCGATAAATAATATGCATACGCGGTAACGTACCAGCCTGCTTTTTATCTGCCAGATGCGATACCACATTTTCTACCACCACCACTGCAGCATCCACCAGCATGCCGATGGCAATGGCGAGCCCGCCTAAGCTCATTAAATTGGCAGACATACCGAAACTGCGCATCAATAAAAAAGTAAAGAGTGCAGAAAGCGGCAAAATAAAAGCGATGGTCAGCGCGGCTCTAAAGTTACCCAAAAACAGTACCAGCAAAATCAGCACCAACACTACGGCTTCTAACAAAGCCTTAGTCACGGTATTAACAGCACGCTCGACTAAACTACCTCTATCATAAAACACATTAATCTTGACGCTTTTAGGCAACTGCGGCGCGATCTCTGCCAGTCTGGCTTTTACGCCTTCCACCACTTTCTGTGCATTGGCACCACGTAAGCCTAACACCAAGCCCTGCACGGTTTCATTCTGACCATTACTGGTCACGGCACCATAGCGCGTAATTGATCCAATACGTACCGTAGCAACATCAGCCACCCGCACCGACATACCATGATCGGTACGCACCACGGTGTTCTCAACATCTTCAATGGTTTTAAAACCACCCTCCGTGCGTACCAATAAAGAGCCTTCACCATCGTTCAATCGCCCAGCACCACCATTGCGATTATTCGTTTGTAGCACTTGCTGTAACTGATCTATCGCCACCCCTCTTGCGTACATGCGCGCATTGTCCGGCACGATTTCAAAACTACGCACTAAACCACCTAGCGCATTGACATCAGCGACACCTCCAACTGTGCGTAACTGTGGGCGAATCACCCAGTCCAGCAGGCTACGTCGCTCTTGCAGGCTCAGTTCATCGCTCTCCACGGTGAACATAAACATCTCACCTAACGGTGTTGTCATCGGCGCCATACCGCCAGACACGTTTTCAGGCAAATTGGGCCAGACAGCACTTAGGCGCTCTGACAACTGCTGCCTGGCCCAGTAAATATCGGTACCATCTTCAAAATCAATCGTAATGTCAGTGAGTGCATACTTAGCCACAGAGCGCACCCCCACTTGATGTGGCACCCCTAACACTTCAACTTCTATCGGTGCAGTAATTCTTGCCTCGACCTCTTCTGGTGTCATACCAGGGGCTTTAACCACTATCTTAACCTGCGTAGAAGACACGTCTGGAAAGGCATCAATCGGTAACGCCCGATAAGCCACCGTACCTGCAGCCGCCAAGCCGAGTGTGGCAATCACCATTAATAACCGTTGCGTCAGGGCAAACTGAATCAGCTTAGCTAACATCATTCACCCCCTAACCCCAACCAGGTGCCTTTAATTGCAGAAACACCCGTCACTGCAATTTGCTCGTTACCGGTAAATGGCGCATCGACAACAGCCTCGTCCACTTGCTCAGAAATAACCGTCACTTTAATCGGCTTAAAGCCAGCTTTCGTTTGCACAAACACCAAGGCACTGTTACCTTGCCTTGCAAGCGCTGACTTTGGCACACTAAAATACTTAGATTGATCGCCTAAGTTGATTTCAGCCTCCACAAACTGTCCTGGTGATAGTTTTTCTGCGCCTTTGGTAATTTCAGCGCGCAAATGTAGCGTCTGGTCAGCTTTATTGACGCTACGAATCACAGCAATAAGATGCCCGCTTGCTTGCAGCTTAGGCACCTGCACTTGCATCCCTTCCTTCACAAATGGCAAGCCTTCAAGTGGTGCATGAATCTCAAGCCACAGCGGAGATAATTTGGCAATGCGGTATAAAGGCATCGCCATATCAACACGCTGCCCAGTCGTTACCATTTGCTCTAACACTTGGCCGGAAATCGGCGCTACCAAACTAAGGCCGCTAGCCATGCCAGTTGATGGGCTTAACTTTGCAATAGCCGCGTCACTCACACCGGCCAACCTTAACACTTGCCTGCTCTGTGCTAAGTTGGCGCTAGCCTCATCATGTGCACTTTCGGTTTCTAAATATCTGCGATGAGCGATAACGCCTTCCTTTAACAGCTCCGTATCACGTGCCAATGCCTTTGCAGCTAGCCTGTTCTGCGTTAACGCCTGCAGATAATCACGCTGCAAACCTAGCAAATCCGAGCTGATTAAATGCGCAATTACCTGCCCTTTTTTAACCGTTTGCCCTGCTGCCACATGCATCTGATCTAACAAACCTGACTGGGGTGCGCTGACAATGCGCTCCTGACCGACTGGGATCACAATTTCTGCCGGGAAACGGCGGCTGCTCAATAAAGTATTTTTACCAATTGGGGCAACTACCACACCCAGACTTTTTTGTTGCACCAAGCTCATCACAACATCAGCGGCCTGCGCATTGCCGCTAAAAAATACAAGCGTGGTGATTAATACGAGAAAATAGTTCACGAAAGCACTCCTAAAAAAGCAGAAAACCATTCGTGACAAGCACGAATATTAAATCTAGAACTTTTAGGAGAATAGAGGTGGAGCGCGTGGCCCCGCTACAGACTGGAGAAAAGGAGGAATACTGATATGCGCGGTAAACGCATATTTGTGGCGCCTTGTGGAAACTACCAACAACGGAATAATAAATAACATCAAAAATAGAGGCACAGGCAATACCTCTAAATTTTTAGTTTTAGCTAAAGCTTTATCTACCCCAACCACTTGCACATCATTAACGCTCTTAAGTGTGTGTACAGTATCTAATGATTGAAATAAATCAGCCTCATGCATATGCAAACCATGTCCATAGGCAGAAGTATCTGCCTGAACATGTGCATGGATAAATGGTGAAAAGGCTTGCAAGACCGCAAACCAAACCACAATCAGCAACAATAGTTTTTTATTAAAACCTCTTAGCATGGAATAAATGTATCAGCTATTAAGGATGATGACAAACGCTCTAGTTAATAGGTTCTTTTTCTAGGAGTGAATGTGTGCTGATTATCAATATGTCTAAATGTGATACGACCATTGTTAACATCATAAGGAGATAACTCTAGTGTGACTTTATCGCCCGCTAAAATACGAATGTGGTTTTTTTTCATCTTTCCACCAGTATATGCAATCAATACATGGCCGTTATCTAATGTCACGCGATAACGTGAATCAGGTAGAATCTCTGTTACTACGCCACTCATTTCAATCAACTCTTCTTTTGCCATTGCTTTGCTCCAAAATCATGTAAGACCCGTGTTAAAGCTAAAAGCTAATCAAAAGTTGATGCAATCGTAAAACATTGGGAATTTTGTGTATAAAAATAGTTTACGCACGCACTATCTAACGCACGCGCACTATAGCCCCAGAAGCCTAATTTAGCAAGCTAATCAGTTAAATAAGTGTCTGATTTTAATCACTATGACGCATGACGCCACAAAGATAATTAAAAATGTGCTTGACAGCCTCTCAATTTGTCCGTAAAAAGCAATGTAGGCGTTTGAATTTTTAATTTTTTAGTCTTTCGTAGATTGATTGCATTTAAAAACCCGAACTTTCAGGGTGCCTCCCTTTTTTAAAAAGTATGGAATAAGATATGGCAACAGGTTTAGTAAAATGGTTTAATGACTCTAAAGGTTTTGGTTTCATTACTCCTGACGCAGGCGGTGACGATTTATTCGCACATTTCTCAGCTATCAACGATAGCGGTTACAAAAGTTTGAAAGAAAATGATCGCGTATCTTTCGACGTGACTGACGGACCAAAAGGTAAACAAGCTTCTAACATTCAGAAGGTTTAGTACTTAAAGAATCCATTTAAAATGACCCTTTATCGGGTCATTTTTTTTGTCTATATATTTAGCATTTGCACGATCAAGCAATGAGCGTTTATTCTTATACTTAAATAATTGTCGCCAAATTGACTCCAGAGTAAGATGACAGCTTGTTACAAGGGTAACATCATGTAACAATCACCCAAAAGGATTAATCAGTCGGATCTTATGGAACAAAAACTCACACCACTTGAAATTGCTCGCCAAACTTTAATTCAGCTATCAAAGAGCCAAAAACCGCCTACGCCGGAAAACTACAGCAAGGTTTACGATGAGATTGCAGGGACTGCTTCATTAAACGGTAAAGCTTTACTAGATATTACACTCAATAAAGTACTCACAGAAAAAGGCAAAGAGCATCCAAAATATGCCGCGATTGCAAAACGCATTCCGAATCTGATTGAAAAAAATGATGCCGTTAATCTAGATGCACAACTGCGTGCACTTATTCTTAACGATGCAAATAACGATAGTGATGTTCAGTGGGGCTCACTATTACGCTACTTGCTTAAACAGCTAGAGCTTAACCATACAGAATTAACGCCTTCAAACAAAAGAGATGGGTTAAATCGTGCCATCTCAGCATTTGGCAATGATCCGATGCAACTGGCCGAAAAGATTCAGACCCTCATCACCTCTTGGGGCGAGGGGAAATCTGCAGATATTGAAATATCTGCCAATCATACCCCAGCGCTCAACCATCATGAAGTGCAAGTTACTAAGCATGTGCCATCGCACACAGGCAATAATAATTCCACCGCTGCAGATATCGCTGCTGCCTGGCGTGACATATTGGTTAGAACCATTCGGATTATTGTTATGCCAAAATTTGCGGATTCACCCAGTGCCGCAAATCGCGTGGAAGAGCTGATTAAAGAAGCTGAATCCTCTCAAACATTAGCTCAAATCGAAGAACTGAACGGTGCGCTACGCTCAACCTTGCTCCGAGCAGAAATGCAAACTGACGCACAACGCAGAATGCAAGAAGCGCTGATAGAAATATTGCGCTTACTTGTATCAAGCATGGCGGAACTAACCATTGAAGATGAATGGCTGCACGCACAAATTGCAATTGTTAAAGAGATTGTTTCCAAGCCATTAAAGATTGATACGGTATATAACGCAGAAAGCAGCCTCAAAGAGCTCATTTTCAAACAGGCACAAATTAAGCCGGGGCTGATTGAAGCTAAAGAAACACTGAAAAGCATGGTGAATACTTTTGTCAGCAGACTAGCGGACATTACCTCCTCTACCGGCAACTACCAGAGCAAGATTCAGGAGTATCACAACCAAATTAATGCCGTCAACGACATTACTGAACTCAATACGATACTAGAGCATTTAGTAGATGATATTGGCGAAATGAATACTGAAGCCAAAGCCAACCATGAGACGCTGCTAGAGTCTCAGAAGAAGGCACAAGAGGCTGAAAAGAAAATTAACGAACTCACCCTCAAGCTGGATTACATTAGCGAAGCAGCGCATGAAGACTTCCTCACTGGCGCATTAAATAGGCGCGGCATGGATGAAGCCTTGATTCGCGAGTTTGAGCGCTCTGACAGACACGGCACATCGCTCTCGCTGGCGATGCTGGACGTTGATCACTTTAAAAAGATCAATGACACCATGGGCCACTCTACAGGCGATAAAGCACTTGCCCACTTATCCAAGGTGGTGAAAGGTATTTTACGCAGTACCGATGTCTTAGCGCGCTACGGTGGCGAGGAGTTTGTAATTCTGCTGCCGGGCTCCAACCAGAATGACGCCGTCACGGTAGTTTCTGGCTTACAGCGTGACCTCACCAAAAATTTCTTTCTACACAATAATGAACGTGTGCTGATTACGTTTAGTGCAGGCGTTGCAGAACGCGTGCACGGTGAAACTGTAGACAGCGTTCTACCAAGAGCCGATGCCGCACTGTATTTAGCCAAGCAATCGGGCCGCAATCGCGTTGTGGGGGCAGAACCACCCAAGGCACATACTGAATAAAGTCTCGTGAATAATATCTAAGATATGCTGCAGCAGTTTTCAGCATTTAAATCGAAAGCAAGCAGCGTAAAGGCCTGTAGAGAAGTAAGCATTTACAATTGTCAATAAAAAAAGGGCCAACCTCGCGGTTGACCCTTTTCTTTTATGACAGAATACTCAAACAGCTAGGCCTGCTTAAGTACCCATTTCACAATCGTTTTAATGTCATCATCTTTTACTTGTGGGCTGTTAGGTGGCATCGCCATTTTTCCCCAAACACCACCGCCACCCGCTTTCACTTTTGCAATCAAACGCGCTTCTGCAGCTGCATCACCTTTATATTTGGTGGCTACATCTTTGTAAGATGGGCCAAGAATTGCATTCTGTATACCATGACACATTAAACATCCACTCTTTTGTGCAAGACTTTCTGCTGGGTCAGCAGCATTAGCCGCTTGCGCACTCAAGAGCAATGCACTTAATAAAACTGTTTTCTTTAATAATTGATGCATCTTATATTTCCTTATGACTTAATAAGTTACAGACTAAATACGTTCATTGCGCCACCACCAGGTGCAGCATTGTATTTCACTAGATCTTTATAACCGCCAGCAGCACCCAAGCCATCTGTTGAGTTAGTTAAACCTAGGTTCATTGCCACGCCTGCCCAGCCACCAATACCAGATAACACGCCAACATATTGCTTACCTTTGTTACTGTAAGTGATAGCATTACCAACTACGCCTGAACCTACTTGGAATTTCCACAACTCTTTACCATTGTTGGCATCTACCGCTTTAAACCAGCGATCTAATGTACCGTAGAACACTAAATTGGTTGATGTAACCAATGCGCCACCCCAAGCTGAGAACTGCTCTTTTTTGTACCAAGCTGACTTTCCTTTTAAACCATCCCAAGCCATAAAGCCACCCATTACGCCATCTGGACCAGGGAACATGGTTAAGGTTGAACCTACCCATGGCTGACCTGCAACGTATTTAGATTCCACTGGCTCATACGTCATACATACGTGGTTAAGCGGTACGTAGAACATGCCTGTTTTTGGTGAAAATGCAGCAGGCTGCTGATCTTTTACCCCAAGCGCAGAAGGACAAATACCTTGTGCGTTGTAATCTTGGTGAGTTGAGAATTTAGGGTCTTTATTCGGTATACCAGTTTTAAGGTCTACATTAAATGCCCAGTTCACAAACGGATGCATTTTGTTTGCAACTAGCAATGAGCCATTAGTGCGGTCGAATGTATAGCCGAAACCGTTACGGTCAAAGTGGCTAGCTAGCTTCTTACCTTTAGTTTCCCACAAGATGATTTCATTCATACCGTCGTAATCCCACTCGTCATGCGGCGTCATTTGATAGCCCCATTTCGCCTCGCCAGTATCGACATCACGTGCAAAAATAGTCATCGACCATTTGTTGTCACCTGGGCGCACATCTGGGTTCCAAGTACTTGGGTTACCTGTACCGTAGTACATCAGGTTTAATTTGGGGTCATATGAGTACCAACCCCAAGTTGGGCCGCCACCGTTTTGCCAGCCGTCTTTTTTGGCTTGTGGTTTAAGCCAGGTTTTCATGCCTAGGTCTTTTTCAGGAAATTTTAATTGGTCTTTAGGTAAAGCTTTAAATGAACCGCCGATTTTATTACCGCCGTTCACATCTTGGTAAAGTGATAACGCGCTGTAGTGCGGATTATCCTTATTGAAATCATTACCAATCAATACGTCTTGGTCTGAGCCTGTGCTGTATGCACGCCATACCAAAGCACCATCTTTAATGTTGTAAGCGCTGATATAGCAACGTACGCCGTATTCACCACCTGAACAGCCTGTAATCACTTTATCTTTAATCACGTGCGGTGCATTGGTGTTTGATGCGCCTTCTTTAGGGTTTGTTACTTGCGTATCCCATAGTTTTTTACCTGACTTAGCATCTAACGCAACTAATAAGCCGTCATTTTGTTGCAAGAAAATCTTGCCATCACCATAGCCTAAACCACGGTTAACGTTATCACAGCACAGTAAAGCCTGTGTTGATGGGTCTTGTTTCGGGAAATAAGACCAAAGAATTTTCTGGTTGTCATTAAGATCTAACGCGTAAACGTTATTAGGGAATGCAGTGTGCACATACATCACGCCATTCACTACTAGCGGCGCACCTTCATGACCACGGTTAACACCGGTTGCAAAAGACCAGGCAAGTTTCATGTTTTTCACATTGCCTTTATTGATTTGGCTCAAACGGCTATAACCAGAATTGCTAAAATCTTTACGTGGGTGCACCCACTGACTATCATCCTTCATGAGGGTTGATAATTCATCTTCAGCAAAAGCTGGAGTACTTAGCATGCCAAACAGGCCTGCACTTAAAGCTAGGCTAACGCCAAATTTACGTTTAAATAGATGATTCATGTTGCATCCCCAAATTATAAAATTATTTAAGTTCTGTATTACTAATCTCATGCATTGAAACGATATTGGTAACAGTGCTAATATTGCAACAGGCATGCCAACACAATAAAAAGCCGCAAACTTAAATAAAATCTCATTAGAAATTTATTTAAAATCAACAAACTAGAACTTTCGTGGAAATAAATGCCTCTTCAACACAGAGCGCATTTAACTTTTGATACTGTGTCAGAATTGAACAATTGTCACGTGACAGGTGTTCAATTAATTTAAGGTAGTTAGCCAACATATGAGTAATGCTGCATCAGATAAAACCCCTGCCATCCTGCAAGCTAGAAAAGAATTTCTGAGCAATGGCAACGTGGAGCAAGGGGCCATTGCAGAAGCGATTGAGCGCTCATGGCGACGCTGCTTGGCTAATGGTATCGATACCAACTCACCATCCAGTTTAGAGGTAGTCACCGCACAGGAACTGGCGCTCAAACGCGAACAAAACCAGCAGTTGCTTAAGCTGGCACAGCCAGAGATGGAAACACTCAACGAGCAAATTGCCCATACCCGTAACGTAGTGATACTGACCGACGATGAAGGCGTGATTCTGCATAGCTTGGGCGGCCATCATTTTTTAAATGAGGCACAACGCATTGCCTTATCTGCCGGTGCATCTTGGCATGAAGATCACAGAGGCACCAACGCTATTGGCACGGTACTGATTGAGCAATCTGCGCTCACCGTACAAGGCGCTGAACACTTTATGGCATACCATCACTCATTAAGCTGCTCTGCTGTGCCTATTTTCGGCGCAGAGAATCAGCTGATTGCCACATTGGATGTCTCCAATGACTCGAATATGTCGCAGCAGCATACGTTAGCACTAGTCAAAATGTCTGCACAGATGATTGAGAACCGCCTGTTTTTGGCAAGCCATCAAGGCGAGATTGCATTGCACTTTCATGCGCGCCCAGAGTTTATTGGCACCCTATGGGAAGGCGTTGCTATCTTTACAGACGGCGGCCAACTGGTTGCGACCAATCGTAGCGGCCAATTCCAACTGAGCTTAAACACCAGCAAGGCAGCATCGCAGCAAGGCATTAATTTCAACAATCTGTTTGATGTCCCATTCACAAGCTTATTAAGGCAAATCGGCGGCACCGATAAATTAATCGTGCCATTAAGATTAAACAATGGCGCGCGTATTTATGTGCAAGTTGAACTACTGCAGAAGAAACCGCAGATTAGCGCCACGCCCCCTTCAGTTGTAAAAAGGACCAGCGCCGCCAATTTAGATTTACTCGATAGTGGCGATGCAAAAATCTCACGGGCGGTACAGCAAATCAAACAAGTGCTGTCGCGTGATATTCCGATTCTGATTCAAGGTGAAACTGGTGTGGGTAAAGAGCTATTTGCACGTGCGATTCACGAAGCCAGCGCACAGCACAAAGGCCCGTGGATTGCGGTAAACTGCGCAGCATTGCCTGAAGGCCTAATTGAGGCCGAACTGTTTGGCTATGAAGAAGGCGCATTTACTGGCGCGCGCCGTAAAGGTAGCCCGGGTAAAATTGAACAGGCCAATGGCGGTACTTTATTTTTGGATGAAATTGGCGACATGCCGCTCTCATTACAAGCACGCTTACTGAGAGTGCTACAAGAGCGTACCGTGACCCCGCTCGGCAGTACAAAAACCATCCCGGTCAACTTTTCACTGATTAGTGCGACCAATCTAAAACTAAAAGAAAAAGTAGAGGCTGGCGAGTTCCGCAGCGATCTTTATTATCGACTCAATGGCCTCAGTGTCGCACTGCCGCCGCTACGCGAACGCTCTGACCTGCAAGCGCTGATTGATGTCATTTTACATATTGAGCAGGCAGGCACAGTAAAAATTACACCTGAAGTGCTGGCGATATTCCAAACGCACTCATGGCCAGGCAATATCCGCCAACTACATAACGTACTCAGAACCGCCATTGCGCTAGCAGATGGAGAAGCCATCAGTACGTTACACCTCACGCAAGATTTTATTGATGAGATGTCGCTAACCAAGCCAAGTTTGAGCAGTAACGCAACATCCAGTTCATTGGATTTAGACGACCTAACCAGCCAAGCCATCAGGCAAGCCATGCAAGCTGAGGCCGGCAATGTTTCCGCAGTTGCGCGCCAGCTCGGTATTAGCCGCAATACGCTATATCGCAAACTTAAAGCGATGGGCATTGCTTAGGCTAGGTGTTTGCGTTGGGCTTTATGTCTTACTCAATGCTGGTAGCTGTATGCCAAAAGCTAAGCGTGCCAGACCATAAGCACTTACACTGGAACTTCTCATGATAGGCATTTTACTGGCGGCTGGTTTTTCCCGCCGCTTTGGCCCAAGCAATAAACTTTTAGAGCCGATGGCTGATGGCCGCTCAATCGCACTAACCTCGGCAGAAAACCTGCTGCAAGCCATACCGACCTGCGTTGCTGTGGTACGGCCAGAAAACAGAGCGCTGGCAACCCTATTACAACAAGCTGGTTTAACCGTATTTGCCTGCAAAGAGAGTGAACAGGAGATGGCAGATAGCCTATCTGCCGCTATTCGCTTTTCAGCAAATTTTGAGGCAACCAAGCATGGTTTTGTGATTGCTTTAGCTGATATGCCTTATATTCAGCCAGCAACTATACGCACGGTTGCTAATCGATTAAACAGCAGTGAGTCTATCGTTATCCCTACCTATCATGGGCAGCGTGGGCATCCGGTTGGTTTTGCTGCAAAATACCGCAGCGAGCTAGAAAACCTGCAAGGAGATGAAGGTGCACGCTCTATCGTCAAAGGCTATGCCGATGCAGTTTGCCTGCTACCGTGTGAAGATAGTGGCATTTTGGCAGATATTGATACACCGCAAGATTTAGAGCGTATCAATTTAAAACGCTAGAAATTTAGAACGTTAAGCGGCACAACTCACTTCGCGCACCAAGCCTATCGTCGTTTGCTGTGCCCGTACCTGTATCAACTCGGCAAGAATGGCCACGGCGATTTCTGCGGGAGTGCGGCTGCCGATACGTAAACCCACGGGGCCGCGCATGGTGGCGATTTCCGGCTCACTCAGGTCAAACATGCGCATACGCTCACGCCGCTTTTCCTGATTTTTTTGCGAGCCTAACACCCCAACATAAAACGCATCTGATTTTAGCGCCTCAAGCAAAGCCATATCATCGAGTTTAGGGTCGTGTGTCACCGCCACAATGGCAGTATGCGCATCCGGCGCGATATCCAGCACTACATCATCCGGCATGCCATAAACCCATGTTACGCCATCCACATGCCACTCATCTCGAATCTCCTGGCGCGGCTCACACACCAGCACTTCAAAATCCAAAGCTTGCGCCATGCTAGCCAACGTTGCCCCTAACTGATTAGCACCGATAATGAGCAAGCGCCATTGTGGGCCAAAGTAGGTATGAAACCAATCGCCCTCGATGCGTGGTGCACCCTCAGGCAACACTTCTGTTAAGGTGATTTCGCCGGTACTGATACGGGTTGAGCGCTTGGTGAGCTTTCTATCACGCAGATTCTGAACGATGGGCAGCAATTGTGAGGCATGCTGTAATGGCTCAACAAAAATCTGCAACCTGCCACCACAGGGGATTCTAAAGCGCTGCGCATCCTCGCGACTAATGCCATATTCCATAATGCTAGGTTGGGTCGGTAGTGCTTGATTACGCGCTTTATCAGCTAAATCATCCTCAATACAGCCACCGGATACCGAGCCGATTAAATGCCCGTCATCTCGCACCACCAGCACCGCACCGGGCAAACGCGGGGCTGAACCCCATGTCTGCACCACGGTAAACATATGCGCTAGATGGCCATGATTCAGCCAATCAAGCGCACGCTCTAATACCTCTAAATCCGCAGACTTCACAACACTAAGCCAGCTGGTTGCCAATCGGCAATTGACGAATACGCTTACCCGTTGCCGCAAAAATAGCGTTGGTCACAGCAGGTGCCACTGGTGGCAAACCTGGCTCACCTACACCGCCCATTTTCTCGGTACTTGGCACGATATGTACATCTACCTTAGGCATATCTTTCATACGCAGGACGAGATAATCATGGAAGTTAGATTGCTGCACTTTACCTTCCTTAAAGGTAATTTCACTTTGCATGGCGGCACCCAAGCCAAACGAAATGGACGACTCCATTTGCGCTTTCAGCGAGTCTGGGTTCACTGCCAAGCCACAATCAATAGCACACACCATACGATGCACTTTCACCTCACCCTGATTCACAGACACCTCTGCCACTTGCGCAACAAAGCTGCCAAAGGACTCGTGTACTGCAATCCCGCGATAAACCCCTTTAGGTAAAGGCTTACCCCACTCAGCTTTTTCAGCAGCGAGATTAAGCGCAGCTAAATGACGCGGATGACCTTTAAGCAATTCACGGCGATAATCCAATGGGTCTTTATTCGCAGCATGTGCAAGTTCATCAATTAAACTTTCCATCACAAATCCAGAGTGGCTATGCCCAACGGAACGCCACCAAAGCACAGGAATGATCGCCTTCACCGTATGTAAACTCACATGATAGTTAGGGATGCCTTTCAAATATGGCGAATCGGCAATGCCTTCTACTGAGGTCGCATCCACCCCATTTTTAATCATAAACGCTTCAAATGGCGTGCCTAACATAATAGACTGCCCTACCGTCACGTGCTCCCAAGCCACTGGGGAACCATCTGCATTCACGCCTACTTTAGCCTGATGCAAATACATTGGGCGGTAATAACCGCCATGCACGTCATCCTCACGGCTCCAAACTGTTTTTACCGGCACCCCTGCAGCCTTGGCTACATGTACCGCTTCAGAAACAAAATCCGCCGCTGGGTTGGCACGACGGCCAAAACCACCACCAAGGAACAAGGTGTGCATTTTGACTTGCTCAGGCTTAAGACCCAATATTTTTGCCGCAGCTTGCTGGTCTGTGGTCTGCATTTGCGTGCCGGTCCAGATTTCACATGCGTCTTTATCAATACGCACTGAGCAGTTAAGCGGCTCCATCGGCGAGTGTGCCAAATATGGCAGTGCATATTCGACCTCTATAGATTTTGCTGCCTTAGGTAACTCAGCTTTACTGTCACCAAGTTGCGCAGCCACTAAACCTGGCTTGCTCGCCAACGCTCTATACTCTGTCAACATCACTGCTGAGTCTAAATTTGCATTAGGGCCTAAATCCCACTCTACTTTAAGTGCATCACGTCCTTGCTTAGCCGCCCAGTAATGATCCGCAATCACGGCCACGCCAGTTGGCACTTGCACGACATTACGCACACCTTTAATTTGCTTAGTTGCACTAGCATCAAATGACTTAACCGTACCGCCAAACACTGGCGAACGTGCCACCATGGCTGTCATCAAACCATCGAAATGAATATCTTGACCAAACACGGCGGTACCATTAATTTTCTCTGGACCGTCTAAACGCTTGGTCGCTTTACCTATCACTTTCCAATCTTTAGGGTCTTTCAGTGCAACCGTTTTAGGTGTTTCTAATTTAGCCGCAATCTCTGTCAGCTCACCATAGCTAACCTTGGTATCACCGCTAATCACAAACCCGTTTTCAGTTTTAAGCGTTTCTGCAGCAACCCCTAACTTTTCAGCCGCTGCGCCAATTAATAACTGACGTGTTAAAGCGCCAGCTTGGCGGTAGCGGTCAAACTCAGACCAAGTAGTAGAAGAACCACCAGTGATTTGAATGCCATAAGCTGTGTGTACATACGCTGGTGCAGCAGCTGCATGCTCAACTTTAATCTTGCTCCAGTCAGCATCCAGCTCCTCTGCAATCAGCATAGGCAATGTCGTCCAGATGCTTTGACCCATTTCACTATGAGCCAGCATCACTGTAATCGTGTTATCAGTACCAATGCGCAAAAAGGCATTTGGTTCAGGCAGTTTAGGAGTGGCAGCACCAGCGTTATCTTGTGCAGCACCCGGCATTAAAAAGCGTTTAGCGGTGGGGATAGAGAAAGCAATTACCAGCCCGCCTACAGTAAGTGCTGTAGCTTTCAGGAAAGTACGTCTTGAGATATTTAAAGGGGAGTTCATGTGATGGCTCCTTAAGCTAGCTTAGTGGCAGCAGCATGGATCGCTGCACGGATACGCGGATAAGTACCGCAACGACAGATATTTCCGCTCATTGCCGCATCAATATCAGCATCGGTAGGTGCTTGATTCGTAGTGAGCAAAGCTGTCGCTGCCATAATTTGGCCAGATTGACAGTAACCACACTGCACCACATCAATTTCACTCCACGCAGCCTGCACCGCTTGGCCCACTTTATCATTCTGCACGTCTTCAATCGTCACGATTTTTTTACCAACCGCTGCAGAAACTGGCGTAATACATGCGCGGGTAGGTTGCCCATCAACATGCACAGTACATGCCCCACATTGCGCCATACCACAGCCAAACTTGGTACCGGTAAGATGCATCACATCTCTTAATGCCCATAAAATCGGCATATCATCAGATACATCCAACTGCTGCTCTTTACCATTGACATTCAAAGTAATCATGATGGTCACCCTCTAATCTGTTGTTTTAATATTGATTTTTATAAACTGATGCAGAAACTACCGTTTTAACACTAATAACAATTTATGCAAAAATAGCACTATCGCATACTGTTAGCTATCATTATATGGAATAATCTGGAATTGATAATTCCAGATTATGGATAGTACGAGTCATGCAAAATCAATTAGAAATGCTACGCATATTTCAAGCCGTAGCAGAATCCTCCAACTTTAAAGAAGCCTCAATCAGGCTGGGCATCTCACCGCAATCCGTCACCCGGGCAATTAAAGAACTTGAAGAGCGCCTAGGTGAACCATTGTTTTATAGAAGCACACGTAACACTACCATTACCGAATTTGGTAAGCAAATGGCGCTCAAAAGTGAGGGCGTGATTGAGCAAGTGGATGCGTTATTCCAGCTCCACCAACACGCACAAACGCCGCAGGCGATCGCTGGTTCAGTCAAAATTACCATGCCAAGTACATTGGGACGCCTATATTTACTACCGGCTCTCATTGAGTTCTCAAAAGACCATCCAAACATTCAGCTTGACCTAAGGTTCTCCGACCTGATTGACAATGTGGTGGCTGATCAAATGGATATTGGAGTGCGTGTAGGTTTCTTTAGCAACAATCGGAACGTGGCAAGGCGTGTAAATGAAATTAAATTTCAAATTGTTGGAGCGCCTGCACTCATTGCAAAAACTGGCGAGCCTAAACAAGTGAATGACCTGTGTGCAATGCCGTACACAGGATTTATTGACCAAAATACCGGCAGAATGTGGCCCTGGTCTTTTGCAGATGAGCCAGACTGCTACCCCAGCGCACCAGCGTTCATTGCAGATGACATCGAAGCAGAGTTGGCGGCAGTGCTCGCTGGAATTGGCTTTGGTCAGCTCCCTAATATTATATGTGAGCAATATATCAAAACTGGGCAACTTGTCCCTGTACTAGAGAATCAAACACCCGCCCCTTGGGGTATTTATGTTTATCGCCCTCAACGAGGCCCAGTTGCAGAACGCGTTCGTGTACTGTTTGACTACCTGGCAAAAACACTGAGTGAGATGAAATTCGGCTAAGCACATAAATGATTGATTAATACATACTGCCTAACTGCGCAATGAACTAAGTGCGCTGGTGAAAGACAAAACACCCATACTGTTTAAAATCTAGTAAGCCCATTTAAAAAATGTTGCGCATACTACTTAGCATTTAGGAGTCGTTGATGTCAGAAAATTACCAAGTATTAATCACAGGCGCCAACCGCGGCTTAGGCCTGGAATTTGCCAAGCAATATGCACAAGATGGCTGGCAGGTATTGGCATGCTGCCGTGCACCACAGCATGCTGCCTTGCAAGCATTAGCAAAAATACATAGCAACATTCAAATATTGCCATTAGATGTCGCGGATTTTGCACAAATTGACGCATTGGCACTACAGCTAAAAGATTTAAAAATAGACGTGTTGATTAATAACGCAGGCATTTATCCTGATAGCAGCACCACTCACATCAATACCGATGATTGGCTAGACGCATTCACCGTGAATAGCATCTCCCCATATAAAATCACCACCGCCTTTACCCCACATATTGCAAAAAGCCGTCTTAAAAAAACTGCCACGCTCACCAGCAAAATGGGCAGCATAGACGACAACACCAGTGGTGGCAGCTATATTTACCGAAGCTCCAAAGCGGCTGCCAATATGGTGATGAAAAGCCTATCAATCGACCTAGAGCCGCTAGGGGTCTCGGTCGTTACATTACATCCTGGCTGGGTGCAAACTGACATGGGTGGCAGCAATGCGCTGATTGACACAAAAACAAGTGTTACCGGCATGCGGCGTGTCATAGACCATTTAAACCTAGCCACAACTGGCCGCTTTATTGCCTATGATGGACAAGCCATTCGCTGGTAAACAATTCCTACACTTACAGCAGAGTAATGTAAAAAATACCGACAACTTTAATTTTAGATGCATCTAATAGTCTTTTATCTGCCAATTAAAACTAAAAACTGCGGTTAGCCTATCATAAACATTTAGTTAATGATTTTTCACCATAAATACCAACATGTTATTGGTGATTTGCAAAATCACCTCTTTAGAGTTACTTATGTAAATCATAGAGATATTAACTTCATTAGCGACCAGCTTTAAAAATGGCAGGTATAGCTTTCAGAGTAAGCGTCTATTTAACATACACCGTTAAAATGCCTCCCACTCTCCATCTTTAGTTTCAACCTTATTCACTCGGGAGCTTAGTGCCCTCATGGACGGAATGTGTTTTGGTTGAGAAACAAATGGAGACATTGCCATTACTTTAGGTTGATTAAGCTCTTTAGCTGAGGTTTTGAACCCATTAACCGCTTCAACCATTTGATGAGCCTGCTCCATTAATGACTCTGCGGCCGCGGCTGCTTCTTCCACCAAAGCAGCATTTTGCTGAGTTGTTTCATCCATGCTGGTGATAGCCGCATTCACTTGGTCAATGCCAGAGCTTTGCTCTTGTGACGCAGCACTAATTTCACTAATAATATCTGACACGCGTTTTACAGACGTCACGATCTCATCCATAGTATTCGCTGCCGATTCCACTTGCTTGCTACCTTCGGACGTTTTCATCACCGAGTCAGCAATTAAGCCCTTAATTTCCTTGGCGGCACCTGCGGAGCGCTGTGCCAAATTCCTAACTTCGGCCGCTACGACCGCGAAACCACGGCCCTGCTCACCAGCTCTTGCCGCTTCTACCGCCGCATTCAATGCAAGAATATTTGTTTGAAATGCAATGCCATCAATCACTGAAATAATATCTTCAATTTTCTTAGCACTATAGTTAATAGCACTCATGCTATCAATCACCTCTTTTACAACCTCACCACCTTTAACTGCAATCATAGAGGCTGCAGATGCAAGCTGGTTTGCTTGTTTTGCATTCGCCGCGTTTTGCTTCACAGTAGAGGCTAACTCTTCCATGCTGGACGCAGTTTCCTCCAACGAAGATGCCTGCTCCTCAGTGCGTTGTGACAACGAGTTATTGCCAGAAGCAATTTCCTGAGCCGCCGTATTGATCGTCTCTGCCGCTTCTTTGATCGTAATAATAGGCTCGGTAATTAACGCTAGCGTTTGATTGATACCCTCAACGATTTTACGGAAATCTCCTTGATGCACATTTACATCCGCACGTTGATATATTCGCCCACTTTTTGCGGCATCAGCTAACGCACCTGTATCTTTAACCAACAGATTAATCGCATGAATACAAGTATTAAGGTTGTTCTTGATAGTAATGAAGTCGCCCTGATATTGAGCACTTATCGGCTGGGGAATATCCCCAAGAGCAATACTTTCCATGCATTGAGCTGCTACATTTAAGGGGCTGATTACTGAATCTAAAGTATTGTTAACACCCTCAACAATCTTCTTATAATCACCCCAATGTTGAGATGTATCCGCTCGCACAGACAACTGCCCCTCGGCAGCAGCATTCGCCAATCGCTGAGCATCGTTTACCAGCGCCTTTAATGCCGTTACACAAGCGTTTAAGTTGTCTTTCAGCACATTAAAATCACCGTTAAAGTTTTCAGTGATTAATTCTGGGATATCTCCATCTGCGAAGTGTTTAACGTATTCCGCCGCAATACTAATCGGGCCCACCACTGCATCAAGCGTAGCGTTAAACCCTTCCACAATTTTACGAAAATCTCCTTGATGCGCTGTTATATCAGCCCGCGTGTGCAGGTTTCCTGCTAAAGTGGATTGGGATAGCAAGTTTACATCCACAATTAGGCTCTTTAAGTTAGCCCTTACTTGCTCAACAGTATGATTGATGAATACTTTTTTACCGGGAAAATCTTCCAGCGGCGCATTAAAATTGCCCTCACCAAACGCTTTTACAACTGCCAAGGCCTTTTTATTCATATCAATATGACCATGCACCATTGAGTTAATCCCAATGACCAAAGTATTGAATGACCCTTCAAACTTTTCTACCTTAAGCACATGGTCAATCTCACCTTCATCGTGTTTTTTAGACATTTCGTTGAGCTCATTCACGATTGCCTGTATTACACCACTCATATGCTGCATTTCTGTAAGCAACCGTCCTGTTTCGTCTTTATAAAAGTGATCAACCGTTGAATCCAAATCTCCCTTTGCAATACTCTGAGAAATCTTCAACGCTTTCCTCAAAGGCTCTGTGATTGAATAGGTAATAAAAAACGCGGTTGCAATACCTATTACCACTGCCAATAATGCAATGATGCCAATTTCATTAATAGTACTTTTCACAATATTCGAAAGTGCAACTGAGGAAGCTACGGTGCTTTCATTATTGAGCTTCATTAACGCTTTTAATGCTAAACCCAAGGGTTTATCAGCGCCTTTTATTGAGGAATCAATTTCAACAATGGATTTACCCTCTTCTTTAAGCAATACCGCCTTATTCAGCGCCTCTTGGTACGCAACAGCACCGTTCAAAATATCATTTAAGTGACTAAGCTCTTCATTACTTAAATGACCTAACGCTTTGTACTCTTGAACGGACTCATTAATAGCCTCCATATTTTGGGTAAACTTTTGAGAGTAGTCACCACCTCGAAGTACATAGTTTTTAAAATAATGTACACCGTTACCCAGCGCATTGGATGCCTCTTCGATATAGGCCCGCTTTTGCAATGTGATAGATTCAAAATCAGACCATGTGGACTGCACCCTAGTGAAACCTTGGTAAGAGAGTATTGAAATCACTACTGACAAACCAATAATGATTAGATAACTCACCCCCAACCGAGACCTAACACTTAAGTTCATAAAGAATGAAACCATCACATACCCTTTGCATAAACACTTTAAATTTGCCTGACATTGATTCTTACCAACACCAGTTTAATAGCGCGTAGAATCATTCACATGATTAATCAAAACTTCATTATGAATAGCGTAATGGGATTATCGGTTAAATCAGACATATATTAATTAAATACGACACTGTCATAAAAATTTAATATTTCAATCTTTGGCTGGAGATGAAACCTGACATAGGTATCATCTGAAATGACATACTTAGAGCGGCACAAAAAATCTTCGGACACTCCTAACTTTAAAGAACGGCTATGTCGTTAACGCCGAATCTTTCGACTTTTAATATCAGAGAACAAAGACCAACTACTCTCTGATATTAAAGTCATTTACACCCTCAACCACGAACTCAACATCGAGTTCTATTAGACTTCCCACACATTGATGGTCATCGCTATAATTTATGTTTTCAAGTTTCAGCAGTCGGCCTAATCGAGACGTTCGCTTTAATTAACTTAATGACAGCTAAACCCACCCCTCAAAACCGACAGTCATCTATCCGCTAGAGCTATTCACACCATATGATTAAGTCGTCTTTTTTGCATCCACTTCCATCAATCTAGGCAAGCTGACGGTAATTGTAGTCGTATTTTCCTCGTCAGATACATCTAATGCTATCTGCCCATTTTGAGCCTCTGCGAGTAATCTAGCTGAGTAAGTTCCTAAGCCCGTACCCCCAGACTTCCCTTGCGTCACATACTTTTCAAAGAAACGTTCGCGAATTGCGCCGGGCACTGTGCCCTTATTTTGGATTTTAATTAAGATGGGGTTCTCATCAACCAGTGTGACAACAACTCGTGTTTTTTCTGGTGCTGCTTCACAGGAGTTTTTAATTAAGTTCTGAAACAATGAGTAGCAAAGCATTGCATCACCAATAGATTGTAGTGGTTCGTCACCCACTGCTGCGACGTCAGTATCTACCGATACCGTCAAGTGTTTTTCATTGTATGTGGTACGTGAAACCTCAACAATGCGACGCAGAATATCACCTATTTTCACTGGCTGAGCATCAAGTTTGAATCGGCCAGTTTCAATTTTAAAAAGCTCCGAAGAGAGGTTGATCATATTAAGTACTTGCAGCGCCGTTTCTTCTACAAGTTTAAGCTGTTCGAATTGTTTACGATTTGTCGACCCATCGTCTGCCATCGCTTGAACCATTCCAATAACACCAGCTAACGGACCTTTTAAATCATGGCGTGTGATGTGATCCACATCGTCTTTCAATTTTGCCATTTCCAGCATGTCATCATAATCAGCTTGTAGCTGCTTACGTAGGTTCACAAACCGAATAAAATTGCGTACACGCGGTATAAGCACTGTCGGGTCAATTGGTTTTGTTACAAAGTCTACAGCACCCAACTCCAAACCTTTCAATCTAGCATCCTGATCTGTCATGGCTGTAACAAAAATGACCGGAATTGTTTCTGAGTTAGGGTGCTCCCGCATACGTTTTGCCACCTCAAACCCATCAATATCAGGCATCATAATGTCCAACAACACCAAGTCTGGAGGAGAGTTCGATGTGCAAATCTCAAGTGCTTTCTCACCATTGTGAGCAATACGCACACGGTATTCATCTTTAAACAATTGAGACATAAGATGCAAGTTATCTGGCGTATCGTCAACAACCAATATAGTAGGACGTGTAGCCTCTTTTGATTGAAAAGAAGCACTTGGCTCTATAGCATGTTCAACTGTAGCTTCAACTGAGTTAATCTTTCTTGGTCGCCAAGACAAAGCTTTATTAACACGGTCAGCCAATGCTACCGGCGAATAGGGTTTCACCAAAAGTCCGCTTACACCATTAGCAATGGCTTGCTCAACACGTGACCGTTCCGCCTCTGCCGTAACCATCACTAACGGCATGTGGCTCAGCTTAGCATCAGCCCGCACAGCAATTAGCAAATCAAGGCCAGTCATGACCGGCATATTCCAATCAGATAGTACAATATCAACCGGATGACTTCTCAATACTCGCAAAGCCTCTGCGCCATCTTTTGCCTGCAGAATATTCTTGGAATTTGCGCCTATTGCTTGAAGTTGATTGCTAGTCACCTTCCGCATGGATTCAAAATCATCCACCACCAAGATAATTGTCTTGTTTGTTATTGGCATAGTGTTACTTTCGGTAAATTAGATTTTAAAGATTAATTATTTCGGCTACCGATATATTCATATACTCTGCCTTCTTATCCATATCTTCGTCAGAGTCGGCGTAGGTAGCTGCAATCAGTTTGAATTCATCTTGCAATTCAATAAATGCATCGACCATATCCGGATCAAAATGCGTTGCTTTACCTTCACTAATAATCTGAACGGCTTTCTCGTGTGGCATGCCAGCCTTATAAACACGTCGACTAATCAACGCATCATACACATCTGCCACAGCCATAAGGCGAGCGGAAATTGGTATATCATCCCCAGACAACCCTTCAGGATATCCCGTACCATCCCATTTTTCTTGATGATAATAGGCAATTTCTTTTGCTAACTTCAGAAATGGCATTTCGATACCAAGCTCATTTTCAGCCTGTTGGATAGCATCGCGTCCAAGCGTGGTATGCGTTTTCATGATTTCAAATTCAAAAGGCTCAAAACGACCAGGTTTAAGCAAAATGCGGTCTGGAATCCCAACTTTACCAATATCATGTAATGGAGCAGATTTGAACAGCAACTCTATGTTTTTGTCATCGTTAAGAAAGTGAGAGAAACGTGGATTAAATCTTAGCTTCTCAGCCAGCAATTTCACATAATGCTGTGTACGTCGAATATGGTTACCAGTGTCACTATCTCTAGTTTCTGCTAAAGATGCCATTGCATGAATAGTTACATCCTGAATCGCAGTCACCTCTGCCGTTCTCCTCATCACCTCAGCCTCAAGATAGCTATTTTTATCTTTTAGAAAATCTTGTACACCTTTCATTTCAAGGTGTGTTTTAACGCGCGCCATGACGATTGGTGGGCTAATTGGCTTTGTAATATAGTCGACTGCTCCCAACTCCAACCCATGTGTCTCATCATCTATTTCTGTTTTCGCTGTCAAGAAAATAACAGGAATATCACGGGTATTTGGATCAAGCTTCAAACGCTTACACACCTCATACCCATCCATTTCAGGCATCATGATATCCAGCAGAATCAAGTCTGGCGGTGTCTCAGACTGTGCAATTTTTAGAGCGCGCTCACCACTGTGGCAGACTTTGACTTTATAAGTATCTTTAAGTAAGCCACTCATCAATGTAAGGTTGTCTGGTGTGTCATCTACCACAAGAATCGTAGCTTTATCTGTAAAATCCAATAGATTGTTCATGGTCACTGTTTTTCCTTATACGTTGAAATTTCAATAAAAGTACCAACCAATCCGCCAAGACTGCCATCAGCAGAACGAAACCAGGATACATAGTAAAGGGGGTCGTGCACCCCCCCATCGTCATACGGCACCTGCATTTTACGCTGTAATGATATGGTCTCTGCAATAACGTGCTCATCTTCCAATTGATAGTTAATGCAGTCAGCTTCTGAAAGATAACTCGGATGAAAGGCACCTTTTTCAATGCAACCCTCACGACTAACGGCGAAAGCCTCTGCATAAACACGGTTGAACCCTAAAAGACATGCACCACAGCTTAAGAATGTGACGGCCGTGTTCAAGGTAACTTTCACCATTTCATTGCCTTTATCCATTGAGCTTTTGTCCCTTAGTTGCTCTTTTAGTGCTTGCCGGTTTAGCTTCGGCTTGGCTGCGTTCAGTTACATCCCGTATCGAAGCGCACGCACAAACCCCTCTACCACTCAATTCCGGTAGTCGGCTGAGGTTCACTTCAATCTGGAACTCACTACCACCCTTGCGAGCACCATATAGACCAAGACCTGCACCCATTTGCCGCACACCCTGTTCTAACATGAGCGCTGCCCTGTTTGCAGAGATTTCTGCACGAAATCTCTCTGGCACCAGCGTATCAATATTTTGACCTATCAACTCTCCATGCTCATAATCAAAAGTATCTTCGACTCTTGGGTTGCAAAGAATAATGACACCATGCTCATCGACGACCAGCAGACCATCCGGGGTTGACTCTAGGATACTGCGAAACCAAGCCTCAGTCTGCAGGAGCTCTGCATGCTTAGCTTCCATCTCGACAGATTGCTCCTCAAGGAGTGCCCCCTGAGACTCCATCCTACTGGCTTGATCCTGTGTTTCTTTAAGCAATCTCTTTGTCTGGTAGTTGCGCTCCAAGATGGTCATATTTAGCCATAGCATGGGTACCAGGTTTCCAAGTAGCTTTGTGCCCCCATCATCCAAGGGCTTCATAAGTGCCAACTCCAGAACACCAAGCAAAAAGTCATTATTCACAATCGGCAGCAGCATGACACTGACGGGTGACGCTGTTCCTAGACCAGAGACAACTTTCAGGTAGTCAGCCGGTGGATTGTTGATAGTAATCGGAGTGCTATCCAATGCGCATTGCCCAGCAAGCCCTTCGCCAAGTGGGAACTCGGTCTTCTGCTGTGATCGCATGCGGGCATATGAGCCACATAATATCAGCCTAGTCTTGTCTTCGCTCAGCCGATATAGCGCACCTTGCCCTAGATGGAGGGGTGAGGCAGTTTGCGTAAACAGAACTTGCGCCAATTCCTCGAAGGATTCAGCACGTTGCAAGGCACTAGCTGTCTGTGCGGCATTGGCGTCGATCTGGTGTTGCGAGTCAGCGAGCGAGGCTGTCATCTGATTAAAGGCAGCTGCAACTTCACCAATTTCATCGTCACGGTCTTTCGGCAGACGAACTGTATAATCTCGCGCCGCAACCCGGCGTGTAGCTTCTGCAATTCTCTGCAATGGCAGGATGACTTCTCGATTGCCACCGAGAAATATGACCACACCGCCAATCAGTAGTGCGATGGCAAATATGCCCATGAATGAAATCCAATGCTCTAAACCAATCACGGCGGAGCTGTCCAACGTGGCGATGGTGTACCACTTCAGGGGTGGTAAATAGGCAACAGCGGCGGCTCGTGGCTGGTTATCCAGCGTCAAGGTCAACGCAACTGAGTCGCGCTGCCCTTGCTTCAGAGATGCCATGGCCTTGCGTAGCGCTTGGCGCTCCTGTTCGTTGGGCAACAGTTTCCAGATAGTAGATTTTTCC
Source organism: Methylotenera sp. E1MeOHC1 (assembly GCF_058745595.1). Taxonomy (NCBI): domain Bacteria; kingdom Pseudomonadati; phylum Pseudomonadota; class Betaproteobacteria; order Nitrosomonadales; family Methylophilaceae; genus Methylotenera; species Methylotenera sp. E1MeOHC1. The sequence continues at coordinate 53,300 of NZ_CP196025.1, read as the reverse complement.
TGTTCGGAAGACACCGGCGCGTTCAAGGCAATCAGCGATGCGTCGGCGTGTCCTTGAATCGCCCCCTCGTCATTGATGAACATACCGTTGATGCCCCGTTCCCTAGTTTTGACAAACTCGTTAATGAATTGGGTTATGTCAATGCCGGTCCCGACAACACCGATTGCTCCCCCACTATCCTTCATAACAACATTGATCCACAGTTTGGTGACGTGCAACTTAGCACTGTAATCCACGTTGAAGTTGTAGGGTTCCTGCTGACTCAGCGTGTTGAAAAACCACACATCGTCCTTATCCCCCTCATTGAGCAGGTAAGTGGGCTTGAATGTCGACTTATCAATATTAGCGAGCGACTTAGTGTCGACAAAGTAGAAGGCAGATGCAGGTTTTGATGCCACGAATGCCGCGTGCGTAGAAAATTGGTTCACCCAGCTATGCAACTCTTCGAATGCTGGCTCGACAGCATTTGATGCATCGGCTTTTCTCACCCAGCGACGGAGGACAGGTGTGTCTGCCATCTTTTTGGCAAGAGCCAGATCCCCCTGAATACCACCCAAGGTTCTTTCCTTGTGATATTGCACATAACGTTCAGCGGCATAACTCGTTAGCTCGTGGGTAACATCTCGCTGCAAGGATGTGACTACCGCTAGCGAGATTCCACCCATGGCTAGCCCTGTCGCAAACAGAAACAATAATGCCTTACCACGTAAGCCTAATTGCATGATGGTTCCCTAGAGTCAATCATAAGTATCAATTTACACGTGCAGTCAGTCATCAGGCCGCAGGACTATCGAGCAATGCCGCACTGTCTTTCAGTAAACCAAGTGCTTTCTCGAAATCGAACTGCTTGATGGCCTGATCCACTCTCGAGAACCTATCCTGACCCAGTAGATGGTTCAGCAGGTCGAGATTATCGTCGAGCACATCGCTGGCTTCGCTGTCGTCCTCAGCAAGCAGGCTGCAAAGCTGACTCATGACCTCCGTTGCCTTAGAGGCATCAAACGCTGTCAGAGTGGTTGTGCTGATTTGATCCGGAGGAACTGCGGCTTTAAGGGCCGCGATCATTGTGGACTGCGCCTGTGCAAACGGCACGATTTTAGCCTCAATGGCATCACGTGCGACGCCATTTCTAACCATTTCCTCTATCTCAGCGGCCATTGCCTGCAGTCCAGATGCGCCGATATTACCGCTAACTCCTTTTGCGGAGTGTGCAATACGCTCGGCCGTAGTACGGTCTTCCGCATCCAGCGCGGTCCGTAGTTCAATGGTGGTATTTTCCTGGTTGGTAATATATTTACGCAGCATGCTCAAATAAAGCGGCACCTTGCTAAGCACGCGGCGCATGCCGAGTTCCACGTCGAGGCCATCAATCACTGGCAAAGTCGCCGCTACAGTAGCATCGTGTTTCGGCGCTACTACCTGTTTTTGTGAGTTTACTGATACGCCAGTTTCCGTCGCGATGTGGTGGGGCTTAATCCACTTGAGCAGAGCATGGAACAATTCGTCAGGGTCGATCGGTTTGGCGACATGATCCACCATACCGGCCTCAATGCACCTTTCCTTATCCTGCTGCATAGCATTCGCTGTCATAGCGACGATAGGAAGATCTTTGAATCGCCCATCTTTTTTGATTTCCAACGTGGCAGTCACACCGTCCATTAGTGGCATCTGCATATCCATCAGCACGATGTCGTAGACTTTCTTGCCCACCATATCCACGGCTTCCACGCCGTTGTTCGCTATATCTACTGCAAAACCGGCATCCTCCAGCAGGCCCATCGCAACTTCCTGGTTAAGTTCGTTATCTTCTGCTACCAAGATGGAGGCGCCATTAATTACGGCCAAGTCATCCATGATGCTTGACACGTCACGCTCGCTAATACGCGCTTCCTCAACTTGCCCTCCTAACATCCGCATAGCAGTGTCGAACAACTGGGAAGAGTTCACTGGTTTGATCAGCACATCTTCTAGTCCTGCATTCTCTGCCTCTTTCATCACTTCCTCACGGCCGTAAGCAGTCACCATCACGAGATGCGGAATCGTGTCCAGTGGAAGCATGCGAATAGCCTTGGCCGTTTCAATACCATCCATGCCCGGCATACGCCAATCGAGAAAAACGATTTCATAAGGATTACCTGCTTTTGCTGCCATCTCCACTGCAGCTAGTGCTTCGCTGCCTCCGGGCACTTGGTCAACCTTAAATGACATGCTGGTCAACATATCTTCCAGCACGTTACGCGCCATTTCGTTGTCGTCTACTACCAGCACATGGCGACCTCGAAGATCCGGGTTAGGGATCAGATTTTTGACATGGCCAGCGGTTTTGCCCAGCCTTGCAGTAAACCAGAAGGTACTGCCCTTACCAAACTCACTCTCTACCCCAACGTCGCCGTGCATCAGGTTAGCGAGCTGTTTTGAAATGGCTAAGCCTAAACCAGTGCCGCCGTATTTTCGACTAGTCGAGCTATCTGCTTGCTGAAATGACTGAAACAATCGGCTCCGCTGTTCTTCGGTAAGACCGATGCCAGTATCGCGCACACCAAAATGTAGCAGTACATCGTTTTCGTTTTCTTCCAGCACTTTAGCGCTGATGACGACCTCACCTTCTTCGGTAAACTTAACTGCGTTATTGGCATAGTTGATGAGAATTTGTCCCAGACGTAACGAGTCTCCGTTGAGATGCTTGGGTACCGTCTGGTCGATGTCGAATACCAGCTCCAGCCCCTTGGCGCTGGTTTTTTCTGAGATCAGGTTGGCGACGTTGTCTAGCACCTTGTCCATCTCAAAGTCTGCGCTCTCTATGGCGAGCTTGCCCGCCTCAATCTTGGAGAAGTCCAGGATGTCGTTGATAATGCCAAGAAGGTGCTGGCCAGAACCTTGGATTTTTTTGACGTAATCGCGCTGCCGTGCCGTCATGTCGGTTTTCAGTACCAGGTGCGACATGCCGATAATTGCATTCATCGGGGTGCGGATTTCATGGCTCATGTTGGCGAGGAAGTCCGATTTCATCTTGGTAGCGTCCTCTGCCATTTCTTTTGCTTTTTGCAGTTCTTGTTCAGCGAGTTTGCTTGCGGTGACATCTACGGTCACGCCATACATATCCTTGGGTTTGCCACTGGCGTCGCGAACAATGTGGCCCATGGCATGAATCCAAACGACGTTGCCATCAATCGGGCGTTTATAGGCATAGGTTGCATCATATCTGGGAATTGTGCCTTCAACTGCCGCTTGAAAGTTGGTCAGTGTGACCGCTGCTGCTTCTTTATCCCCAGCCTCAACGTTTGCAAACCACTCCTCCATCACATGATAGCGCCAGTCTGAACGTGGCGGATCGCCATAAATCTTCGAAGCGCGTTCGGATGAGTTGTAATACCCATCGGCGTTGTCGAGTGGAATGTGCCAGTAGCCTGCATTGGTAAGATCCATCGCCTGATCATTAAGGAAATTGGCAAGCGCCAACTTTTCCTGCGCATAAATACGCTCGGTGACGTCACGTATCGATGCACAAACGCAAGCACCTCTGCCGCCAAGGTTAGGCAGACGGCTTAAACCGACCTCGACCGGAAACTCGCTAGCATCCTTACGAACGCCTCGCAGATTCAGTCCTACACCCATTGCCCGAGTGCCATCTTCTGCCATGAATTTTGCTCGATTGGCCGAATGCCCACCACGAACACTCATCGGCACAAGATTATCAACGCTCCGTCCCATGAGTTCGCCGTGCTCGTAGCCAAAGATATTTTCGACTTGTGGATTACACAGAATAATGACGCCGTTTTCATCGACAACCAGCATGCCGTCAGGCGCAGACTCCAGAATACTGCGGAACCAAGCCTCGGTCTGCATGAGTTCTGCCTGTTGCGCTTCCATCTCAACAGACTGCTCTTCCAGTTGCGCAGCCTGCATTTCCATACGTCTAGCCTGCTGCTGCGTCTCTTCTAAAAGATGCTGAGTACTCACTGTACGCTCTAGAATTTCCATGTTCATTGCTAGCATTGGCATCATTTGCTCTAGCAATGCATTGGCTTGCTGATCAAAAAGCTCAAACGAAGCAACTTCTAATACTCCGAGCAATTTATCTGTGTGCATGATGGGCATTACTTCAATACATTTTGGTACAGCCTCACCTAAGCCAGAGCTAATTTGTATATAGTCCTGCGGTGGATTGCTTAGTGTGATGGGCGTTTTTTCGAACGCACACTGACCAACCAGACCTTCACCAATCATAAAGTATTGGCTAAGTTGCTTACGCTGACCATAGCCATAACTGGCAAGTAATCGTAGGCGATTACCTGATTGGTCCAAGATATAAAAAACCGCATGGCCAGCATTCACCAATGGAGCAACTCGTGAGAGGAAGTCTTGCGCAAGCTCAGTGAAATTTTTCGCCTGCTGTAACTTGGTCGATATTTCTGTCACATGAGTTTTGACCCAGCTTTGCGATTCCATGTTGCGATAAACACCCTGCAACACGGCAACCCCTCGGCTAATCTCACCTAATTCGTTTTGTTGATCCTGATAGGGGATGGTTTCGTTCAGCCTACCTTCAGACAAATTGACAATGCCGACTCGTAAGGCGTCAAGCGGGCGGGTAATTGATCGAGTGATTGCAATTGCAGCAAGGAGCAGTGCTGCCACACCGACCACTAGAAAATAAGCGGCTTTCCAAACCTCACTCTCGTAAATCGAGAGTGACTCTTGGTTCATCCTGACAGCGTTTCCAGACGCAATATTAAAAATATTGTCGAGACGTTCGGCTACTAATGGACTAGGATTTTTCGGGTTGCTGTCTTTGCATCGCTCCCAAGCAGCACTTTGACTTACACTATTAATTAGCCCGTCGCTCTGAATACCATCCCTCAAAGTTGCGATGGTTTCGTTGGTGTAAGCGATCTGATTCTTATACTCGTTTTCTAGCTTCGTGATTAGTTGCGGGTCGCCAAGAAAGGACTTCCTGATGATAGCAATATCATCGAAAAACTTTTTATGATGAGTATCGAGGCTTGCAATTGCAACCTCTCGTTGGACCGGGTCTGTTTCAAAAATTGCATCACGGGTCAAACGGCGCATATACATCAACGTGAACTTCATATCACGGGCTGTATTCGTCGTGACATGTGGGTGCACAAAAAAGTCCTGTTGAATCTCCTGCATCCGATTCAACTGTGGGAAAGTGGACCCACCTACAATGAGAGTGCCAAGAATAGCGATGGCCGCAAAGTAAAACATGCGTTGCGACACGGTCTTACTCTGAAGGATATTATAGATTTTTTTCATTCTGACTCCTGCATCTCTTATACTTAATCATGCAGCCAAAGGGTAAGTCAAGCTTTTAATTGATAGACAACTGCAAGCTGTTTTGAGGCCTATGCTGGGCAAACGGGTTAATGCCACGCTAATTTGAATGGCGCTACCATCCATGTGCAGTGCATCAAGCGTGTTCATATCAACAGCATCGTCAGCCTCGGAAAAGTCTTTCCATGCAGGTACTACAACTTGCGCACGTTGGCCAATGAGTGTGTCAAATTTATAGCCAAAAATAGTATCTGCCTTAGGATTACTCAAAATGATGACACCACGCTCATCAATCACCAACATCGCATCTGCAGACTGCACAATGCAGCGATACCACTCTTCCGTTTTCTGTAGCTCTGATTGCTGAGCCGCCATCTCAACAGATTGCTCTTCTAGCTGGGCGGCTTGCACCTCCATCTGGATAGCGCGCTCCTGTGCCTCTTGCATCATCTGCTGTGCAGAAATATTCTTGCCTAAAATCTCCATAGTCATGGCAATCATGGGCAGCAAGGCATCAAGCAAGGCTGCTTCACGCTCACCTATATTCTGAAACGAAGCAAGCTCCATCATGGCAACCAGCTCACCACCATGCATTATCGGAAGCACTGTCACCACCCTTGGCGTCGACTCGCCTAAAGCTGAACTGATTTTTATATAATCTTCAGGCGGCTCAGTGATCGTGATAGTTTTCTTTTCGAGTGCACTTTGCCCAAGCAGGCCTTCGCCCAACACTAGCTCTTGATTGAGGTTTTTACGCTCACGCCAGCCATAGCTAGCCAGAATACGTAACTGATTTTCCTCGTGAAGGTATAACACGCCAATGCTTGCTCCGAGTAAAGGGCAGGTAGCAGACAACAATCTGCGTGCAAGCTCTTCGTAGCTCTCTGCTTGTTGTATCTGGGCTGAAATTTCCGTGACGTATGTCTTAATCCAGCGTTGCATTTCCATGCTGCGATAGACTTTTTGAAGTGACTGGATTGCGCGGGCGAAAGCGCCGATTTCATTCGGATAGTCAGTATTTGGGATTACGTCGTCCAACCTACCTGCAGCTAGGCCTTCTATCGAGTTGCGTAATCTGTCGTTCGGCCGCTGGATAGACTTGCCAACAATCAATCCTACAACCACCCCAATGCCAAGACCCAATAACAACAGCAATGAGGCAATCTTATTGCTTCTCTCGGCAAGTTTTGCCAACTCTTCTGCCGTATCGTATGCACCGTTTTCCATAATTTTAGTAATGGCAGTGAGCGTGTCATCAGCAGTGTCGATGACATAAAAGAACTCTTGCCTAGCAATATATGCCACAGCCTCATCTAGTTTGTGACTATCCTTACCCATCAATTCCATCGTATGAGCCACATTGCGTTGGTATTGCTCGAATAGATTGTCGAATCTAGCTAGCATCCACTTTGCATCTTCACGAAAAATGTGTTTGCGGGCTTCATCGAGCTCTGCTTGCAAAGTAACCTTAGCCTTATCGAGCCTGAGCTGCGCTTTTTCACGCTCCACTACATTCTGTGCCAACATCATCTGCTGCAAACTTCTCCCCATGTAGATCAGGTTGATGTTAGCTTCCTTGAGATGGGATATCCCCAGCAGTTCTTTCTCGTAAATTGTGTTGGATTTTTCACTCATCACACGCATGCTGTTGATGGCATTAACCCCAACCATTGCTGCAATCATGAGTCCAAAGCCAAAACCGATCAGCAACTTGGTGGTTAATGTCTGTTTTTCAAGTGCAGGCAACTGTATATTCATGCAATATCACTTTCACAATAATTAAGTCCAAGTATAAAGCCAAATTAATTGACCAACCAACTGGTGTTTGGAGTTTTATTTTTAGATTAATCTGACTTCATTTTTCCAGTTGTGCTCAGTAATCTTTCTAAAAGTTTATTGCCCATCTTACCTTAACTTGAAATGACTATACGACCGCCCGCTTCGATGGTAATTGGAATAGCAATCAGCGACTCACCTTCGCAATCCCCACGAATACAATAACCATCCTGCCAGCGAAAACGTGCATAATGGACATTGCAGCTAATACTGATGTGCGACTCTAGTATCAGATGCTCATCATTTTCAGACAGCGGCACACCAAAATGTGCACAGCGATTGACGTAAGCCACAACATTTTGGCCGCTGCGTAGCATAATAAACTTAAACGGATTCAGGTTGTTTGTATCAGACTTGAGTTCAAGTGATGCTATTTTTGCGCCTCCATCTGGAATATCCGTCAGGATGCCGAGCTCAGTGCCAACACTTGGGGCATTAGGAAGGTCAAACCAGCGCAGTGACGATGATGTAGCCATAATAGTGCGTCAGCTCTTGCGGCGATATAATCGGTGAAAATGATCAATAGCAGTAAACATAGCATTGCCCAGTACACCGATATTCTCTGATTGCCCAATGAAGAGAAGCCCTTGCGGTAAAAGCGCGTGATGGAACTTCTTAAATAAATCATCTTGTAAATTACTCTTCATATAGATGAGCAAATTACGACAACTGACCATATCAATATCCAGCGGGGGTTTTGCGCTGATCACATTCTGTTTGTAGAATTGGCAAACGTTGCGAATAAACGGCTTGACTTGATAATCATGACCCTTGTGATCAAAATATTGCTCAAGCACTCTTGTTTCCACTTCCTTAAATGCGGTTTGACGGTAGCTACCAGCTTCGGCAATTAATAGCGCATCAGGGTTTAAATCGTAACCAATGATTTCAATCTTGTATTTTGGGTAATTGTGTCCAAGAAGCTCGGCCAGCAAGATAGCAATCGTGTAGCACTCCTCCCCAGATGCACAGCCAGGAACCCACACGCGAATAGCATCGCCTGGCTTTTTCTGTGCAATGAGTTCCGCTAGAAACTTACTCATCACAGCAAATGCCCTACTATCGCGAAAAAACGATGAAAGCGAGACCAAAAAAAGATGTTGGAGGATACCGAGTTCAGTAGAGGTTTTCGTAATGTAATCGACATACTGCTCGAACGAGTCCATTTTTAGCGTCGTCATTCTACGTTCAATTCTGCGCAGCAAGGTTTCTTCTTTGTAGCTAGAAAAATCAATCCCTGTTACATCATTGATCTTTTTTACCAAGCTTAGCAGCAGTAAACTATCTACTAAACTCCTCTTGCTAGGAATATTAGCAACGGGATGCACGTTATTTTTCGTCACAGTCAAAGTTTTTGCACTATCTGCGCTAGATGGGAACATTGCAGTCAATCGATGAGCAATGTCCTCGGGGGCTAGAATCTCATCGGCTACGTTAGCATGTATGACGGATAAGGGCATCCCTGTAAATGCTGCAGACTCCGGACTTTGAGCTATCGTCTTGCCTCCATGAGCCTTGATAGAACGGCAACCAGACAACCCATCAGAGCCAGACCCAGAAAGAATTATGCCAATCGCTTTTTTGCCAAGATCCTGGGCAATAGAGTTAAATAAAGCATTCACAGAAGGGCTAGAAATATAGTCTGCAGACGTGGGTAGCAACTGTATGCGTCCATTTTGTAGCACACCTATACATGCTGGAGGAATAACGTAAACATGGTCTGGCAACAACACGTCATTCGACTTTAGCTCAACTACAGGCAAACTTGTTGATCGATCAAGCATCTTTAATACTAAACCAATGTGACCATCCTTAGCCATGTGTTGAGCTATAACGTAGGCTACTTTCCCATTGTAAGAGAGCTTTGCGAGCAATTTAATCATCGATTCCAACCCGCCCGCGGATGCCCCGATGCCCACAATGTAAGTGCCTTTTGCTGATGGGTTGAACGTCATACTCAAGATTATACTACTAGGCACTATTTAAATAATTAAAGTACATAGTGCGCTGTGGGTTTCGCCCATGCTGATAAACACCTAACTACTTTCGCTGACTAAATGTCTAAAAAAATAGTGTCGACTCAGATTTCAAATATTGCGGTTGTCTTTCCAATTTGGATTTTAGTGGAATCTGACTGTTATCTGTTGTGGCTAATGATTACATATTTTTAAAATCACAGCTTATTTTGCATACTTGTTTAATCCATAATGCGGAATTATCAATTCCCTATTATTCCATATTTTGATTACCTATCTTATTGGATAATACATTTCTTTAATATGAGTTTTATCAATTTGGTGTGTGAGTTGAACTTCATACTTATGATAGCCATTTCTGTCTGTCTTCTACTGTAAAAGCAAAGTAGCGATGAGGGATAATTAGTAATTAAAAGGAGTATCAATGACGAAAGCAATTAGTTATGCAGCCCATTCTGCCAAAGAGCCTTTATCTTTTCTTCAGTTTGAAAGACGTGAAGTTGGCCCTAAGGATGTACAACTAGAGATCTTATTTTGTGGTGTTTGCCACTCAGATTTGCATACAGCAAGGAATGAATGGCAAAACGCTGTTTACCCAGTAGTACCAGGACATGAAGTTGTCGGTCGGGTGACTAGTGTGGGTGCAGACGTCAAAACATTTAAAGTGGGCGACTTAGCTGGCGTGGGTTGTTTAGTTGATTCATGTCGAGTCTGTGCGGATTGTACAGACGGCCTAGAGCAATACTGCGATCACGAAGTTTTTACTTATAACAGTCCTGATAAACATACAGGAAAAACGACTTATGGTGGCTATTCAAACCAAATAGTGGTTGATGAGCATTTTGTACTGCATATCTCAGACAAGCTAGATTTAGCTGCTGTAGCACCTTTGCTATGTGCAGGCATTACGACTTACTCACCACTAAAACACTGGAAAGTTGGTGTGGGCAGTAAAGTAGGCATTGTTGGGTTAGGCGGTCTTGGTCATATGGCAGTGAAACTTGCTCATGCCATGGGTGCGCACGTGGTGTTATTTACGACTTCTACTAATAAAGTTGAAGATGCTAAGCGATTGGGTGCAGATGAAGTTGTGATTTCTAAAAACCCTGATGAGATGAAAGCACATCTCAATAGTTTTGATTTCATATTAAACACAGTAGCTGCAGCACATAATCTAGATGTGTTTACCGAGTTATTAAAGCGTGACGGCACAATGTGCTTGAATGGTGTTCCAGAACACGCTCACCCTTCACCAAACATTGGCAGTTTAATCTTTAAACGCAGACAAATTGCTGGCTCATTAATTGGTGGCATTAAAGAAACCCAAGAAATGTTAGATTTTTGTGCTGAGCACAATATCACTTCTGATATCGAGATCATCGCAATTCAAGATATCAATACTGCTTATGAGCGTATGCTCAAGGGTGATGTGAAGTATCGTTTTGTGATTGATATGGCAACATTGAAGGCATAGCAGCTACAAAGATGCAGCCCTAGAAGTTGGTAAAATAACTCTCCAGTTGAAAAATCTTTGGCTTTTAACCCTCTTTTTTATTAATAAATGGTATTTACCAACTGATGCCCCTGTTCTTCTAGCAAGCCTTGGGGCATCTATATTAAGCATGAGTTATAAACTTTCTACGCAATCTAGCCTTCACTGAATTTAAGTTCTTTTCATTGTTAAATACCTTAACTGATATGCTTATTTAATAAATGTCCGTTAAGGGGATTAATTTGTCCTTCACTAAACCTTTCACATTGAAAATAAAGGTAGATCCTTGGTAACAAAGCCTATTTATAAAAAAACCTAATCTAGTGCTTAGAAATACCCCTCATCATCCTTAGAAGTAAGGCTACTTAGTATATCTTCCCTAGTTTTTAACAATGATTCATCAGGGCTCTTCAAAAGTTTATCCATGACTCGTAGTACGGCCAAAGCACTCGGTAATTACTCGCAAGCACTGAATGTTCAGCACGTTCAACTCTTTATAACGTACTTAAACTGATGCATGCTCTATACGCAAAATCACGCATGGAGATGCCCCTTACCTTACGCTGGGCTGATATTACCTCTCCCCAATAGCTAATAGTGTCTAAAGCATCTATGCTGATTGGAGTTGCATGAGGCATTCGCTTAGCCGTCATGTAGCTATATGTTCTGTGACATTAAAGTTGGTAACTAAGAAACCACTGATAAACAATATGTTATAAATATCCATGCAGAACATTAAAGTTGGTAACTTGTGCTAACTCCATTTTTTGAAATCTTTATAAGTATTATTCGAAATTAACAGTTATTTTTGTATCTGCATTAAGAGTGATTTCATTTAGTAACTCGTGATCGACAGTTACGTCAGTAAAAGTTATGCATCTGAATCTTACCGAAGGCTCCTCAAAAACTACGTTTAACCTTGCCGGATTAAGTCCATCTTTTTCAAGTTGGTCTAAATAGTTGGTAGAGGTTTTGTCGCATACTCTAAGGAGTTGATTCAGTACTTCTTGGCCAGTGTCTGAACTAGCATAGAGTAGTCTGAAACACTCTGGTAAGTAAGCTCTTCTGTAAATTGGAGTCGTACGCTCAGATATGTCTTTATGTGATCTCAATTCAGAGTCAGTCACAAAGCCAATTGATGCTGATTTTAAATTACGTTCGCGTCTAATTACATCATTCGCGACTTTAAGTATCGCCAGCATCTCAGGATTAGAGGTTTCTGGAATGCCATGAAACTCATAAAGAAAAGCCCGCTTATCAATAGCCTCAATTTTGTATTTATTATCAACTCGTAAAAGTTTTAAACGTATAAAAAAAGTCGCTGATATGCGAACGCCTCCGATGACTCGATTGTTGGTATCAATCACAAAGAAAGAATCTAAATTTTCGATTTCCTCCATACCACTTACAGAGATATGATTACCCCTGACTTGCATTACAGACTGATATTTCTTACCTTTGGGTCGCTCATAATGTACTGCTCTTTGAGTTCTTAAGCCTGCAATTGGGTTCCCATGCTCATCTAGAACTTGAATCTGCCCACTGCTGTAATCAAAAGTGAACCGGTTTGCATGGTGGCCTTCTGGCAGCTCTATTTCTATCGAGACATCAATAGGTTTTTTAGTGTTCGTTTGTTTTTTTGTCATTGACTACTCTCCAGTTCAGTTTCGACATTATTGAATGTCTACTAAACTCTGGGAAGTCCACACCCTGCGTAGGCAGAAGCGTTTGAAACACTTCCGGCAGAGTTAGCCCCCCATGTAACGTTTCTACTTTTTTCTTATGCTGAGTAGAGAGTCGGTTGCATCATCTTGCAGCCCTTTAATAATTGCCCCTATCCAAGTATCCAACTCGACTATCCTTACAAAATGGGTCGGCACGGGATATGGGGGGCTAAACATACTGAAAAACACATCGCGGCAAACATAAAGCTCCATGTTCTTAATTTCAATATTATCCACTAAGGGCCAATTGAGTAATTGCAACAACCGAGATCGGCTATTCTCAAGAAACTTTCTGCGCCTTACCATTTTCATCAACTGACCACGTCTATCATCTTGGCTTCTGCCGAATATAGTATCTCTTAAACGGCGTCCATCTTTGATGGTATAAGGTGGCTTGTTATATTTGCACTCGACAATCATCACTAAGTTAGTTTCTGGCCAGTAAGCAAATACATCATAATCGCCGACGTCATCAAACCTTTCTTCAGGGAATCGCTGATAAAAATCGATGCCGCGAATAACATAAGATGTATAGCGAAGAAATATTTCCTCTGCACGATGTTCTAGCTGGCGCTCAATATCCTCCTTAATCGCACGAATGAGCGGATCAACATTCTTCCATTTAAAGTCCGCGGGGAGATAGCCATCCCTGACAGCTGCTGTCCAGATATTCAGAGCACGACTGGCAACTTCCGCTCCCCAGCGGAGCTCGTCGCCATCCCGAATCAATGGTCGAATAGCATATCGATGCGCTCGCTTACTGCGCTCCCAATATGGCACCTCAGCTTCGATGATGTCTCGCTCTCCCAATTGCAGAATGCCGGTTTCTGAAAGTGTTAAAAACTCAACTATATTTACAGCCTCGGCAAGCTCTAACCTGTCGACATTCTCAGTCAAAATCTGGGCAAGCTTTTCTGCTGTCAAGGAATAGGATAATGAAGGTTCTGTACCTAATCCACTCCTTACAGGCTGAGCCAACACCACTAATACAACGAGGAGACTTTCCAATTCAAAACCGGTATCCGCTAGGAAAGCGGTCTTTAACTTTTCGGCAGATAGCAATTCTCTTGATGCCCCTTCAACAGCATCATCATGATTAACGCCTATTCCAAGCCTGAAATTTGAGGAGTGTCGAATGAACTCACTATTTCGTTCATCATGATTACCCGAGTAATAAACATCGGGAATATATGAACTATTAATTACCACTCCACCAACATCAATTCCGTTGTGTAGTACATCGCTGGCACCAGTAAGCACCATATACCAATCAACCAATGCACCAAGCTCTCGGACAGTTTCATCAGTGACATCTTCATTTCCTGTAATGACAGAGCTGACAGTTTTTTCCAAAAGGTACCGATAGTGTCGGGAGATATCACCGTAGTCTTTGCGAGCATTCTCAATAGCTTCATGCCGGTCATACTCAACAGCATGTGCAAGACTCATCTTGGCTCGTTCAATACGATTTCTTTCTGTAGCTAGCAATCCATCATGCTGTTCAATCAAAGCGCGTACAAGTTTACGTTTATCAAAAGTCGCCAATCTGCTTTCAAGGTATTTCCGAAAGCTTGCACTGGCCAGATCAATTTTCTCTTTTGCACTTGTAAGTTCATATCTGCCAGGTGCCAGATCAAGTGCCAAAATCACTTTAGCCAACTGCTTCCGCGCTAGTTTGTAATCACTTGGTGTTGGAATGACTGGGTTAATATAAATTGGTACGTCTACACGCTGATGGACCACTTTAAGATGGTAACGGGCCTGTTCAGCGGCTATGGCTACAAATCGCTCAGTGAACCCTTCAGGTAACTTCAAGCCTATTGCACGGTGGCATGAATCAAGCACTTCAATCAAACATTGAACTTCGAATGATCCATCTTTTGCAGAATTTAGCCCTGCCAACACGGCTCGCGTATTTACATGAATGGTGAAGATGCCATCATCTTCCGGACTGGCCTCCACGGCAGTGACGACACTTTTGAACACCTCAATGGGTTGGGGTTCCTCCTGCCCGACTACATGGTCATTTTCATCAACCATACAGTCAAACAATATGTAGGGTTGTTGAAATAGTTGAATATCCGATACCAGTTCGCGGCAACGACTAGTACAGTCAGCAATCATTTGGGAAAACAGATCAAGTAAATTGGCATTTTCAGCATCTCGCCCACTCTTCAATGTCATGACTGTTTGCGCTGTACAGGCACCTATTTCTGTTGAATATGCATGGGCGTCATGATGTCGTGAATACAGTCCAACCACTCCTGCCGTTTCTAAATCTAATCTCCACCCTTGGGACCCATCTGGAAAATAACTAGGAGCCATTGACCAAAACTTCGTCAGTGCCTGAAAGCGCCATGTTGTTCCCCAATGTGGGTCTAAAGTGATCAGCGCAGGAGAGACTGCACCATCAACTAAGACGCCATGAGTATCCCTAAAGGAAGCGAACATGTCTGCAGCCCCACTCGACATTGGATTGAGTGCGTGCCTTTCACCATCTACAAAAGCCCAGAATTTATCTAACTCGGAAAAGTCATCTAAGCTATCGAAAATTGTGAGAAGGTCGGTGAGGGGTAATAGTCTCGTAGGCTTTTCAGGAATGTCGATCATTCCGATTGCTGTTCCACCCTGAGTCACTGCGATTAATATCTTGAGTTCCTCTGCTGTGGGGCCAGCACCATCTTTTCTAGATGATATTAATGTCGGTCCATTAACAAGTCGAAATTTGACTGGCGCACCACGTCTGACCTGATCAAATACAACACTAGCAACTTTGGAAAGCTTTGAAACTGACCCATGATCACATGCACAAATTAGTTGAACGCCAGACTTAGTCGAAATCAGACTGCTGATGGGAAAATCCTCTATCCACTTTTCTCCAACCTGAATCATCAAGGGCCCTAAGATTGCGCCCTTGATTCGCTCTGCAATGAAGAAAGCTAGTCTACGGTGAGTTTTATTTGTAACCTCAATCCCGTCCATATTGCCCCAGTGATCAATCACAACAGCCGGAGCACTTCTTACAGATATAGGCAGCCAAGACTCTTCAGTTTTTAATGCCACATAGGGAAGAGCCATTCCTTGCATGAAAGCATCTCCAAACCTATCCCGTGATATTGGAGCATCAAAACTACCAAGCTGAACAGCAAGTGCATCACCAGCCACATTTCGCCAAGGTTCAATATCGGCGTCGACCTTGAGCAAGGCTTCCTTACATTTCACCCAGAACTCTTCAGGCGGAACCTCTACATAACCTGCTTTTGCATCGTCACTTAATTTACCTAGCAAATCAGGGATGGCTTCAATGATTGAGGACTGCAAGGCGATCGCAAGATTCATATGAGCCAGCGCTTGAGGAATGTGTGCATAGGTAATACGAAAAGATTCTATAAAATCAGGAATGCGTTCAACACTGCCTCCGTAGAAAATCGGTACATATCTATTCCCTAGTTTTGCCCTAATCAGCCCCCAATCAGATTCAGGCAAAAAGTCTTCAAGCATGGGGAATTCGGGCCAACAAGCATAGAGTTTCTCGGCAAACAGTTTGAAGTCTGCGTAGCTTTCAATAGGTAATGCTGATAGTGCATCATCTTTGCTGCTAAGCAGTATACCCCACGCGAAGATATGTTTTACAGGACTGCCAGAGTTCGCTGGCCACAAGTCCGATACGTTTAATGCGATAGCTACATCACGTCGACTATATTGGCTAATCAGAATGCGAGTTTGCTCAACCTGCTTTTGATAATTACTTTGATACTCACCCTCAAAGCTTTTCCCTTGTGCTCGTGACGCTCTGAGAGCGTTCAGGAAAGAGTCCAGATTTATATTCGCTCTATTCAGCCTTTTTCTAGGTTTTTTATGAGGCTTTTGACCCATGTCTTATTATCCTTATTAGGGTTGCTAAATAATTTAGTATGCGCGAAATTGTCCCAAATTAAGCCTCAATACCGCTGACCATATTTATCCCTCTACAAGACAAAAACGCGAACTTGGACTTCACCATCTTTTGAAGATCTTGGGCCCTCCAGATCAGTTTTCAAACCCTCAGAATTTGTTATCAAATGCTCGGGATCGTATACAACGCACCAAAGACTAGAGCAATCAGGGTGCTTCCGGTAATGCTCAATATCTATAATTAATTCATCGCCTATCTTCTTGGCGTGATTACGGTCTCGAACAATCTTCGTTTCAATAACCATCTGATGAGTGGGAAATAAGAAATCCATCCTAGTACTGGAACCTGCATAACTAGGAGTAAACTCTTCCGGCCTGATGTCTTGAATCCATGGTCGGAGCAAAGCATGTAGTAAGTCTTGAACATCATATTCATTACTAAAGGAAAGCGATTGAGCACCCTTGCGTCTATGGGTAAGTGGATGCATTGCCCGCTGCAAACCTTTGATGACTACTTCAAGTAATTCTCCGATTGTTTTGGGTTTTACTACTGGGGTTGTTGTCGGATTAGAGATAGAGGTAGACGCCCCATGATTAGATTGCTCTGCTACACCTTGGGGTAATACCTGCCCAAATCTGTAATAGCGAAGTCCATTTTCCTCAAGTACATCAACTACTCGTTGTCGTCTTTCCACCCAAGTATCATATTCTTCTGTACCTTTTTGGGGTGCTAGGTCCATAAACTCTTCTAAAATAACGCCGAGTACCGATAGGCTATCTACGCTCTCAACCTGACCAGCTCTGAATAACCACTCCTTCCACTTTGAACCATGGGATAAACCTGGGGGGTCTCCTGGAGCCCCAGCTGATTGAAAGAGAGCATCAAGCGTAGCGTGAGAACCAGTACTTGAAATCACTTCCCCAACGACAGCACACAATGATTTAGAAAGTCGCAATACTACCCCTTTCAATGAACAAATGATCTCTAAAGCCGGCTATAAGACTTCATCTAATGACCAAGCCTATGTTGGAGCAGGCGTTTCTGTATCTGAATTTTTCACTTGGAAAAGTACATCACCAAGCATTCTTGATGTATTAATTCCACAATAGATCAGCAAATAAACAGA
This sequence comes from Methylotenera sp. E1MeOHC1, assembly GCF_058745595.1. NCBI lineage: Bacteria > Pseudomonadati > Pseudomonadota > Betaproteobacteria > Nitrosomonadales > Methylophilaceae > Methylotenera > Methylotenera sp. E1MeOHC1. The sequence goes on along the minus strand of NZ_CP196025.1, from coordinate 35,956 downwards.
TACCAAACAAACAGAAGCAAGATCAAGATTTCCAAAACTACTGAACCATTGGACCTCATAGAAATACTGAAGAAACACCCCCTGCAGCAGGGTTAACGAAGTTGTTCCGGCGAGCCCATATGTAGCTATTGAAAAAATGGTTTCGGTAAGCTTTTCAAATTGAGAGGAAGATACTCGCACAATAAAGTAGCTATGCGATAGAACGGAGACAACTACATATATCCATATAATGTAGGATAGTGAACCATTTTCAAATATACTTTTAATTACATCTTTAGCCTCTTGTCTATACATTACCAGAACTGTGGAAAGCACAAATAGTACACACACCACGCAAGTTCGAAAACGATGAATTGTGGAAAAATGACTCATGCTCTGCTCCCATTAAACGCGGTAGCCTGAAGCTGCTCTTTATCAGCCTGGTCCTTGCCGATTAGAGCCCCCAATAAGCCACCGATAATCACTCCTGGAGCCCCACCTGCAGCACCGATGACACCACCTAACAAACCTCCCACCGCTGCGCTATCTGTGCTTGGTTCTGCAAGAACATCCCTAACTGTGTAAGGATTACCATTCAGCACAAAGGAGCTTTTACCTAGTGCACTTCTTAGCGCAATCCGATTTGGTGCAGTCACCCGCAAGTAAGTTTTCGTTTGTGTATTCTTGTCTATCACATAGAGTTTCATTGATTAATCCTTTACTGCACCTTTTTAACGATATGGACTTCACCCGCTTTAGTAGACGTTTTCTAACTTCCACTCGACTTCCCTAAATATCATAGACATTCAGGGAAGTCCACACATCATGGCGGCAACCAACTAAAACGATGCATATCGGCCACAGTTATAAAGCTATTGCCCATGTGTTATATAAATAGTAGTCAGCGGAAAATATGAGTTTAAGTGGGGACTACCCACCATATCTATGTGCATTGGTCTAAACTTAAAACTGGGTATGAGCACATTTATTAAGAATATGAAAAGTCCATCACATCAACTTGCAGATCTTTTACCTGCCGGCTTAAGCGTTTCTTGAACTCAAACTTAATCTCTTCCTCTTCGTACTTTTCTATATCCAATCCAAAATAACTAACAAGCACATCTTTCATCTGTTCAATATCGTAATTGTCGAAATTTGGAATGTAGTTAGTTTGATATTTACGATGAGCTAACTCTTTAAATGCTCTTGCAAATTTTTTGGGTTTAACTTCAACTCCAAAACGCTTTGTTAGTTGCTTAACGTAATGATCCAATGAGTGTAAAAGACTCTCATCTTCAATTTCTGAAAAGAAAAACAACCACCCCTTGCTCTTATTCTCATATACGCAGCCAGTTATTCTTAAGTTTAATCTCCAAAGTAAAAACCCCTCACTCTTTTTCTTTGAGTATTTATAACTAGTAAATATTGAAACCAGTGAGTGCTTAAGCCTCTCAACTGAGCCTGCTCTAGCAGTAATAATCCTAGAAGAAAACTGATAGCCTAAGTAATCAAACCCCTTACTAATCGGCCCTATACTAGATTTCTCGGGGAATTTGTTAGGGTCATGAATTTTTAGGCCAATTCTTTTAAACCTATTAATAACTAGCTCAGTTATTTCCTGGGCTCTTGCCGAAGAACAGAAAATTAAAACATCATCTACGTAGCGATAATACTTAATGTCACTTACTGTGCTCAGATACTTATCAATATTAGATAGGTAAATTGCGGCCAAAATATTTGAAACAGCCAGCCCTTGGGGAACACCTCGCTCAGAACGAGGATCAGAGGGCCTTGAACTACTCACTGTGGGGGCAGATATTGCCGAGGAAATCATATTTTTAATATTGGGACTGCGTACCGACCTACCTAAGCGAGACATTAACTCAGCATGCTTGATTGATGGATAAAAATTCGTGACATCAAGCTTGATGCAAGCGTCATAGTAATTACTACTTAAATCTGACTTAACTTTCCTTACAATATTCTGCGGTAAGTCAAACTTAACGCTATCTTGAAATACATCTGCAAGAAAATCACATAATGAACGCAGAGCTATGCGATCCCGTACTGTTGGGATTGATATTTCTCTTGGCACTTTACCTCGTCCCTTACTCACAAGCTTTAACTTATATTTGGTAAAATTATAGCTTCCAGACTTTGACTTTCTGGAGAGTATTCCAACTTGCTCATCTAATTGAGATCTGAATGCATATTGATCTAAATTGTCTATTCCAGTGGCTCTAGAGTACACAATATGCTCTGTAAATACTTCTTTTAATTTTTCTGCAGAGAAGTACTCTTCAAACTTGCTGCTAATACTCATTTTATTAGCTCTAATGACACAAAGATTAGGATAGGCAATATATATAGAAGCGCCAACATAAGAATATGACGAAAGCACCAATAACTAAGTGAAAGCCAATGGTACCAAGTGGGGCAGCGATCCAAGCCCTCCTTAAGCCCTGTTACCTTATTGGCTTTTCCTGGCTTTGTGACATATTCTATACATAGCGCCAGGTAATAATCCTTGTCTGTGTGATTTTCACAAACCCCAAGAATTTGCTCATATTCATCACCAAGTTTCGGAAGGTCAGAATTCGGGCTAAGTGATTTCAGATAGAGCCCGTTAAGTGTCTCGTAACTCTCTTTTATAAGTGCAGCTCTTTCTTTGAAGGATAGCCCATTGATAAAACCTGAGATACAGAGAACCAACACCGAAAATACAAGCCATGCTATTGTAGAAACTTCTGGATTGCTACTAGTGCCATCAGACTTCAAGTAATAGACTGCTGATGCAACACCTGAAAATGAATACCATAACAACAAAATCTGAGATTGAAATGCATTAGACAAAAGACGCTTCTCCGCTTGAATCCTTGCCTTTCTTGTCCACCAAACATTATCAGAAAATGCCATTGTGCTCCCCTCTTTAGTAAGATGTCCTAGGTTGTCATTAAGTTACATAGGATTAACACCCAAATAGGGCAAGCCACAAGGACTAAGAGATAACTCTCTTCAATATTAGTTGCACTCACGAATGAGTGAGTAGCCTAAACTACCACAACCTAGGACTGCGCTAGTTTAACATTCAAAACACTAAATTTAGAGTAGGGAATGAGTTATCGAAAAAATGCTACTTCTCTATTATTCATATCTAATACTGCCCCCCCATACTAATTCACTTAAAAAACACTAATTGATTGTTATTTCTCAAAATGGGAAGGTGTTGATCCAACCACCGTTTATCATTTACTTTTAACCATCTGAATATTTTGTACTCTTGTTTCAACAAAGATGCGCGATCGACTACATGCCCAGAATCAATCAAATATAAGCACTTCTTACGATACTGAATTTTTATGGATTCAATATCATTGATAAGTTCTGTTGGTGTGCAATGTTTAAATGCATTTGCCCAAAAGCATTTTGATTTAAAAAACTTCCAACTTCCAAACCACCAATGAATCAGTATTAGTCTTGTTGCATATGATGTTTTATCTGATGCCTCATTAATAATTCCATCCAGTAAATCTTGAGCTGAAGAAACTCCCCATTCAGCATTCATCAGCTCTAGAAAAGGCTTCCCGAATGAAGACTCAAACTCGATAAAATAATGAGAGTTAACTTTGCCTCTCGTAAAATAACCACGCCGATACATCTCGTCAACGAAAGTCTGTTTTATAACAGATGAAGAAAATGGAGTTTCACTGTCGCACAATGCTTCATACCCAAGTCGAGATAACTCAATGAGAAGCTTATCAAACATAGCATCCTGTTTCATCAGAATGCCTTGTGTATCAAAAGGCAGCATGAGTTTGTCATGCATTAGTTTTTTGCTGATTTTATGACTATGCAATTCGCATAAGTGTGTTGGACATTTTAAGGTTGTTAGTAGCTGATGTTTTCGGTGCCAAACTGCTACACCATATCGGGCTTCGTCTTCCTTTTTGCATATGTCGCATGTTTTCCAAAATCTATTTTTCAGATTTCCATAAGAAAACGTAGCTAAATTTTGAGCATCGACTCCCTCATTACCTAGATGCTTTTCCAATAATAACGTCCCTAAATGGGAGCTATCTTGAATGCTCAAATGCGGTAAAACAGGCATTATTTCTTCGACGGGCAAATCGGCTAATGAATAAATCCTCTTGCCGGAAAGCTTACGCAATCCTTTCAAATGGTCTCTATAGCCATTGGCATGTAGGTGTCTGGCTAATAACCCATATAAACCTTCATCACTAATTTCATTAACAAAATGCATGGCAACAAAAAATTAATCGAATATTGAAATATACCCTAATTCAATAGGTTATTTTTCTATGTTAATCACCTCATACAAGATTGCATAATAATATGTATTTATGCATAATAATATGCATGCTAATGAATGACGCAAAAATTACTGGACTCAATTTGGCTCAACGAGCCAAGTCACTTAATATCACTCAAGACGAAATTGCTTCAGCTGTTGGGATAACTCAGTCCCAAATAAGTCGTATATTCCATGGAAGTATTAAGAGGCCATCTAAAGTATTGGACGAAATTGCCCAATTTTTAGATGTTCAATCATTAGGTGTAACCGCTGAGTCGGTGATGTCGAATAGTGAATTGATAAATGCTTTAGCTGCAACATGGGATGGAACGCCAGCGCACTCCGCTGCCCTTGCAACAGTGATTAGAACCTTGCGCATACTGAGTGTGGTTAAAAACAATGATTAAAGTACTGAATATCCCCAACATACAACCAGACGAATGGATCATCGGCTATTTCGAACGACTTGCGATACTCAATGGTAATGAGAGTGCATCCCAATTTTTCAAGAACTTGAAAGTTAAGGACAAAATAAGTTTTGTAGCTGAGTTACTAGAGGTCCCAACTAAAACTATCATTCAACAATATACTTTACTGCCACTCTTTCGTAGCATAGTGGCCAATCATGCTGACATTCAGCATGGTGATACATCAAATCCCAAGTTAATACAGTCGAATGGACTCAGAGGATATTCTGAACAAGTGAAAGTTTGTCCAAAATGTATGGATGAAGATTGTGGTTATCTAGGGAATGTTTATATACGAAGATCTCACCAGATATTTGGCGCCAATTGGTGCCATAAGCATAACAGTGAACTTCTGGAAACCAGGCAGGACAATATTAGAAATATTATTCAAGGTATAGACCCCACAAGAGCATTGCCTAATAATGCATCACCAATCAAACATCCGGTTATAGAAAGGTTCTTACATATCTGTGATGCATTATTATCTCAGAAAGAGCCTATACACGGAGACAGGGTTAGCTGGGTACTGTCAAAGCGTGCAGCAACGATGGGCATTCGAACCAGTGCAAAGGGAAGTGGTATACCGTTAAGTGATTATGCCAACCTATATATTCCAAATGCTTGGCTACACAAATTCTTTCCTTCACTAAGTAGCAAAACACCAGATGAGTTTCTTCATGCAATTGACGGTGTATGTGTGTTTCGATTACAAAGTCACACTCCAATGACATACATTTTAGCAGCATCTCTTTTGTTTCAAGATCCAGACGAAGCATTGAATTGCATGTTCGCTAAAGTAAAAATTCCATCTGCACGCCCAATCAAAAGAAGGCATGAAGAGTTTTGGAATAGTGAAGAGTTGTACAATCTATACATCAAACATAAAGGGAATTGCCAACTAATCACAAAGCAACTCGGCGGACATTACGACACTAATCGATTAAACTTGATTAAGCATGGGCTACCACCACTATCCGGTTTGTCTTTGGGGACTCTACGGGCACTATCAGATTTCAATAATGGGGTAAAACTAAACGAAATCCTTCGCCGTAATGGTGTGCAGTTTGATAATTTCGAATTTGTTATTCGGCATTCAAGTCCCAAGTTTTTCAGAGCATTAAATGATTTGTATGAAGATCTACATAAACAACGAATAGCGCTAAGATTACGCCTTAACAAGCAACAGGATTCACATGTTAAGGCGCCATTACTCGAAGAGTTCTATTTAAATGAAGAACTTTTAGCCATGGAACAATCCTGACCAAAATTCTGATGAGGGTAACAGATCTTCATACCTTGCCAGTCGCCTTGGGTCACCCGATTGTAAAGCACTAACAGCGGGCTTAAGGGGAGACATGAACTTGTCCATGACATAATCTAAATCCTCAACTTTCAAAGCCTCACCATTTCGCCGCACCATCATCCTACCAGCCAAGCACCAGAGACTGACATAAATTCGCGGTATGCCCGCTGACAAATCTATCAGTTTGTCCTTTATTCGCTCTGTATTCACATCATCACGTACTCCGAGTCTGAATTTATCAAGCGCAGGGAACATATATTTGCTGAAATGCGAGTTTTTCTCGTTCTTAGATGGATTTAATTTATATATTCCCCCAGTAATCAACCTTTCTGCCGTACTTAGCCTCGTACAAAACGCTTCCATTCCATCAGGCGTCCCCATGAGAACAAGGGGAACCTTGGCTGAATTGTTAAGATTAATAATAAACTTAAGCGTCTCATCATCTGCAATTCTCAGTTGTAATCTTTCAGAATCGTTTTTGTGCTTCATTCGTTGCTTAAGGGTTTCTATTTTGAATAAATTGGAAGCCTCATCAAGAATCAACATTCCAAGAAAATGTACTCTCGCCTTATCCCACCATAGATTAAGCAACTCCAACCCAGTACGCTTAGATGAAAGTGCATAATCATCAAATAGACTAGTCCCCAAAGCATGGTCTGTCGCCCTCATTAATGCAAACGCCAACTCTTTAGCCGAACCATTCGGTGGCACGTCTACTTTCAACCAGACTAATTGCTTAAACTGAGACTTCATTTGTGGAAAGCTATCATGCACCACAACTTGCAGATATTGCTGTAATGACCTTTCGACGGCCCATGATTTACCGGTGCCTGAGATGCCAGTAATATAAGCCGCTTGTGCTGGTATTTTTGGTGGCCCTAAAGTTTTTTTCTCGTAAATTGCTTGCCATGTTGAAGGCAAAGAAGGATTTCTGTCGACATACCCCTGCCTTAGCATTAAGTCAATTCCTTGAGCAATGGACAAACTCTCACTTGATGGGACATGAATTGATCTAACTTTTTCTATGTAATGCGATGCCAATATTGAGTGATTTCTGAAATCAATACCAGTAGGAAAAGCTGCTGGAATATATGTTAACTTAGCTATCAACTCTGAATCTGTATATATGGGACCACACGCTTGAATAAGAATATTATCTGAATAATTAAGATAATCCATTAATTGACTATAGATCATGAGCACCTCCAGCTGAGAGCAGGTCATCTTGAAGTACTTTATCCATCAACTCGTCGTATGCTGCCTTCCATGGATCCTCTATAACTTCTCCAATAGTAGAATTAGGAGTAATGTTAGATAACTCAGGGCCATGTATATCCCTTTCTAACGCGCGAGCTTCTTGCACGGATAGAGTACTAGAATTTACTAATTGTGCTGCCTTTACAATACCTCGGGCCTCATCAACCATGTCAGCTGTTTGCACTGACAATCTCAACTTGTCCACAAACGCTAGGTATGCTTTATCACCATGCATTAATTTTGAGTAAGTTACACTGTCAAACCAATCTTCATGAGTGATGGTAGGTGCTGCTTTTGCATAGGAAGAAAGCTTAAGCACGACAACCTCTGCTGAAAATGGTGAGAAATAGAACAACATCTCAACCGCCCCTGGGAAATAATGAACTTTGATTTCAAAAGAACCTAAGTTTCTGGCGATTGCTGTCCATTCGTTTTCTTCAGATGAAATGTACTCAAGTTGCCTGAGATACACCCCCTTCTTATTAACAGCAGCTTTAGCACTTGGCAATAAGTGGATAATCGATTTGACAAACGAAACTGATTTACCATAACCCATCATCTGCTCAAACCCGTATTTCCAAAGCTCTGCAGGAGTTGGTTTTAGCTCTGCTGCAATCATTTCGTCAGTTAGCCGGTATGTTTTATCTGCATGCAGATTGTATTGATTCACCCACCCTTGAATGAATTTGTAATAGTCCCTCATTGTGAAAATTCCGTCATCTGGATTTGTTCTTGCTTCCACAGCTCTTCGCCGACTATCAATCGCACCTGGTATTTCCCCATATTGCACATCTTTCGCAATGCGGTTGAACACTTCCACAAGACCCTTTTTATCAGGCTCATAAGATGGATTTAGCAATTGGTTGTAACCTAGTTCTTTAGCCGACTCTGCTGAACACTTGCTTAGATGCTCACCACGATCGCTCATTAAGTCGAATGGTAATTGTGGTAGAGGAAAAAGACACTGCTTGAATTTGCAACCCCACAACTTTGATGCCAACTCGGGATTAAGTAAGTTAAATAACGCAACTTTAGCAGTATCCCAAGAAGGGCCATTTAGACATAAATGGAAAGCCACAATCGCAGTGGACCAAGTATCTACGATGAAATAGACAATGGGCCTACCAATAATCCAGGCAGGATTAATTTGACTCCTTAAATAAATATCAGAAATGGTTGCATCGATTACATATCTGTGGCCTGGACCGGCGACACCTTCCCAACTGTGACCTGTGAGGCCACGGTGATTTCGTATCCAATCTTTACCGTAGAATTTCAGCGCTAATTTTTCCATTGGCGTCAAATTTTGTGAAAGTGCATATCTAATTTGCCTTTCGTTTGGAAAGCTACCCTTGGGTGGAACTACTGGCCTCCTTCCATCCTCATCCAGATAATACGAATTTACATATTTTTTAAGGATAAGATCGGTGTAGTGTTTTTTAAATGATTTGGCAGGGTCTTTATTTTTTCTGAAATAATTGATTACCATTTTCGTGGTTTCTTCAGTCATGCCAATTTGAGAGTCTGAGCTTACTTTTCCGAATTTCACGACCAAAGGTTTAGCCCCGACCTTCGGCCGTAATGCATCCCAAGGTCTCGCCACACCCGGAGCACCACAATTGTAATAATGTGGATTGAGTGAGCCAGCCTCAAACCCATACCAACACAATCTAGTGAAAAGCTCATATACATGCTTCTTTGAAACTCCACATCTATGAACAGCTTCCTTAACTAATAAAAACACAGACCCCCTGTTTTTTAAACATGCAGTGAGCTCCATGGGGTTAATGAGTCTATGCATGACATCTTCCCGTTTTTCACGAATTTCCTTTGCTCTGCCTACAAGATCAGAACCTGAAACTCTAAGTTTTGGATGTGGATTAATTTCTATTAGTTTTAACAAATCACTTTCAATAAGTTGGTCACAGTCAGTTGGTGAAAGGAGTAGCCATTGAATTTTATTTTGATTGGTGTCTCGATTCTTTTTATTTTTCCACTTAGAAATCACTTCAGGGATTAAAATCAGAACATTAAAATCATGTTTTCTACTAGCAGGACTTACCACTCGCCACATACCTCTATGTTCATTAGCATCTATCTGAACAGCTTGATTAAACATTAGATTGGCCATGCTGACCTCCCAGAAGCAATCGGGTTTTGAATCCGAAATGCTTCTTTTGACAATATATTTATCGCTGTACCAGACGTAGCACGTCGGTCAAGATCTATGCGTAGATATCCCCTCCAGACACTTCCCCAGAATACTTGCTGTGTATTTAGATACGATAGATTTAAGCGATCTTGAACAAGCTTCATAGCAGCAAATAATGGCAATCCATCAAGCTCCTTACTTATCAGTTCAACTTGATTTAATAGACCAATATCCAATTCGATGCCATGACCCCAAGCTGAATAGGTTTTCATATTATTGATAACAGAGTCCATATAAGTCGATGGTGTAATCAACAAAAATTGGACGTTTCTTTTCTGCCAGTACATGCTTTCAATAGCTATTAATTGCTGAGTTCTCTTGCTTATTTTCCCCTTAGGCTTGATACTTATTGCAAGCAAACTAAACTGGTTATTGAGCTTTAAAGTGAGTAGTAAATCGGTTGAAAATGGCCAAGGAGCTTGGGGGTCGTTTTGGATCCTGGGATGTTTAATTCCCAATTCTTTTGCAACAGCTAAAGTGCCTGGGAAATCCCCCATACTGTGAGATATCTGATAATCAGCAAGCTCGTGCTTAGCATCATGTTGGGATAGGTGAAACTGCTCCCTTAAATCAATCAAACCTGGAATCATTCGAGCAAACAAATACACCCCATATTCGTTATCTGATAATAAGTGCTGAGGTCGTGCACTATCATTGACGTTCTGTATCCTTGATAAACCTTTACTGCCTGGATCTGCGCGAGTGACTTGGTGCAAAGCAGTGTAGTCTTCAAACACTCCAGACCCTCGCTTTTCATCTAGCCACTTTTGTATTAATGCAGGAGTGAATACCTTTCCCTTCCTCATAGGAAATTCCTTTCAATATAATTAATAAAAATATTTATATTTCCAGAAGGCTGGGAGCTAGAATTTAGGGCAATAAGAACCCTAACCCATGAAAAAAAACTAATGGGGATATCTTGACTACAACAGGGGAATGTTTGATACTGAACGTCTCACCGCAGTACCAAAAACCGCCTTTCCTTCTGGACTGTGCGGTTTTTTATTTCATAGCATCCTCCTGATCATTCTTGGCATTATTTCTCACAGCTTCTAACCAAGCTGCGAGGTCTTTAACAAGGGCAAACTTGCCTTTTCTATGTTCTATTTCAAAAACAGGTATGGGAATCGTATTTCTAGACAAAGCCTGTCTGAAGGCATCATCTGTTTTATAACCTAGCGCTTTCCGTAAATCATCTCTACCAATGATGGGACCGTAACGGTTCATTAGATCCCTCTCCAAAATAATTGATAGCGATTCGATTTCCATTTCGTTTTCCCTAGGCATGTAACGGTCAGACACAGTGATTGTAGATAACTTCAATATTATCAATTTCAACCGAATGAAATCACGCCCTATGTAGCATCTTAAAATCGCTCCTTTTTAAAATAACTTATATTACAAAAACCATTATTATCAGATACATAATAAAAATCATTGATACTATTACACATTCTAATTTTTTATTTAGCCTCCAGATGTCTAAAGAAATTGACTCCATAAGAACCATCTATTGGTTCAATCTTTTATATAAAGCATTGAAAGCAAAATCGGCATTGAGCGTGCAAAGACAAATTGACCCTGAAAGTATTCAGAAAGATGGAGAGAAGGAGATTTCGCACAGTAGCAAATGGGCTGAATATCGCCGAGGCTTACATCCACCTCGTTTAAAAGTCTTAGAAAAAGCAGAAGCTAAAGTTGAAGGATCAATCCTTGCTTTCAATCATCCGCTTTGGACTATATTGAAAGCTGATGATTTTTCGAAACGTAAAGTATCGCTTATCAAAAGTTTAGATCCAGCGTTACAGCTAATATTGTTTGATATCCATGGAAAGCTTATACAAAGTTCTAATCGACATTTTTTAGGTAAGCTTGAAAGACGAGCGTCTCTTGATAGTTTGGCAGCATTAACAATCTTGCTGAAAATTAATCTAGCTGAGGGAAAGGATGAAATTGCGTGGGAATATGCTCATAGCATTACCCGAGTACTACTAGTTATTGGTAAGCAACTAGATGAATATGGTGTGGCAGAGGAAGTGTACAAAATATATTGTCGAGATATTTTTCCGTCCGTGAGCAAGAATGGCTCAAGTTTTTTTACACGACATTATCTATTACTCTTAATGCTTTCATTTGATTTAGACCAAGCCATGCTCAAATGGTCAGAACCACAGACCGCAATAACAGCGAAGGAGCAATCGCGCATAAAGCTCAATTTGATTTACGGAATTTATTCGGAGTCCTACAACAAACTCCTTTCCAATTAAATTAATCTTTTTACCCTGGGTAAAAGTAAATAACTAAATAATAATTTATTAAATTACCTATTGGGCTTTAACGTTGAAGCCAAGCTGGGAAGCGAAGCTTGCTGAGGGATTTTGGCTAGTCAGCCGCTAGCATCCTCGACGTTCCCACTTGTCCTTAGCTTTAGCATCTGCTTTGGTTTGCCACTGCATATTGCTAGGGTGATCTGCTCCACCACAGGCTAAAGGCCTAATGTGATCTATGATGTAGTTAGGGCACGAGCCTTTGCTGCGACCGGTAGATGGGCATGGGTGTAATTGTTTAAATTGGTTTTTAGCTTTATAGCTACGTCTGTATTCTGCTTGGGCTGAAAATGAGGTTAAAGTTAGTAGCAATATCAAAAAATACTTCATAGACTTTCCATAGTTTTATGAACGCATAGCATCCAGTTAATTATTACCTGTAAACGACAACTATCGGCCCAAAACTGACATTCAAATAGTTAATCAAAAAACCTCTTTGTTCGAGCACTCATGGGAATAAGTGTGCTCGAAGCGTAAGATTGCTATTAGTAATATGTAGGTTAAGAAGTAGCACCTAGAGCTGTTGAGACTCTCTCCGTTGTATTACTTGGATACCTAATTTTGAACCAGATGGCATACATCGCCGGAAGAAATACTAGCGTCAATATTGTGCCGGCAAAAGTACCGCCAATTAGGGTATATGCCAACGTTCCCCAAAATACTGAATGGGTGAGCGGGATAAACGCTAGAATAGCTGCTAAGGCGGTAAGAATAACTGGCCGGGCGCGTTGTACTGTAGCTTCGACCACTGCGTCAAAAGGCTTTAATCCTTCTTTCAAATTATGCTCGATCTGCCCAATGAGGATTAGCGTATTGCGCATTAAGATGCCTGACAGTGAGATCAAGCCAACCAGCGCATTGATACCAAAGGGTTGCTGGAACAATAGCAAGGTTGGAACAACGCCGATTAACCCTAACGGACTGGTGGCAAATACCATGATCATGGATGATATCGAACGCACCTGTAAGATGATAATCAGTAAGGTAAGCGCAATCATAATCGGGAATAAAGGCAATAGTGCTTTGGTTGCCTTACCCGATTCTTCTGTAGAACCTGCCTCCTCAATTCGGTAACCAGCTGGAAGTTTGGCTATAATCGGCTGCAACTGTTGCAGGATGGCAGCCGATACTTCTGGCGGCTGTAATTCATCCGCAATGTCACCACGTACGGTAATGGTCGGTGTGCGGTCACGTCGACGGAGAGTGGGCTCTTCCATCCGAATATCTACAGAACCAACCTGCGACAAAGGTACACGTTGCCCTGCTGAGCCGACTAATGTAAAACCAGATATTTTTTCAGGATCCAGGCGCATATTTTCTGCTGCACGACCAACCACCTGCACCGAGCGAATATCCTCGCGAACTTCGGTGATGGGTACGCCGCTCAGCAGAAATTGAAGTTGTTGTGCAACGCTGCTGGAGGTAAGTCCAACGGCCTGAAGTCGGTCTTGATTAAGCGTAAAGTGCAGGGCTGGGACGCGATCACCCCAATCGATATTGACAGTTCGCATCGTTGGACTTGCATCCATCATTTGACGCACTTCGGCTGCGATTTTACGCAATTTTTCGGGGTCTTGCCCAGTAACACGAAACGCTACTGGGTAGGGTGAGTAAGGTCCGAATACTAGCTGTGTCACACGTACACGGGCTTCAGGTGCTAATCCATCAGCAATAGCCTGACGTAATCTTAGCTTCAGAACCTCGCGTTCTTCTTGGTTATCCGTGCGGACGACGAGTTTCGCAAAGGATGGATCCGGTAGTTCAGGCGACATCGCGAGATAAAAGCGTGGCGCACCTTGCCCGATATAAGACGTTACAATTTTTGCTTCTTTCTGTTTTGCCAGCCAAGCTTCAACTTTGGCCGTGGCAGAACTGGTCTGCGCAATCGATGTGCCATCAGGCATTTGAACCTCGACCAAAACTTCAGGACGATCTGAGGTTGGGAAAAACTGCTTCTTCACGATAGCCATGCCGAGAATAGACACGACAAAAGCGCCTATAACAATGGCAGTAACGATCCACTTATGTTGAATGACTTTCCCCAACAGCGAACGAAATCGATTGTAATTAGGCGTACTGTAAATCGCCTCATGACCACCTTCAACCTTCTTAAGCTCGGGAAGCATCTTCACACCTAAATAAGGCGTGAAGACGACTGCGACAATCCATGATGCAATCAGTGCAGTACCCACGACCCAAAACATATTGCTGGTGTATTCACCAGCTGTTGACTGGGCAAAGCCGTTAGGCATAAAGCCAATGGCCGTCACTAAAGTGCCAGACAACATAGGCGCTGCTGTATGGCTCCAAGCATAGGCTGACGCAGCAATTCGGCTATAGCCTTCCTCCATTTTTACGACCATCGTCTCAATAGCGATAATGGCATCATCAACTAGCAGACCAAGCGCCAGGATCAGTGATCCCAGTGTAATACGGTCGAAATTTTTACCAGTGGCAGCCATGACGACAAATACAAGGGCCAGTGTCAAGGGTACGGCAGCCGCAACGACTAAACCAACGCGCCAACCCATACTTAAGAAACTCACCAGCATCACCACCAAAAGCGCGACGAAAAACTTGACCATGAACTCATCGACCGATTCATCAATATTTACGGCCTGGTCAGTTACTTTGGTAAAACTCATACCCAACGGCAAATCAGCACTGATTGATGCGACTTCTGTATCTAATGCTTTACCAAGATCAAGACCATTCCAGCCTTCACGCATCACAATACCGAGTAATAGTGCTGGCTCGCCACTGTTCCGGATAAAAAATGTTGAAGGGTCTTCGTATCCACGTTCTACCGTTGCTACATCTGATAACTTTAAAGTCCGACCTTTTGCAGATATTGGTGTATCGCGGATTTTCTGCAGTTGATCAAAAGCACCTTCAATGCGGATAAATACTTTTGTTCCTTTGGTGTCTATTGAGCCAGCCGGTGTTAAAGCATTCTGGTTATTCAATGCTGAAAAAATTTCCTGCGGCGAAATCCCCAGTGTCGCTAAGCGCTCATGCGAAAAGGAGACGTAAATTCGCTCGGGTTGTTCGCCGATAATATTGACTTTTTTCACACCAGCCACGTGCAACAGACGCTGACGCATATTTTCAGCATCGCGTACTAATAGCCGTTGTGGCTCACCCTTCGCTTTTAACGCATACAAAGCAAAGGTAACGTCTGCATACTCGTCATTCACCATGGGGCCAATGATTCCAGCCGGTAGATTTTTTGATTCGTCGCTTATTTTCTTTCTTGCTTGGTAAAACTCTTCTTTCACTCCGGAGGGTGGCGTGCTGTCAAGCAGTGTCACCGTGGTAAAAGCTAGGCCAGGCCGGGTAAAGGTTTCCGTACGGTCGTAATAACGCAGCTCTTGCATGCGTTTTTCAATTTTCTCGGCGACTTGATCCTGCATTTCCTGTGCTGTTGCACCAGGCCAAGCAGTAATCACGGTCATTATTTTGATGGTAAATGGAGGGTCTTCGGCCCTGCCCATCTTGAAAAATGCAATGGTGCCTGCAATAGTGATCAAAATAATCAGGAAGAAGGTGATTGACCGCTCACGCACTGCAAGCGCTGAAAGATTAAAGCCGCTCATTTTGCCTCTCCATGATTCGTATTCGAAGCTGCAGCATTTAAACTGGAGGAGCCGTCGTCGCTAGTCGCAACTCTGACTTTTTCGCCTTCATGCAAAAGGTGGGCACCAAGCCCGATGATTTGATCATTGACCTTGAGATTACCCTCTACCTGCGCGGCATCATCACTAATGCTTAGAATTTTTACTGGACGCCAGGTAACGTGGGTTGGACTACCATCAAGCACCCAAACTCCTGAACCTTTGCCAGCATCAAAAATAGCACCAACGGGTACTTCTAAGGCGGTTTTCGTCGAAGTGCTACTTTCCTTGATCTTGATAGTGATGGTTGCGCCGAGTGGTGCCTTGGCTATTGCTTCATCTAGTACATACCTTGCTTCAAACGTGCGCGACACCCCATCTGCTGACTCTGAAAGCTGCCTTAGTTTTGCTGGAACTGTAAGATTATCCTTGCCGTATAGTTTCGCCTGCGCAATTGAACCTAGCGATGGGCGAAGTGTTTCGGGTAAATTGACGATAGCCTCGCGCTTGCCTGAATGTGCTATACGCAAAACCGTTTGGCCTGCACTAACGACTTGTCCTGGCTCCACTAATGTATCGATTACAACACCATCGGAACCTGCGAGCAGGAACGCATAGCTGGATGCATTTTTTGCCACGTCCGCTTGGGCTTCGGCTGCTTTGAGCTGCGCATTGGCTGAATCTGCCGCCGCTTTGATTTGATCATATGTGGAAGCAGAGATTGCGCCTTCTTCTACAAGACCACGATGTCTGATTTCATCCTCAGCTGTTTGATTGGCACGGGCCTTTGCTACCAATACTGCTTCACGTTGTGCATTTGCCGTCAATTGCAGATCAATAGGATCAATACGCATGAGTGGCTGACCACGCTTAACGATTTGGCCTGCATCGACAAAACGTTCAAGCACTTTCCCTGTAACACGAAATGCCAAGTCGCTTTGAACTCTGGCTGCCACTATTCCTGTGAACGAGCGCGACGAATCAGACGCCGGTTGAACGGCCACCGTTTTCACCAGTGGCGTTTGTGTGCGGGGGTCAATCGGCGTTTTTTCAGTGCATGCAACAAATGCCAGTGGGAATAGGCTAATAACAATGACTGAACTAAGTTTACGACTAAACATGGAGGTCACCTTTTTAAAATAGTAACCCGCATTCTCCATATAGTGACCAATTAAGTCAATAGTCACTAAGCTATTTTTAGTTGTTTATGGGGCTAAACTTCGCAATATCAGACTGGAAAGAATCATGGGGGCCTGTTCTGCGAGGTTAAGATTGTGTTGAAGCAGTAACGGATTGGTATAAGGTTGCATCACTAAATAGATTGCATTGACCGTTTCATCTATTGGTGTTTTCCGCTCAAATTCCCCCGTATCGCGTCCTTCGAGAATAATCTGCAAGATGATTTTCTTTTTTTCAATTTGATAGTTTATCGTAGATTGCCATTGCTCACTCGCTGCGGATGCTGCAATATCATAGAGCTTACGGTCTTGAAAAAAAAGATTTGAGCTTTCTGCTACAGCAGCTTTAAACATGCGCCGAAAGCGCTCTGAGGCTGTGGGAGCATCCACCATTGCTACATTAATCGAACTCAATATTGCGCTTAAAGTATTGGAGCAGATCACCTCACCAATCGCTTGCTTTGTGGCAAAGAATTTATAGATGTAGGCTTTTGAAAAGCCAATTTCTTTAGCTAGATCGGACACAGTAGTTTTCTCGTAGCCATAACGGCTGAAATATTCAGCAGCAGCTTCTACGATCTGATCACGAACATTGTGCTCAGAAGGACCTCTTGCGATGGGTTGTAGTTTTTTAATCATCCTTACAGCATACCTTGACTTTAGGGGATTGACAAATAGTGACCATATTGTAATATAGTCACCTACTAAGTTGAATAAGTTCAAGGATTGCCATGTTAATTTCTCGTCCTATTGTTATTTTGTTAAGCGCAGGTTTGATAGCAGGCTGCGCTGTTGGCCCAGATTACAGAAAGCCAGACCTAGCATTCTCCGATAAATATTTTGGCGAAGCTCAGCTTGAAAAGCGCAATGCACTCTCTAATGCTGATCTTACAACTTGGTGGGATGGATTCGGTGATCCACAATTAAGTCGTTTCGTGCTATTAGCGCTCGAACAAAATTTGGATATAGCGCAAGCTACCGCACGAATCGCACAAGCTAAATCAGGTCTTGGCTCGGCACATGCTGCATTATTGCCTTCGGCTAATATAAATGCGCAAGCGATAAGAAATCACCAGTCACTGGAATCGCCTCTTGGACAAGTACTTAATTCAGTACCTGGCTATGATAGGAATGCAAATCTTTATGAAGCCAACCTGAACGCAAGTTGGGAGCTGGATATATTTGGCGGATTGCGCCGCGATCAAGAAGCTGCAGTAGCAGAATACCAAGTGGCCAAAGCGGGAGCGATTGCCACTCGTCTAGCTGTTGCTGCACAAATCTCAGACATTTACATCAACATTCGTGGATTACAGTCTCGACTCGATATTTCAAGAAAACAACTTGAGACGCAACAGCAGCTTCTATCAAAAGTAAATTTACTATACTCCAAAGGCTTGGCGCCCAGACTTCAAGTGCAACAAGTAGAAGGCGCTGTGGCGCAGGTTAAAGCGGCTATACCAGTGTTGGAAACTGCGCTCGACGTGTCCATGAACGCCCTTGATGTAATGTTAGGAGTTGCACCTGGCACTTACAGAGCTGAACTCGGTAAAGTTAGCCCCATTCCTGTTGCACCACAAATATCCTCAATCGGGTCACCTGCAGATTTACTGCGTCGCAGGCCAGACCTAATTGTGGCGGAACGTCGGTTGGCGGCAGCTAATGCAAAAATTGGTGTGGCAGTTTCTGAATATTATCCAAAGCTTGCGCTGAGCCTGTTGATTGGTAGTGCGACAGCAATATCGGGTGGTAATCTATTCAGCAGTGCCGCAAACCAAGCAGCTGGAGTTGTGGGCTTGCGCTGGCGCCTTTTTGATTTTGCACGCATTGATGCACAAATTGATCAAGCAAAAGGCATGGAAGCCGAAGCTTTGGCCGCATATCGACAAACAACACTTCGTGCAACCGAGGATGTTGAGAATGCCATCTCTGCTTTAGTCAAACGTGAAGAGCAGACAGCAGCCTTGTTGCAAGGTGAGCAATCGCTTAGCGAAGCGCAAAATTCATCTTTCGTGGCTTATCAAAAAGGCGTCGTCAGCTTGATTGAGGTGTTGCATGCAGATGAAAATCTATTGAGAACATCTGATGCAAAAGCTCAAGCGCAAACCGAATCAGCGCGATCGGCTGTAGCAGTCTTTAAGGCTCTGGGGGGTGGCTGGGAAGAGAGCAATGTGACTTCGCAATCTTCAAACAATATAAACATGGCAGATATACACGCATCAACTAAACAGCAATGAATATATTGAGAACAATATGACTACAAATGATATAAAAATTAAAAGCGCTGAACATTTCTAGATGTTGCCGATGGACAAACTGTAATAGTTATTAGAACAGCTCAAGAAGAATCATTCTTGCACCGATATGCGTATGCAACTCAGTCATGCTAATAAATAAATTATTTCCCTGGCCAGCTTTTCAGGGCGATTTCTACAACTCCACGAAGCTCTTCTTCGTTCGTTCCGTTAGAAGCTTGAATTGAAAGTCCCTTATGAAGTGTTGTCACGTATTTAGTAAGTAACCAAGAATCAGTGTCATTTGGTAAGTCACCTTCATCAATCGCACGATCAAAACGATTTTTTATATTGACTTCAATCTGATGTAAACCATTCACAATATTTTGCTGAATGCCTGCAGCTGCAAGCTCAGAACTGATTGAGCTTTGAACTGCTAAACATCCCCTAGGTTGTTCAGCACAGGAGA
Organism: Methylotenera sp. E1MeOHC1; assembly: GCF_058745595.1. Classification (NCBI taxonomy): domain Bacteria; kingdom Pseudomonadati; phylum Pseudomonadota; class Betaproteobacteria; order Nitrosomonadales; family Methylophilaceae; genus Methylotenera; species Methylotenera sp. E1MeOHC1. The sequence continues at coordinate 16,607 of NZ_CP196025.1, read as the reverse complement.
CTAATAACTCCACGGAGTTCATTAGGATTACTCTAACGACATCTCTGCTAGTCTTTTCTGATAGAGCATCATTTAGATAAGCAAGAGGCCCTTGGATATATTTACCTAATGCTTGAGCGAACAACTCTTCTTTATTACCAAATGCCGCATATACACTTGGTCGATTAATACCTAATGCTTTAGTGATATCAGTAAGCGAGGTGGCTTCATATCCCTTTTGCATAAATACTTTCAGGGCGGTATCTAACGCAAGGTCTTTGTCGAACTTTCGGGGTCTACCAAGTACTTTAGTTGAGGCTTTAGTTTCCATAGCTTATATCTTAAGTCGTTATTGATGAGTTGTCTAATATATTTGTACTTTAAAGTACAAATAATTGTTGACATATGCACTCGCCTCTCATATATTGTACTCTGTAGTACATAAATTAACATTCACACACATTAATGAGGACTTTATGATGAGCAAGTTTTTAAAATCGCTATTATTTATAGCAGCTACCTTCTCAATGGTTGAGACGAGCGTAGCTAGCGCAGGACAAAATACTCTTGAAACAGCATCGACTAAATTTATTGAAGCCAATGGCATCAAATTTTCTTATCGTACGTTAGGACCTAAGTCAGGTACGCCCTTAATATTTCTTCAGCACTTCACTGGCACCATGGATTCCTGGGATCCAGCTGTAGTTAATGATTTAGCAAAAACCCGTCCTGTCGTTGTATTTAATAACAGAGGTATCGGAGCTACTAATGGTGTAGTGGCCGATAACATTGAGCAAATGACAACGGATGCTTATGCGTTTATTCAAGCATTAGGCTATAAAAATGTGGATTTGCTTGGCTTTTCAATGGGTGGCTTTATTGCTCAAGAATTAGCTGCACAACACCCAGAGTTAGTACATAAAGTAATTCTTGCTGGGACTACTTATCAAGGTGGTGGTAATAACTTGTTGAAGGTACTTGGTGAAGCATTCTCAAGAACAAATGCGCCTGACCCACGAGATTATTTATTCTTCTCGCAAACAGATGCAGGTAAAAAAGCCGGAGGTGAATTTTTGGCAAGAGTGTATGCAAGAACAAAAGATCGTGACCCTGAGAGCAGTAAAGAAATTGCTGATGCACATGGTAAAGCGCTCATTGTATTTACTAGCACACCAGACCCTGAGTATAAGACATTGAAAGCAATCAATCAGCCAGTATTGGTTGTGACTGGTAGCAATGACACGATGTTAAATACAGAAGGTTCTATAACCATGTACAAGCAACTGAAAAATGCACAATTAGTGCTTTATCCAGATTCCAATCATGGTTCCATTTTTCAATATCACGATTCATTTGTGAACACGGCAGACTTTTTCTTGAGTCATTAATATTAAACAGGCCGCATCCCAATTGTAATGTGGCCTGTATTACTCACAAAATTAGCTTTTGAGATTACGAATGAAACCAACAGCACAAATATATGCCCCTGCTGAGAAATTAGTGCCCGATGCATGGCGCGTATTCGCTATTGCCAGTATCGCTATCTTTATGGCGTCACTTGATACCACGATTCTATATGCTGGATTTAATAATATTCTGGAGAGTTTCCCGAATTCCAAAGCCACTGATTTATCTTGGGCAATGAGTGGCTATTCAATCGTTTATGCCGCAATGCTGATTCCTGCAGGTGGAATTGCTGATAAATACGGCAGAAAAAAAGTATTTATGCTGGGTACGTTGATGTTTATTACGGCTTCTTTTGCATGCGGCGCATCCCCAAGTGTTTTTTGGTTAATAGTAGCAAGGGTATTTCAATCAATAGGTGCTTGTTTACTCTCACCTGCAGCATTAGCTCTGGTACTTGAGGCATTTCCCAAAGAGAAGCGCATGATAGCCATGGGTGCATGGGGCGCAGTGGGGGCTTTGGCTGCAGCTTTAGGTCCTGGCATTGGCTCATACATCATTGATGTAGGCGGCTGGGAATGGGCATTTTTCATCAACATACCTATTGGATTATTTTGCATTTGGCAAAGCTCAAAAATATTGCATGAATCGGTACAACCAAGAGAAAAAATGCGCTTGGATTGGCTAGGCATGTTGCAATTAATCATAGGAGTTGGTGCAATTGCTTTTGGTATTGTTGAAATGAAGTCAGTAGATTGGAGTCAATCAGAATTAGCCGGAATGATCATGCTGGGATTGTTCGTTATTTTAAGTTATATCCCCTGGGCAAAATTTAATCCTGAACCACTATTTGATCTCAGTTTATTCAAGAACAAAACCTTTTTGTTTTCAAATCTAGCTGGCATTACATTTGGTATTGCATTCTCAATCATGTTCTTTTCATTCTTTTTTTGGATGAAAAATATATGGCATCTAAATCAGACTTTAGCTGGTGCCGCAATTATGCCAGGACCACTCACCGTAGTTCCAACCGCGATAATATCAGGGAGAATTGCTTCAAGAATTGGTCATCGCCCATTATTAATTACGGGTGCAATTACCTACGCCTTAAGTGGGCTATGGTTTTTGTTAATCCCTGATGCAAGCCCTAATTACATAAGAGGTTGGCTACCGGGTTTACTACTTAGTGGCATGTCAGTTGGCTTAGTAATGCCATCATTATCCGCTGCAGCGGTTTTTGGCTTACCGCCAAAGGACTACGCTGTTGGCTCTGCTATCAACCATGCAACGCGACAAATTGGCACGGTCATTGGCGTCTCCATCACGGTGCTTTTTCTAGCAAAGTCTCAGCTCCAAATAGCAGACTTTAAACCAACGTATTTAATTCATATTGCTTTAGCTTTAATGACTGCCATGTTGTGCATTCCCATTAACACGCATCCTAAACAGTTATCTAAAGCTAAATAGCACAATATTAAGAGGTCAATCGTATGAAAAGAATTGTTATCACTGGAATGGGTGCTGTAAGTCCGCTTGGGACTGGCGTTGCATTAGCGTGGAAACATCTGTTAGAAGGTAAGTCTGGTATTTCAAGATTACCTGATACATTGGCGGAAGGTAGCCCTGTTAAACTTGCAGGTTGGATAAAATCCAACGAAGATGATCCTATCTTTGGCGTCGATTTATTGAAAACCATCAGCCAGAAGGAACTGCGCAGAATAGATAGATTTATACAATTTGCGTTGATTGCATCTGAAGAGGCCATCAATCAAGCAGGCTGGCAACCCCAAAATGAAGTTGAAAGCGAACGGACAGCCACCATTATCGCCTCCGGCATAGGTGGATTCCCCGCAATAGCGAATGCTGTTCGTAAAGGCGAGCATGAGGGCGCTGAAAGGCTATCCCCTTTTACTATTCCATCATTTCTAGTCAACCTTGCTGCGGGTCAGGTAGCACTTAAATATCAATTTAAGGGGCCACTTGGAGCACCTGTAACAGCATGTGCAGCAGGTGTTCAAGCAATTGGCGATGCTGCCAGACTAATACAGTCAGGTGAAGCTGATATTGCTATTTGCGGTGGTGCAGAGGCTTGTATTGACAAAGTAAGTCTAGGCGGCTTTGCTGCTGCTAAAGCACTCAGTACAAATTATTCAGATTCACCTGAATTAGCCTCAAGACCCTTTGATATTGGCCGTGACGGTTTTGTAATGGGAGAAGGTGCTGGCATATTGGTTATCGAATCCTATGACCATGCTATGGCTAGAGGCGCTACTCCATTAGCAGAGTTAGTTGGCTACGGAACAACATCAGATGCCTACCATATTACATCAAGCCCAGAAGATGGCTCAGGTGCAGCGAGAGCGATGTCGATAGCACTGAATCAAGCGGGGTTAAATCCTGATACGATAGACCATATCAATGCACACGCCACATCTACACCAGTGGGTGATGCGGGCGAATTGGCAGCAATCAAACGTGTTTTTGGCACTCAAAATTCCAAACTTGCTATAAGCGCGACTAAATCTTCAACAGGTCATCTGCTTGGCGCGGCTGGTGGGCTTGAAGCGATATTTACAATTATGGCTATTCAAGATCAATGTTGTCCGCCCACAATCAATCTAACGCAAAAGGATGAACGAGCAAATGGACTCATGATAATAGGTAAAAATCCACTGCCAAAAAAGATTGAATATGCTTTATCTAATGGGTTTGGCTTTGGTGGGGTCAATGCATCAGTAATATTCAAACAATTCAAACCTTGAATGAAGCGTAATAATTAAGTAGCAAGAAAGCAATCTGATTAGTCATTAAACAAATGTTATTAATAACCTGATTAGGAGAACGAAATGGTAATCGCACCAAAAGATTTGAAATTTAATGGGGAAGAGCTGTTTATCAAACTTACAGATGGCGAAACTGTTAGGGTGATTAAGACTGGGCAAGGCGAGCCGCTTTTACTCATGCATACCATTAGAACGCAAATTGAGTTCTTTAGTGAAATGATTCCATTTTATGCAAAGAACTATACAGTTTATGCAGTCGATTTGCCTGGTCATGGGCAATCGTCTATCAATAAGAAGATTAACTATGATGAACCCTACTTGAGGAAATCCATCATTGATCTAATTAATAAATTGGGGCTTGAAAACATCACTTTAGTTGGCGAATCAATTGGTGCCACACTATCCCTAACAGTAGCAGCCACAATTCCAAATAGAATCAAACAGGTAATTTCTGTCAATACTTACGACTATGAAACGCGCTATGCCGATGGTATTAGGCGAGGTAATTTTATCGCTAACTTTATGATGTGGAACTATTCAATCCCCATCAACGGCGCTATTTTTGCAGCATTAGAAAATCGATTTTTCTTGAGCCTAGTGATGAACGGTGGCGTTACGAATATTAAAAAAATACCTACATGGTTAATGAAGCTTTTTGATAAAACAGGTCATAGACCTGGTTATCACTATCTTGGTAGAAATATCTTAAAAAACTGGAGAAGCTGGGCAAAAGCACCAACGCTATACAATCAGATTAATAGTCCAGTTACCTTGATTTACGGTGAAACTGACTGGTCTAAGAACAATGAGAGAGTAAGTACTTTAAGTAAAGTACGTAACGCTAAACTTGAGACGATTGCTAACTCTGGACATTTTCTCAGTGTGGATAACCCTGATGCACTTAAACAGATTGTCGATAAGCACTTGCTTACACAATGAATGAAAATTTAAATGTGACCAACTACTTTGACATCAAGCTCGGCTGGGTGCCTCGTGTCGGTCATCTCTTCTCATAAATGGAGGTCTTATCATGATATACAGTTATATTGTTAAGCAAAAAATTCAACAAACCTTTGATGACGTCAACAACCATCGCTGGGATGAAGCAGTGAAAGCAGTCGCACCAGATGTCCATCATCGCGTTTCCGGCACTCACTCGCTTGGTGGTGAGCGCCACGACAAAGCAGCCCTGCGCCGCTGGTTTGAGCGCCTTGGCCGCATCCAACCCAATCTACATATCAAGGTCAATAACATATGGGTAGTGGGTTTGCCGTGGCATACCACTGTATGTGTCCAATGGGACGGCACTGCAACGCTGCTTAACGGGGATGCATACGTCAACCGCGGTCTCCACGTGTTCACCCTGAAGTGGGGCAAAGTTTATGCACTTGAGGAGTTTCAAGACTCAGAAGCAGCTGCTTATGCACTTGCAGCCCAAGCGGCAGCTGGCCTCAAAGAAGCTGTCGCCGAACAAATTGTAAGCTAGCAGAAGCGCTGTCAGAGGCCGGCGTTTTAGCATGCTCGTAGCGCAGGTCTGAAGCTGCAACACTCTTATTGAAGTGTAGATAATTCCTATACGACGCAGGTTCTGCACTGCCTATTCTGAAATATGCACCATTAGTTTGACTTTACAGACTTAACAATCGCTTTGTGAATACGCGCCATAAAACTGCGCGATCCTTAGCAATGAACGTCGGCTTCGGGCCGAATTGAGTCATTAGAGTTGAGTTTTTATAAGTTCTATTTGCGGCTTTGCACTAAGTACAAATGACCTTTTTAAATAATCATTGGCGGTACATTTTACTGCAATACGCAATTGAAAAAGTGAGTGCGACGCAGTACAATCAATTCAAGTGTTAGCCCGTCTGTTGCCCTTGAGACACAGAACCGGTCAAACAGCACAAGGCTGAATCAGTTTTGTGTGAGAAACGTAGCACCGTGAGGTCGTCAAAAAAACAGCTACGTACCAATGGTTCCTCACAACGCATCAAACAGAAGGCCTCTTTCCAGAGGCCTTCTGCTTTTCGGTTACCGTATGTTTGTTTGTACTCCTAATATAACAAAAGATAATCGTATAGCCCCACCTTGAAGAGCTGGCGCAGCGATACTAGGATCGGGCATCTTCGAGGATAAAAATGTTCCGTTCAAAAAACATCTCCTCCCCAATTCCATTGTCACAAATACCTGATGAACTACTTAGAAATACTCTTCATCATCTTTAGGAGTAAGATTACGTAATATCTCCTCCCTAGTTTTAAGCAATGATTCATCTGGACTTTTAAATATTCTATCCAGGACATGTAGTACAGCCAAAGCATTGAGGTAGTTACTAGCAAGCACTGAATGTTCGCCACGTTCAATTCTTTGTAATGTGTTTAGACTGATGCATGCTCTATATGCAAAATCTCGCATAGAAATGCCTCTTAGTTTACGCTGAGCAGATATCACCTTCCCCCAATAGCTAATAGTGTCTAAAGCATCGATGCTAATCGGAGTGGTTTGGGGGATTCGTTTAGCCATAATGTACCTATAAAAAGTAATTTAATTAAGATAATACACTTTTTATAGGTACGTAATAGATTTATATAAATTAAAAAATAGCTCAAAAGACCTATGTTTTTTTAAAATACCAAAGTAGTTGCAGATAAAGTAGTTGCAGATTAAGAACCATGTAGAAACTGATAAGAATCCCTTCTTGATACTAAATTTCATAATTAGTATCAACACTTCCTAATAACACTGATCACATAAAATTTAGATTGGTTACCAACTTTACACCGAACTGGTTACCAACTTTAATGTATCGGTTACCAACTTTAATGTCACAGAACACTATAAAAAGTTATTTTTGAACTTTCCCGCACTAGCACTCTCGAACGTAGAGTGCTAAAATGACTCATCAAGGAGGGGTAAGTACGAATGACTAATGCTTTAACAGTACCTGTATTAACGGCAACTGACAGTCTAGATCAATACACTAGAGCGATTAAAGCCTATCCTATTTTATCAGCGGAAGAGGAACTTGCACTCGCGGTCAGATTCAAAAAAGAAAATGATCTTGAGGCTGCGCGCCAGTTGATTGTTTCACACCTACGTTTAGTAGCGAGTATCGCACGTGGATACATGGGCTATGGCCTGCCACAAGCCGACCTCATCCAAGAAGGCAATATCGGCCTGATGAAAGCAGTAAAACGCTTTGACCCTGAGCGTGGCGTACGCTTGGTTTCGTTTGCCATGCATTGGATTAAAGCAGAAATTCACGAATACATCGTACGTAACTGGCGTTTAGTTAAAATCGCCACGACCAAAGCTCAGCGCAAGTTATTTTTTAACTTACGTAGCATGAAAACTGGCATCAACACCATGCAGACTGGTGAAGTCGACCATATTGCGCGTGAGCTGAATGTAAAGCCGGAAGAAGTGATGGAGATGGAGTCTCGCCTCAATGGTCACGAGATTTCACTGGAGTCTAACATCGATGACGATAGCGAAGAGCATTACAGCCCGATTGCTTATTTGCAAGACGAGAGCTTGACGCCACCTGAAGCACTTGAAGCCAAGCAATTTGAAATGGCCGAAACCACAGGCTTGGCCTCAGCCCTTAATCATTTGGATGAGCGTAGCCGCCGCGTGGTGGAAGCACGATGGTTGCAAGAAGACGCTAGCAAAACGCTGCACGAACTAGCAGATGAGTTTGGTGTATCCGCCGAGCGCATCCGACAAATTGAGCAAAAAGCGATGCTAAAAATGAAAACCTTGATGTTAGCAAATCGCTAATACGCAAGAAACAACAAAGTTTTAAGCAATAAAAAAGGCTGCTCACGCAGCCTTTTTTATTAAGCAGTACCTCTAAGCAGCTACCGTGGCTAACGGCTCAGCCTCAAATGCCAGCGCATTGCGCATATGCATGCGCAGTACATTTAGATCATCCAGCTGTGCTTGAATACTACGTTCAATCGCTTCCAACTCGGCAATTCTGTCCTCTAACGTATCTGTCGCTTTATAAATACGCTTGATACTTTCTAAGCGCCTGCGCAGTTGCAGCTGGTGTTCACGCACTTGCGACTCCATAGGCGCAATCACCGCCTTTAGCCAATTCTCAATATCACGGTTAGCTACTTCAAATACATGGATAACTCGGCTTGCCAGTGTTTCAAAGAACTTGCTGGTAAGCGTCATTTTCTCGTGAGCAATCATATTAAACGCGGTATTAAATTGCTCTTTATAAGCACGCTCTAATTTAGACAGCTCCTTTTGATAGCGCAAAGTAGTAAATGCTGGCGGTTCAGATTTACGCAAGCCATGCTCTTTTGAAAACTTCTCGTACATCACATCCATCATTTGTTTAATTTCATCAATTTGCACGTCTGATGAAATTAAACGCGTTTTCAGCTCACTAAAAAAGTTATCCATCGCCTGGCGTATGGTTTTGGTAAAGCTGGCATCCACCATGGTTTGGCGCGTGGCATGAACATGCACCTTCAGCGACTCCATCCCCAGCAAGGTAAACAATCGATTGGTATGCTGGGAAAAGATACTGCGTAATGCCTGAAAACGTTGCAGACCTTGCTCAAAGTTCTCTTTATCAACTTTGACCTTATTCATCATGTGCTCGACTACGTCTTCGTTTTTACCGCGCAATCCGCGCAGTTCAAGCAATTGGTCGTTAACACCAGAGAACCTTGCGTCCAAAATCACATGTGAATTAGTAATCAGGTCTTCAATTTCATTTTGCGTGTTATCACGCACAATTTCTTTTTTGGCTGGGATCAGCTCATTAGATAAAGCTTTTTCAAGCTCTAAGACGCGACTCTTCACCAACAATGCCTCATCGCTATTCACCTTAGCAAGCAAGCCTTTTTGTGCAGATACCGGGTAGATATGATTCACATCCAAACCGAGCAAATCTGCGCTGGTTTTTACTTGCTTCGCAAGTTCGGTTTGAATTTCTTCCTCGTCTTTTAACTCATCCCACAAGCCGTCAATCTTATTTAATACAGCAAGGCGCCCCTTTTGCTTCCAGCGTGTACCGCTGATGTATTGTCGCCAAACATCAATCTCAGACTTAGTAACGCCTGTATCTGCCGCCAGTATAAATAGCACTGCGTGCGCATTGGGCAACATGTTGAGGGTAAGCTCAGGCTCAGTACCAATCGCATTCAAGCCCGGTGTATCTAAAATCACCAACCCTTGCTCTAGCAAAGGATGCGGGAAGTTAATCATGGCATAGCGCCAGCATGGCACATCAATCGTGCCATCTTTATTGATATTGAGCGCATCGTCAGCGCTGTTAGGGTCATATAGCCCGTATTTCTCCGCTTCTTGCAAAGTAACCGCTTTAGTACTGCTTACCTCTTTAAAAGCATTGACCATGCTTTCGTTAGAGTCAACCTCAAAGGTAACGGTCTTCCACTCGTCTGGATAACGTTTATATTCAGAGGTGGTTGCATCAGAAAGACGGGTTTCAATCGGCAACATCATGATAGATGTTGGTTTCGATTTATCGTAAAGCAACTCGGTTGGGCACATGGTGGTGCGGCCAGCACTCGAAGGTAACAGGCGTGTGCCGTACCCTGCAAAGAAGATTGCATTAATCAGTTCAGATTTTCCGCGTGAGAACTCTGCTACAAAGGCAACGTTCAGTTTGTCTTCACGTAATCTGTCCAGCAATTGTTGAATTCGCTGATCTACTTGCGCATCATTGAGCTCTTGCTCATTTAGCCAGCTGCGATAGTCGCAAATCGTGTCGACTAGCGCCTTACGCCACTGGGAATATACTTCAAAATGATGTGCTAATTTATTATCTGCCATGATGGTCCTCAAACCATTTTTAGGTAGCATTACTTTATCACTGTTAATTCAATCTGCAAATAAATCCATGCACTATTGTTTGTGTATCTGAAAATGATTCAGACAGGCGGTTAATTATTTAATATGAACGGTTGCGCTGTAGATTATCAGCAAACTAACTCATTCTGTTATCATCTTATTTTTTAAAGTAGTTAAGTAAACCATGAGCGAAAATACACAAAACGCACCTCGCCCAATTGATATTAAACTTCACCAAGCGTCGCGTTTGTTGGAAATTAAATTTGATAACAATACTGAATGCATGCTGTCTTGTGAGTTTCTGCGTGTTTATTCACCTTCAGCTGAGGTGCGCGGTCACGGCCACGGTCAAGAAGTACTGCAAGTCGGTAAAGAAGATGTCAACATTTCAGCCATACACCCTGTTGGCAATTATGCGGTCAAACTCGTATTTACGGATGGCCATGACACCGGTTTGTACTCGTGGGATTACTTATACGATTTAGCACGCAACTATGAGTCGCTCTGGCTAGAGTATCTGGGTAAATTAAGTGCCGCTGGGCATACACGCAAAAACTTATCTTAAAGAAAAGACTGCAATGACATCCGAGCAAAATACACACTTTGGTTTTAAAACTGTTGCCGAAACGGAAAAGGCAAAAAAAGTTGCTGAGGTATTCCACTCAGTTGCCAACAAATACGATTTAATGAACGATGTGATGTCTGCGGGCTTACACCGTAGCTGGAAACGTTTTGCAGTCAGCATTAGTGGTGTAAACCCTGGCGATAAAGTGCTTGATATTGCTGGTGGCAGTGGTGACTTATCCAAACTGTTTGCGCAAAAAGTAGGGCCAGAAGGTCAGGTCATCTTGACCGACATTAATGCATCGATGCTAGGTGTTGGCCGTGACCGTATGTTAGATGCGGGCCTGAATGTACCGGCCATGCAATGTGATGCGGAAAAACTACCGTTTCCTGACCAGTATTTTGACTGTGTAATTGTGGCCTTTGGCTTGCGCAACATGACGCATAAAGATAAAGCGCTGGCTGAAATGCAGCGCGTACTTAAAGTAGGCGGTCGCTTACTAGTGCTCGAGTTCTCTAAAGTATGGCAGCCCCTATCTAAAGCTTACGATGTTTATTCATTTAAATTGCTGCCATTAATGGGCAAGCTACTTGCAAAAGATGCCGATAGCTACCAATACCTTGCCGAGTCTATCCGCATGCATCCAGACCAAGAAACGTTGAAGCAGATGATGGTTGATGCCGGCTTAAGCAAAGTAGATTACTACAACTTGGCTGCTGGCGTGGTGGCCTTACATAAGGGTTATAAAACCTGATGTTCAAAAGTTTTAGCACACAAATACTGCAGCATCTTATTGCACAAAACACATGGGCTTGCAGCATGCTGCATCAGTTCGCTGGCAAGTCGGTACGTATTACCATTGCACCTGTTCACAGCACACTGATGATTTTAGAAGATGGCAGCCTAGCGATGGCTGGCGAGACTAACATTCCGGATGCAAGTATTAATATCGCGCCTAGCTTGTTGCCACGACTCATCGCAAAAGATGAAGCAGCAAAACTGCAAATTGAAGTAACAGGCGACACACACTTAGCAACCGCGTTAGCTAAAGTACTTTCTCATCTACGTTGGGATTACGAAGATGATTTAAGCAAGCTAGTGGGCGATGTACCAGCCAATAAAATCGGTACTTTTGCAAGAAGCTCAGTACAAAGCCTTAAAGGTGCGGGTATTAATTTTGCCAGTATGCTCAGCGAATACTGGCAAGAAGAAAAACCAATGCTCGCTAAAAAAAGGCATGTGGATCAATTTAACCATGATGTTGACCACCTACGCTCAGACGTAGAGCGTTTTGAAAAAAGGCTGCAAAAACTTGCCAAAGCACGTGAAGCCGGCACAGCCACTAGCCAAGCCGGCGACTCCGGCACGATTCCAAACAATCAAGTTACAGATAGCGTTAAATAATTTATGCGGATTTTTCGGCTCTTTTATATTATTTTTATTACTCTGCGCTTCGGCTTAGATGAATTTATCCTAAGCCATAGCAAACTTAAACCACTGCAATCCACCATAGGCATTCTGCTGTTTTGGCGCAACACCAATACACCACGCGGCGCTCGATTAAGGTTGGCCTTAGAGGCACTGGGCCCTATTTTTGTGAAGTTCGGCCAGATGCTATCTACCCGTCGCGATTTAATCCCTGCTGATATTGCTGATGAGTTGGCAAAATTACAGGACCAAGTCCCGCCTTTTAGCTTTGCTGAAGTAGAAAGCATTATCACCCAAGCTTTTAACGAGCCCTTGGCCCAACGTTTTTCTCAATTTGATGAAACGCCGGTTGCCAGTGCCTCTGTAGCGCAGGTACATTTCGCGCACCTCCCGCATGGTGAGCCTGTTGCAGTTAAAGTATTAAGACCGAACATTGAAAAAACCATAGCCCATGACCTGCTGCTCATGGATACAGTAGCTTTATTACTGCAAAGCATCTCTGCAGAATTTAAACGCCTCAAACCACGTGAGATTGTTGCTGAGTTTGCCAGACACACAGAGAGTGAACTGGACTTAACGCTGGAGGCGGCGAACTGCAGCTTGCTAGGACGTAATTTTGCAGACAAATCCATGCTCATCGTGCCAGATGTACATTGGGATTGGTGCCGCAAAGAGGTGATGGTCATGCAACGTATGTATGGCACTCAAATCAGCCAACGTGACGCCTTAATCGCAAAAGGCATAGATACATCCAAGCTGGCAAGAGACGGTGTTGAGATATTTTTCACACAGGTATTTCGTGACGGCTTCTTTCATGCGGATATGCACCCAGGCAACATACAGGTGGCGGATGACGGCAAATATATCGCGCTAGATTTTGGCATCATGGGCACATTAAATGACGTAGATAAATACTATCTTGCGCGTAATTTTCTAGCATTTTTCAACCGTGACTACCGCGATGTAGCCCAAGCGCATATTGACTCAGGCTGGGTGCCTGCAGACACCAAACGCGAGGAGCTGGAAACTGCAGTACGTGCCATTTGCGAGCCGATTTTCAACAAGCCATTAAAAGATATTTCTTTTGCACGCACCCTGCTTAGCTTATTCCAGATGGCGCGTCGCTTTGGTGTGATTATCCAACCGCAGCTGATTATGCTGCAAAAAACCCTACTCAACATTGAAGGCCTAGGCCGAGAGCTAGACCCCAACCTAGACTTATGGAAAAGTGCACAACCATTTTTAACACGCTGGATGAGCGAGCAAATTGGATGGCGCTCTATGTTCAATAACTTTAAAAACGAACTGCCGCATATCATCAAGAACATACCGCAGATGCCAAGGCTTGCACATCAGTTTCTCACCCAGACCAATCAAGCCGAACAAGAAGTACCGCTACGTGCATCAATAGAGCAACTAGTGCAAGCACAGCAAGTACAAGCAATATGGCAAAAGCGATTAGTGATCGCAATTGTCGTATTGGCACTGGTAGAAATATTGTTGGTAGCTGGCACTTATTTTATTCACTAACCGTTTTTAATTTACTCACAGTTCAACTGCATCATGATAGCTACTCACTTGATTACTGCCAGGCACGCTTTATGTACTTGCCTGATCGCAGCTCGCGCTGCTTCGTTCATGTTCAAGATTAAACTTTAGGGTGCTGCTATGCTGATTTGGTTTGTTGTTATTTACTTATTAGTTTCTATCACGATAGGTTTAGTAGCTGCTACGCGCGTAAAAAACACTAAAGACTACGCGGTTGCTGGGCGGCATCTGCCACTGCCTGTTGTAATTGCCACCGTGTTTGCCACATGGTTTGGTGCAGAAGCAATTTTTGGGGTATCAGCAACCTTTGTTACCAAAGGTTTAAACGGCGTAGCCGCAGACCCCTTTGGCGCAAGCATGTGCCTGGTGCTTGCCGGTTTTTTCTTTTCTACCCAACTGTATAAGCTCAACATTATTACGCTGGGTGACTTCTACCGTATGCGCTATAACCGCACAGTAGAGGTACTCACCACCATTGCCATTGTTATTTCATACTTGGGCTGGGTGGCGGCACAGATCAAAGCGCTAGGCCTCATTTTCAACATTATTACCCATGGTGCAGTAAGTGAAGAGGCCGGTATGATATTGGGCACGGCGATTGTACTGACTTACACGACATTTGGCGGCATGCTCTCAGTAGCAGTGTTGGACTTTGTACAAATGATCGTCGTGATTGGCGGTCTGCTTTATATCGGCAGTATTGTTTCTGACATGACGGGCGGCGTTGCCCCAGTGATTGAACATGCACGCGCAGCAGGCAAACTGGACTTCTTTCCTAAGGGTGCAGATATCTGGGTATGGATGACTTTCCTTGGCGGCTGGGTGACCATGATGCTAGGCTCAATTCCACAACAAGACGTATTTCAACGTATCACCTCTGCCAAAAGCGCAAAAATTGCACTATGGGGCTCCATGCTAGGCGCCACCGTGTACTTTTGCTTTACCTTTGTGCCTATGTTTATCGCCTATTCCGCCACATTGATTGACCCAATGCATTTTGGCGCCTTAGTGGTAGATGACTCTCAGCGTGTGCTTCCCTATTTAGTGCTTGAACATACACCACTGCTAGCTCAAGTGATTTTCTTTGGCGCGGTAATGTCCGCCATCATGAGCTGTTCATCAGCCACTCTGTTAGCGCCATCAGTATCCTTTGCAGAAAACATCGTTAAAGGTTACATGCCACATTTAAGTGACAAAGGCTTCCTTAAAGTCATGCGCATTTGCCTCATCGGCTTTGGTTTGTGTGTGCTACTTTACGCACTCAACTCAGAGCGCTCAATTTTTGGCATGGTGGAGTCTGCCTATAAAATCACGCTAGCAGGGGCATTTGTCCCCCTCATTTTTGGTGTGTTCTGGAAGAGATCTACCTCACAAGGCGCACTGGCTGCCATCATTGGTGGCGTGAGCACATGGGTACTGATTGAGGTGCTGATAGGTGAGGCGTGCCTAGTACCGCCGCAGCTCGTTGGCTTAGGCGTGAGTATCGTCGCGATGATTGCAGGCTCACTACTACCGCAAAAAATCGGTGGTAGCCCAGAAAAACCAGCAGGCTATTTACACGAGCATGCGGCAAGGCCACATTAACATCTGCGCCTCACGCTAATATATTGCTTAACATGAGCTAGGCATACTTAACCTTGCAAGCGTCTAGTTAAAACTAGACGCTACACTTTCTGACAAACCCCACAATAAAACGTAGAGCGCTGGCCTTGCTTAATGTTCAAGATAGGTTTGCCACAGACTCGACATGACTCTCCGGTGCGGCCATAAACAAAATACTGTTGCTGAAAATAGCCCGGGTTACCATCTGTGCCAAAAAAGTCACGTAAGCTGCTACCGCCCGCTTTCAGCGCATCACTTAATGTTGACTTAATCTCAGCCACTAGCCTTTCGCACTGCTGCAGGCTGAGTTTATTTGCTGGCATTGCTGGATTGATTCTGGCACGGAACAAAGACTCACTCGCATAAATATTGCCCACGCCTACCACCAAGTGACCGTCCATAATCGTGGTTTTAATAGCTGCCGTACGTGTGCGTATATGCTGTTGCAGATAAGTGCCTGTGAACGCATCATCTAGCGGCTCTGGCCCCAGCACGCTAAGCAATTTGTGCTGCGCATAGTGTTCGCCAGCCCACAGCACTGCGCCAAAGCGGCGTGGGTCACGTAAACGCAGCACTTGGCCATCTTTAAACACAAGATCAAAATGGTCATGCTTTTGTGCCGCTTCATTTTCTGCCAACAGGCAGATCCGACCAGACATGCCTAAATGCAGCAATAAAACTCCATGATCAAAATGCGCGAGAATATATTTGGCGCGACGCGTCAGTGCCCTTAAGGTTTGACCTTGCAACAAACTAGCTAAGTTCTCAGGAATTGGCCAGCGCAAGGAGCCGTTACGGATCACAACTTGCGCAACGGTCTGGTCTAAAAGTGACAGTAATCCTAGTCGTGTCGTTTCTACTTCTGGGAGTTCAGGCATATTAGGTTAATTCCAAAAAAATCCCCCACGATGCAAGCAGCATGGGGGATTTTTAAAGTTAGTAAAATAAGTACAGCAATCTCACATTACTTATTGGGCAGATTGATCGGTGGGTTCAACATCACAAAACCAGAGTCAGATGGAAACGTATACATAATGCCCTCATCCGGGCGTGCCAATAGTAAATCTGGTGACTCTTGAATCTTATCAAAATGCACTTTACTACCGTCTGCCATTTTAATTTCAAATGAAGGATACACCGTCTTGTGATCAGGTGTGTACAACTCCACTGATTTTGCAAATGTATGTACCCATGAGTAATCCACCCACTCATTCATTTCATTTTGCAATGGCTTAGCTTCTTTAATCGAAACCTTCCACTGACCATCAACTAAATCTAGATTCAAGCGAGACGATTCCCATTGCTCGAGTCGGCTAAAGTCAAAGCCAGCCACTTTTTCTGTAGGTTTTAGTGGAGCTTTATCCACCATTTCAATCACCTGCGTAGAGGTCGCTTCAGCATAAGAGTTAGACACTAAATAAACCGTGCCTTTATGCGCAATATACTGCTCATCGGTAAGCGGGCTGTGG